>OX638293.1:0-445000 GCA_951812335.1 Rhodothermales bacterium
AGGAAACGGTACAACAGAAAGGCGATCCAGTTGTCCGCCATGGCGCTCCCCAGCGCGGAGACGAAATAAAAGACCGCCAGCACGATGAGCACGCGGTTCCGCCCATAGCGGTCGGCGGGAATCCCGGCGCCGAACGCACCGACAATGGTGCCGATAAGCGCGGAAGCCACCGTAAAGCCCAGCCAGAATTCGTCCAGCCCGAACACCGATTCGAGCGCCTCGGTCGTACCGGAAATAACGGCCGTATCGAAGCCGAAAAGAAAGCCGCCGAGTGCGGCAACAACGGTGCTGAAAAAGACGGTGCGGCGGTTTTTCATGGGCAAGGCTTCCTTTGTTTGTTACCTGAATTCTGTATGCGATTCATGGGCCGGGCAAGACCCGGCAGGGTATGGCAGGTGACTACCAGACGGAGGCGAGCGTCCAGGTGCGCCCCCGGTCGGTGCTCCATGCGATGTACTGCGCCTGCAAGCGCCGCTCCCGGTAGCGCTCCGTGTCGATCGCCTGAACGAAACCCTCGGTTGCCATGCGGCGATTGACTATACCGAGGGCGATCCTCATGAACGCTTCGCGGAAGCGGCGTCGGATCGCATCCTCATCAGTCGGCGATCCGGGGGACGTTATCGACCGACTACGGTCCCGCCAAAAGAACCTTTGACGACGGAATCACTAAACTGAGCGGATTCGCCAATTCGTAGAAACTACTGTCTCCTGTCTCCATGAGATTGATCTCTGCGACACGAGCGCGCACACGGTTTTTTTCATCCGCATCGAGTTCGCTGAAGTCCGGATCAAGCAGCTCCATCACATCCGACAGCGAGCGAGCGGACACGGTTGTGGTGTGATTAACATTGTTAGTAGAAACGATCCTTGCCTCTTCCTGAACGCCACTCGGTTGAATGTGTACGTACTTGTGGGCCCGCGGCACGGATTCGACAAATGCAAAGTTCACGTCAAAATCCAGCAGTTGCGCTTTTCGCAAAATGGCTTCCCGAAAATGCTCCGTAAGTTGGCGTGCGTAGAATTTGTGAAAAGCCCGGCTGTCGATGTAGCGGACCAGATTCCGATAGTCATTGAATTTCGATGCCTCGAAGTTGAAGTCATCCGCTATCAGCACGCCACCACCGACGTTCACCCTGTTGACCAGATTTTGAATGAAATCCGAAAACCCGGGCGCGTTAACATCCATGTTTCGATTTCGGTCAACTACCATCCTCGTCAAGCGTTCTTCAATCGAAGCCCCTTCGGTTTGCCGATCGAGCGCAATGTTCTCGCGGATCGAACCGACAGCCACCTTGCGGGAGAATGGCTGTACAAACCCCTCTATCCGTCGAACCCGCCTACGACCCGACTCCGACATCGCAGGTTGGCCGACCGACGGATGCTCCCTGTGCTGCGCCTTCAGGACCCGAATCGATACAGTCCCTGCGGCGAGCCCATCGGCGTGCGCGGTTACAACAATTTCGCCAGACTCCTCGTTTGCGCGAACGACATTCGATGTTGGCAACTCTATGTATCCAAATCCGTAGAGTTCTTCAATCTTGCCTGCATCCGATCGATAGGTAGACGGACCCACAAGCGTGCCAGGGCCGGATACGGACCACTCGATATCCAGCAGTGCACCCGGCACCGGATTGTCGTGTGCATCGACTGCCTCGACTTCGACTATGGCTAGCTCGGATCTGGCCGAAGCCAGCACGTCGTGCGATGCGCGCAACCGTAGTCGACGAGCTGGGCCGGACATCGGAACGAAATGACTGGTAACGATGTCATGTTCGAGGGTGCTGCACGTTGCTACGAGCGGAGCATCGACCACATCCACCCCTTCGAAAAGGAGGGTGTTGTTGTCTTCCGGCCTGGGCGATTTGCGGCCAATCAACGCATCCCCGGCATGCAATTCCACAGTTGGGCAATTCGAATCGACTACAATGTCTTTACTTGTCCCCAGAAACTCGCGGCGCCAGAAGTGGCTTTGCACAAAAACCGCAGGCTGGTCGGAAAAGTTGGCCCTCCAAAGGTGGTAGATGTACTTCGGTCTACGATACGGGTCGACCCATCCCTTGGGGTTGACATGCTTGAGTGTCGAGTTCAGGTATTCGCGATCCGCTCCGTGATCGTTGTATAGCCAAACGACAACATCCTCGTTCATCGATCCGCGGATACTGCCGTTGGGCTGCAGCGCCATTGCGTGTTGCCATTCTTCACTGCCGGCATGCTGACCGTGTTCCGGATTGTATTTTTCGCGCAAATCCGTTCGACCGAAATCGAATAGCCCTCCGGGAGTGACTCGGAGAAGGTTTTCGAGATCGATATCCTCATGCGTGTGATCGGCCGAAGAATCAGCATCTCCCAATGCGCCCTTGCGCAAGTGAACGATTCGCGAAGGGTCTTCGGCACGAGCCCAGGCCGGATTCGCCGGGTCCGATGTCTCGTTGCCCATGCTCCAGAAAAGAATGCTCGGGTGATTGCGGTCGCGCCGAATCATTTCGATAACATTTTGGCGCTGGACGTCTTCGTCAAAGTCTTGATTCTTGATATTCGGTACTTCCTGGACAGTAATCAGCCCCAGCAAGTCGGTTAGTTCGTAGACGTATGGGTCGTTCGGATAGTGCGCCGCACGAATAAAATTGTGCCCGAGCGACCTGCGAATGTCGTACAAGTCGAAGTAGGTAATCCAGTGAGGAATCGCATCGCCCAACCAGGGATACTCTTGATGCCGATTGGTGCCGTTGATGTCTATTCGCTTTCCGTTCAGATAGAGGCCCCGTCGATCCTTATCCCACTCGAACCAGCGTAGGCCAAATCGGCTTTGGTGCCGATCGACGATTTCGCCATGCAGACTCGCCGAAACATCAGCGGTGTAAAGAGCTGGCGTTTCAGGCGACCATAACGAGGGGGAATCGATCGACAAAAGGTCCGATTGCGTCCTGGCTTGAGCGCCAGGCGCCACCGTGACCGACTTTGAAGAGGCTGCGACTCGGTTCCCGTCGGGGTCGTATACCGACACCTCCACAAGGGCGGTTTGGCTGATTTCGTCGGCGTTCGCCAGGTGCGTCTCGACGCGTACCGAGGCCTCTTCATGCGTCACCATGGGCGTCACAATCGAGATGCCCCCATCATGCTCATGAGACCCTTGATAGGGAATATGAACCTTGGAGGAAATAACCAGGCGAACATCACGGTAAATTCCGCCGTAGACGTTCCAATTGCCGGCTGACATGGGGGCGATTCGATGAGCGTCGTTGCGCTTGTTTTGAACAAACAGGACAATCGAATTGGCTTCGCCGTATTTAAGATGAGGCGTCAGGTCGAAATAGAATGAGGTGTATCCGCCTTTGTGATCCCCGACATACTGGCCATTCACCCATAGCTGCGCGTACTTCTGAACGCCATCGAACTCGATCCGTATGACTTTGTCCGATACGTCCTTCGCTATCGTGATCGTTTTTCGGTAGACGCCCCAGCCGTTCCACCAATAGGGATCGTCACGCTCCGAGGGGGCGGCGATAAATGGATGCAACTCGCCGGTCGTCTCATAGGTGCTCCAGGTATGCGGAATGGACACTACTGGCCAGGATGAGGAATCGAAGTTGGTTGCCGCCAGCGATCGATCCAGCTCTGCCGAGGGGAAGTAGTTGAATTCCCAGTTTGAGTTGACATCGATCACATCGCGCGGGGGCAGTCCTTGACCAAAGCGCTTCTCGGGCGGCTTTGTAGACGCCCTGCGCCAGTGCCCTGTGGGGACGTCCGCGCGAACCTCGGCGACGGAACCGGGCTGCCTGCCGGTTTGTGCGCCATACTTGCAGCCGGCTATTGTCAGAGCCATCAGGCAAACAATGTACAGACGGTTTAATACGGACAATTCCGGGACTCCTTCGATACTTAGATGCTGCATATTGGAATTGGAACGTACACAACCCGCAACGAGCTGCCGGTCATTCCCTTTATTGATTAAAAAACCAGGCGAAAGGGGGCATTATTGGGCACGACCCTCGGAAACTCACGAACGAAGCCCTGGGTGCTTGCGAACGAACGTACTTGTCCTTCAGTGTCGTATTGGGTCACGCGAAGCTTGACTCTGTCGTAGGAGTCCTGATCGAGAGGACCTGACCCATTTCGTGAATCTTGCGTATCCCAAACAAATCTGACGGTGTTAGCGCCAATGCGATCGGTTTCTATGTTGGCGATTTGGCGGACATCGCCATGGTGGACGGTCGGTGTGCCGTAGTCCGCAACGACCCTGGGGCCGATGGACGCACGGCGCCAATGACGGCCACCATCCGTGGAGTATTCGACCCGGAGCGAGCAATCGCCGCCATTTGGATCATCCACCGTTGTCACGACGTGCACGAGAGTGGGATCCTCGGGCTGTTGCCGAATAATAAAGAGCCGGGTATCGGGTTCCGGAACAGCGCCTTTGTCGCGCCATCCAAGCTGCGGATGTTGGATCTCCATCCATTCATCCAGACGTCGGCGCATATCCAGGAGCCTGTCGAGATAATCCGAATTTGTCGCCAGGTTCTGCGTTTCCCAGGGATCCGCAACAACGTCGTACAATTCCTCTGCGGGCTTTTCCGGCGCCCAAAACAGTGCTTGCGCGGCATTCAGCCGGCCCTGGGCATGCAAATCCCGCATGATGCCGAACAATTCATAGTGCGTCTGGCCGTCCACATCGCGCTCAATGTAGTGGTTGTACTGGGTCCAGGGCAGTTCCGGATAGAAATTTCGTATGTACTTGTATTGAGCGGTTCGAACGGCGCGTACGCGATCAAATGTTTCGTCGTCGCGGTCACGGGTCGCGATTATGTGCTCACGTGCAACAACATTATTCCCGAAAAGGGGTCGGCCGTCAAGGTAATCCGGCAGTTCTATGCCCGCCAGATGCAATGAGGTTGCCGAAACATCCACCAAACTTACAAGGGCATCGCTATGGGGTTCGAGCTGATCCTGGTTGGGCCGTTTTACGATCAACGGAACGTGTATACCGCCGTCGTATAGCCATTGTTTTGCCCGAGGCTGCTCGCGACCATGATCGCTGAACAACATGACCACCGTGTTCTCGGCTAAGCCATCCCGCTTCAGGCGGTTCAGTATGTCACCCACTTTCTGGTCGAATGTCGCCAATTCGTCCAGGTACTGACCCCAGTTTTCAATGATCTCGTCGGATATCGGATAAATGGGCGGTATATGTATTTTTGTGCGATCGACTACTTTATCTGCGCCTGTCCAGGGTCGATGGGTTTCACGCAGGTGAATTTGCGCAAAAAAGGGTTGGCTTGATTTCAGCTCCGACCAACCGTCGAGCTTCTCGCTTATTCGTTCGTTAATGTTGTACCGGTTGGTCCAATTAAAGCTGTAGTCTGTCTTACCCCATATCGCTGTTGTATATCCTGCCTCTTGAAATAACTCTGGGATCAGGCGCACCGGGTTCGGCAGTGTGTGGCCTGTTTGGTAGGGGGCCTTTGGTCCTACGTGAGATCTATGATTGTGGGCGCCGATCGTCGTACTGTGAACGCCGGTAATGAGGGAGGAGCGACTCGGCGAACAAATCGGCGTTGTCGAAAAGGCGTTTCTAAAGACCGTTCCTTCCAGCGCCAGCCGATCTATGTTTGGTGTGACCGCCGCCGGATCACCATAGACGGGAAGGTCTCTTGCCGACAAATCCTCGGCAATAATCCACAGAATATTCGGTTGCTCCACCTCGGCGAAGGCCGGTAAAAAAAACGGCCGATAGCCCGCCAACCACTTTTTCAATTGCACGAGACGCCGCGCCGATGAATATTGGCCGCGATCGACAACGGCGGCGGAAACCCGGTTACGTTCAAACGTCGCAGGACCTGCGCCGCGTTTGGTATCGATGGATTTGGCGATGCTCTCCCGAATTCCCTTGACGGCGATTTCCTCGATTTCTTGCGTTGCCGTCGCCCTGAGCTGAGTAGAGGCAATTCCTGTGAACGTAAAACAACTTGCGCAAAGTACTGCAATGACTGCTATCCGCCACGCTTTAACCCTGGCTCTCATAACTCCTCCATATCTTGCGGTATCCCGTCTGGCCATACCATATGGATACTCTGATTATCTCTTTATCTCTTTGCATGACAATACCGGCGTCACGATACAATTTTTACTCGACAATGATCCCGGTGTCAAAGCGGAACAGGCGACACTCCCTAATCCCCTGATAACTTGGCTGGAGCATCAAAGCACCAGTCGGAACAACGCTTTCGATGAATGGCGCCCCGGTTGGACGTCGGGCGACGCACCTCGGCTCGTTCAGGAGTCCGTCTTTGACGGTGCGGAGAAGTGGCGGGATGGATTCGATGCAGCGCGGACGCGGGGCGGCCCGCCGATAGACGCCCGAGTCACGATCCGGGGCCGATTGGGGGCAGGCCTGTTCATCTACCGGCAGGCAATCCCGGGAGACCAGGATCACCGTGTGGATCGGGACCGCCAGACCTGGTGCGCCTTTCCGGCGGCGGACCGCCACGCAGTTCTGCTCACCCCATCCGGCGGGCTTGTGGAGCACGACCGCCGCCGTGTCGGCGAAGTCCAATTCGACTTTCGGAGGAGGGAAAACTATCTTGTTCATCAGCGTATTGATGGGTCGATGGCTTGCTCGCCCGCTATTTTCGGGCAAAGCCCCACAGTGTGCGCCTCTGAGATATACCCGCTCTCTGCTTACCCGGAGATGAGGGTGTGCAATGCTTATCACTCGACGCTGATCGAATAGACGCCAAGTCTGATATTTTTGAGGATAGTGGACATGATCTTCCCCGGCCGGTATTCAAAATCCTCTGGTCTACTTGCTTTCGCCTGCATTGCTCTTTTGGCCTGCGCTGACTTGGCATCGAGCCAGCAACTTACACAGCAATCTCCAAACGTGGTCTTCATTCTTGCGGACGACCTTGGTTGGACGCAAACAAGCGCCTACGGTAGCAGATATTATAAAACCCCAAACCTGGAAAAACTTGCTAGCCAGGGCGTTCGCTATACCAACGCCTACGCCGCTGCCGCTATATGCTCGCCGACCCGAGCGTCGATAATGACGGGAAAATACCCGGCGCGGCTCCACATCACGGATTACATTCCAGGTAGAGCATTTCGCAATATGCCATTGAAACAGCCGGATTGGCAGCGGAATTTGCCATTGAGCGAATACACGCTGGGGGAGCTTTTCCGCGAACAGGGATATCGAACCGCGCTATTCGGAAAATGGCACTTGTCGAAAGAAAAAGCGCCACCAGGTAGTATTGCGCACAATCCATCTGCGCAAGGGTTTGATGAGAGCTTTATCACCTACAAACCGCTATCGGGTCCTGCCCGCGAATGGCAAACGCCAGAAGATGACGGGCATAATGTTCGCATGCTGACCGACCTTTCTTTGAAATTTATAGAGCGAAATGCGAACCGACCCTTTTTTCTTATGATATCTCACAACACTATACACGATCCGCTCATTGAAAAGAGCAAGTTAATTGAAAGTTTTGCATCGAATCCGGAAAGTAATTATTCTGAAAATTCGCCTGTCATCGCCGCCATGTTAGATACCTTCGATCGAAGCGTAGGCGCCGTTCTAGACAAACTTGACGAGCTTGGACTTGCGGAAAACACGCTGGTCATATTTTTCTCGGACAATGGCGGTCTAGAGAGTGACGCGAGCCAATTACCTCTTCGCGAAGGCAAGGCATGGCTTTATGAAGGCGGAATCCGCGTACCGCTAATTATAAGATGGCCTGGCCGTTTTCCTGAAAACACTGTTGATTACAGCCTGGTCAGTTCGACCGATTTTTTTCCGACTTTTATGGAAGTACTGGGCCAATCTTCTGACGTTGACGATATGGACGGATACAGTTTGTTACCAGGTTCATCCGAGCGCACAGAGGGAAGCGAAAGGGCGTTGTACTGGCACTATCCACACTACCATAACGCCGGAATGTCCCCAGCCGGTGCAATTCGGATAGGTAATATGAAGTTGATCGAATGGTTCGGAAGTGCTCCGGAAGCATCGGGCACGGCTATTGAATTGTACGACCTGAGCAAGGATATTGGCGAAACCGATAACTTGGTACATCGACAGCCCGAAGTTGCTCAAAAACTGCTGAACATGCTTGCCGTATGGCGCACGGAAGTCGGTGCGCAGATGCCGGAAGAACGCTCGGATTAGAGCCGCGTTAGAAGGCGCCCGATTGACTGCCAATATAATCTTCGGTTATCTGATGCGGGGTTTTTGAATGAGTTGCAAACAGGAAATTCCTAACTCCGAAGTTCGATAGCGAATACTGGCTGGTCAAAAATCCGATAGATGTTGTAGCTCTTCGAGACGCCCTGTATCCCGCGCGTCGTCATGACCCGCTGTGGTTCGCTGCGCCGGTGATTGTGTCGGCAACCTGAGCAGTAGCGAAAGGGTGTGTAGGCTGATTTCCCAGACGAATCCCTGTCTGAAACGCCTGGACTCGTCGGACTGCCGCAACAAAGCCGCAATCCTCCGTGTGCGAAGGAATGACATCCTGTAGAGAGCTGGATGCGGGAAATCAGCACGTCCGGTTCGCTGAGCGTGAAGTAGTTTAGGATACTCTGATTAATTCTACTTCGATCAGCGCTTCATGTTTGTGCGCACAGGACATCATGACGATGTCGTTGAAATCAGCGAAAAACGCTGTGATTCGGTGCATGGCGTACATGAAGCGCCCTTCGGGAGACTGAGAGAAGCACGCTGGCCGCGTCATTCCTTATTATCTGGGGCCTGCCACATTGCTTCGTCATTCCTTGCCAGCGTACCCCTCTCAGCCTCTGAACTTCGCGGACTTAATCAGAGTATCCTGTACTTCCTCGCCGGCTGTCACGGGGACTTTTTCTCTTGCGAAACCGTAGGCGATGCCTACAGCCCATTTCGAGAGTTCCTTGTAGCGTTTGCGGACCCAGGATTGCAGGAAGATGTTGAGCGGCCACAGGATCAGACGCACCCACATCGCCAGCATCGTCGAGACAACGGCGATACCCAACCCCACCAGATCCGACGCTGCATGGCGGTTACCGCTCGTAAAGAGCACAAAGATGCCCCAAAGCGTTCCGAGAAGACCCAGACTGAGTGCAATATAGACCACCCCCGTGATGTACTTGTCGATCTCCTTGTAGTTATCGTGATCGAACCGGATGTAACGCAGCGCATAGTCCAGCATGCTTTTCGGCGTTCCGCCCCTTCCTTGCTCCTCGAGCAGTTTCTCGCCTGCAAGACGGTAAGGATTGTTTGGACGCACCGAAAAGAGCGCTGTCTTAAAGTCCTGCATGCTCATATTGGAAGGATCGAGATTCAATAAAGCCCGGCTGCCTCTCCACTGGCGGAAATAGCGGGCGTAGGCCGAACAAAGGAAAAAAAGACCTATGAAAAAGGCAGCGCCGAGCGGGAATTCGAAACCTTGGGCGTAGCCGAGCAATTCCCAAATCGAGGTGGCAAGCAAACTGCCCCCTACCTCCTGAGTCGATAGGGTGAGCGTGGTGTCGGCAGCTTGGGGCAAAACGGATCGTATCATTGTGTCAAACTACTACAAGGCGAGATTGAAAAACACTGTAACCGCCGGACGGTGGGCGTCAAGGCGTCACGAGTACTTTTTGGACAGGTCCATCGCGCACCTCCAGGTCCCGGGTAAAGGCCTGAAGGTCTTCCTGGCCGAGAAGGTCGTAAAGTTCGATCCGGTAAGCGCCGGGAGCCAAGAGAGCCGTGAAAGAAGCCTGCTGGGAAACTTCGGACCGCAGAACCTCTTCGCCTCCCGAGAAGAAAACGACGCTGGCTTGCGTGGGAGAGCTCAGCGGCAAATCTTCGATGACTCCCTGCACGATGGTGTTCCTTTGCACGGGGATGTCGACACGCTTGGTCGATCCGGGATCTGACATAAAACTGAACGTCGCGCCCGTAGACAATTGCAGGGCAGGATCGGGAACGGACGACGGATCGATAACGACCTGATACGCTGTACTGGGCTCCAGAAAGTCTGCGCGCACGACACTTGCATCCACTTGCCGAACGCGCGCCTTGACGACCTTGATGTCGAGCCCTTCCACCAAAGATTCTTCCGGGTCTCTGCGACCGTCCCTGTCCGTGTCGTAGTACGCTTGCAGCAAAGCGCTGCTACGCATGTTCGCCTGCCGGCTGAATCGCATGGGGCGCCCCAGTTCCATCGAGCCGTGGAGGCTCTGTATGTGGTATGGGGTTCCCGATTCTATAGACGAATGGTTGTTGACACTTATCCAGGGAGCGTCCAGACGCAAGGTGACCGAGGCTTTCATGTTGTCGAATGCAAAATCGTAGCCGGCGCGCAGGCCAAGAGACACCTTTCTGTAGTATGCGTAGAACGTTGCTCCCGCAAAATCCGTGCGTTCCCACAGTCCTCCGTCGGCTTGCAAACCGAAACGTCCGCGTAGCCCCTTGACGGAGGCCGCTCGCGTCAGCGTCGTCTTCCAGTGCATGCGAAAAGATTCCGGAGAAAGAGTGCTGTGCCGGCGAGCAAGGCCGACCGTAACGAGAGCACTCGTTCTGCGCGGCAACGTCAGGGTCGTCGAGCCGCTTACGCTCGTATGGCCGCCGCCGCTAAAGGTTCCGGACTGACTGGCGTTGAGAAAAAGGCTCATGCCTCCGGCGCTGAAGCCGAAGTAGGCCTGAAGGCGCCTCTTGTAGAACGAAAGCAGCGGCTCGTCAGAAAACTCGGCTTCCATCTGCAGGCGCAGCTTCTCGAAGGACATGTGCATGGAAGCCCGCGCCGCTTTCATCGGCAGCGCCATTTCGGCGCCTGCGGTCAAAAAGCCCCACTGATTACGGGTCAATCCGACCATAGCGGTCATGAGCGTATCGAGGCGTATAAAGGCGGCTTTCGCCGAGAGGCTCTGGCTGACGCCGTAGCGGGCTTGTCCGAACGCAAAGAGGGTTTCGTCGAAGCTGTCGCGTCCCGCTTGGGCATCGTACCAAAAAGTTCCTGGGGGCAGGAGATCTTCCCCGATGAAGAGGTGGCGCGTTACGGTGGTGGGGGGACCGCCCGGGGGAGCAATTTCAAGAAGGACCTGCGAGGAGCCGTAATAGGCTGGAATGCGCAGCGTGTAGCGTCCCTGCGCGTCCGCCCGCACGCGGTCGGCAAGCACCCCGCCCACCGAAGCGGCAACTATGGCGTCCGGTTCGGCGATCCCTCGTATGGCCGCTTCCCGCTGGACGTACCTGGTCGAAAGGGGCATGTTGCTCAGGCGAACGCCGTCGAAGGTCGTACGAAGTGGCCACTCGTACGTGCTCATTCGTCCTGCCTCCATACGCTTGAGCAGCCGAGAATTCGGAAAATCGAGAAGGTAGTTCAGCGAACGAAACCGCGTGGTCGTCCGCCCCTGTATCATTGAAAGAGTGCCTTTGGCGGCAAGGCGCCCGCCCAGCGCGTTCGAATGCGCCTGGAAACCCCCGTTATAACCGAGTGAACCTGCCGACCGGTCGCTGCGCGTCAGACGGTAGTTGATATGCGTGTTGCCCAAAAGGCGGCGGGAGCGGCCGTAGAGCAACGGGCCGTGCGGGTGATTGCCGGACCCGGGCGGTCTGGCGGAAAACGAACTTTCCAGAGGCGCGGCGGCCGTTGAAAGCCGGATGTGCAGCGTCGAAGCGTCGAATTGCATGGCGGCGGACGTGAACATCGTCTGCACGCCTTCCAGCGCGAGGTAGTAGCGCCCTTCACTCGCAAAAAAATCTTCGGGGGCAATCTCCACAGGTTCCGACTCACCTTGCAAAATCCGGCCTGTCGCAAAATCGATCATAAAAATACGCTCGGAATCTCTGGCTTCGACGACCAGATCCAGCACGGCGACATCGAAACCGAGCCGGTCGAAAAAGTCCGCGATATCCAGATAGTATCTGCCCGCCTCGGAGTCCCACCAGACCAGGACAGGTGTCGAAGAAGACAGAGCGCCCGGTGTGCTTACCGTCCAGGGCGTCTCCTGTAAAAAGCGAAGAGGCCTGCCCTGATCCGGCGTCTGCTGCGCCAGGACCGATGCCGAGGAACCAAAAACGACGGCAAGCGCCGGCAGGCAGAGCACACGGAGAATCCATCTGTGTTTTACACGCAGCATGGGATATCATTGTTTGCTTTCAAGCGCTTGCACGGTCGTTGTACGGTCGTTCTCCTGCATATCTCTATCCTGCGCAGCGCCTATGTCCCTTCCCGGCGCATCCCATTCAACGGACGCCGGCGCAGGCGCCCGGCCAGCGCCGCGAGGCGAAAAACGCAAAAACACCGTCCCTGCCTCCGGCATGCGAGCCAGCGGAATACATACGCGGCTACGCGTGTACACCAGCGTCTCGCGGCGACCCAATTCGCGACCTTCCCCGTCGTACGCCACCACCTCGCCCGCAAATGGACGATCCGCCGTCTCCAGAAGAAACATCGCCGACAGCGCACCCGAACAAGACGTCGACAACAGCGTGGCGCGCAAGCGCGACGCCCCCGCACCGGGTATGTACACGCCCGGCACGCGCATCGTCACGCGGGCCGTCCTGCCGACCATCACCTCCTCCGGCATCCGATCCGAACGCACATACTGACGAGGAGTGGACACCACGTCGAAAAACGCCGCATAGCCCTGCTCAGCCATCGACGCAAGCGCCTCCGCTCCCACCCCGTACCGTACCAAACCCTTCTCGCCGGGCTGCAATACCAGTACCCCCGGATAAATATCCACCAGTGACGACAAATCGCCCAGAAGAGATTCCGACGCTTCCTCCACTACTGTCTCGCGACCGTCCTCCGTCGCCTCCGTATACCCGAAACGGGCCGAAACCGAAATCTCCAGTGGAACGAGCGACGGGTTCGATAGCTCCAGCGCGCCGTGCGGCTTCCGCTCCGTCAAGAACGCAACGTCCGGATATACGCTCAGGTTCTGCTCCGCCGTCAAGCCCGCAGGCAGCTCCCGCAACGTCCCGAAACGCACCCCTCCCGGGCCTATCGTGATCACCCGCTGTGCGGGAACAACCGTCGCTTCCACCTCCACCGAATGCGTCTCTTCGCTCTCGCCCGAACGAAGAACGACGTCCAGGTTTCCCGCATAATGCCCCGGAAGCGCCTCCGCGAGGTCCAAATCGCCCCCGAAATGAAGAAGGCGGCAATCGCCCCCCGAAAGCGTCACTTCCGTATACAGGCTCCCCGCCGCCTGTGAGGATAACTGCTCGCACGACTCTGAAAAAGACCAGCGAGGCGAAAGGACGATCGAAGCCGCCTCCGCACCGCCCTTGCGCCGGAGAAGCGCCGGAGACGCCACCTCTATGGACAAAACCATAACCCCGTTCTCGTCAACCGCTGCGACGCCGTCGAGCGAAAGCGTCATGCGTCCCGCATGGTAAGGACCCGATACCCGTGTCGATATGCCATCGGTCAGCGGATCAAGAGACACCTCGGTATCCGCCGACTGCACCCCGAAACGCAACGACGACGCGCTTACCGTTACGCCAAGAGACGACGGCCTCTCAATCCCCGAAGAAGAAAATTCCGCTACGGGTGGAGAAGGTTCCGGGGCAGGCCTCACCTCGATGGAAAATGCAAGCGATACGCTCGCGTCGCTCGCGTCGCTCGCCTGCCAGGCGTACTCCGTGCGAGGGCTTACCCTGAGCGGCGTACCCGTTACCGCTCGTCGCGAATCGTCCAGCCGAAGTCCCTCCGGCAATGCGGGCGCCAGCGCATAGGCATACGGGGGAAAACCGCCCGCAGCCCGAGGAAGAAGAATGTCCTCGATACGCTCGCCCACAGTAAATACGTATACGCGGCCCGCAAGCGCGTCGTCCGCGAGAGCGAGCGGCGCGCGATTCAGCACCGTCACCGTAACCTCCGACGTTACGGGATCCGCATCCTCTGCCGAGACCGTCAAAAGGTACTCGTACGTCGTCGTCGAGGCCACCTCGTCCGGCACGTAAAACGTCGGGGAAGCGACGTCCGTCGCACTCAATAGAGATAGGTCCGAAGCGCCACCCAGGGCCGTCCATGCGTAGGCGTAGGCGGAACCCGGAGGAGCGCCTGAAGCTTCGCAATCCAAATCAAAGTCCGGCGATCCCTCATACACCACCGGGGGGGCTGCGCATGCTACGCTCAGCGCTTCACGATTCAGCACCGTCACCGTAACCTCCGACGTTACGGGATCCGCATCCTCTGCCGAGACCGTCAAAAGGTACTCGTACGTCGTCGTCGAGGCCACCTCGTCCGGCACGTAAAACGTCGGGGAAGCGACGTCCGTCGCACTCAATAGAGATAGGTCCGAAGCGCCACCCAGGGCCGTCCATGCGTAGGCGTAGGCGGAACCCGGAGGAGCGCCTGAAGCTTCGCAATCCAAATCAAAGTCCGGCGATCCCTCATACACCACCGGGGGGGCTGCGCATGCTACGCTCAGCGCTTCACGATTCAGCACCGTCACCGTAACCTCCGACGTTACGGGATCCGCATCCTCTGACGAGACCGTCAAAAGGTACTCGTACGTCGTCGTCGAGACCACCTCGTCCGGCACGTAAAACGTCGGGGAAGCGACATCCGTCGCACTCAATAGAGATAGGTCCGAAGCGCCACCCAGGGCCGTCCATGCGTAGGCGTAGGCGGAACCCGGAGCAGCGCCTGAAGCTTCGCAATCCAAATCAAAGTCCGGCGATCCCTCATACACCACCGGGGGGGCTGCGCATGCTACGCTCAGCGCTTCACGATTCAGCACCGTCACCGTAACCTCCGACGTTACGGGATCCGCATCCTCTGCCGAGACCGTCAAAAGGTACTCGTACGTCGTCGTCGAGGCCACCTCGTCCGGCACGTAAAACGTCGGGGAAGCGACATCCGTCGCACTCAATAGAGATAGGTCCGAAGCGCCACCCAGGGCCGTCCATGCGTAGGCGTAGGCGGAACCCGGAGGAGCGCCTGAAGCTTCGCAATCCAAATCAAAGTCCGGCGATCCCTCATACACCACCGGGGGGGCTGCGCATGCTACGCTCAGCGCTTCACGATTCAGCACCGTCACCGTAACCTCCGACGTTACGGGATCCGCATCCTCTGCCGAGACCGTCAAAAGGTACTCGTACGTCGTCGTCGAGGCCACCTCGTCCGGCACGTAAAACGTCGGGGAAGCGACGTCCGTCGCACTCAATAGAGATAGGTCCGAAGCGCCACCCAGGGCCGTCCATGCGTAGGCGTAGGCGGAACCCGGAGCAGCGCCTGAAGCTTCGCAATCCAAATCAAAGTCCGGCGATCCCTCATACACCACCGGGGGGGCTGC
This sequence comes from Rhodothermales bacterium, assembly GCA_951812335.1. Taxonomy (GTDB): domain Bacteria; phylum Bacteroidota; class Rhodothermia; order Rhodothermales; family VXPQ01; genus VXPQ01. Next base: position 15,262 of record OX638293.1, read on the forward strand.
ACATGCTACGCTCAGCGCTTCACGATTCAGCACCGTCACCGTAACCTCCGACGTTACGGGATCCGCATCCTCTGACGAGACCGTCAAAAGGTACTCGTACGTCGTCGTCGAGACCACCTCGTCCGGCACGTAAAACGTCGGGGAAGCGACGTCCGTCGCACTCAATAGAGATAGGTCCGAAGCGCCACCCAGGGCCGTCCATGCGTAGGCGTAGGCGGAACCCGGAGGAGCGCCTGAAGCTTCGCAATCCAAATCAAAGTCCGGCGATCCCTCATACACCACCGGGGGGGCTGCGCATGCTACGCTCAGCGCTTCACGATTCAGCACCGTCACCGCAACCTCCGACGTTACGGGATCCGCATCCTCTGACGAGACCGTCAAAAGGTACTCGTACGTCGTCGTCGAGACCACCTCGTCCGGCACGTAAAACGTCGGGGAAGCGACATCCGTCGCACTCAATAGAGATAGGTCCGAAGCGCCACCCAGGGCCGTCCATGCGTAGGCGTAGGCGGAACCCGGAGGAGCGCCTGAAGCTTCGCAATCCAAATCAAAGTCCGGCGATCCCTCATACACCACCGGGGGGGCTGCGCATGCTACGCTCAGCGCTTCACGATTCAGCACCGTCACCGTAACCTCCGACGTTACGGGATCCGCATCCTCTGCCGAGACCGTCAAAAGGTACTCGTACGTCGTCGTCGAGGCCACCTCGTCCGGCACGTAAAACGTCGGGGAAGCGACGTCCGTCGCACTCAATAGAGATAGGTCCGAAGCGCCACCCCGGGCCGTCCATGCGTAGGCGTAGGCGGAACCCGGAGGAGCGCCTGAAGCTTCGCAATCCAAATCAAAGTCCGGCGATCCCTCATACACCACCGGAGGGGCTGCGCATGCTACGCTCAGCGCTTCACGATTCAGCACCGTCACCGTAACCTCCGACGTTACGGGATCCGCATCCTCTGCCGAGACCGTCAAAAGGTACTCGTACGTCGTCGTCGAGACCACCTCGTCCGGCACGTAAAACGTCGGGGAAGCGACATCCGTCGCACTCAATAGAGATAGGTCCGAAGCGCCACCCAGGGCCGTCCATGCGTAGGCGTAGGCGGAACCCGGAGGAGCGCCTGAAGCTTCGCAATCCAAATCAAAGTCCGGCGATCCCTCATACACCACCGGGGGGGCTGCGCATGCTACGCTCAGCGCTTCACGATTCAGCACCGTCACCGTAACCTCCGCCGTTCCGGGATGCACATTATATAGCCAGACCGTCAAAAGGTACTCGTACGTCGTCGTCGAGACCACCTCGTCCGGCACGTAAAACGTCGGGGAAGCGACGTCCGTCGCACTCAGCAGGTCCGTGTCCGGCGTACCGCCCCGGGCCGTCCATGCGTAGGAGTAGGAAAAACCCGGATTAGCCCCCGAAACCGCACAGGAAAGCGTAATGTCGGCCGCCCCTTCATAGACCGCGGAGTCTGTGCACGTCACAACAGGCAAGGGATTCACTTCTATATTAACAATAAAAATCATATCCTCCGCATTGTCCGCTGTGACAGTTAGCGCATAAGTAAGTCGAATGGGAACATCGGCCATAGGTGGGTTAAATATCGGGGAAGAGATGTCCGTCGCACTCAATAGAGACAGGTCCGAAGCGCCGCCCGGGTCCGTCCATGCGTAATTGTAGGTAGAACCCGCCGGCGCGCCCCCGGCAGAACATTGAATTTGGAGGGGCACTCCTTCATAGGCAACCAGGCCGATGGATACCCATCCGAAACCAAACCCGCAGTCAACGTCGATCTGAGGCTTGTTCAGCACTCTCACGGTTATGTCGTCGGAAACGTCGTTGATGCCCGCGGCGGACAATGTCACCGTGTACGCGTAGTCCGTGTCCGCATTCACGTTGTCCGGCACATAGAATGTCGGGGAAACGATATCCGTCGCGCTAAGCCGGTTATCGCTATCCGTACCGGTCCAACTGTACGCAGCGTCCGCAGGCGCGTCATTCGCCGAACAGTCCAGCACGATGTCCAGCGCGTCTTCGTACACAGGGGCGGGATCCGTGCAAGCGATGGAAGGAGGAGGCGTATGCCCCGAAACTTCTTCCGCATCCAGCACCCTGACCGTCACCTTACGCCGCGCCGTGCGGGAAACGCCCGAAGAAGAAGACGTCATGCTCGCTATGTAATGGTACGCCTCGCCCCCGCTGCCCGCAGGAGCCCAAAACAACACCGACGATCTGTCCGTCGCATCCAGCAGCGAAACGCTCGTTCCCCAAAGACCCTCCCACGACCATTGGATCGACGCGCCGTCCTCGTCGTAGTCCATACGGCCCGACAGAGGGTCCACCCCAGTGCAATCCAGAGCTATCGCTGCGCCCTCCTCAACCGCTACCTCCAATGGACAATAAACGCTCGGACGACTGCTGGATACGTATACCTCCACCTCGCGCCACGACGAAAGACCCGTCGCACGAGACATAGCCGTCAAACGATACAGGTAACGAAACGTCGTCTCCCCCGAAAGAAACGACTTCAGCGTCTCGTAACGAGGAAGTTCCGGAGCCACCACCGACGGACTCGGGGAATCCTCCGGTATCAAACGAGGATTGTCCAGATAGTCTCGCGTCGTACCACCTACCGGCTCCCAGTAATATTCCAGATACGACTCCCCCGATGCGTCCGACCCATAACAGGCGATCACGCCCGTCTCCAACTCCTCCAGAAACACCGCCGCAGGACAATCCAGCAACGGCGCGCGAGCAAGTCCCGTCGACCCGCCGGAAGAAAAACCGCCGCCGACCCCGGAAGGCCCATCTGGAGAACCGGGAAAGGACGGCCACGGAACGATCCCTTCCTCCCCGAGTTCGTCCCCGAAAAAATCCGACGCCGGAGCCTTCTCCGAGGCAAGACAACTGCCCCTCGCCTTGCTGAAAACCCCGAACGAATCACACGCCGGCGCCGGTAGCGACCCGGATGCTTCCTCAACCCCCTCGCCGGAACCGACCCCTTCCACCGAGACCCTCACAACGGCCGTCTCGTAAACGCCCGCAGCCGTCGCCGTCAATCGGTACGCATAGTCCGCGATCGATCCCGAAGAGGGCGCCGTAAACACCGCAGATAATCCGTGCGATTCCGCGGAAACGCTCAACAAAGCAAGCCCGGCGCTCGAAACCGATGCCCACGAGTAGCGAACTCCTTCCTCCGGTACCGATGTCGCTGTGCAAGAGAACGGAACGCTCTCGCCTGCAGCAACATAAAGGCGAGACGGGCAAGACAGGGAAAACGGCTTCCCCGGAACGACCTCGCCCTTCACGGGAAACCTGCCTTCCTCCGCTACCTGACCCGTTGCCGAAGATGCGCACAGCAGCAACGCAAGGAAAAACATGCCGGCCATGCGCCGAAAACGCCGACGTTGCACGGCTTGATCCGGATCGCGACGAAAACCGAACAGGGAAATGCAGAACAACGTACCGCCACCAACACAACATACGCGTGATTTGCACATGTTCATCACCTGTATGGCATCGCCTGCACTACATGAATTGGGCGTGTCCGAAAAAAACGAAACTGTTGGGAAGCGAAAAAACAATTGGTACGATACAAATACCTGAATAATTACGTTCCGATTGCGCTACTGCTCGGATCCGGCGGCGCGCAACGTCTTGTAACGGTCCAGAAGGATCGTTACTTTTCCGGTTTCCCCCATCCGACGATACAGGTTGCCCATGAGCGTAAGGTAGGCAAGTTGATCTTCCCATTGCATCGCACCGAAAACCTTCTCAATGCGGGGCTCCAGTAATCGGGCCTGCTGCGGGTTGTAGCGGGCAAGCCGCAACGCTTCGACAAAAGCCCTGCCGGTATACTGGCTCCCGACTTCGGTTACCTGTAACAGATAGGTAAAGGCCAGGGCAGAAGCCCCCTCCCGCCGGTGTTCCAGAGCGCGTTCGAAGAGCATCGTGGCATACGTCTGTCGAAGATCGTCCACGAACTCGGGATAGGGCGTCTTTTGCGTTTCGGCGCTATCGGCAACGAGGTCCCAAAGCACATGCAGCGTGTCCAGAGCTCCCTCCTGATGATCGTGCTCATAGGCCAGCAACGCATGGTTGTAACTCGCCTCCATACGCGCGGAGGTTTGCGTCAGGCGAGGAATCATCCAGGCCAATCCTTGTTGCGCTCCGGAAGGATCGGTGGAGAACAGTGTTTGCAGACTGTCATAGACCAGCCGGTTCTCGAAGTTGTGGTGGTCCCACAGGACCCATTCCATTTCGTTGCTGGCATAGCCTTCCTGCTCGGACGTGGTCGTATACTCCTGTGCCAGGGACAGGGCATGGCGCACTCCCTCTCCATCCCGGCTTTCAACAAACGCACGATACGAGCGGACGTAATAGGTAAAAAGCGTAAGGCTATCCGGAGGCGGACGCTCCGTGTCCGGCACAAAAGCGAGGCGGGAATCGTCCAGAACAACTTCCGCGGCTTGTAACCAGGTAAGCGCGCTGGCAGGAAATTGATTCAGTTTTTCAAGAACGACAGCTACTTCCGCCCACAGGGCGTGATCGTCAGCGCGGAGATTCAGTAATCCCCGTAGCAATGTGAGCACTTCCTCCCAAGCCTCATCTTGTCTCAGCCATTGGGCCCGAACACTGTAAACCTGAGCCAACTGGTGGCGTGCATCGTCATGCCGCGGATTTAGAGCCAGTGCGTTTTCAAACAACGTCTGAGACTGTGCAAGAAGTGTCTGAACGCGCAGGCTGTCCCGTTGCGCCTGAGCCTGGGCCGCTTGTATGAGCACTTGTTGGGCCTGCGTATGGGTTTCCGTAAACGCCAACGTGTCCACCGGGGCAACGTCCGTAGAGTCCTCCGATGCATCCAGTGCCTGAAGAGGCGGATCCCCGTTCAACTGGCTCAGGGCGCTGTCTATGCGCTCGAACAAGACGCGGCCTTCCAGAAAGTTTTTCTCCGCTTCGGTTTCCGCCAGGACGTGCACAAAGGCGCCATGGAACGAATTCAGCACATCCGCAATAACCAGACTATCCACCCCGGGAAGAGGAGGCGAAACCGGGTCCATGGGAACAGGATCACTCTCGGTGATAACCTCTTTCGAGGATCCACACCCCCATAGAAATGCGAGGCACAGTACGCCCGCCAACGGAAGTATTGCGAATCGATGCATAACGAACCTGTCTCAGGAAGATATATCCTGCCTCAGGAAGATATATCTAAGGTGTAACCAGAACGATAAAAACGGCTTGTCTTCCGGCTCTTTGCACGAGGCTATTCGCATTTAGCATCAGATATGCGGCGGCATCCTTATCGGCTGTGAACTCGACCGTGCGGTCCGGATGACTCGCGACCAGCAAAGCATAGAAATCGGCGGGGTTAAGTACCACATTAGAGCCTTCGTTTGCGGGAGTGAGAAACGTTCCATCATTCGATATCGCCACCTGAAGAGGCTGGAGCTGGGGCTTCCCGGTTTCCGCCTCCCGGCTCGTCGGCGGCTCTATCTCGAACGTGGGAACAGTGCTGATTGCCACGAGTGTGGCCAGCAGAATGAGTACGATGTCTACCAGAGATTCATCCATCTTTCAACTACATGTTTTGACTTTCCTGCTGCCACCAGGCAAGAAAAAATTTGAAAAAATCCCTTGCCTCGGGACTTGTGGGGGAAAAATCCTCGCTCTCGACAAAGTCGACGCGTTCCAGTTCATCCCGGTCAACAATTCCCTTCTGGAAATACTGGGCGCGCTTCTGAAATCCGGGGTCTACAAAATAGTAGATGTCGCCTTCCTTGATCAGGGCAATCCGAATTTCCCTGTTGGAGGGTGTATACATGATCTGAATCTCAGAGGGCTCGGCCTCGATCATGGTCTGCGCCCTGGCACTGATGGCAGGAGGAGCAAAATAAAAGAGCGACCTGATTCCGGGATCCAATTCGGCCTGATTATTCATGATCCATTGCAAAAGGGAGTCTGACGGAACGGAAATATCCCCTTCTCCAAGAGCCAGATTGTCCATGCGAGCTCCCGAGTTGGACGAAGATTCCAACGACGGTGCTTCCGCTCCCCCGGTAGCTCGAATGGTTTCCCGGCCAGACCTATCGGAGAAAGAAAGCTCCTCCAAATTGCCTGTATAGCGGCGGGATCCGTTCGATTCGCGCGAGGACGAAAACGCCTCCCCGATAAAATCGGATGAAAGGGACCGCGACGAACGGGAAGGATTGCCGGCATCGTTCAGCAGGTCCTGTGTCAGATCCAATCCCGAATCAAAGGCAGATTGTGGCTCGGCAAAAAGCACTAGATCCTGATCCGTCAGCGAGACAACCTCCCGGTTGTTCTGTTGTGTCTCCGGCCCTTCAATAGACACGTCGGAAAAGGAAAAAGTCTCAAACGCCTCGGCCATCAGCACCTCAACGTCTTCCGCCAGAAGTTCGTCGGCCGGCGCTTCGGAATCGAAGGATATTTCCAAAGCAGCATCTTCTTCTCCCGGTGCATCGGGAACTGCTTCGTCCGCAGAAGGCTCTATTGCTATTTCTTCGAAAGCCGATAAGTCCAAGCTCTCCAGCATGAGTATCTCTATCGTGGCCTCGGCGAATTCCCGTCCGGGCATGGGTATAACGGTAAACGCCAGGGTAAAAAGCACAGAAATGCCGACAAACAAAAACCACGAGACGCGGCGTGTTTTTCTTTCCTCTCTTTCAGACCAGGACAATGCCATGGAACCATAGAAAACTAATTATTGACGGTGCATTGCCAGCCACGCCGGGAGCAGAGATCGAGCATGGATACCAACTGCTGGACGGTAGCTTCGCCCTGCGGGGAAAGTACAAAAACCGTTTTTGCGTTCTGCCTGTATGCCTGCTCCAGGCATCCTGCGAGACTTGCGAGGGTTGCGGGCGCGCAGGCTTCTTCTCTTTGAGGCAGTCGCAGCACCATAAAATGCATGCGATCGTCAAACCGGACCTCATACAGGGGCACGGGGTCGCTTTCCGCCTGCAATCCGTTCGGAAGCGGCACATCCGCTTCAGGAGTTGTCTCGGTTAACATCAGAAACCCCGCGAGGAGAATAAACCCGAGATCAATGAAAAGGAGGATATCGGAACGGCCGTTTTCCATGACAAAGTCATTATCGACAGGAACGGGAGGCGACGCTGCCAACCCTTGTCGTACTCTCGATGACGACACATCCCTCGGTATCGATGTAAGAACGAAACTCCGGTTGTTTGTGGACCATGATCACCAGCGGATCCTCTTCCCGAAGATCCGACTGGATGCATTGCGTAGCTTTAGGCGAAAATGTCCAAATAGCTTCCTCGTAGTTCCAGAACGTGATATGTACATCTTCTCCCTGCTGAAGGAGGTGGATTTCCATAGGCCCTTCAGGGTAGTAATGCAGAAGAGACCCTAACATAGCCCCGGCGAGGGCTTTTTTCGGGTCTTCCTCCACTTCCGCTTCGTCAGCCAGCAGGGGACTTCTACTGCGGACGGTGCTGATCCGATAGTCCGTTTCCAGATTCAACGAGACCAGCGTATTGAGTATGGCCTCCGGAAAGTATGGGCTCAATGAAAAGTGTTCTTCGCTGGGATATAGCACAATAATATCGTTCGAGCCGAATCCGTCTTGCGTGACATCCAGAAAGACCGCATGGGTATAATCGGGATCGTTCGGAAAGATGATCTGATCTTCCAGAAAACGATCTATGAACTCCAGATCATATACTTCCGCGGCAGGAAGGACACGCTGGTTCACCTTTGCCTCTTGTCCACGTACGCTCCAGCAAGGCAGCAACAGCAGGCTTGCAAAGGTAAGGGTCCGTCCCATGATTCCTCCAGAAGTTATCCGTAAAAAACAGGACATTCCTTTAAGTGTCCTGCCACTTGCGGGCAGCGGTCTTCGCTGGAAAAATACGTCATCGGGCGTTCGGTTGTCAAGTCCATGACGGGGCGTTCCTCGTTGAAGTAGCGCAGGTAGTCGGCGATGCGCTTCTCGGACACCCGTCTCGTACGCGTGTCGATAGACTTCTTCCTGCTTGAGGCTGCGCCAGAGACGCTCCGTGTACACGTTGCCAGGCCAGTATCCCTTGGCGTCCAGCGAAATGTGTATGCCGTGCAGATTGATTGGATCGGAACAAGGTCGCAACAATGCACCTTAAATTCCGCCGAAATCTGTCCAATCAAACCGAACCACCTCTGTTGTATTCCTCGGCTTCGTCGTCTTCGTGCTCATCGTCGACGCATTGCTTTAGTGTTAACATGCCCTAATCAGTATACTGCATATGCTGTCGGGAGGAGAAACGCCACTGTTGGGAATATACGTTCGGGAGGGGTAAGGCGATGGATAGCGGTATTCAAATCAAATATCCGGGACCGTTTTTTCGGAACATCGACGACCCGGCGGAAAAGACAGGTAGCAAGGCCGCAACACTGTCTGTCCCTCGGACCCAAAGCCCCCCGGACCGCTCTCGCCATGAAGCGGAAGCCGCAGTTTCGTCGCCGGCCGTACCGCCCATGATCATCCCGGAATCACCGATTCCAGCGGTCAACGTAGCCCAGGTCCCGCAACGCAGCCCCCTCAGATATCCCGGCGGAAAAACATGGCTCATTCCCCATATTCGGGCATGGCTTGGAGGTCTGCCTTCCGTCGATCTCCTTATTGAGCCATTTGCGGGGGGAGGTATTGTTTCCTTGACGGCCGTTATGGAAAGCCTGGTCAAGCGATGCATAATGATTGAACTGGATCGGGATGTGGCGGCTTTTTGGCATGCCGCGTTGCGTCAGGGAGATGAACTGATCCGGCGCGTGCAGGCATTCGATCCAACCCGATCCAATGTAGAGATACTGGGGAACGCAGCCCCTCGAAACACTGCCGAACATGGGTTTCGCACGCTGGTCCTGAATCGTACCCGACGGAGCGGTATCCTTGCCCCGGGCGCATCCCTTTCAAAAAAGGGCGAGAACGGACACGGCATTTCGTCAAGGTGGTATCCTGGTACTCTTGTCAAGCGTCTGGAAACGATCGGCCACTATGCGGATCGCATAGCCTTTTGCGAAACGGACGGCATGCAATTCCTCGAAGCGCTCGCTTGCGATCTCAATGAAAATGTTGCGGTTTTTGTCGATCCGCCATACACTGCGGGGGGGAAACGCGCGGGCTCGCGACTCTATGCCCACAGTGAAATCGACCATGAACGGTTATTTTCCATATTGGCCGGAACCGGGGCGAATTTTCTGATGACGTACGATTGTGCGCCCGAAATCATGTCGCTGATACGCCTGCACGGATTTTCTGCTGTGCGGGTGCTAATGAAGAACAGTCATCACACGCGCCTCCCGGAATTGATCGTCACCCCACGACCGGTTTTTCATTAGGATACTCTGATTATGACCGCACCGCGCTATGGTATCGCTGAGTGGTACGGATATTCCTTTCTGGATTTATCGCCCTCTGAGAGAAATCGCCTTGCCAGGATAGCACTAAACAACAGGGCGGATGAACGCCCCTGCTGTCCATTTCAAGAAGGGAAACCGCCATGCAGTAAAAAGGGCGGGGTATGCTCGCTGCACAGTTATATGCCAGGTGCGGACGGCATGATCGATACCCCTGAAGGGGATCCTGTGATTGTCTGCCCCAAGAGATTCAACGAGAAACATGTCGTTGTCCGATGGCTTGCAGATATCGTTGGTTTTCCATCGGACAAGGTCATGATCGCAAGAGAAGTTCCGTTCATGCAGGGAACGGAAACGGGAAGACCGGCAGGAAAAATCGACCTTGTGATCGCCAGTGGAAGTAAGGAACGATTGTCCTGGTATGGTTTGGAAATTCAGGCTGTGTATTTTTCCGGGCCCGGGATGCAATCCGAATTTGCGAAATTGGAAAGAAGTGTGCAGTCGACCCCTCCGTTCCCCGTTGAGACACGGCGCCCGGACTGGCGCTCGTCCAGCGCAAAGAGACTTATGCCGCAATTGCAAATCAAAGTGCCAACACTGCGTCGATGGGGGTCCAAAATGGCCGTAACTGTTGATCGCCCTTTTTTTGAAGCGATCGGAGGGCCGTCTTCGAATCCCAGCCACGATCTCAGCGATGGGGATATCGTATGGCTCGTTCCGGAAGTGGAACGAGGTAATGACGGAAAGTATCGATGGACGCGCGGGCATTGGGAAGTGCTTACGCTGGAAAAATCTCACGAAAAACTCCTCGCAGCGTATGCAGTACGTCGCGATGATTTTGAAACGGTTCTGCGAAATAAATTGGAATTGCTCAAATAAGCAATTGAATGGCTCAATCGAGCAGCAACCGGAAAACATCTTGTATCAGTCCCTATTTTCTTTGAAGAATTTATAAGAAAAGGGTCATCCGCGAACCGTAAGACCATCTAACCGGTTATCGGCGAGGCTCCTGCACCAGTAACCTGAAATACCCCATCCCCTCCTCATGCGACGAAGCGCGATCTTCTCGATGCTTTCCCTTTTGCTCATGGCTTCCTGTACCGGCGCGTCGGACGATGCGGAAGCGCCGGAACCTGCTCCCGGCGTACAGGTCGCCCCGTTCGGCGAGGCGGACGGCGTACCTGTAGAACTATTCACGCTGGCGAATGCCCACGGCATGGAAATCCGACTCACGAACTATGGAGGTATCGTGACCCATCTGTTCGTGCCGGACGCCGAGGGCACACCCGGCGACATCGCGCTTGGTTACGACACGCTCGAAGGGTATCTGGAGCAGTCTCCCTACTTCGGTTCCCTCATCGGGCGGTACGGAAACCGGATCGGAGGAGCTGCCTTCACCCTCGACGGAGAAAACTGGACGCTCGCCGCCAACGACGGCCCCAATCACCTGCACGGAGGCGAACGAGGATTCGACAAGGTGGTCTGGACAGCGGAACCCTTCGAAGAAACCGACCGGCGCGGCGTGCGGCTCGCCTACGCCAGCCCGGACGGAGAGGAAGGCTACCCGGGTACGCTCGATATGGAAGTGACCTATACGCTCACCGACGAAAACGCCTTCGAAATCGACTACCACGCTACGACGGACAAAGCGACCCCCGTCAACTTGACGCAGCACACCTATTTCAATCTGGCTGGGGTAGGCAGCGGAGATATCCTTGGTCATGGGCTCACGCTCTATGCAGACCGGTTCACGCCCACTGACGCAATGCTGATCCCCACCGGAGAATTGCAACCGGTAGAGGGAACGCCCTTCGACTTCACGGAACCGACTGCCATAGGCGCCCGCATCGACGCGGACGATACGCAGATCGAGTACGGAGGGGGCTACGATCACAACTTCGTGCTGAACGGAGAGCCCGGCGTGCTGAGACTCGCGGCCCGGGTTGCGGACCCTGTCAGCGGGCGCGTCATGGAAGTGCATACCACCGAACCGGGTATACAATTCTACACGGGTAATTTCCTGGACGGATCCATTACCGGCAAGGGCGTATCTTATGAGAGACGCAGCGGTTTTTGCCTCGAAACCCAGCACTTTCCCGATTCGCCGAACCAGGACGCCTTCCCCTCGACAATTCTGCGACCGGGCGAAACGTATACCTCCCGCACCATCTACTCCTTCGACGTATTGCCATGACCGAACAGGCCACTCTTGGAGGAGGCTGCTTCTGGTGCCTGGAAGCCGTGTTCGAACCGCTTCGGGGGATACGTAAAATCGTCCCGGGCTATGCCGGCGGCCATGTCCCCGACCCAACGTACCGGCAGGTCTGCACGGGACGTACAGGCCACGCCGAAGTCGTGCAAATCGACTTCGATCCTTCCGAAATATCCTACCAGGATATTCTTAACATTTTTTTTACAATGCACGATCCGACCACGCCGGATCGGCAGGGTGGAGATGTCGGACCACAGTACCGCTCCATCATCCTGTACCATGACGAAACCCAGGCGGGCGTGGCGCAAAGTACGCTGGCCGAGTTCGACAGCAAGGATATCTGGCACAATCCCATCGTGACAGAAATCGAGCCGCTGGATATCTTCTATCCTGCGGAAGAGGAACACCATGCGTACTACCGGGACAATGCCCGGCAACCTTATTGCCGCATCGTCATTGCTCCCAAAGTCGCCAAACTGCGCAAGGAATACGCGAACCGCCTGAAGTAACCCGTTTGAAACAAACGCCTGTACCATGTCTCTCGAAACACGCTCCCTCGGATATACCGGAGAACAACTTACCGGCGTCGGTCTCGGCACCTGGGCCATCGGCGGCGGCGACTGGCAATACGGCTGGGGCCCTCAGGAAGACAAGGAGTCCGTCGCCGCCATTCGCCGTGCGCTCGACGTGGGTATCAACTGGATAGACACAGCCCGTATCTATGGCCTTGGGCATTCCGAAAAAATCGTGGGGGAGGCCATTGCAGGCCGCCGGGACGAGGTCTTTCTGGCCACGAAATGCGGACGCCACTGGAAAGAGGACGGCGCCGTCTACGGGAGCCTGACGGCCGCCGACGTACGCAGGGAATGCGAATCGAGCCTGAAGCGCCTCAAAACGGACGTGATCGACCTGTACCAGATTCACTGGCCCGATCCTCTCGGAGAAATCGAGGAAGGATGGACCGAGATCGCAAAAATGGTCGAGGAAGGGAAAATTCGCTATGCCGGCGTATCCAACTTCGCGATGGAGCAACTGCGGACGGTGCAGGCCATTCACCCGGTAGCATCGCTCCAGCCGCCCTACAGCATGTTGCGGCGCGGCGTCGAGGATACCCTGTTGCCGTACTGCGCCGAAAACAACATCGGCGTGATCGTCTACAGCCCGATGGTATGCGGTCTTCTGACCGGCAAATTCTCCAAAACCCGCCTTGCCGGGTTGCCTGCAAACGACTGGCGGCGCGGGAATGTCGAATTCCGGGCGCCGGCCTTCGAGGCAAACCTCGCCCTGGTCGATGGTCTGAAGCCCATCGCCGAGTGCAACAACCTGACGCTTTCTCAACTGGCCATTGCATGGGTGCTCCGGCGACCCGAAGTGACCTCCGCTATCGTGGGCGCCCGAAGGCCGGACCAGATCGAGGAAACCGCCCAGGCGGGTAACGCGGTGCTTTCCAAAGACGACGTACTCGCCGTAGAAAAACTGCTGACTCGCCGACTGGAAACGATCGCAGCGGCGCCCTGACCCTGGGCCCGGATTGCGAACCACACGCGTTCGGATCTCCAATGACTTCCCTTTTGTTCGGCGGGAAACACGATCGCCGAATGATTGCCAACCACACGTTCCCGGATCCCTGCGCGCCGAGCGGACCTCTAATCCCGCTGTGGAACCGGGATCCCCAGTTGATCGGCGGCGTCGAGAATAAGCGCCTGGGCGCGTTCCGGCGTTTCCGCCTCGGCGTAAACGCGCAGTAACGGTTCCGTCCCCGAAGGCCGGACCAGCAACCACCCCCCTTCGACATGATGCTTGAACCCGTCGAAAGGATCCACCCGCAGCACAGAAGAGCCTGCGATCGCTTCCGGCCCGTTACCCTGCCTGAGACGCTGCAGGATACGTTCCTTGTTCGTATCGGTAGTGTGGAAATCGACGCGGCGATAGGCTTGCGCACCGAACTCGCCATGTAGCTCCTCCACGAGTTCCGACAGTTTTTTGCCCCGCTGCGCCATCATCTGCATCACAAGAAGACCGATGTACAGGCCGTCCCGATCCGGGATATGCCCCTGTACGGCAATGCCTCCGGATTCCTCGCCTCCCACGAGCACATTCCCCTTCACGATATGCCCGGCAATGTACTTGAAACCGATTCGGGTCGTCTCCACAGGGAGCCCGTATGCCTCTGCCATGCGATCGATGATCGATGTACTTGAAAAGGCCTTGACAACCCGGCCCGACATCCCGACTTCCTTGTGAAGATATCGGACGAGCAGCGCCAGAAGAGTATGCGAATCCACAAATCTTCCCCGCTCGTCGAAGAGAGCCACCCGATCCGCATCGCCGTCGTTGGCAATCCCCGCAGCGCACCCCTCGGCAACGACGGCCTCGGCAAGTATTCCCAAATTGCGCTCGATCGGTTCGGGTGAGCGCCCCCCGAATCCCGGATTGTGCGTACTCCGCAACGCCGCCACCTGCCCGGCGCCGAGCAATTCAATAAAGACGCCCTGACCGGCGCCGAACATGGCGTCGTGTGCGACACGCAGGCCGGAAGAGCGAATCGCATCGATATCCAGACGGCTCCTGAGGCAATCCAGATAGCCTGTCGTGAGGTCTTGCTCCACAATTCCTCCGCTTCCCCGCAACATATCCAACGACTTCGGAGAAGGCAGAATATCGTCCGCAGCGGGTATCCCCGCCTCCACCTCGGCGACACCGTCCGGCAGGAGCGGTCCGCCGAAATTCGCCTTCAGCTTGAATCCGTTGTACTCGGGCGGATTATGGCTGGCCGTAATGACGATGCCGGCCGCACATCCGAATTCCCGTGTAGCCCAGCTTATGGCGGGAGTAGGTACGAACGATTCCGGCAACAGGACTTCAATGCCCGCCGAGGCCAGCACGCGGGCAGTGTATTCCGCGAAGGAACGTCCAAGAAACCGCGTATCGTACCCGACCACGATTTTCGGAGCTGTACGGGATTGTTCAAGAATCCATTCGGCGGTCGCATGGGCCACCCTGTGCAGATTGCGGAACGTGAAGTCTTCTGCGATAACGGCGCGCCAGCCGTCTGTTCCAAAACGAATATCCGCCATTATTCCCCTCCCTTGCGGCTGGCTTCCATTAAATGCTGGGCGCTTTGAAGCGCCGCATCCGTAATATCGGCGCCGGCCATCAGTCCGGCCAGATGTTCCGCCCGCTGATTTTCGACCAGTCGCCGTATGCGCGTCTTCGTACGATCCCTCTCTACATATTTTTCGACCACAAAATGCACATCCCCTTGCACCGCGATCTGAGGCAAATGGGTAATGGCGATAATCTGATGGTTTGCGGCCAGCGCGTGCAGGCTTTGCCCTACCTTGCTGGCCACCGCCCCCGAAATACCCGTGTCGATCTCGTCGAACACCAGCACCGGAAACGCCTCGCTTCGCGCCAGCACAGTCTTCAGAGCCAGCATGATACGGCTGATTTCCCCGCCGGAAGCAACGCGGGCAAGCGGTCGCAATGCTTCTCCCCTGTTCGTCGAGATGTAAAACTCGACGCGATCCATGCCCGATGCATGCGCCGCCATGCGCCGCTCCCCTGCAAGAATCCATCCGTCCGGGTCCTCGTCCACGGAGAACCGGACATCGAATCGGCAATCGACCATGCCGAGCTTGCTGCATTCCTCCTCCACCGCTTCCCGGGTGGCATGGGCTACTTCCTTGCGCCGGGCGTTCAGTCGAACAGCGGCCTCTGACAACCACTTCTGCGCTGTCGCCATGCGATCCGTCAGGGCATCGAGCGCCGCGTCGAAATGCTCCCCCTCGGCGTGGGCTTCGCCGATCTTGCGCCGGTGCTCCAGCACCGCTTCCAGCGTACCGCCGTATTTTCGGGTCAGTCCCCGTAGATCGACGAGCCGAATCCTGACTTCTTCGAGCCGCTCCGGGTCGAACGCCGCTTGCTCGCCGTACTGCTTCAGAAAAGAAGATGTCTCCGCCGTGACAATGCAGGCGGAATCGATCTCGCCGAGTATTTCCTTGAAGCGGGAATCGATCTCCGCCAGCTCGCCCAGTTCGTTACGGACAGCAACCAGTTGATCGTGAATGGAATGTCCGCCTTCGTACAAGACGGAACTCAACCGGGCGGACGCCTCGTGCAAACGCTCTGCATGCTCCAGCACGCGGCGTTCGTTTTCGAGGAGTTCTTCTTCTCCTTCCCGGGGCGATACGCGATCGATCTCCTCGATCCGGAACGCATGGAGCGCACGCTTTTCCTCCATATCGAGCTGCCGGGCTGCCAGCGCGTCCCGTTCGGCAAGCAGCGCCGAGAAATCCTGGAAATGACCTGCGTACGCTTCACGCACCTCTCCGAGCTGGCCAAAATCGTCCAGCAGGCCGGTATGCGTCGAAACGTTCAGCAGCGACTGGTGCTCATGCTGCCCATGCAAGTCGATGAGGCGGGAGGCGACGGCGCGCATCGCCTGTAGCGTAGCCGGGGAGTCGTTGATGAAGCCGCGACTATACGACGGCGTGATTTCACGGCGCAGGATCATCACCGGAGCCGGATCCACCGCATATTCCCGGAGCAAAGACACCACGGACGGATCGTCCGCCTGGTCGAACATCCCCTCTATGACCGCCTTCGCCGCACCGGATCGTATAGCGGAAGGCGATGTCCGCTCTCCCAGAATCGCCTGCAGGGCGCCGATCAGAATAGACTTGCCGGCGCCCGTCTCACCCGTAATGACCGTAAGCCCCGCATCGAACTCGACACGGAGTTCCTCGATGAGAGCGTAATCGCGGACGTAAAGAGACTTCAGCAAGGGAGCGCGAAATGCTTAGGGATCTCCGCAGCAACAGACAAGAAAACACCTCGGAACATAACCCCGGTTCAGGAAACCAGCACCCATCCCTCTGCAATTTTTCGCTCCGCAAGTTTGTACTTGAGCGTTTGCGTTTGCCCGGTAGACGGATTCTGGATGGTCACTTTCTCGTTGCGCCCGATTTTCTGATCCACGACGACGGTTTCCTTTCGGGCGGTCGGATCCCGGTCGGCGGACCCCGCCGCCTGCCCTCCGCCCGATTTGACGCCGTAGGTCGGCTCCATGGAATCGTGGCGCGCCCGCGCCCGCTTCGGATCGAGACGGCGACGCGCGGGAGCGGAGCGGGCAGACCGGGCGGTTTGCTCGGCGACAAGCGGCCCCGCCTTGAACACGAACGAAACGACCTCTTCGTTGATCGTCTCCATCATCTCGGCGAAAAGCTTGAACGCCTCCATCTTGTATTCGACGAGCGGGTCCCGCTGTCCGTAGGCGCGGAGCCCGATCCCCTCCTTGACCTCATCGAGTTCCCGCAGGTGCCCCATCCACTTCTCGTCGATGATATTGAGCATGGCGGTCCGCTCGAGCGTATCGTTGATGATGCGCCCTTCCGTACCTACCGCCTCTTCCACCTTCACCACTGCCCGCAGCAGACGGCGCCCGTCCGTGAAATCCACGAACACCCGGG
The DNA here is from genome assembly GCA_951812335.1 of Rhodothermales bacterium. GTDB lineage: Bacteria > Bacteroidota > Rhodothermia > Rhodothermales > VXPQ01 > VXPQ01. Next base: position 32,312 of record OX638293.1, read on the forward strand.
CCGGGCGGCGCTCTTTGTCCTGCTCCATCACCTGCTGCATGCCCTTGTGGAACGGACGCGACAGGGCGTCCCGTTTGCGCCGGTAGAACGAGATGGCCTCGTCGTAGATCAGCTGCCCCACGCCGTCTTCCCCAAGTTGCACGAACCTTTCCCGTTCGAGCTCGAACTCGAACGCCAGCTTACGCAGGATTTCCTCATGGAGCTCGTCCAGCGTGCCTTCCCCGTAGTGCTTTTCCACCACCTTCGAGATAACATCCTGAAGCATTTCCAGAATCTCCCCGTGGAACCGCTCCCCCTTGAGCGCATGCAGGCGGCGGTCGTAGATCACCTGCCGCTGCGAATTGAGCACATCGTCGTATTCGAGCTGGCGCTTGCGAATGGCGAAGTTGTTTTGCTCGACTTTCTTCTGCGCCCGGGTAATACTCTTGTTCACCCACGGATGCGTGATGACGGCGCCCTCTTCCATCTTCAGCCGGTCCATCACCCTGGCGGCGCGGTCCGAACCGAAGAGACGCATCAGATCGTCTTCGAGGGATACGTAAAACTGGCTTTCGCCCGGATCCCCCTGCCGGCCCGACCGGCCCCGTAACTGCAAGTCGATCCGTCGGCTCTCGTGCCGCTCGGTACCGAGAATGGCCAGTCCCTTGGCCTCGATCACGCCGGACCCCAGTTTGATGTCCGTACCGCGTCCGGCCATGTTCGTGGCGATCGTTACGGCGCCGCGCTGACCGGCTTCGGCAACAATGTCGGCCTCCGCCTTCGCCCGGTCGCGGCGCGCATTCAGCACGTTATGGCGAATGCCCGACCGCTTGAGCATGCGGGACAGGGTTTCCGACACGTCCACGGACGTAGTGCCCACCAGCACGGGCCTGCCCGCCTTGTGGTACTCGGAGATTTTATCGATGGCGGCGCGGTACTTCTCCCGCTTCGTTCTGAATACGAGATCGTCGAGATCGTCTCGCGTGATAGGCCGGTTCGTCGGGACGACCACCACATCCATCTCGTAGATTTTCCAGAATTCCTCGGCTTCCGTTTCGGCGGTGCCCGTCATGCCGGAGAGCTTGTCGTACATCCGGAAATAATTCTGAAGCGTGATGGTGGCGTACGTCTGCGTCGCCGCCTGCACCTGCACCTTTTCTTTCGCTTCGATCGCCTGGTGCAACCCGTCGGAATACCGCCGCCCGGAGAGCACCCGGCCGGTATGTTCGTCCACGATCTGGACCCGCCCTTCCTGTACGATGTACTCCACATCCTTCTCGTACAGGGTATAGGCCTTGAGCAACTGCTCGATGGCGTGCAGGCGCTCCGCCCTTTCCGAATACAGCGTATAGAGCGTGCGTTTTTCCTCCTCCTCTTCCTTGCCGAGAAGACGCACATCGTTCATGCGTTTGTTTTCCTTTTTCTCCTCGTCCAGGGATGCATCCGCTTCAATGTCCGCCTCGATCTGCCGCCGCCGTTCCGCGTAGCGGCCTTCTATGGAGGCAATCTTGTCGCCCATGTCGGGGAGTACGAACAGATCGGTGTCTTCCCCGGCCGCCCGCGCCGCAAACTCGCGCCCCTGCTCCGTCATTTCGATGGCATGCTGCTTCTCCTCGAGGGCAAATAACAACGGCTCGTCCACCAGCGGCATATGCTTGGCGTTATCCTGCAAGTAGAAGAACTCCGTCTTGCGCAGTAGTTGCGCCACGCCCGTTTCCTGGAGCAGCTTCTGGAGTTTCTTGTTGCGGGGGAATCCGCGACTGGCGCGCAGGAGCGCAAGACCAGCTTCGCCCTCCACATCCGAGGCTGTCTTGCGGTCGCCGGCTTCCTCGGCCCGGTCCCGTTCGCGCAGGCTCCGCTCCGCTTCGGACGCAAATCCCGCCACCGCCTTCTGCTGCGCATAGACCAGCTTTTCGATGACCGGCTGCAGCTCCATAAAACGGCTGTCGTTCGCTTGCGGCACGGGCCCGGAAATAATGAGCGGCGTGCGCGCCTCGTCGATCAACACGGAATCCACCTCGTCCACGATCGCAAAATGGTGGCCGCGCTGCACGAGTTGCTCCTGCTCGGACACAAACGAATTATCCCGCAGGTAGTCGAACCCGAATTCGTTGTTCGTGCCGTAGGTGATGTCGGCGCGGTATGCCTTGCGGCGGCCTTCCGTGTGCGATTCGTACTTGTCGATGACGTCCACGGTCAGACCGTGAAACTCGAACACCGGTCCCATCCATTCCGCATCGCGCTGCGCCAGATACGGGTTGACCGTCACCACGTGCACGCCGCGGCCCGCCAGCGCGTTGAGATAGATCGGCATGACGGCCACGAGCGTTTTACCCTCGCCCGTCTTCATCTCGGCAATGCGCCCCTGATGGAGCACCACTCCGCCCAGCAACTGGGCGTCGTACGGCACCATATCCCAGGAAATGCTGATGCCTCCGGCTTCCCATTCCTTGCCCAGCAGGCGGCGGCACGTCTCCTTGACGACGGCAAACGCTTCCGCAACCATGCTGTCGAGCACTTCCTCTACAATCTCCAGCCACTCTTCTTCCAGCCCGTCGAGTTCGTCGAAAAGCGCCCGGTGCTGCTCCGGCGAGAGTTCCTTGTCGTTATCGGTCCCGACCCCGTTCCCCGAAAATGCAGGGAGCGGCGTTTCGTCTGCAGCAGACGTATCCTGCTCCGGCGCGGAAACGGCGCCACCCAACTTGCCGCGCAGCGCTTCCTGGCTTGCTTCGTTGTCCACAACGGCCTCCCGGATGCGTTGCCGGAAATCGTCCGTTCTGGCCCGCAGTTCCTCGTCCGAAAGGTCGGACAGGTCCTCACAGGCGGCATTGATGCGCTCGACAACCGGCCAGAGCCGCTTCAGCTCCCGTTCGTTCTTGTCGCCGAACAGCAATTTGAAGAAATCTATCATGGTGCACGGGGCGCGGAAATAAGAGCGGATCGGTTTGCCGGAAGAAAGCCCCGACAGACTGACAGGTAGCAAAGTATCACGCCGAACGGCAAAAACCGTTCCTTGAATACGCGGGCGTCCGACCTGTGGAAACGTATATCCGGCAAGCGGCGATTTCCAAAGAAACGCCGTGTCCGTTTACTCGAAGCTCACCCGGATCCCCAGGGACGGTACGAACGGAAGCTGGTCCACCCGGCTCACCGTGAACAGATCGAGGTAAAAAAGATTGCGTCGGTCGTACAGGTTGATGACGCTGCCCTGAAGGGTAAGGGCGGCCCCGTCGAACCGGAAGGTTCGCTCGACGGAAATGTCGAGGCGATGGTAGGTGGGAAGCACCGCATTGAAAGGACGGTCGTAAATCACTCGCCGGGACCGCATCAGTTCGAAGACGCTCGCAGCTCTGTCCAGCAGCACAAAGCTGTCGAAAGCCAGCGGGCGGGTGTAAGGACGGCCGGAACCGAAGGCCCAGCGCATGCTGGCGTCGAATCCCTTCCAGGAAACGCTGGCAAGCGCATTGACCTGGTGGCGGCGATCGTGCGGCGGCCGGAATACGAGAGACTCTGCGTCGAACCAGTACCGTATGGCCTCGTACTTCGTGTGATACAGCGTGGAGGAAAGTCCGTAATTCACAAAGGCGTAGAACGGCTCACGGCGCATCTCCACTCGCGCTTCCATGCCGATCGATCGTCCGCGCGCCGGATGCAGTCGGGTGGTAAGCGCAGGAAACGCGGTCCACTCGGCAACGAACAGGTTCTGCATACGCCTGTAGAACCCCTCGACGGAAACCTCAAGCCAGGGCTTCGGCATGCCCCGGTAACCAAGCAACCCGTGGACGGATTTGCTGAGGCGTCCGACCAGCGGGTCCCTTTCGTTTTCGTCGTCCTCGGGGCGCGGTACGATGGACCATATCGTAAACACATTGGCTACGTCGCGCCGGTCGGTAAGACCCACCACTTCCTGATTGTACATGCCGACGGCGGCGCTGAAATGGTGCGCGCCGCGATCCCATGTCGCCCGCAGCCTCGGCTCCAGCCACGGATCTATTCTGACCTGATACCATTGCAAGCGGGCACCCGGCGCCAGGATCAGGCCCCGTCCGAGATCGAACGTGGATTGCGCATAGAATCCGAATTCCAGAAACGGCCTTGCGGATACCTCCGGCAGATGAAACACCCCGTCCAGACGATTCTCGGTTTCCCCCGATATCAATCCGTCCCAACCGCTTTCCCAGGAAAAACGATCCTTCTCGAACAGCGCGTCGATAGCGAAGCGCGTGTGGTAGATACTGGATGTCCGTAGAGGTTCGTCCTTGGGACCAAGTTCGGTCTGGTGACGGGAATGCGAGAGATGCACATTCATGATAACCGGAAGGATGCGAGGCACGATCACCCAGCGCGCCCCGATCGCTTCGTTGCTCCAGCGAACCTCCTCGGGCGCCTCCTGTCCGACCTCCTCGGCGATCATGCCCCGATCATGCGTTCTAAGGGCGCTGATCGAAAGCTTGCTGTTTCTGGTTGCCGGCCCGTATACCTTCGCAAAAAGATCCCCGAACCGAAAGGGCAGGTTCTTGTCGATCAGCGGTTCGGCAATGCGTTCGAGAAACGACTCCCGGCCTGCAACGAGAAACGAAACATGCCCCGGTACAATAGGACCTTCGATGCGCAGCGCGCTCGTGAAGGGGGAAACGCTTGCCATACCGGCGAAACGACGGGTGTTGCCGTAGCGGGAAGCGACATCGATAACAGAGGCAAGTCGGCCGGAGTACCGGGTGGGAAAGCCGCCCGCATAGAAATCGACGCGATTCAGTATGTCGGCCGGGAAAGCGGAATAGAACCCGAGCACATGAAAGGGCTGGTACACAAGCATCCCGTCGAGATGCACGAGGTTCTGGGAAGGTTCGCCACCGCGCACGTAATACTGCCCGCCGCGATCTCCCGTCGTGACGACGCCGGGAAGCACCGTAAGGTAATTCGCCAGATCGGCGGAAATGTCGGGGGAAGGCACAATCTCGATCTCTTCGGGAAGAATGCGCTGGCGCCCCGCCGTGATGCGGGCCATCCCGTGCTCGCGCCCGGCTTGCACAAGCACTTCGCCGAGTTCCGCTTGCGAAGGAACGAGGGCGGCATGCCGGCGGGCGGCGTCCCCCGCAAAAAGCGTAAGGGTGTCCCGGAACGCTTCGTAGCCTATGAACGAGATGGTCAGTTCGTACGAACCCGGCCCGATACCCGGGATGAGATAGATACCGTCCGCATTGGCGGCAACGCCGTACGATGGAACGTCCCCGGCGGCGTCCGCAAGATCCCGGAGTACGGCGGTAGCTCCGGCCAGCGGCTGTCCGTCCGAAGCGTCCGTAACAAAACCGCTCAGGGCGGCGCGTCGGGGCGGGACCTGAGCCTGCGCCTCGTCGGAGCCATACGACACCGCAAACGCCGAAAAGGCGGCGACGGTAAGAAATGTCCCGATAATCCGGCGTATAGGCATGATTCGCTACCACTCCGAATTTTCTATGGTCCCCAGACAGTAATCGCCTCCTGCCCGCTGTATGAAATCGAAGAACGGGGTGTCGGCGACCGCCCTTTGGGAGGGATATATTTTTGCTTCTTCATTGTACCCCCCAACCACCAGACCATAGCCGTTTTCTACGTTCGAAAGCGTGCCGGGCTGAATCAGCACGCGCTCATCCGACGGATCGCCCCCGGGCGGATCCCAATCCGCACTACCAACAGTAATCGCAACCTGCATACCGAATAAGGCAACGCCGTCTTTATTCGGGTTCCTGAATAGAAATCCTGTATCGTCATGATAATACGAACGAACGGTTTCGTACAATATGTTCAAGTCAATATCGATCTGCCATCCGTTCTCAATGGCTATTCTGTTGTTTCTATATGAAAACGTGTAATGCTTTAACGGCGTGCTACATGGCGTGTCCGGTATAAACTCATTATAATACCGCACGCTATAGGTGACATCGAACCGAACCAGTGCAAAATCGGATGCTCCTGTAACCGTAACCGTAAGATCTCGCGTGCCCGTATCATCGTCCTCAATACGCACCTCCCTGGGCACCTCCACGTGTACGAAGCTCTTAGCCCCGTCGGACCGCGTCACTTCCATGCGATGCCGGCTCCCGTATCCGGGCGTAAAATCAGCCCAGTAGATATGATCCAATTGCTCCGTGGCGTTGACCACCACCGAATCCCGCCACTCGTAGGTAGCGCCACTACCCAGATCGGTCGAGGTAACGACCGCATTGAGCGCATCCCCAGATTCCGGGAAAAGCAGGTCTTCCACGGGGCCGACAAGCACCGTCTGCATAGGCAGCCGGGGATTGAAGACGCCGTACAGCGAAAACGGCTCGTCCACTCCGGTTGGCCCCGCCACGTCTTCCTCGCAGCCGGTAATACATAAAAAGGCGACCAACGCCCCTGAAAGAAGCAGATTTCCTGGAGCCGGGTACTTCATCATGTTACCTTCTTTCGGAAGTTCTGACTACCGGTTCGATATGTTATGCTCCATCATGGTTCCGCCTGTACCGCCCGATGGTCCGCTCCGAAACAGGGGACCGGGAAAATGGCGATCAGGCTTGTCCTCCACTACATCTACGGGTCAATTTTCATGCCAAGGAGGCCCCAACGACCCATTTTTACCTTTTTTGAGTAATTTCTACTCCTTTTCGGAGTATTTTTTACTCAAAAGCCCGAAAAAACCATCCGGTTTTTCGGACCATTTCTCCCCCAGAGCAACATCCGGCAACGATCTCCGTTGATGCTGTATGCGTATTCCTTATGTTCGACCCTTCTTCCTTACGGTAATCCTTGCCCTGGGCGGAGCGGGCGCCCTTCCGGCGGCGGCTCAATCCGGACCGGCTACTGCCTTTTCCTTTCTGCGGCTTGCCCCTTCCGCACGGGCCGCCTCGCTGGCCGGCGCATTCTCCGCCGTATACGATGAAGACGTCAACGCCCTCTTCTACAACCCGGCCCTGCTCAACCCGGACATGCACCGCACGCTCTCCGTCACGTACCTCAACCATCTGGGAGGGATTCATGCGGGATTCGTATCGCATGCCCGGCATTGGGAAGGCATCGGTACATTGGGGGCGGGACTGCGCTACGTAACCTGGGGCAGCACAGAGGGATACGATGCAGCCGGCAACGCCACAGAAAGCTTCGGCGCAAACGATGTGGCGCTCACCGCATCCTGGGCGCGCGCCCACGACGAACGCCTGCGGTACGGCGCAAATCTCCACGCGGCGTTCTCAAGCGTCGAAACGGCCAGCGCCTCAGCCTTCGCCGCGGACGTCGGCGTACTGTACCATTTTCCCGAACAGCAACTGGCCCTGAGCGCCTCCGTACATAACATAGGCATTGTGGCGGATGCACTCGGCTCGTCCAGGGATACGCTGCCGCTCGATCTGCGCGTAGGGATTTCGAAACGCTTGCGGCATCTGCCCTTGCTTCTCTCCCTGTCGGGCTACAACCTGAACCGGATCGGCGAAGAAAGCGAAGGGCGGAGCGCAGCGTCGGGCGCGCTCCGGCACATAGCCGTCGGATGGGAATTCTTTTTCAGCGATGCGTTCCGGCTCCGGCTGGGATACAACCACAGGCAGCATCAGGACCTGAAAATGAAAAACCGGCTGGATCTGGCCGGTGTGGGGGCGGGGTTCGGAATCAGGGTGGCAAGCTTCCGTTTCGACTATGCCTTCAATTCGTGGTCAACTCTGGGAGGCCTGCATCAGATCACCGTACGTACGGGAATCTGACCCTGCCGCTACTATACGATCTCCTTTCCTTATTCAGGATCCTCCTGTAACAGGTTCTGCTTCCTGGAGTAAATCAGGGTTGTGTCGAGCGTACCGTGCCGCATACGCGCCTGCACCTCTTCAATATCCATACCCTTATTCAGCCAGATGACAGGCGCCGTGTGCGTTAGGCTGTGCGGGCTGATGCCGCTCCGTTTCAGGTTGGCCGCCGCCAGATACCGATCGATCCGGCTTCGGACGGAGCGCGTGTTCAGGCGTTTCCCGTTCGATCGATGGCCGTGAGACACGAATAACGGATGTTCGGGCAGCACGGAATCGCGCGCTTCAAGGTAGCGCTCTATTTTTTCGATCACTGGAGCGTCGATGGGCGCCTGCCGGTCCTTTACGGTACGCCCCTTGCCCTGCACGCGCAGAAACCTTCCGAGCAAGGTGTGTTCGATATCCCGTACATCGGCCCGTATGATCTCGATCTCGCTGAGTCCTGCGTACAGCATCAGGTAAACCATGGCCTGATCCCGTTTTCCAAGCAGGGTCGTATCGTCAAGTACACGCAATAGCTGCCGGATGTCCGCTTCCGTGAGTACGGCGCGGGAGTGCGACGACGGACGGCGGTTCCCCTTGACCGCAAGGGCCGGGTTCTTCTCCATCAACCCGATGACGACAAGATATTGGCAGAACTGCCGGAGAGCGGTCAGATACGTGGATACGGACGCTTCGCTCAGCGAACGCGTTCCCATCAGATAGACTTTGTAGGCCCGGACCCCATCCTCCGAGAAACGAAATGCGCCGGCCTGACCGGCAAACCATCGCTCGAACTCGCGGAGCGCCCTTCCGTAGGTCCCCACCGTATCGGCGCTCTTTTCCCTGAGGTACTCCCGCCGAAAGTCCTGCAACCGCTTTGCAAGCTCACCGGTTGTCAGTTTGAGAGGTTCGATGTGTGACGAAACCATGATTGCCCATGATGAAGTATCCCGCGATACGTCACAGAATAGCCACCCGGCAAATTAAATGCAATAACGGAATTATACGGATCTCAGGAAGCGATACCCATCGATTCGACAATGCGGATAAAACTCGTCAGGAATGAAGAGCCCATGGCCCCGTCGATAATACGATGGTCGTAGGAAAGAGACAACCAGGCCATCTGCCGCACAGCGATGACGTCGCCAAGCTTCGGATCTTCGATGACCACCGGACGCTTCTGGATTCGCCCGACGGCAAGAATAGCCACCTGGGGTTGGTTGATGATGGGCGTCCCCTTGAGTCCCCCGACCGGACCGATGTTCGTGATGGTGAACGTACCCCCTTGCAGGTCGTCCGGATGCAGTTGTTTGTTGCGCGCCCGGTGGGAAATATCAGCCACCGACCGCGCCAGATCGGCGAAAGATTGACGCCCTGCATTGCGAATGACCGGAGCGACCAGCCCGGTCTTGCCCACGGCCACCGCAATGTTGATGTGGAAATCTTCCCGCAGCACGATCTCGTCTCCGTTCACGGACGCATTCAGAACCGGATGCTCACGGAGCGCTTCTATCGCCGCATGAACAAAAAACGGGGTATAGGTCAATTTGGCGCCTTCCCTTTTCAGAAACGCCTCTTTTTCCCGTTGGATAAAGGCAGCAAGGTTCGTCATGTCCGCTTCCGCAAAGGAGGTCACATGCGGAGAAGTCGCCTTCGAATGCACCATGTGCTCCGCAATGATCTGCCGTGTGCGATCCATTTTAACGACCCGCACCTCGGGCCCTGCGGCAGGCTCGACAGGTTGCGGCTCCGGAAACCCGGCCCCCTCCGCAGAACGGCCCGCCACGTAATCGAGCACATCCTTCTTCGTGACCCGCCCGTCCCGGCCGGAGCCTGTAATAGATGTAAGTTCGGAAGCGCTTAATCCTTCCTGTTCGGCGATGGAGCGCACCAGCGGGGAGAAGAACGAGTCGCTTGCGCCCTGCTTCGGAACGGCAGCGTCCTTCGGTGCAAACGCGGAAGCTTCGGTAACATGGCCGGAAGGCGGCTCGGGCGCAACCGGAGCAGGTGGTTCAGGTACCGGTTCCGTCGCCTCCTTGACCGGTTCGGGAGCACGGGGCGCTTCCTCGTTCTCGTCCGAAATCACGGCAAGCAACGTTCCCACATCTACGGTCTCGCCCTCTTCCACCAGGATTTCAGCCACGACGCCCCCAACAGGCGACGGGACATCGGTGTCCACTTTGTCGGTTCCTATCTCAAGCAGCGTTTCGTCCTGCTCAATACGCTCGCCGGACTTCTTATGCCATTCGACCACCGTGCCCTCGGTGATACTCTCGCCCATTTGGGGCATGGTAATTTCAACCCTGGCCATATCCGCTTTGCGATAATTGGTATCGGGACACGCGAACGTATTTTATGCGATAAGCGGCGCAATTACCAGCGCCACTACCGCGATCAATTTAATCAGAATATTCAAACTGGGGCCACTCGTATCCTTGAGCGGATCGCCGACCGTATCGCCCACTACGGAAGCCTTGTGAGCGTCGCTGCCCTTTCCGTACATGGTCCCGCCAATGGAAATGTTCCCTTCGATCAACTTCTTGGCATTATCCCAGGCGCCCCCCGCATTAGCCTGAAAAATAGCGAAAAGTACGCCGGAGACCAGTACACCGGCCAGCAGTCCGCCCAACATGCTTTTGTCGATGAAGCCCACGATGACCGGCGCCGCGATGGCCAACAGGCCCGGCGCCACCATTTCGCGAATGGCCGCCTTCGTGGAAATATCGACGCAACGCGTGTGTTCGGCCGGAGCCGTACCTTCGCGCAGCCCGGGAATCTCCCGGAATTGCCGCCCGACTTCAACAATCATGCGACCTGCCGCCCGGCCCACGGCTCCCATCGCCATGGCGCTGAACACATACGGCAACATGGCCCCGAGCAGTAACCCGGCCAGGATGCGCGGATTGGCCACATCGATGTTGGGCACATCCGCCTGCTGCATAAACGCAACGAAAAGAGCCAGCGCCGTCAGCGCGGCGGAACCAATGGCGAATCCCTTCCCGATCGCGGCCGTCGTGTTCCCGACCGCGTCGAGTTTGTCGGTGCGCGCCCGAACTTCTTCCGGCAAACCCGCCATCTCCGCTATGCCGCCCGCATTGTCGGAGATCGGCCCGTATGCGTCGACCGCAAGCTGAATGCCGATCACCGACAGCATGCCTACCGCCGCAATGGGAATGCCGTAGAGTCCGGAAAAATGGTAGGCCCCCATAATCGCCAGAGCCAGAATGACCGCCGGAAGGCCCGTGGAAAACATACCCACTCCGAGGCCGGCAATGATGTTCGTGGCGGATCCGGTTACGCTTTGCCTGGCGATGCCGCGCGCGGGGCGACCCTGCGTAGAGGTGTAGTATTCCGTGACCAAGCCGATGGAAACCCCTGCAAGCAGGCCGATCAACACAGCCCAGAACACGCCCAGCGAGGTGTATTCCAGGCCCGCCGCCTCCCATTGCGCCGGCAACATGCCCCGGATGATGAAATACGCCAGTACGGCCATAAGGCCCGCCGCTCCGAATACGCCGGTGTTGAGCGCCTTCTGGGGATTGCCCCCTTCCTTCACTTTGACCACCAGCGAACCGAGGATCGAAACGACCACGCCGACGCCCGCAAGCGCCAACGGCAGCGTAACGCCGCTTAGTTCCGCAACGCCGGCCTCCGCAAAGGAGCCAACGAACACGGCGCCCAGCACCATCGCGCCGATGATGGCGCCGACGAACGATTCGAAAAGGTCTGCTCCCATGCCGGCGACATCCCCTACGTTATCTCCTACATTGTCCGCGATCGTGGCGGGATTGCGCGGGTCGTCCTCGGGAATGCCCTCATATACCTTACCAGCCAGATCGGCGCCCACATCGGCCGCCTTCGTATAGATGCCGCCGCCCACGCGCGCGAACAGCGCGATCGAGGAAGCCCCCAGCGAAAAGCCGGAAATGACCTGGATGATTTTTGTAATCTCCCACCCGGCGCCACTGTACACGATAAAAAGCCCGCACAATCCCAACAAACCTAATCCCACCACGCTTAAACCCATCACCAGGCCGCCCGAAAACGCCACGTTGAGCGCAGGGGCCAGGCCGGTCCGCGCCGCATTGGTCGTGCGAACGTTGGCGCGCGTCGCGACGGTCATCCCGATAAAGCCGGCCAGCCCGGAAGCCAGTGCGCCGGTTACGAACGAAACGGCAATGAGCCAGGAGGTGTCTGGTCCAGCCATGTTCGCCACAGCCAGCAATACGGCCACCAACGCCACAAAAATCGCAAGCACGCGGTACTCCCGGCGCAGAAACGCCCGGGCGCCATCCGAAATGTACCCGGCGATCTCCATCATCTTTTCCGTACCCGTACTCTGGCGGCCGATCCAGCGCGTACGCAGAAAAGCATAGGCCAGCGCCAGAATGCCTGAGGCGGGAACAAGAAAAACTATCGTTTCGGTAGTCATTACGTTACGTCCTTGTTATATCGATTCATAGCAACCGAAATGCCTTCGTACACGAACGCTTCTACAGCATCGCGGGCCCGGACCACGGCCTCGTCAATGGACAATCGTTCCCGGGAGGAAAAAGGGGACAGGACATGCTGCACTTGTCCGCCTCTAGAAAAGTCGTTGCCGACGCCGATGCGAAGCCGTGGAAAATCGTGATGGCCAAGGCGATCGATAATATCCTGCACGCCATTGTGTCCGCCCGCGCTCCCGGAAGCGCGCAGGCGCAACCGCCCCGGCGCAAGGTTGATATCGTCCACGATCACGAGCATTTGTCGAGGATCCATGCGCCAGATACCAAGCAATGCGCTAATGGCTTTACCGCTGCGATTCATGAAGGTCAGCGGCTTGGCGATCCCGACGGGATAGCTGCGAATACGTCCCCACCCCAGCAACACATTCCCGCGGCTATGCTCGAACACCGCTCCGGCACGTTCTGCAACCGCATCGGCCACCTCGAATCCGATGTTGTGCCGCGTCGCTTCATATTCCGGGCCCGGATTCCCCAGCCCGACGACGAGGCGCTTCGATGTTGACATGATCGGCTACGACGATTACCCATCTTCCTCTGCGTTCTCCTCTCCGGAATCGGCCGCTTCGCCTGCATCGGCATCGCCCGCTTCGTCTTCAAGATCGTCGATATCTTCTTCCACGACGCGGGGCTGCACCACGGTCACAATGGTCTGTTCGGGACGTCCCAGAAAAGTAATGCCTTCCCGTTCCAGATCACGGACATGGATGGCGTCTCCAATAGACAACTCCGAAATGTCCACCTCGATGTGCGAGGGAATATCTTTCGGAAGGCAGCGTACTTCCAATTCATGCAAAACGGCCTGCACGTTGCCGCCTTCGCGCTGTCCGACAGGCGTACCCTCGAAGTGGACAGGGACCACGAGCGTCAGTGTCTCGCCCGTTTTGAGCGTCATGAAATCGGCATGAAAAGGACGATCCGTAACCGGATGCAACGTCGCCTCCTTCAGAATGCATCGAAACGTTTTCCCGTCCAGTCGCACTTCCAGAATGTGCGTCTCAGCCGTATACACAAGCCTTTTCAAGTGTTCTTCGGCCAGTTGAAAAGCCACGGGGTCCATGTGATGTCCATACAAGACACACGGCACATTGCCGGTGCGTCGAATGGCGCGGGCTGCCGATTTGCCGACTGCGCGCTTCTCAACGTCAAACGTAAGAATATCCATGATCTACGGAATAACGGTGAATCGTGCCATGAATACGAAAACCGCTCGCCCTAATCGGCGAACAGTGTCGAAATAGAATCTTCCGTGTAAATGCGGCGAATGGCGTCCGAAAACAACTCGGCGACACTGACCACATCGATGCGTTCCGAGGAACGCTTCAACGGTATCGTATCCGTCACAACCATCTTGGCTATTTCCGAGTTTTCTATCCGTTCGTACGCCGGTTCCGATAGCAGCGCATGCGTACAGGCCGCAACGATTTCCTTGCTTCCCGCCTTGCGGAGCGCCTGGGCCGCATTGGTCAAGGTCCCCGCCGTATCGCACATGTCGTCAATAAGAATCACGTTGCGCCCCTTTACCTCGCCGATAATGTTCATCACTTCGGCTTCGTTCTGCCGAGGGCGGCGCTTGTCGATGACCGCAAGGTCGGCATTGAGGCGCTTGGCGTACGCCCGCGCCACCTTGATCGCACCCACATCAGGAGCTACAACCACGACATCGTCGAACTGAAACTTCCTGAAATAGCTTGTTAGAACACCGGATCCATATAAATGATCCACAGGCACATCGAAGAAACCCTGAATCTGCGGGGCATGCAGATCCATCGTAAGAATACGATGTACGCCGGCCGTCGCCAGCATATCCGCCATCAGTTTCGCAGCAATGGAAACACGGGGTTGATCCTTCCGATCCTGCCGCGCATAGCCGAAATAGGGCATGACGGCCGTGATCCGCTCCGCGGACGCCCGCTTTGCGGCATCGATGAGCAGAAGCAGCTCGATCCAGTAGTCCGCGCTGGGCTGGGTGCTCTGGATAATGAAGAGGTCCGAACCACGTATGGATTCGCCGTAGCGTACGTAAATTTCCCCATCCGCAAAATTCCGAATGGCAAGCCGACCGAGTTGCTGCCCGTATGCAGCGGCGATTTTCTGCGCCAGCGGCAGATTCGAGCGCCCGGCAAAAATGGAAATGGGGGTGTCCCTGACGGATTTGTTCATGCTTAACGAATCAGCTTCAACCAAAAATGTTGTTCAGGATACTCTGTTAAGGATACCCTGATTAAGTCCGCAAAGCTCAGAGGTTGCGAGGGGTGTGGGCTGGCAAGGAATAACGAAGCAGTGTGGCAGGCCCCACACAATGAGGAATGACGCAGCCAGCGTGCCCCTCGCAGCCTCCCGGAGGGCGCGTTCCATCCGCAACGCCCCGAATCCGTAGTGTTTTCCGCTGATTCCGACGATCGGATCATGACGTCATGTACGCGCTGAGCGAAGCGGTTTTGATCAGAGTATCCTTAGTATTGTCTACCGGATGCATCGTTGCCCGGGGAGGATTCGAACCTCCACATACGGCTCCAAAGGCCGCTGTCCTGCCATTAGACGACCGGGCAAGAAGTCGAAAACAAGGGAATGAAAATTATCGCGCACGCGCGGCCTAATCAACGACCGCTGCTCACAGTGGTTTCTGCGATGGATGGACGCGATCGGATCATATGACGGAATATCGAGTTGGCAGTCGTGTTTTTGTACCTGTTTCTTCATTTCCTCGGCATCGCATGCTCAGCCAGGCTGTTGAAGATTACATCAAGACTATTTACCGGATCCGGCAAAGTGGGCAGCCTGCGTCCACCAACGACATTGCCCGGGCCCTGAACGTTTCCGCCGCATCGGTTACGAACATGGCCAAACGGCTGGCGCAGCTCGGCCTTGCAGAATACGAATCGTACCAGGGCGTCCGACTGACGGAAACGGGAAACAAGGTGGCTCTTGAAATCATCCGCCATCACCGCTTGCTCGAACTGTATCTCCGGAACGTGATGGGCTACCCCTGGGACAAGGTACACGAAGAGGCGGAGCTCCTCGAACATCACATTTCCGAAGAATTCGAAAGCAAGATCGACGAAATGCTGGGGCATCCGACCCACGACCCGCATGGAGATCCCATTCCTACACGCGAAGGCGAAATCGCCGAACGCAACACTAACCCTCTCGCCGCCATGAAGCCCGGGACACATGTTGTGATCGAACGCGTGTCCGACGAAGACCCGAAATTGCTGGATCACCTCGAAAGTCTGGGTCTGTTGCCTGGCACTGTGCTCGAAGTCATCGGAAAAGAACCTTTCGAGGGACCATTGAAGATCCGCCTATACGACCGGGAGCACATTCTCGGATACCGGATCGCCAACCATATCTTTGTGGACGTTTCGACCGAAAAGGCCTGAAACATTCATCCCGTCGCGTCTGCAAGCGCCTCCAGCACCGCTTCGTGCAAAAGCCCGTTCGTGGCGACAATACCCGTATTTCGCTCGAGTTGCGCACCGCACCGGAAATCGAGCGGGCTGCCTGACATATCCGTAACCACGCCGCCTGCCTCCTCGACAATGAGAGTGCCCGCAGCATGGTCCCATATGTTCTCTATATATCCCGAACGGGATGTCAGGCGGAGGTAAATATCCGCATCGCCGCGCGCCAGCACGCCATATTTCGCCTGACTGTCTATACGGAGCGAGGCAGCCTCTACGCCCAAATGAGTCGCTACAGCGGCCACGTCCCGACGCGAGCCGTGATTCGATTCGAAAGGTTCGCAAAGCCGGGCTTGCGCACCGTTCGCTACAGTACGCACTCGAATGGGCTGCCAGACAGGCTCTCCGGCGCCGTGAAGCGGAGCCTGAACCGCTCCTTTTCCCCGGTGCGCCGCAAACACGGCGCCCTTTATATTGCCCCCTTCCGCATCGCAAGGCAAGTCGGGGCAAGCCATTGCCGCTACTTCGATCCGCCCCCCTGCAATCAGCGCCAGCGCCACAGCGTATTGATCGCACCGCAGGAATCCCTTCGTGCCGTCGATCGGATCCAGCGTCCAGAAACGTTCGGAGTATCCGGTCCCGTTGCCCCTGTCGATCCAGGCGCATACCGACTCGCGCGTTGCGCCGGGCAACACATGCGCCACCTCTGTGGTCACCTTGTCGAGCACGCTTTCGTTTTCCGGCAGATGCAAAACAGCCGCATCTTCCTCGCCGATTACGGGATCATTCGGAAACGCTTCTTCCAGCACATGGCATACGACCGCCTGGCTTCCAAAATCCGCTACCGTCACCGGAGAACGATCCTCTTTCCTGAGCGCGGATTGCCCCAGCGTTTTCTGAACGGACATGCAGACACGCGCCGCCATGCGCACGGCATGGATAGCCACTTCGAACTCTGCCTGATATTTCATAGGTTCGTATTCGTATCGTTTACAGGATCACCTGCAGAGACTGCTTCGAAAGGCGGGATGCGATCCGTAAAATCGTCCGGGCGATCGGACCGCCAGCAGAAATGGCGCAATCCGTTCGTTACGGCAAGATAACGCGCCCCGACGACTCTGTTGTATTTCGCGATCTGCTCAAACGCCGCCGACCCTATGCGAACCTGCGGCGCCTTGCATTCCACCATCAGGGACGGAACGCCCCGCCGATCGTACGCGACAATGTCGGCCCGACGGGACATGCCCTGGTACTCGAAGTGCATCTCAACGGCAATCAGAGCCGGCGGATAGCCGCAATCCCGCATGAGAAAATGCAAAAAATGCCCCCGCACCCATTCCTCGGGAACGAGACGCACATATTTTTTGCGTACAGGATCGAAGACGAATCGGGAATCCTTTTCCGACCCTGATCGGATGCGAAGAGGGCAGGCCGGAAGATTCAGCCGAGGAAAACCATCTACCCCGGTCAACCTTTCCGAATAACCGTTATGTCCGGCATGGTCCTGGGTCGGCGATAGAGCGACCCCTTCGAACCATTGATCGAAACGTTTTGTTGAACCATATCCCAGTTTTTCTCAATCTCGGCTTCGTCCCCGCTGAACGGGGCCGAACCGGTTCCGGAACGGCCAAAATCGAAAACATAGAGGTTGTTGGGGATTCCAAGAAGGACCTGTGTCGGCATCGGCATAACGAAACAAAATAGGTAAAACTTGCTGAGGCAAAACCGGGGAGTGCATGGGGGTGCGTACAACAAATTCCCCGATAACAAACAATGATAGATCGCCTTTCTTGTAAAGTTTCCTTGAAGATGCGTTTTGGGGGCTATATCCGCCTTGCAAGGGTCATTTTGTGTTCAGAAGTTGTCCGCTGCAATATCCGGCCCCCGCGAGGCAGTCGCTACAGGGGCCGCCCTCCATATCCGCCCTTTTTTCCCGTCAAATCCGCCGCCTGCCGCGTTTCGGCGAATTAGCGCCTTGGCATGCGCCCCGGAACACTGTACAGAACGATTACGGCCCGAATAGCGTCCGTAACGAACGCTTGCGCGCTTGCGCGCTTAGACCGGATTCGTGATTCGAGCGACGCGGAACTTCATCTTTTTGTTGGGGGCGGATGTCGGAAACGGATTGATTCCGAGCTTGTACTTTGTGGGCACTACTTCCAGCTCCATGTGGTACGCGATGAGCAAGAGATTGACGGCCATCTGAAGCTCAACCCACCGATTTCCAAGGCAAGTGTGCGTGCCTAGGCCATAGGGAGCGTAGGCGCCCGGTGTCGTATGCTCCGATCGATCCGGAAGATAACGGTCTATGTCGAATTCCAGCGGATCCTTGAACAGATCGTCGGCGTAGTGCGATGCGGTTTGGCAAATCAATAGTAGCGTTTTAGCCGGTAATTGGAAGCCACTGACAATGCACTCGTTCGCGACCGTTCTCAACTGCCAGGGAATCACCGGGTGCAAACGCGCAGACTCCATGCAGAGGCGGACGGTAACGTCGATGCTGTCGTGACTGAAGTCCTCCGCTTCCGGTTCCCGCCCGTTCCCGAAAAACGACTCGGCTTCCATACGGATCTTCGCGTACAGATCCGGGCGTCGAACCATGGAATGGACGGCGAAGGCAAGCCCGCTGCCGAGATAAATACTTGCGACCATTGACGCGACAAACGGAAAGGTGAGGTCCGTTTCCGGCAGAAACTGCGGGTCGCTCTTGTGGAGTTCGAGGATTGCATCGGCAAGATCCGGTGGCTTCCCCCTCCTCTGCGCCGGCGTGTGCGATCCGAGGATCGCCTCCTGGAGTTCACGGACACGCTTGCTGGAACGCTTCATCTTTGGCGTCGACAGCATGAATTTCGGCAAGACGCCCTGAACTTGCGTTACCAGCGCACGATGTTCATACGCAAGCAGTTCGTCGACGTAGTGGCTGCAATCCACTCCGATCATCAGATGCGAGATTTGGCTGCTGACGTGGTTCTGGAGCGTCTCGGCTGCGTGGAAAACGTCGCCTGCATTCCATCGGCTCAGCGACCTTCTGCAGTGGTGGATCAACTCCGGTAGCCGTCGCGCAAGTGCGGCTCGGGAATAGGCGCCTTGCAGCGCCTTGCGCATTCTGTAGTGTTCGGCGCCATCCATTCCCGGCATGGTTCGGGAGGCGCCGAACACGCGTTCCAGATCACTGATGTAGTCCTTCGAGCGAAGGTAGAACCGCCCGTGCCTGTTGATCCACTGATTGGTGTCCGAACCCATCAAGGCGACTACCCTTGACTTACGCATTCTGAAGGGAAGCTCGACGACCGGCCCGTACTCCCGGAAGATGCCGTACATCGCCTTCGAGATGTTACCCGAGCGGAAGTCACGCTGTCGCAGGATGTCGACGATTCGAAGTTTCGGAATGGGTTTGAATGGAAGAACACGACGGGTCTTCGGTATGGCGATGCTGTCCCTCACCACACTGGCAACCGTCCGCCCTATCAGATCCAGTTGGGCAATAAGCTCGATCCGCTCGAGCCTCTCCTTGTAGTCTTCCTGGTCAAGCAACAGTTTGAAACCGCCGCACGTATGCATCAAGGCAACAAGGATGGCGTCGCGCGGGTCCGGGATGCTGTCGTCGTTCAGGATGACGCTCAGGATTCTTGTTTTGGCTTCCCGGCGGATCTTGAGGTCGGAGGTCGGATACGTTCCCGACCGTGAAACGGAGCGCGAAAGTCCCCAGAATCCGCCGCTCTCGTAGTCGAGGATTTTTCTCTCCACCAGACGATCGAGGGTGTCCGCGACGATTTCGTCGGAACGGCCCGTGTTGCGTTCAATCCAGTATTGCGTGTCCGAGGCCTCTTGAGATTCGGCGATTTCCTTGAGCGTCGGGTCGAGCAGGTTGTCTCCGGTGGGACGGGAATCAACCAGATACAGCGTGTCCAGGTCGGTGTCGATTCGATCCTCCAGGGCAAGATCGGCGAGTACGGCTCCCACCATAACGCAGGAGAAATTCCAGCCTGGAACCATTTCCAGGTAGCCGCTCTGTTCGTCGAGCATCAGAAGAATAAGCTCTTCGGCAAGGCGTATCGGGAACTGTACGGACGTGCTCTCCATGCTAAACCTTGTCAAATGCCGTGTCGATGGGGGCGGGACCAGAACTGCACGATGACCTGGCGCCAGATTCAGAATATAACCGATCCGTCATAGCATCGGTTTCACCTCCCTCTTCATCCGATTACTCTGAGAAACAGCCACCCTTTACGCCTTCCTGAGACGCCAACCGTACATCAGACGCCCGTAAAAGTTGAACCACTTCCTTGCCGCAGTATCCCGGAACGGATAATCTGCACCGATCTGTCTCGCCGTAACAAGACCGGACACGAAACAGGTCTCCTGGCTATTGACCAGCGTGTGGGCGCCACAGTGCCACGTTCGTCTCCTGCCCTGAACAAAGCGAAACAAATGGACCAGAAAGGCCACGTGACGCACATCGTGTACGATATGCTGAAACCACCATTTCTTGACGACTTTGCCTTCGTCGATACGACTGATCGGATTGTAGGTCACCAGGCACGGCTTGTCCGAGCGACCCGCCCAGGGCTGCTGATTGTGCATGATGTAGGTGATTTCGTAGTTGTCGGGCCGTACACCGTACTGCTCGATATGGTTGCTCCGAGTGGCGAGTGGCTTGACGTCGTTGTCCGGTAGAATCGAGGCATCCGAATGAACGACCGTATGGTTGTGCAATTCACTTTCATAACGTATCGAAGATAGCAGATAGCTCTCCAGAAAGGTCGGTTTATCCAACATCATCAGCGTTTGATTCGCATTGCACGCAAACACCACGTCATCAAACGTTTCCGTCTTTCCGTCCTGGTCCTCCACAAGCACATCGGATTGGCGACGGTACACCTTCCGCACCGGGCGGTTAAGGTATATCTTGTCCCGGAAGGCAGCCGACATCTTCTCATAGATGCGCCGCGTGCCGCGATCCCATGTTTGCATCGGCGTTGCGCTTTCGATATCGAAGAACTCCAGATACCGGCAAAACAGCGACGCGGGCATATCGAACACGTTCGTGGCCATCAGGAAGTTGACGAACATGGGCTTCAGGATCTTGTACCTGAAATCTCCGGAAAACCTGCCCAGGTTGAGAACCGCACCCATGCTGACGTAATTGAACGGGTTGAGCGCATTCAGTAGTCTGGACCTGGTGCGGTTTAGCCGCCCAAACCACTTTAGACGCCTCAGAAGCTTCTGGAATCTTTCGATTTCCGGCTGCAACTGCCTCCTGATATCGGAATCGAAATCGTGCGCATAGATGCCGCCGCGATACTTCACGCTGTAGCTGAATCGGGTGTCGATCAGCTCGATACCGTGTTGCTGCATGAAGAGAAGAATATGATGATATACGGAGGGAATGCACGCGGTGACGGAAATGTCAAACGGAATCGATGTGCCATCGTCTTGTGGCATATCGGCCGTAATGGCATTGCCGCCGATCCGGGCCTGCGCTTCGAACACCCGAAAATCGAATCGATCGGGGTGCTTGTCCAACGCCCAGGCCGTTCCCAATCCCGACACTCCGGCACCGATAATAGCAACTTTTCTCGGTGGCGCGCCTCGTTCCGCTGACCGGCCCCCTTCGGGTCGTCCACTCATTTGATACCGCCCCACACGTTATTACTTATAAGAACACTCTGATTAAGTCCGCAAAGCTCAGAGGCGAGAGGGATCCACGTGCCCAGTACTATGGGATACTCTGATCAAAACCACTTCGTTCAGCGCTTCACGTTCGCAACGCCCCGAATTCGCATATTTCCCGCTGATTCCAATGATAAAATCATGATATCCTGTACTTGCGAACGTGAAGCGCCCTTCGGGAGGCAGAGAGGGGCACGCTGGCGGTGTCATTCCTCATTATGTGGGGCCTGCCACATTGCTTCGTCATTCCTTGCCAGCGCACCCCTTTCAGCCTCTGAATCTTTGCGGATTTAATCAGAGTATCCTATGGTCAATTACCTGTCTTTACCGGAACCCCGAGGATCCGGATAGAACTGCTTACAATAGCGTCGATACTTGCCGATGTCGCCGTCGGCCCGACACAGTCTCGGATAGGGTACGTACCGTTTTCGTCCCCAGATAATCACATCCTGCAAAACATCATGCTTTTGATAAGATAGAATGATGCTGTTCATGACCCTGGTGCGAAGACCCGGTGGAAGAAATCCCAGACCGACGATCGGACGTTTCGGTTTACGAATCTCCCGTATCTGACTGGCCAACACCATTTCGATGCGCTTGCCGTCGACGGGCGTTGCGAGCACCCACAAACGCCCATACATTTCAATGGAGCGCTCGTGAATTTCCACGTATGAATATCCCAGGCCGAAGATGCGCGCGACAGCGGAGACGTCCAGTGCAATATCCTTTATCCCGATAATATTCTGGGTGCGTCTGAATTCGAACCTGCTCGTCAGACAAGCACCGTCGATACTTACCGGTTCAACCATGCGCGTATTGCCATAGCCATGCACGTACTGCAGATGTAAGAAGTCCACAGAGTTCTCGGTGGTTTCCTGGGGGTGTCCCGGAAATCGGAGGGTCCGAAACCCCACTTCGCTCCAGTCGGCCCCGGCCACAGGCTCCTCGGGAAGGCTCCATTGCGGCGGGCGGCCGTCTATTCCCCACCACGCGAAGACCATGCCAAGGATTTCCCGCGTCTCGAATACCTTCAGCCGCGCGGCCCTGGGCGGCGGGGCAAAAGGAGTGGCGACGCACTGGCCGCTTACATCGAACTGAAAGCCGTGAAACGGACAAACGAGACAACCGTCCCGCACCTGGCCACCGGCTTCGGGTCCCAGATCGGACCCGAGGTGCGGACACACCGCCAACGCCACGCAGATGCGGCCTGCATCGTCGCACCAGACAACGATTTGTTCGCCCATCCAGGTCTTTGCAATCAGTTCCGCCTTCAGTACGGATTGACGGCTGGCAACGAAGTACCAACCCTCGGGGAAAGGGGGAGGCGACGGGATATTTTCCAGTTCGGCGCGTCTTGCTGACATTTTAACGGGAATATTGCGAGTTGGCGCGCAGATAGATAGCCATCAGTGCCGGTACGAGCACAATGAGTATCGAGGTGGTAATCATGACGCCGACCCCGAGCGAGGCCGCGAAAGGAACCAGGAACTGCGCCTGAATGGCCCGTTCGAGAATGAGCGGCGTGAAGCCGAGAAACGTGGTTACCGAGGTCAGCATGATGGGCCGGAAGCGTCCCTTTGCGCCATCGACGATCGCCGTTTTCGGAGAGGCGCCTTCCCTCAGCCGCTGGTCGATGAAGTCGATCATGACCAGCGAATCGTTGACGACGACCCCGGCGAGCCCGAAAAAACCCATGAACGATGCGGCACTGATAGCGACACCCAGCACCAGGTGGCCAAGGACGACGCCGATGAGGCCGAACGGAATGATGGCCATCACGATGAACGGTTTGCCGTAGGACCCCAGTGGAATGGCTAACAGCGCGAAAATCGCGAGCATGGCGAGCACAAAGCCGCGATACAGAGCATCCAGCGACTCCAGTTGCTGCTGCTGTTCGCCACCAAAGAAGTAGGCCAGCTCTGGATTGGCGGCGGTCAGTTGCGCAAGGATCGTATTTTCGAGGATGCCATTCGCTTCCCCGCCTGAAATCACGCTCTCGTCCACATCCGCAGTCACCGTCACAACGCGCTGACCGTCCTGCCGCCGGATTGCCGGCGGCGACGTGCCCATACTCATCGATGCCGCCTGGCTGATCGGCACCTCCCCTCCCGAACGGGTGCGGATCAGGTAGCTCTCGACATCCGTGAGCGCATCGCGTTCGTCGTCGGGCAGTCGCGCGTAGACCCGGACCTCTTCACGGTCTCGTTGCAGCCTCAGCGCCTCCACGCCGAAGAATGCCGCCCGCACCTGCCGCGCCATATCCTCGAGCGTGAGGCCAAGCGTTCGCGCCTCCGGTCGTAACGCCAGTTGAATCTGCCCGACGCCCGGTGCATGATCGGACCGGACATCGAAAACGCCCGTCACGCTGCGAAGGTCGTCAACTACCGAGTCCGCGATTTCCCCCAGACGCTCCGGATCCGGATGCGACAGCACAGCTTCCACCGGACTTCCGAGATTGATAACCTCGCCGCTGAAGGCGATCCCCCGAACGTATGAGAGAACCCCGACCTCGTCCCGCCAGGCCTGCACGATAGCGATGGTGGAAATATTCCGTTCCTGGGCGCTCAAGAGCTTGAATTCAACGGTAGCGATGTTGGCTTCCGGATTCATGGTAGGGGTTGGGTCAAGCCCTCCCCCCTCCACGCGGGGCCTCTGGCCGACGGTGACGATCACTCCCGATAGCAGCGAGGGAGCGCCGTCCGGTCTATCCCGATCCAGGCGTTCCAGAACGCGCCGTCCCGCCCGCTCCAGTTCCATCGCCACCTCGTATGTCCGCTCCGCAAGGGTCCCGTCCGGCATTTCAAGAGTAGCGGTGACGAAGTCGCCTTCCACGACATCGGCGAAGGTTGTGGGGACAATACCCGCCGGCACCAGGGACAGAGTGACCATGAGGAGGCCGACGGATCCCGCCAGGACGACGGCGGGGTGATTTGTCGCGAAGCGCAGCGCTCGATCCATGGGACCAGCCAGAAATTTGTTCAGCCCTCGATCCACGGAGTCCCGGATGCTCGAGAAGAATCGATCCACCATATTGGCCGGCGTCCAATCCGGTCCATGCAAGTGAGACAGGTGGTTTGGCAGTATCAGGAGCGATTCGGCCAGCGAGATCAGAAGCATGCCGATAATGATCACCGGCAATGCGGCCCACACTTCCCCGATGCCCCCGGGAATGAAGAGCAGGGGCGTGAACGCCGCCACCGAAGTGAGCACCGCGAAGATCAACGCCTTCTTGATCCGCCGCGTGCCCCGGATCGCCGCAACAAGTCCCGGCACGCCCCGCTTGCGTTCGTAGTGAATGTATTCGGCCACGACAATGGCGTCGTCGACGATGATGCCGATCGCCAGAACGAACGCGAACAGTGAAATGGTATTGATCGCGAGGTCGAGCGAAAGCATTATGGCCAAGGCCCCGATACCCGAGGTGATCAGGCCGACGACGACCCAAAGTGCGAGCCGTATCTCGAGAAAAAGGGCCAGCGCGATGAACACCAGAAGGATTCCCAGAATACCGTTTCGGACCAGGATATCGACCCGCTCGAAGTAGGTCCGGGAATCGTCGTTCCAGATAGTGATCCCGACGCCATCCGGCAGGGAAGGGACAATCGCGTTTGCCGTGTGCTCGTGTACGGCTTCCGCAACATCCATCACCTGCTCGCCCTCGGCCCGGTAGACCTCTACGAAGAGCGCCGGCCGACCCTGGTGCCGGAGGATCAGGTCTGTATTTCGGAAGGCATCGCGCACATCGGCGATATCCCCGAGGCGCACAACCGTGCCGTCTTTCCGGGCGATGACGACGATTTCCTCGAAGTCGAGCTGGTCGTAGCTCTGGCCTACGGTTTGGACGCGCACCGCCGCGTCCTGCGTATCGATGCTGCCGGCCGAAAGATCGAGAGAACTGCGACGGACCGCATCCGCAACATCGTCGAGCGTAAGCCCGAGGGCACGCAGATGAACGAGCGGCACTTCGATCGAGATCTCATAGTTTCTCGCCCCCGTGGTCGCGACGTTGGACACGTTAGGCAGGGACCCCAACTCGTCTTCGATCTGGTAGGCCAACTCCTTCAGCGAACGCTCGGGAATGTCGCCAAAGACGATCAGGCGGATCATGCTGGTGCGATTGTCCATCTCCCTGAACTGCGGACGCTCGGCTGCGCCCGGAAACGACTGGATACGCCCGACCGCGGATTTGACTTCGTCCATGACTTCGCCGATATCCGCACCGCTCTTCAATTCAACCCTTACGGACGCCAGTCCCGGGGCCGCCAGGGACTTGACCGCCTTGACATTCTCCAGCGCCTCGACCTGCTCCTCGATCTTGACAACGATCGACTCCTCCACCTCCTCGGGCTGGGCGCCGGGGTAGATCACGGATACTTCGATCGTATTAAAAGGAACCGTAGGCCAGGCTTCCCGCTCCAGGGCGCCCAGCGCCACCAGGCCGGCTGCCAATATGCCGAACATCAAAAGATTGGCGGCAACGCGGTTGCTCGCCATGAAGGCAATGGGGCCGCCCCGCTCTCCCTGATAGGTATCGGTTCGATTCATCGGCTGCACCTATCCTGAATGTCCATGAATAGCTGGTACGTGACGCTCATCGATGCAGTGCGGGCTCCGCCCCCCGGCCCGCAAGGAGATATAGCACAGCCATACGTACGGCAACGCCGTTGGTAACCTGATCCAGAATGACGGCCCGTTCGTGATCCGCCACATCGCCCGCCAACTCAACACCCCGGTTCACAGGCCCCGGGTGCATGATGCGGAGATCGGGATAACGTTCCATATGTTCCAGGGTGATACCGAATCGCTCATGGTATTCCCGCACCCCGGGAAAAAGCATGGCTTCCTGCCGTTCAAGTTGTACGCGCAGCGCCATCGCCACGTCGCAACTCTCCAGCGCTTCATCCAGACGATCCGTCACCCTCACGCCCATTTCCTCGATACCAACCGGCGTCATCGTGCCGGGCGCGCACAGCGTTACGTGGGCGCCCAGCGCCCGCAATCCGTAGATATTCGAACGGGCCACGCGACTGTGCGCAATATCCCCGATAATAGAAACGTTTCGTCCCTCAATAGAGGGATGGATATCCGTCAGGGTAAGCATATCCAGCAGAGCCTGGGTAGGATGTTCATGGGCGCCGTCTCCGGCATTGATTATCACGGCGTCGATGCAGCGCGTCAGAAAAACAGCCGCCCCTGGCGAGCGGTGCCGGAGCACGACCATATCCACCTTCATCGCCTCGATATTGAGGGCGGTGTCCTTGAGCGTCTCCCCTTTGGATACCGAGGAGCCGGAAACGGAGAAGTTGACCGTGTCCGCCGATAATCGTTTTTCGGCCAGTTCGAAGGAAATCCGCGTCCGCGTGGACGGCTCGAAAAAAACATTTGCGACGGTGATGTCGCGCAGTGTGGGCACGCGCCGAATAGGCCGATCCAGCACCAAGCGAAACTCCCGCGCCGTATGAAGAATAAGTTGTATTTCTTCTGCGTCGTACGTCGAAAGGCCAAGCAGATGCCGGTGTCTCAACGACTCCGGGGCAGATCGATCCTCCCGTGCTTCTTCGCGTGCGTGCATCGGTTATTCATTCGAAGTTTCCACCAGCCATACCCCTTCCCTGTCGTCTATCTCGTTCAACCGTACGCGCACCTCTTCCCCGGGCAAGGTAGGCACCTGACGGCCCACCATGTCCGCACATACGGGAAGTTCACGAAGGCCGCGGTCAACGATCACCAGAAACTGTACGGCGGCCGGACGACCGATATCCATAAGCGCATCGAAAGCCGCCCGGGCCGTTCGCCCGGTATACAACACATCGTCCACCAATACGATGCGGCGCTCCGTGATGTCGAACGGGATGTCCGTGGCGCGCACGACGGGCTGCTTGAGACGAATTCGGAAATCGTCCCGATACATGGTAGCGTCGAGCACGCCGATCGGGACAGTCAGGGATTCGAAATCCAGAATCTTGTCGCGGAGCCGCCGGGCCAGATACACACCGCGTGTCTGCATGCCTATCAACCCGAAATGGCGCGAATCATCCTCTTCGGGATGCATCATCTCCACGATCTGGCGCGCCATCCGGTTCAGCGTCCGGTCCAGGTCGTGTGCATCCATCAATTGCGCCTTGATGCGATCTCTTACCCCCATACCGTATAAATTACGAGAAACGACGCCTGTTTCCAATCTGTCTGACGTACCTTCGATACAATGGCCGGTAAATCCCCAGTTCATCTTGTTTTTTCACCTTGCCATGCCTAAAGCACAGGACACTACCCTGAAGTACCTCGATCCCGTTGTCGTATCCCGTCTGAAGAACATGGAGCTCCGGGCGCGAATGATCGTCGAAGGATTTATTACGGGTATGCACAAGAGCCCGTACCATGGATTTTCTGTGGAGTTCGCCGAACACCGGCCCTACATCGCCGGCGACGAACCCCGATACGTGGACTGGAAGGTCTATGGAAAGACAGACCGGCACTATGTCAAACGGTTCGAGGAGGAAACCAACCTGCGGCACTACGTAGCCCTCGACACGTCCGCATCGATGCGCTATCGAGGGCAAGCGTCTCTCTCCAAGCTGGAATACGGTGCATACCTCGCGGCTGCATTGCACTATATCATGGTCAAGCAGCGCGATGCTACCGGACTGATTACGTTTGGCGAGGACATCCGCACAATCATGTCCCCCCGGAGCACTACATCCTGGCTGCGGCGACTCCTTGTCAGACTGCAACAAACCGTCGACGATCCGGCGCCGGAAAAGCGCACGGGCGCCGCCGATGCGCTCAGCGAGATCGCCGAACGCATTGCCCGGCGTTCCCTCGTCGTGATCATCACCGATCTCTTCGAAAACATCGGGCGCCACGAAGACTTGCTCAAGGCGCTACGCCACCTGCGTTACCGCGGACACGAAGCCCTCGTTTTCCATGTGCTCGAATCCGCTACCGAGCGCACGTTCGACTTTCCCGACGTGCCCATGATCTTTCGCGACATGGAAACCGGAGAAGAAATTTCCCTTCAACCGGCGCACATACGCGAAAACTATCGGGAGGCTGCACAGTTCTTCGGAGACCGGTTTCGCCGCCAATGCCTCGAATACGACATCGATTTCGTGGAACTGAATACAGAACGATCGTACGATACGGCTCTACTGGCCTACCTGAACAAGCGAAAGAAACTTGTCTGAACCGCCCCTATGCGTGAACGTATACAAAATTTGAATGATGAGCTTTTCGAAGAGATTGTAGGCATCCGGCGTACGCTGCACCGGAACCCGGAATTGGCGTACGCGGAACGGAAAACGGCGAAACTGGTAGCGAACGTTCTTGAACCGCTCGGCTTCGAGGTACGAACCGGTGTGGCGCGCACCGGCATCGTCGCCACGCTGCACGGCGGGCGACCCGGCCCGGCCCTTGCGCTGCGGGCAGACATGGACGCCCTGCCCATCCGGGAAAAGAATACGTTCGAGTTTGCCTCTGCGAACGACGGGGTCATGCACGCCTGCGGCCATGACGCGCACACGGCCTCGCTTCTCGGCACGGCGACTATCCTGTACAGACTGCGCGAGGAGCTTCCCGGCAGCATCCGTTTCCTGTTCCAGCCAAGCGAAGAGAAACTCCCGGGAGGCGCCCTTCCCATGATCGAGGAGGGCGTACTCGGCGAGGCGTTCGGACCGGCGCCCGGAGCTATATTCGGACAACATGTGCACCCCGGTCTCGACACCGGAAAAATCGGAGTCCGATCCGGAAGGTACATGGCCTCGGCGGACGAAGTATACATCAGGGTGGAGGGAACAGGCGGCCATGCCGCAACGCCCCACCTGCTGGACACCGATCCTACGCTCGTCGCCGCGCACATCCTTGTGGCCCTGCAATCCGTCGTGAGCCGGCGTTGTCCCCCGGACATACCGAGCGTACTGACGATCGGGCGTTTCGTGGCCGACGGCGCGACGAATGTCATTCCTTCTCGAGCCGTTCTCGAAGGCTCCTTCCGCTCCCTGGACGAAAATTGGCGGTTCGAGGCGCACGAACATATTCGCCGCATTGCGGAAAAGACCGCGGAAGCGCACGGCGCGCAAGTCAGCGTGGACATCGCCACAGGCTACCCTGTACTGCGCAACGACCCCGAATCGACACAACTTGTCCGGGATGCGGCGGTCAAGTATGTAGGCGAGGAAAACGTGGTCGATCTGGACGTGTGGTACGCCTCGGAGGATTTCGCCTGGTTTCTGCGGGAGGCGCCCGGGGCCTTCTACCGATTCGGAACGCGGAACGAAGGGAAGAACATTGTACATGGCCTACATACTCCCCGGTTTACGATCGACGAGGAGGCACTACGAATGGCCCCGGGTTTTATGGCGTATCTGGCCATGGAGTATTTGACAAAACAGGCAGAATAAGCGGGATTCGCCCTTGAACCCCGGACCGTGCGGAGAGGCGGCGGGACAACAACTCCAGACAACGGACAATGCCGTTTTAAACCGGGAGAATCCGGATCGACTCAGTAGGCCGCGGGAGCGTTCACAGCCTCGACGCGAGAAATTTGCGGTACGGAACGCTTGAGGGCCTGTTCAATACCGGCGCGCAGCGTCATGGCGCTCATGGGACAGGTGCCGCAAGCGCCCAGCAATTCCAGCTCCACAACCATATCCGGCGTCACGTTCAGAAGACGAACAGATCCCCCGTCCGCCATCAAATAGGGCCGGATTATATCAAGCGCCTCTTCTATCCGGCCGCGGAGTTCGTTATCCGGGCCTGCAGTAGACTCCTGTCGCCCGATGTGCTCGTTTTTTCCGGACATGTGCGTTTCCCCGTGATCGGCTATGCTGACAGGATACTCTGATTAAGTCCGCAAAGCTCAGAGGCTGCGAGGGTCGCGTCACGTCCGCGACGCTCCGAATCCGCAGTGTTTCCCGCTGATTTCGACGATGGAATCATGACGTCCTTTACGCGCGAAAGTAAAGTGCCGGGCGAAGCGGTTTCGATCAGAGTATCCCGATAGTATTGCAAACTACGCTAAGCCGGTGCGGATCCCTTGTGCAGGATTTCCACCTTTTGCGTGGCGGCTTGCGTGGCGTTACGTACGGTGACCTGGCGCACAACCCGGTCCGCGAGCTCTCCGAACAGTTTCGCCGACACACTGTCCGGCTCGGCGAATACGATGGGGGTCCCTTCATCGCCCGACTCCCGCAGCCGCTCCCGGATCGGCAGTTCGGCCAGCAAGGGAATGTCCAATTCCCTGCTGAGCGCGGCGGCGCCCCCGCGTCCGAAAAGATAATATTTTTTATCGGGCAATTCGGGCGGCGTGAACCAGGCCATATTCTCGACAAGGCCCAGCACCGGCGCCTGCACATTCTCGAACATGGCAACGCCTTTCCGGGCGTCGGCGAGGGCGACAGGCTGCGGCGTCGATACGATCACCGCGCCGGTGAGCGCAAGGCTCTGCACGATGGTAAGCTGAATGTCTCCGGTGCCCGGCGGCAGATCCAGAATCATATAATCCAGGTCGCCCCATGCACATTCTCCGAGAAACTGCCGGATGGCGTTCGTAACCATGGGGCCTCGCCAGATAACGGCTTTTTCGGGGTCCACCATCATGCCCATTGAAAGCAGTTTCACGCCGTGGCGCTCCACGGGCATGATCTTGCGGTGCTCATTAACGCGAGGCTTTTCGTCTCCGGCGCCGAACATAAGCGGCACGGAAGGCCCGTATATGTCGGCGTCCACGAGCCCTACGTCGTACCCTTTTTTACGGAGCGCGCCCGCCAGATTCACGGCGACCGTGCTCTTGCCCACGCCCCCTTTCCCCGACGCTACGGCGATAAAATTGACAACCCCCTTGGGCTGTACGGTTTTCGCGGACCCTCCGTCGTGCATATCGAGGGAAATCATCTCGAAATCGACGGTAATATCCACGGCGATCTCTTCGCGCGTTTCCTTGCGGATGGCTTCACGGCACAGGGAAGCCACGTTTTCGGCAAACGAAGCCGGAGGGTCCTTCAACAGGATCGTAAAAACCACCCGGTCATCCTTGACCGCAAGGTCCTTCACCAGATTCAGGCGCAAGATGTCTTTGCCGCGGTCCGGTACGACGACAGTCGACAGGGCGCGCAATACCGCTTCAAGAGAGATGGGCATAAAGGCAATAAAAAAGGATGGCCGACGTTTCTGTAACGCAACGGCATGATAGCACAACCGTGCGCTAATATCCGTCCGATTCGGATGACGTGCAACGCCTCTTTGGGCTACTGTTGATCTCCATGCTGTTCAGCGGCGGCGATATCGACGACTGAAAGTATCCGGGCCTGTGGGTATATTGGCATTGGCGCTGTTGCTCTGTGCCTGGCTTCGGCTGGGCTTTTTACTTCACACGCTAACCTGGTGAACCCTTTGAAACCTCTACATGGCGTTCTCGCGATTGTTCTTTCGCTAACCTTTCTGGCCCCCATTGGCGCGTACGCACAAAGTCAGGTGAGTATTACCGCTCTCGGAGGCGTGGGTTTTGCGACGCTCTCCGGGGACCTTAACACAGACCTCGATCCCGAGATTGAAGCAGCGAGTAAAAACCGGTTAACAGGATTCAATGGCAGGATAGCCGTGAACATACCTTTCGGCAAGGAGAAGACCGGAATGCAGTTGGGAGTCGCATATGCGCGCAAAGGAATGTCGCTAAACCAGCGTTTTGGGTTTGAGGTTAACGAGGACGATTTTCTCTTTGGAGAATTTCCTGAAGAACTAAATGTCGACATCAATCTCAACTACGTGGAATTTCCCGTTCTTTTTCGGTACAACCTGAATACCGGGACTTTTTCGCCCTATTTAATGCCTGGCCTGAAACTGTCCATACTTACCGATTGCTCTCTTTCCACTGCTTTTTTGGGCGAAGAAGTTTCTGTTTCCTGCAACAGCGACGAACTTGACACCAACAAGTTGGACATTGGATTCCATGCCGGAGCGGGCATGGATATTGCTTTGCTTCCTTCCGTGATGCTTACGCTCGATGCGTCCTACAATTACAGCCTGTCTTCCGTCTTCAATGATATGGAAGATTTCTTTCTGGAGGACGGACAGGGAAAAAACCGCGGGTTTTCGATTCTTGCGGGGATCACCGTACCCATAGGGCGATAAGTTCGGTCATCGTATCGGTCTCCCTGGGCAAATCGCGTGTGCGGATAACCGGTTACGCCGTTTCACACACCGCGCTCGTTTCCCCCGTTTTGGGCAACCCCTCCAGGCGAACGAAAACCATTCGATTGCAGCCTGACCGCGCTCCGCCCCCTACTCCACTTCCTCCGGCGTACGCGATGCGAACACTCGGATCCCCCAAGCTCCGGGATCTTGGGGCGGACTATCTGAAAAATCTCCGTAAGCATGCGAAAAATCGGTCCTGAAATGAGCAGTATAGGCCCCCGGGGCCAGCGAGAGTGTCCCGAGAAACATCCTGTTGCGAGCATCGCCGCCGGCAGGAATCGTATTCTGCCAAGTCATTTCCCAAACGGTCTCCCCTGTCTCCGCATGTTCGATCCAGCCGTAATCGTACTGCCCGCTGAGCGACACCTCCCCCACGGCCCGAATACGCAGGAATCCTTCCCCGTCGAACGTAAACGGGGCCGAAAGATGCTCCCTGTTACCGAGTCCGGTGAGATCGACGAGCGGGGCGCCGGGCGTGCGCTCGCCAGGAAGTCGTCTCCGGTCTGCGGGCCGTGCGCCCGCCGCCGCAAATACCGAATCTCCTTCCGAGTCCGGGATTTCGACGGATGCCTCCCTGTCTACCGTAAGTACCTCGATAGCAGATGGATCCGTGTCCTCGTCGACATGGAACAGCGTAACGCCCCATCTTTCCGGATAATCGGGCTCTCCATGCGTCCACCCGGCGTACGAATGTGAATCGTCGGTTTGGTAGGTTACCGTGTATATGCCCGGCGGCAGATTTAGAAAAGCCAACTCGCGACGGTTATTACGGCCGCCCGCGGGCAAGGAGCGAGTCTGCGTCATTTCCCATACTACCTGCTCGGAGCGTCCGGCAGTAATCCTTGCGTAATCGTACCGGTCTTCGTCCCTCATTTCCCCCAGCGCATAGACGGCGATCCGGGCCGGCTCACGTACATGAAACCGCGCAATATGGCGTTCACTGTCCCCCACGCGGTCTATACGGATAAACGGTTCCCGATCTTCCCAGGGGTCGAAGGGCCGCACCGATTCCGGAACAGTGGTGAACAACGAAACACCCCACCCTGCCGGATCAAACGGGGGATTCCGCACCCAGTCCCCATAGTCCTGTCGTGGATCTGTCCGGAAAACCGCCCGATACAGGCCGGGCGACAGAGAAATGATCCCGTCGAACAAACGGTTGACCTCCCATCCTCCGGCGGGTACAGTATTCTCGCGACGCATGTCCCACACCCGCTCCCCGGTGGACACCTCTTCGATCCAGCCAAAATCCATCCGCTCCTCGCCTATTTCGCCCACCGCATACACATGCACCTCCGCCAGCCGGATCACCCCAAACAGATATTCGGCGGTTTCCCGCCCTTCCATGGGCGCCGACGTCCAAAGCAGTTCTTCCTCATCCGGAAGGAATAAAGGGGAAACCGCATCAAGATGGACCCGGCCGGCAAGCGTATCTCCCAACGTGCGCACAACCATCCGCCACTTGTCGGCGTCGTTACGCCAGAAATGCCCATCGCCTACGGACAGATCGAGCAGACCATCCAGCAAGGATAGTCCGAAGGAAGAAACCTCCTCGTTTCCGTACGAAGCAAAATACGCATCGTAAACGCCCGGCTGGAACTCCACCGTATCGGTAACGAGAGCCAGCGTATTATTCCCTTTTCGCAGGGGCGCCGAATGCATGCTCCAGACCACCGTGCGGTCTTCCCGGCGCAACACCCATCCATAGGCGGCAAGGGAAATGCTATCCGCCTGCTCTTCCGACTCGAAAGACCCTGTGGCGTCGATAACGACGCGCACCGGCTGCTCGACGCGGAATGCCTCCTCGAGAAGCAGATCGGGTTCAATGCCCGAATATACGACCAGGCCATCCGGGGGAGGAGGCGGCTTCATGGCGCGCCACAGCACAAGCAGTGTCAACACTGCAAGCAGCAGCAACTGAAACCGTATAATACCGGGTCGTTTCATGCGGCTTGGGCGCCTGACGTAAATGGATGGGAAAATACCTGCGCAGGAAATGTACGCAATGGACGTAACGAACCGTTTATGTGTACGTATCGATCCATAACAAAGTTACCGGCTCCGGGGAAAGGATATGCCGCAGGAAAAGAACCGTATGACACATTTCCCGTATGAAAGAGGCCCTCTCACCCGGCAGACCGCCTGTGGCCAATCATTTCGCAAATAGGATTCTCCAAAGCAGGCAGGGGTACATCGACGCCGCGTTGCGCAACCGGGGCCAACGGGTGGCGTTCATCGTCGCCGCGCTGATATGTTTCTTCCTGAGTGTGGCGTTCAATGTAGTCGAGTGGTTGTCCGGCGCGCCCTGGCATGCCGCGATCGATTTCGCCTATCAGACCGTGGTCATCTCGGGGTTCGTACTGGCCTGGTTTCTGCTGTCGTACTTTCTGAAACGGCGACCGGTCAGCCCCCTGAAAACGCTCTGGACCACCCTGCTGCTCGCGCTCCTTTCGGCGGCTGTCATCCGGTTGATGATAGGCATTACCACCGCGGAAAATGTGGAAGGCGACGCTGCCTTGCTCGGCTTCGAATACGACACCGGCGTTCCGCTCACATTCGCCACGGTCGTCAAGATGCACGCAATAACCTCCCTGCGCGCGTTGCTTGCCTTTTACCTGTTGCTCCGCTTTCAGGACCTGGTCCTGTTCAAGCGAACGAAGCAAAGCCAGCGGAACTGGTATCTGATGCTCATCTCCATGGGCGTATTTTCCCTCCTGGCCATCCTGAAGGACCCCGCCGAAGATCCCGGGATAGTACAGTTCGTCGGCGTCACGCTGGTCGTAATCCTTATGCTCCTCAACGCGTTCCGCGTGTCGTGGATCGTCTTTCTGTCGTTCCGGGCCAAGGCGGCCGGCGTAGGGTTCTCGATCCTGCTCATCCTGTTATTATTCGCCTCTCTGGCCCCGAACGGGATTCTGCCGGCGCATTTCATGTACATACGCCATGCCAGCTACCCGCTGGACCAGTTCACCCTGGCCGCATTGACCTTTGGCCTGCTGTACTGCGTGACCTCGTTTCTTTTTCTCATTTTCCACCTCCCCACGACGGGCGATTTCCGGCGCAAAGCCGGGGAAATCACCGCCATGTACTCCCTGACGAATCTCGTCAATAAGGCATTCGATCCCGACAAATTGCACCTCGCCATTACAAAAACTCCTGTGGATACAGGCACGGCGCAGATGGCCTGGCTGGCCATTGCGGACGAGCGCAGCGGCTCGCTCCGCCCGCAAGTCGTGGCGACATGGAAGACCCCGACCGAGGACATCGAAACCATGGTGGACATGGCGGCGCTGTACGAAGAACTCGCTGCCCGGCGCGAACCGGTGGTCCTCGACGAAGGCCACGCAGACCGGCGCATCCGAAAAAAACCGGGCGACCCGATCGGCACCATCCTTATGACGCCGCTGATTACGCGGGACAGGTTGCTGGGCGGGCTTTTCGTAGCAAAGGACGTCGTCCAGGGATTCGAGGAGGACGATGTCGAATCGATCAGCGTCTATGCCGCCCAGGCCGCCATTGCCCTGGACAATGCGCGCCTTTTCGAGGAACAACTTGAACGGGAACGCCTCTCCCGCGAATTGGATATCGCCCGCGAGGTACAACAAAGGCTCCTGCCCCACGACCTGCCGAAAATGGAGGGACTGGCGGTGGCGGCTTCCAGTATTCCCGCGTACGAGGTGGGAGGAGATTACTACGATTTTCTGGAACTGGACGAAGCACGCCTTGCCTTTATCGTTGCGGACGTGTCCGGCAAGGGCACTTCGGCGGCATTCTATATGGCCGAACTACAGGGCATTTTCCGGTCCACCACGCGCATGGCGCCCTCGCCGACGGACTTCCTCGAACAAGCCAACCTTGCACTCTCTTCCACGCTCGAGCGCCATGTCTTCGTATCCGTGATCTATGGCGTAATCGATGTCCGCAAGGGAGAATTGACCCTGGCCCGCGCCGGACATTGCCCGGCCATCCTTATTTCCCGGGAGGGTGCGGGACGTCTGATCCGCCCGCAAGGACTCGGACTCGGTCTGGACCGGGGCGGGCGTTTCCGGGATGTGCTCGAAGAAGAGCATATTCCGCTCCAGCCCGGCGACACCGTTACGGTATACACGGACGGCGTCGTCGAAAGCAGAAATAGCGAGGGGACCGAATACGGGTACGAGCGGCTGCTCGAAGCCGTGAAAACCCACCGGAAGAAAGAGGCGGCGGCGCTGCATGAAGCGCTCCTCGCGGACCTTCACGATTACCTCGGTCGTACCGAATACGATGACGACATGACTCTCGTGGTCCTGAAATGGGACGGCACGCAAAACCACACGAAACGATCGGCAACATGAGCAATTTTTCGGTTGGATTCCGCGAAGAAGCACACATCCGCATCCTCGATCTGAAAGGCGAGCTGGATGCGCATACCGTATCCGAACTGGAAGCGGCGCTGCAAAAGTGCCGGGAGGATAAAAACCACCACATCATCGTCAACGGCGCGCACCTGCAATATATCTCGAGCGCCGGCCTGGGCGTGTTCATGGCCTATATCGAGGAAATGCGCGAGGCCGGCGGCGACATCAAAATCGCGGGGCTTCAAGCCAATGTCTTCAACATATTCGACCTGCTGGGCTTCCCCTTGCTGTTCGACATTGTCGAAGCGGAGGAAGAAGCCATCCGGAAATTCGATGCGGACCGAAACGAAAAGAACGAGTCCTGACACGCGCTTGTATTGCGACGGAAGCAATTCCCCTTATGCCCGAATCCGCACATAGCCTAAGCATCCCCAGCGCCGCGCAGCACCTCGGCAAGGTGCGCCGGTTTGTGGAGAAGCATGCCCGCGAAGCGCGCCTTGGCGAGGAAGCGATCGCGCATATAAAAATGGCCGTGGACGAGGCGTGCGCCAACATCATCGAACATGCCTACGACGACGCCCGGCAAAAAATTTCGGTGCTCGTCAGGGTCGACAGCGAACGATTTACGGTGTGTATCCGGGATCGAGGCCGATCCTTCCACCCGGAATCATGGTCGAAACCCAACCTGTTCCGGATTGCGGAGAGCAGGCGGGGAGGCGGACTGGGCGTCCAGATCATGCGGAGCCTGATGGATCAGGTGGAGTACAGTACGCAGGGAGACACGAACGAGGTGCGATTGACGAAATTCCGATGCGGGCAACCCGGTCGGAACGGCGGAAAAACAGTCTGATCGGTACATGTAAGCCATGTAGAGCCACCCTGGTTCACAGTGTGCGAATCAGCAAGAAACAAGACCCGATGACTTCAAAATACGGATACAGCGATGCAGTGCGTCGAATTGGCGCGGCGTTCCCGGTTATCCTGTGCACTGCCTTGTGGGGATTGGCGCCCGGCTCTGCCGGGGACGCCCAGGGACAAACGCCTGAAATCGTCGAACCTCTTGTAAAAAGGACATCTTCGGGCAAAGCCTTTGCGCTCAGTATGATCGCTCCCGGATTGGGCGACCGATACGTCCGTGGCGGAGATTGGGGCCGCTGGGGAACCGCCTTCGCGTTAACGGATGCCGGCATGTGGATAGGACTCCTGGGCACAAGCCGCCGACGCAGTCACCTCATCGAAAGTTATCGAACATTGGCTACTCGACATGCCGGTGTCGATCCGGACGGAAAGGATCGAACGTTTTACCTGAATACTGCGACGTACCGATCCTCGCAAGCCTTCACCGACGCACAGTTCCGAAACGGCGCCCTGGATCGGATAACGTACGCTGCCGATCCCTCGTTCCAATGGCGCTGGGATACGGAAGAACATTTTCTTCTTTTTCGCGAGCTCCGCGAGGACGCCGAATCGTTACGACGGCGGCGCAGCTTGCTCATCGCCTCGCTGGCGGCCAACCGGTTGATTGCCGGCGTTGCCGCCTTGCGAGTTGCGGGACGAAACAAAAGGTCCAACTTGCGCATTTCGCTGGACGCTCCGCCCGTCGAAGCCAATGCACCCCTCGTGCGGATGGGATACACGTTCTGATCCGTTGCCGGAACGGTGTCCCGCGCTTTTGTAAAGCGCCGCGATTCCGGTGACGCTCAGGGACGTCGGTGCAAAATATCCCGGACGGGTTTGCGTTGCACGCACGGTACTTCCGCGGCAAAGCCGTACCAGGCCAGCCCGACCAGCATCTCCCGCTCCGGATCGATCCCGGCGATCTCAAAAAATCGATCCGTCCGGGTGACCGCCCCGGTCGTCCACTTAACCCCGATTCCACGCGTCCAGAGGTACAACTGCACGTTATGAAGCGCGCAACAACACGCTGCATAATCCTCGCGCTGCCGGATCTCGTCGTCGGATCGCAGACAGGTCACAATCGCCCATCCCGGAATACCAAGCCACCGCGCATACTTTGCAGCTTCGGCCTGCTCGCCTCGCGATTGTCCATACATATCCGCATTCAGGCGGGAAATCTTCCGGGCGGTCTCCGGCCCGATCAGATAGAATCGCCACGGCTCGGTAAGATGATGATTAGGCGCCCACCGCGCAAGGTCGATCGCCGCCAGCACCTCCTCTTCCGGAGGCGCAGGGGCCGGTTCAAAATTATGTATGGTGCGGCGGTTCCGGATCGCGCCGGCCACCGCATCCGACTGTGCATCCGTAAATGTCGTCATGTCGGGAAGCAGAAAAACAAAAGCGAAAAGACGGGCATAACAACGCCCCCCGACCGAAACCGATCCGGCGGAAACCGGTCAGTAAAACGACAGCAATTTGGCACAATATTAGTTGATCAAGTCCATGGGCCGGTAATGGCCAATGTCAAACCATCCCACTGAATATTGACAAACAGGGTGGTCCCATCGGGGGAGAAGGTTGCGCCGGCCAACTCGGAGTCACTCACCGCATTGCGCGCAAATTTGTACATCTCTCCCCCCGGTGTGACTCCAACAAGGAATTGCTCATTGGATCCATCCTCACATACGATCAGATCCCCCCAGGGGGTGACTGTCAGATTGTCTGCATTCTCAATCAAACCGGGATCATTGGGTTCAATAAATAACTCGAGCCGATTCTCTGAGGGAACGAGTCGCCAGATCTGACCACACTTGGCACTTCCCCCATTGGTGCAGGCGAAGTAAACGGCATTGTTTCCGTACCACATCCCCTCACCGCGTGCAAACCTTGCTGCACCCTGATCAAATCCTCGAAGACGCAGGTCATCCAACGGAGCTTCAATATCGTCCAGATCTATCCAACTAACCTCCATCTGTGATCCGACCGTTACGGTCTGCGCCTCCCAATTCCGCGTGTCAAGGCTGGACCTGCCTGTAATTTGAAGTGCCTGCAATGGACCTCCGGCTTCCAGATTTGCCGGATCCTGCGGAATGAAACGGTAGATCAGACTATCATGCATATCCTCTGTCTGGTAGATTATGTTGGTCGCCGGGTCAACTGCCACTGCCTCATGCATAAACCGCCCCATTGCCCGAATCGGGGTTGGGCGTGCAATCTGCGGTGTTACGCTTGCGGGGACCTGAAAGACATAGCCGTGATCTTTGGCAAATCCATCTTCCTCTATGGTGGTGATCTCCTCACATGTAATCCAGGTATTCCAAGGCGTTGGGCCGCCGGCGCAATTGCGCAAAGTGCCAGCAAGGCTTAAATACTGAGATACCAACTGCTGCGTTGCGGTATCATATACAAAGGTCGTCGTTCCACCAAGCGCTGGGCTTCCTTCTGTGCCCGCATCATACAGGAGGTCTGAATCAATCCGACTCAACCGCATATTGTCTGCCCCGAATGGACCCATACCTGGATCTGCATCTGGATTAACTTCATGATTCCGAATCACAATAGTTTCTCCGGCAGGGCCGGCAAATGTGGCCATGCCATCCGCGGCGCCTGGTACATAAAACCCATCATCCATCAGATCCCCCATGCGGGAGACAATTTTGTAACTGAATTTTTCGGGTAGATCCATAATTCCTTCTGGATCCGTTACCAGAGGCCCAAATCTATCTCTCGCTCGCGCAGGAAAGCTTTGGCATCCTACCAATGATTGAAGTCCGGCAAAACCAAGCGTAAACGCACCGGATGTCTTCAGGAACTTACGGCGAGAAGCAACTGAAATGGGGTTTTCCAAGGATCTCATTGATCTTCGTTGATGTGATTACAGGGCCTGATCCACATCCGAATCTTTCCTTTCGCCTCTGCACGCTGTGCGGTACGGATGCCTGAGATGGCGGTTCCCCTCTTCTCAACCTTGTTACAATCGGGCGCCAGCCCCATTCCTCGCCGCCGTGCCCCTCGCAGCCTCTGAACTTTGCGAACTTAATCAGAGTATCCTATATTTGGAACCCTTTCGCCGGAAAGACGCACGCCTTCCCTGCCGCCTTCTTTTCCGTGGTTGTTTTCACCGGTCTCTGCCGGTTCGAACGGCGGACCATGTGGATGCCGGTCGGCCGCCCGGCGGAGAAACGTTCGCGGGTCCTTAGCTCAGTTGGTTAGAGCGCTACGTTGACATCGTAGAGGTCGATGGTTCGAATCCGTCAGGACCCACTGCCAAGCCTCTGAGCTTTGTGGACTCAATCAGAGTATCCATATGCCCGCCGACCACATCGCCATTACGCTCCCCGACGGTTCCGTCCATGATCGCGAAACCGGGATCACGGGGCACGAACTCGCCAGCAGCATCTCGGCAGGCCTTGCCAGGCAGGCGCTGGCCGTGCGAGTCAACGGGGAGGTATGGGATCTGACCCGGCCCATCGATCGGGATGCGCGCATCGAGATTCTGACCTGGAACGATCCGGACGGTCGGTTGACCTTCCGGCATTCCACGGCGCATCTCATGGCCGAGGCGCTCGAAAGCTTGTTCCCCGGCGTGAAGTTCGGCATCGGACCGGCTATCGAAGAGGGGTTCTACTACGATATAGATACAGGCGATCGAAAAATCGGCACGGACGATCTGGAACGCATTGAGGACCGGATGCGAGAACTGGCTGCACGCGACGCAGCGTACGAACGACAGAACATCCCGAAAGGAGAAGCGATCCAGTATTTCCGGGCCAGGGGCGACGAATATAAACTGGAACTGCTCGAAGATCTGGAGGACGGTACCATCACATTCTACCGGCAGGGCGACTTCGTCGACCTGTGCCGCGGTCCCCATATCCCCTCGACAGGCCGTATCAAGTACATCAAGCTGCTCCATATCGCCGGGGCCTATTGGCGTGGAGACGAACGGCGACCTCAGCTGACGCGCATCTATGGCGTCAGCTTCCCGAAAAAGAGTATGCTCGACGAACATCTCGAGCGGCTTGCTCTCGCGGCGCAGCGCGATCATCGCAAGCTGGGCAAGGAACTGTCGCTTTTCACCTTCGACAGGCAGGTAGGCGCCGGGTTGCCGATGTGGCTGCCTAGAGGGGCGGTGTTGCGGGAAACACTCATGAATTTCCTGAAAAAAGAGCAGCTCTCGCGGGGATATGAACCCGTTGTTACGCCGCACATCGGACGCCTCGAACTTTACAAAACGAGCGGGCATTATCCCTATTACCGGGAAAGCCAATTCCCGCCGATGCTGGAGGATGCCGAAGAGGGGTTCCTCCTGAAACCCATGAACTGCCCGCATCACATCCGTATCTACGCAAACCGGTTGCACTCCTACCGGGACCTGCCGGTACGCTATGCGGAGTTCGGCACGGTCTACCGTTACGAACAATCCGGTGAACTGGGTGGATTGACCCGTGTGCGCGGGTTCACGCAGGACGACGCCCACATCTTCTGCACCGACGAACAGGTGAAAGACGAATTCAAGAACGTGATC
The DNA here is from genome assembly GCA_951812335.1 of Rhodothermales bacterium. GTDB lineage: Bacteria > Bacteroidota > Rhodothermia > Rhodothermales > VXPQ01 > VXPQ01. The sequence goes on from OX638293.1 coordinate 74,555, forward strand.
GACCTGACGCTGACCGTATTGGGAGCACTGGATTTCACCGATTTCAAGGTGCAGCTTTCCCTGCACGACCCGTCGGATCGTAAAAAGTACCAAGGCGATGAGACGCGTTGGAAAGAAGCCGAACAGGCTATACGCGAGGCTGTCCAGGAAATGGAGCTGGATGCGGTGGAGAAAATAGGGGAGGCCGCCTTCTACGGTCCCAAGCTCGACTTCATGGTCAAGGATGCGCTGGGGCGCGAATGGCAATTGGGCACGGTACAGCTGGACTACAATCTACCGGAACGGTTCGATCTGTCCTATGTCGGGGCAGACGACAAGAGACACCGCCCGGCGATGATCCACCGCGCGCCGTTCGGTTCGCTGGAGCGGTTCATCGGGGTGCTGATAGAACACTGCGGCGGCAACTTCCCGCTATGGCTGGCGCCTGTGCAGGCGATAGTCATTCCGATTTCCGACCATCAACGCGAATACGCCGAGGAAGTAGCTGCACGGCTCCGGGAACGGGATATCCGTGTGGAGGTGGACCGCCGCAACGAGAAAGCGGGATACAAGATCCGAAGCGCCGAGATGAACAAAACGCCCGTCATGCTCGTCACCGGCGCACGCGAACAGGAAAAGGGCGCCGTCTCGGTGCGGCGGCATGGCCAGGGAGAACAGGATACCGTATCCGTCGAGGATTGTGTAAAGCGGATGACAAACGAAATCGCCGAAGGAAAGAAGCGTTGAGGAAAGGCATAAAAATCCTAAGGATACTCTTATTAAGTCCGCAAAGCTCAGAGGCTGAAAGGGGTACGCTGGCAAGGAATGACGAAGCAATGTGGCAGGCCCCACACAATGAGGAATGACTCAGCCAGCGTGCTTCTCGCAGACTCCCGCAGGGCGCTTCGCGCCCGCACTGCCCCGAATCCGCAGCGTTTCCGCTAATTCCGACGATGCCATTATGATATCCTTTACGCACGAACGTGAAGCGCCGGTCGAAGCGGTTTCGATCAGAGTATCCTTAAAACTACCTGCGCGTGTCCGGCCCTGCAGAGGTTTCCACAAAAACATGCGCCCGGCGGATAATGCACAACCTTGTTACATTTCGCGTGAAACCAAACCATCCCGGCTCGCGTGGAACGGATCTTGAGGATACCTGTATGTGTACCCCTTTTTCCGCCAGGCAGTGCGCCTGACTCACCAGATTAAACCCCTCCGTTCACCAACAAAAAAACAAAGAACCATCGCTCGTAAAGTACGCATCAACGAAGATATCCGGGCCAATAAGGTTCGGGTCGTAGATCCTGGCGGAGAACACCATGTGGTCTTTATCGACGAGGCCTTGCAACGGGCCCGGGCACACAGAATGGATCTGGTCGAGATTGCGCCATCGGCCGACCCTCCGGTTTGCAAGATCGTCGACTACGGAAAATTCCGTTACGAACAACAGAAAAAAGGGAAGGAACAGCGAAAAAAATCGCAAACCATCCAACTGAAGGAAGTGCGTTTCCGCCCGCACACCGATACGCACGACTTTGAGTTCAAAACGCGCCATGCGCGCAGTTTCCTGCAAAGCGGGAACAAGGTCAAGGCATGGGTACAGTTTCGCGGCCGGGACATCATTTACAAGGAGCAGGGCATGGCTCTGCTGCAACGATTCACCGAGGATTTGCAGGACGTAGCGCGCATCGATCAGCCGCCTCGTATGGAAGGACGCCGCATGACCACGATTCTCACCCCGGACAAGAAATAGCGGCTACCCGATGCACAAGGAAATGGGAACCTGACGATATCGGCAAAGTATTTTTCGTTTAGTACCATTTGTACAAGACAGCATGCCGTACTCTGTGCGATACAGGCATGCGCACCGCCCAAAAATGCGTACCCTCGCGATGCCCCAAACGCGCCCGGCGCCAGGATGCTTATGCCCAAGATGAAATCGAATAGTGGAGCCCGGAAACGTTTCAAGGTGACCGCAACCGGGAAACTGGCCCGGAAAAAGGCGTACAAAAGCCACATTCTGACCAAGAAATCGGCTAAACGCAAGCGTGGCCTGCGTGAAAGTACGCTCGTCGACAAAACCGACACGCCGCGGATGAAACAGCTCATTCAATCCTGATTGTCCCTTTATTCTTATGCCACGTACCGCTCACAGCGTAGCGTCGAGACGGCGTCGCAAAAAAATACTCCGGATGGCCAAAGGCTATCGCGGCGCGCGTTCGAAGATTTATACCGTTGCAAAGCATTCCGTCGAGAAAGCCCTGGCGTACGCCTATCGGGATCGCAGGCAGCGCAAGCGCGTGTTTCGGCGCCTCTGGATTGCGCGCATCAATGCAGCGGCGCGCCTGAACGACACCACCTATTCTCGTCTCATGGGAGGGCTGCGGAAGGCCGGCATTGGCCTGAATAGAAAGGTGCTCGCGGATATGGCCGTCCACGATCCGGAAACGTTCCAGCGGATTACGCAGCATCTCACCGGCAAGTAAGCGGGCGTAGAAAGATGCCCGACGACATCCTGAAAGATATCGAGTCGGAGATCATTGACTCGAAGGAGGCTGCCGAGTCGTTCCGGGTCAAATACCTGGGGAGGAAAAGCGGAAAAATCACCGGAATGCTCAAGCGAATTCCGGAAGCCCCCCCACAGGAACGAAAAGAACTCGGCCGGCGCATCAACGAAATCAAGAAACAGGCGGAAGAGCGTCTGGCGGCCTTCCAGGCCAACCTGGGCAAACCGGATGCTTCCGGACCGCAAACAAGCATCGATCTCACGCTTCCGGGGCGATTCCCGGCGCCTCCGGGTTCTATTCACCCGCTGACGCACACACTGAACGAAATTTCTCGCGTCTTCGAAGGATTCGGATTTTCGATCGCCACCGGACCCGAGATCGAAACGGAATGGCATAATTTCACGGCGCTGAATTTCCCGTCGGACCATCCCGCGCGGGACATGCAGGATACCTTCTTCCTGGAGCCGGACCGCGTCCTGTTGCGCACGCACACATCGCCCGTGCAAATACGCACCCTGCTGACCGAGCCGCCGCCCGTACGCGTCATCGTGCCCGGGCGGGTGTACCGGAACGAAGCCGTTTCCTACAAATCGTATTGCCTGTTCCATCAGGTGGAAGGGCTGTACGTGGACGAAGGGGTTACCTTTGCCGACCTGAAACAGGTGCTGCGCCTGTTTGTGCAAGCGCTGTTCGGCGCCGATGCCCGGATGCGCTTCCGTCCCAGTTTTTTCCCTTTCACCGAGCCCAGTGCCGAGGTGGATATCTGGTGGGCCGACGAAGCCTTGCCGGGGAATGGGCGCTGGCTTGAAATCCTCGGATGCGGTATGGTGGATCCCAATGTATTCGATGCCGTCGATCTGGATTCGGAACGATGGACCGGGTATGCATTCGGAATGGGCATCGAGCGTATTGCCATGTTGCGGTATGGAATCCGCGATATCCGTACGTTCTATGAAAACGATATCCGGTTCCTGGAACAGTTTTAAGGATACTCTGATCGAAACCGCTTCGACCGGCGCTTCACATTCGTGCGTAAAGGATGTCATAATTGCATCGTCGGAATCAGCGGAAAATGCTGCGGATTCGGGACAGTGCGGGCGTGAAGCGCCGTACACATTTTCAAGTACCGGGAGTTTGGGAACGGTCCGGGAACAGGGATCGCCGCCCCGTACGTTGACGAAACATGCGCATAGCATGGACAACCACCGGATTAAGGCGGAAGCACGGTGCACCGGCGCTTCCGTCCCGGCACAACAACACAGTACGTCATGAACATCTCGTACAATTGGTTACGGGAATACGCACCCGTCCGGGAGACCCCGGAGGAGCTTGCAGATATCCTCACTATGGGCGGTCTGGAAGTAGAAAGCATTGACGAGACAGGTTCGTCGATGGATGGGGTGATCGTAGGACGCGTGGAGCGTGTACGTCCACACCCGAATGCCCATCGTCTCTCGTGTTGCGAGGTCGATCTGGGCGGGCCGGATCCTGCCCGCATCGTGTGCGGCGCACCGAATGTCGCCGAGGGACAATATGTCCCCGTAGCCACGCCGGGCGCAACGCTTATGCTACCTGATCGGAAAGACTCCGATAAACGCACGCCCGTCGCCATCCGAAAGACAAAACTTCGGGGGGAGCCTTCGGAAGGCATGATCTGTGCGGAAGACGAACTGGGGCTCTCCGATAACCACGACGAAATCATGGTGCTGACCGGTGCGCCCGACGCCGAGCCCCGCATCGGGCAGCCTTTTTCGGAATACCTCGCGGCCTGCGGCGTCGTATACCGGGACGCCGTGCTGGACATCAGCGTCACGCCTAACCGCCCGGATGCAACCAGCCACCTGGGCGTAGCCCGCGATGCAGCGGCTCTCACAAACATCCCGCTTCGCCTCCCGGAGGCGCCCGAACCGAAACCCGGCGGCGAAGCTGCCGACCTCGTTACGATCGACATACAGGCGCCCGAGGCGTGTCCGCGGTACGTGGCGACGATCGTGCGCGACGTAACCGTCCGCGAATCTCCCGCCTGGCTCCAGGCAAAGCTGAAAGCCATCGGGTTGCGGCCCCACAACCACATCGTAGATGTCACGAACTACCTTCTCCATGATGTGGGTCAACCGCTGCACGCTTTCGATTTCGACACCATTGCAGGACAGCACATTCGCGTACATCTCACCCAGGAGGCCACGCCCTTTACCACCCTCGACGATAAGGAGCACTCCATCCCTCCCGGGACCATCATGATTTCGGACGCCGAAGGCGACGTAGCGATCGGCGGTGTGATGGGCGGGCAAAATTCGGAGGTCCGCGAAACCACAAGGAACGTACTCGTCGAGTCCGCCTTTTTCGACCCGTCGCATATCCGCAGGGCCGCGAAGGCGCTCGGCATCCAGAGCGATGCCTCCTATCGCTTCGAGCGCGGCGTTGACCCAACCGGGCAGGTACGCGCTGCTGCCCGGGCTGCCGCCCTCATAGCGGAACTGGGCGGTGGAACGGTCGTCCCCGGTATGGTAGACGCACATCCCGCACCTTCTTCGCCCAGGCACATTACCGTACGCGCAGAGCGGATAGACAGCTTGCTTGGCGTGCACATTCCCCTCGAAACCACCGAACGCCTGTTGCAAGGCATCGGATTCGACATAGAACGACAAGGCAACGCGGAAACAACCCGGCTTCGCTGCACCGTTCCCTCTTTCCGGCCCGATATCGAGCGCGAAGTAGATGTAATCGAGGAAATTGTGCGTCTCTACGGGTATGACAACATACCTGAGCCAGTCCAGGCGGCCTCTCTGTCGACAGGTACATTGCACGAAAACCCCGAAACGCGCCTGCGACAGGCAGCCCGCACCCTGCTTGCCTGCACCGGCCACCGGGAAATCTACACGAACAGTATGTTACGGTCGGAAACGGCCGAACAGTTTGCCAGGTTCGCGGGAGATGCACCCGATCGTGTCGTCAGGACGCTTAACCCGATCTCCAGCGAAATGGCGGCCCTGCGTCCCAGCTTGTTGCCCGGCGCCCTGCAGGTCATTGCCTTCAATCGCAATCATGGACAGCGCTCGCTGCGGTTTTTCGAATTCGGCCATGTGTTCCGTCGCACAAACGATCGGAACCGGAACGAAACCGCCGTGGAAAACTATGCGGAGTACGAATCCTTGCTGCTGACTTTGTCGGGCCAGGCAACGGACACCGGTTGGAATACGTCCGCTCGGGATTTCGATCTGTTCGATGCGAAGGGCGCTGTGGAGATGCTGCTCCGGCACGTACGGGCGCCCGAGTTCCGTATGGTACCTGTCCATACCCCCGTGACCGGAACATCTTGCCGGCTTGACATCTTTTCGAACGATGTCCGCATTGGAAGCGTCCTTGAGGTGGCTCCGGACCTTTCCGGCGGAAACACCCCGGAAGAAACCGTCTATGCGGCGGAACTGAATTGGACCGAAGCAGTGCGGTTGGCAACGCCATACCTTGATAGCACGTATCGACCTGTAGAACGGTATCCCGCAGTGGACCGCGATATTGCTCTGGTCGTTGGCCGTGAGGAACCGGCGGGAGCTATACTGCAAACGATTCGACGCGCCGGGGGGCGCCTGTTGCAACAGGCGCACCTCTTTGACCTCTACGAAGGCGAACATGTAGACCCGGGCAAAAAAAGCGTGGCTTTTGCCCTGCGCTTTGGCGCCAAGCGGACGCTCAAAGACCGGGAAGTGAACAAAAGGATAGCTCGTATCGTCCACGCGCTGGAAAAAGAACACGGCGCCTTTTTGCGAAGTTAGCGAATCTCTTTGCACACGTTGCGCATTCATTAAAACAGTATCCCCTTGACTCCCTGACCTGTCGATGACCGAGAAGACGAGCGATTCCATGCCAGAACCCGATACCGATGCGCCGAACATGGATCCCGGAATCGAAGAGGGCATGCATGAACGCGCCGAAAAAGAGAAGCCGCCGCCACCGGAACCTGCCTTGCTGGACGCCTTGCGCTGCCGTGTCGAGGAAGCCGTCAAGGCCATTGAACATCTGCGCACAACCAACACCGCTCTCCTGAAACGAATACGCGAACTGGAAAAGCGCCCCGAAATCGACCGAGACCATGCATTCTTCTCGCTATCGCGCGACCCGGATTCGCTAAAGAACGATTTGCGTTCCTTCATTGAAACGCTCGACGAGTATATGGAACAGGAGCGCGACGATGCATAACGCACCCGCTACCCGATCCCGCATAAACCGATAATCACCGTGTCCAAGTCCATTCGCGTCCGCATCCTGAACCGCGACTATTCCCTGCAAGTAGACAGGCGGAACGAGCAACGCGTACGCAAAATGGCGCAATACGTCGACACCAGGATCCGGCAATTCCAGCAAGACCATCCCGATCAGTCGGATATAACAGGCCCTGTCATTGTGGCGCTGGGTATTGCCGAGGAACTCTTTGCAGAACGCGAGGAGTGGACCGCCGCCGAGAACGACCGGAATGCGGATATCGGGGAGCTCATTGCCTCGCTGGACGCGGTGCTGGTTTCCGGCGGATCGTCGACCCTTTCACGCAAGGGAAGAGGTGGTCCGGGTTGATTGGACAGATTCTATCAAAATTTAAAGCGCAGCGTTGCGATTCTGTATGTTCTCAAACAACAGGAACCCGCCCCCTGTACAGGGAGACCACCCCGAACGTCAGCGGCTTCCATAACAGATCTGCGTACCCGGCCTCCCGGAGTTCGTCCAGAAAGTCCTCTCCCGACGGAAACACCTTCACGGAGGCAGGCAGGTACTGGTAGGCTGCCGGATTGCCCGACAGAAGACGGCCGATAAAGGGCAGCACGACATTCGAGTAGACCTCGTACAACTTCCGGATCGGAAATGCGCCGGGCCGGCTGAACTCGAGGATCACCAGCACCCCCCCTGGACGGAGCACGCGCCGCATCTCCCGGATACCGTCCTGAAGGTTCTCGAAGTTTCGTACGCCGAACCCCACCAGGGCCGCGTCGAAACAAGCGTCCGGAAAAGACAAACGGGCCGCATCTCCGCACTCGAGCGTGACGGTCCCGTCGAGACCCAGGCGCCGGACCTTCATCCGGCCCCGCGCCAGCATCTGCTCGGAAAGATCGACGCCCACGACGCGCTCGGGGCCAAGCCCGGCGGCGGCGATAGCCAGATCGGCGGTACCGGTCGCTATATCCAGAATCCGGGCCGGCGCTTCCGCGCGCAGCAGACGAATCGCCGCCCGGCGCCACACGCGGTCCATACCGAAACTCAGCAGCCGATTGAGCAGATCGTACCGGGGCGCCACCCCGTCGAACATGGCTTCGACGGCTTCTCTCTTGCCGGGAGCTTGTCCCGGCGGCGGCATACGGTGTGGAGATGTGGACAAGACGCAATAAAATATCCGTTATTCGACCGCAACATACGCACGACCCGATGTGCGGGGTCCGCCTTTGGCCTGTACAGCACCGTACGATGCGTTTATGGTAACGTGTTGTTTCGACCGCGACCCCAAAACCTGTCCCTTACCTCAGAGGGCGTCGGCGATGCGCTGCGCCGTTTCCTCAAAGGGGCGGGGGCGCCACCCCAGTTTTTCACGGGCAAACGTGTTGTCGTACCGGTTCACTGCGGACATGAAACGGGCATTGGCGCGAGGAAGAAGGGGTTCCGTACGGGTCAGAAAAGCGCCTGCTTCCGAGAAACATGCAAAAAATATAGCGGCTGCCGGCGCCAAACGAACGGTCGGGGGCGCCACCCCGCATGCCCGCGCCATCTGGTCGAAAATTTCTTCCCAGGACAGGTTATGTCCCGCCAACACAAACCGTTCACCGACCTCGCCGTACTTCATTGCACGCATCATGCCGTCCGCCACATCCAGCACATCGACCACATTCGTAACGCCTGCAGGAAACATGAGCATCCGTTTGCGACGAATCTGATCCGCAATGCGCCGGGTATTCTCCCCTTTACGACCCAGGCCGAAAATGAGAGAGGGATTTACCGTCACCGCATCCAGACCTTCCGCAATGCCTCGTTTCACCTCCAGTTCCGCAAGGTACTTCGAGTAGCCGTAGGTACTACTTGATTTTGATCCCTGCCATTGCGCATTCTCGTCCAGGATGGCGTCGGAGCGATTGGGGCGGCCTAGAGCCGCCACGGACGAGACATGAACAAGGCGCCGGATGCCCCCGGCGAGCGCCGCATTGACGACCGCTGCGGTTCCGTCCACATTGACGGACATGAGCCGATTCCGCACACGAGAAGAGCCAAAGCCGATATTTCCGGCAACATGATAGACGCACTCCACGCCCTGCATGGCCTGTTGAAGCGCCAGATCGTCTGCGATGTCTCCGAAGATGTGTTCAACTTCCTGTGCTGTCTCACCGAGCAAGTCGAGTTTTGAGCCGGCGCGCCGGAAAACACGGACGGGAATCCCTTCCAGCACAAGTCGCCTGGTCAGCACGGCCCCCACAAATCCCGTGGCCCCCGTGACAAGAGTCATCGACATGGCAAACTACTCTATTTCGAGGAGGATATCGTTCTTGCCGACCGCATCGCCCGGAGCCACATGCACCGCCTTTACAGCGCCCCTTCTCGCAATACGCAATTCATTTTCCATTTTCATGGCTTCAAGGACCAGAGCGCCGGTTCCCGCCTCGACAAGCTGCCCCGGTTCTACAGCCACGGACAGGACCATACCAGGCATAGGCGCATGCACTTTCATCGTGGCGCTTGCAGGCCCCCCGGATAACCCGAAACGTTCAAGCAGCAGTGCCCGCTCGCTTTTCAAAGACACATCGAACGTATAGCCGCCGATCCTTATGCGCCGCCGATCCCCGGACGCTTCCAGAACCGTCGCCACATAACTCTTGCCATCTATCAGCAAGGCCATGCGTTCCTCTCCGAGGCGTTCGTATGAAAACGGGACGGTGCGGCCATCGAGCGTAAACTCGTCCGCGCGCACGGAAATATCCATAACCCGATCGGCGCAGGCTATCTGAAAATGTTCTGAGGCTCGTTTTGTCGCCATAATCCGGATCGGGAACGGTGTTATGCAATATAATACACTTCAAATACAGGATACTCTGATTAAGTCCCCGGCATAGTCCTTGTTCATCATGCATGCTTCCACGGACGGCGCAACAGGCCACGCGCGTACGAAAAGGGCGCTGAAATGGGTGATCCTGATCATAGGCGCCCTCTTCTTTATTCTCGTCCTCCGGGAAGCCATCGACCCGTACGGCGACCGGCCGTACATAGAGATCACCCATGGGGACCATGTCCACTACGTGCCGCACGATCGGGACCCGAAGGTTTCCATCAGCAAATTCCCCACGACCCCACCCGGACCGGATGAAACCATTACGCCGGAAGGACGCATTGTGCCAAAGGAATGAATCCTGAAGGATACTCTGATTAAGTCCGCAAAACTCAGAGGTTGCGAGGGGCGTACAGCGCCGAGCGAAGCGGTTTTGATCAGAGTATCCTTAAAACAACACTTTGACGAGCATCTTGATATTGCGTCCCTGCTGCGGCATGATGCTCTTTACCTTCGAAAGATGATCCCGGTACTCGGCGTTGGTTGCATTCTCGACGCCGATATCGAACGTGTACAAGGAGCGTCCTATCGAAAGGTAGTACTGCACATAGCCTCCAAACACGAGGTACCCGTCTGTCGGTTCTTCGAAATCGCCGAGACGATCCTGATTGCGTGCCGCCTCGGCGGAACCGGACACCCTGAGTTTACCCTTGGCGTACGCCGCTTCCAGGCGACCCCGCAGGGGAGGAATCAAGGGCATCGGTTCGTCGATATCGACCAGCGTACCGCGTACGTACGCCCCCGACCCGGAAAGGGTTACGGAGGGGGCGAGCTGTAGCGCAAAGGAGGCCTCCGATCCCGCCATACGCACCGTCGAGCCGGTTTGCTGGTATACCGCGAGAAGGGTGCGCACGCTGATCTCGCCTGTATTTCTGGGATAAATGAAATCCCGGATGTAATTGCGATACAGGTTCAGAGATGCGGAAAAACGCTCGCGCTGGTATTCCCCGAACACTTCCGCGCCCAATCCCTTTTCGACGCCGAGAGCCGCATTGCCTATTTCGAAGGTATATGCCGCCAGATGGGGCCCTGACGAGAACAATTCTTCGATCCCCGGCATGCGAATCGAGCGCACGCCGCCGATACCCACGGAAAAATCGCTGCCGAATCGGCGAAACATACGAAAAGAGCCGGAAAAGCCTCCGGTCGTTCGGTTGCGGATCAGGCCTGCGAGTGTTTCCTGCCCAACGGTACGGGGGCGAACGATGCGCAGGTCGTAGCGAAGCCCCCCCTGAAACGACATGTTTTCCAGATTGATATCCTGATATCTGAACACGGCCACCGTCCACTCCCTCGAATTCGGAGTGAATGAAAAACCGCCGGAGGCATAATCGCGATACCCCCCCCAAATGCTTACCAGACGATTGTGCCTGCGCCCGTGGGTGCGGGCAAGAAGCCGACCATAGTACGACAGGAGTCCGAACTCGATGCCGAGTGCGCCGCTCGCTTCGTATTCCTGATGGAAATATCTCGAAAACGATCCCTCGAATTCGAGATGCGAAAACCGGGGCAAAACATCCAGTATCATGCCCTTCGTTTTCAGGTGACGGCGAGACAACTCGACATCGACGCCCTGCGGGTGCGCTCCGATAAACCCGCCCGGTATGCCGTACCGGGACGTGTAATAACTGCCGGAGACACCCGCATGACCCCATTCGCCGATGCGGCTGATCCCCACGGAACCGTTTCCGGTGATCAATGCGGTATTCGCAAGAATGCCGATCGGGGTGGATACGTCCCCCGAGTTTCGCAGGCTGCCGTCGGTGCGCACCGCAAAACCGCCGATCGGCGCTTCCAGACTGAATCCTCCGGACAGGCCATCGTTGACGGATTGCCCCTGAAAAACGCCGACAGCATGAATCTCCGCGGGCATGATCACCGGAACATACCCGCGGACCACATTCACCACGCCGCCCAATGCGTTCGGCCCGTAAAGCAGCGCGGCCGGACCGCGAACCACTTCGATATGTTCCGTCATGAGCGGGTCTACCGCGACCGCATGATCGGCGGAGGTAGCGGACAGATCGCCGACACGCCCGCCATCTTCGATGACAAGCAGCCGGTCGCCGCCCAACCCCCGCAGGACCGGTCGGGCAGGCGCCGGCCCCATGGACCTCATAGCAATGCCAGGCTCGTTATCGAGCGTTTCGGCAATGGTCGTTCCGAGGTGCTGCCGAAGCCGCTTGCCCCCCATCTCCATATCCGAATCGCTGATCATGTGGGACTCGCTTTGGCCGTCCACGATGACCTCGCCAAGCTGGATCAGCGAAACCGGCATCCGCAGGAGGACATGCGACGTATCCGAACCGGCGCCGCCCACTTCCACCAGGGTCACCAGAGGCTCGTAGCCTATGCGCCAGGCCTTGAGCGTGTACTGCCCGGCTTCCAGAAAACGGACCTCGAAACGACCTTCCCGATCCGTTCTCGAGCTACGATTGGCCTCTTCGACAAGGACCTGCGCAAAGCGGATCGGCTCTCCGGTTTGCGCATCCTCGATGGATCCTGCGATCACCGCCGTATGCTGCGCATGCGACGACGTTGCGGCCGTCATGGTCATGCACGCCGCAAAACCCATCCACAAAAACCGGCAGAGCCCGAAGCAACGCATGGTCTGCCTATTCCACAGTGACGGATATATCCGGCGTTGTGAAATCGGCGTGACCTTCATGCAGAAGTTGAACCCGTATGGCGGTATCGCCGGCATCGCCTCCTTCCAGCGTAAACGTCCACCGACCCGTATAGGCTATGGTAACGATATTGCTGCCCCGGACCTCAACCCCCAAAGAAAATTCCTTGTCAAGGTCTTCGCCATGCACCTCATGTCCATCGTGATCGAGAAACTCGACCTCGATGTCGGACGTGGTTTCGCCGGCTCCGACGGTAAGCGATCCCGTCACTTTGGCCTCTTCGACGCGAACGACTTCTTCGTCGTCGAGAACGAGCACAAGACCTTCGGCGTCGGCATGCTCGTCATGGTCGTCGTCTTCGGCGGGATTGGAGCAGGCAGCCAGCCCGCCCATGATCAAAAATACAATAACGGCAACGCCGTACTGTTTGCGTACAAACATGGCTCTCCTCTGATGTGTAGTGTAAATGTGTCTTGAGAAAACAAAACGCCGCCAGAACGGCGTGGGATGGGGTCAAGACACCACAGGAGGAGCGCGTATCGGGCGATAGAAAAGGCTGCGGGCAGACAGTGCGGACCAGAGCGTCTGCCCGGTCACATGCACGGGAAGCAGCGGCGCCCGGATTTGATCGATAACCGGGGTCGTCAATGAACGAAACGCGCACAGATCGCACTCGAAATGATGCGGAGGCGTTTGTTCTTCGACAAGAAAATCGACCGGGACGCCTGTCGACCCGCTCTGCACTCCCTCGGCAGCAGCACCATGCACATGCTCCAGAGAGCGGATATGCGACAGGTTATGCCCGAACGGCGCCGCCAGGGCGCCGCACAACATCACGGCGAGCAAAAGAACTCCCGACCGTTCGATATGTGTGCGCAGCGAAAACATATATCCCGGATGCTGTAAGAGCAGGTTACCGGATTCGTATGCCCGATTACGGCAGGCCCCTTACACACGACACGTTGCGCAAGGTTGCAGCGCCCCGCAGGAAATTCTCATAAGGATACTCTGATTAAATCTGCAAAGTTCAGAGGCTTCGAGAAGCGCGCTGGCAAGGAATAACGAAGCAATGTGACAGGCCCCACATAATGAGGAATGACACAGCAAGCGCGCTTCTCGAAGCCTACCGAAGGGCGCTTCATGTACGCCATGCACCAAATCACAGCATTTTTCGCTGATTTCAACGACATCGTCATGATGTCCTGTACGCACGAACATGAAGCGCTGATCGAAGTAGAATTAATCAGAGTATCCTTAATCGGAGCATCCTTAAAACAACACTTTGACAAGGATCTTGAGATTGCGTCCCTGCTCGGGCATGATGCTCTTTACCCTCGAAAGGTGATCCCTGTATTCGGCATTGGTTGCATTTTCGATGCCGATATCGAACGTGTACAAGGAGCGGCCTATCGAAAGATAGTACTGCACATAGCCTCCAAGCACGACGTACCCGTCCGTCGGTTCTTCGAACGCGCCGAGACGATCCTGTTTGCGCGCCGCCTCAGCGGAACCGGACACCCGAAACCGCCCCTTGGCGTACGCCGCTTCCAGACGACCCCGCAGGGGAGGAGTAAAGGGCATCGGCTCATCAATGTCGATCAGCGTACCGCGTACGTACGCCCCCGATCCGGAAAGAGTTACGGAGGGAGCGATCTGTAGTGCAAAGGAGGCTTCCGATCCTGACATACGTACCGTCGAGCCGGTTTGCTGGTATACCGGCAGAAGCGTACGCACACTGATCTCACCTGTATTTCTGGGATAAATGTAATCCCGGATGTAATTGTGATACAGGTTCAGAGATCCGGAAAAACGCTCGCTTCGGTATTCTCCAAACACTTCCGCACCCAATCCCTTTTCAACACCAAGATCCGCATTGCCTACCTCGAAGGTATAGGCCCCCAGATGTGGCCCTGACGAGAACAGTTCTTCGATGCCCGGCATGCGAATCGAGCGCACGCCGCCGATACCCACGGAGAAATCATCGCCGAATCGGCGAAACATACGAAAAGAGCCGGAGAAGCCTCCGGTCGTTCGGTTGCGTATCCGGCCGGCCAGTGTCTCCTCCCCAACAATCCGGGGGTCCCCAACCACTCGGGGGCGAACGATACGCAGGTCGTATCAAAGCCCCCCCTGAAACGACATGTTTTCCAGGTTGATATCCTGATATCTGAACGCCGCCACCGTCCACTCCCTCGAATTCGGAGTGAATGTAAAACCGCCGGAGGCAAAATCGCGATACCCACCCCAAAGGCTTACCAGACTATTGTGCCTGCGGCCATGGGTTCGGGCAAGAAGCCGACCATAGTACGACAGGAGCCCGAACTCGATGCCGACTGTGCCGCTCGCTTCATATTCCTGATGAAAATACCTCGAAAACGACCCCTCGAATTCGAGATGCGAAAACCGGGGCAGAATATCCAGTATCATGCCCTTCGTTTTCAGGTGACGGCGAGACAACTCGATGTCAACACCCTGCGGGTGCGCTCCGATAAACCCGCCCGGTATACCGTACCGAGATGTGTAATAACTACCCGAGACGCCCGCATGCCCCCATTCGCCGATGCGGCTGATCCCCACGGAACCGTTTCCGGTGGTCAATGCGGTATTCGCAAGGATGCCGATCGGGGTGGATACGTCCCCCGAGTTTCGCAGGCTGCCGTCGGTGCGCACCGCAAAACCGCCGATCGGCGCCTCCAGGCTGAATCCTCCTGACAGACCATCGTTGGCGGATTGCCCCTGGAACACGCCGACGGCATGAATCTCCGCGGGCATGATCACGGGAACATACCCGCGGACTGCATTCACCACGCCGCCCAACGCATTCGGCCCGTAAAGCAGCGCAGCCGGACCGCGAACCACTTCGATACGCTCCGTCATGAGCGGGTCTATCGCAACCACATGATCGGCGGAGGTAGCGGACAGGTCGCCGGTGCGCCCGCCATCTTCGATGACAAGCAGCCGCTCGCCGCCCAATCCCCGCAGGACCGGACGGGCAGGGGCAGGACCCATAGACCTCATAGCAATGCCGGGCTCGTTATCGAGTGTTTCGGCGATCGTCGTTCCGAGGTGCTGACGAAGCCGCCTGCCCCCTATATCCATATCCGAATCGCTCATCACATGGGACTCGCCGCGCCCGTCCACAATGACCTCACCGAGCTGGACCAGTGAAACCGGCATCCGCAGGATGACGTGCGACGTATCCGAACCGGCGCCGCCAACCTCCACCAGGCTCACGAGAGGCTCATAGCCTATGCGCCAGGCCTTGAGCGTGTAGTTCCCGGCTTCCAGAAAACGGACCTCGAAACGACCTTCCCGATCCGTTCTTGAACTACGGTTGGCCTCTTCGACAAGGACCTGCGCAAAGCGGATCGGTTCTCCGGTTTCCGCATCCTCGATAGACCCGGCGATCACCGCCGTATGCTGGGCATTGGAACAGGCAACAAGCCCGCTCATGATCAAAAAAACAATAACGGCAGCGCCGTGATGTTTGCGTACAAACATGACTCCTCTCTTGTTTGAAAGATGTGTCTTGTAAAAAACGGCGCCGGAACGGCGCCGGATAGGGTCAAGACACTACAGGAGGAGCACGTATCGGGCGATAGAAAAGGCTGCGGGCAGACAGTGCGGACCAGAGCGTCTGCCCGGTCACATGCACGGGAAGCAGCGGCGTCCGGATTTGATCGATAACCGGGGTGGCCAATGAACAAAACGCACACAGATCGCACTCGAAATGATGCGGATGCGTTTGTTCTTCGACGAGAAAATCGACAGGCAGGCCTGTCGATCCGCTCTGCACCCCCTCGGCAGCAGCCCCATGCACATGCTCGAGAGAGCGAATATGCGACAAGTTATGCCCGAACGGCGCCGCCACGGCGCCGCACAACATCACGGCGAGTAAAAAAACTCCCGACCGTTCGATATGTGCGCGCAGCGAAAACATATATCCCGGATGCTGTGAGGGCGGGTTGCCGAATCCGTATACCTGATTACGGCAAGTCCCTTACACACGACACGTTGCGCAAGGTTGCAGCGCCCTACAGGAAATTCTCATTTAGGGCCCGTAAGGATACGCTAATTCAAGGACGCAAATCTCTATTATGCATTTTTTGCATAATGACATACCTTTCTATTCATTTTGTGCATAATTGCTATGCTGGAGCACCTGAGTAACATTCCGCGGCTCCTCTTCACCCTTTACCCTGGCTGAGCAAAGTGGTTTTGACCAGAGAATCCTATCTATAGGATACTCTGATTAAATCCGCAAAGATTCAGAGGCTGAAAGGGGTGCGCTGGCAAGGAATGACGAAGCAATGTGGCAGGCCCCACATAATGAGGAATGACACGGTCAGCGTGCCCCTCTCTGCCTCCCGAAGGGCGTTTCACGTTCGCGACGCCCCGAATTCGCAGTGTTTCCCGCTGATTCCGACGATGAAATCATGATATCCTGTATTTGCGAACGTGAAGCGCTGAACGAAGTGGTTTTGACCAGAGAATCCTATCTATACAAGGCGTAATCGGCTTCCACCTTTCCATGGGCGATCTCACGGAGCTTGCGACGCAGAAGACGCCTCCGAAATTCACTTATGCGATCCACAAAGAAGATACCCTCAAGATGATCCACCTCATGCTGGATCACACGCGCCGGCAAACCACCCACATCCAGTTCTTGCGGCCGGAAATGGCGATCCAGATACGTTACCCGGATGCGTTCGGAGCGCTTAACGGTCTCGCATATATCCGGAATGGACAGACACCCCTCCTCGAATTCGCTTTCCTCCTCACTCTCCCGGACAATCTCGGGATTGATGAATGTCATCGGGCCCAACGCCCCCTCCGATACATGCTCATGCTGTATTTCTGCCGCCAGATCAGCCACGAAGATACGCTCCGTACGGCCCACCTGCGGGGCGGCCAGACCGATGCCCGATGCGCCCCGCATGGTCTCGATCATATTGTCGATAAGTTGCTGGACACTTGCACTATCCCCAACGACATCTTCGGCGCCGCACCTGAGCACAGGATCGCCATACAAACGAATAGGAAGAATCATAAGAACACCGGATCAGGATATTTTCTCCTGCGTCTCGTCAATATAATCCTGAAGAATGACCGCGGCAGCTGCGGCATTTACTCTTTCCTTGCGGCGGCGGGCTTTCTTGCGGACACCCGACCGGATCAGCAAATTTTTTGCCCGAACCGAGGAATACCGTTCATCCTGCATAACCACTTCTTTGTCGGGAAAACGCTTGGAAAGAAGGCGAATGAAAGACCGGACAATATCCGTAGCCGCTCCCTGTTCGCCCGACAAGGTCAAAGGCCACCCTACTACGATCGTATCGAATCCGGGATCGGCGTTCAGAGCCGTAAGTTGCCGTATTACTTCCTCGCTGGAATATGCCCCGAGGGATTGCGCATACAGCCGAAGCGGGTCGGACATCGCCAGTCCGATTCGCTGCGTGCCGTAATCGACACCGACGATACGAGGCAATGCGTCCATACAACCGGAGAGTCTACAATGCTTCGGCAGCATCAGGGGTTTGCATGGGATCGCCGGCTATATGTCCGTCCGGGATCCGATGTGTCGATTCGGACAGGGGCGTTTGCAACACCTTCCTCAGTCGCTTGCCCGGTCTGAAATGCGTCTTGCGCCGACCGGGTACGAAGATCGTCTGGTTCGTTCTCGGATTGCGAGCCTTCGGTCTGGCTTTGGTCTTTTTGACTTCGAATACGCCAAAATCGCGCAACTCGATGCGGACCTCCGAATCTGCATCGATCATTATATCGCGGATGGCATGAATGACCGCTCGAACCCAGGGTTCCGCTTTGTAAACCGGCTCGCCCATGGATTCCGCAACCCGGCGAGCCACATCTTTCCGGGTCTTTGTACTGGATGCATCAGGCATGGTAGTAGTCCTTAACCTTCTGGGATAAATGAATTTATCGGCAAAAAACGAGCAATAGTTTACGCCAAAAAGCACACGACATACAAGACCCATGCGCAAAAAAGGCCCATCACTCCTCAAACCGGTACACTCCGTGAATCCCGTCGACGCGCTTTAGCCGCTCGATAAGACGACGAAGATGCGACAGATCCGTTACCGAGCACACGATGGTGCCTTCAAAAACGCCATCCTCGGAATCCACTGTGATGGAACGAATATTTGTTTTCAGATTTTTGGAAATAACGGTCGTGATATCGCTTACCATACCCACGCGATCCTCTCCCATCACGCGCAAGCCGGACAGGAATTGCACGTCTTTCTGCCTGCTCCATTCCACCGATACGATGCGGTCGGGATGGTTTACGAGCAGACTGGGAGCGTTCCGACAATTCACGCGATGAATCTTTATGCCGTCGCTGCGACTTATGTAGCCGAAAACATCGTCGCCGGGGATCGGATTGCAGCAAGGAGCATATCGCGTGACGATGTCCGTATGCAATTCGCCGTCGATCTCGAGAGCCGGGCGGGCTGCCACCTGGGCCGAATCCAGAAAATTTTCGTACCGCAACCGAAGCCCTTCCTGCTCGGCAAATTCTTCTTCCTCTTCCTTTCGCCCACGGGACTCGTTCCTGACGAACTCCACAAAGTCCTTCGCATCGAAAAGCCCCGTTCCAATCTCATAGAACATTTGTTGGGCGTTCGGAAACTTGAGCAGATTGGCCGCTCTGCGCAACTTTTGCTCTTCGACATCCAGGCCGGCCTTGTCGAGTTTTTTCTCGAGCATTTCCCGGCCCAGGTCAACGCTGCGGCGCCGCTTCTCGTTGATTAAGTGCCGTATTCTACTGCGCGCCTTGTGCGTAACGACAAACTTCATCCAGTCCGGATTCGGCGTTTGCTTCTTCGATGTGATGACCTCCACCTGATCGCCACTCTGAAGTTTGTACGAAAGCGGCACCATCCTTCCGTTCACTTTCGCCCCGATGCAGTGCATGCCTATTTCAGTATGCACCTGAAATGCAAAATCGACAGGGGTCGCATCACGGGGCAGTGTCATCAAATCCCCCTTGGGGGTGAAAATATATATTTCTTCGTCGTACAGGTTGAGTCGAAACTCCTTGACAAACTCCGTGGCATGTTCGGGGTTGGGGTTTTCAAGAATATCCCGCACCCATACAAGAAATTGCTCCATCCCCCGGTCCCGATCGCTAACGGGCTCCTTGTACTTCCAGTGCGCCGCCACACCGCGCTCGGCGATGGCATGCATTTCTTCCGTGCGAATCTGCACCTCCACCCGTCGCCCCGTTGGGCCAAGAACCGTCGTGTGCAGGCTCTGGTAGCCGTTGGACTTGGGCACTGAAATAAAATCCCGGAAGCGTTCCGGCAACGGTTTGTATAAGTCCGTAACGATCGAATACACCCTCCAGCAATCTTCTTTTCCTTTTTTTCCTGTGCTTTTCAGGACAATACGAATGGCAAGCAAGTCGTATATCTCTTCAATCGGCTTATCCTTCCGCTTCATCTTCCGCCAGATCGAATAGAGATTCTTCGAGCGGCCCGCCATTTCGAAATCGAAGCGATCGCTCTCAAGGCGCTCCCTCAAAGGTTTGATAAAACGGCCTACATAGCCGTCCCGCTCGACTTTGGATGCCCGCAGGCTTCGCACAATGTCGCGGTATTCTTCCGGATGGAGGATTTTCAGAGAGATATCTTCCAACTCGGCTTTGATGGCGTTCAACCCGAAACGATGGGCAAGCGGCGCAAAGAGATCCAGGGTCTCACTCGCAATCTTGAGTTGCTTTTGTTTAGGGAGCGACTCGATGGTGCGCAGATTGTGCAAACGGTCTGCAAACTTTATGAGAATGACGCGAATGTCCGTCGCCATGGAAAGCATGAGCTTGCGGACATTTTCTGCCTGACCCAGTTCGCGGTTCCAGGAAACCCCGCGGATCTTGGTCAATCCGTCGACAATGTTCGATACCGTATCGCCGAATTCTTCTCGTATGAGATCCAGGGAAAATTCGGTGTCTTCCACGGTGTCGTGCAATAGCGCCGAGACGACACTTATGTCGTCAAACCCGATATCCCTGGCCACGATCACCGCTACCTCGATCGGGTGCGTAATGAATCGTTCGCCCGAGGCTCGCCGATCGTTGCGATGCGCCCAATAGCCCAGCATGAAGGCGCGACGGATCATATCCTCATCCACCGACCGCAGAGATTGGCGGCACGCATCAAGCAATTCGTCGAGCCCGGCTTCAAATTCCGGTTCGACCTGCAAGTCGGTATTGGTCAGGATGGAAGAAGCTCGCAACATGGAATGGTTGGCAAAACCATCGGGATATATATGCGACAGCTACAAATAACAACGTCTAAAGGATTAAATCTCGCTCCCTGCGCGCGGTTTCCCCATAGCGCTTGCGAGGCAAAGACCATTAGGAAGATACACCCGGGACGTACCCGCTTCTGCGCGAATAATACCCCGTGCAGGAAACAGGAAGATGTACGAAACGGATCAGGTCGCGGCGATGTGCAAACCGCCCGTCATCACCTGATCCTTTCATTCCGCTATGAAGCGCTCCACCTCGCCGTGAACGCGCGCGACCGTCTCGCCGGAAGGCGGCGGCGTCATGCAGGAGACGCCCACGGCAACCGCTGCGTTCGCGAGGAGCGCCCACAACCCGCCGTGCATGCCTAACGGATGAGGAAATACGACCAGCGTAAGCCATAGAATAACCATCCCGACAGCCAGCCCGGCCAGTACGCCCGCCCGGCTGAGCGAGCGGCCGCCGGGAAAGCATATGCCAATGATGGCGGGCATGAGCTGGAGGGCGCCTGCGCCGGATAGCGTAATGATGTGTACGAGTAAGTCGCTCTCCGCCAGCGAAAGAATGCAGGCTACCACAAGGAGCGCAAGCACAATGACGCGCCCGACGAAAACGTAGTGCGCCTGACTTTTGCCCCGCGCCACATAGCGCTGGTACACATCGCGCGTGAGCACCGTCATGTTAGCGTGCAGGATTGAATCCAGCGTGGACATGGCGGCAGCCGCAGCCCCGGCAAGAATGACGCCGGTAAGCCACGCCGGGGCATGTGCAAAAAGCAATTCGGGGAAAATGCGGTCGGCCGCTTCCAGTTCCGGCATGACCAGCGCCCCACCCAGTCCTACGAGTGCTGCTGGAATATAAAGCGTCATCAAATAGATAGGCGTGGTTGCGCCGAGCAGTTTGAGGGTCTTGCCATCCACCGCCGTGTAATAGCGAATCATCATGTGCGGCTGAAAAACGATCCCGAAGGAGAGCGTGATCACCATCCCGACCCACATGCCGGGCGTAAAGAACCCCGAGGGACCCGGAAGTGTGAGCAGATCGGGCCGTTCTGCGGCAACGTGCCGCCACAATTCCAACGGACCGCCGAAAAGTTCGAAGGAGAGCAGAAGGGCTCCCGCCCAGATAGCGATATACATCCAGATCCCTTGAAGTACATCGGTCCAGTAGACTGCACGCAATCCCCCGATCATAAGGTGGACGACCGCAACGACCAGCATGACGATAACGCCGATCTCGAATGGGATACGCCCACCGGAGGCCACATCCATGATGTAACCGAGAGCGATCGCCTGCACTTGAATGTAGAGAATGGTGAACGCCACGGAGAAGATAGCAACCGCTATGCGCACTGCTTCCGACTCGTAAAAGTCAGCGAGCATATCCGCCGGCGTAACGTATCCGAACGCTTTGCCAAGCGCCCAGATGCGGGAACCGAGTACGTAGGTGATGGCGCCGACAAGCACCGTCCACGCCCCGGCAGCCCAGAAACCGATCCCGTGCGTAAAGAAGAAGCCTCCTGAGCCGAGAAAAGCAAACGCCGAGTGGAAGGTGGCGACGACCGTAAGATAAAGCACCACGAAACCGGCTCGGCGTCCGTAGAGAAAGAAATCCTCCATATCGACCGTCAAACGACGGCCCGCCACTACGGCCAACCCGAGCGTGACCAGCAAGTAGATAAAAATCAGGCCAGTGGCAACAATCCAGGTTTCCATCATACCGCCCCCTGACAAGGAAAAATATCTCCGATGACTACACGCCCCGTCGATACGCCAGGATCAGAACGGCGATGAGCGCCACATAGACAATAAATAGCGCCACATATAGAAAGGGCACTCCGAAGAAAGACGGCTCTATGCGGTTTAGGAAAGCATGGGTAACCGGTGGCATCGCGAGCAAAAACAGCGCTACGAAGGCAAAGGTTACAATGCGCCCGTCACGAGTGCGCGGAAGAAATCGGCGACGTTGAAGAGGTGAAAGAGCCATAGAGGAAGATACGAAGGGCCCCGCGGCGATGCACCAGACCCTATCGTAGTCCCCGATCTTGTCGTCAGCTATCTACGAAGATGCCTCCGAAGCCTTACCGGTCGGCTTGTTTTTTTTATCCTCGGATGCTTCCGGCCCTGTGTCGGATGTTGCCAGCTCCGTGTCGGATGCTTCCGGCCCTGTATCGGATGTTGCCAACTCCGTGTCGGATGTTGTCGACTCCGTGTCGGATGCTTCCGGCTCCGTGTCGGATGTTGTCGACTCCGTGTCGGATGCTTCCGGAGAAGGTACTTCCGTCTCGTTCACCTCCTTTACCTCTTCAGCCGATTTCTCATGCATGACTTCCTCGTCGCCGGAATACTCGGGCGCCTCCGCCGCAGAGATTTCGTCCGCTTGTTTCGTTGTCGCCGGTGTCGCCGACTTGCTGCGGCGGCCGCCACGGCGCGTCCGTTTACTGCTTTTCTGCGATCCGTCTCCGGTCGTTCCGCCCGTCTCATTGTAATCGACAAGTTCGACGATAGCCATAGGAGCAGCATCTCCTGCACGACGGCCAATCCTGACAACGCGCGTATACCCGCCTGGACGCTCTCCAACCTTCTCGGCCACTTCCGTGAACAGTGCGGTGACGGATTGCTTGTCCCGCAGATGCCGAAACGCCTGCCGACGATTATGCTGCGAATCGTCTTTAGCCCGGGTAATAATGGGCTCGATGAAGGTGCGCAGGGCCTTGGCCCGCGGCACCGTCGTCGTAACGCGCTTGTGTGCGATCAACGCATTGCCCAACGCTACGAGCGTAGCCTTTCGATGAGATGCGTTGCGCCCAAGTTTGTGTCGCTTTCTCTGGTGTCTCATAATATCCGACTACGCCTTTTCCTCGTGTTTTTCGTCGCTCATACCAAAATGCAGACCCCGATCACTAAGCACACGAACCAGTTCCTGTAACGATTTGCGTCCAAAATTCCGAAATTTCAGCATCTCCGATTCCTCTCGACTGACCAGATCGCCGATATTCGTGATATTGGCAGCCTTCAGACAATTCTGCGCACGCACGGACAGGTCCAGTTCGTCTACGGGTTGTACAAGCAATTCGCGAATACGCTGTGTTTCCGTATCGACGACCTCTGCCTTTTCGGTAGGATCAGGTACGCTATCCATCGAAATAAACAGGTCCACGTGATTCCTTAGAATGGTCGCGGCCTGCATCAGCGCCTTCTCTGCCGAAATGGAACCGTCCGTTTCGATCTCTATCGTAAGGTATTCGTAGTCGATCTTTTGCCCGACGCGCGTCGTCTTGACCGAATACTTGACATTCCGAATGGGTGTATAGATAGCATCCATGGCGATCACCCCTATCGGATCGTCGGCGCGCTTGTTTTCGTCAGCAGGTATGTACCCCCTCCCCCGCTCAATGCGCAACTCAATGCTCAGCGCCGCATTTTCATCCATTGTGGCGATGTGATGATCCGGATTGAGCACTTCGTAATCGTTCGTGGCGGCGTCTATATCTTCGGCCGTGAACGAACCGGGACCTCGGATCACAAGGTGAATGACGCCGTCTTCCGCCTCTACGTTCGCACGAAAGCGTACTTCCTTGAGATTCAGAATGATATCGGCAACATCCTCTGTTACGCCCTCAATCGTCGAAAATTCATGCTGTACGCCGTCGATCTTCACCCCCGTAACGGCAACGCCTTCCAGCGACGACAAAAGAACACGCCGCATCGCGTTCCCGATCGTTACGCCGTACCCGCGTTCGAGAGGCTGCAACGAAAACCGCCCGGAAAAATCCGATGCATCTTCAATCTGAATGCCGTCCGGCATATGGATTACATGACTGCTCATGGCTTCTCAATCGGTCAAAGTCTTGCAAGAGTGGAATAGCGGATACCGTAACGCATCTGTTCGGCGAAAATCGTCAGGCAACTACCTCGAATACAACTCGACGATCAACTGCTCGCGAATATTTTCCGGGATGTCTTCCCGGGCCGGCATATCCAGCATTTTTCCTCGGAGATCGCCGCGATCGACCTCGAGCCAGGCGAACGTCCGTCGGTTCTGCGTAACCGACTCCACGATCGGTCGCATGGCGCGGCTCCTCGGTCGAATCGCAATCGTGTCGCCCGGGCGCAGTTGCGCCGACGGGATATTTACGATCTGGTCATTCACCATGATATGTCCATGGTTTATCAGTTGTCGGGCCTGACGCCTCGTACGCGCAAAACCGAGACGAAACACCGTATTGTCCAGTCTGGCCTCCAAAAATTTCAGCAGGTTTTCTCCGGTGACGCCTTTTTTTCGGGATGCCTTTTCGAACAGGTTGCGAAACTGGCGTTCCTGGAGACCATAGGTATACCGCGCCTTTTGTTTTTCCTTGAGCTGCACGGCGTAATCGCTTTCTCTGGACCGGCGTCCCTGTCCGTGCTGGCCTGGCGGATACAACTTGCGCTCAAGCGCCTTACTCGGACCGAAGATCGGTTCCTTGAAACGCCGGGCAACTTTCTGTTTGGGGCCTCTATATCGAGCCATTATCTGCTGTCCACTGTTTCTGCTTTCTTGTATCTGGCTGCCTCGTCGATCAACAGCGCTGCTATCGTCACACGCGGCGACGTTTTGGAGAACGACAGCCGTTATGAGGAATGGGCGTTACATCCCGGATCGACGCAATATCGAGTCCCGCCCCGGCAAGCGCCCGAATGGCCGACTCCCGCCCCGATCCAGGACCCTTCACATACACATCTACACGCCGCAGGCCCAAGCCATGCGCCTCTTCCGCAGCCGTCGTAGCTGCTACCTGAGCCGCATACGGCGTATTCTTGCGGCTGCCTTTGAAACCCATCTTACCGGAACTCGCCCACGAAATAACATTTCCGTACTGGTCCGTCAATGTTACGATCACATTGTTGAACGTGGCCTTGATGTGCGCCTGTCCATTCGACTCGACGATAACGTTTCGTTTCCGAGCCGAACGGCCGGAGCGCCCCGATCTTTGCTGCTTCTTCGCCATATAATTCTGAATTTACGAGGGGTCGAGACGGTACGATTACTTCCGCGGCGCCTTCTTCCTTCCGGCTACGGTCTTCCGACGTCCCTTGCGCGTACGTGCATTTGTACGTGTGCGCTGTCCACGTACAGGAAGACCCCGGCGATGTCGAAGACCCCGGTAACAGCCGATGTCCATCAATCGCTTGATATTCATCTGTACTTCCGAACGCAACTGCCCCTCGACAAGGTACTCGTCCTCAATGAGGCGCCGTACGCTCCGGGTCTGCTCCTCCGTCCAGTCGTTCGGATGCACATCGTGCTTGATGCCGACACGATCAAGAATTTCGAGAGCACGAGAACGTCCGATCCCGAAAATCGAGGACAAGGCAATTTCTCCGCGTTTATGCGGAGGTACGTCCACTCCGGCTATTCGAGGCATATACTTTCAGGTTTCCCGGCAGCATCCGTTCGGAAACACCGCATCGTACACCGAAGGGTTTCAACCCTGTCGCTGCTTGTGCTTCGGGTTCTTTTTGTTGATGACGTAAATGCGCCCTTTGCGCCGAACGATCTTGTCGTCGGAGCTGCGCTTTTTGACACTGGCACGAACTTTCATGCGTTCGCTCGGTCTCGTTCGTGAAAAATCAAGGCATAGCCGTTACGTAACGCGCATCGGCTACGCAGGTTCATAAATTTTGTATGTAGTCGGCGAATCAAAAGCAATGCCGGACGCTTCTTCGATATACTCGAAGGTGCTTAGCACTTCGGCCTTTTCGGAAGACACAACCACCATGTGCTCGTAATGCGCAGCGGCTTTCCCATCCACTGCGCGAATAGCCCAACCGTTCGGATCCGTTACGATCCTGGCGGTTCCGAGGTTAATCATGGGTTCGATACATAGCGTCATACCGCGCACCAACCGGGATCCGGTTCCCGGTTCGCCGACATTCGGCACATTAGGTTTTTCGTGAAGTTTTTTGCCGATGCCATGGCCCACGAGTTCCTGCACGACGCCATACCCCCTGCTTTCACAGTGCTCTTGTATGGCAAAGGATATATCTCCGATGCGCCCCTTCGTCGTGGCGTGCTCAATACCTTTGTACAAGGCTGCGTACGTCGTTTCGCACAAGGCGCGCTTTTCGTCGGATATCTCGCCGACAGCAAAGGTATAGGCGCTATCGCCGTAATAGCCATTCAGCCGCACACCGCAATCAACGGACAGCAAGTCCCCCTGTCGAAGTGGGCTGTCATTCGGAATGCCGTGTACTACCGTATCGTTTACGGATGTACAGAGCGTGCTGGGAAACACCAGGTTGCCCAAACGATATCCTTTGAATGCCGGCTCGGCGCCATGGTCGCGGATGAATGCTTCCGCTATCCGATCAAGCTCGCGCGTCGTAACACCCGGCTCAATGTGTCGTGCTACCTGGCCAAGCGTCTGCCCGACAAGCTTCGCGCTTTCCCTGAGACGGTCGATTTTGTATGCGCTTTTCGTCAAGGCCATGGGCTTGGGGAGACGGTAACGGTCTTACGACCGGCCTACCGCCACTACTACATATATCGTCCTCGAACACGTCCGCTTTTCATGAAACCATCGTAATGACGCATGAGCAAATGGCTTTCGATCTGTTGGAGCGTATCCAGCGTCACCTGCACGAGAATAAGCAGACTCGTCCCTCCGAAGAAGATCGCAAAACCGGGCGAGACGCCAGCCTGCATAGCGAATGCGGGAAGAATCGCAACAAGCCCGAGAAAAACCGATCCGGGCAAGGTGATTTTCGTGAGGATGTTGTCGATGAACTCACTGGTCTGCTTACCCGGCCTGATTCCGGGGATAAATCCACCCTGCCGCTTCATGGTGTCCGCCATTTCCCTCGGGTTAACCGCAATAGCGGTATAGAAATACGTAAAGAATACGCAGATCACGAAGAATACTGTCGAATAACCCCAGCCGGAAATGTCTGAGAACCAGCGTCCAAATTCGACCATGAAGGCACTGTCGGGGAAAAACGATGCGACCGTCGCCGGAACGAACATGATCGACTGCGCAAAGATAATAGGCATGACCCCCGCCGCATTGACGCGAAGCGGAAGGTACTGGGTCGTGCCGCCGTACACTTTGCGCCCCACGACACGCTTCGCATACTGCACAGGAATACGGCGCATGCCCTGAGAAACCAGCACGACGCCAAGCATCACCAGCGCCCATATACCGATCTCCATCAGGAAGATGAAGAGATTGCCCGCGAGCGTAAACTCGTTGAAAAGCGCATTGGGCAAGAAGGCGATAATACCCACCATAATGACGATGGATATGCCGTTCCCGATACCGTTTTCCGTAATACGCTCCCCAAGCCACATAACGAATATGGTGCCGGCGGTCAGCACGATTACCGTCGAGATCATAAAAAACGTGGAATTGATTACGATCGCCTGACCTGTGGCCCCATACTGCAGGTTGATCGCATATCCGATGGACTGGAAAGCGGTAATACCTACTGTCCCATACCGTGTGAGTTGGGTGATTTTGCGGCGGCCTTCCTCGCCCTCACGCTGAAGCTTCTGAAAATAGGGAACCACCGCACCCAACAACTGGATGATAATGGAAGCGGTGATATACGGCATAATGCCGAGTGCGAAAATACCCGCCTGGCTAAAGGCTCCTCCCACAAACATATCGAGAAAACCGAAAATGTCGTTCGGATTTCCTTGTGCATTGACATCCGCCAAAATACCGGCATCCACACCGGGAAGCGTTACGTATGCCCCCAATCGATACACGAGGAGTAACCCGACCGTGTACAGGATCCGGCGACGGAGCTCATCTATCTTCCAGATGTTGCGTACGTTCTCGCCGATACTCGCCATAATGGAGTGTTGGATAGAGGACCGTTGCCGGTCCGTACATTAGTCGAGGACGGTTGCCTTGCCTCCGGCAACTTCAATCTTTTTTCTCGCGGAGGCACTGAAAGCGTGCGCGGTAACCGAAAGCCCTTGCGGAGACTCGCCGGTCCCGAGAATTTTAATCCGATCGGCCTTGCGCACAACCCCGGCGCCCATAAGCACCTCGGGCGTCACCTCCGCGGCGCCATCGATTCGCCCCTCCTCTGCAAGACGTGCTATCCAGGACAGGTTTACTGCACGGTATTCGACGCGAAACCGGTTATAAAATCCGAACTTCGGAACACGGCGCTGAAGTGGCATTTGACCTCCCTCAAACCATGCGGGAATACTTGCCCCCGCTCGGCTCTTTTGGCCCTTCGTCCCCTTTGTGGAACTGTGACCGCCCTTGCCCGAACCCACGCCGCGGGCAATGCGCTTGTTTTTTCGAGTAGCGCCCTTAACAGGCTTCAGATTGCTGAGATCCATAATGCATTTCGAATGGATGTCCGTCCTCGGACGGAAGCCAGGGAATGAAAAACGCCCGGTCTTTAAAACGAATCAGGCTTCGGTAACGGTAACGAGATGTCGAACCTTGTCGATCATCCCTCGCAGTTGCGGAGAGTCCGTATGTTCGACGCGCTGGTGCATCCGCCGGATACCGAGCGCCTCCAGGGTACGAACCAGACGCTTCGATGAACCGATTGAGGATTTTGTCTGGGTTACGATAATCTTGTTCGCCATATCCTTGTACGATCTGACCGCGAGCCATCGCGCGCAAAAAACCCGGTTGTCGTTTATCCCTCGAACACCCTCTTGAGCGAAACGCCGCGGCGTTTGGCCACTTCCATAGGGTCTTCAATCCGCTCGAGCGCCTGCATCGTTGCAGAGACCTGATTGTGCGGATTGCTGGATCCAAGGGATTTTGAAAGAATGTCCCGAATACCGGCGCATTCCAGTACAGCTCGTACGCCCCCCCCGGCAATCACGCCCGTCCCGGGAGCTGCGGGCTTCAGCAACACCTTTCCGGCATCCTGCCGACCCACGACGGGGTGTGGAATCGTATGATCCTTGAGCCGAACGCGAATAAGATTCTTCTTCGCATCTTCCGTCCCTTTTGAGATGGCGTCGGCCACCTCGTTCGCCTTGCCGAGACCAGCCCCGACCGTTCCCTGCCCGTCGCCTACTACCACGACGGCATTGAATGAAAAACGGCGCCCGCCTTTGACGACCTTCGCCACACGGGAAACGGATACAAGCCGCTCCTGCCAATCCTGGCCTTCCGCCGCTTCACGTCGTCGTTGTTCCTTTCGTGCTGCCATACAAAACCTTAATGAGTGTACCTAATGTCTTGTGAGAAACTACAGTTGTAATCCCCCTTCGCGGGCGCCGTCCGCCAAAGCTCGCACGCGCCCGTGGTACCGATAGCCGTTCCTGTCGAACACAACCCGTTCAATACCCTTTTCGAGGGCGCGGCGGGCAAGATTCGCTCCAACGGCTTTGCTGACTTCCATGGGCGTATCGCCGACCATGTCAGACTCTGCGCTCGAAGCCGCCGCCAGCGTAACGCCCGCCCGGTCGTCAATCAGTTGTGCATATATGTACCTGTTCGAACGAAAGACGGAAAGACGAGGGCGCGAAGGGGTACCTGCGACCTTATCGCGCATGCCGCGTTTTACGCGTCGTTTCCGTTCCTGCTTTTTATGCAGCGCCATAATTCCTGTCGGATACTCAAATCAAGATGCTGAGGATTGAGATGGCAAGCATTTAGCGAGCTGCCGTCTTCCCGGCCTTTCGGCGAACATATTCGCCCACATAGCGAATCCCTTTGCCTTTGTACGGCTCGGGGGGACGTAGCTCCCGGATCTTCGCGGCTACCTGCCCGACGATTTGCTTGTCCGTTCCTTCGATCGTAACCACCGTGTTCCTGCCTCGCTGGGCCTCTACCGTAACAGACACCGTCCCTGGCGGCACAAAATAAATCGGATGCGAAAAACCAAGGGCCAGTTCGAGAACTTCATTGTTTACCGAAGCGCGGTAACCGACGCCGATCACTTCCAGTTGCTTTCGATACCCTTTCGTAACGCCCTCGACCGCATTATCGATCAGCGAACGATACAACCCGTGCATCGCTTTACTACGCTTGTGCTCGTCGGGGCGCCGGACCACGATACTTCCGTCTTCGTACGCCACCGTAATTTCAGGAGCGACCCGGACGGACAGTGCTCCCCTGGGCCCCTTGACGGTCACAAGATTGTCCGCCGAGATGTCCACGGATACGCCGTCACTGGTCTCAATGGGTCGGTTGCCTACACGAGACATGTTTCTTCTCTTTCGGGATTCACGGATAGTGTGGGTATACCTGCAATTCGCAGCGGCACAGCTTCAGAAATCAATAGAGATACGCAAGCACCTCGCCACCGATGTGCGCCTTGCGCGCCTCCTTGTCGGTCATCATACCACGGGATGTGGACAAAATAGCTATCCCCAATCCGTTCATTACGCGGGGCAATTCATGCGCCCCCGTATACCGACGCAAGCCCGGCGTGGACACACGTTTCATCATGCGAATGACAGGCTCGCCCTGCACATCGTACTTCAGACGGACTCGAATGAGTCCCTGCTTGCCATCGTCCACATTCAGGTAACTGCGGATGTAGCCTTTATCCAGCAAAATCTGCGTGATTGCACGCTTTTGTTTCGAGGCAGGTATATCCACGTACTTTCGGCCGGCCTGCTGGCCATTTCGAATGCGTGTCAGATAATCTGAAACCGGGTCTGTAATGCCACTCATATCGTATTGGGTAGAAAAACGTTACCAGGATGCCTTGCGCACACCGGGTATCTTACCTGCAAGCGCCATCTCGCGAAAAGCAATACGAGAAATGCCGAAATCACGCATATAGCCCCGGGAACGGCCCGTAAGCGGGCACCGGTTGTGCAACCGGACGGGGCTTGCGTCGCGTGGAAGTCGTTGCAGACCGACCCAGTCGCCCTGTTCCTTGAGCAGGCGACGTTTCCCGGCATACTTCTCGACAATACGCCGTCGCTTCCTTTCGCGCGCCATCCAACTGGTTTTCGCCATAGCGTTGAAGATTTTCTTAAGTGCAGGTGTCGAATATAGGAGGGATACAAAGACCGTATACTAAGGATCAGGCAGCTGCGGATCTTTCTTCTCGTCGCACAAAAGGAATACCGATTTCCTTTAGAAGCGCATACGCCGCATCGTCTGTGGCTGCCGTCGTTACAAAAGTAATGTCCAGCCCGCCGATCCGGTCAATCT
This sequence comes from Rhodothermales bacterium, assembly GCA_951812335.1. Taxonomy (GTDB): domain Bacteria; phylum Bacteroidota; class Rhodothermia; order Rhodothermales; family VXPQ01; genus VXPQ01. The sequence goes on from OX638293.1 coordinate 106,140, forward strand.
TGTCTACATCGATCTCGGGAAAGATGATCTGTTCCCGGATGCCCAGTGTGAAGTTGCCCCGACCATCGAAACTGCGATCCGATACGCCACGAAAGTCGCGCACGCGAGGCAACGCCAACGTAATGAGACGATCCACAAACTCGTACATGTGATCTCCGCGCAACGTCACGTTACAGCCGATAGGCATACCCTGCCGCAGTTTGAAGTTCGAGACGCTCTTCCGCGCTCTCGCCACCCTGGGCTGCCGCCCGGTGATGCGCCGCAATTCGTCCATGGCGTTGTCCAACGCTTTCTTGTCCGCAGAAGCATCTCCCACTCCCTTGTTGACAACTACTTTCTCCAAGCAAGGGACTTGCATAACATTCCCATACCCGAACTGCTTCATCAGCGCGGGTACGATCTTCTTTCGATACCGGTCCTTCAATCTCGGTGTGTATGTCATCTGTCCAATCTCAATGGGAAAGGTGTGGAGAAATAACGCTCCGAAATCTCGAGATCCGTGCGAGCGCATGCCTCATGCAAGCTCTTCCCCCGTGGTTTTTGCATATCGGACCCATTGTCCGCGCCCTGTTTCCATATCCGTAATTCGCTTGCGCCCCACCCGCGTCGGATTACCATCCGAAGCGATCGGTTGTACGTTGGATACATGGACAGGCGCTTCTTTCTCTATGCGCCCTCCCTGGGGATTGGCGGCATTCGGTTTTTCGTGATGGAAGCGGAGGTTGACCCCCTCGACAATCACACGTTCCTTCTCCGGGAAAGTCACGAGTATCTTCCCTTCGTAACCCCGATAATTGCCCGCAATCACGCGTACTCGATCCCCCTTTTTCACGTGAATCTTCTTTTGCGCGTTGTATTTTCTAGGCATGGCTGCTAAAGCACCTCCGGGGCAAGGGAAACAATGCGCATAAAACGTTTTTCGCGCAATTCGCGGGCCACAGGCCCAAAAATACGCGTGCCGCGCGGCTCGTCCTGGGGATTCAAAAGTACGGCGGCATTCTCATCGAAGCGGATATACGAGCCGTCCTTGCGGCGAAGTTCTTTCTTCGTGCGCACCACCACTGCCGGCGAAACGTCTCCTTTTTTGACAGCGCCTCCCGGCATAGCGGATTTGACCGTCACAATAATTCGATCGCCGATGCGGGCATAGCGTCGGCCGCTTCCGCCGAGTACACGGATACACAGCACCTCTTTGGCGCCGCTGTTATCTGCAACGGTAAGTCTCGACTCCTGCTGAATCATGGCTTCCCTGAGAGTATTGGGGCTATCTGGCCCGCTCTATGACTTCTGAAAGACGCCAGCGCTTGCGTTTGCTAAGCGGGCGCGTTTCCATGATGCGAACGGAATCTCCCCGCTTCGCATCGTTGCGCTCATCATGCGCCATCAACTTCGTGGTCTTCTTGATGAACTTGCCGTATATCGGATGCTTGATCTGGCGCTGCACCGCCACCAGAATCGTCTTGTCCATGCGATCGCCGATGACAATGCCGATACGCTCCTTGCGCGATGGCCGGCTTACCTGCCGTTCCACAGTTTCTGTAGTGTCTGTACTCATAGTCTTTCCGTTCCGATTCAGGCCTCTTTTTCCTGCTCGTGAAGGATGGTCCTCAGCCGCGCAACCAGGCGCCGCTTTCGGCGCAGCAACGTCGGATTCTCAATCTGCGCAATGGCATGCTGAAAATGAAGCCGGCGCAATTGATCCTCTTCCTCGTCAATGCGTTTTCGGACCTCTTCCAGACCGAGTTCACGAATTTCTTTTGCCTTCAACATGGCATGCTCCGATGAGATTTTCTATCGTCCGACAGATTCGGAGGGCTTGTAATCCGGGCGCATTACAAACTTTGTCTTGATCGGCAACTTGTGCCGAGCAAGCCGAAGCGCCTCCCGAGCCAGTTCTTCCGGGATACCCCCGCCGATTTCGAACAAGATGCGTCCCGGTTTCACATTGGCGGCCCAATACTCCGGAGAGCCTTTGCCCTTGCCCATACGAGTTTCCGCCGGTTTTTTCGTAATCGGCTTGTCCGGAAAAATGCGAATCCACACCTTGCCGACACGCTTCATTCGACGCGTCATGGCAATACGTGCGGCCTCGATCTGCCGGCTGGTAATACGCCCCGGCTCCAGTGCCTTGATACCGAAATCTCCAAAATTGACGCTTGCTCCCCGGTGCGCATTCCCCTTGATGCGTCCTTTCTGGTATTTCCGATACTTTGTGCGCTTCGGCATTAACATGGCTATCCTCTATCTCGAATCTCTGAGTGAGAGAAAAAAATGGTCAGGACGATTGGTCGCCACCGCGTGGCCGACGGCTTCGACGCTTGCGAGCCGGCGGCTGGAACTGTTGCTGCATTTGCTGTCGCTGCGCCTGAATATTCGGGCTCAGATCTGGCTGACCGAGAATTTCGCCCCGATAGATCCATACTTTCACGCCGATAGAACCGTAAATGGTGTGGGATGTCGCCTGGGCGAAATCGATGTCGGCCCGGATAGTGTGCAGGGGAACGCGTCCTTCAAGATACTGTTCTGTGCGGCCCATTTCTGCACCGCCAAGACGCCCTGCAACACGAATACGGATACCCTCCGCCCCCATGCGCATGGCCGCCGTAACCGCCTGCTTCATGGCTCGACGGAACGAAACGCGGCCCTCCAACTGTTGAGCCACGTTCTGAGCGACCAGTTCGGCATCAAGTTCAGGACGCTTGATTTCGTTGATGTTTATCCGAATGTCCTCTTTGTTCGTCAGTTTCTTAATCTCCTCCCGGAGCTTCTCCACCTCGCTGCCACTGCGGCCAATGACGACGCCGGGGCGACTTGTATGTAACGTCAGCACCACGCTCTTCAACGTGCGTTCGATAACGCAACGGCTTAAGCCCGCACGACGCAGGCGCGTCGCGAGATACCGGCGAATTTCTTCGTCCTCAACAAGTTTTACCGGAAGATCCCGGGCCGCATACCAGTTGGAATCCCAACCCCGAATGATGCCCAATCGAAATCCGATCGGATGTGTTTTCTGACCCAATGTCTTTCTCTTTTTAGCGTGTCATGTCCTTTGGTTACGCGATGGCGCTTCACGCATCGTCATCCGACTGTTCCGATTCGGCCTCGCCCGTCGTCGCCACCACCACAGTCAGGTGACACGAACGCTTGAGTATGGGGTGCGCGCGGCCACGAGACACTGGACGAAAACGCTTCATGCGTGCTCCTTCGTCCGCTCGTATCTCCTTGACCACCAGATCGCTTTCTTCAAAACGATCATCCGGATTCCTGTCCATCAGGTTGTAGACCGCCGATTGAATCGTCAATTCGACCGGGCGGGTTATCCGGTGCGGCTGATAGTGAAGAATGCCGAGTGCGTCGGCGACCGTCTTCCCGCGAACGAGATTGATCACCGTACGCATCTTGCGAGGCGAACTCCGAATGTGCTTTCTGATGGCGCGTGCTTCCATATACATCGTGCGTCCCGGTATACCATGCGGAGACCGACAAGGCTAGCGCGGTAACGCGGAGCGCGATTTTTTCCGTTATCGTTTCATGCGCTTGTCCGTGTTCTTCCCGGCGTGTCCCCGAAAAGAACGTGTGGGTGAAAATTCGCCCAATTTGTGTCCGACCATATTCTCCGTCACATATACGGGGATAAACTGCTTCCCGTTGTGTACGGCGAATGTATGCCCGACGAATTCCGGCGTGATCATGGAATCCCGGCTCCAGGTTTTGATCACCTTTTTTGAGTTACTCTTGTTCAAGGCGTCGACCTTGCCTTGCAACTTAAAGTGAACGTAAGGCCCTTTGCGTAGTGAACGTGCCATCTTGCTGTAATCTGATCCTTCCGGAAACGATCGGACGCGGAACGGCGCCTATCGGCCTCGGCGTCGGACAATGTACTTGTCGGATTGCTTGTTTTTCTTGCGTGTCTTGTATCCCTTGGCCGGCACACCATGCGGAGAGCGTGGAAGCCCCCCGGAAGCCTTCCCTTCCCCGCCGCCCATCGGGTGATCGACCGGATTCATCGCCACACCGCGCGTCTTCGGGCGTATGCCGAGCCACCGGCTACGTCCGGCCTTTCCGATGTCGATGTTCATATGATCCGGATTGCTCGCCGTACCGATTGTCGCCATGCACCGCACAGGAACAAGGCGAGTCTCTCCGGAAGGAAGTTTGAGTGTGGCGTACTTCCCTTCGCGCGCCGTTAGCTGTGCACTGGCGCCGGCCGAGCGAGCCAGTTGCGCTCCTTTTCCGGGACGCATTTCAATAGCATGTACTTGCGTGCCGAGGGGAATGCTGGACAGCGGGAGGCAATTACCCGGTTCGGGCGGCGCATCCGAACCACTCTGAAGAGTCATACCCACTCCTACGCCATCGGGAGCAATGATATAGCGCTTCTCCCCGTCGGCGTAGGCCAGTAGCGCAATGCGGGCCGAACGATTTGGATCATACTCGATGGTGGCAACCCGCGCCGGGACCCCCGTTTTGTCGCGCTTGAAGTCGATGATGCGGTACCGCCGCTTGTGTCCCCCGCCCTGGTGACGGGTCGTAATCCGACCCGTGTTGTTGCGACCGGCCTTATGCTTCAGCGGAGCCAGCAGACTTTTCTCGGGCGTCGACGAGGTAATGTCGTCGAAGGCATCGAGCGTATATTGCCGTCTGGCGTTGGACGTTGGCTTTACTTTCCTGATGGCCATGAGATATAAGCGATCCTGCAGGGGATAAGATCCTTGCTTCGCAATGTGTATTAAACCTGCTCGAAAAAGTCGATCGGTTCCGAATCCGGGTGGAGCGTTATAATAGCCCGCTTGTGCCGTGAGGTGCGTCCCTGCACGATGCCACGCCGGGTACGCTGACTGCGTTGCTTGCCCCGAACGATATAGGTGCGAACCTTCCTGATCGAGACGGACGGATAGCGCTCCTGCACTGCTTTTTTGATCTCGATCTTATTGGCGTCCAGCCGGACATGGAATGTGTAATGGTTCTCTTCCATGAGCCTCGTCAGCTTTTCGGTAACCAGTGGCTGGATGAGTATGTCGTTATGCATGGCGATTTTTCCGTCGATCCGTTCGAAATATTGCGGCTCAAGCCGCAGCTTTTTCACTTGATCCCAGCAGCCGAGTGAGGAGCGCCAAGGCCCCTTCCTCAAGTACCACCACATCTGCTTCGAGAATGTCTAGTGTCGAAACATGCCGCGCCTCCTTAACCCGGACGCGCGGAAGGTTACTGCTTGAACGATACACCTCCGGGCTATGCGTTTCCGTAAGGACAAGCACCTTGTCGCCGGAAAGCTCCATCGTCGTCATGAGCCCGGAAAGTTTTTTTGAACCGGGCTGGTCATATCCAAGATATCCCACAACTCGCAACGCATTTCCCTGCGCCTTGTAACTGAGCGCCGACCGGCGAGCAAGGCGACTCGCCTTCGTATTCATCTTGAAACCGTATTGCCGCGGACGCGGGCCAAAGAACGTTCCGCCACTCCGGCGAAGCGACGAGGTTCTGGCGCCCGCGCGCGCATACCCTGTACCTTTCTGGCGATACATCTTTCTGGTGCTCCCCCGCACTTCGCTGCGTTCCTTCGTTTTATGCGTCCCCTGCCGGGCACTGGCCTGTATTCTCCGCACATCCAGCCAGATAACATGGTCATTGGGTTCGATGGCGAACACCAGGGGGTCCAGTTTCACCTTACGCTTTGTGGCACTCCCGTCAGAACCGAAAACCCTGGCATTCATAATGTATCCGGACATGCACGTTCCTGCACGAGCGAGCGGCGGAGCATCCCCCGGCCCGAAACAGGACGATCATTTCTTTTTATGGATGGTGACAAAGCCTCCTTTGGGGCCCGGTACGGCGCCCTTCAGCAGAATAACATGCTGCTCGCCCAGCACCTGCACTACTTCAAGATTCTGCACGGTTGTACGAGCGTTGCCCTGACGCCCGGCCATCTTCATGCCGGGAAACACACGCGAAGGGTCGGAGGATGCACCAATGGACCCTGGCGCACGCTCCCGGTTGTGCTGCCCGTGCGTGCGCGAGCCGACCCCCTTGAAACCATGCCGGCGCACCACGCCCTGGAAACCTTTCCCTTTCGAAACGCCGACAACATCCACAATATCACCTTCCGCGAACACATCTCCCACGGCGATTTCGTCCCCTGGCGATATCTCTTGTCCGACAAAATCACGACGAAATTCGACCGATTTCTGCTTGGGCGAGGTCCCCGCCCGCTCATAATGACCGCGCCGGGCGCGCGTTACTCGCCCAGCCTTGCGTTCGACTGCTGCAAGTTGTACCGCATCGTAGCCATCCACTCCATCGCCAGACTTCACCTGGGTGACTACATTCGGCGTTACTTCGACGAGCGTACAAGGAATATTATTCCCGATCTCGTCGAACACACTGGTCATGCCAACTTTTCTGCCGATCAGCCCGCCCATGATTACGACTGCTTTTGAATAATGACCGTGACCGTACCCTCGTACGGGTCGGTCAGGTTGAAAATCGGATTAATGAACGCCGCATTGGACGAAAGATTCACCCGCATGTCGTTCTGGAAAGCATAGTTGAACGGAAGATTAGCGCCACCGGGAATCGTTAGCGTGAGGGTTTGTGCTCCGTCATCCACCGCGTAGGTTCCGCTAAGTAATACATCGTCGCGCTCCGCCTCCTCGTTGTAATCTAACGTAAGCAAGAAAGCAGGGTCCTCGTCGCCCGCTCGAAATATGGCTGTCAGGTGGTTTACAAGCGCCATAAATTCTTCCGATTGATCTCCATTGCTGTCACTGACACCGGCAGCCATCCAAGTTCCGACAAACCTCTCCGCGTCGGAGGGATCATCGTTCGAATCGCACCCCGCAAACGGAAAAGCGAGTAAGGCCACTATGAAGAAGGTTCTCCTCGCCATCGTTACTTTTGCCCGATTTGAGATCATAAGTCACACTTTGATCTCCACATCGACACCGCTCGGAAGCTCCAGCTTCATAAGCGCATCCACGGTCTTGCTGCTGGTGGACAGGATATCGATCAGGCGCTCGTGACTCCGTGTTTCGAATTGCTCTCGACTTTTCTTGTCCACATGCGGACTGCGCAGCACGGTATAGACCGACCGCTTCGTAGGAAGAGGAATCGGTCCACTTACGACAGCACCTGTCGATTTCACCGTACGGAGTATCTTCCCCGCACTCTTGTCGATCAGTCGATGGTCGTACGACCTGAGCTTGATTCGAATTTTCTGATTTACCGCCATGATCCTTCCGTTCACGCCACCACTCCGGAGAGCCGGCGGCTATACCTCGTTCCTGCTAATCCAGTATTTTCGTCACCACGCCGGCGCCCACGGTACGGCCGCCTTCACGAATCGCGAATCGCAACCCTTCCTCCATCGCCACGGGCTGAATCAGCTTCACCTCGAACTGCGTATTGTCGCCGGGCATGACCATCTCCACGCCCGCAGGCAATTCGATATCCCCCGTTACATCCGTGGTGCGGAAGTAAAACTGTGGACGATATCCCTTGAAGAACGGCGTATGACGCCCTCCTTCTTCCTTGGACAACACATATACCTCGCATTCGAAATGACGGTGGGGCGTAATAGACCCCGGCTTGCAGATCACCATCCCGCGCTCGATAGCCTCCTTGTCGATGCCGCGAAGAAGCAACCCTACATTGTCCCCGGCCTGGCCGGAGTCAAGAAGCTTCCTGAACATTTCCACTCCCGTCACCGTGGAGGTCAGTTTCTCTTCTTGCATACCCAAAATCTCCACCGGTTCACCCACATTGACAACGCCGCGCTCGATGCGCCCCGTGGCGACCGTCCCGCGACCCGTAATGGAGAAAATGTCCTCCACAGGCATCAGAAAAGGCTTGTCCATCTCGCGAACAGGCGTCGGAATATAGGAATCCACTGCCGACATCAACTCGATGACCTTGTCCTCCCACTCCGTTTCGCCATTCAGCGCACCCAGTGCAGAACCTGAAATTACCGGCGTATCGTCTCCGGGGAACTCGTATGTATCCAGTAGCTCTCGAACCTCCATCTCGACGAGTTCCAGCAGCTCCTCGTCATCGACAAGATCCACCTTGTTCAAAAACACCACGATGTAGGGAACGCCCACCTGACGAGCAAGCAGAATGTGCTCCCGGGTTTGTGGCATGGGACCGTCGGTTGCCGCCACCACGAGAATCGCTCCATCCATCTGGGCCGCTCCCGTCACCATGTTCTTGACATAGTCCGCGTGTCCCGGACAATCCACATGTGCATAATGGCGCGCCTCCGTTGCATACTCCACGTGCGCCGTAGCGATCGTGATGCCGCGTTCGCGCTCTTCGGGGGCATTGTCGATTGAATCGAACGAACGGATTGCATTCGCCGGATCTTCCACGCGACGATTCAAAACCAGCGTAATTGCTGCCGTCAGCGTAGTCTTTCCGTGATCCACATGTCCGATCGTGCCTATGTTCACGTGAGGCTTACTGCGTTCAAAAGTTTCCTTGGCCATGGCTGAATGCTTTGTTTGGCGATAACGTGTTCAGAAAAATGGTTTCAGTGATGGCGCCATCCCGGCGGTTATGCCGCAACGGCTCCGGTGTTTGACGAAACGATCCCCTCGGCAATGCTCTTCGGCGCCTCTTCGTAATGGTCAAATTGCATCGTATATATAGCTCGCCCTTGTGTAATGGACCGAAGGTCGGTCGAGTACCCGAACATCTCCGACAGAGGTACGGACGCCGTAATGCCCTGTGCATCCTGACGCGGAGCCATACTCTCGATACACCCCCGACGGCTATTCAGGTCACCAATCACGTCGCCCATGTACTCCTCCGGCGTGACGACCTCCACATGCATAATGGGCTCCATCATAACCGGCCTTGCTTTTCGAGCCGCACTACGAAAAGCCATACGACCCGCAATCTCGAAGGCGTTCTGGTCGGAATCCACATCGTGGTATTTTCCGTCGTAGAGACGAGCCTTGACCCCTTCGATGGGATAACCGGCCAATGGTCCTTGCATCATAGCGGCCTTGATACCCTTCTCTACGGAGGAAATGAATTCCTTCGGAATATTTCCTCCCTTGACCTCGTCGACAAATTCGAACCCCACACCATCCTCTGTGGGCGTGAACTCGATGTGCACCTCTGCAAATTGTCCGCGGCCCCCTGTCTGCTTTTTGTGTACGTAGCGCTCGTCCCATGAGGCGGTAATCGCTTCGCGATACGCTACCTGGGGGCGACCGACATTGGCGCCAACCTGGAACTCGCGTTTCAGACGGTCCACAATGATTTCAAGGTGTAATTCGCCCATCCCCGCAATGATCGTCTGTCCGGTTTCGTCGTCGGTACGGACTACGAACGTCGGATCTTCCTCGGATAACTTCATGAGGCCCTGCGACATTTTGTCCCCGTCCGCCTTGGTCTTCGGCTCGATCGCAATGCGAATGACCGGCTCCGGAAATTCCATGTGTTCGAGCACAACCGGGTGTCCGGGATCGCACAAAGTGTCTCCCGTTCTGATTTGCCTGAGCCCGACTGCGGCCGCAATGTCTCCAGCCACTACATGCTGGACATCCTCGCGGTGATTCGCATGCATAAAGAGAATGCGTCCAATCCGCTCCTTCTTCTGCGAGGAGGCATTCAGCACTTGGGAACCCTTGTTGAGCGTACCGCTATAGACACGGAAAAAAGTCAGTTTTCCGACGTAGGGATCCGTTGCGATTTTGAATGCAATGGCGCTGAACGGAGCCGACGGATCCGGATAGCGTTCCGCTTCCTGTCCGGATCCGGGATGCATGCCCGATACCGCCGGAATGTCGACAGGGCCCGGCAGATAATCAATGGCGCCGTCCAGCAAACGCTGCACGCCCTTGTTTTTGAACGCGGAGCCGCAGAAAACCGGCGTGATGTCGATGTTTAATGTAGCCGCGCGCACCGCCGTTCTGATTTCCTGCGCCGTAATATCTTCGCCTTCGAGATACTTCATCAGGAGCGCATCGTTGTACTCCGCAATCGCTTCGAGAAGGTAAATGCGCCAGTGTCGAGCCTCTTTCCTGAGATCCGCAGGGATATCGATCTCATCCCAGGTCGCCCCCTGCGATTCGTCGTGCCAAACAATAGCCTTGTCCTCGATCAGATCTATTACACCCCGAAACATGTCCCCGGCGCCAATAGGAATCTGCACAGGGATCGGATGTGCTTTCAGCCGTTCGCGCATCATCTGCACGGTATTCTCGAAATCGGCCCCCGTGCGATCCATCTTGTTTACAAAGGCAATGCGTGGCACGCCATATTTGTTGGCCTGACGCCATACCGTCTCGGATTGCGGTTCCACCCCTCCCACAGCGCAGAAAAGCGCAATAGCTCCATCGAGCACGCGCAGGGAACGTTCCACTTCGATAGTGAAATCCACATGGCCCGGCGTGTCGATAATGTTGATGCGATGAGCTTTCCAGAAACAGGTGGTCGCCGCACTCGTGATCGTAATGCCACGCTCCTTCTCCTGCTCCATCCAGTCCATTGTAGCGCCGCCTTCGTGCACCTCTCCCATGCGATGGAGGCGACCCGTATAGAACAGAATGCGCTCCGTCGTGGTGGTTTTCCCCGCATCAATATGGGCCATGATCCCGATATTGCGGGTTTTTTCAAGCGGTATCGTCTTTACGTTGGCCATAATCTTGTTTTCGATGGATCGAACCCACAGCCGTAAACAAACATCCACAGGCTGCGAATCACATCGTTTCCATTAAAACCGAAAGTGTGCGAATGCTTTATTGGATTCGGCCATTCTGTGCGTATCGTCTTTCTTCTTCACAGACCCTCCTTCTCCATTTGCAGCAGCCTGCAACTCGTTTGCAAGCCGCAACGCAAAGCTCTTGTCGCTGCGGGCTCGCGCATATCTGATAATCCACCGGAATGCCAGCGCTGTGCGTCGCTCGGGGCGCACTTCGACGGGTATTTGATAGGTGGCGCCCCCCACCCGGCGGCTCCGAACTTCAATGAGCGGCGCTACGTTGTTCACGGCCTTTCTGAATACCTCGACGCCCGGTTCGCCGTTACGCTCCCCTGCAATCTCGAAAGCATTGTACACAAGTCGTTGCGCCGTGCTTTTCTTGCCATCTTTCAGCACACTGCTGATAAAACGGCCAACGAGCTCGTCGCCATAAACAGAATCTTCGACCGCCTTGCGTTTTTCCGCTCTGTTTCTGCGCATGATTCAGACCCTCTTTCAATACGGATCGAGTATCCTGTGTTCGAACAATAAAATCCGGTGCGTTACTTCCGCGGCCTTTTCGCGCCGTACTTCGACCGACTCTGCATTCGATCTCCGACACCTGCCGTGTCCAGTGCGCCACGTACAATGTGATACTTCACGCCGGGCAAGTCCTTTACGCGCCCTCCGCGCACAAGTACAATCGAATGCTCCTGCAAATTATGCCCCTCGCCCGGTATGTAGGCGATAACCTCATAGCCGTTCGTAAGCCGCACCTTCGCTACCTTACGGAGTGCAGAGTTGGGCTTCTTCGGCGTCGTCGTGTAGACGCGCGTACAGACGCCCCGCTTCTGCGGACTGCTTTCGAGCGCCGCAGCCTTGGTTTTTCCAGGCTTTCGGGTTCGTCCCTGTCGAACGAGTTGCTGAATGGTTGGCACAATATCGGTATCGGTTCAATGTGGTGGGTGCGCGCATCGGGATGCCGTAGAGCCGTCTTGAACGATTCCGTAGCAAAAGCCAGAATAACACAAGCCGAATAATATAATGCTTCTCGAGTTTTTATTCAATGAAATCGGTTAAGATCAAGTAAAAAATCGAAAGGCCTCGAGGAGTGGGAGTACCCCTGCATCAGATTTGCGTGCTACTGGCAGCTTCCCCGGTCTCTTCAGAATTTGCCTCCGAATCCGGAACAGCCTCCCCATCCAATGCTGCGCCAAGGCCGTCTGCAGCAACCCCGTTTCCACCAACCTCTGCCTTGGCTTCCTTGTCGGGAGCGCCGTTCAGCGAAATATATTCGCCATGGGGGCGCGGCCCGAGAATCTCGACAATTTCTTTCGGACCCAGCACTTCCTTCTTCAGCAACGCCTTCGCCATATCTTCAAGCGATGCGCGCTTCTCTTCAAGTAATTCTCGCGCGCTCGCGCGAATCTCGTCAATGATGGCTCGCACCTCCTCGTCGATAATGCGGGCAGTTTCGTTGGAATAAGGTTTTTCGAAAACCGGTGCGTCTTCATCGCGGTTCGAGCGATTATAAGAGACACACCCGACTCGCTCGCTCATGCCGTAATAGACCACCATGGCATACGCCATCCTGGTAATGCGTTCGAGGTCGTTCTGCGCACCGGTCGAAATACGCCCGAAAACGATTTCCTCGGCAACGCGTCCGCCGATAGCCATGGTCATCCGATCCAGCAACGCCTCTTTGGTGTAGAGATAGCGTTCTTCGGGCAGATACTGGGCATAGCCGAGAGCGGCCAGGCCACGTGGTATAATCGACACCTTGACAATCGGATCCGTATTCTCCAGAAACCAGCCCGTAATTGCGTGGCCCGCCTCATGGTAGGCAACAATCTTTCGCTCTTCCGGCGAAATGAGTTTGTTCTTTTTTTCAAGCCCGGCGATCACTCTGTCGATCGCATGCTCGAAATCCTCCATCTCAATGGATTCCTTTTCTTCGCGGGCAGCAAGCAAGGCAGCCTCATTACATACATTGGCGATCTCGGCGCCTGCAAATCCTGGTGTTTGCCCGGCCAGGACCTCCGGATTCACGTCGTCATGCAACACTAACCGGCGGGTATGCACCCTGAAAATTTCTGCACGCTCACGCCGGTCGGGTTTGTCGATCATGATCTGCCGATCGAAGCGGCCGGGACGTAGCAATGCACTGTCAAGTACGTCCGGGCGATTGGTGGCGGCCATGATAATGACCCCCTTGTCGGTATTGAACCCGTCCATCTCGACAAGTAACTGATTCAGCGTATTCTCGCGTTCGTCGTTGGCTCCCATCATCATGCCGCGCCCGCGAGTCCGTCCGATGGCGTCAATTTCGTCTATAAAAATGATGCAGGGCGCCTTCTCCTTGGCCTGCTTGAAAAGATCGCGCACACGGGCGGCGCCTACCCCCACGAACATCTCGACGAAATCGGATCCGGACAGGGAAAAGAACGGAACTCCGGCTTCCCCGGCGACAGCCTTTGCCAGCAAGGTCTTGCCCGTCCCCGGGGGGCCCACCAGCAGCACGCCCTTGGGGAGCTTGCCGCCCAGTTTGATGAACTTTTTCGGATTCGTTAGAAAATCGGCAACCTCGGCAACCTCTTCCTTGGCTTCGTCGAGTCCCGCCACATCCTTGAACGTCAACTGCTGGTCCCCCATAGCGTCGAAAAGCACTGCCTTGTTCTTTCCGATATTGAGCACCTGGGACCCCGGGTTCATACGGCGAATCAGAAAAATCCACAGAAAAACAATAAGAAGCAGGGGGAAAATCCATACCAGCATCCCGCCGAACCACCGCTCCTCGACCCGTGCGGAAAATTCCACAGTCGAACCGCCATCGGCGTTGGCCTGCTCATTGTAATCTCGCAAGAAATCGGTCAGATCATGGTCGTCCGGTTTCGTGCTGGCAAAAGCAAGGGAGGGCTCTTCGGAACGGTCGGCAAGAAAATTGTTTGTCGGCTCCGGTACTTCGACTACTCCCCGTTCGACGGCTTCCAGCGTATAAACGCCCTCAATACTCCGGTCGTTGACAACGACCACCTTATCGACATACCCGTTCTCCACATACTGAAGAAATGTGCTGTAGTCGATCGGATCCAATGACCCGGCAGACCGGAAGAGCAAAATGTGGAAGAGCAGCATCAGAAATACCGCCAGATATATCCACACTGCAAGCCTCGGCCTGCGTTTCAGAGGCCGCGAACTATCCTCTCTGGAGGAATTGTCCACTTCCGGTTGTGTGTGTTCAGGGCCGGTTTCCGGCATATCGCAAGTGATTGTTCCAATACGGCGGTACGCCCCGTCAACCTGTTTGTCGCATTCTGATGCGTTTCATACGTAAGGGCAAACATTGTTTACCTGTAACAGATGGGGCTGTTCCTCCGGGAGGCACGACGCATCGGGAAAAAGAACGAGGCGAATAGCGCCAGGCCACCCTGCCCCCGGACAGGGAGTCTACGGAAGGGCGAGTGGTTCGACGCGGGAGTTTCCCGCAAATTCCCCGAGCATATACCCAAGTCCTTCCAGCGCCATACCGGCAGCCGCTTCATCCGGAAAATGTCCAATTGCAGCACGATAAAAAATCCTGTCGTTCACCGAGCCGGGCACCACACCGGCACGAAGACCCTGCTGGATATATGGAGCGACAAGCATTTCCATAGATTCGCGGTCGGCCTGCGTGTCGAGCACGATCGTGAATCCGCCCAATTCCGGCCGTATGCCCCCGGGACCGTACAAGGAAAATTCATCGCTCGGGATCGCAGGCAGGGTTGTCTCATTGGAAAGTAAAGGCGCCTCGTCAAGAGATAAGCGGGTTTCGTCGGGGGGCAAGAGCACCTTGTCGGGAACAGCAGGAACATCGCCAACCTGTTCGCTGGCAAGGGAATCCGGAAGAGATGAACCGGCAAGGGAATCCGGAAGAGATGAATCGGCAAGGGAATCCGGAAGAGATGAACCGGCAAGGGAATCCGGAAGAGATGAACCGGCAAGGGAATCCGGAAGAGATGAACCGGCAAGGGAATCCGGAAGAGATGAACCGGCAAGGGAATCGGCTGCTACAGAGTCCGCAGCAGCTTGCAATGCCTGAAGTTCCTGATCCAGCATGTCGAGAATATATCCGGCTCTATCGGCATAGGTCGTGGATGGATACAAGGTGCGCACGCCGGTATACACCGAACGGAGATCGACCATATCCGTGCCCGCGGAAGCAAGAAGATCATGTTGCGGCGCAACGTCGCTCCCGGATGGCGCACCAAGCGTATCCGGGGCGGCGTACTCTTCCGAATCTTCCGTAAAAAGACTTGTGTTGGCTTCGCGCTCTTCGACCAGCAGCGTGTCTGCAGAAGAGGGAACGGCCGGAGCAAGTTCCAGAATCCCGGCCTGCGCAAGCACCGAATCGGGTAGCCGTACAGGCAACGGACCAAACACATCCAGCGAATCGGAGACCGCCCATTCGAAATAAATACGCCCCGCTGCAAACAGCGCCCTCGGCGCCACCTCCATATTTCGATATCGGGAGGCAATGAGCACCATGCGGTTGAGCGCTTCTTCGTACGCCCCGCGACGCCATCGGAGCACCGCCTCATCGTATTCCTGCAGCGCCACAGCGAGACTATCGGACGTTTCCTCGGGTTCCAGGCCAAGTTCTATGCGGACCCTGGCCGCAAAATCAGAATCCGGATAGTCAGCCAACACCTGTCTGTATATCCCTTGCGCACTAGCGATATCGCCCAGTGAGCGCTGCACTTCGGCCAGTGCATAAAACGCCCGCTGAGCAACTTCCGTATCGGCATCTTTCTCAATCACCATGCGATACAAGACTGCCGCGGAATCCGCCTGATTCATCGAAAGAAAAAGGACATTCCCCAGTTCGTATCGGGCCAACGCCCGTTCCTCTTCCATAATCGCCTGACTCAGCGAATCACGCGGAACGCCCGAAATATCGATCAAGGGCAACGCATACATCCCTATACCTTCGCCGCCGTCGTCCGAAAAAACCGCTCCCTCTCTCGAATCGGGATCCTCTCTCGCGCTCAAGGCGATCGACACGGCTTCCATACGGCGCCAGCCGGGCACATGGGGACGTTCGCCCCAGCGCGCTACAAAGTTCATACGCGCTTCCTGCACGCGAGTACGATCCCGATGATATAAAAAACCGGCCTCACCGGTATCGGCGACATTGGAACCTGCCCCCGCACCTTCCACACCCGTCCGGGAGGCCACATCCTGAAAGCCGCGTTCCGCTTGCAATTGTTCTGCGCGCCGGCGCTCTTCGGCAAGCTCTTCGGCTTTCTGCTGCTGCAATACACGAATACGCTCGTCGAATGCCTCGTCGGGCAAGCGCCCCAACTCAAGCAACGAATCCATACGTGCGATGTTGTTGCGCACTTCGGCGAAACTGGCGAACACTTCGGCCTGATGGGCCGCATCCGTCACAGCTTCGGGAGCGTATTGCGCGGATGTCCCAGAGCCGGACGAGGAGGAGGGCATTGCTGTGCGCGCAGTATCGAAGTGCGCCGAGGCAAGAAGGTAATCCCTGAAAACGTCCCGGTACAGTTCGGCCAGCGCATAGTGGGTCAAGCCCCTGACAGCCTGACCTGTGTTTTCTTCCTCATACAGGATATGCCGGTACATGGAAAGCGCATCCCGGGATTGTTCTTGCGCATGATAAATACGGCCGCGCACGTACGCGAGTTCGAAGCGCCGATCATAATGCTTGTCGTCACGATCCATGCGACGCAATGCTTCAAGGGCCGCAACACTATCGAGGTGCATGCCCTGTACACGCACGATACTCAACGACGCAGCATAGTCAAGTTCATACGGGGGACGCGCCTTGAGCACACGCCTGTAGGCCTCGACCGCTTCTTCGTACCGCTCCAGTGTTTCGTACACCTGACCGAGCAAAAAAGCCCCTTTAGCCCGGAGCTCGTTGCTGCGCACATCCAGCAAACCCGCTTCGAGTTCGGTAGCCGCTTTTTCGAAGGCCCCCTGTTTAACGGAAAGTTCGCCGAGAGCAAGGCGCAGACGCGCCGCCGATCGCCGGGACGTGTTTTCCCTGCCCAGGCTGCTCACAAGATGTTCCTGCGCCGATTCGTAGGCTCGCGCCGCCATCAGTGTCCGGGCCAGCCATATCCGGGCCTCGTCTTCAAGACTGGTCCCGAAGGCGATTACTTCACGGAATTTCTGCTCGGCCCCCACATAATTTTCCTGATAGAAATAGGATTTTCCGATAAGTACGAGCGCATCGTCCACCCATTTGGAGCGCGGATGGTCTCGCAGCATATTGGCGCTTCTATCTATCGCATTCTGGAAATTTACATTACCGCCCGACCGGGGCGGGGCGCCGAAGATGCCAAGATAGCGTGTCCGGTCTACAGGCTGTTCGGAGGACTCCATGGCGTTAACGCCAGCCTTATAGTCCTGCCCTGCGTTATAGAACGTGTTGTAATAGGAAGTGAAATTGTCGTACCGCTTCCCAATGAAGGAATTGCCACCGCAGCCGGCTGCAGCGAAAAACAGGATCGCCGCAAACAGATAGACGCCGGTGCGAACGGATGGCGGCATAAAGCGGCAGTCGAATGTGCTGCGCAGGAAAGAGAGAAAACGTGAAGGAGCCCAACCAGAACGCAGGAAAACGGGGAATAGTATCCCGTACTATATGCGGCTTACCTGAATCATATTGGTTCGCCCCTTTGCGGGCAACGGCATCCCCGCCGTAATGACGATCAGGTCTCCGGACCGGACCAACCCATGCTCTCGCAAGACGGAGTGAACGCTCTGGACTCCTTCGTCGGTGTCCCGCTGAAACGGGATCAGGAACGATGTTGTTCCCCAGAGAAGGTGCAGACGACGCATTACCCTTTCGTCATCGGTGAATGCATGCAGGGGCATGCCGGGACGATGGCGGGCGATCGCGCGCGCCGTAGTTCCCGTAGCCGTAAGACAAGAAATGGCGGTAGCGCCTACCTGCTCGGCCAGATCGACCGCCGTAAAGCTTACCGACTCCGTAAGGTCGTCGGAGATAAAACGGCGCTCCACCGGCTTGGAAAGCGGGTTCTGGTATTGCCGCCGATGCCGTTCGGCTTCCTCGACAATCCGGGACATGACTTCGACCACTCGAACGGGATGTTTTCCCACCGCCGTTTCACCGGAAAGCATAACCGCATCACTCCCGTCAAGCACCGCATTGGCGACATCGCTTGCCTCGGCTCTCATCGGGCGAGGATTATCGATCATGCTCTCGAGCATCTGCGTAGCGGTGATCACCGGCTTGCCAGCCGCAATACACTTGTGGATGATCATTTTCTGCGTGGATGGCACCTGTGAGATAGGCATTTCGATGCCCAGATCCCCGCGTGCCACCATGATGCCCTCGCTGGCCTCCAAAACGGCATCGAAACGGCGGACCGCTTCCGGTTTCTCGATCTTGGCTAATGCCATAACCTGTTTGCCCGATGCACGTATACGCTGCAGCAAGTCGATTACGTCGGAATCGTCGCGCACGAACGACAGGGCAATCATATCGACATCCTGTGACAAGCCGAATGCAAGGTCGCGCCGATCTTTTGCAGTAAGCGCCGGCGCAGACGTTTTGATGTCGGGCAGATTGACTCCCTTTCGGGAAGACAAAGGCCCGCCGACAATCACCTCGGTAACGACATCGGTGTCGACAATATCTACTACTTGCAATTCTAGCAAGCCGTCGTCGACCAGAATGCGCCCGCCTACACTGACATCCTGCGCCAGCAGGTCGTACGTGATCCGCACCCGCTCGGCCGTGCCGTATTCGATGGGTTCGGTAGTCAGTGTTAACCGCTGCCCCTTGCCGATCGGAACGGCGCCGTTTCTGATCGGCCCAAGCCGGATTTTGGGCCCCTGCAGATCCTGGAGAATCGGCACCACCTTCCCCTGTTCGTCGGCTGCCTCGCGCACGTACCGAATAAGCCGGGCATGATCATCGTGATTGCCGTGAGAAAAGTTGAGCCGGGCAATATCCATACCCGCCCGAATCAACTCCCGGATCGTGCCGGCATCCGACGAAGACGGTCCCAGGGTACAAACAATTTTGGTGCGTCGCCTCATAGTCACAGGATACTCTGGTCGAGTCCGCGAAGTTCAGAGTATCCTTAATTTCAACGATGGAATCATGATGTCATCTACGCGCGAAAGTAAAGTGCCGGGCGAAGCGGTTTTGATCAGAGTATCCTGAATATTTCTACCCGTACACTTCATCCGGGTCAAACACGCGTTCGCTGTCCGTAACAAGGCGTGCATGTTCGTATCGACGATGAAAACACGACTTGTGCCCGGTGTGACAGGCAGCTCCTCCATGCTGCTTCACCTTAAAAAGAAGCACATCGCCGTCGCAATCGATCCGGATTTCCATGACCTCCTGAATATGACCGCTGCTTTGCCCCTTCACCCAGGTTTCCTGACGAGAACGACTCCAATACGTCATAACGTTCTCTTCGAGTGTGCGTTGCAGGGTATCCCGGTTCATCCAGGCAAGCATCAATACCTCGCCCGTTTCGTGATCTTGCGCCAGTGCCGCAACCAATCCATCGGGGCCGAATTTTATTTGTTCGAGCAATTCATTCCTGTCCATGATTCCACATTCGGTTTTGCTGCCGCACGAGAGCTTCTTCCAAGGCCCCCGCACACAAGCGGATTGCATAGTATGCAGGAACCGGAGCTGTCTTCGCCGAATTACACGGAATCCCTGACGAACGGTTCTCTGCCCGTTTCCCGGTCCCGACTTTGCGTTCATGCACCGCACGATCACACACGTAGTAGGTATCCCGCGCATCCTGCTCAAGGGGCTCGTGCGATGCTACCAGTACGTCCTGTCTCCGCATATGCCGTCCAGCTGCCGCTACACGCCCTCGTGTTCGGAATACGCCGTGGAAGCCCTCGAGAAATACGGCGCATTGAAAGGGACGGTGCTGGCTATTCACCGCCTCCTGCGATGCGCTCCCTGGGGCCAGGGAGGATACGACCCGCCGTGCTGGTATAACGAAAAAGAAGTGGCGAAGCATCCGTGAGCTACGACGAACACAAGCAAGCCGCACAAAACACCCCCGTGCGCGCTGGCGTGATCACTGTCAGCGATACGCGGACGGAAGCGACGGATACCAGCGGTGGATACATAGTGGAAACCCTGACGGAAGCCGGCGTCGAGATCATAGAAGCCCGTATCGTACCCGACACCCCGAAACGCATCGAATTGGCGCTGGATGAACTGGTCACGCGTTGCGAAGTAATCGTGACCACCGGCGGCACCGGCATTAGCCGGCGGGATACAACCATTGAGGTTGTGACTCGGAAATTCGAGCGAACGCTGCCGGGATTCGGCGAAATTTTCCGGATGCTTTCCTATGAGCAAATCGGAGCAGGCGCCATGCTCTCTCGCGCTGTCGCAGGAATGTGGAGTAATGTGCTTATCTTTTCCCTTCCGGGTTCGTTGCATGCCGTGCGGCTGGCGATCGAACAATTGATCCTGCCTGAAATCCATCATCTCGTTTGGGAAACGATCCGGCAACAAGCATAGGATACTCTGATCGAAACTGCATATCACGCCCCGATGCCGGAAAGAATCTTCCGCATGTACAACTCGCTGACGCGAAGCACGGAGACCATCGAACCGGCCCAACCAGGCCATCTACGATTCTACGCATGCGGCCCGACGGTCTATTCCTATGCGCATATCGGGAACTTTCGCTCGTTTCTGACCGCCGATCTCGTGCTGCGAACCGCACAAGCCATCGGATGGAAAACGACCTATGTTACAAACATAACGGATGTAGGACACCTGACCGAAGACGATATCGCGGATGCGGAAGGGGAAGACCGTATGACGAAAGCGCTGCGATCGAAAGAAGGCGAACGCTTTGCGAACATCTGGGATCTGGCGCGCTATTATACGAACACCCTACTGTCCGACTGGCGGGCGCTCAATCTTCGCGAACCCGATGTGCGCCCGCGGGCCACTGATCACGTAGCGCAGCAGATCCGCGATGTGGTCCGGTTATTTGAAAAGGGGCATGCCTACGAAACGGCCCAGGGCGTCTATTTCTCGGTGAACTCCTTCCCGGAGTACGGCAAGTTGTCCGGCAATGTATTGTCGAACCCATTGGACGAGGGTGTCCGCGATGTGGTGCAGGACCCGGAAAAAAGAGATGCGCGCGATTTTGCTTTGTGGAAAAAGGACCCCGACCATCTTATGGTATGGTACAGCCCATGGGGATGGGGATTTCCGGGATGGCATATCGAATGCTCAACCATGGCGCAAGCCTACCTCGGAGCGTCTTTCGATCTTCACACGGGAGGCGAGGACAACAAATTTCCCCATCACGAATGCGAAATTGCGCAGGCCGAGTGCCTCACCGGTAAGCCGTTTGCCCGATACTGGCTACACACGCGCTTCTTGCAGGTGGAAGGCGAAAAGATGGCTAAAAGCGCAGGAAATTTTTTTACCGTCCGCGGCCTCGTCGGCCCCGAATCGGAGGAAGGGCACGGCATACACCCTCTTGCCCTCCGCCTGGCGCTGATCTCGGGACAATACCGGAAACCCCTCAATTTCACCTTCGACCAACTCCGGGCGTGCGCAAAACATATCCAGCGATTCGAAGAGGCCATGGACCTTGCAGAGCACGGAATCGCTCGCGGCGCATCCGGCAAGAACCATCTGGCGGAACCGCTTGAGGAATTGTACGAACATGCACTCGACGCCATGCTGGACGATCTTAATACGCCGGAAGCCATCGCCGCCTCGATCGAGGGAGCAAAATTGATTCTCAGATCCGGACAGGAGCTCGGTGGCGGCCCGGCGCAATCCGCAAAAACCTGGCTGGATAAAATCAATGTCCTGCTGGGCATTGTGCGTCGGGAAACGCTTCATGAACCCCCGCAAAGCCCCGAATCCGACGCCACAGAGGACCTGTTTTCCCGACAGGTGGAAAAGTTGCTGCGTCAACGCGCCGAGGCCCGTGCGCAGCGCGATTTCCAACGGGCCGATGCCCTCCGGGACCAACTCGACGAGATGAATGTCGAAATTATGGATACCCCCGAAGGTACGCGGTGGCGCCGCAAAATAACCGATTATGTTTCATAGCGCATCTCCATGCGCCGCTTTACACCCTTTTCGATGCATATCCGCCCGCGAAGATTGAGAGCGAATTCCGGCATACGCCGACTGGCTAGGGAAACGCACCTTGCGACAGATCACCTCATTGCGCCATTGTTCGTGATCGAAGGCGAGGGGATCCGCGAGGAAATCTCTTCCATGCCCGGTCAATACCGGTTGAGCCTCGATGAAATGGCAAAGGAAGTGCGTGAACTGGCCGAACTCGGGATTCCGGGTATTGCGCTGTTTCCGAAGATCGAGAATGTCCTGAAAGATGCGCAAGGAAGCGCATCGCTGGATCCGGAGGGCCTTATCCCGCGAGCCGTTCGAACAGCCAAAGAGGCGGCGGGGACTATGTTGGTCATTACGGATGTGGCCCTGGACCCGTATTCTTCGGACGGCCACGACGGAATAGTGCGAAAAGGACGCGTACAAAACGATGAAACGCTGGAACTGCTGGCCGATATGGCCGTCGTGCAGGCCGGTGCAGGCGCAGATATCGTCGCCCCGTCGGATATGATGGACGGGCGCGTGAAAACGATACGCAACGCGCTGGACGCCACCGGACATACGGAGGTCGCCATTCTTTCCTACACGGCCAAATATGCATCCGCCTTCTACGGCCCCTTCCGGGATGCCCTCGATTCTGCGCCAAGGACAGGCGGAGACATTCCCGTGGACAAAAAAACGTACCAGATGGACCCCGCCAATGGCGAGGAAGCGCTTCGCGAACTCGAATTGGACCTTGCAGAGGGAGCCGATATGGCGATGGTTAAGCCTGCTCTCCCTTACCTGGACGTGATTTACCGGCTGCGACAATATTCGACCGTTCCCGTAGCCGCATACCATGTGAGCGGGGAATACGCCATGCTGGTTACAGCGGCAAAAAACGGATGGATCGACCGGCAGGGGGCGATGATGGAATCCCTGACGGCTATCCGGCGGGCCGGAGCCGACATTATCCTGACGTATTTCGCAAAAGAAGCCGCAAAACA
Organism: Rhodothermales bacterium; assembly: GCA_951812335.1. Taxonomy (GTDB): domain Bacteria; phylum Bacteroidota; class Rhodothermia; order Rhodothermales; family VXPQ01; genus VXPQ01. The sequence goes on from OX638293.1 coordinate 128,935, forward strand.
CCTGCGCTGAATCCATGACGCAAACCAACGAAACCCTTCGCATCGTCCACCTTGACTACAGCCATCTCGGAGGAGGGCTAAGCCGCATGATGGATCGCTTCAGAGATGAAGGTACGCTGACCGGCGAACCCGATGCGGACGCTTTCCTGCGCAATAACCCGGCCGGTGCGCTGCTCGGCCTTCTTTACGATCAGCGGGTTCGGGCGGAATATGCGTTCACAGGGCCGATTCGCCTGCACGACCGTCTTGGCCATTTGGATCTTTCGCTTATTGCAGACATGGATTCCGGGAAACTGCAATCCCTGTTCGCAGAAACCCCCGCTGTACATCGCTTTACCAACAAGATGGCCGAATACACGCAACAGGTTGCCCGCTTTGTGACGGATACCTACGACGGGGATGCCTCGCGTATCTGGAGTGACGGAGCTCCATTCGCCGTGATCGAGAGGCGGGTACGCGCGCTACCGGGATTCGGAGCCCTCAAAGCCGCCAAGATGAAGTACGTATTGCACTACTTCGGCTACCGCGATTTTTCGGAGTAACTATTGCGGGCGCCCGGAGTCCCGGTGCAGGACGACATGGCGCCGGCGACATCACCGTTTCCAGAACGCTGGCGCCAGTACGATGAGCACAGTGAACAACTCGAGCCGGCCGGCCATCATTAGAAAGGAGAGCACCCACTTCCCAAGTACAGGGATATCCGCATAGTTGCCGGTAGGGCCGAGCGAGCCGAAGGCCGGGCCGATATTGCCGATACTGGCAATGGCGGCGCTAAATGCACTGAGAAGATCAAGTCCGAGAATAAACATGATCATCGTGCCCAACCCGATACCGCCCACATAGAGCACAATGAACGAAAGTACGTTATTCAAAATATCTTTGGGAACGACATCGCCGCCCAACCGCACATGAATGACCGCCGCAGGATGCAATAGCTGTCTGATCTCACGGAAGGAATTTTTGAACATCAGCATGTGCCGGATAATCTTGACCCCGCCGGATGTCGAGCCAGCCATTCCACCGCAAAAAAACAATAGAAATATGATACCTGCGCCGAGCGGAGGCCATATCTGATAATCGGCAATGCCGTACCCGGTTGTCGTCATGATGGCAACCGCCTGAAAGGCTGCATGGCGTAACGCATCCCATAACGTGTCGTATCCATGAAAGGCGCCTGCCTGGCGCCCTGCCCACGGCATGATGTTCACCGTAGTGTCCCAGGTGCCGATGGCGACAAGCAGAATCGCAGTAACGGCAATGGTAGCATACACGCGAAACTCGGCATCCCTGAAAAGCAGACTGGCGCGCCCCTTCAGCATGTGGTAATGCAAAACGAAATTAATGCCCCCGATAAACATGAATACGGTGACGACCCACTCCACGTAGGAAGAACCATAGTCTGCGATAGACCCGTCTTGCGTGGAAAACCCGCCGGTGGCCATTGTGGTGAAAGCATGATTGACGCTGTCGAAAAGCGACATGGCCGGCAGCAAAAGCAAAACCTGAGCCACTGTAAAACCGACATAAATAAACCATAAGCGCCGGGCTGTTTCACGCACGCGGGGCGTGATTTTGTCAGCGGCCGGCCCTGGAACTTCCGCTTTGAAAAGCTGCATACCCCCAATCCCCAAAATGGGCAGAATCGCAAGGGTGAGTACGATAATTCCCATCCCTCCCAACCACTGGGTAAGGCTGCGCCAGAACAAAAAGGCATAAGGAATCTCCGATATGGCCGGATTTCCACTTCCCCCCAGGATCGTAGCGCCGGTCGTAGTGAACCCGCTCGTCGTTTCAAAAAAGGCGTCGGTATAGGAATCCAGTACACCGCCCAGAACGAATGGGACCGAGCCAACCAGCGATAGCACAAACCAGGAAAGGGCCACCACAGCGAATCCTTCCCGTATGCCGAGATTCCCGGAGAAATCCTTCAGGCTGCGCCACATCGCAAATCCGGCCAGGCAGGAAAGCGCCGCCGTAACGCCGAACGTCCACCATGCCGCCTCGGCATGGTATACCCCGACAGCCATGGGCAATAGCAGGGCCGCCCCCAGAAACATGAGCAGCGCGCCAAGGGTGGCGCATACGGCCTTTATATTAAAATGCATGGCGCCCTTCCGGAACAGCGATAAAATGGATGTTTATGGGGTTTCGCACATGCTTTTGCGCTGGATAAAGCCGTGGCGAGCCACGTAAAAATAACTTAGGACCATCAAGAAAACACGGGGACATTCCTGCGCTCTGAAACACCGGAGCCGACACGAAATCACTATTTGGGGATACTCTGATCAAAACCACTTCGCCCGGCACTTCACGTTCGTGCGTAAAGGATATCATAATGGCATCGTCGGAATTAGCGGGAAACGCTGCGGATCAGGAGCAGTGCGGGCGTGAAGCGCCCTTCGGGAGGCTGCGAGAAGTACGCTGGCTGCGTCATTCCTCATTATGCAGGGCCTGCCACACTGCTTCGTCATTCCTTGCCGACGCACCCCTCTCAGCCTCTGAGCCTTGCGGACTTAATCAGAGTATCCTTTGCGGAAAATTTCCGCTCGATATCGTCAATGCGAGAAGGCATGACGAACACGATAGCCCGATCCCCGGCGGCTATATGCGTATCTCCAGTGGCAATGCATGCTTCGCTGTTATGCAACACGGCGCCGATGAGCGCCCCAGGTAACAGTTGCAACTCCCTGAGAGGCTTTCCGGATATCCACGACCGGGGTTTGGCCTCGATTTCGATGATCTGGGCATCCAAACCATAAATGGTAGCCACGCTCCGTACATGCGTTCCGCGCAGATACCGGTGAATCTCCCGGGATACGGCCAATTTTTTACTGACGGCCGCATCCAGGCCGATACTCTGACTGATCGGGATATACGTATTCTTGGAAAGCAACGCCACCGTCTTCCTGACGCCAAGATGTTTGGCCATAAGGCAGGTGACCAGATTCGATTCTTCGTCGTCCGTCACCGCCACAAAGGCATCCATCTCGCCCAGCCCTTCCTGAACCAGTAAATCGATATCGGTGGCGGCGCCGTGGATGACGAGCACATGCTGCAGCATCTCCGCCAGTTTCGCTGCCCGTTCTCTGTTTGGCTCAATAAGTTTCACGGCCTTGTTCTTTTCGCATCCGAATTGGGAAGCGACACTCACACCCACTGCGGTCCCGCCAAGAATCATGATGTGATTTGCCCGGGTTTCCGCTTTGCCCATCATAGCAGATATATATCCCATGTATTTCGGCAAGGCAAGCACGAAAACCTGGTCGCCTTGCCGGAGCGTATCGCTACCGCCGGGAATAATCGTTCGGGCACCCCGGCTAATACCCATCACGCGAAACCGCACATGGCTATGCGCCGCCGCCACTTCCTGGAGTGTTTTACCCGCGACGGGAGCATCGGGATCGATCCGGAGGCCCATCAACTGCAACCGGCCATCGGCGAAATCGAGAATGTCGGTGGCGCTGGCGCGGCGCACCAGCCACACAACCTCGTTGGCGGCGCTTTCTTCCGGATGAATGACAAGATCAATCCCAAAATCGCTCGTCTTGAGCACAGATTGGGCGCGAGTAATTTCATCGGACCGAACGCGGGCAATGGTCGTCGATACACCGAGTCGGTCCGCCAGCATACAGGCAATGATATTCACTTCGTCCACAGGCGTTACCGCTATCAGCATATTCGCCCTGGCTATACCCGCCTCTTCAAGTACGTCCGAGGACGTACCATTGCCGACAATGGCCATCGCATCGAGTTTTTCATGGACCTGCCGGATGGCGTCGGCATCCTGGTCGATAACCACGACGTCATGCTCCTCGCACGACAGCATACGAGCCACATCGTACCCCACTTCACCTGCTCCTACGACAATAATGCGCAATTCAAACAGGCCAGGTCTAAAATATCCACGCCTGCCGGCAGAGCATCCGCCCGTAACATGTACCGAGCAGGAAATGCCCCCGGCGCGTTCCCGAGTCGCTTCGTCCAGTGTATCGACGAAACATGGCAGGCGTTCGAAAAGATCGTCGGTGAAAACCGTAAAGATCGGATCGGCTTACGTGCGAAAGTCAATCCGCATACGGATACTTGTCGGAAGCGTCGCCGTACATATTCCGGAGATGTTTCCCCGGCGAGGCATACCACCGCGGACATGGGGGCAGCGCGACAACGGGTCTTGCCGGCCCTTCGAACGCAAGATGTGCAGGAAAGGTTCAGGAAGCAGTGGGGTTGTCGTCCATCAAGGGAAGCCGTACCCAAAAAATGGTCCCCTTGTCGGCTTCTGTAGTGAATCCGATGGTTCCCCGTATCTCCTCAATGCTCTTTTTCACGATAGCCAGTCCAAGCCCGGTACCGCTCGTTTTCGTCGAGAAGTGCGGTTCGAAAATTTTCCGACCCACCTCTTCTTCAATGCCCGATCCGTTATCGACCACATAGCTGCATCCCCATGCCTGTCCATCCGCCTCTTCCCGTTCGGTGCGCACCTCGACCTTGCCCGTTTCCGGTTCCGAAATCGCCTGGAGGGCATTCTTGATCAGGTTGATGTAAGTACGGCGCAATTCCGCCCGGTCGGCCTCGACAAAAAGCGGCGCCTCGGACAAAGAGGATCGAATACCGATCTCACTTTCTTCCTGCATCAGTGAGATCGCTTCCCGAATCGCATCATTCAGATCCATACGCTGCATCTCGCGGGAAGGCATCCGGGCGAACGCATGAAACTCGCTTGCAATACGCGCCAACGAATCGATCTGCTCGATCAGCGTAGCCGTAATACGGTCGAAAACCTGACCGAATCTGTTCCGGGCGCCCGGCTCGTCGATCCGATCCGCGAAGGCCTGACGCAGGTGCTGCACGGACAGTTTCATGGGGGTAAGCGGATTCCTGATCTCGTGAGCCACCCGCCGCGCCATCTCCCGCCATGCAAGCTGCCGTTCTTGCCGGGCCAGCTTGATATGACTCTCGGCAAGCTGTTGCTGCATTTCATTGAACGTTTCGACAAGTTCCCCGATCTCATCGCGCGAATCGACAGGGAGCGTGTTGCCGAAACGCCCCAAAGAAACCGCCTTCAGGCCGGATCGGAGCCGGGCGATGGGTTTCGATATGGCGTTCGCAAGCAACAAGCCCGTCAACACGACAAGCAGCACGAGAAGCAACAACGAACCGAAGAGGTAAGCAACGGTATCCGCACGTTCCTCCTCGATGATTTCCTGCTCGGGAAGAATGGGTGTGGAAACGACATAACGCGGGCGTCCCTCCTCTCCGGCAAGCGCCTTGAATCCCGCCATATACGTAAAACTTCCTACGCGCTCGTCGGTGAACGTAACCCGATCCGCATCGGTATACAGCGCCTTGTACGCCTCGATCGGCAACCGCCGATCTACGAGCCGGTCGCGAATCAATTGCGGGCGACTGAGGCGAGAGATCGTATACCCTTCATATACATTCAAGTCAATGCCCACACGGGCTGCCAGCGAATCGATATGCATGCGGTCAAGCACGCTGGACGGAGGCTCACCGCTACGCGCCTCTGCCGCCAGCACCTGTTCGACGCGGTCAAGGTGCCGATGGAGCCACATCCGTACGGATTGCCTGCTTTCGACCGTGACCGCTTGCTCCCCCACCACGCCGACAAGACCTACCAGGATAATGCCAATTCCGATAAGCGCGTTCAGCACCTTGTCCCGGAAACGAATATGGAGAGCCGGCAATAAGCCCTGCCGGCGACGAACCCAGACGCCAGCCATATAACACAACAAACCGATCGCAAGACCGCCCATTGTCAGGCGCAACAGGTAGTACAAATGATCGAAGAGCGTAACGCGAGGGGCGCGCACCGCAAACACCTGCATCGCATCCGGTAATGAATCCATTGCCGGCGCAGGTTCTCCGCGTATATAGTAGCTCTGCCAGGCGCCGCCTTCCAATCGCTCGTTCCGCCAAATAACCGGTTGGCGTAACAGCGCCTGCGCCACGTCTTCCGGAAGCCGGTACCGTCCGAAATCGCGCCCGGTACTCCGAACCAGAAAACCGTCTCGAAACTCCGCGGCGGAAAACGTATCGAACAGGGCATCGTTCGACCCCGAAGGCAATAACACACCAGATATGGGCGTACCGCCTTCCGCAAAAGAGGCGCGCGGCCCCCCGCCTTGGGCAAATGTCTCGGCAGCCGCAATCATACGTACATGCCGACTGGCGTCCATCCCCTGATAAAACATGGGGTATAGCAGAAAGGTCACAAGAAAAACCAGCGGGAAAACATTCCGAAGCGTGATCAGGTTCGTCAGCCGAACCGGCCGTAGTATGGTAAGGCGCACCAGTCCGAAAACAGCTACAAGCATATAACCCAATACGGCAAGAGGAAGCACTGTCCCGATCGGAGTCAGCATATACACTGTGGCGACAGGTGCTGCAACGGAGAATCCCGTAACGATCCCGAATATCCATGGAGCCCTCTTGGGCGGCAACCGGTGAAGCGCTTCCGTAACCGCCATCCATGTCACACCCGCGGCAAGCAGGATCGCGCCGATCTGCATAAGAACGAGACTGCAAAAAACGACAAGCAGGTGCAGATCGGGAATAAGCGCCCCCTTGGCAAAAAAGTCGAATGTGCTGTACAACGCCACATGCCGTGCTACAAGCGTCGGTAAAAACAGCAAACCCGCAAGGATACCTGTGCATGCTGCCGCCACACCGGCAAAAACCGCCCACGAAGTGCGACGTGGGCGAAACGGCCGGTCTCGCGCGCTCTGGAGTGCACCGGCCCATTCCAGGAAAGCCCCGGAAAAGGCAACCAAAAACAGAACGGTGATCGACAATTCGCCGGTGGACCCGAGCACCCCCCCGAATAATCCCGACGAAAGATGTGCGGGGTCAAAAAGCGGAGCAAGAGGCGTCTTGCCTTGTTGCCACCGGGACGGAACGTTCATCTCCAACAGGATGAAGCGAATCGACCACAAGTATACAGTAAAAATCGCGAAACCCCCGAAAGCAGCCCACCGCCGATTACGGCTCGGTTTCGCCTGCAAACGCCGAAGCTCCCGGCGATACAGGCGCCATATCCCTCCCAGCGTCCAGAAGAGAAACAATGCGGTCCAGAGCGCCATGAGATGATTGGGCAGCACAGCAGTTAGGGCCGTCATTTGCCTGACGGAAGGAGCGCCTACCGTCACAAGACCCAGCACCGTGCCGTCCGTCCCCTGCAGCAAACGCGAGGAAACTGCAGTCTCTCCGGAAGACACATCGAATATCAGCTCGACAGGCAGTTTCGCCAGCCTCCGCCATTTAGGAACAAGGCTCACGTCCTTGATATATTCGTTGTGGACCGGGGGGGCATACTCCACAAGGCGCATTGCCCTGACGACACCCAGGACACGGGTGTCGCGCTGTACCGGACGCCACGCAACCATCGCTTGGCGAAATGCCCCGTCCTGTGCAATGCCCGTGTGCAACCCGGCAGGAAATCCCGCCGAAGCCGGAGCTGCATCCATGGGCATACTGAATCCATTCCAGGCCACCAGTTCCATTTCCGGGGTATACAGCTCAACCGATGTTCCGTAGGGTACCGCCATTGCAGAAAAGTAGCGCACGAGCGCTGCAGAATCGGGCCGAGCAAGAGTTCCTTGCGTATCGAGAGCCGCCATGACTGCCGGGGCAGAGGCAATGCGTCCGGTGCGCTCGAAGAGATCGCCCTGAATAACCCCGAAGTCACGCTCAATGCGGTCAAGCGCTGCCGACACGATCTTTTCGCGGTGCATCCGGGGAGCCTGCTCGATCTCGGCAATGCGCACTTCGCGAACCATCCACGTGAGTGGTATCAGCAAGAGAAGTCCCCCTCCCGCCGCCATGAAACGCATGAGGTGACCTCGAACCGGAAAGAGTTTTGTCATGATGGGTTAGTCATGGTCGAGGTAAAGCACAAAATGAGAACCTGAATAGTATGATATACCATAGTGCCGGACGTGATCCGCCAATCGGGGATACCACATAGTCGGGCGGCCTGCAAAATCGACGAAAACCCCGTTTGTGGAGTGCTTGCCAAATCAAAGGGCGACCGCTTTGGGCTGGTTTCAGTCGGCGAGGTATACGAATATCCGCTCGTACACCCGCAATCGGAGACCTTGCCGGGGCAACGTGGATCCCACCGGCTATCGCGGCGTCTACGACGAATTCGAACGCTTTGCGGAAGCCGTGACCATGGCTTGCCGGCGCACCCCGCTCAGCCTCTGAACTTCGCGGACGTAATCAGAGTATCCTTGCGGGAAACACTCCGGATCAGGGCGTCGCAGACGTAATCAGAGTATCCTTAACTAAAACGCCGAATACCTTGCGAAATATTCATCTCGAACGGCTGGAATCCGAAGCCATATACATCATGCGGGAAACGGCCGCGCAATTCGAGCAGCCATGCTTGATGTTCTCGGGTGGAAAGGATTCTCTGGTCATGGTGCACCTCGCCCGGAAGGCGTTCTGGCCGGCGCCTATCCCGTTTCCCCTGTTACATGTAGACACCGGACACAATTTCCCCGAAACGCTTGAACTGCGAGACAGGCTGGTAAAAAAGATCGGGGCGAAATTGATTGTCCGAACCGTACAGGAATCGATAGATCGAGGGCGTGTAAAAGAAGAAGAGGGCCCGAATGCAAGCCGCAATATGCTGCAAATAACTACGCTCCTCGACGCTCTTAAAGAACTCAAGGCGGACAGCGCTCTCGGCGGTGCACGTCGGGACGAGGAAAAGGCCCGCGCCAAGGAGCGTTTCTTCTCGCACCGGGATCGTTTCGGGCAATGGGACCCTAGGAATCAACGCCCGGAACTGTGGCATATTTTCAATGGACGCAGACACCCGGGGGAGCATTTCAGAATTTTTCCACTAAGCAACTGGACGGAATTGGACGTATGGGAGTACATCCTCATGCAAAGCATCGAGATTCCGTCCATGTACTTCTCTCATGAACGCGAAATTGTAGAACGGGATGGCGTGCTGCTCGCAAAATGTGACTATATCTCTTTGCTCGATGGCGAAACCTGGAAGCGGGAAACGATCCGTTTCCGGACCGTGGGCGATATGACATGCACCGGCGCAATCCGGTCCACCGCTGCAACGCTGGAAGAAATCATCGAGGAGGTCGCCTCGGCCCGCGTCACGGAACGCGGAGCGCGCGCCGACGACATGCGCTCGGAGGCTGCAATGGAAGACCGCAAGAGACAAGGCTACTTCTAACAATCCTGGCCGGATCGAAACCTGCTCGCACCAATTCGAAACCGGCTCTTTCGACAACCGCTCCCTTCAATGGATTTATTAAGATTCACCACAGCAGGCAGTGTAGACGACGGCAAATCGACGCTGATCGGCCGCCTTCTCTACGATTCGAGAGCCATTCACCAGGATCAGTACGAAGCCATTGAGCGCGCCAGTGCAGTACAAGGCAACGGCGCGATCAATCTGGCCTTGCTCACAGACGGACTGCGTGCAGAGCGCGAGCAAGGGATTACGATCGACGTCGCATACCGGTATTTTTCCACCCCGCAGCGAAAGTTCATCATTGCCGATACACCGGGGCATATCCAGTATACGCGCAATATGGTAACCGGGGCGTCGACCGCCGAACTGGCTATTATCCTGATCGATGCACGCAATGGCGTATTGCAACAATCGCGCCGGCACGGATTCATTGCCTCGTTGCTCCAGATTCCCCACATTCTGGTGGCGATCAATAAAATGGATCTCGTGGGCTACTCCGAAGAAGCATATCGCGAAATCGTCGCCGATTATCGGGAATTCGTTCAAAGAGTAGATATCGACGATGTCGTTTTCATCCCCATTTCCGCACTGGAAGGGGACAATGTCGTCGAACAAAGCGATCGAATGGACTGGTACAGGGGACCGACCATTCTGCACCACCTCGAAACAGTAAAGGTGGGCGAAGGACGTAACGTGGTCGATTTCCGATTCCCGGTGCAATACGTACTACGCCCGAACCAGAATTTTCGCGGGTATGCGGGTCGCGTCGTATCGGGGTCCATTGCGCCGGGCGAGGATATCGTCGTGCTTCCGTCCGGTCAGGAAAGCCGTGTGCATTCCATCGTTAGCATGGAGAACGATATCCAGCGAGCCCGTGCGGGCGATTCGGTCGTGATTACTGTCGAAGACGACATAGATATCGGGCGCGGAGAAATGATCGTCCGGCGCCGCAATCAACCTCAGATCACTCGTAGTATCGATGCCGACATATGCTGGATGAGCGAGCAGCCGATGAAAACGAATCGGCGATGGATTCTCCAGCATACTACCCGAAATGTTCAGGCGGTCGTCGGCAATGTAATCTATCGCATGAATATCGATACGCTACATCGCGAAACAGCGGATACCTTCGGTTTGAACGACATCGGACGAATCGAATTTGAACTGGCCGACCCGCTTTTCGTCGATGCATACCGGGTCAACCGGGAAACCGGGAGTTTCATCCTGATCGATCCGGATACCAACAACACAGTGGCTGCCGGCATGATCCGCGGCGCAGCGCAGCACGTTCCGCCAGTCGGACGCGTTACAGTAATGGAACGCCCTGTCTCCCCGGGAGTCGTGTGGGATGATTTGTACATTCCGCGCGAGGAACGCGAACGGCGGCAGGGCCACCAGGCCGCAGTGATCTGGATGACGGGACTTTCCGGATCGGGCAAATCGACCATCGCGCGCGCTCTGGAAAAACGTCTCTTCGAGCAAGGTGTCCGCACCATGTCGATCGACGGTGATCATGTACGTCACGGTTTGTGCGGCGATCTGAGTTTTTCCGAGGCGGATCGCACCGAAAACATTCGTCGCGTCAGCGAAACGGCCCGGTTGTTCTTCGAACAGGGCAGCATTACCATTTGCGCGCTCGTATCGCCCTACCGGCAGGATCGCGCATACCCCAGACACATCATTCCGGAAGGGAATTTCCTTGAGGTGCATGTGGATTGCGACCTCGATATATGCAAGGATCGCGATCCAAAAGGATTGTACAGGAAAGCGCTCGACGACGAGATTCTTGATTTCACGGGCATTTCGGCGCCGTACGAACCCCCGGAAAATCCGGAACTTCTGCTGCAGACCCATGCCTTGTCCGTAGAGGAATGCGTGGATCGGATTGTTGCCATGCTCGTAACGCAAGGCATCATACAGGACATCCCTTAGCAAATTGCCGATATGCATGCCGCACGCCGCCGGATGCCTTGCTGCCTGCGCAAACCATCCAGATCCTGATGCCCTGGCAAGCCTGGTTTACCCTCGCAACCATTCTGGTCATGATCGTTGCCCTTGTGCGCGAATGGGCACGGGTGGACGTAACCATTCTGTTGGCGCTGGGCACACTTCTCGTGGCCGGAGTGGTAAGCCCTATTGAAGCTTTTTCGGGGGTCGCATGGGAAGCGGTCATTACGATCGCTTCACTGTACGTGGTGGCCGCCGGTATTCATCAAACAGGGATTCTCACCTGGATAGATCGCTGGCTGGCGCCTGCCGGCGGTACCGTGACCTCGCTCCTTTTCCGCGTCATGGCGCCTACCGCAGTGTTGTCCGCCTTGCTGAATAACACGCCGGTGGTCGCCATGCTCATACCGCGGATGCAAGCGGTGTCCCGAAAAACCGGTATATCGGTATCGAAGCTATTGATGCCTCTCTCTTTTGCTGCGATCGCAGGAGGCATGATCACGCTTATCGGCACCTCGACAAACATCATTGCTTCGGGGCTTATTCGCGACGCCGGTCTGCAGGAATTCGGGCTGTTCGAGTTTGCCTGGATAGGCCTGCCTGTGGCCGCCTTGACCGTTTTGTACTTGTCTCTTGTCGGACACCGGCTAATGCCAGACACTGCGCCCGGCGACCGGGACAAGGCCGATACGCTGGATTACCGATTCCACCTGTGCGTCCCTGCCGGATCTCGCCTCGCGGGCATCTCGATCCAGAAAGCGAATCTCCGGTCGCTGGGCGACGCCTATCTCGTATATATCCGGCGCGACCGGGATACGATCGGGCCTGTCGCTCCGGAAGAGATAATCCGGGAAACGGACATTCTCACGTTTATCGGGCGTACGGACGCCAGGGAGCGCCTTCTTCAAGAGACCGATTTTTTTGCACATCCCACCGAGAACGGGCAGCATAACGAGGAAACGGAACCTCCACTTTTTCAAGCAGTGATTTCAACAAACTCGACCCTGGCCGGCAAAACGCTGAAGGACGTTAACTTCCGGGAAAAATACGAAGGGGTCGTACTGGCGATCCATCGCCGGGACGAATCGATCCGTGGAGCGCTCGGCAATGTCCCACTCAAGCCGGGCGACCTTCTTATCATCGACGCCCAAAAAGGATTTGACCGTCACTGGCGCCAGGGCCAGGAAGGTTTTTACCTGGTCACGCAAGATATTCGGGAACATCAGCAGATAGACCGGAGAACAGGGGCGGTTCTGGCCATGCTGGCAATACTGATCGCCTTGCACATCGCCGGCGTTCTACCCCTCGCCGCAGCAGCTTTCGCAGGTGCACTGGGTATGATTCTCATCGGTTTTTTGCGCGGCGCCGAGCTACGCCAGTCGGTCGATATGGGCGTTATCCTGACGATTGCAGGAGCTTTCGGTATTGGACACGCTGTCCAGGCAAGTGGTCTGGCAACAGGACTGGGGCATACCATCGCAACGATATTGCCAGGCCAGCATCCTCTGATCGCGTTGCTCTTCCTGTACCTTGGCACAATGATCGTCACAGAAACCATCACCAATAGCGCCGCGGTCGTCATCATGATTCCTGTTGCCCTGGCGACAGCCACCGATATAGGCATGGAACCGCGCGCCGTAGCGCTGGCGGTGACGATAGCGGCCTCGGCGAGCTTCCTTTCCCCGCTCGGCTATCAAACGAATTTGATGGTAATGGGCGCCGGCGGATACCGTTTCAGGGATTATTTTCGAGCTGGCCTGCCCGTAAGTATCGCTGTCATGGCAATCACATTAACCGCTGTGTACCTGAAGTGGCTCTGATAGCCACATCCCGCACGCCAGGGACCGGCTATGCGACCCGGTACGGAATATTCCTGGCGCCGCTGAACACAGCCTGAACGGCTTCGGCACACATTTGCGCCATTCTAGAGCGCGTCGCATTCGTTGCACTCCCAAGATGCGGCGCCAGCACTACATTGTCGAGATCGAGCAAACCCGGATGCACCGAGGGTTCATGCTCGAAAACATCCAGGCCTGCCGCCCGAATCGTGCGGTTGCGAAGCGCATCGACAAGCGCCCCTTCATCCACGACAGCGCCACGAGCCGTATTCACCAGGATGGACGACGGCTTCATACGCGCAAGCGCCTCGCGCCCGATGAGCCGCCGACTGGACGCATTCAGGCTGCAATGCAAAGAAACGACATCGCTGGTTTCCAGAAGCGTATCCATGGAAACAAGTTGGGCGCCCAGTTGTCGCTCCACAGACAGATTGGCGGGAGAGCGATTGTGGTAGCATACACGCATCCCGAAACCGATGGCGCGGCGCGCCACTGCAGCCCCGATTCTACCCAAACCCACGATACCTATTATACTACCACTCAGATCGGCTCCCAGCATGAGATCCGCTTCCCATCTTGAAAACGCCCCGGCTCGTACATACCGGTCCGCCGGCACAACATTCCGGGCCGCCGCCAGAAGCAACGCAAACGCCATATCCGCTGTGGCTTCCGTGAGTACACCCGGCGTATTCGTTACAACAACCCCTCTGGCGCGCGCCGCTGCCAGATCAATGTTGTCGTACCCTACCGCATACTGCGCCACCACCTTAATACGGGGGCAAGCACACAACACCCGGTCGGTCACCGGATCCGACAATAACGTGATCAGTGCATCGGCCCCACGGGCAATATCGATCAATTGTTCCTCATCCGGGCCGCCGGCCGAAAATTGATGCTGGACAAGCTCGTGTCCATTAAGCAGGTGCAGTCCCCCGAAGGGCAACGGTCGCGTTACAACGATGCGCATGATTGGCGGAAGAAATCAGGAAACATAGCCCACAAGAAAAACAAAATCGAGCAGAAAGTACATGCAAGAGCACGTTACGAAGAATGTTTTTGCAATAGCCGTGGAACCACAACCTTCCATGGGAAACCGCCGACGGAAAAACATCGACATGCCAGGGAGATATCCGGAAACCGGTAAGGGTGGGCGATGGTTATCGAAAGGTTAGAGCCATTTCCCCGCGTCATTCCGATCGCTGCCGTCATCGAAATGAAAATTCTGTTTATTGTGCAAGGGGAAGGGCGAGGGCATCTTACACAGGCGCTCGCCCTGCAAACCATGCTGTGTAAAGCAGGTCACGAATTAGTCGGTGTGCTCGCCGGGAACGTTCGTAACCGAGATATTCCCGACGTATTTGCCCAACGAATCAATGCCCCGATCCGTCGTTTCGGATCGCCGGGTTTCAGCATCGGGAAAGAACAGCGTGCTATTAATTCACTCGACACGCTTATCGAAAACATCAGGCGCATACCCATCTTCAAGCGTAGCCTGCAAGTTCTCGACCAAACGATTAAAACAACGCGTCCGGATCTTGTGCTTACTTTCTACGAACCGATGGCTGGCGTATACCAGGCGCTTTATCGCTCGAACGTACCGTTTGTAGCTATCGGGCATCAGTACATGTTCGATCATCCGATATACGACTTTGCTCCAGGCAAGCCGGTCGATCGTTCGGCCATGAAGCTGTTCACCCGCCTTACCGGTTTCCGGACCACATGGAAGCTCGCGCTCTCCCTGTATCCGGCAGAAGATCTTCCGGACGCTCGCCTTTCGGTGATTCCTCCGCTTCTGCGCGAGGAAGCACTGGCCCTGTCGAACACCAATGTCCGGGAGGATTTTTTTCTGATCTATCTCCTCAATCGAGGTTATGCGAAACAGGTGATCGAATGGCACAAGAAACACCCGGCGCAACGCCTCGAATGCTTTTGGGACAACCCGGAAGTCGACGACATCGTGCAGTACAGCAATACGCTTCGCTTCAACCGATTGCACGATACCAGATTTCTCGAGCTCATGGCCCGTTGCAACGGGCTGGTATGTACGGCCGGATTCGAATCGGTTTCCGAAGCGCTCTTCCTCGGGAAACCTGTGATGGCCGTACCGGTCGAGGGGCACTATGAGCAACTGTGCAATGCTTTCGAAATAGAAAAAATGGGTTGCGGAATCCGCAGCGGCAAATTCGACATGAACTTACTGACGAATTTCATTGCGCAGTACGATGCGAAGCGGGACGACTTTCGAAGTTGGGTCCTGCAAGCGGAAGATCGCGCCATGTCTGTCCTGGAGACCGTGGCCGCGAACCATCCCCCCGCGACCGGCAGCGCTTTCGGCGGACATGGACTTGCGCAGAAGCCCACCTCTCCGGCCCCGTCCGCCACACGCATAGCGCGCACGCAAGCATAACGCGGTCGGCATACAGCCACTCGACGGAAATCGAACCTGTGCCTATACCTTCAAACACCGCTTAGTGCGCACCCGGAGGAATAGAGATAATCTCCGCATGATCGCCGATGTTCAGTATCCGGGCGTCCGGATGCACATGGGCATATCTGCCGACAAGAGAATCCGTCAACACCGCACCGCGCATCACGGCATGAGAAAACACAATGGACCGCTCAATGATACAGCGGCGCACATCGGCGCCCGCCTCAATTGAAACGTAAGGACCTACGACAGAATCCACGACGCGAGCACCCGGCCCGATATACACAGGAGGAATGACGATACTGTTTTCCACATCCCCCTCTGACGCGCCGGCGTCTTCCTTTTCAAGAAGACGCCGAGTCGTATCCATTAGTGCAGAGATGGTGCCGCAATCGAGCCATTCCGTTACGGAAGCGGTCGTAAAGGCATCGCCGCGCCTTATCATGCGATCAAAGGCATCGGTTAGTTGAAACTCCCCACCTTTGCCACGCAGGTTGTCGGCAATAATCCCCTCGATCGCCCCCCGGAGCTCCATGAGTTCACGTACATAATAGATGCCGACAAGCGCCTCGGTAGATATGGGTTCGGATGGTTTTTCAACCAGTTTCACAACCTGATCGCCCTCCCGTACAGCCACTCCGAATCGGCTGGGGTCCTCAACATGTTTCACCATAGCGACCACATCGGCATCCTTGAAATCAAGGCCCGCATCCATGTCGAAAACCGTGTCCGCAAAGACCACGACGCCAGGACCTTGCAGATACTCCCGGGCGGCATCGACCGCATGAGCCGTGCCTTCCGCGGTCTCCTGCACAGCAAATCGGGGGCGCATATCGTGCCGGGCGCATATTTCCCGCAGCATTTCATACACATTTTTTCCGAAATCCGGACCGAGGACAAAAACTCCTTCATTCAGACGTACGGGCAATACGCGATTGAACGTATCCACTATTCGCTCCACCATACTACGCCCCCTGACAGGAATCAGGGGCTTGGGCGTAACATGCGAATGGGGCCGAACGCGCGTACCGCGGCCGGCCATGGGGACAATGAGCTTCATAAAGCAGATCTTCTATCGGGCATCCGGGAAACCGTGTCGCCGGACAAACACTTTGTGAACATGAAATGAATAGAAAGACGCCGCAGGGAGTGCATGACGGGTGCGGCAGCATATCCATGGAAAGATACGAATATCTTCCCTGCCCGACGATGCGGAAGAAAATCGTCGGGATCACTATCTTGTAGTAGTAAGCACGAGGAATCGTTTTCTCAGTCGCAAGGGGAACCCCATCCCTCTGTGCATGTATTCTCTTGCCGATTCCGCCCTGTCCGAATTCCATAGTCGTACAAACACGCAATGACGATGAGTACCTTCAAGTCCTTTGCAGTGCTTGCACTGCTTTTCTGCCTCCTTACGGGAATCCAGGCCTCTCCGGTTCAAGCCCAGGCATACAAGGAAGCGTTCAACGCCGCCATAGAAGCCGCCAAGGCCAAGGATTACCCCACAGCCCGAGATGAGTTCGCACGCGCCTCTGAATTGGCGAGGCAGGAAAACGATGCGGAAATCGCTGAGAAATCAGCCAGCAATGCAGCGAAAATCGACTATAATATAGGCAAGGGACTCGTCGAGCAGGAAAATTTCGCAGGCGCCCTTGAGCGATTCAACAACGGTATCGAGTTGTATCCGAGTTACGTCAAGAATTACGAAGGCAAGGCGCTTTCCCTGAAAAAACTGGAACGGGTCGAAGAAGCCATCCAGGCTTACGAGGACTTGATCGCTTTTGGAAAAGAGCACAACGATACCCAAGCGTTGCGCAAGGGGGAGTCCGGCATTCGGGACCACTTTAATTTTCTGGCTTCTTCCGCATTGGGCCGTCGATCCGAGCCGTCGGCCTCCGATGCCCGCGAAGCCATCGCTAATCTGGAAGAACTCCAGAAGCGTGTCGATGCGGATGCGGATACGTACTTCTATCTTGCCGTCGCCCACAATGCGCTGGGCAACTACGATCAAGCCGTATCTCTTACCGACCAGGCACTCGGCATTCACCGTGGCAGCCGAACGGATGCAGCAAAAATTCACTTCGCGAGGGGTGAAGCGCTCATGTATGCCGGGAATATCACGGCCGCCAAGGAATCGTTCGAAAATGCCCGGTACGGTAATTACAAGAGCCCGGCCGAACATTATATCGAAACCCTTTGACGACGCATCGTACTTCCCTGGGTGCTGTATGAACATCGTGCGTACGACATCCTTGCGCCGACAAGAAGAAAGCTCTGTACCCGGTTGAGTACAGGGCTTTTTTTTTGGAATAAAAAGATGCTCTCGTCATCATATACGAAAGGAGATGTCATGACCCAGCGATCAAGGAAGTCCACCGGAGTAAAGGGGCAATTTACTTTCAGCGCCGATTCGATCTCTGCCGGAAAAGAAGTATCTGTCGGACACCACGTTATCGTTGAAGATGGGGTTCGCATCGGCTCATACACTCGTATAGGGCACCACACCTCCATCGCCCGTAATGCGCAAATCGGCGAAGGGTGTGAAATCGGCGGACATGTCGTCATCCACGAAGCGGTGCAGATAGGCAACGATGTCCGGATCGATGACGGCGCCGTCATCGGCAAACAACCTATGGTGGCGCAAAACAGCGCAGTAACCCGGAAACGGAAGCAGCCACCTTGCCGAATCGGATCGGGATGCCTGCTCGGAACAGGAGTAATCATATATGCGGGATGCGTTCTGGGAGAACATGTGCTGGTAGCGGATCTGGCTACAATCCGCGAGGAAGTACGTGTCGGGAGCCATACTATCGTTGGGCGCGGCGTCGCTATCGAAAACGAATGCGCCATTGGGCAGTTTTGCAAAATCGAAACGAATGCATACCTCGCCGCATACTCGGTGCTGGAAGATCGTGTATTCGTAGCCCCGGGCGTGCTCACAAGCAATGACAATTTCCTGGGCCGCACGCAAGTCCGGCATTTCAAGGGAGCGGTCGTGCGCCGGGGCGCCCGCCTCGGCGCCGGATCGGTAATCTTGCCCGGGATGGAAATCGAAGCCGATGCGGTCATAGCCGCCGGGGCGCTTCTTACCAAAGATGCCGCGGCGCGTACGATCTACGCAGGTGTTCCCGCACGTACGCATCGCGCCGTTCCTGAAGAGCAATTGCTCGAAAATCAGGGATGGGAAGACGTATAACCCGCACGTTTGATTTCGACATACCGCACCATGAACCACCCAAAGCATAGCTCGCCGGATTCGAAATGAACGTCAAGATGGCGGATCTGCGCGGTCAATACGAAACGATCGCACCCGAAATCGACAAGGCCATCCGGTCGGTTCTGGAGCACACGGCTTTCATACGGGGCCGGGAAGTGGAGGAACTGGAATCCGAACTGGCCGACTACCTCGACGTATCGCATGTCCTCGGCGTCGCAAACGGAACCGACGCCCTGCAAATCGCCATGATGTCCCTCGGCGTCCGACCCGGGGATGAAATCATCACCTCTGCATTCACGTTCATTGCGACGGCCGAGGCAGCAGCCTTGCTCGGCGCAACACCCGTCTTCGCCGACATCAACCCCCGAACCTTCAACATCGACCCCGAATGCATCGAGGCGTCGATCACGCCGCGTACGAAAGCCATCGTTCCGATACACCTGTTCGGTCAGCCGGCGGATATGGCGCCCATCATGGAAATCGCCCGCAGGCATGGACTGGGCGTCATCGAGGACAATGCACAGGCCATCGGTGCGAAATACCGGGGCAAAAAAACCGGATGCATCGGCAACATCGGGTGCCTTTCCTTCTTCCCCACCAAAAATCTGGGGTGCTACGGAGACGGAGGAGCGATATTGACCAACGACGCAGTCCTGTACAAAAAGGCCCGCATGACATCGAACCATGGCGCCGAACGAAAATACTACAACGAAACCGTCGGTATGAATAGCCGGCTCGACACAATCCAGGCCGCCATTCTGAAGGTCAAACTCCGACATCTCGACACAGACCATGCCCGCCGTCGACAGGCTGCACAGGTCTACGACACCCTGTTCGACGGCCATCCATTTATTACGACACCGCATCATACCCCCGATCGGACGCATGTATATCACCAATACACGCTCCGTATCTCCGAGGAAGCGCCCGGAAAAAGAGACGGCCTTGCCGCACATCTGACAGAGCACGGCATTCCACACGCGATATACTACCCCGTACCTCTCCATAACCTTCCCGTTTTTGCAAGCGGCGGTTGCCGAAAAGGCCCGCTCGACGAAACAGAAAAAGCTTCCCGCGAAGTGCTCTCCCTCCCCATGCATCCCCTGCTCACGGAACGCGAACAGCAATACATTGCAGATAACATCATGCAATACTTCGACCGTGTCGTATCGACCGGCTGAAACCGAGCAGAAAAACTGCGGACACAATCACAGCAAATTCGTCGCTTGCTTATCGAAGCGCCATGATGCTCCAGGTCCGGATTTTTTCTTCGGACTTCAGGCGGACAATGTAGAGACCGGGCGCAATCCCTTGCCCGGAAATATCGCACCCGTCCCATTCGAACTCGGAATGTTCGGTACGCGTACGGAAGACACGCCTGCCGAGCATATCGAATATCTCTGCTTCTGTGCCAGGCGATAACGAGGGAATACGCAGGATGTCTCTGCAGACATGGAATGGATTCGGATACGGCGGCTTTGCATCCGTATCCGGATTGGAATCGGCAGGGGGAAGTAATTTGGGGGGGCGTTCCCGGACCACGATCCGGTTGCGGGCCTTGTCGATCACGGTAGCGTAACGCGGCGAATCCACCGGACCCGACAGGACGATATCCATAACCCCGGCCTCCAGCGCCTCCCCGTCCGAAACATATCCCACGATACGGACCTCGCCCCTCATCTCGTCATAACCGCTTCCCAAAGCGACCCGGCTCTCCGTAGAAGCATACACCGAGGCGCCCGGCGCCGGAGAAGGCGCAATAAACTGAAAACCCCGCATGGAGGTATCGTATCGCAGCCTTAGCACGTACTTGCCTCCCCCCTCATCGATACGTTCCACATGCGCCATGGCGTCCCCTGTTTTACCTGCCGGTACGGTGTCCATCGGAAAAAATACCCCATCGGGCCACTGACCCCGTATAACCGCTTGCGAAAGCACGGTCAAATCACGTACGTCGAGCGCATCGTCTCCTGCGGGAAACGGAAAGAGGTCCACGGCAGCCACTTGCAGAGGCGTGGCCGTCAGCCGCGCCAATACGAAGTCGATGGCATGCACAATGTCCATGACATCGACGGAGCCGTCACCCTCGGCGTCGCCGCGACCGCCGCGGCCCTTTCCGGTTATCGATACGATGGACGGGGAATTATCCCCGTTATGTTCGAAGAAAATCATGGCCTGCTGATGGCCAAAAGCCGTACTCGATGGAGAAAACGTCACATACATATCCATGCTGTCCCCCGGCGCTACCATACCGGAACGCGGGTGCACGGTAAAAAGCGGATTATCGCTCGTTATGTTTGTCACCTGCAGATCTGCTTGATCGGCAGTGTTTTTCACCCGAACGAGCACGCTGTCGGACCCCCCCACATCGACATCGCCCACATCGAAAGCTGTGGAAGAAACACTAAAAACGGGCACGGGAGGACGCACGGTGAGCGCATATTTTGCGGCTCCGATCGCAATACCCGCATCGGCGCCATCCGATACCGCTTGCGCTCCCACCGCATTCGACAAAACAAGCGTATCGTTTTGAGAAACGGCTACCGCATCGGCACGGAGTTGCAGTGTAAGAAGAGGATCGTATCGTCCCGATGGCAAAGCAGAAGTCCCTTGCCCCAGCAACACGACCCTGAGGTTGCTTCCCGATACAGCGTATCGCAAGGTCCAGGACACGTTATCGGACACCGCATCGCCCCGCACGATATCCCCGAGACTCAACTGGCCAAGCAGCCAGCGCACATCGAACTGGATACCCGTTACGCCAGGAAGCGCTGTCAGATCAAGCGAGAGCGGTACATCTATGGCGTGATCTCCGGATCCGGATACAAGACTCCC
Organism: Rhodothermales bacterium; assembly: GCA_951812335.1. Taxonomy (GTDB): domain Bacteria; phylum Bacteroidota; class Rhodothermia; order Rhodothermales; family VXPQ01; genus VXPQ01. Next base: position 150,435 of record OX638293.1, read on the forward strand.
GCTACTTTCGCTGAATTGCAAGGCGCCGCTGACGGCGTCGGCCGTGGCGTATGCTATCACGCGTATATCGTCGATACGGATATTGCCGGAACTACTCGCCCCGATCCCTTCGAAACGAAGCGCCACACTGGATTGATCGAGAAGAGAAGACGGCAACGGTACAGAAACATCGCGGTAACTCGATGTTGCCGCCGGTACAGCCGCCCCCGCCCCCAACACGACGATCGGAAACGTGACCCCGCCATCGATGGAGGCCGTTATACGCAGATTGGCGCGATCGTAGGAACCGGTCCGGCGAATCGAATACGTTAGCGTAGCAAGTCCGGCTCCGACCAGGCCGAAGCCGGGCGTGACAGCGGACGTAGCGCTCGAACCGCTATGCTCCAGATTATTCCCCCCCGAACCGGAAGAAGGGGTCGTAGTACCGGTCTTCCAGCCAGCTCCCAGTATCCACCCGGGCGGACCGTCTGGCGGTATCGCCCCGGTAAAATCCTCTTCAAAAGCGGTCGTCTGTGCATATCCGGCGGCCACGGGCAACAGCAGCCAGAGAAAAGAAAAGAAAACGATGGAAACAGGCATGATGGACGATGCGCGACATCTCCGATGTGCGCCGTGTCAAATGAGGCATAAAAAGCAGCCCATGGCCCCCGACCATACGACCGCCGCATTCCGCCCATAGACACCCAACCTGCACAAATGTAACCCCTGTCCCGAAATTTATTCCGAACGTTTTTTGCGGTCCTGGAAGTACCCGGAGGCGCCGCTACAAATCCCCTCCCCCCAATAGCATGATTTTCTCCCGGTCGCAGACAATGTTCTTCAGAGCGTTCCGCGTATCCACAATGCACCGGGTATGTTCGGCAATATCCGCATAAGGAAATGCACTGTGATCCGTGACGATGACAGCGACATCGAACGAACGGAGCGCCTCCTCGGTAAGCGCAACGGACGCCAGCCGAAACCCTGCGCCGGGTACATCGAGTTCCGGAACATGCGGATCGCTATAGGCAAGGTGCGTCACGCCGCGCCGGGACAATAATTCCATAATACGGAGCGCCGGCGAGTGCCTGGTGTCCGAAACATCTCGTTTGAACGCCACGCCAAGCACAAGCACTCTGGCATCGGACAACCGTACAGGCTGTCTTGCGATAGCTCGCATTACGGCTTCCACCACATAATGCGGCATCGTCTCGTTGATCCTTGCCGAAAGCGTGATAAAGGCTGTCTCGAAGTCATGGCGTCTCGCCAGCCAGGACAGGTAATACGGATCCACAGGAATGCAATGGCCACCCAGACCGGGACCGGGAAAAAAGGGCATGAATCCGAAGGGCTTGGTTGCCGCCGCTTCCACCACCTCCCAGACCGAAATATCGCCCATCCGATCGCACAATTGCGCCAGCTCGTTCAAGAGCGCAATATTGACGGAACGAAAGATGTTTTCCAGCAATTTCTCCATTTCGGCCACTCTCGGCGAAGAAACCGGGTGCACCTGTTCGCACACCTGCTTCATAGCCAGCACGGCCAGTTGCGTACAGGTCCGGGTAACGCCCCCCACTACTACCGGGGTGTTCGCGGTAGCGAACTGGCTGTTTCCAGGATCTATTCGTTCGGGAGAAAACGCGAGAAAATAATCGCGACCCGCAACAAAACCATCCGCCACACCCGCCCCCTTACCCTGTTGCTCCAGCAAGGGCTGTACCAATTCCTCCGTGGTTCCGGGATACGTGGTGCTTTTCAATACGATCAACTGCCCCTTGCGAAGGTGTTCCGCCAATGCGCACGCCGCCGACTCGATATATGTCATTTCGGGGTTCTTTGCCGTAGTGACCGGCGTAGGCACACAGATAAACACGATATCCGCTTCACCGGCTCTCGAAAAATCGGTGCACACCTCTACCATTCCTTCCCGAACAACCCTGCTCAATACTTCCCCGGACGTTCCTTCAATCGAAGGATCTCCAGCGGCAACCCGGCGCACGCGCTCAGGATCCAGGTCGATACCGATCGTCCGGAATCCGCGCCCGGCAAATTCGACAGCGAGCGGAAGTCCTACATAGCCCAGGCCGGCGATGCCGATAATCGCCTGTTTCGATGAGATTCTCTCCGCCAGTTCACGTGCAACACCTGTAAAAAACGTCGCTTCGGAATGGGGCGCTTCCGCATTCGATGCCTGATTATCCATACCGTGTTACAATAACGTGAAACGAACGAGAAATACCTGTAGCCGGCATAAGCAATGTCCTCTCGAGGCGCTAATCCATCCGAATAGTCCGGATCCAGTCGCGATGTTCGATATACCATGCGGCCAAACGACTTGCCCCCTCCGCAAAGTCAATCTGCGGAGTCCATCCGAGCAGGGCGCTTGCTTTCGAGATGTTCGCCCAGGTGGCGGGCACATCGGCTTTGTGCCGGTCTGCGAAAACAAGATTGGCCTCCTTGCCCAGAAGCTCTTCAAACGTACGAATAACATCCAGTAATGCGGTCGGCCGGTCGGAGCCGAGGTTGAACACGTCGTATCCCACTGGTGCAAGGGCCAGTATCGTGCCGCGGGCCACATCGTCGATGTACGTAAAATCTCGCGACTGCCTGCCGTCTCCGTAGACGGTCAGAGGCTGTTCCTCCGCAATCCAGCGAACAAAACGAAAAGGCGCCATATCCGGCCGGCCGGCCGGGCCGTACACCGTAAAATATCGCAAGACAGCGATATCCATGTCGTGCAGACAATGATAGGTATGGCATAGCGCCTCCGCTGCCTTTTTCGAAGCGGCATAAGGAGACAAAGGTCGATCCGTTAGCTGGTTTTCGCGGCAAGGCGCCTTCGTTGCGGCGCCGTACACGGCGGATGTCGAGGCCTGCACAAATTTCCCGACGCCGAACGTCCTGCAACATTCCAGCAGCGTCAACGCCCCCTCGGTATTGGTCTTTATATACAGATGGGGATCCGCAACGGACGGCCGAACGCCTGCCCGTGCAGCCAGATTGATCGCTGCATCGAAAGATACTCCCTCGAACACCTTCTCCCGAAGCGCATCCCGATCGCATATGTCCAGTTCGCGAAAAACGAATCCCGGACAACGCAGGCGCTGTAGCCGCCATTGTTTCAAACGCACGTCGTACGCATCGTTGAGGTTATCGAGCCCTGTAACCGTATGCCCATCGTCAAGCAAAAACTCGACCACCTTCGATGCAATGAACCCGGCAGCACCTGTTACGAGATAATGGCCCATGCTTAAGGATACTCTGATGAAGTCCGCGAAGTTCAGAGGCTGCGAGGGGTTCGCTGACCGAAGCGGTTTTGATCAGACAGAGTACCCTTTAATGCAAACCGGTGAGATCGGGACGTGTGTGCAGCCACTCGATAGACGATGTACCTGTTATCCGTTTTGTCCTACGGCACTCAACTGGTCCGTACCCAATAACGCAAGGTCGTGTTCTACCATCTCCTCGATCATTTCCTGTACCGAGTAGCGAGGAAACCATCCCAGTTTCTCGCGTGCCCTGGAGGCGTCCCCCTGCAGAAGATTGACTTCGGCGGGACGAAAAAAATGCGGATCGACTTCCACGATTAAAGCACCGGTCTTTCTGTCGTATCCTTTTTCTTCCACCCCCTCCCCTTCCCAACGAAGATCGATACCCGTGTAGCCAAAGGCCATTTCACACACCTGACGCACCGTGTGGATCTTGCCCGTGGCTACGACGAAATCTTCCGGTCCGTCCTGCTGAAGAATACGCCATATTGCATCCACATAGTCTTTCGCATGCCCCCAATCCCGACGAGCCTCCATATTGCCGAGATACAGCCGGTCGTCGAGGCCGAGCGCAATGCGCGCCGCCGCTCGTGTAACCTTGCGGGTCACGAACATTGCGCCGCGCCGGGGGCTCTCATGGTTAAACAGGATGCCGTTGCACGCATACATGCCATACGCCTCCCTGTAATTCACGGTAATCCAATAAGCATATAACTTGGACACCCCATAGGGACTACGAGGATGAAACGGCGTGTTCTCGTTCTGGGGAATTTCAGCTACCTGGCCGAAAAGTTCAGAGGTGGACGCCTGGTAGAACCGGACATGGTCGCCCATCCCAAGCAGACGGATCGCTTCGAGCAAACGCAACGTCCCCAGCGCATTCACGTCCGTGGTGTATTCCGGGGTTTCAAAGCTCACCTGTACATGACTTTGAGCAGCAAGATTATAGACCTCGTCCGGCTGTACCGAACGAACGATATAAGAAAGCCGCGTCGAATCCGCCATATCCCCATGGTGCAAAATCAACCCCTTGGGCCGCGCGGACGTATCCCTGATCAAGTGATCGATTCGCTGCGTATTGGGACGACTGAGGCGTCGCCGCAGACCATGCACTTCGTACCCCTTCTCAAGAAGCAATTCGGCAAGGTACGCACCGTCCTGGCCGGTAATACCCGTGATAAGGGCTTTTTTCGCTATAGACATACGTTGTTTTTCAGTTACCGAAAAGGAAAAGCCGGTGGTGACCCTTCGTTATGAATCACTTCGGACGGCTGCATCGCGGACCGGAACGTGCGGCCTGCCAACGCTAAAATAATCGAATCCGATTTCCGCCATGCGTTTCGGGTCGTAGACATTGCGGCCATCGAAAATGATCGGTTGTTTCATGCATTTCTTCATTCTTTCGAAATCGGGGCGCCTGAACTCGTGCCATTCGGTGCACACGACAAGTGCATCGGCGCCCAGAAGCACCTCGTACATATCCCGCGAGTATTGCACGGCGTCGCCCAGACTTTGGCGCGCCGCATCTATAGCTTCCGGATCGAATGCCCGAACATGCGCGCCGTCGGCAAGCAGTTTGCGGATCACTACATGCGATGGCGCCTCGCGCACATCGTCGGTATTCGGCTTGAACGAAAGCCCCCAGATCGCGATCGTTCGGCCGGCAAGCGCTTCTCCGGACGAAAGTTCATCCTCACCCTTTGCAAAATACGTGCGCACGAGCTCTGCGGGGATACCGCGCTGGCGCTCATTCACCTGGGTCACTGCACGCAAGATGCGAAAATCATACGAATGTTCTTCCGCTGTATGACGTAACGCGTGAATGTCCTTGGGAAAACAACTTCCTCCAAACCCGATTCCAGCATACAAAAAGTGCTTCCCGATACGGTTGTCCGCCCCGATGCCCGCACGAATACGATCGACGTTGGCCCCGACCCGCTCGCACAGATTCGCAATTTCATTCATAAACGTGATCTTGGTCGCAAGAAAAGCATTTGCTGCATATTTCGTCAGTTCCGCCGAACGTTCGTCCATCACCATAATGGGATTGCCCTGGCGTACGAAGGGTTCGTAGATCAGGACCAACGTTTCGGCCGCTTTCCTGGACGATGTGCCGATCACCACACGATCGGGCTTCATAAAATCCTCAACCGCCGCGCCTTCGCGCAAAAACTCCGGGTTCGATACCACATCGAAATCCTCGCCGGGAACCAACCCTCCGGCCATAAGGGTCTCTCGCGTACGATCCGCCGTACCGACCGGCACCGTGCTCTTGTTCACAATGATCTTGTACGTGCGAGACGAAGTCTTGCGAAGCAATAAGGCGATATCGGCCGCTACGCCGAGAACATAGGAAAGGTCGGCAGAGCCGTCTTCATTCGGAGGTGTCGGAAGAGCCAGAAAAATCACGTCGCATCCGGAAACCGCCTCTTCAAGGTCCAGCGTGAAACGAAGGCGCCCCTCGCGGATGTTCCGTGCGAAAAAGATTTCCAGACCGGGTTCGAAAATCGTAATGCGCCCTGCACGGAGTTGCGCCATCTTCTGCGCATCGACATCGACACAAACGACGTCGTTGCCCATCTCCGCAAAACACGTACCTGTTACCAGGCCCACATACCCCGTACCGATTACTCCAAGTTTCACTACGTTTACCGCGTATAGCGTACTCGTTCTCGTGATTCCGACGATTTGAAACCGGCCGACATCGGATGCGCCTCACCTGAAAACAGCTTCACGGGCTTGACCAACCGGATGGTGTCCGCCAACTCGATCGCAGGTCGAATGTCTGCAATCCGAAAACCGCGCCCCGCAAGAGTCTCTTCGTACACACGCGTATGCAGGTCATCGAATCTGTTGGAAAACTCAACCTGTCCGCCATCGACCTCGATGGATCGGTACGTTCGCTGCCGGTCCCTGACCTCATCCGGTATATCGCGCTCGTCTATCGACAGAAACCATTGCACATCCGCGTTCTTCAGCGTCAGGAGGCCACCGGCACGCTGCGGTTCCATAATGTGAATGCGGTGCCCTTCGACACCGCCGAACAACCACATCAGCAAATCGAAAAAATGAATTCCGATGTTCATCGCGATACCTCCGGACTTCTCGTCATCGCCTTTCCATGAATACCGATACCAGATGCCGCGTGAAGTGACATAGGTAAGACGTACGCTGTGCCGGCGATCGGTTTGCTTTTGTAGCCGTGCACGCAAGGCCAGAATATCCGGATGCAGACGCAATTGCAGTACGGTATAGATCGTTCCGGGATGTTCTTCTTCGAATTTCTGCAAATAATCCAGGTTGGACCGCTTCAGAACAATCGGCTTTTCGCAGAGTGCGCTGGCGCCCAGGCGCAGGGCAAGACGAATATGCGCATCGTGCAAATGGTTCGGCGAACAGATGGAGAGGTAATGCAGTTGCCGAGACGCCTTTTCTCGTCGAAGTTTTTCGAGGTGACGATCGAATCGTTCTATCTCGGTAAAAAAAGCGGCGGCCGGAAAATACCGATCAAGGATACCCGCCGAATCGTGCGGATCGATGGCGGCCAGTAAATGGTTGCCCGTGTCCTTTATGGCTTTCAAATGCCGAGGGGCGATATAACCGGCTACGCCGGTGATAGCAAAGTTGTGCATAAAAACGTAGAGAGGACGAAAAACCGGAACGTGTGCATCAGGATTGGCATCCGTACACGCGTACGTAGTCAACCTGCAGACGCTGGGGCCAAATGTCGGGATCTACCCCCTGTTGCCCGCCCCAGGCCCCGCCCACGGCAATGTTTAAAATCAAATGGAACGGGTGATCGAACGGCCAGTGCCGATCGTCGGCCTGCGAATTGGCCAACCGCTCGTTCGTAAACGTAAAATAGTGCGTTTCATTGACATAGCCGCGTATCTCCGACGGGGTCCATTCCACCGCATAGATATTGAATTCCGAACGAGCCGTCGGCGCCACGATGGACGCGCCCCGCTGCGTACCCTTCGTATGATTGTAGGCATCGGTATGCACCGTGGAATGCACCCGGTCCGGATCAAACCCCACATGCTCCATAATGTCAATCTCCCCGGCCCGGGGCCATCCTCCATATTGTTCCAGATCCGGCAACATCCATATGGCGGGCCATGTTCCTCTGCCGGACGGCAGGATGGCGCGGGCCTCGAACCGGCCGTAGGTCCATTCCGCTCTCGAAAGCAAACGGGTAGACGTGTAATCGCTGCCCTCCCAGGATTCCTTGCGCGCCTCGACGATAAGGACTCCGTTCTCGACCCGGGCATTCTCCGAGCGCGCCGAGGTATAATACTGCAACTCCTGATTGCCCCATCCGTGGCCTCCTGTGTCATAGCGCCACTTCGAAGCGTTCGGGAGACCATCCTCATCGAATTCGTCGCCCCATACCAGATCGCCTATTTCGCAAACGCGTAGCTCGGAAAGAGACTCGGGCTCTTCCTGCGACATGGCGCATGCACTACACATACACACGAGAGCCGGCAAAAATAAACAGGGTATACGATTAGTACGAATCACGCCCCGCTTCTTTCAATTCATTGGCCAGATACCAGGCATAGGTTTTCGAAAACCCATCCCTTAAAGGAGTCCGGGCGTTCCAGCCAAGCGTCGTCATCCGGGAAACATCCATGAGTTTTCGAGGGGTACCGTCCGGCCGGGTCGTGTCGTAGCGTATAGCGCTTTCGCTGCCCACAACGTCCCGGACGATTTCGGCCAATTCCGTGATGGAGCTATCCTTCCCGACGCCTACGTTAAGCATGCCGTCGCTTGCCGTTCCGTACAACCGGTCTGCAGACAGGCCGAGTACGAAGACGATCGCATCCGCCAGATCGTCCACATACATGAATTCGCGGCGCGGCGTCCCGGTCCCCCACAGCGTCACTGGCGCATCCGGCGAGCCAACACGCTTCGCCTCGTGGAATCTTCGCAACAAGGCTGCCGGCACATGCGATGTCTCCGGATCGAAATTATCATTCGGACCGTATAAGTTCGTTGGCATTAACGTAACAAAATCGTCCCCGTATTGCTTCCGATACGCCTCGCATGTTCTGGCGCCGGCGATCTTCGCCACGGCGTACCATTGGTTCGTGGGTTCAAGAGATCCCGTCAGTATACACTCCTCGGGCATGGGTTGCGGCGCATGCTTCGGGTAGATACACGAACTTCCAAGAAAAACAAGCCGCCGCACGCCGTATTTGTGTGCAGAACGAATGACATTCGACTGAATGGCGATGTTGTCGGAGATAAAATCCGCCGGATATCGATCGTTTGCCAGAATGCCGCCGACAACCGCAGCGGCAAGCACCACAAAACCCGGGCGCTCCCGCTCGAAAAATACATCGACAGCCCCCTGGTCGAGCAAATCAAGTTCGGCGCGCGTACGCAACAGCAACCGGTGACGGCCCTCGGTCCGGAGACGACGTACAACCGCCGAACCGACCAGGCCGCGGTGGCCCGCCACAAAAACAGGAACTCCAGCGTCGTTCAAAGACACGATCCAGACGATTGATTACTATGCATAACCCATTGGACATCCCGGATTCCGGAACCTCATCCGGTGCAGGATACTCTGATTAAGTCCGCAAAGTTCAGGGGCTGAAAGGGGTGCGCTGGCAAGGAATGACGAAGCAATGCGGCAGGCCCCCACATAATGAGGAATGACGCAGCTAGCGTGCCCCTCTCAGCCTACCGAAGGGCGCTTCACGCCTGCGATGCTCCGAATCCGTAGTGTTTCTCGCTACTTTCAACGATGCAATTACAATATCTTTTACGCACGAACGCGGAGCGCTGATCAAAGTGGACTTAATCAGAGTGTCCTGCAGGTATTATGCGCAGAAGCCCGACTTGCTCCCGAAACCCCGTATAATAATGCGGCACACCCGCTAACGCGGTTACTCGCCCCCTCCCTTTCATCGTTCACTTTCACACGGATATGGCATATGCCGTAATCATGGCAGGCGGAATCGGCAGTCGATTCTGGCCGCAAAGCCGCGAAAACAATCCCAAGCAATTTCTGGCGATTCACGGCGAAGACACGCTGATCCGCAATACCATGTCCCGCTTGCGAGGCATCGTCCCGGACGAAAACGTTTTTGTCGTCACGCACCGTCGGTACGTCGATCGGACGCAGGAACAGCTTCCCGCCGTTCCCGCGGAAAACATCCTTGCCGAACCTGTCGGACGCAACACAGGACCTTGCATTGCGCTTGCCGCCATAAAATTGCTTGCGCGGGATCCCGACGCCATCATGATCGCCTTACCGGCCGACCATGTCATCCGCAACACGAAGCGGTTTCACGAGGCGCTCCGCACCGCTATCGACAAGGCACAGGAAAAAGACACCCTCCTTACGATCGGTATAGAACCCACCCATCCGGAGACAGGATACGGATACGTGCAATACGACGGCCAGGTAGATCGTGACCGAAAAAAGCCGGAAGCGCTGCCTGTCCGAGCCTTTGCCGAGAAACCCGACATCGAAACCGCGGAACGGTTTCTGGATTCCGGAGATTTTCTCTGGAATAGCGGGATTTTCGTCTGGCGAGCCGATGCTATCCTGAACGCTATACAACACCATCTTCCGAAGGTCTTTCGGGCTTTCGATCCTGTACGGGCTGCTCTCGGGACAGCACAGGAAGCCAGGTCTATCTCGGAAGCCTATGCCAAAAGCCCCACTATCTCGATCGACTACGGGGTCATGGAGCGTGCGGACAAGGTGTTTGTGGTGCCCGCCTCATTCGGCTGGAGCGACGTCGGCGATTGGGCAGCGGTGCATGCGCTTCGCAAAAAAGACAGACACGGCAATACCGTCAAGGGAAACGTGATTCTGAACGATTCGAGTAGATGCCTGATCGACGCGAACCAGCGACTCGTCGTGCTGATAGGCATGCACGACACGATTGTGGTCGATACGGAAGACGCCCTGCTGATCTGCAACCGGGAAAGCGCCCAACAGGTTAAAAATATTGTGGATTACCTGCATGCCCACCGGCTTGAGGATTATTTTTGAGCCCAGGCATCGAAAAAACCTGTCTTTTTACTACTCTTGGCCTTTTTTTCATCTTTCTCCGAATCCCGGACTATAACACACACGTATCTTTTTTGGTTGAATCGGTTTTTTGTCGACACAAGGTCGACTATGAGGCGCCCCCGCAACGCCATGCCCAATATTCGTCTCTCCATCCTGATCGCAAACGTACTGTTCGCCGGCAGCCTGACGCTCGCCTCAACGACCCTCGCACAGAATACCCCGGAAATTACGCAAGAACCGCTCACATTGACGGTGGACGAAGCGCTCCAGATCGCTCTCGTTCATAACTATGCGATGCGGCTCGAACGCCTGAATGTCGAGCGGGCTTCCGCGCAGGTTCGCGAAGCATGGGGCGAAGCGTGGCCTCTTATCGACGTAACGTCCAGTTATACGCGTAACCTGAAAAGCGCCAATCCGTTTGCAGGTTCGGAAGCGGGAGGATTGTTCGGTTCGCTCGGTTTCATCGACTGGCTGTCCTTCAACGAACGGGCGCGTACAGATACCGATACGGAAACCGCGCCCATCGATTTCGATGAATATATAGACCGGCAGGAAAGCGGGTTGGACGCTATCGGAGCCAGCTTTGGAGGAGACGCCAACCCCTTTTCGGTGCCCAACGAATTTCTGAATAGTATCTCCCTGAGCCAAACGATTTTTTCTGCCGAGACCTTTGTCGGAATCCGGGGGGCAAGGTATTACAAAGAGTTGACCGGTGAAATCCTGAACCGGCAGCGGCAAGTCGTCCTCCACGAGGTGCGCCAGGCGTTCTATCAGGCCCTGTTATCCCTGAAACAGGTAGAAGTCGTTCGTATGAGCGTTGAGCGCACGCAGATCACGCTCGACGAAACGATCCGGCGAGTATCCCAGGGCCTGGCGCCGAAATTCCAGCGCCTGACGGCAGAAGTCGAGCTTGCCAATCTTGAGACGCAACAGGTCGAGGCTGCCGGGCTCGCAGCGCAAGCGCTCGACAACCTCAAGATGCAGATCGGAATTCCGGTCGACCAGCCCATACGGCTGCGAGGCGACCTGGAAGCCGAAGAGCGAGGCCGCTTCCTGACCGTGTCGGGGGAGAACGCCGTCGACATGGCGCTGGCGCATCGTCCGGACCTTGAACAAGCGCGAATTGCGATCGAGTTGCAGCGAGTAGACCGCCGTTTGGCCATGACGCAGTATATGCCGAAACTCAGCGCCGTCGCCAATATCAGTTACATAGGCCGGGTGCCGGACGATCGCGCACGCATCGTTACGGAGGATAGAGATGACTTCATATACCGCCGCGAATCTATCGATTTTTTCTCGCAGAGTTTTTGGAATCCTGCCATCAGCGCCGGCGTCCGGCTCACCTGGAACATCTTCAACGGGTTTCGCACAGGGGCCCGGGTGCAACAACGAAGCATTGCACTGCATCAGGCCGAACTGCAATATGACCGGACCCTGCAACAGATACGCATGGAAGTACAGGGCGCCTTACGAGATCTCGAAGCCGCGCAGCAACGGATTCTGGCGCAGGAACAGAACGTCCGGCGAGCGGAACTGAATTACGAGTACGCGCGTGCGCGGCTCGCGGAAGGCATCGCCTCGCCGGTCGAGGAACGCAACGCTTCCGAGCAGTTGGATCAGAGTCGCCTCAATCGACTTCGCGCCCTGTACGACTATCTCTTGGCCCAGAGCGCTCTGGAAACGTCCATGGGCATGACGCAGTGGAGTGCCGGGGAACCCCGCCTTACGAGCAAATAATCTCTTCCTTTATTGGATCTCATGACTCCGTCCGACTATCGATTCCGGATACCCAGGCGCAGTGGTCTTATGCGGAATATTCTTACCGCGGGGCCGTTTTCTGTCTGCGCCGCGATGCTCCTTACCGGCTGCGGAACAGAACCCCCGAACGCTGCACGCAGTGCACCTGCTGTTGTCGAAGAAGAAGGGCGTGCAATCCGCGTGGAAACCCTTGTGGTCGAGCCCACCGTATTTCGGGACATCATTCAACTCACCGGATCGGTCGAAGCATTCGATGACGCACGGTTATCGGCGCAAACAAGCGGCACGGTAATCACGGTCGAACCCCTCGGAACATTCGTCCGCAACGAGGGCGTCGTCGCCCAAATCAATCCCTCGGCGCCGGAATCGGCCGTTTCGCAAGCCAGCGCTATTGTCGAAGCCGCGGAGGCGCAATTCGGGCTCGCCCGGGAAAACCTGACGCGCAACGAGCCGCTTTTCGCGGACTCGGTCATCAGCGCTATCGAGTGGGAAAGCGTACAGGCGCAGTACAATCGATTCAAGGCAAACCTTGCGCAGGCCGAAGCCGCTCTGGAACAAGCCCGTACCACGCTGGCGCAAACCCGAGTCGTGGCGCCGTTCGACGGTACCGTCGAAGAGCACTTTGTCGAACCTGGCGAACAGGTCACACCCGGTATGGCGGTGGCCCGCCTCATCAACACCCGCCGCGTCAAAGTCGTTTCGGGCGTGCCCGAGCGGTATGCCGCGGACATCCTGCCGGGCGCCCCCGTTCAAGTCAGCTTCGAGGCGTACCGGGGCAACCGCATCGATGGCCTGGTGTCGTTCGTTGGACGCGCCGTCGATCCGCAAAGCCGCACCTTCCCGATCGAGATCGTTATCGACAATCCGGACGGGACCGTCAAGCCGGAAATGGTAGCGCGCGTCGAGGTCACGCGGGAGACGATCGAGGATGCGCTGGTTGTGCCGCGCGCCGCGGTCATCCGCACCGAGAACGGCCATATTGCCTACCTGATCGAAGACCGGGACGGAATACCGACCGCGGTACAGCGCGATTTCGTGCCGGGACCCGATTTCGGGGCGCATGTCGTGGCAACGAACCTCCGGTCCGGAGACGAGGTAATCGTTCTCGGACAATCGAGAGTCACCGATGGAGACAGGGTCGAGATAGCAACCCGGCATTCCACATCCCAAAACGTGTCTATAGAGCAGCCGGAAGTACCGATGGACCGGTAAACGATATGCTGCGCGCATTTCCCGCCCGCCGGTCCGATTGCCAAATGCTACCTATCGAGTTATGAAAATCACCGACATCTCGATCAAGTATCGTACGAGCATTGTCGTCCTGACAGCAATCATCGCCATCGGCGGGCTGTACAGCTACGTAACCATTCCGAAGGAAGCCCAGCCATCTATCGAGATTCCCCAGATTGTCGTCACATTGCTGTATCCCGGGGCAAGCCCGGACGATGTGGAATCCCTGATCACGCAGCCCGTCGAAAGCGAGGTACAGGCAATCAACGGCATCAAGGAAATTCGTTCCACATCTACCCAGGGCGTATCCACCATCGTCGTTGAATTCAACCCGGACGTTTCCATAGACGACGCCTATCAGAAGGTGCGCGACAAAGTGGACGTAGCCCGGCCGAATCTGCCCAGCGAAATCGAGGAACCTATCGTCAGCGAGATCGACTTCGAGGACTTTCCGATCATGACGATCAATCTGGCGGCAAATTACTCGCTGTCGCAACTCAAGGAAGTAGCGGAAAATCTCGAAGAGGAGATTGAAACCGTTCAGGGAGTTCTTGAAGTGGATGTAGTGGGTGCTCTCGAGCGAGAGGTACAAATAGATGTGGACCTGAATGCGCTCCAGGGATACAACCTCGCATTCATGGATATTGTGGACGCCATTCGCGAGGAAAACACCAACATGCCGGGCGGGTCGGTGGATGTCGACCGTCTGAACTATCTGGTTCGCGTCGACGGCACGTTCGACGACCCCGATGAGATCGAAAACATTGTCATCGAGGCGCCCGGAGGACAGCCCATCTACGTGCGCGACGTCGCCGATGTCGATTTCGGTTTCAAGGACCGCGCGTCGTACGCGCGCCTGCAGCTCTTCCGCACGGAAACGGACGATGGCGATCTCGTGCGAACGGACGATCAGGACATTCTGCAGGTGATCAGCCTCAACGTCAAAAAACGGTCCGGGGAAAACATCATCCGCACGGCGCAAGCCGTTCGGGCGACGGTGGACGAATTCGCCTTCCCGCAGGGCACGCGCATCCTCCTCACCGGCGACCAAAGCGAGGATGTCCAGAACATGATCGACGATCTGGAAAACAACATCATCAGCGGCCTCATCTTCGTGGTGGCCGTGCTGCTGTTCTTCCTTGGTTTGCGCACCGCCACCCTGGTCGGCGTCGCCATACCCCTTTCCATGTTCCTTTCGTTCGTCATCTTCCAGGCATTCGGCTACACGCTGAACTTCATTATCCTGTTCAGCCTGATTATCGCCCTGGGGATGCTCGTGGACAACGCCGTGGTTATCGTGGAGAACATCTACCGATACAGGGAAATGGGGTATTCGCGGTACGACGCGGCGCGGCGCGGCGCCGCCGAAGTCGGCGGACCGGTCGTCGCTTCCACAGCCACCACGGTCGCCGCCTTCGTACCCATGCTGTTCTGGCCGGGCGTCATCGGCGAATTCATGCGTAACATGCCGCTTACGCTCATTGTCACGCTGTCGGCCTCGCTCTTCGTGGCGCTTATCATCAACCCGGTCATCACGGGTATTTTCGTGCGGCTCGAATCGGAAGAGCGCAAAAAGGTCCGGGGAAGCACCCGGCTCGGAAGTCTGCTGATCCTGCTCTTGATCGCGGTGCTGATCGGCCTTGCCAATTACAAGACGCTGGTCGTATTCGCCATCGCCATCCCGGTGCTGATATGGATCCACGCAAAATTTTTCAAGCCGATCGGCGATTATTTCGTGGAAAAACTCCTGCCGCGCATCGTAACGACCTATCGATCGCTGCTTGCCTGGATGCTTTACCGGGATTACAACGTACGCCGGCCCTGGGTGCGTAATACCGGAGCGCTTGCTTCCCTGACCGCCGGATTCGTTCTCCTGATCGGAAGCGGCTTGCTTGCGGGCGTGGGGCAGCCCGTGGCAGGGGGTATATCCGGATCCGCCCTGCTCCTTATGATACCGGGAATTATCCTCCTTTTGGTTGGCGTGCTCGGCGTTATGCTGCATTGCCTCGAAAGCATATTTCTCGGCGGTTGGAAGAGCGTACGCGCAGGTCTCGTTTTCGGCGGCGTCATGCTGGCGATCCTGTCCCTGATCTGGCTGGGTCCGCAGGAAATCCCCTTCTTCGTCATCGTCAATCTTATGGCGTTGCCTGGCGTCATTTGCGGCGCAGGCCTGCTGGGCGTCATCTTCAATCGCCGCAAGCGCAAAACGCTGCTGCTCACCGACAACCGGGCGCGTCTGCTGACCGGCGCCATGGGCGCCTTCATAAGCATCCTTATGGTGTTCCAGCTCGCGCCCACCGGAGTCGAATTCTTCCCGGAGAACGACCCCCGTCAGGTATGGGTCACCCTGGAGGGGGCGCTCGGCACCAATGTGGACGCCAGTAACGATATAGCGACCACTGCGCACGATCGTATCCTGAACCTGCTCGACAATACGCCCGAATCGGAAGCCAATCTCAAAAGCGTTCTCGTCAACGTCGGGGTAGGCGGCGACGCCCTGTTCGGAGGCGGAGCGCTAAGTGCAGAAGCTTCCCGGGTCACGCTGAATCTGGCGGACTATGCGGATCGCGAGGAAGCGAGCACCGAGACGCTTTCGAAGATCCGCGACCGGTTGCAAGGCATTCCCGGAACCGACATTACCGTCGAGCAAAGCCAGTTGGGACCCCCGACCGGCCTGCCTGTCAATATTGAAATTTCCGGGGAAGATTTCGCGACGATCCGCCAAATCACCCACGAAGTGCGCCAGATGCTGGTGGAGGGAGCGGAAAGCGGCGATATCCAGGGACTCGTGGACGTGACCGACGACCTGAATGAGGGGCGCCCTGAAATGCAGGTCCATATCGACCGGGAGCGGGCTGCCCGTTTCGGATTGAACACCAGCAACATCGCCACCACGATCCGGGCAGCGATCAATGGCGTCGAAGCAGGTAAATTCCGTACGGGCGAGGACGAATACGACATCACGGTACGGCTTCGGGAAGCCGACCGGTCCGGCCTCGAAAGCATCAAGAACCTTACGGTCCTGCACGAAGGCAACCAGATCCCTGTCACCGCCGTGGCGGATTTCGACGTGGGCAGCGGCCTCGGGTCCGTCACGCGCCTCGACCAGCAGCGCGTATCTACGGTAACGGGGAGCGCTGCGGCGGGCATACCCGGCCCGCAAGTGCTTGCAAGCGCGCAGCAGTACCTGGCCGAGTACGAAGCGAACCTGCCGGTCGGATACGCGATGACCTATACCGGCGAAAGCGAAGAGCAGGAAGAATCGTTCGCTTTCCTGACCACGGTGCTGCTGATTGCCGTATCGCTCATTTTCATGATCATGGTGGCGCAGTTCAACAGAGTGACGATACCCTTCATCATCATGCTGGCCGTAGGGTTCTCCCTGATCGGGGTGCTGCTGGGCCTCATCCTTACGCGCACGCCGTTCGGGCTGTTCACGTTCATCGGCATTATTTCGCTGGCGGGCATTGTCGTGAACAACAATATCGTTCTGATCGATTACATCATGCAGCTGCGAAATCGTGGGATGGACAAACACGCCGCCATTATCGAAGGCGGCGCCACCCGCCTGCGACCGGTTCTCCTGACCGCATTGACGACGATACTGGGCCTTATTCCGCTCACGTTCGGGATCAACATCGATTTCGTGGGGCTGCTGACGGAATGGCGGCCCAATTTCCAGTTCGGCTCCGAGAATACGCAGTTCTGGGGCCCGATGGGCATCGCGATCATCAGCGGACTGGTCTTCGCTACGTTCCTGACCCTGGTCATCGTACCCGTGATGTATTCGACGTTCGATTCGCTCGCAATCAGGCTGAGGAGCATCTTCGGACGCAAAAAAGAAGCCGGTAGCGAAGAGGTCGAGGCAGCTACGTAGACAGGTAGCGCCGCAGCCGCAGTTACAGAAAAGTATGGGGCCGGCATGCCGGAAGCGCCGGTAGCGACGTATGAAACGGTTAAGCGACTTCGCCGACGCGCATCTTCGCATATTCGATCGGCCCGCCCCGCCCGCACCGGATGAAATAACAAGCGTACACCTCATCGGGATTTGCGGGACCGGCATGGGATCCCTTGCCGGACTCCTCCAGGACGCAGGGTACGCCGTGCAGGGATCCGACGAGCGCTATTACCCGCCCATGAGCACGCGGATTGCCGAGGCGGGCATTACCATGCTCGAAGGGTACGATGCAAAGCATCTGGATCCGCCGCCGGACCTGGTTATCGCAGGCAACGCCTGCACGCCGACCCATCCGGAAGCATCGTACGCCAGAGAGCAGGGCCTCGCCCAGTTGTCCCTGCCCGAAGGCATTGCGCACTTCTTCCTGAACGACCGCAAGCCGCTGGTTATCGCCGGCACGCACGGCAAAACGACCAGCACCGGCATGCTTGTCCACATCCTGCAGAGCGCCGGGATGGACCCGGGGTTTCTCGTAGGCGGATTGCCCGCAAACGGCGGGGCCTCGTGCGGCGTCGGCGCCGGTCGGCATTTTGTCGTCGAGGGCGACGAATACGACAGCGCCTATTTCGACAAGCGTCCGAAGATGATGCACTACCGGCCCGCCAGCGCCGCCGTCACGTCGCTGGAGTTCGATCATGCGGACATCTACGACACCTGGGAAGAGTATCGCGAGGCATTTCGGGCATTCGCCGGTCTTGTCGACCCGGACGGACTTCTTGTATTGAACGGAAACGATCCCGAAGTACGGGCGCTTGCAGACCATACCCGGGCCCGCGTAGCCTGTATCGGCTTTGCAAACGAGGAAATCGCCGCCTCGGATGTTCGCCCCGCCCCCGGCGGCCAGCGTTTTACGCTGCGGGCGCATGGCCGGGAACAGACGGAGGTTTTTCTGCCCATGAGCGGGCGGCATAACCTGCTAAATGCGCTGGGCGTCTGTGCGATCGCACTGGACGAGGGCGTTACGCCCGCACAGATCGCGGAGGGATTCGCCTCCTTTTCGGGAATGAAGCGCCGGCAGGAAGTGCTCGGCGAGGCAAACGGCGTCCTTGTAGTGGACGACTTTGCCCACCATCCCACGGCAGTAAGCGAAACGGTCCGCGCAATCGCCGAACGATGGCCCGAGCGACGCATCGTGGCCGTTTTCGAGCCGCGTTCCAACTCAAGCCGGCGGAAGGTCTTCGAAGAACCGTACGGACACGCCTTCGACCGGGCGGACGCCGCGTTCATCAGCGCGCCCCCTGTACGCCACAACGACAGGGAAGGCGATCTGCTGGATGCGGAACGCGTCGGCGATATGCTCGAAGCCCGCGGCGTCTCTGCAACCATCCGGCCCGATGCGGAGCGCCTCCTGCCCCCGCTTCTGGACACGCTGCGCCCCGGGGATGTGGCGCTGATCATGAGCAACGGCAGCTTCGACGGACTCCTTACCCGCCTGATCGCAGCGCTCAGAAAGCGCGAACCGGCAGCAGCGAAGCCGGATGATGCAGCGTAATAAAGGATACTCTGATCAAAAATAGTGCGTATTCGGAGCGTCGCGGGCGCGAAGCGCCCTTCGGAAGGCTGCGAGAAGTGCGGACGTAATCAGCGTATCCTATGCCTTTTGAGTAAAAAATATACCGAAATGGTATAGAAATGGTATAGAAATAGTATAAAAAATACTCAAAAAGAGTAAAAAGGGGGCATTAGGGCCCGGCTGACTCCGCCAACGCGCTGGCGTCGCGGGCGTGAAGCGCCCTTTGGGAAACTGCGAGAAGTGCAAGAACCGGGCGTATATCGTATTCTGTACGCATTCCCGCAAACGACCCAGGCTATCCGAAGACCTTCATGCGCAGTTTCCCTGTCCTGTTCTGTATCCTGCTTGCCGCCATGACCATACTGTCCGCGCGCAACCCCGAAGCTCCCTCAGCCCCTGCCGACCCCGATGACGACGCCCTCCGCGCCCGCGCCGACTCGCTGGCGCATGCCTTGCTCATCGTGGACGGCCATATCGACGTGCCGTACCGGCTCGACGGTTTCCATGAAAATATTTCCGAGGAAACCTTCGGCGGGGACTTCGACTATCCGAAAGCAGTGGCGGGCGGCCTCGACGCCCCGTTCATGTCGATCTACATCCCGGCGGTCTATCAGGAAACCGGCGGGGCCGCGGAAAAGGCGGATTCTCTGATCGACATGGTGGAGGGATTCGTCGAGCAGTGGCCGGACAAGTTCGCCCATGCGCGATCCGTGGCCGATGTCCGGGCCAACTTCGAGGCAGGACGTATCTCCCTGCCGATGGGTATGGAGAACGGCGCACCCATCGGCGACGACCTTGCGCGCCTGCAATATTTCCATGAGCGAGGCATTCGATACATCACCCTGACGCATTCTCGCGTCAATCAACTCAGCGATTCGTCCTACGATTCGACCCGGGTGTATCACGGCCTGAGCGATCTGGGCAAGGAGGCGGTTCGCGAAATGAACCGTCTTGGAATCATTGTCGATGTCTCTCATATCTCCGACGAAGCTTTCCGCGATGTGATGGAAATCACCGAAGCGCCCGCCCTGGCAAGCCACTCTTCCGCCCGACATTTTACGCCGGGCTGGGAGCGCAACATGAACGACGCCATGATCCGGCGCCTCGCCGAAAACGGCGGGGTCGTCATGATTGTCTTCGGATCGACGTTCCTGCGCACGGAATACGATGCGGAAGGGGACTCTGTCCGGGCAGCCATTGAACAAGAGTTAGCAGCCGCCGGCTATGAGCAGGGGACGGAAGCGTACGTACGCCGGTTCGAGGAGCAGCGCAAGGCGCACCCGGTCGGCTCGGTCGAGGACATTGTGGCGCAGATCAACCATGTCGTTGCGCTCACGAGCATCGACCATGTAGGACTGGGATCGGATTTCGACGGCGTTTTTGCGCTGCCGGACGGCATGCAGGACGCCTCCATGTATCCGAACCTGATCTACCTCCTGCTCAAGGAAGGGTACAGCGACGAGGATATCCGGAAGATTCTGGGCGAAAACGCCCTGCGCGTGTGGTCCGATGTGGAAGAGGTCGCTCGGGCGATGCAGGACGCCGAGAAGGGATAAGGGACAGGTAAGGAGCACATCGCAATGTTCGGCCACTCGGCTACGCATAACGGATGAAACCGTACCCGACCAGGTAGGCTTTTACGGCAGGACACATAGCATCGTTATTCATAAAAAGATGCCCCCAGCTACGCAATATGCCATGTGTTACATCGGCAATGGCAAAACAAAATTACCGTTCTGCGGACCGTGACCAGCCCTGCATCCGATCTTTCAGATAGTCCGCCGCATTGTTTTTCGGAATGCGCTCCTGAATCATGGAATCCCGATCCCGGACGGTAACGGCGCCTGTTTCCATCGTTTCGCCATCGACCGTGATGCAGAACGGCGTACCGGCTTCGTCCATCCGCCGGTACCGTTTCCCGATGGATCCGCTATCGTCATAGAATGCATTGAAATGCCCGCGCAGATCGGCGGCGAGGGCCTGGGCCGTTTCCGGCATCCCGTCCCGTTTGACCAGCGGGAAAACAGCGGCCTTGACAGGAGCCACTTCGGGATGAAACTTCATGACGATGCGTTCTTCGCCTTCGACGCGCTCCTCTTCGTACGCCTCGCACAACAACATGAGAATGGTGCGGTCCAGACCGGCCGAGGTTTCGACGACATACGGAATGTATTTCTCCTTCCGATACGGATCGAAATACTCCATCTTCTTGCCGGAGAATTCCTGGTGGCGTTTCAGGTCGAAGTCGGTGCGCGAGTGAATGCCTTCGATTTCCTGCCATCCCATAGGGAAGGCGTACTGCACATCGAAGGCTGCATCGGCATAGTGCGCCAACTTCTCGTGTTCGTGCCAGCGCAAATGCTCCGGGCGGATACCGTTGTCTATGTGCCACTGCATTCGTTTGGCCCGCCACGCCTCGAAATGCTCCATTTGGGTGCCGGGACAGACGAAATACTGCATCTCCATCTGCTCGAATTCGCGCATCCGGAAAATGAACCGTCGGGCGACGATCTCGTTGCGAAAGGCCTTTCCGATTTGCGCAATGCCGAACGGCAGCTGCTGCCGGGCCGTTTCTTGCGCAAGACGAAAGTTCACGAAGATACCCTGGGCCGTTTCGGGGCGAAGGTAGATTTTGGTCTCGTCGTCGACGACCGCGCCGGCATGCGTTTCGAACATCAGGTTGAATTGCCGCACCTCGGTCCAATCGAAAGCCCCGGAGTCGGGCCCCCGGATCTCCTCGTCGAGGATGATCCGATGGAGTTCCTTCGGCATATCGTCGCTATGCAGCGCCGCAACAAAGCGGGTCCGTAACGCACGGGCCTGTTCCTCCTTGCCGGAAGCCTCCATTTTCTCGATGCGCCGCTCGATCAGGTCGTCGGCCCGGTACCGGCGCTTCGACGCCTTGTCGTCGATCATCGGATCGTGGAAAGCGTCTACATGCCCGGACGCTTTCCAGACGGTCGGATGCATAAGAATAGCCGCGTCGAGCCCTTCGATGTTTTCGTGCCGATACACCATCTCCCGCCACCACCGCTCCTTGACGTTGCGCTTCAACTCGACGCCCAAGGGGCCGTAATCGTACGTGGCGCCGAGGCCGCCGTAAATATCCGAGGACGGGAAGATGAATCCGCGTCGCTTGGAAAGGGAAACGATCTTTTCCAGAAGGTCCATGGGAGGGCGAACGAATGCGGGAGAAACGCCCGGACAACGCCGGAGTGCGGGCCTCATACCGGGGAAGGCGCCGGTATGATTCCGTAAGCGGTCTAAAACCGCAGGAGGGTTTGCCGGACGGCAATGTCTACAGCAATTGACGTTCCGCCATGGACGTGTATCCGTTTCCCGCAACGATAAGATGGTCGTGAATGGGAATACCCATCATCTCGCCGGCGGCCACCAGTTGCCGGGTAACCCTGATATCTTCCTGGCTGGGTTCCGGATTACCTGACGGATGGTTGTGTACGCAGATCACCGAAGCGGCATTCTCGAGGACAGCTTGCTGGAAAACGGCCCTCGGTTCGACAATGCTGGCCGCAAGCCCACCCTCGCTCACCCGAACGTCTCCTATAATGACGTTCGCCGTATTGAGCAAGACAAGGTCGAACACCTCCGTGCGCATATCCCGCAATCTCGGGATGTAGACAGCTGCCACATCGTCGGGCGAACACACCTGAATTTCTTTGCGATCGGTTTGCTGTGCTTCGACGCGCCGGCCAATCTCGAACGCGGCCGCGAGTTGAGCCGCCTTGGCCGGACCGATGCCTGCTACGCGCATCGTCTCCCGTACATCGCGGCGGGAAAGGTCACGCAGCGCGCCAAACGTATGCAGCAGCGTACGCCCAAGCTGAATGGCCGACACGGAGCCGGAACGAGTGTGCGTACCGGATCGAAATAGCACCCCGATCAACTCGGCATCCGACAATGCATCGGCACACCCGCTCAAAACGCGCTCACTCGGGCGTTCCGCTTCCGCCCAATCGCGAATGGGAACCCGGTATCGAATTTCCGGATCCGAAACGGGATCGATCCGTGCAAGGGGATTCAGCGCCATACAAAGAAGCCGATCGGGAAGGGTTCCATAGATATTCTATAGACCCCGAAAGGCGGCAAATATAACCCCGGTGCGCTATTTCGTACGTAGGGCTTATCCGTACCCCTCGCTCGGAACCAGTTCGTTGAGCAGGTGCGCGTTGGTTGGGGACTGTTGCAGATGACGAAGCAGTGCTTGCATCGCGTCGATAGGGGGCCGCGAATTGAGCGCCCGAAACAGCCGATGATGCTGATCTATTGCATCCCCAATGAGTCGTTCTTCGTTGCGCGTACCGCTTTTTCGCAGGTTGATGGCCGGAAAAATGCGTTTGTCGGCCATCTCCCGATCCAGCACGATCTCCGAATTACCCGTTCCCTTGAATTCTTCGAAAATGACGTCGTCCATACGGCTGCCGGTCTCGATAAGCGCCGTAGCAACGATAGTGAGTGACCCACCTCCTTCGATGTTGCGCGCAGAGCCAAATATCCGCCGGGGGATCTGCAGTGCCTTCGCGTCCAGTCCGCCGGAAAGCGTGCGCCCGCTTCCGGACTGGTACAAGTTGAACGTTCGGCCCAATCTCGTCAACGAATCGAGCAGCAGCACCACATCCTTTCCCATTTCCACGAGGCGCCGCGCATATTCGAGCGCCAGGGTGGAGACACGCACATGGTTGTCTTCCTCCCTGTCGTTCGAGGAAGCGAACACCTGTGCCGCCGTTGCCCGCTTGAAGTCGGTCACTTCCTCGGGGCGCTCGTCGACAAGCAGCGCCACCAACGCCACATCCGGATGATTCTGCGTAATAGCGGTGGCCATCCTCTTCAGCAGGATCGTCTTTCCCGTTCGGGGCGGCGCCACGATCAAGGCGCGTTGTCCCTTTCCAATGGGGGACACGAGATCCACGACGCGCATGGAAATGTCCCCAGGGGCCGTGACCAATTCCAGTTTCTCGTCGGGGTAAATGGTTTGCCCGGCGTCGAAATCGGAAACCTCCGCCCAGGCTTCGGGCGGCATGCCCATCACGCTGTCGATTCGGGCTACCTGCAAAGCGCCCTTGCGCCCTGGCCGCAGGGTACCTGTCATGAGGCACCCGTCCCGAAGGTGAAATTTTCGCACCAGGGGCGGCGACGTAAAGGGGTCGCTGTTTCCTTTCGGCAAATCCGGGCGAAAGGTCCGGATAAAACCGAATTTTTTATCCCCGATCATCTCGAGGAGACCTTCAAAGCGTTTTTCCGACATAAAATTCAGTCAGTTGGCAAGAGAAGCGTACCAAACGCATTGCATGCGACCGCCCTTCCCGGCAACAATAATTCGATGAAGGGAGGGAACGCGCGCGACGCGCTTCGTACATTTAATACCGCATACGCCATGCGGCGGGAAACCGATAGATGAAAGGCTCGGCGAATAATTCGACGAACGATCGCAACCTGGTTTCCAGGGCGTGCGGCCCGAAAAACGGAAAACCCGGAGAAAGATGGGATGTACATAACTCTAACATTATAGCATGACCATGAGTTCCGAATCGTCATCGCAAGCGCAAAACGGCGCCGCGGCCCCCGGATCGTACGGAGCGGAAATGCTGCGCCGCACGATAACGGGAAACGCATCGACCCCTCCCGTTCTCCTTCTCCACGGATGGGGAAGCAGCGCCGCTAATATGGCCCCGATAGCCCAGGCGCTTGCCTCGGATTACCGGGTCATGAGCATTGATCTCCCCGGGCACGGCCATTCGCCGGCGCCCACCGAGGTCATAGGGGTACCGGAGCATGCCGCACTTGTCAAGGAGATCATTGACACGCACATCGGGAAACCGGTTACGATCGTAGGGCACTCCAACGGAGGTCGCATTGCGCTCTATATGGCTTCGCACCCGCTCTATAAACCACTCATCCGTCATCTGGTGCTCGTCAGTCCCTCGGGAGTCACGCCAAACCGATCCGTCGGGTACTATGCCCGGCGGACCATAGCAAATATGCTCAAGGCCCCCTTCCGACTCGCACCCGAGCCGCTTCGCGCCTACGGACTCGACTGGCTAAGGCATTCGCTCGCGTGGCGTGCGCTTGGGTCGTCGGATTACCGCGCCGTCGAAGGCGTCATGCGCAGCGTCTTTGTTCGCATGGTGACCTATCGTCTCGATGAGCGTGTGCAGGAAATCGATGTTCCCGTACTGCTCTTTCGAGGCGATCGGGATACGGCCATATCGCAACGGCAGATGGAATATCTTGTGCACACCATCCCCGATGCGGGCCTTGTGGTGCTCGAAAATGCGGGACACTACGGCTACATGGACGATTTCGCCACGTTCATTGCCGCCACCCGGCACTTTCTGAAAACAACCTGCTGAAAAACAACTCGTTTACAAACAGCCTGCCGAAAACCGACTTGCTGCAAAACACCTGACGCCGCACCGGGTTCCCTCTTATGGATACTCTGATTAAGTCCACAAAGCTCAGAGGCTTGCGAGGGGCGGGCTGGCAAGGAATGACGAAGCAGTGTGGCAGGCCCCACACAATGAGGAATGATGCAGCCAGCTTGCCCCTCGCAGTCTCCCGAAGGGCGCGTCACGTCCGCGATGCCGGAAACCTCAGTGTTTCCCGTTGATTTCAACGATGGAATCCTAACATCCTTTGCGTACGAACGTGACGCGCTGAGCGAAGCGGTTTTGATCAGAGTATCCATAATTTATGTTCATCATCCCGTTTCTTGCTATTGTCACGACCCTGTTTGCGGGATGGCGCGCAGCGCGGCGGCTGCGCTATTTTCTGCATGCCTTCCAGCTGCACGGTTACAAGTCCGACGAATTCCGTGGCTGGGTCGCCCATCGTTTCCGCACGCTCGTATTCCGTCTCTCACACAAGCTTGCGCTCGCGGAGTTGGTTCTCGCAGCTGTCGCCGCCGCTTTTCTTGACCCGTTTCCCGTCGCCGCTGTCGCACTACCCCTCTGGGCCATTACCTTCGCTTCCTCGCGCCGCTATCGGAGCGACCGCGAGAAAAAACCTCTGAAGTACACCAACCGGATGCAACGCCTGCTGGCGACCGCTGCCCTGCTGGCGATCCTCCCCATTGCAGGAGGATTGTGCATCTGGCTCCGGGGCGATCTCGCCGCCCTGATCTGGTATCTGGGGGGCTTATTTCTGGCGGATTTCCTGGCGCCTGCCTGGGTGCTTGTTGCCGCCGCCCTGACGGATCCTGTGGAACGACGTATTCGGGAGGAGTTCAAGCGGAAGGCCCGCCGCCGACTCGGCCGCCGGTCCGATCTGAAGATCGTTGCCGTGACCGGATCCTACGGGAAAACGAGCACCAAAACCATCATCGGA
Source organism: Rhodothermales bacterium (assembly GCA_951812335.1). Taxonomy (GTDB): domain Bacteria; phylum Bacteroidota; class Rhodothermia; order Rhodothermales; family VXPQ01; genus VXPQ01. The sequence continues at coordinate 176,516 of OX638293.1, forward strand.
GATATTCTTGGGCTACGTTACCAGACCCTGATTACCCCCGGTTCCTACAACACGCCCATGGGGCTTTGCCTCGTCGTCAATAACATGCTGCGGGCGGAGCACCAGGTCCTCGTGCTTGAAATGGGTATCCGGCGCCCTGGCGATATGGACGAACTGTGTACTATGGTCCGGCCCGATATCGGCGTAGTGACGTCGATCGGAATCGCGCATCTGGAAAGCATGGGGACCATCGACCGTATTGCGGACGAGAAAGCCCGTATGATCGCCAGTATGGATGCGGGGGGCGTAGCTGTTCTCAACATGGACGACGACCGGGTGGTGGCCATGCGAGAGCATACCCGCGGCCGGATATGGCGCATTTCCGCGCAGGGCCGCCCAGACGCCGACCTTGCGGCCTTCGACATCCGGTACGACCACCGAGGAACGTCCTTTCTTGTGCGCGACAAGCACGGAACGGAGCAGCGTTTCCGGACCCGGCTTCTCGGAGCGCACAACGTAACCAACATCCTCCTGGCGCTGGCGGTCGGATGCGAGATGGGGTTGCGCTTGCGCCAGATGACGCACGCCGTGGAGCGAATCGAGCCTGTTCCGCACCGGCTCCAATTGCGCCGGGAGGGCCCGGTAACCGTCATCGACGACGCCTTCAACGCCAATCCGGTCGGAGCGAGGAACGCCGTGGAGATACTCGGAACGTTCCGCTCGGGACGGCGCATCGTCGTGACTCCCGGTATGATTGAACTCGGCGAGCGGCAACACGAAGAAAACCGCTTGCTGGGCGAGCATATCGCCGACCATGCGGACCTTGCGCTTCTCGTGGGCCGCAAGCAAACCGCTCCCATCAGGGAGGGACTCCAGGCCAAAAATTTCCCGGCAGAAAATCTGCACGTTTTCGATGCTTTGCGGGATGCGCAGGCCTTCCTCTCATCGTTCCTCCGCGAAGGAGATGTCGTGCTCTACGAGAACGATCTGCCGGATCAGTACGACGAATAGCCGCCGGTATTGCTATGGTTGCGCCGCCCAAGCTCCCTTCATATTGCCTCGAGCATACCCTTCGGCAACAAGGCTACGAACACATTGCCGGCGTAGACGAAGCGGGACGAGGATGTCTGGCGGGCCCTGTCGTTGCCGCTGCCGTGATTCTTCCTCCCGACACACGCCTTCCGGGCCTGACCGACAGCAAACTTCTCTCGCGCACCCTGCGCGAAAAGCTTGCCAGGGCTATCCGGGAAAATGCGTCGAGCATCGGCGTCGGCCTGTGTTCGCCCCGGGAAATCGACCGTCTGAATATTCTGTGGGCGGCCATGGAGGCCATGCGCCGCGCGATCTTGAATCTTGCTCCCGAACCGGACTATCTGCTGATCGACGGGAACCGGTGTTTCCCCGATGCAAAATGGTCCTTCGAAACGATCGTACAGGGCGACCGCCGATGCCGTTCGATTGCGGCGGCGTCCGTTATCGCCAAGGTTGAGCGCGATCGCCTGATGCACAGGTTACATGATGACTATCCTGCCTATGCGTGGAAGACGAATGCGGGATATCCTACCAGGAAGCACTATGCGGCGCTTGCCCGGCACGGCCCGACCCCGCACCACCGCCGTTCGTTCCGGCTGGCATGAAAGCATGCTTATGCGGTATGCCGGAGAAGGAATGGCGTTTCCGAAACGGGACGATCGAGCCTGCTCTTACGTTCCGCTTTTGTTTTCCAGCGCCTCCATAGCCATTGAGACGGCGCTCTCCAAAGACCGCTTCCCGACATCCAGCACGATGTCGGCCTGTTCGTAGAACGATTCCCGTTGCGCCAGCAATGCCGCGATACGTTTACGCAAGGAGGCTCCGGACAGAGGACGGCCTTCCTCATGCAGCATGGGACGAGAGGCGGCCCGTTTTTCAAGTCGATCCGCCAGATGCCGGGGAGTCATGCGGAGATAGATCAGGCGCCCCTGCGCTTTGGTGAAATGCAGATTGTCCTCCCGGGTGACCGCACCGCCTCCAAGAGCAATAACCATCCGATCGGCGTGCGATACCGCGCGTAAACGCTCGGTTTCGAGACGTCGGAACGCTTCTTCTCCCCGGTTGGCGAAGATTGCCTGCACCGTGCCGCCCACGGCGCGCTCGATGTCCCGATCCAGATCGACGAAGTCATATCCAAGCCGGTCCGCAAGGCGGGGTCCGAGGGTGCTCTTGCCGCTCCCCATAAAACCCGTCAGGTAGATGCGCGTAGGAACGGTCATTGGAGAAATTCCGGGACTATATCCCGCTGTGTGCAGATTGTCGGTGGGGAAACGCTCCCCGGCGCAATTACATGGAGTACCTACCGGTAGCGGCAGCGAGACCGAACGACCCCTGAGGCAAATACCCGGCCTACTTGCCGGACGACCCATTCGCCGCGTGCAAAATACGATATCCGTCGATGCGACGCGCACACTATGCCTGTATACCGCATGACGATAGAATACGACGGCGCGCCTTTTTCCGGATGGCAAATCCAGCCGGGCAGGCCGACGGTGCAAGCCGCGCTCGAAGAGGCGCTTGCAAAAGCCTTGCGCACCCCGACAGGCATTGTCGGGGCAGGACGCACCGACGCCGGCGTACACGCCCGGGGGCAGGTCGCACACTTTCTTGCCGATGCTCTCCCAAGGAATTCCACGATACATATTCGCCGCCTTCTTGCTTCCCTGAACGGTCTTCTCCCCGACGCTATAGCTGTCCGCACACTCGCCGTTGCTCCCGATGGCTTTCATGCCCGCTACGATGCCCGCCTCCGGCGCTACCGCTACTACATCGCAACCGGGTTTCGTGCCCTCGATCGACATATGCGCGTACATATCCGACCGGAGCCGGATCTCGCGCTCATGCAGGCCGCTGCCGATACGATCCTCGGCGAACACGATTTCGATACGTTCTGCCGTACGCAATCGGAGACGAAGAACCGTGTTTGCACCCTGTACGAGGCGCGCTGGACGGACGAATCGGGCGACGGCGACGCGTATTTAGAAATAACGGGAAACAGGTTTCTGCACGGCATGGTGCGCGCTATTGCGGGAACCCTGCTGGAGATAGGGCACGGCAAACGTCCTGTGGACGATATGGCCCGCCTCCTGGCCAGGAAAGATCGCCGCGCCGCCGGGCCCTCGGCGCCTGCCCATGGGCTTGTGCTCGAAGAAGTGGTGTATTAAGGATACTCTGATTAAGAGGATGCGCAGGGCGAAGACGAGCACAGGAAATGCCGGTAGTGTATATTACCGACGATATGGACATCCAGAAACTGCTAAGGTGGATTGCGGTCGTCATCGTACTGATCGTGGCAGGTGGCGTGCTCAGCGTCATTCTCAAGGTAGGCGCCGCTATTGGCCGGATTGCGCTGCCGGTGTTGCTTGTCCTTCTCGTTATCGCCATCGTTCTCCGGTTCATCGACGCCTTTCGACACCGGCGTTGAGCTTGCCGGTTCTAATGAGCCTGTCCGTATGAGCCTGTCCGACTTCCTGGAACCGGATAGAAAGTGGATGCAACTCGCTCTCAAGGAAGCTGAGGCGGCCTGGGACGAGGATGAGGTGCCTGTCGGCGCAGTCGTAGTGCATGCCGGCGAGATTGTCGGGCGAGGCCGCAACATGGTCGAGCGTCTGCAGGACCCCACCGCCCACGCAGAAATGATCGCCCTTACGGCAGCGTGCGAAACCCTCGGGGCGAAAATCCTTCGTGGATGCACGCTCTACGTAACCCTTGAACCCTGCCCCATGTGCGCCGGCGCACTCGTGTGGGCGCGCATCGACCGGCTCGCGTTCGGAGCATTCGACGAAAAAGCCGGTAGCGCATCGACGCTGTACGACATCCCGAGAGATCGGCGACTCAATCACCAGGTGGAGGTCGTATCGGGCGTCGAGGGAGAACGCGCCGCCGAACTCATGCAGGCTTTCTTTCGGAAGCGCCGTATCGCCCTGTAGCTCTGAATCCCCTTGCGAAAGCGCCATGACGGACGTAGTTATCGTCGGCGGCGGCCCCGTCGGGCTGGCCTGCGCCATCCGGGCCCAACGCGAAGGCCTCCGCGCCATGGTCGTGGAGAAGGGCGCCGTCGTACAATCTCTCGTGGGGTACCCTGTGAAGATGGAGTTCTTCTCGACGCCCGAACTCATTGAGATCGGGGGACACCCTTTCCCCGTACACGGGCACAAGCCGCTTCGGGAAGAGGCCATCGAGTACTACCGCCGCGTGGCGCAGAACGAAAACATCGACATCCGCCTGTACGAGCGTGTCCGGCGGATCGACGGGGAATGCGATGCCTTTCGGGTCGTCACGGACAAGGACGTCATAGCAGCCCGGCGCGCGGTCATTGCGACCGGCTTCTTCGACCACCCGAATCTGCTGCATGTCCCGGGAGAGGATTTACCGAAAGTAACTCATTATTACAAGGAGGCCTACCCGTATTTCAGGCAGCGCGTAGCCGTAATCGGGGCACGCAATTCGGCAGCGAAGGCCGCACTGGACTGTTGCCGGCATGGAGCGCGCGTCACTCTCCTTGTGCGGGGGCCGGAACTCTCGAACAGGATCAAATACTGGATCAAGCCCGATCTCGAAAACCGAATTAAACAGGGCGCCATCGCAGCCCGGTTCGAAACCGTCGTTCGGGAAATCAGGGAATCTTCTCTGATCGTCGAAGGCCCCGATGGCCTGGACGAAATCGGAAACGACTACGTCCTCGCGCTCACAGGCTACCGTCCCGATTACTCGTTTCTGGAGGCCGTCGGTATCGAGATCGCCACGGACGCATGGAATACCCCCATCTTCGATGCGCAATCTTTCGAAACCACGCGCAAAGGTTTGTACATCGCGGGCACCGTATGCGGAGGACGTCGGACAGGCCGGTGGTTTATCGAGAATGGACGAGTCCATGCACAGCAGATCATGCGCCATATCGCGGGCCGGGAGCTTGAACCCGTCGATTTCGAAAAGCGCCACTGGATTACGGCGGAGTAAGCTGCCGATCGACGGACTGCTTTCTGCACACCCGAAGCAAACGCATCCCCCTGCAATCACACCGCATCCAGGATTTGCCGGGCTTGCGGGTGATTCGGCGCCAGGCGCAGCGCCCGCTCCGCATACATGCGCGCCCGGTCGTCTTCTCCTTGCAGATACCAGGCCAGCGCCAGATTGACCAACCCGTCGACATACGACGGGTCGAGTTCCACGGCTCTCGAAAACAATTGCACGGCAATATCCGGACGCCCTTCATTCAAATGCAACGCACCCAGATTGCCGAGGGCTACCGGGTTTCCCGGCTCTACGCGCACCGCCTGCTCAAAAAAAGCGCGCGCCTCCTCAAGCCGCCCGCTTCCAGCAAGCAACAATCCCAAATTCCCCAGCGCCTGCCCGCCGTCCGGATTAAGAAGGACGGCTTCCCGCAGAGCCCGTTCGGCGCCCATTCGATCCCCCTGCCGTAACCGGGCCGTTCCCAGATTGAAATGAGCGGCCTCCAGCCACGGATACTCGGCAATAGCCGTCCGGTACTGTGCAACCGCCGCCGCCAGGTCGCCTTGTGTCTCCAGATAACGTCCGTAATTGACGCGCACGCTCGCCAGTGCGGGCTGCGTAGCCAACGCCCGCTCGTACAAATCCCGAATCGCCGCACCTTCGCGCCCCAGCCGTTCGTACGTTTGCGCCAGGGCGTTAAGCCGCTCCGGTTTGGGTTCGAGGGCCACCGCCTGCTCCAGCGGCTCCACGGCGCGCGCCATCTCTCCAAGCTGCATGTATCCGTACCCGAGGAGATACTGCGCTTCGCCGAATGCTCCCGTCGTGGCGCTGAGCAACGTCACGCCATGCCGGAGCGCCGTCGTATCCTGCTGCTGCAATCCCCGGATGACATAAGCCATGCCGGCATAGGCGCCTGTGGAGTCGTCCACGGCATAATAGGGGCGTAGTCTAATGCGTTCGACCGGCGCTTCGCCGTTCGAAGCCACGGCAGACACACCATCCGCAGCGTCCTGCTCCTGTTCCCGCACTACGCGAATACGATGATCCGTGAGCGAGGTATGCGGTGTTCCCTCGACGGCCGCCTTCGGCATATGGCATGAAAAACAATGGGCGTCTTCCGTATGCACCGCGCGCGTGGCCTCCGCAGGTAACGCGGCCTGCAGCGCCGCCGCATCGTGACAGGTCATGCAGGTTGCGTTGAAGTAATCCGGCCCGGCCAGCCGGAATGCCTCGTGCGGATTGTGGCAGGTCACACAATCCATGGGCTTTTCCCAAATCTGCGTTTCGATAAAGCATGCACTCCGCTTCATCAAATCCGCATGAGAAATGGCGTCGATTTCTTCCCCGGAATCCGGCGCATCGGACACATAAAACGTCATGTGTTCGGAAAGCGGACGAGAGGGACGGTAATCGTAAGCCGCGCGCCCGTCTCGCAGCATCGAGACCGTCGTGTGCAAGTGGCATTGCTGACACACGTCCAACCGGCGTTCGATAGAAAGATGCGCGGGGTTGACGATCGTCTCGTCGATATCGCCTGCCGGCGCCGGGGATGCAAGCCGGGCTTCCACATGTACGGAACCGGGACCGTGGCATCGCTCGCACCCGATTCCATTGGGCACCTCCTCGTATTTACCTTCCGCAAAGGGCGTCGAGTGCGGATAGCTGTTGTGGCAAGCCATACAGCGATCCGGAATGAGCCGGTCGAAGCGGGAATTGGACACCTCGTATCCGGGGCTGAGGTCCCACTTCTCTTCCTGGGTATACCACGTCAGGGGCAGTTCGAAATAGCGTCCGCCCTCCTCTACCAGGTACGTACGCGCAGCCGTGCCGCTACCCACTACGTATTCCATTTCCCGGATCAGGCTATGCGTTTTGCTTCCATCCGGCCCCCTCCTGAATTCTTCAAGCCAAAAACGATCTCCCTCCCGGTATGGACGATAAAAGAACCCCCGATTCGGGTCCTGTACCGTCACGCCGGTAAAATTTTCAACCACGGCGGCGGAACGCATGGGATAGAACGAATTCGCCATCCCGTGCTCCCGGAACCCCCGGTACTGTTCCTCATGACAGTCGAAACAGGCTTCGTCTCCCGTAAATTCGGCAGACAGGTTCCGAAAACGAATTTCCCCACCCGCAGCATCTTGCGCAGCGTCCTGTACATCCGACGCACCTGAGCCGCATCCGGAGGCAATCACCCCCCATGCCAGTACGACCGGTAGAACAATGACGGAACAGCGCATAGCCACGCACAAAACATTACCGAAAAGACCCGATGGCAAAAGGGGCAGACCGCACCAGCGGCCTGCCCCTTTTCAACCATGAAACCGGCGTTCCGTTCAGAGCGTGAACGACGCAGAAAAAACGTTTACGCTGTTAAACACCTTCGAAGGACGGTAGGCGTAATCAACCATCAACTGGCTTGCACCGATCGGAAGCGAAAGACCGGCTCCCACATTCCATTCCGCCCAGTGCACTAAATCCGATTCGTTGGACACATCCATCCCGGCGCGCATGAAGAGCAACCCCTGGAAGGCCAACTCCAAGCCTCCCGCATACTGGTTCACGTCGTAGGAATTCGACCGGAAGTTCGCCAGAACCGTAGCGGTCAGATCACTGCTTACTTGGCTTTCGTACACGGCGCCAAAATTCAGCATGGAGGGCAGTTCCGAGCGCACATCCCGTACTTCGCCCGGCACCTCGTACGTCCCGGCAGGGCTCGCCGTAACGATAGGATCCTGAAGGCCCACGCCGTTGAAACTGAACTGCGGCCCGAAGTTGCGCAGGCTAACGCCGAAACGCAATCCCGACTCGCCCACGATATAGGTCATCCCGGCATCGAGCGCCACGGTGCGGGCATTGATGTTATCAATGCGCTGGCTAAGTCCCTTGAAGGTAATCCCCGCTGCGATGCGATCGGTCAACTGGCGCCCGTACGTGAGCCCCACGGCGATCGTAGCGGCCGACCAGGTATTGTTCGGATCGATCTCGGGATTTTCTACCGTCGTCTCGGGGATATCTCCATAATCCCAGTTCGTGACAGTAAGCCCGATGTTGCTTGATCCGAACCGCTGCGCCACCCCGAAGTAGTTGACGCCCACATCCGCCACATAGTTCATGCGGCTGAACATGGCTGTCGTACTCGGATTGACCAGAATCGCCGCCGGGTTGGAAATAAGCGCCTCCACGCCCGAGGCCCCGTTCATACCGCCGGTCAGAGTAGAGCCCAGCGCAATCGTTCGCGGAGTAACCGGCACCGTCAACTCCGAAAGCGCGGATGTTCCGAACCGCTCGTTGCTTTGCCCCAGGGCCTCGAACGCGACGAGTCCCGGCAAGAGGGTCAACACGACGACAAGGTGTCGATATTGCTTTTTCATGGTTGTAAGCCTTTGGTCTCGAGTTCGAATGTGATCGTGCAGGTTCGATTAGAAGATATTGATGTTCGTTTCCCGGTTAATGACCCCGAACTTCATGACCTTCTCCCCGACGCCTGGGACATCGATATGAATGAAGTACATGCCGCTGGCTACCGGCAAATTGCTGTCCGTCGTCAGGTTCCAATCCAAAGACGCACTCGGGCCGTCCTTGTACAGCGTACGAATCAGCGTACCGCTCACCGTGTAGATACGAATCGTGGCCGTCTGAGGCATATTCGTGAAACGAGTGCGACGATCCTCGTTGCCCGTCTCGTACGCCGAACGACCGCGGTACGGGTTCGGAACAATGCCGATATCGTCGATCGACGCTTCCAGTACCCCCGCATCTTCTGTCGTACGGCCCATGCCCGCCGTCGCGATACGAAATACATCGCCGGCTAAGTGCGGTTTCGTTGTTAGAAAACGAATGACCGTGCCTTCCATAGAGGAGATATCCTCGAACCCCGTATAAATGACCTCCCTTTGTATAGGACGATTCCTTGTAAAAGCGATATGACCAGACACGCCCTCTATCGGCAGACACCCATCCTCGTCTGCCTGAACCGCCGGCGCTACGGCTGCCTCCCATTGAGCGTAATCGTTTGTGGCGTAGTAAGCATAGATTCGGTCCGTACCCATAAAGCCAACACCGTAAGGATCTTGGGAGATCTCTCCTACATTGAATTCGCATTCGCCCCCGTTATCGGAAAAAATGTTCGGGATCAACTGAACATCATCCGCAGGATCGTTGTCCCCTACATAGGAAGGACCGGAAGTGGGGCCTATGTCCCACACCTCGAATGGAACCCACATTACGTTCCCCGTTGTGAATGGATGGAAAGCGTAGGACCCCCGTTCCGTAAAACGAATCTCGAAATCGTTCGGGGTAAACAGACCTATACGTTCAAAAGAACGAGGCGTCGTCGTCGTCGGACCACTCATGAAGTAATCGAACGTACTGTTGAACGACACGTAAATCCAATCGCCTCCCAACTCCGCACAGCCGTAAGCCCCGCTGTACGATCCATCGCTTTCCAACGTACACGAAGGATTACCCCCCGGCCCTGTGATCTCCATAAACGCTTCGTCGTCGGGGTTGCCAGGAATCGTACGAAAACTGGGAGCAGGACCACTTACCGAGAACGCAAGTCCATCCGCAACAATGACATCTTGCTGCTGCGGATATGCTTCTCCCGTGTTATTGAAGTGGGCGCAACCGTCGAGAATCAAATGTCCGTCCGACTCGCGCAGGATACTGTACGACAGGACCCCGTGCCCCGCTTCCACACCGCATTCCTCACCCACATCGAACATCCGCACTGTGTAATCGGAACCTTTCAACTGAGCAGGGTCCACCACACGCCACGTCACAATACCCTGACCGCTTTGCGTTACCACCACGGCCGACGAATCCGCTGTGGTGGCGCCGCTGTTCAGAGACGATCCACCGTCCGTGGAAGCGATACGCGACGGACGAATCGTAATATTCGTCGGAGGACTCTCGAGAATACGCGGCGTCGAGTTCGGGCTGTAGGAATACGCCGACACCCCGTAGTAGTAGTCCGTGTAGTTCGTCAGATTCGGCAACGAGAAATTATACTGGATCCCGCTATCCGTCCCCCGGGCCGATACTTGCTGAATAAAATCGCCCACATCGCCGTCGAACACCGGATCGGTTACCTTAGTGATTCCGTTTGCGATATCGAATGTCATAACATGCTCGCGCTGCTCCGACGCAAACGAAGACGTAGGATACCGGTAGATGTTGAAACCCTCGAACGTGTACGTCTTGTCGTCGAAGTCCAGGTCCGCAAGGAACGGGTCGTCCGCATTGAACGCGCCAAGATAATTCTCGCTGTTGGACGGATACCCCCACACGAGGTGTGCCTTCCCGTCCAGCTCCGAAGCATACAGACAGTTGCCGGATCCCGGATGCAATTCGGGGTTGGGGGAATTGGAATTGCACAAAGGCGGCGGCGGAGGCGGCGAGGGTATATTAAAGTCCGCATCGTAGGCTGCCTGCGCAAGCACGTCTGCACTTCGCAACGCCGATATGGAACTCAGGTTATCCGAACCCTGCGCAAACACGACCCCATACACAATATCCTGACTCTCGCCCGGTTGCAACGTGAAGGGCCCTGTGGACATCACAAGACGACGATCACCGGACTGGTTCCGGGATCCGTTGCCGTCGTTGTTTACCTCGCTCCAGAACTGACCCGTTACCGGATCCCCCGGATAGGCGAATTTGGTGATCGGCCCGTCCGTCTGGAAACCGAGCCCATTGGCCGTAAGCGGCTGCCCGCCGCGCCAGAAACCTTGCTGGACGTTATATATCTCCTGAGAAAGATGCGGGTCTTCCGTACCCGCAGGGCCGCCGTTGATGAAATACATAAACGTTGTAACGCCCAGCGTGTCGCCGTCCTGCGTAATCGGCCCCTGGAAGAAATCGTAGCCCGCCGCCGGAGCCGGGCCGTATATATTGTCGATTGGGGTATCGTTGTACACGTAGCCCAAGCTGAGTGTCGTATCCACCCCCACGAAGTCGTCACCCGCATCCCCGAGGTCCGGATCGGAGAAAATGGACAAGAAAATGTCCGTCAGCGGCTCATCGCCCTTGTAGGTAACGTTGTATTTGAAGAACGTCGTGTTGCCGAGCGCATCCGCCCGATTGAAAGCAAAGGCTTGAACACGCATTTCGACGCCGATCGGCGGGGCCTCCGTGTTGTTGTGCGTGTTGCCTACATCGTTCATGATCCACCAGACCGCCTGATCCCCGATCAGATCGGGACGATCGCCCCCGGCAAGATTGTAGTTACCCTCCGTACCGTCGCCGTCGATGACCGGCGCGCCCAGATCGTACGGCCAGTCCGCAAGATCGGCAGAAGCCTGCCCCGTCGCTTCGTAGTTCTGAATGTCGCTCCGGCCCACCTTGTAAATGCGGTCGTACGCCGAGCAATCGGCCGGATTCACCGGACGACCGTTCGACCCCAAAGGACCCGGCCAAAACTCGAAGTCGGTGTACGTGGCCCCGGCTGTGCGTAACTGATCCCCCACCAGGCCACCCATCCAGACACCCATCTGATAGATTGGCGAATGGCCGGATGCTTTGGGCACCACGTACTCTGTTCCGTTCGCAATACTCCCCGTGTTGAAAACACGCACGCGCACATTATTGCCATCGAGATCCTTTTGCGCCACTCCGATTGAACACTGCCCGGGATCAGGACCACTGCTGGTCCGAAGCACAGCTGAGGAGGAGGCTCCCTGCCGCTCCTTCTTGTCCTTGTCGTCCTTGTCCTTGTCTGCAAAGGCAACGGACGAAGTTGACACGCAAATAGCGAGAATCAGCGTCAGGTATCGTGTAAGCTGCTTCATGAGTATATGAGGCGTTGCATTCGGGAAAATTTCCTGATCAGGCATTGGCGAGGCGTAACGCGCCCCGCCAAATATCCATGATCACGTTAGAAATTGAGCAGGAAACCCACGCGAACCCGGCGCGGTCGACTGTACATCAGACTGGATGCCGACGTATGGCGCGACCCCACGTTCACAGGTCCTCCTATGTAGGCGCCATACAGGAACGCCGCTGCGGCGGGATCCGGCTGCGTGGTAAGGTATCCCTGCCCTCCATTCGTTACAAGATAGCCGTCGTTGTCGGGCAAGCCCGTGGCCCGAAAGACCGCCAGCACATTCTTCGTGTCCAGCAGGTTGAGCACGTTCACATAGGCCGTTAGCGAAGCGCCACCTACGCGAAACCGCCGATCCACGCGCACATCGATGCGCGTGGTGGACGGCAAACGCGCCGAGTTGACGGAACCTACCGCGTCGTCGGTAAAGCTGTCGTCCACATTGAACGACGATCCGGCCAGCGCCGTGTATGCCATACCACTGCCGTACCGCGCCAAGACGTTCACGCCGAGATTTTCGAGCAGGCGACTGCCTCCGATCATCGGCCCCTCGTCCTCGCCGAAGCGATAGTCGACCGATGCATTCAGCGTATGCCGCTGATCGAAATCCGCCGGAGCAATGGTGTTCGGAAACACTTCACCGCGCCAGACAACCACCGCGGTCGCTCCGGCATCCGACCCCGTACCCTGCGCATACGCCAGCGTATAATTCGCTGTCAACGCGAGGTTACGCGTCCGGCGCAAATCAAAGCCGAATTCGATGCCCTTCGTGGTCGTGAAATCCGCGTTCAGGTACGTGCCGTAGGAAGGAAAACCCCCGATCAAACGGCGGTTGCTTATTTTGTTCTCCTGCGTCCGGTAGAACCCGGAAATCGTGAGCGCCGTGCTGGCGCCCAGCCGCTGCCGTAAACCCAGCTCGTACTGCGTCGTCCGCTCGGGCTTGAGCTTCGGGTTCGGGGTACGAGAATCCTGCGTTGTGATTTCCTCATAGTCCCGGAAGGGCGTAAATTCGGTCTCCGTGGGGCGCTGGCTGGTTACGTTGTAGGACGCAAAGAATACGGCCCGGTCGGTCACCGGAAAACTCACTCCAATGCGCGGCATGAACGTGGCCTGCGGCGTGTACTCCTCGAAGGCGCTGGAGATGGACTCGTCGGTCGGCTTCGCTTGGCCGGACAGATCACTCGTGATACGCAGCGCATCCACGCGCGCGCCCTCCACATCGTAGAAATTACCGTCGAGGTCGCGGTAGCCGACGACATCGCCCGCATCGTTGAAATACACTGCATCGCCCGGATCGATGCCACCGGGGGTACCGGAAACCGAGCCCGCACGAACAATGGGGAAAGGCGCATAAATATCTTTCAGGACGGGCGCGTTGTTGTCGAACACTTCCATGCGCACCCCAAGGTTGAGCACCAGATCGCGGTACTCGATCTTGTCCTGCAAATACCCGCCGTAGTAGATCGGCTGGTACGGCGCTACATGGAACGCCGCATAATCATCCGTGCGATCGAAGTAGTTCTGAATATTCTGCGTGTCCACCTCGTTCAAGCCCCGAAAATCGTAGCCGTAATAATAGGCTATTTCCCGGAAGGCCTCGAACGGCAACTGGTTGTAGTTGTCGTAGCAATCTGCCTGCTCGCAACTGCCGTCGTTGGCGTAACGGGAAAGTCCAAAGCCCCGCAAGTTGTACCAGCGCTCCGTAAACGTGCGGTACTCGCCGCCGAACTCCAACTGGTGCAGGCCGATCTGCGCGGTGGCGTTCGCCGAAAACTGGAGCGCCTTCCGATCCAGCTTATGGAACGTGGCCAGCGGGGCGCCCGGCAACGAGAACGTAATGCCCACGGCTTGCCCCACCCCTGAAGTGCCGTCCGCGCTGTAAAGCGGCTCGTACCCGCCGGATCTCGCCGCAAAATAGCTACGCGCCGTGTTCAGATAATCGTTCCCCAGATCGATATCCCCGTAGGAAAACGCTTCCTCTACATTCCCGGCAAATCCATTGGGGTACTGGGTATAGTTGTAATCCTGGTACGCCGCGTCGATCTGGTAGAAGAAGTTCGAGGCGAAGCGCTGGCGTAGACTGCCGTAGACCCGCCATGTATCCCGCTCGTCCTTATAGAAGAAGTCAGGATTGAAGACATGCCGGAAGTAGCTGATTTCATCCTCCTGTTGCGTTTCGTACCCTCCACCCACGCGCAACGTGACGGTCTGCGTGGGCTGGATCGTGAGATTGCCGGTTACGATCGTTTCTCCGAAAGGACGATTTTTGGCTGGCTCCAACGTAAAATCTTCCCGGCGGTATGTGTCCGGTGCATTGATGAGCCCTCCCCCATCAAGACTGTATCCCTCGGGAATGCCCAATATCGTAGCCAGCGAGTCCGGCGTAAGCGGCTGCCCGTTGTCGACAGCGGCCTGGGCGTTCTGCCACGGGAACGGCAAGTACAAGGAATCTCCGGCGGCATTTGTTATGCGTACAAGCTGCGGATTGGCGTTAAGCGCGGAAAGCTGCTCGTCCGTAAGCTGATACGTGGGTACGCCGTACGGACCGGAATCCTCAAGACGTGTATGCTGCCCCGTCACAAAGAAGCTGAGGCGACCGGGAACGATGGGTCCTCCCAGCGAAATCTCGCCGAGGCTATGGCCATAGCTGTCCAGCCCCTGCGAGGTATAGCCTCCCACGGTGCCGAAAAAGCGGTCGGCGCCGCTCTTCGTCGTAACCGACACCACGCCCGCTTGGGTATCGCCGTATTTGGCCGGAATGGTTCCGATCAGCATCTCCTGTTCTGAAATGGCCACGCGCGGAAGGGCCTGCTGCCCCGATATCCGCACTCCATCCACGTAATATGCGAGTTCCTCTTCGCGGCCCCCGCGTACGAAGAGTCCCGTACCTTCCGACGAGACCACACCGCTTTGCAGCGAAGCCACATTGGCGACGCCCCGAATCGGAAGCACCACCAACTGATCACTGGTCACCACGCGCGGCGCGCCGATAGCGTCCTTCTGGATAATCGGCCGTTCGTACTCGACCACGATTTCCTCCAGTTCGGCCCCGGGCATGAGGCTGAAGTTCAATTCCCGCGTGTAGCCGGCATTGATCTCCACTTGCTGAACGGTCTGGGACTGATACCCTACGAAAGAGGCCGTAATGTCATACGCCCCCACGGGTACGCCAATGATGAAGTAGTTTCCATCCAGGTCCGATGCGGTCCCGAGCAGGGTGCCTCCGAGAACGATATTGGCCCCGGGCAGCGATTCGCCCGTAGATGCATCCGTGATGACGCCGGAGAGCTTGCCCGTGTTTTGCGCCAGCGCTGCAACGGGCATGACAAGCAGAACGAGTACGGTCGTAACGCACCTGCGCAACATGTGCTACCTCCTGATTTGTATGGTGTGTGCCTGCAATGCCGGGCGCGCTTTTAGGGAGCCCACGCCTGGCTTTGCTGTCCGGTATGAGTGGAAATCGGTTGTTCGTCGCAGTGACGCTTTAAGATATTTTGAAGTATACGACGTATCTGCCAATGTTGTCAAGATGTATATATGAATTAAATACAAAGCGAAGAGTGCTCGATGGTATGGGACAATAGCTGTAAAAACGGTCGTTGCCCACCGAGTCGGGAAGCAAGAAGTCCACGAACCCCGTCTGGCCCTGCGCGAGCGCAGGCCGGGCGATAGAGGCCATATAGCAGGAGCGGTAGCGGTTCGTGTCGTGGCGGGGCACTCCGTGGCCGGGGTGCTATGCCTCGTCGTTTTGCGATGCAAGGCATCGAAGGAGCGTGTTAGTTCTAGTAGCCTACCAGCCTACCGTCATGTTGACCGTCCTCGTCACCGAATTCGCGGGACTGGCCGAATCGGTAACGGTAAGCCGAACTCCCACAATCATAATCTCGAGCATTGATATCGTCCTCGTATAACTGCTTCCCGATCCCACCCCTATATTCCACTGCAACTCGCAGACGGGCGGTGCTGTGCTCGGGACGCAGGTCCCATAATCCCAGCTGTACGTGTAGGAAGGTGTGCCGCCTGTGGCCGTGGACCCCCATGTGTATTCCGCTTCATCCGAGCCGATCCTTGTCCATGTTGGACCCGTGATGGAGGCCGTAAGGTTCACCCTCACGGTCACTGTGTCCGTGACGCTTTCGCACGGACTCGTACCCGTAGCCGTGATCGTGTACGTCGTCGTGCTATCGGGAGAAACCGATCGCGTTCCCGACGTCGCAACCGAACCGATGCCCGGACTGATCGACACGCTCGTAGCATTCGTAGACGACCACTCGAGCGTCGAACTACTGCCGACGTTAATCGTGCTCGGATCGGGATCCTCAAACTCGACCGTAGGAAGTGGATTAACCGTCACGGTTGCCGGATCCGAATCCGTTCCGCCAGCACCTATGGCCGTAGCCGTGTACGTCGTCGTGCTATCCGGAGAAACCTCTTCCGATCCCGACGTCGCAACCGAACCGACGCCCGGAATGATCGATACGCTCGTAGCGTTCGTAGACGACCACTCGAGCGTCGACGAATTTCCTGCGCAAATCGTAACCGGATCGGCCGACAGCGTGATTGTCGGCGGCTGATTAACCCTCACGATCACTGTGTCCGTGGCTGTTCCACAACCATTTGTCGCCTTGATCGTGTACGTCGTCGTACTATCGGGAGAAACCGATACCGTGTGCTCTCCCGACGTCGTCGCAACCGAACCGACGCCCGGACTGATCGACACGCTCGTAGCGTTCGTAGACTCCCAAGTAAGCGTCGAACTACCTCCGACATTAATCGTGGTCGGCGACGCAGTGAACGACGTGATCGCAGGAAGTGGATTAACCGTCACGAGCGTTGTGTCCGTGGCCGTTCCGCCTGCACCTTTTGCCGTCGCCGTGTACGTCGTCGTGCTCGTCGGAGAAACCTCTTCCGATCCCGACGTCGAAACCGAACCGACGCCCGGACTGATCGATACGCTCGTAGCGTTCGTAGACGACCAGGTGAGCGTCGACGACTGTCCTTCGCAAATCGTAACCGGATCGGCCGACAGCGTGACTGTCGGAGGCTGATTAACCGTGACGATCACTGTGTCCGTGACGCTTTCGCACGGACTCGTACCCGTAGCCGTGATCGTGTAGGTTGTTGTGGTCGTGGGGGAAACCGATTGCGTTCCCGACGCCGCAACCGTACCGATGCCCGGACTGATCGACACGCTCGCAGCGTTCGTAGACGACCAGGTAAGCGTCGAACTACCTCCGACATTAATCGCGCTCGGCGACGCAGTGAACGACGTGATCGCAGGAGGCGCACGAACCGTCACGAGCGTTGTGTCCGTGGCCGTTCCGCCTGCACCTGTTGCCGTCGCCGTGTACGTCGTCGTACTCGTCGGAGAAACCTCTTCCGATCCCGATGTCGCAACCGAACCGACGCCCGGACTGATCAACACGCTCGTAGCGTTCGTAGACGACCAGCTAAGCGTTGACGACTGTCCTTCGCAAATCGTAACCGGATCGGCCGACAGCGTGACTGTCGGCGGCTGATTAACCGTCACGGTCACTGTGTCCGTGACGCTTTCGCACGGACTCGTACCCGTAGCCGTGATCGTGTACGTCGTCGTGCTCGTCGGAGAAACCGATTGTGTTCCCGACGCCGCAACCGTACCGATGCCCGGACTGATCGACACGCTCGCAGCGTTCGTAGACGACCACTCGAGCGTCGAACTACCCCCGACGTTAATCATGCTCGGATCGGGATCCTCAAACTCGACCGTAGGAAGTGGATTAACCGTCACGAGCGTTGTGTCCGTGGCCGTTCCACCTGCACCTGTGGCCGTAGCCGTGTAGGTTGTCGTGCTATCGGGAGAAACCGATCGCGATCCCGATGTCCCAACCGAACCGACGCCCTGATCGATCAACACGCTCGTAGCGTTCGTAGACGACCAGGTGAGCGTTGACGACTGTCCTTCGCAAATCGTAACCGGATCGGCCGACAGCGTGACTGTCGGCGGCTGATTAACCGTCACGGTCACTGTGTCCGTGACGCTTTCGCACGGACTCGTACCCGTAGCCGTGATCGTGTACGTCGTCGTGCTCGTCGGAGAAACCGATTGTGTTCCCGACGCCGCAACCGTACCGATGCCCGGACTGATCGACACGCTCGCAGCGTTCGTAGACGACCACTCGAGCGTCGAACTACCCCCGACGTTAATCATGCTCGGATCGGGATCCTCAAACTCGACCGTAGGAAGTGGATTAACCGTCACGAGCGTTGTGTCCGTGGCCGTTCCACCTGCACCTGTGGCCGTAGCCGTGTAGGTTGTCGTGCTATCGTGAGAAACCGATCGCGATCCCGATGTCGCAACCGAACCGACGCCCTGATCGATCAACACGCTCGTAGCGTTCGTAGACGACCAGGTGAGCGTTGACGACTGTCCTTCGCAAATCGTAACCGGATCGGCCGACAGCGTGACTGTCGGCGGCTGATTAACCGTCACGGTCACTGTGTCCGTGACGCTTTCGCACGGACTCGTACCCGTAGCCGTGATCGTGTACGTCGTCGTGCTCGTCGGAGAAACCGATTGTGTTCCCGACGCCGCAACCGTACCGATGCCCGGACTGATCGACACGCTCGCAGCGTTCGTAGACGACCACTCGAGCGTCGAACTACCCCCGACGTTAATCATGCTCGGATCGGGATCCTCAAACTCGACCGTAGGAAGTGGATTAACCGTCACGAGCGTTGTGTCCGTGGCCGTTCCGCCTGCACCTGTGGCCGTAGCCGTGTAGGTTGTCGTGCTATCGTGAGAAACCGATCGCGATCCCGATGTCGCAACCGAACCGACGCCCTGATCGATCAACACGCTCGTAGCGTTCGTAGACGACCAGGTGAGCGTTGACGACTGTCCTTCGCAAATCGTAACCGGATCGGCCGACAGCGTGACTGTCGGCGGCTGATTAACCGTCACGGTCACTGTGTCCGTGACGCTTTCGCACGGACTCGTACCCGTAGCCGTGATCGTGTACGTCGTCGTGCTCGTCGGAGAAACCGATTGTGTTCCCGACGCCGCAACCGTACCGATGCCCGGACTGATCGACACGCTCGCAGCGTTCGTAGACGACCACTCGAGCGTCGAACTACCCCCGACGTTAATCATGCTCGGATCGGGATCCTCAAACTCGACCGTAGGAAGTGGATTAACCGTCACGAGCGTTGTGTCCGTGGCCGTTCCGCCTGCACCTGTGGCCGTAGCCGTGTAGGTTGTCGTGCTATCGGGAGAAACCGATCGCGATCCCGATGTCGCAACCGAACCGACGCCCTGATCGATCAACACGCTCGTAGCGTTCGTAGACGACCAGGTGAGCGTTGACGACTGTCCTTCGCAAATCGTAACCGGATCGGCCGACAGCGTGACCGTAGGCCCCGCATTGACCGTCACCACGACCATGTCCGGCGCAGAGTCTTGCGTCCCGTCGTTCACCGTCAGCTCGAACTCCAGCACCGAGTCCGACACAAGCTGCGTCGGCGCCGTGAACCTCCGCTCGTGCGGCTCCGCGGTACTCGACAGCGCGATATTATCGAGGGAGACCCAGGTATAGGTCAGCGCCGCACCCTCCGGGTCGGAGCTGCCACTCCCGTTCAGCGTCACCGTATCCCCTTCGTCCACCGTCTGGTCGGGGCCTGCATCGGCCGTCGGCGCATCGTTGCAAATGTTGTCGCTGTCGCCCTCGAACTCATCGAGATCGCCAAGCCATTGCTGGAATGCGGTATCTCCCGGCACGCACAGTTCGTCGTCGACTTTCAAGGAAATGAGATTGTCCAGGTTGACAAACTCCGACGGGATCGAGCCCGAAAGGTCGTTCTCACCGATCCACAGCCTCATGAGGTTGGCGAGGTCGCCCAACTCCGCAGGGATCGAACCCGAAAGGGAGTTCTCACCGATCGACAGGCCCGTGAGGTTGGCGAGGTCGCCCAACGCCGCAGGGATCGAGCCCGAAAGGGAGTTGCTAGCGAGATTCAGCCATTCGAGGTTGGCGAGGTCGCCCAACGCCGCAGGGATCGAGCCCGAAAAGGAGTTCTCACCGATCGACAGGCTCGTGAGGTTGGCCAGGTCGCCCAACGCCGCCGGGATCGAACCCGAAAGGTCGTTGCGGAAGAGATTCAAGCTCTCGAGGTTGGTCAAGTCGCCCAACGCCGCCGGGATCGAACCCGAAAGGTCGTTGCTAGCGAAATTCAGGTGTTCGAGGTTGGCGAGGTCGCCCAACGCCGCAGGGATAGAGCCCGAAAGGTCGTTGCGGAAGAGATTCAGAGAAACCACCCGTCCGGCGTCGTCGGTCGTGACGCCGTACCACGTATCGATGGCGGCGTTACCGTTCCAGTTGTCATTGTGCTTCCAATTGGCCCCGCCGGTCGAGTCGTAGAGCGCGACCAGCGCCGCTCTGTCCTTCTGATACACCGTCACCACGACCGTGTCAGCCTCGGAGTCTTGCGCCCCGTCGTTCACCGTCAGCGTGAACTCGAGCACCGCGTTCGACACAAGCTGCGTCGGCGCCGTGAACGTCGGCGCCTGCGCCGCGGCGTTCGGCAGCACGGTCCCCGACAAAGCCGTCCAGGCGTAGGTCGGGTTGATCAGCGCATTGCCATTACTGTCCGTACCCGAACCGGAGAGCGTCACCGTTGCCCCTTCGTCCACCGTCTGGTCGAGGCCTGCGTTGGCCACAGGCGGATCGTTGCAGATGTTGTCGCTGTCGCCTGAGAATACAGTAAGATCGCCAAGCCATTGCTGGAACGCGGTATCTCCCGGGACGCACAGCCCGTTGTCGACAGAAAAGTTCGATAGATTGTTCAAGTTGACAAACGCCGCAGGGATCGAGCCCGAAAGGGAGTTGTTTTGGAGCCACAGCCATTCAAGGTTGGTCAAGTCGCCCAACTCCGTCGGAATCGATCCCGTCAGGGAGTTGTCGTGGAGCCACAGTTGTTTGAGGTTGGTCAAGTTGCCCAACGCCGCAGGGATCGAGCCAGTCAGGTCGTTGTCGTAGAGAGCCAGTACCTCGAGGCCGGTCAAGTCGCCCAACTCCGCAGGGATCGAACCCGAAAGGGAGTTGCTGCGGAGATTCAGGTTCTCGAGGTTGGTCAAGTCGCCCAACTCCGCAGGGATCGAACCCGAAAGGGAGTTGTTTTGGAGATAGAGTATCTCGAGGTTGGCGAGGTCGCCCAACTCCGCAGGGATCGAACCCGAAAGGGAGTTGCCCCACAGACGCAGGGTATCGAGGTTGGTCAAGTCGCCCAACTGCGCAGGGATCGAACCAGTCAGGTCGTTGTCGTAGAGATCCAGTATTTCGAGGTTGGTCAAGTCGCCCAGCGCCGCAGGGATCGAGCCCGAAAGGGAGTTGCTCCAGAGATATAGTACCTCGAGGTTGGCGAGGTCGCCCAACGCCGCAGGGATCGAGCCCGAAAGGGTGTTGCCCCGGAGATTCAGGTTCTCGAGGTTGATCAAGTCGCCCAACGCCGCAGGGATCGAGCCCGAAAGGTAGTTGTCATAGAGATAGAGTATCTCGAGGTTGGTCAAGTCGCCCAACGCCGCAGGGATCGAGCCCGAAAGATCGTTGCCGTAGATATCCAGTATTTCGAGATTGGTCAAGTCGCCCAACTCCGCAGGGATCGAGCCTGAAAGATCGTTGCCACTGAGATACAGGTTTTCGAGGTTGGTCAAGTCGCCCAACTCCGCAGGGATCGAGCCCGAAAGGGAGTTGAAACCGAGATCCAGAGAAACCACCCGTCCGGCGGCGTCGGTCGTGACGCCGTACCACGTACCGATGGCGGCGCTACCGTTCCAGTTGGTATTGTCGTCCCAATTGGCCCCGTCGGTCGAGTCGTAGAGCGCGACCAGCGCCGCTCTGTCGCTCTGAGCGTCCGACGTCGCCATCATCATCGCCCCCTGCGCCACCGTCTGGTCGGCGCCCACATCGACCGCCGGTTTTGACCGGTTCAATCGGTTGCCGCTGGCGCTCGCGGTCGTACTCGCCGTCGAACTCTTTGCAGATACCGATTCCGATACAGAAACCGATACCGATTCGGATTTAGATTTAGAAACCAATACCGATTCCGATTCGGATATCGACTCCGAAACGATCGGACGCCAATCGATCATCTGGTACGCATCGTCGTCCGCGAATCCCAGCAATTGCACATCGAAAGCATCCGAAGACGTTCCGCAGCCCGAAACGTCTTTCGGGATCTCCCCTTCCGCTTCGCCGGATATGGAGCCATAAAAACGACGGTGCAAAACGGTAGACACATCCAGGCTATCTCCCTCGAAAACGATTCGTCCGAACCGACCGCCCGCGCAAACGGCTTTTCTCCAGCCAATATCGTTATAACTCGATATATCCTCAAGGATATGCGTCCTGGCCCCGATGGCCTGGGACGTAATAGCGATATCGCCGTTATCCCATGTGAAATACGTATCGACATCGACAGCGGAGGGCAAAAGGACCAGTAACGCATCGCCTCTCGCAGGACTATCGAAAGAGAGGGCGTACAAAGCATCCCGTCCAAGCGCGGGAACGCCTCCCTCTCCATGGATATCTACCCCCTCCGAATGCGCGGCCCCCCAGTGGTATATCGTACCCTTCGCAGGTATGCCGAGCGTAGCGTAACCGGTCTCGTTATAATCCGTATGCCAGGATTTGACATGTACGCGCACGCTATCCGGATTGCCGTCGGCGCTCAAGATCCGACCCAAAAGCGCATACCGATCCAGGGAAGACGCACCCTCTCCGGGAACGCCGCCTGCACGGGCCGTACTGTCCCCGGGGGCGACACGCGCATTAGCCCCCGCAGACGGATCGACATCGTCCAGGCCCGTCAGCGCCCCGTCGTCGCACGCGCTCAGCGTCAGCAGCGAGACCGTTAAAGCCGCCATGCCCGCGACGATCCAGGATATAGTTCTCATTTACTTCTCCGGGAGGTATGTATGCTATGGTTGTTTTTTTATGTCCTTGCGGCACAAGAGCGGAAATCCTATCTAAGAAATCGGTGGAACACAAGGACAAAAACGTTCTTCACTTATTATTCATAAACATAAAGACTGCTCAAAAGCCCCCGGAACCCGCCTTCACACCTCCACCCTGCGTACATCCTCGATACCGTCCAGCGCCGCAATCTCCCCGACTACGGCTGCCGGAACCGCCTCGTCCACAGTAACCGCCGCCAGAGCGATCTCCCCCTTGCCGGCCCGCCCCAGCGCCAGAGCGCCGATGTTGATATCGTTGCGGGCCAGAATGCTCCCCACGGCCGCCAGCATGCCGGGCCGGTCCACATTCCTGTATACGATCATATGGCCCTCCGGCCTGATCTCCAGCCAGTAATCGTCAATACGCACCAGACGCGGTTCGTCGCGGTCGAAGATCGTACCTGCCACCGTGCGGTCGCCGTCGTCCGTTTTCAGACCGATCTGCAACAGATTCGTATACCCGCCGGGAGCCGTATCCCGTTCTTCCGTCACATGGATCCCCATATCCTCCGCAAGAAACGGCGCATTGATCAGATTCACGGGTTCTGTGACCCACTTCGATAGAATCCCGCGTACGGCAGCCACCGTCAGCACTTCGGAATAACGGCGCGGGACATCCCCCCGACACCCCACGGTGATCCCCCGAATACGCCCGGCCCCCAGTTGCCCGATCAACTGGCCAAGGCGATCGGATAGACTCAAATAGGGTTGAACATCCGGTTGCGCCGCCATCTTGATGGCCAGCGCGTTGACAGGCGTCTGCACCGCCTCGCCGCATAACGCGCGAATGACCTGCTCGGTAATCTGCACCGCGACTTTTTCCTGGGCTTCCTCCGTCGAGGCCGCAATGTGGGGCGTCGCGACGACCTTCGGATGTCTGAGCAATGCGTGCAGTTCGGCGGGCGGCGGCTCTGTGGAATACACATCGAGCGCCACGCCCCCTACTTGCCCGCTATCCAGCGCATCAAGCAGGTCCTTTTCCTCGACAATGCCTCCCCGGGCGCAATTGACGATGCACACGCCCCTGCGGCACTGCGCAAACGTTTCCTTCCGGAGCAAGCCGCGGGTGGCGTCGTTCAGCGGCGTATGTACGGTAATGAAGTCGCTCCCCGCCAACAACTCGTCCATGTCCACAAGCCGTACCCCGAGACGTTCGGCAGCCTCCCGCGACAACACCGGGTCGTACCCGATCAGCGTCATCCCGAAACCGGCCATGCGCACAGCCACCTCCCGTCCGATCTTCCCCAAACCCACGACGCCGAGGGTTTTTTCGTACACTTCCGACCCGGTGAACGCCTTGCGATCCCACTTGCCCTCCGCAATGGAGCGGTTCGCCTGAGGCACGCGGCGAGCCATGGAAAGCAACAGGGCGCAGGTGTGCTCGGCGGTCGAGATCGTATTGCCGGAAGGCGCATTGATTACGAGTACGCCCCGGCGGGTAGCGGCAGCGAGGTCGATATTGTCTACCCCGACCCCGGCGCGCCCTATCGCCCTCAGGTTGCCGGCAGCTTCGATAAGGTCCGCCGTGATCGTGGTGCCGCTGCGAATGATCCAGCCGTCCGCTTCTGCAGCCGCTTCCCGCAACGCCTCTCCGGATTGCTTCAATCGAACGTCGGGCGTAATGCCCCGGGCTTCCAGCATGTCGATGCAGATCGGATCGACCGCATCGGTGATGAGCACTTTCATCTTTTTTTCGTCATGGTTCCATGGTTGCCATCGTCCCGATCCATTCCGACAAGGCGGGCAAGCCCCGTTTTGTCTGCGACGAGGTCGGGAAAACCGGAATTTCCAGTCCGAACGTCGAAAGCGTCTCGTGCATACGGTGTTCCGTCTTCACACGATCGTTACCGGAGAGTTTGTCGCACTTCGTAAGTGCAATGGCGTAAGGCACATCGCTCCCGCGCATGAACTCTATAAAACTCCTGTCGAGCGCGCCTAACTCATGCCGGCTGTCCACAAGGTGAACGACCAGGCGCAGCATGTCGCGTTCCGCAATGTAGCGCTCGATGAGCCGGGCCCAGTGCGCACGCTCTCTCTTCGAGACTTTCGCATAGCCGAAGCCCGGAAGGTCCACGAAATACAGGCTTTCGTTGACAAGGTAGTAATTGAACTCCCTCGTCTTGCCCGGCGTCCTGCTCGTCCGGGCCAGCGCCCGACGGCCCGCAAGCGCATTCAACAGAGAACTCTTGCCCACGTTCGAGCGGCCGGCGAACGCGACTTCGGGCCGCCCGTCCGAGGGTAATCCACTCCAGGATACCGATCCCTTGACAAACGTAATTTCCCGAATATGCAAGGGGCGCCTCGTCCGAATCGTTCCGATTTACGCGGCAGTCAACCGGTCCTTTACGGTCTCGCCGATCACTGCCGGATTCTCGACCACAACCACGCCGGCTTCTTCCAGCGCAGCAATCTTTTCTTCCGCCGTACCCTTGCCCCCGGAAACAATGGCGCCGGCATGCCCCATCCGGCGTCCGGGAGGCGCCGTCCGGCCCGCAATGAATCCGAACACGGGTTTCGTCATACGGTCCCGAACGAAAGCCGCGGCTTCTTCTTCCGCCGTACCGCCGATTTCGCCGATCATTACCACGGCCTCGGTATCGTCGTCCCCCTCGAACAATCGCAGGATATCGACAAAATTCGTTCCGATCACAGTATCCCCGCCGATGCCCACCGCCGTACTCTGACCGAGCCCTTGCCGGGTAAGCTGGTCTACCGCTTCGTACGTCAGGGTGCCGGAGCGAGACACCACTCCCACGGACCCTTCGCGGAAAATCATGGCGGGCATAATGCCGACTTTGGCCTGATCGGGCGTCAAGGCTCCCGGACAATTCGGTCCGATGAGGCGCGCACCCTTGCGTTGCACATAGTGAAAAACCGGGATCATATCCCCTACGGGAATGCCTTCCGTGATGCACACGATAACCTGTATGCCGGCTTCCGTCGCCTCCAGAATCGCATCCGGAGCGAACGGAGGAGGTACGAAAATCACAGACGTGTTCGCCCCTTCCTGCACGACCGCCTCGGCCACGGTGTTGAACACCGGCTTGCCGAGATGCGTGCGGCCACCCTTTCCGGGCGTCACGCCGGCGACAAGCGCCGTGCCGTACTCGAGCATATGTTCTGAATGGAACGTGCCCTCGGAACCCGTAAATCCCTGGACAAGCAAACGGGTGTTTTTATCGACGAGAATCGCCATAGCGATCAGAATAAGCGGCGAAAAACAGGAATGGGCTTAAGATATGAAGGATACTAAACAATCCAGAGCGTGAAACAGGTGAAGATATGGAAGATTACGAACGCGCGGGGAGCGTATCCCGAAGGAAAGCGAATGATTTTTTAAGGATAAAAACGGGCGTGGACATTAGGCTCCGGCGGACGCCCTCCCGTACAACCGCTCCACCATGTCCCCGGCGCGGAGTATCGTCTCTTCGCCGAAATGCGGTCCCAGAATCTGCATGCCTACGGGCAGATGGGGCGGCTCCGGATGCAAACCGAGGGGTACGACCAGGCCGGGAATACCCGCAAGGTTGGCGGTCACCGTGTAAATGTCGCTGAGGTACATAGCCATCGGATCGTCCGTCTTGCTGCCGATGCGAAAGGCGGGTGCGGGCGTAGCCGGCGCCACGAGCGCATCCACCTCCTCGAAGGCCCTATCGAAATCGTTCCGGATCAGGGTCCGCACCTGCTGTCCTTTCGCATAATAGGCGTCGTAGTATCCGGAAGAGAGCACGTAGGCGCCGAGCATGATCCGCCGTTTGACTTCATCCCCGAAGCCTTCCGTCCGGGAAGCCATATAAAAGCGATGGAGCATGGGATCTCCGTCCAGACGCTCCTTAAGCGTTTCTACATCTGCCCCGGAGGCGGTCTCCATGGCCCGTTCCAGTTCCTCCCGCTCGTTTTTTATGGTTTCGAGGAGTTCGTCGAGCGATGCGCGGCGGCCATACCGGATCCCGTCGTAACGAGCCAGATTACTGGACGCTTCGGCGGTCGTGAGAATATAGTACGTGGCAATGCCGTACTCTGTACGAGGCAGCGACACGTCCTGGACCACAGCCCCCTCGCGTTCGAGACCGCGCACGCATTCCTCGATCATACCCCGTATCCCGGCGTCGAGTCCGTCGGCAAAGTACTCCTTCGGCAACCCGATACGCATGCCTCGGATATCTCCTGTCAGCGCTTGCGTGTAGTCGGGCGCTTCCACCGGCGCACTAGTGGAATCCCGCTCGTCCTTCCCCGCCATATGGTTCAGGAGAAGTGCGCAATCCTCGACGCATTGTCCGATCGGCCCCATGCAATCGAAGGAAGAAGCGAAGGCCACCAGACCGTACCGGGACACGCGTCCGTACGTAGGCTTCAGGCCAACCACGCCGCAATGTGCAGCGGGCTGGCGAATAGAACCGCCCGTATCGGTGCCAAGCGCCGTATGGCACATTCCGGCAGCGACGGCGGCGGCGGAACCTCCGGAAGAGCCGCCGGGAACGTAATCGGGGTTCGCCGGATTTCTGACCGGCCCGAAATACGAGGTCTCGTTGGACGAACCCATCGCAAACTCGTCGCAGTTCGTTTTCCCGACAAAGATGGCGCCCGAAGCTCGCAGGCGTTCGATCGCCGTGGCGTCGTACAGCGACTCGAAACGTTCGAGCATACGGGACGAACAGGTGACGGGGCGCCCCTTCATACAGATCACGTCCTTGACGCCCATAATCATGCCCTTCAGCGGCAGGTCCGGGCCGGCGCCCGTCCATCGGTCAAGACGGCGGGCCTGTCCGAGGGCATCCTGCTCGTCCACCGAAACGAAGGCGTTGAGCCGATCGTTTTGCGCCCGAATGCGCGCAAAAAAAGAAGAGACCAATCGTTCGCAATCGGTCTCTCCGTTCCGTAAGGCTTTCCGGGCGTCCGCAAATGGGGTCATCGGACGAGCGGCAAGGGATGGCGTTCAGTGTAGACGAATAAACCGGGGATGCGGCAAACGACAACCCGGCGCGATCAGCTTTGAGGCGTCCGATCGGGAGGCTGGGTTGGCCCGGAAGCAGCGGCATCCGACGCCGGAGCAGCTTGGGCCGCCTGCTGGGCGGGCGGTTGCGCGGGGGGGGCTTGGGGTTGCGGCGCAGCCTGCGCAGGCGGCTGGGGGCGGTAGGTCGCACGCCGGCTGTCCTCCACGGTGAGTTCGCGCTGGATATCCTTGGTGGCGTCCTTGAACTCGCGCAGGCCCTTGCCGAGTCCGCGCGCAATTTCCGGGATGCGCTTTGCGCCGAATATGAGGAGCAAAGCCAAGCAAATCAGGCCTATTTCCAGTGGTCCAGGTGTACCCATGACCATTCCTCTTTCTTGTGGGCGAGAATATACATGCCTCGTTACGGCATAAAAACGGCTTTTACCGGTAAACGAAGGGGTATAGACGGGGTTCCGGGACCGGAGCATGAGAAGACATGGAACCATAGCCTGACGCCGCCGATCGAGGAACCGTCAAGTAAATAGTTCATTGTCCTGCAACGCATGAACGGGATATTTCGTTGCAAGGGACGGTCCCTGTCTAACAAAATCGGCCGTCCTGCAATGCGGATTGCGACCAGAGGCCGAACCGGAACATACCATGACGCTCCGGTTTTCAGGAAATTGCTCGTTTTTTCAAGGCAATCCGTACGATTCTCGCTTCGTGAGCATCCGATACGACAAGGCAAGCGACCGGGCCGTTGTGACGCGGTGTATACAAGTGGACGGCCTCGTCGATCCGCCGCCCGACAAATCGATCGCGCAACGGGCCGCGCTGCTTGCGGCCATCGGCGACGGAACGTCCCGGCTGGTCAATTATCCCTTGTCCGCCGATCCGCAATCGACCCTGCATTGCCTCCGGCAGTTGGGCATTGTTATAGAAAAGGACGGAGAAGACCTCCTGGTGCATGGCAAGGGGCTCGACGGGTTTTCCGCACCCGACGCCCCTCTGGACTGCGGCAACTCGGGCACCACGATGCGCCTTATTTCCGGCCTCCTCGCCGGACGGGATTTCGACAGTGTGCTCACAGGCGACGCATCCCTTCGGAGCCGACCCATGGAACGTGTTGCAGCGCCGCTCCGGGAGATGGGTGCGCGAATCGCGCTGGACGCCGGTTGCGCCCCCATGCGTATCGAACGCGGCCCCCGGCTCTATGGCATGGACTATCGCCTCCCGATGCCCTCGGCGCAGGTAAAATCCTGCGTACTCCTTGCAGGTCTGCGGGCCCGGGGGCGCACCACCGTCATCGAAACCTTGCCGTCGCGCGACCACACCGAGCGCATGCTGAACCTGGGACCGATCGAAGTAAAGGGTGCAAGGCATATTTCCGTCGGGGGAAACATGCCCGTGTCGGCGCGCACCTGGACCGTGCCGAACGATTTTTCCGCCGCCGCCTTCTTTATGGTCGCCGGGGCGGCAGCGCCTCATGGCGCCATGCTCCTGCGAAAAGTCGGCCTGAACCCCACGCGGAGCGCGCTCATCGGGGTTCTTGAAGAAATGGGCGCTCTTATCCGCGTAGCCAACCGGGAGGAATCCGGCGGGGAGCCGGTGGGCGACCTCCACATCGAAGCTTCCCCGCTCCGGGGCGTGCGCGTGGACGGAGCACGCATCCCTCTCATGATCGACGAAATCCCGATCCTCGCGGTGGCGGGCGCCCTGGCGAAGGGACGCACCGAAATACGGGACGCGCGCGAACTGCGTTTCAAGGAAACGGACCGCATCGGCGCCATGGCGGAGAACCTGCGGCGGCTTGGCGTACCCGTGGAAGAATTCGACGACGGATTGGCCGTGGAAGGCCCCGCCGCCCTGCACGGAAACGTCGTAGCAAGCCGGCACGATCACCGTGTAGCCATGGCCATGGCCGTGGCCGGCCTGATGGCCGACGGAGAAACGGTCATCGAGGACGCATCCTGTGCAGCGGTGTCGTTCCCGAACTATTGGGAAACGCTTGCGTCGGTGGCCTCATGATCAAGGATACTCTGATCAAAACCGCTTCGCTCAGCGCTTCACGGACGTGACGCGCCCTTCGGGAGGCTGCCAGAGATGCGCTGGCTGCGTCATTCCTCAGTATGTATCCTTTGTTTCCTCGGACGGATCCCACAGATGCGCTTCCAGCACGACGCACCCGTTTTCGTCGAACGTCACCCCCTCGGCGCGCAGGCGTTCTTCCATGACATGCGGTCCTCCAAAACGCATTTTGCCGGTCAGCGCGCCAAACCGGTTGACCACGCGGTGACAAGGAAGCAGGGTACCCGCCGCCGCGCCCAGCGCCCAGCCGACCGTGCGAGCAGCGGAACGCGCACCGAGATATCCTGCGATATGTCCGTAGGTCGTAACTTTACCGCAAGGGATCCGGTCCACTACGGCCCAGACCCGTTCGAAGAAATCGTTGTCCCGGGAGGCGTTCATACGCCGTATACCGTTCTCCCTCCCTTTTTTAAGGATACTCCGATCAAAACCGCTTCGCTCAGCACTTCACGTTCGCAAGTAAAGTAATGTCATGATTCCATCGTTGAAATCAGCGGGACACACTGATGTTTCGGGCATCGCGGAGGCGATGCGCCCTTCGGAAGGCTGCGAGGAGCACGCTGGCCGCGTCATTCCTCATTATGCGGGGCCTGCCACATTGCTTCGTCATGCCTTGCCAGCCCACCCATCGCAGCCTCTGAACTTCGTGGACTTAATCAGAGTATTTTAAGGATGCTCTGATCAAGTCCACTTCGATCAGCGCTTCACTTTCACGCGTAAAGAACGATATGCTTGCATCGTCGGAATCAGCGAAAAACACGGCGGATTCGGGTCGTCTCGGCCGTGAAGCGCCCTTCGGGAGGCAGACAAAGGCACGCTGGCTGTGTCATTCCTCATTATGTGGGGCCTACCACATTGCTTCGTCATTCCTTGCCAGCGCGCCCCTTTCAGCCTCTGAATCTTTGCGGACTTAATCAGAGCATCCTTATATGTTGTCGCATCCCGGCGCGCCCCGCAGAATTATGACAAACGTACCTCACTTGCCGGATCCGGCGGCCTGTGCTGCACTGGAACATGCGCTGGGGGCGGAACGCCTTCTGCGGCAGGTCGAACTGGCCCCCTACACAACCTTCCGGATTGGCGGCGCGGCGGACCTGTTCTACGAGGCGCGCACCGTAGAGGAACTCGTTCGAGCCATCGCAACGGTCCGGGAATTCGGCGTTCCGTACTTCCTTCTCGGACGGGGAGCGAATATCCTGGTGAGCGACCGCGGCGTACGCGGACTCGTCATCTACAATACCGCGGACCGGATGGAGATAAACCCCGACACGCACCGGCTATGGGTGGAGTCCGGGGCGATCGTGTATCCGAACGTAATCGAAGCAGCCGTGGAGGCCGGTCTCTCCGGGCTGGAACACTATGTCGGCATTCCGTCCACCGTGGGAGGCGCGCTTTGGCAAAACCTGCACTTCCTGGCGCCGCCCCCCAAGCGGGAACGCACCATGTTCATCGAGGAAGTGCTGGAGGAAGCGGATATTCTGACCGAAGAAGGCGAGCGCCGCACGGTCGGCGTGGAGTATTTCGATTTCGGGTACGACTACTCGATCCTGCACGACCGCGAAGATATCGTGCTTTCGGCCA
Organism: Rhodothermales bacterium; assembly: GCA_951812335.1. Classification (GTDB taxonomy): domain Bacteria; phylum Bacteroidota; class Rhodothermia; order Rhodothermales; family VXPQ01; genus VXPQ01. Next base: position 207,896 of record OX638293.1, read on the forward strand.
CGTTCCGGCTGGAGCCGGGAGACCGGACGCGGATGAAAGAAATCATGGCGGCGAACCTCGAATGGCGCAGCGCCCGACATCCCCCGCTGGATACGGAGCCCAGCGTGGGGTCCATCTTCAAGAAAATAGAAGGGATCGGGGCGGGACGGCTCATCGACGAAGCCGGCCTCAAGGGAACGCGCATCGGGGGTATCGAAATCACGCACCGGCACGCCAATATCATGGTCAACCGGGGCGGGGGCAGGGCCGCCGACGTGATCGCCCTGATCCGATACATACAGGAAGTGGTGGCGCGCGACACAGGCTATCTGCTCGAGACGGAAATTGCATTTATTGGCGAATTCGAGGATGTACCGGATGCGCTGCCGTATACCGCACCAGCCCATATAGAACACGCCGACGCTCCCCGGCCCCCGCTGTGATGAAACAACCGTTTAAAGCGTGGCTTGCCGGGGCATGGGCCGTTTTCGAGAAGGACCTGCGTCTCGAACTGCGAAGCCGCTATGCGGTAGGCATGCTGCTCATGTTCGTGCCCGCCTCGATCCTGCTCATCCTGTTCGCTACGGGCCAGGAACCGCTTTCTCCCCGCATCCAGTCGGGACTCCTGTGGATCGTGATTCTTTTTGCGGCGTCCATCGGTCTCGGAAGATCGTTCGTGAGCGAAGAAGATCGCGGGACGGTGCTCCTCCTGCGGCTGCACACCCGGGCCAGCATGGTCTATGCGGGAAAACTGCTGTTCAATTTCTTCCTGATCCTTGTGCTGGAAGCCGTAGCTGTCTTTACCATGATCTTGCTCCTGAATATCGAGGTGGCGCATAGCGGCTTGCTCGCAAGTACGATCTTGCTCGGTTCACTGGGTCTCGCCGGGGCGACGACGCTCCTCGCTGCGCTGATCGCGCGGGCCGCAACGCGAGGGCCTCTGCTACCGGTATTGCTTTTTCCCCTGCTCGTGCCCTTGCTCATGTCGGTGGTGGCAGGCACGCGCCATGCTTTCGAAGGCGGCTTCGGATGGGGCGCCAGCGGCGAAGCCCTGACCACGCTGGCCGCATTCGCCGGGGTGGTGATTACCGCCGCCGTGCTGCTTTTCGATTTCGTCTGGAACGATTAAGGATACTCTGATTAAGTCCGCAAAGCTCCTCTCAGCCTCCCAAAGCGCGCGTCATTTGCGAAATCTGCGCCGTATCTTGTCGCCCGCCACCCATTCGCTTTGTCTTCCGCTTCATGGCTACTCCGGGAAAAACATACAAGCGGCTCCGCAACATCGTCCTCGCATGGCTGACCCTGGTCGTGCTGGGCGGATTCCTGCTCGACATTCCCCGAATCAACATTCTGGAGCACACGGCGCGGAATCTGTATTTCCACGTGCCGATGTGGTTCACGATGATGGCGGCCTTCTTCGTATCGGCATGGCACTCGGCGCGATACCTTTCGTCCCGAGACCGCGTACGCGACGTGCGGGCGCTGGAAGCCGCGCGAGTCGGCGCCGTGTTCGGCATCCTCGGCTTGGCGACGGGCATTGTCTGGGCGCGCTTCACCTGGTACGTGGGCCAGGGTATCTGGTGGAATTTCGATCCCAAGCAAACCATGGCCGCCGTACAGTTGCTGATTTACGGGGCCTACTTCACCCTGCGCGCAAGCGTGGAAGAACCGGAAAAGCGGGCGCGCATCGCCGCCGTATATAATCTGTTCGCGGCCGCCTGCGTACCGTTTCTGCTGTACGTGCTCCCCCGCCAGATGGAGAGCCTGCACCCCGGCGCGGAGGGCAATCCCGCCTTCAGCGACATTACCCATCCGATCATGCGCGTGGTTTTTTACGCAGCGGTAATCGGTTTCATCGGACTCTTTTGGGTGCTTTACACGCAACGAGTCCGGCTGGCCGCCCTCAACGAACGAGCCGACGACATCCCCGAACCATGACCATTCACGCTATTCAGGAAGCGGATACGACGTACGGCGCCACGCCGTACGATTCCGTATGGACTTCGCAGGAAGTCCCGGTGCAGCAACCGGACGCGCTGGAGCGAACCATGCTGGCCCAGGACAAACTCTATGTGGTGCTGGCGGTGGTGCTCATCATCTGGATCGGGCTCGCGGCATTCGTATACCGGACCGACCGCAAAATCGACCGGCTGGAACGGAAACTGGATGCACGCATTTCAGACGAAGACGCCTCGCCGTAGCACGTAGCACATTGTTCATGTATACGGACCACGCCCGTAGCCCCGCACACGCACCCTCTCGCTTCCGACAACCCCCGGCATGAAACCAAAAACGATTATAGGCCTCGTGCTGATGCTTGGCTTCGGCGCCTTGTTGTTTCTGAATTTCGGACAACAGGTCGGGGGATACATGGATTTCGTCGAAGCCGAGAAAACGGGCGCGGAAGCGCATGTGGTCGGGACATGGGTGGAGTCGGAACGGTATGCATACGACCGCGACCGGAACGTCTTCAGTTTCCATATGCAGGACGAAGAAGGCCATGTGCGCATGGTCCAGTATCCCAATCCGAAGCCGGCCAACTTCGAAGACGCCGAACGGCTGGTCGTACAGGGCTCCACAGAGGGCGAAATCTTCGTGGCGCGGCACATTCTCGTCAAGTGCCCCTCGAAATACAACGACGGCGCCGAATTCCAGGCAGCGGCTTCGTAGAAAACGCGGCTATCCGCCAGTACCCGGTAAGTTGTCTCTGGTAAAATCCTGCCGTGCGCCGCACCGTATGGTCAAGCACCGGCGCCTCCCGCTCACAAATAGATCAGCGTCGCCAGCAGGAAGAACACGCCCAGGCCGAGAATATCGTTGCTTGTGGTGATAAACGGCCCGGTGGCAAGCGCCGGGTCTATGTTCATGCGGTGGAGCAGCAGAGGCACCGTGGCCCCAATAAGCGTGGCGAGTACGATCACGGTCAGCATGGAAAGCGAGGCCGTAAGCGCAAGCAGTTCGAGCGTCTCGCCGCCGATAGGCAACGCCATCACCACAGCCCCGAGAATGAGCGCCAGCGCCAGCCCGTTCAGAAGCGACACGCTCAGTTCCTTGCCGAGGCGGCGCGCCACATCGCTCGCCCACAATTCCCCGCTGGCCAGCCCCTGCACCACAATGGCCGAACTCTGAATGCCTGCATTGCCGGCCATGGCCATGACAATGGGAATAAACGTGGCGAGTATGACCGCCTGTTCGAGCGCATTTTCGAATTGTCCGATGACGAGGCCGGACAGGCCGGCGCCCACCATACCGATAAGCAGCCAGGGCAATCGCCCGCGAATCACCCGGAACACGGAGTCGGAAGGCTCTTCGCTGCCGGACATACCGCTCATGCGCTGAATATCTTCCTCCGCCTCGTCCCGAATGACGTCCACGATATCGTCGATCGTGATCCGGCCCAGCATCTCGCCGCTCGCGTCCACCACAGGAAGCGATACGAGATCGTACCGCTGCATGATGCGCGCCACTTCCTCCTGATCGATCTGAGGCGTTACCGTGATGACATCCCCGTCCATGATATCGGATACGGGCGTGTCCGCAAGCGTCAGCAAGAGATTCTTCAGAGAAACGACGCCCTGCAATGTCCCCTGCACATCGTGTACGAACACGGCGAAGACCTCCTCCACCGTTTCGGCATTGCGACGCACTTCTTCCGTCGCTTCGGCCACAGTCCACGTTTCGGGTACGATGACAAACTCCGTACCCATGATGCCCCCGGCGGACTCCTCGTCGTAATGGAGCAACGACCGGACTTCCTCGCTGCGATCCAGCAAGGGCAGTACCCTGGCGGCCACCTCTTCCGGCAGATCCGCCAGCACATCGGCCGCATCGTCCGTTTCGAGATGGCTCAGAAGTTCGGTAAGCCGCTCCGGGGGCGTTTCTTCAAGAAGTCGCGTGCGAAACTCTTCGTCGAGTTCGGCCAACACCAGTCCGGCCTGTTCGCCCGGCAACCATCCGAACAGGGTCTCGCGTTCTCCGGCAGGAAGATAATTCAATAAGCGGGCAAGATCGGCCGGGTACAAACTGGCTGCAATGCGCACCGCTTCCTGCCGATCGCCGGATTCCAGCAGGTCCTCCAGGCGCTCTGCCAGATCGTCGTCGATCCCGGGAAGATGTGCGGGAAGTTCTTCGTCCCGAACGGTATCGAAAGAATGCTCCATGCGGTACGCAAACGGTTAAAGGATACCAGGCGCCCCACCCTGCAAGCAAGGCCCTGAGCGCTATACGCGCAACTTAAGATAACGTGCAAGAGCGACAAACTCTTCCGGGGTCAATTCCTCCGGTCTGCGCGCATCCAGCCCCTCGGGAAGCGCAATACCCGTCGCCCCCCTGGTCCAGCGTTCGAGCCCGTTGCGCAGCGTTTTACGGCGGCGGTTGAAGGCCGTCCGGACCACGCTGCGAAAAAACGGCATATCCACCCCCTCGGGCGCGTCTTCTTTCCCAGAGAAGGTCAGACGCACCACGGCGCTGGTTACGGCAGGGCGCGGGTAAAATACGTGGGGAGATACCCGAAACAACAATTCGGGATGCGCAAGAACCTGACACAGCACGCTCAAAATACCGTAGGCCCTGGTCCTCGGAACAGCCACAAGACGCTCGGCCACCTCCCGCTGCATCGTCGCAACGACCTCCTCCACGACATCGCGCGCATCGAGCACATTGAACAAGATGGGGCTCGTGATATTGTACGGAAGGTTACCCACCACAAAAATCGGAGCGCCTTTTTCGCTGGCAAGCGCTCGCCAATCCACATCCAGCACATCCATCTGTCGCACGTCGATCCCTGGCCGTGCATCCCGCAGGAACGCAGCAGCGCGCCGGTCAATCTCGACAGCGGTAAACGTTGCAAAACGATCCTGAAGAAAACCCGTGAGCGCCCCCTCGCCCGGCCCGATTTCCACCACATGCGCCTCCTCCGGAGCCTGCAGCGCAGCTACAATTTTGCGCGCCACATTCGGATCGCGAAGAAAATGTTGTCCGAGCGATCTTCTGGGAAGAATGGACATGAGGATGCTCTGATTAAGTCCGCAAAGACTCAGAGGCTGAAAGGGGCGCACTGGCAAGGAATGACGAAGCAATGTGGTAGGCCCCACATAATGAGGAATGACACAGCCAGCGCGTCTCTGTCTGCCTCTCGAAGGGCGCTTCACGGCCGAGACGACCCGAATCCGCCGTGTTTTTCGCTAATTTCAACGATGCAAAGATATCGTCCTTTACGCGTGAAAGTGAAGCGCTGATCGAAGTGGACTTGATCAGAGCATCCTTAAATATGGATAAGGACCGGCGCTACTGTCCATAGGGCATTTCAAGATACTGTCTTGCTCGTTCGTGCGCATTGGACCAGTCTTTCGTGGTCAATGCCTCCCGGTAGAAAGCCACCGCCCGATTGCGTCGCCCGAGCGCATCATGGGCCATGCCTGCGTACAGCCGTCCCATCGTGACAAACGGATAATCCACCGCTCCGCGTATCGCGGGTTCCTGCAAAGCGTCAAGATGCGGGAGCGCCGCCTCGTACTCGCCATAGGCCATGCGGCCTCGCGCCATGAAAAAAAGCGCCTGCCCGGCCAGCGATGCATTATATCCTGTCTGCCCGGCCGTATGACGCGCATAAATTTCCTCGAAAATGGGAGCTGCCTGCTCCCATCTCCCCCACCGGGCATAGATGCGCCCCTCGATCGTATGAAAAAAAGCATTACGGGGATACCGCTCGCGCAGCCAGGTCGCATACTGTACGCTGTGCTCGAAATCGTTTTCGAACAGATAATATATCTGCAACAGGAAATAGGCCGCCTCGGTGCGGATAAACCGTCCATCGCGCACCGTACGCCGGAGCGCTTCGATACCCCGCTCCCGATCCCCGTCCGGAAAAAAGAGCATCAGGGGCTTCAGGATCGGGTATTTTTCCGGAATAACCACCGCATAATAATCGTACATCCCCTTGCCAAAGGCATAGTCGGCCACGTCCGGTTCCTGTTTCACCACGTCCAGCACGTAGTCCATCGCTCGCAGACCGTCCCGAGCCGCTTTGAGCCATTCCCCGCGATTCGACCGGAGCCGCCCCCGGAACCCCAGGGCAGCGCCCTTGAAGAACATGGCGTCGAACGCATCGGAATGCTGCTTGAGAAGGCGGTCCGAGCGTTCGATAACTTCCTCCATGGCCGCATAAAACGCCGCGTCATGCGTCTCGTCGGAAAGATCGGGAAGAATCTTCCACCATATGTTGAGCGCCTCCAGAAAAGGACCGGCAGGATGTTCCGGATAACGCCGGGCGATGTGCTCGAAGCGACGGGCTGCCGCCTCGAATTCCATGCTATACAGACGGTCCAGCCCTTCGCTCACCTCGGCCTGTACGACCGGGTCGTCGAAAATGGATCCGGCGGGCTGTGCCCGGACGGAAACGAACCCCGGAAGAAAGACTACAGCCAGCCAGCCAATAGCAAGTCGTATCATGAAAACCGCCGGACATGTGCTCGTAACGATCTATGCTCCCCGCTCGCCCAGGCGCCGCGTCCCGGAGTAGATCAGGGCAACCAGGGACACTTTAGCAAGATCCGCAGGAACGAAACGAAGAAAACCCTTGTCGATGGATTCCATCCAGGTGGCATGATCGGCGGCGTAATGCAGCCAGATAACGCCCGTGGCAAAGAATACCAACGACCCGACGAGCATCGCCAGGGCACTGCCCGTCAGCGTATTCCACTGCCTCGAAAGGCGACCCACTGCGAGCGCCGCCAAGGGATACCCCAGCAGGTACCCCGCGCTCACCGCCCCCAGCATATAGGAAAGTCCGTGTCCGTCGCCCGCAAACACCGGCGCAAAAAGCCCCATTGCGAGATACAAGAGTTGTGCGAACATCCCGTTACGAGCGCCCAGAAAAAGGCCGCTGCCGAATACGAACAGCGTCTGGAGCGTGAAGGGAACCTCCCACAAGTAGATGCGGACCTGGGCCCCGGCGGCGGTAAGCAGTGCAAAACCGACGACCCCGAGCGCCTGCACAAGCGTAGAGGCTCGTTCTTCCCGAAGGGCGTCGATCAGCGAATGGGCGGGCGCGTGCAGTCGTAGCAGCATGACAACAGAGATCGGTTAAAAAATCGAGGGATGCAAAGGTCCCGTAATATCGGCTTTTTTTCGGAATCGGGACAAGCCCGGATCGCATGAGATTACCAAATCAAATGAAACCCCGGACAGGTTCCCTGTTCGGAACGTTCCGAAAAAGGTAAACGTTTTTGTTTTTTACACTTTTTCGAGAGGCAAACCGTACTCTTGCGAGCGGCTTGCCGATCGGTTTGTACATTGGGGACGCTCATTCTCGTTGCCGTCCGCCTCCGCTTATCTTCTCTGCCGCCATGCGTAACTGGATCCGACTGGAAACGGATCGTCTGGCGACAGCCCTCGGGCGCCTCGATCGCCGGACGGCGACCGTGCTGGCAGCCGTCGCAGCCCTCGTTATCCTGCAGGATGCTATAGGGAGCCGCCGGTTTTTTTACGACGCCCTGAGCGAGCATTTCCCAGGCGAGTATACCGGCCTGCTCGCCTGGATATGGCGGTTCCTGGTGCAAGGCGTCACCGGATTCGCGCTCCCGCTCGCGATCCTGTGCGGTCTGTTCCGGCAATCCGCGCGGGACGCGGGACTGGGGCTGGGCGACTGGAAATTCGCAGGGCTGGCTATGGCCCTCTATCTTCCGGTGGTCATTGCAGGCACGTGGTTTCTTTCGGCGAGTCCGGCCTTCCAGGCGCAGTATCCCCATTACGCCCCCGCGGAAACCGACTGGACGATTTTTCTGATCTACGAAGCATGCTTCCTCTTCTACTGGATTGGCTGGGAATACCTTTGGCGAGGGTTTATGCTCTTCGGAACGGCGCGTACGTTCGGGGTATACGCCATCTTCATCCAGGCTATTCCATTCGCCTTGCTGCACCTTGACAAGCCGCTGCCGGAAACCGTGCTTTCTCTTGTCGGCGGCATAGCGCTCGGAGCCCTCGTCTGGCGTTGCCGGTCGTTCTGGATCGCCGTCCCGATCCATGCCGCGCAAATGATGGCGCTCGACTTCTGGTGCGCGCTGCGCGCCCGCTCCGGCGCACTCGGAATCGGACTGGATGCATTGGGCAGGGCATTGGGCGTGCATTAGGTAAACCACCGGAGGGATAGCCCCGCACGACGGGGTATATCGCCGTAGTTTACCACCGGTAGGTCAGCGTCATCATATGCCCCGGCCCTTCATACCCACTGAACGCCACATAGGCGTAATCGACGAGCACCTTGTCTATATCCAGACCTATCCCGAAAGAAGGCCCTCGAAGATCGTCGTCCGTAATGTATCCGCCCCGCAGCGTCACCATGTCGAAAACCCCCGCCCCCAGGCCAATGTGCAGTTGTGTGCGCTGCATCTCAAAAAACCGCGAGATTTCCATGGTGGCGAACAGTTGAGCCAGCGTAGCGTCGTCTTCCCGGAGCCTGACATGGAATGGGTGTACCGCCACGCCCACACGCAGGGCGCGCGGTAATCGGGTGGCCTCCGCCGCCAGCCTGGACATCCTGCCTATGTTCTGCAATGCAGCGCCGAACTGCGCTCCCCGTACAGGCAGATCCGCCTGTACGCCGAAATCGAAGGCATACCCGCGGGCAGAATTCGTAAAAATGCGCTCAAGCAAATACTTGGCCGTTACGCCGGCCCGAAAGCGCCCGAAGCGCCGGCCATACGAAGCCCCACTGCTGACGAATTGCGTACTGAAGAACCCTTCCGGGTCCCCCGGCCCGGAGCGCGCCTCGAGGTTGCCGCTTTCCATCGTCGTAACGAATAACCCGACAGCCCCCTTTTCACCCAGGCCCAGGCGAGAGGCCGCAGCATAACTCCCGGCGCCAAGCACCCACGCATAATAAGACAACGAAGCCGTATTGCGTTCGGCTGCGGCCAGACCGGCCGGATTCCAGAACGTGCTGAATGCATCGCGGCTCCAGGCAACTTGCGCATCTCCCATAGCGCCTGCCTCGGCATTCACTCCAATACGAAGAAACGCAAATCCGCCTTCCTGCGCCGCCGCCGGCCATGCAGAAAAAAACGCAAGCATTCCCAGCATCCACAAGCGCGTTTTCATCAATATCCTCTCAATATCCTCACAAGAGCATCCGGAGCGTAATCAGGTGCAGCAGGCCCGCACCGTGCGATTCCAGCAGAAGGCCGTACTCGACCCGAAAAGCAAGGGTCCCCACCGGTTGTTCGATCTCAAATCCGGCGGAAGGCGTATTCCCCGAAAGCGCACTGCCGATGCGGTCGACGCCGCCGCGGAACGCCAGGATCTCCGAGAGTTCGTACTCGACGCCGGCGCGCAAACCGGCCTCGTGCAAGGTCGCCCGACGCGCCTCGAACGCTTCGAACGGAACGGAGCCGATGCGTTGCATACTTCGGACCCGGTATTCCAGATCCGAAATGCGGGATTCGTATTCGGCAAGCAGTTGCAAACGATCCCCCATCATACCGTACGACGCGCCCACACGCAAACGCAGGGGGAATCTATCGGATGTCGTGCCGCCCTCCGCTCCGTATAGACCGGACGAATCCCAGGAATAGCGAGCCAGCAGATCGTCTGTAACGAACGCAAGGCGCAAGCGATCGGTCACGTCCACCGTCACCCCCACATCGATACCGATACTATGAACCGGCTCGATCTCGTCGAAAAGATCCGTACGGAAAAGCTGAAGGCCGACGCCCACCGACAAACGCCGACCGAGATGCGTGCCAAAAGCCAGAAAAAACGCAAATTCGTCCGTCGAATACATTTGCGTGTGGTACCCGCTGGCATCTCTCCCGTCGATACGGGATACCCCGGTATGAATCAGCCCGGCGGCCAGGCCCGCACTCGGCCGGATGGGCGTCGCGAATTGCAGAAACTGCATCTCTCTGTCGAAACGCATGAAAGCCGTCGACGCCATGATATGCTGTCGGGTGGCTTGCGGGGCCAGGGCCGGATTATAATATGGGGAGGCATCGCCCCGCACGTCTGCGGCAAGCGCATTGCCCAACGCCATGCCGCGCGCGCCAAAGCCCATTCTAGAGAAAGCTCCCGCCGATTGCCCCCATGCGTTGGCCGCCGGCGTCAGAGCCAGCAACCCTACGAGGCAGTGGATCGCCTTGTGCGCCATACGTACGGTCATTCGAGCACCTGTATCTTTCCGTGTGCGGTCTTCCCGCCGACCACGGTATAGAAATACACCCCGTTCGCCACCCGGAATCCGTTGTGATCGGTTCCGTCCCACGTCACTTCGCGCTCGCCCCCGGCGCTGGCGTTTGCCGCCAGTTCACGCACGAGGTTCATTCGAAAATCAACGATGCGGATGCGGTCGGCGCCCCCGTCCGCATCGTACCGTATGCGAACGAACCGGTCGTTTGCGGGCGAAAACGGATTCGGATACGCATAGGTGTCCACATCCGGCTTGTCGTCGGTTGGCGTATCCGGGTGCAACGGCACATCGGTTCGATAGATGCGCCATGTGGTTCCGCCGTCCGTGCTCTGCATCAGCCCGTCCGACGTGCCTACCCATAACGCCGCGTCCGTCACGGCCACGGAATACACGGAGAGGTCCGGGCGCACGATCCGATCGGGATCCTCTGCATCCCGGAAACGGCGGATCGTGCGCCAGGTCACGCCGCCGTCGCGCGTAACGAACAATCCGTTTTCCCCGGCGACATACACCGTCTTGCTTCCCCGAAAGGCGAAATCGTGGACTTTTTCGCCAAGAAGCATCTGTTCGAACGTCTCGCCCCCGTCTCTGGTCACGGTAACGCCGTACTGCTCCGGCGGGCCCTGCCGGGACGGATCGTTCACCGGCCAGGTAGCCATCCATATCGGGTTTCGTCCCCCGGGCAGGGGCTGCTGCTCTATGGAAGTCACCCAGTTCCCCGCCAGCGAAAATGAGGTGCCGTCGGCGGTGAATCGCTGCCACGCCATCCCGTCGTACGACCGGTTCACACCGCCTGCCGTACCGGCCCAAATCGTGCCGGTACGGTCCACAAGCACGCTGAATCCCCGGTGGTTCAGGTGCCCGTACATCTCCTCCCGCGGCACAGGCGACACGAAAAAATCGTACGACGAATCCGGATGAATGGCGTGCAGAAAATCGGGGGGCAGCACGACCCGCTCCCAGGTCTGCCCATTATCCCGGGATCGACGTATGCCACTGGCCCAAGCCGCAATCCACACATCGCCCCGCACCGGATCGTAGTCGATATCGAAGGGAGAGCTTTGCTCCGGCGCGATGATGGGCAGGGCAGGCAACACGGATACGCCATATTCCTCGGTCGTGTCGTCCGGATCGTCCAGATGAGACGGACGCCAGGTAAACGTCGCGCCCCCGTCTGTGGAGAAGACATAGCCGGAAACGCTGCTGATCGTCTGGCCGTCCTCCATTCGAGAAGAACCGATGCCTGCCCACAAAACGGCGCCTTCCACGTCCAGCGAATACACGTTAAGGCGGCGGGCCGCCAGCGAATCGACGTCCGCAACGAACCAGGTGCGCCCGTCGTCCGGGGTCATATTCAGGAACGGCCCGACCCACAGCCTGTCGCCCTCCGCATGCAGGTTCGTCACACTGTTGCGCAGAATGCCGGTAGCAGGCAATAATTCGTCTGTCCGACCAAACTGGCCAAACTGAGCCTGCGCCTGTGGAACGAGCAAAAGACCGGTCAATATGGTGAAGAATATTCGTCTCATTCCACCACCACGGTCGCTTCCAAGATATCGCTGAGCAGACCGGCTCTATCTGTGGCCTGGAAAGCCAACGTGGTCACCCCGGGCTCATTCGACGACTCGATCTGCACAATGCGCGTATAGCGTCCATCGGCGGCCTCCGCATCGCCGTCCGTCCCTTCGTCGAACATGCCGATCTTTGTCCCGGGATTTGCCACATTCCAGAATTCGACGGAGGCGATATTGTTACGCCCGTCCGGATCGGATACGACGGCTACCAATTCCAGCAACGCACTGGGCTCACCCTGCATGGGACGGCGTACGGTATCCGGCGCCACGACCATGCTTATGACCGGCGGGGCCCCCTCCGCCGAAACGTGCATCATGCCGCGCACCTCGTTGCTGAGCATCCCTTGCCGGTCTTCCGCAAAAACCAGCACGGTATAGACCCCGACCTCGCCGGCCGGAAAAATCACGTCGAAACGACCCGCGTACTGCCCACCGGAGCCGTAAGAAAGCACGCCTTCGGCGATCGTCGTGTCCCCGAACACCACAAAGGAGACGGCCTCCACATCGTTGTCCGCATCCCGTACCGTAACCTCCATGGAGAGCGGAACGACCGTATTGGGATTGCCGGCGTCGGGCGGGGCAATAAACTGATGCGGCGAAAAGGAAAAATCCGACAACTCCGGCGGAGCGCCTGCATCGTCAAACGGGCCAAGGGCCTGATCGCACGCACTCAGGGCGAGGATCGCTGCGACAAGGACCGCTGCCGGATAGCGAAAGGAATAAAGCAAGACGAGCGTCCCGAAGGGTTCAGATCCGGAAAAACGAAACCGTATCAATCTGCGCTCATCAACGCTCCGTCAAGTGGAAAGGACAGGGTGCGGCCGGGAATGCGCAGCGTATGCAAAACGTTACGACAGATGCCGGACAGACGCTCTTAACAAGCCTTCGACACAAAAGATCCCGGAGGGCGAATTTCAGGATACTCTGATCAAAACCGCTTCGCTCAGCGCTTCACGTTCGTGCGGATAAGACATCATGATTCCATCGTTGGAATTAGGGGAAGCACTGCGGATTTGGGACAGTGCGGACGTGACGGAGGCATAGAGGGGCACGCTGGCCGCGTCATTCCTCATTGTGTGGGGCCTGCCACACTTCTTCGTCATTCCTTGCCAGCGCACCCCTCACAGTCTCTGAGATTTGCAGACGTAATCAGAGTATCCTAAAGGAGATTTGCGCGCAAAACGGGCCGATAAACCCAAAAAAGCAAATTATAATAATTGAAAGTGAAGTATTTCAAATACCTCTAAAAATGTAATGGCAAGGAATTTATTTCAAAATATTCCTTGATATTGTGCCTGGAAAACACGCAAAAAACCGGATGTACAACGATATGCAGTCGAAATGTTTAAACCGTCTTATTTACCCCCCCCCCCCGGAATTCACACAAATTTAATAATAAAATACTTGACAATGGCATCGTAGAAGAAGCTCGAAAAAACTTCCTCGAAACAGATGCCTCGCATGCGGAAAAGAACGACATTGTGGTGGCGCTCGGGTATATCCATGACAATCTGCTTTCGCCCTCTTTGTCCGTAATGAAAGTAGTTGAAAAATGCCGTATCCAGACCGATTGTTTCTACGGCCGATTCGCGGACGAAGTTACGCCGAACGGCGATGCGCGAAGAACGCCCGGAGAATACATAACATGGGCGCGCATCCAGGTAGCCCGGCGCATACTTGAACACGGCGCTTGCAATTTGACGGAACTGGCGTACGCGCTGGGATTCAATTCGTACCCGACTTTCTGGCGGGCGTGTCGTAAGCATCTCGGTTGCAAACCGGCGGAAGCGGCGAAAATGAATGGGAAGGCGGGTTGACGGATCGTTTTCGATTGTCGCCTTGAGATACCCTTATTACCGAGCAAAACGGATGTAAGCATTGTGGCGGGAGTCGCCAATGCTACCGGACAAAGAATTACTGTCCGGATCGAATCGGAGGTCCATATCCCGGAGGACGGTATCGGTGCTGTGAAACAGTCGAATATCGCTGCCCTGGAACGAAAATCCGCCATCGAGCGCTATCGTTGTCGGGGCGCCGTCCGAAGAGGGTAGCCGCATGCGTCCGACTACCGTAAAATCGGGACGCAGCGTAATCGCGACCGACCCGCCTTCGGCAAGGTAATTCACGGGTTCGTTGTTCTCTCTACCCTCGAAACCAACGGCCGTGTAGGCGCCGGAAATCATGCTTCTTAACCGGCGGGAGGACAGCGCCCCATGGGCATCCAGGGAATAGCCTGCAAACACCCCCTGCCCGCCTCGAATGTTGGATTGAATCCTGACCGGCTCGACGAAGGGGTTGTGGTCGGCGTCCTGCTGAAGCAGCCGGGTGCGACGATACAGGTAGTAGGCTTCGCTGACGGTGCGAATATAAATGGTCGCATCTCCGTAGATGCTTTCGGTCTCGAGCCTGAAGGTGAAGAGCTTACCGTCAAAGGGATCGTCACGGATCAGGGCCCGACGAACGTACGGAGTCGTTAGTTCGGGCTCGAACAAGTCGCCCGGATCCAGGCTTCTGATCTGGTCCTCCAATTCTGCATTGAGCAGGGTAAAGGGCACTTCGTAACCTTGCTTGTTGTGGAGGACGGAGAGTTCGTAGAAATTGCGAACCTCGCCATCGTCCCGGATTTCGATGTCGATGCGTCTGGTCGCCTGATCGGCGTCCGAACGCGCCCGAACCCGCACCGCCATCACGACAACGGGTTCGGGCAGTCGGTCGACCGCCTCGACGGTCCGGAACCCGTCGGCAGCGGCATGCAGGGTATAGGTGACGCCGAACCGGGGGGAAGGACTATTGGCATGATAAAAGCCGCCGCCCTTGTGGCTTAAAGCAACGAAAGACCCGTCGTGGCCTCGAATCGTCACGGTGGCGTCCTCTACGACAGCAGGAAAGGCCGCGACTTCCTGCGTGCCGACGGTGCGCTGGACGACTACGCGCCAGGGTTCATCCGGCGTAAACAGGCTCGTTACGACCAACTGGGCAGGACCCGTCTCGATATCTGCGTCCACGACGGTTTCGCAACCGGCAGTGGCCGCCAGCAGAGCGGCGATGACTACGTTTCGCATAGCGTTTCTCGAAGGGGCTAAAACGTAAAACGGTAACTGATCGAGGGAATAATCGGAAACAGACTGACCTGTCTGACGGTCCGGACCTGGTCGAAAAAACCGACGTGGGGATGGAAGGACGAGCTATCCTTCACAAACAGGAAAAACGGATTGCGGCGATTGTAGAGGTTATAGATGCTGAACGTCAACTGATTTTTTCCGTCCCGGCGGGGCGTGTGCACGCTTATGTCTAACCGGTGATAGGCCGCCATGCGATACCCGTTGCGCCGGTCGTAGACGTTGACGATCTCCCCGTTTTCGCTGTATTGCGCCACCGGCAGCGTGACGGCATTGCCCGTGCCGTACACCCACGTTGCCGAAACCGTCCTGCGTTTCAGTTTGCGCATTATCGCTATGGAGAGGTCGTGCCGACGGTCGTACCGGTACGGAAATGCGCGGCCCTGATTCAGTTCTGCGATGCGCCGCTTCGTCCACGAAAGCGTATACCCGATCCATCCCCTCGTTCGCCCCTTTTTCTTCCGGACGAACACCTCTGCGCCGTAAGACCAGCCCCGACCCGCGACAATCCGGTCTTCCCAATCTCGATTCAGCCCCACAAAATTGCTTCCCTCTGCGAACTCGGTAACGCCATCCATCGATTTGTAATACCCTTCGACACTGACGTCGTAAGCGTTTGGACCGAGCGTACGTGCAAGGCCGACCGCGCCTTGCCACGATCTTTGCGGCCGGACGCGGGCCGTACTGGGCAGCCAAAGGTCGGTTGGCAAACCGATGCCGCTGTTGGAAAGCAGGTGGATGTACTGTCGCATCGACGCAAACGACGCCTTGAGCGCCCACTGCCCGGGCAACAGGAACGAGGTCGCCAGCCTCGGCTGCACAGACGCGTACACCCGATCATCGACGTGAAATCCCGAAATGTGTACTCCGGCATTGATCTTGAGCCAGCGCGTAAGGTCGATAGCGTCCTCGGCATAGGCGAACCATTCGACGGCGGGCTTGTCAACCCTCTGGGCGATGGTGGTATCGGGAACGGTCTCCAGGGAGTTCTTCTCCCGGTGCAATTGGGCGCCGGGAGTAAACCGGTGGTGCGTAATGACGCCTCCGTAGCGGACGTAATGGGCCCGGTGCGGCAGATAGTCTATGTCGATCTTCGCACTCCAATCCCGGATACCGGAAGAAAAGCGCGATTCGAAGCTTTCCCGAACGCTTTGGTCGTTGATGAGCAGTTTTGTGTCGTATCGATCCCGGGCCCCGTACCGGAAACGGCTGAAAAGCAGCATGGTGTTCGCGAACATCCTGGGGGTCAGGACCCGATTCCAGCGCAGCGTGGCGGTGACGTTGCGCCAGCCCAAATGCGTTTTGTCGGAATAGTCGGTTTCCTTATTGTCAAAAAATGCATATAACCGGTCGTTTCCGGCGTAGAGACTGACGAAGACCCGATCTTTCTCGGAAAGAGCAACGTTCGATTTTGCGTTGACGTCGTAGAAATAATAGCCTATGACGGAATTGTCCTCGCCGTTTCTGAGCGCCTGGAAAGGGCGTGTGATCAGGTCGAGGTAGGTGCGCCGCGTCGAGACGATAAACGAACTCTTCTCCTTTCGAATCGGCCCTTCGACAGTCAGGCTCGACGCCACCAACCCGACGGCGCCGCGTCCCTCGAATTCTTTCCGGTTGCCTTCGCTCATGCGCAAATCGAGCACCGAGGAAAGGCGCCCGCCATACCGGGCCGGAAAGCCGCCCTTGAACAACTCGGCTTTGTTGAGCGCATCGGTGTTGAACGTGGACAGGAATCCAAAAAGGTGACTGACATTGTAGACCGGAGCGTCGTCAAGGAGAACCAGGGTCTGGTCGGGGCTGCCGCCGCGTACGTACAGCCCCGAGCTGCCCTCCGAACCGGATTGGACGCCGGGCATTAACTGGAGCGTTTTGAGCACATCGGCTTCGCCCAGCAACGCCGGAAGCGTCTGCACATCGGCCATCGAAACGTGCACTGTACTCATTTGGACGCGTTCTTCAAGCCGTTCTTCCAGACGCGAGGCAACCACGTTCAGGGAGTCCAGCCCTACGGTCGAGGGGGTCAGTTCGATAGCCTGAATACGCTCCAGGGGAGCCTGGAGCACGAGTGTCTCGGGCCGATAGCCCAGATAACTGACCTGGATGAAGGCGGTGTCTACCGGCAGGGTCAGGCTGAAAAAGCCATACGCATTCGTGATCGTACCTGCACGCTGGCGGGTTTCGTAGACATGCGCCCCGATAAGGGCTTCGCCCGTCTGCACGTCGGTGACGTAGCCGCGAACCGTTAGCGGTTGCGCCAGGACATCGCCGACACAGAAAAAGAAGAGGCTCCAGGTAATCCAGACTGCGCTGCGCATGAGTAACTCATGATCCGACAAAAATGCTTGCAGTATCTGGTCGGCCTCTGTCTCTATACCCTCTTGTTTTGGATTATGGAAGGGTCATGCAGCCATCCGCTTGCTGCGCCGGAGGCGCCGCGCTTCGATCATGGTCGATCTGAATGGCTCTCCGTATACGCGCGATGCGGATATTGGTGCCTTTCGAGATACGCAAGGCTGATCGAAGCATCGTGGCGTGGTTATTACGGCGTGGCATGAATACACTTTTTTGTCATCCCAGCGTTCAGGCAGAGCCGACTTCGCACGAATCTTGTGCAAGAAACCGGCCCTGCCTGAGACTAACACCACGACTCAACGGACATACACATTTTCGAATTTCCATCCTCCCGTGTAGTAATAGATCAACCAATAAGTACCAAATTCGGATGACCAACTTTCATTACTGAAATAATCGTGGGTTCCCGCACCATGATTGCTGGTAGTTCCCCTATTACGCTTGCGACTTGTAGATGCGGTGACTTCACTGCAAAAAGTGGATGAGAACCAGCGGTAAGGCGGATTATATTTATAGTACAGAGGCCCCGGATTGAGTGCGCCAATGCACTCGCTGCTACTCGAGCCGTTCCCACCATTTACTGAGACCTTCATACGCACACGACTAAGCAATGATGACGGTAGCGAGTAATGCCCAAAGCCATACCAAGTACTACCAATCTGGGCTTGTGCCTGGGTTCCTCCCTTTGCCCTCCTTCTGAATGTACGCCCGGTTGATTGATTCCACAGCAAAAAGCGCACAGGATAGCATGTCTTGTCAAAGAATTGGGCATCGTTATCCGGCAGACAAATGGTAGTATTACCATAATAACGGGTATCGCGGTTTTGTGTTTTAGCCGCTGTCCCTTGGAGGATTTCTTGTGCTTTCTGCTGCACAAAGGGGTTTTTGAACGTCAGCGTGGCCAATTCCTCTGGCCTATGCTGAAGACCATAGAGTTGCGACAGCTCTCGTTCTACAGCCTTGCCATCCTCGCCCCAGTATTCTATTAACTCTCTACTCTGGTTCGGTGCACCAGTGTCTTGCTGATAAGCGCCGATCTCGGTTACTGTGTATTCATGGTCTCCGATGATGACTTTGCCGTCGGTATCCAACACGCTGATCTCAGCCGGATTGTTGGCGTGTACAAGCCGTCTGTACAGATCTGCATTAACGGTTAATGCAGACTGCTCCGTAAGTTTGTCAAGAAACGCATAATATGTATCGAAGCTTTCAAACGTACGTCGCTCTTGTTTGAAACCGGGATTTAACGAGACAGAGACGACATGCTCGGTACCATCCTCACTTTCTCCATAACTATACTGGACCGTCTCAAGTGCCCCTCCTTCGGGTGCCTGACTGGCTTTAGTGTCGATATTAGGGTTAGTATCCGTAACTGAGTCGCACGCTTGCAAACCAAGAAGAACGACGAAGACGAAAGTTAGGATAATCCATCTTTGATTCAACGAATTGGTGGGGTAGGATATATTCATGACGGTGGTTGTAATTTGGTTCTGGAAACAGAGTAAACCCAGAAGAATTTTAGCGGCCCGCACACCCCAATACATTTCATATTCTTCCAATAATGCATCTTGCAGACAATCCTGTAATCGACGCAACCGGGGTCGATCTGCCAACCCGGGACGCGCCCACGTACTTCTGCCCCCCAGCGCCTTCAGCGGCCATCTCCCACAGTACGCCGTGCAGCACCTGCCGCCTGAAAAACGGATATATCCGCAAAAGCCGGATTGCTGGCGAAACGACGTGATGCGCTACCTAACCTCGGCCCGGGAATCGGCGGCAAACCCCGATTTCTCCGTTCCGATCGACCTGCCGGGAGGCCCCGAAGAACGCCTTGCGGCGTTCCGGCGGCAGGTACTCGCCTACGGACAATTGCTTACCCACTGGCCCGCAATCGTCGAAGCCGCACGCGCTATGAAAGACAAAGGAGACATGCTGGCCCGGCCAATTCAGGCATACGCAGCCTGAACGTACGGCATCTTTTCTGTAACCGCCCCGGAATCATAAGTTGTTTAGCGCCAAATTCTCATCGTTCCAGCGCCAATTTGCTGTCGTTGTACACTGACAACATAGAACCGTCACGCGACATACAGGGGCCTGAAACTGAAACACAGGATAAAAATAAACAGGCTGAGAAGGCCCAGCGCCATGCGTCCGGGAGTCAACGGTTGCTCATGAAGCACCGGGGGGTGATCTATCTTGACCAGATATATGAGCAACAGGCACCAGAGCAACCAGCCGCTGTAGGCGAAATTCTGCATCCACGGCAGAATGTTCTCTGCAAGCGCAGCCAATGCCATAAGGCCCGCCAGGGCAAGAGCAATGCGCTTCAGATTCCGGCCGAACAATTTCGCCAGATAAAAATACAGGATTCCTGCAAGGATAAACCAGGAACCGGTCCCGAGAAACGAATGCATTTCGTAGAGAGGCGGCGAAATTTCGAGCACGAACCCGATGGCGCCCGAAAGCAGCAACACCAGAAAAAATCCCCGGGCGAGCCGGGCATGCCAGACGCGGCCGAATAGCGCATAGGTAATGTGTCCGCCGTCGAGTTGCCCGATGGGGAGCAGGTTCAGCGCCGTAAAAAACAGCCCCAGCCACCCGGCAAACAGCACAGGATAGTGGTACATCTCCCAGTTGGGGGGCACATCCGTGAAAAATTGTTTGAGCAGCATGTACAACAGCGTATCGCCGACGACCAGCGCACCCGCCCCGTCGCCCAATCCGGTCAGACTGTCCGGATACCTGCCGAATTGTTCTACATACTGGTGAATGGCCTCGTGTCCCGGCCCTACGCCGAAGATATACGAGACGGGCGGCAATGCAGCAAAGGCCGCAAGAAGAAGAAGAAGAGCGACGGCAAAACCGGCGAGCGGCCCGGCAGCGCCGATGTCGAACAACTTCCGCAAGCTGGGCACCGGTTCTCTGATGCGGATCACCGCACCCAACGTACCCACGCCAAAAGGAAGGGGAATGTAGTAGGGCAACGAAGTGGCCACGCCATGAAACCGGGCGGCGAAATAATGTCCGAACTCGTGCACAGTCAAGAAAAAAAGCAGGGATAGCCCAAAGCGCAAGCCGTCGGCCAGGAATGCAGGCCATCCCTCGCTCGCGTACACTGCCAGGCGGCTCGTCAGATTACCCCCCACATACACCGTGGTCGCCAGGGTAACGACAAAGAGCAGCGCATGGAGCCAGTAGCGATCCTGGCCTTTCCGCACACGGGAGCCGGCGGAAGCGGCTCCGACGACATGATCTGTCTCGGCAGAGAATACGGAAGGTTCGCTATGCGACGGATACATACGGGATATACGTGACGAAGACGGGGCGCGGCAAGAAGAGGCGAAGCGTCAACGGAGCTCGGAAAGTCCCTGGGCGATCCGGCGCATGGCTTCCTGTAAATCTTCCGTGGAAGCGGCGTACGAAATACGCAGGCCTCCGGGATCGCCGAAGGCGCCCCCCGGCACGAGCGCCACATGGTGTTCTTCGAGGAGATAGAAACACAGATCCTCGCTTGTTTCAATCGCCCTGCCGGAAGCGGACGTTGAACCAAGGTAGACGGATACGTCCGGGAAGAGATAAAACGCGCCCTCTGGACGCGGGCAACGGATGCCGTCAATAGCGTCAAGTTGCTCGAGCATAAAATCGCGGCGGACCCGGAACCGGCTCACCATGTCCGTCACATACCGCTTGTCCATTTCCAGCGCGGCAATGCCGGCCCTCTGGGTAATGCTGCACGGCGCCGAGGTGGTCTGTCCCTGTATTTTCGCCGACGTTTTCACAATGGATGGGTCGGCCGCCATATACCCCAAACGCCAGCCGGTCATGGCATAGGCTTTCGAAAAACCGTTTACCGTAATCGTCCGCTCCTTCATGCCGGGGAGCGACGCAAACGCAACGTGCTCTGCGTCGAAAAGAACATGCTCGTAAATCTCGTCCGAGAGCACGAATACGTCCGGATACCGCCGCAACACCTCGGCCAGCGCTTCCAGTTCTTCCCGGGGATACACCGAACCGGTGGGATTGGAGGGCGAACACAAGATGAGCATGCGCGTGGCCCCGCCTATGGCTTCCTCCAGCGCAGAGGGGCTGAGGCGGTATTCGCCGGCGGCTGTGGTGGCAAGGGGCTTTGGCGTAGCGCCCGCGAGGCGCACCATCTCCGGATAACTCACCCAGTACGGCGCCGGGATAAGCACCTCGTCCCCGGGACGACAGAGCGCTGCCACGGCGAGAGCGACCGACTGCTTGGCGCCGCTGGAGCAAAGTATCCGATCCGGTGCGTACGCAAGCCCGTTATCCTCCTCGAACTTTCGGCAGATCGCTTCGCGCAATGCGAGCATACCCATGTTCTCCGTATACCGGGTATACCCTTCCCGGATGGCGGCCCGGCCCGCCTCGACAATCGGCGCAGGGGTATCGAAATCAGGTTCTCCGGCGCTAAGGCCAATAACGGGAAGACCCTCTCGCCGCAGTTGTTTTGCGCGTCCGGACATCGCCAGCGTAGCGGAGGGCCGGACGGCTTCCACGTTAGGGTTGAAACGAATCATGATGAAAATCGCAAAAGGTTATAGGCGGGCACGCCGCGCAAGCGCGTCCGAAACAGGCTCGGGTACGAAGGCCGACACATCGCCGTTCCAGCGAAGAATGTCGCGCACCAGCGTGCCGCTTACGAGGGCATACCGACCCGAAGCAGGTAAAAAAACGGTTTCGAGATCTTCCTGTAGCGCCCGGTTCGCCAGCGCCATGGGCAGTTCGTAATCGAAATCGCGAGACTGCCGAAGCCCTCGAATCAGCACAGCGGCGCCGGTTTCCCGGGCGCGGTCCGCAATCAGCCCCTCATGGGCAACCACCTCGACGCCGGTCAAACGCCGTACGCACTGGCGAATCAGATCGCACCGCTCTTCGACAGGAAAAATCGTTTCCTTCTCGGCATTAACGGCCACAGTCACTTCCACCCTGTCGAACAACGCCACCGCGCGCTCGAGGATATCGAGGTGTCCGAACGTAAACGGATCGAATGTGCCGGGGTACAGCGCCAGTCTCATATGCAGCGACAATCAGGAAATCACGGAATTCGGAGCACGCTCAGTGTCGGCAGGTTCCGGGACAATGGCCTGTCCGCGCCGGAACACCGACACTACGGTACGCCCGTACGGCCGGGAAACGTCCAGGTCGGGATGCGCCGGTTCCCGGTCGAAGAAGATACGCCGGTCATGTTCTAGGATAAACAGGCCCCCTTCCGTCGCATGCGGCAACGCCAAAGAAGGCATGTCCGGCATGGCTTCGAGGTTGTACGGCGGATCGGCGACAATGAAATCGAACGCCGGTCCCTTGTAGCGGCGCAGGTAACGTACGGCGTCCGCCCGCAAAAAGATGCATTGATCTTCCACATCCAGTGCACGCGCATTCCGCCGGGCAACTTGTAGCACACGTCCTTCTTTTTCCACAAAAACGACCGAGCGAGCGCCGCGGGAAAGCGCCTCGAACCCTATGGAGCCGGCGCCGGCGAACAGATCGAGTACGGACGCGCCGGCGAATTCTCTCCGGTTTTCCGCAAGATGGAAAAGCGACTCCCGCGTCCGGTTCATGGTCGGCCGGGTCCGAAGGCCTTTCGGAGCGAAAAGCTTCCTGCGAGCGAATTTTCCCGCAATAATTCTCACGACGTAGCGGTTTAAGGATACTCTGATTAAATCCGCAAAGATTCAGAGGCTGAAAGGGGTGCGCTGGCAAGGAATGACGAAGCAATGTGGCAGGCCCCACATAATGAGGAATGACACGGCCAACGTGCCCCTCTCTGCCTCCCGAAAGGCGCTTCACGTTTGCAAGTACAGGATATCATGATTTTATCATCGGAATCAGCGGGAAATATGCGAATTCGGGGCGTTGCGAACGTGAAGCGCTGAACGAAGTGGTTTTGATCAGAGTATCCTTCAAATGACTCGGAAAACAAATTCCTCGCCTTCATACAGGGCGCCGCCGATGCACCCGGCATATGCCGGAACGTCCACATCGGACGGCGGGCAGGTAACGGGAACGTCCCGAAGCGCCGCAGGATGCAGCATCCGGATATCCCCGCCGAACACGGCCCGAAGCTCGGAAAACAAGGTGTCGGGGGCGGTATCTCCGTACACATAGACCGTTTGTACACCCGACGGGGGTATTCCGAACCGGGACGCTGTGTGGGCGCCCAGGTACGCCGCATCGATCGGTTCCACGCCTTCCGCAAACCCTCCAAAACGCCAGGCTTTGCCGGTGCAAAGAACATAGTCGAGCCGGTCGCCATACCAGCCGATTCCCAACGCACAGGAATCTTCGCCGGCGCCTTCCCGTACAGCCTCGGCGCATCCGATCATACCGGCTGCCGCTTGGGCGCCGGACATGAGCCGCGTGCGCTTCGCCGGTACGTCCCGAACAAGATACCGCAGACGTTCGTCAAGACGCTCTCCGACCGCCAGCACATGCATCCATACTACTGCGGCGCCCCGGGGCATGGGGATCGCATCGGCAGTGATACGCAGCGGCTCTTCCGGCGCTATGAGCAGATCGATCGCTTGCCTGAGACAGTTCCGCCGAACATCCGGTCCGGCTTCCGCAGAAAGCGGCGCCCGAAAGGAATGGCCTGCCCGAGGAGAAACCGAAATGCGAAGATCGTCAATCCGATCGCCGTTGTCCGGTCTGGCAAAAACCTCTGCAAGCGCCTCTGAAAACGCATGAATGCGTCCGTCGTCCCGGCCGGCGAGCACATTGCGGAGCACATCCTTTTCCACGTCAATGCGCCCGAGTCGCGATAGCCGGCATCCCGATGCATCCTGCATTACCTCGGCGTACCGGATCGCGCGGCCTGCAATATCGACCCCCGCCCGTACGTACGCGTCCATGGATCAGGTTGGTCGGCGCAATAAATACACGGCGTTCGCCGCCGCCTGCGAGACTACTCCCAGCTCGCGGCGTTCAATTGGGTAGGATCCGATTCCAGAGTTCCGATCTCATCGTCGGAATCCGGATCGCTGAGCAGATACACCATGACGCGCGACGTATCGTTGATTTCGTACTCGAATTGTGCACCCGTACGCGGCGAAAAAATAAAGGAATCGGGATCCATACCGCTGCCGAAAAGACTGTCGCTATCCGCCTGAATCGTCGAATCGGTTCGAACCCAGATATGCAGGCTGTCCAGTGAACCCGGAAAACGCCCGGTGCGTTCGTCGAAACGGATGAGCGCCACCCTGATATTGCTCATGCGCATGCGCGTGCGATCCGTGAGTTCCTCCTGGCGCTCCACAGCCTCCCAGGGTTCGGTAATCGAAACATAGAGGACATATCCCATGCAGAGGATAAGCACCCCCAAAGCCACCTGAATATAGGTCCGTTTGTTCTGACTGCCTGACGCCATAGTGCGTTCCTGCTCCCGCAGGGTCTGATTGTCTGACGAATAAGAAACGGGAACCATACTCCACGGTACTACGCACGACGCCGCCCGCCTCTGCGAAAAAATACATGAACATACCCCGAAAAGCAACCATGCAAGGGATACTCTGCACAGAGAACGGAATTTCCCCCGCAGATTGCGATATTGCGGTAAGCGGACCCACCGTCCCGCCCACATACCGATCGTTTCCATGACAACCGACCTGCTCATCAACATAGATCATGTGGCTACGCTGCGAAACGCCCGCAAGGAAACGCTGCCTGATCCGGTCGACGCAGCCGCCGCCGCAGAAGCCGCAGGGGCCGACGGCATCGTTTTCCATTTACGGGAAGATCGCCGCCATATCACCGAACGCGATGTGCGCCTTCTGAAGCAAGCAGTCCGGACAAAACTTGATTTTGAACTGTCTACGGACCCCGATGTCGTGCGTATCTGCTGCGAGGTGCAACCGGATCTGGCTACCCTCGTGCCGGAACGACGCGAGGAAGTAACGACGGAAGGCGGCCTGGACGTAATCGCCCGCCAGGAGCGTCTCCGCGATGTCGTTGCGCAATTGCGGCAAGCAGGCGTAAAAGAAGTGGCGCTTTTCATCGATCCTGTGTGCAACGAGATCGACGCAGCAGGGAAAACCGGAGCCGATTGCATCGAACTGCACACAGGGGATTTCGCCAACGCAAAGAACGCGAAAGAACGCGAACGATGTATAGAAGACCTGGCCCGGGCCGCCGAACACGCCCACGCCGCCGGCCTCGTCGTACACGCCGGCCATGGGCTAGGCTACCGCAACTACGCCACGTTTCGAGCCGCGGTCCCTCATGTCCGGGAGGTTTCCATTGGCTTTGCCGTGATGGCGCGAGCCATGCTCGTCGGCATGAAACAGGCTGTTCGGGAAATGCGGGATCTCGTAAAATCGTGACGCACCACCCGGCACACGCCCACGCATCGAGAAAATCCATGGATTCGCCGCTCCTCATGCCGGAAGACGTCCCTGAAGGCCACCGATGCGGCTATGTCGCGCTGGCGGGGCCGCCGAATGTGGGCAAGAGCACCCTGCTGAATGCCCTCATCGGACAAAAACTGTCCATTGTTACCCGGAAACCGCAAACCACACGCCACCGGATCCCCGCCATGTTGTCTGCGGACGATCACCAGATCGTTTTCCTCGACACACCCGGCATCGTGATCCCACGGTACGGGCTGCACAAGGCGATGATGCACGCCGTGCGGGATGCCGTAGCCGATGCAGACCTGCTGGTATTCATGGCCGACGCCTCTCGTAGCGTGCCCGATGCATCCGGAATGGATATCGTCCGGGAACGGCCCGCCATACTCGCCCTGAACAAAATGGACCTCACTCGGCAGGAAGACGCCCTGCCCCTCGTAGAGGCCTGGCTTGCACTGGGCGATTTCGACGATGTTGTGCCGATTTCGGCTCGAAAAGGTACGAATCTGGACGTTCTGCTGGACGCTATTCTGAAGCGTCTTCCGGTCGGGCCGCCTCTCTACCCGAAGGACATGATCAGCGACCGCCCCGAACGTTTCTTCGTGGCCGAGATCGTCAGGGAGAAAGTATTCCGGCTGTACCGGCAGGAGATCCCGTACTCCACCGAAGTACGCATTGTACACTTCGAGGAACGGGAGAACGAAAAAGATTTTGTATCGGCTGAAATCGTGCTGACGGCGGATACGCAGAAGGGTATCCTGATCGGAAAAAGAGGACAAGCCCTGAAGCGACTGGGCACGGCGGCGCGGAAGGATATCGAGGCCTTTCTGGGCCGATCCGTATATCTGGATCTGCATGTGAAAGTCCGAAGCGATTGGCGCAATCGACCTGCATTCCTGCGCTCGTTCGGTTACCGGGCCTGACCGCCAGGCGCCGCACCGGATTACGAACCGATCTGCACACCCAGCCCTTCCCGGACCGCCCTGTGCAGTGCATCCGGCACATGTTCCCGGGCCAGCCGCCGGATCGAAAAGGCGCGCCGCTCGGGATACGTTCGCCGGAGTTGTCCGAAGCGCAGCGCCGCCGCCTCATCCGAGTCAGGCCATGACCGCCTCATCCGGCGGTCGTCGCGCCATACGTCGTACATGCTTTGGACCAGATGGTGTAACCAGTCCGTGAGCGGCAAGACAGGATCGGGAGCGCATGCCGGAAGCGGCTCCACCTCCCCGTACACTTGGCCAGCGAATCCTTCGACTACAGGTATATTCATGCCCGGTAGAGATGCAATGGCGTCGCGGAGCATGTACGCGCCCGCCACCTTACCGTCGTACGAATAGCCGGAGATATGGGGCGTGCCGATGTCCACGCAGCGCAGCAGCGCAGCAGAGGGAACGGGCTCGCCTTCCCACACATCGAGTGCTACGGCGGCAGGCCGTCGCTCGGAGCGCTGCAATGCCTCAAGAAGCGCCTCGTTGTCGAAAACGGCCCCGCGCGACGTATTAATCAACCAGGTTCCGGGACGCAGTGCAGTTAGTTCGTCGCGACCGATCATATGCCATGTGCGATGCGGCCCTTTCCGGACAAGCGGTACATGAAAGGTGAGCACATCCGCCCGCTCGATCAGGACATCCAGCGGGAGGTAGTTCCGTGCTGCCCCCGCCGGGTCGCCCGCCTCCGCAAGCGGCGGATCGCACAACAGCACCGTCATGTCCAGCGCGGCAGCTCGCACCGCCAGCCGGCTCCCGATGCGGCCGCACCCCACAATGCCCAGCGTCTTGCCTCGGAGGGCCTCCCCCCTTTGGGTCGCCAGATAAAGAAGCGTCGCCAGTACGTACTCGACCACGGAATCCGCGTTTGCGCCCGGCGCATAGGCGAGCGGGATTCCGCGCCGTCGCAGATACCCGGCGTCGATATGATCCAGACCGGAGGTCGCCGATCCCACGAACCCGACCGCACTGCCGTCCAGCAACGCTGCATCGACGCGGGTGACGCTGCGCACAAGCAGCACATCCGCATGCCGAACCGTCTCCGGAGTCATATCCCACCCCGACATGGTGCGCACCGGTCCGAGCGAACCGAACAGGTCGCTCGCAAGCGGAATATTCTCGTCGGCTACAATATGCAAGGGATACTCCGATTAAGTCCGCAAAGCCCGGAGGCTGCGAGAGGTGCGTTGGCAAGGAATGACGAAGCAGTGTGGCAGGCCCCACACAATGAGGAATGACGCGGCCAGCGTGCCCCTCGAAACCTCCCGAAGGGCGCGTCACGTCTGCGACGCCCCGAATCCGCAGTGCCTCCCCTGATTCCGACGATGGAATCATGATGTCCCGTACTTGCGAACGTGACGCGCCGGACGAAGCGGTTTCGATCAGAGTATTCCAAGGGCGGCATGACGTACCGAAATGCACCACGAGCCGCACCGAAACGTCAAAAACCGACGCCAATGCTGAGCATGGTCGCATGAAGGCGCTGCTCGTCGGGACGGATGACGATATCGGCAAACTCGTACTCGTCGCTGGTGAATCTCGACACGCCGAAAGTGCGCTTCACCTCGGGATAAAACCGCAAGCCGGCCAATCGAATTTCCAGACCCACTCCTGCAGCAGCGGCCATGCTGAGCGTACGCAGGCGGTCCTGGTTGTTGGTGTCCGTGGCGAATCGCAAGACAGGCCCGATCAGCACATACGGGGAAATGAAGGGAAGTTTGTACTGGTAACGCACGTCTATCGGGATTTCGATGTAGGTCACGAAGTGGTCGTCGTTGACAGAGCCGGTAGCATCCGGAAACCCGGAATCCGGGGCGCCGCCAAATTCCGGCGGATCCGGCGCCGTAACAAATCCCGACGTATTGGACGGATTGAAAAGCCGGCCTGCATCCATATACCGCAATCCGGGGCGCAGCGCGAACGATCCCAACGGCAGATCGACCCACAGGTGAACGTGCCATCCGGGAACCCGCTTGAGCGAAGCCGACCGGTCATCTGTGGCGATATCGCCCAGTTCGGAAAACGTTACTCCTCCGGCGATACCCACCTGTGCGTTCGCGGGCATCGCCGCGCCAACGCAAAGTAAAAGTATCGGGACAAAACCGATCGTACAAAATCCCTTTCGCATAAGAGCGCCCCGCAAAGATAGTTCGTACAACCCGGCATGCATCAAGGCCATGTATTGCAACCTTAACCGCAAACGCAAGTTTCTGCGTTACGCATAGCGAACATAACTCACTTCTCCGCGAGCCGGACAAACAAACGAACGCCTGTGAATATCGGCATTACATGCTATCCCGTGTACGGGGGAAGCGGGGTCGTTGCCACGGAATTGGGTAAGGCTCTTGCGCTTAGAGGACATAAGATTCATTTCATTGCCTATTCCATGCCGTTCCGGCTGGCGCACGTTACGGAAAATATTTCCTTCCATGAGGTAGCTGTCAATACGTACCCCCTCTTCGAGTATCCCCCCTATTCGCTGGCCCTTACGGGCAAAATGGTTGACGTTGCACGGTTCGAGCGCCTCGATCTCCTGCATGTGCATTACGCCATTCCCCATGCCACAAGCGCCGTACTGGCCCGGGAAATCCTGCGCGAGCAGGGCCTGCGCGTTCCGGTATTCACCACGCTGCACGGTACGGACATTACGCTGGTGGGACAGGATCCGGGCTTCGCGCCGGTGGTGAATCATGCAATCAACCACTCCGACGGCGTAACGGCTGTCTCCGAATACCTTCGCAGCGAAACGAAGCAGCACTTTCAGGTCGATACACCGATCGAGGTCATTCCCAATTTCATCGACACGACACGCTTCCGCCGCTGCGAAAATAAAGCGTTCAAGCGAGCGGTGTGCCCGGATGGCGGGAAAGTCATCGTACATGTCTCGAATTTCCGCCCCGTGAAGCGCGTAGAGGACGTTATCCGCGTCTTCCACCGCCTCGTGCAGGACGGCATGGCGGTTAATCTGCTGCTCGCAGGAGACGGGCCGGACCGGATGTCCGCCGAGCGGCTGGCCCGCGAACTGGGAATATGGGAAAAGATTCGCTTTCTTGGCAAACAGGAGCCTATCGAGGAATTGCTATCCATCGCCGATGTGTTTCTCATTCCCAGCGGCTCGGAAACGTTCGGCCTGGCCGCGCTAGAGGCAATGGCATGCAACGTGCCGATCGTATCGAGCAATATCGGGGGGCTGCCGGAACTGAACGTGGACGGTGAAACAGGCTTCCTGTGCCCGCTTGGCGACATCGATGCATTGACGGAAAAAACCCGCGCCATTCTGAGCGACGATGCGCTGCATCAGCGTCTTGCGGAGGGCGCCCGCCGCCGGGCGGTGAAGATGTTCGATCAGGACCGGATCGTGCCCATGTACGAGGCCTACTACGAGCAGGCTTTGCAAGCGGCCTGACGCCATAAGTCCAGGCGTACACACCGGCGGAAGGACACGTTACATAACGAATACTCTCGTATACAAGATCGGACCGGGAGGCGCCATTCGGTCTTTATTTTCTGTCGTCCGATCCGGCAAGAGCTACTGGTTAAAAGGCTCCGTCTGCATGGCAGGCGGGGCCGTTCCCGTATCCGCTCCGGGGCCAACCCGATCGCGCACGACGGAACGCGAACTCACGGCGTATGTAGCAAGGATTCCCACCGGACCGATTGACCCAGCACCCCGCTTCCATGCAGATACAGGGATTCACCTGCAACCCGTTTCAGACGAATTGTTATGTCTGCCATGACGAAGGCGAGGCGGTGCTGATCGATCCGTCCTGCTCGACCCCGGAAGAATGCGCACAGGTCGAACGCTACATCGCCGAACGAGAACTGACCGTTCGCCGCCTGCTGTTAACGCATGGGCATATCGACCATATCTTCGGATGCGCACACTTTGCGCAAACGTTCGGGATGGGTTTCCTGATGCACCGCGAAGATCGGGTTTTTATTACCCAGGCCGAGGAGCAGGCCCAACTGTTCGGGGAAGCCATCGAAACCCCGCCTGAACCGGAGGGCTTTCTGAACGAAGAGGATCGCGTACCTTTCGGCAACACATCGCTCGATGTACTGTACACGCCGGGGCATTCCCCGGGATCGATTTCCTTCTATGAAGCCGCTTCGCAGGCAGTGATTTCCGGGGATACGCTGTTCCGGGGATCCATCGGGCGTACGGACCTGTGGCGCAGCGACTTGCCCGAACTGATGCGCTCCATTTTCGAGAAGATCGTTTCCCTCGGGGACACGGTACGCGTCTATCCCGGTCACGGCCCTGTCACGACCGTTGGAGAAGAGCGGCGGACGAACCCGTTCCTTGTATTTCCCCCATGAAACGACTTCACGGACTCATTCTGCGCATGCTCCCGGGACGCGTTCTCGGATGGTTGGGAACGCTCATGTTCCTGCTGGTGATGCAGTTTCTGATCAAGTACCTGCCCGATCTGGCGGGCAAGGGGCTTCCTCTTGGGGTGCTGCTTGAACTGATCGCTTACAACCTGGCTTACATGGTGGTCCTCGCCGTTCCGATGTCGCTTCTTATCGGCGCCATGATGACGTTCGGACGTATCGCCGAATCCCGGGCCTGGGTTGTGATCAAGGCATCCGGCGTCTCGCCTATCCGGCTTATCTGGCCCACGCTCCTGATTGGAGCATTTGTCGCCACCGGCATGACGTACTTCAACAACCGCGTGTTGCCGGAGGCGAACTTCCGCGCCCGCAACCTGTGGTACGACATACGCCGGAAGCGTCCGGATTTCGAGTTGCGTTCCGGCATGTTCTACGAGGGAGTACGAGGCTACAGCATCCTCGTGCAGCATGTGGCCGCCGGCTCCGGAGAGCTGAAGGATATTCTCATCTACGACTACACGGACAATGCCCAGGCCGTGATCAAGGCGCGCGAGGGGCGCTTGCTCCCCCTGCAGGATCGACCGGAGCTGGCGCTTACCCTTTTCGATGGCGAAATACACCGCATGCCGGAGGGACAACAGTTCTTCCGAGCCGAAGAGCGCTACGAGCGGCTCACCTTCGACAAATACCGCATGACGCTGGACGCTTCCGAATTCGCCTTCGAGCGGTCGGCGGAAGGCCGGACAAATCGTTCGGACCGCACCATGTCCACCCGGGACATGATCGGCTTTGTCGATTCCCTTCGGCAAAGCATCGACTCGTCTCTTGTCCGCCTTGCCGGATATTTCGCGCCGGGGAGCTTTGGAAACAATGCGCCCGAGAACTTTGGAGACAATGCGCCGGAGAACTTTGAAAACAATGCACCGGCGAACTTTGAAAACAATGCGCCGGAGAACAGGATGCCAAAACCCTTCCTTGCAACGCTCCCGGCAGAAGAAACCGGGATAGCCGCATCGTCCGGACGCGCTCCGCCAGGGGACGAAGAGATCCTTACCAAAGCCATAGAGAACGCCCGGAATATGCGTATGATTATTGACGATACGCAGCGCGGCATCGCTTGGGAATTGCAGCGAGCCGACCGGTTTCTGGTGGAGATCCACAAGAAGTACTCCATCGCCATCGCGTGTCTTATTTTCATGCTCATAGGCGCCCCGCTGGGGCTGAGCACCCGGCGCGGCGGTCTGACTTCGGCAGGCATTCCGGCAGCGGGTATTTTCCTCTTTTACTGGGTGACGCTCGTACAGGGAGAAAAGCTGGCGGACCGCGGCTTTCTCGAACCTTGGATCGGTATGTGGATCGCCAACCTTGTGATGATCGCAGCAGGGCTATGGCTGATGGTCTACGTAACGCTGGATCTGCGCGCCACAACGCCTCTCCGCACCCGGCTCCTGCGCCTGTTGCAAAAACATACGCCATAACGACACGCGCCGTACGATCCCCTGCCTGTCCGATGCTGTATCTCGTCCCCACGCCGATCGGCAACCTCGAAGACATTACGCTCCGTGCCCTCCGTATTCTGAAGGAAGTGGACCTGATCGCCTGCGAGGATACGCGCACCTCGGGCATACTCCTTGCCCGCTACGAAATCGGCACGCCGACCATCAGTTACCATGAACATAACGAACGGCGCCGGACGCCGGACCTCGTCGAGCGGATGCAGGCGGGACAACGCATCGCCCTCATAAGCGACGCCGGGTCGCCGGGGATTTCGGATCCGGGATTCTATCTGGTACGAACATGCAAGCAACACGACATTCCCGTGGAGGCGCTGCCCGGACCTACCGCTATCATACCTGCGCTCACCGTCTCGGCGCTCCCTGCGGAGCGCTTTGTTTTCGAAGGGTTCCTGCCCGTAAAAAAGGGGCGGCGCTCCCGACTCGAAGCACTCCGGGACGAACCGCGAACCATGGTTTTCTACGAATCGCCGCACCGGGCCGCCGCCACGATGAACCAGTTTGCGGACGTCTTCGGACCTGATCGTCCGGCGGCGGTCGCGCGGGAAATGACCAAGAAGTTCGAGGAAGTCCGGCGGGGAACGGTGGGAGAACTGGCGGCTTTTCTCGAAGAGCAACGTAGGGTCCGGGGGGAGATTGTGCTGGTTGTGGCGGGGGCTGGCGTTACGATGGAGTTGTGGGGGTGAGGAGGTGTAGTATGTACCCGAAGCACCTCTACCCGGCCTGTCCCGGAGCTGCATTTTGATGCCGCCCGCAACGCCCGCAACGCCCGCAACGCCCGCAACGCCCGCAACGCCCGCAACGTACGACGCAAATACGGGGCAGCAAGTCTCCCCGATAATTTTTGCGCGCCCTGGGACGAAATACGGTCGCCTACCAGAGGGAAACCCGCCAAATTAAGAGCCGATTGAAAGAACTGCTCCATCTTGATATTTTCGTTTCCTCGTGCGTAGGTTGTAGAAGCCCAAGGCCACGAAAAAGAACCGGCTATGTCTGAACAGAGCAGTGGATTTGAAGGCACTCAGCCTGTGCGCGTCGGGGTGGACTTGGACAAGTACATTGACCAGCGGATAGAAGCTGGTTTTCGGGCGAGAGAAAATGTGCTATGGCGGGTACTTTGGAAATGGCTCTTGGTATCCATCGGCGGGGGAGGAGTAGGGGGCCTTCTTACCCTCCTTTTTTCATGAAATGCACTCTGTCATGAAGATAACTATCCCTAAGACCTACTTGAAAATAACCGGCTCTCGGGCAGATATGTTACGTGATTTCCTGGCCCGTAATGCCGTTGCCAAAGAAAAGGACGGGGGAGAATACCGGGCCGGAATGCTGTTGGCGGCGGACAAGTACATAATCAAGATGGAACAGAACGAAAGCGGCCTGCGCTACAGCGTGGGGTTTGATCACGAAGGTGATTCGTTTGTGGCGATAGGTCCCAATCTGGCCAAGCAACTTGTGAGCGAAGCAGTGCCCTTGTTGGCTATCGGCGGCTCGGAACACCGTATGGCGTATACGGAATAACGTTTCACGCCGTCAGGTCTTTGAGCATCAACCGTCTGGCTCACTATTGGGCCTGGAGTTCCGGTTCATCTGCAGCGCTCGGCTCAGGCCCGGATTGTTCTTCAGGCGCGTCGGGCCCCTCGAAAACCACGCGACCATCCCGCCAGAACACGGCGTATTGCCCCAGTTTGCGCTTGCGCTCCAGCGCTTCGGCAACCGCTTGCCGCAGGCACTCGAGTCCTTGCCTTGTAAACTCATCCAGTTCAGCCATCGTGCCGTATTTTCTCGAGGAGTTGCAGAATATCCGGTTCGGTCTGCACCACCCGAAATCCCATGCTGCGTTTGGGAGATTGCGAGCGTTTTTTCCGGGGCCAAACCCGAATTGCATCATGATGTAAAGAGATTAAAACACATCGTTTTGAGTAAAAAATATACTAAAAAGGAGTAGAAATTATACTAAAAAGGTATAAAAACTACTCAAAAGAGGTAAAATGGATCATTGGGGCCGGTGAGTTCAGCCAACGTGCTGTCGCCTCGCGCGGCGGCGAAGGAACGGTCGAATAAATACTAAACTGGCTCAAAAAGATACTCTCAGGTAGAATAGCCGATAATCCAGTTGTCCGGAAATTCCGGATAACTTTTGCTGCCAATGGCACAAAGGGATGTGAAAATGCGCAAGCGAATCAGTAACGCCAGTCTGCGTGTGCGAGCGGCGCCCGGTTGAGTTCGTCATACTCTACGGGGACAGAGTCCCCATCGAACAATAATCTCGCTTACACAGTTTAGCGGACACGCCCTCGCCGAGTAGCACCGCGTTCCAATCCTCTGGAATCACCCCCACCTCCGTCCGCTTGTAACCCACCGGAACCTCTTCCGATAGCGCCCCGCGTCCATTTCCAAGGACGCTGCCCATTGTTCCTTGCCCGCTATTCATCTCCTTAGCCTTCCCGATAGTTCAACTCTCTCCGGATGCTCTCCAGTTGGGCTACAAGTTCCTGTTTCGATGGCAGATAGAGTTGGTATTTCGACGCGTAGATATTGGCTTCTTCCGGTAGCGTCAGCTCAACCACGGCATCGTTCTTTCGGCCGCAGAGTACAATGCCAACGGTCGGCAACTCATCATCAGTCTTCACATAGCGGTCAAAGTAATTGACGTACATCTGCATCTGTCCCAAATCCTGATGGGTCAGTTCGCCGCGCTTGAGATCAATCAGCACATAGCAGCGCAGGAGCCGATTGTAGAAAACCAGGTCCACGCGAAAATGCTTGTTGTCGAAAGTAAACCGCTTCTGCCGCGCCTCGAACAGGAAGCCTTTACCCAACTCCAGCAAGAAGTGCTGAAGTCGGTCGATGATCGCCGTTTCCAGTTCGCTTTCTGAATAGACAGGCTTTTCCTCCAACTCGAGAAACTCCAGCACCAGAGGGTTCTTGATCAGGTCTGATGCTTTCTCGACCACTTGCCCCTCGTTGGCAAGCCGACAAACTTCCTCTTTGTCGCGGCTGAGCGCGAGCCGCTCGTACAGGGAACTCGCTATTTGCCGCTCCAACTCGCGCACACTCCAGCCGTTGTCCGCAGCCTCAATCTCGTAAAAACGGCGCTCCTCGGGATTGTCGATGGTCAGCAGAATAACGTAGTGGGACCAGCCAAGGGGAAACCGCTTTACCAATTCCGCAGACAGTGTCTGCACAATTCCCGGCATTTCTGGATCTGCCAGCTGGAGGGCAGAGGTTGCCCTGTTGTCACTCAATGTCTCGTCTTGAGACACCGCCATCGATTTTGCAGACGCCGTCTGCAAAATATCTGGGTAGCGCCTGTAGAACTTGCTCGATAACGCCAAACTCCGGCTGGAACAGCCTCGCATCGCCAGTTTGGCCGCCAGTTTTTTGATTAGCGCGGCCCCATATTCCGCCCTGTCCGCGCCATGCTGTTCATACTCGACGATATACCAGCCGAACAGCCAGTTTCGCACCACGAGTGAGCTATCAATAGCCCGCACGGCCGAGTGTTGCGCTTCCTCGTGGGTGCGCCGACACAATTCGACGAGATTCTCGAAATCGAATTTTTGACTCATAGCGACACCCCCATCCGCCTCAAGTGTCCCTCGACCTTTGCGCCGAATGCATCCACTTCCTTCTCCAACTCCGGCAGCGTCCGGGCGTAGCGCTCCTCCAGTTCTTTCACGCGCCCGGCAAGTCGTTGGGTCAGCCGTTCCATCTCGCTCCCGATAGCGGTTCGGATATCGGCGAACCATTTGTCCTCCACCACCAGCGACTTGATCTCGGTTTCGGTAAGCGAGGCATAGCGGGCCAGCACCTGCTCGTTCAGCGCGGTCTGATGGTCTTTAACGGCTTTCCCCGCCTTCGATTCGGCGTTGATCAGAGCCAGACAGCGCATGAGCACTTCCCGTTCCTCATTGCTCTCCGGCTCGCCCCGCACGGCCTTGAGTCGTGCCGCCACCGCAGTTTTAGTGACTTTGCCCTTGTCGTTCACCGCCTCTGCCAGCAGGCCCTCCTCCCCTGTGTGTTCTTCGACAAATTCCTCCAGTTCGCGGGCCGCGGACTCCTGCCTCGCCTCGATTCGAGCCTCGCTGTAACCCAAGCGGCCGTTGCCCGTAAACAATGTCTGACGCAGCGAGGGAAAGATATTCCAGTATTCTTCGAGCGCATCGATATCGCGGTCGGGAATGCCACCGTTCAGATGAGCGTCCAGATCGTGCATATCCTCTGGCTCGCTGGAGTCGATATAGCGCGGGATGTTGAGGTTGTAATCGTTGGCCGGGTCGGCGATCTCCGACACCGGAACCATACGAGAATACCGGGGCAATTCAATCTGCTTGTTGAATACGTCCACAATCTTGTGAATGTCCTGCGCGCGCAGGCGGTTCTTGTTGCCGTCCTTGAGAAAGCCCTTGCTTGCGTCGATCATGAAGATGCCGGCGCGGGCATGGGCATGCTCCTTGTCGACAATCAGGATGCAAGCAGGGATTCCGGTACCGTAAAACAGGTTGGCGGGCAGGCCAATGATACCCTTTATAAAGCCGTGCAGGATCAGATTCTTGCGAATGTCGGCCTCCTTGTTCCCGCGAAATAATACGCCGTGAGGCAGAATGATCGCGCCCTTGCCGTTGTTCTTGAGCGATGCGATGAGATGCAGAAGGAAAGCATAGTCCTTGTACTGCGAAGCGTCCATGCCGCCCCGCAACTCGTCGCAACTTTGCCAGAGCGAGGAATAAAGTTGAGACTTCTTCAGAGCCATGCGCGCGTACTCAGGATGCTCCCCCTACTGCTGATACCGATGCCGCCGCAACGCCTCCGGCTCCCGTGTTCTGGTTACGGTCTCGCCACAGTCTCCGCATCGAAACACGATCTCCTTGGGCGGGCCCGTAGCGCCAGCCAGAAAGTATACGGCGCTGAACATGCCGTAACGAGCATGGGGCGAGACGCGCGGATGATCCCTGCCATGCCCGCAGGAACAGGCAGCGGCGGGCGCCGGGGAGAACTCCGGAGACAGGAGCGGTTCTGCTTCGGTAGCCTCTTTTTCCAGCGCCTGCGCATGACGGTAGTGTTCCGCATCTGCAGGCCGTTCCACGATGTGCCTGTCTACCGATAGCCTACCGGATCCCCACAGCACGAGCAGGATCAGCAGGAACAGAACGAGCGCCGAGAACTCCAGCGACTGGGTGGGAGCCAGAAGCCCGCTCTGCAAGTGAACGACGAAGACGGCCCCGATGAGGATCGGCAACTGGACCATCGCAGCTACGCGCGTGAAAAGGCCGACGGCAATCATGACTCCCCCTACGAGGTGAGATAGCGCCACATAGTGGATCAGCACCACGGAGGTAAGCCACGCCGACGACGAGGAGCCGATCAGATCGAGGAATGCGGAAGAGTTCGAGATGAACAGGACTCCCCGTGCGAAGAGTCCGATACCGAGATAGATTCTCAGCAATTCGAACGCAATGTTGCCGAGGCGCTCGAGCCGGTCGCCAATCGAACGGAACGGGATGAAACGCCGCGTACTCCATGATGCATCGACGGACCACCGGCCGGATCCATGCAGAAAAATCGGGATCAGCAGGAACAGTACAAGCGCCGAGAACTCGAACGACTGTCCGGCGGTGAATATACCGCCCCTGAGGTGGATCAGGAAGACGGCGCCTGCAAGAATCGGTATCTGCAACAGCACGGCCAG
Organism: Rhodothermales bacterium; assembly: GCA_951812335.1. Classification (GTDB taxonomy): domain Bacteria; phylum Bacteroidota; class Rhodothermia; order Rhodothermales; family VXPQ01; genus VXPQ01. Next base: position 245,993 of record OX638293.1, read on the forward strand.
ACGCGTAAACAGACCGATGGCGATCATGGCCCCTCCCAGCAGGTGTGCGCCCACCACGATATACATGACACTGGACGACGCGAGCATGGATGTCTCGCTTCCCGCTACGAGCGCGGCGAAGGCATCCGGACGGATCAAAAAAAACAGGCCGCGGACAAAGAGCCCGACCCCGAGATATATGCGAAGCAGGTCGAAGGCGAGATCGCGGTTCGACTCGATGCGATGCGACAGAGTCATGGACGTACGTATGATCTATTTCTGATAGTTCTGGTTTGTGGAGCGTAACCGTGCTTTGTATTTCCGGAGCCGACGACGCAGCACCTTCACGCATTCGTCAAGCGCTTCCTCGTGGGTGGCGCCATCGTTCGCAGTCGCGAGTGTCCGATGGTACACATGCACAATGACTTCAGCCGATTTGATCTTGTCAGGGTGGCCATTTTCCGAGAATACGATGCGCGCTTCTGTGATGCCGTCGTACACCCGTTCGAGTTTCGCCAGCCGGGCTTCGGCATATTTCCTGAGAGTCGAAGGAGCATCGAAATGACGGGCCGTAATCTGTGTTTGCATAGGATACACCTCTTTACGTCGAACAACCTTACGATACAGCGCAGACGCGCACCCTTCGTATTACGGAATCGGCGCGAAATTATCAACGGGTACCGCGACAAAACGGAAAATTCCTGCCGATCGTGACGGTTAACGATACTCTGATTAAGTCCGCAAAGCGCAGGGGCTGAGAGGGATGGTCTCGATCAGAGTATCATTAATATCCCGTTGCACGCAGGTAACGGTCTTCGAGCGCGTGCATTTTTGCTTTCTCTACCGGGGTCTTGTCCAGGTAGCCGATCAAATGCAAGAGACCGTGGATCGCATAGCGCATGGCTTCTTCCTCCTCGTCCGCGCCGAATTCGCGGCAACGTTCGCGCGCCGTATCGAAATCAATGTAGATTTCCCCGTCTACGACCTGTTCCTTCGCTTCCTCTTTTGCGGGGTGGTAATCGAAGGCCAATACGTCCGTAGGCTCGTCGCATGCCCGGTAGCGCCGGTGCAGGTTCTGCACCGTCTTGCGACCGGCTACCACCAGGACAAGGCGCCGAACCGTTATGCCTTCGGCAGACAGTACATGCGTCAGTACGCGGCGGAAACGATCTGCAGGGAGGCTGCAGGAAGGATGCTGCAACGCTACCGTGAAATCGCTCCCCGGATCGGTTTTCTCCCCGTGCATCAACGGAGATCGTCGAAGAGCGTCTCGGTCATAGAGAGCGCAACGCTGCTCATCACGAGTTCCGGAGCCAACTGCGTGAAATCGGCGGAGAGCAGACGTTCGTCCACGTTCGAATACAGGGAGCATCCCGCCTCCCGTTCGATCACGAGTCCGTGGGCGGTTCCTGCACGGCGTGCGAAAAAAAGGACTTCCCCCAGTTCCTCGCTGGCGATGAAGCCCGTGCATCCCTGGAGTTGCAGAAAAGAGCCGATAGCGTATACGGAGATAAGATTTTCGGACTGATCTTTCCGCACATCCCTGGGCAGATCCAGTTCGGGCGTGATTTCCAGCGAGAGCCTCCGGCCGCTCGCTTCGTCCAGAAGTTCGTAGCGGACCAGCGCAGGTTCGTGTCGGGCCGGTACCCTCAGCACGCTGGCGATACGATCGAAGTCCTTGTCAGAAAATGCGAAATGCATAACAGGGAGCGCCTGCGAAAAACGAAGGATTGCTTGAGGAAAGGGCGGATGGCGCCTCAGTACGTCTCCTCGGAATATTCCTCCGTTTCCGTAGAAACTTCGCCGTCTTCCGACACGGGGTCGTCAAAGTCTTCCACTGCTTCGTCGGGCACGACATTTACGGCGTGCAGCCCCTTGTCGCCTTCTTCCAGATCGAACGTAACGGTTTGTTCCTTACGCAATGTTTTGAACCGTTGCTCCGACTGAATCGAAGAATAATGTACGAAAATGTCCGCATCCCCGTCGGGGTGAACGATGAAGCCGTACCCTCTTTTGGCGTCGAACCATTTGACGACGCTCCGTTGCGTGCTCATGACAATACCTTTGAAATTCCAGATCGTTTGGCGACAGTCGGCCTGCTTATTGCGAGGTTTTTCATGAGCTCACGCCGAAATTTCCCGCAAAAGCCCGATACTTAATGAATATACGAAAATAAACATATAGGCAAAATTTTTTTTATCGAATTTTCATATCTTTACACAAAGAACAGCGTTCGACCTTCCGGCGATTTCTCTCGCCTTGCACCTAACTATCCGCCGCTAGCCTCTTCTTCAAGCGTTTGTTCGTATTCCTCGTTCATCCGCCGATAATCTTCCACCGATCTCCTGAGCGTGGAGTCCCCGAGAAGGTCCGCAAGGCGTCCGCTGAGCGCCGACGCGGCGTCATAATCCTTCCCCTGGAGATAAATGCTCCGAAATATTTGCAGGTACGATCCGGCAAGTTCCAGATCGCGATCCGTCTCGGCTTGTTCGAGGCGGCGCAATACGAGCGGTTCGGCGCCCTTGGCAACATCGGTGGCCTTGTCGACATACCCGGATTCGAAATAGGCCCTCGCCAGCAATAGATACGATTGCTCGTCGCCGGGAATCGTATCGAACGGCACCTTCGCCATCAGAGTATCGAGCAGCGCCCCTGCTTGCTCCGTTTCCCCGGCGAAGGCGAGCGATTGGGCGGTGTGGGCAAAAATGTTGCGGTAGCCGTCCACCATACCGCGGATCGTCTCGTCGTAGTAGACATTCGGATTATTCAGGTTGCGGAACCGGAAATTAGCCAGAATGCCGGACGCCACGGACGGCACGACCCGGCCGAACCCTCCTCCGTGCCGGACGGGTACAGTCTTGAATGCCTGTCCCTCAAGGTGGAAGAAATCCTGCAAACCGAGTTGGCCGTCCGGACTTGTCGTCACAGCAAAGTACACGGGGCGCTGCCATCCTTCCCGCGCGTTTGTGACCACGATGTCCAGGGAGGCTTGGTCGGCGATATACAACATGTTGGTCTCGTCGTTGTAGGGCCGCCCCTCTAGTCGCCAGCGCATCGGGTTCATGATCAGGTTGGTGTCGGCGATCCCAGGCAGGAATATCTCGGATTCCGGTGCGAACCGGTCGGTATTCACCGGCAGCTCGATATCCCGGGGAGTCCACGCAGTCGCGCCGATCAGGTCGATCCTGTCGTCGGACATGGAGAAGGGAAGCGGCGACGATTCCCGCGACCACTGGTTTTTGAGTTGCCGGATATACCAGGGGGTGTTGAGCAGCGACAGGTTGACGACGCGCACATCCGTCCGCTGGCCCTCGACCTCCTGCAGGTACCAGAGTGGAAATGTGTCATTGTCTCCATTGGTGAACAGGATAGCTTCCTCCTCCAGACCGTTCAGCATGTTCCAGGCATAATCCGGCGCGACGTAATTGCCGGACCGGTCGTGTTCGAACCAATTTTCCCGTACCATCCAGGCAGGCGCCGCAAGGAACAGAACCGCACCCAGCGCCAGCATAGCGCCGCGCACCTTTCGCTGGTCCCACATGGTATGGACCATTTCGCGCAGGGAGTACAGGATACCGGTGGCTCCCAATCCAATCCACAGGGAGAATGCGAAGAAGCTGGCCACATAGGCGTAATCCCGCTCGCGAGGCTGCAACGGCGTCTGGTTCAGATATACGATGATCCCGAGGCCCGTGATGAGAAATAGCGTAAGCACACTGAGCGCCCGGCGCCAGTCCCGGTTGAAGTGAAAACCGGCGCCGATCAACCCCAGGAGCAACGGCAGCGCATAGTACACGTTCCGGGAAGCCCTTGTCGAGGGTGTTGTCATGAGGTAGTCGTTCGCCCCGATACGCTCATCGATAAATCCGATTCCAGTGGCCGGCGGCGCATCCTGCACATCGCTTGCCCTGCCCATGAATTGCCACAGGAAGTAGCGGATGTACATGTGCCCGACCTGATATTTCCGGAAGAACTCCCAGTCCGAATCGTACAGCGCATAGTAGGGGCGGTGCGCCGGTTCTTGCGAGTACCTGCGAGGAAAGAATTTCTCGTTCGAGAAATCGACGTCGTTGATCCGGTTGTCGAACGTGTACCCCTTCAGGAGCGGCAACGCGCCGTATTGTTCGCGTTTCAGGTAGGAAACGATCGCCTCGGTCGTTTCCGGGTCGTTCTCGTCGATAGGGGGATCGGCGGCGCTACGGATGAAGATCAGCGCGTAGCTCGAATACCCGATGAGCACGACGGCCAAGCTCAGGGCGATGAGGTTTGCCGTGGCCCACCTTTTCTTGTGTGTGTACCATACGCCGAACGTCGCCGCGGCAATCACGAACAGCATGAACAGCACGGGGCTCCCGGTTTGCCCGGCTATGGTAGGCAGATACTGCACCACGCCGGGGTACACGACCAGGAAAATGACGACGGAGGCGAGTCCGGTCCACAGTATGCCGCGCCATCGTTTCCCCGCTTCCCAGGAGGGTTTTTCGATTTCCGTGAAATAAACGATCAGGGCAATAAAAAATACGGCAAGCAGGTTGAGCAGATGCACCCCGATGGCAAGACCCACCAGGTAGGAGATGAGAATAAGGTACCGATGAGCGTACCGTCCCGACGGGCGCCGGTCCCCGGCAAACGTCTCCTCCTCTTTGCGGGTCTCTTCGCTCCACCTCATGACCAGCCAGACGACCAGTGCCGTGAAGCACATCGAAAGACCGTAAACTTCGGCCTCGACGGCATTGAACCAGAACGAATCCGTGGCGGCGAACGTGATGGCCCCGATGACGCCGCCGCACAGAGCTGCGATGCGGTGTTCCGGAGACGGATCCTCCTTGCCTCTTTCCTGCACCTGCCACTCGCGCACGAGCCGGACGATGATCAGGTGTGTGAGCAGCACCGTCACGGCGCTGGCGAGCACGGACACGAAGTTTACGGAGAGAGCCACGTACGCGGTCGGCGCGAACATGGAGAAGAGGCGTCCGACGAGCATGTAGAACGGCGCTCCGGGGGGATGGGATACCTCGAGCAGATTCGCGATGGCAATGAATTCGCCGGCATCCCAGAAAGAAGCGGTCGGCGCTACGGTAAGCCCGTAAAGCACAAGCGCGAACAGAAAAACGGCGCCCGCAACGATTCTATGTGTGGTCATAGATACCTATGGCATGTACGGGAAAACAATACTTTGTTAACGCCGAGCGGTACCGGGCGTTTCATGGAGTGGCGTCCGCATTCGGATTTCCCCGCAACGCTGTCGTGATGCCAAGCTCCGCCACGATCATCACGATCTCTCCCCGGACCTTCGGTTGTTCTTCGAGAAAAGCCGCCAGTTCGTTCGCAAAGACAGGATCACCCGCCTTATTTTAGTGCCAATTTGCTGTCATTGCACACACCCTAAGCTGTGGGAAGAGTTGATAGGATCTGTTTGATCGAGTTTCGGACACGTCCGGCTATGTCTTGGAAGTGTTTGCGAAGTGTACCGTGTGCTTTTCTCCGGCCACAATAATCCCGCTTACACAGTTTAGCGGACACGCCCCAGGGACACCGCCATCGTCCCTAATCCGATACATATCTGCCATAGTGTGCTGGAAGAATCCCCTGCAATGTCTCCGCCGCCGCGAATTCTTCCCATGCTTCCGCAGCTGCTTCCTGGGCCGCAGCAATCTTTTTCCATGCCGCCGCCAGCGCTTTCCGTTTCGCCAGGCCACTTCCCCAAACTGAAGCCCGTTTACGCGAGTGTGCAGCATTTTTCCGAAAAAGCGCAGCCCTTCTCCGCGCCTCAGAATCCGATTCCTGGCTCTGTAAGGGCGGGGTTCGTGACATCGAAGCCAGATTTCGGCAATCTGCAGCACTTGCCCTCGTTCGCCAAGCCCTTTTTTTCAACTTTTTCTCCTTTTTCATGCACAACGCAACTGGTTTCCATCTCCGCAGTATCCGGAGAGGTTGCCACACCACTGCGTATTTTGTCGCAATGGCTTCCAAAGCTCTTGCTTCCATGTCCAAAGCTTTCGCCTCTTCATAAAGCCACTCCGCTTCCGCAGACAGCGCCGCTACGCCCGCGCGCGTCTTTGCATCCAGCGGATACACCGTAACCCCTCCTATCGTAGTCCTTTCTTTCATGGTCCTTTGGGTTCAGTGATCGGATTCCCGAAAACAGCGCCGGTTCGGGTTGGTGCAAAACGAGGTTGAATTACATAGGTTCGCCTCAAGCCATGCACCGTTCGAGGCGCTCCTTGCGTTTGGGCCAATCGGGCAACACCGTATCAAGCAATGTGAAGAAGGCCGTACCGTGGTGCGGTTCGGCGATATGGCAGAGTTCGTGGGTAATCACGTAGTCGATGGCGTCTACGGGCGCTTCGATCAGCCTTCGGTTCAGAAGCAGCCTCATGCCTGGGGACATGGATCCCCATCGTTTGCGAAGTTGCCGGACGATGATCCCCCGGGGGCGAAACGCTTCCGCATCGGGAAACCGCGCAAGATTCGCTTCCAGCCGTTCGGTAAACTTGACGCGCGCGCGATCCCGGTACCACCGCTCAAGCAGCGCCCTGGTAATGTCCGGTTCGTCCGGCCGACGGCTATGGACCACAAGAAACCCGCGAATCAGCTGCACCTTCTGCTCCTCCCCGGGCACGACCTTCAGGCGATACTGCCGTCCGAGATAGCGGTGCGTTTCGCCGGCGACGTATCGCCGCTCGGGCGTTCGGGGAAGATATTGCTCGAAAAACCGTTGCTGCCGTTGCACCCATGCCGCCCGTTTCCTCACCTTCGCGGCAATGTCCTCCGGCGTGGCGTCAAGGGGCGCGGCGACCACAACGGACGCATCGGGCTCGACAGCGATCTCAAGCGTGCTTCGCTCGCGGCGAGACACGGTAAATTCGACCGTACCCGAACCGAATTCGATACGTTGACGCTCGACGGTCATGCCGGGAACCTCGCTCGCGCCACGTTCATGATCTTTTGCTGCAGCTCGTCCAGAACCTCTGTCGACAAATCAATCCCCTTTCCGTCGCGAAGAACATCGAAGAAATAATCGTCGATCGCATTGCGCATGGCGTTCTGAGCCTCTTCATTCGACCACACATCCACAATGTGGCGCTGCTTGACGATTTCGACAAGTGCGCGTGCAACCTCGGCGATCAGATCGCGATCGGGACCCTGTTCGTTTTCCCGAACCAGTTTGTCGTCCAGTATCCCGAAGAAAGCCAGTGCGTCTTCGTCGCCGCGCAAACTTTCCGGCACATCGCGCCCCCTGTCCTTCCTGGCGACCTTGCGAGCCAGCTCGACAACTTCATTCAGATACCTGCTTTCGGAAATCCTGCGCTCGCGATAATCGCGCATCGTTTCCTCAAGAAGCTTCGAGAACCGTTCGTAGAACACCGGATCCTGATCCATCCTCTCCGTAATCGCCCGCCTCGTTGCGCTCGCGATCCGGTCCGCCTTCGAAGCATCCGAGATTCCGGTTTCCGAGAGAACGGCGTTCAGGGCATTCGGATCGTTGATATTGACCAGGGGAATGATCGTCTCGGCAGGAAACGCAGCGACATGATCGTCCAGTAACCTGCGGATTTTCGGTTCGAATTCTTTTACATCCACCTCCTCCTGGTAACGAAGTCGCACGGAGTGCCGAAGCTCGCTGAACTGCTTCCAGTCCTTTTTCAGGCGGGCAATTTCCGCATCGCCGAACTCATCGTACGACTTGTCCGACGATAGCGCAATGTGGAGACAACGGCTGAACGCCCGAAGACGTCCGTAGAAATCCTGGCGGATAGCCTCATCGGACAGGAACTGTTCAAACTGCTCCATATCCTTCTTGTTGGCAACCGTCTTGAATACGTCCCAGAGTTGGTCGTGCAGTTGGGGAAGTTTGCGAATTTCCTCGCGCACATCGCGCACAGTACCGGCAAGATCGTCGGGGTCGTACCCCTCGAAAGCGCTATACGCGGTCAGGGCGGCATCGAGCTCGCCAAGCAATCCCTCGTAGTCGATAATGAAACCGAACTGCTTTTCGATGTGCCGGCCTTCCGGTCCCTCTTCTTCATACAAACGATTCACGCGAGCGATAGCCTGCAAAAGGTTGTGCTCGCGAAGCGGTTTGCACACATAAAGCACTGTGTTCGCTGGCGCATCGAAGCCGGTCAGCAACTTCGAAACAACGATCAGAATCTCCGGTTCGGTCGCATCCTTGAATGCATCGATGATTTCCCGGTTATACGTTTTCTCGGTCCCGAATCGGGCCATCATCCGGTCCCAGAACCGGCGCACGAGATCCCTGGAATCCCGATCGACTTCTTCGTTGCCTTCGTTGTCGTCGGGCGGGGAAATAACGATTTCGCTGGTAACATGGCCAATTTCGTCCAGCATCTCCTTGAAACGCACTGCCGCCGCCTTGGACGGAGCCACGAGTTGCGCCTTGAAACCGGTTCCCTGCCAATGCTGGCGAAAATGCTCGGAGATATCGAAGGCTTTCGCGCGAATGGTCTGTTCGGTCTTCGACAGCGCGTCCATGCGCGAGAATTTGCGTTTCAGGTCGGCCTTTTGGGCCTCGGTCAATCCTTCGCTTATTTTGTCGAACCACTGGTCGATTACATCGGGCGCAATCTTCTGCTCGACCAGACGCCCCTCGTAAAGAAGCGGCACGACCGCCCCGTCTTCGACCGCCTCGTTGATGGCGTACTGATGAATCAGGCCGCCGAAGGTCGCAAAGGTGTTTTTCTCCCCCTTGAGTAGCGGCGTGCCGGTGAAACCGATATAGCAGGCCCTGGGCAGAATCCTGCGCATCCGGGCGGCAAGTTGACCGTGCCCGCCATAGCGGCCTGTCTGCGAACGGTGGCTTTCGTCGACCAGTACGAAAATGTTGGCGTCTTCGTCTACATATTCGGCTTTGTTCGCCGCCGCGTAGAATTTGTTGACGACGGTCGTGATCAAAGGCTTCCGGCTACGGATCAGTTCGATGAGATTTTTTCCGCTCGTCGCTCGAACCGGCTCCATGTCGCAGGACTTGAAGGTGGCCTTGATTTGCTTGTCGAGATTGTCGCGGTCCGTAACAATTACGATACGCGGATTGTGAATATCCGGAGCCAGCGCAAGCGCCCGCCCCAGCATCACCATGGTCAGCGACTTACCCGATCCCTGGGTATGCCAGACGACGCCGCCCTTCCGCCGCCCTTCCATATCGAACTGTTTGACCCGCTGCATGACGGCCAGTACGCCGAAGAACTGCTGATGCCGAGCGATCTTTCGCTTGCCTGCATCGAATACGGTAAAGCGGCGAACCAGATCGAGCATGCGCTCCGGACGAGCAAGCGCATGAAGCGCCCTGTCCTGTTCGGTAACTTCCCGGCTGCCATCTGCGGCCAGCACATCGAAGTATGGGCGCGCATCGGACAAGCTGCCGGAGTATACCGCCTGTTTATCGGCAACCTTCAATGGCTGGTTAGCCAGTTTATACAGCACCGCAGACGAGCGGGATTTGCCCGTATCCGCTTCCGGGATGACCGGATACCGCTCAGCGGACGCCTGCGAAGCAGCCATTTCGGCAAGACTTGCAGCAACGTCCTGATCCTCCGACCATGCCTGCCAGAACTTCCACGGCGTGCCCACCGTGGCGTAGCGGGCCTCCTGCCGATTCATGACCATGAGCAACTGCGCAAAGTGGAAGAGTTGCGGGATCTGGTCCTCGTTCTGATAACCGATCAACTGGCTGCCGGCTTTCTTGAGACTTTCAGTCGGGCGTTTGTTTTCGACGACCAGAAACGGGATGCCGTTCACGTACCCCACGATGTCGCAACGCCGGGTCTGCTCGCTGGCCGTGCGTTCCACGACCACCTCGGAGGCTACATGGAAAACATTATTCTCGGGCGTTTCCCAATCGATGTAGCGAAAGGACCACGACTTCGAATCTCCCTTAATGGTCTTGGCGATGGTCGTGCCCAGCACCAGGGCGTCGTAGATATCCTGGTTTGTGCCGCGCAATCCCTTGAGCCGATCAGGCATCGGCTTGAGCCGCCGGATCGCCTCGTGTATATCCTCCGGATCGAACGGATACTCCTCCCCGCGGTAGGTGAATCGGTTGATCCGGCGCAATTGATCGACCAGTATTTCCTCGATCAACACGTTGCGCAAGCGATCGCCGCGCAGGTTCCCGACCTCGGCCTGGGAAAGCGGCTCGAATCCGAGCGCCACGAGGAACTGGACGGCCGGAATCTGGGACTGGTGCTTTTCGGCGGGGTTGAAGGTCATGGCATGATGTTTCGGCAAATTAATCCGGGATCCTTGCGTACCGTGGTTATTTCAAGTGGAAAGGATTGGGAATTTCCCGGTCGACAATGGGGGTTTCGGGTTTTCCCGGGCCCCTTTTTGTTTTTTCAAGGCCGCAAGCGCTCAAGGAAAGCATTTCAGTCATGTCTTCCCTCCACGGCTACGCGCCATTCTCCTGTGAGTAGCTTTTGCATCAGGCCGCGTTTTTGACGAGCTAGGATGTCAATTTCCCGAAGGAGCGCATTGATTTCGTCGGAAGCCGTCTTAAGAACTTCTCCTATACGCTCTTGTTCGATTCGGCTGGGAACATTGACCATCATGTTCTGGAAATTCTTTTTTGAGATCACATATCGCTGACCACTTCCGTCACCGAGGCGGTGTGCCTGACGCCTAAAGTCATCTGCCTGAAAGACATATGCACGGAAGTTGATATCCCATTTTTCTTGTAGGCGGAACCGGACAACATGATAGCTATAGACGACACCCGGCATATCTTCAGCGGCAACGGCCGTGATCGCAATTTCGTCAGGGGTTTCCGACGAAGGAGTAAAGAAAATGTCGCCACACTGAACATCACATTGAGCGATCTTCTTCAAAGGAGCTGTTACCCGGTGATCAAGTTCACAATCAAAGATGAACTCTCTACGAAAAACATCTAGATAATTAAGCAATCGAACACTCGTTTCTTGCGGACTGCTTTTCTTATTCACCCCCGCAGATGACACGGTACCAACCTTTCCCAACCGTACCTTGCGGTGAGGCTGACCGTGGAATTCAAGAAAACGCCATTCGCCAGCCAGCATCTTCTGTAGAAGAGTGTGTTTATAGCGCTTCTTAGCAATGAGAAGTGCTTCCAACTTCTCAATCGCCTCATCCCATGTCCGCAGAATCTCGCCGATCTTACGCTGTTCGGGGAGAGAAAAAACTGGAATTATGAACCTGCCAATTTGTTCAAAATTCAATCCTTCCCGGCTACCTCCACCCTGGAATGACCAAATCTGCTTTTGTCCTTCGTACGAATTCAGAAACGCACTCAGAAAATGTGGCTCCAGAGTATCTTTGGTTCGGATAATGCAAACGTGCTGGTTCACGTTTGCTTCTGCAAGAGAGTCTGGCGCAACGCAACTCCTGCCAATCGAGGCCCCTGTAATATTCAGGAGAACATCCTTACCCTTGACGGCAGACCCCGACATTTGAGCATGGATGTCATTTGAAATGAATGCGACATCATTCAAGTTTAATGCCCCGCAAAGCACATTCTGGCTTCTGATCAGGGGAATACCTGTTGCTTGATATGAAGAGGCGCCTCCTCTGGGGGTTTTGCCGCTTCCGATCTTTGAAACATACTCGCGTAGCCTTGCAAACTTCACGTCACTCATCACCCCCCTCCCGTCTGCTCTCCCGCCCCCTCCGCCGCCTGCCTCAACACCTTCACCTCCTTGTCGAAATCCGACTCGAACGTACGATCCTGCACGATCCGGTAGCGCTCGAACTCGCTTTCGGCATGATTGCGGGCAATATCCGCGCTGATCCGACCGGCGTCTTCCAGAATCTCCCGGTCGGTCAGTTTAAGGAATCCATCCAGCGTTTCCTTCCAGTCCTCCATCGTCGTGGGAAGTTTGCGTTCGGCGCGATCCTCGGCCAGATCGAGAAACGCATTGACGATACGGCCCAGGGATTCGAGTTCTTCGGCGCTCAGGTAGTTTTTGGCGATCGCCACATCGCCCTTGAGCACTTTGCCGTCCGGCGCAGCCGCCCAATGGCTGAGACCCATATGCGGTTTACCGCTATCCGCCCGCGCCTTGATCAATTCCGCAGCGGTGTGACCGTGAATAGCGTAGTGCAGTTTGTTCTGCACCGCAGCAAAGAAAGCGCGCGTGGCAGGCGCATTCTTGTCGTAGTCGACGCTGGTGGCGTAAATATCCGTGACTTTCTGGTAGAAGCGCCGCTCGCTCAAACGGATTTCGCGAATCTCGGCAAGCAGGCGCTCGAAATAATCCTCGCCCAGAAACGCGCCGTTCTCCATGCGCTCTTTGTCCAGCACATAGCCCTTGATCGCGTACTCGCGCAGAACCTGCGTCGCCCACCGGCGAAATTGCGTGGCGCGGATAGAGTTCACCCGGTACCCGACCGAAATAATGGCGTCCAGATCGTAAAATTGGGTGTTGTAGGTTTTCCCGTCGGCGGCAGTTATCCGGAATTTCCGGATAACTGAATCGGGGGCCAGTTCGCCAGAGTCGAAGATATTTCCGAGATGTTCGCTGATCGTTTTCACACTGACCCCGAACAATTCGGCCATCATCTTCTGGGTCAGCCAGATGGTCCCGTCCTGATAGCGCACTTCAATGCTGTCGCCGCCGCTGGCCTGATGGGTGAAGATCAGAAACTCGGCGGTGCTGCTGCGGATAGCGACCGATTTCGTCGTTTTGCAGCTCATGTCACAAGTCCTCCGAAACTTCGACGCCAAGTTCCTTGAGATACCCCTTCATCCTCGCCCGCACATCGACCAGTTCCGCCTCGATCTGTTCGATTTCTTTCTGCACGGCCGCTACGTCGATTTCTTCTTCGGGCTCGAACGTGTCCACATAGCGCGGAATGTTCAGGTTGTATCCGTTTTCGGCAATCTCTTCCGGGCTGGCAAGATGCGAGTATTTCTCTACCGCCTCCCGGGCCTTATAGGTCTTCAGCACCTTGTCCACATGCGCCTCGTTCATCACATTCCGGGCCTTATCCGGCGTAAAATCCTTGCTCGCATCGATAAAGAGCACATCGCGGCGCGCCTCGTTTTCTCCGCCTTGTTCGCGAGAACGATCGAACACGAGAACGGCTACGGGAATGCCGGTCGTGGAGAAAAGATTGGCGGGCAACCCTACCACGGCGTCAAGGAGATTCTCCTCGATCAGCGCCTGTCGGATTCGTCCTTCCGCCCGGCTCCTGAACAACACGCCATGCGGAACGATCACGGCCACGCGACCGCTCTGGCGTTTTGCGATCTCTATCATGTGCGTGATGAACGCATAATCGCCTTTCGATTTGGGCGGCGCCCCGCGCCAAAAACGCTTATGCGGATCGTTCTCCGCATTCTCGGCGCCCCATTTGTCCAGCGAGAAAGGCGGGTTCGCGACAACGATATCGAAGCGCATCAACCGGTCGCCCTCGATCAGGGTCGGACCGTTCAGCGTGTCGCACCATTCGATGCGGGCGGCGTCCTTCGCGTGCAAGAACATGTTCATGCGCGCCAGCGCCCAGGTGGCGCCGTTCACCTCCTGTCCATACAGCGCGAAGTTGTCCGAACCTACCTCCGTGGAGGCACGGATCAGAAGCGAGCCGGAGCCGCAAGCCGGATCGCAAATCGTGTCGCCGGATTGCGGAGCGGCGAGTTTCGCCAACAGTTTCGAGACCGCTGCCGGAGTATAGAATTCGCCCGCCTTCTTGCCGGCGTCTGAGGCAAAGCGGGAAATCAGATAGATGTAACATTCGCCGATGATATCCTCGTTCACGCGAGAGGGCCGCAGATCCATTTCCGGCCCGGCGAAATCCTCCAGAAGATTTTTCAGGCGTCGATTACGGTCCTTGACCCGGCCGAGATTGGCTTCCGAATTAAAGTCGATGTTGCGAAAAACGCCTTCCAGCTTCTGGCGGTTGGCGTCCTCTATCGCCTCCAGGGCGATATTGATGCGCTCGCCGATATCGGCCTCGTCCCTCGCTTCGTACAGATCGTAGAAACTCGCATTGTCGGGCAATACGAACCGCTCGCGCTGCAGCCTGCGCCCGATGCGCACCTGGTCATCCCCATATTGCTTGCGATACGTTTCGAGCCGATCGTTCCACAGGTCCGAAATGTACTTGAGGAAAAGCATCACGAGGATGTAGTCCTTGTACTGACCTGCATCGACGACGCCCCGGAAGGTATCGCAAGCGGCCCACGCCGTCCGATTGACTTGTTGCTGCGTCAGGTGCTCGTTCATCGTTTGGTTCTTTTTTGTTCAGTAGCCCGGCTACTGCATTTTACACGTTCCCCAAGAATCCGGCTTGTAATTTTTCTTCTTTTCTCCGCAAGCAGGAGCGTGAGCGCCTTCTCCCGCTTCGAAAGCGCGTCCGCCGCTACTATCCTCTGCTGGGTCTCGACGTCCGGTATATCGAGGCGGAGATCGCTGAGGACCGATCTCGGTATCATGCGTATGCCGGTCCCTCGACCCATCCTCTCGAAATAGCGCTGCGCGTCGGGGCGGTTGATCGCCCACGCCAGGTATTCGGGCGTAACGATGTCGGGATTCGGACGAAGAACAATCAGAGGAAAAATCGCAAGGACAGGCTCTGCCAGGCATCCGTCCAGTGCAGATGCGGTGTTGCGATCCCCGCGCGAGCGGAAAACCACATCCCCCGCGCGCGCAAAATAGCGGTCCGGAAGCTCGCCAAGTTCCACGCGAATCAGCGTATCGGAATTGACCTCTCCGTCCGCCGCGACGTCGCGCAACTGGATCGCCGGCGCCCCGCCCTGTAAAACAGGCTGGAGACGCCTCCGGGCGGTATACCCGGCCTGAATCGTGCAAAGGTCCGCGATGCGCATGAAACGAAAATTTCTCTGTATTTCGGCCTACAGCATACTATACGTACGTAAAAGGATTGAGTTTCGATTTTTTGCAGTAGGAGAGTTACTGTATTTTTTTGTGATTGCAAATCGCCGGATGGAGCAACCGGCTCTTGAACCGTATTGCTTCGTCATTCCTTGCCAGCGCGCCCCTTTCAGCCTCCCGAAGGGCGCGTCACGCCCACGATGCCGGAAACCTCAGTGTTTTTCAACGATGGAATCATAACGTCATTTACGCGTGAAAGTAAAGCGCTGAGCGAAGCGGTTTTGATCAGAGTATCCTTAAATACTCCGGCTATCGCACAGAACCGGCGCCGGGTCCCCGCAAAAAAGCCCCAATCCATCCGAATACCATGCCCGTAAAATTCGCGCCCTCTCTGGACGGATCCGGTTGCGTGTGCAGTCGAGCCGCCTCGGATCCGCATCGCGTCGCGTCTTTTACGGTTCCGGGGGATCCGGCCGACGAATTCCTGCAGGTCAGAAACTGGGTGGCTTCCTTGCGTCGTACCGTCGTCCTCACCGCGACGGACGAGTATGTGCATGCGACCTATCGAAGCAGGCTGCTCTCGGACTGCCGAACCCCATTGGGTCTGGATCACATCGAATTGCGCCTATGCACCGAGCACGCTACGATCCACATTCGCTCGACCAGGAAGATGACCTGCTACGCAACGTTGGCTGTTTCCGAGGATCCGGCCGACGCATTCCTGCGGTTCAGGAATGCGTTGACCTCCTCCTGGAGAACCACTATCCTCAACGAAACGGACGAGTACCTGCACGGCGTCTGGATGGTAAGCCCGTGGATCCTGGACGACATCGAGTGCCGCCTTTTTGCCGGGCATGCAATGATCCACATCCGCTCGACCTCGCAGTATGGCTTCTGGGACTTCCGGGTCAACCGGAAACGCATCGAAAAACTCCGCCACCGGATTCAAACCGGATAACCGAGGATCTCGAGTCCAGGACGGCATGCTTCGGTGATAGCGGTCTGTTCACCCGGGTCGAGTTGCGCAAATTTCGACGGCGTCTGCCGTGGAATGGTGCAGGTTTCACGAATCCAGTTGTCATCTTCCAGAGACGGGTCGATGAACCGGATAAGTCGCCGGATCTCGGCTTCCGGCTCCGCTTGCATATCTTCGAACTTCAGATTCAGGAGGCGATCGGGCGGCAGATCGCCCACCATATGATCTCCCAGCTCGATCAGTGCGCTCCAGAGCGCCGCAAAACCAGGAAGCGTGAGCTTGTCGAACGGCAAGTTCTCAGGCTTGGTGACGATGCGAGACAAAGGCTCCATATAGGGATTGATGGCTTCCCAAAGCCTCCTTCGGTACAACAACGCCATGGCGTCAAAACCGCCGAACTGCATCTTCTGCAAGGTCGCCAGAATGAGACGAAAGAGGTAATGACGACTCATGGAAATGGTTGTCTCACGCCCGTCGCGATACACATGGATCACTCGCATTTCAGGAAACAGACGCAGCAGCCTGGAAGCATACAACAACGATCCGCCTGAACGTTCGACCCATACGCTCCGGTCAAACCGTTCGCACAGCCATCCGAAAAGATGTCGCACATGATCGGCAGGCGCCTGCCTGGGTTGTCCCCGAACCACCGGTTCGAGCTCGTCGAACAGCGCCTCATGCTCATCCGTGATATGGGGAAGCGCGGCGCACATAATCGGCGGTACATCGCTTTGCGTGAAGCGGGCATTCGGAGCACCGAACGGATAGATCAACTCCGGAACAGGCTCCCGCAACATGAGACGGGTCCTGTGCTGTTGCTTACTGAAGCGATCCCACATCCAATCGCCGGTGGTCCGTCGCGGGCGAAACGTACCTATCCCGATGTAGCTGTAAAACTCGGAAAGACTGAGAACGCGCGGGTGCCGGTTCAGAATGTTCGACACCATCGTCGATCCACACCGTCCGGTACTCAGAACCAGGACGGGCGGAATAGGCACGGGCTTTACCATGGCGTCGCCATATTCGCTTGCAAGTGATCGGGCAACCGGTATCTGAGATCGTCCAGCATGGACGCTTCCAGCAAAAAGACGAAATTATTGCCCCGCCATTTCTGAGCGATATTTGGAGCCAACTTGTGGGACATGGCGTGAACCTGGCGCAATACGCGCATCCGCCGCAAGAGTCCCTGGGTCTCGCATTGCGGGAACTGGAGCTGGTCTGCAAGATCGTCGCCAAGCAATGCCCTTGAGACCCGGTATGTGCGGCTCAAAAAGGCCTGGTGCTCTGCGAGCTCGGTTTTGCCGGCAATCTTGGGCAACGCATTGACCAGGGCATTCGCAATAACGACCGACTCATCGGAAGGCGGAGGCTCGCACGAGGTGGCGATACGATACAGTTCATGGGTTTCTCCCTCGTCGCCCTCGAACAGAAAAAACTCGGGCGTACCGATCAGCGAGGAAGCGTAACGCCAGGCATGCATGTAGCCGCGACGCATCTCTTCGTCCATTTCGGCTCCGAGTCTCTCTGCCTGCCGCAGCGTGGTCGCGGAGAAATTGGCGGATGCGAGCGCCATGTGCGCAGCGCTAAGCGGCGTACCGAAAACCTCTTCGTCCCAGTTACCCTGATCGCGGATCAGCCATCTGAGTTGCGCATGCACCAGTCTGATGCGCACGGACAGTTTCCAGCCGTCTCCCTGGCGATCAAGGGCGCCTGGCAACATGATCTCAATAAAATGCCGAGTGTTCTGCCGGACTCGCCGCGGACCGAAACCGCTCATGGTCCGACCCGAAGCATAGAACGCCTTGGCTATCAAGGTAGACGCATTCTGCAAGGTGGCCACGAAAAAAGCCGGTATAAACAAATCCGAATAACTATGAAAAGCTCGGTAACCCCCTCTCAGGATAGCCGGATCGAACCACTCGGGCGGCGTTTCGATCGAATCGAAGAAATCGCGAAGCAACCTGGGAGCGTCGGCCAGGACCTCTACGTCCTGTTGCATGCCGGCCTTGATGAACCGGTTTACTTCCCCCGGTGAAAACGGGGCCAGGGAATCTATGACCGCATCGGCGAGAGGATCGCCAATGCACGTATGCTTGATGTATTGATCGGCAAGATGCGGATTGAGCGCACAGGTACGATCGTACCCGGCCTGGTAGGCAGACGGTACCTTCAGCCCATTCCGTACGGTTGAACCAGGCATACTCACGCCGATGGAAAAGCGGTGAGAAGAATCACGGCGAATACAAACCGCTGGGGCCTCCGGCTATACCACATATGACAGCGATTCGAGGAATATCGTTCGTAGTGAATTCGCCCGAGGTACAACTTGAACATTGTACCGACCCCCAGCCAAAGAATCAAGACGATCTACGGTGCGTCAGACTTGGAAAACCACTATACCCCGGCCCGTTCGGATTGCTCCGCCAGCCATGCGGCATACCCCTCCGCCGTGTGCACCGTGAAGTAGCCGCGCATCCGATAGTGACCCACGCCGCAGAGTTGCGCACAGGCGATTTCCCAGTCGCCCGTGCGGATGGGCGTGAAATAAAGGGGGATGGACAACCCGGGAATAGCGTCCTGCTTGACCCGCATTTCGGTCAGGGTGAAACTGTGAATCACATCCTTGGACGTGAGGTGCACGATCACCGGCTTGTTCACAGGCACGTGCAACTCGTTGAGGGTCACGATGTCGTCCGCACCCGCCGGATCGTCCGGTTGTAAACCGATCGGATTGGTTTGCAAATCCACCAGATAGATATCCCGCTGCCCGAACACGCCGTCAGGCCCCGGATAATGGATGTTCCAGGCAAACTGCTCGGCAATCACATGTACGACGGTGGACTCCTCCTCGGACGGATAATTTTCCTCCGCGCGAAGCGCGCCCCAGGTCGGAATCGCGAATGCGAAAAGCAGCACCAGTTCCGCTACGATCACGCCCACTTCCTGGTAGGTAGAAAAGTGCGACGTAGTCCCGTAGTAGTTGGCTTTCGGATTTCTGGAAGCCCGGAACCGGTACAACGTGTAGAGAAAGAAAGGCGCCCAGATGAGGAAAAGCACCAGCATCAGCCAGTGCACCAGCCCCATCATGGCGTCAATTTCCGCACTGTGTGCCGACGCTGCCTCGGGCAGCCCGAGATAATTCGTGAGATCAAGCCACTTTAACATGTGAATCGCCGGGCGGATTGATGGAAATTCATATGGATACTCTGTGCTGTCCCGCGAACCGTTTCATCAAGTAAAATCTCCTTTCACAGGGCGTAACTCGCCCTCCTCCGTCATGACGGCCTCGCCCCGGGCAAGCAACCGGGCCCGGCGGCGCATGCGAAGAAAAAACGCTCCAACGCCTCCGCCCACGAAACCCGTTACTCCGATGAGCATCAGCATGGCCATGCTGATGCCCTGTGTCGTCGGATTTGCCGTAGCGTTGGCGCCCCAACACATCTCGCAAGCGGCAGCCGTTTGAGGAAGAAGCACAAGCCACGCCGAGGGGAGCACGGCGGCGGAAACAGCAATGCGACGGACGGCGCCTTTCATAATTTGCCCCCCGCGATATACCCCGTGCGCGCCACCTTTTTCAGGAAACGCGCGCCGTAGACAACCAGTACGGCGCCCACGAGAAACGAAACCGCCGCAGCCGCAACCGACAACGCGCCATCGCCCGTAAGAGCCCATACTCCGAAGCCCAGGCACAACAGGGCCGAGGCCACGATGAACACGATATGGAAGGCTTTCAGCGACATGGTCAGAATCCGAAAATCAGGAAACCGATCTGGTCCACGTAATACACGCTGAAAAGCAGGAACATAACCAGCAACAGCGCGAGGCTCAGCCAGACGAGCCACCGGATGACCTGCTCCTCCGAAACGAGGTGCATGAAATAGGCCGCCACCAGCCCCGCCTTGACGGTCGCAATCAGCAAGGCGACAATGAGCGCCGGCACAAAGGGCAGTTCAAGATAGCCCACGACTACCGTGACCGCCGTAAGGACAGCCAGCGATCCGAAAACAAGCATGTACACGCGTACGTGCTTTTTTATTTCCTCAACAGAATGCTCGCTCATAATGCGCTGTACGTTGACCAGGCCTGCACGCCTGGAGTATTAAAGCAGGTAAATCGTCGGAAAGAGGAATATCCATACGAGATCGACAAAGTGCCAGTAAAGCCCTGCAATCTCGATCCGGTTCGTGAATCGTTTCGGGTCGGTCTTCCACATGCGAGCGCCCGGCCACATGAAATACATGTTGACGATAATGCCGCCGATCACGTGCAGGCCGTGCAGCCCGGTCAGCACAAAGTAGATGGCAAGGAAATTGTTCTCGGCGGGCAGGTACCCGTGGCTGAACTTTTCGCCGTACTCGAAGGCTTTTACGATGAGAAAGGCGAAGCCGAGCGCAATGGTGGCCCCCATGTACAACCGGTACCGGTCGAACCGCTTCATCGCAAGGGAGGCCCAGGACATCACCATCGTAACGCTCGACCCGATAAGTATGAGCGTATTGAGGGTGGCCAGGGGGACATTCAGAATGTCCGAAGCCCGTTCGTACATGTGCCCGCCTATCTCGCCGGGCCATTCGGGCGCGCCGATACGCAGGAAAATATATGCCGAGAACAGCCCGCCGAACAGCATGACTTCGGAGGCGAGAAAAAGCCACACTCCGATCTTTGCATTGTTTACGCCCGTATCGGGCCGGGGCGCAACGGTGAATGGAATTTGCATGTCGGTCAGGGTTCACAAACGGGTTTCATACATACGATAGGCGCGCTGGCCCGAATTAATCTTCCGATGCTTCGGCGGGCGGAGCATTCTGCGGCCAGTAATCTTCGTCATGGTCCGGGTGGCTGTATTCGTACGGGTCCCGGTACACCTCGGGCAGATCGTGGAAGTTACCGTGCCCGACAGGAGGAGACGGGGCTGCCGTCCATTCGAGCGTCGTGGCGTCCCAGTGGTTCTCGGTGGCCTTTTTCCCCTTCTTCATGCTGATAAGAAGATTCACGATAAACGGGATCTGGAAAACGAACAGCACCCATGAGGCGATCGACATCACTTCGTTGTAGACGATCACATCCTGTGCATGGGCGTAAATCTCCCCGCCGTCATACAACCGCCGCGAAACGCCGGCCATCCCCTGAATGAGCATGGGGAAGAAGATAAAATTCATGCTGACGATCGTACCCCAGAAGTGGATCTTGCCGAGCGTGTCGTTCATGGTTCGCCCGGTCATCTTCGGGAACCAGTAATAAATGCCGGCCATGAGGGCGAGAATAGTGCCCGGCGCCACCACATAATGGAAGTGCCCGATCACGTAGTAGGTATCGTGCAGGGGAATATCGGTGGGAGCCAACCCCAACGGCAACCCCGTGAGCCCGCCGATGCCGAACATGGGCAAAAAGCCCAGCGCAAAGAGCATGGGCGTCGTGAACCGGATAGACCCCCCCCACAGCGACAGAAAAAGCGCCGTAAGAATAATCACCGACGGGATCGAGATGATCATCGTGGTGGTCTGGAAAAACACGCTCATCACCTGCCCCATTCCGGTAATGAACATGTGATGCGCCCAGACGATGAACGACATGAAGCCGAGGAAAATCAGGGAATACACCATCACCTTGTATCCCCGGAGCGGTTTCCGCGAGTTATTGGCGATAATCTCTGCGACGATGCCCATGGCCGGCAGCACCAGCACATACACCTCCGGGTGAGCGAGGAACCAGAACAGATGCTGCCAGAGCAATGGACTGCCCCCGCCCGCGACATCGACCACTTCGCCGCTGACGACCAGCCCCGACGGCATAAAGAAACTGGTGTCGAGCAAGCGGTCGGACAGTTGCAGAATGGAAGCGGCCTCCAGCGGAGGAAACGCCAGCAGCAACAGGAAAGACGTAATGAACTGCGCCCACACGAAGAAGGGCATCCGCATGAAGGTCATCCCTTCGGCCCGAAGCTGCACAATGGTCGTCAGGAAATTGACGGCGCCCAGCAGGGATGAAGTAATGAGAAAAACCATGCCGATAAGCCACATCGTCTGCCCCATCGACTCGATGACGGACAAGGGGGCATACGAGGTCCAACCGGCCTTGGCGGCGCCGGCGGGCACGAAGAAACTGCCCAGCATGACCAGGCCGCCCACAACAAAGACCCAGTAGCTGGCCATGTTGAGTTTCGGAAACGCCATGTCCGGCGCACCGATCTGTAGCGGGACGATGTAGTTGCCGAACGCCCCCACCGCCAGCGGAACGATGCCGAGAAACACCATGATGGTGCCGTGCATGGCGCCCAGCTGGTTGTAAAATTCGGGGAGCATGATGCCGCCGGGCATCGTGTCGTCGGTGAAAAGCCAGCCGATCAGCGGCACCGGCTCTCCGGGATAGGCGAGTTGCCACCGCAGGAGCATCACGAGCGAGAACCCGAACAGCAGAAAAAGAAGCGCTGTAATGCCGTACTGAATCCCGATGACCTTGTGGTCGGTCGAGAAAATGTATTTCCTCCAGAAAGAGGCATGGTGGACGTCTTCCCCGTGGTGGCCTTCCGGGACGGCTGCGTGATCAGCCATAATGATCGATCGGACTTAATTCGTCAGGAAAATGGAGGGGCGACTCGCGCCCGGCGCAGCATGGAAAACCGCCTCACTGCGCCGGACGCGTATCGTCGCCGGTGTTTATGCCTCTGCTCCGTCGCCGAAGGTAAAGTCGAGCGTGACGGATTCGCCGTCGGCCACACTCACGCTCTGCTCCTGTACGCCGTATTCTTCGTGCCAGGCTTCGATGACATAGTCGCCTGCAGGCAGATCGCCTATGGAGTACCCGCCCGCTTCGTCGGATGTGCTGAAATAGGGATGCGCCGTAACGCCGGCCCATGATTCCATCCAGGGATGAACGTCACACTTGATGCGGGCCATGACCTCGGGAACCCGGAAGACTTCCTCGCGCTCCTGGCCTGCCGTGGGCATCCCGAAATTGAACGGACGGTTCGCTTCCGGCAGTGCATGAATGTTGTGCAGCAGGGGGTCGCTGTTACGAATCTTGATAGGCTGTCCGGCCTGCACGCCGAACACATGCGGCTCATAGGTGCATCCTACCTGATCCAGCACAACCGGCTCGGAACGCGCCGGGAACGTCATATCTCCGAGGCCGTCCTTGACGTGCACGAACACCCAGCGCAGCGTGCCGTTGTCGTTGACAACCACTTTCCGACTGAGGGCCGGCTCCTCGCGCAGGGCCATACACTCGCGGTCGAGATTAAGCGCTGGCTGCTCAGGGGCCGTACCCGTAAACCGAATGGAGCCCGACACAACAGCACTTCCCGCCGGTGTATATTCCTCTGCGGCCGTATCGCCGCCTTCCGTGGAGTCGCCGCCCGCGTCGGCGCCACCGCCGCCACAGCCCGCGATAAGCATCGCGACCAGAGCGAGCGGGAGCATGTAAAACGTAATTCTGTTCATGGGGAACGTTCTTGCGTTTGGTTAAGAAACGGTATGTGCGTATCTATGCACAATTGTCGTCGATAGTATAGCAATACTAAAAATAAATTTTTGTGAAAAGATGGAATGGCTCTGGCCCTTGTTCGAACCTTATGTCCGCAAAAGTTTCGAGCGCCGGGGGATAGACGACCCGGATATGTCCGATCTCGATACAGCCTTCCTGCGTCTTCTGGGATCGTCCACCGTGACCATTCTGGTGCAGGAACCCTGGCGCGGCTCGGTCCGCTTCAAAGGACTGGACCGCCTCCCGGCGGCGGAATGCATGGACCTGTTCCGGGACCCGGAGGGATATCTGTTCGAACGCTTCGGAGGCGGGAAGTACAAACTCAATTTCCACGAAGGATGGAATTTCGTGGCTACGCAGAA
Source organism: Rhodothermales bacterium (assembly GCA_951812335.1). GTDB lineage: Bacteria > Bacteroidota > Rhodothermia > Rhodothermales > VXPQ01 > VXPQ01. The sequence goes on from OX638293.1 coordinate 269,617, forward strand.
CTTCAAGCCCGAAGGCGAACCGAAGTGGACGGACCTGCCGGGTATGGATTTATGACAGGCGAAAGCGGGATCGATGGACTGTCCTGCCGGGGACGCAAGACGATCCCCCTCTCCTGCAATGGTTACAGATTTATTCGTATGCCGCGCGCCCTGCGCTTCGATCCGGCGCCTGAACCGGGAGAAAGTCGGTACGAGAATTTAAGCAGAACGTAACGCCCCAGCGAAGCGATCCGCTCCTCCCGAATGTACGTGTTCGTATTGGAAAACCGGACATCCTCGTTCCGTCCGAGCAGATCGAATCCTGTCAGTTCGATGTCGGCGCGTTCGTTCATCAAGGACCGCGCAACTGAAGCCCCCAGGATGGGCACGCTGCCGACGTCGCCGAACACTTCCCGAGAATAGGTCCGGTAATCGAACGAACCGGTTACGCGCCATTTTTCGGTGAAATACAGCGTCGCATCGGCGTAGTAGGTACGATTGACGTACTGCCGATTCTGCTCCTCGTTCAGCGAGTAGTCCGCCGCATTGAAGGTGTACCGGGCGCCTGCCCGTATATCGAACAGGTCCGTATTCCGATTATTCAGGCCGACATCGATCGTATGGCGCAGGATGCGCGCCCTGTTCTCGGCCTCGTTGACATATTCGAGGCTGCGCTCGAATACCGGATTATTGGACACATTGATTTCCAGGCCGAGGGGACGGACAGGCGTGCCGAAATGAACGCTTCCCGAGAACCGCCAGGAGCCGTCCGCATTGACCGAGGTAATGACCTGTCGGAACCGTTCGTCCACGACTCTCGACTGCGCAATGTCGTTGTTCACGTAGGTGCTCCGGGCAAACACGAACACCTTCGTAAACGTGAAGGGATCGTAGAAAGAGAAACGCAGATCGACGTTGTGACGATATTCCGGCTTCAGCGCAGGATTTCCCGTACGCACAAGCAGTGGATTGGTGTTGTTCGTAAGGGGTTGCAGATCGGTAATGGACGGTTCCCGCGCACGCCCCGAGTACTCCAGCGATAAATCCATCCGTTCGCCAAGATCGTACCTGAAATTCGCCCGGGGCAACACATGTGTGTATGCGTTTTCGATCCGTGCGTGGACCTCCTCGCCGGTCAAGCCGACAATATTCCCGGCCAGCGTCGATTTTTGCAGATTGGCGCCTATACCGGCCTTGAATTTTTCTCCGCTTGCCTGGTATCGAACGCCCCCCTGTATATAGGAATACATACGGTCGTATCCGGAAGAAAGCCTGTCGTTGAAAACGGAAGCGCCGGATACCATGTCGAACACCGACTGCCTGCGTTCTTCCTCCAACTGCCGGCTCTCTACTTGAAATTCCAGCCTACCCCCTTCCCCGACAGGTTCGATATACGAAAGCTGTTGCGTCGATTGCAACGAACTCCCTGGGCGTGTTTGCAACTGCATGATTTCGTCGCGGGAAAGTACGTTCCCCTCCTCGAAAAACCGTGTAATCGAACGGAGATCGCCGGACATGTCGTCGTCGTTCAGGCGGCCCCGCACTTCTCCCACCAGACTGCGACCCTTTTCGTCGAGCCGACGACGCCATGTCAGCGAACCGTTTGCACCCAGGTTGTCGCTTTCCGACCTGTAATCGGCCAGGGCCGCGTTCTCGGTCGCCCCCCGAGCCAGCGTAACGGTCTCCGAAATATTCGCCAGCGAGGAGGCGCCCGCCGTCAGTCCGCCGCGCAGTCGCAGGTCGTGCCCTTCCCCGAATTCGTGAGAGGCGTTCACGGTCAAACGGTGGGTCAGGTTATCGCTGGTCTGCCCGCCGGTCTCGTTCACGAAAGAAGACTGCACGGGCCCAAGCAATTGCTGCTGCTGCGCCACGCGATCCTGCCGGTTATCCACGTTCGACAGGAAATAACTGGCGTGGGCCCAGGTATTCTCTCCGAAATCCCTGTTCGCATTGAGCCCGACCGAAACGGTCTCCGACAACCCGTCCCGGTTGGAGGAAAAACCGTCGCCGGAACGAATCATTAACCTCCCGCCCATGGCCTCCATACCTCCCAGCAGCGTGACGATGTCGCCGAACGAAAAATTCTGCCGGTTGACGTTGTTGACGTTCCCGATGAGAGACCACTGCGTGGACGGGCCGAAGCGGTTTACGGAAACATTGCCGTCGTAGTGCTCCTCGCTCCCGTATCCCCCCGTCAAATGACCGAAATATCCTCTTTCCGCCTCTTCTTTCAGATCCAGATTGATGGTTTTGACATCCTCTCCGTCCTCGATACCGGTAAACTCCTCCATGTCCGACGCTTTATCGTATACCTGCACCTTTTCGATCACATTCGCGGGCAGGTTTTTGGTGGCAATGGCGGGATCGTCTCCAAAAAATTCCTTGTTCTCGACCAGCACTTTCTGCACTTCTTCCCCTTGCGCCCGGATTGTGCCGTCGTCCTCTACCTCTATGCCGGGCAATCGCCGGAGCAAGTCTTCCACCATGTCGTTGGGGCGCGTCGCGAAGGCAGCAGCATTGTATTCGAGCGTATCTACTTTAACGACAATGGGTATGTGCTCGGCGCCGATCACCAGTTCGTCCAGTTCGACAGTCGAGGCTTCGAGTACGATGGTCCCCGCATCGTAGTCGCCGCCCGACAGATCCATGTCCTGCCGGTGCGCCCGGAACCCGACATAGGTGATCTGCAGGATATACGCGCCTTCGGGAACACGCCGAAGGGTAAACGCCCCGTCCCGATCGGTCGTCGAGAACCGGGTCATAACCGAATCTTCGCGGGTGAGCGCCACCACCGTCGCGCTCGGAAGCCCCGCGCCCGTCGAATCCACGACCACGCCGGTAACCTCGAAACGGCTATTCTGAGCCGTAGCTGTTTCCGTACCCAGGAGGCAGACAAAAAGACAAGCAACTACCCGGAGGCTTGCCGCCTGCCAACCCATGCGTATATATTTCATAACGATCGGTTGGGAGTACATCGGGATAGCGAAAACAAAGCGGATGCCCGGACGTCAGCGTCGGTCAATCCGCCGGATAACGGTCCTGTTACCGCCCCGGCCCTGCATTTCTTCCAGTTTTTCCTTCCGAATGGCGGCAAACTCTTCCTGCGTAACGACCTTCCCTTTTTCCGGCGCCCGAATCAACGCTTCGTCAGGCGCATCGAGCGAAACGTGCGTAGCGCTGTAGGTAGTAGGATTTTCCCTGTCGATAGACAGCACCAGAATCGCACCGGGCAACCCTCCGAACGAGGCAGGACCGACCGATACGGGAAGTTCCGGGGCGAACCAGGCTTCTACCGTGGCGCTGTCCGCTTCCGTGACCGCCTTCTGGCATGCAAAACCGAGGTACTCGCCCTGTTCGCCCGTGAGGCGCCATGCATATTCGGGCCGGTCGCCTCGTATCAGAAAAGCGCGGCCCAGAAAGTCTTTCCGTTCAGTGACCGTCCAGGCTTCGAGATCGGTGTACGTTACGGTACGCTCCCGCAGGCGTCCTCGCGTACGAATGCGAATATTGACATCCCCCCGGGAACGGTTCACCGATCGACCGGGGATTGCCGCCGAATCCGGGGTCGCCATCATAACCGACGCCTTTTCCGTGAAGTGGAGGCGCCAGACCGTAGTATCCACCGCCGACATCGAGGCCAATATCTCCTCTTGCATTTCTCGCAGAGCGGGCGGCAGCTCGAAATCCTCGGGAATTTCCGGCTTTACGGTTCGCTGGTAACGGATCGTTCCCGCCGTTTGGGCAAGCGCTGGCGGCAGGACCAAAGCATACGGGACAGTGCCCAGCAGGAGAAAAAGGACCATTCCCCTGCAAACGGAACGCATTGCAAGGCGTACGGAAAAATTAAGGGGGGAGCACATGGTTCACGCGCAGGCAATGTGTCGAAGAAACATCCCGTACAAACCCGACCGGAACACGTATACAACGAACGTCGGAATAAATATATTGTTTGCCGGGTTACCTGAGATTGTTTTCTTCGGATAGGCGTTTCATTCCATTGGACTCTGCGGATCGGCGTTTCATTCCGTTGGACCTTGCGCTACCCTACCTGCAATGCCATGCCCAAACCCCTTGCTCCCTCCCCCGATCACCGCCGGCGCATCGCTACTCTGCTCGGCTTGCTGACAAGCGAGGAAGCGCAGGAAACGATGTCGCAGCGCCTCGGACGTTCGAGGTTGGCGTACGAACTGGCTTGCGCCTGGTTCGATGACGTGTATGTTCCGAGCGAGCGGTATATGGATGGGCTGAAGGGCGATATGGCGCCCGAGGCGGCAGAGACCTTCAGAGACGCTTTCGATCCCGTGGAACTGGCCGCCATGGAGCGGTTCCATCGTTTCTTCGAACTGCGCATCGATATGCTGCCGGATGCGATGATCGCCTCGCGATGCATCCCTGTGGACGACCGCTGGCGGAGCCTGATGAAGGACGCAGGCTATCTGCTGGAAGACATCGGCGGTAATGCAGAAAATTTCCGGCCGAGGGTTACAGAATCCGGGGGTGTCTCCGAAGAAATCGCCGCAATCATCCGAATCGCAACCTGAGCCCCAAGTACAGCACGACCGCAGCAAGTAGGGCGTTGGCAAGCGCAGACCACAGGGCAATCCGCGTTTTCCCCTGAGGCACAAGCTTCAGACTGTACCATGCCTGGTTCACGCCCATCGTAAGGAACAGGATGAATTTGGCGCCGACCAATTGGAGATACATAGTCGGATAGCTGAAGTTTGTCAGCCACCCCGCATTGATGAGATTGAAAATCCCTGTCAGCAGAATGGTGAAGAAAAGCTCCCTGCTGAACCGCTGGAACCGGCGCACCAGCGTCTCGATAAGCGTAGCGGCGCGTCCGGGGTCAAGGTGTTCGGCCCCAAACCGGCGGACGGCAGGCATCGCCACAAACGGTACGACGATCATCCCGCCCACCCAGACGATGATCGCCGCCAGATGAATCCATAGAACGACGGCGCGAAAGGTGAACATGGCTTTTTAACGATGCAATCATGATGTCCTGTACGCGGGACAGTGAAGCACTGATCGAAGTGGACTTGATCAGAGCATCCTTTACATGCCCATGCCGCTGCGCGCCCGGTCCAGGACGGTCTCGGTGACTTCGGCGAGTCCTTCCGCTTCGGCATAGCGCTCCACGCTTTGCATGACCATGCCGCGGGCAGAAGCAGGGATATTCTCCATGCGCTGGCGCGCCCCCTCCGTCCAGGGCATGCCGCTGCGCCCGAAGGCCTCGTTGACCATACCCGTAAACGGACATTTCGAAGCTCCGCTTTCCACAGCGGGGCCGGAGGCTCCGACCGACGAAGAAGCCAGGCCGGTCCGTATGCTTTCCATAGGCTCGGCAGGCACGGGTTGTCCGCCGATCTTCACGCCAAGAGAGCGCACCACCTGGGTCTCGCTCGCATTGGTCAGCATGGCCGTTTGCCTGTCGCACACGGGGCAACCGAAGATCACCGTCATGGAGCCGCGATCGGGACCGCGCGTTTCGGCGAGGTGCATGGCCTCGTCACATTCCACGCAAAGAAATTTCATGAGGCATCCAGCAGAAGTTTAAGACAATCGGCCAGTTCGGTGAAGGCGCACGCCGCCGGCCGATCCGGGTGTTCGTGCAGGTACGGACGTCCTTCGTCGGCAGCCATGCCGAGGGCCGGATCGAAGGGGATACGAGCCAGTACAGGCACATCGAGGGTCCTGGCTAACCGGTCCGTACGGTCCGGCGGATACAGCGGATCTGCCTGTCCGCAATGCGGACAGGTATGCGACGCCATGTTTTCGACAAGCCCCAGCGACGACACATCGAGGTGTTCCTGGATCATGCGTACGGAGCGGCCCACCGCATCGAGAGCTACCGCCGAAGGAATGGTAACCACGACAGCCGCATCGATGCGCGGAGTCACATCGGCAAGCGTCGGCAAACGATCCGAGCCGGGCGGCAAGTCTACAAGGAGTATATCCAGCGCACCCCATGCGGTATCGGTAATAAGCTCCCGCAGGGCGCCTGCCTCACGGAGCCCGCGCCAGGCGGCTCCGCCGGATTGCGAGGGAGCGTCCCACGCTACAGGCGTCGTTTCGTCGCGCAAAAAGAGAGCCATGGACATGACGCGTACACCCAACGTTGTTTCGGGAGGAGAAACAACTCCTCCTGCACGTTGCAGCGGGGTCGTCGCCTGCACACCGGTCATCCGCCCGAGCGACGGGCCATTGATATCTCCATCCACGAGACCGACGCGCGCGCCATTGCGGGCCAGCGCCGCGGCAAGATTCACCGCCACAGTGCTCTTTCCAACCCCTCCCTTACCGCTCATTACCGCGACGATATAGCGAATATCGCTGAGACGTTCCGCCAGCCGGTCGGCCTGCACCGCCACCTGACCCGCCACATCGGAACCCCCATCGGTTGCTATGTCGTGCCAGGTTTTCATCCGCATAGCCCATCGCCCCAATCACGACACGGCTTCTTCCGCCTGCTGCTTGCGAATAGCCTCTTCCATGGCTTTCCTGGACACTTCCAGCCCTTCTTCGGCAATCTCCAGCGTGACGATGGTGGTGTTATGCCCGTCTGCGGCCGTTTCCATCCGCCCCTTCGTCTTGTCGCGCATGAATCCTTCGGGGACCCGTTCGAGGCGAGCCCAGGCGTCCGGCGTCCACTTGTACGCCCCCTTGTCAATCAATTCGACGGAAACGGCTTCCCGGGCCGGGGCCTGCTCCGCCGGATTCTCCTTCAGCCCGGAACCGGGCGCAGAAAGCACCGAGGTGTCCTCAAGCAAATCCCCTACCGCCGCCGCCACCATGTCGCGGGTGATCGTATCAAGTCCCTTGACACGGGCGCTCTTTTCGATCTGTGCGCGGGCGCGGCGCATCTGGTACCCGTCCGGGACCTTCCTGAGCAGTTCGCGAGCATCCCGCGTCCACTTGATCTTTTTCTTGTCGAAGGTTTCGATCTCTTCGACAGCGCCTTCGAGGGGCGCCAGCTTGCGGAGCGCCTCCTTGTCGATCTCCTGGAATTCCTCGGGAGCGGCCCCGCATACAGCGCACACGGCGGGCTTGAATCCGCGCGCCGCGTAGCCGCACCGGCTGCATACGTACGTCGTTTCATCGACGGCGGCAATGTTTTCGCGAGCCACGGATTCGGCAATGATTCCCATAGATCGCATGGCGGATTCCGGAAGAATGGTCGCCATCGCCTGCTCGACCACCTTTTGGGTGATCACGGAGTGGCCACGTTCCATGGCCCACCGATGGATCGTCGTACGCGCAATGTTGCGGGCAAAATCGGGAGCCGTATTGAGAATGGCCGTGGCCTCGTCCGTCCAGATCATGGATTCTTCGGCCCGCACGTCGAGCGGGGGCGTGTACCGCCTGCTCGACAACAACACATTACAGGAAACCATCCGCAGCAGGTTTTCCGTATTGCTGCCGATGTCCATGTCTTCGTCGCTATGCACCCCGATGCGACCCATGACAAGCAGCCAGGGCTTTTCGCGGCGCACGTACTGGAGAATCTTGTCGAAGGCCTTGCCGTCGAGCAGCGTGATCTTCAGGTCCACGCCCTCTTCGGCGGCAACGCGATGCGCCACTTCGAGATGCGACTGGTATATCTTCGCAAGCCCCGTGTCGATAACCTCTTCGTGGAGCTGCTCCTGCTCCTTGAACCGGAATACCTTCGAGGCCTTTTCGGTCAGCACATGCACGATGCTGTTGAACATCGCGTAATGCAGGTAGGGGTCGTAGACCGACACCGCCTCCACGCGCTTGTCCAGCTTCCGGCCCAGTTCGAGGGCCGTTTTCAGACCGGCGAAAGACTCGGGGCTGCCGTCAACGGCCACCACGATGTGCCCGCCATCGGGTTCGCCCACGGCGTGCCCGTTCATCTGACGGTCGAAGGCATCCGTGTTCTTGACGACAAGCATGTCGGTGCGCGCCCGCCGCACGACCCGAGAGCATACGCTACCCAGCACACTGTCGCGAACGGCGCCGAGACCGAGCGCCCCCATCACGACCAGATCGTAGTCGCTCTCCTCGATGTCCTGTACGATGATCTTCCAGTTCTTTCCATCGTACATCTTCGGCTGGAAGGGCAATTTTTCCTCGCGGCACCGTTTGTCCATCACGGTCAGGTACGAATCCGAAATCAGTTCGAGACCCATCGTGATGAGCGTGTCGTGCACCTTCCGCTGTTTTTCCATCTCCTCTTCAACGAGATACTCCTCGGGCAGCGTAAACTCCATCTGCTTGAAGCGGTAATCGTGCATACGGGCTGCGTAGGCATGGCTGCCCACGAGCTCCCCATCGAACCGCTTCGCCAGTTCCACGGCAAGTTCGATGCTCGCCATCGAATGGTCCGAATTGTCGACCGGAACGAATATAGTCTTGTACATAATGGCTAATAGATCAGTTTGAGGCGGTCGTAAATGTACGTGAGGCGGTACATAACATATCGCAGCGTTTCGGAATCTTCTGCAAGAAGCGAAACGGCAAGCAGGGCACGCTGGAGGCGATCGGCGCGGCTCGGGAGGGAAGAACGTTCCGCCTCTTCCAGTCCCTCGGCGAAGGCATTCATCTCGAAACGCGCCCGTACCATCGTGTTGTAGGGATCGCTGCCCGGCTCGGCCTCTTCCATGATTCGCTCCAGGCGTCCCGTTTCCATGCGTACAATGGCCGGCGCCATGCGGCGAAATTCCTTCCAGCCTACAAAATCCAGTTCGTTCCAGTCAAGACGCCTCGCGGCCAACTCGGCGGCACGCGCTTCGAGCGCATCAGGCGGCGCTATGTCCCGGGACGGCTCCATGATGGCAGGCGGAATCAGAAAGGACGGTGTACGGTGCCGGGTTCGAGGCGCTCTCCCATTTGAAGCAAACCCTTGTACTTACGGCGAAACTCCGCCGGGTCCTGAGCGATCGTTTTCATGGAAAATTCGGGTAGAAGCGCCGTGAGGCGTTCGTCCATCTCTTCCTTCTCGATCCAGCCATATTTTATATAGGCCAGCACAATATGATAGTCCGGTTCGTCGCCGCGAGCCACGTGCCGGAATGCCACCGAGTACGGATCGAAATGCCACAAACTCAATCCTGAGTCCGGGAGGTCCCGGACAAGCCGGTGCCGTTGTTCGGCTCCTGCCGGCAGGGGAATCAGATCGCCCGGAAATTCCTGCTCGATCGCCACGCCGAACTGCGCAGCGGCGCGGGCCGCGGCCGCATCCCATTCGGGCCTGTACGCCACATCGGCATACAGGCGCACGGCGTCCGTCCACGACCGCCATCCCTCCAGGACCTGCGAGGTCTCTCCAAGCAGAAGCAACCGCCCGACACGCCCCTGCTCGGGAGCCGAAGCGACATAATTGTGGGCCGCAGCAGCTAAAAAATCCTGCAGTACGAAACGGGTTACCAGCGATCCGGTCATGATGTCACCTCCGCATCGGACACGGCGACAGGTTCCTTCCAGTCCGGAATCGGCACGATGGCTTCCTCGGGACACTCGGCGACACATTCCGTAAAATCGCAACACGTATCGTCGATGACGTAGATCGGATCTCCGGGTGAAATCGCGCTAATCGGACACACGTCCACGCACAGGCCGCATTGCGCGCAGGCGTCTGTGATCATGTGAGGCATGGCCGCAAAGTAATGTGTAAAAAACGGATGCGAGGCGATCCGGAAAGGGCCTTCTACTCCTGCCCCTGTCCGTTCATAGCCTGTTTGTCGATCACGCCGCCGGCTTCGTTGACAGTGTTGTCGCTACGCTTGCCGGGATAACGGCGTTTGGGCGTCTTGTCCTTCCAGCGGTAGATCCAGAAACAGTACGAATAAGGATAAATGGTCTGAACGACATGAAATGGCTCGTATTCGAACAGGCGGCGCATCGCCCAGGGGAAACGGTACCGCTTGTCCTCCGGCTCGATGATTTCAACGACACAGTCTGCCTGAAAACTGACGAACACCGGGGAATTGCCGGTCCACAGCACGGACGCAAAGGGATTCTCGACAAGATTTTTGAGCGTGGATCCCTCAAAAATTTCGAGGAGCCCGACGCGCCGCCAGTCGATATGCTCGGGATGGGAATACAACTCGCGGGCCGTCCGGATGCGCAGATCGCGGGTCTCGTTCACGGCATGGGGCGGTAATGCCTGTATCCGGGCGACGGCATCTTCCACCAGTTCGAGGTAATAATCGATATGTTCATCCTTTGGAGTGAACCCTACGCCCTTGTTGGCCAGATTGGGAACAAGCGCATCGTCAGCCCATGTGGCCACAACAGGCAGATGCCCCGCGTTGAACGCGATGTACTGGTCCTGCTCAATGGCGTCGTAAATGCTGTGCTTGTAGTCGAGCTGCCACCGGATGAATTTCTCCGGGAGCTCAATGACGTCAAGATTCCGGTCGGCGCCGTTCTTTTTGAGACGGGCGACCCCGTTGGTTACCTGCACCTGCTCTGTGAGCGTTTTTGCGTCAAGCTTTTCCATGAATGGGTTGGTAAATGAAGGAGTATGATTGGTTATACAAGTCGTTCCGGGGTAACGGGTTCCTTAATAACCCCGGCGTCGAGCGGTTTCTTGACAGGTTCCGAAAAAGACGGCGCCCTCCGATCCATGCCGGCAAGCGCTTCCTGCATGAGGCCTGCAGAGATGCGGCGCACGCCGTGTCGGTCCGCATACGTTTCAAGGCCTTTACGAACTTTGTCGCGAATGAAAGAGATCGGGATACGATCAAGTCGCCTCTGCGCTTCGGGAGACCATTCTATATCGTATCGTTCGAGCATCCTGCCGGTCGGCTGGTAAAGACAGGCCGGATCTTCGGCAAGATAGTCCTCGAAAGCGGCCTGAGCCCGGCAGCGGCAACCGCCGCAGAGTTCGTTGAACTCGCATGCGCCGCATTTGCCCTTGAGCCGGGAAGGATCGCGTAAATCCGTCAGCACGGGAGAAGAAGTCCATATCTCGGCGAAAGACTGTTCGCGGACGTTTCCGGCTACCACCGTCATGTACGGGCACGGCGTGACATCCCCGCCCGGCGTGATGCGGCAGTACTGCGTACCGGCCATGCAGCCGCCGCTCTCCAGTCCGCCAAGCCCCTCGTCGTACGCGATCTGCTTGAATTGCGGGGCGCATTTCGAGCGAACCAGCATGGGACGGTGCTCGTCCTGCACCTTCACCATTTCCCGAAGCATCGTATCCGTGGCGACGGCGGAAAGATCATTCATCTCCTGCCCCCGGCCCGTCTGTACCAGAAAGTACAGATTGAAGGACCAGGCGCCTTTCTTGCGCGCAAACGCCATCAGTTCAGGAATTTCGTCCCGGTTCATATCCATGACGGTCGTTTGCACGAGCACTTCGAGGCCATGCCTGCGACATATTTCGAGGGCGCGGACCGAATGCTCCCAGGCGTTCGGGCCACCGCGAAAGGAATTGTGCTTCTCGGGATCGATGGAATCGATGCTGATGCCTACCCCTTTGACGCCGCATTCCACCATCTTGCGCGCAACGAAATCGTTGACCATGACCCCGTTCGTGCCCATCACCACCCACATTCCCTTTGCAGAGGCCGTCTGCGCAATCCCGTAGATATCCCGGCGCAAGAGCGGCTCTCCGCCGGTAAGAATGAGCATCTCCGTACCGAGCGCCTCCATCTCGTCGATCAGCGCGAGACACTCGTCCGTGGTTAATTCGTTTTCTTCGGCGGTACCCCCCTCCATATAGCAATGGGGGCACTTGAGATTGCATTTCCTGGTCAGATTCCAGGAAACGAGCGAGGGGCGATACCCACCGGGAGAAGACAGGAAGGATAGGGAACGAGCGGCTTCCATAGGTACGAGGGAAAGACCTCCGGAGAATCAGGCGGAAACGGAGGTGCGATACCGAAAGCGCATCAGGCCGACGATGCTGAGCAGCACGAAAAGCGTGAGACCGGAAGCACGTAACATGGGCATCACCGGCGAAGGACGCTCGGAGGGCTCGAGGTACAGATAATACCATCCCGTTACGCCCCGGCGATTGCCCCGCTCGTCGTTGAAACCGTCCCATACCGAGAAGGCGATCGGGACGAAGGTGTCTTCCGCAAAACGCTCGTCGCGCGGCATGGTGAAGACGGCGGTCCATGCACCGTCCTCGTAGGTCGCATAGACGGACGGGGAGGTTTCGCCAGCGAGCAGGTTACCACTCCCGCGCCCGACGTACGAACGGCCTTCTCCCGAAGCCAGATCGGCGAACCACAGATCGACCGGCTGTCTTGCGTCCCCGAAAAGGAAATACGGCATACCTCCCGACGCAAGCTCCCGGGGGAACTGTACGGCGACCGCATCGGACCAGATGCTTGTCACGGTATCCCGAACGACCTGCTCCGTGGGCGGAACTTCCATATCCGGGGCATTGCTCCCCGTCGTCTCCGCGGACATGTCGTGCCATGAAAGAAGAATGGCGATCTCGTCCGCATTGTAGCGCACTTTCACCTCGATGCCGTCTACGCCGGGCATAAACGACCGTCCGGGTTCAATGATCTGTCCGACCACGGGAAAATAGGCGCCGCGTTCCTCGCCGAAAGCTGCCCTGCCCTGTGCCGGGTCGACGGGATCGTTTGCATACTGCGCCGTCGCAGAGGTCGCATAATCGGGATCGTCCTGCGACAGCGAATAGACGTAATCGACGAGGGCCCAACTGTCTTCGATCGGAGTAATGCTGTAGGACGGCATGGGCGAACCGTCGAGGCCCGTCGTAAACGTGCGATAGATGTCCTCGCGTGTGTCGCCCCCTATGAAGGTCCAGCGCTTCGTAAGATCGGCAGGGCGGATATGGTTGCCCCATTGCTCTTGCAGCGTCACAGCGGAAGGCCCGTCGCCGCGTCCGGCCATGCCATGGCAATCGAAGCACTGGTTCTCTTCGTAGACTGCGCGCCCCCGTTCGGCAGACGATTCGCTGAACGACGGGGGGTTGGGAATCTCGATTACATCGGGAACGCCGTACGGTCCGGAGAAATCGTCGTTGAAGGTTTTTAGATAGTAGACAAGGTTGCGAATTTCGTCGTCGTTTAGCTGAGGCCAGGGGGGCATACCGGTATAGGGCATGCCGTTGCGAATCACCCCTGCGATATCGTCATCCGTAGGCAACTGTCCGCTCGGTGTGGTGCGCACCTTGTAGATGCCTGCCGTAAAGTCGCGGGGCATCGGGCGCATGAATGGCGCAGCAACCCCGTCCCCTTTGCCGGTTTCCCCATGGCACTGCGCACATTTGTCTATGTAAAGCAGGCGGCCGGCCTCGCGCTGTTCGTCGGCGCCAAGATCCGGCGCGGGTTGCGCCAACACGGTCAGGGGAAGCAATACGACAGGCAAACACGCCCCCAGGACATACGATATGAGGCTCGATCGGGAAAAACGCACAACAGCGCGTTCTGCCCGGCAAGCAGACGAGCGAATCGCTATGTCGGTGTTATTCCTAATGGTCTCCACCTCCCCCATGATCCTCCCGCGCCCGCGGTCGGTGTCCGGTGAAATCGTACAGGAAAAGCGTCACATCCCACATATCCTCTTCCGAGAGAAAGTTCTCCCAGGCAGGCATGGCCGAAAGCCAGGGCGTGGATTCGTTCGGAAGACCTGGACCGCCCTTGGCGATGCGCCAGAAAATATAGCCTTCCTGCAGCATGGCGATGGTCGTGGCGTCCTGGAAATTCGCGGGAATGGGGTCGAACCCGTGGGCAAAGAGGCCGTCTCCCGCCATATCGTCCCCGTGGCAGTACACGCAGTTTTCGTAGTACACCCGGCGCCCGTTCTCCACATGCTCCTCGAACGCTGCCGGGTCTTCCGTTTCAAGGGCGCGGTACGGATTGTCGTCGTTGACAAGATCGATCGTATTTCCGGCCACTTCTATACTGGTAGGCGGCGGCGGATGAATCGTGCGGCTGCTGAGAGGAGGCGCCGGCCCTTCCGTTACGTCGAAATACACGCGGAGCGCCACAAGACAAGGCAGCACCGCAATGACCGCCAAGAGGGAAATCGTATACTTTTTCTGCGTCGTGAATGCCACGAACTGGTCCAGTACAAACCGGAAATGCGCCGAATTCGCCGATAAATACGCCACCAACGCAAGTGTCAGGATGGCCACGAACATCCCCTGGATCGAGGTGGGCAGCGGCGGGTCGATGCCCCAGCGCAGAAAAACGAATACAGCAATCCACCACCCCGCCAACCAGCCGAGGATGTTTATCTTCGGCACGAAGCGCATCGCTACGAGCCCTGCACACACCACAAGCAGGATAATGATGTTCATGATCCTCCCTTTTGCAACGCCAGGTAATCAACCAGCGTCTTGAGCTGTCCGGACGATATCTTGTCGTAAAATCCGGTAGCTCTCAACTGGGCCGACATCAGACCCGCCACAAATCCCTCCGACACGACAGCGTCCGGATCCATGATCGCCTCGTATATTTCGGCGGTCGAAAGATCGTTTCCCACATTGTACAAACTGGGACCCAGCAGAGGCGTGGGTTCGGTGACGCTGTGGCAAGTACCGCAGGCATACATGGTGAACAACTCCTCCCCGGACAGGTTTTCCGAAGAAGGCGCACCAGACACGCTTGCTTGCGAAGAAGTCGATGCGCCGGCCGAATTCTCTTCGCTCTGCCAGCGCAACTCCGTGTCCAGCGTAACCGTGGGGGCGCCGCCGAGACTCTGTAAATACGCAATCACCGCGAGAATTTCCCGGTCGTTCAGGTCGATGGGCGGATCGGAGATAGGAGTCATGCCGGGCAGAAATCCCTCGACAATATATTCATTCGGGTCATAGAGCGACTCGGCCAGGTATTCCACGTCGCTGAAGCCTTCCTTCCGCTCGGCAGCCACCAGCCCGATGTTCGCCAGATCGGGGAAACGCCCTCCGGTTTCCCCGGATACGGTATGACACGTAAGACACGTGCCCTTCCCCGAAGCGATTTCCTCGCCGGCGGCTACCAGATCCTCCGTGGTCATGTCGGCTCCGAGTTCCGTATCCTCGGGCGGATACGTCACCGTCTGCGGCACCATCTGGCTGACGTAGCTATAGAATGCGGCCACGAGAATGGTGAAGACACATATCTTGACAGCGTTCATCATGACGATGTCCCCTCCCCGGCATCGAGTTTTTTCTTACCCGCAAGACTGGAAAGGAAAAACACGACTGCGATAAACGCAAAGAAGATCAGCACCGTCACAGACACCACATTGGCGGCGTAGCCCAGCGTGGGTGTAAACGCATCCACCGATGTGTCGCGCATAACCCCGTAGACGTGCCAATGCTGGCGAATGCCCGAACGGACGTAGCCCATAAGTCCCATCGTCCACGCAAACGTGATGGCAATGAAAAAGAGCGCGTACTGCGCCCGGTTGGGAATCTTGCCCCACTCGATCGGCCCCAGAATCTTCGCCTTTCTGAACATGAAGACATCGATGATCGTGATCGAAATCATGGCGAAGAGCACCAGACTCACCTGCGGGATCGACAAACCGATCCGTACGGACGCCTCCACGAAGTAGCCGTACACCCCGAGGAAGATGACAACGCCCACGACCACCGCCAGGATACCGAACTGAATGATATTGCCGGTTTTCGCCCACGAAACGGTCGCCTCCTTGTTGGCCCGTCGGTAAAACAGAAAGCTCAGGTATGTGGTGAGAATGAGCACGTTGACGGCGGTGTTCTTGGCCGACATCACGCCCAGCACATTCAGGATCGGGTGATGAGACCCGCCCATAGCGCGGGCTTCCTCGACCGTGGCGACCAGGGAATGCGGCGTGGCCCAGACGATAAAACAGACGGTAATGGATGCGAGCAGCCATTTGGTGAACTTGCGATAGCGTTCCGCCCCGTGAATGCGCTCCATACTCAGCCACAGGTAATAGTTGGCTGCAAGGAACAGGTTGCCGATAAGCACAGCCTGAATGATGAACAACCAGGAGAATGTGCCGCCCATGAGCGCAATACCGAGGCTCTGGGAAAAAGCGTAGATTTCACGGCCCAGCCAGTAGCCTGCGAACGGCAGCGGGAGCAACGCTGCGATCGCAATAAAATTGCCCATGTAGCCCATCCAGTCGTAGTGCGCCCGCTCTTCGTCGGTCTTCGCGCCAAGAAACTTGTAGGCCCCGTATGCCGCCGCAATCGACCCGCCGAAGCAGATATTTGCGATGAGCCGGTGGATGTTGATGGGCATCCACGTGAAGTTGTTGATGGCGTCCCAGGTGCTGAGCAGATTCCCTTCGGCGTCGATGCCGTTGGGGGAATTCATGAAGGTAAGCCAGGAATCGGCAATGAAAATGATGGCGATGCCTACCAGGTTGAGACAGAGACCGATGACCAGGTGCAGCCACTTCGGCATCTTGCCCCATCCGTAATAATAACTGTACAGGAAGACGGCTTCGAGGAAGAAGACGCATGCGTACAGCATGAATGTCCAGTCGAAGATGGAGACCAGATACTCCATCAACCGGGGATACAGAATGAACAGGAAGAAGGTCAGAAGTGCGCCGAGACTGGCTGTAAAGGAGAAAGAGACGGACAAAAGGCGCGTGAATTCATACGCCAGATCGTCGTAGCGCTTGTCGCCGTTGCGGAAGCCGATGAACTCGATCGTGAGCGCGAACATCGGGACGGCGAGCACGAACGCCCCGAACATGAGGTGCAACTGGGCGATCACCCAAACCACCACACGGCTGCCTACGACGGGAAAGGAGCGATACTCGACTTGCCCGGCGGCTTCCTGAGCCCACGCATCGGGCGTCCAGAACGCAACAAGAGCCAACCCCGCAAGCATCAAAAACAGGAGAACCCCGGAGGGCAATCTCCTCGCAAGCAGTTTCATCCGCGTCCCTGGTCTTCGTGGTAAAAAGGGGGGCTTCGCGGCAAAGAATACGTAACCGGCGGCGAGAGTGCAAAAAATTTACCGGGATTTTGCGATATTGATGCAACATTATTCATTTACCCCAGACTCAAGACATCTACATGCTCTTCGATACAGGTCACCACACAACCAAAACCTTTCATAGCCCTCTTGCACAGCGTAGCATGCGTTTCCTACGGCGCATAGGCTGTGCCCTGATCGTCGCGGGAGTATTCTCGCTACTCTGCCGACCGGTATCGGCAATCTCCCCTTCCGGTAATAACATCGGCAGGATAGCCGCCGCCGACACCGTCGTGATCAACGAAATCAACTACAACTCGCATGAGGATTACGAAAGTATGGACTGGGTGGAACTGTACAATGCCGGCGCCACAGATGTTGACCTGACCGGGTGGACCTACTCCGACGCAGACGACGATCACGTATTCGCGTTTCCGGACGGCACGATCCTGAAGAGCGGGGAATACCTTGTTGCCGCCCAAGAAATAGCCAGCTTCTCCGTCATACATCCCAGCGTGTCCAATGCAGTGGGAGATGCGGGCTTCGGGCTGGCCGGCGGCGGGGAACTCGTGCGCATCTTCGACGCATCGGGCGCTATAGTGGACTCCCTCACGTACGACGACTCGGCGCCCTGGCCCGAAGAAGCGGACGGAGACGGCTATACCCTGGCGCTCACCGATCCGACGTGCGATAACCATCTGCCCGAATGCTGGAGTGCATCGGCGCAGATGAACGGTACTCCCGGGGCGCCAAATTTTCCGCAGTCGGATGAGACCTGTCCACGGCCGGCTGAAATTGAGGCCATACCCGCGACCATCATAACGGCCGAACAGGTGGAGAGTGGCGCTGCCACCCTGCAGCAATTCGTGCTCGCTTATTTCGAGTATGCCCTGAAAATCAGCGCTTCCCCGCTGTCGGCCGGGTACCTCGGATGTCTTTTGACGCACGAGGGACCCTGGAATTACGGTTCCACCTACATTGCTACGACGACCACCAGCGGCACACTGGCTCTGCACGGGCAGGATGTGCTTTTGACGGGCGGAGTGGTTGACTCTACTATGCTCGAGACGATCAGTGCGGCAGCGGCTATGTCGCAAGCAGGCGGCGCTTTCGAGTTTATGGGCGACGACGGCTACGCGGTAACGTACTTTAACCCCGACGGCAGTGCGGGCATCCTGGTTGCGGGCCTCGATATTCAGGCATCCCACGTCACGGAAGTCGCCGTCGCTCCCGGCGATCCTCCCGCCGTAACGGCCCGCGATGTGGTGGACCGCGAAAGCCTGAAGGCCTTCGTGAACGGGGCGGCGGATTACGCCCAGGCGCTCTATGATGAGGAAGGCTATGACGCCGGTCTTAGAGTAAAGAGGGTATTCCGGGATACGACCGGATACTGGAGACACGGCCCCACCTACCTCTTTATAATGGACCGCACCGGCTACACGTATTTCCACGGGGCGTTTCCGGAGAAGTATGAGCTTCAGGCTCCGACGGAGACCCTCACGGACGCCGTTACCGGAGAACTCATTCTCCCGCAGATTATCGCGGCGGCGGCAAGCAGCGAGGAGGGAGGCTTCGTCACGTATCATTTCGACAATCCCGACGACGACTCCGACAGCGCCGACATACCCAAGGTGACGTTCGCCCGCGAGTATGAGTTTAATTTCACCCTGCCCAATGGCGCCGAGGCAACCAATGTATTCATCATGGGCGCCGGCATATATGAGGATGAGGTAACGTCGGTCGAACCCGTGGACGAAGAAATCCCCGCGGCTTTCGCGCTGGAGCAGAACTATCCGAACCCGTTCAATCCCTCCACGACGATCGAGTTTTCTCTCGAGCGGGCGCAGGCGATCACGCTTACGGTCTATGACGTGCTCGGTCGCGAGGTCCGCGTGCTGGCGGACGGCGTGCAGCCGGCGGGCCGCTACAGCGTTTCGTTCGATGGAGCGGGTCTGGCCGGGGGTACGTACCTGTATGCCCTGCGTACCGGGCAGCATGTCTCCGTGAAGAAGATGATCTTGCTCAAGTAATACGACGTGTCGGCGGGGCCGGCGCCTTTTTTACTCCTTTTTCACACCTTTTTGTACCCCTTTTTTACACCTTGCCCTCCGAATAGGCCTTTCGAATGATGCGGGGCGGATCATGGGAAGAGCCATAGGGATGGGGAACTGCTCCAGACCCAGTACCATGCAACCGCTGCGAGGCAGGTGATGGAGCACGGCGGTGCTATCCATCCCGCCGCATATGTACCCCTTGCGTCATACAGAGAATCGGTTACAACCGGCACAGCACCATGCATGCGAAACGAGGAGGCGTTTCGCAAACCGTTTCCGGTTCATTCGCCCTGTCCTGTCCCCTCCGTATTCAAAATCGCTTCCTTCCCCACATTGCCGAGATCGCCCCGGAAGGCGGTGTCGAACAACGTAAAGGCGAGGAAGACCACCACGAAAAGAATCCCCAGCCCGAAAAACAACGCATTGACCGGTTTGTCGTACTTGAGAGCCATGAAGAAAAGCACCACGAGCAGGGCCTTGGTCCCGGCGATCGCAAGGGCCAGCGGTATATTGAACGCACCTATATCGACCTGCGCCGTGAGGGCTGTCAGAGCGGTCAGCGCCACCAGGGCGGCGAATACCTTCAGCAGCGTTTTGGGTGGAATGATATGGTGCCCTTTCATGCCCGCAAGGCGATCCGGCGTCCCGGTTCGCAACTAAATGAGATAAAGCAATGGAAAAAGAAATATCCAGATGATGTCCACAAGGTGCCAGTACAGACCGGAAAGCTCCACAGGCGTGTAGTACCCGCTGTGAAAATCTCCCCGGATCGCCCGCACGCCCAGCCAGCTTAATACACCCATACCGACCAATACATGCACCCCGTGAATGCCGGTCATCACATAATAGATGCTGAAGAAGATCGGAACGATGGGCTGGTTCATCTCCGCATACGCAAAATTTCCGCCGGGAAAGATGCCCAGATGGAATTTGTGCGTGTACTCGAAGTACTTCACCACCATGAACACGCCGGCCAGCAACACCGTGATGAACAGATTGACCACCAGCGCCCTGCGCTTGTCGGTCTGCGCAGCACGGATGGCCAGCGCCACGGTGAGGGAAGAGGCCAGCAGCACCACGGTGTTCAGGCCGCCCATCCAGGGGTTCAGTTCGGTGGAAGCGACCGCAAACACCTCCGGATACCAGACGCGATACACGGCATAGGCCACAAACATCCCGCTGAAAAGAAGGACCTCCGTGATAAGGAAAAGCCACATCCCGAGTTTCGCCGCGTCGAACTGCTGATCGGACGAAACGAAGTAATGCTTCAGATGCGCCGGGGAGCGCTCCTGTGCGGCCTGTTCCGCCGCGCTCGTATTGGCCATGATGCTTACGTCCGGTCCTGGTTCAGAGCGACATCCGGCGGATCCGCGCCCCTATGGTCTTCGACGGTTTCGGAGCGGGACGCCCCGATCCGGTCGAACTCGTAGGGCCCCCGCGTGACAAACGGCGTCCGATGGAAATTATGGGGATCCGGGCGCACGCCCGTATGCGTCCATTCCAGCGTAGCGCCCCCCCATGGATTCGCGGTCGCCTTCTTCCCTCGAAAAAGGGAAACCAGCAAATATCCCAGCACCAGAAAGAGGCCAAGCCCCATGACCCACGAACCTATCGTGGAAAGCTGATGCAGGGAGGTGAACTCGGGCAGATAGTCGTGGTAGCGGCGGGGCATGCCGCGCGATCCCAGCACGAGCTGCGTGAAAAAAGTCAGGTTCAGCCCCACGAATATCAGAAACGCAGCGATCTGGCCGCATACCTCGTTGTAAAGGCGTCCCGTGACTTTCGGCCACCAGTAATGCAAGCCGCCAAGGAGCGCGATGACCGTACCGCCCATCATTACATAATGAAAATGACCCACGACGTAGTAGGTGTCGTGCAGGTGAATATCCACGGCCAGCACACCCACCATGATGCCCGTTACGCCCCCGATCGTGAACAGCACCAGAAACGAAAGCGCGTACAGCATCGGGGTTTTGAACGAAATGGATCCCTTGTACATGGTAGCGATCCAGTTGAACACCTTGATCCCCGACGGAATACCGATCAGGTAGGTAATCAGCGAGAAAATGATCGAGGAAATGGCGGATTGGCCGGAGACGAACATATGATGCCCCCAGACCAGAAAACCCAGCATGGCGATCGCTACGGAAGACAACGCAATGGCCGTATATCCGTAGATGCGCTGCCTCGAAAACGTCGCGATCAGTTCGGAAACGATCCCGAAGCCCGGCAGAATCATGATGTACACCGCCGGATGCGAGTAGAACCAGAAGAAATGCTGAAAAAGGATTGGATCGCCGCCGAGGGCCGGGTCGAAAATGCCGATCCGGAGGAGACGCTCCAGGAAGAGCAGCAGGACGGTGATACCGAGCACGGGGGTGGCGAGCACCTGTACGATACTCGTCGAATAAATGCTCCAGACAAAAAGCGGAAGGCGGTTCCACGTCATCCCCGGCGCGCGCATCTTGTGCACCGTAACGATGAAATTGATCCCCGTGAATATGGAGGCGAACCCCGCAACGAAAACCGCCATGGCCAGGAACAGCACTGCGGGGCCCGTGCGGGCCGAATAGGGCGTGTAGAAAGTCCATCCCGTATCCACGCTGCCGACCACCATCGCCACGACGATGAGAATGACGCCCAGTAAATACAAATAGTAACTGAACAGATTCAGCCGGGGAAACGCCACGTCTTTTGCGCCGAGATGCAGGGGCAACAGGAAATTGCCCAGAAAACCCGGGATGGCGGGAATGATGAACCCGAACACCATGACGATGCCATGGAGCGAGAACAGCTGGTTGTAGCTCTGGGCGGACAGGAAGGTCTCGCCGGGCAGCAGCAGTTCGGCGCGCACCAGCAGCGCGAAGACGCCTGCCGCAAGAAAGGCGATCGCTGCCGTGACGGCATACAGGATGCCGATACGCTTGTGGTCCAAGGAAAACATCCACGACCCGATGCTTTTCGCATGGGTAATGTAGTCGCCGTGCGCAGGATGCTCTTCGGCATCCCGGGCCTGCGCTGCTTCGCTCCGATCCATGTCTTGGGTCATAGATTCCGTCGATCCGTCTTCGTACACGGCGGCGTCCGTGCGCGCACCGCTATTGTTGCTCCCGGATAAAGGCGATCAGTGCGGATAATTCCCGCTCGCTGAGACCACCGTAAATGGGAGACATTATGTTGGCATACCCTTCCACCACCTTGGCGCCGGGCTCGACGATGGATTCGCGCAGGTAATCGTCGTCCACCACCACAGTGGATCCGTCGTCGAGCGTCTCGGTCTTTCCATACAATCCCGCCAGGGTCGGGCCAATCCCCGGCGTCCCGTCTATACTGTGGCATGTGACACAAACCTGTTGCTCGTACAGTTGCGCGCCCAGCTCGGGAAGCGGGGTATCCTCGTCCACGCCCGCCGAGGCAAGCCATGCCTCGAAATCTCCCTGCGAATGGGTAATGACCGACGCCAGCATCGCCGCATGCCCCGTTCCGCAGTATTCCGTACAGAACACCTGAAACGTATCCACGCGCGTGGCCTCGAACCAGACCGCCGAATACCGGTTCGGCAACACATCCTGCTTGACCCGAAAGGCCGGGACAAAGAAACTGTGCAACACGTCGACGCTGCTCATGACAAGACGCACGGGACGGTCTACGGGCACGTGCAATTCGTTGGTCGTGACGGCGCCGGTCGGATACTCGAAATCCCATTTCCACATAGCGCCGCGCACATAGACTTCGTAGGCGTTCGGCGGCGCCACGCTCTGCTCGACGAACAACCGGAACCCCCAATTGAAAACGATCAGCACGAGGATCGTGGGCAACACCACCCACGAGATTTCCACCATCTTGTTCGGCTTCACGCGCTCCGGAGCAGGACCGCCGCGCCGCCGCCGGTAGCGATACGCAAGGTACGCTATAGCCGCCACCACCCCTGCAAAAAGGATGACGCTTGCCCACGTTACGAAGTAGAACAGGCTGTCGATTTCGGACGACAGGGTCGACGCGCCATCGGGCAGCCAAAACGATCCGGTCATAATTGCCGATTCCTGTTTTCCGAGCCGGGGCCTCCTGCTGCGGACATATTCATAAGAGCGGCGTCATAAAAGCGCAAAAAACCGGCGAGGTTATACCGTGGGGGCAGGTGTATGTCCGGGTGCGGACCATGTGCGATGCGCCCCCCGGCGCCGTATCGCGACAAAGAATACGCCCAGCAGGACGACAGCCAGGCCTCCGCTGAACTTCATCAGATTTACGGCATGAAGCACATACGAATTAGCGTTCGGGTCATATTGCAGACAATACAGCAGGACCCGATTGAGGGGCGAACCCGCACGCCCTTCCGACACCTCTATAAGTGCAGCCCGCACATCCGAAGGAGCGAACTGTATACCGGGCATGTACCGCATCACCGTCCCCTCTCCGCTCAGAAAAATGAGCGTGAACGGGTGCGCGTACACCTGCTCGTCCTCGATCCAGTTATACCGGAACCCTACTGCTTCCGTAAGCGCCGCAATCGAGGTGTCCTCTCCCGTAAGAAAATGCCATCCCTCCGCGGCTTCGGGCTTGCCCAGCATATTCAGGTACATTTTCTTCCTCTCCGACGCCAGCGCCGGTGTTTCGAGCGGGTTGAAACTCACCGTCACGACATCGAATTGATCGCCGGGCGTCCAAGGCATCCCCTTCAGCGTTTCGGTCAACCCGTGCAACACCATATTGCACATGGTGGGACACTCGTGATAAACCAACGTCAACAACACAGGACGTTTGCCGTCGAAGTACTGTCCGAGGGCAACCTCGTCCCCATCCTCGTTCCGAAAAACAAGGTCGCGGGACGGCTCGGCGCCGATCCGCTGGTCAAGACCAATCCCTTCGAACTGTGGGGGCAACGTGTCTGTCGATTGACCGAATGCCGGAGCAACTGCAACGGCGGCCAGCACGGTCGCGCCGGATACAACCCATGCAAACAGCCCGGGCAAAAACTGCCGGGCAGTCTCCCTCGCCTGGGTTCGATATGGCTTGCAGCAGATTGTCATCGCTCGCGGTGCGTGGCCATGTATTCGGAGGCGTAGAACTCCTCGGGATGGACCGGCGCCTCTTGCGCCATCAGTTGCATAGCCCGCGCTATGGGAATACGATAGCGTTCCCCCGGCCCCGCGATGGCCTCGTACTGCGTAAGAAGCACGGCGGCATGCAGACGCACTTCTTCCAGCTCGGGATAGGTGCTCTGGTCGGTGGTTTCCACCAGCACCTCTTGCGCCGTAAGGTCCGTATACTGAAAAAGCGCTACGACCGCCAGGCCAATGAGGAACGCGGTCATAACCACGAAACCAAGAATCTGACCGGCTTCGATGCCTTCCTGCTCGACGTGCGGGCGCTCCGTTCCTTCGACCCATTGCGCCCCTTCCGAAATGTCCGTGGGATTCGGCATGGTCAACGTCAGGTATTTTCGAAATGCAGCGAATCGTCCAGTCCGGGAGACCGGAAAGGAACAAGGCTGTGCCGGACGAGGCGGTACATGAACGCACCGAATACGATCCCGAAGAGACCCAGCCAGTTCGCAACGTCCAGAAAATGAATCGTGGCGGCGTCGCGATGCAGCACCGGCGCGGCCAACCAGTGGATATCGAACCACTGCATCGCAAGCAGCCAGACGCAAATTACTCCGAGAAGCAGTTTGGACCGTTTAACGGCTCTCGACAGCAACAGGAAAAAGGGCACGATGAAATGTCCAATAAGCAGCACAGCGCTGTGCACTTCCCAGCCATGGCTGAGACGGTGGCGATACCAGAGCGTCTCTTCCGGTATGTTGCCGTACCAGATCAACATGTACTGGCTGAACGCAATGTACGTCCAGAACACAACGAAGGCGAAGGCCATTTTGCCAAGGTCCTGATAGTGCTCCGTGGTAACGACCCCCCGCAGGTTGCCCCCACCCTGGAGCATCATAGCGCAAAGCGCAAGCAATGCGTGAATCGACATGAAGGCGCCCGCAAACACGTATACCCCGAAAATGGTCGAAAACCAGTGCGGATCAAGCGACATCAGCAAGTCGTAACTCGCAAATGCAGTGGTAATCGCCGCTACCGCAAGCCCCCAGGCGCTAACCTTGCGCTGACGGGCCGGAATATCGCCATCGCCCGTACAATCCTGCGCAAGCGAATTTCGATACAGAAGATAGGCGAGCAGACCCCACACCAGGAAATAGGCCGCAAGGCGTACCAGAAAAAACGGGACATTCAGATAGGGCGTCTTTCCGGCAAGGATGGGATCGGCTGCGACGGCCTCCGCATGCGTCCAATGATAGAGATCGTGCAGCCCGAAGAGAACAGGAATACCAAGTACGGCCAGTAACGGGAACGTCCACAACAGGGCTTCGGCCAGGCGCCGCACCACGATACTCCAGCGCGCCCTCGTCAGGTGCTGTATAAGCACGAAATACAACGCTCCCAGCGCGATGGTCAGACAGAACACCCATCCTATCAGGTACGAAAAATAAAACTGATGCGGATCCGTCAGCCAGCCGGACAATCCCGACGTAAGCCCGAGCGCACCGACCAGCAGGGGAATCCCCCATATGCGCCAATCTCCCTTATACCGGAACGCATCCGGCGCATCGGCGGCGGTCGATGCAAACGGATCCAGGAAACGCTGGGTGATATGGCTCTTTTTCAGTGTCGCCATCGAATCTATTCGTTTTCCCCGGCGCCCGCTTCACGCCGGATATCGTCGAGGAGTACGGCGGGTATGTCGCTCCCGGACGCATACTGGCTGCGCTGAAGAGCCCGGATATAGGCCACGATGGCCCATCGGTCCGCTACCGGAATCTGGTGTGCATACCCGGGCATGGTGCGCACGCCGTTCGCAATCACATCGTACAGATAGCCGTCCGTTTCCTCGCGCAACCGGTCGCTGTGATAGGTCGTGGCCGGTGTATACCCGAAACCGCCTGTCGTAATGATGCCTTCGCCATCGCCGGCGGCGCCATGACACGGGGTGCAGAAAATATCGTACCGGGTTTGCCCGTGTTCCAGGAGTTCTATCGTCAGCGGAATCGGCATGGCCTCTACATAACTCCCGTCGCCGTTTCGCCCTTCGTGAAACCGCGTATCCTCGCGCAAAAAACCGCGCGCAACCGTTCCGGGAACGGGCGGCCGCATGGAGCGCCCGTCCGCAAAGAAGGTATTGGCCTCCTGCGGATCGAACCGCTCCTGATAATCCATGTTCAGGTTGGGATGGATAGGCGTATGTTCATGCGTCGTGCCGCGGCAGGACGCCAGCAAGAAGGCTGCAAACACCAGTACCGTTCCCCCTCTCTTCATGAGCATATATCCATAATATCCTTGTGCGCGCGGGAAACCGGCTTCCACCGGACTCGCCGCATGCCATCATTCTTCTTCGGTGAGCAATTCAACGTGATACCCGCCAAGGTCCGTCAGCAATTGCCGGGTCCCCTCGATGTCGAAACACTTGTCCGACGCCGCAATGTGCAGGAAGAATGCGTCGTCGGTCGCCCGCGTAAAATTTCGGGAGTAAAAAAGCGGATTGTGAGGGCGCGGCAGCCCGTTCAACGCAAACATGCCCGCTACTGCGCCAAAGGCCGCAAAAAGCACCGTCAATTCGAACATGATAGGAATGGACGGCTCAATGGCGAAAAACGGTTTGCCGCTGATGTTGAGGGGATACGCCACGGCGCCGGTCCACCATTGCAACCAGTACGCCAGCGCGAAACCGGTAATTCCGCCGCCCAGGGTAAAAAACCCGACCAGCGAATTGCCCAGCCCCATGGCCTTGTCCATGCCATGAATCGGAAAGGGCGAATGCACGTCGAAATGCCGGTAGCCCGCCTCTCGAACCTGTGCCGCCGCATCCAGCAGTGCTCCGGGATCGGCAAACTCGGCAAGCAGCCCGTGTACGGGCTCGCTTTCGTAGATGCCCATCGACGCCTTTATTTCCGCAAGGATTGTCTTCATGACGATTCGCGGTCGTGAAAATGCGGATCGGCCTGCGGCACAACGCCCTTGACCTCAGAAAGCGCCACCATCGGCGCAAACCTGAGGAAGAGCAGGAACAGGGTCAGAAACAGCCCGAACGATCCCACGAAAGTCATCACATCGACCCAGGTGGGTGTAAAGTATCCCCAGCTGGAAGGCAGATAGTCGCGATGCAGCGAGATCACGGTGATCACGAAACGCTCGAACCACATACCGATGTTCACGAGAATGGAAATGGCGAACATGAGCGGCACGCTGCGTCGCAGGCGCTTGAACCAGAACACCTGGGGCGCAATGAGATTGCACGACATCATGATCCAGTAGGCCCATGCATACGGCCCGGTGGCCCGGTTGATGAAGGCATACTGCTCGTACCCGACCTGCGAATACCAGGCAATGAAAAACTCCGTGATGTACGCAAAGCCCACCATCGATCCCGTAAGAAGAATGACGATGTTCATCTTCTCGAGGTGGTTGAGCGTGATCAGGTCCTCGATGCCATAAACCTTCCGAGCAATCACCATGAGCGTCACCACCATGGCGAACCCGGAAAAAATGGCGCCCGCCACGAAATAGGGCGGGAAAATAGTGGTATGCCAGCCGGGAACGATGGATACGGCAAAATCGAACGACACCACCGAGTGCACCGAAAGAACAAGCGGCGTGGCAAGGCCCGCCAGCAGCAGGTACGCCTTTTCGTAGTTGCGCCAGTGCCTGTTGGAGCCGGTCCACCCCATGGAAAATACGCCCAGCACGCGCTGCCGGATGAACGAACGGGCCCGGTCGCGCAGCGTAGCCAGATCCGGGATCAATCCCACATACCAGAACAGCAGCGAAACAATGAAATAACTCGACACCGCAAAAACATCCCACAACAGCGGACTCTTGAATTGCGGCCACATGTCCATCTGGTTAGGAATCGGGAGCGTCCAGTATATCACCCAGATCCGCCCCACATGGATCGTCGGGAAAAGCAGGGCGCAGATCACGGCAAAGATCGTCATGGCCTCCGCGGCCCGATTGATCGATGTCCGCCAGCGCTGCCTGAACAAAAACAGAATGGCGGAAATCAGCGTGCCGGCGTGCCCGATACCTACCCAGAATACGAAGTCGACGATCGGCCACCCCCATCCGACAGGCACGTTATTGCCCCAAACGCCCACGCCATTCCATACCTGATAGGCGATCATCACCAGCAGGTTGAGCAACATCAGCGAAGAAATCCCGATGGCCACATACCAGGCCATGGGAGGTTTCTTTTCCGCATGGCGC
Source organism: Rhodothermales bacterium (assembly GCA_951812335.1). Taxonomy (GTDB): domain Bacteria; phylum Bacteroidota; class Rhodothermia; order Rhodothermales; family VXPQ01; genus VXPQ01. Next base: position 297,763 of record OX638293.1, read on the forward strand.
GCCACCAGTTCCGTGAGTTCGTGAAAACTCAGGTTGCCGGTAACCAGCGGCGGCTCAGTGCTATGGCTCGTTGAATGACCCAATGCGTTCGACGGAAGATTATCCCTGGGGTTCGAGTTCGGGGTTCGGGTTCGTTACGCGCGCCAGATACGAGGTGCGCGGCTTGACGGACAGTTCGGCCAGCATTTCGTACCGACGAGGGTTTTTTCTCGCCTGCACCACCGCACTGTTCGGGTTGTTCAAATCACCGAACGTAATGCTCTGCATAGGACACGCCTGCTGACACGCCGTCTTGACTTCGCCATCCAGAAGCGCCTGCTCGGCAAGGTGCGCAGCCTGCTGTGCTCCTCGAATCCGCTGGATGCAGTACGAGCATTTCTCCATGACGCCCCGGAAACGGACCGTCACATTCGGATTCTGCGCCATCTGCACCGTTTCCGGCAACGTCTTCGTCCAGTTGAAGAAACTGAACCGGCGCACCTTGTACGGGCAATTGTTGGAGCAGTACCGCGTACCGATGCAGCGGTTGTAAATCATCTGGTTCGTGCCATCCGGGGAATGCACAGTCGCCGCCACCGGACACACCGCTTCGCACGGAGCATTCTCGCAGTGCATGCACGGCACCGGCTGCACGACCATAGCCGGATTGTCCGTATCCTCTTCCCCGGAAACGAAATAACGGTCAATTCGCAACCAGTGCATCTCGCGCCCTCGACCCACCTCTTCCTTGCCCACCATCTGCACATTGTTCTCGCTGTTGCACGCGACAACGCAAGCGTTGCAGCCCGTGCAGGTATTCAGGTCGATGACCATCCCCCACTGATTCTCGTAATAGGGGTTTTCCGTGATGGCGGGCTGTTCGGAAGGATGTTGTTTCTGCCAGAGCGCAGGGTAATCCTCCCACTCTTCCTGTCCATGAAGCGGAGGAACCGCATCCGGCGCAAACGTAGGGCGTTCCCTGAATTCCGCGAGGGTGGCCTTGCGAAAAAGGGGACGGCCCTCCATGTAGCCATGCTCCTGCGTAGTGGAAATCGTCCAGGTATCGCCGGTCGTTTTCACCTCGGCGCCGGCAAGCACGCGGCGCATGTCCGCACGGCGCAACACAGAAACGTTTTCCCCGACTCCGTTCGCAAGCGGACCGTCGGCATAGATATCGGTGTAATGATCCAGATCGAAGAAACGGGCCTTCCTCGGCGGGCGAGTGGTTGAAATATTGCGCCCGTATCCCATGGTCAGGTGCACCGAGCGATCCGGCAAACCCGGTTGTATCCAGGCCGGCAATCGAATGCTTCGGCCGTCCACGGTGATTTCCAGCACATCGACGACGTACTGTCCCTTGTCGTATTTCGCCGACACACCCAGGCGCTCGGCCATTGCCGGAGCGATCAACGCCACATTATCCCACACAATCTTGGTCGTGGGATCGGGAAGTTCCATCATCCAGGCATTGTTGGCGTACGAACCGTCCAGCACGGTCGGATCGAGGCGAATGACGACCTCGATTTCCTCCTCGCCAGGAGAAGCGACAGAAAAGGAAGGGGTCTCCAATACCGGAGTCGTCTCCGGATAGCCACTGTCCGGCAGGAACCCGTCGTGCAGCGCCTTCCGCCACGCCTGCTCCGCATCGCCGGGAAGATATGCCGACCACTGCTCCCGCACGAGGTCATACCCCGGCGTATCCATGCCGGTTACGAGCAGACCGAGCACTTCCACGTCGGATTTCGCCGCCTCGTACAGAGGCGCAATCAGCGGCTGAACGACGGAGAGCGTACCGTCGCAGGCGCGCCCGTCTCCCCATGCTTCGAGATAATGCGCTTGCGGAATATGCCATTCTGCAGCCTGTCCCGTCTCGTCAAGATGCAACCCGAGGTGCACCGTCCGGGCGACACGCTCCATTCCGCCGGCAAAATCGAGTTCGGGTGGAGCACTGTACACCGGATTGACTCCCAACATCAAAAGCAGGTCGATCTCGCCGGCATGCATATTGGCCGCCAGATCGGCGAAGCGTTCGATCTGCGAGAATTCCGCCTCGTCGTCCACATCCAGATAAGAAACCGTACCGCCCACGGCGCCGAGCGCCTGATTGATAGCCGCTGCGAGCATATGGACTTCGGGCGGTTGGGTATCGCCCGCAACCACTACGGCGCGCGGACCCGCCGCTTGCACATCGCGGGCCATCGCACGAAGGAACGCATCCTCCATGGCGCCCTGACTCGAAAATTCGCCGATACCGAGTTGCGAAGCCAGCGCCTGCGCAAACGCAGGAATATCGCCGGAGCGCAACCTCTTGCGATGATCGGCCATCCCTCCCGTAAGCGAATAGTTGCTCTCTACAACATACAGCCTGCCGGGGATATCTTCCGGGGACGCCATCCGTCTGTTTTGCGCATATTCCGCCGTATTGGACAGAAGATCGACCTCCGTCGGGCCGAGGAAATCGCTGTCCAGGCTAACGATGACTTCCGCATTGGAAAACCGGTACAAGGGCCGCACCGTGCGTCCTTCCGTCGTCCGCAGCCCCGTCCGGGACGGATCGTCCCCTTCAGGCGCATACGTAATCCATTTCATTTCCGGGAAACGCTCCGCAAGACGGCGACGAAGCGACCGGATCGTAGGAGAGGATGTCGGGGGCGACAAAACCGCAATCCGATCGGCACCGTCCAGTTCCTGCGCAAGACGCACGAACTCCCGCCATTCTGCGCCGACGCCCTGGCGCAACATGCGCTGCGAGCGATCCGGATCGTACATATTCAGAATGGATGCCTGTTCGAACGCCCCTGTCGCCCCCCGGGACATGGGATGCTCCGGATTCCCTTCTACCTTGGTGGGACGCCCTTCATGGCTCTTCACAAGAATCGGGCGCAGCACCCCGCGGTACGGCATGCCCGTAGCGTAATGGAGGGGTTCTCCCGGAACGATCTCTTCCGGCTGGCGCGTGTACGGAAGTACTTGCTCGACGGGACGCCGGCAGGCCGACAAACCGGCCATCGCCATGGAAGCGCCCATGATACGCAGAAAATCCCTGCGGGACGCGCCATCCGGCCGATCGCTTGCGCCCGGCATGAACTCCCCGGCATGAAGGTCGCCAATATCTCCTTCGAGATCGGCCGTACTACGCCAGAACCGCTCGCGCGGCGCAGGGGCCTCTACATCTTTCAGGACAGGAAGGTCGATCATGCCGATCTCTCGTCTGATCCGATTCTAATAATGGCACGCGGAGCAATTTACGGGAGGACGGATATCTTCCCGTTCGATACGCTCCGCATTGCGTTCCATGAAATCCGCCGGATGTTCGTATCCCATGAGAGTCACAGCTTCATCAGGACGCAACTGCTCCTCCGGGTTACGGTGACAGTCCAGACACCACCCCATAGAAAGCGGCTCCGGCTGGGAAACGACATCCATCAGGTCTATCCGGCCGTGACATGTCTCGCACCCCACTCCATTGTTGACATGGGCGGCATGGCTGAAATGCACATAATCCGGAAGAAAATTGACCTTGATCCACTCCACGGGCATGTCTTCCGCCCAGCTTTTTCGCACCGGGTGCAAAGACAGCGCCTCGGTCTGCACCTGCGCATGACAGTTCATGCACGTTTGGGTGGGAGGGAGATTCGCCTCGGCGGTCATTTCCACATTCGTGTGGCAATACCGGCAATCCAGCCCCAATTCGCCTGCATGAAGCCGGTGGCTATACGGTACGGGCTGTTCGGGGGCATAGCCCACATCCGTGTACTCCGGAGAAAAGTAGTACCAGACAAAACCGACAAGCGCTACGCCTCCCACAAGCGCCCCAACCAAAGAAAGGATTGGCAACGCGTTAGCTCCTTTGGGAAAAAGCTGAGGCATGCGAATGGATGTAAACTGCGTGAATCGGAGAATTCCCGAAGCGCGTACGGACCAGGCAGCGTATAAGGTAATGCTTATATTGAACCGGCAAGGCGTTTTGCGATTGAATTTAGGATAAATTGCGTACGAAACGCTGCGCTAAACCGCGCACCCGCCTCTCCATTCTCATGGATGTATCGCATTCTCCTGCTGCGACGGTCGATCGTCGCACGGACGTAATCGACCTTTCGGTCGTTATCGTCAATTACAACGTGCGGGAATTCCTCGAACAAACGCTCCGTTCCGTGTTCCGTGCACAGGCCGAACTGAACATGGAAGTGTTCGTGGTCGATAACAACTCCGTGGACGGCAGCCCGACGATGGTGCGCACACACTTCCCCGAAGTACGTCTGATCGTCAACGCAGGCAACGCGGGCTTCGGCGCCGCCAACAATCAGGCAATCCGCAAGGCGCGCGGACGCTATGTCCTGGTGCTGAACCCGGACACGATCGTACAGGAAAACACGCTGGTTACCCTTGTCCGATTCCTCGACGAGCACCCGGACGCCGGCGCCGCCGGATGCAAGATCCTGCATCCGGACGGGACATTCGCTCTCGAAAGCCGACGCGCATTCCCCACGCCCCGCGTAGCCTTTTTCCGTATGACCGGATTGGCGGCGCTTTTTCCGCGCAGCCCTGTGTTCGGGCGCTACAACATGACCCATCTGCCGGAAAACGAGACGGCCGAGGTAGATGCGTTGAGTGGGTCGTGCATGATGCTTCGGCGGGCTGCGCTCGACGAGGCGGGCCTCTTCGACGAAGAGTTCTTTATGTACGGGGAAGATATCGACTTGTGTTACCGCATCCAGCAGGCCCGCTGGAAAATCTACTATACCCCGGAAACGGAAATCATTCATTACAAAGGACAGAGCACCCGAAAGGGCGAGTTGCGTTACGTGCGCCTTTTCTACGGCGCCATGCTCCGGTTTACGGAGAAGCATTTCGAGAGTCGATACTCGAAACTGCTGGCCCTGCTGCTTCGATGCGGCATCCTGGTCCGGGCCGGGATGTCCCTGGCGGCAAAATTCGGACGCATCGCCGCCTGGCCCCTCCTGGATTTTTGCATGGTATATGCCTCCGCAGGCCTTCTGGCGACAGCCTATGCCTCCATGCTCGGCGCCCGCGTGGCGCCGTTGTTCTTCAGCGTCGTGGCGCCAATATACGGCCTTGGCTCCGTTACAGGTATCGCTGCCCTCGGAGGATACCGGCGGAAGAATTCTTTCCGTTCCGTTCCGGTGGGCATACTTGCAGGCCTCCTTCTCGTGGCTGCGCTATCCTTTTTCGTAAAAACCATTGCCTTTTCACGGCTTGTCGTACTGCTCACCTTGCCCGTGTCCGTCCTCGTGTCCTGGACCGCACGGTGGATCCGCATGCTCCGGGACGCCGAACCGATACACGGGCGACACGCCGTCCTCGTGGGGCGCCGGGACGAGGCCATACGTCTGCACAACATGCTTGCCCGGCACCCGAGACCCCCGTTTTCCCTGAAAGGATTCGTTACGCCGGACGAGGAGATGCCTGCGAACAATGGTAGCGATCCCGACGCAGCGCTTATCCGCGGCCTCGACGAAGAAATGCCCGGGGACGATCCCGGCGATTTCGCGAGCAACACGGAGCCGGCATGGCTCGGCCGAGCAGGGCAATTACGCGACATGGTCCGTCTCGGGAAACTCCACGATGTCGTTTTTGCTTCCGGCGCGCTTTCGAACCGGTCTATCTTCCGGTATATCCAGGAACTGCACGACCTGAACGTACACATCCGCATCCTGGCCGATGGACGAGATCATGTCATCGGCAGAGCGTCGGTAGACGATCTTTCGATGGTCAATCTCGTAGAAACGGGGGATGCATTCGTACACGCCCGCCCGTCGGGGCCCCGACGCCTGCTGGAAAAAGGCATTGCGTCGGTCGGTCTTCTCATGCATCCCGTGCTGGCGGCAACCGCCCCCCTCGCCGGTCAGAACTCGCTTCCGGCGCGTCTTGCACGTAAAACGAAAAAATTTCCCGATATTCTTCTCGGACGACGCGCCCTGGTCGGCTACGACGAAACCACCGATTACCGCCCGCCCCCGGAATGGAACCTCCGGCCTGGCGTTTTCACCGTGGTGGATGTCGTCAACCTTCCCCGGGACGCCGTGGACGAACTTGATTCCGCCTATTGGTTCTACGTCAGAAACCGGACCCTGTCCCTCGACTGGGATATTATCGTCCGATCCCTCAAGAACGCCGCCGGGATTCACGAACGCATCGGCTCATGACGCCATCTCCTCAATATCTTCTGGATTTCGAAAAACCCCTCGTGGAACTCGAGCAGAAGCTCGACGAAATGAGGGCATTCGACACGGAAGACGCGAAGGTCGACCTGTCCAGGGAAATCGCCGCGCTGGAGGCCCGCGTAGACGAACTGCGCGCATCCATTTACCGCAATCTGACGCGATGGCAGCGCGTACAGATCGCGCGCCACCCGATGAGGCCGTACACGCTCGATTACATCGAGGCCATGACGGAAGACTTCGTGGAAATGCACGGCGACCGCCTGTATGGAGACGACCCCGCGATCGTGGGCGGGTTTGCGAAGTTTCGGGGCGCCGAATACGGAGGCGTCGACCGCTCCGTCATGATCCTGGGACACCAGAAAGGACGCGATGTGAAAAGCCGGAAGTACCGGCGCTTCGGGATGCCGAACCCGGAAGGATATCGCAAGGCGCTGCGGCTCGTGCGGCTCGCCGCCAAATTCAACCGGCCTGTGATCGCGCTGCTCGACACCCCCGGCGCATACCCCGGACTGGAAGCGGAAGAACGCTGTCAGGCTGAAGCCATCGCAAAAAATCTGTTCGAGATGGCCCGTCTGCCCGTGCCCATCGTGGTCGTCATTATCGGCGAGGGGGCATCGGGCGGAGCGCTCGGCATCGGCATGGGCGACCGCATCCTGATGCTCGAAAATTCCTGGTATTCCGTAATCTCCCCAGAGAGCTGTTCGCAGATACTGTGGCGTTCGTGGGATTACAAGGAAGACGCGGCGCAATCCCTGAAACTTACTGCCCCCGATCTGATGGAATTCGGTATTATCGACCGGATCGTCAAGGAACCGGAAGGGGGCGCGCACCGGAATCCGGCCGACACCATTCGCAGCGTGGGCACGGTCATTGAGGAAACGCTCGCGGAAATCGGAGGAACGCTCCCGGAAGAGCTTGTCCGGAAACGCATCGAAAAGTTCGAGCGCATGGGGAGTGTTCGGGTTGAACAATGACCGGAATTACCCCGGTACGTCATCCGTAATGAACGATCTGCCCGACTATATCTCCGAGGAGGCGTTGCGGGGATTCGTCAAGGACGCGCTGGCGGAAGATGTCGGCTCCGGAGACATCACGACAGAAGCCGTAGTCGACGAGACCGTACGAGCCGAGGGGCAATTCCTCGCCAAGGCAGACGGTATTCTGGCGGGCCTGACGATGGCCGAATATGTTTTCTCCACGGTGGACGACCGCATCCGGTGTTCCTGGCAATGCGGAGACGGCGGGGCCATTCGCGCCGGCGCAACGTTCGGAACAGCCCGTGGACCCGCACAAGGCCTACTCGTCGCCGAGCGGCTCGTCCTGAACCTTATGCAGCGCATGAGCGGCATCGCAACGCTTACGCACCGGTTCGTGGATGCCGTCAAGGGGCTTCCGGGACAGATTACGGATACGCGCAAGACCGCACCCGGTCTGCGCCGGCTCGACAAATGGGCCGTCCGGTTGGGCGGCGGAACAAACCACCGTCTTGGCCTCGACGATATGTTTCTCGTCAAGGAAAACCACATTGCCGCCGCCGGGGGTGTGGCGCAAGCGCTTCGAGCGGCGGATCGGCGGCGCCAGGAACAAGCATTGCCGATGCTCATCGAGGTCGAAGCGCGTACGCTGGACGAGGTGCGCGATGTGCTGCGTACCGGATGCGCGGACCGCATTCTGCTGGACAATATGGTGGATTTGTCTGTCGACGGACATGCTGGCGGCGGGCGGATAGACGTATCCCGGCTCCGGGCAGCCACGGCTCTCATCGACGGACGGATCCCTGCCGAAGCGTCCGGCAACGTGACCCTCGACACGGTCCGGGCCATCGCCGAAACCGGCGTACAGTACATTTCCTGCGGCGCCCTGACTCATTCCGTCGAGGCGCTGGATATTTCTCTGCAACTGCGCATCGTGTAGCGGGAGATTTCTGTTGTACGATGCAGGGCCTGTTCCTGCGATAAATCCCATGAAACACTCTGTGAATACCCCGACGCAAAAAATGCCTGTGCGATACGGCGGCATCGAGGCCGGAGGAACAAAGTTCGTGTGCGCGATCGGCGACGCTTCGCTTTCGTTGCTTGAGCGTATCGAATTCCCCACCACCACGCCCGACGAAACGCTCGGCCGGGCCATCGACTTCTTCCGGTCCCGGGCGGGAAACGGCACACTGACCGCACTGGGCATCGGATCGTTCGGCCCCGTAGATCCCCGCCCCGACTCCCCTACCTGGGGGTATATCACCTCCACGCCCAAAAAGGGATGGCGCCACACCGATTTTGCAGGCAATCTCGGCCGGGCGCTCGGCGTACCCGTCGGCTTCGATACGGATACGAACGCCGCCGCCCTCGGAGAAGGAGCGCTCGGCGCCGCGAAGGACCTGCATACGTTCGTCTATCTGACGATCGGCACCGGGGTAGGCGGTGGAGCGCTGGTCGGCGGCGTTCGCATACACGGCCTGCTGCATCCGGAGATGGGGCATATGAGGCTGCCGCGCGCCGAAGGCGACAGCTTCGAGGGGGTATGCCCCTTCCATGGAGATTGCCTCGAAGGTATGGTGTCCGGCCTCGCGCTACACGCCCGCGCAGGCGGCCCACCGGATCACTTGCCCGCCAATCACGCAATATGGACCAATATGGTCCACTATCTCTCCGCCGCGCTGGTTAACGTCACATGCGTGCTTTCCCCGCAGCGCATTATCCTTGGCGGGGGCGTCATGCACCAGCGCCACCTGTTTCCGCGCATTCGCCGGCGCGTACAGAACCTGCTGGCCGACTACCTGCAAAGCCCGGAAATCGTCAGCCATCCGGAAACGTTCATCGTGCCCCCGGGACTGGGAGACGACGCCGGTGTGGTCGGCGCGCTGGCGCTGGCCCGGCACGCCGCCGGAGGAGATATCGACCAGGTATAGGATACTCTGATCAAAACCGCTTCGCTCAGCGCTTCGCGTTCGCGCGTAAAAGATATTATAATTGCATCGTCGGAATTAGCGAAAAACGCTGCGGATTCGGGGCAGTGCGGACGTGACGCGCCCTTCGGGAGGCTGCGAGAAGCGCGCTGGCCGCGTCATTCCTCATTATGCGGGACCGCCACATACATTGCTTCGTCATTCCTTGCCAACGCACCCCTCTCAACCTCTGAACTTCGCAGACTTAATCAGAGTATCCTGTAGAAACATTCCGCCGGAAGAAAGATTTGACGAAGAAGAATTAACCGGCGACGATCCGTACGTACTCGCTCGCCCCCCGTCCTTCCGAACCTGTCAGGACCGCCTTATATGCAGTAGCGCTACGGCAAAAGCATCTCTACAACGTAACGACGCAGCGCCTCTATGTTACAAGAGCAAAGCCGGCTTTTTCAGCGCATCCTGTTCGCCGTCGATCTGGCCCTGATCGTCATCGGGTGGATTCTCGCCTGGTTCATCCGCTTCGAGGTCCTCGACTGGATAGGGTTTATCCCTCCACCCGAGTGGCTGCCCCTTTCCCGGTACCTCAGCTTCCTTCCGTGGGTGCTCATCGTGTCGATGGGCGTGTTCTGGTTTTCCGGCCTGTACACCCCCGACCGCCTGCAGCGCATGACGCACCTCACGCTCAGCGTGGCTAAAGCGGTGGTCATGGGCCTGATCGTGGTTACCGCTTCGCTGTCCTTCTACCGCGAGCTGTATTTCTCGCGCCTCCACATGATGCTCTTCGGCGCCATTACCCCGATGCTGATGGTGTTCGCCCGCGTCGCCATGTATATGCTGCTGCGTCGCGCCCGCAAGCGGGGAATGTACCTGCGGCGCGTCCTTATTTTGGGAGCGGGAGACGCCGGACGCAAACTGGAAGACGCACTGCGGCAATATCCCTGGATCGGGTTCGAGATCGCAGGCTTCCTCGACGACCACAAGAAGGATGAGGAAGACGTACTGGGGAGCGTCTCGGAGGCCGTAGCCGTCGTGGACCGTTTCCAGCAGGCAGGCCGCCCCATCAACTACGTCTATATTGCCCTCCCGCTCACGGTCCTGCATCAGATCCAGCCCCTCGTGGACGAACTGTCCACCCGGCTGGCGCATGTCTGCCTCGTCCCGGATCTGTTCCACTTCGATATCGTGAACAGCCGGGTCACCAGCATCGAGGGCCTGCCCATCATCCACCTGATCGACGAAGCGCCCCTGGAATTCGCCCGCATTACGAAGCGCATCGTGGACGTGGTTTTCGCTTCGACGGTACTCGTTCTCCTGTCCCCGCTCCTGCTGCTGCTTGCCATAGGGGTGAAGTTCTCCTCGCCCGGGCCCGTGTTTTACAGGCAGAGCCGGATGGGACTCAACGGACGCACCTTCGACATGCTTAAGTTCCGGTCCATGCCCGTGGACGCCGAAGCCGCCACCGGCGCCGTATGGGCGCAGCCGGGCGAAAAAAGAGCGACCCGGCTCGGCGCGCTCATGCGGCGCACCTCCCTCGACGAATTGCCGCAGTTCATCAATGTGCTCAAGGGGGACATGTCGGTCGTGGGGCCGCGGCCCGAGCGGCCGGTATTCATCGAGCAATTCCGGGACCGCGTGCCCCGCTACATGCTGCGCCACAAGATGAAGGCAGGCATCACCGGATGGGCGCAGGTCAATGGCTGGCGGGGCGACACCTCTATCGAAAAACGCATCGAGTACGACCTGTACTATATCCGCAACTGGTCCCTCCGCCTGGACGTCAAGATCATGATCATGACGCTATGGTCCGGGTTCGTGAACAAGAATGCGTATTGAGGGGGGAGGTTGCCGGAAAAAATTCTGAAGATTGGCGTCGGGCGTCTTTTCGCTACAGGAAGCGATCCCGATCGCGACCGGATATTTCATGTGGCGGGAATGCGCTATTCCGACCGCGTCGCACCGCTCGCCAAAGACTGGATTCTCGACCCCGGACGTAACCTCACGCGGCGGCTCTACGAACAAAGCCGGGTCGGCAAGGAACTCAGGAAAGAAAAACCGTCCTGGAAAGAAGCGGAACCGGATATCGCTTCCTTCTTCGCCGATCTGGACGTGCTTTTCCTGTACGACCGGAACCGGCAACGGGACTGGTTCCGGCATACCGTTCTCCGGCCCGCCCCGAACCGGAGCAAAAACGGCCGGGCCGCGCGCAAATCCCCCATCTGCGTCGATCTCGGCGAAATAGCCCGATTTTTCCTTCCCGACCGCGATCTCCCGGACGACGAAACGCTGATCCGGCAATCCATCCCCGAAACGCAGTGGAACCGCTCCGATCCCCGGTTGCCGCTCCTCGTCCGTAGCCTTGGCCTGCTGTTGCAAGACGTCATCGCTGCGATTCGCTCCGAATCGCAGGCAAAACCGGGGGTTTCGCTCGTATACAGCCTGCTCGACCAGGCCATGGCCCCGCAAGGCGAATCTCCCGGCGGACTCGAAGACTTTCGCGCGGCATTGGAGGTAGCCGGCATAGCGCACCGGATCCAGTGGAGCAACGATCTGTTCGCCAAACCCTATGGGGACAAGGCGCCCGATACCATCCCCGATACGGATGCATGGAACGGCCTCCTGACCCGGGAAGCGCGCAAGGCCACAGCGCCTCTTGCAAAGGAAACGAGTCCGCGCATGCCGGAACCGCTTGACATGGCGCTCCTTAACGGGAGCGAGACGCACCGGGGCAATGGGCGCATGACGCCGGCCCCGCAGGTCGATGCAGAGGACTCTCCGGAAGCAACGCCGCAGCCGCCGATAGTCCGCCTTGAACAGGTGGACGAGGCCTTTGACCGGCTGATCGAAGAGGTGGAAGACTTCCGGCCCCGGCGCGAACAACAGACCTTCGCCCGCTTCTGCGCCGACGCCATCAATAAAGAAGGCATATACGCCATCGAGGCCGGAACGGGCACAGGAAAAACGCTGGGCTATCTGATACCGGCCTGCGAATATATTCGACAGGGCCGCGCTCCGGAGACGCGCAGCGGCAAGATCGGCAAAATCATTGTCGCCACGGCCACGAAGAATTTACAGGATCACCTCCTCGAAACGGAATGGCCGCGCCTTACCCGTACGGGATCGCTTTACCAGGATTTCAAGGCGGCGCCGCTCAAGGGCAAAAGCAACTTTTTGTGCATAACCGCCGTGGTCGACCTGTTCGAGGAAGCATACGGACCGGCAGAATCGGGCGGAAAAACCGCAAAGACGCCTCCGTCGCGGCGGAAACGTCCTGCAAGCGCATCCCGCGGCGCCCCGGCGGAGAAGCGTCTCGCCTGGCTGTTCCTGTTCCTGGTCCTCGTGCGCAACCGGGGCGAAACGGAAAATATCCCCTGGAATTCTTTCCGGCGGCGATTCCCCGATCTGGACGATTTTCTCGACGAGGCGAATGCAGCGGTGGCCTGCACATCCGACCTGTGCCGCATGGGCGCATCCTGCATCTACCCCCGGCGCCTGCAAAAAGCCCGCGAGGCGGACATCGTGGTTACGAACCACTACAAACTGCCTCTCATGGACAGCCAGATACAGGAACCGGCGCAAATATGCCTGATCGACGAGGCGGATCAATTTCCGGACAACCTGCGCAACGCCGCCACCATGACCCTGTCCACCTACCGTATCCGGCGCAGGTTTTTGCAACGGGTTGCAGGCTCCGGACGCCGGCGCGGATTTGCGCACATGCTGGAAGATCGTTTTGCGAAGTCGTTGCAGGCGGCCGGCGGGCTAATAGCCGATAACGATACGCTCGGAAAAGCCGTATCGAGCGTACAGTCCATTCGCGCGGCTTGCGAGGAAATACACGTTCTCCTGGACATCATCGGCGAGATATCCAGAGACTACCCTGACCGCGAAACCCGGCGATGGGTCACGATGCACCCGACGGCCGGAGAACATTTCCGGACGCACCTGTCCTCGCTGGCCGCCCACTTCGATCATATCGCTACATGCTGGGACGCCCTGCTGCACAGCGGACTGTACGAGGACGCCGGAAACAAGCGGATGCAACGCGAAAAAGCGCGCATCGTAAAATATATCCGGTTCGCAAAGGAACTGAGTTTCGAAGCGTCGGAAATCGCAAACGATTACCCCTCGGACGATTTCGTACATATCTGCACCTTCCGCGGGGAAGGATGGACGCTGCAAAAAATCCCCTATGACATCTCGGCGGTCCTGAAAGAAACATGCCAAAAGCACTATGCGACCACCCTTTTCACCTCGGCGACATTGTTCGTGGACAACCGTCTCGATCTGTTTTCCGATAATCTGGGCATTCCGTTCGATGCGCATACGTCGGAGCGTATCGCCTCGCCGTTCGATTACGCCAAAAATGTCAAGGGGTTTGTAACCCATTCCATTCCACCCTATTTGTCCAACGGTTCCGCGCAACGAAAAAGCAGATGGCGCAAGGAGGCCGCAGGCGCTCTTGCCCGGCTGGTCGTGGCGCTGAACGGGCGTACGCTGGCGCTGTTCACCAGTACGGAAGAGATGCGCGACATCTTCGAACAGGTGCAGCCCGTACTGGAGCGATACGGCGTCGATCCCCTGCTGCAGGACGGGAGCAGCCTTGCCGAAATCAATGCCTTCCGCGCCACGGAGCACAGCGTGCTCTTCGGAGTGGATCGATTCTGGACCGGCGTGGATTTTCCCGGCGCAACGCTATCGCAGGTTATTGTGGTGCGTCTGCCCAATCCGAACCTCGGAGATCCGCTTATTGCGCACCGGCAAGAATGCATGGGCAATACATTCTGGGAAAGATATTACCGGCCCACCACCAAACTGAAATTGCGGCAGGGCTTCGGACGCCTGATCCGTTCGGAAAAAGACAAGGGGTTGTTCGTGGTGCTGGATCAGCGGCTGTGGTCGAACGAGCGCATGCGGAATCTGCAGGACGCGGTGCCCGTAATGCTGCATCGCTGCTCCACCGAACCGGACGGAATGCATTGGCTGACCGGTAGCGGATTAAAACATTTGGGGCTGCATGCGGAATTTGAGAGCAGAAATGTGTATATGGAAGAAGTAAGACTTCGCGGCTGAAGAGGTGGAGGATGTTCAAAAATCCATACAATGGAGTTTGAAACAGCGACCCTATATGGGCCCCTCATGATTGTTAGGCAAAGCGATTCTCCCCTTGCACCATGCACATCCGACCCCACATTGCGATTACGGCGCTGGCCGCACTGGTCTTTTTGGCGGCCTGTTCATCGGAAGTGCAGACGCCGGATTCCGATCCCTCTGCGTCCGCACTGCCTCCTCAGGAGGAACTGGCGCGGGATATTCGCACGATCGTGACGGGCGTAAAATCCCCCGTGCAACAGGAAGCGCTTGCGCAGGCAGCCCGCATCCCGCCGGGGCACATGAGCGACGCCTTGCGCGAGGTGCTCATCGATGCAGCGGCGTTCGCAGTCTATCTTCCCGATCAGGATAGCACGGGAAATGCACGCCGGGACAGTACCAAACACTTGCTCACCCGCGCCTTGCAGCCCCATTTTTCCGAGACAGAAATGGCCGCAGCCATTCTCTCTATCGCGAATCGTTCCGACTCTATACATGTGCGCTTTGCAACCCAGCAAGGGGCCGCATACCTGGCCATGCATATTCCTCCCGGGGAGATGGGAGAAAACCTGCGACATGCTGTGATTGAAGGCGTGGCAGGTATCGGCAGAGAGAATTATCCCATGTATACGACCAGAAAATTACTGTTAGAGGCATTAATAAATCAGACCCCCGGAGGCCTGGAAGCGCTGGCGTCAAATCCCGAGGAAGCGATCGGCTCAGGCGTTCTGGATGCACGTCGGATGTCTTACCTGAAATCGATTGTTCGGGAAGAATCAATGAGACGGGCACAAGCGCCGTATATCCCCCCGCCGACACCAACTTTCGACGGGCTCGTCTCCACCATACAGGCTATTGCGGAAGGAAAAAAGGGAAACCGGCAACAAGAAGCTGCAAGGCATGTGAGGAGAATGGCAGAAACGGATCCGACACAGATAGGAGATACGCTACGTACCGCAATCATAAGAGCATTCCGCTATCTGCATATAGAGGCCCAACAAAAAGAAGAAACGGTTTGGGAAAAAAGATACAGCCCTTTGCGATACCCTCTTGGCGCTGCCCTCGATCAACTGAAAGACCCGGATATCGTCGAGATGTTTGTGGAAATGGAAGCGTATGGAATATGTGGCAGCGGGCACGACCTCATCTTTAGGCAATTTCCCGATCAGAGCGCGCGATTGCTCACAGAGGCCATTTCCCGATCGACGACACGGCCCGAAAAAATGTTCGATGGCCTGCATGTTTTGACCAAAATGATAGCAGGATACAAATCGGGAAGGTTAAATCTTGCACAGGAAAGCAGAGCCCTCTTGATTGCTACAAGCCGGCGCTTTCTCGATGGAGATCTACTTCCTTCTTTGCCAATTTCGGAAGGCGCCGATTCCTACAACCGTGAGACTATTCTGTACCCTGCCATCCTGTTTGCAGTTACACTGGATGAACCGGACTTGATACACATTGTACAGGAATTGGCGACGAACCCGGATAAGGTAATTGCTCTGGGTATTCCCGACGGACGGGTGAAATATGTTCAAGAGGATGCCAAAAGACTATTGAGTCGCCGCCCCTATATGGGCGGCGGAGATTGTTAGGCAAAGCGATTCTCCCTTATACACCATGCACCTCCGACCCCACATTGCGATTACGGCGCTTGCCGCACTGGTCTTTTGGGCGGCCTGTGCATCGGAGGCGTACTCCCAGGACGCGTATTCCGCCGCATCTCCGGAAACGGAAACATCCGCCGCACCGGATTGCCCTGAACATGATCCGGCTGCTTCCACACTGCCTCCCCCGGAGGAACTGGCGCGGGATATCCGCACGATCGTGACGGGCGTAAAATCTCCCATTCAGCAGGAAGCGCTTACGCAGGCAGCCCGCATCGCCCCGGGGCACATGAGCGACGCCTTGCGCGAGGTGCTTGTCGATGCAACGGCTTTCGTCAACACATTGCGAGGAAGGAGAGAAACCGCCGATGCGCGCCTGGACAGTCTTTCCCGGCTTCTGGCCTGCGCCTTACCACCCCATTTTTCCCAGGAAGAACTGACTTCGGACATTCTTTCCATTACTCGTTCCTATGAAGAAAACGACCGCCTTGAGGCGGTGCGCTTGGCGCGTCAGGAAACGTCGGCCTGGCTGGCCATGCACATTCCTTCCGGGGAGATGGGGGAGGAATTACAAAGCGCCGTGATCGAAGGCATGCTAAGTATTCCCGGCGAATATTACGGCATGTACACAACCTGGGGGTTTTTGTCCGAAGCGCTGCTGAAGCAATATGCCGAATATTCCGATGCGGACCTTGCAGCGGAAATCCGTACGACCTGGGCGGAAGGAGAAGATCCTGACGCACTGCTTGTGGCGATACACGCGGCTATTCAATGGAGTGATCCAGGGTTTGGCTTCGTCAGTGATCCTGAAAACATTGGTTCCGAGTCGAGGGAGGCTGTAATAGACGTTTTGGCCTGGTTGAACGAAAGAGTGAATGAACGCGCCTGGTTGCAGGAACGCCGCGCAGTCGCCGGCGACAAGGAGGCCGAAAAAGCCCTGGAAACAGACTACTATCGGGATACATGGTACAGGGTACATGGGACGTTGGCCGAAACCGTTTTCCATCTCGCCGGACATACAGCAACTCCTGAAGTCATCGAGATGCTGGCAGGTTCAAACCAGCTGAGTCTCAACTACCTTGACGTGTTTGGCAACCGCGGCGTGGTTCCGATTATCAATGTGCTTTCCGGTAAGCATGTGCATACCCGGCTAGCAGGTGCCTGTCTGCACAATCTGGCCGGCCTCGTTCAGGAACCTCTTTCCTCCGATGATAGGGCGCTGCTTGTTAATACGGCGCATCGATTTCTTGAAAGAGAAGGCTTGAAAGATTTCCGTGGACTGGCGGGTGCAAGACAGGTCCTGGATGGAGCCGTTGGCCTTGCGCTCGCCCTAGACGAGCCCGGCCTGATGCAGATTGTAGAAACATTGGTTTCGAGCCGCGAGGAGGTGATCGCTCGCGGCCTCCCTGCGGCAGAAGCGGCTAACTTTCTGGAAGATGTGCAACGACGAAAGAGGTGGAAAGCAGAGTCGGAAGCACTGATTGCGCGCCTGGAAACGGGGGATGCCTACTTGTCTCAACCCGAACCGGAAACCACGCCTCTTTCGCAGGACGAACTCGTCGCGGCCATACAAGCTATCACGGAAGGCGAGGCAGGAGACCTGCAGCTAAAAGCCGTACAGCATGTGGAAAGAATGGCAAAAACGGATTCTGTACAGATAGGAGATACGCTCCGTGCGGCGATCGTGGAGGCCTTCTTCCATATGTCCAATGAATCTAAAAAGCCAAACTGGGACGCCCCGAACGCCAATGCCTGGTACAGATTAGAGAACACCCTCGAAAGCGCTATTGTCTCCGTTGGAGATGCCGAAACCGTCAAACTGTTTGTAGAACTGGATGCGTACGACTATAAATGCGTCGGGACCGCAAGCGAATATCTCTTCAAAAAATTTCCCGACCAGAGCATTCCGTTGATCACCGAATCCATTTCCCGCCCGGATATAAATTCCGGAAAAAAGACTAACGCGCTGGCGATTCTAACCGAAATAGTCGTCGCTTACAAGCGAGGTTTTCTGGATATGTCGCAAAATAGTCGGGATATGTTGATCGCCACGACCCGGCGTTTTCTGGAAGAAGACGGCACAGGAATCTTGCTCGCCGTGGCGCTGGACGACCCGGACCTCATAGAGATCGTAGAAGCCCTGGCGACAGATCCCGACAAGCAGAAAGTTATCAAAGAATTGCTGGGTTCGCGACCCTATATGGGCCCCTCTGATTGTTAGGCAAAGCGATTCTCCCCTTGCACCATGCACATCCGACCCCACATCGTAATTACGGCGATGGAACTGGTCTTTCTGGCGGCCTGTTCATCGGAAGTGCAGACGCCGGATTCCGACCCCTCTGTGCCCGCACCGCCCCCCCAGGAGGAACTGGCGCGGGATATCCGCACGATCGTGACGGGCGAAAAATCTCCCGTACAACAAGAAGCGCTTGCACAGGCAGCCCGCATCGCGCCGGGGCACATGAGCGACGCCTTGCGCGAGGTGCTCATCGATGCGGCGGCGTTTGCAGTCTATCTTCCCGAGCAGGATAGCACGGGAAATGCACACCGGGACAGCCTTTCCCGGCTTCTGGCCTGCGCTTTGCAGCCTCACTTTTCCCAGGAAGAACTGGCTGCGGACATTCTTTCCATTATTTCCTTCGATGAGCAAGGCCACTATCTGCCCGGAAACAGAGCGCGTCAAACCACAGCGGCCTGGCTGGCCACGCACATTCCTTCCGGGGAGATGGAGGAAGCATTACAACACGCCGTGACCAGGGGAATGCTGGGCATTGGGCCCGGCAATTATGGCATGCACACGGTCTGGTATCTTTTGTCCGAAGCACTGCTGAAACAATACGCCGAGCATTCCGATGCAGACCTTGCAGCGAAAATCCGTGCGATTCAAGCAGGGGAAAAAGACATATATGCACCGCTTGCAGCAATACACGGGGCGGGCCGATGGGTTCATCCAGGGTTTGGCGGCATCGGTGACCCTGAAAACATTGGTCCCGAGGCAAGGGCGGCCATGATAGAGACCTTGGCCTGGTTGAATGAAAAAATAAATGAACGCGCCTGGTTGCTCGAACGCTTTGAGGCGGCAGGCGATGAGGAAGGTAAAAGGGCTCTGGAAATGAGCGATCAAGATCAATGGCGTAGCAGAAGAATATTTCATTCGATGCTGGCAGATGCCGTTGCAAGCCTCGAAACGCCTGAAGCTATCGAAGCGCTGGCAAACGCAGTGGAGTTCCGCTCTTCTTTCATACGTATGGGCAACCGTAGCGTTGTCCCGATTGTCGACGTGCTTTCCGGGGAGCGATTGTATACCCGGCAGGCACAGGCCCGTCTGGCCTCCTTGACCGATATCGTTCGCTATACGCCACTAATAGAGGAAACAGAACCTCTTTCCCCTGACCACAGAGACCTGATCGTTCGTACGGCGCGCCGTTTTCTTGACAGGGAGGGGCTGAAAGATTTTCAGGGACTGGATATACGAGGGATTTTATCCAGCGCTGTGGATCTCGCGCTCGCATTGGACGATCCGGATCTGATACAGGTCGTAGAAACATTGGCTTCGAACCGCGAGGAGGCGATTGTTCGGGGCGTTACCCCTGGAGGGGTGGAATATCTTCAGGAGAGTATCCAATACGGGCTGCAAGCTCGGCAGCGTAGCCAGGAATTTCGGGACCCGTTTAGCGAGCCCGAATTACCGCAGGACGAACTTGTTGCTGCGATACGGGCCATCATGGAAGGAGAAGAGGGGGATGCCCAATTCAGGGCGCTCCGGCAGGTATCGCGCATGGAGCCGGAACAATTAGGGGACTCCTTGCGCACTGTTCTGAAAAAGACATTCTTGTACAAGTATGACGCGGCGATGCAGCGGAAAGAGGCGGGAGCGGATTTTAACTTTTATGATTCTTATACCGAAAGTTATCATGAAGATGAAGTCATAATGTATCCGCTTGAAGATGCTGTCCAGCAACTGCGAGACCCGAGTCTCGTTAAATTCTTTGTGCGCATCGGCCGATACGGGGTATGCGGCAACGAGCCGGGAATGCCTTTTGATTCCGATGGAATATTCAGCCAGTTTCCCGATACAAGCGCGGTGCTGCTCACCGAAGCGATTTTTACGCCGACGACGCCGTTCAGAAAAATGGAAGATGGTCTGGTTCTTCTATCGGAATTGGCGGTTTCTCATAAAATGGAGCGCCTGCGCTTTTCGCGCGAAAGCAGCGCATTGTTGATCGCAACCGGGCAGCGTTTCCTGGAGAAAGATTTTCTGTCCTCCCTGCCGATGCAGGACACCACCGGCGCATATCCGGTTAGCCGTTCAGGGGTCCTGCGTGGGGCCATTTTACTCGCCGTCGCGCTGGACGACCCGGACCTCATAGAGATCGTAGAAGCCCTGGCGACGGATCCGGACAAGGTGACTGCGCTCGGCATTCCCGATGAAGAAACGAAAAATACCCAAGAGACTGCCAGAAGACTATTGAATCGGCGCCCCTATACAGGCATTTCCGATTGTTAGAGCAGGCGCCTTTGCGCCTACTCAAGGAACTATCAGGCTGGCGTCATGCCAAAACGCTTCCGGATGAGCCGGGACTGAAGAGGTACTACCCCTCCCTCACCGCCATGCGCTCGCTCGCCGCTTCCATACTCTTCCAACCCTCATCCACTACGATACGGCATTTCCGGCAGCCGCAAGGTATGATGGAAGATTTCGTTTACGAACTGCGTCCATTCGTTTTCAAGATGTAATATTTCCGCGAGTACATTCGCTGCCAGTGATACACGCATTTACGGATTTCCTGCCGACCGAATCGCCCCATCTGCTGGCTGGAATTTCCCTTGCCCCGGGGCAGAGCCCAGATCGTCTTGCAACGAAAACCCAACTGTTCGGCAAAATCGGACAGGATCAGATCCACAGGGGCCTCTTCGCCATGATAACGCACGTTGTCGTTCACCATGAAAACGTGGCCCCCAGGCGCCACGACGCGGGCAAGTTCCGCAATGACGACCGCCATTTCCGTGAAATAGTGCAGGAGCAGACCGATAACGTTGCGATTGCCGAGTTCGTCGGCGTGCGCGCGAAGAATGGTCAGAACCTCCGCCAGCGCAGCATTGGCGTCCACCATCTCGAAGATGCGGGACAATGAGTCGGACCCTCCATATATCTCCGAAAGTTCATCGCGCTTGGAGCGGTTCTCGACGGTCGCGGACAGCAAAGCTTGCCGGAGCCCCTTGAACGCCTGTTCGTCGTACCCCAGAAACGCCAGTTCAAGCGCGTACGTGCGGGTATAGTCGTACCGGTTCGCATAAGGCGGCGACGTTATGACCGTATCGAACGCTCCCTCCTCGAGATTTCGCAATTCCGTCAGGCAGGAACCCCCGATCAACTCCGGCGGCGGACCGCCATGCGTACGTTTGACAGCCGGAATATCCGCGATAATTTGATCCAGGCGGCGTTTCAGCGCAGAGCCAAGCGTTGGCAACGGCCCTTTGTCGAGGCGGGTACTGTTCGTTCGACCGGAACGAGGATCCCACCGAAGATACTGACCGTCTTTGCGGGTGTAACTGACTTCCTCGATAACCGTCATGCAAGCGAATTCAAGGACAGTCGCCAGAAACGTATCGGACAATCCGGCAATGAACGTTCGTGCTCTGGCGATCTCTTCCTCGGCCTGCTGCGAAAAAGCTCCCCTCGTGATGCGGACATGCGGGAAACGGCGTTTCGCGTCCGCTTCGCCGGACTCGATATGGCGAAGCAATCTTGCGGAGGCGTCCGTCAACGTTCCGGAGGAAAGTCCGTTGGCAACGGCGGAGATAGCGCCCGCAGCCAGATTCCCGATGGGCATGATCTCGATACCGGTAGCGCTCTTTCCCATGCGGCTGGCCGTCAATGCGGTAGTGCCGATGCCGGAAAAGGGATCGAGAACACGGTCCCCGCCGCCGATATTCAGTAAGCGCTCGACGAGTCGCGTGGAAAACCCTTCCTTGTATTTCATCCAGCGAAAGCCCGGAGTGCTTTTGTTGCCCTGATAGGAGACAAGGCGCCGGGTCAGGTCGTAATCGATGAGGATCCGGCTTGCAAAGCGGGCAAGCAGTTCGTTGCGTGCGGAGGTCGACCCGCCATTCGGCGACAGCGCAGGCCGGGAAGCAGGTTTTGCCGCCAGAGGCAACGTGGTCTGGATCACTTTTTTACCCCTCCCTTACCGCCATACGCTCGCTCGCCGCTTCCCACTCGGCGTACGCCTGCTCCAGGTCTTCCTTCATCCGGTCGTACTCGGTGCGCAGCGTACGGATAAGCGCGCCGTTCTTGTAGGCGTCCGGTTGTGCCATCTGGTCCTGTACTTCCTGAAAAGCCCGTTCCTTTTCGGCGATGTCGCGTTCCAGACGGTCGCAATACGTGCGCAATTGACGGGTCGTCATCGCTTCCGGATCGACCGCACCCCCCTTCTTTATGGCCCGGTGCAGGCGGTTCCGTTCCTCGGCTTCCCGTCGCTTTTGCTCTTTTGAGCGCGGCCCGCCGGTACGCTTTCCGGGCGTTTCGGACCGGCGCTTCCGGGGCGCCTTTCGACCCGACCCGTTCGACGCCTGCTCCTCCGATCCGGAACGGGCCGCTCCGAACTCCATGCGCTCCCTGTTTTCGGAATAATTCCCGATAAACACACGTACCCCGCCCCCTCTGGCGTACCAGATGCGATTGACCACCTGATCGAGGAAATGCCGGTCGTGGCTGATGACGACGAAGGCGCCCGCGTACTGGCGCAGCGCTTCGATGAGCACCGGAATCGACGCGGCGTCGAGGTGGTTGGTCGGCTCGTCGAGAATAAGAAAATTGGAAGGGCGGAGCAACGTGCGCGCCAGCGCAACGCGGCTCTTTTCTCCGCCGGACAGCACGCGAACGCGCTTGAATACATCGTCGCCGGTAAAAAGAAAAGCGCCCAGCACCGAGCGGAGTTCGCCGTCGGTTTTGTCTCCGGCGGCGCGGCGCAAGGATTCGAGGATCGTGTCCGCAGGCTCCAGCATATCGGCCTGATGCTGCGCGAAAAAGGCGTGCTCGACGCGGTAACCCGGAGAACGCTCGCCCTCGAACGGTTCGGTCCCGTCGAGGATGCGAGCCAGGGTGGACTTGCCCGCCCCGTTTTTCCCGATCAGCGCAATCTTGTCCCCGCGTTCGACCGTGAGCGGCCCGGCGTCCCTGAAAACGCAGATGTCGCCGTTGTCCGTACGGTAGGTTTTGGAAAACGCGCCCAGTTCGAGGACGACGCGCCCGGATCTTGGGGGCTCCGGGAAACGGATGCGCACAGCCGCCTCTTCCGACGGAGCAGGAGGAATGCGCTCCAGACGTTCGAGCATTTTCACGCGGCTCTGCACCTGCTTCGCCTTGGACGCCTTGTACCGGAATCGTTCGATGAACCGTTCGGTAGCGACGACTTCCCGCTGCTGGTTCTCGTGAGCGGCTTGTTGCAGGGCGCGCCGCTGGATGCGCTCCTGGAGGTAAAAACTGTAGTTCCCGGCGTAGGAATGGACGCGCCCGTGCGTAAGTTCGGCAATGGCGGTCACCATCCGATCCAGGAAATAGCGGTCGTGGGAGACAATGACCACGGTCCCCTCGTAGTTCTTCAGATGGTTCTCCAGCCAGTCGATGCTTTCGATGTCGAGGTGATTGGTTGGTTCGTCGAGAAGCAGGTAATCCGGTTGCCGGAGCAAAAGCCGGGCCAGCATGGCCCGCATGCGCCATCCGCCGGAGAAGGATTTTACGGGGCGCTCGATATCGTCGGTGGCAAATCCGAGACCGGCAAGGACCACTTCCGCCCGCGGGCGGGCCAGATGGGCCTCGTGCATAGCCAGGGCCGCATGAACGCGGTCCAGCGCATGGAGCGTATCGGCGTAATCCGACCCCTCGTGTTCCTGCAACGCATCCAGTTCGGTGACAAGCCGCGCCTCCTCGGCCTGAAGTTCCCGGAGGTCCGCAAAGCCCTTCAGCGCCTCGTCAAGGATGGACGCTTCGGAATCGAGGGCCTGCACATCCTGTTCGAGGTATCCGATGGAGGTGCTGGCGCCGATGGCAAGCCGCCCCTCGTCCGGCTCCATATGCCCCTCGATGAGCCGGAGCATCGTGGTTTTTCCCGCTCCGTTCTTCCCGATCAGGCCGATCCGTTCTCCCGGAGGAATGCCCCACGACAACCGGTCGAAGAGCACCTGATCGCCGAAGCGGAGCGATATGTTGTGGAGCTGGATCACGGGGAGAAAGGCGGCCTCAATAAAAGAAAAACGATAGCCTGCTCGTCGGCTTGTGTAAAGTAGTTTAGGATTTATCCGACAATTCGCCAAAACAGAAGGCGAATACAGCGGCGCTCCCGCCGTGTCGGCCAGCGCCTTGGGCGACCAGGCATCGCGTCATAAGGCTTGCGCCGCCTGAAAACCCGTGCCGCGTTTGGGGAGATTTCGCTCGCTTTCTCCTGGGCCGAACTCGAATTGCATAACGATGCGGAGAGATTAAAGCGCACCCCTCTCAGCCTCTGAACTTCGCGGACTTAATCAGAGTATCCTACACCGTTTTGAGTAAAAATTATACCGAAAAGGTATAGAAATGGTGCCAAAAAGGTATAAAAAATACTCAAAAGGGATAAAAGGAGATCGTCGGGGTCCGCCCCCCTTTCCCTTTTTCTTCACCTGCCCCGAAATCGTTCCAGCAATTCGTACCGCCTCTTTTCCAGGCTGCGTGTAATCAAGCGGACCCAACCGGCGTGAAAAAGAAGTCCTGCCAAACCCAGCACGCCTATCGCCAGAAATACTACGCCATGCGTTGCGGGGAAAAGGGCCGGAAGCAGCATGGGCATTCCTACCGACAGGATGAGCAGAAGTACAATCATGCCGGTAAGGCGCGAATTCTTGAATTCATCTTTTACGACAGGAGAACGGGCGCTCATTTCGGATGATTTAGCATTTAATTCAATGCGATTTGGTTCCAATGCGGATAGAAAAATAATTAAATAATTCACTATTCCTAAAACGTATAAAAACATTGATGTTATCATAAAAATATTATTGGATTCTCTTTGAAAAAAATCTATTAAAACTGCTAACATAGGTAACACAAAAAAACATGATACGAATATATGAAATGTCAATACAATATTATGCACAATCATAATCTGTGATACAGGCTTCGACATCAAGCCGTCATAAAAGCTACTTCGCAAACTAACTCCCATTGCACTAAATATTATTGTGGCGGACAAAAAATATACCAAAAAATTAATAAAGAAATTTGTCGTTATATCAGTAAATATTGCAGCAAGCAGTGAAGCAACACCAAAAAATACTGAAATAACACCGAAAAAAACCAACATCCAGCGAGTTCGCCGACTTCTCCGCAAGAGCTTCCATTCCACGGAAAGAAGCTCGCGCAGCAGCTCTGAAACCTCACGCAGTCGGGAAGTACGTTGATTCTTTTGCATAAGGGATACGGTCATGTCCGGGGCCTTCATGGATAGTAGCGTAGCGGCGTCTTATACAGCCACCGACCGGGAAAAGAATCGTTCCAGTTCCTTCAGCGTCTGCTCCGATATAAGCTCGTCCCGCTCGATCCGCCCCTGATTCATCAGCAAGATGCGCTCGCAGGCGTCCGTAACATGCCCCAGATCGTGGCTGGAGACGAAAATGGTCGCGTTCGTTTCCTTCGACATCTCGGCCAGTATCTGCTGCAGGACGTATTGCGACGTGGGATCCAGATTGGCAAAGGGTTCGTCCAGCACCAGCACAGAGGGCTTCACCAGCAGCGCGGCCAGCAACCCGACTTTCTTTCGGTTCCCCGCCGAGAGATCGCGGATCAGCTTGCCCGTACCCAGCACTTCCTCCGTAAACAGCTTCGCGTACCGGCTTTCCGCCTCCTCGATCTCCTGCAAGGACAGCCCGTACGCCTTGCCGACAAAGCTGAAATACTCCTCCGCATTCAGAAAATCGATCAGGAAGCCTTCGTCGAGATACGAACCGGTGTGCGACTTCCAGTCGGTGGTCTTGTCCACCCGCTCTCCGCCAAGAAGCACATGCCCCTTCGTGGCCTGCACCAGGTCCAGCACAAGGCGGAGCAGCGTGGTCTTGCCCGCCCCGTTGTTCCCCACAAGGCCCACCACCTGACCGGTGGGTATCTCCAGATGCGGTACGTCCACGGCGACGAGATCGCCGTATTTCTTGACAAGGTCTTTCAGGATGATCTGCATGAGCGTGGTTCGATACAAAAGGTTACAGAGTATTCCGGTCGGAAACGTAAAACGCGAAATCCGTCGGCAGGTTCGCTGTCAGCGGATGCGAAACCGCTCCATAACGACGTACCTCCTGGTTCGCAGGCGCCGGGCAAGGAGTCTCGTCAACCATGACTGGAGACACAGACCCGCCAGGCCCAGCGTACCCAGAGTCAGGCCAGCCCATAGGCCGGATATGGATTGCATAATCGGTACAAGAACAGGGATAACGAGAATAATTATAAATCCCGCATAAATCATTATAGACTGTGCATTCATAACGGGCAAGACAAACGATGTGTTGGGTTCCGTCATCCCGGCATTCATCTTGCGGGGAATAGGGAATAAAACGTTCAGGAACAAGGCTGTATAATTCAGAATCCCCATAGTGAACAATATACTCCCTTGCATAAAAATCCATCCAAAAAATATTCTCACACCGAGTATTATATTCATTATTATTGTCGCCAAGGCAAAAATGGATAGTATCAATAATATTATTCTATGAAACATAAAAAGAATTGTTCGCAATTTCGTGCTCTCAGAGATAGGCCAAACACTTAAACCATCGTAAAATTCACTTCTGAGATCAAACGCAAAAGTAAAATACCATATCGGAGGCCATAGCGACCATATTATAAAAAACCCAGGGATGTTTTTCGCACCAACCTCCATACTCACCCCGACCACCAAAACAACAATAAAAAGCGTCATGATGACAGAGGCCATCAACATCGACTGGGGTTGCCGATTCCTGAGAATAAGCTTCCATTCGCAGGAAAGCAGTTCGGCCGTCAGGGTACGGGGCCTGCTTCTTCTGCGGGGCGCCCTTCTTTTGCCTCTAAAAAGGCGCGGCACTGCCGAATGGTCTATGTACAGGCTCCGGCTTATCCTCTTCGTGGACCCGTAAAACAGGCAGCCCGCCAGGCCTGCCAGAAGTATCGACGGCCAGACAGCGCCCCCTGCGGCCGCATCGAAAAGCGTGGCGGAGGCTCCGGACAGGATCCGGACATCGTGCCCCCATTCGAGCACCGCCAGCGCCGAAACGCAAAGTAATACGCCCAGCACCGGCAGGTATTTCTCTCCCCGCCAGGAACGAAGAATATTCGCCGCAAAGTGTATGCATACGCACAGCAGGCACAGGAGCAGCAACCAGTTCCAGGCAAAAGCGATATCCTGGAGATACAGGTTTTTGACCCAAAACCCTGCAATGAGCGACAGCATGAACAGGTTGAATTTGCCGAACAGCGTAACGATCTGGCGAAACACGGCAAGCGTCCGCCGCGGCGTCGGGGTAATCAGGTAAGGAAAAAGGGGTACATATATCTTGCGTCCGAGAAGTAAACCATCGAAAAGGCCCCATGCGATAAGCACAGGGAGTACCGCCGGGTTCACGCTGGCGAGCAAATCGACGGAACGGTCGATCTCCAGATATCGGACGGCAGAAAAGCCTGTAAAAAAGGCGTACAGAAAAACAGGGACCCACAAACATAGGACGGCAAGCAGACTGCCCCCAAGGATCCACGTCCCGAACGGAGAGCGCAGGGTCCGTTTCAGATAATTCGACGCAAGCGAACGAATCAGCATGGAATGGGCGGATTCAGACTACATATCGCGAGTAACTACACGCCGTGAAATACCGATCTTCTCGCAAAAAACATCCCATCCCTAACAATCCGATATACCCATATAAGGCCGCCAGTTCAAGTATCTTCTGGCATCCTCCTGAACATTTTTTACCCGTCCGTCGGGAATGCCAAGCGCTGCCACCTTGTCCGGATCCGTCGCCAATTCCTGTAGGATATCTATCAAACCTGGATCATCCAATGCGACTGCGAAGCCGATGGCTCCACTTAGAATGTTTGAACGAGTGAATCCAGATGTGTCCTGCATTGGCAAAGACGACAAGAAACCTCCCCCCATGAAATACTGGGCTGTAGCAACCAATAACGCCCGGCTTTCTTCCGAAAAACGCAGAGGTCCTCCTGGATAATGCGAGGTCCATCCCGTTTTCCAGGACGCTGCCAGTTCGGACAGAAACTCCAAGCCATCGGACATCTTATCAAGCAGCGTTGTTGGTCTGGTAATGACCTCGGCAAGCAATGCCACGCTGGTGTCGGGAAATTGCTGAAATATCCACACGGGCGGCTCATAACCACATATCCCATACCGACCTTCTTCCATAATGGCCCGTATCCTGGCAACGAGTTCGTCCTGTGACAAACCTGCAAGTTCCTGCGGTAAGTAGTTGGCCTGCGGCGAATCCATAACCTCCGGTTCGGAAGACGCATCTTGTGCTTCCTGCGCCGCTTTCCATTGCTTTGTTACTTCGACTATTTGCCGGATTTGCTCTACCTCGGCAGCAGGTACGCCCCGTGCAATTTCGGCTGTAAAATCGGCTTCGGAATACCCGGCATACTGCCTGAATAATGCCTCGGACAAAAAAACCCGGGCCGTGGACAGGTAATAACGATCACTGTAAATCAAAGACTCTTGGGCCTTGATTACAGCGCGACGCAAATCGTCCCCCATGTCTCCCACAGGCAGGTGCATGGCCAGCCAGGCCGCCGTTTTCTGACGCGCGGGACGAATCGGTTCGAGGCGGCTTTCTTCCTCTTGGGAACGAATAATCGAAAGAATATCCGCCGTAAGTTCTTCCTGCGAAAAATGTGGCTGCAAGGCACAAACCAGAAAATGAGCAAGGCTGTCCAGGCGCGGATCGCCCGTGTCATCCCATTGATCCAGATGGGATACAAACGCAGCTGCATCGACAAGCACTTCGCGCAAGGCGTCGCTCATTTGCTCCGGTGCGATCTTGCCCGCTTGAGCAAGTGCTTCCTGCTGAGCGGGGGACTTCACGCCCGTTAGCACCGTACGGATATCTCTCGCCAGATCCTGCTGGGGAGGAAGTGCAGCGGCAGGAACGGGAGTTGGGCAAGCCGGCGCAGCGGATGCCTCCGGGCCCGTTTCGGGCTCGCGCTCCGGCGCAGGCGTCTCGGACGCGCATGCCCCCACAGCAACGGTCAGGATAAGCCCTGCGACTGCAATGTATGCCCGGATATTCATGTTGAACAGCCAATGTCGTTGAAAAAGGAAGGGGTGCTTACATATCGAGAGCCGGGGCAGATCCCGCTCGACCAGATCGTGGGGGAGATAATCCCGCGCTCTTCCGCCAATCGCAGGGCATCCTCATTCTTATCCCCTGCCGTAACGCAGGCCCGATTAGTCCCTATTATCTATAAAAAATTATAGGTTATTGCATGCTTTGGGACAAAATGCAACCCAAAATCGCCCATACAATCGGGTTGGCCACCCGTAAAATCAGATTGAGCAATTCGGCGGACCGCCAAGGGCTCAACACCCGGCCGGACGGGACATATAGCGACAAAACACCAACCGCCAAGCCCCCCTCACCCCTTCCGAAACTCCTCCATCAGCACATAGCGCTTCTTCTCCAGATTTTTCGTAATCGCATCGACCCACCTGGAATGCAAAAGGAGCCCTGCCAAGCCCAGCACGCCTACCACCATGCCTCCCCAATGGCTCCCCGGTAGAAGCCATATGAGTAATGGGGGCGGGAATATAATCGACACTGCAAGCAAGCCAGATATCCACCCACCCTGCTTGAAATTTATTTCGCCGAATCCGTGCCGGTTTAATTCGAGTCTCGTGGCAGTAAATATCCATGTGAGCGACACAATATATTTTGCGACCCCGAGACCGTATAGCAGCATATATCCTATTAAGGGAAGGATGTGAAAATCGCGCACAAGAATAATAATTATTGCTATAATGATAAAAATCCCGATAAATATTGCATTGGAAATACGAAAAATGTATCGTATGACCACATTTATCAATCCAGGCCTGGACATCATCCCGTCATAAAATGTACTTCTAAAATTGAATGCCATCATAGTAAACATCACAGAACCTATAATTACCAAACCAAAGCTGAATGACAAAAAAGAATCCGAATGATCGAATGTGGAAAAAACAATCGGATTTATACCCACATAAATAAATGCCGGAAGCTGAATAAATATAAGCCGCGTACGCTTATTCCTCCATATCAACTTCCACTCGAAAGACAGCATCCCGGCCGCAAACGAGCGATCCACGCCTTTCCCGGCAACTTTCTTCCGAGGTCGGGACAGGATCGTATCGTCCACGTACAGCGCCCGGATAATCCGCCCGGTGGATGCGTACAGCGCCGCCGCACCCGCAACGAGCACCATCGCCAGCGGCCAGACGGCGCCCCCCAGCGTCGCCTCGAACAGCGCAGTGGAGAGGACGGATAACGTCGAGATATCGTAGCGCCACTCCATTGCCGCCAGCGCAACGACGACAAGCAGCGTACACAGCAGCGGGAGGTAACGCCTGCTTAGAGACATCCGAAGCAGGTTCGTAAGCAGGTGAAAACATGCGGACAACGACAGGAACAGCAGCAACCAGCCCCAGGCAAACGAAACATCCTTCAGGAGAAAGTTCCTGAACCAGAAGGCAAGGACGAACAAAAACGGCAGGAAGTTGATTTTCCCGAAGGCGCTTACCGCCTGGTAAAACAGCGCGAGCCTCTGCCGGGTGATCGGGGTCGCGAGATACGGAAAAAGAGGAAGGGATATCCGGGGCCGGAAGAAAACATCCAGGCCGCTCCAGAAGACGAGGAAATACAAGACGACCCGGCTGGCGATCGCCGGTATATCGGCGTTGGGCGCCATCTCGTTGAGCGCCAGATCGATAAATAATCCCCCAAGCGTCGCATACAGATAAAACGGTATCCATATAAAAACGATGGCGAGTATCTTTGCCGTCATATTCAGCCCCGCGAAGCGGGACCGGAGAATGCTTTTCAGATAATTCGACGCAAGCGAGCGGATCAGCATGGGATGGGTGGGTTACGTCCGTTTAATCGTGCATGTCCCCGGAGACAGACTGCCATCCCTTCCCTGCAAGCCACCCGCGCGGAAACGAGCGCCCGGCGCTTACGGCCTGCGCAGGCGGCATCAAAAACGACACGAGCAGTTCTACCACCTCTTTCAAATCATTGTCGCCGAGCCTGCTTTTCTGCAGAAAAGCGCGCCACTGTCGCCGCTTGACCGTATCCTCCACGCAGACCTCCGAAAGCGCCACCGGAATCTCGTACGGAACAAGCGTGTTGCGGCGCTCGAACGTACGCCGGATAGCCTGAACCAGAAGCTCCCCCTCGAAATCGAAGGCACCGGCCAGGTAGGCCAAATCGTAGTAATCTTTCATCCGGCTGTTAGCAATGCCGCGCTGAACCATCGTCTGGAACTTCTCCGCGACCACGGTCTCGCGCGGATATACCCGCACCCGAGGCGCCTCGAAATCGAGAAGGGTGGGAAATGTCTCAAGCCGGGGCGATGGCGTAACGTCATCCCCGAACCCAACATCCACTCGAAAAGAAACAACGGCCGATCCGAGGTGGGCCTCGATCCTGAGGCGAATCCCTTCATACTCCTGCCCGCTTCGGATCCGCTCCGTGACAACGCTCTCGGGCGCAAACGTAACGCCGTCATCCGAAACCTGGACAGTGCAGATGTCGAGTACGACGGCGCGGAGCGCCTCTTCCTCGATCTCCCCGTATCCGAGAAGGTCAATATCCCGTGTGACGCGATGCAACGCCCCACTCCAGACAATAAAAAGCATAGCTCCCTTCAACACGAAACGGTTTGCATGCTCCGACCGGGCGAGCCGATAGAGGAACCGCTCGCGAACATAACGGCTGAGAACAATCTGATATTCTTCCCCTCCGGCACGCGCCAGATTCAGAAGACGCTGGCGCACAGAGACAGCAATATCCTTGCGGGGTTTTACGGGCACTGCTTATCCTCCCTCTGCTTCCACCGCTTCCAGATACGGTCGGAGCACATTCCGAACACGGCACACCCCGGCGTAGCGCCATAGCGCATCGATTGTCCACATCTCCTCTTCCGGCCGCCTGGTAAACCGCCGGCGACGGAACTCTCTCAATGCCTCAAGAGCTACGTCGAGACCGACAAGCCCCCTGAACTTGAAACA
This sequence comes from Rhodothermales bacterium, assembly GCA_951812335.1. GTDB lineage: Bacteria > Bacteroidota > Rhodothermia > Rhodothermales > VXPQ01 > VXPQ01. Next base: position 329,792 of record OX638293.1, read on the forward strand.
ATCGGCCACCGTCTTCGCCGGATCGAACACGCGAACCGAAATCTTCCCGACAGTATGTTCCTCTACCCCTTCCGTGAGCGCTTCCCGGGTCATCCGGACCACCCGCAGCGGAACCGTATCCGGACGGGGTTCCCACGCTTCGTGAGGAAGAGCAACCCATATCTCGAACGGAGCCTGCGTAGTAAGGTCGTGGAAGCGAAGCGCGGAGAGAAGGCAAACGACCGCATCCGGAAGCCGACGAGCCACTATGGCGAGATCGTGTCCCTCCGTCAATTCTCGCCCCGGCAACGCGTACAGCCCCCGCCCGACGCGCTCCAGTGCGCCGCGCGCAGCGAGGCGGCTGAGATGTCGCCGGGGCAGACTCCGCTCGACCAGATCGTGTGAGGAGATAATCCCGCGCTCTTCCGCCAATCGCAGGACATCCTCCGTCTTATCCCCTGCCATGACGCATGTCTGATTAGTCCCTTTATCTATAAGGAATTGTACATTATAGTATGTTTTGGGACAAAATGCAACCCGAACCCATCCATACAATCGGGTTGGCCACCCGTAAAATCAGATTGTGCCGTTCTGCGAACCGCCAAAGGTTCGACACCCGTCCAGGCCGGACACATAGCGACAAAACACCAATCGCCAAGCCCCCCTCACCGCTTCCGAAACTCCTCCATAAGCACATAGCGCTTCTTATCCAGATTTTTCGTGATCGCGTCGATCCATCGGGAGCGCAAAAGAAACCCTGCCAAACCCAGCGCCCCTGTCGCCATGCCTCCCCAATGGATCCCCGGCAAGAGCCCTATGAGTAATGTAGGTATGAAAGTGATTGAAACTATGCACAAAACCGATATCCACCAATTTCTACCAAACTGAAAATTTACATTGCCAAAAACATTTCCATGTAATTCAAGTCGCCTTGCCTCAAATACCCATATGCATGGTATAATATATTTTATTCCTATACCGTATAAGAGCAGGTATCCGGCTAAAGGAAGCATCGCAAAGTCCTGCATAATAAAAAAAACTACTGCAATAAAACCAAAATATCCCAAAAGTATTATATTTGAAATATAAAAAACAGTGTTTAGAATAGTATTTTTCAATAAGGGTCTTGATATAAGGCCGTCATAGAATACGCTTCGAAAATTTAATCCATTACCGATAAATAGCATACATGCAAAGAAGGGTGCACAAATAAGACCAAACAACAAATAAAGCAATTCGAGAATATTCGAAGTATCTGAAATAAATTCAGAAGTAAAAATAACATATATGCCATAAAATGCCATATAGGGTATAAGAATAAGCATTGCTCGCACACGCTTATTCCTCCGGATAAGCTTCCATTCGAAAGACAACATTCCGCTGGTAAAAGAGCGATCCGCCCCTTTCCCGGCAACTTTTCTCCGCGGTCGGGACAGTACCGTATCGTCTACGTACAGCGCTCGGATAATCTGCGATGTGGATGCGTAAAGCGCCGCCGCACCCGCAACGAGCACCATCGCCAGCGGCCAGACGGCGCCCCCCAGCGTCGCCTCGAACAGCGCGGTGGAGAGGACGGATAACGTCGGGATATCGTAGCGCCACTCCATTGCCGCCAGCGCAACGACGACAAGCAGCGTACACAGCATCGGAAGGTAGCGCCTGCTTAGGGACATCCGCAGCAGGTTCGTGAGCAGATGAAAACATGCGGACAACGACAGGAACAGCAACAGCCAGCCCCAGGCAAACGAAACATCCTTCAGGAGAAAATTCCTGAACCAGAAGGCAAGGACGAACAAAAAGGGCAGGAAGTTGATTTTCCCGAAAACGCTTATCGCCTGGTAAAACAGCGCAAGCCTCTGCCGGGTAATCGGGGTCGCGAGATATGGGAAAAGAGGAAGAGATATCCGGGGCCGGAAGAAAACATCCAGGCCGCTCCAGAAAACGAGTAAATACAAGGCAGCCCCGCTGGCGATCGCCGGTATATCGGCATTGGGCGCCAGCTCGTTGAGCGCCAGATCGATGAATAACCCCGCAGCCGTCGTATACAGATACATCGGCATCCATACGAACACGATGGCGAGTATCTTTGCCGTCATATTCAGCCCCGCAAAGCGGGACCGGAGAATGCTTTTCAGATAATTCGAGGCAAGCGAGCGGATCAGCATGGAATGGGCAGGTTGGTACTTCGCGCGGTAGCAGAGATGCGAGGAAGACGAGACCTCACTCCCGCCGCGAATTTACAAATCGGCAAAAAATTCGTTGCACGCCCTGTTCGGAATGTGCAATAAGCAGGACGGCGCCTCACGATGCGCTCCCGGCCTTGCCCGGTTCCCGCAGCGCCCCCGGCGCCGGACGACAAGTTCGTTTTCGTCGGGAAACGGCGCATCAAGACGCATCCCCAACCCGGCCCGGCTCCTCGCCGGCAGCAAAGGAGAAGCCCTCGTCGGCCCAACCGGTTATGCCCCCGGTCATTTCCTTCACCGGGCGCCCCAGACGAGCCAGACGGAGCGCCGCCCGCTTCGCGCCGTTGCAATGCGGACCGGCGCAGTACACCACAAAGAGCGTATCGTCGGACCACGCTTGCATGCTGCGCTCGGTGATTTTCCCATGGGAGAGAGAAAGCGCTCCAGGGACATGGCCTGCCCGGTACAGGTCGGGGCTGCGCACATCGAGCAATACAAAATCCGTCGCGCCGCGAGACAGTGCATCATGCACGTCCCAGCAATCCGTTTCCAGGGAAAAGCTGCTGGCGAAGTATGCTACGGCTTCCTGCGAGGATGCGGCAGGAACGGCGGTAACCTGATTGGGCATGGCGATTTCCCCTGTGTGTCAACTGCATGGGTCGGTGGGAGCAAATCACAACCAGCGGAAGCGGAGCGCGGTTCCGACCGATATTAAGGATACTCTGATCAAAACCACTTCACCCGGCACGTTACTTTTACACGTAAAGGGCGTCATGATTTCATCGTTGAAATTAAGGATACTCTGCGGATTCGGGGCATCCCGGACTTACTCAAAGTATCATCAACCGATCCGGAAACGCTCCAGCATGACATACCGCCTTCGCCGCAACGTGGCGGCCAGAAATGCGACCCAGCGGCTGTGACATAGTAAACCCGTTACGCCCACGGCGCCTATGGCCAGGAAAGCCCAATCATGGTCCGGCATCAGGAAAAGGAGAAGACCGGCCGGAAGCCAGATGACTATTCCAATCAGGAAAACGAAAAACCTGTCCTGGCCGCCCCATTTTTTTGCGCCGAACGCATTGACATTCAGAGCCATCCGCACGGTCTGGAACATGCCTACGAGCGCATGGGCGTAATTGACCACGCCCAATCCATAGACGAACATGCATCCTGTCCACAGAAGCATGTCGGGGTGGAGATCCTCTAACCGAATCGATAGAATAACCATTGGCATGGCCACGGCGAAACCCAGCAACGTGCCCGTATGGGACATGCGCAAGACCCCCTGCACCGTCAGGGTTTCCGATATGGGCCTCGCCTGCATCCCGTCATAGTATGCGCTGCGATAGGAAAATATCTGTCCCGTATAAAAAATCCCGACCGCGCTTATCGCCATTGCGAAGCCCATAAACTCGCCGAAACCCACGGCGCCCCCTGTATTCAGTTGATCGGGCCAGCCTCCGAGTACATACAACATTCCCCACAACGTAAATGCGGCGACCATAAACGGAGAGAAGCGGGTGCGCCGGTTCCGGGTAAGCAACTTCCAGTCGAGAGAAACGAGATCGAACAGGCGGCCCCGGGAAACGGTAGAGCGGGAGATCTTCGCCTTGCTGGCCCGCTTCGCCCCCACATCGATATACAAACCCCGGGCTATGCGCTGCGTGGATACGTACAGCAGCCCCCCGGATAGCGCGATCAAAAGCCCGAGCGGCCAGAAAGCCCCTCTGAGAGCAGCGTCAAAAAGGGCCGCGGAGATTCCGGAAAGCATCCCCAGGTCGAACCCCCATTCCAGCGCGGCCAGCGTAGCCGCCCCAAGCAGCGCAAAAAGCGCCGACCGGTAACTTTTCCCCCAGGATGCCCTGAGCATATTCGACACAAAGTGGACGCACAGAAACACCAGAAGAAACGACAACAACCAGAGCCAGGCGAAGGCGCCGGATTGCACATAGAAACTCTTGATCCAGAATCCTGCGACGAACGCCAGCAGCAACAGGTTGAGGGCGCCGAAAAGCGTAACGAACTGGTAAAACGAAATGAGCTTCCAGCGCGGGATCGGGGTAACGAGATAAGGAAAGATCGGCGCGTATATCTGCCCGCGAAGGAAGAGATCGACGAGCGTCCATACCACGGCGAAATACAGCACCAGCCGATTGGCGGTGGCAAGCTCCTCACCGGACTGGACAAGCATGCCCAACCCTACTCCGGACAGGGTTACCGGCACAAAGAGCGGCCCCCAGAACAACAGGAGAAGCAATAGCTTGCCGGTCAGGCGCAACCCGCCGAACGGATATCGCAGAAGACCTTTCAGATAATTCGAGGCAAGCGAACGGATCAACATCCTCCAGCGCCTCCTGCCCCGGGCAAATACCCCGCTCTCCGGGGTCCCGCCAGGCGTGGCTTACATCTTTCTACCCGTGGCGCCATCCCCACCCGACCTAATTATCTTCCTCGTCCGTCTCCTCCTCGACCATCTCCGCCTCGACCGTCTCCTCGGGGTACAGCACGAATTTGGCGTACCGATCCTCGAGCAGGTACCGGACTGCCGCTTCCTGGACCTGTTCCGCCGTCCAGCCCTCGATCAGGTCGTAGCTGGGGATCAGCGTCAGGTCGCGTCCTTCTTGATCCATCCTCTGTATCCGACCGAGCCAGTATCCGTTCTCGCGCAGGTTCGTCTCCTTGGCACGCCGCTGCGATTCGCGCACCTTGTCGACGGTTTCCGCGTCGGGACCGTCGATCTTGACCCGCTCGATCTCCTCAAAAACGACGGCCGCCAGTTCCTCGGCCCGCTCGGGCGCCGAGCCGAAGCCGATCGTGATGTCATACTCCTCGTCCGGTCTGTAGGTCAGCGAACCTCCCACGCCCACCCCGTACGTACCGCCAAGGTCCTCGCGCAACAATTCGCGAAGCCGGATTTCCAGAATACTGGCAAGCGCACCGATCACCGTCGATTCCTCGGGCGAATACGCCCCGTCGCCGGCGAAGACGATCTGCGTCCGACTCTGGGGCTCCATGCCTTTGTACACGGTCTTTTCGATCACGCCGGGCGGCGGATCTACACCCAGATCCCGCCAGGTTTCCTCGCGGCCCAAATTCGGCAGCGCACCGAGGTATTGCTCCACCAGCGGACGAATTCCCTCCGGATCGAAGGCCCCTACAAAGTAAAACGTGAAGTCGCTTGCATCCGCAAAGCGTTCCCGGTAAAAGTCGAAAGCACGGTCCAGATCGATCTCTTCAAGGAGTTCCTGCGTCAGCGGCCTCGACGCCCTCGGATGCCCTTGTGTCATCGTCGCCCGGATCGTATCCGAGAACGCGACATTGGGATTGGCTTCCCGATTCGCCAGTATGCCAGCCATGAGCGCCTTGTACGCCTCGAAAGCCGTTTCGTCCTTGCGCGGCGCCGAGAAATACAAATAGACGAGCTGGAACGCCGTTTCCAGGTCCTCGGGCGATGCAGACCCGCTGATTCCCTCGGTCAGCGACCCCAATCCCGGCGACACGCTCACTGCTTTACCGGCCAGTTTCTTTTGCAGGGCCGTATCGTCGAATTCACCCACGCCGGCCCGAGTCACCAGGGTGGCGGCCCTGTTGGCGCTTACGAAATGTTCGTCGGATCCCAGGGACGAACCGCCCGGACTGGTTGCCGAAAACCGCACTTCATCGTCCTTGAAGTCGGTGGGTTTCAGTAAAACGCGCACGCCGTTCTCCAGCGTCCAGATCGTGATTCCCACCTCGTCCACCGTTTCCTCGACCATCACCGGAGAACCCTCCGGAATCGCCGGCAGGAGCGGCGCATCGACCACCGCATCGTCGTAGGGGTCGATTTCCGCAGCGGCAACGGCCTCGAATAGTGCGGTCAGGTCGTCGTCGCCGGGCGTTTCCAGCCCTTCTTTCTCGGGACCGCTCGCCAGCACCACGCGCCCCTGCTCATTCAGCCACTGCCCGGCAAAGGCATTTGTTTCCTCCAGCGTGATCCCGGGCAGAAACGCATCCACCAGTTCCACTTCCGTTTCGATATCCGGATACGGCAGATCCATCAGGAACGCCTGCACGTATCCACTGGCCAATCCGCCCGATTCCTGATTCTCGCGCTCCGCAAGACGCCGCTCGTAGCTTCTTCGCAAATCGGCCTTACGGCGCTCGAACTCGGTAGCCGTGAACCCGTGCCGCACTACGCGCTCCGCCTCGGTAAGCAGTGCGCCGAGCCCTGTCGCAAGCCCGCCTTCCGAAACGATCGCAACGAGTTGGTACGCATCGACGCCCCGCACGAAACCGCCCTGTCCGGAAAAGGCGAACAGAAACGGAGGATCGGCCTGCTGGGTCAATTCCTGCAGGCGGGCGTTCAGCATCCCCGAATAGAGACTCTGGACAAGCCCCCGGCGGAAATCTGCAACGGTACCCTGAGAAGCTCGCGGCTGCTTGTACAATACGCCTGCCTGAGACACCTGCGCCTCTTCGTCCGTGGCGATCGCAACAAGCGGCGCGTGATCCACAGGCACGTCGGCGAACGTCCGGGGCCGAGGATCGTCAGGCCCGGTCAACCCCCCGAACGTATCGTGTATCATGGCCTCGATCCCGGCTCCGTCGAAATCGCCAACCGCCACCACGCCCATCAAATCCGGCCGGTACCAGTCGTCATAGAAACGCCGTAACGTCTCCGTCGGAGCATTCTCGATAATTTCCGGCTCCCCGATCGGCAGGCGCTCCGCATAAAGCGAGCCGTGAAGCATGATCGGGAGCTGTTTGTCCTGCATACGCGACGCCGCACCGCGCCGGAGACGCCACTCCTCGATCACCACACCCCTTTCCTTCTCGACTTCTTCGCTCTCGAAGAGTATCCCCCCGGCCCAGTCCTTCAGGATCTGGAAGGCAGTCGCAAGGACTTCGGGATCGTCCATAGGCGCCTGCAGCATGTAGACGGTCTCGTCGAAACTCGTATAGGCATTGATGTCGGGGCCGAACTGCATGCCGATCGACTCCAGATAATCGACCAGCTCCTGTTTTTCGAAGTTTTCGGTGCCGTTGAACGCCATGTGCTCAACGAAATGCGCCAGTCCGAGCTGATCCTCGTCTTCGACGATAGACCCCACATCCACGACCAGACGCAATTCCGCACGGTTCTCCGGTCTGTCGTTCTCCTGCACGAAGTAGCGCAGCCCGTTGTCAAGCTGGCCGACCACGACCGAGGAATCCGGGGGAATCGGGTCCTCGGGCGACCAGGTCTGCGCAACGGCAGGCGCTCCGGAGAAAAAAGCAATAAGGCCGGCGCACAAAGCAGCCGTTACCTGGAAACGCAAGACATGCATCATAACTACTCCGCCGCCGCAGGCGGATCGGTGCGAAAACTCTCGGCAGCGGCAGCCACGGAATCGTAAGCGGTAAAAACCGGTCCGAGCAGGCGAGTCATCATGAACAAATTGCGAATGCGCTTCTCCAGATTTGCCAGGCGCACCTCGCCGCCCACCTTGCGCATGGTCGTCAATCCGCCGATCAGCATGCCTATGCCGGAAGAATCCATGAAATCCGTCGCTCCGAGGTCGACGACTACATTAACCTTACCGGCCTCCTTGAGTTGATCCAGCACATCCTTCAGTTCGGAGCCGTGTACGCTACCGAGAAATTTTCCCTTGATCTGGACAACGGACGCCTGGTACTGGTCTTGAACGCTGATGCTCATATCGAAAAGAGTTTCGTGAGGTCCTTGAACGGAGCGACGGAGAAACACCCTAGCAATGCACATCTCCGCAACCTGTGCGTATGTATGGGGCGTAACATACGCAAAACGGCGAACATTTATGCAGCATCTCGCGCAAACCGACTCCGCTTTTCGTTTGACGTCCCCTTTCCAGCCCACAGGCGACCAGCCTCGGGCTATCGACGAATTGACCGAGGGCGTGCTGCGCGGAGACCCCTTCCAGACCCTGCTCGGAGCCACGGGCACCGGAAAGACTTTCTCCATGGCGCATGTGATCCAACGCGTCGGGCGTCCTGCCCTGATCATGAGCCACAACAAAACGCTCGCAGCGCAACTGTACGCCGAACTAAAGTCCTTTTTTCCGGACAACGCTGTCGAATTTTTCATCTCCTACTACGATTACTACCAGCCCGAGGCCTACATCGTGCCGACGGATACGTACATCGAAAAAGACATGTCGATCAACGACCGGATCGACCGCCTGCGCCTGCGCGCCACCAGCTCGCTGGTTTCGGGGCGAAGCGATGTGATCGTAGTGGCCAGCGTGTCCTGTATCTACGGCCTCGGTTCGCCCGAAGAATACCGCTCGGAAATCGTGCAGATCAGGCGGGGAGAGGACATCCCCCGCAACGATCTCCTTCACCGCCTCATCCATATCTACTACGCCCGCAACGACATCGAATTTGCGCCGGGGACCTTCCGTGTCCGGGGCGATGTGGTGGAAATCTACCCGGCGTATTCGGAAGACGTGGCCTGCCGGATCGAGTTCTGGGGAGACGAGGTGGAAAAAATCACTTTTTTTGAAGCCCTGACCGGTCGAACGATCCGGCAAGAAAACTACCTGACCATATATCCGGCCAAAATCTTCGTTACCCCGAAAGAAAAGCTGGAACAGGCCATTGGCGGCATCGAGGAAGAACTGCGATGGCGGCTAGCCGTGCTGCGCGACGAGGGGCGCCTCCTCGAAGCGCAGCGCCTCGAACAGCGTACCCGGTTCGACATCGAAATGATGAAAGAAGTCGGGTACTGTTCAGGCATCGAAAATTACTCGCGGCACCTGTCGGGGCGTGCTCCCGGGCAACGCCCGTATTGCCTGTTCGATTATTTCCCCGACGATATGCTGCTTGTCATCGACGAGAGCCATGCGACCATCCCGCAAGTGCGGGCCATGTATAACGGCGACCGGGCTCGAAAACTGGCCCTCGTGGAACATGGCTTCCGGCTCCCTTCGGCCCTGGACAACCGTCCCATGACGTTCGAGGAATTCGAGGCGGAAAGCAAACAGGTCGTTTACGTCAGCGCCACGCCGAGCGATTATGAAATGGAAAAAACCGGCGGCGTATTCGTGGAGCAAATCATCCGGCCCACCGGCATCCCCGACCCGAAGGTCGAGGTGCGTCCCTCGAAGAATCAGATCGACGACCTGCTTGAGGAGATTCGTAAGCGCGTGCAGCAGCGGGAGCGTACGCTCGTCACCACGCTCACGAAGCGCATGGCCGAGGACCTTAGCGACTATCTGGCCTCGTACGGGGTAGCGGTGCGCTACATGCATTCGGACATCGACGCGCTGGAGCGCGTGGAGATTTTGCGCGACCTGCGCCTGGGAGCATTCGACGTGCTGGTAGGAGTAAACCTGCTCCGGGAGGGGCTCGACCTGCCTGAAGTCTCGCTCGTGGCTATCATCGACGCGGACAAGGAGGGTTTTCTGCGTAGCGAGCGCTCCCTCATCCAGACCGCGGGGCGAGCGGCCCGCAATGCGAACGGGGCCATCGTGATGTACGCCGACACGATCACGGGGTCCATGCGAAAGATGATGAACGAAACCGATCGTCGCCGGAAAGTCCAACTCGCCTGGAACGAGGAGTACGATATCACACCGGAAACCATCTACAAATCGCAAGACGAAATCAGAAAGGGAACGATCGTCGCAGAAGAACAGGTAGCCTACGAAACACGGAAGGACAGGTACTACAGTGACCCCGAGCAGACAGGAGCGATCGTTGACCCGGTCATGAAGCATCTCACCGACGACCAGAAACGCGATCTGGCGGACCAGATGCGCAAGGACATGCGGCAGGCCGCCGAAGCACTGGATTTCGAACGCGCCGCCAGACTACGCGACGAGATCGAACAGATCGAAACCCTGTTGGATGGGAAGAACGGAAGCCCCGGGATAACGAGGAAATGAATGAGGGCGAATACCTGGACGGTGCGGGCAATGCTCCTGGCTCGCAAATACGCGTCGGCGGAACCGGCGCGTCCGCCATGCGTTGACGGTCGCGCTTGTTTTTTTCGACTATCGACACTCACGGCACGTTCGAGTCGACCCGCCCCCGATTACATTTTGCCTCTTACAACTCGCAGTATGCTCTTGCGATGAAAAAGAATATCCATCCGGATTACAAGAAACTCACCGTCCAGTTGGCCGACGGCACCAAATTCGAAACGCGGTCGACAATGAAGGCCGACGTACACAAATCGGAGGTCGATTCGACGAATCACCCCTTCTATACCGGACGCCGCCAGTACGTGGATACCGCCGGACGCGTCGAGAAATTCCGACGGCGCTATGGCGTCCAGGAGGACGCCCAGGAGGACGAAAAGGCCTAAGGGATACTCTTGCAGCCCTGCCACTCCTTGGGAGCTGACGCCAGAGCGCATATCTTTCCAGCCCTGCCCTTCGGGCTGCCGACCCCATCTCCCCCCGCTCTGCCGTTCGCAGCCGTTGCGGCTCCGGCTACAAGAAAGGCGGACACGCTCCTCTAAGGGTAGAAGGACATCTCCCGGCCGAAGCCTTCCCGAACGGCGGGCGAGCCCCTGCTCCCCTGTTCGCGCATCGCGCACCGGAGACAGCAAATCGCATATCGTTTCCTTCCAGCGAATCCTTCCGGGATACTTCTCGTACACCCTTGATGTATTCGCTTGGGATATTCTGAACTTCGCGGACGTAATCAGAGTATCCCATAGCAATCGCTTCCACGCATAAGCACAACCGCATACGTCATGTCCGTCTGGTCCCGGTTCACTCGTTTCGTCAAATCGCTCTTTGGAGGGTTCGTTTCGGCTCTGGAGGATCCCCGCCTCATCCTGGAGCAGAATATCCGGGAATTGAACGACCAGGTGCCGAAAATGAACGAGAACATCGCCAGTGTCAAGGCGAATGTGATCATGCTGCAAAAGCACCTGAAGCGAGTGGAAAAGGAGGTCGCCGACCTGATCGCCAGGGTAAAAGCCGGTATTCAGGCGGAACGCGACGACATCGCACAGCGCTATGCGATGCAGCTTGAAAAAGCCAGAGAGTCCCTCGCCAGTACAAAAGAACAACTCAGGCATGCCTCGGCTGCCTACGACAAGGCGCTCCAGGTCAAGAAAACCTTCATGCGGGAAAAGGATCGCAAGATTCAGGAAGCGAAGAATGCGCTACGCGATCACGAGCGAGCGCAATGGCAGACGAAGATCGCCGATACACTGGAGCAGTTCGAAGTTACGGGCATCGATCAGACCCATGACGAAATGATCCAGCGCCTGCAGGAACAAACGGCCCACAGCGAAGCCCGACTGGAAATCGCACTGGATTCCGTGGATCGGGACGCGCTCCGAATCGAGGAGGATGCGGAAGAAATCCGCGCAGCCGAGATCGTCAAGCAATTCAAGGCGGAAATGGGCATGACGGGAGCGCCTGCAGAGGAATCAACCGGCGATAGCGACCTGGAAACGCCCGAAGAGGAAGCGCCCGGAACGGCAAAAACCATCGGAAAACAGCGTGCCGGAACTACGTAGGGAAGACAACAGGCCGCAAAAAACTCGCCGGGAGCACATGGAACGATCCCTGTCCAATACTGTCCGGCGGAGATCCGCCATGTCGCTGTGAACCATTCGCAGATCAATTATACGAAAGAAGCTTTCCAGAACCCGCTCAATCTCGGGTTCCTGATCGCGACGATGCTCACTGCGTTCTTCGTGAGCGGCTCGGAAATGACCCTCAATGTCGTACTGATCATGGTCTCCGCCATCGAGCTTATGTATCTGGGCTTCGTTCCGCGTAACAAGCGATTTCGCCGAAGTATCCGGTCGCGGCGGGCCGCCGAACACGCAAAACCTCCTTCCGGTAAAGAGATTTTTCGCCTGCTAACCAAATCGAGCCAGCGCAGGTACGTGCGCCTGCGAAAACTCGAAAAAGAGATTTCCAATAATTACCGAAAACTGAGTTACGCCACCCAGGGCTTGCTGGAAAGCCATCTGCGGAAGATCGACGGCCTGCTGACCTCGTACCTGAATATGCTGTATCAAAAACAGCGATACGAACTCTCGACAAACAGCAGCAGAGAGCGGGAAGTGATCCGGTCCATCGCTCATCTTCGCACAGAAATGGAGGACGATTCCGAGAAAGTGCGATCCATCAAGAAGCGGCGGCTCCACATTCTCGAACAACGCCTGCAGCGTTTCGAGAAAGGCGCCGAGCATCTTGAAATTCTCGAAGCGCAAATAGAGACCATCGAGGATGTGGTCAAGTATATTCACGAGCAATCCCTGACGCTCCGCAATCCGGAAGAAATCACGTTCCAACTCGATACGCTTCTGGAGGAGGTGGGAGAAACGGAGGCCGCCATTTCAGAAATCGAGGAAGTTTTCGCTCCGGCGACATACATCCTGGACGATATGGACAGCTACGAGCCGGAACGACAAGAACAAGGCCAGAAATCCGAGGCGGCCTTCCGCCATTCCGACAGCTCGCGCACACGAAACTGACGCGAATGACGTTCGCGATCATTCTTCTGATGCTCGTTCTGAGCGCGTTTTTCTCGGGTTCCGAGATCGCTTTCGTGGTCGCGAACCGGTTGCGCGTGGAGGTCCTCGCCCGGCGACGGGGACTTTTGGGGCGCATCGTACGCGACTTCATGCAAAACCCGTCCGCGTTCCTGACGACCACGCTGGTCGGCAATAACATCGCGCTCGTCGTCTTTTCCACGCTAACGGCGTTTTATCTGAACCCCCCGCTCCATCGCCTCTGGCTCGCGACAGAACTGGGAAGTTCCGGCGTTGAAGTTGCCGTGCTTACTACGCAAACGCTGGCTGCCAGCGTTCTCGTGCTCGTATTCGGCGAGATTCTGCCGAAATCCATCATGCGCGAGACGGCAAACCGGGCGGTCTTCCTGCTCGCAATCCCTCTCCGCATATCGTATTACCTGCTGCTTCCCTTCGTCAAAACGGCAGCCGGAGCGGCCACGTTGACGATGCGCCTGTTTCGCATAGAGACGGACTCGTTCGTCGGGTTTATGCGCCGTGATTTCGAGGCCATCATCCAGGAAAGTCGCGAGAGCGGCGAACTCGATCTGGATGAAGAAGAAACCGAGATGCTCTCGAACGTTTTTGCGATGAACGCCATCCGCGTGAAGGAATCGATGGCGCCGCGTACGGAAATAGAAGCGGTCGAGGAACATACTCCCGTCGATGAGTTGCTGCACCGGTTTCTTGAAACAGGGCATTCAAAGTTGCCGGTCTATCAGAAAAACATCGACCATATCGTGGGGATGGTCTTTGCGTACGACTTGTTTCACGGTCCGAAAACCATGCAGGAAATCATGCGTCCGGCGCAATTCGTACCGGAGGCCAAGCGATCGAAAGAACTGCTGCGCGAGTTCCTCGAAACAAACACGTCGGTGGCTATCGTGATCGACGAATACGGCGGGACGGCCGGCCTGGTGACGCTCGAGGACTTGCTGGAAGAACTCTTCGGAGACATACAGGACGAGTTCGACAGCGAGAAAGAAGCGCTCCGGCAAATTGGCGAGAACAAATACATCGCTGCAGGGCGCGCGGAAATCGACGAGCTTAGCGACCGGTTCGGGATCGTGCTTCCCGAAGGAGATTATGAAACCCTTGCAGGCTATTTGCTGGACCGGATCGGCTCCATTCCCACGCAGCACGAACACTTCGCGTTCGACGGGTACCGGTTCGACATCCTGAAAGCCGAGGTGAACCGGATCGAGTTGGTCCGCCTCGCGAAACTCGACGTTTAAGGATATTCCGATCAAAACCGGCGGCGGGAAACGGCAAGGCGCCAGATGCTATACGTTCCCTTCCGCGCCGCCAGCGCTGTCCTTCTCCGAAGCTACAACATTCCGGCAGTACGCCCCTACCACCCGAAGATGCGCCCCCAGTAATCTTGCAAGGCCCATCTTGCGTAGCCTTACGGACGGGGTCTCTGGCAATTTCGGAGGGCTGATGCGGCCCATCCAGAGTTCCATCCCGCTTGTGAGCATCTCCTCTCCGGGAAACGTCGCTTCGGGGAACTGTCCTTCGTAAAATCGCTGCTTGCGCTGCAACCGGCGGTCCACCGCCTCGACCGATGCCGGCTCGGCCAACGACGGATCGTTGCGATCGAGCATATCCAAACCTGTGAGATAACGCCGGTAGGTGTACGGCAACGCTGCCAGCACAGGCTCTGCTGCAGCAACTGCGTCCGGCCATTCCCGAAGACCGGCCTGCGCCGCCCGCAACGTGACGATGGTCACGAGACACAACGTCTCCTCCGCCACAAGATCAGGGTCCGCCCCCTCTATATCCCGGAGAATCGCCCCGGCCAACTCCTGCGTGACGTTCAGTGCACCCAGCGAGCAAAAAGCCACAATAGAGGCGATCATCGTGTGCTATCCGACCAGGGGTATGACACAATCTGTCCGATGCGACTATTTTTTCCCGTCGTCAACACCCTCTCGACCGATGGAATCTCTCATGCGCGTGTCCGCCTCGACATTGCGCAGCGAGTAGAAATCCATGGCGCCGATATTGCCGCTACGCAGCGCATCCGCCAGGGCCTTGGGGACCTCCGCTTCGGCGGACACCACTTTGGCTCGCTGTTCCTGAACGGCCGCGCGCATTTCCTGCTCTCGAGCCACCGCCGAGGCGCGCCGCTCTTCGGCTTTCGCCCTCGCTACCTGCAGATCGGCTTCCGCCTGATCCGTCTGCAACTTGGCCCCGATATTCTCGCCCACATCGACATCCGCAATGTCGATGGAAAGAATCTCGAATGCCGTGCCTGAATCGAGCCCCTTTGACAACACCACTTTGGAAATCGAATCGGGATTTTCCAGCACAAGAGCGTGCGTTTCGGAGGAGCCGATCGTGGACACGATGCCTTCCCCGACGCGCGCAATGATGGTCTCTTCGCCGGCTCCGCCCACAAGACGCTCGATATTGGCGCGAACCGTCACACGGGCAATGGCGCGTACCTGAATGCCATCCTTGGCCACCGCAGATACAGCAGGCGTCTCGATAACCTTCGGGTTGACGGATACCTGCACGGCCTCGAATACGTCCCGGCCTGCAAGATCTATGGCCGTCGCTCGTTCGAAGGCAAGATCGATGCTGGCCTTGTCCGCCGAAATCAACGCATTCACGACCTTTTGCACATTCCCCTGGGCCAGATAATGCGCCTCGAGTTGCGGGGTATCCACGTAGATCCCCGCCTTGTGCGCCGTAATGAGTGGCCTGACGATCGAGTGGGGCGGCACCTTGCGCAACCGCATCCCGACCAGATCGCGAAACAGCTTGAGCTTCACCCCCGAGAAATAGGCGGTTACCCACAGCCCGATCGGCACGAAGTACAGAATAAGAACGCAAAAAAGAACGATCAGCGCGATAATCAGCAAGCCGAGCGTTGTAAAAAGGCTTTCCATGCGGGGTGCGGAATCTCGTGAAAAATGCGGGCGGCAAACAGCCGTACGGAAGTATACGACGAAACCGCCGGATGGTTACGCCTTGTTCGCTTTCGGAGAACGTTCGTACGCGCCGCTTGCGCCGCCATCCTTGGCCAGCAGCCGGATATCCGTGATGAGGATGTCCTTCGAAATGGCTTTGCACATGTCGTATACGGTGAGGCACGCAACGGAAACGGCGCCCAGGGCCTCCATTTCGACGCCTGTCTGGCCGACAGCCTTTGTGCAAGCCTGCACTTCTATCGAAAAATCCTCCTCGCAGAAATCAAAAGTCACCTCGACGCCCGCCAGCGCCACAGGATGACATAGCGGGATAAGGCTGGGGGTCCGCTTGGCCGCCTGTATGCCGGCCACCTGGGCCGTGCAGAGCACATCTCCCTTGGTTACGGTTCCTTCCGCCACGGCGCGGAAGGCTTCCTCGCCCAGGTGGACACGCCCCGCCGCCGTCGCCGTGCGGACAGAGCCGGGTTTAGACCCCACATCCACCATGCGTACGCCGCCTTCGGGATCGAGATGGGTCAGGGAAGGAGCGTCGTCTGGCATGACGGCGGAAAGAAACGGTCCGGAGGAACACGACAAGCCCTGCGAAAAGGGGGAATCGAAAAATAGGGGTATACCGGCTGACCGGCAAGCGCGTTATGCGCCCTGACGGCGTTCTACCCCGCACGTTGCCGCCAAACCCCTGGCTGGCCAGCCACACAGCCGGTGCTTGGCGCACCGCCGCGTATATATGCTTTTTGGCCACCCATAGCTGCGCGAAAACGCTTCGGGAGGTGCGGCTTTAAAGTGGCCTTTAGGGAAAGCCCCTGTTTTATGGCGCGCCCGAATTACTCGTCACATGCCGGAAGGGGAGTTTCCCCAATTCCTGCTTCAGATTCCTCCCAGGCATTTCCAGCCAAATCAAAGCGGTAGGTATTGTTGGTGAAACCGGCGAATATGCCCAGCCCGCCCTCCACGTTGGAATACACGTCAATGGGTTTCGTGAAAATGGGATCGGCCACAAACAGGTAACCGTCCTGCAGGAGAAGGGTACGGTTGTACCGCACCTGTTCTTCGCTCAGGCCCGATACCACCAGCATGAAGCGTGGTTCGATTTCCGTTTTGAAAGTGCTCGGTTCGAAGACAATCTCGAATTCGCGCGTGGCGTTTTCAAAAAGTCGGTCCGAAAAGTAGGGAGTGAAGAAAGGAATGCTGGCATCATCCAGTGCATTTGGCGGTTCGTCCAGATCTTCCGCATCGGGATAGAAGGACGGATCGGAGCTCTCGAATGTAAGCAGCAAGTAATCGGGCACGCCCTCGGGATCGTCATGGACCGATATGTATCCAGAACCAGAAAGGCAGGAAGGCGCAACCTGACGGAGTGTCAATTGAAAGTAGGATTTGCCCGGAAGATCTGTCACGCTAAAGCGCAGGCGGTGCCGGGGATCGTCTGGCAAGTCGGCGCTTGCGGGCGCTATGCCCACGAAGCCCGTTTTCAGCTCGGGAGAGCGGGAAACGGCTCGAACGCTGCCTAGACCGGCATGAGCTGCATCAAGCACGTACATTTCACCCTTTACGGGGCGATGCCCCTCCGTCGACCGGTAAGTACCATCCCTGGTGTGTATTAGTGCCTCACGGTAGCCCGATTCTCCCGTCACCGTCACGGCCGCGTCTTCAACAAACAGTTCCTGCGCAGGCGCTGGGTCCTCAATGGCGACGCTTCTACTGACACGGACAGTCCAAACACTGTCTGGAGTGAAAAAGCTGTTTACCGCCAGTGCCGGCGTGTAATCCCCGGGATCGCCCAGATCCAGCGGCGTCTCGCAGGCACTGAGTACACCCAGAAGCAGCAGGCAGCAACGCGTGTGCATGGCTCAGAATTGCAATTGATAAGATAGGGAGGGAATCCACTGAAACAGCGACACATGCCTCACTTCCACCGGGATCGGTTTCAACAACGTAGTTCTTAAATCCTGGTCTTCAAGCTTGGTGTAAATGTAGAACGTGTTGCTTCGCCCATACGTATTGTACATTCCCACGGAAATGGTCCGGACCGCCCATGACCAAGTCTTCCTGAAGTGAATGCTCACATCAAGCCGGTGATAGTCGGGGGCACGAGAACTGTTGAGCGGCCCAAAGTCCACCAATACGATGGGATAGCGGTACAGGACATCTGAATCATCCCCGAGGAATCGACCGACCGGCAGCCAGACCGGGTAGCCGCTTCCATACACCCACGTTGCGGCCAACTCAATCCCGTTTGTCACCCGGTACTGGCCCACGAGCGAAATGTCATGGCGGCGATCGAATCCGTCCGGAAAAGTATTGCCTCCATTCAGGTTCGCGAACGTCCGCGTGGATTTACTTAGGGTATAGCCGAGCCACCCTGTCAACCGGCCGGTTTTCTTTTGAGCGAATATCTCCAGCCCGCGCGCGTGGCCGCTTCCTTCTTCGACCAGTTCCGCCCAATTGAGCACGGCGGAAGCGGCGGCGTTGGCATTCGTTTCATACTCGAGCAGGCGTTGCATGCGCCGCCAGTACGTTTCGAGCGACAGTTCGTATCTGCCGCTCAGCGAACTCCATACCAGTCCCCCGGCCAATTGCTGTCCGCGCTGCGGGCGTATTCGGTCCGTACTTGGTATCCACAGATCGTTTGGAAGGCTGGCCCCGCCTTCTGTCAGCAAATGAATGTACTGCTGCATGGTAACAGCAGACGCTTTGACCGCCATGCGCCCGGACAGCCTTACACTGGCGTTTAGCCGAGGTTCTACGGACCAGTACGGACCGCCATCTACCAGATAGCCGGAGACCCTAAGGCCCACGTTGACCCGAACCCGACGGTGCAGGAACAGTTCGTCTTCCACGTACGCAGCAATAGTCCCGGACTTCAGTCTACCTGTCGGAAATTGCGTGAAGGTAACCTCCTGCTCCTCTCCTTCCCCTTCCGTTCGAATCCGGGTGCGGCCCGGCTGAACGCGGTGCCAGATTCCCTCCGCCCCGAAACGCAGATAGTGCCGCGAGCCCGCATTATGCTCTATATCTACCTTGGCAGTACCATCCACAATCCCGGAATCCCAGCCGTTCTCCGATGTCACGGGCTCCTCATTCCTGCCGCCATCGGAGGTGGTAGTCTGCTCCAGGGCATACCGGTAGGTAGTTATGCCTACGAGGATGTTGGCGAACGTCCGATCATTGACGATGCGGTTCCACCGAAGCGCGGCCAGGCGGTTGCCCCAGCCCGTGTTCGTTTTCACTTTATCTCTGGCTGCGTAACGCTTCCGGGGCTCCTGGCGATATGTAAGCAGGTCCCGGCCAGCATAGGCGCTCAGGTACAGGCGGTCGCGATCGGAGACTATATAGTTGGCCTTGAAATGAAGGTCGTAGAAGTGCCCGCTGGTCCACTCTTTGGGATTCCGGAAGGGACGCAGGAGCAGGTCAATGAAGCTCCGGCGCCCGGACAGCAGAAAAGAGGCCCGGTCCTTCTTTAGCGGTCCTTCAATCAGCCCGCGCGACGATACGATACCGACAGCGGCCTCACCCCCGAACCGCTTCAGGTTTCCCTCCTTCATCGTATAATCCACAACAGAAGAGAGCCGGCCTCCGTACCGGGCCGGAAAGCCACCCTTGAGCAGTTTCACGCTCTTCATGGCCTGCGCAGGAAAGACGCTGAAAAAGCCGAACACGTGGCTGGGGTTGTACACGGGAAGGCCGTCCAGCAGTATCAGATTCTGGTCTTCCCGTCCTCCCCTGACGTAGAGCCCGCTGCTTCCTTCCTGGCCCGACTGCACCCCGGGAAGCAACTGCAGCACTTTCTGGATATCCGGTTCTCCAAGAAGCACTGGCAGACTTTCTATCTGAGCGATTTCAATGTTATGCTCGCTCATCTGTATGTCGTCCACGGCCCTGGAAGGATGCGCGACGATCTCTATTTCCTCAAGACGAAACACGCGCGGTACCAGGGAGATATTCAGGGTCGTGTCCTGCCGCAGGACTATGTCAAACTCTTGCGACTCGTAGCCCACATGCGAGACGATAAACCTTACCTGCCCGGCGACTGTGGCAAAGCTGTAGAAACCGTACTGGTTGGTCGTGGTCCCCCGCTCGAGCTCCGGGAAATACAGTCCCACGCCGGGAATGCGCTCGCCGCTGGAATTATCCTCTACATACCCGCTGATCGTATGCTCCTGCGCGTAGGCCCGGCTACACGGGAGAAGTCCCAAGAACAATAATACCAACACCCTCGCATTGATATGGATAGCGGGGACGTGAGAATCGCGGTAGGGTGTGTAGGCGATGGAGCCCTTGCTTAAGCCATTCACCATGTTCAAGAAGAAGGAACTGAGAGCAATTAGTATAAGGATATTCTAAGGATAGCCCTGCTCCGAAAAAAGTCTACAATTGAACGCCACAACCCCCTGCCTACTGCGGAAGCCAGCCAAAGCTGACTTCCGCACGCATGAAAAGGGCCCGTTGACGGCGCTTGGCAGAATATCGTTTGTGATCTACCCTTCATAGCCGTATGCATACGGCTATGAAGGGTAAAATCTCCGAATCTATCCGGATCTGGATACGACAGCGCTACAACTACGCCATACACCATCACGATTTCCAGAGTGATCAGTATCTATATTTCCTGTGATGGTTGCAGACCATCCGCTATCCGTCATAAATATTGTCTCTATTTGGGTGCCATTGTAAACAGAATGGTCATAATCATCTTCTGATGTATTACCATCGCTGTCGGTAAGCGAGTAATCGCTCTGTATGCGTACTTGATTAATGGAGTTGCTACGCCATCCATACCACCTTTTTCTTTGGCTTTTTGTACGCGCTCCTGCTGACGCATAGAGCCAGTAGTCCGTGATCCACGACTTGCCTTGTATTCTCCTTTTTGTTGTAAAATAGCTTGTACATGTTCTATCAACCATCGATTTGCCTACCGCACCAGATGCGGCGGCGTAACCGGCCCGCTCAATCTCATATGACTCAACACCATCGCCTTGCCTGCTCAGGATGGGCGTGTGATTGGCATGCCTCAAGTCGATGTCTTTCAAAGATTCTACACTGGATTGAGGGGTTCGGTATACATAGTTACGGGTAACCTTGAATACATCCGAGCCTATCCGAATCTCCCCATCCTTGTTGAGGACTGCAGCAAAATACGGATCCTCTACTATCTCCAACTGCTCGGCTTCTTCCACATCCAGAAGTGTTTTCTCCACGCCGTCCACCAACTGCTCGGCTCCTTCCGCATCCAAGAGTGTCTTCTCCACCTCGTCCATCAACTGCTCCGTGACGGTGCGCAGTGAAATAAACCCATCTTGAAACGGCAATTTATCCAGGGAAGCGGTCTCTGGGCTTACAAATGCCTTCATGAAATCCGAAAACGCTTCCATGTCCCTGAACGCAAGCCGACCTTCCACAACCGGGACATGCCCGCCCGCTTGCTGTAATTGCGGGGCTGTTGCGTTATCGTTGTTTACGTGTATGGGTGACTGGTCACACGCGGCGAGCATGGACAGGAGAAACGATACCAACAATACGTTGGTCCACAGGTTAAAAGGGCGTGATGCCGTTTGCATTGAGTTACCTCGTGTTTGGAGATGAAATGTGGTTTAACGATTTTGGCCAAAACCCGCGCCTCGGCCTTCAGCCAGTTCGACAGACCCAAGGCTACGCCGAAACCGCCCGTAGAGCGCGACGGGATCGCCGCGGATGCCATTCACGGCTACTCCTGAACTGGGTACGGCTACGCTGAGCCTCCGTATACGGGTTACGCTGTTCCCACAGAGTAGTATTGCATTTGAACAATAAGTGTTTGCTAACTGAGAGGAATGCAGCTGCCGAAGAGGCAGCGCCAGGATAGCAAGAAACCCGGCTCTTATCCAAGTGCCGGTCGATGTTTTCACAAAGACTTAATGGCCCAAGAGGACCGAAGCGCCGCGCCGCGGAGCCGAGCTCGACGCGGCAGGGACAATGGATACACACGTGCGAGCCAAACGTGCCCAACCGTGGGTTGAAGATCTCAACCCGGGACATAAACGCGCCCTGCAGTCGGCCCTATCCCCAAAAACGCGCCGTCTATATCTCGCCCGGTGGAACCGGTTTGCCGCCCGCCCCGCCACCATGGCTATGGCTCCTCCCTGCCACTCCGCTTACCCTGACGGCGTTCCACCCAAAGCGTCACCGGCCCATCGTTCACGAGATGCACCTCCATCATGGCGCCGAACACGCCGGTCCGGACGGGTGCGGCGAGTTGTGCGGCCATCCGCTCCACGAACGATTCGTACAGCGCTTCGGCCTGTTGGGTAGCCGCCGCATCCACGAAGGAAGGCCGATTGCCACGCCGCACATCCCCATACAATGTGAACTGCGACACGACAAGCGCCTCTCCGCCCGTTTCGACGATCGAACGGTTCATCCTGCCTTGCTCGTCGGAAAAGATGCGGAGACGGGCGCACTTGCCGGCCAGCCAATCCGCTTCCGCTTCCGTATCCGTACGGTGGGCGCCGAGAAGAATCAGCATACCGGGGCCTATGCGCCCGACCTCTTCCCCCTCGACCCGTACCGACGCTTCCCGTACCCGTTGAATCAATGCAACCATGTCGTTCCTCAACCCGCCCGGTCGTGGAGATACGCTGCAAACTGCCGGAGCGCCGCTCCCCGGTGGCTTATGGCGTTCTTTTCCTCTGCATCCAACTCCGCAAACGTACGGTTTCCGCCTTCCGGCACAAAAATACTGTCGTAGCCAAAGCCCTTGCTCCCCCGCTCTTCGTCAATGATCGTACCCGGGCAAACGCCTTCGAAAAAGCGGGCGCCCGTTTCGTCTGCAAGAGCAATCACGGTGCGAAAACGGGCGGATCGGTCTCGGACGCCTTGCAGATCGGCGAGCAATTTTCGTCGATTCGCCGCATCGTCGGCGAACAATCCCGCAAACCGGGCCGACTGCACGCCGGGCAAGCCGCCGAGCGCATCCACTTCCAGGCCTGTATCGTCAGCCAGCGCAGGAAGACCTGCGAAAACATGAAGCGTTTCGGCCTTCTTGCGCGCGTTGCCCTCCAGCGTGTCGGCATCCTCCTCAACGAACGGCGCCCCATCTATCTCCGAAACGGAACGCAGCGTAATCGGCAAGTCCGATAATAGCAAACGCATCTCCGCGATCTTGCCCGGGTTCCTGGTGGAAAGAAGAAGTGTCATGATACAGGAACACTCTGTGGAGAACAATGGTTTTATAAGACTGCCGCAAAAAACGGTTAGCCCAACCAACGGAATCGTAAGGAGAATAATTTTGTCCGTAGGAGTCAAAGTTCGAGACAGCGAATCCATCGATCGCGCCCTGCGTCGTTTCAAACGCTCCGTGAATCGCAGCCGCATTCTTCGCATCTATCGTGCGAATATGGCTTTCACGAAGCCTTCCGAAGAACGGCGGGTTGCCCGCGAGAAATCGCATCGCATGTCCAGAAAGCATTCCAGAAGGCACTGAGCCCGCCTGGCGCCCAGCTCGCTATCCCTCACCGAAACGGTTCATAGACAGGCAGGCGGGACCTCCCCAGCACCGTGCTGAGGATGTTCTCGGTTTCGGCTTTGTGCATTTCCGCACTGCCCGTCGCCGGACTCGCACTCCCCGGACGCCCGACGTACGCCGTTCGCCCCTGTCCAACGCGACTCACCTTGTCGAGCAACGTATCGAGGCGACACTGCATGTACGTCCATGCGCCCATGTTGGCAGGCTCTTCCTGCACCCAGCATACCTCGGCGGCGTCTCCGTAACGCACCAGTTCGGCCAGAACCTCTTCTTCGGGAAACGGGTAGTGCTGCTCGATCCGGGTAATGGCGATCGACGTATCCTGCTTTTTCCCAAGCGCCTGCACCAGATCGTAGTACACCTTGCCGGTACACAGTACATGCCGCCGCACGGATCCCGGATCGGCATTGGACGGAATAACCTTCCGGAATCGCCCGTCGGCTAGCTCCGACGCCGGAGAAACAAAAAGAGGATGGCGCAACAGACTCTTCGGGGCCATCACGATCAGCGGTTTTCGGTCGCTCCAGCACACCTGCCGACGCAACGCATGGAAATAATTGGCCGGCGTCGTGAGGTTGCATACGATCATGTTCTCCTCGGCGCACATCTGCAAAAAGCGTTCGAGGCGAGCGGACGAGTGCTCGGGACCCTGTCCTTCCCACCCGTGCGGAAGCAATGCCACAAGACCGCTTTGCTGCCCCCATTTCGCTTCGGCAGCAACCAGAAACTGGTCGAACACGATCTGTGCGCCGTTGGCGAAATCCCCGAACTGCGCTTCCCAGATAACGAGAGCTGAAGAATCGGCAACGGAATACCCGTATTCGAAACCAAGCACCGCATATTCGGACAGGAGCGAATCGTAAATGAGGAGCTTCGCCTGTTCCTTGCGGATGTTATTCAGCGGGATATATTCCCGACCTGTTTGCTGGTCGTAGAGCGCCGCATGACGCTGACTGAACGTGGCGCGCCGTGAATCCTGACCGCTCAGCCGGACTGTAATCCCCTCCAGAAGCAGGGATCCGAAGGCCAGTGTCTCGGCGTACGCCCAGCCGACCTGCTGCTGTTCGAGGTACAATGCCTTGTTACGCTGAAACTGGCGGGCCAGCTTCTTGTGCACCCGCACACTGTCCGGAAATTCGGCCAGGGCGTGGGCCACTGCGTGCAGATTTTCCTCCGGCGTTGAGGTATCCGGCTCCGCAAACGACAAAGGAGCGGGAGCCGCTAACGCGGCAGCGAGATTCTTCGCCCGTGCGGCATCCATCGCCGTCGTTAGGTCGAAGGCTTCCTGCAATCGGTCGCGATAGTCGTGCAGAATCTCTTCCGCTTCTTCGGGATTCATTTCCCCCCGGCGCAAGAGGCGCTCCGTATACAACTTCCGGGGGGAGCGTTTCTCCTCGATCCTCCTGTACAGCAACGGCTGGGTGAACGTCGGCTCATCCCCCTCATTGTGCCCGCGAACACGATAGCACAACATGTCGATGACCACATCCTTGTTGAAGGCATTGCGGTATTCGAGCGCAAGCTGCACTACACGCACGCAGGCCTCCGGATCGTCCCCGTTCACATGAAAAATCGGCGCCTGGATCGTCCGGGCCACATCCGTCGCATACGTCGAACTGCGCGCATCCGAAGGCGATGTCGTGAACCCGATTTGATTGTTGATAACAATATGAATGGTCCCGCCGGTCGTATACCCGGAAAGCTGACTCAGATTGAGCGTTTCGGTTACAACGCCCTGTCCGGCGAAGGCCGCATCGCCGTGGATAAGGAGCGGGATAACCGCATCTCGAGATTCCGCTTCGAACAAAGCCTGCTCGCCGTGCTGCAGAATATCCTGCCGAGCGCGCACCATCCCTTCGACAATCGGGTTGACTGCCTCAAGATGGCTTGGATTAGAGGCCAGCATGAGTTTCACAATTTCGCCTCCGGGCGCGGTATGCTCGCCATGAGCACCCAAGTGGTACTTGACGTCGCCCGAACCCTGCGTCGTGGCAGGATCGATGTTCCCCTCGAACTCGGAGAAAATCGCCTCGTAGGGCTTGTTGAGAATATTCGCAAGGATATTCAGGCGGCCCCGGTGCGCCATGCCGATCACTACCTCCTGAACATCGTGCTCCGCCGCCGCCGACAACATGGCGTCGATCATCGGAATCACCGACTCGGCGCCTTCGAGCGAAAACCGCTTGTGTCCTATGTATTTCGTATGAAGGAATCGCTCGAATGCCTCCGCCGCATTCAGTTTCTGGAGAATGCGGCGTTTGGCTTCGGGACTTACCGGCTCCTCGCGCCCCGTCGGCTCGAGCCGGTCCTGTAGCCACCGTTTTTCGGTGGGACTCGATATGTGCATATACTCGATGCCGATCTTGCGGCAATAGGTATTGCGCACAATCTCCACAATATCGCGAAGCGGCAGCACATCCCGGCCGCCCATCCCTCCTGTCAAAAATTCCCGGTCCAGATCCCAAATCGTCAACTCGTACCAGAAAGGATCCAATTCGGGATGATACATCCGGTTATAGCCCAGCGGATTGATGTCCGCCTGCAAATGCCCGCGCACCCGATGCGCCCGAATGAATTGCAGGACACGCGCTTGTTTATGCACCATATCGACATGGTCCCCGGGCTGTCCCCCGCCAATCTGCGGGGTTGTATCCGTCGAGAGCTCGTACGGCTGATACGGTATGTTCAGTTGCTCGAAAATCTGCTGATAGAATTCGTGCTTACCGAGTAAGGTGTCCGCGAGATAAAGCAAAAACGAGCCGCTTTCGGCGCCCTGGATAATGCGATGGTCATACGTCGAGGTAATGTTCATCACTGGCGAGATACCCGCTTTGCTCACCGCCTCGGGCGGATAGGAATGGTATTCCGGGGGATATCCTATAGCGCCGGCGCCGATAATCACGCCCTGACCGGGCATGAGCCGCGCAACGCTCATATTGGTGCCGATCATGCCCGGATTGGTAAGGGTAGCAGTGGTGCCTTCGAAATCTGCAACGCTGAGTTTGCCGTTCCTTGCACGGCGGATAATATCGTTGTAAATACCCATCAACTGAGGGAAATTCATGCGTTCCGCCCCCTTGACGTTGGGCACGAGCAGCGTGCGCCGGCCTCTCCGTTCGATATCGATGGCGATACCGAGATTGATCTGCTCCGGAAACACGTGCCGGGAAACCCCGTCCTCGCGCAGAAACGTCGCATTCAGGTTGGGGAAACGGGCCAGCGCCTTTACGAGCGCCCACATGATCAGGTGGGTGAACGAAACTTTTTCCCCACCCTGGTGCTGCTGGTAAGCATTGATAAGGATGCGGTTCTCGATCATCAGTTTGACCGGAACGGTCCGCATGGAAGTAGCCGTGGGGACACCAAGGCTCGCCTCCATGTTTTCGACGATCTTTGCCTGCGGCCCCCGAATAATATCCTTGTCCGCCCTGGATTCGGGAGGAGAGGGCGGCGCCGGCGGCGCTTCCGGCTCGGGCGCAGCCCCGTCCCCCTGCTCGGGAGACGGCTCTACGATCACCTCGTCAGGAAGAGGCGTCGTAACCTGCCGTGCCTCCGCAACCGCGCGAAACGGCTCGTCGGGCGTATAGTCGGCAAAGAATTCCCGCCAGGCCTCGGCTACGCTTTCCGGGTTTTCAAGATATTGGTGGTAGAGATTCTCGATGTACCCCGTGTTGAATCCGAGCGCGCTCATGGTTTCGATCATTGCAAAATTGAAGGATACTCTGATTTAAGTCCACGAAGTTCAGAGGCTGCGAGGGGTGCGCCGGCAAGGAATGACGAAGCAGTGTGGCGGGCCCCACACAATGAGGAATGACACGGCCAGCGTGCCCCTCGCAGCCTCCCGAAGGGCGCTTCACGTTTGCGATGCCCCGAATCCGCAGTGTTTCCCTCTGATTTCAACGATGGAACCATGACATCCTATCTTCGTGAACGTGAAGCGCTGATCGAAGTGGACTTGATCAGAGTATCCTTAACATGAAAACGGCCTTTCGTACCGTCAACGATACCGCCCGGAATCGGTTCTCCCGGCGATACCGGGAAGCATTTCTATCATTGCCGGCGCGAGGCGCTTATCGGCGCCCCTTCCGCCTCGGGTAAAACACCGCCTTACAACCATCCCTGCGCGCGATACCATGCAATGGCGTCCGCAACCCCTTCCTTCAACGAGATGGCGGGGCTATAGCCGAGAAGGCGCTGCGCCTTCTCGATAGAGCACATCTTGCAGGCATACCTGATTTCACGCGCCTTTTCCCGGTGGAAGGGCGGCAGCATCCCGCCCAGCCGGGAAACCTCTTCCACAATCGCCCCCAGCATACTGACAAGAGGGGATGGTACAGATACAGTAATAGCCCCTCGACCCAGCGCCGCCATCGTTGCCTCCTTGAGATCGCGCCACGAACAGAATGCCTCGCCGCCGAGAAAAAACGTTTCCCCCACGGCAGCCGGCGCCTCCGCCGCAGCCATCATGCCTTGCACCAGATCGGCGACGTGAACCAGACTCATTGTCGGCTCGCGGGTATTTCCGACCACCGGACAAATACACCTGTTCACTACCCGAAAAAACGTAAACAGGTCGGCTTCTCTCGGCCCATATACGGTGGGAGGACGCACGATCGTTATGGGCAAGCGATCCTGCCAGACGGATAACGCCTCCTCCATACGGGCTTTGCTTGCACCGTAGCGGCTCAAGGGCTGCAGGGCGCTTTCCTCATTGGCTATGCGGTCAGAGCACCGCCCAATGACAGCGAGGGTGCTGGTAACCACTACGCGCCGCACTCCCGGATTCACGCGAGCCAGCACCTCCATCAGGCGGAGCGTCGCCTCTACATTCCCCTGCCGGAAGATATCGTCGTCGCGAGCGCGCGTGACGCCGGCATTATGATACACGTAATCCACACCACGCACCGCATCGGCGATGAGCGCCTCATCGAACAAATCGCCGCGCACCTCCCGGATCGGAAGATTCTCCAGCCATTTGCGCCGGGTTCGGACGAGGCATCGCACTTCGCCTGCACCCCGATGCAGCAATTCCTCGACGAGATGGCTCCCTATGAACCCCGTACCTCCGGTAACGAATGCTTTCTTCATAGGATACTCTGATTAAGTCCGCAAAGCTCAGAGGCTTGCGAGGGGCGGGCTGGCAAGGAATGACGAAGCAGTGTGGTAGGCCCCACATAATGAGGAATCACGCGGTCAGCGTGCTCCTCGCAGCCTCCCGAAGGGCACGTCACGTCCGCGACGCTCCGAATCCGCAATGCTTCCCCTGATTCCGACGATGAAATCATGATAACCTGTACTTGCGAACGTGACGCGCTGAGCGAAGCGGTTTTGATCAGAGTATCCTAATAGCGAGCAGGACAAGTATCCTTATGTCTTCCGGCGCAGCTTGACCACGTTTTCGATGTGGGGCGTGTGCGGAAACAGATCGACGGGCTGCACTTGCTCGATGCGGTATGCATCCCGGAGCATGCCGAGATCGCGTGCCTGCGTCCTCGGATTGCAGCTCGCATAGACGAAGCGCTCAGGCCCCAACTCGCCTATGCGCTCGACCACCTTCGGATGCAGGCCGGCACGCGGCGGATCTGCAATAAGCACATCCGCTCTCCCGTATTGCTCCGCGAAACCGGCCCCGAAAACTTCCGGCATATTCCCCTGCACGAAGGTACAGTTTCCCACGCCGTTGGCTTCGGCATTGGCGCGTGCATTACGGACCGCCTCCTCTATAAGCTCGACTCCCGTCACGCAGCGTACAGCATTCGCCACAAAGATGGAAATGGTCCCCGCGCCGCAATACAAATCGTAGACCCTGTCGTCCGGTTGCAATTCGGCAAAAGCGCGCACCGTTTCGTACAACCGCTCCGCCTGGGCGGTATTCGTCTGGAAAAAGGAATTGGAAGCAATCTCGAAAGTATGAGACCCGATCCGGTCACGAATGACGCCGGCGCCGAATAGGGTCTCGACCCGTTCTCCAAAAGCTGTCTGCGCTTTCCCTGTGTGGATCGTATTGACGAACGTGGTCACTTCGGGAAAATCCTGTCGAAGAAAAGCCGCCATCGCGGCCATCCGCTCCGCATCGAATCCGTTCGTCACCAGATTGACCATGATCTCACCGGTGCGCTCGCCGGTCCGGATCACCAAATGCCGCAGAAAACCGGTATGCTTGCGTATGTTCCAGGGGGACCAATCCCTCTCCCGGACAAAATCGCGTATTCGATTCACCATCCCGTAGCTTGCCGTCGATGGCAGATGGCATTCGCGCAAGTCAAGCACTTTGTCAAAATGCCCGGGGACATGCAGGCCCAGTGCAAATTTCGTGTCGAAAGTACTTCCCGAATCGATTTCTTCCCGCGTCAGCCAGCGATTCGTGCTGAACGAGAACTCCATCTTGTTGCGATAGAAATAACGCTTTTCCGACCCGATGGTCGGGAGCACCGAAACCTCCGCAAACCGACCGACACGCATTAGGGCATCGCGTACGCTCTCGGTCTTGGCGTCGAGTTGCGCCTGGTACTCCACATGCTGCCAACGGCATCCGCCGCATGTCCCGAAATAGCGGCACGGCGACGCAACGCGCAGCTTGCTCGGCTCCAGCACCTCCTCGATCGCCGCCTCGGCATACCCCTTTTTCTTTTTGTAAATGCGGGCGCGCACACGATCTCCCGGTACAGCCCAGGGAACGAAGATCACAAATCCGTCCACGCGGGCGAGAGACCTTCCTCCGTCGGCGAATTTCTCGATGGATAGTTCGATATGCGCTCCACGCTCTACGATGCCGTTACCTCCTGGCTTTTTTGGCGGCAGCGCCAAAGAAGGCATGTCCGGCAATCAGGTACATTGTCGGACCCTGAACGAAAACGAAAGCCATGCTCCATGCGGGCAGCAACGCTTTCGAGCAGGGGCGGGACAGCAAACATGGGGACAATATGCATTACGGAAAGGGATGCGCCAGATCGAAACCCGATCGAAAAAACGAAAATTTAAAAAGCGTGTCCCAGACCGAAATGCCATCGGCTTTTTTCAAGGCCGTCGGGGAATGTTCCGACGCCGGGACGACGAGGATCGTAGACCTTCACCGCCAGATCGATCCGCCCGATCAGATACGTAAAATCCAGCCGAAGGCCTATCCCGGACCCGACGCCTATCTGGCGATAGAACGAATCGAAGCGGAAGCGCCCATCCAGTTTCCCGGATACCTCCTGGCCAAAACCGGGATTGCGAGGGCCGAACCACACGTTGCCGGCATCCACAAAGAATGCGCCGATCCAGTCCATCCCGAGAAAGGAATGAAAAAGAATGCGCCGCATCTCCACGCCCGCCTCCAGTTTGATATCCCCGCCAAGAATATTCGTGCCTTCCCCGGAGTCCTGCACCGACCGGAATCGGGCGCCGCCAGGACCCAGTTCATGCCAGTCCCAGCCCCGCACACTCGAACCGCCGCCGATATAGAACCGCTGACCGAACGGCACCAGCTCCGTATCGCCCAGTGGATGTGCAATGCCGCCAATAAACTTCAGGGCAACGACGGAAAAAGGGTTGACGGCATGATACAAGCGAAAATCGCTTGCGAAGCGCACATATCGCCGGTACAGGAGCCGATCGGACGCCCCCCCGGAAGAAAAGCGTGAAAGACCGGGAAGATATCCTTCCACTTTACCGGGAGAATAGGCAAAACGGTCCAGCAGGTAGGGCACATTGTTGCCCAGTTCCACCGATGCCTCGATGCTATGCCCCCGGTCGCGCCGGAGCGGATTCACATTGGTCGAACGCAACGTATACCGGATCGCCGTATTGATTTGCGGCACCGTGTAATCCTCAAGAATCTGCGCCTGTTGAACCGGATCTGAGACCGGACCGAGCAGGTCGTTCAGAATCTCGTTCCGGAAATTCCGCAACGTGTCGGGGTTGCTCAGACTCACGTCCAGCACGTCCAGCAAAGAGGTCAAGGTCGCATTATGACGCAACTCCAGGCGGTACCGGGCATTGCCGCGCGCACGGATGACGAGACCGAAATCGTCGCGTCTGGCAGTGAGCAGGCTGAGTGTCAGGCGGGTTCGGACATCGTACAGGGGGAGCGCAGCGTCGAGCCCGCGAAACGGACGCATGAGGTAAGGCATCGTGAGCGATGTCACGACCTCCGCCTGCGCCGCGGTTAAATCGTCGAAGTCGGTCGATATGGACCCGGATGTTCGTACGCGAAACGCCTCGCCCCGGCCCAGCAGATTGGCGTTCTCGTACGTGAGGGCGACGCCTGTACCCAATTCCTTGTCCGAGTTGTTGAACGGATCCACGCGCTGAAACACGGACGGCTCGAAACCGATCCGATGCCGGTCGCGGGTACGAAGATCGACACGATGCGACAAGGTCGGAACGGCATCCCCGAAGTCGCCGGTCAATGGTTGCGGAACGATATCGGTAAACAGAAATACGCCAGTGCCTTCGAGACGCCGCCGGGTAGCAAGCACCTTCGACTGCGAGTACCAATCCCCTGGCGTAAACCGAAGCGTACGAACAAGTAGCCCCGGCGACAATTTCTTCTCGTTTCGAAACCGGAAAGACGCCGTACCGCCGGCTACGGAATCCGAAGGAGCCTTGAGCGAAAGGGTGTCGGACCGCTCCGCCACTGTCGGTTCGGGCCCCGCTATCTCGAACGAGATGTCTCCGAAACGATAACGCGGACCCGTCCCGATCTTGAAGCACACATCGAAACTGTCCGACGCCGAGTGAAAAACCATCGCGCGAATGGAATCGCGAGTAACGGCGGGATACCCTTCGTCTCGTATAAAAGTAAGTATCCGCCGCACTTCGTTATGCAGCATCGTTTCGGAGTACCGCTGCCGGCGTGCACGAAGATACAGGGGACGATCCGGATCGATGCGTTCGACGCGCAGTACGGCATTCTGTACCAGCCGCCCATGTTGATCGAGCGTCAGGTGGTCGATCCCGTCGTACCGCACATTCCGGATATAGGTGGGAAGACCGGGCGTCACTTGAAAGACGACAGCGGCCTTGCCTGCCGCTATCGTATCTATCCGGGCCGCCACGTCGGCTTCGAAGAACCCTTCCTGACGATACAAAAGGCGTAGACGATCCAGATCCGCATGGAGCACATCCAGGTCGAGTATGGCAGGAGGTTCGCCGCCGGCCATCAGCGAATTGCTCAACCGGTCCCCGAGTATTCCGGAGTTCCCAAGGCGGTAAAGCCACAGCCACCAGGTCACCCCCGGAAGTTTGGCAAACCTGCGATTCGGTTGCGTGCGCACCCTGCGAGCCAACGCCGCCTTGCCAAAAAATTCGTTGCCCTCAAAGACAACACGGCGTACGATGAGGGTATCGGTATACGCCTCTCCGAGCCTTGCGCCGGAAAAAGCGCCCCGCCCGGCGTCCCGGGCGTCTGCCGCACCGGCAATCGCCAGAACGACAATAAACCAGACGGCCTGAAGAAGAACGCGATGGGATCGCCCGCAAGGGGGCGGGTCATTCTTCCTCAAAGTAAAAGTCGTCGTCCGCCGTGGGGTAATCCGGCCAAACTTCCTCAATGCTTTCGTACGGCTCGCCATCATCCTCCATCTCTTCGAGATTTTCTATAACCTCACGCGGAGCTCCCGTACGCTCTGCATAGTCGATGAGTTCGCCTTTGGTTGCAGGCCAGGGCGCATCTTCAAGGTAAGATGCCAATTCGAGACTCCAGTACATCGGGTGCGAATTTGTTGAAGGGGCCGACAAGGCAATCGGTGCGGATTACGCGACCGAACTTGCACATTGAGCAGGCACTATAATTTCCCGAAAGGATAAAAGCAAGTAATGAATGGCGTTACTCTGAATATATACACAAAATATAACGCCTGTTACCGCCAATCAGCCGAAAAATGGCTCCGTAACATGCTGTGCGGCGGGCTCCGCACTCAATAATCGAGCGATCTGGTCGCTCGCTCCGAGTCCTCCTTCAATTTCGCGTACTGCACCGGCGTCATGGATAGGGACATAAAGGAAACCGGGTTTATTGCCCTTCCACCTGCGTCCCGCACCTCGAAATGTACATGGGGACCCACTGAACGCCCTGTGTTGCCACTGAGGCCAATTCGTTCGCCACGCTCGATTGCACGTCCGCGTCGTACGGTATCGTCGATCACGGAAAGGTGCGCATACAACGTCTCGGTTTCCGATGCAGGATGCGAAATAATCACATGGTGGCCATAACTGGCATTGTATCCTCTCTTGAGGATCCGACCGCCAGCGGAAGCAACCACCGGGGAACCCTGTCTTACGGAAATATCGATCCCGTAATGCATTCTACGGACTCCGAGCAGCGGATCGTTTCTCATGCCGAACCCGGACACGACCAGGCCGGAAGCTGGAAGAATCGCTGGCATCTGGTCGTTCCGGTCCATTTGCTCGTTCGCAAGCGTCAGCAAATCCCGCAAACTGGCGCCCTGGAGATTGATACGGCTTTCGATTCGATCAAGCCTTTGCGCCGTCTCCTTGAGCAGCGTACCCGTTGGCGACCCCAACCGGTCAAATTCCTCGTACGGATCGGAACCACCCACGCCCAGGCGCCGGATGTCTTCGGAAATCGGCTCCACGCCAAGAAGCGTGCGATGTAACCGACGGTCCGACTCCTCGAGCTTTTCCAATTCGCGAGCGTACAGATCCAGACGATCGCCGAATTTCATAATCCCTTCCTCAAGCGCCGTCTTCTCGGTCTTCAGGGCTACTTCCTGAGGCGTCTCGTGGACTGTGTCAATGATCCACGACAACGGAACGGCGCTCAGCAGCGCCAGCGCTGCCACCCACAATACCTGCCGGCCACTGTACAGCCCGCCCGATTTATCCTCCACATACCGGCAAGATTTGGGGTCGTAATAGTAGCGCTTTTTCGACATATAAAGGCGTGATTGCGTGAACGTGCACCCTGATTTACGGCGACATTATTCTCGCCCTTAAAGTATTGGGCCCCGGAATAACGTAATGTCCCCGCACGGATGATGAACCCTGAAACGGAGGCAAAAAATTCAAGCCATGTCGGCGAAAGATAGGAATGTTCCGTCTGATTGTCAAGGATACTCCGATTAAGTCCACAAAGCTCAGAGGCTTAGAAGGGTGCGAATCGGCTACTCGTAATCATGCTGGAAGTACTCGATCATGCGGGCAGGCTGGTCGGATCCCTTGGCGCGAATACGTTCGGCAAGACGCTTTGCAAACACCTTGGCAGGATCGTAGCCGGCGTTGCGAAGCAGATGATTCATGGCGATTACTTCGCAGATCACCGTAATGTTTTTGCCGGGCGTGATCGGGATCTTCACCATGGGCAACTCGACATCCAGCACGCTAAAAGTGTCACTCACCATGCCCAGACGCGTGTATTCCTCTTCGGTATCCCATAATTCCATATGCACCACAATCTCGACTCGCTTACGAAAACGAGTGGCCCGTATGCCGAACATGGCGCGAATATCTACCAGGCCAAGCCCCCGCACCTCCATAAAATGCTGGGCGAGATCCGTGCCGGCGCCCATCAGCACTTGCTCTTCCTTGCGCGTGACGATAACCACGTCATCGGCCACCAGCCGGTGCCCTCGCTCGACCAGATCCAGCGCCACCTCGCTCTTGCCGATACCGGATTTGCCGATCAGGAGCAGGCCTATGCCGTATACGGCCACCAGGGATCCGTGAATCGTTTGCTGCAACGCAAACTGGTCATTCAGAAAATCCCGCAAAGCCGCCATGAAGTCGATGGATTGCAAGGGTGTCCGGAAAACGGGTACGCCCTGCCGCGTCGCCATACCCACCATCTCGTCGTCGAGCACGTTGTTTACGGTGAGCACAATGCAGGGCACGGGAAAGGAAACCAGTGTTTCGAATGCCTTGTGCCGGACAGCAACCGGCTGATGCCGGAGAAACTGGTTTTCCGTGTTGCCCAGCATCTGCACACGCTGATGGGTGAAAAGATCGGTATACCCGGCCAGCACTAACCCCGGACGGTGCAAATCGACCTCGGTCACCAATCGGTCCTCGCCGGAAACATCGTTCACGGATTCGATATCGATCCCCACCGCCGTCCGCAACTGTTCCACCATGAAAGCCACGGTGATGGATTCTTTCTTGAAGGCTTTCGCCGTATCGGGCATGGCGTCGGGCCTGGTTCGATAAACGGATTCGTAAGGAGGCGGCATGTATTTAACCGCTTGGTATGCAAGGCGGCTACGGAACCTCTACGGTTTCGAGGATCTGCCGCACCAGATCGTCGCTCGTCACCTCTTCCGCCTCAGCCTCGTACGATACCGCAATGCGGTGTCGCATTACGTCCGGGGCCAGCATGCGAACGTCTTCCGGCGTAACATAGGCCCGGCGCTCCAGAAAAGCATGGGCGCGCGCCGCAAGGTTCAGGTGAATGGTCGCGCGGGGCGAGGCGCCGAACTCGATCAGCGGAGCGATATCCGACAAGCGGTACTCCGCCGGGCGCCTTGACGCCATCACAATATCCACCATGTACTTCTCAACTCGCTCGTCCATGTAGAGTTCGTTCAGCACAGCGCGCGCCGAAAGAATATCCTCCGGTCCAACCACTTCCCCGACCTCTTCTTTCTCGCCGGTCCGGGCCATGCGGCGCATGATTTCCAGCTCCTCGTCACGGGTCGGGTACTCCACGCGAATTTTCAGCATGAACCGATCCACCTGCGCCTCGGGAAGAGGATAGGTGCCTTCCTGCTCTATCGGATTCTGAGTGGCCAGCACCAGAAACGGCTCCCCGAGCGGAAAGGTCGTCTCGCCGATAGTCACCTGCCGCTCCTGCATACTTTCGAGGAGGGCGCTTTGGACCTTGGCCGGGGACCGGTTGATCTCGTCGGCCAGAATGACGTTCGCAAAGACAGGTCCCTTTTTGATGGAAAAAGATCCTTCTTTCTGATTGTATACGAGCGTACCCAGCAAATCGGCGGGAAGCAAATCCGGAGTGAACTGAATACGCTGGAACTTTGTCCCGATTGCACGGGCAAGGGAACTGACCGTGAGTGTCTTGGCAAGACCCGGTACGCCTTCGAGCAGCACATGCCCATCGCCGAGCAGCCCGATCAGCAGGCGCTCGATCATGTGACGCTGCCCCACAACGACCCGGCCCACCTCGTTCAACAATTGGTCCACGAACGTACTTTCCTTGCGGATGCGGTCGCTGACCCGGGCCATATCAAAGTTTGCTACGGTTTCCACGTGACAGAAAAAACGGATTGCTCGGATAGGTATGAAGAACGGGGTCGGGAGCGCGGTACAGGAAGCGCAGGTCGTCACAGAAGCATGACGCGTACGTCCATATCGAATTTTTTTTTGAGCCCGGCTTGCACTCGGTCCAGGCAACGAGGGACGACAAAAGGCCGTCCCGCCATCACCACCGCACGCCCTCGATTCATGGAAAACGCTCCGTACATGCCGTCAAGGCTCATGGCGTCCACTTCGTCCACCACACTATCCGACACATCCGTCGTGCTCCCCCAGTCTCTGCGCGTCAATGCGTCGGACATGAGAAGAAGCGCTCCAAAAAGCTGCCAGTCTTTACGCTGCACCGCTCCTACCAGTTTCGGCACGCGCTGGTTCTCCTTCACCAACCAGCGCAGAGCAGGCCGTAACCGGATGGGGACCGCGTCGGTCGCCGCCGGTAAATCGCGGTGCTCCAGATCTCGCAGCGACGCTACCGTATCGAATCCCTTCCTGCGCAGAATGACCACCGCCTCGGACGCCATTTTCCTTTTCCTTGCAACGGCTCCGGTTGCAAAGAAGGTAGGATCTCCCGTTTCTACCAGCCCGAACGCAAGCGCATCCTCCTTGGGAGCTTCGAGCGACATCCATTCGAGCGTAGCGGCATCCACGAAGCAATACCGTTCGGGGCGCCCTTGTTCGGCCGCTATGATAAAGGCGGGGCTGAAGGAGCGGCCCATACTCGCCTCGATCGCTTCATGGACCTGTCCGCATATCCGACGATCCTCCTGAGCGGGCAAAAAAGTTTCCCGGCATGCACGCGCCGTCGCCACGCCAAGGGCAGCAACGTATGCATCCGCACACGAAGAGGGGGCCGCGTTCGCCACGGCTACATCGGCCCGCGCATCTTCGGGCGCCAGGCGGCGGAGCGTTTCGAAAACAATACGAACGGGCAGGGGAGCAGTATCGGGAAGCGGACGATCCGGGCCGTATGTCCATGTCCTGTCGTCGCGTCCAAACGCCAGACGGGACGCTTCGCCCGTCGAGGCGCGCATCGCCACTGCCATACCGGACGGGATGGAGAAAAACAGGGCAAACCCGTCGAAGTAATGCGTGTGCTCGGCGAGCAATCCCATGCTCCCGTATGCAAAACCTGTACCGGAGCGTACTCCTTCCACAACTTCAAAATGTCCCTGGAGTGTTGTCCGCGCACGTTCCGTGAGGCGGGACGGAGCTTCGAACGAGCGCTCAGGGATCCCCTGTGGAACCTTCGTCAGGGAAGCCAGGCGAGAAAACGCACCGGCGCGATCGCGAATCGACTCTGACGACATAATGGATTCTCCCCGCACTATTTAAACAGATGTCCCACCGGTAGTGCATGTCCCCGCATAAAATCCATCGCCGGGAGCCGACGACGACCTTCCTGTTGCAGTTCCAGCAACTCTACAGCCCCTTCGCCGCAAGCCACTACGAGGCCATCCGACACATCCGTCACTTGACCCGGCATGCCCTGCACCCCCTCCTCCTGGCCTGAATCCGCTACATGCGTCCTGTATATCTTGACCATGCTTTCGCCATCGTATGTCCAGGCCCCGGGATGCGGCGACAGTCCGCGTATACGGTTGTGAACCTGATGCGCGGGTCGATCCCACACAATGCGAGTATCTTCCTTGCGAATCCGCGGGGCCGGAGTAGCCTCTTCGTCGTCCTGAGGATACGCTTCAGCCTGCCCGCGATCAATGCGCCGCACCGTCTCCACCACAATTTCGGCGCCGATCGCCATCATCCGGTCATGCACTTCCCCGGTCGTCTCGTCCGGACCGATCGGCATGGTTTTTTGCAAGATGACATTTCCTGTATCCACAGCTTCTTTCAGGAAAAACGTGCTCACGCCCGTCTCCGTCTCCCCCGCCATGACAGCGCGGTGGATCGGCGCAGCGCCCCGGTACTTCGGGAGCAACGAGCCATGTAAGTTAAAAGCTCCCTTTCGGGCGATCCGGAACACGTCGGGAGGAAGGATGCGAAAGGCCACAACCACAATCAAGTCCGGTAT
The DNA here is from genome assembly GCA_951812335.1 of Rhodothermales bacterium. Lineage (GTDB taxonomy): Bacteria > Bacteroidota > Rhodothermia > Rhodothermales > VXPQ01 > VXPQ01. The sequence goes on from OX638293.1 coordinate 368,112, forward strand.
TAATCGGCGTACCGCTGTCGTAAAGGCCGGATCGCGGAGCGATGCCGGTTGCAGAATCGCCTTGATACCCAGCCGTTGCGCTTCTTCCTTCACGGGCGTCGGATGCACGCGGCGGCCTCGCCCCCTGGGTTTGTCAGGGGCCGTCACCACGGCGACCGGGCCATAGCCCGACTGGGCGAGCCGTCGTAGCGACGGCACGGCAAAATCCGGCGTACCCATAAAAACGATCCGCATATCCTGCATGGGAATGTCCGAAAAGCAGATTGGCGGTAGACCGGGGCATCGTCACCCGAACAGGGCATCCACAAACGTGCGCCGGTCGAATATCCGCAAATCCTCGATATGCTCCCCGACTCCTATGTACTTGACGGGAATCCGGAAATCGTTGGAAATACCGATCACAATGCCTCCCTTCGCGGTACCATCCAGTTTGGTGACCACAAGCCCCGTCACCTCGACGCTACGGGTGAACTCCTCTGCCTGCCGCAAGGCGTTCTGCCCCGTAGAAGCATCGAGTACCAGCAGCACCTCGTGAGGCGCCCCGGCAACGCGTTTGGACATTGCACGCCGGATCTTCGCCAATTCATCCATCAACCCCCCGCGAGTATGGAGACGTCCCGCCGTGTCGATAAGCGCTACGTCCGCACCCCGCGAGTTGGCCGAGGCTACCGTATCGTACGCCACCGAGGCCGGGTCGCTCCCCTGGGCTTGCCGAACGATAGGCACATCGGCGCGTTCGGCCCAGATCGAGAGTTGCTCCACCGCGGCAGCGCGAAACGTATCGGCAGCGCCGAGCAACACGGATTTGCCCGCGTCCTTGTACCGGTGCGCCATCTTCCCGATGGTGGTCGTTTTACCGACCCCGTTAACGCCAACGACCATGATTACATGCGGACGATTCGGGAACGGTGCATCAAACCCTCCGGGAGCATCCGGGGGATTGTCGAGAAGCAGCAAAGCAATCTCGTCCCGAATCAGTCCATGCAGTTCCGCCGTCGACACGTAGCGATCCTCGGCTACTCGCTTCCCGATGCGGTCGATGATGTGGAGTGTAGTGCCGACGCCTACATCGCTGGTAACCAGTACTTCTTCCAACTCGTCCAGCACCTGCTCGTCCACGGTTTTTTTTCCGCGGACGATCCGGCGGATCTTGCCAAGAAACCCCGTTCTGGTTTTGTCCAGCCCCTTGTCAAGCCCTGCAGGTGGCGCTTCGCCTGCCTGGAAACCATCAAAAAAAACCATGCTCCGTCCTGTGCAATAACAGAAATTTCCCACTAAGGATAAGGATATTCTGATCGAAACCGCTTCGATCAGAATATCCTTAATCCATTGAATCGGGCTCTGCACCCATCGCACCATTCGCTGCGCCCGGCGCAGCCGCCAAAGGCGACTCGCTTTGCTTGATCAGTCTCGCATATCTGAACCCGTACGTTGCGAAAGACCCTGCCAAAAACCCCGTCGTCGCATATAAACAGAATCGCATCACCGGCTCGTCGGCCCGCATAAGCGCCGCAAGCAGGGTAACTGTCACAGCCCCTGCGGCTATCTTGCCCCACCAATCACTCATTTCCACACGCCCTGTGCGATGCGCGAGCATTCCCGACCCCATCAGAATGAGCAGATCCCGCGCGACCAGCACAATCAGAAACCATACAGGAAGCATTCCCCGGAGAACCAGCGCAAGCACGATGGCCATACCGGCCATCTTGTCGGCCAGCGGATCCAGTATTTTTCCCCAATCCGACACCCTGCCCGACCAGCGCGCTATCCGCCCGTCGAACCAGTCGCTCGCAATCGTAACGGCAAGCAGCGCAAAAATCCAGCGGAGCGGACCGTCGACCAGGATCAGCCATACGACAGGAACCGCCAGAAGGACCCGCCCCATGCTGAGTACGTTCGGGACGGTCCATACATTCCCGTCGGGGCGAAAGCGCCCGAACCTACGGGGTAGCATCATCGGCATCGTCCTCCCAGGCGTCGATGGCCTCCATCACCGCCTCCACGATATTTTCGGATGGCACGGTACCCACCACCTCGCCCCGCTTGAAAAGATGCGCCCGTCCACGCCCAAGCGAAATCCCCAGATCCGCGCCGGCGGCCTCCCCCGGCCCGTTCACCGCACAGCCCATGAGCGCTACGTTGAGATCCTTCTCGAAACGGGCTTCCTGGACCGCTGCCTCCACCTTTTCCACGATCGAGAACAAATCGCCTTCCATGCGGCCGCATGTGGGGCAGGCAATCACGTTTACGCCCGGACGCCCCAATCGGAGCGACTTCAGAATGCGGTGTCCTACCTCGACTTCCCGTACGGAGGGCGTCGCCAGCGAAACGCGGATCGTGTCCCCGATCCCGTCGGCCAGAAGCGCCCCGATTCCTATTGAACTCTTGACGGAGCCGCTATCGAAAGTACCTGATTCGGTGACGCCGAGATGCAGCGGAAAATGGGTTTTCTCCGCCAGCAGGCGGTAGGCCTGGATCATGAAAAACACGTCCGAGTGCTTGACCGAAATAACCAGGTCCTCGAACCCGTGCTTCTGGCATATCTCCACATGCCGCATAGCACTCTCGAAGAGGGCCTCGGGCTGCGGGTAGCCATATTTGTCCAGCAGATCCTTTTCCAGCGACCCGGAGTTGACCCCGATGCGAATAGGAATGCCGGCTTCCTTTGCGGCAAGCAGTACTTCCTTCTCCCACTCCTCCTTGCCTATATTGCCGGGATTGATGCGGACTTTGGCCACGTTCGATTCGATGGCCTTCAGAGCGTACTGGTAATTGAAGTGAATATCGGCGACGATCGGCACGGGAGCGCCCTGTACGATATCCGCCAGCGCTTCGGCATCCTCGGGGCGCGGCACCGCCACGCGCACAATGTCGGCCCCGGCCTCGGCAAGTTCGCGAACCTCGTTAAGAGACGCCTCTACGTCATGCGTTTTGGAGGTGTTCATCGACTGCACCGATATCGGGGCGCCGCCGCCGATTTGTACGGGGCCGACCTGTACGGACCGTGATTCTCGCCTAAATCGTTTCATGATTGCCGATCAAGATGATGAAGGGGTATTCCTGTAACGAAGCCGGATGTTCTTGTGTTGCACGGAACGAGTTCACACAAAGGAGTATTCGGAAATTTGTCAATCCCGGAAACGCACTTTCACCAGAAGCGGCAAATGGTCGGAAAGATTCGCTTCCTGCACTCGCGCAGCGGCGACCTCCCATTCCTCGCTCACGAATACGTAGTCGATCCGCACCGCGGGCAATCGCGCATGGTAGGTCATTCCCCACCCCTCGCCCGCCTCCGCAAAGGCGTCGCGTAACCGGCCCGACAATGTGCGGTACACCCGGTTGTTCGGGGTGCTGTTCAGATCGCCGCACAGAATGACGGGCAGGGTTTCCTTGTCGATCATCGTCACGATCCCGTCAATCTCCCGGGCGCGGACCCGGTATGCGGCGCGGTACTGCCTGAAGTAGCGCATGACATATTCGACATCGAAAACGGACGAACGCGTTTCCTCCCAGGGCTTCTTCTCCCCAAACGTGCGCAAGTGCACATTATACAGTACGAAATCCCGGTCTTGCCAGCGTATCCGGGCCCTTATTACATGCGATGTACGATTGTCCGACGAATGCAAACGACGCCGGGAAACATGCACGACTTGTGGTTTGCTAAGTACGGGTTGTTGCGTCCATGAGGCATTATCGGGACGCACGGTTGCAAAACCCAGCGTGTCGAACAAAATCGAAACATACGGGTCGGTCCGGATAAAAGGTGCCTCGTCATACCAGGCGATGGAGGCTTCCTGCAACCCGATAATGTCCGGGCGACTTTCCTCGACAAGACGAGCCATGTGCGCGGGGCGCGCCGGCGTGGCGTCGCGCCAGATGGCGGGGGCGTTGAACGTAAGCAGAGCGAGGGCATCGTCCGGGACGTCCGGGGAGGTATCGAAGCGGTCGAACGGATTCGCACGGATCAGAAAAAGCGCCAGCAACACGCCGTTGACAACAAGGATCCGCCGGCTTCCCGCCAGCACAAGCAATACCGTCATCCCAGCAAGAACCAGCGCAATGTACGGCAAGAAGACGGCGACGAGTTCGAACCACCAGAAAACACCGAAAGGCACGTAATACGCAAGGTACCCGGCCAGAAAAAGTAGCGCGATCGGGAGATTGACTGCAGAGAGAATTTTTTGCGCAAGCCGTTTCATCGCCGATGCTCACCAGGACATCGTCCTGCCGGGGCGGATCGGGAGTTTGCCCCGCCAGTATTGTATCAGCAGGAAGCCGAACAACATGCCTCCGAGGTGGGCAAAATTGGCGACGCCAGCCTGGGTGCCTGTCACGGCGGCCCACAATTCCAGCAGGCCGTAGACGATCACGAACCATTTGGCCTTGACCGGGAACAGAAAATAAATGTAGATGAGCTGGTTGGGAAACATCATGCCGAAGGCGAGCAGGATGCCGAATACGCCGCCCGATGCGCCCACCGTCGGATACACTTCACCGCTGGAAGAAGCGACAATCAGTTGAATCAGACCCGCACCGACGACACAGACGAAATAAAACAGGGCGAACCGGCGGCTGCCACACGTATTCTCGATCTGTACGCCAAACAGCCACAGCGCAAACATATTGAACAAAAGATGCGTGAAGCCGCCGTGCAGAAAAGAATACGTCACGAGTTGCCACGGCAGAAACGACGCAAAACCGCCCGAGAACTGCGGGTTTCCTATCGGCCACAGGGCGAACCACTGCAAAAGCACCCGACTTATGGGGGGCGTCATCGTGGCGAGAAATACCAGCCCGTTCAGAATCAGCAGATTCTTGATGACCGGCGGAAACATCGAAAATTGCGTGAGGGGTCGGTAAGAATTCTGATACATCGTCCGATGTGTGCGTGCAATAACGGTATTCCTGCCCTGGATAATAGGATAACACCCCCTCTTAGGGACAAACGTCCATAAAGTTGCGTTCCCCTGCGGAACGAACCGTCTAAAATCGGCATTCAAGGAGTATTGTCCTGCTTTTAGCATTCATGTCGGATTCGCGATATTCCAAGGAAGAGCTGGAACGCTATTTCAGCGATCCGGCAGCGCGTCGCGCAGCCCCTCTCCGGTCATCCACCGGAAAGCGGCGAGGTTATTTCTCCCGCCTTTTGCGCAACGAAAAAAAGACGCAGGCCGCGTTCCTGCTTTCTGTAATCGGCGGCGGCGTAATCGCCTTTTCCTTGTTCCTCGGCGGATGGGCCCTGCTTCTCTCCGATGAACTGCCGGATTTCCGGCAACTGGACAATCCCGACTTGCAGCTTGCAACGGTCGCCTATACCGCCGACGGCAAGGAACTCGTGCGTTACGCCTTCCAGAATCGTTCCTGGACCAACTACGACGATATTTCACCCCACGCAGTCAACGCCCTCGTCGCTACAGAGGATCGGCGCTTTCATAGTCACTGGGGCATTGACTCGCGCGGCCTCGCTGCCGCTGCCGTGGATGTGGTTCGGAAAGGCGAACTGCGCGGCGCCTCGACGATTACCCAGCAGTTGGCTCGAAACCTGTACAACCAGGACATCGGTTTCGAGGTATCCATTTCCCGCAAACTCAAGGAAATGATCACGGCGGTGCAACTCGAACGCCGCTACACGAAGCGGGAAATCATCGAAATGTATCTCAACACGGTGCCCTTCAGCAACAATGCGTACGGAATCGAAGCGGCGGCCCGCACCTATTTCAACAAAACGGCAGAGGAGTTATCTCCTCTCGAAGGAGCCACGTTGATTGGGATGCTGAAAGCAAATACCTATTACAATCCCTATCGGAATCCCGAGAATGCCCGTCGCAGGCGGAACGTCGTGCTCAACCAGATGGCGAACCAGGACTTCATTCCGCGCGCATTCTATGACGAACATCATGCCGACTCGGTACGCACCGACTACAACCCGTCTTCGGAAGTGACCGCTGCTCTGGCGCCGTATTTCGCCGAGCAGGTGCGGCTGTGGATGCGGGAGTGGGCTGCGGAAAACGGCCACAACCTGTATGCAGACGGCTTGCGCGTGTACACGCCGCTCGACTCACGGATGCAGGAAATTGCGCAACAGTCCGTGGACGAAAATATGGAGGGCCTCCAGGCGGTCGTGGATTACGAATGGAGCGACGGAGGCGGCTCCTGGAATAGGCTCGACCCGTACCTGGAACAGACCGGATACGAACCCTGGTCCCGGTACTGGCGCAACAATCCCAAAACACTCGTGTCGTTCATCCAGGGTACGGAGCGCTACCGCTCGCTTTTGCGCCAACCCGGGATGTCGGCAGACGACGCCGTAGCCCAACTTCGCAATAATGCGGCGTTCATGGATTCGCTGAAAACAATCAAAACGCGGCTCCAGGCCGGCCTCGTATCCATCGATCCCCATACCGGGCATATCAAAGCCTGGGTGGGCGGACGAAACCTCAGGACCGAGTGGTACGACCATGTCAACAAAGCTGCCCGCCAGCCCGGCTCGACATTCAAGCCGTTCGTCTACACCGCGGCGATCGACAACGGATGGCCCCCCTGGCATCAGCTCCCCGACAGTGCGTTCACGTATGTGGATCCGATTACCAGGGTAGTATGGCAGCCGCAAAATGCGGACGACGAATCGACGGGACGCATGATGACCCTTACCGAAGGGCTGGCCCAGTCGAAAAACACCGTCACGGCCCGCGTGATCACGGAGCTCGTGAACCCGGAACTGGTTGCGTTCTATGCGCGCAGGATGGGCATAAAAAGCGAGCTGGACGCCGTGCCGGCGCTGGCCCTCGGCACCAGCGACATCACATTGCTTGAACTTACCACAGCCTTCAGTACGCTGGCGAGCGGCGGGCTGCAATACGATCCCGTCTTCGTGACGCGCATCGAGGATCGTTTCGGAAACGTCCTGTACGAGCACACCTCCTCGCCCGAAGAAGCGCTCTCCGAACAGACGGCGTACACGGTCGTCAACATGATGCGGGGCATTATTAACCCGCCCAGCGGTACAGGGCAGCGCATCAGAACCCAGTACGGGCTGGTCGACTACGATCTGGCGGGCAAGACAGGCACCACGCAGAATCACGCGGACGGCTGGTTCGGCCTCATGCACCCCAACCTGGTAACCGGCGCATGGGTGGGATTCAACGACCGGCGCGTGGTCTTTGATTCGTTCTTTTGGGGACAGGGCGCGCACAATGCGCTCTTTCTGGTGGGGGAATACTTCCGGGGTCTCGCCGATTCTGAGGAGATCGATATCACGAAAGACCCGTTCCCCAGCCCCGAAGAACTGGGCCTGACCTACGACACGCCCCCTGGCGAAGAAAGAGAGATAAACGTCGGCGAGCGCGGCGTCGATTGGTAAGCGACGCGAACGGAAAATGCCTTGCAGAGTCCGGCGCATTGCATTGGAGCGCATGCGCATTTCAATATCGGACTACTCGTTACAGGCTCGCCCCCGCCAGGTTCGGCAGCCTGATTGGCGGAGCGTGTTCTCGGCTTCCCTGGCCTGTGCTTCGCCCTCGAACACGCCGTACACCGCCGATCCCGATCCGGACAGCGAAGCGTACACGGCGCCCGCTTCTTCGAGCGCGGTCTTCGCCGCAGCGATGCGGGGATATAGGGGCAGGATGACCTTTTCGAAATCGTTCGCCAGCTCTGCGCGCCAGCGCTCGGGATCGCCGGATAGCAGGACCTCGCACAAATCCGGGCGATTCCGATCATTGGGCTGTACAAGGGCGTACGCTCCGGCGGTCGAGACCTGCACAGGCGGCGCCGCCACCACAAGGAGATACGGAAAAACGTATGGCGTTCCGTCCTGCAGGAACGGCTTCAGCATGTCGCCGCGTCCTGTACCGAACGCCGCCGCATCTCCCGCTGCGAAGAACGCCGCATCCGCGCCGACGCTTGCGGCCATACGTATCAGTTCCTCCCGCGACCGACCCAACTCCCACCAATCATTCAACAGACGGAGCGCTGTGGCCGCATCGCTGGACCCGCCGCCCAGCCCGGCGCCGACGGGAATACGTTTGCGGAGTTCAATGCACGCCCCCTTGTCCGGGTCAAGGCGCCGCGCCGCGCGATAGACCAGATTGCCTGCTCCCGGCGGAACCTGGAGCAAACGATCTGCAGACGAGGCATCCTGCACAGGAATCACCTGCAACGGGCCGGAAAACGCCGGAGGATCCGCCTCCCTGCGGCCTGCTGGCGGTCCGACGAACACCTCATCGGCCCAGCCAATTCGCAAAAACACGGTTTCGATGTCGCGATACCCGTCGCTGCGTTTGCGGAGCACATGCAAACCGAGATTGATCTTGGCGGGAGCGGCTTTGCGAAGCATCGTGTTAAAGGATACTCTAGATTAAATCCACTTTGATCAGCGCTTCACGCTCGTGCGTAAAAGATATTGTAATTGCATCGTTGAAATTAGTGGAAAACGCTGCGGATTCGGGGCATCGTGGGCGTGAAGCGCCCTTCGGGAGGCAGAGAGGGGCACGCTGGCTGCGTCATTCCTCATTATGTGGGGCCTGCCACATTGCTTCGTCATTCCTTGCCAGCGCACCCCTTTCAGCCTCTGAACTTCGCGGACTTAATCAGAGTATCCTAAACCATAGTGAAACCCATCCCCTGAAAATGCGTGGATTGGATTACCAATTCGAGCGCGCATTCGAAAAAACGGACCGACGTTCAGGGAACCCGGCAGCACCCAGGCTGTTGCAACCCCCTGAGAAAAGAGGTATTTTCCGAAAATACGCACTATACACTTCTCCCCGGCGCCTTCTCATCCATTTCGGTCGAGCCTACCTCGAAATCGTTACAAAATTCCCTCGTACTTCCATACTCCGAATGCCCCGAAGGCGCTGCCCACGCCTCTCGGTATATCGGCATCCGGCATGACAGGCCGACCATTGTTTCGCTCGTTTCACAGGCATCCATCCATTCGGGACGCTTCGGCGGCCGCTATGGCGTGGATCCTCCTCGCATTATTTCTGCTCGCACCCACGGCGGCGCGAGCCCAATTCGATTCGCAATCGAACGAATCCGTGTCTCCTGCGACCATCGGCCCGCAGATAAATCCTCTCCATGAGCAGTTGACCCGATTTCAAGGCGCGGGAGAGATGATCCCTCTTGAGGGAACGGTCGATGCGGACCAGTATATCGTGGGACCGGGCGATCTTTTCGACATATCCGTGGGCGGTCCTCAACCGCTGCTTTCCCCGATCGCCGTATCGGCGGACGGCTATCTGATCTTGCCGGAAGCCGGCGCTGTCCAGGTAGGAGGCCTCTCGCTGCAAGAAGCGCGCAGCCGGGCGAAACAAGCGCTCCGCGAATCCTTCGAAAATGTGCTTGTGGAAATCGCACTTGCGCAACCCAGACGGTTTTATGTGCATGTTTCGGGAGCGGTCCCGTTCCCGGGACGCTATCTGGCCACGCCCGTGGGGCGTCTGGCCGGCGTGCTGAGTCTGGCTTATGCGGACACCACCCGGGCCCCGACAGGAAACCTGACGTTTCGCCCCGCTCTGCGAAATGTCCTGCTTGTACATACGGACGGAACCCGGGAAACGGTGGATCTGCTGAGATATCACGCCACCGGCAATACGGAACACAACCCGTATCTGCGGGATGGGGACATCGTGTCCGTGCCTGCGTTCGACCCCGATTACGGCTCCGTCTTCATATCGGGAAATGTGGCCTTCCCGGGGATATACGACCACCGGCCCGACGATACCCTTTCCGATCTCCTTGCACTGGCTACCGGACAGGAGACGCCCGGTTATGCACAACAGGTTCGGCTCACCCGTGTGCTTCATGACGGCTCCGCGGAAGCTGAAATACATGATATAGCCGCGCTGTACGGCGGCGAGGACGTACAGGTGCTGGCCCGGGATCAGGTGCATGTGCTGGCCGAAGAAACGGTGCGCGGCGTGGCCGATATCGAGGGATGGGTGCAATACCCCGGTACCTACCCCATCCTCTCCGGAAAAACGACCCTGAAAGACCTCGTAGCGCTTGCAGGAGGATTGCGCCCGGGCGCCCTTGCCCGGGCGGCGCATCTCAAGCGGTCCACCCTGCCCCTGCCGGAACCGGAGCACGAAAACAGGTTCGGAATGCTCGCCGGCATACCCGATCCGGTCCCGGCCGACACGCTGGCCCTGATGCAATCCATCCGGCTGGCGGACATGGGTTTCTTCGGAAGCGCTTATCTGACGCACGACCTGAGGGTGCAAAGCAGCGTTCCGGTAGACCTGAACGTTGCGCTTGGACAAGGAGCCCCGCCTATTCCTCTCCAGGACGGCGACAAGGTATACGTCCCGCGCGATAAAAATCAGGTCTTTGTATTCGGACAGGTGAATCGTCCGGGATATGTCACGCACCAGACAGGCATGTCGCCAGAGTATTATGTAAGCGCGGCAAGCGGGCTCGGGGAAAACGCCGGGCCTTCGTACGTCATCAAGGCCGGCACGAATCGCTACTTGAAGGCTTCCGAAGCGGAGGTCGAATCGGGAGATTGGATCTTCGTAAACCGGGAAAACATGTTCGGGGACACAGAGGAACTGCAACGTCTCTTAACCGAAACCCAGCAACTCGAACTGGAAAAACGGTCGGCTACCTTCCAAACCGTCCTGACAACGGTCGGAACCATCACAGGATTCATCACCACGTACCTGCTGATCCGGAGACAATGAGTTCAAAAACCATGCATTCGCCGGACGAAGGAGGCGCACTCGGATACAACGAGGAGATGCGTCGCGAGCGTGCGGAGGATACGCTCTGGACCACGCTGGGTACGTTGTACAGGTATCGGCGTCTGGTGATCGGCGTTACGGTCTTTGCGGGTGTGGCTTCCGTGGTCATCAGCCTGCTCCTGACCAACTGGTACCGCGGTACAGCCCGCGTACTCATTCCGCAGGGTGGCGAAACCTCGTTGGCCGCCGGCCTGTTGGGAAGTCTTCCTGCGGGCGCGGCTGCCCTGTTTGGAGGCGGCCCCGGGGGGGACTACACGCGCTATCTGGCTATTCTAACCAGCCGCTCCATGATGGAAGCCGTGGTGGATTCATTCGACCTTATCACCGTCTACGAAACGGAGGACGAAGAATACCCGCTGGAAGAAGCTATTGATTTGCTGGAAGACAATGTAGCGTTCGAAGTGGATATGGAGTACTACTTTCTGTCCATCTCCGTGCTGGACCAGGAGCGCCAACGCGCCGCCGACATGGCCAACTTTCTGGTGCGCCGCCTCAACGAGATAAGCGTACAACTCTCCAGCGAGGGAGCCTTCGATTACCGCCGCTCGCTGGAAAAACGCTACCGCGAATCCCGGGCTGCCATGGACTCTGTGCTTTACGCCTCGGAACGGTTTCAGGAAGAGTACGGCGTGTACGACCTGACGTCTCAGACAGAAAGTTTTTTCGAACAGGTGGGTGCGCTCCGCAGAAGCGCACTGGAGGCTGAAATCCAATACGAGGTGCTCCGGTCGCAATACGGCAACGACAATGCACAGGTCCAGGCCATACAGGAACTTGCCTTCGCCGCCGATCGGAAATACCGGCAGGCACTGGCCGGCAAGGAGCAAATGCTTCCTGTGGCGCAGGAGGAAGTGCCTGCGGTTGTACGCACCTATGTAGAACTGGAACTGGAAACTATGATCCAGCGCAGTATCCTTGAGGTCCTGGCGCCGCTATACGAACAGGCGCGCTTCCAGGAGGATCGGGAGGCGCTGGCCGTACAGGTTCTCGACGAAGCCATCCCATCGGCGCTCAAGGCAAAGCCGAAGCGATCGATCATCTGCGTCCTCGCCACGCTCTCTGCCTTTATGCTGGTCGTGGTTTACGTGCTCGTATATGACTGGTGGCGGAAGAATCATGCGGAGTTCTCACGAAAAATGACAGAACAAAGCCACCCTATCTGATCGAAAGTTGCGTATGTTTCTCAAAGAGAAATTACCTCCATTTTCGATTGCGCCACATTCTTTATGGTTCTGGGGAAAAACCGGTCTTCTTAGTGCACTTGCGGGTGGACTGGCGTTACTTCTCCTTATCACGGCCTTCGCCTCATACCTCCTGCCCTACCTGGCTCTGGCAATAGTCGGTGGTATAGGTATCCGGGTGCTGTACCGGCACCCTCTCCTGAATCTGTGTTTTACAATCGCTGCATTCTCTGTCGTCACAGATTTCGAGGAGGGCATTCAGATTCGGGAAGCACTGTACGGATTTCTTTACATCGGGTTTTTATCCTACTGGTTTATTAGTCGCATATTCTTTTTCAGAGATAATATCCTTAAAACCGGTGTGGATTATGCGGTAGCCGGATTCCTAATCTGGGTAACTGCTTCCTTTGGATTGACATCTTTGTTTGGTGGAGAATTCTCCGCTGCAATAGTTGAATGGACATCTGTAATCTTTATCGCATTTTATTTTCCTGTGAAGGAAGCTTGTGTACGTTATAAAAATGGTGCACGTGCTATTCTGATCACTATCGTATTGTTGGGATTATTCGCCGCCGTTCGCAATTTTGTCAGTTACCGAGCACTATTAGAAAGCGCCACCGCCGTGTGGAATATCGTAGCGGGACGGGTTGTAACGAACGAAATTTTACTTGTTATCTCCGGTCTCGCCTCCATTGTTCTACTCATCCATTCCAAAACATGGAAGACACAGGTATTCTATTTATGCATTGCTAATCTTTTACTGGTTAGCCTTATACTTACTCAAAGTAGAGCGTATTGGATTGATTATGCGTTAGGGATTTTTGTTTTGTTGTTCGTATTGGAAATCCATCGGCGGATCCGCCTTTTGGGCACTTTGATTATCAATAGTGTTTTTCTATTGATAACCGCACTTATTGTTTCCCCGGAGCTTGTGTCTTTGATTTTGACCGGCCTCAGTGAGAGATTACTGAGCTTGGGATCTGCAACCACACAAGATATATCCTTGATAAATAGATTCTACGAATCGCGTGCAGTCATTCAAAAAATCATCTCGAATCCTATCCTGGGATATGGCTTGGGGGTTTCCTATACAGTATTCGACATCATCGAGAAGTATACGATGTCGAAAACGTTTGCACACAATGGATTTTTGATGATATGGTTCAAATATGGTTTCATTGGATTAATTCTTGTTTTCTATACTTGGATGATTTCCATTAGGAATGCCTTTAGAGCTGTTAATAGTAATCCTGATCACTATCTTTGTATCTATGGAATTATTTCTTTTATAGGACTTCTTTCTATGTTTCCATCTACAAATACATCTGTACAATTTTTTCTGTCGGATACGAATCTTGCCTTTGCACTTTTGATCGGTTGGGCAAACGGTATATATGCGCGCATGAAAAACCCACTATCTGATACCTGATCGGATGAAGCAAAGCATTCTTGCGCTTTTTTTTATTTTGCTCTTATCTGGTCACACACCATGGTCATACGGGTATTGGTTATCTTCATATCCAGCCGAACGGAATGATCCGCATATTCTCGTTTTTTCCCGGACTAATGGATTCAGGCATTCCAGCATCGAAGCAGGTATCGAGGCGATTCGCATGCTGGGACGAGCAAACCATTTCGAGGTGACGGCCACGGAGGATGCCAGCATGTTCTCCGATTCGAGACTCGCCGCATTCGATGCGGTTGTCTTCCTAAACACCACCGGCGATGTGCTTAACGAGAAGCAGCAAGTCGCCTTCGAGCAGTACATCGCACAGGGTGGCGGCTTCGTCGGAATACACTCGGCAGCCGACACAGAATACGATTGGCCGTGGTACGGAGGGCTCGTCGGTGCGTATTTCGATAGTCATCCCGCCATACAACAAGGTACGGTGCTGATCCCGGATGATGCGCACCCCTCTACGGCATCCCTTTCACAGCGCTGGCATCGCGTTGACGAATGGTACAACTACAAAAGCAACCCTCGCGGTGCAGTCCACGTCCTTGCCGTTCTTGATGAAAGCACGTATAGCGGAGGCGCCCAGCCAGCCGATCACCCGATCTCCTGGTGTCATTTATACCAAGGCGGCAGGTCGTGGTATACCGGCATGGGACATACGGAAGAAACGTATTCAGAGCCCGAGTTTCTTGAACATATAAAGGGAGGCATTGCTTTTGCTATTGGGGAAGGGGGCGATTGCTCCAGCACGCGGGACGCACAGTACCAGCAAACCGTACTGGACGAAAACCCGGTGAACCCCATGGAGTTGACCGTGACTCCCGATGGTGTGGCGCTTTACGTGGAGTTGTTTGGAACCGTCAAGAAATACGATCCCGCAACAGGAACAACCTCTATCGTTCTGAACCTGGATGTTTTCCACGAATTCGAGGATGGGCTTACCGGCATCACGCTGGATCCGGAATTCGAATCCAATGGATGGGTCTATCTTTTCTACTCGCCGGCGGGCGATAATGCGGTCCAGCACGTTTCCCGATTCACGTTCAACGGGAGTACGATAGACCCGCTGAGCGAACGGATTCTACTCAAGATTCCTGTGCAACGGGACCAGTGTTGCCATACGGCCGGCGCACTCGCATTTGGTCCTGACGGCAATCTTTTCATCTCGACCGGCGACAATACAAACCCGTTCGAATCCGACGGCTTCGCACCCTTGGACGAGAGAAGCGGTCGAGCAGCATGGGACGCCCAGGGGTCATCCGGCAACACAAACGACCTGCGAGGCAAGATACTCAGGATCAAACCCTTGCCTAACGGAACCTATGCGATCCCCGATGGCAACCTTTTTCCGGTCGATACGGACTCCACCCGCCCTGAAATCTACATTACGGGTACACGTAACCCGTTCCGATTTTCGATCGATCACGAGACCGGCTGGCTGTATTGGGGAGATGTCGGCCCGGATGCCGGGAGATACGACCGGGCACGTGGCCCCCGAGGCCATGACGAATGGAACCGCGCCATTGAGGCCGGCAATTTCGGTTGGCCATATTGTATAGGCAATAACAAACCATACCGGGATTATGATTTGGGTACGGGAAATAGTGGAGACTTCTTTGACTGCACAGCCCCGATAAACGATTCGCCGAACAACACCGGGCTGAGAAAACTACCACCTGCCCGAAATGCCTGGATATGGTATCCATATGGAGAATCTCCAGACTTCCCCCAGCTTGATGGAAATGGTGTGGGGCGAACAGCGGCAGCGGGACCGGTTTATCATTTTGATCCCGACCTGAAATCGTCCCGAAAATTGCCCCGCTATTTCGACAAATCGCTCTTTATCTATGAATGGTCTCGAAACTGGATCAAGGAAATAAAATTTGACGATCAGGGGGATATCCTCATTATTCAGCCCTTTCTGTCGAGTTTTCACTTCAATTCCGTGATCGACATGGAATTGGGGCCGGATGGCGCATTATACCTGCTTGAATGGGGAAGCGACAAATTCAGCCGGAACAACACGGATGCCCGGCTTTTGCGCATTGAATTCAATCCCCGCAATAAGGCTCCGGTGGCTACGGCGGAGGCATCCCCTGACGCAGGCCCCCTGCCGTTAACGGTCCAGTTCGACGCAAGGCGCTCCTTTGATCCGGATTCGTTCGAAGAGCTTGATTACGAATGGGATTTCACCAGCGATGGACAGATCGATGCAACCGACCCCACGCCGACATACACGTTCACGAAGGCCGGCTTACACAATGTACGCCTGACGGTGCGCGATCGGTCCGGCAGCGTTGGTGTTGCGACCGTCCCCATCGTGGCAGGTAATTCGCGCCCTGTTGTCTCCATCGAAGAACCGGCCAACGGTTCTTTCTTTGCATGGGGACAGTCCGCCTCGTATACAGTGAAGGTGGAGGATGCAGAAGATGGTCGGACGGAAGCCGGTATTGACTGTGAAGAAGTGGAAACGCAACCAGCTATTGGCCATGACGCACATAGCCACGGGGAACGCATTTACCACGGCTGTACCGGGACGTTTGAGTTGACCCAATCTCACGGGGCGGATGGATCCGACGTGTTCTATGTGATCGAAACCACCTATACCGATCAAGGTGGAGAGGCCAACGCCCCGCTCACAGGACAAGCCATCGCGATACTCCAACCTCTGCGCAAAGAGGCCGAACATTTTCGTCTCTCGAATCGGCTTACCATCGTATCCGCGGATGATTCACAAGGATTGCGCGCAGTATCCAGAATCACGTCAGGGGAATATATAGCTCTGAACCCGGTAAATCTCGCTGGTATTGAAGCTATATCGTATCGACTCAACCCGGCTGTTGCGGGAACAGAGATTTCGGTGCATGTGGATTCGATCAACGGGTTGCGGATCAGTTCTCTTATCATTACGGACGAACTTTGGGGAACGGGATACATCGATATAACCACACCTATCATTGATCCCGGAGGAATCCATGAGCTTTATTTCGTATTTGAAAACGATTCCGAAACGGAATTACTTGGAACATTGAATTATGTGGATTTCATTAGCGAAGTAGGAACTTCCACATACATCACTTCGCCAGATATTGAAAATCACTTCTTTCCTCCTTTTCCGAATCCCGCGAATACCTCCATACAATTTCAATACACGCTTCGGAAACCACAATCCGTACGCATAGAAATCTACACAATGCTTGGAAGACGTGTAGCTCTACTCGTTGACGAAGTACAGAACGGTGGAGAACACAGCCTGGTTATGCAAAAAGGCCATCTGGCCAGCGGGACATACATCTGCCGAATCCGTATCGGCGAGCAGTATTATTCTCATGGATTCATCGTTGCCCAATAACGCAATGAAACCATGAAAACGAAAAACACCTCTCAGAACGACAAGCGAGATAAGATCCTGTCGAGGCAAAACAAGCCATTGCGAGTCAATATCTTGCACAATGTATCCTGGTTAAGTGCAGGTACCTTTCTGGTTAAACCGATCTGGCTCCTTTTCATAACCGCCCTTTGCATGCGTATACTTCAGGCGCACGAATATGGGGTACTGAACAACTGCTTGGCTGTTATGATGATGTTTGCCCCTGTTGCCGACTTGGGAACAGGGAATCTCGTGATTCGAGATGTGGCGCGCGATTTATCAAAAGCATCATCTTATTTTTCCAACACTTTACTAAGTCGCTTCGGACTCAGCATTCCTGCTTTTTTGTTGGGATTTGTGTTGGGATGGGCCCTTGGATTTGACACTGGAGAACTTTCTGCTCTCGCTTTTGCCGGTATATATGTAATGTCCCTGCGCCAGATCGAGCTTTGTCGCTCTTTTTACCGGGCGTTTGAAGTGCTGAAGTACGAATCCATTTCTCTGGTGGTTGAAAAAATACTGGTAGTAGGCGGAGGTATTTTGATGTTGCTTACTACCAAATCGGCGGAGGGAACACTCGGTGGGATGACTCTTGGGATCACACTTACCCTTTCCTTAAATCTTCTCTGGATACATAGTCGGCTGACTCCGTTTCGGATGCGTCTGTTTCGCCCTCAGGCGTCCATCGCCATTTTCAAGACGGCGCTACCTCTTGGAATCGTAATGCTCCTTACCATGATGTATCTTCGGATTGGCGGCATAATCCTTGAGGCTGTTGCCGGAGAAATTCCTGCTGCCCAGTACTACGCCGCTTTCAGAATTGTTGAAGCCCTTCAGGTTCTACCCATGATTGTCGTGGCAGCCATCCTGCCGCGTCTTTCTTCCCTGTTCCATCAAGGCCGGCGCGATCAATTCAGCAATATTCTGAAGCGTAGTATTGCCAGCACAGCGATCATCACGCTATGTTCCGCCATAGCTCTAACCTTTTGGGGATCGGACATTATCCGCTTGCTTGACCCAAGTCTGGGTTTCGATGCTTCGGGACGCGTTCTGCAAATGATCTGCTGGGCCCTTCCGCTCATGACGGTCAACTACATACTTGTAGCCGCTCTGATCGCTTCGAACGAACACCGCCATCTGGTGGTCATTATGGCACTGGTCCTACTCGCCAATGGCGCAATAGTGTATATACTGGCGCCGTATGTATCTTATTTTGGAGCTGTCATCGGACTCCTGGCCAGTGAATGCATCGTTCTGGCAGCAACAACGTACCGAATTCGGCGTGTGATTGGCAATCCCTATCCGACCCAATGAACAAGCGATCCGTGAGCAGACAACCAACCATCGCGATCGTTTCCCAAAATCGCCTTGACACCGGGGGTATCGAAAAAAATATCCTCCAGTTAATTTCCCAACTGAGGGATCGATTTGAGCTTCATATTATCGGTCCGATGGAGCCAGCCTTCCTTAGGCAAGCGCGGGATGTTAACCTGTATCTCCCAGAATGTTTTCACCAAACGAAAAGGTATTCGAAAGGAGATCCCAAGAGCATCCTGCAATTGGCCCGTGTCATTCGGAATACCAATGCAGATATCGTACATACACAGGATCCGCGTGCCAGAATGCTTGCACATCCTGCCGCCAGAATCGTGGGAGCTGCTGCTGTCCATACATACCACATGAGTCCGCTTTTCTATGATACACCGGAATGGCGGAAGTGGCTGGACCTACGGCTGGAAGGTATCTACAACAAATGCATCACTGGTCGGACTATCTTCGTTTCGTCGCATGTACATCAGCTGTATATGGATCACGGATTGATTTCGCCAGATAAAAGCGTTGTCATTCGAAACGGAATCCATATTTCCTTTTCGAGTTCGCCGGCAACATCACGTATTGCATCCGACTATCGCAAAGAACTGGAAGTTGGAAACAACGAGATACTGATCTGTACTGTTGGCCGCCTGACTCCTCAGAAAGGTGTGGATTTTTTCATTCGGGCTATAGCTCGTTTGACCTACCGTAGCCCTGCGCTAAAATTCAAGGCGGTTATAGCCGGGGATGGCCCCATCCGCAGTGACCTAGAGCGAATAGCAAGAAAACTTGAAGTAACCGGGCTTGTTCAGTTCGTAGGCCGACTAAACGCATCAGAAGTAGCTAGCCTGTTGACTCAGTCAGATATATTCACACTGGCGTCTCGTTACGAATGCTTTCCTTATACCATACTGGAAGCAATGGCTGCCGGCTTGCCATGCATTGTGAGCAATGTGGGGGGCAACACGGAAATGGTGACCCACAATGTAAATGGCCTCGTATCCAATCAAGGCGATGTAGATACACTTGCCGAACACCTTGAACTGCTTGTTCGTGATGCAGATACTCGCAAAAGGTTTGGAAACCAGAGTTTGCAGCGAGTAAAACATTTTTCCGTTGAGAACATGGCAAAGGCCACCGCAGCACTTTACGATCAGGTCCTTTTGGAGAAGAGATAGCGGACTGGAACAAAGATCAGATATGTAATCACTCCATACGCCTTCTCCAAAACCTCAGACAGGGATTCGCGATGCACAACAAACCTGTTCTTGTTCTTGCTCCGCATCTTACCTATCCAACCCGGAACGGCGCCGATATTCTAATCGACCGACGCTGGGAAGCATACAGCAGCCACGTTCCAAAGGTGGATGTAATAGGCAAGGAAACCATCTCGACATTCCGGGATGGGCGGCTACAACACCGAACCTCCTTCGTAAACCGGCACCGCCGGAAGATATGGGCTGCTCTTTGGACAATCCTTAGACATTCTCACTACCTCCTCGAAAAATTCCTGACCCCGTCATACATCCGTGTGGCACGACATCATCTGGAAGATGAAACATATGGACTCGTCGTATTCAGCTACCTCTGTACAGCCACCTTGTATGATCGATCAGGCGCAAAAAAGCGTCCTTACGTGATTGAAACACATAATGACGATTTCAAATGGTTCGCGAATATGGGTAACTCGACTCGTAATCCTCTCGCTTCTTACGTGGCCAGCCTGTCGTACAAGTGGACCAAAAATTTTCTTCTCAAACACTCCGAAGACTTTGTTTTTCTACACGTAACGGAGCAGGACCGGCAGGGCTACAACGAAGCGGCGCCCGAACATCGCTCACTCGTTGCATCCATAGGGGTAGACTCGCCTGAGGCCATCCCTTTTCGTATTCCCTACGACGGTATACCCCGCCTTCTCTTTATAGGCTCACTCAATACACGCATGAATGAAGATGCCTTGCGCCACTTTGCCGATAATTTCTATTCAGAACTTATGTTTTCCCTTGATGGCAAGCTTTGCATTGCGATCGTTGGTAGTAACCCGACCGTAAGCATCAGGCATCTATGTTCTGAAAAAAAATGGAACCTGTATGCGGATGTGTCGGAAGAGGAACTCCACTACCAATTCTCCCAGGCAACGTGTGCAATATTACCTTTTCCATACGCTACGGGCGCTAAACTGAAATTACTGAATTCGCTGGCTCACGGAGTTCCTTTTCTGGCCACATCCAGCGTGATCATCCCGGACGAGTTATCCCGATTCCCTTGTCTCGTAGCCGATAATGCATCTGCGTGGGCGACACATATCAGACGATTGATGACGGAATCTCCCCAGCAACAAACAGGCAAGTTACTCACAAGAATAAAACCATATACCTGGAAAACCATCGCTGAGCAGCTTGCCGATTCCCTGGAATCAATTCTTCCGCGTGAAGCATGACCATTACCTCGCAACATATGAACGGGATTGTCCCCATTCTGAAACAAGCAATCAAAGAAGCGATCTGGAGCCTCACGCGGCATGAAAAGGGCCGAAAAGGCGATATTTTCTTATTCTCGACTCGCCGAAGCGGAAGCACTCTTCTTATGGAAACGATTGCTGCCAACCGGGGGGTGAGCTACATAGATCAGCCTTTCTCATTGTACCATGCGAAACCCGATCAGCTATCCATACTACCCATCGTTTCTGACAGCAAATATGTCGAACTCAGTGACGAAGATATGAATCGGGTGTACGACTATCTTTCAAAGCTTCTGAACGGCGAATTGAAAGTAAATGCTCCTTGGGAATTCTGGAAATCCAACTTTGATTGGGTATCGGATCGATTTGTCTTGAAAATTGTTAACGCCAAAGGATTAATCGAACGCATCAGCGATCAATTCGATGCTATTCATATTGTCTATTTAATCCGTCACCCGATCCCTACAGCACTCTCGGCGATCAGAAACAACTGGACACTTACAACAAATTCTTTTTTGCAGAATCCTCATTTTATAGAAAAATATATGAATAATGATCTCCTTGCATTTAGTCATGATATAAAAAATAGAGGTGATATAGTACAGTGTCATGTTTTAAATTGGACATTGGAAAATCTAATTCCTCTTCGTACATTTCAATATCATAACCATTGGTTTTGTATGAGTTATGAAGAAATGATCCTCTATCCAGGCGAAACCATAGAAAAACTGAGCCATGTACTGAAACTTACCGATCTCGATAATATGAGAAGGTTCATTACAAATCCCTCTCGTTCAACCAAGCAAGTATTATCACAGGTTCACCATCTCAGAAATGTGCAGGATCGTATTCGGAATTGGAAAAAAAATATTAACGAAAGGGAAGAAAAAGAGGTTATGAAAATTCTGGAACGCTTTGAAATAGATATCTATCGCAGTGGTAGTTACGAAGCATATATGCAGGTATGAGCCTTTCAAATCTTGCCTGGAAGAAACCCCGGTCGCACTCACCCCTCTGTTGACAGGCCTCAGTAAACCGTGTACCTTTCCCTCTGCAAAAGAGCGGAACACGTACAATCAGGATGACAACGCCTTCCTCAAACGAACCGGCAAATAGCGACCTCGCTTATCAGGAGGAAATCCTGCAAGGCGTTTCTCGCACGTTCGCCCTCACGATCCCGCAGCTTCCGGACAAACTGCGCGACGTAGTAGGCAATGCCTATTTGCTGTGCCGCATCACGGACACCATCGAAGACGAACCCAGCCTGTCCGCCGGGCAGAAGCGGGCTTTCGCGGAACGTTTTGCCGAAGTCGTTGCAGGCCGGGCGGAAGCAGAGTCTTTCGCGCGTGAACTCGGCGCATTGCTGTCGTCTTCCACGACCCCAAGCGAACACGACCTGATCGCCAACACCGTCCGGGTCATTCGCATCGCCAGCGGATTCAATACCGCCCAGAGAGGAGCGCTCGAACGCTGCGTCAGAATCATGGCGGGCGGCATGGCGGAGTTTCAACAAAACGCCACGCCCGACGGTCTGAACGACGTCCCTCATCTTGATCGCTATTGCTATTATGTCGCAGGCGTGGTCGGCGAAATGCTCACCGAGCTGTTTTGCGACTATTCCACCGAGATCAATGCACGGCGAGAGGAATTGCTTCCGCTGTCCGTCTCCTTCGGACAAGGGTTGCAAATGACCAATATCCTCAAGGACGTATGGGATGACTGGGATCGCGGCGCATGCTGGCTTCCGCAGGATGTCTTCCTCGCTGCCGGTTTCGATCTGCGCTCCTTATCTCCCGGTCAGGCCGATCCCGGCTTCATCAAGGGATTATCCGAACTCGTGGCGATCGCCCGCCGGCACCTCGCGAACGCGTTGCGGTACACGTTGATCATACCCGCTCACGAGACGGGTATCCGCCGACACTGCCTGTGGGCATTGGGCATGGCCGTCCTCACCCTGCGCCGCATTCACGCAACGCCCACGTTCAGCAGCGGGCAGGAAGTGAAAATTTCCCGGCGCAGCGTGTGGACCGTCGTCGTCGTGACCAGCGCTCTGGCCCGCTCGAATCTGGCGCTGAAATTCCTTTTCGGGACGTTGACCCGAAAGCTGCCTTCTTCCTGAATCATGTCGCCGCATAGATCGTTTGCGCCTGCTTCGTGGACTTGTACGGAACCTCTGATCATAAAATTAAATTTATTTGTGCTGTGTATATGTATTTTGCTCTGCGTTATAGCAAGATTGAGACACCTCGACTTTCCGGCCTGAAAACATGCTGGACTCGATAAAAATTGAAGCGGGTACATGAAGACCGCTGAGGCAAAGAATATTCCTTCCTGTTACATCCCCTATGCAAGGGCCTCAGCCCTCGACCCGGAGATCGCGGCGAACTACATCGCCCATACGCATATCGGAGACCCCGACGCCGATGCGGTGATCGAACAGATGGCTTCGCTGGACGGAGGAACGTCGGCACGGTTACTCAGATTGGGGTTGAATACGGAAGACCCCGGAGAGAGAGAGCAGGTTCTGCGCGATGCACCGTCCGCGCTGCGGAACTTCCTGAGGAAGTTAGACACTCCGCCCGATTGGGTGGACACCTCCGCCTATATGCCCGGCATTCGCATGTTTCACAGGAATTCGCGGCTGGTCCTCGGCGCATTCGTAGGGGGCACTTTAATAGAGGGTTTCTCCACGAACATCAGTAAGTCTTTCTTAACAACGGGGCGGTTGCGTGAATACGGCGTCCGACGTTTAAGACAGAATAACCGCCACATGATCGAGTTATTCATGCCTGGCGGTATGGAGCGAAGTGGAGACGGCTGGAAGTTGTCTATCCGTGTCCGGCTGGTCCATGCACAGATCAGATACCTGCTGAAAAAATCCGAGGAGTGGAATATCGAAGAGTTGGGCGTACCGATTAGCGCAGCGCATATGGGTTTCTCCGCTGCCGCTTTTTCGGCAAGGTTGCTAAAGCATCTGGAAAGCCTGGGCGCCGAATTCAACGAAGAAGAACGCAAGAGTTTTATGAAGGTCTGGCGCCATTCGGGATTTTTGATGGGCGTTCCCGAGGCTATCTTGTTCCGCGACGAGGAGGAGGCATTGCGGCTATTCGATGTCGGGCGCATGTGCGAGCCCACCAGTGAGCCGGAGAGCATTGCAATGGCGAATTCCCTGATCAATTCCGCTCCACTGGTTATAGGAATCACGGATACGTCTGCTCGTTACGCATTGGCAAAGTACGTATACCGTGTTTCTCGAGCACTCATCGGAAATACGCTCGCCGATGAACTGAAGTATCCTGCGAACCAGACCTTTGGGGTATTGCAATGGTTTCGGTTGCAATCCCGTTATTCCCAAATGATGAACAGGTTATTTCCAAAACGCAACCGGGATAATAATTTCTCCCAATTCACATCCCTTCTCGAGGCCTCGGCGTTCGATGCGGCGGGCATAAGCTACAGGCTTCCTGACAATCTGTATGCGGAAGAATCTCAAGAATGGTGAGGCCATCGAACCGGAAAAGAAGTGGCCAGGTAGCCAGGCCGGGGCCAAAGAAGCAAACGGAGAATTGGCGATTTTTGTATGTTATTCCTATAAAAGTTGAACCGGGTGAATGAAGGCTGCCGAGCCAAAAAATATCCCTTCTTGCTATATTCCAGGCTATGCGCAGGCCCGTGCTCTCAATCCGGAGATGGCGGCCAATTACATCGCCCACACATGCATCGGAGACCCCGACGCCGATGCGTTGATCGAACAGATGGCTTCCCTGGACCGGGGAACGTCGGCGCGATTATTCAAATTGGGTTTGAATACGGAAGACCCCAAGGAGAGGGAACAAGTTCTGCGCGATGCGCCATCCGCGCTACGGGATTTACTGAGAAAGTTGGACACACCGCCCGATTGGGTTGATCTGTCGGCCTATAGCCCAGGCATCCACATGTTCCACAGAAACTCGAGCCTGGTTCTCGGAGCCTTCGTGGGAGGCGTTCTGGTAGAAGGCTTCTCTACGAATATCAGCAAGTCTTTCTTCATAACGGGGCGGGTGCGCGAGCACGGCGTCAGGCGTTTGAGACAGAATAACCGGCACATGATCGAGATATTCATGCCCGGCGGGCTGGAACGAATCGGTGACGGCTGGAAGTTGTCTGTCCGTATCCGGCTGGTCCACGCACAGATCAGATACCTGCTGAAAAACTCGGACGAGTGGGATACTGAAGAGTGGGGCGTTCCAATCAGCGCAGCGCATATGGGATTTTCCGCTGCTGCTTTTTCGGCAAGGTTACTGAAGCATTTGGAAAGCCTGGGAGCTGAATGCAATAACGAGGAACGTGAGAGTTTCATGAAGGTCTGGCGCCATTCGGGGTTTTTGATGGGTGTTCCCGATACCATTTTGTTTCACAAGGAGCATGATGCGCTGAAGTTATTCGAGATTGGCAGGATATGCGAACCCGCCAACGAGTTGGAGGCAATCGCGATGGCGAATTCACTGATTAACTCCGCCCCATTGGTTATAGGAATTAATGACCCGGCCGGGCGTCGTGAACTGGCACGGTACGTATACCGTATATCTCGAGCGCTCATCGGAAATACTCTTGCCGACGAATTGCGTTATCCCGCGAATCGGTCCTTTGGAGTGCTGGAATGGTTTCGGTTACAGTCCCGTTATGCCCAAGTGATGAACAGGTTATTTCCAAAACGCAATCAGGATAATAACTTCTCCCAATTCACCTCCCTGCTCGAGGCCTCGGCATTCGATGCGGCGGGCATAAGCTACAGGCTTCCTGACGATCTGTATGCGGAAGAATCTCAAGAATGGTGAGGGCCGGATCAACCCGTGACGGGGTGAACGCGATCAAGTTGAGGCGATGCCCCTATGTGCGGCCGGAGAGTAAGGCGAAGGCGAGTGACGTGGCCAGGTAGCCAAACCGGAACCGAAGAAGCAACCGGAAGCCTGGCAACTTTTTTATGTAATACCCGGAAAAGTAGCATGGCAACAAAAAAAATCGTCATTATCGGCGGAGGAGCGGCTGGGCTAAGCGCCGCCTATGCCCTCAAGAAGCATGGCATTAGACCCATCCTTCTTGAGGCCAACGATCGGGTAGGCGGACGCATGGGAGGCGATAGAGTGAATGGGTTCTGCATCGATAAGGGGGCGGACTTTTTCTGTGATTCCTACGATGTTGCTTTTCGCATTTGCGAGGAATTGGGATTGTCGCTGATTCGCTCGCAGATGAACCTGGGCTGGTACAGAAATGGCAAGTGGGTTGTGACAACGCCGATCCAGTCCGCTGGCGAACTCCTGAAGAATCTACCGGCGTTCAGAAACATAGGGTTCCTGTCACCCAGGGCTGCCTGGTCGCTTGTGAAGATAGCCAAGGCGATCAAGGATCAATCGGAACATCTTAATTTCGCCAGCAACTCTCGAATCGCAGAACTCGACGGAGAGGAGAATTTCGGCGACTACTTGACGAGACTCGGCGTGCCCGGCTCGTTGCGGACGACGTTGGAGGGATTCCTGGAGATGACGATGGGCTATGTCGAATACTCCGGCGCAGCGTATATGCGGACCTATCTGGCAGAAATGCTAATGAAGTCCGATCAGATATACGTGCCGAAAGAAGGGGCCAGTACCCTTGCCTACGCCCTGGCGGATGCCTGTAGAGACGTTATTCGCGTCTCGACGCCTGTCAAGCAGGTGGTTATCAAAAACGGAGCCGTGACCGGCGTGGTCGTTGACAATAGCACTATCGAAGCGGACGCCGTTATCTGCGCCGTTCCTCCATCGAAGGTGCCGGGAATCATCCCCGATCTGCCAGCCTCAATACGCCGTACGCTCAGCAACGTGGTCTATTCGTCCGGATGCCGGGTGGTGATAGGTCTCGATCGCCCGCCACTCCCCTCCGGCTGGAATGGTGCTTTGTACCCGGAAGACGACACTCCGCTTCTTCTGGACCGGTCCGTCAACCTTCCCGATTGCGCACCTCCGGGTAAGAGCATGCTCGACTTGCTCGTCGGTCGAGGCCGTGCCGAAGAGTTATTGCTGCTGGACGACAACGAAATCAAGCGCCAAATGCTTCGTGATGCACGCAGAAATCCACCTCCCGGATCTAACCTGCCCGGCGATGACGAAGGGCTGTTCGCCCGTGTGTACCGCTGGAGAGAGGCCGTGTGCATGGGGAGACCTGGCATGTTCAAAGGGATAGCGGAGATGCGTCGCCAACTCGACCAGGACATCAATAACCTCTTCCTGGCGGGCGACTATATGCGGGTACCCTCGGTAAACGGCGCCCTGGCCAGCGGCGTCGATGCGGCCGGCGAAGTCGCTGAATTGCTCGCATCCGGTCCTGCTTGAACAGGCCGTCCGGATGCCGCTCTTTCATTTGGCAGGCCAAGGGGATCGGATCCTCCGCGAATCGGCCGGACGCTTACGAGCGCGACGCGAAGTGTCTCTTTCGCCATGCCCCGAGGTTGTCTTGCGTCATAACAAGCGCAGGCACCACCAGCATCAGAAGCACGGTGGCGACGAGCACGCCAAAACCGACGGACGTTGCCAGCGGCACGAGGTGTTGGGCATGCGTACTGGTCTCAAAGATCAGGGGGGCAACCCCTGCGAATGTGGTGGCTGAGGTCAGCAGAATAGCCCGAAAACGGTCCTTGGCTCCGGTGATGATCGCGTCTCTGGCCGGCACTCCGGATTTTCTCAGGTCGTTAATGAACTTAATCATCATCAGCGAGTCGTTCACGACCACCCCGCTTACGCCGATCAGTCCGTACATCGACCAGGTTCCCATACTCAGGCCCAGCAGCATGTGCCCTGCTATGGCGCCTATGCCGCCCAACGGAACCGCAGCCATGATGATGAGCGGCTGGGAGTAGGAACCAAAAGGAATCGCCATCAGCATGTACATGACCAGCAGGGCCAGAAAAAGCGATCTGCCCAGATCGGCATTGGCTTCCTGCTGCTGTTTCCTTTGGCCGCCGACCGTGTATGCAAAGGCCGGGTTCTCGGCCTCCAGACGCGCGAGGACCCCGCGCTCCAGACGGCGGTTTACTTGCTGTTCCGTGGCAATCTGCACATCCACGTCGGCTGTAACCGTCACCGCGCGTCGTCCATCCACCCTGTGCCGGGCAGCCGGGGACCTCGAGAACCGGGCAGTCGCAACCTGACCCAGGGGCACCTCGCCGCCCGGTGTACGGATCAGATAGTCCTCGACATCGGTCGCGGAATTGCGCTCTTCCTCAGGCAGACGCACGTATACCCGCATGTCCTCGCGCCCTCGCTGCACCCTGAGCGCTTCTGCTCCAAAGAAGGCGGACCGTGCCTGGCCTGCGAAATGATCAAGGGTCAGGTTAAGCGTGCGGGCCCTGGGCTTGAGTTCCAGTTGAAGTTCCTTGAACCCTTCATCCTGATTACTCCGGATGTCGAAAACCCCATTGATGGCGGCTAATTCTGAGGTGAACTCGTCGGCAATCACAGCCAACCGATCCGGGTCCGGATGGGAGAGTTCAAAATGAACCGGGAGACCAAGCGAAATCAGGTTGGAAGAAATAGAGAGAGACTTCGCTTCCGGGAAATTGCCCGCTTCCTCCCGCCATACCTGTTCGAAGGTGGAGGCTGCAATGCCCACCCGCTCCCAGTCGACAAGTTTGAACTGGACCGCCCCAAGGTGACCGCGCAGCGCTTCCACTGCGTTACCGCCCAATGGGTCAAAGAGCGCCGCCGCTTCCCCCACGGTGACCGCCACGCCAACCTCCAGCGGAGGTGCGTCCTCGGCCCGGCCCTCTGTGATCCGCGCCACCGCGCGGTGTCCCGCGGCTTCGAGTTCGGCAGCGATCGCAGTCGTCCGCTCCCCCGGAGTGCCCACGGGCATCTCCAGATTGGCAGAGACGACCTGGCCCTCGATAGGAGTGAGAAACTGGTTTGGGACAATACCCGATGCCACAACCCCCATCGATAGTACCATCAGGCCCAAGGCAGAGAAAAGAATGATAGGGGGGTGGTCGACGGCCAGTCGCAGTCCACGATCCAGGGGACCTTCCACGATTCGCTTGAGCAGCGCATCCACGGCCTTCTGAACGCCTCGGATGCGCCGGCTGAGCCAATTCCCTACACGCTCTCTCGACGAAGACAGGTGGGCAAGGTGGTTCGGCAACACAAGCAGAGACTCGATCAGCGAGAGCAACAGTACCGTGATCACCACGATGGGAATGGCGCGTCCGAGTTGCCCTTGGGGTCCGGGCACGGAAAGCAGCGCCGCAAAAGCCGTCACGGTAGTGAGAACCGAAAATATGACAGGAACGCTCACCCGTTTCGTCCCGCTGATTGCCGCCGCAAACCCGCGGATGCCCCGCTCACGCTCCGCAAAGACGCTCTCTCCTACCACGATCGCGTCGTCCACGACAATTCCCAATGCCAGGACAAGCGCCATCAGAGAGAACATGTTGATGGACACGCCCAGGAACCCCATCACCAGGAAGGTCCCCATAAACGAGACGCCCACCCCCACAGCCACCCACACGGCCAATCCAATCTCCAGGAACAGCGCCAGCACCAGGAAAACAAGGAGCATTCCGAGCAGGGCATTCTCGATCATAAGACCAAGGCGTCCCCCGACTTCCTCGGAGTCGTCTTTCCATATCTCGACAGAGATGCCTGCGGGAAGGGTCGGTTCGACTTCGGCGGAGAGATAGCTCCTGACCGCTTCGGCGATATCGAGAACCTGTTCGTCCGAGGTGCGATAGACATCCACGCGAACAGCCCGCTGCCCGTTGTAACGCACAATGAGATCGGTGTCTGCAAAGCCGTCCCGTACGGTCGCGATGTCGCCCACGCGAACCGATGTTCCGTCGAGCCGCGTCAGGACGATGATGTCCTCGAAGTCTCCCTGGTCGTAGTTCTGCCCCAGGGTTCGGACGAGAATTTCCTCCTCGTCCGTGGAAATTTTTCCAGCGGACAACTCGAGTGAACCCTGCCGGACGGCCAACGCGACATCATCCAGAGTAAGCCCGAGCGCCCGAAGCCGATGGAGAGGAACCTCAATCGAAATTTCGTACGGGCGAGCACCGCTGGTCTCGGCCAGGGACACTTCGGGTAGAGACGAAATCCCCTCCTCAATGTCGTATGCCAACTCCTTGAGCGTGTGTTCCGGCGCCTCGCCATAGACCAGGAGGCGTATTACGCTCTGCCTGCTCGTCACTTCGCGCACTTCAGGCCGTTCGGCGCCGGCGGGAAAGGTGGGAATGCGGTCCACCTCAGCCTTGATATCGTTCAGGGCACGGTTGATATCCGTATTCGATTTGAACTCGGCGATCACCGACGCGAGCCCCTCGGAGGCGGTGGCCTCCACGCGCTTCAGGCCGTCTACCACTCGGATCCGCTCTTCGATCTTACGAACAATGGACTCCTCCACCTCCTCCGGGACGGCGCCGGGATAGGGCACGAGTATCTGGACCCGGTCCAGAGAGAAGTCGGGCAGAACCTCCTGAATGAGATTACGAGCCGCCACCAGCCCGGCCACTATCAGGAACAGCATCAGCAGATTGGCCGCAACCCCGTTCCCGGCCATATAGGCTATGGGGCCGCGCTGCTCCCGGACGGAAGGATCATCCCGATTCATGGGGCTCCCACGACGGTGGTCCGAACCGCCATGCCTTCCGTTGCAAACAGAATACCCCCCGTGGTAACCGCCTGACCTGCTTCGAGCGCTCCGGTCACATACACGTCGTCATCGGAACGTTGTAAAACACGCACCGGGACAATGGTCAGCGCCGTGTCGCCGCGCACTGCCCAGACCTCGTTGCCGGGCCTGAGCGCCGAGCGTCGGACAATGAAGTACCGGTCCGGAACAACCCCCTGGATATGCACCTCCACAAACTTGCCCACAAGAAGAGGCGGTGCGCCGGGGCCGGCGGGAGAACCGTTGTCCTCTGCCCGAGCGCCGCCCGCGAAGGGGTCCGGAACGCGTACAATCACGTCGATCGTCCGCGTCTGTTCGTCCAGAGAACTCTCCGCCCGATCTACATACCCCTCCCAGGCATAGCTTCGATCGCCGTACTCTGCGATGACGCGGGCGGCCACCCCTCTATTCCCGTCGCCCGCTTTGAGATTCCAAAGACCGGGAATGAGCGCCGCATCGGTGTCGGACAGAGGAACCACCACCTCAACCGCATCGGAAGCGTAAAGGCGCCCCACACCCTGACCGGCTGCCACGAACTGACCTTCATCCACGGACTCGTCCCGCACAATTCCGTTGAAGGGCGCAAGAACCTCCGTACGGGACAATGCCAACTCGGCATCGACCAACAGCGTGCTGTCTCTGACCAGAGCGGCTTGGGCAGCTTCGAGCTGCGGCTGCCGAAGCGTCAAAGGATTGGCCTCGTCCGAAGATGCGGAGCCTGTCTCGCGGCGTTGAAATTTCACGTACTCGGAACGTGCGATAAGCGCCTCTTCCTCTGCCTGAAGAAGCGTTACCTGCTGGGCAGCCACGTTGGCGCGCGCCTGCTGCACCCTGTTGCGGTAATCGGCATCTTCGATGCGAAAGAGAACCTGCCCCTCCTCGACACGCCCTCCGCTCTGAAAAGCAGGATCTACCCAGGACACCTTACCGTTGACCTCGGCGGTGACATCTATCTCCGCAGTGGGCCGAACCGTCCCGGCCCCGTACACGGGGATTGGACCGACTCCGGCGACCACAGTAGCCGTGACCGCAACGGGTGTCCTGTCGGGAGGGGCTTGGAACTCCGGTTCGGGCCTGAGCTGGACCAGCAGAATGGCCAGAACCAGGCATGCGATCAGAATGCCGCCAGCCACCAACAAGCCTTTACGTCGAGTCATCTGTCTTCTCTGTTTACAGAAGTCATTCGTGGCGCATCCGGCGAATCCGGCGCCGTCCAGGCGCCCCCAAGGGAGCGGTGCACCGCAAGACGGGCCAGGGCCAAGTCTCGCTCTGCGCCTGCGAGCGCGGACTCCACGTTCAGACGGGTGAGTAATTCATTCAGATAATCCGTGTAGTTCTCAATTCCTGACGCATATCTCCGGGACTTGAGATCCACCGAAGCCTGGGCCTCCTCCAGACGGGATGCAAGAAAGGCATGACGCCGTTTTGCGTTTTCCAGTCCGGCCAGGGCGGCCTCCACCTCGTTTACAGCCGTAACCACGGTGCGCCCGTAGGCAGCAGCCATCTCGTCGAAACGGGCATGCGCAAGCGCCACATTGTTTCTGAGACGACCGCCCTGTATGACCGGCGCGGTCAGATTCCCTATCAGGTTACGGAACCATTGATCTACATTGAAGAGCCCGTCGACTTCCGTGCTCTGCAACCCGATAGATCCCGAGAACGAGAAGGTGGGAAGCAACTGGGCGCGGCGGGCGCCGATCGCGTAGCGGGCCGCGTCCAGCCGCTGTCCGGCGGCTATCACATCCGGCCGCTGGAGCAGAAGATCCGCCGGGACGCCCGCCGGAACAGGATCCGCTACCGGCGAGGGAGTAAGCGCATCGGGAAGGATTGCCTCCATATCCGGCCGGTAACCGCCCAGCAATACGGAGAGGCGTCCCTCCGCGCTGGCCAACAGACTTTCGAGTTGCGGCAGCCCTGCCTGTGCATTACGCAACTCCTGACGCACCCGATAGAGATAGAAAGAACCCGCAAGCCCCCGGTCGTACCGGGTCAGGGCCAACTGCTCCTGCTCCAGAAGAACATCCACCATCTCGCGGGTAAGCGCGGTCTGCCGCCGCAGATCGGCGATCTCGAAATAGGTCGTGATCGTCTCGGACAGGATGCCGATGCGGGCCGCGTGAAAGTCCGATTCCGAAGCAAGATATTCGGCGCCCGCTGCAAGCGCATCATTACGAACGCGCCCCCAGAAATCCAGCTCGTAGGCAAAGTCGGCGCTCAGTGCGTAGGTAGTGAGCGCTAACCGGTCGGGCAGGGTGAAGGGCAGGGGCAAATCACTATCGTCCCCGCCCAGTCCCAGTTCCTGGAGTTGCGCGCCAATGCCGGCGTTCGTGGGCGAACTGACGTCGTTGACGCCCCCGCCCACCTGAACAGCCGGGAAGTATGCGGCCCTGACAATACGGGCCCGCGCTCTGGCTTGCTGGACCCGGGCAATCCCCTGCGCCAGATCGAAGTTGGAGACCAGCACCGAATCGACCACCGTGTTAAGCGCCGGATCGGCGAAGGCATGCCACCATTCCAGCGATTCATGGGGGCCTGCCGCAGGGCTCTCCGCGAAATCCCCGGGCAACTCGGAAACAGACTCGGGAAGCGAAGTACGCGGCGCCAGCGAGCACCCGGCGAACAGGAAGCCAGAAACCAGCAGGCACAGAACCGTTCGTATCGCTGTCATTGGCGTTTCAGGGTGCATCGTCATCTTGCGCCGGAGCGGACGAAATCCGGTCCGCGCCCCATTCTGTATGTCTATGGTATCCACCGATAAACAAAGTATCCAGATTCATTGAAAAATGCTATAAGGCCCTCTCTTTAGCGCAAGGCGGTATTTGTCCAGGAAATGGCGCCGGGGATCGAACGCCCGGCGGATCGCCTGCGCACACCACCAGCCGCCCGTCGAACCGCTCGTTCAACTGCTCCAGCACCGGGATGCGGTACCAGGGAATCATCCGAGCGAAGTAATAAATGGGGCGGCGATCCGAAGACATTGCGGGTGCGTCCGTGTTCCTTTCATCCATGTTGACCCGGCGGAAACGCAGTATCAGGATACGCTGATCGAAGCGGTTTTGATCAGAGTATCCTACAATGCCTTGATGCGAATATCCCGGAATTCGATGCGGTGGCCGTGGCCCAGAAAGCCAATGTAGCCCGACGGGTTGAACAGGCCCGGATGCTCCCTGCCGTCGATGGTCCCGCCCCCGCCCTCCTGCTCCAGATCAACGTCTACGATGACCGTCCCGTTTAGGATGACGGTGATGCGGTTACCCTGAGCCACGATCTCTTGTTCGTTCCATTCGCCCAGCGGCTTCTGATACCCGCGACGCGCCGGGGCAACGCCGTAGACCGAACCGTGATATTGCCACGGCTGCAGATTCGCGTATTGCGGGGCGGTGTCGTCAAGTATCTGGATTTCCATGCCGTAGTACGCGGCGTCCTTGCCCTGCTCGGCGCGGATCCCCACCCCATTGTTGGCGCCGGACTCCAGCTTAAACGCGAAACGCAGGTGAAAGTCGCTGTATTCCTTATCTATATAGAGATTGCCGCCACCCTCTTTAAGACACACGAGGCTGCCGTTCTCGACGGCATAGCCTTCCGTATCGCCGGTCCATCCTGTCAGATCCGCGCCATTGAAAACCGAAACGAAACCCTCGTCGTCCGGGGAGGTCCTGGACTGCTCCGCCTCCCAGGCTCGCACCCTTGGAATCGCAGCATCGAAGATGCGCTCGTAGTTCAGGCGCTCCACCTGGGCGCGCACGGCGGGAGCAAGACGGTCCCACAGCGGCCGGTACATCGTATGGGTCCGGGCATAGGCCTCCCAATTCGTCGGCCCCACGGAATCGGTCCCGAAGAGAAACCGCGTGGGGTGCCTGGCAATGAGCGCGGCCCATGCATCCACCGTTTCGTCATCCTTGACAAGGTACTTCGCCACCTCGTCCCAGGAAATGTCGAGCGTCACGTGTCCGTAACGCGGATCGCTCAACATACGGTCGAGCAGTTCGACATGCTCCGGGGACGGCGCCACAAAACGGCCCAGCCCCGTATGCGCCCATACGATGGCGGCCCCGGGATGCGCCGCAAAGACGCGCAGCAGGTCTTCGTAATAATCCGGGTCGGGACCGGGACGCACATTGTCGATATCGCAATGCAGAATGACCACCAGGCCGATCTCTGCGGCTTTGGCCAGAATCCGGTCCAGGGCCGGGTTGTGCAGGCTGGCCGTATGCCCCGTAATCTTCGACGACACGAACTCCTTATGAATGCTGAACTCGCCGATCCCGGCGAACACGCCGGGGAAGGTGCGCAGGACGCGCTCGATGTGATCGGCGGCGTACATGTCCGTAGGATTGAAGCCCGTAATCATGGGGTCCACCCGTTGCCGCTCCGCGTCCGACAACGAAAGGTACTCGTGGGCGATCACCGCATCCACGAACGAATAGTAGTAGAGCGCGGCGTCCGAGCGCAGGTAATAGTCCGGCGCCCGGTCGCCGGATACGAAATAATCCCATTTCTGCTGTAAGGGAATGCCGAACAGGGCCGTGCGGCCCACCCGGTCGCCCACCAGGTCGAGATATTCGAGTACCGTGGGCCCCTCCTGCACATAATTCAGCAGGTGGAAATGGGCGTCGTTGAAGGATGGAACGGGTGCGCCGCTTTCGGCAATGGATGCAATTTCTTCGTGGGGTGGGTCGGGATCAGACGAGATGGGGTCATTGACAGCTTCGGCAACAGGCGCCGCGGTCGACACGAGTGCAACACCGCCATCGCCCGCCGGCGCCAGCGAAGACCCCGCCGAACAGCCGGTCGAGACAAAGACGATCAGGCATATCCGACCCGCATGGATTCGTTTCATGGGTTTGGAGAAATCGAGCATGAAGAGAAAAGACCATTTTGAAATGGCCAACGGATACGGCAGACGCCACCCCATCCCCTATCCCCCAAAAAATGGCTTCCAACGGGAGCGATCGGGACGAGGCGTGACGAGACTCACGCCGACAAGCGCCAGAATGGATAACGCCACGGCGGGATACGTTACCTCTTGCAAAAACGGATGCAGGTCGCCGAACCAGGCCTGTTCGGACATCCAGAACGTCCATACCAGTGTGACGGTGGTCCCCGTCAGTATAGAAGCGATCGCTCCCGCTGCGGTAGCCCGTTTCCACAGGAATGCGGCGAGGAGCGCCGGCGTTATGGCCGCCCCGTACACCAGATAGGCCGTATAAGCCGCCGTCAGAATGGTCGGAAACCGATCCACAAGCAAATAGGCGATCGCGCCCAGCAAAAGGACCCAGCCCCGGCTCATCAGCACGATAGCACGGGAACTCATATCCGGGGCGATGAAGCGCTGCACTACATCCCGCGTCAGGTTCGTCGCAGGCACCAGCAGGAACGAGTCGGCGGTGGAAACGATGATCGCCATCATAGTGGCCACCAGCGTCATGCCCAGTACGAGCGGCATATAGGAGGAGGTGGCCAGGGTCGGAATAATGTACTCGGACCGGTTGTCCGCCACGTCCGCCGCCCCTCCGGCGAACAGTTCGGGAACGAGCCCCTGATCGGCCGCCACCGCGCCGGTCAGGCCCACGAAATACACGGCGGACTCGAGCACCACCACGCCGATCACCCAGAAAAACACGGCCTTCTGCGCCGCATTGCCGTCCTTTGCGCTGAATATGCGCTGGTACATGTTGGCATCGCCCATCAGGAGCAGCATGGTCGGGATCAGAAAGGATATGGCTACGATCGGCCCGGACGAGGCGCCGGTGCGCTCGTTCGCCCAGTTGCCGAACAACTCCCATTTTCCGGCCGCTTCCGCATACATCACGATCTCGTCCATCCCGCCAACGACATCCACCATGAAAAACACGGTGGCGAACACCCCCAGCACCATGAGTATGCCATTCACGACATCGGTGTATACGACCGACAACATCCCGGCCAGCGCCGTATAGGCGATCGCAAAGAGCGCCGTGATGACGATGCCCGCCTGTACGGAAATCTCCGCCTCCGTCCCCTGCGTAATGAAGTGCAGCACATTGCCGCCGCCGCGAAACTGGTACGAAACGATGGTCAGGTAGGCAATAATGGTGGCGACGGTCGCCAGTACGCTGGAAACCCGTCCGTAGCGCGCCTCGAAAATGTCCGGCACGGTCACCTTGCCGAAATGGCGAATGCGGCGCGCAATAAAATAAATGAGTACGATGCCGGCCCAGGCGCCGGCGCTGGACCACAGCCCCGCCATGCCGTTGCGGTATCCCAGTCCGGCGCTGCCGAACAGGGACCCGCTTCCCATCCAGGTAGCAAGCAGCGTGCCCACCAGCACCCACCAGGGGAGCGTGCGGCCCGCCACCATGAAATCTTCTCCCGTCTTCACGATCCGGCTCTTGTAGTACCCGACCCCGACCAGAGCGGTCAGATAAACAAGGATCGCGAGGATGTAGGGATTGTCAAAAAGCGCCAGCACAGGGTTTTTCCGGGGAATGTGGGCAAAAATCCAACGATTATTCGTCGAGACGTTCTAAAGGATACTCTGATCAAAACCACTTCGTTCAGCGCTTCACGTTCGCAACGCCCCGAATTCGCATATTTCCCGCTGATTCCGATGATAAAATCATGATATCCTGTACTTGCGAACGTGAAGCGCCCTTCGGGAGGCAGAGAGGGGCACGCTGGCGGTGTCATTCCTCATTATGTGGGGCCTGCCACATTGCTTCGTCATTCCTTGCCAGCGCACCCCTTTCAGCCTCTGAATCTTTGCGGATTTAATCAGAGTATCCTAAAGTGGACATCGTTTCCACCGTCTTCATGCGTAATTTACGCTTGATACTGCACCCGTGCCGTCCGATCTGCGAACGCATACGGCGCCTGCTTCGTCAAAGAGCGCCGCAACGACCCGCCGATCCCTTACACCCCCATGACCACGCGACACCCCCATACACCGGTCGCCGGCAAAGACATGCATCCGATGCGCACGCATACCTGTGGCGAACTCCGCTCCGAACACGTCGGGGAGGAAGTCGTGCTCAAGGGATGGGTAGATACCCGCCGCGATCTCGGCGGCGTCATTTTCCTGGACCTGCGAGATCGCTACGGACTGACACAGGTCGTGTGTTCTCCCCAGGACGAAAAGAAAGCCTACGAACGCGCCGATCTGGTGCGCAACGAGTATGTGATTTCTGTCCGGGGTAGGGTCGGCGAACGAACGCAGGAAACCATTAACCCGAAACTTCCGACCGGCGGGGTCGAAGTGCGGGTCCAGGATCTGATCGTGCTGAACAGCTCCGAACCCGTCCCCTTTGCCGTGTCGGCCCATGAGGAAAAACGGCGCGCTGCAGGCGAGGACCTGCGCCTGCGCTACCGGTATCTGGACCTGCGGCGCCCGGAACTCCAGGACATCCTGCTGCTGCGCCACAAGACGTATCAGGCCGTGCGCAGATACTTCGACGAGAACGGCTTCGTGGAAG
The DNA here is from genome assembly GCA_951812335.1 of Rhodothermales bacterium. Taxonomy (GTDB): domain Bacteria; phylum Bacteroidota; class Rhodothermia; order Rhodothermales; family VXPQ01; genus VXPQ01. Next base: position 405,762 of record OX638293.1, read on the forward strand.
TCGAAACGCCGGTGCTCATGAAATCGACGCCGGAAGGCGCCCGGGACTATCTGGTGCCGAGCCGCGTGCATCCGGGTCAGTTCTACGCGCTCCCGCAATCGCCCCAGACCTACAAGCAGATTCTGATGATCTCCGGCCTGGACCGGTACTTCCAGATCGTCAAATGCTTCCGCGACGAAGACCTGCGGGCGGACCGCCAGCCCGAGTTCACGCAGATCGACGTAGAGATGAGCTTCCCCGACGAGGAGCAGATCTACACGACCTTCGAAGGGCTCATGCAGGCGATCTGGAAAGAGGTGAAGGGCATCGATCTGCCCGCACCGTTCCCCCGACTGACCTGGCGCGAAGCTATCGAACGATTCGGTTCGGACAAGCCCGACCTCCGCTTCGGCATGGAAATCCAGGATGTGAGCGATGTGTTCAAAGGCTCCGGCTTCCGGGTCTTCGATCGCATCCTCGAAAACGACGGACGTATCGTGGCGATTGTCGCCGAGGGGCAGGGAGATCGGAAGCGCGGCCAGATGGACCGCCTCGACAAGGACATTGTCCGGCGGCAGATCGGCGTCGGGGGGCTCATTTACTTCAAGCTGCCGTCGGACGGATCGGAAATGTATTCCTCGGTCAAGGAACACGTGATTGCCCGAGAATACGTAGACGCCTGCATCGAGGCCGTCGGCGCCAAAGACGGCGATCTGGTGCTGGTGCTGGCCGGCCCCGACCCGGATATTTTTCTGAACATGGGCAAATTGCGCCTGCACATGGCGAACGAAACCGGCCTGATTCCGGCGCACGGCGAGCGGTGGGATTTCGTATGGGTCACCGAATTTCCGCTGCTGGAACGGGATGCGGACGCCAAGCGGTTCACAGCCATGCACCATCCGTTTACGGCGCCCCATCCCGACGATGCGGCGGCGCTTGACGAAACGCCGGACAAGGTGCGGGCGCGCGCCTACGATATGACGCTCAACGGGGTGGAACTGGGCGGCGGCTCGATCCGGATTCATTCGAGGGAGATGCAACACCGCATGTTCCGTCTGCTCGGCATCGACGAGGAAGAAGCCGAGCGGCGGTTCGGTTTCCTGCTGGACGCGTTCCGCTACGGCGCCCCACCCCACGGCGGCATCGCCTTCGGTCTCGACCGGATCGTTATGGCGCTGGCGGGCACGCACAACATCCGCGACGTAATCGCCTTCCCGAAAACGCAGAGCGCACAGGAACTGATGGTCCGGTCGCCGGATACGGTCGATACGAAGCAACTGGAGGCATTGCATATCGAGATCGTAGCAGAGGACGAAGAACCCGGATAGGAGGCAGGCGGCACGCCGAAAAACAAGCCCTGGGAAAATCCTTCCCATCGCCGGACATATACCCCCGCGTTTATGGAAGCACCGGATCGACTCACGGAACTTGCCCGGCGCGAAATCGACTGGGAGCGCTGGGAGGCGTTGATCCGCAGGAACGGCATTACCATAGATCGTCCGCACGGCGCGCAGCACCCTTCCCATCCCTCCATCATCTACCCGATGGACTACGGCTACGTGAACGGCACGAATGCCACGGACGGAGAAAATCTGGATGTTTTTCGCGGCACGGCCCGGACCGGACTTTCCGGTGCGATCGTCAGCGTGGATCACCGCAAGGGAGACCGGGAATTCAAGCTGCTGTACGACTGCTCCCCCGAAGAAATCTATCTGGCCAACGGGTTCGTTAACTTCGATCGTTCCCTGATGGAGGGCATCCTCGTGCTGCGCAAACCGATGGCCGATCTATGGAAAGACATGCGGACTTAATCAGAGTATCCCTTGCATCTTTTTGCGCCGGATAGCGTATATCGGGCGCGCTGTATATGACAAAAGATTTTATGTTAGAGAACGGCACGGTCCCGTAGCTCAGTTGGTAGAGCAACTGACTTTTAATCAGTGGGTCGCAGGTTCGATTCCTGCCGGGATCACGCACAAAGTATAAAAAAGCATAAATACGGATGAGCGCGTATGCCGGACGTGTGCGGGGCAACCCGCAAGAGCGCTCCGGTGTTTCATCCATTCGTACATTCCATTCATACATTTTATAAAGCCCAGGCCCGGGTGGCGGAATAGGTAGACGCACTGTCTTGAGGGGGCAGCGTTCGAAAGAGCGTGCTGGTTCGAATCCAGTCCCGGGCACATTCACATCCTCCATGCAAACGCGAGAGGACGTACTCGCCCATATTCGCCGGCACGGCGAGGAAACGTACCCGGAGGAATGCTGCGGCTTTCTGATCGGGCGCCTGCATGCGGACGGAAACGAAGCAGTCTATGCGCGCCGCGCCGTAAACCGCAACGAGAACCGGCGGGAAGACCGGTATATCATCGCGCCCGGGGAATATCTCGAAGCCGATCTTGCCGCCCGCAGGGAAAATATGGATATTGTGGGCATCTACCATTCGCACCCGGATTGCCCGGCGGTTCCCTCCCGAACCGATGTCGAACTGGCGACCTTCCCCGGATATGCCTACGTGATCGTGTCGGTCGAAAACGGGAAAGCCACGAACCTTTCGGCATGGGCGCTGGCCGAAGATCGCTCGCGGTTTATGCCGGAGGAGATCGACGTACACGCTGCCTCAAAAAAATCGTAACCACACGCGGAATGGCCCACATTTACATTCCCTCCCCACTGCGGACGTACGTTGACGGTCAAAGCACCGTAGATATCGAGGGTGCAACCGTCCAGGAAGCGCTGGCGAATCTCGTACGGCAGCATCCGGCTATCGGGAAGCACCTGTTCGCAGAAACCGGCAAGCTCCGGCAGTTCGTCAACATATACCGGAACGAGGAAGACATTCGGTATCTGGACCGCGAAAAAACCGCGCTGGATCCGAAGGACGAAATCTCGATCGTCCCATCCGTGGCCGGGGGAGCGGAAAACGACGCCTGCATGCCGCATACCCTGAAACCGGAAGAAATCAGGCGGTACAGCCGGCATCTAACCCTCCCGGAATTCGGGATGGAGGGACAAAGAAAACTCAAGACATCGTCCGTGCTCGTCGTGGGAGCGGGCGGGCTCGGGTCGCCGCTGGCCATGTACCTCGCTGCTGCAGGCGTCGGCAAAATAGGCATCGTGGACTTCGATGTGGTGGACGAAACCAACCTGCAAAGACAGATTCTTCACGGGACAAAAGATGTGGGGCGAAAAAAACTCGTATCGGCCCGCGAGACGATCCGCGACGTGAATCCGTTTGTCGAGGTGGAAACCTTCGACACGGCGCTTACCAGCGAAAATGCGCTCGATATTCTTTCGGGGTACGACATCGTTGCAGACGGCACGGACAATTTTCCCACCCGCTATCTGGTCAACGATGCATGCGTGATGCTGGGCATTCCGAACGCCTACGCCTCGATTTTTCGCTTCGAAGGGCAGGCGTCGGTGTTCGCCGCAAAAGACGGACCGTGCTACCGTTGTCTGTACGAAGAACCCCCTCCTCCAGGTCTCGTCCCGTCCTGTGCAGAGGGAGGCGTCCTGGGCGTCCTGCCCGGGCTGGCCGGGGCCATACAGGCCACCGAAGCGCTCAAGATGCTCACCGGCATCGGGGAACCGCTTATCGGGCGATTGCTGGTCATCGACGCCCTCGGCATGCACTTCCGGGCGCTGCGTATCCGGCGCAATCCGGACTGCCCGGTGTGCGGCGACCATCCTTCCCAAACCGAACTCATTGATTATCAGGCTTTCTGCGGCATTCCGACACAACCGAACGGCAACGCTATGAACCAGGAAACATCTCTCCCCGAAATCACGGTACGCGAACTAAAGAACCGGATCGATCAGGGGAATCGCCCCTTTATTCTGGATGTGCGCAAGTCGCACGAGTACGACATCGTGAACCTCGGCGGCACGCTCATTCCGCTGGACGAACTGGCCGATCGGCTGGACGAACTGGAAGATCACAAGAATGTAGACATTGTGGTTCACTGTCGCTCGGGCGGACGCTCTTCGCGGGCCGTGCAATTGATGCGCGAGCGCGGGTTCGAGCACGCTCTCAACCTGAAAGGCGGCGTGTTGGCCTGGAGCGACGAGATCGACCCCTCCATGCCGCAGTACTGAGCCGTACGCGGCGGAACAAGCCCGGAGCGGGGAGCCCACACCCCGGCTGCAACATGCAGGCTTGCACTACGCACCAGGACCCTGTGGTATCCTATGATCTATAAAACCGTCCGGGGCGTGGACGTGCCCGCGCTTGGGCTGGGCACGTACCTGCTCACGGGACAGGCTTGCCGGCGCGGTGTGGCGGAGGCCATCGATATCGGATATCGGCACATCGACACGGCGGTGGCCTACGGCAACGAAGAAGAAACGGGTCAGGGGCTTCGCGACGCAGGTATCGCGAGAGAGAACATTTTCCTGACCACGAAAATATGGATGGACAACCTGATTCCGAGCCGGATCGCCCCGGCAGCCGGAGAAAGTCTGTCCAGACTCCGCACGCCCTATATCGATCTGCTCCTCATTCACTGGCCGACTCCGACCATGGAGCTGGAAGCATGCCTCGACGAAATGCAAGCTTTGCAGGCGACCGGCAAGGTGCGTCACATCGGGGTCAGCAATTTCCCTCCCGCCCTGATGCAGAGGGCTGCTGCACACGCGCCCATTTTCTGCAATCAGGTGGAATATCACCCCTATCTGGACCAGAGTACGCTGCGTGCTCTGGCACAGGAGTGCAACACATTGCTTACGGCCTACAGCCCCCTTGGCCGCGGGGCGGTATTGCGGGATAAAACACTGAAAAACATTGCGGCGGCACATAACAAAACGCCCGCGCAAGTCACCCTGCGGTGGCTACTCCAGCTCGACAGCGTAGCAGCTATCCCCAAGGCCTCCGGTTCACAGCGCCGGCGGCAAAATTTCGACCTGTTCGATTTCGAACTCGACAACGAGGAAATGCGCCGGATCGACGCCCTGGCGTGCGGAAAACGCATGGTGGATCCCTCATGGGCGCCGGTGTGGTAACAAAAAGCATGTTGGCAAAAATCATGCCCCGCCCTTATTATTACGAGCGTCATCCAATCCAGCGCCACCTACCCCATACCGAACTGCAAGAATCATGCATACCCATCGCTTGAACATACTGCTCCTGCTGGCAACCCTGCCTCTGCTCGTTATCGCGGGATGCAGCGTATCCGAAGGAAACGACCGGCACATGGTAGACGCATCCGTGTGCGACGAAGATAACGGCGGCCTTGTCCTGCCCGACGGATTCTGCGCCGGCGTCGTGGCGGACAGTGTGGGAAGAACCCGGCACATCGTCGTGGACGCAGACGAGGACATCTATGTCATACACCGACGCATCACAGATGGCAGGGGCGGTATTACGGCGCTCCGCGATACGGACAAGGACGGCAAGGCCGATTCCATGCACAGTTTCGGCGGCATCGCCGGCACCGGTCTCGAACTATATGACGGTCACCTGTACGCTACCACGGATTCTTCGGTACACCGGTTTGCTTTCGAAGGCGACGAGTTGGCGCCCATGGGCGATCCCGAACGCATCGTGGGGGGCTTCCTGGCAGGAGAGGAACAGCAACAGCACGCCTCCAAGGCGATCGCTTTCGACAACGAAGGACATCTGTATGTGAACGTGGGCGCCCCGTCGAACGCGTGCCAGGAAACAATGCGTATGCTTGGATCTCCGGGCGTGGACCCCTGCCCCCAACTTGAGCGGGCGGCCGGCGTATGGCGATTCGACGCGACCACAGCCGGACAGACCCAGGAAGCGGACGGGCATCATTTCTCGACGGGCATCCGGAATGGCCTTGCGATGGCGTGGCATCCCGGCGCCGCCAGCATGTACGTCGTGCAGCATGGCCGCGACCAGTTGAACACAATATGGCCGGAGTACTATACGGACGAACAAAATGCCGAGCTGCCCGCCGAGGAAATGTTCAAACTCTACGACGGATCGGATTCCGGCTGGCCGTATTGCTATTATGACCACCAGCAGGGAATGAAACTCCTCTCGCCCGAATACGGCGGGGACGGTACGGAAGTCGGACGGTGCGCCGAAACGGCATCCCCGGTGACCGCCTTCCCGGGGCATTACGCTCCCAACGATATGGTCTTCAACACGCAGGAGCACTTCCCGGCGCAGTACGCGAACGGCGCCTTCATCGCTTTTCACGGTTCCTGGAACAGGGCGCCGCTTCCCCAGAAGGGATATATGGTAGCGTTCGTCCCCATGGACGCATCCGGCGAACCGACCGGCGACTGGGAAAACTTCGCCGACGGGTTCAAAGGGGCGGATACGCTTGCGAGCCCCAGCGATGCCGTATACCGCCCGATGGGGCTGGCATTCGGCCCGCACGGTTCCCTGTACGTGTCGGATTCGAGGAAGGGACGTATCTGGCGGATCGTCTACAAAGGCATGGAATAGCCACTTGGCGTATGGTTGTTGGCCGCATTTTCCAGTGTGGCGGTGCGCCGGACACATAACGTGCCGACGAGGGGGGGTTCTCTACAAAGCACTCCGGCGTCACGTAAAAAGAAGCGTCACGGTGTGCTGGACGCTAATCTTCCAGGGGCAATGTGCGCCTGATCCATGAGGATACGGGAGGAGTGGTCCTTTTCGTCATCGCCGGATTTTCCCGCAAGCCGGGTGCGCGGGGTACCTCGCCGACCGCCGTGTGCCCGAAATGAATGACCCGGGCACACGGGGCGGAACGGCCTGTACGGTAGCTACACGTACGCCCCCGGTGCGCCAGCGCTTCTACTCTTTTCTTTCCCTTCCGCCATGCGAACCAGTCTGGAAGCGATCCGATAAGAATCCGACGGGGGTACGCGGATATGCTCACTGCCCGCATTCCATAGATAGGCGTTGGTGCAGATTTGATGAAAAAGGAAAAAGAGGAGCAAAAAACGACTTCGAGACCAAAGCAAGTGTGGTTATATTGTGATATATGTATTATTTTTTTTGCAGTTGACCCGATTCCAATTAAGTTTTTAACAAACACAACCGCTGCCATGCGTTTCCTTGTTTGCCTCCTTGTTCTACCCGCCCTTGCTCTGGCCGAACCCGCATTTGCGCAGGACGCAGCCGCGGAATCAGCCCTGTCCGGCGCCGATACGGCGTGGATGCTGATTTCCACGGCGCTGGTTCTCCTGATGACGCCGGCGCTCGCATTCTTCTACGGTGGACTGGTTCGATCCAAAAACACGCTCAACACCATGATGATGAGCTTTATTTCCCTCGGCGTAGCCGGCGTCCTCTGGGTGCTGTTCGGATACTCGCTGGCTTTCGGAGGCGGAAATAAATGGATCGGCGACTTCTCGATGGCTTTTCTGAACGGCGTGGGTCTGGAACCTGACGGGAGTATTCCCTCTCTGCTCTTCATGGCATTCCAGGGCACCTTCTTCATCATTACCGCCGCCCTGATCTCCGGAGCCGTAGTCGAGCGGATGCGCTTCAGGGCTTATCTGATTTTCATTTCGCTGTGGGCCCTGCTCGTCTATGCTCCTGTATGTCACTGGGTATGGAGTGGCAATGCCTGGCTGGGCAATATGGGGGCGCTAGACTTCGCAGGCGGCGCCGTAGTGCATATAAATGCAGGCGTAGCGGCTGTCGTGGCCGCACTCGTCCTGGGCGCGCGCAAGGATTACGGCAGACAAGCCATCATTCCGCACAACGTGCCGTTCGTCCTACTGGGCGCGGGATTGCTTTGGTTCGGCTGGTTCGGATTTAACGGGGGGAGCGCACTCGCTGCGGACGGCATCGCGACCCTTGCCCTGGTAAACACCATGCTGGCGCCGGCAGCCACGCTCACCATGTGGACCATCATTGACCTGAGCCGCACCGGAAAGGTCACGGCCGTAGGCGCTGCAACAGCCATTGTGGTCGGTCTCGTTGCCGTCACACCTGCCGCCGGGTTCGTTTCGCCGATTTCCTCGCTGTTGATCGGCGCCATTGCCGCCTTCCCGTGCTATTTTGTCATTCAATGGCGGTCGCGCACGCGGCTGGACGATTCTCTCGACGTATTCGCCGCGCACGGGCTTGGCGGCATCACGGGGGCCCTCCTTACCGGCGTATTTGCGGAAAGCGCATGGAACGGCAATGCGGACGGACTCCTGTTCGGAAATCCAGCCCAATTAGGCATCCAGGCCATCTCCATCGCCGCCGTAATGCTTTACAGCGGTGTGGTTACGTACCTTATCATCAAGGGCATAAGCCTGGTCACCGCGTTGCGTCCGGATATTCCGAACGAAGGTATGGGATTGGATATCGCCAGCCATGGCGAGGAAGCCTATTCCGACGGAGAAGGTATCGTGTTGCTGCTCGACGAAGAAATACGAGCATCGTCCGCTGCATAACCAGATCGAACCCACCATTACTTCAATCATCTTTCACCCTTTGGGATTATCGCCATGAAATTAGTCAGAGCGGTCATTCGGCCTGAAAAACTCACCGAGGTGCTCACCGAACTGTTCAAAGCAGAAATCACCGGCCTGACGGTGACACGCGTTCGTGGCCACGGCGGCGAAACGGAAATCGTGGAAACCTACCGGGGCACCACGGCCAAAAAGGAACTCACCGAAAAGATCATGCTGGACATCGGCGTCTCGGATCATGTGCTCGACAAAGCCATCGACACCTTGCTCGCAACAGCGCGTACGGGCGAGGTGGGCGACGGAAAAATCTTCGTCCTGCCGGTAGAAAAGATTTATCGTATCCGAACTGGCGAAGAAGATGTAGCCGCTGTCACGCCGGTGGCTGCAGAGATAAGCACATAAGGATACTCTGGTCAAGACCACTTCGCCCGGCACTTTACTTTCGTGCGTAAACGACATCATGATTCCATCGTCGGAACCAGGAAAAACACTGCGGATTCGGGGCATTGCGGACATGACGCGTCCTTCGGGAGGCTGCGAGGGGCACGCTGGCCGCGTCATTCCTCATTTATGTGGGGCCTGCCACACTGCTTCGTCATTCCTTGCCGGCGCACCCCGCTCAGCCTCTGAGCTTTGCGGACTTAATCAGAGTATCCTTTAACATGCAACGGGCCTCTGCGAGGCCTTCGGATAACATGCCCGAAAGCCGCATTCCCCTGCACGGGATCCCTCTTCGAGAGGTATCCCGTGCAGGGGAATACATATGTGAAAAACTGTATTTTCGTCTGGAAAAAAGATTCCGCTTCGATACGTATATGTAAATGAAACGATTCAGGTCTACTGGACCCATCGGAAGAACGAAGGAACAGCGCATGTATCGTTTTATTTTTGCGCAAATCCTTTTTTTATAAATACTTATAGAAAAACAAAGAGAGCTTGTAAGCAAAAGCTGGAACACCCTCGAAAGCAACGTACACAGAATACCCCGGCAATTCGAGCGGAAGAAAGTATCCTCTGGATAGACGGCAGACTAAATGTGGATAAATAGTGGATAACCCGTATACGTCGTGTATTCTTTGTTAGAAAATTGTAACGAATTGTACTTGCAATCCGTGGCGGGCAAACATAAAATGGCTGGTAACGAAATGGGCAACCATGTTATGCCTTACCCCTACCTCGGTTCGTTACCTTGAACCGCCACCCACTCGATATAGTACATGCCCTCCACCGCTGCCGAGAAAACGTGGGAAACCTGCCTCACCCAAATTTCCAACCAAATTTCCAAGCAGTCCTTTCGCACATGGTTTGCTCCGATCAGGTTGATTAACCTGGAGGAAAACAATGAGATCGCACGGCTTCGGCTGGCCGTTCCCAATGCTTTCCATACCGAATGGTTGGAGTCTCATTATGCCCATGTCGTCAGGAAAACAGCTTCGAAGGTCCTTGGAAGACAGACCAATGTCGCCTACGAGGTCGCTCCGGATATAGCCTTGGGCGAGGAAAAGAACGACCGGCCTGTCCTGCCGCTCGAACCTTCGCGACGGAACAGGGAGTACCTGCCCCGCACCTATTCGACGATACCGTCACCGTCAGGACGACCCGCTCCAAACATAGCGCCCATCAAGAATACCTGCCTCAAGCCGGAGTATACCTTCGACTCTTTCATTGAAGGGCATTCCAATCGATTTGCCCGGGGCGGGGCCGTTGCCATTGCCGAGGACCCGAAAGGCACTGGATATAATCCATTCACCATCTACGGAGACACCGGCCTCGGGAAAACCCACCTGGTACAGGCCATTGGCAATCATGCCTTGCGAAAAAACGCGAACCTGCGCGTCCACTACGTATCGGGAGAACAGTTTACGTCACAGTTCATCCACTCGATTCAGGAGAACCGTGTCCACTGCTTTTCCAATTTCTACCGACAAATCGACTTGCTGATCGTGGATGATGTGCAGTTCCTCAGCGGGAAAGAGAAAACGCAAGAGGAGTTCTTCCACATCTTCAACGAACTCCATCAAACGGGCAAGAAAATCATCCTGTGCGCCGACCGGCCTCCATCCGCGATCACCGGGATTCAGGAACGGCTCCTTTCGCGGTTTCAATGGGGGCTTTCCGCCGATATTCAGCCACCTGAGCTTGAGACACGCATCGCAATTCTGCAACACAAGGCGGTTAAAATGGGCATGTCGCTGCGACTGGACGTGCTGGAATTCGTCGCCGAGCGAATCCGGGCCAACATTCGACAACTGGAAGGTGCGTTACACAAGTTGTCCGCCTACGCCACACATCACAGCCGCGATATCGACATAAACATAGCGAAAGGCATCCTCCAGGACCTGATGGAGGATTGTCAGGTGCGTCTCGAGATCGAAGACATTCAGCGTTGCGTTGCACAATTCTATGGCATTGAGCCCGAACTACTCTCGGCAAAAACGCGGAAGCGAGAGGCAGTGACCGCTCGCCACCTTGCCATGTATTTTTGCAAGCAACTAACTTCCCATTCCCTGAAAAGCATCGGCAACCGTTTTGGCGGGCGTGACCATTCGACGGTTATACACGCTTGCAAAACGGTCGAAAACCGTATGGAACTGGAAGGTGCGTTTCGGGACGAGATAACTGTCGCCCGGGAACGGCTCGAACGCTATACGCCCGGCCGCTCGGTCAGGAATGGATAAAACCGGGACCAAGGGAGCACGGTCGTTGTGCTCCCCGTATTTACGTGCACGGACGAAACGCTCGGCGCTATGCGCCGAGCGTTTCGTGTTCCGCCCTACCTTTTCTTCAAGACAGGCAAACCATTGGATGTCTCGGCAACCTGATAACCATCCGGAACGGCATCAAGTGCTCCATCCTTCGCCTGCTTACCGAAGTAATAAATGGTCTGCTCGCGGCCGTTTTTCAGCGTAGTCCGCTTGCTGTGGAGATAATAGGTTGTTCCCTTCGAATTGATGTGCGAGTAGGCCATGTGTGTATGGGTATACTTTAGACAGACAGATACGTTGATGGTTTAGAACAGGCGATCACTGCTGCACAGGATCGCCAAGTGACCTGAGCATGTGTGCAAAATACCTGTAATGCACGAAACTTACTCTTGAAAATGCAATTACGCAAGCGACTCGTGGGAATATGAGTAAGACAAACAGAAAATGATGTCTCGTTTATTCATCCGGTAGAGCCACCTGCTCGCTTGTGTGCAGATACGATGTCAGATCCAGCACTTGTTCCTTGGTCAGTGCGCGAAAGAGACCTTCCGGCATGAGCGAATTAGCGGACACCTCTCGCGACTGAATTTCGGACTTCTCGAGAGCCACGTCCCCGCGCCCGACAATACGCAACGTTAATTGCCGATCCGTCTCGTTGGAAACGTTTCCAATAAAGGTCCGGCCGTCACGCATGGTGACAATCACCATCCTGTAGTCGTCCTGGATCTCTTCACTGGGGGTCAGCACATTGGAAAGAAGGTACTCGACATCGGTTCGATTCGACCCTGTCAGATCGGGACCGATCAGCCCCCCTGAATCATACATGACGTGGCACGCACTGCAGACCAGGTCGTAAAGACGGCGACCGTTGGACGGGTCCGCGGCGGCAATCGCTTCCGGCGTAAGCAACGCACGATAGCCCTCGAAGACCTCGTCGTCGTCAGAGAGGCTGCCGTCGATGGGGCCCCATACTTCTACAAACCCGCTCCCCACAACGCGCCGCAACTGCCGTGCGACATACGCGGGCACTTCCTCCCGCAGGATATCGCCGGACTTAATAGCTTCTGTGAGCATCCAGCCATACGTCGGTCGGGACGCCAGCGTCTCAAGCGCCGTACGCTTCTCGGTGGAGTTGAATCCCGCGTATTCCTTCATCAACACGGCGCCAAGACTTTCCTGATCATACGTCGCCACTGCTTGAATAGCATCGATCCGAAACGCAGGGTCGCGAATAAGCGCCGGGATCTCGGCAACGAGTCCTTCATGCTGCGTCTCGACAAGGCTGTTCAGTGCGCCGCTGCGAATATCCATATCCAGCGTTTCGTCCCGGAGCACGTCAAGAAGCGCTTCTCCTGCGCCCGTGTCCCCGAAAATCTGCGCAATTTCAATGGCCAACGGGGCCATCTCCCCGTCTTCCTGCAGTATAACGTACAGGTCATCCCATCCGGGAGGCGATGCGACATCGCCGTACCCCTCCAGTCCATCCCGCATGCCTTGCAACAGTTCCTTACGCGCTTCGCCATAGCGGGAAAGCGCTTCTGTGAGCGGCCCGAGCGCATCCGCATCCACGGTACGCCGCGCAATGAATGTGGTCACAAGCGGAAGGCTACTCCCCGCCGCAAGGGCAAGGGCCCGGTCAGGATCCTCCGCTACGAGCGGTTCCACCCCAAACCAGACCATCTTGGGGATATTGTGATCGTCGGCGTCCTCCTCTCGTCCAAGCAAGCCCTCTGCAATGGCCCACCGGTTTTCATGGGGCATTCGCTGCAAGGCGGAAGCGAGATACTTACGCACCACAGGAGCCGGATCTGACCCCGCCATACGGGCAAACTGCTCCAGAGCGGCTTCGCTGGTATCCATATCCTCTACAAGCAGCTGAATAGCCCATGCACGCACATATTCGTCCTCGTCCCCGAGCGCTTCCAGCAGGCGTTCTTCGTCAAGCAACCCGGCGACATGCAAGGACCACATGCCTCGCAGGCGATAGTCCGGATTCGCGTGTGCATCAAACTGCGCACGAAGCGCCTCCTGCGCTTCCGCATCGATCGGTCCCTGCACGGCGCGGTGTTGCAGAATGACTCTCGCGCGACGCGCATGCCAGTCGCTTGCATTCGTTTGCAGAGCGGCTAACTGCATATCGGACATGTTTCCGAGATCGTCGTAGCGTCCTTCCCATTCCTCCGCAAGCGAGGTTTCGGGAACGATACGAAAGATCCGTCCTGTATCCTTGTCCAGTACGTCGTTGCCACAAATGTCGCCATCGTGCCAATCCAGTACATACAGCCCTCCCTCGGGCCCCACTTCCATGCTGAAACCGATCCACTGCGCATTGTTGGCCAGCATGAAGTCTTCGCCGTGGCTCGCCACATATCCCGATCCCTTGGGAGTAAGGATGTCCGACAGCACCGCGTGTTCGTGAATGTTCGCCATAAATAACCGTCCCTGATGCTCTTCCGGGAAAGCATCCGACTGGTATACCCGGGCGCCTCCGTGCGCCGATCGATGACGGTGATCGACGATGGCGCGAATATCGCCGTATACGTACGGATTGAAATGCTGCCCGCCCTGGCGATGATATATGCCGCCCTGGATGACATGGAATACATGAGGAATCACACAGGCCGTGATAAACATCTCTCCTTTGGCGTCATAATCGATGCCCCACGGGTTGCTGAAGCCGTGAGCAACCACCTCGAAACGATGCTTTAGCGGGTGGTACCGCCATACCCCCCCGTCTATGTCGACGCCTTCTCCTTCAAGAATATCTTCGGGAAAGGGATCGCCATGTTTGTAGACCCGCTCTCCGGGATCGGGTTTGTGAATCCTGGAGGGGGTGGCAAATCCTTCCAGTCCATAGAGCCAGCCGTCCGGGCCCCAATGGAAGCTGTTGAGCGTCTCGTGGCGATCCCGGATACCCCAACCCGTAAGAAGAATTTCGATGTCGTCCACATCGGCCACATCGTCTCCATCACGATCCGGAATGAACAAGAGATGAGGGGGCGCGCCAAGATACACCCCGCCGAATCCAACCGCGATCGCCGACGGAAACGGTATGCCTTCCAGAAACACACTGCGGCGGTCGGCCACGCCATCCCGATCCGTGTCCTCCAGAATGAGAATACGGCTGTCCCCGGAGTTCGAGAACCCGATCCGGCGGGTTTCATAGTCACGATTTTCAGCGATCCATAGCCGTCCGCGGTCATCCCAGGCAAAGGCCATCGGCTGCGTCATCATCGGCTCGTTTGCCCAGGAATTCACCTTAAAGCCGTCAGGCAGCGTCATGATGTCGACCGCCCGATCCGGCGTCAGAAATTCCGCCTGGCGGCCTTCCCGCTGCGCCAGGCCCCAGAGCGCTACCACAGAATACTGTTCGCCTTCCATGCCAATGTACTGCTCCCACCGATTCCGGATTTCGACATCGCTCATCGGGCCGGTGTAAAACACCAGCTGATGCCGTATGACTTCCGTCTCGCCTTCCGGAATCGTCCAATCTCCAAGCCGGGCCCGGACCGGGCCCACGCCCAACTGTCCGTCCACGCGCCATGGATGCGGAAATCCTTCGTTATCGGGGTGATCGAAAATCGCCACATGCGCCATATCGTCGCGTCCTTCGACCTGCATCCCCACATCCAGCCACATGGCGCGCTGGCCTTCGGCCGCCCGATCACGCTGCCGCGCCGCATTCACGGCCGATCCCTCTATACCTCGGGTCCACGGCATGCGCAGAAAGAGACCGCCGTAATTGAATTCCCCGATAGTAACATCCGTCTTCGCTTCCCCGCTCCATTCGAGATCAAGAAAATATTGGCCGTCCTCTTCGCGCATGGACCAGACCTGCGTTTCGGTAAGCACAGTTTCTCCTTCTTCATCGAGTAAATCGTAGACGGTACTCCAACTGACCTGGGCGCCCTGCTCCGTCAACACATCCACGGAAACCCGCCGCCAGTAATCTCCCTCGGGATGATGAAAATAATCCCGACCGTTTACGCGCGTAAACCCCCAGTAAAGACCCGTCTGGTGGGGATGATGCCCCGGGCTGTACTGCGTAAAAACGCCTTGACCGTCCGGCGCATTGATGGGATGGAGAAACGGACGGTGATCCGGTTTGGCCTGCACCGTCACCAGGGTATCCTCGCCTCCCGCTCGGAACACGGAAAGACTCGAACCGTCCGCATCCTTCCTGATGACAAGGTCCGTCGCCAAGCGCTCCGAAGGCTGCGTCCATGGCGCAATATCCATGGAATGCTGCACCGCAGATGAAGGCGGATCTTCCGTCGCTCCGGCTTTCTCCGGACCATGCAAAAAGGCAAAGCCCACCAAAAAGGCCAAACCTGCGAAAAGCGAAACCATCCATGTGATGTGCCTCGCCTTGTTACCGGGATGGTGTATACTGCCGTTCATTTTTCCGGGGTGCATTTCATGAGTGGGACATGGGAAATGCGCACTGGAGATAACCGCCAGGCGCTCTCGTTCAAGCATATAGCAGGCATTCGGCCTTTGTAATCATGGCCTCGGCCAATGTGTGTATATCTTCTTTTTCCTCCTCCGTAGCATCTTCTATCTCGCGCATAACCAGAGCGTCGCAGTGCGCGCGGAGCGCTGGAATGTCCGGGATGCGATCCGGGTGCTTTTTAGCAAGGGCACTAAGCCAAACCTTGCCATAATGCGCATGCATCGTTTCGTCGGCCCAGTCAAAATCCATATCGTGCTGGCTCACGCGATCCCGATAGCTCTCGAACAGATCGCGCCGTTGCACCTTCTTGCCAATATTTTTGGCCTCGAAATGATGCAACATCCCCAGACGTACAACGGGGTCCTCGCCGCCAGTGCTCTCATAAAGATAGCTGCCCAGAGGAATTTCCGATACATCGAACCCCCAAGCGCGTAATCGCTCGAGCCCCATCCGCGTATGCCGGGCTTCGTCATACGTCCATCGGGCCGTATCCCGGATGTATTCCCAGCCCAGTTCGTCTGCAAAGGAATGCAGAATGGCCCCTGCCGTCTCGACAGCCCAGACCTCATTCACATGACTTATGGCGCTTCGCAGCTGCATGCGCAGCCCTTCTCCATAACCAAAGGCGGAATCGATAATGTCCGGCCAGTAATACCTCGTGAGATGGAAACGCGGGTCGCGGGCAGGTCTGTCCGTCTGTTCGAAAGGCTGCCTCCCGGTCAAAACGGGAGGGCTTGCCGGGGTGGGCACGTCGAACGAAATGCCCCCTGTGGCCCTGAGCCACCCCGCAAGCCCCTCCACCCAGGTTTCCGCTTCTTCCCTGCGTTGCGGCGCCTCGGCAAACATGTCTTCGGCAGCATCCGCCAGCCATTCCGCCTGTGCCGCTTTCTCCGCCGCCGCGATGCGAATATGCCTTTGTATGGGTCCCTGGGATAGTTCGTCCGCCTCCTCGCCAAAGGCACGATAGCAATCGCGGAGCGCGGGCTTGAATACACGCGCCAGAGACCATACGAACGCCTCCGGTCCCGGCGCATCGACCGCCGCCCCG
Source organism: Rhodothermales bacterium (assembly GCA_951812335.1). Taxonomy (GTDB): domain Bacteria; phylum Bacteroidota; class Rhodothermia; order Rhodothermales; family VXPQ01; genus VXPQ01. The sequence continues at coordinate 422,317 of OX638293.1, forward strand.
ACAACATCGACAAGCGGCGCATCGTCGCCAATCTCGAGAATACGGCTCGGGAATTTCAGTTCGAATATCCGCTCACGCAGCTGGTCTGCAACAAGACTGTCTTCCCATAAGCACCGCGGCAGCGTGGTCTTGACTTCGAACGACGCAATGGACGGTAGCCAACCTGCTTGCGCGATAATGAGCGCGCGCTCGCAAAAGAACAGGCGTTTCAATATGCGCGCCGAGTCGACCCGGAGCCATTGGCCACGCTTATGATTGCCGGACAGATACACGCTCTCTTATGCCTTCTCCAAGGCCGATGGATGGATTCCTTCTCAGTAGGAATCGACATCGAACTGTTTCCAGCCCACATCCAGGATGATTTCGTCCTTCGTTACGCCATGCTGCATCAGTTTGACAAGCGCTTTGTAGGGAAAATCAAGGTCCAGATCGCTCAGCCGGACCGAGCCGCCGGAACCGGGCAGTTCAAGACGATGCTCTTCCATCATCGTCAGGTTGTCCACCGTGTTGACGTGAATGACGCTCTCGTCCAACGAATGACGCACATCGATATGCAGGGAATCTCCTTCCTGAGAAACACGCAGATTCGCCGGCATGCCGACAACGACAGCCATGTCGCCGGCAAGTTCTTCAGGCATGATCAACTGCGTCTTGTCCCCAATGCGGCGGGAAAGAATAGGCTGGTGATTCCACACATCCACGTACCGCCAATCTTCCGGGTGATCCACTTCCATGAATGGTCCAAGGACCCGGCGGGGATCCATGCGGGATGCCCGGCTGCCGTCGGAGTTTCGCATCACATAGGCGGGATAGACAGCCTTCTCATCCGAGACAAACGCGTTCACAAACAGATCGGGGTGCAAGGCGGGTATAAGCGGTTCCGGATTGTCCGTCAGATACCCATCCCGCTGCTCGTGGATAATCCGGCTGTAGCGGCTGATCATGATCCGTTCATCCCATGGATACCGGTTGATCTCCCCGAAAATATCCTCCCATACGATGAATCCCGTACCATTGAACAAGGCATTGAGAATCAGTTCGCGCCGATCTCTGGCGCTGCGATTGATATTGTGTACGTTGTGCTCGGGTATAATGAAACGGAACAGATCCACGTTGGGCATCTTGTTGGTGGCGACGCCCTGCTGATTCCAGCTACCCGTCACGAGTTCGGCGTCCGCCAGGACCGGGCGTCCTTCGCTCACAAAAACGTTCTCCGGGTTTACGGCGTCGAGCGCTTCCCGAAAAGCAGTGTCGGAGTCACGCATCGTATCGAGAAACACCCCGTCCGCGCCGATGGCCTTGGCAATGCGCGCTTCCTCCAGGAAATGATTCTGGCCCTTGCGCATGATGTCCCAGGGCTTGTACGGAATGAACACCTGCACGTCGCGCAGGTGGGCGCGTTCCACCATTTCACGGAGCCCCTCCAGTCCTCCCGGAAGATCCTCGTACATCGCGAACTGGTCACGGTCGTCAATGCCCATCCGGGGATAATCGTGCCAGAGAAGCATGTAATCGTATCCTCCGAAATTCGCCTCGCCCTCATCGAGAAATTCGTCGATTCGGAAGCGGTTCGCCTCGAAATCATAGATGTCCCTGCCGTATAGAAACGTGAAGTGCGAAACGAAGCGCTGCCGGTATCGCTCCTGCACAGGCCGCTCGTAATAGGTAAAATCGAAGTTGTCGCGAATGTATTTCCTGAAAACCCGAAAGGCTTCATGCCAATCGCCTTCGTGCGGCGCAATGCGCCCATCCATCACCCGTGCTTCATCCTGGGGCGCCTGATCCAGCAAAAACGTATGGTTGACGTATTCGTCCTTGTTATCGAAATCCCATTCGAGCGCAGAGTCGAGCATGTGAAAATAGACCCCGGTATTCGTCTCGTCGCTGTACACATCGATGGGCATTTTCGGATCGGTACCGCGGGTAAAGTAGAACACGAAATCGTCCGGACTATCGATACAGAAGAATCTTTCCTGGGTCGGGATCAGATAATGTCTTCCTTCATCCGGACCTATAGCGATATCCTGCATCAATGGGAAACGAATCAAGCCCTGGACGGGCTGGACCTCGCGATAATCCACGCCGGCCGTGGAGTTATTCTTGACATCGGCCGTCCAGCCCAGTTCGACCCCATCGCCCAACGTGAACCGCTGCGTCACGATAAACGTGTTCTCCACATAACTCGAACGATGGCGGGTTATAATGCCGACATGCCCTTCCATCTGCACCCCCTCGAGGGTCAATATATCATACCCCACATCATTGAATGGCCAGGGCTGGCGCACCGACACGAACGCCAGCGGGTCATTGCCCGACATCAGGTCTGTGCCGCTTCTTTTGTCGACCAGTTCAGCCAGGCGCACTCCGCGATCAAGGGCAAGCACGTAGCGCACATGGTCGTTCTCCATGACGACCTGCCGGGGATTTTCGCGATTCGGAATGTATTGTATTTCGGCGTCCGCAAACGCTGCGGCGGGAATGCTCATGGACAGCAGCAGCATGCCGGTCAGCACAGAGAAGCACCTTTGAAGGATACTCCGATTACGTATTCCGGTATTCATGAGAGGCTTGTGCAGTGCAGGGTGGGCAGGAGAATATGAAAGGAGGACACCGGGTCAGGAGACATCCATGACGCACCGGAAACCGATCGTGGGCGTCCGGTTGAGCGCTGGCGTCATGTGCCAGAATTTCGTGCGCTGGTACACGGCTACAGGGCCTCCCTGCATATACCAGAGACTTCCCTTCGCATGAAAGTAACTGCCCCCGCGCAACCACGAATATTCGTGGTACCCGTCCGTCTGCCAGGAATCGGTCCATTCCCATACGTTACCGGCCATATCCAGTATGCCGTACGGGCTTGCGCCATCCGGAAAACTACCGACCGGGAGCGTCCCCTCGGAATCGGTATTCGCTTTCTGCGGATCGAACAATCCCCCCCAGGGCCATGTCCGTCCGTCCGTTCCCTGGGCAGCCTTCTGCCACTCCGCCTCGGTCGGCAATCGTTTACCCGCCCATTCGGCATAGGCCCGGGCATCCTCAAGGGACACCCAGACAACCGGGTGATCCGCCATGCCGGACGGATAGGACCCGTCCGTCCAATGCTTCAGGAAGTTTCCGGGCCAGACAGGCTCGTACCCGGTGGCGTCCAGAAATGCCTTGTACTCACGGTTTGTGACTTCCGTCCGGTCTATATAGTACGACGGAAGATGCAGCGTGCTCGCAGTACGATACCGGATTCCAAGCGCATCCACAATGAGCGTGTCGTTTGTCAATCCTTCGCGCCACCGGTATTCGACCTCCATACGGAAGACGCCGTCAGGAATCTCTACCATACCTTCAGGCGGTAGAGAAAGCTCTTTTACGGCGCCGGCATCCCGGTTCGCCGCAGTGAAAACACCCGCCGCCAGACAACAGAGCGCGACCACGGGCAGAAAAAACCTTGCTGTATAACGCATCATGATCTCACGGAAGCTGACTCGGGGATTATAGAACCTGGCTTATGGCTATGACAACGACGGCGATCGTCATCGCAATCAGGCTGCGGTTGAGCAACGCGCGGGGACGGGCCGAGGCCTCTTTCCATTCTCCTCGCCAGAGTCCCCACAGATTGCCCACGATAATGGACAAGGCAATGAAGATGGGCCATCCGAGAATGGGGCCCCATGTCCCAAGATTCGCCGCACCCATGCCGTATGCGTAAAAACTGCCGATCCACATGGCGCCCATAGCCGCCCCCAGCAGAATATTCCGACCGGCTTCAGGACCTGCGAACGCGCCGATGGAGCCCTTTCGAATCATCAGAAACAGACACCAGGCAGCGTTCACAAGAAACCCGAGCACGAAGAAAAGGCCCCAAACGGCATTCCCGGCAAACACTGGCGATATGCCGGCGGTAATGGCTTCGTCAACGATACGAGAGCCAAAGGTAATGCCCACATTCGGAAGACAGGACAAAAGACCTGCAGCGATCGCAATCATGATCGCCCCCCTGAAAGCACGGCGTCCTGAAGATTCTTCCGGTGTGTTTTCGGAGGTCTTCTTCGCCCCGGCCCGCGCCGAAAGCACGATCCCAACCATTACCAGGGCCGTTCCCGACAAGAGCACCAGGCCATGCAGCGCCAACACGTCCCCGGGATAAAAAACAAGCAATGGAATAAGCGCCCCCATGCTGGCGATAAGCCCCATGATGATCGGGTAGCCAAGCGCCATGCCCAACCGGTCCATCCCCACGCCGAAAAGAACCGCCCCGATACCCCATCCCGCACCGAATATGCCCAGCATCATGAGGTCGCGTACCGGAACGGCGGAATAAATGGCGGGAAGATCTCCCAGAGAAACCAGAGCCAGTATCCCATTGAACGACAACATCCCGAAAAACGAGAACGTAACCCAGGTATGCTCCCAATCCCAGTGTCGTGTCAGGGTCATCGGAAGCACGAACGTACCCTGCAATACGCCGGCGACCAAAACGAGCAAAAATCCTGATACGAGATCCATGCCAGAGGCGAATCTGAAGCAGAGTGTTTAGGCAATGGAGGATAACACTTCCGAAAATCGACGGGACACTACATCGCGATGCGGATACGACAGAACCGTTTCGCGGGCCTCGGTCGAAAGCGACGCGGCCGTTACGCCCAACGAGATAGCCTCGGCCATAGAGCGTTTCTCGCTCAGTCCAACCGCAAATCCTGCATTGAACGCATCCCCGGCGCCTACGGTATCCAGCACGTTGACGCGCAAGGCCGGGACGACGCGCGTACCTTCGGCGGAAACCCACAACACGCCCTTTTCGCCGCGCGTAAGGAGCACATGCTCCACCCCGAGTCGATGGAGGCGAACCGCAATGTCTTCGTCCGGGGTCGGATCGTCGGGCGGCAACCCAAGGCAAACGCGCGCCTCCCCTTCATTGGGGGTAAGCGCAAAAATGCACGCCAGGTCATGACCGCGCAAATCTTCCGCCGGGGCAGGATTCAGTATGGTCAATACATCATGGCGATGCGCAACGCGGGCAGCAGCCAATGCCGTATCCAACGGTATTTCGAGGGGGGAAACGATCACATCGGCACGAGTGATCGGGTCGCTGTGCGAAGCTACGTCATCGGGCGAAAAATCCCCGTTGGCGCCCCGGTCCGTGACGATGATATTACGCCCGTCGGTGCAGGATATGATGAATCCGACCGCGGTAGGCGTTGCCTCGGCGTATAACACATCCTCGTCGCGGACGCCCTCTTCCCGCAACAACTCCAGAAAAGCGTCCCCGTAACGATCCCGCCCGATCTTTCCAAGGAAACGCACATCCGCGCCGAGCCGGGCGGCAGCTACCGCCATATTGGACCCTTTCCCGCCATGCGTTTCATGGTAGTTCCATCCAATCACCGTTTCCTCGGCGACCGGAAGTCGGTCCGTGTCCACCACAAGGGCGACTACATAGCTCCCTACAATCGTTACGGCTCCCATTTTACTTAGCTACAGTCGCTCAAGCGCATCGGGTACGCCGGCGCATGGAGGCCGCGTCAAGACCCGCAGTGCCGGACAGGGTCAGATACCAATGCCCAGCGTAAGAATATGCGTGTACGAGAGCCGGCCGTAATCCACGTATGCATAATCGAATCGGCCATTGAAACCGATCGTCGAGAAGTTGACGCCGGCGCCGGCCGTAATCCCCTGCTCGTCGTAGTTCATACGGTATCCGCCACGCGCTGCGAACATACCGAGCACTTCATATTCAAGCGCCGCGTGAACCCGTTCGGGGCCGTCATTCGGATGGACTCCTTCGAGGTAGCCACTAAGCCGGGATTGCCCCGGGATAGCCTCGCTGCCCATGAAATCGTACGCCACGCCGAAACGGAAGTCGATGGGCATACGTACGCTCTGCGGAATCCCGAAAACCTCGGAAAAACCGGCGTATTCGGCGTCGGGGCCGACATTCTTCGCCACAAGCGCAAGACGCAGGCTGCGGAACCCGGTCTCGAAATACACTCCGAAATCGATGCTGAGGTTGTTTACCTCCGTCTCCGCCAACTTCTCCCGGATGTAGCTGACGTTTCCACCAACGGAGAGCCGGTCCGTGATAGGCCGGGCGTAGATCACGCCCACCAGCAGGTTGCCTGCGGTAAACGTACCCAGATCACCGCTTCGACTGGTCGTGTTCGCCACTTCGTCCAGCACGTTTTCCGTACGCACCATGTCCCCGGCGTCCAGAGAAGCCACCCGTACGCCGACTACGCCCCATACTCCCATGTTCTTCGCGATCGCCCCCGTGTTGTACTGAATATCGGCTATGTAGCTTACATGGCTAACCGCAAGATCAAGGTTGTCGATACCGACCAGTTTGGCAGGATTATTGAACGCCGCCGTTGCATCGCCGCTCGCCATATGTATCCCGGCCATGGCTGCACTCCGGGCCGTCGTAGGAAGATGCAGAAACTGGAAACCCGTCTGCGCCGTGCGCTGAAACGGAGGCGGGTCAATACCCGCCGCGGTACGCACGTTCTGCGCCCGTATCGGCGACACATAAAGCATGCACAGCGCTATGAGCAACAAGGGAAGGACTTTCCGTACAGGAATTGATTTCATGGTATCATACTCGGGTAAAAGGGGTGTTATGCAAACGCGCTGCGGTTACTTGACGATGACGAACTTGCCGACTTTGCTTTCGCCCTCATGACCTGGAACATGCGACTCGACATGGAACAGGTATATGCCCGGCGCCACGCGTTGTAAATACTCATTCACCTGATAGTCCGCCGTCGCCCGCGAGCCCCAGGGCTCGTCGCCGCTACCGTCCGTGTGGTCGATTACGCGAACCAGTTCCCCGGCAAGGGTATAGATGCGAATGGTGCATTGCGCCGGAATATTCACGAATTCAATGCGGTAGCGCTCCCCTTCGCCCAGAAGCTGACTGTGCTGGAAGAAGGGGTTCGGGTAGACCCGAATATCGTCGAGGTTGTCGCTCGGGTTCGCTTGGGGATATACCGGGTCCACATTGACATTGACCTGTCCGCTCTCCATGGAGGGCAGACTGGTTATGCTCATATCTCCCGGCCACGGACTATTGTGTCCCGTGTCGTAGCTCGTAACGGTGTAGTAGACGCCAACCCCCAACTCCAGCCCGCTGTCGTTGAAGGTGACCATCCCGTTCTCCATTTCCACTGCATTGACAGGGATGTCCGCTATCATCGTCCAGGGACCGATGTTGCGATGCGTCGAGCGGTATACCCGGTAACCCGCCACATCGTTGACGTTGTAATCCGGATCCCGGTATGAATCGGGGATGGCGGGCCACTGCACCTTGACGCCCAGCGGAATGGGCGTCAGCGTCAGCGAATTGTTGCCGTTCGTCGGCGTGGGAGGAGGATCCGGCGCTTCGTAACCGCGGTCGTACAACTCCTGCGCCGCGTCCACATGCTCCCACAGTCTGACGCCCCCTTCAGGCAAACGCGCTTCGTTCTCTTTGCCTCCCGCCGCAACATACTCCATATCCATCATGCCCGCCGCTACGACCAGCACGAATTTCAGCGACTGGCCCGGCGCCATCTCGTAAGGGCCCGTCTCGTATATATAATCTATGTGATATTCGAACCGCCCCCGGGGACGCGTCGTGAGCCCAAGTCGCGCCGCCTCGGCAGCAAGCGACTGTCCATCTTCCGTTTCGGGCGGCAACGGCTGATCGTACGTAAGCGACTGATAGATGTAGTTATCCGTGTCGAAATCCACCTCCGGGTTGTCGTTGAGCGGATCGTCCTGAATACGGTTCGAGTGCTGGTTCAGGTTGGACTTGTCCACGATGTTCATGTGATCGCGCTCGGACGGATCGGATTTTTCCGGCTTGTCCAGCCAGTAGTACGTGAAGTATTGCGGCGCAAGGAACTCGTGGTTGATGGCGCTGGGCGCATCGAGATCGGCAGGCTCGCCGAGATCGCTCCTCGTGAGCCCGAATGGTCGGGGCGGCGAGGGGTTGGCGGTGTCGCCGTCCCGCTCCACGCCGTCCCGGAAATAGAAGGCCTCGTGTTCGATATCCCATTCGTACACGTCATCGTCGGACCTGCCCCTAATAGGCAACGCAATGTTCATGGCGCCCGTCGGAGCGAACCGGAAGTCCGTAATGGTGCTACTGCCCTCGTTCGTAAATGTGTACTCCTGGATGATGAAGTCGTCGTAGTCCGGATAACTCCAGGCAAGCGCGCGAAAATCAACCCGGACATCGTACTCGTTGATGCGATGCGCGCCGGTAATCATTTCTTCCGCCTTCAACGACGGATTCGCCATGTTGTAATTCGTAATGAGTTTGGTGCCTTCGACCGGAGATATGAACGTCGGGTTGTGGTCATACGCCAGAAGGACGCGGAACGGATAGCCGATGCCGTCGATGTTCGCCCACGCCATATACCCCGACCACAGCAGCCACCCGGCATGATCGTTCACGTTGCTGCCCAATGCATGACCCGGATAATCATACTTGTAGTATTCCTGGCCTCCCAGCGTCGGCTGCCCCACGCCGCCCGAGTTCCATAACCGGGCCCACATCCTGGCGCGTGTCAGATCCTTGAAATCGAACACTTGGGCAAGTGCAGGAGCGGGTAGGATTCCAAGCAACAGGGTGCAAACCATTGCGGCGGCGCCGAAAGGTCGCAATACGGCGTGTAATGCTTTCATGACGGGATATAACTCGGTTTGCAGGGTGCGAATACGTATGTGAGGCGACTGCATAGCGGGACGGGCGCCGTCCCGCTATGCAGCACGGCTTAAAACTTCAGGCCCATGGTGAAATAAATCATGCGACGCGGATTGCTGACGGAATTGTAGAAGAACCAGAGATTGTCCTCACCCGATTTTGAGATTTTTGGAAGCTCTCCGCTCTCCTCCCATTGCTCGAGATCGTCCCCGACCAACAGGATCTTGTCCTTGTAGTTGAAGAGGTTGAACACCTCCACGCCGATCACCGGACGGAAACTCCCCACGGAAACCTGCTTGTTGAAGGTCAGGTCCGTGCGATGGTGCGGAAACCAGCGTTTGTTGTACGGCGTCTGAACGCCCTGGTAGTCCGTCGGATAGTACGTATACTGGGGGCCGGCGAAGTATTCGTGGTACATGCCTACGGTAATGTCCCCCAACACCCCCCTCATCAGGCTTTGCGGCGTCACGTAACTCACATTGCCTTTCAGGACATAACTGGACAGCCACGTAGCCTTTAACTCGTCATACGAGTGCGGTTGATTCACCGTCGAGCCGTCTTCGCGGTACTGCGAGTAGCCGGCTCGCCCACCGGTCGTCGTGGAAAAATCGAATGCGGTGCGCGCCGACCAGCGGCCGGTGAACAACTTCTCCGCCACGATCTCAATACCGCGAATGTCCTTGAAGGCATTGTTCGTATAGAAGATGTTGTCGTGCCCGTCGTTGGCGAGGTTCCGGGTTTTCGACCAGATACTTCCGGCAGAGTTACCCGCTCCCCAGGACGACGATGCAAATCCCCCTCCGTTCCGATTGTACGTCCCGTTGTACGCATAGCGGGTCAAACGACTTGCATCCTTGTAATAGGCGGCAAGGTCGAGCCGAGCGAAATCGAAGAAGTTTTGCGTAAAGCCGAGCTCGTATTGAATCGTTCGGTCATAACTCAGGCCCGGATGGCCATACCATCCCTGCCACTGGTCCATACGCACCGTAGCATACGGCGAAGCGTCATACCAACTGGTAGGAAAGCCCATGAGCGAGACCCATGAGGGGCGCTGGTTGAAGTGCCCGTAACTGAAGCGCAATTTGGAGTTTTCCGTGATGGGGAACGACAGCCCAAGGCGGGGCGAGATCGCCATCTTCCATTCGCTGGACACCGTCTGCAGATTTTGCCAGTTATCCGGAAATGCGTCGCGGAAATCCTGCCTGAAGGCAAACCAGTCCTTCCCGGGCCGATGCGCCTGCCAGATCGGCGCAATGTTCGTCGGATGCGTACCATCTCCGCCGTTGTGCGTCTGGAAAAGCAGGGGGTCGAAAATATTCGGCGAATACATGGTCCGCGCATTAAAGGCGTCGAAACGAACCCCCACATTCAGCACGATGCCTTCATATTCCATCTTGTCCTGCACGTAGATGGCGGCTTCCGCCGGTTCGCCATCGAACACGTTGTCGAGATGCCAGACATCCCCTGCCGGAAATTCCATGTAGTAATGCTGGTAATCGACATCATAGAGCTTGAACTCGGCGCCGGCCTTGACCTGGTGCGACTTGTGCAACTGGCTCGTAATGTCCGCCTGGGCTGTCCAGGCCCGGCTGTCGCTGTAGTTGTTCACCTGAATCTGACGAGCCTCCAGACGGAAATTACCCGCCAGATCGAACCAGCTATCCCCCCAACGCACCGTTTCCGTGCTCGTGTTCAGTTTGTCGTATTCCTGCAACGACGTGGTGTAGTCCCGCAGGTAGGAAAGCGAAACCGTATAGAAGGTGCGGGGACTCAGGGTATGATCCCACTTCAGCGTTCCGACATTGAAGTTCTTTTCCTCGGGTCCTTTAAGCCAGTACCCGCCCCACGGGGCATACGCCGATCCGACGTAGGGATCCCGTACGTCCGCATTGGGCTGCCAACGAGCCTCCTGCGAGGTAGTGGTGTTGTTCCAGTTGCTTTCGGTAACCGTACTGCTGTGATACCACCCGTTCGTCACATTGAGCGTCAACTTCTTCCCCGGGCTGAAATGATAACCCAGCTTTGCCTGTACGTTATACTCCGGGTTATACGCGTTGGACTGCGGATATATGTTCACGCCCCTTTTATACCTGCCCGAAACCAGGAACGTCATATGATCCATGGGCGAACCCCATATGGAGCCCTCCACTTCGTGCTGCATGCGTTCCGCATAGTTCGCAAGCACATCCGACGGCGTGATTTGCTGACGATATGTATTCAGCAACTCGTCCGCCGTAGGCACGCGCGTACCGTCCCACCCGTAAAATCGCCGGAAGTATTCGGCGTATGAATTCCGGTTGGCCTCCGTCTGCAACTGGGTCTGCCAGTAACTCATGCCGAAGTTCGTGTATTTCCAGAGATCCTCGCTATACATGTTGTCGCCCCAGTGGTACTGTCCCGAGGGGCGGACACGATAATTAAGCGCACCCGAGTAATGCCGGGAAAATGCACTGGGTTCGTGGGTCACCACGTTTACGACGCCCGACATGGCGTTCCCGTATTCCGCGTTATAGCCGCCCGTCAACACCGACACTTCCTGGATCGAGGTCGTATTGAGCCGCTGCCAGTTGTCTGAAATCAAGCCGCTGTTGAGCGACGTGCCGTCAACCTGGTAATTGACCTCGCTTTGGACGCCGCCTCTGAGGTACGCCGTGTATCCCGTATTGTAGACCCCCGTCTGCTGGGCAAGGATATCGTCTATGTTCTGGATGGGCGTACGGGAAAGCGCCTCGGCACTCAGCCGATGCATACTGCCCGTAACATCCCGCTCGACCAGCGGACGTTCGGCAGTTACGATCACTTCCTCGCCTTCTATCACCTCCTCGGTCAGATCGAAGTCGATCGTAGCAGTCTGGTCCACATGCACTTCCACGTTCTGTACCGTGGTCGTTGTGAACCCTATGCTGCTCGCCTGAATATCATACGAGCCGGGAGAAATATTAAGAATGAAGTAATCCCCCTCGGCATCGGTTACGCCACCCGTGGTGGTTCCGACTATGACGACATTTACGCCGGGAAGTCCTTCGCCGTTCGAGGCGTCCGTTACGGTTCCGGCTATTTTACCGGTCGTCTGGGCTCCCGCGGAAGGGGCAAGGATCAATGCGAGGACGGCCAGAAAAGCCATCGTTGCACGGACAACAGAAAAGTGGCTGGACATTGCGCTAACCGGGCAGGTTTTGTGGAATGGTGCATAATTTTTCTTATGACAGAACGCCACGCGAGTACCTGAAGCCTCCGCAGCACAAAGTCCACACCCCCCTCCCACTCGCTTCAGTCAACGCATGAAAATCCCGTGAAAAGAATAGTAATAAATTTCCTTTTTCTTTACAAGTTCTTTTTGAAAATTTTCTCGTTTTTTGAGCGAAGTACTACTTTCTCACTCCTGAACGCAGGATTCCCGCTTAGGTAAATCATTAGCCATCGAACAGGCTCTGCTGTCCATCCCCCGGGCGCCGAAAATGCCGTGTTGAGAGGGAGTGCCGGGGAACGTCCAGACCCCACCGTTTGCACTCGATGCGAAAAAGGCGAGCGATCAGATCCGCCCAATCCCCCTCCCCACGCATCCGCTTCCCGAAACGATTATCCGTGAGGTCGCCGCCGCGAAGCGAGGCAAGCCGGCGGATAATTTTGTTGGCGCGATCCGGAAATTCGCGCCGAACCCAATCGATAAAAATGTCTTGCACCGCCCCGGGCAGCCGGAGAATCGTGTATCCGGCGCCGGAGGCGCCCCGGCTCGCGGCCGCCTTCAGGATAGACGGCATCTCCTCATCCGTCAATCCGGGTACGATGGGCGCTACATTTACGGAAACGGGTATACCCTTTGCTGCAAGCATTTCGATCGCTTGTAGCCGTCTTTCGGGGCGAGATGTGCGCGGCTCCATGCTGTGCACGAGATCGGGGCGCAACGTCGTGATCGACAGGATGACTCGGACCAGATTGTATTTCGCCATCTCCTCCAACAGATCGATGTCCCTGGTCACCAGGTAATTCTTGGTGACGATCCCCACCGGGTTGCGGTGCTTGAGAAATACTTTCAGGCAGCCGCGCGTCAAGGCGAGACGACGTTCGAGGGGTTGGTACGGATCCGTATTCCCGGACAAAGCCACCACCTGTGGCCTCCAGGATTTTTTCCGAAACGTTTCCGCAAGCAACTCGGGCGCCCGCTCCTTGACAAGAATGCGGGTTTCGAAATCGAGGCCCGCCGAAAAACCGAGGTATTCGTGCGAGGGACGGGCATAGCAGTAAATACACCCATGCTCGCAGCCCCGATACGGATTGAGACTAAAGGTGAAGCCAATGTCCGGGCTATCGTTGCGGGCCAGCAGGGTTTTGGTGGCGTCCACATAATACTTCGTGGGGACCTGGCGCAATTCGTCCTCCTCCAGTGCTGCAGGGTCTTCTTCGAGACACAAGGGCTCGAAACGATTCGGCGGGTTGATGCGGGCGCCCCGTCCCCGGCGAACGGGTATTTCCGTAGTCTCTTCACTGGATAGTGCTTCACCGTCCGAGGCGGTAGGTAGCAGCGAGGTTTTCCGGGTGCGTCGAGTCATTGTATGCGGGAGGGATGGTCACGAAATCCATATATGAGAATATATGTATAATATATGTGTATTATATGTACAAACAAGGTTTCGCGGAATAATATCCCGAAAACATCGCGCGTGCGACAATTTTTATTGAAAGCCTTCGGCTTGCGCGATGTCGATGTCGTTCGACGCCAAGGAATCACTCTCGATCATGCCGGAGCATGCATCAAGGCCGCGAGATCCGTGAAACATATTGGCCCCGGCCTCTTGCACAAGTGGCTAACTGGCAGCCATTTCCCGCCGGCCCTCGATGTGAAATCGAAAGTCTACGACCAAAATTCAAAGACTGGGTACGCAGCCGAAAACCCGTGCGGGAGCATGGGGCGACTACAGACGCCGGCGCAAGAACGTTTTCCTCGAAAGCGGCGCGCGGCGGAAAGGAGATCCCCGCGTTCTCGACGAGAGGGCGCGGGGATCAGTCGTTAGGGGCGATGTGGTCGCTTCGCGGCGCCAGGCGAACGGGAAATCAGGGAGAGGTATCGAGCGCTTCGCGTTCGATCATACGCTGCTTGCGAGGAACGTATTGGCGAAGTTGGAGATTCCCTGAAATAGCGTCGGATACTGCTTGTTCTAGATATTCCAAACTCCAATCATCAGTAATCCGACGCCTACGAAGTTCGTTCTCGTCGTTTACTATTGACTGCGCCATTTGCATGAGCTCAGTATCCTCGATAGATGCAGCCAAATAAACGGCATATAGCAACGAAGACCAATGATCGGACATATAATCGCCGGAAATATGTCGAAAGACTATTTGCCTAAGCTGCTCGCGCTCGATCAAGCTAAAGGAATCAAGACCCCAATGATCCACCATCATGCGAAGAACCCATAATCCTCCTGTCATAGATTCTTCGTAACCAGGTTCTGCAGCAAGAACAAACTGTAAAAGAGGCTGAAAAACCTGCCGGCCGAAATCGATAAAATCATCGGAATCACCGCAACACACCCAAGGAAGAAGCACGTTGATCGTCGCAGGATCGCGCATTTCCATAACTTCGCCATACAGGTCGAGACCGGAATTACCTTTTCCATCGTACAGATAAGGAGCGTCGCTAAGAAAGAACTCTCTTCTGCGCTCGTTTTCCATAGCAAGTCCCCGAACGAGCGCAGCGCGGAGTTGGGGCGTACGTGACTCTTCGGGTACGCGTATGTAATCTTCAAGCGCCGAAACCATAACGTCGTAATCGGAACTGACCAGATCCATAGCGATAGCTTGCTGAGTACGAGAGGGAGCAACCACTTTCTGCTGGGCGAACGCGGAGAAAGTGGTCAAGCAGGCGACCAAAAGAGCAAGAAGCGAAGTCGTGCGAAGAAAGATGAAAGTCATGGCAGGCCTACAGGATTTAAAGTGGATAGGGTAAGAAAATATGAAAAATTAGCGAATCCGATAACAGGCAGGTTACAAGAAAGGAAATCGAGCGCGCGCACCAGAGGCAAAACTCCCCTCGCGATGCGCAAAGCGGTGAAAGCGGCGATGGTTGCAGGTCCTGCGCCAGCGGCGTGCGGCCCTCCAGCCGGACCCGGAGCATCCATGCTTCGGCAACATCTTCGCCCGTGCGTACGGAAAAATCGGCGACGATCCGGCGGCGAATATTCTCTACCGTATGCAGCTCCTGCACATCGTCCAGCACGATTTCAACCCACTGGATGGGCGCAAAAGACCGAAACTCCGTTTCGACATAACCCCCTTCGTCTATAACGACCAGCAAGCCGCCCCTAACGCCCGTTTCCGCCGAATTCCGCCCCTGTATGTTGCCGGAATACCACGCTTCCGGGTCGGCGGTAACCCGCTGCCGCTTGTGCACATGCCCCAACGCCCAGTAGGCATACCCCTTCTCCTGCAAATCCTCGACAGCGCAGGGCGCATACCGATACGGGGAGATGTTTTACCTTCTAATACACCTTTTTGAGTAAAAATTACTATAAAATGGAGTAAAAAATACTCCGAAATGGTGTAAAAATTACTCAAAGTGGGTAAAAGCGGATCGCTGGAGCTCGGTACTCATCGGACGCGAACGGCAGCTACGGCGCTTCCACCTGCCGCACAGTCTCTTCGACCGGAGCGGTTTCGCGAATCTGCCCGGACTTGTCCGTAGCGCTGAGCTCCTCAAAGCGGCGCGCCTGCACCAGCACCCGCGACTGGAAGGAGCCTACGCCGTCGTTGTATGCGCGAACGGCCTGCTGCAAACCGCGGCCCATTTTGTCCACATGGGAGGCATAGGTGCGCAGGCGGCTGTACAGTTCCCGGGCCGCTTCCGCTATCTTCTGGGCATTCTCCTGGATATCCTGCTGCCGCCAGGCGAGCGCAACGGTCCGCAGAAACGCTATCAGAAGCCCCGGGGTAGCAATCAACACGCGGTGGCTCTGCCATGTGTCCTGCCAGATAGTAGGCTCGGCGTTGATGGCTGCATCGAGCATCGGGTCCGTGGGAACGTACATCATCACAAAATCGGGCGAGCCCTCGATCCACTGAGCATAGTCCCGGTCGGCAAGCACCTTGGCATGCCCCGCAAGAGCGGTTGCGTGCTCCTTGAGTAATTTTTTCTGCTCCTGCTCGTCGTCGCTGCGCATCGCCGCATCATATCGATCGAACGGCGTCTTGGCGTCGATCACCACCGTAGCCCCACCGGGAATCCGCACCAGCACATCCGGGCGAAGAAGTGCGCCGTCCCCGGTTAGCTGGGCCTGTTCCACGTAATCCACATGCGGGGACATACCGGCCGCGTCGAGCACATTGCGCAGATGTTGCTCACCCCACTGCCCGCGCAGCTGGGGGTTGTGCAGGATTTTCCGCAACCCGCTGGTTTCGGCTATCAGTTGCTCGACGTTCTGGCTGACCTTTGTCGTGTCGGCGATGCGGGCCTTCTCGGATGCATCAACGTGTTCCCGTAGCTTGTCCAGGCTCTCGCGGACCGGCTTGACAAGATTCTCGACCGCGGTTTCGCGTGCCTTCAGGTCCTTGTCGGCCAGCGCTTGCTGCTGCTTGAACTGCTCGGCTGCCTGCTTGCGAAACTCCTCCGTACTCGACTTGAGCACTTCCGAGGCAAGTCCCTTGAAACGAGTGTCGATCTCCGCAAGGCGCTCGGCGAGCGCCTTCTCGCGCTCCGCCTGGGCGCTTTCGTATCTGGCGATCTCGATGTTTGCATTCGCAAGCTCCTGTGTACGTTCGTCCCGCTCGCCAAGCGCTTTGTCCAGCTGTGTTTCCAGCCGGACGACGCGGCCGCGCAGAATGACATAGAGCGAAACACCGCCCACGACGAGACCGGCAATGATTGCTGCTACGAGTTCCATGCTCCACACGGGAATTTATAGAGAATGCTTGAAAGAGCGGCAACGGCTACCTTCGCCTTGAACGAAGGACTGTGGGTTCTGCATGTGCGTCCGGACATGGATTTTTCCCGGATTGATCCGGTCGAAACAAAATCGCAATCCTGCACCTTAAATTCCTGAAAAATCTGTCCCTGTCAAACGGAATCCCCTCTGCCCATCGGCAAGAGCACGCCTGACCAGCGCCCGCACTACCGGAAAGCCTGCTCCGGACGAGAAAACGCACACAACACCTCTCATATGCCAGCGGGCGCGTGCGAATCGAGCAGCGAATCCTCTATCCGCATCAGCTGCGGGACCGCAGTCCAGAGAAGAAAGCATGTTACGCTGCGCAACGGATAAAGTCGCTGAATCAGAACACGATACGCGGCCATCTGGCGCAAATAGGCTGGTGGCGTAACTGCGGCCTCTTCCGGAGGCGACTGGTTGGTCTTGTAGTCGACGATGGATACCGTCCTTTCGCCGATGGCGAGCCGGTCGATCTGGCCTGAAATCACCGTCTCGCCCACGACACCGGTTATCGGCGCTTCGGCGAACGAACCTGGGCCGAAAAGGAACCGAGCCTCGGGCAGATCGAGCACCGCACAAGTTTCTGCCGCGATCCGGCGCCGCTCGTCTTCCGTCAGACTGTCGTCGGAACGAGCGAGAAACCGCATCGCCATCCGTTCGCGCTGCACCGCCGGTATAGCGGGAAGATACTGGAGCAGCCGATGGACGATCCGGCCGCGCCGGAACCGCTTCGCGCCATGCTGGAACGGGCTGAACACTGCCGGTTCGTCTTCTTCCGGACGTGACGGGGCAAGGGGTTGGGGCCGCCGGGCTTCCGGGGCCGGCGGTCCCAGAAGCGTCGGATCGACCGTCGAATCACCGATCGGGGCGCCGGAGGCTCGACCTGGAATATTCTCCAGCATGACAAGGTTGCCGTAGCGCAAAATCGGCTCATCGAAGTCTTCCTGCGGGATTTCAGCGGCGTTCAGCCTGTGCAGGCCCTGCTCGACCAGCGTGTGCCAGCAATCGTCGCTGCGCTGCCCCCCGCTTCCGCAAACGATCAACGCATCCTCCGCGCGCGTCATGGCGACATAGAGCAGCCGGTTGTACTCCTGCCGTTGAGCTTTCGCAGCCGCGGCCTTGAAGCCCGCGGTCCATTTGTCCGCGCCTTCATCGGAAGGAGTAATCAGTGGCAGGATATCCGGCTCCTCGTTCCCGGACAACGACGGCCACAAGAGATTGCCCGTTTTGTTCGGGACGCGGATCGTATCCGGCAGAATAACGATCGGCGCCTGCAATCCCTTTGCGCCGTGCACGGTCATGATGCGCACCGCATCCGTCACGCTTTCCATGTCCCGCTTGATCACGATATCGGAGCGGCGCAGCCAGTCCAGAAATTCCTGCAGGGAGGGCGGGTGATCCTGCTGGTAGGAGAGGGCCAGGTTAAGTAGCTCCTCCAATGGCTCGATGGCGTCGGGACCGAGGCGGGCCCAGAAGCGCTCGCGACCGGTCGGCGCCCCTTCGTCGGTCAAGATAGCCTGGAGCAATTCGTAGGGCGCCGTGTAATCGACCATGGCCAGCAGTCGGGAGAGCGTCCCGGCAGCGGCTTTCGACTCCGGATCCTGCGCCGTCTGCAGGCGCGACCACAGGCTGACCTTGCCGCGTTCATAGGCAAGATCGAACAACCGGTCGTCGTTGAAGCCGAAGAGCGGGCCTTTAAGGACAGTCGCCAGCGTAAGGTCGTCCTCCGGAAGCAACAGAAAATCGGCGATGGCCAGCATATCCATGACAGCCAACTGCTCGATCAGCTTCATGCGGTCCGCGCCGGCAACCTCAATGGCCTCCTCTTTCAGCGCACGAATCAATGCATCGACCAGTTCGTTGCGCCGGCGCACCAGGATCATAATGTCCCCAGCGCGCGCCGTACGCCGCACCGGGCAATCGCCCGTGCGATCCCAAACCAGGCCAGCCGATCCATCAAGCCAGGCGCGCACCTGCCGGGCGATCCGGCGCGCCAGTTGCTCGGTGGGCGAAGTTGCGTCAAGGGCTACCTCCGGCACAGTCCAGGGCGCGGGCGTCTCGTAGGCTGCAGGAGCGATGACGGGCCACAGTTCGACCATACCGGTTTGGCCCTGGCGTTGGGCGGTATGGACAGGCGCCGCTCCGTCCTCGATCATGCCGTCCGTCGCCGGCCCTTCGGCGAAGGTTTTATCCACCGCGTCGAGCACCTGCTGGACCGACCGGAAAGATACCCCAAGGTCGACCGGCGACCAATTCTCGCCGGATGCCGTTACCTGCGCCCCGAATCTTTGCCGGACTCGGTCGAAAGCCACAGGGTCGGCGCCCTGGAAACTGAAAATCGACTGTTTCGCATCGCCGACCGCGAACACGGTGCGCGACGGCAGGCTGTCTTCCACCGGGGTACGCCGAACTCCGCCCCCGGCAAAAAACTCCCGCGCAATGGCTTCGACCAGACGCCATTGTTGCGGGCTTGTATCCTGCGCCTCATCGACCAGAATATGGTCGATGCCGCCATCCAGTTTGTAAAGCACCCACTCGTTTTCCACCTCATGGGACAACAGGGTTTCGGCTTTCAGGATCAGGTCGTCGAAATCCAGCACGGCGCGCCGGCTTTTTTCCGCTTCGTACCGCTGATGGACAGCTGCGCCGAGACGGGCCAGCGCCGCACTGCGCTCGACGATCCGAAACCGTTTCTTGCGGTCGTACAGATCGACGAGCCTATCCGCCTCGCAGTTCAGGATATCGAGGATGTCCGGCATGGCTGCAACGACCTTCTTCGTTGCCAGGCGAGCCAGGGGCTGGTGTCGTTTGGTCAAAAATGCTTTGGCATAGGCGTCAAGGCTTTCCGGCCTCGCCGCCTCCCCGGTCGCCAGCCAGGCGGCGATCCGGGCTGCCCTGTCGGCATCGGTCTTGCCGCCGCTTTTCAGTGCCCGTATTGCCCGCATGAGTCCCTTGCGATCGAACCGCCCCTCTGTGCAGGCATCGGCGAAGAGCACGGCTTCCGATGCGCTGTCCGAAAACCCGGCGTCGCGATAAAGTTGCCGGATCGCTGCGGCGACGGTCGCTTCATCCTTGAGAAGACCACGCAGACGGCCGCGGTGCTTCAGAAACCCGCCAAGCAGATTCGTGAGCTCGTCCGATCCGCCGAGGGGCGCGAGCAATCCCAGTTCCGGCGCGAATCGGCCTGCGCCCGGCCCGGCGTCGGCCAGCACCTTGTTGCGCACCCGATCCAGCAGGGCGCGCCGATCGCTTTCCTCTATAACCTGGAAATGGGGAGGCGCCCCGCCCTCGATCGGAAAGCGTTTCAGCAATGCCTGGCAGAAGGAATGAATGGTCTGGATACGAATACCTGCCGGCGCATTCAGGCAGGTGGCGAACAGCTTGCGAGCGCGCCTCATCTCGCCCTTGTCCGGCGTTCGCCCGATCACCTTGCTCAGATCCTCGTGTAGCGCATTATCGTCCATCAATGCCCATTTGCTCAGCTGGCGCACGACCCGGTTGATCATTTCCGCTGCGGCAGCTTTGGTGAAAGTCAGACAAAGGATGCGCGCCGGCAAGGCGCCGTTCAGCAAAAGCCGCAACACCCGCCGGGCCAGGACATAGGTCTTGCCCGTGCCGGCGCTGGCGCTGGTCCAGGAGGATACGGCCGGGTCAGACGCCGTGGCCTGGGCACGCTGGGCTATCTCTTCAGGATCGGGCGATTTGGGAAAGAGAACAGTCATCACGCCATCTCGGCGAACGCCCATTCCCGGAGGCGCGCCAAATGTTCGTAATCGTTATACGTCAGAGCATACGCGCTGGCCGGGCGCGCCATATAAGGCATATCCGGATCGTCATAGGCCGCAACGAGCCTGACCAGCCCCTTTTCGGCGGCATCGATCAGGTCGGCAACCGGCTTGCTTCCGGCTGGCTGGTCTTTCATAGGTTGCCGACCGCCGCCGAGCTGCCAGTACGTCAATGCGCCGACTTCGGCGATCTCCGGCAAATCGTTGAAGCCGCCGCAACGAAGCATCAGTCCTTCCAGCGGGAGTTGCGGGTTGAAACCCGTATCGACATCTTTTTTTCTCGGCAGGCTGCCTGTCTTGTAATCGAGAATTTCGGCGCTGCCATCGTGTTTCAGGTCGATGCGGTCCGCTTTGCCGGTCAGGACGAAAAGGCCTGCCGGCGCATCGATGGAGATTTCTCCGGGAACCTCGACATAAGAGGTTCGAATCTCCGACCGCCGCGCTGTCTCCGTAGCGACGAAGGCTTTCGCCGCTCGTTCAAAGCGTGGCCACCAGATCGCTGCGGCGCCGGACGCATGGCCAAGATATCCGAACTGCTCACGGCCCAGCGCCGTCAGTTCGTCCAGAGCGTCGGGCGGCAGCGGCCCATCCGGATGGTTCTGTATAAAGCTCCCGAACACCTCGTGGAAGATAATGCCGCGCTCCAGGGCCCCCGGATCGGCATCTATCGCATCCAGCGGTTTAAGTCGCAGGATATGGCGGGCATAGATTGCGTAGGGATCGCGACGCCATTTTTCGATCCGGGTCACGGAAAATTGGCGTGGCCGCGCGGCGACCGGCGGCTTCGGCTCCGGTCGGACGCAGCTTTCGATCTGCGGCGGTCGGTCGAACAGGGCGGCTTCCGCCGCTAGCGCTAGACCCCGATTACGGATACGCTGCAGGTTTTTGCGATCGAGCGTGCTTTCAAGAACCGTGTCGAGTCGTTGCAGCCAGCGAGAAGCCACGGTCGGACTGCCATCCACCTTTGCGCTACGTGTGACGATGACCTCTGGCGCACAAAAAGCCTGGACGAAATCGTGTGCGGAAAGACCCGTCCGGCGTTCCGCCGAAGACAGGCCGAATTCCTGGCGCATCGGGCGGCTCATCCATGGATCGACCGGGGGGCTCGGGAGGCCAGACGCCTTCATTCAGACCACCCAGAACCATCAGGTCGGCGTAGTGTAGCCGGGCTTCGAGCGGTCCCTGGATGGCCAAGCGAGGATGGGCGCCATAGCGCGGCCGCACAACCCGGTCCGCCATCAACCTGGCAAGCAGTGACGCCAACGACGTCTTATCCTGAATGGGCATCGGACCGGTAGCCCTGCTCGCCTCATTCAGTTCGTTAGCGAATCTGGCCAGCTCTTCGCCCGGCTCCCCGGTCCACAGGCCTTGACCGGTCGGATCATCCGGGGTCGCTGCCAAAGCCTGGGCAACGTCGCATAACTGGCGAAGCCACTCCGAAAATTCGAGGGAATTATCAGCCAGTAGCGGCCTCAGGTGTTTGGCTAACCTGTCGACCAGTTTTTCGGCGTCGTCGCAGATCGTCGAGCCCGGGCCGTAGCCGTTTTTTTTCGATGCCGCGATCCGTCGGCGCAACCCGTCGATCCCTGCCTTCGGTCGCGGTCCTCGCAGGGCTACCCGTTCAAGCGCCCGGGCCTGACGCCTGGTAATACGGGGCGCCTGTCCGGCTGAGCACAGCGGATGTTTGAGCAGAGCTAAAAGGCCGGTTGGGGCAAGCGCATCGGAAACGGTCCGGGCGAGCAACAGCAGAAAGGAGGCTGGCGGCGTCGCGGCCAGCGGCAGACCGGCGGAATCGTCAACCGTCACGCCCCAGCGCTTCATTTCGGCAGCAACCCGGCGACCCAGTTTGCGGTCCGGCGTTACCAGGGTGGCGGTCTTGCCAGGCGTGTCGAGTGTCCGGCGAAAGGCCATGGCAATGACTCGCGCCTCTTCCGCTGGATCACGACAGACGACAAGGCTAAGGTCTGGACCCAGCGCAGCGGCCAACTCCTCCCTGCCAAGCGGGTCGCCGGCCCGGGCCCGGATGGTTTCGGCCGGTCGGAGCGCTTCGGCAATCAGGCGGACACGCGTAACCGGTGCGGCAGGTCGTCCGGAGCCTGTCTCCATTGCCGATTCTGGCCAATCGAGCACCGCTTCCCTTTCGACGCCGAGGCGCTGCAACAGACGGGCCAGGCCGAATTGAGGATGGCTTTCGTCCAAACTGACTTCCGACCAGCTGTCTTCATTGAGATAGCGATCCAATCCGGGCAAAACAATCTCGCCGCCCGGCATCGCCGCCACTGTCGCCAGTAGATCGGCGGTCG
>OX638293.1:452500-2686407 GCA_951812335.1 Rhodothermales bacterium
CCGGTCTCGCCGTAAACGAGGCACGAGACAGTTTACTCTCTTTGCAATTGCGCTCCATTGCGATCGGCGCACCGGACAGCCTCTTCGACCCGAACGCACCCGATTCTCTTGTGTTGCGCCAGAGCCCTGCTCCCGGAACGCGTGTGCGCGCCGGATTCGAGGTGCGCCTTCATACCTGGCGCGCCGAACAGCCTGAACCTGACAGAGCGCTCCCCTTCCGATACGAAGAGAACGAACCGGAAATTGGGCTATGACAGCACACGTGCGAAACATATAGCCTCTACCCCCGCTCTCACCTTAAGGATACTCTGATTAAAACCGCAAAGCTCAGAGTATCCTTAACTATTCATCATCCCCATTCACAAGGAGAATACCCATGAACGGCGCCGCGATGCTTCCCGAATTCGATCACGAGATCGCAAATACCCGCAAAATGCTTGCATTGGCGCCTAACGAATGTCTGGATTATCGCCCTCACGAAAAATCGTGGACGCTGCGGGAACTCGCCGCCCATGTAGCGACTCTGCCCACATGGACCGGCCCGACATTCCAGATGGACGAACTGGATATGGCGCAGCCGTTCGAACGGTGGATTCCCGAAAACACAGACGAAATCCTTGCCGCATTCGACAAGGCGGTCTCGGAAGCACGTGGCATCCTGAAAAGCGTATCGGCCGATACGCTTTTTGAATCCTGGACACTAAGGTCGGGAGAGCGGGTTCACTTCACCATGCCGAAAGGCGCCGTATTCCGCAGTTTCGTCCTGAACCACATCATCCATCACCGCGCCCAACTCGGCGTCTACTTGCGAATGTGCGACATTGCGATCCCGGGCATGTACGGCCCATCCGCCGACGAAGCGATGTAGAGCCGGTTCGCCCGAAGTTTCGGCGTCAATGTCCTTCCTCCAGGTGCCAGGTAATCGAAAACTTCAGACGCCGCCCCTTCGGGCTGTGCGTAAAGCCGTCGAATGCAGCTTCCCAGTTGACAAAGGGCGGATCCGTGTCCAGCAGATTGAGCACGGAAAACGTCACGTCGAACCCACCCGGTAAATGCCGGTATGCGCTCACATCCAGGGTAGCGAACCGGTCGATGGTCCGATAATCCGAATCTTCCGGCTCGCCCGCATTGGTATAGGCAGGAATGTAATTCAGGTAGCTGACCAGCGAGTACAAACTCCTGTGATACCCGAAGTTCACTCTGGATTTCCATTTCGGAATCGGCGGCGCCGACGGATTGTACCTATTCAGGTAACCGGCGCCCTCCAACTCACCCGCCAACTCCACACCGTTCACTTCCAGCGCCTTCACAAAGTAGGAACTGGTATAGGTGCCTTCGAAGCCCCCGGAAACGACCCCGGCCCCGGCAGGGAAACAGGTACTGAGATGCCAGTCGATGCCGGAAGTGGTAATCCCCGGCCCCCACCGTAACCTCGCGTACAAGCGTGGAGTAGCCAATAAGGGAGACTCTTACGGTCTGCTCGCCCGCCGGTACAAAAGAGAAGCTGAACGCCCCTTCTGCATCCGTATATACGCTCGCATCCAGACCGCTGATATACACCTCGACCGCTTCCAGCGAATGCGTGTCCCAGGCGTCAACCACCGTACCTGCAACGCTACCGGTGGATTGCGCATGAACCGGCGCTGCCCACAAGGCAATGCACAGGGCCAGACCGAAAAATGAAACGAATCGCGCGAACGTAACCGGACGCCATCTGCCGTTTATATACATGGCTGTGCTGGATTATCGGTGGGAGATGCATATCGGGCAGAAAACGCGAGAATAGACCGGCTAAAGAATAAACGCAAAAGAAATGTCAACTATTCCACTACATGGATCGTGAATCCGTCGTTCATGTCCACATCCACGCGCTCGCGATGCTTCGTCTGGAGAAAAAGACCTGTGTAATCGGGCTGAATCGGATATTCCCTATGCCCCCGATCGACGAGCACAACCATCTGTACGCTCCGGGGGCGTCCGTAGTGTAGAAGCGCATCCAGCGCGGCGCGGGCCGTTCGGCCCGTAAACAGCACATCGTCCACCAGTATAACATCCCGGTCTGCAATCTCGCGCACCATCCGGGACGCGTCTGCGATCTCTTCGCCAGGATCCCGGTCATCCCTGTATGTGGACACATCCAGATCGCTTACCTCAAGCGTACGGCCTTCGAGCACTCCCATCTCACGGGCGATCGCTGTCGCGACGGCGCTGCCGCACGGCCGGATGCCGACCAGTTCGAGATTGGACGCTCCGCGGTTGCGTTCGACAATCTCGCAGGAAAGCCTCACCAGCATACGCTGCACGCGCTCCGGTGACATGATGAGCCTGCGCGCCATACGCCGAGCATGAAGAGATTGCGTACGAAGTATCTGCGAGAGATCCTCGTCTCACTGAAACATGGCCTTGATACTGCCCCAGGTGCGCCGAACCGCTGTCGGCGTATAAGCGATCTGCTTTGATCCTACAAGCTGTCGCGCCCCATCGTCCAGGACGGCGTACAACGTGTACTGAACCACGTCAGCCCCCTTATACAGATCGTCATCCCGAAAAACATAGGGGTGCTGTGCGCCAAGCGGCTGAACCTCGATTACCCTTATCCTGGCGCCCAATTCCGCACTTACTTCAACCTCATAGCGATCCAAATCGTCTTCGGACTCTGCGGCCCATTCCACCACAGGTACCCCTTCGTCCAGCACCACGTCAAAACGGAGCGCCTTGAAGCCACTGACATAAGCTAACCGAGTTTGCGCATCCGGCGCGGCATCAAAAGGAAGCGCATTGAAACCGAGAAGGGTTCCCGACGCCACCGCCGCAAGCATTATGAAGGCGAATTGTTTCAAAAAAGGAGAAAAGATTCGGATTGGCTCGCGGACATTATCGTACACAATATATTCTCAATTTCGGGTAACGTCAAGATACGGTAGCATGTTCCTGTTCATGCTTCCTGTGCGACAGCCGCTCTGTTCGGACAATGCTCCCGCACGCACCGCCCATACATGTTGAGCGAGTGGTGCTTGATATCGAACTGATATATGTCCGCGACCATTTCCTGGATACCTTGTATGCGCGGATCGCAGAATTCGAACAACTCGTTGCAATCCATGCAAATCAGATGGTCATGCTGCCAATAACTGAAGGCCCGTTCGTATTTCGCCTGATTTCTCCCGAACTGGTGCCGGACCACAAGATCACAATCCATCAACAGTTCCAGCGTGTTGTATACGGTCGCACGACTTACCCGGCGTCCGCTGTCTTTCAGCCGGATGTAGAGTTCGTCGGCGTCCACATGATCGTTCGTGGCGTAAATTTTCTCGAGAACGAGGAAACGCTCCGGGGTCTGCCTGCGACCGCGTTTCTGGAGAAAAACGCCGAATATACGACGAACTTCGTCCATTTGCTGGGGCGGAACGGACATAGGGCAATACTGAAGTGTACGAACGACCTGACTATTCTCTCAACCGTTGCCGGGGAGATGCGGTTCCGAGAAGACATGCGAAGACTTTGAGTCATGCCGTGTCCCGCGGACTTGCTCAGGCGCCTGCTCGCTCGGCCAGCAAATCCCGAGCGCCGCGCCAAATCGTATCGGCGAGATCGTCCTCGCTCAGGGCGCCGTCAAGCCGCACGACGCGATCCGGCTCGGCCGTCGCCAGTTCGTCGAATGCTTTCGCTACCCGGTCGTAAAATGCCTGCCCGGACTGCTCCATGCGATCCGGTTCCGTCCGTAATGCCTGCTCGGGCAGAACGGGCAAGTCATCAAAAAGCGGTTTGGACCGCTGTGCACGACGCTGCAAGGCCTCTTCGGCGGAAAGCGAAAGCAACCAGGTCCGATCCGGCCGGAGTCCGCCCGCGACCCGCGCATTCAGGGACGATATCCAGTCCGGGTCGGCAATCCCGCGGCCTACCCCCTGATACGCCGTCGTCGAATCGTAGAACCGGTCGCACACCACCACCTTTCCATCGGCCAGCGCCGGACGAATGCATTCTTCTACAAGCTGCGCCCTCGCGGCGGAAAACAGCAATAATTCGGGTAATGGATCGATCGCAAAGTCGGAATCGAGAAGGATGGTTCGGATGCGCTCGGAAAGTCGTGTACCCCCGGGCTCCCGAAAGAACTCGACATCGTGTCCCTCGTCTTCCAGTCGGCTGACCAGCCGGCGGGCCTGAGTGCTTTTCCCGGCGCCGTCGATGCCCTCGATCGTTACGAAAATCATCGGCCGTTTTCAGTCCCTGCAGAACGATTTTAAGGATAGTCCGATCAAAACCGCTTCGATCAGCGCTTCACACCCGCATGCCCTATCCGGACAAAGCGAACTCTTTGTAAATTGTACAGTACTCTGTTATAATACGGCGAACTTTTTTTTCGCTGCATCTTTTATTCCTTCGTGTCCGGTACCGTCCCGCCCCGGCAAGCACACCTCCCCCAATCAGTATTTCTGCGCCGGCATGAGCATGTTTGATTTCGAGTTCGAGGACTTCGACGAGCCTGCCGACGAAGGGCGAATGAACGCATTGCTTTCCGCCTATGAGGGGGACGCGCCCGCCTGGCTCGATTCGGATTCGCTGGAGGATATCGCGAATTACTACTTCGAACGGGGCCGCTACGAAGACGCCCTGAGCGTTATCGACCGGTTGCTGGGCATCATGTCCCACTCCTCGGATGCCTGGATGCGGCGTGGCATTCTCCTGAACAATCTCGAGCGACACAAGGAAGCTCTGGAAGCCTACGACAAGGCGCTTACATTGAATCCGATCGACTCTGAAACGCACGTCAATCGGGGAATCACGCTCAATACGCTTGGCCGGAGCCGGGAAGCACTGGGAGCGTACGGGGAAGCCATCCGGATCGATCCGATCAATGACGAAGCCTTCTTCAATCGCGGTGTAACGTTTGAACATCTGAATTCCCTGCAGGATGCCATTGCATCTTTCCGGCGCTGCGCGGAACTGAACCCCGAGCATCCCGAGGTCTGGTACGAACTAGGGTTCTGCCACGACTGCCTCGAAAAAGACGCGGAAAGCATTGTCTGCTACGAACGACATATCGATATAGAACCCTTCTCGCAGGACGCCTGGTACAACCGAGGCATCGTGCTCAGCCGGATGTACCGCTTCGAAGCCGCCGTGGACTCCTACGATATGGCCATTGCCATACAGGACGATTTCGCCTCGGCGTGGTATAACCGGGGCAATGCGCTGGCCAACATAAGCCGTCCCGAAGAAGCGGTGGAAAGCTACCGGAAAGTCATTGAACTGGAAGGTGGCGATGCGGCGACCTGGTACAACCTCGGACTCGCGTTCGAGGAAATGGAAGACTATCTGCAAGCCTTTGGATATTTCGAGCAAGTCGTTCGGGAGGACGAAGCGCACCCCGAAGCCTGGTACGGAATGGGATGCTGCCTCGATGCGCTCGAACGGCACGAAGAAGCGCTGGCGCTCTTCGAGCGGGCGCTGGCGCTGAAACCTGACATCGGGGAATTCTGGCATGCCAAAGCGGATTGCTTGTATAATGCAGGAAACATTGCGGAAGCACTGAAGACATACAAGCATGTTGTAACCACCCATCCTCAAAACAGGGATGCCTGGTTGGATCTGGCCGAAACCTATTTCGAAACGGGCCATCCCGAACCTGCACTCGATGCGTACCAAAAGGCTCTTGCGCTGCATCCCGACGCCGGCGCGTATTTTCTACGGGCGAGAGTATTGTTTGCGCTGGGCCGGATGGACGAGAGCACGCACTCGCTGAAGATGGCCTTCCGGATGGATCCGAACATGAAAGAGGAATTGAGGCGCACTTGTCCGGATATGTGGCGCGACGCACAAATCCGACACATGCTGGGGTTGGGAGATGGGCCTGCGCCGCGGGCATAACATCCGCGAAAGCCTGACACACGTCGTGCAGGGTCTTCTGATGGGCGCCGCCGATATCGTTCCCGGCGTCAGCGGCGGCACGATCGCATTCATCGTCGGTATTTACCCCCGGCTGATTACCGCTATCGGCCATGGATTTGCGATGTTGACCTCTCTGGCCAAAGGCCGGCCCGGCGAAATGCGCCGGCATGGGGCCCTCCTTGAATGGGGACTCGTCATACCGCTTGCGGCAGGGATAGGCGCAGCGCTTCTTGTCGGCGCCAAAGTAATTCCGATCCTGCTCGAAACCTGGCCCCATCAGACCCTTGGAGTATTCCTGGGCCTGGTGGCGGGATCCGTCGGTATTCCCTGGAAACGGATCGAACGCAAGAACATGGCTGTGCTGTGTATGGTCGTGGCGACCTGCGGCGCGGCTTTCCTTCTTACAGGCATCCCCGCGTCAGGAGATGCTCCGGCGCCTTCGGGCATCCGTGTGTTCGCATCCGCAGCCACAGCCATTTGCGCAATGATCCTGCCCGGCGTTTCGGGAGCATTCCTTCTCAAGACAATGGGCATGTACGAAGTGACGCTGCATGCATTGAATAACGGGAATCTCGGATATATTGCACTGTTTGCCGGTGGGGCAATTACCGGTTTGGGATTGTTCTCTCGATTACTCAACCACTTGCTCAAGCGATACGCCGACCTGACCATGGCGGCGCTGGTGGGCCTGATGATCGGCGCACTGCGGGCGCTCTGGCCATGGCAAACCGCTGAACGCGCGCTCCGGATGCCCGGAGAAGGCGAGCCATTCTGGATGGTCGTACTGATGGCGGCGGCAGGCTTTGCTTTCATAGCCGTCATGGCGCGACAGGTAAAACGCATGGGGCATCCGGAAACGGACAGCCCCTGAACATGCATCTCACGACACCAGTCGTTCGAGGCGGCATGTGAGGTTGTCAATCCGGTCGCGATCTACCTCGACGCCCAATCCTGTGCGGTCAAAAGGCGCCTCGACGAAGCCATCGGGGGACATGGTCCACTCCGGCTGCACAATATCGCATGCCCAGTAGCGGCTGCTCGGGGAAAGATCGCCCGGTAGCGTAAAACCGGGGAGAGAAGCCAGGGCCACGTTATAGGCACGCCCTATGCCCGTTTCGAGCATGCCGCCAACCCAGGCGTCGAGGCGGCCCTTGCGGCACACGTTATGCACCGAGATCGCCGCGGACAACCCGCCGACGCGACCGGGCTTCACATTGACGACACGCCCGCTGTGAAGCCGAACCATGTCTTCCGCTCGGTCCGGACCGGTAATGGATTCGTCGAGACAAACGGGCGTGGAGAGTTGCTCCTGCAAGACAGCGTGGCGCACAAGGTCGTCCTGCGCAAGAGGTTGCTCGATCATGGTTAATCCATACTCATCGAGGGTTCGCAGAAGTTCGATATCGGCAAGAGTATAGGAAGCATTCGCATCGACGGACAACGGAACGTCCGCACCAATGCCCGATCGGATGGCTTCGACGCAGCGCACATCGGCGCCCGGTCCGATCTTTATCTTCACATGCCGGTACCCTTGCCCGATACTATTCCGCACGCGTTCCACGAGCATGGATTCCTCTGGCTGCATGCCGATCGCAATCCCGGCCGGCACACGGCGCCGTGTGCCTCCGAGAAGAACGGAAAGCGATGTATCCGTCCGCTGCGCTTCAAGATTCCAGCAAGCCATTTCCAGCGCTGCTTTCGCCATCCGGTGCCCGCGGAATGCACGAAGCGGGACAAGTATATCCGAGGGGGCGCAGATATCGTGGCCTTTAAGCGCCGGAACGAACCATTCCCGGATGGCGAACCACGCCGTATCGATCGTTTCGGGGCTGTAGTGCGGCGTTTCCTGCGCCACACATTCGCTCCATGCCGTCTCCCCGGTACGTGCGCTTATCTCAAGCAACAAAATCCGCCGGCTATCCTGTATGCCGGAAGCGGTCGCGAACGGCTGCTTCAACGGGATCCGGATCTCGCGCATCTCGATGGTATCGAGTTTCAGCATGCCGCTCTCCGTTAACGATGCAACATCTCCGACCGTCTGCGCAAGGCGTTCTTGACCACATCGACAGGCATCTTGTGTCCGGTCCATTGCACATAGGCCGCAGCAGCCTGCTCCACGAGCATATCAAGCCCCCCGATCGTGACGGCGCCCCGGCTTGCAGCGTCGCTAAGCAAGCGTGTTTCTTCGGGATTGTACACGATGTCGTACACGATATGGTCATCGCCAAAATCATCGGCGTCCCGCCAAGGAGAATCATCCACTGCAGGATACATACCTATCGGGGTCGCATTCACAACAAGCCGCGCATCCCGAACAGCAGCCCGGGCAGACGAAAAGGCGTGTACTCCAAGAGCCTTGTTCTCGTCGAGTGCAGCCAGATCGGTCGCCAGTATGTCTGCCTTTGAAGGGGTCCGTGCGATGAGCGTAAGACGCTTTGGACGAAATGTAACAAGCAGCGCGTAGGCGACGGCTCGTGCTGCGCCTCCGGCGCCCAATATTGCCATATCGGCGCCCCGAAGCCGATCCGTCAGAGAAAGAAGCGGAGCCAGAAAACCGGTCACATCCGTATTATCGCCAAAAAGTGTGCCGTCGCGGCGGCGCACAATCATGTTTGAAGCGCCGACAGCACGTGCACACGGAGACAATTCGTCCAGATATGGAAGTACGGCCTGTTTGTGAGGAATTGTGACGCCGGCGCCCGCGAAATGCAGAGCCGCAAGACCGCGCACTCCATCCGCGATACGTTCGCGGGTTAGGGGAAAGGCAGCAAACGCGAAATTGATGCCCTGGGCGGCAAAAGCCGTGTTATGAATAAACGGAGAGAGCGTTTGCCCCACAGGATAGCCAAGCAAGCCGATCATCCGCGTGTCCGCATCGATATGTATGGCGTCGGCCTCCACGCTATCTGGCCGGCGCTGCGACGGACGGCGCTACCGCACCACCTGTTTTCCGGGCAGGCGGGTCGATGAGCGCTATCAATACGTTACCCGGGTCGGGTTTGGGAAAGCCGTTATCTTCGGAAAACACCTGTAACTGATTTTTTCCGCGCACCACAAAAAGCGGAATCATGCGGGAGCCGTACTTCGCTTCAAGCTTGGAATATGCGCCCTCGTCTTCGATAGGAAACGTCTTGACTTCGGCGCCCGCGGCGAATTGCGCGGTAAGCGATGCATGATTGGTGCCCGTTCCGAATAGAGGCCGCCCCCGCAGATGTTGCGCCAGGGTCTCATCCGCATCTTTGCCCCGTTGTTTGTCCCGCGTAGCCAGCTGGTACATTTCCGCACTGTCGAAAACCTGCGCAAAGCGCACCACAGCGAGCGAATTGACTTCATCGTTGGGGGTAAACACGATAAGCCGCCCGATCCCGCTCAGATCCAACTCGTCCAGAATGGATTCGGACAACACATTGCCATGCAACGCCTGCAAGCCGGCCTCACGGGCGCTGGCCACGTTACCCGGATTGGTATCTATTATAAGCACGCTGAATCCGACCTGATGCAGGGCGCTGGCAATGTGGCGGCCCCAGTCGTGGGCTCCAATGAAGAGCACGCCCTGGGGATCGGGTTCCGCAAGCCCCAGCCAGCGTGCAACCGGCGAGATCGTAAGACCATAGATCGCAACCGTCCCGATAATCACAAGAAATACGATGGGGACGATAAATTGCGATTCCTCCGGATATATCTCGGCAAGCCGGAACGTAAAAAGAGAGGCCACGGCAGCCGCCACAATGCCGCGAGGCGCCAGCCAGGACAAAAACACCTTTTCCTTGACATACAGGCGCGTACCGAGCATCGACAAAAAGACCGCGGCAGGGCGCACGAACAGCATGAGTATGAGAAGAAAAACGATGGCCTCCCAGCCGAGATACTGTATATCGCCCAGGTCGAGTTGCGCCGCCAGCATGACGAAAAGCGCGGCGATCAGCAACACCCGCAGGTCTTCCTTAAACTCCACGATGCGTCGCACCGCAACGAGACGCTGGTTCGCCACCGCGAAACCCATGACCGTCGTGGCCACAAGACCGCTTTCCGCCTGCAGCCCATCCGAAATAGCAAAGACGGCAATGACCACCATGAGCGCCATAGGATTCTGGAGATAATCCGGCACCATGCGGCGGCGCAGCAGAAAAACCAGGATCCCCGCTCCGGCGACGCCTATCCCGACGCCTACAAAAAATTCCAGCAACAAGCCTTTGAGCGCATGCGATGCAACACTGCCCACCGTGCCGCCCGCCGGCTCGTTGATGAGCACGAGCGCCTCGAGCACGAGCACAGCGAGAATCGCGCCGATGGGATCAATGGTGATACCCTCCCACTTCGCCAGGGCGGCTATGCGTCCCTTGGGCCGGATATGCCGAAGAATCGGAACGATGACTGTGGGGCCTGTAACGGTCAGAATCGCCCCGATGAGCACCGAAATGCTGAGACTCAGCTTCAGCACGAACAGGGAAGCGATCGACGCAAGTATCCAGGTGATTAGTACACCGATACTGATCAGACGGCTAACAGCACCGCCTACCTCGCGCAGTTCGTCGAGGCGCAGGCTCAGCCCCCCCTCGAACAAAATGATCCCGATCGAAAGCGCAACAAACGTAAAAACCCATTCGGCGCGCATCGCAGCCGGATCCAACAGACCGGTGACCGGCCCGGCTATGAACCCGAAAACGAGCAGCAACAAAATGGAGGGCACGCGATACCGCCACGCAATCCACTGTGCGCTGACGCCGAGTACGAAAACCGCTGCTATGCTAAAAAGGGCGGACACTATACCTTAATGGGAGACGCCACAGACCCGAACGGAGCTGCTTTGCAGCATCCATACACGAAAACAAGGAGCTGCTACGCAGCATCCGGCGAAAAACAGCTGATCTAACTCTGCAGAATATACGCTCGGTTCCGGCTCGACGAAGATTCCGACCCTGCTGCACCCATTACAGGGGTATATCCGGCCTTACCCAATGAATTATTTCTTTTCTCCGAATACCCGCTGCATATTTTTCGTAACTCCATCGTAACATATGCTTGCAGTCGTATGCGAGCCACATGCCGACATTGGCAAACACCCTCTCCTTTGTCCGAAAAACGGGTTTCCCATATGTCGTACACAGCAGATTTTCTGGGGGACGTAAACCGCTCGTTTATGAAAGCGGCACAACTGACGAACCACCCCAAAGGGCTCCTCGAACAAATTCGCATGTGCAACAGCGTCTATGCGATGGAATTTCCCCTTGTGCGAGATGACGGGTCCATCCATGTCGTTCAGGCGTTTCGCGCCGAGCACAGCCATCACAAGCAGCCGGCAAAGGGGGGCATCCGCTATGCGCCGACCGTATCGAAAGACGAAGTGGTGGCGCTGGCCTCACTCATGACCTACAAGTGCGCCGTGGTCGATGTGCCTTTCAGCGGCGCCAAGGGCGGCGTCAAAATCGACCGGAAACGTTTCTCGGTCCAGGAACTTGAGCGGATTACCCGGCGATACACGTTTGAGTTGGTCCGTAAGAACTTCATGGGACCAGGCATTGACGTACCCGCTCCGGATTACGGAACAGGAGCCCGGGAAATGGCATGGGTTTTTGATACATACAATCAACTATCGGATAACCCGCTCGACGCAGCGGCCTGCGTGACCGGGAAGCCAGTCGGCCATGGGGGGGTGCGCGGACGCCGGGAGGCTACCGGCAGGGGGGTCTTTTTCGGTATCCGCGAGGCATGCAGCGATAAAAAAGCGATGAAGGCGCTCGGTCTGAAAGCCGGTCTGGAAGGAAAGCGCGTCATTGTGCAAGGCCTGGGTAATGTGGGATTCCACGCGGCGTACTACCTGCAGGAGGCGGGAGCCCTCATTGTGGGCATTGCGGAGATGAACGGCGCACTCGTTAAGAAAGACGGACTGAACGTACGGGAAGTAGGCGCCTGGCGGCAAGAATACGGCACCATTGAGGGATTTCCGGAGGGGCGCACGATCCAACCTTCCGGGAAGGCGCTTGAACTGGATTGCGACATTCTTGTACCCGCCGCTCTTGAGGGACAGATTACGAGTGAGAACGCAGGACGTATTCAGGCGCGCATCGTTGCGGAAGCGGCAAACGGACCGACCACCTCGGAAGCCGACGACATACTACGGAAACGAAATGTGCTTTTGCTGCCGGATCTGTATCTCAACGCCGGCGGGGTCACCGTATCGTATTTCGAGTGGCTGCGAAACCTGTCTCACGTGCGGTTCGGGCGCATGAGCAAGCGATTCGAACGCAATACACAGCAAAAAATGCTTGCAGCCATCGAAACCGCGACAGGAAAATCGTTGTCACCGGAGGTGCTTGCAACGATCGGCAAGGGAGCCGACGAAATCGATATCGTCAATTCGGGACTCGAAGAGACAATGGTTTTCGCCTACAACGAGATTTACGACATCTCGAAACGGTTGAAAACCGATCTGCGCTCGGCGGCCTTCGTAAGCGCCATCGACAAGATCGCCGTGCTCTATAACGAAATGGGTATTTTTCCGTAGGGGAAGGCGATCGGCCCGGTTTCGGATCACCCGCATCCGCTTGTGGAACCGCAGTTGGGGCACGAATAGCATGCGCCGCTGCGGACGGTGATGGATCCGCAATTGGGGCAGGCGGGACTGTCCTCCTGGTTGCGGAATGTGGCTGGATTCGACTTGCCCGCACGGCTGCCTTCCATGGCCTCCATGAACGCTTCCACGGTGCTTCCCACAAGCGCATCCACAGGCTCGGGCGGCGCGGAAAGTTGCGTCTGCATCCGGGCCTGAGGCCGAGTTACATAACCGGAAGCGGATTGTTCTTCGCCGGAACGGTCGCTGTCGATATCCTCTTCCTTGTGCACCCGCATAAATTTCAGGGATAGGTACCTGAAGATGTAATCCATGATCGACTTCGTGATCGGGATCTCCGTGTTTTTCGTAAAGCCGTTCGGCTCGAAGCGCATGTGGCTGAACTTGTTGCAGAGATCAGCCAACGGAACGCCATACTGCAACGCAATCGATATCGATGTCGCAAACGCATCCATGAGCCCGGAAATCGTGGAGCCCTCCTTCGCCATCCTGATGAATATCTCTCCGGGTATGCGCGAGTCGGGATACAGCCCGATATTCAGGTAGCCCTCGTGCCCGGCGATCGAGAATTTGTGCGTTATGGACGGACGTTCGTCGGGAAGCCGTTTGCGAACCGGCTGATACACGATCTTTTCGGCGATTTCCGGTTCGGACGTCGCCATCCCGTCGCCGGAAGATTCCTCATCCCATCCCTGGCTTTTTCTCGTATTGCCGCCCTTCGATGTGGAGAGCGGCTGGCTCCGCTTGGAATTCTCGCGGTAAATCGCAAGCGCCTTGAGCCCCAGTTCCCAGCCCCGCATATAGGCGTCGGCGATCTCCTCGACCGTTGCGCTTTCGGGCATATTGACCGTCTTGGAAATAGCGCCGGAGATAAAAGGCTGAACCGCCGCCATCATCCGGATATGGCCCATGTGGTGAATAGAACGCTCCCCCTTGAAAGGTTTGAAAGCGCAGTCGAAAACGGGAAGATGTTCCTCGCGCAATGCCGGCGCGCCTTCGATCGTATCGTTCTCGTCGATATACCGAATGATCGCATCGATTTCCGGAGACGGGTAACCGAGGCGGGCGAGCGCTTCGGGCACGCTGCGATTTACGATCTTCATCATCCCGTCGCCCTGCCCGGCCAGCAGTTTGTATTTGACCAGCGCAATATCCGGTTCGACGCCCGTCGTGTCGCAATCCATCATGAACCCGATCGTGCCGGTCGGCGCCAGCACCGTGGCTTGCGCATTCCGGTACCCGAACTGCTCGCCGGCAGCTATACAGTACGTCCACGTTTCGCGGGCGGCCTCAAGCAGATAGCCCGGGCAACTGGCATGGATCGCATCGACCGCCGCGGCGTGCATGCGCATCACCTCGAGCATGGACGAGCGGTTTGGGGCAAACCCCGCAAACGGTCCGATTTTTTCGTTGGCGGCAATCTCGGCGCTTCGGGCATATGCTTCGCCATGCTCGATCGCCATCAGCGCTCCGGCCACGGCGCGACCTTCGTCGCTGTCATAGGGAAGCCCCATCGCCATCAGCAACGCGCCGAGGTTGGCAAACCCGAGCCCGAGGGGACGGTAAGCATGGGAGTTTTCGGCGATCGCGCGCGACGGATACCCGGCGTTGTCTACCAGGATTTCCTGCGCCGTGATAAATATCCGTGTGGCCGCGCGGTAACGCTCGACATCGAACGAGCCGTCTTCCCGCTGAAACTTGCGAAGATTCAGACTGGCCAGATTGCAGGCCGAATCGTCGAGGAACATGTATTCCGAGCAGGGATTGCTCGAATTGATCGGCCCCGACTCTTTGCAGGTGTGCCACCGCTGGATCGTATCCTCATATTGCACGCCCGGATCGCCGCACACATGAGTGCCCTCGGATATCTTGCGGAGTACATCTTTTCCGGGAATGATCTCGATCGTCTCATCGTCGAGCACGCCCCGAAGTTTGTACGGGCTTCCGGACTGCACGGAATGCATGAGCGCATCGTCCACGCGCACAGACTGATTGACGTTCTGGAAGGCCACGCTTCCGTACGCCGGACCATTGAACGAACCGTCGTAGCCTTCCTCGATCAATGCCCAGGCTTTCCGTTCTTCTTCCTGTTTCGCCGCAACGAATTCGAGAATATCCGGATGCCAGGACTTCAGCGTCTGCATGATGGCTGCACGGCGCGTCTTGCCCCCGGACTTGATGGTCCCGCCGGTAGCATCCTGTACGCGCATGAAACTGACAGGCCCGGACGGCTGCCCGCCGCCGGAAAGTTTTTCTCTGGAGGAGCGCAGCTTCGACCAGTCGGCGCCGACCCCGGACCCGAACTTGAACAGTCGGGCGCTTTCTCCCATCAACTGCCAGATGTCGTCGATGGAATCTTCCACCGATATGATGAAGCAGGCAGAGGCTTGCGGACGCCGGTAGGGGTCCACGGGAATGGCCCTGCCCTTGCTGTCATTCCAGCCGGATATCTTCTTACCGCCCGAATCGCGGACGCCGTACTGCTGATGCAGGCCGACATTGAACCATACCGGACTGTTGAACGCGCCGTATTGATGCAGGCAAAGCCAGGTAAGTTCATCGTAGAAGCGTTCGCCGTCTTCCTCGGTGGCGAAATAATGTTGCTCCGTTCCCCAGTCGGCGATCGTGCGCGTGACGCGATGAACGAGTTGCCGGAGCGAATCTTCGCGCCCCCCCTTCGAAGGATCCGTTCCCGATCGCTCGACATCTCCATAAAAATACTTGCTGGCCACCACGTTCGTCGCCAGAGGGCTCCAGGATTCCGGAAAAGCCACATCTTTCTGCTCGAAGACAGCGTCGCCCTGCTGGTTTTTTATAGCGGCATCCCGCCGATCCCATGCAAGCGTGTCGAAAGGCGAGCGTCCTTCCTCGGAAAAAACCCGTTCGATATGCAATCCCCCGGCAAATTGCTCATGAGTAAAAGCCGCGGCGCCGGCCTCGCGAGGCTCTCCCCCGGATTTCGCGTCGTCAGCCCTCCATTCGGAGAACAGGCCGGGCGAGATGTCTTTGTCGAGATCATCGGGGATGAATCCGTCCCGGGGGGATATGCTGTCCTTCATAATCGCTGCTCCTTCCTTGACGTTTGTAGTTCTATATCTTGTGCACCTGGAGAAAAACGGGCAAACGGATCAGGAATAACGGACTACCGTTTGCCCTGCCGGCCTAACCACGCAGAGGTAAAGGCCGGAGTGTACAATAAAAAAGACAGAGAACCGTTATGCAAGTGTTAAACGAACGTTTTTTATCGACAATCCCGGATTTCACAATTCCCGGAATCCACACAGTTATCCACAGGGACGTAAAGCACAGAAGTAGCGCACCGACTTGCGAACAGGACATCGTTTTAACACCGTTATTGCGTAAATATTCCTTTGCCCACATCCTGCACACAGGTTATTCGCGGTTTTTTTCACAATCCGGGAGACGCCCTGCCCAAGTCTTATTTGCAATAACGGTTATAAATTCCGCAGAGCAGCCAGGTCTCTGGCTATATTCCGCATCCGGAATGAAAAAATGAATCCAAAGGCAAGGTCGGTCGTTTACTGCGGGCGCCATGTGCCCCTGCCATGGCGACGGACAAGGTGGAGATCCGCAAGCAATCCTCGTTTATACAATCAACGGCAGGTATAATGTTGCAGGAAAGCGTCGAGCGCAGCGCCTATCCTCATCCTGAGGAATTCCAGGTCATGCGCCCGGAGTACTCTAAAATAGAAGACGACTACTTCCGAGCCGTCATCACCGTCTCGCCGTTTCGCGTCACGGGCGAGAGCCGTACGGAGGCCGGCGCCCGCCGG
Source organism: Rhodothermales bacterium (assembly GCA_951812335.1). GTDB lineage: Bacteria > Bacteroidota > Rhodothermia > Rhodothermales > VXPQ01 > VXPQ01. The sequence continues at coordinate 468,755 of OX638293.1, forward strand.
GCTGCGCTCTACGAAGCGGAAAAAACCTATCGTTCCTATCACCCGTTCTACAGGGCACGCAATCCTTATCCGGATACTTTCTCGGATCGCGAAGGAACCAAATGGTCACGCGTCCCGGCGTCGAAGCGCGACAAAATGGGAGACTATCGCTTCGTGGATTCAGACAACGAAGAAGACTACGCGGATATCGAGTCCATGCTAACCTGGGACGTACGCCCCGGCGATGTCAACCCCGCCGATTGACGGGTAGAAGCGCTGCTGCGAAATACAGGAAAGCGAACGGGAGGGTAGCTATTCCAGGCTACCTTGTCTTGTTGAAGCGGACCCGCAGCAAAAAGCCTCCAGGCAGGCGCAAAGGGATCGAAGCCAGGCGGCGCCACGATAACGCTCCCTGGGTGATATGCCCGTTGTTGGGATTGTACGTCTCCGTTCGACTGATCCCGGAGGACAACTACAGCGTTCTGGGCTTTTAATCACCGGCTTAGTACGAATAATATCCTGAACTCCCGAAAGGACATAGCATCCGGCCTGACCGACGCCTTGCGCGACGGTCCCTTCGCCTCTTTGCTGCACACGGTTGGATGTGTCGCCGACAGAGAGGAGATCGACGTATGGCTGGTGGGAGGAGCCGTACGGGACATTCTCCTCAGCAGGTCCGTCCCGGAACTGGATTTCGTAGCGCTTGGACCGGGCAGCGGCATCCGTCTTGCCAGGGCGCTTGCGAAAGAACTCGGCGGGCGTACCGTGCATGTGTACGAGACCTATGGAACCGCCGCCATTCGCGTGCCTCAGCCCGGATCCAGTGACGGCGAAACGCTTTCCCTGGAATTCGTAGGGGCGCGGAAAGAGAGCTACCGCCGTGAATCGAGAAAGCCTGTGGTCGAAGACGGCTCGCTGATGGACGACCTGCGCCGGCGCGACTTCACGATAAACGCGATGGCGATCTCCATGAACCCGGATCGTTTCGGGGCGCCGGAGGATCCGTTCGATGGACTGGCGGACTTGTCCGAGGGTATACTCCGAACCCCTCTCGACCCCCGCATTACGTTCGAAGACGATCCGCTCCGGATGATTCGCGCCGCACGATTTGCAACCCGACTGCAGTTCCGGATCGACGCACAGGCGCTGGATGCCATGAAGCGGCAGGCCGGGCGGATCGCTATCGTGAGCAGGGAGCGCATTACGGACGAACTGCAGAAGATCGTCTGTGCTGCGTGTCCCTCGGTGGGCTTCCGGATTCTTTTCAATTCCGGCCTGCTGAAGCATATTCTACCGGAGCTCACGGCGCTACAGGGCGTCGAAGCCGTGGACGGTCATCGCCACAAAGACAATTTTTTCCATACGCTGCAAGTCCTCGACAACCTCTCGGCGATGACGGCGAACCGGAGTGGCGAGGAGACCTGCTATCTGCGCTGGGCGGCGCTTCTTCACGACATCGGCAAGCCGCGCGCCAAACGATTGTCGCGTACCGCCGGATGGACCTTTCACGGACATGAGGAGGTCGGTGCGAGAATGATTCCCGGCATCTTCAAAAAGCTCCGGCTCCCCTCCGGCGAACCGGTAAAGTATGTGCAGAAACTCATTCGCCTGCACCACCGGCCCGTATCCCTCGTGGACGAGGAGGTCACCGATTCCGCCGTACGACGGCTCCTGTTCGAGTCGGGGGACGATATCGAGGATTTGATGACGCTGGTTCGGGCAGACATTACGTCGAAGAATCCACAGCGTGTCCGTCGCTATCTCGCTGCGTTCGATCTCGTCGAGGATAAAATGCAAAAGGTCGAGGAAAAGGATCGCCTTCGTAATTTTCGCCCTCCCGTGGACGGACGCGAGATTATGGAGACGCTGGGCATCGGGGAATCTGTGGCGGTCGGCATCATCAAGGAAACGATCCGGGAGGCGATTCTGGAGGGAGACATCCCCAACGAACATGACGCCGCTTTCCGGCTCATGATGGAAATCAAGGACGATGCACTATGGCGCGGTACGCTTTTCGAGGAGTTTATCGCCGAACTCGAAGGACCGGAAAACGCTGCGATCGGCGCGGTCAAGGAAGTCGTGTTCTCCGGGGATCTGCCGCACGACCGCGCTGCCGCCTGGCAGTATCTGGCGGACATCAAGAACGGCGTGACAGAACGCCGCCGGGGGAAAAGCGGGGCGTGAGCGAACCGGCTCATGCGGCTCCGGCATAATGCCGATGGAATGGCGAGTCGCTATCCGCGATCTTTTATTTTTATTAAGACTTTGTCTATATTGTATCCGGTTCGTTCCATTCTCCAGAAAACGTTTCGCGACGCATAGCCATATGCCCCGTACATACGCATCCGCCGTTGCCATTCTGCTTGCCCTGTGCATTGGAGCGTGCGGCGAATCCGAGCCGCAAACGGTCGTGATCTACTCCGGGCGAAGCGAATCGCTTGCGGGCCCCATTCTTGAACGTTTCCAGGCGCAAACAGGCATCGCCGTAGAGGTCCGGTATGGAAACACGGCGCAACTGGCCGTAGCCCTTTCGGAAGAAGGCATACAAACCGAGGCGGATCTTTTCTGGGCCCAGGATGCCGGCGCGTTGGGCGCCGTACAGGAAGAAGGCCTCCCGGCGACGCTCCCCGATTCGTTGCTTGACAGAGTCCCGGAATATTTTCGAAACGGTTCGGGAACGTGGGTGGCGACGAGCGGTCGAGCGCGCGTACTGGCGTACAGCCCCGAGCGCACCACGGCGGAAACACGTCCCGCAAGCATTTTCGATCTGGCGCAGGAACCCTATGCCGGCCGTGTCGGATGGGCGCCGGCCAACGGTTCGTTCCAGGCGCACGTGACCGCGCTTCGCACGATAGCAGGCGACGAAGCCACACAAAATTGGCTCCGGACCATGCAGGAAAACGGGACGAAGAACTATTCGAACAATCGAACCATCGTGCAGGCCATTGCCGATGGAGAAATCGATCTGGGATTGCCAAACCACTATTATCTGTATCGCTTCCTGAGCGAGGATCCGGACTTTCCGGTGGAACAGCAGTTCTTTGCAGCAGGCGATGCAGGCAATCTGATCAACGTGGCGGGGATCGCTATGCTGGCGTCTTCCACGCGGCAAACCGCCGCCCTGAAACTGATCGATTTCCTGCTTTCGGAGGAAGCCCAGCAATACTTCGTGCAGGAAACCTATGAATATGCCGTCATCGAAGGCATCGAGTCGCCTGCAGGGCTTCCCGTCGCAAACCAGGTGGTTCCCGATATCGATCTCGACGCATTGAGCGATCTTGACGGCACGCTCGATATGCTGCGTGAGGGCGGACTCCTCTAACCATCTATAACCGAACGGGCTATTCGCTTCGGAGGCCGCTGGCGTGACCCGTGTCCTCGCCTATCTTCGCCGCCCGTGGTCCTGGTACGTCCTCGCGCCGATCCTGCTTGTCGGGGTCGGTGTGATCGTTCCTGTAATCTACCTGGTGCTGCGAGCCTTCGAGGCCGATGCCAACACGCTGGGCGATCTCGTCTTTCGAACAAGGAATCTGCACCTGTTCGTAAACACGTTGCTTCTGGCTGCGGGCGTCCTGGCGCTCGGTTCCGCTATTGCCTTCCCGATGGCATGGCTGACCACGCGCACACACACCCGTTTCCGCCGCGTTTTTACCCTGTTCGGCGTGCTGCCGCTGGCCATCCCGGGCTATATCATGGCGTACGTCCTGCTTGCTACGACAGGATCGTACGGTACGCTGGCCCGTCTCTTCGGAATCGAAATACCGCGTATCGGCGGATATGCGGGCGCCGTGCTTGCGCTCACCCTTGCGACCTTCCCGTACCTGTTTCTAAATCTGCGCACGGCCCTGCTGGGCCTCGATCCCGCCCTCGAAGAGACAGCCCGATCGCTGGGAAGCGGTACACGACGTGTGCTATTGCGCGTGATCGCACCCCAACTCCGACCTGCGTTCTCGGCGGGCGCCCTGTTGGTGGGATTGCACGTACTGGGCGACTTCGGGGTCGTGTCCCTGATGCGTTTCGAAACGTTCAGTTACGCGCTGTACCTCCAGTATGCTGCCTCCTACGACCGGGTATACGCCGCATGTCTGGCCCTGATGCTGCTGGCGCTCACCGGTATAGCGCTGTTGCTCGAAGCACGCCTGTTGCGCGGATTGCTCCTCCACCGGACCGGTTCCGGACCCCCTCGTCGCATTCGGCGTACTTCGCTCGGAGCCTGGAAAGGGCCTGCTTATCTTTTCCTGCTTGGAACGGCCACACTATCCGTCGGCATTCCGGCGACCACGGTGGCCTACTGGATGTTCCGGACAGAACCCGGATCTTTGGCGGATCTTGCCCAGGCCCTGTGGGCCTCGCTATCGGCCAGCGCCCCGGCAGCCCTTTTGGCGACCGCGTTGGCGCTGCCCATTGCCTACCTTGGCGTGCGCTCCCCTTCCCGCCCGGTCCGAGCGCTGGAGCGCGTTGCCTGGTTCGGTTATGCAACGCCCCCACTCGCTTTTGCGCTGGCGCTCATTTTCTTCTCGCTCCGGTCGATACCGTGGGCCTACCAGACGCTTGGACTGCTCATTGTCGCCTATGGACTGCACTTCATGGCCGAGGCCGTAGGGCCCATCCGCAGTGCACTATACCAGGCGCCCCCCAGCATGGAAGAAGCGGCGCGCACGCTGGGCAGATCGCCGCTCCGAGCTTTCCTCGAAGCCACGTTTCCCCTCCTCCGAAGAGGGCTGCTCGTAGGCGTTGCGTTCGTCTTTCTGTCGGCCATGAAGGAACTCCCGATCACTTTTTTGCTTTCACCGATCGGGTTTCAAACGCTTGCAGTAAATGTCTGGGGGCACACGAACGAGGCGCTGTTCGGCGCTGCGGCCCCGTATGCGCTGACCATCATGCTCATTTCGTCCCTGTTCGTCGGTCTCCTGCTCATGCAGAGCGGGCGTCCCATGCGATCGTAACCATCAGGCATTACAACCGGCCTCCAGCGCCAGCCGATCCGGAACACAGGATCATCCCGTCATGCGCGAATTGCTTTCCGTCAACGATCTGACCAAGCGCCTCCCGGCAACCGGGCCGCCGGTCGTCAGTGCGTTGACATTCTCCGTCGGAGAGGGAGAAATATTCGCGCTGCTCGGCCCCAGCGGCTGCGGCAAAACAACGAGCCTGCGCCTCATCGCCGGCTTCGAACGCCCCAACGCGGGAGCCATCCGCATCGGTGGGCAATGCATGGCGGATGCAACGACCCATGTGCCTGCAGAGAAACGCGGCGTCGGGGTGGTGTTCCAGGATTTCGCCCTGTTTCCCCATCTGAATGCGGCGGAAAATGTGGGATTCGGACTCCTGTCTCTGTCTCGGGCGGAACGCAAGCGCCGCATCGAGGAAACGATCCGACTCGTTGGCCTAGCCGGATTCGAGGAACGCAAGCCCCACGAACTGTCCGGGGGGCAGCAGCAGCGCGTTGCGATCGCACGAACGCTTGCGCCGAAACCGGACCTGATTCTGCTGGACGAACCGTTCTCGAACCTGGACGCCCTCCTGCGGCAAACCACCCGGCAGGAAATCCGGGACGTGCTCAAGGAAGCCGGTACGACCACGGTCATGGTTACGCACGATCAGGAGGAGGCGCTCTCGTTTGCAGACCGGGTGGGCGTGATGCGAAACGGCAGAATCGAGCAGATCGGTACGCCGGAAGAGGTATATTACCGCCCCCGAACGCTCTTCGTCGCCCAGTTCCTGGGACGCACGAACCTGCTGCTTTCCGATGCGGACGGCATGGAAGCGGATACGCCGGTAGGGCGCGTGGCGCTGAACAGAAAGGCGCAGGGCCCGGTGCTGCTCTCGCTGCGGCCCGAACACCTGACGCTGAAAGAGGCTACCCCGGGCGGAACGTGCGCCGGATCTGTCCTGGCGAGGGCCTTCAAGGGGCATGACATTACGTTTACCGTCTTGCTGGACGGAAGCGAATATCTCGTGCATACCCACAACGGGATGCCCTTCCAGCCCGGAGATTCCGTGGAGCTGGAGCCCATCGAGCCGGCCGTGGTGCTGGAGACCAGTGCGGGGTGAGGGAGATCGACGCTATGGATCGGTATGCATCCCTAAAGCGCCAGGGCATGACACCGAAACCTGCCATCAATCAACATGCCTGAATTCAAGATTAGGAACGCGGAACTTGCCGAGGCTGTATCGCAAAAACAGCATGCCTTTCCGAAGTATACGACCCAGATTATGAGGCTAACCAGAATGCACACGGCACGCGCCCCCCGGTTGTTGGCCAGATAACCGAATTGTTTCAGGAGTTCGGAGGGAAAAGCTATGAGGAATGGGATGCCTGGTACAGAACCCAAAAACCCGAAGCGCCGAATGATGCGACGGATCGAATCTACGCGATGGTAGAGAAGTTGCGGGTAGCTGTGCAGGAGATCGACAAAAGCATGGTGCGTGAGTGGGTCGAGCATCTTGTGCTGGTAAAAACCTTTATCGGTCTGTGTTTTCAGGAAGCTATCCTATCAAGAATCGCACAACGCAAAGGGGTCGATTACCGGATGGCAACGCCCGAAGAGGAATCGCAAGGGATCGATGGCTTCATAGGCACGAGGGCGGTGTCCGTCAAACCTTCGACGTATGCGATCAAGGATATGCTACCTGAAGAGATACAGGGCGAATTGATACTTTATGAAAAGAAAAAGAGCGGGATTACTGTCACGTTCGATTTTTAACCCGGCTAAAGCTGTAACCGCACCTGGGTGTTTTGTTTTATCACAGGCGGCTTTGCCCCCACGCCCACCAATCGATGTGCATTGTCCTTGATGGCGGAAATTTCTTCAGACCGGGCCTCTCCGCCATATTGCGCACGGACCGTCACGCCGTCGGTTTGAGGAGCGATCCCTATTCCTGTGATGTCATCCAGTAACAGCTCCTGCTCCTGGGCGGTCATTACCGGAAAACCGTAATGGCGGTTCGCGTACTTCGGCGGGCCGTGCTCTGCCGTGCGCGTACGAACCCAGTCTCGGTGCCGGGCCAACCGGCGTTGATTGTATTCGCGGGCAATACGCGGCGCAGCTTCCAGAAAAGTCCGCGCGACAGGCAGTAACGTATCGTCGATCTCAAGGCCTATCGAATTTCTTCCTGAAGCGAGCGCCGCAACCAATGTGGTCCCGGTGCCTGCAAATGGGTCCAGCACGACATCTCCCTTGATGGAAAACATGCAAATGAGCCGGTAGGCCAACTCGAGCGGAAATGCCCCGCTGCGCTCCCGAGCCGCCGTGTCGACAAGACGCTGATCGACCCCCTTTATGTCGAACCACATATCGGAAAACCAGACGTTACGCTCTTCCCAAAAGAAGGCGCTTTCCCGGCGGCGGAGCTTCTCGGCAGCGTGATCGAATTTTCTGCGCCTGCCCTTGCGCAGGACAAGAATGTATTCATGTTCGTAGGTTACATACGCCCCTACGGGCAGCATCCCGGATCCCATGAACTTGTTGGGAGCGTTTGTTTGCTTGCGCCAGATTATGTCGGGCAATGCTGCAAATCCGTGTCCAGGGAAACAGCCAAGGATTCGGGAGTGATTCGAGTACAGCTGAAAGTCCCCGTCAAGGGTTCGGGTCGCATCGCCAATATTGATGCAGGCAAGGCCACCCGGCTTCAGGACCCGGCTGCATTCCTCCCAGGCCGTATCGAGGAGTTGGTGCATGAGGTCGAAAGCAGCCCGGCCCTCCCCGCGAGCTAATCGGTCTCCAATACGGTCGTCCTGCGAAACGAATATATCGTCCCACATGGCGACCATCGGATAGGGTGGCGAGGTGACGATCAGGTCAACCGATGTATCCGGAACCTTGTCCATCGATCGGGCAGAACCGCATATCAGTCTCGAAGTCGTTTCCATGCTATCCTCCCCTTGAAAGGCCGCGCACACGTCCTGCCCACAGGATAACTCCAATGTACCGAAGCCGGCGTTTCCTGGCGCAGGTATTTTCGACGCATTTCCGTGAAAATGCGCACCATCGCAGGGAATGACGTACGGATACTCTGATTAAATCCGCGAAGTTTAGAGGCTGAAAGGGGTGCGCTGGCAAGAAATGACGAAGCAATGTGGCAGGCCCCACATAATGAGGAATGACGTAGCCAGCGTGCCCCTCTCTGCCTCCCGAAGGGCGCTTCACGCCCGCGACGCCCCGAATCCGGAGTGTTTCCCGCTATTTTCAACGGTGCAATTATAATATCTTTTACGCGCGAACGTGAAGCGCTGATCAAAGTGGATTTAGTCAGAGTATCCGTAACTTGACGCCTCCGACGAACCGCATATAGCCCGCCATGCATGTCGAAAACCTGAAGAACATCGGCCCGAAGACCGCCGCACCAAAGACCGGAACAGGTTACGATCCTGCTGCTTTATGCCCTGGATGGCGCGCTTTCCGGGAAACACTGGAACGTGCTTGGGCCGGAGCGTAAGGCAGCCCTCAAACGAGAGGCCGATACCCGGTTGAATGTAGCACCTTCTCACCTCTGAAAAATCAACCTGTACAATGCCCACGGACTACGATCTCATTGTAATTGGAGGCGGCGCTGCCGGCCTCACTGCTTCGGGGGTGGGCGCCAGTTTCGGCGCCCGTACTCTCATGGTGGAGCAAGCCCGACTCGGCGGCGATTGCACCTGGTACGGCTGCGTGCCCAGCAAAGCGCTCCTGAGCGCAGCGCACGTCGCACACAGCGCGCGAAGAGCCGGGGAGTTCGGCATTCGGACAGGCGATGTGTCGGCGAACTTTCCGGAGGTCATTGCGGGTGTCCACGCGTTGCGCGAGCAAATTTACGACGATGCGGACGCCCCTGAGATTTACGAAAATATGGGGATCGACGTGAAGCAGGGAACAGCCCGATTCACGGATTCCCGGACCATCGAGATTGTCTCGGATGAGACGACGGAGCGGTTCTCCGCGCGCAGGTTCGTCATCGCTACGGGGGGCAGAGCCTTCGTTCCGCCGATCAAGGGCCTTCGGGACGCGTCCTGCCTCACGAACGAAACCATCTTTGAGCTGACCGAACAGCCCCGGCGCCTTATCGTGCTCGGAGCCGGTCCCATCGGTACCGAGATGGCGCAGGCATTCCGGCGCCTCGGATCGGAAGTGACCGTGATTGACCGGGAATCCCGCATTCTCTTTCGGGACGACGAGGAACTCGCGGGCATGCTGCAGGCCCGCCTCGAAGAAGAGGGCATCCGGTATGTGCTGAACGCGAACGTGTCCTCTGTGCAGGAGCGCGGAGGCGGGATCGAGGTGCTGACAGGCGGTGAAACGTCAGGTGGCGGAACATCGGGCGAGCATCCCGAAAACCTTGTCCTCCATGGCGATGCGCTCCTCGTGGCCGCCGGACGGCAACCCAACGTGGCGGCGCTCAACCTCGAAGCCGCAGGCGTGGCGTATGACGCGCGCGGCGTCAAGGTAGACGACCGGTGCAGGACGTCCCGCTCCGGGATATACGCCGTTGGGGACGTGACCGGGCGGTTCGCCTTTACGCACATGAGCGAGCATATGGCCAAGGTGGCGGCGATGAACGCTCTGCTGAAAATGCCCGCCAAAATAGACGCTGCACACCTCCCCTGGACCACCTATGCCGATCCCGAACTGGCGCATGTGGGCGCCACGGAAGACGCGCTCCGCGCGGCGGGCAGGAAATACGAGACGCTCCGGTTCCCGTATAACAAGATCGACCGAGCCATCACCGAGCGGGAGGAGTATGGCATGATCAAGGTGCACGCCCGTCCGCGCGACGGGAAAATATTCGGGGCGTCCATCCTGGGCGCCCGGGGCGGCGATCTGATCTGCGAATTAGCCCTTGCCATGCGGCGGGGCGTCTCCCTGAGGCATATCTCGGACGCCATTCACCCCTACCCTTCCTATGGGCTGGGCGTGCGGCGTGCGGCGGACCAGTGGTACATCAAGCGGTACTCGCCGACGCTTATCCGCGTGCTGAAACGCCTGTTCGGCTATCGGGGCCGGGTGCTGGAGTACGGGCCGGACGAGATCGTTTAGCGGAACGCGCCTACCGGTATTCCCTGCGTTCCAGCCACCGACTACCCGCCGCGCCGGATCCTTCGTTCCCGCGGGCAGGGTCGTTATTGCCGGGGCCGCCTGCCGCGCCGGAAGAAGCGGATCGTCCGATGTGGTGCAGCGCCGCCGCCAATGCTGCGGCTTCGATAAGGTCATTCTTATCCGCTGTGGGGATTCCGTCGGAGAAATGACGCGCTACGAAGTGCGTGTCGAACCGCCCGGACACGTAGGCGTCATGCTCCATGACATACCGGCAAAACGGAATCGTGGTGCGAACCCCGACCACGTCATACTCATCCAGCGCCCGCACCATGCGTTGGATGGCTTCCGGGCGCGTCCCGCTCCATGTCGTGAGTTTGGAAATCATCGGATCGTAATGAATTTCCACATGGTCCCCCGATTCCACCCCTGCGTCTACCCGCACGCCCGGCCCAGAAGGCGGCGCATGGCGCGTCAGGGTGCCCGGATCGGGAAGAAATTGGTTCTCCGGGTCTTCTGCGTACACCCGGCACTCGATGGCGTGCCCATGCATGCGCAAATCGTCCTGTTTCATGCGGAGGGCTTCTCCCCCGGCGATACGGATCTGCTCGGCCACGAGATCTATGCCCGTGATCCATTCCGTCACCGGATGCTCGACCTGGAGACGGGTGTTCATCTCCATGAAATAAAAGTTCAGGTCCGCATCCACCAGAAACTCGACCGTTCCCGCATTCGCATATCCGCAGGCGCGCGCCGCGTCGACGGCCGCCTGCCCCATGCGCGCGCGCACCTTCGGGGTCATTACAGGCGAAGGAGCTTCCTCGACCACCTTCTGATGCCGCCGCTGGATCGAACATTCCCGTTCGAACAGATGCACCGTATGGCCGTGCTCATCCGCCAGCACCTGAAACTCGATGTGACGAGGCTCCTCGATGTATTTCTCGATGAAAATGCGCCCGTCGCCGAATGCGGCCCGGGCTTCGCTCTGGGCGGCGGCGACAGCCCGCTGGAGATCGTCTTCGGAGCAAACGACACGCATTCCCTTTCCGCCCCCGCCCGCAGCAGCCTTGACCAGTATGGGGAAACCGATTTCTGCAGCAATTTTCGTCACCTCGTCGAGAGGCGAGTTCTCCGCAACCGCCGGAGAACCGGGGGTCACGGGCACGCCCGCCTGCTGCATCAGCGCCCGCGCCTTCGTCTTGTCCCCCATATTGCGAATGGCTCCCGGAGGCGGCCCGATAAACGTGATCCCCGCCTCGGCGCACGCTTCGGCGAACGCGGCATTCTCCGACAGGAATCCGTATCCGGGATGCATGGCGTCGGCCCCGCATTGGAGTGCTGCATCGATGATCTTCGAGGCGTCAAGATAGGATTGCGCGGCAGGAGCAGGCCCGATCGGGAAGGCCTCGTCGGCAAAGCGGACGTGCAGCGCGCTCCGATCCGGCTCGCTGAAAACGGCCGCGGTCGATATACCCAGCTCCCGGCACGTTCGGAAGACGCGCACGGCAATCTCGCCCCGGTTGGCGACCAGAATTTTGCGGATCGGTTTCCGGTTCATGTGCCGTACCGTTTGTGGCAAGATTTGCGGAAATCGGTGTTACGTACGGCCCTCTTCGCAATGGCTTGGTCTCACTGTATGCATGGCGGGCGATACGAGGGATCAAACTACGTCATTCCCCGCGATGGTGTGCATTTTCAATAAAGGATACTCTGATTAAGTCCGCAAAACCCGGAGGCCGAGAGGGGTGCGCCGGCCGCATCATTCCCCCTTTATCCGTAATTCCCGAATCGTACCGTGACGGAAGAAATAGACAGGCCCTGTATGAAACGCTCCCTCCGGGAACTTGACAATCGACACCCGGCGACGTAATTTTTAAGAGCTGCTACTAAAAGCGGCCTGAGCCAAGCGCATAGCGCACTTGCAAACGCGAAAAAGCTGTACCGGTTGTTTTTTCGCGTTTGCAAGTGCGCTGTGCGTTTCCAAGCTTTGAACCTCAAAAAGATCGTACATACTTACCCGGCCTCGGATAATGAGTAAAAACGAGGATCCAGCGACCCGTTTTACAAAGCATGACGATAACAACCATAACGATGCGTCTTTCGACGCGCTCCATGTCGGCCGTCGCATCGTAGCCCACCGCTTGCGCCGCACGTTCGCCTTTCTCCTTCGAACGGTGGCGGTCCCTCTTGTCGCGGTTGCTTCGCTGGCCGCATCCGGGACGGCCTACGCTCAGACCGACAGAGCGGCGCTGGTCGCGCTCTACAACGCGACCGACGGGGCCAATTGGGACACCAATACCAACTGGAACAGTAACCAGCCCCTCGGTGAATGGTACGGCATCGACACCGACGCCGCCGGACGGGTGAACTCTCTGTATCTCTACGAAAACAATCTTTCGGGTTCGATCCCGGCGGAACTGGGCAACTTGACCAATCTCGAAGAACTGGATCTCGGAAACAACAAACTGACGAATTCGATCCCGACGGAGCTGGGCGACTTGACCAATCTCGAAGAACTGCATCTCGAGGAAAACGACCTTTCGGGTTCGATTCCGGCGGAACTGGGCGACTTGACCAACCTAAAAGAACTGAATCTCGATAAAAACGACCTGACGGGGCCGATCCCGGCGGAGCTGGGCGACTTGACCAATCTCGAAGAACTGTATCTCGAGGAAAACGACCTTTCGGGTTCGATCCCGGCGGAGCTGGGCGACTTGACCAATCTCGAAGAACTGGATCTCAGAAACAACGAACTGACGGGGGCGATCCCGGCGGAGTTTATCAACTTGAGCAATCTCACGAGACTGCAAGTCGACAACGATCTGTGCGTCTCGGGAGATACCGCATTCCAGCAATGGCTTGACAGTCTCGATACCTTCACAGGCGACAAGAACAACATCTGCCCTCCTACGGCCAGCGCAGGCCCCGACCAGGAGGTGAACGAGGGGGTGGTGGTGACGCTATCCGGTTCGGGTACGGACAGTAATGGCGATGCGCTGACCAACCCGACCTACGACTGGGATTTTCCGACGGATATCGAGCTGTCGGATAGCACGGCGGCGGAGCCGACGTTCACGGCGCCGAGTGATCTTGCTAGTGACTTGGTGCTGACGTTCGCGCTGAAGGTGAACGACGGGACGCAAGATTCTGCGCTGGACACGGTGCTGGTGACGGTCAAGGCGGCTCCTAAGGCCAATGCAGGCACCGACCAGGAGGTGAACGAGGGGGTGGTGGTGACGCTATCCGGTTCGGGTACGGAAAGTGATGGCATTACTGCGCTGATCGACCCGACCTACGACTGGGATTTTCCGACGGATATCGAGCTGTCGGATAGCACGGCGGCGGAGCCGACGTTCACGGCGCCGAGTGATCTTGCTAGTGACTTGGTGCTGACGTTCGCGCTGAAGGTGAACGACGGGACGCAAGATTCTGCGCTGGACACGGTGCTGGTGACGGTCAAGGCGGCTCCTAAGGCCAATGCAGGCACCGACCAGGAGGTGAACGAGGGGGTGGTGGTGACGCTATCCGGTTCGGGTACGGAAAGTGATGGCATTACTGCGCTGATCGACCCGACCTACGACTGGGATTTTCCGACGGATATCGAGCTGTCGGATAGCACGGCGGCGGAGCCGACGTTCACGGCGCCGAGTGATCTTGCTAGTGACTCGGTGCTGACGTTCGCGCTGAAGGTGAACGACGGGACGCAAGACTCTGCGCTGGACACGGTGCTGGTGACGGTCAAGGCGGCTCCTAAGGCCAACGCAGGCACCGACCAGACGGTGGCGGAGGGGCAGGAGACGGTGACGCTATCCGGTTCGGGTACGGAAAGTGATGGCATTACTGCGCTGATCGACCCGACTTACGACTGGGATTTTCCGACGGATATCGAGCTGTCGGATAGCACGGCGGCGGAGCCGACGTTCACGGCGCCGAGTGATCTTGCTAGTGACTCGGTGCTGACGTTCGCGCTGAAGGTGAACGACGGGACGCAAGACTCTGCGCTGGACACGGTGCTGGTGACGGTCAATGCGGCTCCTGTGGCCAACGCAGGCCCCGACACGACGGTGGCGGAGGGGCTCGATGTGACGCTAGACGGTTCGGGTAGTTCGGACCCGACGGGCGATCAGCTGACCTACACCTGGGTCTACGTCAATGACCTCACGTGGCCGAGTGCCACGGAGCGGATGCCGACGTTCACGGCGCCGCCCATGATGGGGGAGAACGGGCCGCTTCCGAAGGACTCGGTGCTGACGTTCACGCTGACGGTGAACGACGGGACGCAAAACTCTGCGCCGGACACGGTGGTGGTGACGGTCAATGCGGCTCCTGTGGCCGACGCAGGCGACGACCAGCGGGTGGACGAGGAAGCGACAGGGCAGGTATTCGGTTCGGGTAGTACGGACCCGGGGGACGAAGAGCTGACCTACTACTGGATGGCTCCGGAGGGGATCGCGCTGTTGAATTTGCAGATGGAGAGCGCGGATTCCACGGTGCATAGTCCGATATTCATGGCGCCGGATGTTCTGTCGGACTCGGTGCTGACGTTCGAGCTGACGGTGAAAGACAGCCTGCAAAGCTCTGCACCGGACACGGTGCTGGTGACGGTGAGGGGGGATAACGATGCGCCGACGGCCGCTGCGGGCCTCGACACGACGGTGGCGGAGGGAGCAATGGTGACGCTAGACGGTTCGGGTAGTACGGACCCGGAGAAGAGGACGCTGACCTACGAATGGACGGCTCCGACGGAGATCGAGCTGTCGAGTACCACGGTGGCGGCGCCGACGTTCACGGCGCCGACTGGGCAGAACGGGTCGCTTCCGAAGGATTCGGTGCTGACGTTCGCGCTGACGGTGAACGACGGGGTGAACGACTCCGCGATGGACACGGTGCTGGTGACGGTCAATGCGGCTCCTGTGGCTGCTGCAGGCCTCGACACGACGGTGGCGCAGGGGGCGACGGTGACGCTCTCCGGTTCGGGTACGGACTCGTCGCCGGGCGATCGGCTGACCTATGCCTGGGTCTACATCAATGACCCCACGGGCACGAGTCCGCTGTCGAGCACCACGATGGCGGCGCCGACGTTCGCGGCACCGGATGAGCTTGATAGTGACTCGGTGCTGACGTTCGAGCTGACGGTGAACGACGGGACGCAAGACTCTGCGCCGGACACGGTCGTGGTGACGGTCAATGCGGCTCCTGTGGCCGACGCAGGCGACGACCAGGAGGTGGACGAGGGGGCGACGGTGACGCTCTCCGGTTCGGGTACGGACTCGACGACACCGAGCGATCAGCTGACCTACGCCTGGACGGCGCCGGCGGGTATCAATCTGTCGGATAACACGCAGGCGACGCAGGAGTTCACGGCGCCGACGGGGCTTGTGTCGACCGCGTTTCTCGAGTTCACGCTGAAGGTGAACGACGGGGCGCAAGACTCTGCGCCGGACACGGTGGTGGTGACGGTGTATCAGACCGACAGAGCGGCGCTGGTCGCGCTCTACAACGCGACCGACGGGGCCAATTGGGATGACAATACCAACTGGAACAGTAGCGCCGCCCTCGATACGTGGCGCGGCGTTCGCACCGACGACGCCGGACGGGTGGATTCTCTGAATCTCCGAGAAAACTCCCTGTCGGGTTCGATTCCGGCGGATCTGGGCGACTTGACCAACCTCAAATATCTGAATCTCCAAGAAAACGACCTGACGGGGCCGATCCCGGCGGATCTGGGCGACTTAACCAACCTCACGAGACTGTACCTCCAGGAAAACTCCCTTTCGGGGCCGATCCCGGCGGAGCTGGGCGACTTGACCGAACTCAGGAGACTGTATCTCAGCGATAACAAAAGCGACGACAACACGGGCCTGACGGGGGCGATCCCGGCGGATCTGGGCAACCTGACCAAACTCGAGAGACTGAATCTCGAAAACAACTCCCTGACGGGGTCGATCCCGGCGGAGCTAGGCAACCTGACCAAACTCGAGGGACTGACTCTCTACAACAACTCCCTGACGGGGGCGATCCCGGCGGATCTGGGCAACCTGACCAAACTCATAGGACTGGTTCTCTACAACAACTCCCTGACGGGGCCGATCCCGGCAGATCTGGGCAAACTGGGCTCCCTCCAAACACTGAATCTCGAAGAAAACTCCCTGACGGGGCCGATCCCGGCAGATCTGGGCAAACTGGACTCCCTCCAAACACTGAATCTCCGAAAAAACTCCCTGACGGGTTCGATCCCGGCGGAGTTGGGCAACCTGACCGAACTCAGAAGACTGTATCTCCGTGAAAACTCCCTGACGGGATCGGTCCCCGCGGCGTTTATCAACCTGGAAAATCTCATATTACTGTCTGTCGACGACGAGCGGTGCGTGCCGGGGGATACCGAATTCCAGGAATGGCTTGACGATCTCATTAGCTTCAGAGGCGACAAGAACAACATCTGCATTGTTTCCGCGCTGGCGGTTCGAACCAGGATTCTCCGCGTGGGCGGAGGGCCCGTTACCGTTAACCTGGATACGGAGTATCCTTACGATTCGGGGTCAAGCTGGAGTATACGTCACTACCGGGTGGGGGACGGCAACGCGGTGGACAATCCCGGCAATTCGTTTACCGTCGAGCAGTACGCTTGGGTCGACCTTACCGACAGTACGCTCACCTTGAGTCCGCTTTCTTCGGCAGGCGCATTCGAGCTTGCTGCGGATCCGAATGCGAGTGTGGAGCGCGACGAGAAACTCATCCGTGTGGAAGTGATGTCCGCCAATGCGCCCGTGCTGATACGAGAGGATATCGCCGAGGGAGAAGAGTACAATGCGCAAGTCCAGTACCGTACGCGTCAAGTCGTCCTGACGCCAAGGGACGACGTGTCGAAAGAATTGGAGCTCTTCGATTACTTCTACGACCCGAACGATGTCTCCCTGACCTACGAAGCCAGCGCCGATAAAGCGGGCGCTGGCGACGATGCGGTCGATATCGTAACGGCGACGGTATCCGGCGACAGGCTGACGATCGCGCTTACGGATCAGGCCCAAGAGGGCCAATCGACCAACGTTTGGGTGACTGCGACGGACGGCGCCGGCGAATATGCCCGGTTGCAAGTTATTGTGGCCGTATCCGGGGCAACCGGGCCGTATGTCGTAACGCCGCTTGCGGATTGGACATTGCGGGAAGACGATGCCAAAGACACCACGATCGAGGGCCTGGGCGACGGATTCGCGGACGAAGATCTTGGCGATCGTTCGCTGGAATTGACGATCGACATCGGCGACGATACGGCCACGAGAGTAGACGACGGCGACCGCTTTACGTGGGTTACGGAGTACATGACGGCGACAGTCGATCTGGCTGAGGAGACCTTGACCGTCCGTCCGCTTAGGAAGGGCGCGAACACCTTTACGGTGACTGCCACGGACAAGGGAGAGCCGACGTGTCGTGCCGGGTATGCGACAAACGACAATCCTGTAACAGCAACCTCTACCTGTACGAAGGACGACGATTCGGGAGAGACCGCCAAAGTGACGTATCCGGACACCCAATTCGTATCGGATTCCTTTACGGTGACGATCGCGAGCGAGGATGCTCCGACCGTATCGAGGGCGATTCCTGACCAGGAACTGGATGCCGACGGCGACGCCGCAACGGTGGATCTGGCGGATTTGAACGGCGACGAAGACGGCGAGCCGGCTGCGTTCGGAGATCCTGCGATGAACGGACTCACGTATACGGCGAGCAGTGCGGACAGCACCGTGGTGGGGGTAGCTGTGGAGGGCTCCGTCATAACGCTTACGCCCGTGTGGCGTACGGACGAGGCATCTACCGACGTTACGGTGGTGGCCACGAACGACAACGAAGAAGCCATCTCGCAACGCTTCGGCGTGACGGTCAACGCAGCCACGTTCCCGATCGTGCAGACCGTCATCGAGAAGATTACGCTGAATACGACCGATCTTGCGAGGGTTCTGGATTTGCGGAATCTGTCGGGAGGGGAGAAGGCCGATCCCGCTTTTCTGGATCCGAATGCGAGAGCGGGCGACGCGCTTCCAGGAGGGTTGTTCTACGAGATGGATGTGTCGGCCGATCACATATCGCTGTCGAGCACCGCGACCCATGTGATCACCTCGGCCATGGAGTTGACGCTGGATCGATCCGGGGCCACGCTGACGATCTTGCCGTCCGGATACAACTCGGCGGAGGTCACGCTTACGGCGACCGATCGCGAGAGGAAGAAGGCTTCGCAGACCTTTACGGTCGCCGTGATTTCGGGCGTCGGCACGGAAGAGCCGGAACTGCCTACGGAGGTTGAACTCTCGCAGAACTACCCGAACCCGTTCAACCCGCAGACGACCATCGACTACGCTTTGCCGCAGGCGGGCGACGTGAGCCTGATCGTATACGACATGCTGGGGCGCGAGGTGGACGTGCTCGTCGACGGTCCGCAGACGGCGGGTCGTCACACGGCGCGTTTCGATGCGAACGATTTGCCGAACGGCGTCTACGTGTATCGCCTGGCGGCTGGCGAGAAGACGATCGTGCGCACGATGGTTCTTCTCAAGTAAACGGCAGCCGAAGTTATCTCTCGGCTTATGCTCGATAAAGGGTTCCCGCTGCCGTACGACGGCGGGGACCCTTGCCGTTTATGGGCGACGGGGTCGCTAAAGACGGCGCCGCGGGGCGCCTACCTTAACGGAAACACGCTAAGACTCCCGGAGCGCGAACCGCACTATTTCCTCGACGGTCCCGGCTTCGGGGTAGCGCCGGAGCATTTTGTGCAGGGCTTTCTCGGCAGCGGCCCGCGTGTATCCGAGCGATTCGAGTGCGGCCAGCGCATCGGCACGCGCAGATCGATCCGCACCGGGCCCGCCTTCCCCGTCTGCCGCTGCCCCCGGCTCCGGCCATTCCATTGCGGCAAAACGGTCCCGCAGTTCCAAAATCATGCGCTGGGCCATTTTGCGTCCGACCCCTGGAATCCTCGTCAGTATCGCCTCGTCGCCATGCATCACATAGGTCCGGAGGTCGTCCGGGCGCATCACCGAGAGGGCAGCCAGCGCCAGCTTCGGCCCGATACCCGAGACGTTCAGCATCACCTCGAACACCTGTTTTTCCCGTTCGGAAAAAAATCCGTACAGCAGCGCCGCATCTTCCCGCACATGAAAGTGGGTAAAAAGACGCACCGGCTTGTGGACCTCGGGCAGGCGCTCAAAGGTCGAGGTGGTGACAAGCAGTTCGTACCCCACGCCCTCCACATCGACCACGGCGCGCGTGGGCTGCTTCTCGACAAGTTGACCGGAAATGTAGGCGTACATGGCAGTTAGCAGGTGCTTCTCATACAGGACGAAGCATAGTAAACGTCGTGTATTTCGATGAATTATGCAAAAGATGCATAGGCCGGGTTGTTTTTATGCAAAATGCGTATAGTTCGATTTCACGAGACGATTCGTTCGAGGGTTCGTATACTACTCCCTTCACGATACCTCTGTCTCAATCTACCCATGGAGGTTGATACAATGCGTAAAATTACATCATTCCTTGCGATGATGTGCATGTTCGTTGCATGCACCGTCACTCCCCGCCTCGCCCAGGCGCAGATCGCGTTCGAGCATGTCAACGTCCTGCCCATGACAGACGAAGAAGTACGGACCGATTGGACCGTGCTTGTCGAAGGCGACCGGATCACGGCAGCCGGCCCCACCGCGGAAGTGGAGGTCCCGGAGACGGCCGAACGGATCGACGGAACAGGAAAATACCTCATTCCCGGACTGGCCGAAATGCACGGGCATGTCCCGTCCCCGAACGAATCCGACGAATACATTGCGTCCCTTATGTTTCTGTACGTCGCCAATGGGGTCACGACCGTACGCGGCCTGCTTGGAGAACCGGGCCAACTGGCATTCAAGGAAGCCACGGCGGACGGAAGCCTCCTGGGCCCGGCGCTGTATCTCGCGGGTCCCGCTTTCAGCGGAGGCACGATTTCCTCGCCCGAACAAGCCGACCAGCGCGTGCGGGAGCAAGTCGCCGAGGGATGGGATTATCTGAAGGTGCTACCGGGACTGACCCGTGAGGAATACGACGCCATGGCCATGGCCGCGAACGAAGAAGGCATTCCCTTTATCGGGCATGTGCCCTTCCAGGTGGGGCTGCTCCACGCCATCGAAATGGGACAGCAAACGATCGATCATCTGGACGGCTACATAGAATATCTGAGGGACGGAGGAGACGCCGTCGATCCGGAACGCCTCGAAACCGCCATCGCCATGACGAAGGAACATGGGGTATGGGTCATTCCGACCATGGCGCTCTGGGAAACCATCCTTGGCGTACCGTCCACAGCGGATATGGAGAATTATGAAGAACTGAAATATATGCCGCCGGATATGGTAGCCGGGTGGGCCCGGTCCCAGGACCGGCGGCGGGCAGGCGATGGGTTCAGCCAGGAGCGCCAGGACCTGATTGCAGCCCAGCGCATCGACTTGCTGAGAGCGCTCAACGAGGCCGGCGCCCGCATTCTCATGGGGACGGATTCTCCGCAGGTGTTCAGCGTACCGGGCTTTGCGCTGGTGCGCGAACTGCCGTTCATGGTGGACGCAGGCATGTCGCCGTACGAAATCCTTGTTTCCGGAACCCGCGCGGTCGGGGACTACCTGCACGAAAAGGACACGTTCGGAACGATTACGACGGGAAGCCGGGCGGATCTCATCCTGCTCAACAGCAACCCGCTTGAGGACGTAATGCGCGTGTTCGACCGGGCCGGGGTCATGGCGCGCGGACAGTGGGTATCCGAGTCGGAGATACAGGAACGCCTCGCGGAAATTGCGGCGGGGTACCGTTAGTATCTCAAGGTACGCCGCGAATACGCTCTGTTACCGCTTCCGCACTAGCGTTACGCCGTCTGCAATGGGCAGCATGCAGCAATCCACGCGGTCGTCGCGCGCAATGGCGGCGTTAAGCGCAGCAATGGCGCGGGTGCTGGCGTCGTCTTCGGCAGGATCGAGGACGCGCCCATCGCGCAGCACGTTGTCCAGGGCAACGACCCCCCCCGGGCGCAGGAGCTGCAAGACCAGCTCGTAGTAGATCCCGTACGACGTCTTGTCTGCGTCAATGAATGCAAAATCGTACGTGCCTCCGCGCGCTTCGTCAAGCAACGCCCGCAACGTATCCGCCGCATCGCCTATACGGAATTCGATTTTGTCTTCCACGCCCGCCTTTCGCCAGTTGCGGCGGGCTATGCTCGCATATTCCTCGCTCACGTCGCATGCCGTCAGGAGGCCGTCGTCCGGAAGCGCCCGAGCGACCACAATGGAACTGTATCCGGTGAACACGCCGACCTCCAGGGCGCGTCGGGCGCCGGTCATGCGCACAAGCATCTCCATGAACGCCCCCTGTTCCGGCGCAATCTGCATTTCGGCTTCCTCCATGGACGCCGTCTCTTCCCGCAATCGGCGCAGCACGTCCGATTCGCGGACGGCGTGACGGACCAGGTATTCGTGGAGTTCGGGGGAAAGTCCTATGCTTCGGTTCGACATGGAAGAAAGAGGTTAAACGGAAAAACGAATACGCTCCGACACGGGTCGCCTCCCGGCGAAACGGCATACGTTGCAGTCCCTGCTGTAAAAGTATCCGCTACAGGATGTACAGGACGTACCTATTAACATGGTCTATGTTGGTCTATATTATGGAGTGCTCTGATTAAAACCGCCTCGTCTTCTACACGCCCGCGTCCTCGAACACGCGCCGGACCATAGCCTGCGCCTCCTCCTGGATTTGCCGCAGATGCTCTTCCCCGAGAAAACTCTCCGCGTAAATCTTGTACAGTTCTTCCGTACCGGAGGGTCTTGCGGCAAACCACCCGTTCTCCGTAACCACCTTGAGCCCCCCGATCGGCGCATCGTTGCCCGGCGCCCGCGTGAGCTTTGCGGCGATCGGCTCGCCGGCAAGCCCGGCAGCGGTCACCTGCTCGGGAGAAAGACTCGCAAGGACCGCCTTCTGCTCCCGGGTGGCGGGCGCATCCATGCGTTCGTATACGGGCGCCCCGAAACGGTCCTCCAGAAGCGCATAGTGTTCAGCCGGGTCCTTGCCCGTGACGGCCGTCATCTCCGCAGCAAGCAGATTGAGAATGATCCCATCCT
Organism: Rhodothermales bacterium; assembly: GCA_951812335.1. GTDB lineage: Bacteria > Bacteroidota > Rhodothermia > Rhodothermales > VXPQ01 > VXPQ01. The sequence goes on from OX638293.1 coordinate 490,866, forward strand.
TGTCGGTCGTCCATACCGAACCGTCCTTGCGCAGGAACGACGCCCCGGCGCTTTCCTCGCCGCCAAATCCGTAGGACCCGTCGACCAGCCCGTCCACGAACCATTTGAACCCCACCGGCACTTCCGCAAGGCGCCGCCCCAGGCCGTGAGCCACCCGGTCGATCATGGAACTGGACACGAGGGTCTTGCCGATCGCTGCGGTTTCGGGCCATAGAGAACGATGCTGGAACAGATAGCCGATCGCCACGGACAGGTAATGATTGGGACGCATCAATCCGCTCGTCTTCGTCACAACGCCATGCCGGTCAAAATCGGGATCGTTGCCAAACGCGATATCGAACCGGTCTTTCAGCCCGACCAGGCTTGCCATGGCGTACGGCGAAGAACAATCCATGCGGATTTTGCCGTCCCTGTCGAGCGTCATGAACGAAAAGGTCGGGTCCAGGACGGGGTTGACCACCTCGATGTCGAGCCCGTACCGGTCCGCCACAGGCTCCCAGTAGGCCGCCCCCGCCCCGCCCATGGGGTCGGCGCCGATCTTCAGACCGGAGGACGCAATGGCGTCCATGTCCAGCACCTGGGCGAGGTCCTCCACATACGGTGTCATGAAATCGACTTCGCGGGTCGTAGCCGCCTTGCGGGCCTGCATGATCGTCGTGCGCCGGACCCCCTGCAAACCGGTTTCGAGGAGTTCGTTCGCCCGATCCTGAATCTGCCCGGTCGTGGCGGCATCCGCCGGGCCGCCCGTAGGCGGATTATACTTGAACCCGCCGTCTTCCGGGGGATTATGGGACGGGGTGATGATTACGCCATCCGCCGGACCGCCTGTGTGGTGTGCGTTGTACCGGAGAATAGCATGCGACAGCACAGGCGTGGGCGTACAGGTCTGTCCCTTTTCCATGTGCACGATCACCCCGTTGGCCGCAAACACTTCGAGGGCCGTCGTAAAGGCCGCTTCCGATAAGGCGTGGGTATCCATGCCCATCAGGAGCGGGCCATCGATCCCGTTTGCGGCGCGCACCTCGGCGGTGGCCTGGCATATTGCAGCGATGTGATCGTCGTTGAACGATCCCATGGACGACGTGCCGCGATGCCCCGACGTACCGAACGAAATCCGCTGCCCCGGTTCCCGGGGATCCGGTCTTACCGAAAAATAGGCGGCGATCAGCCGGGGAATGTGGACGACAAGGTCGGGGGGGACAGGCTTCCCCGCAAGGGCATGGTGCGCCATGGTCCGGTAGAACGTAAGCGTAGGTGGTAGTGCCGGGCATAAGGTACGACAATATCGCCTTTCCATAGGAACACGAAGCGCCTTCCCGAATGTATGAAGGCCGGTTGCGAAGTACGGAAAACGCAACGCGAACATACTATAAGGATACTCTGCGCGGCGCCCCGCCGCGCATCGCAGCAAGCGCCCACGCGCACAACCCTATGCCCGGCAAACCGAAAATCCTGTGGGCGGACGACGAGATCGATCTCTTGCGTCCGCATATCCTCTTTCTGGAAACGAGGGGGTACGACGTCACCAGCGTGACCAACGGGGCCGACGCAATCGGTCAGGCGGACCGCACCCGCTACGATGTGATCCTGCTGGACGAACAGATGCCGGGCATGGGAGGCATCGATATTCTTGAAGAAATCAAGCAGAAGGCCCCGGAAACGCCGGTAGTCATGGTCACGAAAAGCGAAGAGGAACGCCTCATGGAAGAGGCGCTCGGCGGACGGATCAGCGATTACCTGACCAAGCCGGTCAACCCGAGCCAGATATTGCTCACCATCAAGCGGCTGCTCGACCGTAGCCGGCTTCGTACGGAAAAGGTCTCCCGCGATTATCTGCAGTCGTTCAACCGGATCACCCAGGCCCTCATGAACCCGCTCACGCACGCGGAGTGGGTGGACGTGTACAGACAACTGGTGCACTACGACCTCGAACTGAAAGGGGACGAAGGCGCCCGGAAGATTCTCGAGGATCAGTACCGGGAAGCGAACCGGGCATTCGGCAAGTTTATCGAAGACGAATACGCCTCATGGATTCATGCGCGCCCGGGCGAGGAACGTCCGGCGCTCTCGCACGAAGTGATTCCGAAATACGTCATTCCAAAAATGGAATCCGGAAAGCCGGTCGTCTTTCTGGTCATAGATTGTATGCGGTACGACCAGTGGCTGGAACTTGAAACGCTGTTGTACGACCTGTTCGATATAGAAAAGGAATTCTACTACTCGATCCTTCCGACGGCGACCCCGTATTCCCGCAACGCCATTTTCAGCGGCCTGTTGCCCGCGGACATTGCAAAGCGCTACCGGGAAATGTGGGAAAATGGAGAGGACGACGAGCACAGCCGAAACCGCAACGAGGAGCAGTTTCTCCGGGACCTGATGAAACGGCATGCCCTCGATCCGAAAATACGCTACGAGAAGCTGGTCAAGTCGCGGGAGGGGCACGAATTCGCCCGACAGACGGATGCGTTTGTCTCGCAGGACCTCAGCGCGATCGTGATCAATTTCGTGGATATTCTGGCGCACAGCCGTTCCGACTCGGATGTGCTCAAGGAAATTGCTCCGGATGAGCGGGCCTACCGAGCCCTGACGCGCACCTGGTTCGAACATTCCTGGCTATACCAGGCCTTTGCCGAATTTGCCCGAACGGAATGCACCATCGTGGTTACGACCGATCACGGAGCCATCCGGAGCCTGCGTTCCGCCAAAGTCCATGGCGACCGGAATACCTCCACGGCGCTACGCTACAAGTATGGCCGTAACGTGAAATGCAATGGAAAACATGCGATTTTAGTAGAGGACCCCAATGCGTACGGCCTCCCGAAAAACGAGGCGAATACGAACTACATCATCGCCAAGGAGGACTATTATTTCGTGTATCCCACGAATTTCCACCATTACCAGAATCTGTATCGGGACACGATGCAGCATGGAGGCGCCTCGCTCGAAGAAATGGTGCTACCTATCGTGACTCTGCACCCCAAGGCATGAAAAATCTTTTCCCTGCACACACTTCCAGTGCAGCGGAAACCCGCCGGCTTGGGCGCACCGTTGCAAAACAACTCCGGGCGGGGGATGTGATCGGCCTGTACGGAAATCTGGGCGCGGGAAAGACGGTGTTTACGCAAGGGTTGTGCGAGGGTCTCGGACTGGCCAGCGAACAGGTTACCAGCCCGACATTCTCCCTTCTCCACGAGTACGACGGCGGTACATGGCCCGTCTATCATTTCGATGCCTGCCGTATTGAAAAGCTGGACGAATTTTTCGACCTCGGGTACGAGGAGTATTTCTATGGACACGGCGTATGTATCGTCGAGTGGGCCGAGCGCGTCGAGCCGCTGCTGCCCCCGGAAACGTTGCGGTTTCGCATGAAACACGAAACCGGAAACGGACGAAGCATCCACTTCGGCGGGATTGCGCCATGATGCGCGAGATCGACGCACTGCTTGCACAACTCCCCCGGTTTGCAGACCAGGGGATATGGAAACCGGGGCTCGAACGTACGCAAAAGCTTCTCGACGAACTTGGACGCCCCCAGGATGCGTTCGATATCGTGCATGTGGCCGGTACGAACGGCAAGGGGTCCACCGCATCGTTTCTCGCCGCAATGAGCTGCGCTGCAGGATTACGCACCGGGCTTCATACGTCGCCGCACCTGTGGCAGGTGACGGAACGTATGCGGATCGACGGAGAGGCTGCGCCGGAAAATTGGCTGGCCGCCGCCCTGCGGCGCACACAGCCTCTTGTCGAGAAAACGCAACCGAGTTATTTCGAACTGACCTTCGCACTCAGCCTGCTGTACTTTGCAGAACATGGCGCCGACCTGGTCGTCGTCGAGACGGGTATGGGCGGGCGACTCGACGCCACGAATGTACTCGCCCCGGTGCTGTCGATCATCACCGACATCGGCCTCGATCACACCCGGTTTCTGGGGCATACCATCGAACGTATTGCGCAGGAAAAGGCAGGGATCGTCAAACCCGGTATCCCCGTGGTAACGAGCGCCCGGTCCCCTGCCGTCGAAGCGATCGAGGAAATTGCCGAAACGCGCGGCGCTCCCGCACACCGGGTCGAACGGGATATACAGGTGCTGTCGAAAACCATTGCCTTAAGGGAGTCGACGGTCACGGTATCCACGCCGAATCGAACCTTTCGGGATCTGCGCGTGGGATTGGCCGGGAAACATCAGATCCGGAATGCCATGACCGCGCTGCGAGGAGCGGAATTATTGCATATCGGCAAACGCGCCATGCACAGGGGCATGCGAGAGGTCTGCACACTAAGCGGACTACATGGCCGTTGGGAGGTGCTGGTCGAACGGCCTCTCGTGGTGACCGATGCAGCGCATAATGCGGATGCGCTGGCGGCGATTCTCCATCATCTGGAGTCTTTCCGGCAGACGGGAAGCGCCTTGACCGTGTTGTTCGGGGTCATGCGGGATAAAGATACAGGGGCCATGGGGAAACTGCTCGCAGAAGCCGGCGCGTACGTCCGACCCGTGAAGCCACCGTCCGATCGGATGTGCATCCCTGAGGAACTGGCGGGGGTACTCCGGAACGCGGGCGTCCGGGTCGGCGCACCCTGCACCGTCCGGGAAGGTATCCGGGCTTTCCTTGCCGAAGCATCTACTGAGGACACGTTGCTGACGACCGGTTCACATCGGATTGCAGTACGCCCGGAAGACCTGCCCCAATGAGCTTGCTCAGAGATACATTGTGTAATTTCTCATAACGATAATTTGACTTCCCGCCGGGAAAACCTATCTTATCGCTTGGTGAGCAATGTATTACCCTGTGCTCGCTATCGAAAATTCCCTGGTTTCGGCAGCCCATCTTTCCTGTCTGGACCACGGCGAATCATTCATCCCACCGATTTTTTTTACCCCCGTCGGGCGCTGTAGCGTCCATTGTGAAGCCGGAAAAAATAACGCGGAGCGCTTTTCCGATCGTTTATCCCGGCATTCATCCTCCGTACGGATCGACCCGATCCATTCTCAATCCCTTTTTTGGCAACGATGAACATCCACGAATTAGAAAAGAAGAAACTGCCGGAGCTCAAGGAAATCGCTCGTGGTCTCGGCCTGAGCGGCTATTCCCAGAGCCGCAAGGAAGATTTGATCTATCGCATCATTGAAGCGAATGCAGAGGTCGTTGCAGGCAACGGCTCCCTGAGAATCCGCCCGGCTCGTCCGAATCAGGATCGCAGCCAACCATCCGAAGACCGCACCCGCCCGGAAGACCGTCATGCGCGTTCGGCGGATAAGCATACCCCCTCCGGGGAAAACCAGCCACCGGCCCCAGCCGATCCTGCTCCACGCACTCGCTCGGACAATGAGCGCGCTCGTCCAACGGCCGGCCGCGCAAGTCCAGACGACGAACACCGCTCTCCCAAAAAAGAAAAGGACCCGGAACGCAAGCCCCGGCGAGAACAAACGCCTGCGCCGGAACGCAAACGCCCCGCTCGGTCATCCGACGAAATGCGTCGCGGCGAAGCGCCTCGCAATCCGGCCGGACATGGTTCGCCTCGACCGAATGACGGAGGTAGAACGCACCAAAAAAACGCGCCGGGCGGCGAGCGCACGAAACCGCCTCTCCGCGAACCCGGCGGAGAAGAACGAGAGCGCCCGGACTATCGCGATCACGGCAAAGACGATCGACGCAACAAGCGTCGTAATCAGGATCAGCGCAAGGGGAACCGGCGCGGCCGGGACCATCGGCAGGGCGGCAACGGACACGAAGCCCGACGCAGAAATGTCTACGAAGGGCGGCCGGAGTACATGGCCGCACACGATCCGAGGAAAACCGAACTGGAGGGCATGATCCGAAAAATCGGAGTGCTGGAAGTGCTCCCCGACGGGTACGGTTTCCTGCGTTCGGCAGAATACAATTACCTGCCCAGCCCGGACGATATCTACGTTTCCCCCTCGCAGATAAAACGTTTCAGCTTGCGGTTGGGCGATACGGTCGACGGAGAAGTGCGCCCCCCAAAAGAGGGAGAGCGCTTCTTTGCGCTCATCCAGGTGAATACGATAAACGGACACAAACCGGGAGAAATCGAAGAACGGAACGGTTTCGATTATCTCACGGCGCTTTACCCGACGGAGCATCTCCGACTCGAAACGCACCCGAGCGATTACAATACCCGCATTCTCGACCTGTTTACGCCTGTTGGAAAGGGGCAGAGGGCACTGATCGTAGCCCAGCCGAAAACGGGTAAAACCGTTCTGTTGCAAAAGATCGCCAATGCGATCACTACAAACCATCCGGAGGTGTATCTGATTGTACTCCTCGTGGACGAACGACCCGAAGAAGTCACGGATATGGAGCGAAACGTTCGCGGCGAAGTCATCTCTTCGACCTTCGACCAGAAAGCCGAGCAGCACGTCCAGGTTGTGGACATCGTGCTGGAGAAAGCCAAACGGCTTGTCGAGGCAAGACAGGACGTGGTCATTCTTCTCGACTCGATCACGCGTCTGGCGCGAGCACACAATACGGTTACCCCGACAACAGGTAAAACCCTCTCCGGCGGCATGGAGGCAGGCGCGCTGCGAAATCCCAAACGCTTTTTCGGCGCGGCCCGAAATGTGGAAGAAGGAGGATCGCTGACGATCATCGGCACGGCCCTCATCGACACGGGAAGCCGGATGGATGAGGTCATCTTCGAGGAATTCAAGGGAACGGGCAATTCGGAGATCGTGCTGGATCGTAATCTCGCCGATCGCCGGGTATTCCCTGCTATCAATGTGATCATGTCGGGCACGCGCCGGGAAGAATTGCTCGTGCCCGACGCCAGACTCGGGCGCATCTGGATCCTGCGGAAACTCCTTGCCGATATGTCGCCGATCGACGCCATGACGTTCCTGCTCGACAAAATGCGCGGCACAAAAAACAACGACGAATTTCTCGTCACTATGAATTCATAGCGCATATGCCGGGCAATACCGAGGTCAAGGCGCTTTTCTTCGACATGGACGGCGTGCTCGTGGACGTGTCCCGTTCCTATAGGCGCGCCGTGGAAGAAACGGTGGAGCAATTCACTGGCCGTCGGCTTCTCCCCAACACAATCCAGCGCTACAAAAACATCGGCGGCTTCAACGACGACTGGAAACTGACGCACGCCATCATCGCCGATACGGGAATGAGCGTGCCGCTAAGCCGTGTGGTGGAGGCTTTTCAAAAGCGATATCGGGGAGATGAATGGAACGGCTTCATTGCGGAAGAACCTGCGCTCATACAAACGACTACACTGAACCGGCTCCACACAAACGGGCGTGCTATGGGCATTGTTACGGGGCGTCCGGAAGCTGAAGCGAAGTGGACCGTAAACCGTTTCGGTTGGAAAAAGTATTTTCCCCTGATTGTCGCCAAGGAAAAACAGGAGAAACGTTTCAAACCGGATCCATTCCCTCTCCAGCATGCGCTGGCCATGCTCAACGCGGCAGGACGCGCCGTTCATCCTGAAATGGCCGTGTATGTCGGCGATTCGGTGGACGACATGACATGCGCCCGAAAAGCCGGGGTACGGGCAATAGGTTTCATACCCCCCTATATCAAGGACAAGGAGGAAATGGCATCTTTGTTGCATGAGCGGGGGGCGGATGTCGTCATTGACGCCCTCGAAGAATTAATGGAACTCGTTGACCAATAGCGTACAGCCCCATGAAACGGCACGCCCCGCGCTTGACGAGCGCCTTTCTGTACGTCTGCGGCGCCCTTATCCCTTTTGCCGCCTCCGCCCAGGCGCCGGATACGATCCGCGTACGCCTCGAAACGGCGATCCAGCATGCGCTGGAAGTAAGCCCGGAGGTGAACATCACTGCCTCGAATCTCGATTTTGCTCAGGCACAGGAGCGACTTGCGCGCGCAAGCCGATTCGCCACCGAGTTTTCACTCCAGACAGCACATGCTGCCGCACCTGGACTTCGCAACATCCCGTCCGGCGTCTCCGAAGACAATCTGTATCTCCATCCCAGGGTTCGGAACGACTGGGAATCCCTGCGCCCGCTGAACCGGTTCGAGACCAGTCTGGTGCAGCCCCTGTACACATGGGGCGCCCTGCAAGGAACCCTCGAGGCGGCTCGACAGGGCGTACGTGTGGAGGAGGCATCCGTAAGTAAAAAAAAGAGCGAGATCGCGCTCCGCACCGGTACGCTGTACTATAACCTCTTGCTTGCGAAACAACTCGTCAGGCTAACCGCACAGGCAGGCGATATCCTGGAGCAAGCCAAGACGGAGATTCGCCGTCTCCTCGATGAAGGTGCAGAGGATGTGGACGATGCCGACCTTTTCAAGGTCCGCATTACGGAGCAGGAATTTCTACGACGAGTGGTTGAAGTCGAACAGGGGCTGCGCACGGCGCAAAGCGCCCTTGGGCATCAGTTGATGTTGCCAGAAACCACGATGCCCGAACCGGAAGAAATCGTGCTGGAGCCTATGTCTTTCCTGCTCGATTCCCTGGACAACTACCTGCGTATTTCCCTGGAACATCGCCCCGAAATCAGCCAGGCCACTGCGGGACTGGCAGCGCGGGAAGCACAAATCAGGGTTGCGCGCGCAGATTATTTCCCGCAACTTTTCTTCGGCGTCGACTGGAGAATTACCCTGACGGCAGGGCGCTTCCGCCAACCGAATCCTTATGTCAACGATCCGTACCTGGGACGTAGTCTACGTGCGGGAATAGGCTTGCGCCTCCCGCTCAACATGGCGCAAACGCGCGCCAGGGTAGCCCGGGCAAAAGCGGAGCGCAACGAGGTCCGTCATCAGCTGGCTGCGGCCAGACAACTCATCCTGTTCGAGGTAGAAGCAGCCTGGCGGAACGTCATCACGGCGCGCGCCGCCATGGAAGCGCAAAGCGAAGCCCTGACCATCAGCGGAGAATGGCTGCGCACGGAGCAAATCAACTTCGATCTCGATCTGGGCGATACCGAAAATCTTGTGGATGCCGTCCAGGCAAACCTTGAGTTGAGGGCCATGTATTACGAGCGCGTGCGCGCATTCAACCTTGCCGTTTTGCGGTTATGGGCAGAAACGGGCTGGGCCGGCGTCGGCCCACCGGCGCTGGGCGGTACACTCCCGGAATAAATTATTATGCGATATTCCGGCACGATTGTTGTCAAATACCTTTCGGCTACATATATCTTGTATATGTGTATGAGTCCCTTTGCTTCCGCAAACGCCGAAAAACCGATACGCTCATGATACGCAGCGCTTTTCTTCTCTTCATCCTCTTCGGTATCCTGTTCGAATCGCAAAGCCCGGTTCAGGCCCAGGATCGATCCGCTGAAGTGCTTCGGTTCCTCGAACATCGGGATCGCGAGATCAAGGATGTGCTGGGCGGCCGGGAAACCTTAACCGACGAGCAGCGCGAACAACTCAAACGCGTTATCAACGACGGCATTGATTTCACTGCGATGGGGCGTACGGCGCTCGGACCTTTCTGGACCGATCCGGCGCCGGCTCAACGGGAGGAATTCGTGGATGTGTTCAGCCGGATCGTCCGGAATCAGTCGCTCTCCGATCTTGACGTCTACCGGTCTGTGGTTACCTATGGAAACATTACCGCCAACGACACCTTGGCATACGTAACCACTACCACGGTCTACAAGGACATTCCGACGAAAGTGGAATATGTGCTTGGACGTACGGGCCAGCAATGGAAAGTCCGGGACATTATCCTGGACGACGTAAGCACCTCGGAAGGATACGCACGATCCTTTCAGTCCGTCGTTCGCAAGCGCGGTTTCGATTCCCTGATGAACAGTCTTCGAAAAAAACTGGACAGGATGCGTTCGTAAGCCGAGCCGCCGGACGCGCGCCAAACAGCACGTCGGGGAATAGACGGCGTAGACGAAAACAAGCCATGCATACTCCGAAAGAAGGCTACGTGCTGCACACATACGGACCGGAACGGTTCGTGCGCGATGCAGCGGCTTCTATCATGACGCTCAGGCGTCACGATGCCCATCGACCCGTTGCCCTCTTCTGCCCCGAAACACACCGGGAACACCTGCGAAGGCACGGCAAGGAAGCACTTTTCGAGGATATCCATGTCCTGCCGGAGAAACACGCCTCCATTACGGGTTTCAAACACCACCTGCACCGGTTCATGCCGTACGAACGCACCCTTTTCGTGGATGCGGATATCGTCTGGTGCCGTAACCCCGATCCGCTCTGGAAACAACTACAGGCATATCCCTTCACCGCAACAGGCATCGAATGCGCCGATTTTTTCTTCGGGGGGCCCAAGAATTGGCGCATCGCGATCGATGTGATCCTTAACCGCCGGCAACGCACCATGAAGCGGTTCGGAATCACCCACCTGCCCCGCGTTCAGGCCGGTATGATCTATTGTGCACATCGGGATATGGCCCAAAGCGTGTGCGAAACCGCTGTCTCGCTCCTTGCAAAGAGGACGCAAACCCATTTCCGAAGCCGCCTGGCCGAGGGGCGCAGCGAGGAATCCTGCGAATGGAGCCTCGCAATGGCCATGAGTCAACACAACCTTGAGATTTTTCCCTGGCTCCAGGGACGGCTGAGCCCCCAACTGGACTTTATCGAGGGATGGACGACATACGATCCGGTCTTTCGTGAGGTCACCTGCCGGTACTACACCGATCGTTCGGTCTATGCGTTGCGAGGCATCCGGAACCGGGTGCTGCGCACCTTCCTGATAGATATTGTGTCCAGCTTGCCGGGACGAGGCGATTACAAGGAGTTTACGCCTGTCTCCCTCCATTTCAGCTGGCTTCATTACAAGAAACCCTTTCAGGAGTTTTCCGAGAGGATGTGGACAACGCCTGTCCAACACGGTGAGCGCGCAGCGACCGCAACGCGTTGAACTTTAGGATGCTCTGATTAAGTCCGCAAAGACTCAGAGGCTGAAAGGGGCGCACTGGCAAGGAATGACGAAGCAATGTGGTAGGCCCCACATAATTGAGGAATGACACAGCCAGCGCGTCTCTGTCTGCCTCCCGAAGGGCGCTTCACGGCCGAGACGACCCGAATCCGCCGTGTTTTTCGCTAATTCCGACGATGCAAAGATATCGTCCTTTACGCGTGAAAGTGAAGCGCTGATCGAAGTGGACTTGATCAGAGCATCCTTTACTATTGCCTCAGCGCAGCATGCCACACAAAGGAAACCTCGGACGGATGCCTGAGCAACGTATTAAACAGGAAGATCGACACCCACACAAAAGGATAGAGCAAGGCGCCCAAAACGAGTGGCCAGATCGATACCCGCGCCATCAACCATATATCGATCAGGATCTGGATGAAGGAGAATATACCGAAACATATCCAGGCGATGGCCAACATGGAGGCTACCTGGCCGCTCGGCGCCGGAAGCGAAGAGGCAACCATGGCGCCTGCCATGACAAGCAAATACGGCCAGTGCGCCCATACGATGAGCATGAAAACCTGCCGGACCCGTACTATCCGGGGTCCGAGACGCAGAAGGAGCGACCACGCGATAGCCCATATTCCCAGAGCAAATGCATGGATGCCCCCTGCGAGCAAAAAACAAAGGACAGGCTTGCCGATCATCTGCCCCGCTAAAGATTGTACGAAGGAGGGCAGACGATGCATTGCCACCATAAAGGCATCCGTCACGGCCAGGTTGTAGAGGATCAAAAATCCGGTTAATCCGCTTGTCACAACCACCATGCAAAACGTCGCGAAATTTACCCCGGAAAGATTCTCTCGGTTTGCGTGCACCGCCTCGACAAAAAAGGCATGCGCTCGAAAATACCTGGGTAACATATAGCGAAACCGGGGGGATAACGCATACCCTGTCCCAAACGCAAGAATAATCGTCCAGCCGAAAAGAATAACCCAGGGGAAGGGTTCAGGCGGCGGTGTACCCTCATCGAACGCGAAAACCGTTCTGCGGCCTGAAAAAAAACCCGAAATCACCTCGAAAGCCGCTCGCGTACGTCCATCCGGCGTATGCAGTCCGTAACGCACAGGATCGGACGCCATGACGGAAGATAGCCTGTCGCGCCAACGGTAAACAAACACAGCCCGCAATGAACTGTCTAGGAGTTCGGGCAGCGCATTCTCAAAATAGCGGGCTTGCCGCTCCGGCGAAAACGGCACGAGCAATCCACGGAAGTCATCGTACCCGACGCCGGTTCCAAGAGCTCCCACGCCAACCGAAGCCATACCGGCCTTTTCGATCCGGGCCGACGGATCAGACCTGTCCAGCACATCCATCAGAACAAAGTCCACAGCATCCGCACAGACATCGTCTTGCGAAAAGAGGGTTACGTAGTACGTCGATATATCCGGCGCCGCCTCGCGCAAACGGCTCGATAACCCTTCGAACCAGGCGCATGCCGCCGGGTCGGATGTATCGCTATGCCCGGCGAGCCCTATCGCCCGAATCGAAGCATGCCGACGTGCTACATCCAGAGCAGCGTCAAGAGATGCCTGGGCAGAGGCAAGCGTGTCCGCCAGTTCGGAAACCGACAAGTAAGAGAGGGGAAGATCGAGATAGATGTGCAGCCCAAGCGTATCGGCGATACCCAGGACCTCGTCATTGCCGAAAAAGTCTGTGCGTACCGCTTCCACGCCGGCTCCCGCCATGGCGTATATATCCTGCACGGCTTGTATGCGGTCGCCGGGAGGCGTCCACACCATGCCCTTCAGGGGCGCCTGCTGTGCAGCGACGGGTCCCGAAAAAAGAACCGCGAGAGCCCAGAACGTCGCTATATACGCTGAACGGAGAAAAGCTATCGGCAACACAGGCACCTCATACCCCGTTTCAGTCCATCATCTTCCGCAAAAATGCCGGCGTATCGATATCCTCTTTCCGGGTTTCCTCCGGGTGATTGCGCAACTCATCCCCATGAAGCCTGTTGATCTTTGTCCGTTTTACCTCTTCTTGCGCCTTCTTTTCCTGATCGGATCTTTCCGACTCCTCGGCTTTCCGGACAACCTGACGACGCCGATAGGCAGGTTCATCCAGCACCTTCAGATTGTTCTCGCCCTTGTAACTCGGTACAACGCCGGGTTGACTAAGCGGCACCGTCCGGGCATACTTGTTATGATTGAGCGACTCCCGGGACAGATCGAATCCCGTAGCAATAACCGTAACGCTGAGCTTGTCGTCCATTGCCTGGTCTATCACCGTACCGAAAATGACCTCCACCTCTGCTCCCGCTTCCTGTCGAATAATGTCAACCGCCGTACTAACCTCCTGGAATTTGATGTTCTCACTGGAGGTAATGTTGACAAGCACATTACTGGCCCCTGTTATGGACAAACCGTCAAGAAGCGGGCTCGAAATGGCATCCTTGGCCGCCACCTCGGCCCGTGCGGCTCCGCTTGCCTCCGCTGCTCCCATGACTGCCTGGCCACCAACTTCCATAGTGGTCTTGACATCCGCAAAGTCGAGGTTGACGAGACCATGTACGGTGATCAGATCGGATATGCCTCGCGCCGCATTGTAGAGCACATTGTCCACCATGCTGAACGCCTCGAGCCAACTGGTCTTGTCGTCCGATATTTCCATCAGGCGTTCGTTGGGAACGACAATCAGCGTATCGACGATATCGCGAAGCAGTTCGATGCCCTCATCGGCAGCTTTTCTGCGGCGAGTGCCCTCGAAGTCGAATGGCTGAGTAACGATTGCAACCGTCAGGATGTGGAGTTTCCGTGCGATCGCAGCTACAACGGGAGCACCCCCGGTACCGGTACCACCTCCCATGCCCGCCGTAATGAAAACCATATCGAAGCCCTTTAGCGCCTGCTTGATTTCCTCTCGACTCTCTTCGACCGCATCGGCGCCGACGGTAGGCCGAGCACCGGCCCCAAGGCCTTTCGTCAGGAGCGAACCGGCTTGTATCTTCACCGACGAAAGATTCTTCCGAAGCGCCTGCGCGTCCGTATTGATCGCGATGAATTCGACCCCCTTGATCCCGCGGGTGATCATATCGTTGACAGCATTACCGCCGCCGCCACCAACGCCGACCACGCACAATTTGGGATTGTCGGTCAACGAGCCGTTGAACTTGAATGAGTTGCTCATGGGTTTCTCCATTATTTCCATGGGTGAATACCAACCGGTGCATGCGCTTGGCGGCAAAGTCGGCAATTGTTATAGTTCGTCGAACCAACCCTTCATTCTCGTCGCAATTTTGTTGACGAGAGAATCACGAGGGACACGGTCTTCTCCAAGGCGCGCCAGCCCCCCGCTGAATATCGCACCATCTCCGGCCCCGAATTGCAGCCCGTAAAACACGAGCCCGACAGCCGTGGAATACTTGGGGTCGCTTACTTCCTGCACCATCCCGCCAGCCAGGCCGGTCGGCCTGCCTACGCGCGCTTCTATGCCGAGTATGTCGGAGGCAAGATCGTCCACGCCGGGAATGAGCGAGCCGCCACCGGTGAGCACCACACCGGCCGCCAGACTTCCCGTGTAGCCGCTGCGCTTGATCTCGATGGCTGCGATCTCCAGGACCTCCTCCATACGAGGCTGGATAATTTGTGCAAGCGGACTGCGTCCGATACTCTTTTCCGGGCGCCCCCCCAATCCGGGTATCGTGATTTCCTCCTCTTCGGAAGCCATGTCGATGAGTGCGATGCCAAAGCGGCATTTGAGTTGCTCAGCCTGGTCGCGCATCACGCCAAGACCTCGCCGGATGTCGTCGGTTACGTTGTTTCCGGCGATGCCGATGACGGCGGTATGACGGATTGTATTATCCTCGAACACGGCAATATCCGTCGTGCCCCCACCTATGTCGATGAGCGCTACGCCGACTTCCTTTTCGTCCCGATGGAGCACCGAGCAGGACGAAGCCAAGGGCTCCAGAACGATATCCTCGACCTGATAGCCCGCTTTCTCAATGCAGCGATAGACATTTTTGGCTGCGGATACCAGTCCGGTGATGATATGTACGGTCCCCTCCAGACGCACTCCGCTCATCCCCACAGGATCGGCTACGCCATCCTGACCGTCCACCACGAATTCCTGCGGGATGACATGCAGAATTTCCCGATCGGCGGGCATGGCCACATGGGTGGTGTCCTTGATGAGACGCTGCACATCGTGCAACACGATTTCCCGATCCCGAGGGGATATCGTGATGACGCCGTTCGTCCGAAAACTCTGGACATGATCCCCGGCGATCCCGACGATCACGCTGCGAATATCCACGGCGGCGGTCCGCGCCGCCTCTTCGACGGCAATCCGAACGGCGGCCACCGTCTTGTCGATGTTCACAACGACGCCGCGATTCAAACCGTCCGATTCTGCAACCCCGACCCCCAGAATGTTGATGCAGCCGAGATTGTCGACAGCCGCAACCACTGCACACACCTTGGTGGTGCCGATGTCTACACCGACTACAATACGTTCATTCATGCTCGTTTCCATAAGCAAATACCCGGCGAAGGGTCAGCTTTCTTTCGTGACAATTTGACCGTCAAAACGGAGATCGATGGTGGTAAAGATTTTGTCCGGACTCGGCAATACGGCTTGCATCCAGAAGGCATGTAGTCGCCTGAATTTCTCGGTATAGTCGCGGCTTCCAAGCCGCACTGCAATCGCTTCCTTACTACCGGGAATCGCCGCATACATCGTGATGCCGCCGGCGCGATCCACTTCGAAGGAGGACACAAGTACATCCTGCAGCGGATCGGATTCCGGCAGCGTAGCAAGCAGTTCGCGCAGAGAGGCTTCACGCAACGGTTGCGTCCGATTTTCGGGCAACACGGCGCCCCACACCAACGGTACGTCCCAGGCAGCGTCTCCCGACAATGGCATGGCATGACCTTCGGCGTCCAGCCAGGCTGCCGGTTGCCCGTCGGAAGTAAGCGCCAGCGCAACGGGGAGCCGTTCCTTTACAGCAATCCGCACCACGCCGGAAGGAAGCCTTCGGACCACACCGGTTTGCACCCAGGGATGCCGGACAACACGGTCGGCGACTACCAGCGGATCTACATCCAGCACTCGCACGCTCGTGTCGACGGCGGTCAGAGCAAGGAGCGACTCCTCATCCGCGTACCGGGCGCCCTCGACCATAACCTCGCGAACGACTATCCGGTCGACCCAGGCCCACCCGGCAAACGACAGCGCCCCTGCGATCGCTACGACCGCCACCAACCCCGCCATGCGCACCGGAATTCGTTTTACTTTACCCATCTTTCCGCTCTTGCAATATTACTGTTGTTCGAGTTTCGCAAGCAATGTGCCTCCGCAACGCCAGATATCCCCAGCGCCCATGGTCACGACGATATCCCCCTCCCGGACCTTGCCCGCGAGAAAGCCTGACACTTCTTTCCTGTCAGCGACATAATGCACATTCCGGTGCCCGTACTGTCTGGCCAGATTGGCCAGTATTTCTCCATTAACGCCGTCAATGGGCGTCTCCCGGGCAGCGTACACATCGGTAAGCACCAGTATGTCCGCATTGAAGAAGGCCTTTGCGAAATCGTCCATGAAATCGCGCGTACGCGTGTAGAGATGCGGCTGAAAGACCGCGATAATACGCTTGTCGGGCCACATCTCGTGCGCTGCTTCAAGCGTCGCCGTAATCTCGGTCGGGTGATGCGCATAATCGTCCACGACCATGACGCCCGCGGCTTCGCCTCTTTTCTGAAAGCGCCGCTGCACTCCCGTGAACCGGCCGATACCAGCCCGAATTTCCTCAAAGTCGATCTCCAGTTCGATCCCGACCGTCACAGCAGCCAACGCATTGAGCACGTTGTACCGTCCGGGTGCATGCAGCGCAATCTCACCGAGGCTCCGGTTGCGACACAGCACATTAAACCGGGTCGTCGCGCCATCCTGCCAGACCTTGTCGGTGCGTATCTCCGCCTGTCGCGACGTACCGTACGTAACGATCCGGCGATCTATCCGACCGACGATTTCCTGTACGATCGGATCGTCAAGGCAAAGCACAGCCGCTCCGAAAAAAGGCACGCTGTTCGCGAATTGCGTGAATGCATGCTTGATGTCCTCTAGATCCCTGTATGTATCGAGGTGTTCCGCCTCGATGTTCGTAATGACGGCCAGAGAAGGAGTGAGCCTCAGGAACGTACGATCGTATTCGTCGGCCTCGATCACGATGACATTGCCTTCGCCGACCACCGCGTTCGAACCGAAAACCGCTACTTTGCCCCCCACGATAATGGTGGGATCAAATCCTCCCTCTGCAACGACCAGGCCAACCATCGAGGTCGTCGTGGTCTTGCCGTGCGTACCGGAAATACCGACGCCAAACTGCATGCGCATCAACTCCCCGAGCATCACCGAACGGGGAATAGCGGGGATACGCAGCCGTTCTGCCTCCACAGTTTCCGGGTTATCTTTCAGCGCTACGGCGGAGGAATACACGACGACATCGGTATCCTGCACGTTTTCGGCGGCATGCCCCTCATGTATGACAGCGCCAAGCGAGGTCAGCCGGTCCGTCACTTCCGATAGTTGCAAGTCCGAGCCGGTCACTCGATACCCCCGATTGAGCAACACCTCTGCGATGGAACTCATGCCGATACCGCCGATGCCCACCATGTGGACCTGCCGGATACGACCCAGAGCCGATTGCCGTTTACTTTTCATCATTCAAACACGTATCGCTTGCCGACCTGTCATCGTCGATTCGTTTTCGTCCGTTTTCTCCTCTGCGGCGAAACCCGCCAGACGCAACACGTCGCTGGCAATCCGATCGGCAGCACCGGGCCGGGCCAGAGCAAGCGCCGCTTTCGACATATCCCGAAGGAGCTCGGGGCGCATTCGCAACCGGTCTATCGCCCCAGGCAAAGTATGGACCATCATAGACTCGGAAATCATCTCCGCCGCCCCCGCACCTACCATGCTCCGGGCATTGCGGGTCTGATGATCTTCCGCCACATTCGGAGAAGGAATGAGGATAGAAGGCGTGCCCGTGATCGCCAGTTCGCTGCACGTGAGCGCGCCACTGCGACATACCACGAGGTCTGCAGCTGCATACGCCCGATCCATCCGGTCGACATATTCGAGCAGCCGCAAACGCGGATGGCTCGGTACGCGAGAACACATTTCTTCGAAATACCGCCGACCGCTCTGCCAAATAACATGCACGGACTTGTCGCACAGCAACGTTTCGACATTGCGCACCATTACCTCATTGATAGCTCGGCTCCCCAGCGAACCCCCGAAAATGGCGATCACGAATGCCTCGGCAGGCAGTTCGTAGCCCCGCCGCGATTCTTCCGGATCAACTGCAACGAGTTCCTGGCGCACAGGATTACCGCTGCACAAGCAGCGATCGGACGGGAAATGTTCCCGTGCTTCTTCAAACGCCACATGGACGGTCGCCGCCCGCTTTCCGAGTAACCGATTGGTCAATCCGGGATACGCGTTCTGTTCCTGCACTACGATCGGTTTGCCGACCATACGGGCCGCCAGTAGAACGGGACCGCTTACGTACCCGCCGGTGCCGACAGCTACATCCGGATCGAACCGTCGCACGAGCGTATGGCTTTCGACCATCGAACGCGCCAGCTTGAACGGGAGCGCAAGGTTACGGTATGGTCGGGTACGGTGCAAGCCGGCCGCGGTAATGGGATACATCTCGTATCCGGCTTTGGGTACGGCCTCCCATTCCATGCGATTGCGCGTTCCGGCAAATCGGATATGCGCGTCCGGATTCTGCCGGCGAAGCGCATCTGCCACGGCAATAGCGGGATATACATGCCCCCCCGTGCCGCCCGCCGCAAACAATACGTTGGGTGCAGTTCTCATCGCTCGACGCATTGCCTCGATATGTTGAGTAAAATGCCGAACATCATACCGGTCGCTACCATGGACGTCCCGCCGTACGAAACAAACGGCAGGGGAAGCCCTGTGACCGGGAGCAAACCGCAGGCCACAGCGGCATGCACGAAAGCGTACAACGTCACGTTCGTCGTCAATCCGACGCCTATGAACAACCCCAACGGATCCGGTGCACGGCGGGCAATGCGCAAAAATCCTCGAAACAACAGGATCAAAAAAGCGGCAAGTAACGCCATGGCGCCCAAAAATCCGTATTCCTCCGCTACAATGGCGAAAATGAAATCGTTGTACGGGGCAGGCAGAAAATCCCGCTGCGTACTCTTGCCTGGCCCCACGCCGGTCAACCCACCCATTGCGAAAGCAATTCGGGCCTGCCGGGCTTGATACCCTTCCGCCTGATCGCTGAAAACTTCTTCGGTCCCGATATTCGGAAATATGTTCAGACCGAGATACGATTCGAGGCGCGCCGCCCGGTTCGGCGATCCGAGCACAAGCAGAAAGGCAAGCGCCACACCCACCGCGGAAAGACCGGTGAGATGCAAGGTGCTGACGCGCGCCACGAAACACATCAGCATGGTCGTAGTCAGCAGCATCAATGCCGAAGAAAGATCTTCTATCCCGATCAGTATGCAGGTAGCAAGCACCCAAACCATCACCGTCATGAAGGCCCGCGAAAAACTCTTGATGTAGGTCTGCTTCTTCGACAGAAGAACGCCCGTGTACAGAATGAGCGCCGCACGAGCCAGGTCCGAGGGTTGAAACCCGAACGATCCGATGCGTAGCCACCGTGTGGCGCCGCCCGAGGTGACGCCCGCAATTTGCACGACTACGAGCAACCCCAGCGATATCAGAAGGGCGATCCGGCTAAAGCGCGCCAGTTTTCGGTAATCGATCACGCTGCAAACAAGCATGGCGCCAAACGCCACGCCGACGCGCACAAGGTGACGCACCAGAAAACGTTCCGTATCTCCCCCGGCTTTCGTCTCAGCTAGAAACGAAATCGCGCTATACACGGCCACCACGCCAAACACCGCAAGCAAGAGTACGGCCCACACGATATATCTATCGAGCGGTCGTCTCGGGCCGGATTCGGAACCCGGCAATACGGTAGCGGAAAAAGCCATGCTACAGGTCGTTTACAAGATTTCTGAAGGTATCGCCACGCTCTTCGTAACTGCGGAACATGTCGAACGAGGCGCAAGCCGGACTTAACAGCACCACATCCCCGGCTTCGGCGGCTATACTGGCCCGGTATACCGCATCTTCGAACGAACGGGCAACGATGGCGCAGCCGGCTTCCGATCCAAGTTCCTCGGACACTTTGCCGGCGCTCTCTCCCACGGCAATCACGGCCCGGACCTTCTTCTTCACCAGCAGCTTGATTGGTCCGTAATCGTTCCCCTTGTCGCGTCCGCCCGCAATCAGCACCACCGGGTCGTCCACGCTTTCCAATGCGTACCGGACGGCATGCACATTCGTCGCCTTCGAGTCGTTGACATACCGGATGCCGCCGGTCTCCCGTACAAGTTCCATCCGATGCGGTACACCCATGAATGTCCTCAGCCCTTCGCGTACGACAGCGGGGGGTAACCCCGCCACGCGAGCCACGACGGCCGCCGCCAATGCATTGTGCGGATTGTGCGGCCCCGATAGAACCAGCTCTTCCGATCGCATAAGGGTCTCCTCGTCGGTTATTCTCAGAACGATTTCTTCGTCCCGCACGAATGCCCCCGCTCCCACTTCGCCCATCCGGCTGTACCCCAGCAGGGCAGGCCCGTTTGTCCGGGAAGACCGTAATGAGGAAGTCCGTTCCCGTACCTCCCGATCGTCCCGGTTGTATACAAACCAGTCATCGTTGCCCTGATTTTCACCAAGGCGAAATTTGCTCCGTGCGTAGGCATCGAAATCATGGTCATACCGGTCCATGTGATCCGGCGCAACATTCAGCATCACGGCAATCCAGGGCCGAAACGTCGCGATGTGGTCGAGTTGAAAGCTGGACACTTCCAACACGACCAGGTCGCGTGGCCGGGCCGACGCCGCAAAATTCGAGAACGGATATCCGGTGTTGCCCCCGACAAACGTCTTCCTCCCGGCCTGTCGGAACATGTGCCCAAGCAAACGGACCGTCGTGGTCTTTCCGTTGGTGCCCGTGACCGCAATCACAGGAGCCCGACAAAACCACGAAGCAACCTCTATTTCCGAGTAGACGGAGAGACCGGCGCCGGTCGCCCGTTGCAAAAGCGGGGCCGAGGACGGCACGCCCGGACTTGTCACAAGAAAATGCGCGTCCGAAGCCCGGTCGGAATGTCCCCCGGATTCGAACGCAATCTCGTCTTCGTTCAAAACGGTCAGGAAAGCCGGTTCGATCAAGCCGGCATCCGTCACAAACACCTCTGCTCCGTGCGCATGCAACAGCCGCGCAACGGCCACTCCGGAGCGCGCCGCGCCGACTACCGTTACGTTCTTTCCGCGCAACTTGCTCGGCGTCATATACCGTTTGCGAAAAAATATGGAAGTACATGTATCATCTGATGCGGAGAATCAGTAGTGTCGCCACCACCGTAATCGCGGTAATTATCCAGAAGCGGGTCACAATCTTTGCTTCGGGCGTACCGCTTGCTTCAAAATGGTGATGCAGCGGCGCCATGCGGAAAACCCGTTTGCCTTCACCGGTTCGCCGGCGAGTCCACTTGAACCAGGTCGTTTGTATGATCACGGACAGGGTCTCCATGAAATACACGGCCCCGAGAAGCGGCAACAGCAGCTCCATACGGATCATCAGCGTGAGTGACGCCACCCCGGCGCCCAGCGCCAACGATCCCGTATCGCCCATGAAAACCGTTGCCGGATACCCGTTGAACCACAGAAAGCCGAAACAGGCGGCTGTCATCGCTGCGGCGAACACCGTGAGTTCCCCTGCTCCGGGCAGGTAAAACACATCGAGAAATTCGGCGAATTGCACATTGCCCGATATATAGCACAGCACCACGAGCCCCATCCCTACGAACGCGGTGACCCCCGTGGCCAGCCCGTCGAGCCCATCCGTCAGATTGACCCCATTCGATACCGCCGTCATGATGAAGACAGCGACCGGAATGTACACGAACGCTCCCAGGTCGGCGCCCCCAAAAAACCGACCGAAGATGTCATAGTCGATCATCTTGTTTTTCAGAAAGGGAACGTACGTGAGCGCGTTGTATGCCTCGAACTCGGGATGAAAAAAAAGCGCCGCCCCAACCAGCAATCCGATGGAAATTTGCCCCGCCAGTTTGACTTTCGGTGCAAGGCCCCGCTTGTCCTTCCTGAACGTCTTTATATAGTCGTCCATGAATCCGAACACCCCCATCCAGGCCATCGCCAGCATGGCAAGCCATACATACGGCTCGGCGATGGCGCCCCACAGGAAGGTCGATACGAGAATCGACAACAAGATGACGATCCCTCCCATTGTTGGCGTGCCGGCCTTGTGCGCATGACTGACCACGCCGGCTTCCGCGCCTTCCCGAACGGATTCGCCCAGTTGCTTTGCACTCAGCATATTAATGATGCGGCGCCCTATGAACAGAGAGATGAATAGCGCCGTAATCGCGCCCAGCGTAGCCCGGACCGTGATAAATTGTATCACCTGGAATCCAGGAGGCTGGTACAGTTGCTCCAGATAGTCGATCAGGTAATAAAGCATAAGGTGTTGTCGAAAAAAACTTGGATATCCGTTTATAGGGGGTGCTGCGGCAAGCGGTCCGGAGACCCCGGGGCAAACGCCGCCCGCACAGCCTCCCTGTCGTCGAAACGCTTTTGGTCCGTTCCGACAATCTGACGGGTTTCGTGCCCCTTCCCTGCCACAAGCACGATGTCCCCGGGTCGGGCAAGGTGGCCCGCTTCGGCAATGGCCTCCCCGCGATCCGTAACGAAAAGCGCTCGGTCGGGATCGGCGAGGCCGGTCCGGATATCTTGCAGAATCCGGGCAGGATCTTCGGTGCGCGGGTTGTCGCTCGTAACGATCAGGCGATCCGCGAATTGCTCGGCCACGGCGCCCATCATCGGACGCTTTGCGCGATCGCGATCTCCTCCGCAACCGAAAACGCACCATACCTGTGCATCGCGGGATTTGGCGGCAGTGATCGTCTCAAGCACCGCCCGGAGCGCCGCGGGCGTATGGGCATAATCGACGACGACATGCGTGCCGTCTTCGAATCGGATCTGCTCGAAGCGCCCCGGCGCCGGCCGGGCCTGTTCGAGCGCATCCAGCGCATCGGCGGCATCGCATCCCAGCGCCAACAGGGCGCCCCAGGCCGCCAGCAGGTTGTAGGCATTGAACCTCCCGGCAATCCGAAAGCGGCGCGTGCGCCCCCCGACACGAAGAGCCAGTCCATCCATGGCGTCCTCGACGACATCGGCACGGATATCGGCTGCCGCATTCAGGCCGTACGAGGTGCATGTCGCACGCGTATCGGCCACCATGCTGGCGCCGGCCGGGTCATCGGCGTTGAACAGGGCGACAGCGCCCGCATCCAGCCGATCGAAAAGCGTTTTCTTGGCCGCAAGGTACGCCTCGAAGGTCCTATGGTAGTCTAGGTGATCGTGCGCAAGATTCGTAAACACGGCCACATCGAACGCAATCCCCCGGACCCGCTCCTGATCCAGTGCATGGGAGGATACCTCCATGGCGCATGCGTCGCATCCCTTGTCCGCCATGCAACGCAGCAGGCGCTGTACGTCCGGCGCATCCGGGGTCGTAAGCCGGGCGGCAAATACCTCGCCCGCTATGCGAATTCCGACCGTCCCTATAAAGCCGGCCTGTATGCCAAGCAACCCGAGCGCCTGCTGCACGAGAAAAGAAACCGTTGTCTTGCCGTTCGTGCCGGTTACGCCGACGACGAGCAATGCATGCGACGGATCGCCGTACCAGGCAGCGGCAAGCGCAGCCAGTGCGGATCGGGAATCACGGACGCGTGCGAAAGCGGTGCCGGGATACCGATGTGCCCGGTTCGCCGGCGCCGCCTCGCACACGATCGCGATGGCTCCGTTTTTAACAGCCTTGTCAATGAACAGGTGGCCGTCGACCTCAACCCCTCGAATGGCTACAAAAAGACCGTTCGGCCCGACCTTGCGGCTGTCTCCGGCCACATGGTCGATATCGATATTGTCAATGCTTTCCCATGTCTCCATGAGCAGGCCCGCGGCCTGCAATGTTTTTATTACGTCTCCGAGCGTTTTCATCGGGATCGCAGTACTACCGTTCGTCCAGGAGGGCTACCCGCTTCGGGATATTGGGCCCCTACGATCCCCCTGCCTTCGACGCGGACCCGGATATTCCGGCGCGATAACCAGTATGTGGCCTCGCGCATGGTCCATCCCCGGAAATCGGGGACGGCGTCGCCGGACACCACCGGTTCGTTCGGTTTGTCGGATTCACGCAAAAGCACGGGACGCATTCTCCCCGGCGTACCGGTCGACACCGCATGTGGAAGTTCTTCCGCAGGAAAAGCCTGCCGGGCCAGCTCGGGAAACGTCGTAAGCCACCGCGCGGCGGTACGCTGGAAAATCGGCGCAGCAACCAACCCCCCGTACCGGAACGTTTTCGGCTCGTCCACCACAACCGCAAGCACGACCTGTGGATCGTCGGCGGGAAAAAATCCTGCAAAGGAAGCACGATACGCTCCCTCGCGATACCCCCCGGCATCCGCTTTCCGCGCCGTGCCCGTTTTTCCCGCAACCTTCAGACCCTCTATTTGCGCCCGAGTCGCCGTGCCCTCTTCCACGGCGTCCAGGAAAGCGGGCAGAATGGCTCTCGCAGTCGAGGACATAAACGCCCGGCGCACGGAATCCTGGCGGGCTATCCATGTGGTCCTTCCGGTCACATCCCGGCGCTCGGCCACAATGTTCGGTTGCACGAGCAGCCCGCCGTTCGCAAGCGCCGCATAGGCCACGGCAAGTTGCAGAGGGGTCACATCCACTTCGTACCCGATGCCCATGGCCGTCAGCGTCGTGCCGCTCCATTGATCGGGACGCTTCAGCAATCCCTGCACCTCCCCGGGAAGATCGATCCATGTAGGTTGCCCGAAACCGAGACTGCGAGCATGCCGGTAGAACGTACCCCGATCTGCGCGGGACACCACTTTGGCAGTCCCCACATTGCTCGAAAGCGAGATCACTTCCCGAAAGGAGATCGTACCGTGGGCATGCGTGTCGGTGAGCGTACGTCCGTGCACCACGGCCCATCCGTCCCCCGTCTCGACGGAATCTTGCATACCAATGAGGTTCTGCTCAATGGCGGAGACGGCGGACACGAGCTTGAACGTGGAGCCCGGTTCCAGCCGGTCCGTTATGGCGCGGTTACGGCGCGTTTCCGCCGAATACGCCCCGGCCCGATTGGGATCGAACGTAGGCACATTGGCCATGGCGAGCACTGCGCCAGTGCGTGGATCGAGCGCCACCGCCGTTCCGGAAGCCGCCTGCATTTCGGCAACGCCCCGGGCCAGTTCTTCCTCCAGGATGGTCTGCCTAAGCAGATCTATCGTCAGGATGAGCGACTCCCCGTGAACAGGTTCGACCACTTGACCGGAAACGAACGCTCTGATCCGGCCCAGCCGGTTGCGCTGTACGGCGCGCCGGCCGTCCACCCCTCTCAAATACTCGTCGTATTGCAATTCCAAACCGCCCAGCCCGGTCCCCTCGGGACTCACATACCCCAACACATGCGAGGCGGTTTGTCCGTGATTGTAACGGCGGGCGAAGGCGGGATCGAGAATCACCCCGGGCACATCCCAGCGCTCGACCTCTTCCTTTTGCCGCCCAGGCATACCACGAACGAGCTGTACGTACTGCGGGCTGGTTCGTTCGCGCAGGCGCTGCCGGTAGTACGCCGACGACGTACCGGTTAGCTTTGACAATCTTTCAAAGAACGTATGCTGTTGCTCCTCGAAGCCGGAAACCGTCGGATCGAGCGCCAGATCGTACCGTGCCGTGTTCACCGCCAGCGTCCTGCCCGCACGATCGTAGATGGCGCCCCGCATCGCCGGGATACTGACGAAAGAGTTCGTCTGTCGCCGTCCCTGATCCCGCAGATCGCGACCCTCCGTAAGGTGGATGCGAAATACCTGACCGAGGATAAGAAGCGGCAGCAGGCTCAGTGCCGTCAGCACCACGTACATCCGGACCAGTATCGAATCCTTCGTTTCCACGTGAGATACCTCTCGCAAGCGTCTTGTGCCATGTTGGTGTGCTTCCCGTCATTCCCCCACCCCGACCGGCGGACCGGGCGCCGGATCCGTAACGAGCCCCAGTTCATGGGCACGCTGGTAGATGACGGAAGGGCCGACCATTTGATCGAAATCCCCTTTCAGGCGATTGTGCTGCAGGTGAAGTCGAAGATTTTCCCGGCGCTCCTCTTCGAGTTCGGCCAAAATATTTTGCGTGGCATGGACATGCCCGACATACAGCGTGAAAAGAACGCCAAGCCCCAGAACGATCAGGACAAACCGCGCCGTAGAAATGCGTCCCAAAAATGTGGCTTCTTCCCGGGGAGCAGCCGATTTGCGCTGATTCAGGCCCTGGATATCCGACCAGCCGGGCAACGCATGCCCTTGCCGGTACGCCGGGACAGGTTCCTCAATACGAACCGTCTCCGAAGCCGGACTTGCTTCTCCGAACTTGTTTCGGATATGTGTTTGCGACTTGTACATGACGCGCACGCTCGTTCATCGCCTTATCGTCTGCGCATTCTCCTCCGGGGGCCACGCCAACTCCGTGCGCTCCGCGATGCGGAGGCGCGCACTGCGTGCTCGCGGATTGGCTTCCACCTCCTCAGCGTCCGGCTGTATCGGCTTCCGCATGCGTTCCTTCCACGGGATCAGTGGGTTGCCGTACATATCGCGCAGCGGCTCCCTCTCGAAATTCCCGTATCTGAAAAACCGTTTGACCCTTCTGTCCTCAAGCGAGTGATAACTTATCACAGCCATCCGTCCGCCTGGTCGGACCACACGGACCGACGCTTCGAGCAACCGCTCAAGCACTTCCAGCTCACGATTCACCACGATGCGCAACGCCTGAAACACGCGCGAGAGGGTCCGAACCGCCTCGCGCCCCGGCACTACGCCACGGACGACCTCGGCCAGTTGTGTCGTGCTCTCGAGCGGTCGGGCCTCCACAAGCGCACGAGCGATCCGGCCCGACCGCGGCTCTTCGCCAAACGTCGAGAACACATCCTTCAGCATCCCCCGATCCCACGAGTTCACTACCCTGTGGGCGGGGCGCCCCCCGCGTATATCCATGCGCATGTCGAGCGCCCCTTCGGCGAGATAACTGAATCCGCGCGAGGCGGTGTCGATCTGGTGAGAGGAAACTCCGAGGTCCACCACCAGACCGTCCACCTGCGCCTCTCCGGCTTCTTCGAGCAATCGTTCGATATGCTCAAAATTGCCTCGGAGAGGCGTAAACCGCCCGCGCTCCATATCGGCGGCGAGTCTGCTACAAGATGCATCGAGCGCTTCGACATCGTGATCGATGCCGAACACCCTGCCTCTCGGTGATAACAACTCGAGCAACGCAGCACTGTGTCCACCCCCACCCAAGGTAGTATCCACGTACACGCCGCCGGTTTTCGTAATCAGTCCTTCTGTTACAGCCTTGCAAAGAACAGGAATGTGGAAAGAGGTTGCGAAAGCGCATGCCTCTGTGTTCCCCATTCGTTTATTTCCGTCTCCCCCTGTCATCCTCCGTGACGGAAAAATTTCCGCCTGTCATAGCGCTACATATCCCTGCCCATTTCGAATATCCTTTCCGCAACATCCGAATAATCGGCTTCCTGCTCGGCCTGAGCGGCAAACACACCCGGATCCCAGATTTCGATACGATCCAGTACGCCGATGATCAGCACGGCGTCTTCAAGGCCGGCGAAGGCGATAAGGCTCTTGGGAACCACAATCCGCCCCTGCCCATCCAGCGTAACTTCATCCGCCCAACGCATGATCGTGCGCACGAAACCGCGCGCTTCGGATCGATACGTGTTCAGTCGGGCAATCTCCGCCTCGCGCTTTGCCCATTCGTCAAGCGGAAACAAAAGAATGCATTGCTCGAAGCCGCGCGTGATCGTAAAGCTGTTATTCGCTTCCGGGTTCAGAGCATTCCGCATCCTGGCCGGGATCGCTACGCGACCCTTGCTGTCTACAGAGTATTCTGCCTGTCCCTTGAAGCTTGCCATGACGCCAAAGAATCAGCGGTTGAAACCATGAACCGGTGAAACACATCCGGTGCACTATATCGGTTCATCGTTCAATTTATGGGAATGTTCCCCACTTTTCCCCACTTGGCTGATCAAATTACGGCGCAAATTTGTAATGTCAAGTCTTTTATGGGTAAAAAGTCGATATAGAACAGGTATTTTTTGCACAAAATATGTGCGATATATGTAAATGAAGAGCATATCCTCCTTTTTCAACACGGTAAAGACGGATGTGCGGACGAGTTTGAAGTCGAACAGACGAAAATCCGCCGACTCATTATGGAGAAATACGAACGATCTGCTGCCTGCAGAAGCAGACGACAAGGCGGCAAGCACAGTGGAAAAAAGGGAAGTACCCGGAAAGGTGGGCGGCGCCCTGTCCATTGCAGGCCCCCAGCGTTTTGTATGGAAGCAGTTTCCCTGCCATTGCCGAGGCAGGCAGAGGCCATATAGAGTGGATGATCGTGGAGATGGACGACTGCGAGACCGACATGTTCGAGGCCGCTGCGCAAAGTTTTGCGTATCTCACGGAAAACGGGCTGGCGCGAGTTTGAACCGGCGGCTTTCCGGCAAGACGAACCGATTTCCGATCGGTCCCGGGCCAGGCCCGGTAGCGGCAAGTCGGGCGCGATGCCTCCCTGCCACCCGCACGCCAAGGAACTTATGCGGCGCATCTCGACGTTCGAAAGCGTCCCGATCCATCCTGTAGCCCCATCCCATGCCCCGCTGGGTCATTCTCAAATTCGGCGGCACGAGCGTTTCGAGTCGTGCCCGCTGGGATATCATTGAGCGCATCGTCCGGGCGCGTATCGACGACGGCTTCGTTCCCGTCGTGGTCTGCTCCGCCCTGAGCGAGATTTCCAACCTGCTCGAACGCCTGCTGGAGGATGCAGTCGGGGAAAAGTACGAACACACTCTTGAAACGATTGGGGATCGCCATCTCGGCATCGCCGCCGATCTCGACATAGACGGGGCGGCCCTGCTGAAAGAGGACCTTGTCGAACTGAAGCGCCTTGCCCTGGGCGCCTCGCTCACTCGCGAAGCCGGGCCGCGGCTCCATGCCCGGGTAATGGCGCTCGGCGAACTCATGTCCACGAAACTGGGCGCCGCCTTCCTCGCGTCCCGGGGTCTGAATCCCGTCTGGCGGGACGCCCGCGAAATGCTGCGCGCGGACGAGCAGCGCCTGCTTCCGGAACGGCGGCAATACCTGTCGGCCACATGCCTTTTCGATCCGGATACCGCGCTCCGGGAAGAGCTGGCCCGCACCGCCGGCGATCTTGTCATTACGCAGGGTTTCATCGTTTCGAACAAGGCCGGAGAGACGGTCCTGCTCGGGCGCGGCGGTTCCGACACCTCCGCTTCCTGCCTCGGCGCCGTCCTCGGCGCCGAACGCATCGAAATCTGGACCGACGTGCCAGGTATGTTCACCGCGAACCCGCATGACATTCCCTCGGCCCGCCTGCTCCGCCAACTGGACTACGCCGAGGCGCAGGAACTGGCTACGATGGGCGCCAAGGTCCTGCATCCGCGCTCCATCGAACCGGCGCAGCGGCAACGCATTCCGCTCCATATCAAATGTACGAGCGCTCCCGACCTGCCGGGAACCGTCATCTCCGACGACACTTCCGACTTCGGGGCGCAAATCAAGGCGATCGCCACAAAGACCGGCGTCATGCTGATCTCCATGGAATCGGCGGGCATGTGGCAAGAGGTCGGCTTTCTCGCCGATGTGTTCGCCACATTCAAGGAACACGGTCTTTCGATCGACCTGGTAGCCACCTCCGAAACGAATGTCACCGTCTCGCTGGATCGCAATGCAAACGCCCTCGAACCGGCGCGCCTCGACGCGCTGCTCGACGCGTTGAATGGGTATTGCCGCGCCCGGCAGATCGGTCCCTGCGCCATCGTGAGCCTGATCGGACGAAACATCCGGTCGATACTCCACGAGATGGGGGCCGCTTTCGAAGTGTTTCACGAACAACAGGTGCATCAGGTCTCCCAGGCGGCCGGCGATCTGAACTTCAGCTTCGTGGTGGACGAAGATCAGGCCCGTCGCCTGACCCGCAAACTGCATGCGCAGTTCTTCGGAAAGCGGGAGCCGGACGCCCTGATCGGACCCGACTGGCGGGAATTGATGGAAGCATCGGGCAAAGAGGCCCCAAGCCGGACCGCCTGGTGGCAGGGCCGCCGCGAGGAGCTGCTGGCCATCGCCGCCGAAACCAGCCCGGTCTACGTATACGACGAGGACACGCTGCGGGAATCGTTGCAGCGGGTGTTGTCGATCGGCGCCCTGGATCGCGTATTCTATTCCGTAAAGGCAAACGGGCATCCCGACATCCTTCGTCTTTTCCACGAAGGAGGGATCGGGTTCGAGTGCGTGTCGCCGCGCGAAATCCGGTTTTTGATCGATCTCTTCCCGGACATCGATCGGAAGCGCATCCTGTTCACTCCCAATTTCGCCCCGAAGGAGGAATACGCCGAGGGGTACGAACTGGGCGCGTACGTTACGCTGGACAATATCTATCCGCTGGAAGCATGGCCCGATGTGTTCCGCGGAAGGGACCTCCTCGTGCGCATGGACCCGGGGCGAGGCCACGGGCATCACAAGTACGTGCAGACGGCCGGATCGCAGAGCAAATTCGGCGTGGCCCCGGAAGAGATGGAGCGCCTTGCGCAGCTTGCGGATGCAGCGAATGTGCGCATCGTCGGATTTCATGCCCATGTAGGCAGCGGCATCGTCGCGCCGGATACCTGGGCCGAAACGGCCATGTTTCTTGCTTCGCTGAGAGAACGCTTCCCGGATGCCCGCATCCTCGATGTGGGAGGGGGGCTTCCCGTTTCGGAACGGCGGAATGCGCCGGAACCGGACATGATCGACATCGCGGAAACGCTCGACGCCTTCAAGAAAGAGCACCCCGACCTGGAACTCTGGATGGAGCCGGGGCGCTTCCTTGTGGCCCGCGCCGGCGTGCTGCTGGCCCGCGTGACGCAAACCAAGTGGAAAGGATCAACGGGCTACGTGGGCATCGAAACCGGCATGAACTCGCTCATCCGGCCGGCCCTTTACGGAGCCTGGCACGAAATCGTCAACCTGTCCCGGCTGGACGAGCCGCTGGAAATCACCGCCGACGTGGTAGGACCGATCTGCGAAACGGGAGACGTGTTGGGCTACGGGCGGCGCCTTCCGAGCACCGGGGAAGGGGACGTCATGCTGATCGCTACCGCAGGCGCCTACGGGCGCGTGATGAGCAACGAATACAACATGCGCGCTCCGGCGGAGGAGGTGGTGTTAGGGGGGAGGTGAGGGGGGAGATTTGTCCCATCATCCCGGACCGCCTCTGGTATCCATTAACCGGGCGTCTACGCCGTGCAGCTCCCGGCAAACATCGTAGTCTCCCGGTTCCCGGCTACCCGGCGAGAACGACGGCGAACAGAGCAAGCGTAATCGCCATGTTTACGCCCACCATCCATTTCAGGGTATCGATCCCTGCCTTGTTCGCATCGATCCCCGCCTTGTTCGCAACGATCCCCGCCTTGTTCGCAACGATCGCCGCCTTGTTCGCGGCGATGCCTGCTTTCAGATCGGCAAGGTCTGAATGCATGACGCCATCCTTGCGCTGCTCGCTTACGGCGTTCGCAATCGCCTGGGCGTGCGCTTTGGCCTGTTTCTGTTCGACGCCTGCGTCGGTAAGGCTTTCAACGATGGAAAGGGTATCGATCACGGCTTTCGCGGATGATTTGTAAAGAATAGTATATGGGTTTCGGCGTTTTGTTTCCTTGCCCGTAGCATCGAGCGACGATCCTGCGCCCTTCGGCTTCGTTGTGCGTGGACGGGCGCCGGCGCAATGACGGGGATTCCCTTCGTTCATGAAATATCCACGCCTCTGCGAGCTGCTTCGGTCTCGAATAAGCCAGCCGTGTGCACATTCGGCCGTCAGCCCCGTTAGACACATCCGGGAGGGAGATTTGAATCTTCCGAGCGCCCTATTCGGAAAACATTCACAAAGGCAGGCGCCTGCATTACTCTGGTCGTCCGCCTGCGTAAGTAGTCAAGCAGCCACTTCCCGCATCCACCCTTTCCGGGATAGCGTATCCGCCGCGATTCCAATCTGACGGGGAATGAACTGTTGTTTCGCGTCTTCAGTGAGAATATTTCCCGTCTTGAACTGGATCATTACAGCCGCCCCTTCCGCAAAACAATGACCCAAATCTGCTCCTCCTTTCACGCAGGCTCGTACCGCCGAACGCGGATCTCGCCTGCCCGGGCCCGCATCTGCGCCGCATCGTACCAGGCCTGCATCCGCAGCATAAGGTCCATGGGCGTGCCAAAAGCCTTTTCGATGCGTAGCGCCATCTCCGGCGATAGCGCGGCGTGGCCGTTTACCAGATCCGAAAGCGTTGCCCGGCGAACCCCGAGAATCTCTGCCGCCTTTGTCACGCTCAAGCCCAATTCCTCAAGGATTTCCGTGCGGATGAAGTCGCCGGGATGCGAGGGGGTCATGTTCACTTTAACGCCATTGGTAGCCATTTTAGTGGTAATCCTCCAGGTTCAAGCAGTTAATGTCCCCGGTGCAAGCCCCGGTGACGGATGGAGCAAATGACCATAATATTGAATGTACGGTATCACAGTACATCATGCAACTCTCCGTTGCACCACTCCCCACCTTTGCCCGAGAATTGCCTTTAGCTCTAATGCTATGATTACCCGCCAAGGCAGGCCCTTTCAGCGAACCGCCAAGCCATACTCCGTTTCCAAGTAACCTATCTTGCCGATCACCGCTCGAATTGCTCAAACTCGCTCTCAGCAGCATGAACCTCTTCCAGGCAGAGACGATCAATCATATCCAGCGAACGTGAAGCCCATGTATCGTCGTTCTGGTGCTGTTGGTACGTCCGGAAAATGAGCTTGGGGATAGT
The DNA here is from genome assembly GCA_951812335.1 of Rhodothermales bacterium. Taxonomy (GTDB): domain Bacteria; phylum Bacteroidota; class Rhodothermia; order Rhodothermales; family VXPQ01; genus VXPQ01. Next base: position 523,762 of record OX638293.1, read on the forward strand.
GTATGCATCTGCACTGCGCCCTGTCTGGATATCCTTTGCCTCGTCAGAAAAACGATCAAAGAATTTTTCGCAGATCATGCACGTCACACCCGGCAGCGGTTTCAGTGAGTCTTCAAGCATGCTAAGAATTGAATGTGAATCCTCTTGATATGTCTTGCTGTCAGAGAAAGCCACAATCAAGTTTTCGTACCTGTCGAGGGCCTTGCCCCTCAAAGATCGGAAGCTGGATGCCGCTTCACGTCGCACTTCTTCATCCTCATCGTTGAACAGGACGACAAGCCTTGCTTCGCACCAATCTCGATATTCGGGTGTGGCAATGTTAGCCGAGGCAATCTGGGCAACACCAAGGCGATGCCGGGCATTGCCTTGCATGGCCTTATCCGCGAGATCAACAGCAACTTCCCCGTGGACCACAGCAGCAATGCATGCCAGTCTTGCGCCAACCTCACAAACTTCCAGGGCGGAAGACTGGAGCATACGCTCAATGATCGGTCGCAAGTCAGCGAAGCAGTCGTACAGATTGTCACGAATAAAATCGTAAACATGGTACGTTACGAACAGACGATCCTCGGACAGTTCAGAAGCCATGCTCAAGAAAAGCGACATGCCGAGCAAAGAATCTCTGGAGGCTACAGCTCGGAGCGCTCCGACGACACATGATAACACGGACACGCTTGGATCCTTCACCATGAGTCCCAAAGTCAGACGGAAGCGGTCGATATAGTTGCTGTTGGTAACGATGAGATCCCGGATGGCGTCTGCCGCCCTTCCTCGTGTGGTGTTGATGCCGTTGGTAAGGATATCGCCATTCCAGTACGGCCGACCGCCACCAGCATCTTCTTGCCATCCTTCTGTGGCGGGATCTTCGTGTTCCGTTGCCAGCCAATGAAGCATGTCAATAGCATCATCCGGAAGAGGATCCTTAATTGCTCCGAGGACATCAGTAATCCACTTGCCACACTCCTGAGGCAAGTCTGTAAAAGCCTTGTGACAAACCTGGAGCTTGAGGTCTACTGAAACTGTAGCATCCTTCAAACCGGCAAGCGTACGCTCCAGATAGAAAGGATTCGCGTCCACGGGAAACTTGAAGCTGAGTAGACCGAATCTTTTCGGCTCTTCCTTCACTCGCTGCTCAAGAACTCGCGCCAACTGCAATGCGCCGCCCTTGAACCCATCCCCTAAATTGATCCAATCCATTCGATTATCCGAACGGTATTTCGCGATTGCGCGAAGCCACTGTTCGTCTGTCATTTTGTCGGTGGCCTCCTTTTCGATTGGCGGTCCAACAAAACCCCCTGTGACCCCGACAGGCTCGCCTTCTGGCTCGCCAAACCTCCGCTCCATTTCGCGGAAACGAGCTTTGGCATGGGCACTGTGTAACTCCGCCGGAATCGCCGAGAGCAAAGCAAATCGATCCCATTCGGTTTGTTGGTATCCGCCTTCGGTGCTTGCATGAGGAGAAGCATAATCCAGAATCGCATTCTCAAGCTTCCCGCGATACTCAGCCGTGCAATGGGGAACCACCGCTTGAATCATTTCTCGCGCACACCAATATGGGCTATCCAGGAATCCACAACGGAATCGCCATGGCTCATCGCACAATAATGAGATCGCCTCGTCAGCGTAATGTGCGGCTCCACCGGTATATAGAGCCAGTAGCAAATGATTCGCTACATGCGTGTCGCGTTGGCGTAAATCAGCGATCACTTCGCGCAGACCCGTACTGTCCTCTCGTGCGAGTGCGGCGAGCGCTCCAGACAAGCTCGACAGGCACACATCCTTAACGCTTGGATGCGGAGTCTTCATGATATACGTCCAAACCGCATCCAACTTCGGAGGTTTAGCATTATCGTTGATCAGGGTGGAGTCCGAGATTTCGAGGACCACGGGCAGCACACACTCTACGAACACAGCGGGAACGGATTCCGCAGATTTACCAAACATCTCTGCCACCGAGAAGTCATTACCAAAGATTTCTGTTCGCCCCAAGTCCTCGCCGTTAGCGCGGATAATCGCAAGACGCCGTCGTAACCAGTGGGCCAGAACCTCCGTGACCCATTCGGGGCAATGCTCAATCAAATCGCGGGGCATGCTCCAGAATACGGTGCCCCTTGCGGTCGGCTCATGAAGCTGATCAAGGGTCCCATTGTCCAGGAGTTCCAGGAAAAAATCAAAGGAGCGACGGCTCTCGTGGTGACGGGACCGTGCCATGATGGATTGAAGTCGTGGCACCCACTCTCCGCCGCTGTCGGCGTACGGTTTGAGCAGATCAACCACGCGATCCGGTGAATGGCGTTGATGGTTTATCAGGTAGTTCACTGCCTCATTGACGAGGCGGTCGTTGCCTGAAGCAAGCCAGTCCCTGATCTCGCCGCGCTCATCGGCGAACGTAAACCACGATGATGAACCACGAAACCGCCGCCATGCGATTGCTGACAACTTGTCTGAGTTCGGCGTTCCTTGCTTGGCGGCATTGAGCGCTGGTGCCGTCCACTCTTCCCAAATGGCCCATTCTTCCTCGGTCGGATGCGTGACTTCGGCAAGGAGTGAAAACGCGACATCCTTGATATGCGGTCGGATATTCTCGTCTGAGAGCAGATTGCGTAGTTCTCGCACATACCTGTTCAAATCAGCATCGCGAAGGTAAGTCAGCAACTGCCGGACTTGAGCACGGCGGAACAGGTGCTGCTCCGATGCTTTCAGAAAAGACACCACTGATTGCGGCCGATTGCAGAATATTCGTGCAAAACAATAGTCGAAGAAACTCTCGTGACCGAATCCATAGCGTCGCCCGTCGAAGATCAACACACCCTCCGACGTCAACGAGTCCAAATAATCAAGAGAAAAGGAATCCAGCTTTTCCTTGGTCACGGAGAGTTGCTGAGTAGAGGTCATTTCATCACAGAGTATCTCCATTACACCCATCCACAGGTCATGCGAATGCCCGACTCGATCTGCTACCGACTTTCGTTTCTTTTTCCAGTACCCATCAAAGATTTCCTTCGCTGTCCCGAAATCGGGTGTGCTCAATACGTCAAAGCCGGATTCAAGGAATAGAGACAGATTCTGCGGAAGTCGCAGGAGTTCCAATTGACGCTGCCGAAACAACTCTGGATCGAAACCCGCCTCAACCAGAATCTTCTTTACCTCGGCAACCTCGAACTCGGGGACATCAACCTGCGCCTGCGCATCGGGGGACATGAGTTGTCGCAAACTCGAATCGTTTTCCCAATCAAAGGCCCGACAGACGACAATTGTGTGAATCGTGGCCCGCGTTCGCATTCCACGGGCCTCAGAAAGCAGCCGCTCGACCAGATCGAACGCACCGGAAGTTCTGCCAGACATTGTGCTCACTGCATCTAACTGATCGATGATCAGAACGCCCGGACGGCCAGCGGATTCCGCTGCCGCCGCGAGCACCAGAACCGGCGATTCTTCGAGACCAAGACGTTCTCCGAGTTTCGTGGTGGTCAATGTCGTAAGGAAACGATCAAGCCGAAATGCCAAGACAGGTATGTCTCGCTGGCGTAGGGAGTTTACCGCCTCAATGACGCAAGCCGTTTTCCCGGAGCCAGCTCGCCCCGTGATCACACTCTCTGTGGGTGTATCCTGCAATCGGGCAAGTAGCTTCTCTGTCGCCAGTCTCGGGACGAGAGTTCGCTGAATAAGTTTGCTCCGTACACCGTCCAAATACCATTCATCCGTCGCAGTGCGCACGGCAATACTTGCCTGCTCAGGGTTTGGGATGGGTCGCATTTTGTAACCGCGGCCCGCCAGATTTTCAATGAGGGATTGGCGAGTAATCGTGCAATGCACGGAGTCTTCAGCAATTCCTCGCAGCGCATCCATAACTGCGTTTGGATCCGCGAGAAAGAGTGCCTTTACGCCCCATAGAACCTTCTCCTTAAGCTCATCTTCGCCAATCGTTCGGACATTAATCCGCTGCAGGCACTCGAAAGCGGTTGAGACATCGCATTCCCAAAGGCCAAGCAATTTCTTGAAATTCGTCTTGCGGTTCTCGGCTTTAAGAAAAACATGCTCGAACTCTTTCAATGACTCCGCATCACCTGCAGCCTCACACAATTCCGCGAGCTCACGGGCATCGCTCCCCGATGCAAAGACAAACCGATTGTCATTGTCTACCAATTGCTTACCAATGGCTTGGAGGAGCCCTTCTTGGCTAATCGCGGCAAAGCTCCATTTGCCGTTCGGGTGACTACGTTTCGCCTGATGATACTCCTGTCGTGAACCGATTGTCACGAAAAACTCGATCTTGTCGACACCAGGCTCCTCAATGCGAATGGAATCGGCTTTGAGGTGAAGCATGCGAACAAATTCCGATAGCGTCCACCATTTCTCATAGCGGTTACCAAGTTTCTCCGCGGGTCCTCCTGGAAGAGTCATGACTGTGGCATCTAAGGAAAGAAGTGCCCGGATTGAGCGGGACACTCGGAATTACATGTTGAAATCTATAACATGATGGTGAAAATCTCCGAAATACGCGGGTCACAGGTGGTCAAATATCTGATCGTGTATCACTGTACAGGGTGTGCCCACTTAACCGTGTAAGCGGGTTTCAGGTTTCCATAGGTACCCTATCGCTATAGAGTATGGCGAACTGATTGAACATGGCATTCTAGCCTCGCAGAGAGGTAACCATCGCCTTACGTTCCGTTCTAGGGCACGTACCGAAAATGTTGAGCTACGAGGCGGTCCTCTCCAGAAGGACGATCTACAGGTGTTTATCTTGGTAAGTCTGCACAAGAAACATAGTCATAGTACCTGCCAAATTTGCAGCGAGGGCAGCATGTCTTGCCGTAGGTTTTCGTGCAGAAGGTCTTTGCCCATGTGCATCCCCCAATTTGTTCCGGATGTTGGACAAGGAATCCACAATATTAGCACAACTGCCAAGAATTCCTTTGAAGATTTGTTCTTGATGTTGATCAGGAGATAGGTTCAAGCTGGAAGCTGTTTTACGATAAAGTTTGGGGAATTTAATATTTTCCTCATATTCTATATCTTTTATACTGAGGATACTTTTACACACTGACTCAATCAATGTGGAACTTATCAAGAATGCTTGACAGAATTGGTTTAAGTTCTTATTTTATTGGTATTTAGATAAAAGATCATCGAACAGGCTACGAGACTATGTACAAGGCCCCGGGGAGATCGCAAAGAACGGGTATTACGCTGTTTCAGCTGTTGGGGATGTTCCCCGATGAGGAAGCGGCGGAGCGCTGGTTCGAAGCCCAGCGTTGGCCCACGGGCGAACGCGCTTGTCCGAAGTGCGGATGCATGAGAACCTCTCGTGTCGAGAGCCGCAAGCCGATGCCCTTCTGGTGCAGGGATTGCCGCTCGTACTTCTCTTTGAAAACTGGCACCGTCATGGCGGATTCGAACCTGTCGTTGCGTACCTGGGCGCTCGGTATATACCTTATGGCAACGAACTTGAAGGGCGTATCGAGTATGAAGCTGCATCGGGATTTGGGCGTGTCGCAACCGACCGCATGGTTCATGGCGCAACGCCTGCGCGAAGGCTTGCCGTTCGCAACCGAGAAGATGGAAGGGATCGTCGAAGTAGACGAGACCTACGTAGGTGGCAAGGAATCGAACAAACATTTCCGCAAGAAACTCCATGTCGTGGGCGGAACCCAGGGCAAGGCAACGGTTATGGGGGCGAAAGAGCGCGGCGGCAAGGTCTTTGCTCGTCCTTTAGGCTGGGAGCCGGGCGAAACGCTTGCCGGATTCGTCCACGAGACCGTGGAGGCAGGCGAAACGGTCTACACGGACGATCATGGGGCCTACCGTAGCTTGAAAAACACGTACCGTCACGCAAGCGTGAAGCACTCCGTATCGGAGTACGTGAACGGACAGGCTCACACGAATGGTATCGAATCCTTTTGGGCGCTCCTGAAACGCGGCTACCACGGCACGTTCCACAAGATGAGCCGCAAACATCTGCATCGCTACGTTACCGAGTTTGCCGCGCGCCACAACTTGCGTAGCCTCGACACGCTGGAACAGATGCAGGTCATGGCCCGGAGTATGGAAGGGCGTCGTATCAAGTACCGCGAGTTGATTGTATGACAGCAAGGGACAAAGGCTTGCAAGCCCCATGATTTTCAAGCGCAGCAACCGTAAACCTCGAGAGGATCGCCCGAAGGACGGCGAGGCCGTCGTAACGATGGCCGATATGGAAAACATTGCCCGTTCAATCTTCGATCAGGCCGATCGCAAGGCGCGCGTCAAGACCGACCGATCCAGGGCGGCTGTCAAGCATTCTTGATAAGTCCCATCAATGTTCTAGCCGCCGTGATTGCTCCACCAGGATCTCTATCTCTCCTATCAAGTATTTTTTGCCATTCTTCACTTATTTGATTTAAGTCAAGTGTATTTAGAGTTTTTTCCGTTTCTGAATCTACCGGTGAATTCATATTATGACACGGAAAGCAGATATCCTGTTCAAGATGCGCCAAAATTTGTTGAAAACAATCATATATGTATTCTTTGCGTTCATGATAGGTTGAAAATTCATGTTTAATAAATGTCCAAAATTGTTGAAGATCAAAATTTCTCTTCACAAAATCAGGCATTAATTTCCATAATGATATGTCCTCTTTAAAATAATTTCTTAATTCTTGATATTCTTGTTCGTATTCATATCCTCCTGTAGCTCGCGATAACATGATATTTTGAAGCTTCATGGCACGTTCAAAATCATCCATATGTGGTTCAATAAGGGGATCCATTGGTTATGGGTTTTAAATTTTCAGACTATGCAGGTTCAACGAATGAGAACATTTACTTGATGCTATGGGTTACCAAAGAGTTTTATCGAATTGCAGAAAGTCATATGCGGAAAATGATTATCGATTTGCGAGCATGATATCATCAGGGATTATACAATCAACAAGTCATTCTCGACATACTATCATTCACCCTTGCTTCAATACCGGCGCACTGCTCCATAAGCTGATCGAACGATTCCGCGTCGTCAAGCAATATCCCGCCCTCCACCATCCTGGCGTAATCGTCGGCGAGAGTCTCGCGGGCTTCGCCGGACGGAATCAGGCACAACCCACCCGATAGTGCAGCATGATAATCGATCCGTTTTCCGTCGGAGCCATTCTCCGGAAAAAACATCGCCTTATGGCGTGCAACTGCACATGCAAGTTGACGACTCGCCAGCGCCTTGTCTGCATAACCGGCATTGTCGAGACGAACCAGATCGTGCCAGTGCCGCGAAAGGCGTTCGCCCCGACGGCGCTCCTGAAGACAGAAAACGTGTATGGCTGTGGCTTTTTCCAGAAAAGTACGCTCGGCCAGCAGCACGGAAGCGTGGGCTGATGGAAATTTCACGTCGCCAGATAAAAATTTCGCTGCGTCACATGTAATAATCCGTTCCTCGCGTGGCTCGCCAGTGGCGCGAGCATCGAATTCGATCATAACCTCCGACTTGACGAAACCGTAATCATCGAACAAGGGCGAATAATCGATTCGAAGAGTAGGGGAGAGATTTTCTTTGTCAACATAGACACGTGCGGGCAAGTCGGATCGGAACAATCCCTCTTCGATGTTCGGCAAAATCCGTTCGCTCACTTGCTCATTAAGTTGGCGCCGTATCTTTTTCCGCCATTTATCGCTCTGACTCCGTGTAAGCGATGAATGCTTATCCATTTCAGATGCCAGATCCGGTGCAATAACGCGAATGTCATAGGTAATATCGACATCTTCCGAAAACCGACGAATCGCTTTATACGCCTTGGACAGGGACGTACCACCTTTGAATGCAAGGTGTTCGCCAAAAGGGGCATTGAAGAGCAGATGCAAGGCGTGGACGACCCAGATATCTTTTTCCAGAAGATAGGCGGGCCACCCGCTTTGACTGGCCGCAACTTCCAATGCATCGCGGCGATCACCGACAGGAAGACTATGAAAAAGTACTTCAGGCATGAACCATCAGCGCACTCACCGACTCGGCCATCCATCCGGGCATGACGGGGCGGGCCCTAGTCAGTTTATCGAACTCTTCACAGGAAAGTTTTGGGACAATGCATCTGAGCCCATCCGCGGCTTCTTCCGGTCCCAGCCAGGCTAAAGCACGAATAACAACCCCGGCCGCACTGTGCGGGGCGACCAACTGCCAACGCGGAGCATGACGGAGTTGGACCGTGTGCGCACGCAGTTGCAAACGTCGGCTCGGCCCGGATGTCAGATAAACCGATTGAACGGGTACCTGAGTCGTCAACCCAAGGGTATTCGCTGCGGATGCACCGCCGGGGACGATCGGTTCGGCCCATAGCTCTGTAAGTTCGGCGATAACCTTGTCCAGGCTCGGCGCCCGCAAACCGAAAGATGTCTCGACCGGACGCATGTATACGCCCTGGCAAATGCGCATAAGTTGTCCCCCGCGGGCCAACCGCGACAACGCCTGATCCACGGCGGCCCGACTTCCCCAATGAAGAAGCCCCGCAGGGCAGATCGGCGTTGCCTCAGCCGATGCCCCAGCGTATTCCAGAATGCGATGTGGCAGACTGCGCATGATGGCTTTTTGTTTTATTATATCAGAAAAATAGATGTGTTTCTGACAAATCACAATATTCTACACCAAACAGACAGTGATGTTGCGGGATTTTTCGTGGGAAAACAGCGGAAACACAATTACCGCCATCCATTCAGGGCGATCTCTCTGCGTAGAAGAACTTCCCCGGACAACCGCAGCGCCTCAATGAATGGGCATGTCAAGACTCGGCATCCCAACGAACACCCGTCGAAAAAATCCTCTCGCAAACCTCCACGCTCCCCACATTCGCCAGCACCGCCAATAACTCCCGGCAATCCCTATCCTTCAGCGCCTCCCCGAGCGTTTCCGCATCCAGCGGTTCCCGGCCCGCAATAAGCGGAGCTGCATAGGCCAGCCCCGGCTCCAATGGATAGGCTTCGCCATGCACAAACAGGATAGCGCATCCGTTGTGGCGTTCGACGAAGGCGAAGCGATTCGGCCCCACCCGGACCAGTTCGGCCCCGCCCCGAAGCGCCTCGGCCAGTTCTTCCCCTGTCCATTCCCGTTCCGGCGTCGGCAACTCCTCGCCCCGCCGCGACTCTGTAACGAGCGCGCCGAAGGCTTCCGCAAGAACGGGGACGGTCAAGGTGTCCCATACCAAATTGTACACCTGGTCCAGCACATCCTCCCCGATCCGCCCCGGGTGTTCGGGCGGAGCCGATTCCGTTTCGGAAAAGCTCCCCAGCGGATCGGCGTCCGCGATCGCCCGGCGCAGCACGGCGTCAAGGTATTCCGCATGACCCGGCGCGCGAAACCCGACCGAAAACGTCATGCAGGGGCCGAGCGCAACACCATGATGCGCCACGCGAGGAGGTAAATAAAGAATATCGCCCTCTTCGAGCACCAGCACCTCGTCCGGCTCGAAATCCGCCAGCATATCCACATCGAGGTCCGGCACGGACACTTCCTCTTCGGCAGGCAGCGGCTTCGCGCCGATCCGCCACTCCCGCCGCCCGAGCGCCTGGATCAGAAACACGTCGTACCGGTCCACATGCGCGCCCACGTTCCCGCCCTCCGGGGCGTAACTTACCATGATGTCGTCGAAGCGCCACGACGGCACGAACAGAAACCGTTCGAACAGGCCCGCCACTTCGGGAACCCAGCGATCCACCTCCTGCACAAGCAGGGTCCAGTGGGACGCGGGAAGGTCCGCGAAATCTTCTTCCCGGAACGGTCCGTGGCGGAGTTGCCAGGGATACTCCCCGCCGCGCTCCAGAATAAGGCGCGAGACCGCCTCTTCCTCGAGCGCCAGGCCCGCCAGTTCCTCCGGCGTGATCGGGGACTCGAAATCCGGGAACGCGTTCCGGATAAGGAGAGGTTTCTTCCGCCACCAGTCGCGGAGAAAGGTATGGACAGACATGCCTCCCGGCAGGAGATCGGGCAGGTCGGGCGAATCGGCGGACGGCGGCATGTGGCTTGTGTGATTTTTCAGGGGATTATACACGAAAGTCGCCAGGTTGAATCATTGTCCGCATGAACGAGGCAAAGGCGGACATGTCATGTCTATAAGGATTCAGCGCAGCAGATACCGCACCAGTTCGAAGAGCGGCCAGAGCATCAGCACCGCGAACACAATAGCCGCCACCTTGATCGAAGAGGCGGTCCGGGGCAGGTCGTACCCGCAGTACGGACACATGTCCGCATGCGCATCGATGGGCAGCGCACAAGACGGGCATTCCCTGTTCGAAGAACGTTCAAACATGAAACCGCATCGCTGTTTTTTTCTTTAAAGGATACCCTGCGAACACACCGTAAACGCGACCCCATGCGGACGCATATCTCTCGAACAGGCGCCTTGTTGCACACCGCTGCGCTATGCATTCTGGCGCATTTTGCCACGGAGCAAGTTGCGAACGGGCAGACCGTGAATATACAAGCCCGGGAAAATGCGAGCATACAAGCCGTGCAGGAACAGGCCACGACATCCAACGCCGGTCTCCTGCGAATCGCCGCCGTGAAATACGCCGGGGGCGGAGACTGGTACCAGGCCAGCACACCGCTTCCCAATTTCCTGCGGTATGTCCGCAATAACACGCTCCTGCAGGTCGATACCCGTCCCGATGTGATCGAACTCTCCAGCGACAAGGTGTTCGGTTTTCCGTTCCTTTTTCTGTCCGGCCACGGCAACATCGTGCTCTCGGACGAAGAAGCACAACGACTCCGGCGTTATTTGCAAAACGGGGGATTTCTGTACGTGGACGACGACTACGGCCTCGACGAATACATCCGCCGGGAGATGAAAAAGGTCTTTCCCGAAAAATCCTTCGTGGAATTGCCGTTCGACCATGAAATTTACCATACCCATTACCCGTTTCCGAACGGGCTTCCGAAGATTCACGAACATGACGACGCCCCGCCCCGGGGGTACGGACTTTTCCACGAAGGGCGCCTCATCGTGTTCTACACCTACGAAACGAACATCAGCGACGGGTGGGAATCGCCGGAAGTGCATAACGACTCCCCGGAAACGCGCGAGACCGCGTTTCGTATGGGTACAAATATTCTCATCTATGCCATGATGCACTAACCGCACCTCCATGAACGATCTTCAGAAAAACGACCCCCGAATGTACGAAGCCATCCAGCAGGAGGTCGACCGTCAGAACGAAGGACTTGAACTGATTGCGTCGGAAAACTTCGTCAGCCGGGCCGTTCTGCAGGCCCTGGGAAGCCCGCTGACCAACAAATACGCGGAAGGCCTCCCCGGCAAACGGTATTACGGCGGATGCCAGCATGTGGACACGGCGGAGGATCTGGCGCGAGAGCGGGCGAAGGAATTGTTCGGCTGCGAGTGGGTCAACGTGCAACCGCATTCCGGCGCCAGTGCGAACGCCGCCGTGTTTCTGACGCTCATGAAACCCGGAGACACCTTTCTCGGGCTGGACCTTTCGCACGGTGGGCATCTCACCCACGGAAGCCCCGTCAATTTTTCGGGGATTCTGTACGAATCCGCCCATTACGGCGTCGAAAGGGACGGCCCGCTGGCCGGGCGCATCGACATGAACAAGGTGCGCGATCTGGCCCGGAAACAGAAACCCCGGATGATTTCCATTGGCGCAAGCGCCTATTCCCGCGACTTCGACTACGCCGCCTTCCGCGACATCGCCGACGAAGTGGGGGCTTTCCTCTGGATGGACATGGCGCACACGGCAGGGCTGATCGCAGCGGGCCTGCTGAACGATCCGATGCCGCATTGCCACATCGTTTCCACCACCACGCACAAGACGCTGCGCGGGCCCCGGGGAGGCATGCTTCTTATCGGCAAGGATTACGAGAATCCCTTCGGAAAAAAGGCGCCTGCCTCGGGACGCGTGAAGCGCATGAGCGAATTGTTCGATTCGGCGGTGTTTCCGGGTACGCAGGGCGGGCCGCTCATGCACGTGATTGCGGCCAAGGGCGTTTCCTTCCGAGAAGCCTTGCAGCCGGATTTCGTCGAATACGGCAAACAGATCATTGCAAACGCCAAAGCCATGGCGAAGGCGTTCCTGGATCGGGGATACGATCTGGTTTCAGGCGGCACGGACAATCACCTTGTGCTGATCGACCTGCGCAGCAAGGGGCTCACCGGCAATGAGGCCGAAGCGGCCCTGCAAACGGCGGACATCACGGTAAACAAGAACATGGTGCCGTTCGACGAAACGAGCCCGTTCGTGACGAGCGGCATGCGGATCGGAACGCCCGCCATGACGACGCGCGGCTTTGGAGAAGCAGAGTTCGAGTGGGTGGTCGAGTTGATGGACCGCATCCTCTCCGACATGGGCAACGGAGACGTGCGTCGCCACGTAAAAGAAGAAGTGCGCGCGTTGTGCAGCCGTTTCCCGCTGTACGATTTCGCCGTCGCATAAACTCCGTATCCTTGCCCTGCCTGCACGGGCCAAACCCACGTGCGTACACATGTCGAATGGCGCGCCATCCCCATCCACCCATACGGATCTGGCCGATCTGGGTCGCCGCCTGTACGAGCGGGCGCTTGTCCGGCGCGGGGAAGAGCACCTTACCGACCCCCGGGGACGGCCTATCGGGTGGCTGTTGGACATACGCATTCCCATGCTCGACGCCGCCATGTTCCGCGAAGTCGGACAGGTACTGGCCGACCGCCTCCGCAGCAAGGGAGTTCACCAGGTTGCAGGACACGGCTTCGGGGCGTACGCCATGGTATGCTCGGTGCTCGCTGCGGAAGGATCCCCTCCGTTTTCGGCAGGTTTCGTACGGGAGAATCGCAAACCGCACGGACGCCGCCGGCTCATTGAAGGACCGCTCGACCGGCGGGAACCTGTCGTACTTCTTGACGACATTCTCAACAGCGGGCGGAGCGCCCTGCGCGCGATTTCGCAACTCCGGAAGGACGGGTTCGAGGTGGCCGGCGTTATGACCCTCTTCAACTTTGCATGGAGCGGCGGCAAGGCGCAGGTGGAAAAGGACGGGATCTGGGTGGATTCACTGCTCGAACTGAATCTGCGCGAAGATAAACAGGATAAATCCGATCCGGCGTAACCGATGAAACTGTTCGGGTCTCGCAATATATCCGCTGCCGCCCGGAAGACGATCCAGGCGATCGAAGGGGACAGTACGTCGAACGGATTCGATCTGGCCGATGCGCTGGAGGAAATGTCCTTCCTCGATCACCTCGAGGAACTCCGATGGCGCATTCTTAAGGGGATCGGCGCCGTTATCCTTGGGGCCATCTTTTGCGGTATCTATGACGAGTTCGTGATCGACCAGATTCTTCTCGGTCCCACGAAGCAGGACTTCTTCATGTACCAGCTCTTCGGCTTCGAGGCCAAAGAACTGATTTTGCAAAACCGCACCGTGACCGGCCAGTTTTTTGCCTATTGGGGATCGGTGTTCGTGGTCGGCGTCATTATCGGTGCGCCCATCGCCATCTACCAGTTCTGGAAATTCATTGAGCCAGGGTTGTACCCTGAAGAGAAAAAGGGCATGCGCTTCGCGTCCTTCTTCGCCACCGGGTTCTTCGTGCTGGGCGTCGGATTCGGCTACTGCGTCATCACCCCGATGGCCCTGCAGTTCTTCGCAAATTTTGTCATTTCCGAACAGATCGTTAACGAATTCGACATCACGAAGTATTTCAGTCTGGTAACCATGTGGGTATTCGGGGTGGGCCTGGTCTTCGAACTGCCCGTGGTCATGTTTTTTCTGGCGAAAATAGGCATCGTCGATTCGACGATCTTGCGCAAGGGGCGCAAGTATGCGCTTATTGCTATTCTGATCCTTGGCGCAATTCTCACGCCCCCGGATCCTGTTTCGCAGTTGCTGGTGGCCTTACCTATGGTGGGACTTTACGAACTCTCCATATGGATTTCGAAACACGTGGAGCGGCGCGAGAAACGACGATTGCATAAACCCCTCGAATAAAGGATGCTCTGATTAAGTCCCCCGATCCGATGCGCATACCTCCTGCGATGAAAAAACGCCCGACGCTCATAGTCCTTGCGCTTGGCGTACTGGCGACCGGTTTTTTTGCTGTGGACGATGACGATTTCTTCGCGCTGCGAAAGAATTTTCGGATTTTCGGCTCGATCTACGAAGAATTGGTCACCGGCTATGTGGACCGCCCCGACCCCGAACGACTCATGCGGCTCGGCATCCATGCCATGCTGGAAGACCTGGACCCGTACACCACATTCATCGACGAGGCCGACAATACGCAGATCCATATCATCACGCGGGGCAGCTACGGGGGTGTCGGCCTGAGCGTCGATGTGCGCAACGAAAAAATCATCGTCGTTGCGCCGATCGAGGGAACGAGCGGGTACAAACAGGGCGTGCGTACCGGGGACGTCATTGTCGAAATCGAAGGACAATCGACCGACGGCATGACGCTCAGCGACCTTCGGAACCTGATGCGGGGCGAACCCGGAACCGCCGTCGAACTGACCGTCGAACGCGAAGGAACGCCCGAACCCATCCGTTTTCTGCTGTCCCGGCAGCAGGTCACCCTGAAAAATGTATCGTTCACAGGGTTCGCAGATTCCTCGGCAGGCATCGGGTATATCAAGTTCGACCGGTTTGCCCGCGGGGCAGGCTCGGAACTCCGCGAGGCGGTGGAAACCCTGCAAAAAACGGACCGCTTGCAGGGGCTCGTCATTGATCTGCGGGACAACCCCGGCGGCCTCCTTGACGAAGCGGTAGAGGTCACGCAACTGTTTGTCCCGCAAGGCTCCGTAATCGTATCCACACGCGGACGAACCCTCCGGAACGAGCGGGTCTATCGCAGCACAAGCCCTCCGATCGCTCCGGAGCTCCCGCTGGTCGTGCTGGTCGGTAACATCACAGCCTCCGCCGCAGAAATCGTGTCGGGCGCCCTGCAGGACCTCGACCGGGCCGTCGTGATCGGCACGCCCACCTTCGGCAAGGGGCTGGTGCAGGTCGTCAAGCCGCTGCCCTACAATACGTCCCTGAAGATGACCACCTCGAAGTATTACACGCCCAGCGGACGGAGCATTCAGGCGATCGACTACAACGGGAAGCAAGGCGCCGGGATAGCGAGCCCCGATTCGTTGCGGCAGCAGTTCACAACTCGCAACGGCCGACCGGTCCACAACGGCCGCGGCGTCGAGCCGGACCGCCGGGCGACGCCGGAAACCGAGAGCGAACTAGAGAAGGCGCTCGTACGCCGAGCTGCCTTTTTCTTTTATGCGAACCAGTTCGCCGCCCGCAACGACTCGATCCCGCCCGACTTTACCGTATCCGACGACATCCTGACGGACTTTGCGGCATGGCTGGAGGAGGAACAGTTCACCTACCGAACCGACGCTGAACATGCGCTCGAAACGCTGGATGCCCAACTGGTTCAAAACGGCTACGAATCGACGCAGGACGAAATGGAGGCGCTGCGAGAAGCAATGCTGTCCGAAAAACGCACCGCTCTCGAACGACAAAACGACAACCTGAAGAAACAACTTCGCGAAGAAATCCTGGCTCGGTATTTCGGGCAATCGGCGCAGATTGCCGCCTCATTCGACCACGACGCGCAAATTCTGGACGCCGTACATCTGCTCGAAGACCTTCCCGCATACCGCCAGATACTGGCGCCCCGTTAAACAAGGCGGCGCCCACCCAACCCGCTCAACCGGTTTAGCCGTCATGGATATCGTCCACTTGGTGATTCTGGTAGCTGCCGGCCTCAGTGGGGGATTCGTGGCGGGGCTTTTCGGGGTCGGCGGGGGCATCGTCTTTGCCCCGGTGCTTTTCTTCTATTACCAGGAGATAGGCGTTTCCCCGGAGGCGCTTGCGCCGCTTACGATCGGATCAAGCCTGTTCTGCACGATGATTTCCGCCGCCGCCAGCGCCTGGGTGCAGTATGGAAAAAAGGCGGTCGTGAACAGAGTGGCCGTGATCGTCGGTCTTTTCAGCGCCGCCATCGTTCTGGTCATGACCCGCTGGGTCACCACGCAGCCCTGGTACGACGGCGAAGCGTTCCAGATCGTTTTCAGCATCGTACTACTTGCGCTGGTGGTGCGCATGCTGGTGCGTTTCGAATCCGAGCCGGAAAAAGATGTGTTCGATCCGCAGCGGCTCGGGGGCGGCATGCTTGCAGGGACGGGGACGGCTGCAGGCGCCATCGCTTCGGCTGCCGGCGTAGGAGGAGGGGTCGTGCTCGTACCGGCGTACAACCACTTCCTGCGCCTGCCGATGCATATGGCCACCGGCACTTCCAGCGCCACCATCGTATTCATTTCACTGGCCGGCATTCTGGCATACGGCTGGTTGGGACAGGAAGCGAACACGCCGGAACTCACGCTCGGGTATGTGGACGCCATACGAGGCCTTTTCCTGGCCGGACCTGCTACGCTTACCGCCAGGCTGGGCGTACGCACGGCGCACCGCCTCAACCAGCGCATGCTGCAACTGCTGTTTGCCGCACTGGCCGGTATTGTTGCGTTACGGCTGCTTTGGGATGTGGCCGCAGGGTGATTCTTCCGAAACCACCCCCCGGCGATCTCGTAACAGGCAATTCAGCGAACGATTCGCTTTCCCCGTTGCATTTTTTCGCACCTTGCGCCGTTACGGCGTCGGAAGAACACTTGAAAAAGGCCTCCCTCTCCATACCGCGCCTTCTCGGCTGCATCCTGTTGCTCTTGAGTACATTCGGGTGCAGGTACAATGCATCATCTCAGGCGATCCCGGGAAACGACGCTGCTGCGGAGAAAACCATTGGCGAAGATTCGGAGATCGTACTGCACGCCGGGGCTGTACAGGCCGACATCGAGGCATCGCGCCGAACAGCCATCACCCGCGCCGTTGAGACCGCCTCCCCGGCCGTAGTGAGTATCAACGTCATAGAACAGGTCCGGTATCAGGATCCTTTCTTCTCCGATCCCTGGTTCGAATACTTCTTCGGAAGGCAGCAGCTCGAACAGGAGGTGGAAAATCTCGGTTCGGGCTTTGTGATCTCGTCCGACGGCTACATCGTCACCAATGATCATGTCGCGGGCAACGCCACAAGAATCACGGTCGCTTTTCCGGACGGCAAAGCGCTGGAAGGCGCCCTTATCGGATCCGACCCGGTTTCCGATATCGCCCTGATCAAGGTGGAGCCGGAGGACCCATTGCCCTACCTTGCTTTCGAATTTGAGGAAGACGCCTTCGCGGGAGAATGGGTCGTCGCGCTGGGTAATCCTTTCGGTCTTTTCGAAGCAGCTCAGCCCACGGTCACCGTTGGCGTTGTCAGCGCCGTGGAGCGCAACCTCGAATCGGTAAGGGACGGGCGTGTGTACCGCGACATGATCCAGACGGATGCCGCCATCAACCGAGGCAACTCCGGGGGGCCCCTCGTCAATGCCGTCGGGAAGGTCATCGGGGTGAACACGGCGATCTACAGCCGATCCGGAGGCTCCATAGGTATTGGTTTCGCCGTGCCGGCCTACAAGGTGCAGCGCATTGTCGACGAACTTCGCGAGCACGGTCGCGTCGACCGGGCTTTCTACACCGGGCTGTACGTCTCCGAAGTCAGTCGCGACATTTCCCAGGCGCTGGGCATGACATCCGAACAGGGAGTCCTCGTGCGTGACGTAGATCGGGATTCTCCGGCGGACAAAGCCGGCTTCGAACCCTACGATGTGATTGTGTCCATGGAAGGAGAATCCATCCAGGGGCATGAAGATCTGAGTGGCAAGATGCAAGACTACCGGCCTGGAGACCAGGTGCGCTTCGGCGTCTTTCGTAACGGATCGGTCCATCAAGTGACGATGCGTATTGGCCGGCGGTCCGAATGAACGGACATCGTTTTCGTACCGTCGCGGTCGTCGCGCTCCTCCTTCTGTCCGGCTGCCTTCCCTATTCCTGCCGGCGCCAGGAATCTACGGCGCTGACGCCCGCCGATTCCCTCTCCCGCGTGCTGGCCTCGTCGATCCCTGTGGACACGCTTGCGCGGGCATGGACGCGCCCCATCGGCGACGATCGCGGAGGCGCATATCCCCGGACCGTACGG
Organism: Rhodothermales bacterium; assembly: GCA_951812335.1. Classification (GTDB taxonomy): domain Bacteria; phylum Bacteroidota; class Rhodothermia; order Rhodothermales; family VXPQ01; genus VXPQ01. Next base: position 541,779 of record OX638293.1, read on the forward strand.
TTTGGTCCCACCCAAACCGGCCTCATTTATCTGGGCGATGCGGAACAGGCGCTCGTGTTCGTCTTCGATCCGGCCGGGGCGCCAATCGACACCTTCGGCACGGCGGATATTCCCTACCTTGCCGGCGTACATGACGATACGGTGGCTGTTTTCGAACCGAAGGCGCCGGCCATGCACTTTTTCGCCCGCGGCGTGCCGATAGAAACCGTCCCGATACAGGATGCGGAACGTTCGGAAACCGCGCTGGTGTACGGCGCCTTCGGGGGCCATCCCGGAAACCGCGCCATCTACTACAAGCGCGTCGACCCGGAGGCCGGGGGGTTCGTCGCCAAAATCGACCCATCCGGCCACACAACAACCCGCCAGCCTCTGCCTGGGCCACACTGGCGGCATGCAGGCATGCTCCGGTTTTGGGGCGATTCACTCCTGAGCCTGTCCGGGTTTCGCCCTGTCGTGGACGTGATTGCGCAAGACGGGGTGCTCGACACGCTCGCGCTGCATGGTTTCGATTCACCGATGCTGGCTCGCAGCCGCTCCTGGATGCAGGGAGAAATCCACCAGGCGCCGCTGTTGACCCCTTCGGCGGCGGCGGAAAACGATCTGCTTTTCGTACTGAACCTGCGGGCCGGCTGGTTGCGCATCGACGCCTTCGACCGGACCGGGCGGCTCGTACACCGCCTGACGGAACCTGATCATGCCTGGGACGCCTCGTTCTTTCCACAAGACCTGGATGTCCGAAGTCGCGCGGACGGAAGCTATGTCATTGCTGTCGCAGTATCGAGCCCCGATCCGGAGCTTCGTCTGTACATTTGGCGGCCTTCTGGATGACGCAATCCCGGTAAAGCCGGCGAATAAACCGGTTCTGAAGACGCTGCATCAACCACACACCGCTCGGCAGGAACTCCCGCGGACACACGACCGACGGCGGGAGCCCTAACGGACCCCAACAGAACAAGAACGATGACCAGGGACGCTACGATCGGAACGAAGGACCCGCGTGTACTTGTCATCATTCCGGCCTTCAATGAAGCTCGCGCCATCGGCCGCGTCATAAGGGACATTCCCGCCGGCCAGGTCGAAGAGATCATTGTCGTGAACAATGCGTCCACGGACGAAACGGAACGCCATGCGCGGGCGGCGGGCGCCACCGTCCTGCGCGAGGATCGCAAGGGATATGGCTGGGCCTGTCTCCGGGGAATCGAATATGCCCGCAGCCGGCAATCGGACATTATCGTATTTCTGGATGGAGACCACAGCGACTATCCCGGGGAAATGCCGCACCTGCTGGCGCCGATCCTGCGCGGCGAGGCCGATTTCGTGATCGGCTCCCGCATGACGGGCGATCGGGAACCGGGGGCCATGCTGCCCCAGGCACTGATCGGCAATTATGTGGCCTGCTCCCTGATAAGGTGGATATGGGGCGTCCGGTTCACCGATCTCGGGCCGTTCCGCGCCATCCGGTTCGAGGCGCTGGAGAAACTCGCCATGCGGGACAAGACGTTCGGGTGGACCGTCGAAATGCAGATCAAGGCCGTGCGGGCCGGACTGCGCTGCCGGGAAACGCCCGTATCGTACCGGCGCCGGGTCGGCGTATCCAAGGTAACCGGTTCCGTCTCGGGAACGATCAAAGCGTCAGTGAAAATACTCTGGACTATCGGGAAATTCGCTTTGAAAAGGGGCGGTAGACCCAAAAAGAACCTTTGAGCAATCCCCTCGTTGCACGGTACCTTGCCGGTTTGCATTTTTCGCACCGTTTCAAAATCTTGCCGGAGGATTCATTCCTCTCATCCGCCATACGTATCCCATGACCTTGCACCCTATCTGGTTCAACGGCAAGCTGGTGCCGCACGAGGACGCCAAAGTGCATGTGCTGACTCATGCGCTGCACTACGGATCCTCCGTGTTCGAAGGCATTCGCTGCTACGACACGGACGCCGGTCCGGGCGTTTTCCGGCTGCGGGAGCATATGCGGCGGATGGTCGAATCCGCACGGATTCACCGGATGGATATCCCGTACTCCATCGACGAGTTGGTGGAAGCGGCGCTTGAGACGGTGCGCGAAAGCGGCATGCGGGAATGTTACATTCGCCCGCTGTCCTTCCGTGGAGAAGGGCCTATGGGCGTCAATCCGATGAACAACCCGGTCGAAACGATTATCGCCGTGTGGGAATGGGGTAAATACCTCGGTCCCGAGGCGCTCATCGAAGGAGTGGACGTCCATGTGTCTTCCTGGAACCGCATGGCGCCGAACACCTTTCCGGCACTTGCAAAAGCCGGGGGCAATTACCTGAACGCCTCGCTCGCAAAAATGGATGCGGTGCTGAACGGGTACGTAGAAGGCATCATGCTTTCATACGACGGGCACGTGGGAGAGGGCAGCGGCGAGAACCTGTTCCTTGTTCGCGACGGAAAAATCCTTACGACACCCATGGCGCTGTCCATTCTTCCGGGCATTACGCGCGACACGGTCATAACACTGGCCAAAGAGCGCGGGTACGAGATCGTGGAAACGCGCATCCCCCGGGAGGCGCTCTACATCGCCGACGAGCTTTTCTTTACAGGTACGGCAGCCGAGGTAACGCCGATACGCACGGTCGATAAGCACCGGATCGGAAGCGGACGGCGGGGACCTGTCACCGAAGAACTGCAGGAAGCGTTCTTCGACGTCGTTAAAAAGGGGAACGACCCGCACGGGTGGCTCTCGTTCGTGAACCGCACGTTCAACGAAGTGGCGGAAATCAACTGAAACCGTCACTCTGCGATCCGGCCCGGATCGCCCCCTTCAGGCTGCCCGGCTATCTCGGCAGCGGCGTCCCCCGAAGACTGGTCTTCGCCGCCATGGGCCAGATACCGGTCCATGCCCCAGTGCGCCAGATAAATGATCGGCGTAATCACGACGGCGATGATAAACTTGTAGGCGTAATTGAACAGCGTAATCGCCAGAATGTCCTGAAACCTGAGCTGTCCCCAGAAGGCGACGCCCAGCACTACAAAGGTGTCGATGAACTGGGAGCCGAACGTGGAGCCGGTGGCGCGCAGCCACAACATGCGCCCGGCGGTAAGTTTGCGCAGCCTATGGAAGAGATGGATATCTACGAGCTGTCCAATCAGATAGGCGGTCATGCTGCCGAAAATAATCCGTCCCGTGGTGCCGAAAACGGTCGTGAACGCCTCGTCGGAGATAGGCGAAGAAGGAGCTGTCGGCACGGCCATAGCCACCTGCAACAACGCAAACTCGAACCCGATCATGACCATGCCCACGAACGTCACGAAGCGAATACCCTTCTTGCCGTAGTACTCGTTGATCAGGTCCGTCACGATAAACGTGACGGGAAAGGCGATCACCCCGGCGGTCATAATCACTTCATTGAACGTGACCCCGAAAAGGACAATGCCCCGGGGGAGTTCGAATGCCGTGAAGAATTTGCCCGCTGTCGCTTCGGCCACCACCAGGGCCGTGAGGAACACAGCGGCGCAAAAGACGAACAGCTTTTGCGGACGGGTAAGTTCGTAGGCCTTGCGCAGCATGCTATGTCTCTGTTCGGCAACCGGGAACGCGTAAAAGTAACGTGCTGAGCGAAGTGGTTTCGATCAGGGTATTCTAAACGGCTTCGGCGGAAACCGGCCGCTCCACCGCAGGCAGCAAAAACGAAAACGTCGTGCCGGAACCGGGCGTACTCTGTATGTCGAGCGTGGCCCCGTGCGCCCCGAGAATATGCTTGACAATGGACAAGCCCAGGCCGGTCCCTCCCTGCGCGCGCGACCGGCTCTTGTCCACCCGGAAGAAACGCTCCGTCACCCGGGGGACATCTTCCTCAAGCATGCCGATGCCGTTGTCTTCCACGGATACGCGCACAAACTCCTCCGATCGGCGGGCAGCAATCTCTACATAGCCGCCGTTATTGTTGTACTTGATGGCATTATCGACCAGATTCACGAGCACCTGCCGGAGTTGATCGCGATCCGCGTCCACCCACTCCGCTCCGGGACCGATCTGGCTGCGCAAGCGAATGTTCTTTTTCCGGGCCGCGTGTTCGAGCGATTCCTTGACCTCGTCGAAAATCTGTCCGGCGAAAAACGGCTCGCGGTCCAGTTGGAACGCCCCGGTTTCAAGGCGCGAGATTTCCCCAAGGTCTTTTGCGAGCGTATTCAACCGGAACGCATGATGCAGAATTTTCTGCACGAATCCGTGATTGACCTCCGGGTCGTGCAGGGCGCCGTTCAGCAGCGTTTCGGCAAACCCCTGGATAGCGAACACCGGGGTTTTTATTTCGTGGGAAACATCGCCTACATATTCCCGCCGGTAACTGTCCGCCCTGCTCAGATCGGCGATGTGACTTCTGACGGCGTGCCGGGTCTGATCCCCCCGGCGGATAAGCTGATCTATTTCGTCCCCGCTATTGTCGATCGGCGCTTCCGCGTAGCCTTGTTCTCGGCGGATCGCGCTCAACGCATCGTACACACTCTGCAGTCGTTGCGTAATCAGGCGATGCATGACGAAGTACATTGCAAGGCCGACCGCGACAGCAACGCATACGGGCCACACATACGATATGCGCGTAATCAGCGCAACCAGCAGGCAAGCTCCTCCCGCCAGAAGCGCTGCGGTCAACGCCGTCTTCGTCGCGATACGATGCATCAGTACGCTTTCATGTCGTTCTTTGCGCGTGAAAGTGAAGCGCTGATCAAAGTGAAGTTAATCAGAGCATCCTTAATTTGTACCCCACGCCGGTTACGGTTTCAATGAGTCCGTTGCCGAGCTTTTCACGAATCTTGCGTACATGTACGTCTACCGTGCGATCGATCACATACACATCGTGCCCCCAGACAGCATCGAGTAAATCCTGCCGGCGAAACACTTTGCCGGGATTTGAAGCCAGAAAATAAAGGAGCTCGAATTCTTTCCTCGGCATCCGTATTTCCTCGTCCTTATGCACCACGAGATAGCGGTCGCGGTTGACCTCGAGCGCGCCCAGATGCAAAATGTCCGGGGGATTCTGCGTACGTCCCGTACTCCGGAGTAGCGCATTGACCTGACTGATGAGCACCGGTACCGAAACGGGCTTGCCTATGTATACATCCGCCCCCACATCCAGCCCCTCGATGTAATCCTGATCTTCGGTGCGGGCCGTCAGCATGATGACTGGTTTCCCGCGCAGGTTCGCATCCTGGCGAATTCCTTGACACACCTCGATGCCGTCCATCTCCGGCATCATGATATCGAGCACGATGAGGTCCGGGTCGCTTTGCTGCGCACGTCGCAGCCCCTCGGCTCCATCAAGCGCCGTCATGGTTCGAAAACCTTCCTTCTCGAAATTGTACTTCAGAAGATCCAGCAGATCCTGTTCGTCGTCCACGATCAGGATCGTCCGGCCTTTCGCCAAATTGCCGGTCATAGGTTTTCGCCGCCCCGAACGGCTTTCATGCACTGGCGAATGAGCTGCGGGCTGCCGGCAGAGATTTGCGCGGCGACCGCCAAATGAAGATACTTCGTGCACAGGCTATCGACAAGATATCGGGAAAGCATATCAGGTTGCTTCTTCTCCGGCGTATTCCTCGATAGGCGGGCATGCGCAAACAAGGTTGCGGTCCCCGTAGGCGTCGTCGACACGCCGCACGGCGGGCCAGAACTTGTGCGCGCGGGTCCATTCCGTCGGAAAAGCCGCCGTTTCCCGGCTGTACGGATACTCCCAGGTATCGGAGGCGACCATACGCGCCGTGTGCGGGGCATTCCTGAGCACATTCTGCTCGGGGTCGGCCTCCCCTTCCTCGATTTGCCGGATCTCCTCCCGGATACACTCGAGCGCTTCGCAAAAACGATCCAGTTCTTCTTTCGTCTCGCTTTCCGTCGGCTCGATCATAAGCGTACCCGCCACAGGGAAAGAGACCGTCGGCGCATGGAAGCCGTAGTCCATCAGGCGCTTGGCCACATCGCGCTCGGAAATGCCCGCGCTGCGGCTGAAAGGACGCAGATCGAGCAGAAATTCGTGCGCGCACCGGCCGAAGGCCCCCTTGTACAGCACCGGATAGCTCTTTTCGAGGCGCGCCATCATGTAGTTGGCGTTCAGGATAGCCAGTTTCGTCGCCCGGGCGAGCCCTTCCGCCCCCATCATGGCGATATAGGCCCATGATATGACCAGAATATTCGCACTGCCGTACGGAGCAGCCGCCACGGGCCCCACGGCAGCCTCTTCGCCCCCCTCTCCAGGAAGCGGCGAACCGGGCAGAAACGGCGCCAGATGCTCCGCTACGCAGATCGGGCCCATCCCCGGCCCTCCGCCGCCATGCGGAATACAGAATGTCTTATGCAGATTCAGGTGGCACACATCCGCGCCGAAATCGCCGGGACGGCACAATCCCACCTGGGCGTTCATGTTGGCGCCGTCGAGGTATACCTGTCCCCCGTGCTTGTGCACGATATCGATAATCTCCCGGATGTCTTTTTCGAACACCCCGTGCGTGGACGGATACGTGATCATCAGCGCCGCAAGGCGGTCCGAATGCGTTTCCGCAGCATGGCGCAGCGCATCCACATCCACATTGCCCGCCTCGTCCGTTTTGACCACGACCACCTGCATGCCCGCCATCACCGCGCTGGCGGGATTGGTCCCGTGGGCCGATTCGGGGATCAGGCAAACGGTGCGGCGCGCCTCTCCTCGGGATTCGTGCCAGGCCTTGATGACGAGAAGGCCCGTATATTCCCCCGAGGCGCCCGAATTGGGCTGGAAGAAGGTGCGCGCGAACCCGGTGATTTCGCAGAGCCAGGCATCCAGTTCCTCGATCAACGCGGCATACCCCTGCGCCTGATCTGCCGGAACGTAGGGATGCGGCTCGCTGAAACCCGGCAGGGTTATCGGCAGCAACTCGGCAGCGGCATTCAGTTTCATCGTGCACGATCCGAGAGGGATCATGCTGGTTGTCAGGGACAAGTCTCTGGATGCAAGGCGTTGCAGGTAGCGCATCATCTCCGTTTCGGAACGATACCGGCGGAACACCGGATGTTCGAGAAAAGGCGTGGCGCGCTGCAGGGGTCCGGCATACGCAGCCGGCTCTTCCGGGGCAAGCGCCCCCGCCGACACGCCGTTGCGATCTCCGGCAAAGATATGCAGGAGTGTATCCACCTCTTCGAGACAGGTGGTTTCGTCAAGCGCCACGCCGATCGAATCGTCGTCGTAGCGTCGCAGGTTGACGCCATGCCGTTCGGCGTTCCGGAGAATGCGTTCCGCGATGCCTCCCCTCGGATCGATGCGCAACGTATCGAAGAAATGCTCATGCCGGATCTCGTGTCCGAGACGGTCCAGGCCGTTTGCGAGCAGTTTGGCGAGACCGTGTATCCGTTCGGCAATGGCGCGGAGCCCGTCCGGCCCATGGTAAACCGCGTACATGCCGGACATGATGGCGGGAAGCACCTGCGCCGTGCAAATGTTGGAGGTCGCTTTGGCCCGCCGGATGTGCTGCTCGCGAGTCTGGAGCGCCATTCTCAGGGCGGGATCGCCGTGCGCGTCCACCGACAGGCCGATGATTCGTCCGGGTATTTTGCGCTTGAACGGCTCGCTGGTGGCCAGATACGCGGCATGCGGGCCGCCGTAGCCCATGGGCATCCCGAACCGCTGTGTGGTTCCCACGGCGACATCCGCGCCGAAGCCGCCCGGCGGCGTCAGAAGCGCCAGGCTGAGCAGATCGGCAGCCACGACCACATGCGCCTGTCCATGGTGCGCCTGTGCGCACAGATCCGAATAGTCGCAAATGGCTCCGTCGGTGGTCGGGTACTGCACGAGGGCGCCGAAAACCTCGTCGCCGAACGTGAAGGTGCGCCAGTCCCCGACAACCACCGTGATGCCGAGAGGCCTTGCCCGGGTTTGCACAACCCGGATAGTCTGGGGATGACAGGTTGCATCCACCAGAAAAGTGTGGGCGTCCCGCCGTGTCGAACTCCGGGCCAGCATGGTCATGGCCTCGGCGGCGGCAGTCGATTCGTCAAGCAATGAGGCGTTGGCGACAGGCAGCCCGGTCAGATCCGCTACCGCAGTCTGAAAATTCAGAAGCGCCTCCAGGCGGCCTTGCGAGATTTCGGCCTGGTAGGGCGTGTACTGCGTGTACCAGTTCGGATTTTCCAGTACGTTGCGCCGGATCACCGCAGGCGTCACCGTATCGTGGTACCCCATCCCTGTGTACGACCGGCCGAAGCGGTTCTTTTCGGCCAGTGCATGCGCTTTCGCAAGAAGGTCCCGTTCACTGAGGGCCTCGGGCAGATCAAGCATTCCGCCCAGGCGAATGTCCGCCGGAATCGTGCGGGCGATCAGTTCGTCCAGCGAGGAACACCCCACTTGTTCGAGCATCCTGCGGATGTCTTCTTCCGTCGGCCCGTTGTGCCGCTCTGCGAAGCGATCGGTGGAGGAAAACGAGGTGGGCATGGTTGATTGAAACAGGTATACGGGGCGTGTATGTGTTGCCGCTGTACAGGGCAAGCGCTACTCGTTCGGCGATTCGCGATGCAATCGGTCGAGCGCTTGGGCGGCGGCTTTCTGTTCGGCCTTTTTCTTGCTTTGCGCCTGGCCGCGGCCATACGCTTCGTCGCGCAGGATAACGTCGATCGTAAATACCCTTGCGTGCGGCGGGCCCTCTTCGCGCACAACACGGTAATGAAGCTGGGGCCATCCGAGCGCCTGCACATATTCCAGGAGCAGGCTTTTGTAATTGTCCCGAACATGCGCAAGATCGTTCAGATCGAGTCGAGCAAGCATCCTGGTCCGGACGAACATACGGGCCGCTTCTTCTCCCATATCGAGGTACAGAGCTCCGATGACGGCTTCAAGAGCGTCGGCCAGAATAGCCGCGCTGTCACGGCCCCCGTCCCGGCACATGGCGTCACTCATCAGAATCATTTCCCCGAGCCCCAGTTCGGAGGCAAACTTCGCCAGGGACTGGCCGTTGACGATCTGCGCCCGCAAGCGCGTCAGGAAACCCTCGTCGCCGTCCGGAAAATGACGATAAAGATGTTCCGCCGTAACGAAATCAAGCACGGCATCCCCCAGAAATTCGAGCCGCTCGTTGGAAGCCGTATGCCCCTCTTCGGCTGTGTCGGAAAGCGAGGAGCGGTGTCGAAGCGCTTGCTCGTAGATTTCGATCCTGCGGACGGGCATCCCGACCAGTTTCTCTATTTCATGGCGCAACGCGCGTGGTCTTGCCGCAGCCTGTTTTTCAGCCGCTTTCCTGGCGTGCGCACCAGATGCACCCCGGAAGCGCCGGAAAAAAGCAAAAAGACCTTTGGGAGAGGAGGTCAAGACGCAAAAGATGCTAAAGGGTCCTTGTTACCCGGTCTATACGTACCGTGTCAGTTGGCCAAGCACCTCGATAATCGGTTGTGCAAACCTCATGCTACGTCGCACAGCGCTTCGAAAAAAGATTCCCTTATGGAGAATGGGTGTATTTGTTGCCTGCGGACCGCCGGGCCGGGCTGGTTTACCCTGTCGAAACATCCTGAAAAATCCCATCCAGCTGCTCGCAAAATACGCCAGAAAAAAGACATACCGAATTCTTGTACTTTCGTACGATCAGGGGATGTTTGGTTCCTCTCGTTGCTTCTTCGCGGATTCTTCGTTTGCGATGGTATACGCCGCCTTGCTATGCTGTGCACGTTCTTTGGTATACGCTTGTCAGGTTCCATGCCCCCGATTCGTCGGGTAAGGATTGGATAACAGGGAATCCGGTGCGCGCCGCAGGCGCTACTCCGGAGCTGTACCCGCAACTGTAAGCTGCGCAGATATACCGGTCATGACGCACCGCGCCACTGTTCCTGGAATGGGAAGGCAAGGTGTCGAACCGGGAGTCGTAGTGCGCGGCAAGCCAGGAGACCTGCCTGCAAGCTATCTGCCGCAAACCTTCGGGAATCAGAGGTTCGTGTGGTGGTCTTTTTGCCCGTCTGCCCGGTCTCTGCCGAGCGATCGTTGCCTTCTCGGGTCGAGCTCATCCCGATCCTCATAAAACTTCGGGATGTTTTATGATAGCTCGCCTTCGCGCCCTTCGTTGCGCACTCCTTCTTCTATTCGTTTTCTCCGGATACCCGACCGCATCGTTCGGCCAGATCCCGGATTCCGTGTTCGCCCTGAAAGAAATCACGGTTTCCGCCTTGCGGATGGGGGCGCCTGCCTCGCGGGCCCCGCAGCGCATCACGGTGCTTGGACAAGCGGATATCGTTGCCACGGGCTCCCGCACAGTTGCTGACGTGTTGTCTGCCCGCTCCGGATTCTTCATCCGGCAATACGGACAGGGCTTGGCCACCGTCTCCCACCGGGGCGGAGCGGCGGGGCACACGCAGGTATTGATCGACGGCATGCGTCTGTCCGATGCGCAAGCGGGCCAGTTCGATCTGAGCCTGCTTCCGCTCCATCTGTTCGATTCCATGGAGGTGCTGCACGGCCCCTCGTCCTCTCTCTATGGCGCGGACGGGATGTCCGGCGCCGTGTACCTGCGAGGCGCGCGGGGCGGAGGCGGGCGAGCAAGCGTCGCCACGGAAGTCGGGGCCTGGGGCGAGTTGCTGACGTCGGCGGGCTGGGCCTTCGGCAAAGGCAGCGTATCCGGCCTCGTTTCCGGGGAATACCGTCGCAGCAAGGGAAATTTTCCGTACGAAACGGAGACCGTAGAAGAAATGCGGCTCGAAAACGCGGATCGGGAAGGCTGGTCCGTCATGGGTGCGCTGCAAGGCCGCACAGGCCGGCATACGCTTCGCGGCGCATTCTTCCACATAGACTGGCAACGACATCTTCCGGGCTCGTCCCTGTTCGGATCCCAGGGAGAACAACAATGGGATACGCACTCGCGCCTGTGGCTGGAAGATGCGGTGTCGCTGGGCGCCGGGGCCCTTGTCTTGCGCGGATTTCTGCATCGCGGGAAACTCCGGTACCTGAACCCCCACCCTGTATGGGGACAGGACAATACCGGGCGCACGACGACGAGCGGGCTGGAAGCCACCTATCGGCTGCCTGCAGGAACCCGTCTGGATGTATCTGCCGGAGCGACCGCCGGATACGGCGCCGCCGATAACCCTTCTTTGGTATCGTCGGTCTCCGAATTCAGATCGGGCGCGTTCGTTTCGGCGGCGGGTGCATACGGACGCTGGCGGATCTACCCGGCAGTTCGGCTCGATACCTATCGCGAGAGCGACCGCACCCTGTCGGCGCTCAGCCCGCGTCTCGGAGCGAACGTACAGCCGTTCGACCGATTCCCGCTTTTCGTAAAAGCGAATGTCGGCGGGGGTTTCCGGGTACCTACCTTCAACGACCGGTTCTGGGCGGGCTCCGGCAATCCCGATCTGAAGCCCGAACGGTTGTATTCGGCGGACGGGGGTCTACAGATTGACGGGCGGGCGGTGCAATTCGAGGTGTCCGCATACGCCGCGCGGTATTCGAACCGAATCATATGGACCCCCGACGACGAGACCGGCTTCGTATGGTCGCCCAAAAACCTGGCGAAGACCCGGTCGCTGGGCATCGAAACGTCGATCTCCGCGCGCGTGAACGAAGAACTGACCGTGGGGGCGCTGCATACCTGGATGCACGCCGTCGACCGCTCGGATGCGTCTTCTCCCGACTATAACAAGCCGATCCCCTTTTTGCCGGCGCACCTCGTGAAGCCCTACGTGTCGGCGAGGTTCGGACGGGTCAGCGTAGACCTGCACGGCCGGTTCATGGATCGCCGCTTCACGACGCCGGCGGCGGACAAGGAGGATAGCCTCGACCCGGCGTTCGTTGCCGGCGCACAGGTCGGCTGCTTCTGGAATACAGGACCGTTCGGCTGGCGGCTTTCGACGATTGTCGAAAACGCTTTCGACAAGCAGTACACCATTGTCGAAGGACACCCCATGCCGCCGCGTCACGCACGCCTTCGCCTCGTGCTGCAAACCCGAACCCGCTGAGGCGCCGCCTCCACCCCCACGCACTATGCACGGCCGGAGCCCTCTGCCCTTTCGTCAGGGTAGGGCCCCGGTCGGTCCCGAAATGCCGTATTCCTCCAGGCCGGAGTGTGTCAGTACGGCAGAGTATGGAATTGGCACGCCGTTTGATAGGACCGGGGCATTCCCTTTTTTGTAACCAACCATCGTCCGGTTTCTGCCGGAAGGAGGAAAAAAGAAACCATGACCAGCATTACACCGATAGGCGACCGCGTGGTCGTGCAGCCGGAGGCTGCCGAGGAGAAGACATCGAGCGGATTGTTCATTCCCGACACGGCGCAGGAGAAGCCTCAGCGGGGCTCCGTCCTGTTCGTGGGTCCCGGCCAGGTCGAGAACGGCAAGCACGTGGGGATGACCGTCAAGGCGGGCGACACCGTGCTCTACGGCAAGTATTCGGGCACGGAGATCACGCTCGACGGCCAGGACGTGCTCATTATGCGCGAGAGCGACATTCTCGGCGTCATCGGATAGGGGCGCTTTTTTCTCTTTGGGATCGTCGGCGCGTTGCCGCTCGATCCTTTTCCTTTTACCGCAAAGAAAAACATACACACCATTTATCATGGCAAAACAAATCGTATTTGACACGGACGCGCGGGCTGCGCTCAAGCGGGGCGTGGACGCCCTGGCCGATGCGGTCAAGGTGACGCTGGGTCCGAAGGGCCGCAACGTCATTATCGAGAAGAGCTACGGAGCGCCTACGGTTACGAAGGACGGGGTGACGGTAGCGAAGGAAGTGCAGCTCGAGGACAAGGTGGAGAACGTGGGCGCGCAGATGGTGCGCGAGGTGGCCTCGAAGACGAGCGACGTGGCGGGCGACGGCACGACGACGGCGACGGTGCTGGCTCAGGCCGTCGTCAGGGCAGGCCTGAAGAACGTGACGGCGGGAGCCAACCCGATGGACCTGAAGCGGGGCGTCGAGCGGGCGGTCGCGGCGGTGGTCGGCTCGCTGCGTTCCTTGAGCCGCGAGATAGAGGGCAAGGGCGAGATTGCGCAGGTGGCTTCGATTTCGGCGAACAGCGACAAGGAGATCGGCGACTTGATTGCGGAAGCCTTCGAGAAGGTGGGCAAGGATGGCGTGATCACCGTGGAAGAGGCCAAGGGGATCGAAACGTTCCTCGATGTGGTCGAGGGCATGCAGTTCGACCGGGGCTACTTGTCTCCCTATTTCGTGACCGATGCGGACAACATGGAGACGGTGCTCGAGGATGCGACAGTGCTTATTCACGACAAGAAGATTTCGTCGATGAAGGATTTGCTTCCTGTGCTGGAGAAGGTGGCGCAGACGGGCGGTCCGCTGCTTATCATTGCGGAGGATATCGAGGGAGAGGCGCTCGCGACGCTGGTGGTGAACAAGCTGCGAGGTACGCTGCGCGTGGCGGCGGTCAAGGCGCCGGGCTTCGGCGATCGCCGCAAGGCGATGCTCGAGGACATTTCGATTCTTACGGGCGGCACGGTGGTATCCGAGGAGAAGGGCTATCGTCTGGAGAACACGACGCTGGACTATCTCGGTCGCGCGAAGCGCATCGTGATCGACAAGGACACGACGGTGGTCGTCGACGGCGCAGGCGAGGCCGAGTCGATCAAGGCGCGGGTGAACCAGATTCGCCAGCAGATCGAGACGACGACGAGCGACTACGACCGGGAGAAGCTTCAGGAGCGTCTGGCGAAGCTCTCAGGGGGCGTGGCGGTCCTGAAGATCGGCGCGGCGACGGAGCCGGAGATGAAGGAGAAGAAGGCGCGCGTCGAGGATGCGCTGCATGCGACGCGGGCGGCGATAGAGGAAGGGATCGTTCCGGGCGGCGGCGTGGCGTACTTGCGTACGCTCTCCTCGCTCGACGGCGTCGAGACGGAGAACGCCGATCAGGCGATCGGCGTCTCTATCGTGCGTCGTGCGCTGGAGGAGCCGCTGCGTCAGATCGCGGAGAACGCGGGGCTGGAGGGTTCGATCGTGGTGCGTACGGTGGCCGACGGCGAGGGCGACTACGGCTTCAATGCGCAGACCGAAGAGTACGGCTCGCTGATGGAGCAGGGCGTGATCGACCCGACGAAGGTGGCGCGGACGGCCCTGGAGAACGCGGCTTCCGTATCGAGCCTGTTGCTGACCACCGAGACGGTCATCAGCGACAAGCCGGAGAAGAACCCCGCAGCAGGCGCCGGAGGCGATGCACCCGGAGGGGGTATGCCCGGAGGCATGGGCGGCGGCATGGGCTTTTAGGCCGGACGCTTCCCTTACACGGGATAAAACAAGGAAAAAGGCGGACCCTGCTGCATGCGGGATCCGCCTTTTTTGTGCTTTTTCTACTGCTTTTCCACACTTTTTTTACTCCTTTTCGCACTTTTATGGTGCAACGCGCCGCAGACGCATCCCCGTATTGACGATCTGCGAGCGTCCGTAAAAACTCACACGCCACCCGGGAACCGATCCCGAGCGGCGTGAAGTTCTGACCGCCCTGCCGTTTGGGCCGTGCAGGGAGCGCCGTAGCGGGGTCGCCTCGTCCGAACCGGCATTTCCTGACGACAGCCTATGGACTGCAATATACGCCACAACAAAAACCGGGCTCAATGCCCGTAACGATTGCGGGCCCTGAAAAATTACAGCAACTCCTCGTAGAACCGCACGGTCCGTTCCGCCACGGCCCGCCAACTGTACCGCTCCACCACGCGGCGGCGGCCCGCAGCGCCCATCCGGCGGCGCAGTTCCTCGTCGTCCATCAGCCGGTTGACGGCCTCGGCAAGGTCTCTGGAAAACCGGTCTGCGTCCTTCGGTTCGAAATCGGTGGCGCCCCGCGCTTCGAGCGGCACGAGGACCCCCGTTTCTCCATCCACCACAATGCCCGGAATTCCCCCTACGGCGGAAGCGACCACGGCCGTTTCGCACGCCATCGCTTCGAGATTGATGATCCCGAACGGCTCGTACACCGAGGGGCACACGAACACGGAGGCCCCTGCGTACAGGGCGATGGTTTCTTCGCGCGGAAGCATATCGGCAATCCAGATGATATCGTGCCGCCCCGCGGACCGGGCTGCGGCAACCGCCGCCGCCATTTCCCGGGCAATATTCTCTGTATCCGGCGCCCCGGCGCACAGCACGACCTGCGCACCTTCGCGCAGATGCTCGATGGCGCTCACCAGGTGAACGATCCCTTTCTGCCGGGTAATGCGGCCCACGAACAGCACGAACGGCTTCGAAGGATCGACACCGTGTTTTTGCAGGATTTCGGGCCGTTCCACGGGCCGGTATTCGTCCGGGTCGATGCCGTTCGGAATCACGCGCACCTTGTTTTCCGGCACGTCGTAGAGCGTCATCACGTCCTGGCGCATGGCGTCGGATACGGCCACGACGCCGTCGGCATTCCGGTACGCCGTTTTCTCGACCCAGGAACTGGCGTGGTAGGCGCTGCCCAGTTGCTCCACTTTCCAGGGCCGGTGCGGCTCCAGCGAATGGGTGCTCAGCACCAGGCGGGCGTCGTCCAGTTGGCGAAGCAGGCATCCCGCAAAGTGCGCATACCACGTGTGGCAGTGTACGATGTCGGCGCCGGAGACCAGCCCGGCCATGCGCACGTTGCGCAGCATCGTTTCGAGAAACCGGGTATGGCGGGGGTCCGTCGCCGGCAGGTCCGCGCCCGGTTCGACGCCATGCACACGCAGCCTGTCCCGCTCTTCGCGCTGGTCTCCGAAGCAGCACACGTGCACCTCGTGCGCCCCCCCGTCCACCGCAAGGAGTTCTTTTACGAGATACTCGACATGAACGCCCGCGCCCCCGTAAATGTGCGGGGGGTACTCGTTGGTGAGGATGGCAATGCGCATGGGGTGGTGGGGTTGGGGTAGCTATGCAGGTGATAGGGGATCAGGTGTTTTCGCTGTCTTCGAGTTCTCGAAGATTCTCCTCCATCATAGAAACGGTTTCTTCATCTCCGGCCTTCTTCGCAATAGCCAGTGCTTTCTCGAAGTCGGCACGGGCTTCGGCTATGCGGCCTAGTTCGAATTTGGCAGCGCCACGGTTTTTGTAGGCTCCTGTCTCGTCTGGGTTCAGTTGGATCACTGTCGTGAAATCAACAACAGCATCTCGGTTCTGGACTAACTTACGGTTCAAAAGACCACGATTGTAGTGAGCTTGGGCAAGGTCTGGACTCAGGCTGATCGCTTCATTGAAGTCGTCAAAAGCATCTTTATATTGACGTGTTTTTACATTCGCAAGACCACGATTGTAGTATGCTTGGGCATAGTTCTTTTTCAGACGAATCGCTTCATTGAAATCAGCAATGGCATCTTGATCTTGACCTGTTTTTGCATTTGCAATACCACGATTGTAGTAGGCTTCAGCATAGTTCTTTTTCAGACGAATCGCTTCATTGAAATCAGCAATGGCATCTTGATAGCGGCCCAAAATAGCCTTGGCAATGCCACGATTAGTGTACGCTCCAACATGGTCAGGGTTGAGGCGGAGCGCCTCGTCATAGGCCGAAAGCACTTCTTCAAGATTTATTTCATCTCCCGCCACGCTTTCTTCTTGAGACAAGAGATAACCAACTGAAACCCAGGCGTCAGCGGCAAGATTGTTATCGATTCCTTCAGTAGCATGGGCAATACCCCTCCATATAGTGATAGCATCTTCTGTCTTTCCTTCTTTCTGGAGAGAAATGGCACGGGCAACCGCCCTATCCAACAGCGATGCATCGGGATCATTGCTAATGGCCTCGGCCTGTTCTTGGGTAGCGGGATTGCTGGCAGCCTTTTCCGCCGTCATATTCTGAAGAAGTTCGTGGGATTTATCTCGATTTTGCTTGATCTCTTCGACAAAACGCTTCGCTTCTTGGGCACTTCCCCGTGCTTCGTTTTCGATTTCCTTAAACCTCCTGTAGCCCAGAAATCCAAGGATGGGAACAGCGATAGCAAAGAATGTCAGAACAACACCAATGACAGCCAACCACCATTCAATAGTGCTCGCCCGGTCGTCCAAGAGTTTGCTTCGGAGTTCATTGAATCGGCGATCGATTTCTGTATCGGCGGAAGGATCAGGATTCTGCTGGTCGGCACGGTTTGCCAGTTGTAAGGCGGCTGTCGTATCGGCTTGCGGAGTTTCGTTCAGTATCTCGGTTGTTTGGGGGATGGGAGCTGGCACCGACTGCGCAAGCGAAACCGTCGGGATCGAGACGCTCACGATTCCATAAGCCATTACAGCCCCGACGATAAGGGGCCATATCTTCAAAGAGCGCATCGCTTAATTCATTTTCGTGTTATGTGGTACCATGTCTATCCACGCACAACGCGAGGAAATCAGGGTTGGCAAGAGCGCGTCTCTGACCAGATGATGATGGCACGGAACCCGTCCATAACATCGCTGTTCCGCGATGAGTCAACGAATTGGTCTTGCCTCTAAGCAAGTCGCCGTTAGACCACACACCCATACCTCGCTGAACGCGGAAAAAATGTAATGCCGTCCGCCATTCTCTCAGGAACGCCAACCCATTGACGCGGTTGATTATTTTCTAACAGGAAGAATCGACCCGGTAGCGTGCGAACGGATGAGGACGACGGCTCAAAAAGAAAAACCAAAGCGGCGCATTGCCAGTGCGCCCCGGTCCACACGCCCCGCAATACCGACTCCCCGGCAAGGAGAACGACCCACTGTCTATGCCGACCGCGTCGGTGCCTGGTACGTCGAAAGCAAGTCCGACGAGCACCGCAAGGCGCATGGCCTTTATCTCACACCGGTCCCTGTGGCTGATTTTATGGCGGCGAGAATCACAGCCGGCGGATCGAGGCTTCGTATCCTCGATCCCGCCGCCGGCGCCGGCATTCTCTGCTGTGCAGCTCTGGAGGTGCTTGCCTCCCGCGATCCAAAACCGGATACCGTACAACTGGTCGCTCATGAAGTCGATCAGAGTCTGATTGCGCCATTGCGGGCCGTCCTCGACTATCTTGCGGACTGGTGCCATAATTATGGGGTGACGGTTGCTATTCGGATCGAGGCAACCGATTTCGTCATGGCGCACGCCGAGGTGTTGCGTACGCTCGGCCAACTCTTTCCCTCTCGGTCGGAGGTCGAAAACTTCGACATCGTTATCTCGAATCCTCCTTATTTCAAGATCAGCAAAGCCGATCCGCGCGCAATGGCCGCTTCCACGGTGGTACACGGCCAGCCGAACATCTACGCTCTCTTCATGGCGGTCGGCAGCGTACTGCTGCGGGAGCATGGCGATTTCATCTTCATTACGCCCCGAAGCTTTGCGTCCGGCCCGTACTTCCGGCGGTTCCGGCAGGTATTCTTCGACATGATCCGGTTGACAAAAGTCCATGTGTTCGGATCGCGACGAGACGCCTTCAGCCGGGATGAGGTATTGCAGGAAAACGTTATTGTCTCCGGCATCCGTCAGGACCGCTGGCATCGGAGCGGATGTAATGCGCCGCTTATTGTTTCATCGAGTCGCGGGGTTCGCGACATCGGCGAGTCCAGCAGCCGCGAGGTCGCGATGAACACAATACTTGATCTGACTTCCGCAGACAAGATTCTGCGTCTGCCGGTCCGGGACACGGACGAGGAAGTGCTGGCCCTGGTGGATTCCTGGCCGAGCACTCTCCGAAGCCTCGGCCTGAACATCTCCACAGGACCCGTGGTGCCGTTTCGGGCAACGGAACGCATCGGCAAGGAAGGCCATGTGCCGGAGAGTCACGTGCCTCTGCTATGGATGAACCATGTACGGGCTATGCAGACCTCATGGCCCCTGGATCGACACAAGCCGGAGTATATTCTGCGCGCCGGCGCCAGAACGCTTCTTGTACCGAACAAAAACTACGTGCTCCTGCGCCGCTTCAGCGCGAAAGAGGAACCGCGTCGGTTGACCGCAGCTCCCTACATTGCAGAGAAGTTCGCAATCCCCGAGGTCGGGTTCGAGAATCATCTCAACTACGTTCACCGCCCCGGCGGTTCGCTCTCCGAGGATGAAGCCTGGGGCCTGGCGGCGCTCTACAACAGCCGACTGCTCGACACCTGGTTTCGCACAATCAACGGCAATACCCAGGTGAGCGCCACCGAACTGCGCGCCATGCCGCTACCCGCACACCGGACGATCATCGCCCTTGGCCAGTGTGTGAAGCATCTCGCCGATCCCATGAAGGATCTGGACAGTCTTGTTATGAAACTGGTTACCCAACCGGACTTGAAGGAGGCTGTCGTTGCCTGAGATCGAAGAAGCACAGGAAATACTTGAGACTCTCGGCATGCCGAAGGCCCAGCACAACCCGATGTCCGGCATGACGCTCATCGCTCTGTGCAGGCTGGCGCCTGACGCTTCCTGGTCGGAGGCTAAACGGGAACCGTGTACTGTCACCAAGGGCATCATGGATTATCTCAGGGAGCACTACGGCACCGACTACGCACCGAACACGAGAGAGACCTTCCGACGACAGGTTCTTCATCAGTTCGTTCAGGGAGGAATTGCCGACTATAACGCCTTCGAGCCCGATCTTCCGACAAACAGTCCTCGCGCCCACTACGCCATTACGGAAGCCGCGCTGGCGACTATCCGGCGATATGGGACAGAGTGTTGGGATACGGCCGTGAAGACGTTTCTCCGGGAACAGGGCGCTCTTGTCGAACGCTATCGGCGCGAAAGGGATCGAAATATGGTGCCCATCACGATCCCCGATGGACAGGAACTACTCTTCTCGCCCGGCAAGCATAATGAAGTGCAGAAGGCCATCGTGGAAGAGTTTGCACCCCGCTTTGCTCCAGGCGCGCACCTGCTTTATCTCGGAGATACGGCCAGAAAGGACCTTTTGGTGGACAGACATGGTCTCGCCGAACTCGGCATTCCGATCACCGATCACGACAAACTGCCGGATGTCGTGCTTTACGATGCGGGGCGAAATTGGCTATTCCTCATTGAGGCGGTGACATCGCACGGTCCTATGTCGTCCAAGCGGATCGTCGGGTTGGAGGACATGCTTTCCGAATGTACTGCAGGGCTCGTTTACGTCAGCGCCTTTCCGGATTTCGGGGAATTCCGCAAGCACATGAAAACCATCGCTTGGGAGACGGAAGTATGGCTCTGCGATACTCCCGACCACATGATCCACTACAACGGCGACCGTTTCCTCGGCCCTCGAACAAAAGTTGATTGATCCGGTCCAAGGTCTCGGCGGTGGAACCAGGAAACGTCAGCAAACCCAACGAGCCTTCAGAACCATGCCCCTGACACGAGACGTCAAGGAAACGATCCGGGCGCGCATTAAACGCGATCCGGAATTCGGCGAGGAATTGCTCAAGGAGGGAATCGAGTGCTTTCTTGCGGGGGAAGTGGATACCGGCAAGATTCTGCTCCGCGACCACATCACCCCACCACAATCTCCTTCCTCAGGCGCGCTGCGGGTATGCCTAATTGCTCGCGGTATTTCGTGACGGTCCGCCTTGCGATTCGGAAACCCCGTTCCTCGAGAGACCCCACCAGGCGCTGATCGGACAAGGGTTTCGCCTTGTCCTCTCCGTCGACGATCCCTTCGAGGATCGCCTTGATTTCCTTGTTGGACACATCCTCGCCGTCGGCGCTCCGGATCCCCTCGGAAAAGAAATACTTCAGTTCGTACACCCCGAACCGGGTCTGCACGTATTTGCCGTTGACCACCCGGCTGACGGTCGAGATATCCATCTCGATGATCTCCGACACATCGTTCAGAATCATGGGCTTCAGATGCCCTTCCCCGTACCGGAAGAAATCCTCTTGCAAGCGAACGATGGCGTGCATCACCCGAGTCATTGTATGACGGCGCTGGTGGATGGACTGGATAAACCAGCGCGCCGACTCGAACTTGTTCTTGAGAAACTTGCGCGTGGCGGCGTCCACGGAAGACGAGCCGGGCTCCTTCTTTCGGGCCACCATATTCTGGAGCATCTGCCGGTACTGCCGCGAGATATGCAGCGGCGGCGCATTGCGCCCGTTGAGGGTGACAATGAACTCGTCGTCGACGGATTCCACCGTAAAATCCGGGGTGATGTAATTCTGCCGAGCGGAGAACTGGCCCTCGCCGGGTTTCGGATCGAGCCGGTGACGGATCAGGTCGAACGCTTCCCGAAGCTCTTCGCCGGTAACACGCAGCTTCTTCCGGATCGCATCGAAATGCTTCATGGTGAACGCCTTGTACGTTTCCGCAAGCATGCGGATGGCTACGTCGCGGCCTTCTACGGTGGGAGGCATGGCGCGGAGCTGCACCAGCAGGCATTCCTGCAGATCGCGGGCGGCAATTCCGATCGGATCCAGGCGCTGGACGCGCTCCAGCATCGCCTCGATGTCCGAAAGTTCGGGCGTGAACCCGGCATTGAAGGAAAGATCGTCCACGATGGATTCGAGGGGGCGGCGCAGGTAACCGTCCTCGTCGATCGAACCGATAACCTGCTCGGCAATGATTTCCTCCTCTTCCGTGAGCTCCTGCAGCGCCAACTGGTCCCGAAGATGCTCGATCAGCGTCCCGGTGGCCGGAATGGGCAGTTCCCGATCCTCTTCCCGGCTGTAATCGACGCGCGCCTTGTAGCCGTACATATCCTCGGTATTGTCGAGCAGTTCGGCCCAGTCGTACTCCTCGTCGGGGTCCCGCTCGCTTTCCGCCTCGACAGACTCCTCCGCCATATCTTCCGGGACATCGGCGGTCTCGGTCGCGGCGTCTTCCAGCAAGGGATTCTCTTCCAGTTCCGCCTCGATGCGCTGTTCGAGCGCAAGCGTAGGCAACTGCAGCAACTGGATATACTGTATCTGCTGAGGAGACAGCTTTTGCTGGAGCCGTTGTGTTTGCTGGAGATTCAGCATAGGATGCTCTGATTAAATCCGCAAAGATTCAGAGGCTGAAAGGGGCGTGCTGGCAAGGAATGACGAAGCAATGTGGTAGGCCCCACATAATGAGGAATGACACAGCCAGCGCGGCTCTGTCTGCCTCCCGAAGGGCGCTTCACGGCCGAGACGACCCGAATCCGCCGTGTTTTTCGCTGATTTCGACGATGCAAGCATACCATTATGGATACTCTGATTAAGTCCGCAAAGCTCAGAGGCTTGCGAGGGGCGGGCTGGCAAGGAGTGACGAAGCAGTGTGGCAGGCCCCACACAATGAGGAATGACGCGGCCAGCGTGCTTCTCGCAGCCTCCCGGAGGGCGCGTCACGTCTGCGATGCCCCGAATTCGCAGTGCTTCCTCTGATTCCGACGGTGGAATCATGACAACCTGTACTTGCGAACGTGACGCGCTGAGCGAAGCGGTTTTGGTCAGAGTATCCATAGTCTTTACGCGTGAAAGTGAAGCGCTGAGCAAAGTGGTTTTGATCAGAGCATCCCATAATCGGGCGTACTGCCAAAAAGGCGCTTCAAACGTGTTTTCCGGGAGGGGACATCACCACCTCGATGAGCTCCCTCAAGCCTGTAAGTACTCTATGATATGTTTTACAGCAAATATTGTGCCCAATTTGCAACTCACCCCTCCTGACACCAGCCGGAATGGCTCTGGGGGCGGGCCCGTTTCCACCGGTGTCTTCCAGAGAAAGGAACCCGTTTTACGACCCGCGGCCCGTAATTTTCCATGCGCCGGGCATCTCGGAATCTTATCTTGATCGGTAAGACTCGCACTATATATCTCATCGCAGGAATGCGCATGAACAACCCCGAACATCCCGAGAACCTGTCGCCGCATTCCCGGCATTCCGAAGAAGATCTCGAAAAAGTGCTGCGCCCGCACACACTCGACGAGTTCATCGGGCAGGAAAAAATCAAGGATAATCTGCGGATCTTCATGACGGCGGCGAAGCGGCGAGGCGAAACGCTGGACCATGTGTTGCTTTCCGGGCCGCCCGGATTGGGCAAAACGACGCTTGCGTACATCATCGCGGAGGAAATGGCCACCGGCATCCGCACGACAAGCGGGCCGGTCCTGGAAAAACCGGCGAACATCGCTGGCATCCTGACCAATCTGGAAGAGGGCGATATCCTCTTCGTCGACGAAATTCACCGGCTCAGCCCTGTCGTGGAGGAATATCTCTATTCCGCCATGGAAGATTACCGGATCGATATCGTGATCGATTCGGGGCCCAGCGCCCGGAGCGTCAAACTTGCGCTTCCCCCGTTCACGCTGATTGGCGCGACGACCCGGAAAGGACTTCTCACCGCGCCCCTGCGGGCGCGATTCGGGATCGATTTCCGGTACGATTACTACACGGCGGCGCTCCTCCGGCGGATCGTCGCTCGCTCGGCGTATATCCTCGACATAGAGATTACGGACGATGGGGCCCTCGAAATCGCCCGCCGGAGCCGCGGCACGCCGCGCATCGCCAACCGGCTGCTGCGCCGGACAAGGGATTTCGCCGAGGTGGAAGGCGATGGAAGCATCGACCGCAAGGCAGCGGACCGCTCCCTGAACGCCCTCGATGTCGACGAACACGGTCTGGACGACATGGATACCCGCATCCTCGTGACGCTCATCGAAAAATTCGGGGGCGGCCCCACGGGACTGAACAATCTTTCCGTTTCCGTAGGAGAAGACGCGGGCACTATCGAGGAAGTCTACGAGCCGTACCTTATTCAGGAAGCCTTTCTGGAAAGAACGCCCCGGGGGCGCATCGCCACGGAGCGGGCATACAAACACTTGGGTATGAAACCGCCCGGGTCGGCGCAATCCCTGTTCAAATAAGCGAATTACAGGGGTGCGCTTGTCCGGACAACCCGGTATGCCTTAAGGATACTCTGATCAAGCCCACTTCGATCGGCGCTCCGCGTTCGTGCGTAAAGACTATGGATACTCTGACCAAAACCGCTTCGCTCAGCGCGTCACGTTCGCAAGTACAGGTTGTCATGATTCCACCGTCGGAATCAGAGGAAGCACTGCGAATTCGGGGCATCGCAGACGTGACGCGCCCTCCGGGAGGCTGCGAGAAGCACGCTGGCCGCGTCATTCCTCATTGTGTGGGGCCTGCCACACTGCTTCGTCACTCCTTGCCAGCCCGCCCCTCGCAAGCCTCTGAGCTTTGCGGACTTAATCAGAGTATCCATAATGGTATGCTTGCATCGTCGGAATCAGCGGGAAACACTGCGGATTCGTAGCGTCGCGGGCGTGAAGCGCCCTTCGGGATGCAGAGAGGGGCACGCTGGCCGCGTCATTCCTCATTATTTGGGGCCTGCCACATTGCTTCGTCATTTCTTCCCAGGGCACCTCTTTCAGCCTCTGAACTTTGCGGACTTGATCAGAGTATCCTTATCTTCGTACCTGTTCGTACAGGGGTCTCCTGTATTCCCTCTTTTCTGGCACATTTATTATCGTCTCGATATGCCGTACGTCGTTGCAGAACCGTGCATCAATTGCAGATATACCGATTGCGTGGAGGTATGCCCTGTCGATTGCTTTTATCAGGGGCCGAATTTTCTGGTTATTCACCCGGAAGAATGCATAGACTGCAATGCGTGCGTACCGGTTTGTCCGACCGAAGCGATCTATGCAGACGATGAGTTGCCCAAGGAATGGGCCCATTACCTGGAATGGAACGAGCACCTTGCCAATCAGTGGCGCGATCTCGGATACAATATCACCGAGAAAATCGATGAGCTCCCGGATGCGGAGGCATGGGAGAGCAAGGAAAAATCAGAGGAAGATATTCTCACCTGGGATGCCGACTAAGCCCGGCGGCGCCCTCCTCCGAAACACTTCCCCATTTGCCTGACCCGGCTTCGCGGTCCCGTCACGTTCCGGCTGAGTAATCCGTGGCGTATACCGTCTGTTCGTCGGTGAGGCTGTCTATCGAAATGCCCATCGTCTCCAGTTTGACGGAGGCAATTTCCTGATCGAGCGCTTCGGGCAGGTCGATCACCGTGTTTTCGAGCCGCTCTCCCCTCTTGTGTGCCTGCACAAGTTTGAGATGTGCGTTAAACTGATTCGCGAAGCTCATGTCCATCACTTCGGAGGGGTGTCCCTCCGCAGCGGCCAGATTGACGAGCCGGCCATCCGCGAGCACATATATTGTCTTGCCGTTTTTTAGTAGATACTCGCGGTTGTCGGCGCGGACCTCGGAGGTTTCTTCGGATATTTCGGCCAGTTCCTCGAGGTTAAGTTCGACGTCGTAGTGCCCGGTGTTGCACACCACGGCGCCTTCCTTCATGGAGGCGAAGTGACGCCCGCGAATCACGTCCTTCATGCCCGTCGCGGTCACGAACACATCGCCGACGGCGGCCGCTTCGTCCATCGTCATCACCCGACAGCCCTCCAGCGTGGCCTTGAGGGCAACGGTAGGCCGGACTTCCGTGACGATCACATTGGCCCCCAGTCCCTTCGCCCGCATCGCCACACCGCGGCCACAGTGTCCGTACCCGGCCACGACGAAATTCTTGCCGGCAATGAGAATGGATGAAGCGCGCAGAATCCCGTCCAGCGTACTTTGCCCGGTGCCGTACACATTATCGAAATCCCACTTGGTTTCCGCGTCGTTAACGGCATATACAGGGTACAGCAATTTGCCGTCGGCGGCCATTGCGCGCAGGCGGTGCACCCCCGTGGTCGTCTCCTCGCTGCCCCCGACGATATGATCGGCCAGTTCCGGAAAGACATTATGCACACGAAAGATCAGATCGGCGCCGTCGTCGAGCGTAAGATGGGGCGGGGTATCCAGCGTTCGGTCGATGCTCCAGTAGAAATCCTCCACACTCTGCCCATGCCATGCGTAGATCTGTATGCCAGCCTGCGCCAGGGCGGCGGCCACTTCGTCGTTGGTGCTGAGCGGATTGCACCCCGACCACGCCACATCCGCACCGCACGCGGCGAACGTCTCGACCAGCACGGCGGTCTCTTTGGTGACATGGAGACAGCCGGTAATCCGGTACCCCTTGAACGGTTTGCTTTGGGCGTAGTGCTCGCGCAGGCGCATCAGCACCGGCATCCGGCTCTCCGCCCATGCAATGTCCCGGCGTCCGCTGTCGGCCAGATCCAGATCGCGCACCTTGTAGGCGCCTTGCTTGTAATCCATGTTTCGAGGGGTCAGATCAACAGTTAACGAATCCGGCAAGTACCCGCAATGTGCAGGGCTTGCTCCGCCTCCCCTGAAAATTCAATCGCGGGCGCTAACGGACAACAATCATGCGCTCGATCCGGATGCCGCGCGGCGTTTCGAGATGCAGGATATATACCCCGCTCGCCAGTTGCCCTGCATCGTAGTGCACCGTATACGTTCCCGGTTCCTGTTGCCCGTCACGAAGCACGGCCACGCGGCGCCCTGTGACATCGTACGCCGACAGGCGGACCGGTACCATCTCGTCCCCCGGAATGGTGTAGGAGATGTGTGTTATGTCCCGCACCGGATCCGGAAAATTCGCGTGCAGAGCCAGTTCGCGCTGGACTTCAACGGCATCGTCGGGAGAAAGAGAACGGTACGCGATATTCCCGATGCGCCAGACATTGTCGGGGCCGAACGATTCCGCATGGGCAAGATCTATACGAAGACGCACTGTTTTTCCCGCATACCGCGTCAGGTCGAAAGGCGCTTTCCCCGATCCGTCCGAATCGCCTCCGAATACCGATTCGCCTTTCATCGGATGATCGGCGGCGGGTGTATAGTCCCGATCATAGCCCCCCTCGGGCGCCAGTACATGCCAGACGACCCCGTCGTCCTCGGAGATTTTTACGTTGCCGCCGAAGTTTTCTCCCAGCGTATAGGTGTGCGCAAGTTCGAACGCGGTCGATTCGCTGTTTCCGGGAATCGTAACCGGTTCGAGCACAAGGCTCGAAACGGCTTCATAGGGAGCCTCCGCAGCAACACCTCGGGCAAGCCACTCGCTGCCTGCGCGTCGCCATATCCCCACGGGAACGACGCTGGCAGGGGTGGCGGCAGCGTATTCTTCGGACCGAAAATCGATCGCAAACGGGGGGCCGTACACTGTTTCGTTCCCATCGAAATCCCGTACCCGGAGCGTATATGCAACCCGATCTCCGGGGAAAAACGGCCGCGAGGGAGCTACATATCCCTCGTACACGCCCACATCCACCCCCGACATGGCCAACCGCACACTACCTGTCGCCGCGCCGCCTCGGCTCGTAATGTCGTAGCGGGAGATTACCGCTTCGACGCCCGTATTATCGTACACCCGGATCGACAAGGGCGCCAGCATATCCCTGCCGGCCACGCGCACGAGCCGGTCCGCGGGCAGCCCTTCCGCCCGAGGCGCATCGACATCCCGGGGCCTTGCTGTCACAAGCGCCACATTATCCAGATACCACCCGGCGAAATAGCGCGCTTCGCCGTCGTTGCCCTCGTCCGTTCCCGCCTCGAAGCGCACCCGTACGTCCCCGGAGATCGGCAATGCGACGATCTCGCGACGCCACCCGTAGCTGTATCCCCCGAAACCAGGTTGTCCAGCCAGCGGGTTACCGGTCCCGCCGCTAATTTTTCCGTTATACCCTCCTTCGGGCGCAAGCACTTCCCAGGATGCGCCCCCGTCTATCGATACCTTGACGTTGCCCCCGTCCCGGATATCCGCCTGCTCGTTGAACACCCCGGGCGAGACATTGCCGCCATGCTCGAAATCGTACCAGTGCCAGAATATCAGGTACGCCGAGTCGATCGTTGCAAGGCTGACGGGGGGAAGATCAAGCGTTGCGCGCCCGGCCTCGACGGGATATGCACCGCCGGGCGCCGTCGCCCACGCATTTTCGCCGGAAAACGCCACCCGCAGGCCGAATGCAGGCTGGCCGCGGTCCCATCCCTGCGCAGTTATCCCCGGATCGTCATGCTCGAAATCGTACGCATACAACTCGCCTTCCAGCACGAGCAACACGGAGAAAAACCCCTCCGCAGGGAGCCGGGCCTCGTTGCCCGCCATGGACACATCCCGGGCCACAATGCGGTATTCGACCACATCGCCCCCCAGAACCGGCGGCGTCGGTTCCGGGAAACGACCCGAATACCTCCCGTCCTGCTCCACTAATCCGAACGCGCCCTGTTCGCGCACGCCGCCGACGCCCCGGCGCACATATTCCACCCAGACGGAATCGACACCCAGATTGTCTTGTGCCTGCGCGTACAGCGTGACCGGCCAGGCAAAGATCGGGACACGCAGGGACGCGTCATGTGTGATAGAGGGCGCTGTCGTGTCCTTCCCGACATCGAAAATGTACGCGGCGCGCGGCGCGAGTGCAGGGAGAACACGGCGTCGCCCCTGCGTATCGACTGCTTCGATATAGTATCGTATAGCGCCCGGCAGATCGGGCAAGGGAAAATTACCCGTGAAAAGAGTGGCGCTTCGGCGCGACAGGGGAAAACGAAGAAAAGGAATTCCCGGTCCGGGCGAGTATCGCATAAGTACGCTGTCCACCGGAGCGGCGAGACCTCTTGCTTCGACGCGAACCTCGATTGTCCCGCCCGGATTTTCGGTCGCCCCCAAGGGCTCATGGGCAAGAATCGGCCCGTACGCTCCAGGATCAACATATCCGGCTTCGCCCAATTCCTGAACCAGTGCGCCGATGTGGGCGCCGCCGTATATATCCTCGTCGGCCTGGATCAGGGCCTCGGCCGCATCGCGGAAACCGGACGCGGAGGCAAGATAGGCATGCGAGGCAAGGTGCAAGCGATCCAGAACGCCCCGCCCGACGTGCGAGTAGATGTCCATCATGGTCGTGGCCCAAAGAAGCCCCCACTGATAAATGTCGAGAAAAACCTGACATCCCGACACTTCGTAAGTCATGTTGTCGTCGTAGTGCCCCGTATGATCCAGTGTCCGGCCGGACCAGCAGGAAACATTGCCGTCCCAATTGTACAGCCGTTTCCAGTCGTGTGGGGGAATCCGCGGATCTTCCTCGGACAAAAAGCGGGAATACGAAGCGGCCCAGTAGTCGGCCCAGCCCTCGTGCAACGCCGTTCCCTCGAATGGGCCCACCAGACCCGGCGCCGTGTAGTCGAGGAGTGCATGTGCATATTCATGCCACAGAACATCGGCGTCTTCGGCATCGTCTATACCGCCCGTGCCGAACTGAAGGGACCGACTTTCCGGAAGATAGACAGAATTATCGCCATCGAAACTTTGCGGGTTGACCCGCACCGGAAAATCGAGTAGCGTATAGCCGACATTGAGCGACTGCGCGTAGCGGCGACTTTTGTCGATATGATAATAGGCGTTCACGGCCTCGAAACGGTCGTCCGAGCGCGTAAAATTAAAGGAGTCGGGGTTCGGCATTGCCGGTACGGTATGCGGATCCCCTTCAATGCGGACATACGGACCGTCCAGCCGGTGCAATCCGTCCGCTCCCTGCGTAATGTCGCGCAAGGTCACCTGTACAAGTTGCCCGATCAGCGCCGCCGTGTCCGCATCGTCGCCGTCCTGGTATTCCCCCCCGTACTCCACCCCGGCGGACGTGAGCGGATCGGGGTCGAAGACCAACCCGGCGCCGTCCACTGTCCGGATACTTTTCCCGGAAAGAGGTGTGGAAACAACGAACGGCGGAGGCGTCGCCTGCGCCTGCAACACAGGCGATGTGACGAGTCCAATAGCGTGGGCGGAAGCGGTGCGGGCCGCCGCGTGGCCGGATTCGGGCGATACGGAAGACGCCTTGTGTGCATGCAGCGACGTATTGAACATACGGCGAATTTCACCCGTCCTGGCGTCAACAAGTACGTCCCACGAAACGGGCAACCCGGCAGAGACAGCCGGGACTTTCCAGGCAAGTCTGGGAGGATCCGACGCATAGACAACCAGTTCCGGCCGGGAGACAACCAGTTCGGGATCGGCGGCCCTGCGCACGATGTCCTGCGCGGCGGTGCGCGAAAGAGCTGGTGCGGGATCGAATCCGCGCACCTGTTCAAGCTGGGGAATATACCCGCTAACGACCATGGTCGGCTGTCCGCGCCGGTCGAGACTCACCTTGACGTCGGCCCGGTACGCCGGCACACCGGCAAGCGTCTGCCGGAAGAGGACATGGCGAGCGTAGCGCCCCTCCCGGACATGCTCGATCCGGAGATGCTCTCCGGCGGCGGTCATGCCGTACGCTTCACCGTGTTGTTCGAGATGCGCAAGGGCGGCCTGCGCCGTAGACAACCCGTCCGCCACACGATCCTCGATGCGGTACCGGGCGCGAAAGACACCCGTTTCCAAATCGATGCGACCCTCTGCGACCGGCCGCGTGCGCGGCGTCCACACCGTATCCTCGCTTGCAATCCGGTCACGCACTTGCGGCCTAAGCTGAAGCAGGGCATGGTCGTATACGGGCCTGCGGCCTTCTTCCCCCGCCCGCCTTTCCTGCGACCGCCCCTCCTGCACTGCAAGGAAACACAATGCAACAAGGCCAACAACTTTTAAGGATACTCCGATCAAAACCACTCCGCCCGGCACTTCGCTTTCGCAAGGATAGGACATCATGATTCCATCGTCGGAATTAAGGATACTCCGATCAAAACCGCTTCGCTCAACGCTTCACGTTCGTGCGTAAAAGATATTATAATTGCATCGTTGAATTTAGCGGGAAATGCGCAGATTCGGGCAGTGAAGGCGTGAAGCGCCCTTCGGAAGGCTGCGAGAGGCACGCTGGCTGCGTCATTCCTCATTGTGTGGGGCCTGCCACACTGCTTCGTCATTACTTGCCGGCGCACCTCTCGCAGCCTCTGAGCTTTGAGGACGTAATCAGAGTATCCCTTATGGAAAACGCTCGCGGAAACGGGCTACACGCCTACGCCCGCGGCGTCTTTCAGCATATCCACGCAATCCGTTTCCTCCCACGCAAATCCGGAACGCCCAAAATGCCCGTACGCCGCCGTACGCCGGTATTGTGGCTTGCGCAAATCGAAACGTTCTATAATAGCTGCCGGTCGCAGGTCGAACGTCTCGAGCACGATCGCTTCCAGTTCCCGATCCGGCAGCGCGCTGCCCACGCCTTTCGTGTCGAGGGCAACGGAAACCGGTTCCTCGACGCCGATCGCATAGGATATTTGCACCTCTACCTCTTCGGCGAGATGGGCCTGCACAATATTTTTCGCTATATGCCGCGCCGCATAGGCGCCGGACCGGTCTACTTTGGAAGCATCCTTTCCGCTGAAGGCCCCGCCGCCGTGTGCGCCCTTTCCGCCATACGTATCTACAATGATCTTGCGGCCCGTAAGCCCCGCATCGGCATGCGGGCCCCCGAGTACGAACCGTCCCGTAGGATTCACATGCAGAATGTACTCGTCGTCCAGCAGGTAGTCGTCGATCACCCTCGGCAGCAAATGGGTGCGAATATCGGCCTCGATGTCGGCTCGTTCGACCCCGGCGTCGTGCTGAGTCGACACGACCACCGTGTGAATTCGCCTCGGCGTACGGCGATCGTCCTCGTACTCGATCGTAACCTGACTCTTGGCATCCGGGCGCAAATACGACATAATGTCTTCCTGCTTGCGAATGCTCCCCAGTTCGCGGACCAGTCCGTGTGCATACGTGATGGGAAGCGGCATAAGGCTCTCCGACTCACGGCAAGCATAACCGAACATGATGCCCTGATCCCCGGCGCCCCCCGTATCGACCCCCTGTCCGATATCTCCGCTCTGTTCGTGAATAGCCGTCAGGACGGCGCACGATTCCGCATCGAAACGCAACGCGGGATCCGTGTATCCGATTTGCCTGATCGTCTCACGCGCAATTTTCTCGACGTCCACGTAGGTTCGGGTCGTCATTTCTCCGGCCACGAGCACAAGTCCCGTCGTCACAAGAACTTCGACCGCTACGCGGCTGTACGGATCGTCCGTCAGCGCAGCATCCAGCACGGCGTCGGATATCTGGTCCGCCACTTTATCCGGATGACCTTCGGATACGGATTCGGAAGTAAACAAGTAAGACATATTAACAATGTGGTATGATCGAACCGGGGGCGCCCTGATGGCCGGAAAGGATTATTCCAACGGGAAATACGCAAGATAGATTCGCCCCGAAGGCCCCTCAATACGATTTTACAAAGGCCGCATCGTAGATTCGGCGCAACACAACGTTGCTTATACAAGCACCCTGCCGTAACTTCGGGCGTTCCTGAGAAAAAGGTTCTTACAAAACCGCCGCCGCTGGATCGACTTCCCGCTTTCCGGGAGGCGCCGCGGCCTGTACCACCAATTTACCGGAGGCTTTGAATCATGGCGAACCCGATCGCAGAGAAGGTCACATCCATTATCGTGGAGAAGTTGGGCGTTGAAGAGTCCGATGTCGTTTCCGACGCTTCGTTCACGAATGACCTTGGTGCGGACTCGCTTGACACGGTTGAGTTGATCATGGAGTTCGAGAAGGAATTCGATATCACCATTTCCGATGAGGAAGCAGAAACCATCGCAACGGTGGGCGATGCGGTGAGTTATCTCGAGGAAAAGGTTTCGTAAGGCCGCGCTACGCCTTCGTCCCTTATGCCAAAAGAACGCAGAGTTGTAATCACGGGGATGGGTGCCCTGACCCCGCTCGGAAACTCCGTAGACGCCTTCTGGGAGGCCATGATGCGGGGGGAAAGCGGGGCGGCCCCGATCACCCTGTTCGACACGGAATCTTTCCCAACGAAGTTCGCCTGCGAACTCAAGGGGTTTGACGCCAGGCGAGCTCTTGGATCGAAGGCAGTGAACCGGTTGGACAGGTTTGCCCAGTTTGCGCTGGTCGCGGCGGAGCAGGCCGTGCATGACGCAGGCCTGGACGATGACCTGCCCCGGGCCATGAAAGATCGGATAGGCGTCGTCTTCGGAAGCGGCATCGGGGGGTTGCAGACGTTCCAGGAGCAAACGTCGATTCATCTCGACAAAGGACCGCGGCGCATCTCGCCGTTCTTCATCCCGATGATGATCCCGGACATTGCGAGCGGGCACATTTCGATGAAGTACGGTTTCCGGGGACCTAATTACTGCATCGTTTCTGCGTGCGCAACAGGCAACAACAACATCGGAGACGCCTATATGCTGATCCGGCAGGGGCAGGCCGACGCGATCCTTTCGGGGGGTTCGGAAGCCAGCGTTACGGAACTTGGCGTAGGTGGGTTCAATGCGCTACGCGCCCTCTCTACGCGAAACGACGACCCCGCCAGAGCCAGCCGCCCCTTTGACGCCGGCCGGGACGGATTCGTGCTCGGCGAAGGCGCGGGAGCGCTCGTCGTCGAAGAGCTGAACCATGCCCGGAAACGGGGCGCGAGAATTTACGCCGAAATCATTGGCGTAGGCATGTCCGCCGACGCGTACCATATGACGGCCCCGGATCCCGAGGGAAGCGGCGCCGCGCTGGCCATGTACTCTCTCTTCCGGGATGCCGAGCTGGAAGGCGAAGAGGTGGATTACCTGAATATGCACGGCACGTCCACGCCTCTCGGCGACGTGGCGGAAACGAAAGCCGTCAAGCATGTGTTCGGCGACCACGCCTATGCCATGAGTCTGTCTTCCACGAAGAGCATGACAGGTCACCTGCTGGGCGCTGCCGGCGCGGTCGAAGCCATCGCAGCCATCCTGGCGATTGTGCATGACCGCGTCCCGCCCACTATCAATTTCGAGGAGGCCGACCCGGCGTGCGACCTCGATTACACCTTTAACGAACCGAAAGATCGTACGGTGCGGGTTGCTGTCAGCAACGCTTTCGGGTTCGGCGGCCACAACACGTCGGTGGCATTCAGGAAATTCGACGAATAGCCGGCCCTTTACCGGAAAACGATCTCCTCGATGCGCACGGCTCCGAGCTGCTCGTTGAGGCGATCACGCCATCTCGACCGGTCAAGGTGCATTTCCTGACGACGGGCGGCGCTCGTGATCGTGACGAAGAGTTTTCGCCCCCGCACCCAGGCTCCGTCCATGACGGCGCACACTTCCGGTCCAACTAACTGCTGCCATGTGTCTATCACCTTCGCCTCTTCGAGTCGGGCCCGGATGTTCATCCGGTCAATAAGGACTTCGAGGACATCGCCCAAGGGGCGAGATACTCCGGATCGGGGCATAGCGCAACACCATTGTGCAGGAATCAATGTGCAGGAGTTGTCTTCTGCGGCTCCGGTAAACCGCGCCAGACCATTAGCGCCATGAACAAAACCGCGGCGATGGCGAGCAAGGTATTACTCCAATAACCGTAGCGTGCGTAGGTCACACCGGCTATCGCTCCGCTCAGACCAATCCCCACTTGCCCTGCAGCAATAGCGAAACTCATCAACATACCCCGGCTGTTCGCGGGAACGAGCGCGCTCAGCAACGACTGAAGAGGGCTGATGCGCAGGGCAAGCAACAACATGGCTATCGTGAAAAACACATAGGCGATCCACATGTCGCGCACCAGCCAGGTCATCAGCGGCATCACGATCGCCAGGCCTATGCATGACCAGATCACGAGCGGCTTGCGTCCGACCCGATCGGATAGTTTCCCGGCGGCGGGTCCCGCTACCACATGGGCAAGACCGCCAAACAGAAAAAGCGCCGCGATCGCTTCCCCGCGCACATTCAGGCCACGCTCCAGCCAGGCAGGAAGATAAACAAGGTATAAGCCAACCCCGAGAAATGTCAGAAAGTAGACCACTGCGGCGTTGCGCGTCACAGGTTGGCGGCAGAGGCCGATATAATCCGAAACGGCCCGTCGCACGGAAAGACGACGCACATCGCGCTGCACATCCGGCTGCGGCACTGCTCTCCATATCAGCAAAAACGCACCCGTCATCGTGACCGCAAACATCAGAAACGGCCAGCGGTAATCGCCGAATTCCGCCAGGAGCGTCCCGAGCGGAATGCCTACCACCTGTCCGACCGCGATCCCGCTCATCACCCATCCGTTGGCCCATCCCCGCCGATCGTAAGGGAAATAATCCCCTACATAGGCCACAGCGGCTCCGCTCAGCGCGCCGCCTGCGGCGCCCGCCAGCGCTCGCATGGTAAGCAAGGAAGCATACGTATCGGCCAGACCGTGCAGATACAGGCACACCGCCATGAAACCGGTCCCTATCAGCAGAATCCGGCGACGCCCGATCTTGTCGGAGATCGGCCCGGTCACAAGCGCAAAAATGCCCAGCATTACGGCGTAGGACGTGACCAGCGTACCGAGCAGCGATTCCTGCACAACCAGCGCCTCCGCGATGCGAGGCAGAATGGGCGAAATGATAATCACCTGACTGCTGGCGGAGAACACCATCAGCCACAGAGCGAACAGGACCAGGAAATCCCGGGAAGAACGGTCGGACAATGTGCTTTTTGCGGGGATTCCTGAGCGAGTCGCGAATTTTCCGGCGCATAAACAAATGGCAAACCCGTCTTAACATTTCGATAATGCCAAGCGGGTATGTTAGCCGTGCAAGTAAGTGCGCCCTAATGCAAGATACGTCATGTCGCGCTTCACGCAAGAGCCACGTACCGATACATTCGCTTTAATTACATGATACGATTACATGGGCGGCGCAGGGGATTCCCCGCCGTTCTTACCGCTTGTCTCGGGTTCGCCTGCCTCGGAGTCTCGCTTATCGCATCAATGGCAGCCGCCCAGTCAGTATCCATCGCCGGTAACGTGGTTGACTCCGAAACCGGAGAAACCCTCATCGGGGTCAATATCCTGATCGAAGGTACGCTGATCGGCTCGACGACCGACCTCGACGGGGATTATACGATCAGCGACGTGGAGCCGGGGACGTACAATATCGTTTTCTCCTACATCGGTTACACGGGGATCACCGTTACGGATGTCATCGTCGCGGCGGGAGAGCCCACCACGGTCGATCTGGCGCTCGTGCCGGAATCGATCGGGCTGAACGAGATCGTGATTACGGCCCGCGCTCTTGAAAACACGGAGGCCTCCCTGCTGAAGCAGCGGCAAAAAGCCGCCGCCGTAAGCAACGCCATCAGCGCCGAGGCCATCGGGCGATCAGGCAGTTCCACCGCCGCAGACGCCATGGAGAAGGTAACGGGCGCGTCTGTCGTGGGCGGCAAGTATGTGTACGTGCGGGGCCTCGGCGACCGGTACATGAATACGCAGCTCAACGGCGCCACCCTGCCGAGTGCGGATCCGGACCGGAACTCCGTACCGCTGGACCTTTTCCCGGCGAACCTGCTCGACAACATCGTCACATCGAAAACTTTCACCCCGGACAAGCCGGGCAGTTTCTCGGGGGGCTCGGTGAACATCGGGACGAAGGCGTTCCCGGACGACTTTACCGTTTCGTTCTCCTCCTCGATCAGTTATAAGGGAAATATCGGACCGGGCAGCGACTTCCTTTCCTACGAAGGGGGTTCGGCCGGGTGGCTCGGAAACAACGGGGGGACACATACCTTACCGGAGGTTTTCAACAACCCGAATCTGCACATTCCAAACATCGGTAATGCGTTCACGGATGCGGCTGCTGCCCAGGAACTGGACCGGCTTTCCAAGGCGTTCAGCGGCGTCATGGCGCCCGCCCGCCTTTCCGCCCCGGTGAACCAGAGCTACAGTTTCTCGCTCGGAAACCAGTTGCCGGTTTTTGGCAGGCCACTCGGCATCATTGCCAGCATAAGTTACAGCCGGAACGTCCGGGAGTACGGGGACGGCTCGGTCGGACGGTACACACTTACGAGCGCTTCCGCCCAGGAACTCAACAATGATTTTCTGTTTACGGACCAGCGCGGTACGGACGAGGTGCTGTGGGGATCGCTAATCAACGCCAGCTACAAGCCGCATCCGAAGCACGAACTGGGCTTCAACTACATGAACAACCGGAGCGGCGAATCGTCGGCGCGTTACCAGTTCGGGGTGTTCCCCCGAGACTTTGACGAAGAGTCCACCTACGAAACCCGCACCCTCCGGTACGTGTCGCGAGAGCTGGACAGTTATCAGGCCCGCGGCGAACATGTGCTCTTCGGCGATAATGGCCTGAAGATCGAATGGACCGGTTCGCTGGCAAACACCTTGCAGGAGGAGCCGGACTTGCGGTTCTTTACGAACCACTACACCACGTTCGAACGAAACGGCGAGACGAGAACTTCCTACTCCATCAGCCCGGCGCTGTATCCCGTGCCGACGCGATATTTCCGCACGATGGAAGAAGATGTGCGCAGCGGCTCGCTGGATGCTTCCGTGCCTTTCAAGCAGTGGGGAGGGTTGTCGGCGCAAGTGAAGGTGGGCGGAAGTATGGAACGCAAGTCCCGTGCGTTCCGCGAGCGGCGCTTCGAATTTCAGCAGGACAAGATTCGCTACGACGGCGACCCGGCAACCTTCTTCGGCCCGGAACAGGTGGGCATTTCCGAAGACGCCAGCACCGAACGGTTCTTCCGTTTCGGCAACTATATCTTCGACGCCTCGGCGCTGTCCGGCAACTATGACGGCGACCAGGATATCATGGCAGGCTACGTAATGTTGGACATTCCACTGACCCGCAACCTGCGCGCCATCGGGGGCTTGCGCCTGGAAACCACGGACATGGTGGTAGCAAGCGCGGACACCTCGCTGGACAAGGGTATCATCGACACGCGGGACCTCCTCCCCTCCATGAACCTTGTGTACGAAATCCGGGAAAACATGAACGTACGGCTCGCGCAAGGCCGTACGCTGGCGCGTCCGAATTTCCGTGAAATTGCGCCCTATGCCTCGTTCAGTTTCATCGGCGACTACATTTATCTCGGCAACCCGGAGATCGAACGCACGCTCATCGACAACTACGATGTGCGCTGGGAGTGGTTTGCCCGCCCCGGCGAAATCTTTGCCGTGAGCGGTTTCTACAAGTATTTTCGCAACCCGATCGAACGGGCCATCAATCCGCGGGCCGCGGCGTCCACGCCCAACGTGCAATTCCAGAACACCGATCACGCCACGGTCTACGGTGTGGAAATCGAAGCGCGGAAAAACCTTGACCAGTTGGCCAGCTTCCTCCGGTTCGTACAGGCGGGCGCCAACATATCGTTCGTCCGCTCCCAGGTTGCGATCGAAGCGAATGAATTGGAACTCATCCGGGCGCTGCGTCCGGACGCTACGGACACGCGTCCCCTGCAGGGACAGTCCCCGTACGTGGTCAATCTCGACATGACCTACGACAACCCGGAGATCGGTACCACGGCAAGCGTGTACTACAATGTGTTCGGGCAACGTCTGGATCGCGTGGCGTCGGGAGGCACGCCGAACATCTTCGAGCAGCCGAGGCATATCGTCGACCTGACGATCAAGCAAGACCTCTGGTTCAATTTCGGGCTCAAGGGCTCCGTGAAAAATCTTCTGGACCAGAA
Source organism: Rhodothermales bacterium (assembly GCA_951812335.1). Classification (GTDB taxonomy): domain Bacteria; phylum Bacteroidota; class Rhodothermia; order Rhodothermales; family VXPQ01; genus VXPQ01. The sequence goes on from OX638293.1 coordinate 579,871, forward strand.
GACGGTGTTCTCCCACACGTACAATGGCGCCGATTTCATTGCGGAATCCTATACCTTCGGGCGGTCCTTTTCACTCGGCCTGAGCTACGCACTCGATTGACCTGATACAACAATACCGAATTCTCTGCGCGGGGCGGCCTTAGGGCTGCCCCGCGTCGTTTCGGCCCCATGTTACGACAACGTTAACTCCCTCCATCCTTCAAACCAACTCACCTTCATCCATGTATCGCAAGCTACTTACCCTTGCGGCCCTCGCGCTGCTCATTCTCGCGCCACAGAGCGCAACCGCCCAGAGCATTGTCGATGTGACGGGATCGCTCACGGGCGACGTCATGTGGACATCGGACAACACCTATGTCCTCGACGGCCATGTCTTTGTCGAAGACGGCGCCACCCTCACCATCGAGGAGGGCACCGTCGTCAAGGGCAAGCCCAACCCGGGAGCAAATGCATCCGCCCTCATCGTCACGCGAGGCGGAAAAATTTACGCCAACGGCACGGCCAACAACCCCATCGTTTTCACCGCCGAAGCCGATGACATAAACGACCCCGACGACCTGCCGCTTGACACACGCGGACTCTGGGGCGGTGTGATCCTCCTCGGCAAGGCCAGCCTGAACTCCACGCCGGGCGAAACCGCCATTGAGGGCGTGCCCGTCACCGAAGGACGCGGACTCTACGGCTGCGATCCCGGCGGCACAGGTTCGGGCATTGCCTGCGACGATGCTGACGACTCTGGCGTCTTCCGCTATGTGTCTATCCGCTACGGCGGATCGGACATCGGGGCCGGCAACGAAATCAACGGACTGACCATGGGAGGCGTTGGCTCCGGCACCACCATCGAGTACGTCGAAGTCTTCAACAACGCGGACGATGGCTTCGAATGGTTCGGTGGCACCGCCAACACCCGCTACCTCATCTCCGCCTTCAACGGAGACGACGCTATGGACTACGACGAAGGCTTCCGCGGCAAGGGACAGTTCTGGTTCGTCATCCAGGCCGAAGACATCGGCGACCGCGCCGGAGAACACGACGGCGGCACGGATCCGGAAGACGGGCAGCCGTACGCCACGCCGCTGATCTCCAACGCCACGTACATCGGATCGGGCGCCAGCTCGGCAAACGACGAGAACGACGCTGCACTTGAGATTCGCGACAATGCGGGCGGCAAGTATTACAACTCGATCTTCCACGACTTTCATGGCCAAGCCATTGACATCGAGGATCTGGATTCGGGGGAAGACAGCCGGGCGCGGCTCGAAGCAGGCGATCTGGTGCTGGCCAGCAACATCTTCGGAACGTTTGGCGACCCTGATCTCTTCGACGACGACTTTGCAGATGCAACGTTGACGGCAAACAACCGTATTGTCGATCCGATGCTTCGGGGCATCAGCCGCACGAACGACGGCGGGCTGGACCCCCGGCCGGCGGACGGCAGCCCCGCGCTCTCGGGAGCCGACCATAGTGCGCTCGACAGCTGGTTCCATCCTACCGACTATGTCGGAGCCTTCGGCCACGTGAACTGGGCCGCAGACTGGTCCTTCCTGTCCGACGCAGGCGTCCTGACGAACGCTGGCGGCCCAACGGCCATCGAACCTATCGACGGAGAAATTCCCGCTGCCTTCGTGCTGGATCAGAACTATCCGAACCCGTTCAATCCATCCACGACGATCGAATTCTCGCTGGATCAGGCGCAGAACATCTCGCTCGCGGTCTATGACATGCTTGGTCGCCAGGTCCGCATGCTGGTAGACGGCGTACAGCCGGCGGGCCGATACAGCGTTTCGTTCGACGGATCGGGCCTTGCCAGCGGCACGTACCTGTACGTCCTGCGAACCGAGCAGAATGTCGCTGTGAAGAAGATGTCCTTGCTCAAATAATCCCTTTCCGCTGCGGCAACCCGGTGCTCTCCTGACGACACGGTAGGTGGCTCTACGTATCCCCGTTGCCCGCAATGGTAACCTTGATGCTTTCCGGCAGCACAGGGCCGGGTCCGACGATCGGGCCCGGCTCTCGCGTTTTTTGGATAATCCGTTTGCGGGGTGTTCGGGCGATGGAAAAAAAACCGACCCTTTCTTTTTTCGTCCGGGCGGAACGGCGCCTCTATATACAGGGCTTTCGATCCCTATCCTTTTTGCTCGTTTTTGACGTTTTTTTGTCGATTTTTGGATGTTTTTGGGCATTTTCGAGCCTTTTTAGCCAAAATGTAACAATGTTACAACGGCCCGGATCGGGCCTTGCGGGGAGATAATGGGATGTATACCTTCTACGGGTAGCTTGTTGCTTTCGCAGGGCGTGTTTGGTATACCTTCCTCTATGACCTATCGCTGGATTCTTCGCCCTGTCCCTTCCGAGGACGCTGTCCGGGACATGGGGCGGCAACTGAACAACCTCTCCGAGGCGCTTTCCCGAGCGCTCATCCTCAGAGGAATCGACACCTTCGACAGTGCACGCGCCTTCTTTCGCCCCGGCGCCGGCGGCTTGCATGACCCGTTTCTCATGGCGGATATGCATGCCGCTTCGGATCGTGTGGCGCGGGCGATTGGAGAAAGGGAACGCATTGTCGTGTACGGAGACTACGATGTGGACGGCACGACCTCTTCGGCGCTTCTTGTTTCCTCGCTGCGCTCGCTGGGCGGAGATGTCGGTTTCTTCGTGCCGAACCGGTTCGAGCACGGGTACGGACTGAGCCGCATGGGTCTGGACGTGGCGGCCCGGCTCGGCGCCCGACTCATTGTCGCGGTGGACTGCGGCGTCACCGCCTCGGAAGAAGCCATATATGCCCGCGAAAAAGGGATGGATCTCGTCGTTTGCGATCACCACACGCCGAAGGGTGTACTTCCCGACGCCGAGGCGGTGCTGGACCCCAAGAGAACGGATTGCCCGTATCCCTTCAAGGAGCTCGCCGGGTGCGGCGTAGCCTTCAAACTGCTGCAAGGCGTACTGGTGAAACTGGGGCGAGACCCGGAAGCCGCCACGGATTTTCTGGATCTTGTCGCCGTCGCAACAGCCAGCGATATGGTCCCCGTGGAAGACGAAAACCGGATACTTTTGGCTCTCGGCCTGGAGCGCCTCCGGAAGGAGCCCTCTTCCGGACTGCGCGCGCTGGCGGCGGTGGCGAACATGTCTCTCCCTGCCTGTACGGCCACCGATATCGTGTTCAAGATAGCACCCCGCATCAATGCCGCCGGACGTATGAGCACCGCCGAAAAAGCCATTGATCTCCTGTTGGCCGAGGATCCGGAAACGGCGAAACGCTGTGCGGAAGAACTCAACAAGCTCAATGAATACCGCCGGGAAATCGACCGGGAAACCCTCGAGGCCGCGACAAAACTCGCGGAACGTCAGATCACGAGCAAGATGCGGCACACCCTAGTCCTGCATCACAACGACTGGTTTCCCGGCGTCATCGGCATCGTGGCGTCCCGTCTGGTAGAACGCTTCCATCGCCCCACGATTCTTCTCGGCACTATCGACGGCGTCGCCACCGGTTCCGCCCGGTCGATCGGCGGCATAAATATCTTTGAGGCCCTCCGGGAATGCGACGACCTGCTGCTGAAATTCGGGGGACATGCCTTCGCCGCCGGATTATCGCTGGAAATTTCCAATCTCCCCTCGTTGCAGGAACGATTCGACGAAGCCGTAGGCAAAGTGGTGACGCCGGAGGTGCTCCAGCCATCCATACAGGTGGATGCGCCTCTCCGCCTGCACGAAATAGATCGCCGGTTCCTGGCGGTGCTCAAACAGTTCGAGCCCTTCGGGCCCGGCAACGATCGTCCAGTGTTTCAGGCCAACGGACTGCTTCCGGTCCGACCGCCCCGAAAGGTCGGCAAGGATAGCCGGCATCTCAAGTTTGTGGTGCGACAGCAGGATCGGGGCGACAATGAAGCCCCCATGGAAGCCATCGGCTTTGGGATGGGCGGACGATTCGACATGTTGGAGCAATGCCGGCGAGAACAACAACCCTTCGATATGCTCTTTTCTCTGAAAGAGAACACCTGGAATGGCAAAACGGAAACGCAACTTCAGGCGAAGGATATCCGGCGCAGTGCCCCGTTGGCGTGATCGCCCCTGCACAACGACGCGCAAGGGCTCCACATTGAACGGCTATCCCGATGCGCTACTTGCGGTCCCCCGGACGGCCCTTATGCCACGAGATGCCCGATGCGGGCCATATGTCGCCGAAACACTTCAAATCCTGTTCGCCGGAGCGCCTCCTCCCATGCGAACCATGCCACGCCAGTGATGTCCTCTTCGAGTTGCGGACGAAATTCTTCTTCGGAGGTCGTCATTCGAAACCAGTGCGTGGTTTTAACCACATGCGTGAGCCGCCCCCGGCGGTCATACATGTCGTAGCCATACACCGTGGCGCCCAGCGGCTGACCGAGATGCACTGCTTCAATGCCAAGTTCCTCCTGTACTTCGCGGAGCGCGCATTGGCGCAACGACTCCTTTTTCTTCGCCTTCCCTTTGGGCAAGTCCCACATTCCGCGGCGAAAAATCAGTAGCACTTCCGTGCTCGCCTCGCGGCGGCGAGTAACGATGCCGCCCGCAGCAACCATCGGAACGGCAGGGCGGTATGGCGCAATATTGCAAAGCGACGCAGGCGGAGCATATGCCCGCCAGTCATGACCCGCGGCCTCGCTCGTATAGGCATCGATAACGATAAGGCGACTCGGGCAAGCAGCTTGCGCTTCTTCGAAACGCTCGAATGTCGGGAGAGTATGTTCCCTCGGACGGAGGCCCTCGCGGGCCGCTAGCTCCACGGTGAGCGCATCGGCGCAGCAAAAAACCAGGCGGCTTGTGATATCCCCGTGGACAATTTCTTTCATGTTTTTCTCACTTTTGCACAAACGGCTTCATGCTTCGCTTGGACTACGAACACATTTTACCCTTTGTCGATCCCGATCAACTTGAACGGCGCCTTGGCGACGCCCGCGAGGCGCATCGACTCCTGATCGAAAAAGCTGGCCCCGGAGGGGACGCCACCGGCTGGCGGGACCTCCTGATCCAACCCGACGAGGCCTTGCTGCAAGATATTGAAGAAACCGCCGGGCGTATCCGGGAAGAGGCCGATATCCTGGTTTGTATAGGCATAGGGGGGTCGTATCTCGGCGCCGAAGCCGTCATACAGGCCCTTTCCCCGTCCCTCGGACGAAATGAGGGCTCCCCCGAAATCCTTTTTGCGGGGCATCACATGGGCGGTGCTTATCTGCAGGAATTGCTCGAATACCTGCACGGCAAATCCGTTTTCGTAAATGTCATTTCCAAAAGCGGTCGCACGCTGGAGCCAGCCATTGCGTTTCGTTGCGTCCGGAAACATCTCGAAAGACATTTTGACGATGCGGGCCAACGCATTATCGTCACGACCGATCCAGAGAAGGGGGCACTGAACACGTTGTGCGCAACGAACGAGTATAAGAAATACGTCATTCCGAGCGATGTCGGCGGGCGTTTTTCCGTGCTGACGCCGGTAGGACTACTCCCTGTCGCGGTGGCCGGAACCGACATTCGTGCGCTTTTCGAGGGCGCCGCTGCAACACTTGTGCGGCTGGCGTCTCCAAAAGACAATCCGGCCTTGTTGTATGCAGCCATTCGATCCCTGCTGTTGCAACAAGGACTATGTATCGATCTGCTTTCTGTCTTCGAGCCTGCGCTGTCCGCCTTTGGAAGATGGTGGCAACAACTTTTCGGAGAAAGCGAGGGAAAAAACGGTACAGGTCTGTTTCCCTGCGTTGCTCAGTACTCAACAGATCTGCACTCTATTGGCCAATACGTTCAGGACGGAAAACGATCCCTGATGGAAACATTTCTGATGGTCGAACGAACAGGCAGCGACCTTACCGTACCCGCAGGGGCCGAAGGGGAGGCGAAAAACCTCGATGGCCTTGATTACCTTTCAGGACGCTCTATGGAAGCCATCAACCGGGCAGCCTGGGAAGGTACGGCGCAGGCCCATGCCGATGGCGGTGTTCCAAACATGACTCTTTGGATGGCGGAAATATCCCCAACTTGCCTTGGCGAGGCCATCTACTTTTTCGAGCACGCCGTTTCTATCTCCGGGCACCTCCTGCATGTTAATCCTTTCGATCAGCCCGGCGTGGAAGCGTATAAGAAGGCTATGTTCACACGGCTCGGTAAACCATAAATAAAGGCAACTGTGTGGAAAAACCATGTTTTTACCCCTATGTTATACTCACTCGATGTGGAAAAAATACATAACGTGGATAAATCCTTATACATCCACAAGTTTTTCTGGAGATACTCACAGACTCCGATATGTGCAAAAAGTTTTTTTATTGTTGATAACCTGTCTATAGCTATAGACATGCCCTCCTTGACACGGAAAGAAAACAAGCTTGCTTTTCAAGATGAAGTTATCCACAGCATGAAGATAAATTGTGAATAATCTCGTTATATACATATCCACACCCCTTACTACTACTACAATATATTTTTATATAATTATATAAGATATAATAGATCGTGTGAAAGAGTGGATAACCTGCCGTATGCGCTCTCTCTCGCTCACCCATCAGGGCATTGCGCGCTATGATATGAAATGTAGACAGTCGTGGAAATTCCCTTACTTGCGAACGTGAAGTGCTGGGCGAAGCGGTATTAATTAGAGTATCCTTAAGAGATTGATATACAAACAATCTGTAACAGCCGTGCTGCGATAGGTCTTTTAGTTCGGGCAATGCGCTTGAACGCCGGATTTCGCTCCAGACGTTATGTTTTGATGGGAGGGGTGTCTTTCGGGGATAACGCTTGTCTTGTCTCCCGAATTCGATAGGCTTGTGCCGATTCCCGAAGAAACGTCGCAGAGAAGATATCCGGCTCTTTGGGTAGCTGGCGCCCTTGCGGCTGGCATTCTGCTTGCGCACGCCGGGGCGCCTGGCATAGCGGCGTGGGGTAGTATTCTGACAGGCCTTGGTGTTACGGCATCCCTGTATCAGGTTTGGAAGGAACTGCGTACGCTTCTTATCGTCTTGGCGGGTCTGCTTCTAACAGTGTGTTTTGGGGGGCTACGGTATGCCACGTTTTATGCTTTGCCGCAGGATCACCCATTGCCCGCGGCGATTGCTTCCGGAGAAGAAACGGTGTGGCGTGGGCGTATTGTCGATGATCCGGTAGAGCTGTCGGGTTCGGCTCGATTCACGGTGCGGCTGGATGGAAAGGGAAGCGATGTTGCCGAGGCAGGTAACGCGTATCCTGTAAGCCTGCTGGTGTCTGGAAGGGCTGCTTTCGGGCGAGATCGACAAACCGGCATTTTCCTTGCGCGCTGTGACCGGGTGGTGCTCCGGGGACGTCTTGCTCCACTTCCACGCGCTCGTAATCCGGGCGAGTTCGACTACGGGATCTACCTTTTCCGAAAACGCATCTATGCTCGTCTCTATCTAGTGGAGGAGGGCGTGGAACACACAGGGCGCGATAGACGGAGTATAGGATGTATGCTCCAACCGGCGCGTGCGTTCGTCCAATCCAGCCTGGATCGTTTTCTGCCTGATTCCGAAACGCGTGCGATCCTCCAGGCACTCCTTTTGGGAGACCGGCGGCAACTCGACAGCGATACCCGGGATCGCTTTGCCCGCATGGGCCTTTTGCATCTGCTTGCCGTATCGGGGCTACATGTGATGGTCGTCGGCATGATCCTGTATCGTTTGCTTGGCCCTTTCCTCTACCGGCTTCGTCTGAGTTGGCGCACAGTGGATGTCCTTCGGCTAACCTGCACAGTGATCCTGCTTGCAGGGTATATGCTCCTGACAGGGTGTTCTGCCTCGGTGGTGCGCGCCGTTGTGATGGCCGCACTAATGCTTTCGGCCACATCGCTGCAACGGCCTTCACGGTCCCTGAACAGTCTTGGCGCCGCCGTGTGCGTGTTGCTGACCGCTGCCCCCACTCACCTTTTCGAGGCCGGTTTTCAACTTTCCGTGACCGCGGTGGGCGGGATTATCTGCCTGACGCCTCTGTTGGCGGTGTGGATTCCGGTCCCTTCGTCCCGTTTGGGCGCATACATTCACTCCGGGACAACCGTTACTGTGGCAGCGACTATCGGCACCTTGCCTGTGACCCTTTATCACTTCGGGCAAGTTGGGCTGGGGGGCCTGTTGCTGAATCTGCCAGGCATCCCACTTACTACCGGGGCATTGATTGCCGGTGCTGCAGCGGTGGTGTTCGGGGGGATATTCCCTGTGATGGGAGAAATTCTCGGAGCCGCTTCCGGTGCGCTTGCATCTGCCTTGCTTCACTTATCTGTGTTCGGTGACCGATTCATGGAATGGAGCGTGGTTCGGTGGAGCCTTGGAAGCCCGCTTCCTGTCCTGATACTGGCCCTGATTGGGATAGGTCTTGTACTATGGCCCCGCCCCCGGCTCCGGTGGCAGTGCATTGCGCTGGTGCTAACCCTTCTTCTCGGCGATGTGATCCAGGGCGTAGCAAACGGGCGATACCGTCCGCGCATGGACGTGATTTACATAGATGTCGGCCAAGGCGATGCGGCTCTGTTGCGCCTCCCCAATGGGGTCGGGGTGCTGATCGATGCAGGTCCCCGGTCGTCTTTCACCGGCAGCGATGCAGGAAGCCGCTTCGTGCTGCCCCAATTGGCCTACCACGGCATCGACAAACTGGAAACCGTGATCGTTACGCATCCCGACAGCGATCATCTTGGGGGAATCCCTTCCGTGTTACGGTCTGTGCCCGTGGGTCGTGTGTTGCGATCGGGGTACCGGCACTCGTCGAGGCTCTTTGCAGAAACCAATGAATTACTGGACAGCCTGAATATTCCTCATTATGCGGTGCGAGCAGGCGATTCTCTCATGCTTTCACCCCGGGTACGCGCCTATGTCCTGTATCCTTCCGAGGATGTTCCGGAAGATGATCCGAATGCGCATTCCGTTGTTCTGCTCGTGTGCTACGGCGAGGTTTCGTTTCTCTTTACCGGGGATGCCCCTCTTAAGGCCGAACTCCACATGGCGCAGCAGTATCGGGAGTTGCTGCAAAGCGATGTCCTTAAGGTCGGGCACCACGGCTCCAGAACCAGTTCCACCCTCGCCTTTCTTAATAGTGTGCTGGGAACGCGAGGCCCGGGCTCAGGCGCTGCGGGTAGTGTAGCAACGGATATCCCGCCGGACGAACCGCAACACGACCTTCGCAAGCCGTATGCAGTTGTCAGCGTGGCGGAGCGCAATCGCTACGGGCTCCCGAACCGGGAAATCTTGGCTCGCTTGGCGGCTGCGGGGTTCGATGTGGCGCTGACCTCCAGGGCAGGCGGGGTATGGTTTCGAACGGATGGTAAAACGCTCCGGCGCGTGAAGTGGCGGTGAAGAGGGGTGAACCGGAACCGCTCTCTGCGAAAAATGTCGTTTTGAACAAGAACCTCAAGCCCGTTTGCGAATATGCATACGCCTTCCGGCAGCGTCCGCGCACCTCCACGCGCAAACCGCTCCGCCGCTATCCATTGAACCGGCAGTGTCCGACCCTCTTTGACATATGAGCAACCGCCGAGAAGCAAGAGCGCGTGTTATGCAGGCGCTCTACGCGAGCGAGATGGCAGACGGAGAAGATGCTGCTCACTTCGTCGAGACGGTCATTGAGCCGAAACTTCGCGACGATGCGGAAATTTTTGCCTTTGCCAAAGATCTTTTCGTATGGGTCCGGGGACATATCGCCCGCCTCGACGAAATTATCGGGGCGCATTCGGAAAACTGGGACCTGTCGCGCATTGCACCGATTGACCGCATCGCGCTTCGAATGGCCATTGCCGAGATGCTGGCGTTCGAGGATATTCCTCCGAAGGTTTCGATCAACGAGGCGATCGAAATCGTCAAGAGATACAGCACATCGGAAAGCGGACGGTTCATCAATGGTATTCTCGATGCGGTGCTGCTCGACCTGCACAAGCGGCGCCTGCTGAAAAAGTCGGGGCGCGGTCTGGTCGGAATGGATTCTATTCTGAAACGCGCCGGTGCGACTCCGCCCGCGCCCGATTCGAAGGCCGGAGAGTGAACGAGGCGCAGCCATGGGCTTAATAGCCATAGGGGATATACACGGGTGCGCCCGCACGCTGGAGGCGCTGATCGAAAAATTGGCCCCGACCCCGGAAGATCGCCTCGTTTTCGTGGGAGATTATGTGGACCGCGGACCGGATGCGCGAGGGGTCGTCGACCGCCTTCTGGCGCTCGCCGAGCAAGTTCCGTGTACTTTCCTGAGGGGGAACCACGAGGCGATGATGCTGGATGGCCTTGCAGGAAAGGATCGGCATTTCTGGGCTATGAACGGTGGCGCTCAAACGCAGGACAGTTACCGGATTGCCGGCGGGGCCGTCGAAATACCCCGCGAGCATATAGACTTTTTGCGCGCCACGAAACTATGGTTCGACACGCCAGACTTCTTTTTTGTGCATGCGGGATTGCTGCCGGACTGGACCGTGGCCAGAAGCATGGAGAAGGGCGCCGAAGACATTTTTCTTTGGGAGCGAGGATTCCTGCATGCGGAATCCCTGGCTTGGGAAAAAACGGTGGTATGCGGACACACGCCCCATCGAATTCCCCGTAACGAGAAGCAACTTGTGCTTATCGATACGGGATGCGCCTTCCATGAGCATCCCGGCCTGGGGCGCCTGACCGCTGTGCGATTGCCGGAACGGACATTCGCGAGCGTACCGTACCAGGGCTAAACCGGAAAACGTATGGCTTTACGCTGCGGCATAACAGGATTGCCCAATGTCGGCAAATCGTCGCTCTTCAATGTGCTGAGCGGGGCAGGAGCGCGCTCGGAAAATTACCCCTTCTGCACCATCGAGCCGAACGTAGGCATTGCCCCCGTACCGGATGAACGGCTTTACCGCCTGGCGGCGCTTACCGGCTCCGACAAGGCGACGCCCACCACGGTCGAATATGTCGATATTGCAGGGTTGGTTGCAGGCGCTTCGAAAGGCGAGGGGCTTGGAAACCGGTTTCTGGCGCATATCCGGGAAGTCGATGCGATTGTGCATGTGGCGCGTTGCTTCGAGGCCCCCGGCATTACGCATGTCTCCGGCTCGGTGGACCCGGCCCGCGACATCGAGATCGTAGACACGGAATTGTTGCTGAAGGACCTTGAGTCCCTTGAGCGGCGCATCGAAAAGATCGCAAAGCAGGCCAAGGGCGGAGACCGGGCGCTGCTGGACGAGCTGGCTTTCGTCGAGCAGGTGCATGCCCATGTAGGGGACGGCAAGGCGGCCCGCACATTTCCTGTGCAACCCGGGGACGAAGATCGCCTTGATGCGCTTTTTCTTTTGTCCGCGAAACCGGTGCTTTATGTAGCCAACGTGGCGGAAGACGACCTGCCCGATGGAGGCCCTCGCGCGGATGCCGTACGAGAAATCGCCTCAGCGGAAGGATTCTCCTGCGTAGTCGTTTGCGCCGACCTGGAGGCGCAGCTCGCAGCGCTGGGCGACGAGGAGAAAATCGCCTGGCTGGAGGAGTTGGGCCTTGAGGCCCCTGGTATGGACCGGCTCATAGCGGCAGGCTACGAATTGCTGAACCTCATCACGTTTTTTACGGCCGGTCCGAAGGAAACGCGGGCCTGGACCGTTGTGCAGGGCGCCCGCGCGCCGGCCGCAGGCGGCGCCATTCACTCGGATTTCGAGAAGGGGTTCATTCGTGCGGAAACGATCCGTTACGAGGACTTAATCCGGTACGGTTCGGAAGCGGCGGCCCGGGATGCCGGTGCCATGCGCGCCGAAGGGAAGGAATATGTGGTGGCGGACGGCGACGTGATCCTGTTCCGGTTCAATGTGTAGTTTTAAGGATACTCTGACCAAAACCGCTTCGCTCAGCGCGTCACGTTCGCAAAAACAGGACATCATGATTCCATCGTCGGAATTAGGAGAAGCACAGCGAATTCGGGTCATGGCAGACGTGACGCGCCCTTCGGGAGGCTGCGAGGGGCGGGCTGGCCGCGTCATTCCTCATTGTGTGGGGCCTGCCACACTGCTTCGTCATTCCTTGCCAGCCCGCCCCTCGCAAGCCTCTGAGCTTTGCGGACTTAATCGGAGTATCCGAAGGGGAACTCCGGGTAGCCGGTGCGTTCGCCCCGGGTGGGCAAGTTCTTGTTTTCTTGCCCGGCGCATTGTCCGGCGGTTCCCTATTTTGTTCGAAAGGCTGTTTGCTTTGCAGACAGGCGCACGGCGCCTTCTCGCCGGCCGGCGGCCCGTTTTCTATCATGAACGCGATTCGACCATGACACAGTGCAGCATCTGCTCCATTTTCCGCTTCCCCGCATGCTTTTTGACGGGACTCCTTCTTTTTGCCGCCGTCCTGACCGGCTGCGGCGGGCAATCTATGGAGGGCCCGAGCGCCGCCATGCCCGCGATGGAAACGAAAGCCGACACCGTGGCCATGAAGGTTTTCGAGGCGTACGGCGGACCCGACGCATGGGCGGCCCTGCGCTATCTGCGATTCGATTTCGCCACCGGGTCGAATGCGCCCGCAGAGGCTGATTCCGCGGTCGAACAACCGGTTCGGAACGTACGTGGGCGGCACTTGTGGGATCGCATGACGGGAGATTACCGGGTGGAAATGCCAGGCGGCGAGGATACGGTATATGTGGCGCTTTTCAACGCACATGCTCCTGAAGAAGGGAGCGTCTGGCTTTTCGGAGAACGAGTGAGCGACGTGGAAGAAGCGGATATGCTCGAAAGCGCCTACCGCCGGTTCATCAATGATACGTACTGGCTGCTCATGCCCGTCAAGCTGTTCGACGAAGGCGTACACAGAAAGTATCTGCCCGACTCTTCCACGAACGACGTGGACGTACTGCACCTTTCGTTCGGGGATGTAGGCCTGACACCGGGCGACCAGTACTGGGTGTACGCGGACAAGGAGACAGGAAGGGTCCGGCAATGGGCTTACCGCTTGCAGCGTCATTCGTCCGATCACGTGCCTCAGCCGATCTCCTGGTCCGACCACAAGACTTTTGACACGCCTTACGGTACTCTCGTCGTTTCGGAGCGAAAGCCCCGCGACGGTTTTGTATTGTTTACCGACCGCGTGGATATGCCCATGGATGTGCCCGAGGGCGCATTCACCGATCCACAGCCCATGTTGTAACCTCCTGACCGGGTGGACTTTCGATTCCTGATCGCCCGGCGCTACCTTGCAGGCCGCCGGCAGGTCACCCTCATTTCGTTCATCACCGGCATCTCCGTCGCAGGCGTCGCCCTCGGAGTGGCTGCGCTTGTGGTTGTGCTTTCCGTGATGAACGGATTCTATTATTTCGTGCGAGATATGCTGGTTTCGATCGATCCGCATGTGCGGATCGTCGGGGCCGGGAAGGCCGGCGTCGCCAACCCGGACTCGCTGGCTGCGGTGGCGCTTGCACTGCCGGGCGTCGAATCCGCCTCGGCCTATGTCGAGGGGAAAGCCCTCCTGCTGCCGGAGGAAGGCGCCGAGGTGAACAAGGTGGTCATTGTGCGTGGCGTGGATCCGGGGGCCTATGCCGGCGTGAGCGATGTGGTGGATCGCACGGGTTTCGGCGCGTTCGATCTGGAGCGGCGCAACGGGCGCCCCGGGCTGGTTGCGGGCATGTCGCTGGCTTACCGGCTCACCCTCTTGCCTTCCACGGACTCCTCGCCCGGTCGGGTAGTCCTGCTTTCGGCGTCCGATATCGAAGATATGGCGACAAGCTTCCTGGGGATCGCAGCCTCTGCCCCGACTCCGTTCGATGTGCGCGGGCTTTTCGAAATGGAGGACATTTACGACGAAAGCCATGTCTTCATCGAAACGAAGGAAGCCCAACGCCTGTTTCGCACGGGCGAGTTCGTAACCGGCGTCGAACTCCGGCTTGCCGATCTCGAACAGGCCGATGCGGTCAAGCAAATGCTGGCGACACGCCTCCCTGCGCCATTCGAGGTGGTCACGTGGTATGACCTGCGCAAGTCGCTATACGATGTCATGCGCCTCGAAAAGTGGGCTGCGACCTTTGTACTGGGCCTGATTATCGTGGTGGCCTCGTGCAATATCGTGGGGTCGTTAACCATGATCGTCATCGAAAAACGCCGCGATGTGGGGGTGTTGCGGGCCATGGGCGTTTCGCGCCGGGACATCCGCCGCATTTTTTTGCTTGAGGGCGTCATGGTGGGCGTGACCGGCGCCGTTTCCGGACTGATTGTCGGGCTTGGGCTGGCCTTGTTACAGCAACATTTCGGCCTGGTGCCGCTTGCCGGTGCGGAATCGTTCCTGATCGACGCCTATCCGGTGTTTATAGAAGGCGGGGATCTGCTGACGATAAGCGCCGCGGCGATCGGGCTTTGTGCGGCGGCAGGCTTGTATCCTGCGGTGCGGGCCGCCGCGATCGAACCGGCGAAAGCCGTTAATATAGAGGCATAAAACCCGGACAATGCACGTTTCACTGGCCTCCTCGATTCGACCGGCGACGTATTTTGCGATAAACCGCCTTCCCGCCGTAGTTTTGGCAGGCTTCGGCCATTTTTCCGGGAAAGGCCGTCGCAATTCTCGTCCGTTCCCATTCCTCGTACGCACAAATTTCCGCTCGCCATGCCGCACGACCGATTCGGCCTTGACGATTTGCCCGACCGGCCCGCCAGGCCGCGTACATCGGGCCTGACCCTCGTACTCGACAAAGGCCTCTCTGTGCGGGAGGTGGAAGACATGCTGGAAAAGAACGCCGGCTATGTGGATGTCGTAAAACTGGGCTGGGGCACTGCTGTCGTCACGCCTTGTCTCGAGGAGAAGTTGCGCGCCTATCGGGCTGCACAGATGCCCGTCTGCTTTGGCGGCACACTGTTCGAAGCGTTTTGCATGCGCGGCCGGCTCGACGATTACCACGCCCTGCTTCATTCCTTTCAAATCGAATGCGTCGAGATTTCCGACGGGGCGATTACACTACCGCACGAAGAAAAACTCGGCTACATTCGCTACTTCTCGAAAGATTTCAGGGTGTTGAGCGAAGTCGGTTCGAAGGATAAGGCAAGCATCCTGTCTCCCGATACGTGGGTCCGGATGATCCGGGACGAGCTGGAAGCCGGCAGCTGGAAGGTTATTTGCGAAGCGCGAGAGAGCGGGACCGCCGGCGTTTTTGATGCTTCCGGCCAGATCCGGTCGGGTATCATGGACGAGATCGTGCAGCATATCGACCCCGGGCAACTGGTTTTTGAAGCCCCCCGGAAGCCACAGCAGGTATGGTTCATTCGGAAATTCGGTCCCAATGTGAATCTTGGAAATATCCCCCCGGATGAAGTAATTCCTCTTGAAACGCTTCGTATCGGTCTTCGGGGAGACACGTTGCTCTCATTTTTCGAGACGCCCGGTCAGGGAGCCTGAGGGGAAACAATTCTGTAACGGCTACGTACCTGCTTGGCCAAAGCGAGAGATTCCGGTTGGTTTCTTCGCGGTAAAATGCTTGCGAAGCCGTCCTGCGTGACGTATTTTGCGAAGCTTCGCTGTACATATCGTGCAGAGAAGATCGGCAAGGCCCGGCACAGTATCATTTGACATTCGAGACATGTCGCGTAAAGATGACATAACGGGGCGCGGACCCAGGACGGGCAACCACGTTTCCCACGCCCACAACAAGGTGAAGCGTCGCTTTCTCCTTAATCTTCAGAAACGAAGATTCTACATTCCGGAGGAGGATCGATACATCACCCTGAAAGTGTCTGCGAAGACACTGAAAACAATCAACAAGAAGGGTATTCAGGCCGTTCTCCGAGAGGCGCGGCGACAGGGCGTGCGCGTCTGACGCTCGTGTGGCCCGGCAATGCATGCGCCGGAACCCGTGAACCCAGAGAAAGATCATGGCCAAGGCGAAAGGAGTTCGGATTCAGGTGACGCTCCAGTGTACGGAAGCGCCGGGCACGTCACGGTACTCCACGACGAAGAATCGTCGCAATACGGACCAGCGACTGGAGCTCAGGAAATATAATCCGAAGCTGCGCAAGCACACGTTGCATCGGGAAATCAAGTAGCGGGATGCGGGCATCGCCCCGCAGTCTCAGAAAAATTCGGTAGATCGCCATGGCGAAAGCACAGACATTCGGCGACAAGGTGCGCAAAACGCGCGGAGCCACTAAGCAGATGGCCAGGATCGTTGCCGCCGAAAAGAAAGCGAACGGCCAGTACAGCTTCCGGGCGCGGATGACGCCCGTCGATGCGGTCCAGGACGCCTTGAAGGCGGCAAGACAGGCACGCTGACGGCTGCTGCGTTGTTTTTAGATGGCGCGACCCCGGCAGTGAGCATGTCGCATTTTGCAGGGAGGTATTGCAGGATGCGTCCTTGTTCACAAAATCGAGGCGTGGCGCAGTCCGGTAGCGCATCTGCTTTGGGAGCAGAGGGTCGTCGGTTCAAATCCGGCCGCCTCGACACATACCGATTCCGGTCGTTGTGTTCATGCGGCCGTGCGCCATCTGCGCAAACCCGAACACACCCCTGCGCCCGTAGCTCAACCGGACAGAGCGGCGGACTTCTAATCCGCAGGTTGCAGGTTCGAGTCCTGCCGGGCGTGCTTCGGCGCAACAGGAAAAGGTACCGAGGATACCGGTTCGGTACGATGGGATCAAGGAACCCGTCGGAATCGTACGGTACGGCGAATCGGGTGACGTGGCCGAGTGGTTAGGCAAAGGTCTGCAAAACCTTGTACGGCGGTTCGAGTCCGCCCGTCACCTCGCACAGTGCTGGCAAGTCTGCACCTGCCATCTATTTATTTTTCAAGAGATCGCCATGCCCTCGGAGTCCTTGCGTTTTACCTGTTCCAAGTGTCGCGGCAACGACTGCGAAATCGGCGAAATCCGCGCGGCCGGCGGCTTCTGGAGTTCAGAATCGCGAGCTGACGACCGTAACGTGTGCCCGTTGCCGTTATACCGAGCTCTACGAGACCGATAGCTCGACCAACGGCTCCACGCTTGCCGACCTCTTTGACTTTTTCACCGGGTAATCTTTTCAGGCATAGTCTCTCCTGCCATGTTCGCCTCGTTTCGCATCCCTGTCCTCTTTTTTGCGCTCGTCGCCATGGCGGGCTGTGTCTCCTATGAAGAAGAGGAGTTGAAAACCGGTCCAGGCGCTGATCCCATCGGGACGGTGATTCGTCTGGACGACCGGATAGACGCACTCGTTCCGGCGGATGCTGTCATTGAAAAACTGGCAGAGGGATTCGAGTGGTCGGAAGGCCCCGTCTGGTCGCCCGACGAGGGAGGATACCTTCTTTTTTCCGACATTCCAGTGAACACGATCTACCGGTGGGATGAAGAGAGCGGTCTGTCGCCCTATCTCCGACCGGCGGGCTACGCGGGGAGCAATCCGTCCGGGGTCGAACTGGGCACGAACGGTCTTATGCTGGATGCGGAAGGCAGGCTCGTGATGTGCGATCACGGCAATCGGCAGGTTGCCCGCCTCGACGCTACGAATTTCACGCGCGAGACGATCGCCTCGGCCTATGAAGGCAAGCGTCTCAATAGCCCCAACGATCTGGTTTTTCATTCCAGCGGGGATTTGTATTTCACCGATCCGCCCTACGGACTTTCCGGCCTGAACGACAGCCCTGACAAGGAGCTTCCTTTCAATGGAGTATACCGCGTCGATACGAGCGGCAAGGTGTCCTTGCTTACGGACGAACTGGGTTTCCCGAACGGGATCGCGTTTTCGCCGGATGAAAAGACCCTGTATGTCGCTAATTCAGGGGGAGACAACCCGGTCATTCGCGCCTACGATGTGCAGGACGACCGAACGCTTGCCAACAGCCGTGTCTTTTTCGACGGCAGCGCCCTGATCGCCGACGGAGCGGTGGGGTCATTCGACGGCATGGCGCTCGATACGGAGGGCAACCTGTTTGCGACGGGGCCCGGCGGCGTGCTGGTGCTGACGCCCGAAGGAGATCACCTCGGCACCATTTCCACAGGGGAACGGATAGCCAACTGTACCTTCGGGGACGACGGTTCGACGCTGTATCTCACGTCGGATATGCTGCTTGCCCGCATTCGTCTCAATGCGCAGGGGTTGGGGTTCTGATATTTTCCGCAGCGCAGATTTTTTCCGCAGCACGAGGCGAAAAGACACGAACGCCGCCTCCTTTCCGTATTAGAAGGGAGTGTCCTCCTCCCTTGCCCCATCCCCTTCCGCGGGGGTCTGGTAGTAGGTCGCCAGACTTTCGAACCGGGCATATTGGTTGACGAAAGACAGTTCCACCATGCCGACCGGGCCGTTGCGTTGCTTGCCGATAATGATCTCGGCGATGCCTTTGAGGGATCTATCTTCTTCCGTATCGATCCCGTATCGCTCGGGACGGTAGATGAAGCATACGACATCCGCATCTTGTTCGATGGCCCCGCTTTCGCGCAGATCCGAGAGCAGAGGACGCTTGTCGCCCCCCCGGGTCTCGACAGCGCGGCTAAGTTGCGAAAGCGCGATGACGGGAACGTCCAGTTCCTTGGCCAGCGCTTTCATGGATCGGCTGATGTGAGAAATTTCCTGTTCCCGGTTGGAATAGCGCTGACTCGTAGCCACATGCATGAGTTGCAGGTAGTCGACGATCACGAGTCCGATGTCATGTTCGGCTTTTAGGCGCCGGCACTTGGCCCGTAGTTCCAGCACGGATAACCCTGGCGTGTCGTCAATGAAAATGGGCGCCTCCGCCAGCCGCCCGGCCGCCCGGGTAAGTTTCTGCCAGTCTTTGTCCTTCATGCGGCCCGTGCGGGCGGCCTGGGAATCGACACGCCCTTCCGAGGTCAGCATGCGCAGGGCGAGTTGCTCGGCGCCCATCTCCAAAGAGAAAATCGCCACACCCGAAGGATATATGCTGTGCAGAGCAGCATTGCGTGCGCAGGTCAGGGCAAACGCGGTTTTACCCATAGACGGCCGCGCAGCCACGATGATCAAATCGGACCGTTGCCAACCGCTCGTCAAACTGTCGAGGCGAGAAAACCCGCTGGGAACGCCGGTCACGCCTCCTTCCCGCCCATCAATGGCCTCAAGATTTTCTATAGTGGTTTTTATTACATCCGATGCCTTCACTGCCGGACGCCGTATTTCCGTGTTTGAGATTTGAAAAATGTCTGTTTCGGCCTTGTCGAGCAATTCGAAGGTATCCGTACCAGCGTCGTAGGCATCCCGGATAAGCAGCGTCATCTTCTCGATCATTTTCCGAAGCAAGTGCTTCTGAGCAATAATGCGGGCATAGTATTCGACATTCGCAGCGGCGCTCATATGAGCCGTGAGCTCGTTCAGATAATCTGCCCCGCCCACCTTGTCGAGTTCCTTGCGTCGCCGGAGTTCTTCCGTCAAGGTGATTAAATCGACGGGTACGCCTTGCTTGAAGAGTTCCGTGAAGGCGGCAAATATTTTCCGGTGTCTGCCGTCGTAAAAACTGTTTTCAGAGAGAATTTCTATCGTTTGCGGTAGCGCATCGCGTTCCAGGAGAACAGCTCCGAGTACGGCCTGCTCGATGTCGACGGCCTGCGGCGGCACGCGCCCACCGGGGTGCGGGTCCGACATTTCCCTCGAGGGGGCATCATCCGGCATGGGTGGGAAATACTGTTCCTGTTCAGGCATAACGAGGCGTGTACATGATGCGGAATCGACGGTCAGGCCGTGTTCCCCGTCAATCGATCGTAGCGTTCGCGAAGCATCTGTACATCTTCCCAGGCGGGTCGTTTCCATCCGGGATTACGCAGCAGTGCAGCCGGGTGATACGTAACAAGCAGTGGAAGGCCATGAAAGTCGTGAAATGTTTGCCTCATGGCTCCCAGGGAATCCTGCCGATCAAGCAACGTCGTTGCCGAAGTCCTGCCGACGCAGAGCAGGATTTTGGGCTGAATCAGAGCGATCTGCTTGTAGAGAATCGGAGCGTGCGCGTTTACTTCTTCCGCAAGCGGGTTCCGATTGTTCGGCGGGCGGCTCTTCAGAATGTTTGCTATGTAAACCTCTTCGCGCGCGAAGCGGATCGCTGCCAGTATCTTGTTCAGCAACATGCCGGCTCGTCCCACGAAAGGTTCTCCCTGTGCATCTTCGTCCGCTCCCGGCGCTTCTCCGATGACCATGAGGTCCGCATCCGGATTGCCCGTGCCGAACACCGGGTTTTTGCGGGTTTTATCGAGCGGAATGAGCACATTGTCTCGCACAAATGCCTCCACTTCCTCCAGCGTATTCATCTCGTGCAGTGGGGATTCCGCCGGGATGAGCGCATGAATGCGCGCATAGGGCGATCGACTGCTACCGACTCCAGATCCCGAAATGGGCCTGTTGCCGAACAGATCGCCCGCCTTTCCGGAAGGCGCTACCCTGCTCGCCGGGGATGAAGGGCTACGAGCCATTTCGGAGGGTTTGCGATCGGATGCCGACATGCGCCTGCCGTCTTCCTTCCTGGGATGCGGTAGCGGTACAACAGGGCCGGCGAGCTGTTGTTCGTGTTCGATGATGGTTTTCAGTTCTTCAAGAAGGGACATTGCTGGCATGAAGTCGTGCGCCTTCGTCGAATCCG
Source organism: Rhodothermales bacterium (assembly GCA_951812335.1). Classification (GTDB taxonomy): domain Bacteria; phylum Bacteroidota; class Rhodothermia; order Rhodothermales; family VXPQ01; genus VXPQ01. The sequence goes on from OX638293.1 coordinate 600,344, forward strand.
GACCGGTGCACCGGGATCGATATCTGGCTTTGTCCGCCGGATCGTTACGCCGCAGGCCGGTCCAGCGTTGGAGTAATGCGATCCAGAATGATTTCGGCAGCTTCCTGTTTGCTCATCATGGGAAGCGCCTCCTCGTGCCCATTACGATTAAGCAGTGTGATCCGGTTGGTTTCCGTTGCGAATCCCGATCCTGCAGCAAGCATGTTGAGCACGATCCAGTCCATGTTTTTTTCGTGGAGCTTTTTGCGCGCGTTTTCCAGTCCCTCACTGCTTTCCATGGCGAAACCCACAAGGAGTTGCCCCTCGGCTCGGCGTTCCTGGAGTGCATAAAGAATATCCGGTGTACGCCGCAAGTGCAACACCATATCGCCGCTTCCCTTTTTGATTTTTTGCGTGGCGCGTTCCATGGGTGCGTAATCTGCGACAGCAGCGGCCATGATCACAATATCCGCTTCGCGATGCGCCATGACGGCGTCGTGCATTTCTTCGGCGCTTTCCACATTGATTCGCTCTACGTAGGGAGGAGTGTCGAGGTGCGCCGGGCCGCAAATCAGCGTTACTTCGGCGCCGCGTCGGGCGGCTGCTTCCGCGAGGGCAAAACCCATCTTGCCTGAGGAAGGGTTGCTGAGAAAGCGTACCGGATCTACGTGCTCCCGGGTAGGCCCGGCCGTTACGAGCACCCGTACGTTTTCGAGATCGCGATGTGCAGAATCGTCGCCATCCTTGCCTGCAGCGATCATTTCGAGGATGCGCTGCATAATCTCTTCCGGTTCCGGCAAGCGGCCTTGACCTACCAATCCGCTTGCAAGAGGGCCGTAGGTTGGGGACAACAGGACATGTCCGTAGGCGCGGAGAGCCTCCAGGTTGCGCTGCGTGGCCGGATGAACCAGCATGTCCTCATCCATTGCGGGGCAGACGAGGAGCGGACACTGGGCGGCAAGCGCTGTGGCCGTGAGGATGTTGTCGCAGAAACCGCCCGCCATTTTGGCCAGCGTCTGTGCGGTCGCCGGGGCAATGACAAAGAGGTCCGCCCAGTGGCCGAGAGAAATATGCCGGGTCCATGATCCGTCTTCCGCCTCCGGGAAGACATCCGTAAGGACGGGATGTCCCGATACCGCGCCAAGCGTCAGCGGGGTAATGAAGCGGGCCGCAACCGGCGTCGTCAGGACCTGGACATCGGCGCCCGCCTTCTTCAGCAGGCGCACGAGTTCGACGGATTTGTATGCAGCAATACCGCCCGAAACGCCGAGCAGGATATGCCGCCCGCGCAGTTCGGCATATGGCTTGCTGGCCGTCATGTTCTCACCGAAAAGCCCGGAATATGCCTTAAGGATACTCCGATCGAAACCGCTTCGCCCGGCACTTCGCTTTTGCGCGTACAGGATGTCATGATTCCACCGTTGAAATCAGCGGGAAACGCTGCGGATTCGGAACGTCGCGGGCGTGAAGCGCCCTTCGGGAGACAGAGAGGGGCACGCTGGCCGCGTCATTCCTAATTATGTGGGGCCTGCCACATTGCTTCGTCATTCCTTGCCGGCGCACCCCTCTCAGCCTCTGAGCTTTGCGGACTTAATCAAAGTATCCTTGTGAGTACCTGCAGAAAGAGGCGCTCAACCGGGAAGTGTTCCGGACACGTCTTCCTTGTCGGGATTCCGGAAATAAATCTCGTTTTTCTCAAGTTCGCCGATAGCGACCTCGGAGGGTTTGGCGCGCTTCTCGTATTCCAGCGATACGCGGGCCTGTTCTTCCTGCATCCGGAGATTGTCCATCTCGGACGTAAAGCCTTCGTAATACGCCAGTTTCTCGTCAAGTTCAGCCTTCTGTCGCGCGGCTATTTGACGTGCACGCTTCGAAAGCACCACGACGGTTTTGTACACATTGTCACTCTGCGCCGTCAGGTTTTCGATATCTATTGTCTTCATTCCCATGGAAGGGCTCCCATATGCATTTTCATAAATTTCGTAATTCAACCCCTGATAAACCGGCGGACCACGCGCAAGGTTTCCTTGACAGCTCGCTCGATATCGTCGTTTTCGATAACCTTGTCCGCTTTCCTGGCGGCATCGAGTTCCCGACGCGCCCGGTCGAGTCGGACTCGAATGGTGTCTTCGTTTTCCGTGGCGCGTTCCCGGAGGCGTCGCCCAAGTTCCATGATAGATGGGGGGCGAATAAAAACGATAAGCGCATCGTTGCCGAAGGCATTCTTTATTTTGAAGGCGCCGTCGATGTCGATATCGAGCAATACCGGGTTTTCTGTGCTGGCGCCTTCCAGCTCGGACCGCAGCGTGCCGTACAAACGCCCCGGATACACCTCTTCATGTTCGAGCATCTCGCCGGAGTGTATAAGCGCCTGGAACTCCTGGTGTGAAATAAAGTGGTAGTCCTTACCATCCTCTTCCTCAGGACGCCGAGGTCTCGTGGTGGCCGATACCGAAAAGCGAAAAACCGGTATGGCGGCCATGATCCGGCTGGCTATCGTCGTTTTGCCGGAGCCGCTCGGGGCCGTGAGTACTACAATGCGCGGGGTATGGTCGGGGGAGTTCATTCCACGTTCTGTACTTGCTCGCGAATTTTTTCCAGTTCGTCCTTCATGGCTACTGCAAGGCAGGAAATCTCCGTGTCTCCGGATTTGGATCCGAGCGTATTCACTTCACGATGTATTTCCTGTGCAATGAAATTAAGCTTGCGGCCTTCGGCATGTTCGCTTGCGAGGCACTTCCGGAACAGGTTCAAGTGAGATTTCAGGCGCACGCATTCCTCTGTAACGTCCAGGCGTTCAGCCAGTATCGCTATTTCCAGTTCCAGACGGTGGGGGTCGATACGGTTGTCTTCGAGCATCTCGGAGACCCGTTGGCGTAAACGCTCACGCGCGCTTTCGACTCGCTTTGGCGCGTGTGTTTCGGCCTGCTCCAGCAGCAGGTCGATAGCCTGTAGTCGTTGTTCCATGTCTTGCAGGAGGGCGTCTCCTTCGAGACGCCGCATGGCTTGCAGGTTGGCTATTGCCTTGTCGAGCGCTTGTTCCGAGGCGTTCCACCCTTGGGTCGTTTCTTCGGGCGAAACCTCCGTCGTCTGAAAAATATCGGAATATATCAAGAGATGCTTGAGTCGAATCGGTTCGGCTAGTTCGGCCTTTTCACGCAGCTCATTGAGCAGTTCCATGCAGTGCCTTACGCCTTCGGGGTTTATCCGGAGGGAAGCGAGTCGATCTCGTGCAGTCTCTACCTGAATGTGGGCGGTGATTCGGCCCCGTGCGAAGTTCTTTTTGATGCGGGCCTGGATTTCCGATTCGTATTCGCTCAGGCTGCGCGGCAGACGTACCGATACTTCACAGAAGCGATTGTTGACCGAACGAAGTTCGACGGTCGACGACGTGCCGTTTACTTCCGCTTCGCCAAGACCGAAACCGGTCATGCTGTGTATCATGGAGGCGGGTATTCATATGAGCAATGGAAACGGTCCGAAATTTTTCGGTTCGGTTTCCTGCAGTCAGGCCGCAGAAACAGAGCGGAGAGGGTGGGATTCGAACCCACGGTACCGCGTGAACGGTACACTCGCTTTCCAGGCGAGCCCCTTCGGCCGCTCGGGCACCTCTCCGGGGCATGGTAAACGGTCGCTTGTACTTGAAGAGCCACGGAGTTCGTTCCGGGATATTGCTGTGCCAGGGCTGTGTTGCCTGATGCAAGGCCGGATTATACCTCCATAATTTCTTCTTCCTTGCGGGCGGTAAGCGAGTCGACAAGGTTTGTCAAACGGTCCGTGATTTCCTGCAGTTGCTCCCCTCCTTCGAACAGCATGTCTTCCGGAATATGCTCTGCCTCGCCCATCTTGCGCATTTTGTCCTTGACGTCGCGGCGAATATTGCGAATTCCGATCTTGGCTTCTTCTCCTCGGCTTTTTGCCGTTTTGACGAGATTCCTTCGCCGCTCCTCCGAAAGCGGCGGCACCGGGATGCGAATCATGGCGCCGTCGTTCGACGGATTGAGTCCCGTGTTAGACGCTATAATGCTTTTTTCGATCGCTTCGAGCGCACCTCGGTCCCACGGTTGAATGGTGAGCAAGTCGGGCTGTGGGGCGCCGATGCTCGCAATCTGGTTCAGCGGAGTTTGGGCGCCGTAGTAGTTCACCCGGAGGTTGTCGATCATGGCCGGTGCAGCTCGCCCCGCCCGGATGCCATGTAGTTCGCCTCGCAACCATTCGAGACTTTTCTCCATGTGTTCTTCGGCCTCTTGCAGGAGCGCCTTGAGATGCTCATTGATCATGGCTGGATTCGTGTGAAGTAGAGCATGTCCGTTCCTGGATGCCCCTCGAGTTTTCAGGTCGCCGTCGCCGGGTTTTTGTTCCAGTGGACGACAGTGCCGATGCGCTTGCCGGAAACGATGCTTTGCAGATTGCCCGACTCATTCATATTGAACACAAGGATCGGCAGTTTCGATTCACGGCAGAGGGTAAAGGCGGTAATATCCATGACGCGGAGATCCCTGCGAATGACCTCGTCCCCGGTAATTTCATCGTACATTTTCGCATCCGGATCGGCTTCGGGATCCGCCGAGAAAATGCCTGCGACACGCGTACCTTTCAGCAGGGCATCGGCTTCGATTTCGAGGGCCCGAAGCGCAGCGGCCGTGTCGGTCGTGAAGTACGGATTCCCTGTGCCGGCGCCGAAAATGACCACCCGTCCTTTTTCCAGGTGGCGGATAGCCCGGCGGCGGATGAACGACTCCGCGATTTCCTCCATCTTTATACTGGATTGTAACCGTGTCCGGAGGCCCGCTTGCTCGAGAGCGTCTTGCAACGCCATGGCGTTGATCATGGTGGCGAGCATACCCATATAATCGGCATGTGCGCGGGTCATGCCGGCGTGGGTGGTTCGAACGCCGCGAAAAATGTTGCCGCCGCCGATTACGACCGCCACCTCTATCCCGCGTTCGACGACGGTTTCGATCTCCCGGGCGTATCCGGCAAGCACATCGGGATCGATGCCGTACGACCGGGCGCCCAGCAACGCTTCCCCGCTCAGCTTGAGCAGAATACGCTTGTATGCGCTGCGATGCGTATCGCTTGCCATGATTTCGTTGAGGGGGGTGAGGAGATTATTCTCCCAGCGCGAAACGAACGAACCGGCGTACGCCAGCCCCTGCTTTATGTAGCATCGCCTTTACGCTCATCGAGGAATCCTTGACGAAAGGTTGTTCAATCAACACGTGATCCCTGAAGTACCGTTCCAGCTTACCGTTGGCGATTCGGTCAATAATGTGATCCGGCTTCCCTTCGTTTCGGGCGGATTCCCGTGCGATCTCAAGCTCTTTCTCCTTGACGCTCTCGGGGACGTCGTCCTTGGCGGTTGCGATGGGGTTCATGGCGGCCACCTGCATGGCCACGTCGGTTCCGGCGTCTTCCACCTGACCGTTGCCGTACATGTCCACAAGGACACCTAGCCGGGAACCGGGGTGAACATAGGCAACGATTTGCCCGTCCTCGCTTTCAAGCAGGGCTAGCCGGCGCGCGACAATCTTTTCGCCGATCTTACCCGTTGCTTCCAACAGGGTCTGTTCCACCGTCCGGCCTCCGGCAAACTCCACGCCTTGCAATGCATCGGTGTCTTGCGGGGCTTTTTCCAGTACAATCCGGGCAATTGCCTCGGCAAGTTGTCCGAATTCCTCGTTCCTTGCGACAAAGTCCGTTTCGCAATTGAGTTCGAGGAGCGCTCCCCTTTTCCCGTTGTTGGAAAGCGCAGCCACGACAAGGCCTTCGTTGGCTTCCCGGGCGGCTCGTTTCTCCGCCACCTTCTGTCCTTTTTTCCGCAAAATATCCACGGCGGCTTCCAGATCGCCGTTCGCTTCCTGGAGCGCTTTTTTGCAATCCATCATACCGACCCCCGTGATATCACGGAGTTTCTTGACGTCGGCGGCCGTTATAGTCATAGTCGTTTCTAGTCTTCAAAGAGGAATTCGCCAAAGGGGCGATCCGGCTGCTGCGAGGATCGCCGGATCGTCAGGATTTCCGCTTGTTGTCTTCGTGGGCTTCCTTGATTTCTTTCGCGCGCTTGCCTTCGTTCACCGCATTGGCGATGACGGAGGTGACAAGCTGGATCGACTTGAGCGCGTCGTCATTGGCCGGGATCGGGTAATCGACCAGGTCCGGATCGCAGTTCGTATCGATCATTGCAATGATCGGTATGCCAAGTTTGCGTGCCTCTTTTACGGCAATGTGTTCCCGATTGATGTCCACCACGAAAGCCGCTCCCGGCAGACGCGGCATGGTGGCTATGCCGCTGAGCACCTTCACGAGTTTTCCGTGTTCGCGGGTGTGCATCAGCCGCTCCTTTTTCTTGAGCGTCTGGAAAGATTCGCCTTCCTCGAATCGGGCCAATTCGTCCATTCGCCGGATACTCCCGCGAATAGTCTGAAAATTCGTCAGTGTGCCCCCAAGCCAGCGTTCAACCACGTACGGAGAATCGCACGATATCGCATAGTTACGGACCGTTTCCCTGGCCTGTTTTTTTGTGCCTACGAAGAGGAGCGACTTGCCGATGCGCGCAAAACGGGCGGCCGCCTCTGCTGCGGTGTTCAGCATCGCCTGCGTTTGCATCAGGTCGATGATATGGATGTTGTTCCGCTGCATGAAGATGTATTTCTTCATCTTCGGATTCCAGCGGGATGTGAGGTGCCCGAAATGCGTACCTGCTTTAAGGAGTTGCTCAATGCTGACCTGGTGTCCGGATTTCTGTCCGGTTTCAGGGATGTCCTGCGGGGTTGCTCCGGGTTTGGAGACGGTCGTTGCGGGTGTCGTTTCGCTCATTGAACAGGGCGGAATCCGCCGGGTTTGTTCCTCTACCGCCGTCTTTCATGAAACATGACCGGCGCACCGGCCACCCCGTTGCATGTCAGGCGGTATGTGTGATTAAAAACAGTTTGTCCGGTGCATGCGTTACCGCTTGCTGAACTGGAACCGTTTGCGGGCCTTCGGACGACCGTACTTCTTGCGTTCGACCATGCGGTCGTCCCGGGTAAGCAGGCTGGCGTCGCGAAGAGGTTTCCTGAAATCTCCGTTGAAATCGATCAACGCACGAGCAACGCCGAGACGGATGGCTTCGACCTGTCCCGTCAATCCTCCCCCTTTTACATTGACCAGTACGTCGAATTGTCCGGTTGTACCGGTTGCCTCAAAGGGCTGGAAGATGATCTTGCGCCGCCAATCTAGCGGAAAATACTCTTCGTAGGGACGGCGATTTACCGTTACCTGACCGTTGCCGTTGCGCAGATAGACGCGCGCGGTGGATGTTTTCCGACGGCCTATGCCGATGTGCTGAGCGGGTCCTGCCATGAACTAAGAAGTCGTCGTTTCGCTGGTTTATATGGCGAGTTCTTTCGGTTGCTGCGCCGCGTGCGGATGATCCGGGCCGGCGTACACCTTCAGTTTTTTAAGCATCTGACGGCCAAGGGGGCCTTTCGGCATCATTCCCCGGACGGCGTTCCGCACAATAAAATCCGGTTTGGAGGCGCGCATTTCCTCGGGCGTTGCGAATCGCCCGCCGCCGGGATACCCAGTGTAACGAAAGTACTCTTTCGCCGTTTCCTTGTTGCCGGTGAGGCGGACTTTGTCCGCATTTACGACAATCACAAAATCGCCGGTATCCACATGGGGCGTGAAACGCGGGTTGTGTTTTCCGCGCAGAATAGAGGCGATGCGCGATGCAAGCCGTCCCACTACCTGATGCCTGGCATCGACGACGTACCAGGTGCGCTCCAGGTCGCCGGGCTTGGCGGAATACGTTTTGAAACTGTTCGCATCCATGTGTAAAATCATTTATCTTGTGTCCCTACGCAGCACATCCTTGCCTGATGCCACCGCGCAAGCGCCAATCAAGGCGGTTCCGTGGCGTCGGATCATTCCAGTGGAGTGCCCGGACGACTCCGAAGACACCCGTTTACGAATCATCGTAGCCCAATAAGATACGATCTTTGGAGTATTGCGTCAAGTCTTTCCACACAGATGCTGACCGTCATTTCATGCAGCGGTCTTGTGGCGTCTTTGATCGGCCGGAACCCACTTTGAAAGCGTGGCTCGTGCGGGTTTTTCCGCCGTCCGCTTTATTTCTATACCCGCCGCCGGGTTATCGATGCCGTACTCATCCTTTGAGTCGCTGGACGAATTGGTGGCCGCCCTGCCTTTTCGCCTCGACGACATTTCCGCCATAAACGCAACCTATTTACGCTGGCACGCCTCACGAAACGCCCATGAGCGCGAGGTGATTCAATTATGGACGTACTGTTTCATCCGAAGATATTTTCTGGTGAAATTTGTTCAGGAAGCATCCTGGAGCGCAGTGGACCTGGATGCGATCATCGAAACCGCGTTTCGCAAAACGGAAACGCGGGAAACCCAGATCAGGGAGCCGTCGCGTTATGCGAGTTGGGTCAGCGTGGTGTGCAAGAATACGTTCCGCAATTACCTCCGCTCGAAGCGCCACCAGATACCGCTTGAGCATGCCCCGTCACTATCTCTCGCAGCGGAACCGCCGGTTGCCTACAATGAACCCGGAACGAGACAACGAGCCCTGGCCCGCGCCATCGATAAGCTTCCGCCTCATCTGCGTTCTTGCGTGCGGCTTCGCTTTCTCTCCGGGTTATCGTATGCGGAGATCGCGCAACGGACGGGTCGACCGGTTGCAACCATTCGTGCATTCATTTACAAAGCGATCAAACGTTTGCGGGAAGATGCGGAATTTCGAAAAAATTTCGAATAAAGGGTACTCTGATTAAGTCCGCACCCTCCCGAAGGGTACGTCACGTCCGCGACGCCCCGAATCTGCAGTGTTTTCCGCTGATTCCGACGCTGGAATCATGATGTCCTTTACGCACGAAAGTGAAGTGCCGGGCGAAGTGGTTTTGATCGGAGTATCCTAAAGCAATGTATCTGGAGTAGGGCACGTTTTTGTTCGTCAGGTGTTAAGAATGCTGTATATGGGGTTGTTGTGTAGTGTGAGCTCCCCCGTTCCTAACTGATGCTTCGAGCAGGGCTATGGACGAGAAGACACGACGGTCCCCAATCGATAAAGCCCTGGCGGTTCTTGCCGTTATGCACGATCGGGGCGCAGCAAGCATGTCGGTCGAGTCGATCGCTGCGTTGAAGCGCCTGGAACGATCCGTTCAGTGTTGTCCCTCGCTAAAGACGCGCTATGAACGTATGCGGCGCCGGCGAGACGAACTGGAAGCCTCTTCGTCCGCCGGGAGGCAATTTCGCGAACTGACAGGGAAAAACCCTGCGATTTTGCAGCAATCCTCTCCTGCTGCCTCGCGGGATTCCCGGCGGAAAAAGTTTCGGACACGTGAACAGGCGGACGCCCTTTCGCGATGTCTGGTTCTATGCTTGCTGGCCTTCCTGTCGGTATGGGTGCTGTGTCTGTTCGCCTCCCGGGGTGGCAAAGGCGAAAGCGTGACGGCGCCGGGCACGGGGCCCCGCTGATCTGTCAGTTGTTCAACATCACCGGCATGATGAGCATCAAGACATGTTCACCGTCCCGCTGGGTTTGCGGCGTAACGACGCCGGCGCGGTTCGGGGAACTGAACTCGATGACGACTTCATCGTCGTCGATATGCCCAAGGACCTCGTTCAGATAGGTTGCATTGAATCCGATAGCCATCGGTTCGCTGTTATATTCGCATGGTACGGTTTCATGCGCTTCGCTCGCTCGCTCAATATCCTGCGCATCGATTTCGATGTGGTTTGCGCTGAGTTTCAGGCGTATCTGAGGCGTTAGACTGGACGAATACAGACTAACGCGTTTCACGGCGGCGAGCAGGGCGTTCCGTTCCACAAGAATCCGCTTGTCGTTGTCTTTCGGAATAACGGCTTCGTAATTGGGGTACGCTTCGGCGATAAGCCGCACAAGAATACGCGTATCGCCGGCAACGAAGCCCGCATACCCTGCGTCCACGAGGATCGTACATGTTTCTCCCGAGAGGGCCTTGCTGGCCAGTGAGATGGCTTTTTCCGGAATGATGAAGTTGACATCTTCCTGCGCCGTCATGGAATCGATTTGCATACGGACAAGGCGGTGCCCGTCCGTCGCAACCGCACGTCCCGGTTCTGGCCCGATCTGAAAATACACCCCCATCATGGCTGGGCGCAGTGCGTCCTTGCTGACAGCGAAACTGGTCTTGTCGATCGCACGCCGGATCAGATCGCCGGTTGTTTCTATGCTGTGTTCCGGGTCGAGTTCGGGTAGGGATGGGTAGTCGCTTCCATCGTGCCCGGACATTTTGTATTCGCCCACATCGGTTTTTAGCACGATCCGAAATTCGTCATCCGCCTCGAAGGAGATCGGTACTTCGGGCAGAGCGCGCAGCGTGTCGAGCAGGCGCCGGGCCGGCACGGCAATGCGTCGGACCGGGTTCTCTTCAAATTGCACTTCGACCCGTTGCACGATAGTGACTTCCAGGTCCGTTGCGCTCAGGCCGAGGCACGTTTCGTCAGCCTGTTCGAAAAGAATGCACTCCAGGATGGGTAGGGTGCTTTTTGTGGGGACGGCTCCCCCGGCGGTAGTCAGCGCCTTGAGGAGATCGGCGCTGGAGGCGGTAAATTTCATAGTGTTAATGTATCGATCCCTTAAGTGGCAAGTGTACGACGGCTTGCGTCACTACGATTAGCGAAATAGCCATGCCCAGGTTCCCAAGATAGCAATGCGCGGGCGAAAGAATCACCGGTGACGTATCTCAATTTCCCGACGGATTCGTTTGAGGGTTTGCCGGAAATTCGGGTCTGTCTCCATGTGGTTCTCGACACCCCGACAGGCATGAATTACGGTCGAATGATCCTTACCGCCAAAATATCTGCCTATCGTTGCGAGGGAATGCCCCGTCAATTGTTTGCTGAAGTACATACCTACATGACGTGCTTGAACAATCTCGCGCTTTCGTCCCCGGCCAAGCACCAGGTCTTCAGAGACCCCGAGGTATTCGCAGGCGATGCGGCGGATTTCTTCCACAGCCGGTTTTGCCCGCGTGTCGATGAGCAATTCGCCCAGCACTTCCCGGATGAGCGGGATATCTATTTCGCGCCGGTGCAACGTGGCGTGCGCCAATAGCCGTATCAGTACGCTCTCCAGCTCGCGGACGTTGTTCTTGACATGGTGTGCAATGAATTCGATGAATGCGTACGGGATGGCGATACCCTGGTCATTGGCTTTGCGATTGAGAATAGCGATGCGCGTTTCCAGTTCGGGTTGCTGGAGGTCGGCGACGAGTCCTCCCTGAAACCGCGAGAGCAGCCGGTCGGCCACACCGGCCATTTCCTGCGGAGCCCGGTCTGTCGAAAAAACGATCTGTTTGCCGGTCTGGTGCAGGATGTTGAAGATGTGGAAGAGGCCTTCCTGCGTTTTCTCCCGGTTGCTGAAGAACTGGATGTCATCGATGATTAACAGGTCTATGTCGCCGTAGAACGCGGCAAACTCGTTGTTCCGGTTTGTCCGGAGCGATTGCATATAGTCCGAGGTGAAATGATCGCTCGACGTATACAAGACCTTGTAGTTGCTGTGCTGACGAACATGATTGCCGATGGCCTGAATCAGGTGTGTTTTTCCTAACCCGACACCCCCGTAAATCAGCAACGGGTTAAAGGTCGTATGGCGAGGCTGTTGCGCGATGGCCAGGGCGGCGCTGCGGGCGAACTGGTTGCAATCGCCTTCTATGAATCGGTCAAAGGTGTACGAACCGTTGAGCGGAAGTCCGGGTGCGACGAAGAACGGGTCCGGGGATTCGGAAGCGCTCGGCGCAACGTTGAGCAAATAGTCTCGCGTCGCCGGGTCGGAAAGGGGCTCCGTTCCGGGAACGGACGCCGGTCGTTTCTCTGCACTGTCCGGCAGATGTGCGGATGCTTTTTGGTAGTCCGGTTTCATGCTGTTATTCACGCTGGTCATATCGTCGAGAAACCCGTTGGATGGCGTGGTTTGTTCGATATGCACATATTATTCACAATCGGGGATAATTTCCTCGAGGTTTCGCACGTTCCATGTTCGGTTTCCGGTTGAGACGCTCACAGGTTATACACAGTACCTCCTTTCGTACAAGTTACTGTGAATAAAAGATTTAAATTTAAGTTCCAGGTATTTTTCCACACTTCCCGTTTCATTTTATCGTCGCTGGCTATTCATTTTCGGTAGATCAGGCAAATTTGCAAACAACTTACTCACAAATATGCCGTTTTGGGCGTTATCCGGAGGAATCCCTCTCCTCACACTCGACGGCGCCTTCTTTTTTCTGCGGAACGCATGGCAGGATGGTAACTATTTCGGGATCAAAAGACAAGCCGGAAGCACTTGATTTCGCATGTGCGGGCCGGCGCGGAATCTCTGTTTTCGCAACGGGGTACACCGTACGGCATTTTTGGCGAATCCGTGACGCCGTTTTTGTCCCGGAACGCTGGCGTGCATATCTTCGTACTATACAACAGATTTGACATGCTGTCATGTTTGCGATAGGTATCGAAGCGCTGGCGCCGGGAGTGCATGAACGAACGTTCAAGCCGGAAGTCGAAGCGCTGGAATTGGATCCTTCGGCGTTTCGGGATGTGGAAGTAACCGCACGCCTTGATGTGGCCGAGGGGCGGATTCTCGTTTCGCTGACGGTTCGGGCGCAGGCCATGCTGGAATGTGATCGTACGTTGCGTTCTTTCGATCAGCCGATCGAGGGGGCATATCGCATTCTGTTTTCTTGCGCAGGGCTCGCAAGCGACAGGAAAGGCGGTTGCAACGAGATCGAGATACTGGATCCAGGCGATCGGGTTCTGGACCTTACCGATGTTACGCGTGATACGATTTTGCTTGCGGTGCCGGCGCGTCGCGTCGCTCCCGGGGCAGAGGACATAGACATCCCGATGACGTTCGGCGTCTCGCAAGGAACGCAGGACAGCAGCATAGACCCACGCTGGGAAGCACTCAGTGCATTGAAATCAGAGGAGGACCGGAATTAAGGTTGGTGTTCACGCCGACGATATGTATCCCGGCGAACACAAAAAATCATGGCGAATCCAAAAAGAAAACACTCCAAGGCTCGAACACGGCAACGCCGGGCCCGGTATTACGGTAGCTTGAAGGAACCGCAGATAGCGGAATGCCCCAACTGCGGCACGTCGAAGCTCTTGCATCACGCTTGTCCCAGTTGCGGTTATTACCGGGGCCGTCAGGTTATCGAGCCGAAAGAAGCCGTTTAGGCCATAGCATTGCGTCCGGTCCGCCGGCCGTTTCTCCATATCTTCCAACATGGCCATTCGGGTAGCGGTTGATGCTATGGGGGGCGACAAGGCCCCTTCCGTTGTCGTTGAGGGCGCTATACATGCGTTGGAGACTTCGGGCGGCGATCTTGAGGTGCTTCTTGTCGGGCAGGAAAATGCCTTGCAAGCTGAGATAGCGCAGAGGAAGGGGGCTACCGACCTGTCGCCATTGCACATCGTTCATGCCCCCGATGTGATCGCTATGGACGAGGCCCCGGCCGCCGCCGTAAAATCGAAGCGGGGTTCCTCCATTCATGTTGGGCTTGGCGCGGTGCGGGAAGGCAGGGCGCACGGATTTGTCAGCGCTGGAAATACAGGCGCCATCATGGCGGCTTCGCTTTTCATACTGGGCAGTTTACAGGGCATTGCTCGCCCATCGGTCGTTTCCTTTTTCCCGACGACCAAGGGCCATTGCATCATACTCGATGTGGGCACCAATGTCGATTGTCGTCCGGAGCACTTGCTTCAGTTTGCGAGGATGGGTTCGATCTATGCATCCACTGTGATGCAGCTTGAGAAGCCGAGCGTGGCGCTGTTGAACCTGGGCGAGGAGACCCGGAAGGGAAACGAGCAGGTAAAGGCTGCCTACAAACTCCTCCAGGCGTCCCCGGACATTCATTTTTGCGGGAATATCGAGGGGCGCGATATCCTGCACCATATGGCGGATGTAGTGGTCTGCGACGGATTCGTCGGCAACATTCTTCTCAAGTTCGGGGAGAGCGTTGCATCCGCGTTCCCCCAGATGATCGCGGAAGAAATGGTGCAGCAGGCGTTTTCCGACCCGCACAAGGAAATAGTGCGTAATGTGCTTTCTGCCGTGCGGCTTCGTTTCAGTTACGAGGAGTACGGCGGAGCGCCGCTGCTTGGGGTGAACGGGAATGTGATGATTGGACACGGCGGGTCGACGGTCCGGGCGATCGAGCGCATTATTCTTATGGCCGCCGACGTGGCGCGGCATGGGGCGCTGGAGGCGATGAACAAGGCATTCGGCAAATGATGCCCCGAACCATCATCTGTGCAGGGGGTTTGCAGAAGGGGTATTCCCAATCATGCAACCAGCGATGAACAGCGCCATGAGCTATGCGGCCATTACAGCGGTTGGGCACTTTCTCCCTGACGAGCGGCTTACGAATGAGGATCTTGAGCGAATCGTGGATACCGACGACGAGTGGATCCGGACGCGTACGGGCATTCGGGAACGCCGCATTCTCCGCGATCCCGATAAGGCCACCGCGTACATGGCATCGAAAGCAGCGCAGGATTTGCTGGATAAGCGGGGGCTGGATCCGGAAAAAATCGATGTGATCATCGTTGCCACCATAACGCCGGACATGTTTTTCCCCGCGACAGCCTGTCTTGTGCAGGATAGCATCGGCGCATCGAATGCCTGGGGGTTCGATCTTTCCGCGGCGTGCAGCGGGTTTCTTTTCGCTCTTTCGACAGGTGCGCAGATGATCGAAAGCGGCCGCCACGAGAAGGTGCTTGTCATTGGCGCAGACAAAATGACAGGTATTACGAATTTCGAGGATCGGGCAACGTGCGTTCTTTTCGGGGACGCCGCCGCCGCCGTACTACTGGAGCCTGACTCCGGAGAATGCGGAATCATCGATTTTTACCAGCGCGTCGACGGGAAACATGCCGATATGCTTTCTATGCCGGGAGGAGGGAGCCTGAATCCCCCCACCTACGAAACGGTTGCGAAGGGTATGCATTTTTTGCAGCAGCAAGGGCGTGCGGTGTTCAAGTATGCCGTGGACGGTATGGCCCGGTCCGCCGAAGAGATCATGAAACGCCACAATTTGGGGGTAGACGACATTCGCTACCTTGTTCCGCACCAGGCCAACCAGCGGATCATCGACACTACAGCGCGGCAAATGGGCCTCGACAGGGACAAGGTCATACTCAATATCGATCGCTACGGCAATACGACTGCGGCAACCATTCCCTTGTGTTTTGCAGATCGGGAAAACAACCTTCGCCGGGGAGACATTCTTATTCTGGTTGCGTTCGGCGGTGGATTTACCTGGGGGTCCTGTTATCTTCGCTGGGCCTACGACGGCAGTAAGGCGGTGAGAAAAGAGGCGGACGTACGCTTAGCCGCGGAGTTGTAATCGGCTGTCGCCGGTTGTATACCACAGCGAATGATGAATAAGGCCGTCTTTCTTTTTCCGGGGCAGGGGAGCCAGTACACAGGTATGGCGGAGGACCTGTACGAACGCTTCGCCGAAGCCCGCGAGATCATTGACCAGGCGGATCGCCTGATGAACTTTCCGCTTTCGGAGATCATGTTCGGCATCTCGGAGGAAGAGAGCAGTGCCGCGCTGAATCGGACCGACAGGACACAGCCTGCGCTATACGTACACAGTATGGCGGTCATGGCGATACTGCGCCGGACAGATTTGCAGGCAGCAATGGCGGCTGGCCACAGTCTTGGTGAATATAGCGCGCTGGTTGCTGCGGGCGCCCTTTCCTTCGAAGACGGGTTGCAGCTTGTGCGGCGGCGCGGCGAACTCATGGCGAACGCAGACGACGAACGCCCTGGTGCAATGGCCGCCGTGCTCGGTATGGAAGATGACCAGGTGGTGCGCATATGCGAGGAGATCTCGGAGACCTCCGATTCCGTGGTGGCGGCGAACTTCAATGCTCCCGGGCAGGTGGTTATATCCGGAGACGCATCGGCCATTGAACGAGCTATACAGGAGATGCGCACGCGAGGCGCCCGGCGCGTGGCGCCGCTGCCGGTGAACGGTGCTTTTCACTCGCCGCTCATGGAACGGGCCCGTGAGGGGCTCGAACGCGCGCTTTCGGGATATACTATTCGCCCTCCCCTTTGTCCTGTATACCTCAATGTGACGGCTTCGGCCACCTGCGATCCGGAAGAGATACGTCAGGCGCTGGTGGTGCAACTTACAGCCCCCGTGCAATGGTCCGGGTTGCTTCGGAACATGCACGCGGCCGGCGCCGATGGTTATATCGAGATCGGTGCGGGCAAGGTGCTGTGCGGGCTGGCGCGCCGCACGCTTGGGCGAGACATCAAGACAATTTCTGCAGGCAAAGCCGACGAACTGGCGTTGATTCTTGCTAACGGAGTCTGAAAGATTATCGCATTCGAGCCAACTTTTGCATTGGCTTGTTCTCATTCACCGATTTTTTCGGGACCATGGCTTTTGATTTGGACGGCAAAACGGCGCTCGTTACGGGTGCTTCTCGAGGCATTGGGCGGGCTGTCGTCGAAACGCTGGCCGCGGCCGGTGCGCATGTGGCCTTTACGTATCGATCTTCCACCGACGAGGCGAATGCACTTTGTCGGCAATTGCAGGAATCCGGCTCGGAATGCCTCGTTTTTCAGGGAGACGCGGCTGAGATTTCGTCTGCCGAGGAAGCGGTGGGCGGCGTGCTGGAAGCATGGGGGTCCATAGACGTACTGGTCAATAACGCCGGAATTACGCGTGACGGACTGATGCTTCGGATGAACGAGCATGACTGGGATGCGGTTCTGGGCGCCAACTTGAAAAGTGTGTTCAATTTTTGCAAAATGGCTTACCGGCCCATGATGAAGAAGCGGGCCGGGAAAATCGTGAATATGTCTTCCGTTATAGGTGTTGTCGGAAACCCGGGGCAAACGAACTATGCAGCTTCGAAGGCCGGCGTCATAGGCTTCTCGAAGAGCCTTGCCAGGGAGCTCGGCGCCCGCGGGGTTACCGTAAATGTGGTGGCCCCCGGCTATGTGGAAACGGATATGACCGCTGGCTTGAGCGATGCCGCACGTAGCGCTCTGCTTGATACGATTGCGCTGAAACGTACCGCAACACCGCAGGACGTGGCAAACGCCGTGCATTTTCTGGCCTCTCCCGCGGCGGATTACATTACGGGGCACGTACTTCATGTCGATGGGGGCCTTGCCATGTGACGCCAGGCGGGAGCGTATTGCTCCGGTCCCCCCCACAAGCTATCGGACATTATGAACGCCAACGACGAAACCCCGTCATCTTCCTACACCAAGGTCATCGATCTGACCCGTCGCGCGCAGCGCGAGCAGCATAGCGAACGCCAGATTCAGGAAATCCAGGAGGGTGTCGTAGAGCGTCTTCCCGACGCCTCGCTTGAAAACTTGCCCGTGAAGGTGAAGGCGGCTCTGAGTGCTGCCGGATGGGACAGCCTTATGCCTGTGCAAGAACAGGTCATTCCGTATATTCTTGAGAGCGCCGATCTGATTGTACAGTCCCGCACCGGATCCGGCAAGACAGGTGCTTTTTTGTTGCCGCTGTTCGAACTTCTGGACTCATCGCGCCGCGTCACGCAAGCACTTGTCATGACGCCCACGCGCGAACTGGCGAAACAGATCAACCATGTGTTCGAACACATGAAGCAAGCCACCCGCGAGACCGGTGCGTTAGAATCTGTTCTTGTGTACGGGGGAGTCGAGTACGGGCCGCAAATCAAGGGTTTGACAGAAGGCGCCCAGGTAGCGATCGGTACGCCCGGCCGTATTCTCGATCATCTCAGCCGGGGCAATGCCGATCTGCGGCAACTCGAATATGTTATTTTCGATGAAGCCGACGAGATGCTCTCGATGGGCTTCTATCCGGACATGCAGGAGTTGAGGCGGTATTTGCCTGCCGAACGGTGCACCCTGATGTTTAGCGCCACGATTCCTCCACGAGTGAGGTCGCTCAGTCGCGATTTTCTCACGGAGCCCCGGTTCATTTCGCTGAGTGCGGGCAAAGAGAGCGTCGAGACGATGGAATACCGGTATTATGTGACCGATCCGATGGAAAAAGATCGCGTTCTGGTGCGTTTGTTCGAGATGGAAAATCCCGAATCGGCCATCGTATTCGTCAACAGGAAAAGGGATGTCGAGTATTTGACGACGTTTCTGCGGAATTATGGCTATAGCGCCGATGCCATCTCCGGAGATTTATCGCAGAAGGCCCGGGAGGCAGCTCTTGCCCGAACCCATTCGGGAGAGACGCGCTTTCTGGTCGCCACGGATGTCGCTGCCCGGGGAATTGATATATCGGACCTCAGCCACGTATTCATGTATGACGTGCCGCAAGACCCGGAATACCTGATTCACCGGTCCGGCCGGACAGCCCGCGCCGGGAAAATGGGCGTCGCTGTCGTGCTTGCGACTGTGGAGGATGAGACGGACCTTATCCGCTCGGCCATGCGCTATGGGGTACCGGTGGAAAAACGTCCCCTGCCGACGCCGGAGGATGTGAGTGTACGCGTTGCGGAGCGCCTTACGGTCGTGTTGGAGAATCGTCTTCGCGAACGAACGAATATGGAGCGGGAGCGCGTCCGGCAGTTTGTGCCGCTCGTCCAGGAATTGGCCCGGGAAGAACCGGAATTACTTGCCATGTTCGTTAGCGACATACATATGAACAGGGGGCAAACGGTGCGGCGAGAAGCGAAGGAAGACGAGCAAAGTACTGGCGAGAAGCCGCGAAATCATACTCGACACCGTGGCAAGAAACGGTAAGGAGCTTGCTTGCGCCTTTTCCGGTGCGCTATCCGGTTGCTTCAGCCGTTTCCTCTGCCGGCGTCAGGGGTAGTTCGATAACCATTTCGGTGAATTCACCTGTTTCGGTGTTCACTCGGATGGCGCCTCCGTGCTCGCGGATAATGTCGCTGGACATGGCGAGCCCGAGCCCGGTGCCCTTGTCTGTGGGCTTCGTGGTGAAGAACGGATCGAATATCTTCTTCAGCACATCGGGGGAAATTCCATTTCCGTTGTCCTTGATACGTATCTCGACCTTGTCTTCCTTGCGCCTGGTGATGAGCCACAGCGTCGGCATGTAGGCCTCGATCCCCTGCCCGGCTTCTACCTTTTCTCTTCGCTTTTCGTTGATCGCATAACAACTGTTGTTCACCATGTTCAGGAAAACCCGGCCTAAATCCTGGGATATGACCTTGAGGACACCTGCATTCGGGTCGAAGTCTTCTTGTATGTCGAGCTGAAAGTCGGAATCGCTTGCCCGTACGCTATGGTAGGCAAGGCGGGCATGTTCATCGAGCAGGTTGTTGATGTCGGTGTCCTGGTGTTCCGCTTCGCCCCGCCCCAGCATCAGCATGTCGTGAACGATGCGGTCGGCGCGCTCGCCGTGGTGCTTTATGCGCTCGAAATTGCTGTTCAGGTCGTCCGTGATTTCCTGGATCAGGTCCTGCTGATCGTCGCTTAGCTTTTCGCTACTTTCATCCAGCAACTCGTGCAGTTCCTCAAGAAGCTCTTCCGACGCTTCGGAGAAGTTCTTGACAAAGTTCAGCGGGTTTCTGATTTCATGTGCGACACCCGCCGTCAATTCGCCGAGGGCCGCCAGTTTTTCCTGCATGACAATCTGATCCTGAGCCAGGCGAAGTTTGTCCAGAACATTTTCCAGTTCATTGTTTTTTGCCTTAAGATCTTCCGCCAGCATTTCCACCAGGTTGAGTCGTTGCACCTCCAGAGCATGGCGCCGAAACACCTCCAGTGCTCCAGCCATGTCGGTAACCTCGTCGTTTCCGCCGATCTCAACCTCGAGTTCCAGATCGCCCTCGGCCATGCGATGCATCCAGTCCGACAAGCGTTGAATGCGAGAAAGCAATATGCGCCCGACGAATAACCAGGCGATAAGAATGGCCCCTATTATACTGAGAATGCTGATCGAAAGAAGTAATGTGCGGCCCGTGAAGATGGCATTGGCGGAAGCCTCGGTGGCTTCTTGCGCACTGTTGCGCGCCGCAATAACCAGACTATCCACTTCAGCGATGAGGGTCCCGGCTTCGTTTGTGTTGTATGCGAGCAAGTCTCGTTGATTCTCAGCGAGCCGGAGTTCCTCCTGCAGTAAAGCAAAGCCGCTTTCTTCGCCCGTTCCCAACGTGTACAATTCGTCGAAAGCGGGGGCAAATTCGGCATGAAAAGGGGAATTCCGAAGCACCGCCAGATTACGCTCGATGCGGCTGGCGGCGGCTTCGAAACGTTCCCGAAGCGGCTCGATCGTCGCAGCGGAGGAGTGGGTAAATGCGTTTACCAGTAGCTCCGTTGCGATGTTGGCATCCGCTTGCAACTCGGACAGGTGGCGATACCGTTCAAGTTCCTCTTCCGAAAAATGCTCGGAGCGATCTACCGGGGGGTCGCCGAGATTGCGGTAACCGGTGGTCGTGTAGAACAACTGGTCATCAATGGCCGAGACCACGATGCGCTCAAGGTGGTTACGCAGGTTTATGATTTGTTCTCGTAAATTTTCCCGCGCGTCGGCCAGTTCGAACATCCTGGCCCCCTGGTTTTTGATAGCCTCAATGTTGGCGGTCAGCGTGTCGGAATGGGCGCGAATGCGCTGGGAACGCTCATCCGTTCCCTCGCTGCTTTCCAGAACCGCCAGTTGCCGATCAAAGGATTCACGGGCTTCGATAATGCTCGCATAGATTTCTTCGAATATTTCAGGCGTCTCGGCGACCGTCAGGCGTGGAGCAGCAACCACCAGGGTTCCGCTGTATTGGGCGATCTCAAAGGCAGCCGCCATTTCGGGAATGGCGCCTTCGTTTACATCGCTCTGGGCATCGCCGACACGGTTGAAGGAAAACCACCCGACCAGACTTGCGGCCACGGTCAGGACAACAGCGCCTCCAATCCCGGAATAAAGTTGGGTGGAAATCCGAAAGCGACGGTTCTTCAGGCTTTGCAGTGAGTTGGCCACAGATATGCGTCTATGAGCGGGTTCACGAGGTAACTAATTCATTGGCCACAGAACGGGTAGTTGTTTCCACAGACGATTTGTATCCATGAGCGAGTTGACAGGGTAATAACGACCGTCTTCCCCTATCATGGTCAGAAATACGGTATCCGATCCCTGATTATCGTTTTCCCCATAACGGAGTTTGAATCCGTCGATGTCGATGTCGACGCCGTTGGTGTGCTGCAAGCCGTCCATGAAACAGTTCCTTGTCACGTCCCGGGCACATCGTTCCAGTCCGGCGGCGGCCAGGCGTCCGGCCAGATAGCCTTCGAAGGAGACAAATCCGGGAACTGCTTCGGGGGCGTAGGCTGACAGGGCTTGCTGGTAGGCGGAAACGACCGGGAGCGTTCGATCCAGCGGAAAAGGCACTACTTGGGTTACGAAGACTCCGTTGCCTCGCTCCCCAAGTTCTCTGGCCAGTGCGTTACTACCCACGAAAGAAATGGTTATGAAAACAGGATTCATTCCCGTATGTCTTGCCCATGAGATCAGTGCCGCAACCGGTTGGTACGCTCCGACGAGAATCACTGCTTCGGGGTCGCCGTGTCGCAGATCGAGGAGGGCTGTTTTGACAGCCAGCGTGTTACGCGTATACAATCCGATCGAGGCGGGCGCCATCCCGCGTTTTTCGAGCGCCTTTCTTGCTCCCAGATACCCCGCACGACCGAAGGAATCGTCTTGATAGAGTATCGAGATACGCTGGATATCCAGATCGTCTGTCAGCCGGGCCACCATTTCCTCGGTTTCCTGGTCGTACGAGGCTCGCAGGTTGATTATGTTGCGCCATGTGGTGTCGCGCAGGGAGGCGGCGCCAGTGAACGGGGCGATGTAGGGAATATTTGCCTCTGCGGCAACCGGAACGGCGGAACGGGAAGTGGGTGTGCCGACAGCGCCAATCAGCGCAAACACCTTTTCTTCCTCGATCAATCGAATGGTATTTTGAATGGCTGCTTCGGGCTCATAGGCATCGTCAAGGGATATCAGTTGCAATTGCCGTCCATGAACCCCGCCGCGCCGATTGACTTCGTGAAAAGCGGCCCGTATACCGCGCCGCATACCTTGGCCGAGTTCCTGAGCCGGTCCGCTGAAGGCCGCGGATTGACCGAAAAGGACCTGTTCGTCGGAAACGCCGATTTCCCGAATCGTTACCGAAGAGGTATCCGGCAGCGGAGCATTTTCCGGAGTACTTTCAGAGAAGGAGGTTGTGTCTACGCTACCTTCCGGAACCACCCGGCTTTCATTTTTTTCAATCCCACTGCCCAACCAGGTCCATCCCTCTGGAATAGTGATGGAAACAATGAAAGGGCCAGCTCCCGCCAGAACCAGCATCGGAAGCACAGCTGCCAGCAGGTCGGGTATTCGCTTCATGAAGGTTTGTGCATGATCAGCGTCAAATGATTCCGGTCTGCTTCCCGCCGGTAACGCATATCGTCTGTCATGGTGCGCACCAGGTGTAAACCCAATCCCCCTATGGCGCGATCTTCGATAGAAGAATCCGTATCTGCCTCAGGGGCGTCCGTCAGCGGATCGAAGGGTCGTCCGGTATCGATAATCTCGATCGTAAGCACATCGTTCCCGGGGTCCATCGTTATCTCGAAATAGGACACTCCCTCCATATGGCAGTATTTTATGCAATTCATCGCCACTTCTTCAACTACCAGATTGATTCGAAAGATAAAATCGTCAGGCCAATTATTCTGACTTCCAAGTTCGTCCACGGCGGCGAAAATACGCTCCAGTTCTGCGACTTCCGTTTTGATTTTAAGAGAGGGCATGAAAATTCGGATGTCAGTTTTCGGCCCGATAAATGGTCATGCAGGTAATGTCGTCCGATTGGGGTGCGTCGCCGACGAAAGTCTTTATTCCCTCAAAAATTGCCCGTGTGATTTCCTCAGGTTCTTTAGAGGAAGCACCCTTAAGGATCTCGAAGAGGCGTTCTTCGCCTAACACTTCCTCGTTCTGGTTCATGGCTTCCGTGACGCCGTCGGTATAGAAGGTGAGCGTATCGCCCGGCGAAAGGGTGATCGTTTTTTGTCGGTATTCCAGATCGGGCATGACCCCGATAGCAATTCCGTCGGTCAGCGGAAGCATGTCGCAGCTTTTATCGGGATGGACGACGATCGGGCTGTTATGCCCTGCGTTCGCATACGTCAATTTCCCGCTGGCGGGGTCATATATCCCATAGAGCAGGGTCACAAACATCATGGATTCGTTTTTCTCGCACAGCATATCATTCACTTCACGCAGGGCATCGCCGGGCTCGCTGCTTCCAATAGCTGCGCCTTTCAACAAGGTGCGGCTGGACATCATGAATAGCGCCGCGGGCACCCCTTTGTCCGATACATCGGCTATGGCGAGACCGACTCGACCATGTTCCAGTGGGATCACATCGAAAAAATCCCCCCCCACATTGCGGGCAGGCTCCATGTCGCCGAAAATGCGGTAGCCGGGTTTATTAGGAAATTCAGTAGGCAGAATGGCCCGCTGCATCTTTCGGGCGATATCCAGTTCGTGTTGCAGCGTAACCAGTTGATCGCGCGAAGTGAGTGCTTCACGCCACCGCGCCATGTGTTTCAGGGTCCGGTCAATGGTAATCCGCAGGTCGTCGAAGTCGATCGGTTTGGTGATGAAGTCGAAAGCGCCACGGTTCATCGCCGTGCGAATGTTCTTCATGTCACCGTATGCGGAGACAATCACGGAGCGAATGTTCGGATCCAGTTGCGCAATCTGGTCCAGCAGGGTCAACCCGTCCATTTGAGGCATATTGATATCCGACACCACCATATCGATATCCTGCTGCTCACGCAGTCGCTCCAATGCTTCTACACCGTTGCCTGCAAAGACGAAAACATACTTACCGGCCCGGATGCTCCGTCGCATACGTTGCAACATGAGCGGCTGTAAGTCCGGTTCGTCGTCCACGACGAGAATCTTGTACGGATTTTTGTTCATCCCCAGATATTTTTATCCTTTCCCGGGCTGACCGGAGCCATAAAACCTTGTTCAATCCATTATCCGAGTGCAGCCATCGCTTCTTTTTGCGATTCGTGAATCGGGATGATTTTGTCGAAGCCGCTAATTGCAAAAATGTCCTTGACCGAGGCGATGAGCGAGCATGCCGAAAATGCTATATTTTCCCTCCGTAGCTGCTTGGCGAACATCAGGATGACACGGAGGCCGGCGCTACTGATATACGAAAGGCGTTCGAAATCGAGAATCACCTTTTGCTCGCCCTCCTTGATCGCGTCTTTCAATGCTTCCTGGAATTCGGGGGCGTTACTGCCATCGACACGCCCTTCGGTCACTATGACAAGGCTCCCGTTTTTGTTTTCGGTAGTTACTTGCATTGACTCAACCTCCGTGAGAGTAGTTGTTTCGCAGTTTGTTTTCTTGTTTCGCTACAGGTCGTAGCCGCGTTTTTCGGGGCGGCCAAGTAGACCCCCCCTATTTCATCCTCCTCATCAACCCACAGCCCGTGGGCACAGGTATACTCCTGTCAGGGATGTACGGACCTGTCCGGGCTATAGGTGCAATGTAGTCCAAGGTTCTGTATCTCCAATTGGGCATCCGGGGAGGGGGCTCTTCCGCAAGAAATGTATTGCCCCGTAGCGTCCATCGCCGAATATTAATCGTTCTGCGTTATTTCGATACAGACCCGACCCGGACCCGAAAATCGGGAATCCAACGGACATAATTCGGTGCAGTGTAATGCTTTTGATACAGGAAGTCAAGGGGGAACGACAAGGATAAAACAGGCGTAACTTCCCTTTTTGTGGGCGGTACCGGATTCGAACCAGTGACCTCCTGCTTGTAAGGCAGGCGCTCTAAACCAACTGAGCTAACCGCCCGGTTCGCACCGGTACGATGCATAGCGACTCCTGTCGCCACGCACGCCGAACCGCTTGCCCGAGCGGGAAACGGGATTCGAACCCGCGACCCTCAGCTTGGGAAGCTGATGCTCTACCCCTGAGCTACTCCCGCTGTACCCTTCCCCGGTACTCCGTCAAGACAAAAGGGGTTCCGCGGACAGTGCTTCACCGAATGCGAAAACATACCCGCGGGTATGTGCGTATACCCTCGTTCTGTACCTGCGATAAATAGTCAAGATGCGTTTTCGGATCACCGTATTATGAAACGTACTTACCAGCCAAGTAGACGCAAGCGCGCGAACAAGCACGGTTTCCGTGCTCGTATGAGCTCGAAAAACGGGCGCAGGGTGCTCAAGCGCCGGCGCGAGAAAGGCCGCAACGTCCTTACCGTAAGCGACACGCGGTCCGGCAAATAGTTTTGAGGTCGTGGTCGTGCCGGAGGATGGGAGCTTGCGCCCGTTTCAAAAATTGCCGCGCTCATTTCGCCTCAAGCGGAAGCGCCTGATTCGTCCTTTATTCGACCGTAGCCGGGAGGATGTCGGTACGATCGGCAAAGGGTGTATTCGGCTTGTGTACCGGATAGTCCCTCGTGCGCAAATCGAGGCAGGTGCGCCTGTCCAGATCGGATTTGCGCCCGGCCGTCATGCAAAAGCTGCAAGCCGGAACCGTATCAAGCGGTTGCTGCGCGAAACCTACCGGCTGCATCAGCAGGGAATACTGGATCGTTTTGCCGGTACGGAAAGCGTATTGACGATGATGATCGTTCATCGCGCCGGTCGGCAAGACGATACCCGGCCAAGCCGCCGGGTGTATGCCGATTTGCCTGAAGCGTTGCAAGAACTTTGCCGCCGTCTCGACGAATCTTCGATGCGTTCGGAACGTCGCACCTGACTTCCCGTTTAGCGCGACGACGTTTCGGCGCCTTTGTGCCTACGTTGCAAGCGCAAGCATTACCCATCCATCCTGTAATACGAGCAAGGGGAACCTGATTTGGACCGCAATGTCGTCATCTTCAGCGTCCTGGTGGCGATTATCATGCTCGTCTGGCTCTGGGTGTTCGCTCCTCCCCAGCCGGTTGCGCCCGCCGGCGATCCGGCAACGCAGGGAGAGCTCGCCGAAGATTCGCAGGCCACGGAACGGACAACCACGGGGGGCGACGCTTTGGCGCCCGGGCCTTACGACGTACGACCGGGCGGGGGACCGTTTTCCGAAGAGGCTGCACAGGATACGACGCTTGTTGCGGCGTTAGCGGGCGAAGCCCGTTTCATCACGGTCGAGACCGATCTCTATAGGGCGGTTTTCTCGACGAAAGGCGCCACATTGACCTCTTTCTCCCTGAAAGAATACAAGAAATTCGATCAGGAAACGCCCGTACAAATGGTGGACACCACCGGATCGGGCGCGCTGGGCATCGCCTTTACGACGCCCCGTTCCCATCTCGTCGATACGCGCGCGCTGTATTTCGATACGTCCTATGAGGGGGATACCCTGCGCGTCGGCGCCGAGCCCGTCACGTTACACTTCGAAACGGGTATTCAGGGGGGTGTGTTGCGCCAGACCTACACATTCCATCCGGGCGAATACGAAATCGGTCTGCGCGTGGACCAGGAAAATGCTGCGGCCTTTTCTACAAGGGAGGGGTACGAGTTGATATGGACAGGAGCTATTCCCTTCACGGAAAACGATACGAACGAGGAAGTCAAAGCGGCCGGGGCCTATGCGCACAGCGGGGGCGAGGTGGAGAACGTACTGCTCAGGAAAGAGGACTTCGAAGAGCAACGCCTTTCCGGAAACGTGTCATGGACCGCTATCAAGACCAGGTATTTCACTTCCGTCATGATTCCCTCTTCCGGCACCCGCGGCGCCGAACTCATCGGGGAGCAGATGGGGGAGCCGGGCAGCGAAGGCTTTCGACAAGACTACGACATGCGCCTGCTCATGGCGCAACCGGAGGATGGGCCGGACGAGTTCCGGCTGTACATCGGGCCGATGGAGTTTTACCGGATCAACGACTACGATCTGGGCCTTTACGACATGGTGGATTACGGCTGGGATTTTTTCGAGTGGATTACGCGACCCCTGGCCAGACTGGTTTTCATTCCTGCGTTCACGTTTCTGGCGAAGTTCATTCCCGGATACGGCTATGTCATCATTGTCTTCTCCATTCTGATCAAGTTGGTCCTGTACCCGCTGACGAAGACCTCCTACAAAAGCATGTCCCGGATGCGCGAGTTGCAACCGAAGATGGAGGTCATCAAGGAGAAGTACGGGGACAATCCCCGGAAGCAGAAGGAGGAAATGATGAAGATGTACAAGGAAACCGGCGCCAATCCGGTGGGCGGTTGCCTTCCTATGCTGTTGCAGTATCCCATCATTATTGCGCTGTGGCTTTTCCTTCCGCAATCCATCCAGATCCGGCAGCAGGGGTTTCTCTGGGCCAATGACCTGTCGGCGCCGGACGTGATTCTCAATCTGCCGTTCGAGATCCCGTTTTACGGCGATTTCGTGGCCGGTTTCACGCTGCTTATGGGCCTCTCGATGATCGTTCAGGTGCGCATCCAGGGGACCCCCTCCTCCAATCCCCAGATGAAGATGTTCACCTATTTGATGCCGGTGATGATCTGGGTCATTTTCAATCGCTTTGCGTCCGGCCTGAGCCTGTACTACCTCGTGTATAACGTGGTGACCGCCGTGCAGCAAAAGATCATCAATCGGAATATCGCTGCCAGCAAGGAGGAAGAAGACGGGAAGCCTGCGTCGAAAGGCCGGAGTAAAAAGCAAGGAGACGGAAAGAAGAGACGCCGCCAGGCTCTTGCCCGGACAGGGAAGGGCAAGGCAGGGGGGCGGCGGCCCGGCGGCCCCCGAACGACCGGGAGGCGCAAGTAGGCGCCGAACGCACCGCAGGGCGATTTTTTCAAGCGCATCTTTTTATGCGCCATGCAAGCTTCCAGCGATACCATTGCCGCCATCGCAACAGCCAGGGGGCGCGCTGCGCTGGGTATCGTGCGCATCTCCGGTCCGGAAGCCCTGGCGATCACAGCGGCCTGCTTTGAAGGAGCGGACCTTCGGGAAGCCGCCTCGCATACGGCGCATGTGGGTTATGTGGCAAGCCGCGACGGGACACGCATCGACCAGGTAGTCGCTACGCTTTTTCGGGCTCCCCGTTCGGCGACCGGCGAAGATGTCGTGGAGTGTTCGTGCCATGGGGGCGATTTTGCGAGCCGGCTTATTCTGAATCGCATGCTGGAAGCGGGTGCGCGTCCGGCCGCCCCCGGCGAATTTACCCAGCGGGCTTTTCTGAACGGGAAGATGGATCTGGCGCAGGCCGAGGCCGTGGCCGATCTGATCCATGCCTCGTCCTCTCTGGCGCACCGCGTGTCCGTTTCGCATCTTCAGGGCCGCTATTCCGAAGTGCTGGCGGAGCTGCGGGCAGACCTGCTTGAACTTTGCGCCTTCCTCGAACTCGAACTGGATTTTTCCGAAGAGGATGTGGCGTTCGCCGACCGGGAACGCCTTGAAGCGTTGCTGGATCGAACCGAACGACTGCTGGACGAATTGCTCCGATCCTGGCGCCTCGGACGCCGGGTGCGCGATGGGGTGCGCGTCGTGATTGGCGGGCGCCCCAATGCGGGTAAATCCACCTTGTTGAACGCCTTGCTGGGAAGCGATCGCGCTATCGTAAGCCCTGTGCCCGGCACCACGCGCGACGAAGTGGAAGGCGAGGCGGAAATCGACGGCTTGCTGTTCCGGTTCACGGATACGGCAGGTCTCCGGGACACAGCCGATGCTATCGAGACGGAAGGGGTGCTGCGTGCCGAGCGAGCTATAGACCGGAGCGATATTCTCGTGTATGCGTATGACGTTACGGTGGGTATGGATGCGGGCGAGCAAGCCTTTATCGAGGCGATAGCGGAGCGGGGGGCGCCTCCGGTACTTCTGGTGGCGAACAAGACGGATCTCCTGAAGCAGGAGGATGTGCCGATCGGCGATGGCGAATCCTCCGGCGTCCTTGCCCTGTCGGCAAAACGGGGGTTCCGGGACGAAAAGGAGATACAACCTCTGATAACCTGCCTGCTCAAAACGGCGGGCGCCGATCTGAGCCTCTCCGAGGGCTCGCTCGTGGTGACGAACGAGCGGCATCGCAATCACCTGCGCAAGGCGCTCGATGCGGTGCAAGCGGCTCGCCGGAGCCTCGGCGCCGGAAGCGGCGGCGAACTCCTGGCGCTGGACTTGCGCGTTGCCTTGCATGAGATCGGCGCCATTACCGGAGAGATCACGAACGAGGACGTGCTGGATCAGATTTTCTCCCGGTTCTGCATAGGGAAATAGGCGGCGGGAGCCATTGTCCGTCTCTTGTCGTTTCTTCTACGTGTACGAACCGGCGTTTCTACGGTTACACAGGACGGGACTTAATTCAGAGTATCCCATGCATCCTTTTACGTACGATGTCATTGTGGTTGGCGGGGGACACGCCGGGACCGAGGCGGCTGCGGCGGCCGCGCGTATGGGCGCCCGCACGTTGCTGGTCACCATGAATCTGCAAACCATTGGGCAGATGTCGTGCAATCCGGCCATCGGCGGCATCGGCAAGGGGCATATTGTTCGTGAGATCGATGCGCTTGGCGGCGTCATGGGCAAGGTGACCGATCGCGCCGGCATACAGTTTCGGATGTTGAACCAGCGGAGAGGCCCTGCCGTGCAGGGGCCGCGCGCGCAGTGCGACCGGGTAGCTTATGCGGCGGCGGTCCGGGAGGAACTGGAGAGCATTCCCGGTCTGTTCATGCGGGCCGATATGGCGGTCGAGGTGTGTACGGAGGAGAGTCGGGCGACGGGCATACGTACGCAAATCGGGCAAACGTTTCATGCTCCCACGGTCATTCTGACCAGCGGCACCTTCATGAACGGGGTCATTCATATCGGGGAACGCCAGTACGGGGGCGGGCGCATGGGCGAGCGCGCCTCGACCGGGTTGACCGCGTGCCTTGAGAAGCTCGGTTTCGCAAGCGGACGGTTGAAGACGGGTACCCCGCCGCGCATCGACGGGCGCACGATCGACTACGATCGGCTGGAGGAACAGCCGGGCGATTCGGCGGCCACCCCGTTTTCCTTTCTTACCGATCGGCTTCCGGAAGACCAGATACCTTGCTGGATTGCCTATACGTCTCCCGAGGTGCATGACGCACTGCGGGAAGGATTCGACCGAAGTCCCATGTTCGCCGGGCGGATCGAGGGCGCCGGGCCCCGGTATTGCCCGTCGATCGAGGACAAGATCGACCGATTTGCCGGAAAGGACCGCCACCAGCTGTTTCTGGAGCCGGAAGGCCGCAACACCTATGAGGTGTATGTGAATGGCTTCTCGACCAGCCTTCCGGAAGAGGTGCAGTTCGCGGCGCTACGCAACGTGGTCGGTCTCGAAAAGGCGCACATGCTGCGTCCCGGCTACGCTATCGAATACGATTATTTTCCTCCGTATCAGATACGGTACAGCCTGGAGACGAAGCGGGTGCGGGGATTGTTTTTCGCCGGGCAGATCAATGGCACGACGGGCTACGAGGAAGCCGGCGCGCAGGGTCTCATGGCCGGGATCAATGCAGTGCGGTACTTGCGGCGCGAAGACCCGGTCGTCCTGAAACGGTCGGAGGCCTACATTGGCGTGCTCATCGACGACCTGGTGGCCAAGGGCACGGACGAACCCTACCGCATGTTTACTTCGCGGGCCGAACACCGGCTTCTCTTGCGACAGGACAATGCCGACCAACGCCTGACGGCGCTGGGCTATACGCTGGGTCTTGCAACGGATGCCCGCTACGAACGGATGCAGGCCCGGCGGCATGCGATCGAGGCAACACGGGCGGCCGTCGAGGCGGTAACCGTATCGCCTGACGCAGTGAATGCCTATCTGAAGCAGGTGGGCACGGACCCTGTCCGGCGTCCCGAACGCCTTTTGCAACTGGCGAAGCGTCCGCAGGTCTCGCTCGACGACCTGCTGGATCATATCGCGCGCAAGGAGGAACTGGTCACGCCGGCGCCGGGGCGGGAATCTGCAGCACGGCAAGTCGAGATAGATTTGCGGTACGAAGGATACCTCGACCGCGAGCGCGACCTGGTGCGGAAGATGGAGGAAATGGAATCGCTTCGCCTGCCGGAGGATTTCGATTACGAGGCCGTCGATCATATCACGCTGGAAGCGCGGGAGAAATTGTCGAAAATCCGCCCGGACAATCTGGGGCAGGCGTCGCGCATCAGCGGGGTCAGCCCGGCGGATGTCTCGGTGCTCCTGGTGATGCTGCGGAAGCGCCCGGTAAGGAAGCAGCCCGCCTCGCCCGTGGCTACCTGAGGGTCCCGGTTATGTCCTGGGATCCTTTTCGGCAACTGAGCGACGAGCAGCGGCGTCTTCTGGATGCCTACCAGGCGATGCTCCTCGATTTCAACCGGCGCATCAATCTCATTTCGCGCGACGCCGATGCGGAAGCGGCCCGGATGCATTGCCTGCACTGCCTGTTTCTGACGTACCGGCGGTTTCCTCCGGGGGCGGTGGTGGTCGATTGGGGAACAGGGGGCGGTCTTCCGGCTGTTCCCCTTGCGATCGCGTGTCCGGATATCCGGGTCATCGCCGTGGACAAGGTAGAGAAGAAAGTGCAGGTCCTGCGCGCCATGATCCGGCGGCTCGGGCTCGCAAACATAGCGGCCCGGCACAGCCTCGCCGAGACATTCGACACGGACACGCCTGCCGAATGCACCTATTCGGTATCGCGCGCTACGGCGCCGCTCAGGGATTTGTGGGGATGGCATCGCCGCATTGCGCAGCCTTGCGCCCGCCCGATCGATGCGGACACCTGGCGGCCCGGCGTGATTTGCCTTAAAGGGGGCGATCTCACGGATGAAATAGCGTCCGTCGCCGGCGAGGCGGATATCGAGCGGATCGAACTTGCGGATATGGACCCGCGTCCCTGGTTCCGCGGCAAGGCGATGCTGGCCTGCGCGCCCCGTGCCTGATTCGGCCTGCCGGGTGCTTACGCCGCCGTTTTCGCCGGTTCGGGTTGCAAGCGGTGCAGAATTTTTTGGGCGTCGGAAAGCCTCGGCACCTCCTGTACGATCGCCCGCAGCGTCTGGCTTTTCGTTTCCTTCAATACATACCTCCGGTCCAGCCCGCTCAGCCGCTCGAGAAAATCGTAAAAGAGCTGCTCGTGGAAATACGGATCGCCTTCCAGGGACGGCATGTATAGAAAAAGTCGCTTGTTCTTGAAGAGCACTCTGGGCAGGCGCAGCGTCTGGCCGAGAAATTTCATTTCGGCAGCGGCGAACAGGTGATTCACTTCGGCGGGGAGGGCGCCGAAGCGGTCTTGCATCTCGTCGCGGATGGTTGCCAGCACCGGGGCGTCCGCAGCTTCGCTGATGCGGCGGTAGATATTCAGGCGTTCTACGTTGTTCGAGATGTAGCGCTCCGGGATGAAGGCGTCTTCTTCGATATCCACCGCAGTTTCGGGTGCGCCCGGAGCCGTTCCGTGGTCCAGGATGTCCGGGAATTCCTCTTCCCGAAGTTCCAGCACGGCCTCTTCGAGAATCTTGTGGTAGGTTTCGAAGCCTACTTCCTCGATAAAGCCGCTTTGCTCGCCCCCGAGGAGATTCCCGGCTCCCCGGATGTCCAGGTCGCGCATGGCCAGATTGAAACCGCTCCCGAGCTCGGAAAACTCTTCGACGGCTTGCAGCCTGCGCCGTGCCTCGCGCGTAAGCCCGTGGATGGACGAAACGAGCAGGTAGCAGAAGGCCTTCCGGTCCGACCGCCCGACCCTCCCGCGTAACTGGTGCAGTTCGGCGAGTCCGAACCGATCGGCTCGATTGACGATGATGGTATTGGCATTGGGTATGTCGAGACCGTTCTCGATGATACTGGTGCTCACAAGTACGTCGAAACGTCCTGCGATGAAGCCTGTCATGACCCGTTCCAGCTCGCTCGATTTCATCTGCCCGTGGGCCGTCCGCATGCGCACATCCGGTACGATGAGGCGCAGGCTGTCGGCCATTTCGTCGATGTTGCGGATGCTGTTGTGCAGGAAGAATACCTGCCCGCCCCGGCTGATTTCGTACAGGATCGCGTCCCGGATCAGGTTCTTGTCGAAGGTGTGAATCTCGGTGTTGACGGGGCGCCGGTTCGGCGGCGGCGTGGTGACGAGCGACAAATCGCGGGCGCCCAGCAGCGAGAACTGGAGCGTTCGGGGGATGGGAGTCGCCGTAAGGGTAAGCGTGTCCACTTCGGTGCGCAGTTTCCGCAGGCGCTCCTTGACGGCTACCCCGAAACGCTGCTCCTCGTCGATAATGAGCAGCCCCAGGTCCTTGAATCGGATATCCTGCGATGTCAGGCGATGCGTGCCCACCACGATGTCGACGGCTCCTGCCGCGATCTTTTTGACAATCTGCTTTTGCATGGCGCCGGAACGGAAACGCGACATCATCTCCACGTTTACCGGGTACTTGTCCAGCCTTTTCGAGAAGGTTTCGAGATGTTGTGCGGCAAGGATGGTCGTGGGTACCAGTACGGCCACCTGCTTGCCGTCCTGCACGGCCTTGAACGCTGCCCGGACAGCGACTTCCGTTTTGCCGAACCCGACATCTCCGCAGATGAGCCGGTCCATAGGCACCGGAGCTTCCATATCGCTTTTGACGGAATCCGTTGCGGTGGTCTGATCCGGCGTGTCTTCGTAGCGGAACGAGGCTTCCATTTCTCGTTGCCAGACCGTGTCCGGAGAAAAGGCGACCCCGGCGGATTGCTTCCGCTTTGCGTAGAGCGCGATCAGGTCGCGCGCCATGTCCTTGACCTTGCTTTTGGTGCGGGATTTCGTGCGTTCCCATTGCCCGGAACCGAGCTTGGTGAGCGTGGGCGCACGACCGTCCTTGCCCGAGTATTTGTGTAGTTTGTGCAGTGCGTTGACATTGACATACAGGACATCTTCGTCCCGGAAAAGCACCTTTACGGATTCCTGCCGTTTTTCGCGTACGGTAATGCGATGGAGTCCGGCGAACCGCCCGATGCCGTAATCCACATGGACCACGAAATCGCCGGGCGAGAGATTCTTGAGCGCTTGCAGGCTAAGGCCGCCGTAGCGTTTCTTTTGGCCGCGTACGGAGGGGCGGTGGTACCGGTTGAATATCTGGTGATCCGTGTAAACGGCGAGGCCGAGCGAAGGGATTTCGAATCCTTCGTGCAGCGATTCGATGGAGATGCGGACGCTTTGTTGCGCGGTTTCGTCGTCGAGCAGTTCGGACAGGCGGACCTCCTGTCCCCGGCTGTCGCAGAGGATGAACGTGCGGGCGCCCTGTTCGGCATTGGCCAGAATACGGGTACGCAGAAGGCCGATGTTTCCATTGAAATCCGGTTGTGGCGCGGCGTCGAATTGGAGGACATCTTCCCCGGCGCTAGCGAACGAACCGAGCAGCACCCGATTGTACCGGAGCAGGGATTGCTCGAAGATTTCGGCGGCGAGATACCGCGCGGCAGGGGCGGGCGCTTCGTTGTTTTCGTCGAGTGTATGGCGCCAGGCTTTTTCAGCGGCGTCGAACCGTTCGGCGGCTTTCTCTACAAGTCCTTCTTCGTCCGTGGTGACGAGGAGGGTTCGTTCGGGAAATTGTTCGAAGATGGGGGCGTGCGCGCTGGCGCCGGACAGGTCGTTTCCCGGATTCGGAACGAGGCGGGCCACGGTCAGGCGGCTGACGGATCGTTGCGACCGGGGGTCGAATTCGCGCAGGGATTCTATCTCGTCGCCGAAGAATTCGGCCCGGATCGGCCACGAACCGGTAAACGGATAGATGTCGAGGATGCCGCCCCGGAGCGCTATTTCTCCGGGCCGCTCCACGAACTCGACATGTTCGAATCCCAGTTCCACAAGGCGGTTTGCAAGGTCTTCGGGCGGGAATACGGCGCCCGAAGCGATGGAAATCGTCCGGTTTCGGATCGTTTCCGTCGCCGGGGCCATCTCCACCAGCGCCTCGGAACTGGTTACCACGAGGCCGCAGAATCCTTCGCTTATCTGCTGGAGCACATCGCCGCGGGCAATGAGCGGGGCCGGATCGTCCAGTTGTTCGGCGTCGTAGGGTTTGTGTCCCGTGGCCGGCAGCCGCACAGCGCCCTGGTCTTCCTCGACAAGCTGGGCAATGTCCCCGAAGGCCCAGGCCGCCATTTCCTCGTCCGGCGCTATGTAGACGCAGAGGGTCTTCGACGCCTTTGCGGTTTCGTGGAGTTGTCCAAGCAGGAAGGACGAGACGGACCCGGCCAGTCCTTTTACCCGGAGGGTGGAAGGCGCTTCGGGGTCCATCTGCTCGGACCATGCGGACGCCTTGCGGAAGGCGTCCGTGGAAGCCAGTTGCCTGCGGATCGAAGCAAGAGCCACGGGAGGAACGGATTTTGTGGAGAAAAGACGCGGAGCCGCTGCCGTACGAGAGCGCCTGCGTACCGGGCGCGTCGAAAAACGACGAAACGGGGCGGGAGGTTCGCAAGGGCGGGAAAGGAACATCGCATTCCCGGTTCGTACTATGTATCGTACGCTTCGAGGATTCGGATCCGTGCCTTCACGGATTGAAACCCCGGACAAGTGGTGGGGGATCGTGGAAGCACGGGAACGCGAGCCGGAAATATGGGCGCAGGAAGCAGCGCTATGGGAACAGGAGGCGAAGGTATGGGATCACGCTGCAGAGAGCGGCGCCATGATTCACGGAGTGCTGCGCCTGTGTCCCCTTGCGAGTCCGCCTGGGGTGGACCGGAATCCACACCGGTCGGAGTCATGCGCAAAGGTGGCTATACGGTAGGAAAGAAAATGCGCGCATAGCAGTGCTAGGGAGCATGCGCGGGAAGCCGCCTAATAAATTATAAATTCTTAAAAAATAATAACTTGTTTAAAAAACAGGAACGTATAGACCCTACCTGACAAACAGGGGTAATACGGTATATTTACTTTTCCCGCAGGCGCCCGTTCAAGGGCGCCTCGTCGTTCGGGGAAGCACCCTTGTTCTTGACGATCTTTGCGGACTTAATTAGGGCGTGTTAACACTAAAATAATGCGTCGACGATGAGCACGAAAACAACGAAGCCGAGGAATACAACGTCGAGTTTTTCGAAGCGCGAGAAGATGCGCCTAAACCCCTTCATACGCCGGAACAGACGCTCTATTTCGTTGCGCCGCTTGTACATCTCGCGGTCGTACTCCCAAGGGGCAAGGCGGTTTATCTTCGGCGGAACGACGGGTACGAACCCGAGGTCAAGCGCCAACTGGCGCGTACTGTCGTTTTCGTACGCACGATCCATCACCAACGCCGGACTGTTCGATGGCTTCTCCATGCCGCTCAAGAGTTTGCGGCCTTCGGGCGCGTCGTGCGCCTGGCCGGGAGAGAGCGAGAACGAGAGGGCCGTTCGAGCATCCGCGGCAACCATATGAATCTTGGTGGTCCAGCCGCCACGAGACTTGCCGATGGCTTGCGGACCGTTTTTTTTTCCGCGCCCGTACCGTCCGGATGGACCTTGACGCTGGTGCTGTCCAGCCCCACCGCCTCGATCTTGATGCGCACGATTTGCTGCAGTTGCAGGTGCTCGAACACGCGGTCCAGAACGCCGTTTTTCGACCAGCGGTTCATTCGCGTGTAGATGGTGTGCCAATTGCCAAAGCGTTCGGGCAGTCCGCGCCACTTGCAGCCGTGCTCGGCCACGTAAAGGATCGCGTTAAGCACCTGAATATTTGACAGGCTCACGTTTCCGCGCTGTTTCGGCAGCAACGGCGCGATCCGTTCAAACTGGGCCTCGGTGAGTTTCATGTTCTGAATTTCGCCTTATATTTCTGCGTCCCGAAATAACGCGACGAAGGACAGCATGTTTCCTGTTAGTGTTAACACGCCCTAGAGTATCTTTGAACGGCCCGACCGCCTTGCTCATAACATCCATCCCGGCAAGTGAAAACACCGAAGAACACAACCCCAGGATCGGCGCGTTCCGGAAAAAGTACGCTCGAAGAACGCTTTTTCCTGAGCGGACCGGGCAGGCGGCTGGCCGAACTGATCCGGGCCGGGCGCATCTTCTTCGAGTTCCTCCGGGGCTTTCGCAAGCTGCATTTTGTCGGGCCTTGCGTGACGGTTTTCGGCTCGGCTCGTTTCCCCGAAGATCACGTCTATTACCAACTGGCTCGACAGGTGGGTAGCCAACTGGCCGAAGCGGGGTTCACGGTGATGACCGGAGGAGGGCCCGGCATTATGGAGGCCGCCAACCGCGGAGCCCGGGAGGTGGACGGGCTCAGTATCGGCTGCAACATTGAGCTTCCCGAGGAGCAGGAATGCAACCGGTATCTGGACCAGTGGGTAGAGTTCAACCACTTTTTCGTTCGCAAGGTGATGCTGGTCAAATACTCCTATGCATTCGTGGTGCTTCCTGGCGGTTTTGGCACCCTGGACGAGATATTCGAAACGCTTACACTGGTGCAGACAGGGAAGATACTGGATTTGCCGGTCGTCGTGATGGGCGCCGAGTACTGGTCGGAGATGATCGACTTTGTTTCCCACACCATGGTTCACGAGGGGACGATCAGCCCGGAGGACGCCGCCCGGTGGATACTTACCGATTCCCCCGAGGAAGCCGTCTCCATCATCGTAAAGGCGGCTAACACGCGATTCCACCTCAATCTGAAACCCCGGTGGATTCTGGGCGAGTCCAGGCGAACCCGCAAACGGGCCCCAAAAGAGGGTAGTACCGAACCGTGAAACCTCGCACCATCGATGAATACCTGGCCCGCCCGCACCTTATCATTCTGCATGATTATATTGGATCGTCTAATCTTTCCCAGGCGCAAAGGGAACATGCGAAATTCGATCACCATCGTTGTATTGGCGGCGCTTGTTGCATGGTGCGTGCCTGTTCAAGCGCAATCGGCCAAGCAGGTACTACTCGAGGGCAAGCAGATACTGACGGACGGAGCCAATCATGACGATCAGGATAAACTCCTGGAGGCCCGTGCGCTTTTCGAGCAAGCCGTCCATGACGACAGTCTGGCTATATTCGCCCGTTACTATGCCGCGTCGGCGGCAAGCGAGCAGGCTAACATTCTGGCAGAGAAGGGTGACTCGGACCACAATCGTAAAATCCTGGAGTACGTCAACTACGCCATTGACCATCTTGAAGCGGCGACCGATCGGGACGAATTTTTTGCCGAAGGCTGGTTAATGCTTTCCGCCGTATATGGCCAGAAGATGACAGTACGACCCTTGCAAGCTGTGTCCCTGGGCCGCAAGTTCAACAGGGCTATGTCAAGGGCTCGGGAACTTGCACCCGACAATCCTAGGGTTGTGCTATTGAGGGCTATTACCGATTATAATCTCCCGCGCATTGTGGGGGGTAACAAGGACCGTGCACTGGAAGGGCTGTACAGAGCGGCTCGCCTCTTCGAGGAAGAAGTGGTGGAAGATCCTGTCTTGCCGTCATGGGGTCACGAGGATACGTATGCACGCCTCGGGATTGTCTTTATGGACCGGGGCAATCTGGAAGAGGCCCGGACGGCATTCGAGCGGGCGCTTGAGATCAACCCCGAGTTCGGATGGGTGCAGCGCACGCTGCTCCCGTCCCTCGAAGAAGCGGAGGCCGCCTCGGTCGCAAATTAGTCCGGACGCGATCGTCAAGGACAAGGGCGCTTTCCCGAACGACGAGGCGATCTTCAAACTGCTATGGCTCGGCCTGCGGGAAGCCTCGAAGAAATGGAAGCAACCCATACTCGACTGGAAAGCCGTACTCAATCGGTTCGTCATACTCTACGGGGACCGTGTCCCTAATCCCGCTTACACAGTTTAGCGGACACATCCTCGGTCTTTGCCCCATCGCGCAAGCCCGTAATTTGCCATTCTTCCAATAATCCTTGACATATCAGGATGTGTATAGTATTTTTGACATCATGTCAACTAAATCAGTCATTTCATCAAAATAGGAAGACTCCATGGATACGTCCTTCGAAGAGAAAAGCGTCTGGATTCAACTCGTCAGTCTCGTCGTCGGCCTGGGCGGGTACCTGATCGTTGCCGGCCTCATGCTGTCGAACGGCGTCAGTGTCCTGCCGCCCTTCGTGCCGGTCTTCGCCGTGGCGATCATTTTCATCGTGGCCGTCAACATCGCAGGACACGTCGTTGCGGCGATCGCCAGCCGACCGGACGAGGCCGACGAGCGCGATCGGCTCATCGGCTGGCGCGCAGAGAGCCGGTCGTCGTGGATACTGGGCGTCGGGGTCATCGGCGCGATCATGGCGCTGATCCTGTCGGTCGGCGGCGTCTGGGTGGCGCACCTGCTTCTCATCTCGCTGTTCGGTTCCGAGGTGGCGAAGGACGTGTTGCAGATCGTTTACTACCGCCGGGGGATATGAACATGGCTCAGTCGGGGACGAGCATCCGCAACCAGATCCGGACCCTGCGGTTTCACCACGGTGAGATGACGCAGCAGCAACTCGCCGACCAGGTCGGCGTCACGCGGCAGACGGTCAATGCGATCGAGGGCGGCAAGTACTCGCCGTCGCTTGAGGTCGCGTTCCGGATTGCCGATGTGTTCGGCAAGCCGCTAGAAGAAGTGTTTCAGTTCGTCGCCGCGTCCGGGTGACGGGGACGAACTCGTAAAAACCCATAATTTGCCCTACAAAATTAACAATAAACATTTGAAAAAAAATAACTTATAAAAAATTATTTTCATTGTTTCACGTGAAACATTACCTCGATTTTCCAATCGCCGCTCGCACGAATCCCCCAGCTTTCTCAAGCCGACCGGCCGCCTCTTCCGCATCCGCCCCGGCAAGATGCATGACCAACGCCGTCTTCACGTGTCCCCCGGCGCGATCCAGCAATTCCGCTGCCTTGGCATAGGACACACCCGTCACCGTCATTACGGTGCGTTTCGATCGCTCGACCAGCTTTGCGTTCGTCATTTGCAGATCCACCATCATATTCTCATACACTTTACCGAGGCGAATCATCGAGGCGGTGGTGAGCATATTGAGCACCAGTTTCTGCGCCGTCCCGGATTTCATGCGCGTCGAACCCATAATTACTTCGGGTCCGACCACCGGGCAGATGGCCACATCCACTTCCAGATCGAAGTGCTGGCGAGGATTGCAGGTAATGTAGATCGTTTTACAGCCGATGGAGCGGGCATGCCGGATCGCGCCCACGACAAACGGTGTTCGTCGGCTCGCCGCAATCCCGCACACGACATCGGGAGGCTGCACGCCGGCCTCAACCAATGCGTCGACGCCATTGGACTCGAGGTCCTCGGCGCCTTCCTGCGAACGGAAAACCGCTGCGGGACCCCCCGCAATAATACCCTGGACCATTTCAGGATCGCTTCCGAACGTAGGCGGACACTCTGAAGCATCCACGATCCCGAGGCGCCCGCTTGTTCCTGCACCCGCATAAAACAGCCGCCCGCCCTGTTTGAAGGCATCCACAATCAACTCGACGGCCTCCGCGATATACGGAATCTCCGTGCGAACGGCTTCGGGGACCTTCCGATCCTCTGTATGGATGATCTCCAGGATTTCGGCCACGGGCGCCAGATCAATGTTCCGGGACCTGGGATTGCGTTGTTCCGTGGCCAGGTGCTCAAGTTCCGAAAAAAGGGGAGGCGGTTCGGTTTGTGGCATACGATCCGGTTGGGATTACAGAAGTTGGGAGGTAACGCCATGCTTTAAGGCACAGATCCGTCGAGTGCTGTGTTCCCGAACGAAATCGTTGCAGCCGACGTACATATGCTGCGATGTCATGAGCAGGCCATGTATCTCAAGTCGATTCGCCTTACGGATTTCCGCGTGCACGAGCGTACCGAGTGTACGTTTGCTCCATCGGTGAATCTCCTTTATGGCCCCAA
This sequence comes from Rhodothermales bacterium, assembly GCA_951812335.1. GTDB lineage: Bacteria > Bacteroidota > Rhodothermia > Rhodothermales > VXPQ01 > VXPQ01. The sequence goes on from OX638293.1 coordinate 641,065, forward strand.
TGGGGCAGGGAAGACGAATGTGCTGGATGCAATTCATTACGCCTGCCTGTCCAAAGGCTTCGTCACGTCAGGCGACCGGTATATTGTACGGCGCGGCGCGAAGCATACCGAAGTGGAAGGTTTGTTCGTGAGCGATGGCGGCCGGGATCGGCGGGTGCGTATGGCGTATGTACCGGGAGAGGGGAAGCGGATGTTTGTCAACGGGGTTCCACAGGAACGGGTGTCCTCCATGGTAGGGCAATTGCCGGTGGTTGCATGTGCTCCGCAGGATTATGCCTTGACCTCCGGGGGGCCTGATCGTCGCCGCCGCTTCCTGGACAATCTTCTTTGTCAGGCTACCCCGTTGTATCTCGACGCCCTGCTCAGGTTTCGGCGGGTGCTGAAGCAGCGCAATCGCTACCTCGCCGGCATGAAAGGGGGCGGGCCTATCGGTACGCCGGCAATACTTGCTTCCTGGAACGAACAACTGGTGATATTCGGAAGCCAGATTGTGCAGGCCCGGCAGGGTTTTACGGATGCGTTTGCAGAGTACCTTGATCGCGCCTATAAGGCTATCGAGTCCGTAGCGGAAAAGCCGACCATGGAGTATCACGCCAATCTGCGCTTTTCCACGCCGACGCCCCTTGAAACGATCCAGGCAGTCTACCGGGACAAACTGGCCGCTGTCTTCGAAGACGAATGTCGCCGGGGAACCACGCTCGCCGGGCCGCACCTCGACGATCTGGCGTTTCGTCTGGACGATATGCTGGTTCGCCGATACGCTTCGCAAGGGCAGCACCGCACGTTCGGCATGGCCCTGAAACTGGCCATGTACGCTTTTCTGCAGGAACGCACCGGAGAGCGCCCTATCCTGCTTCTCGACGACGTATTCGAACACCTGGATGCTTTTCGGTCGGAAGCCTTTCTCGATCTGCTTCAATCCGACCGCATCGGACAAACGATCGTTTCCGCCACGGATCGGCGACTCTTCGACAAGCTTGTTCCTTTCGACGAGGAGCAAACCCAGGCGCTTTTCATCGAAGGTGGTCAGGTGCGTGCGCTGGCGTCTACCGGACCAGGCGCATAGTCGCTGCCGCGAAGCCGTTAAGGATGCTCTGATCAAGTCCACTTCGATCAGCGCTTCACTTTCACGCGTAAAGAACGACATGATGGCAGAGAAAAACACGGCGGATTCGGGTCGTCTCGGCCGTGAAGCGCCCTTCGGGAGGCAGACAGAGACGCGCTGGCTGTGTCATTCCTCATTATGTGGGGCCTACCACATTGCTTCGTCATTCCTTGCCAGCGCACCCCTTTCAGCCTCTGAATCTTTGCGGACTTAATCAGAGCATCCTTAAAGGATATACGCCTCAAATGTTTCACGTGAAACATTGAACTGTCAACATGTGCTATTATTTTATAGAATTTTTTGTATAAATCATTTATTATCATATAATTAGAAATAAATTATAACATACCCGAACCCGCTCGACCTGATGAACACCCCGAGCGCGATGAAGCGGTCGCTGCCGCGCATTGCGCCGTCGCACCTGCGCCTCGTGGAATGACGGGACAGATCTCACGCCCCGAATGCGAGGGACTCCATACCGAAGGGGCGAGACCGCGCAGCGGGCTCGACAGGGTAGCCCGGTTCCGAAGCGACACGCCCAACGAACACCAGCGAAGGACGGCCTGCATGTGGTGCGGGGCGGCGGTAGATGGTTGGCAGGAGAATGACCGTCCAGGGTGACTGCAAGGCGATAGCCAGAGAAGCGGCCTCGGCGAGCTTTACACCGCTTCAATGATGGAGCACGGCCCCCAGCAGAGGGAGCTTCTTGCGGCGGTGATAGGTGAGCGCCATCGAAATGCAGTGTTTCAACGGGGCAATCGGGAGATCGGCGGTCTTGTGCAAGACGATTGCACGGTTGCCCTCGAACGTGAGCACGTTGGGGTAGATCTCCTTGAACGTATCTACCAACTTGGTCCCGCAGTGGAACAACAGCTGGTATTCGTCAGGTCGGGATGCCTTCCAGCCCAGTCTTATGGTGCTGCCGGTTTTCGTCACATAGCTCGGCTCGCCCCATTTCAGGGTTTCCTCCACTTCACCAACCTCGGCCAATGCTGCCGCAGTATCCAACACAAGCTGGCGCAGCCGCATGGCTTGCTTGCGAATTTCCGGAGGGTAGGTCTCAAAGACAGCGGATACGCCTGTGCTGGTGTTTGGAATCGATGGCATGGCTACGGCTCATTTCCATTATTTTTCCGCATGAACCATTTGTTCCTGATCCGCGTCGGGCGCTGCACCGTTTTCCCCCACGTTGTCGGCGGAGGGGGGGACGATAGTCGCCTCGCCCCCGACGGCCAGACGCCCTTCATGGTAGACGTATACCCGGCTCCTGACGTGTTTCCGTTTCTCGATCTTTTCGCTGATCTTGATCTCGACCGTGATTTCAGACCCCACGGGCACGGGGCGCAGAAAACGGCAGGAAATGGAGGCGGCAATGCAACCGTGGCCGGGAAAATCCCGCCCGAGCACTTTGGAGATGATACCCAACAGCAAGATGCCGTGTACGATCGGCCGCTCGAATTGCGTTGTGGCTGCGTATTCGGGGTCTACATGGATCGGATTGTCGTCCCCGGTCAGGTCCGCGAACGTCTGCACATCTTCCGCGGACAGAAAGCGCGTGGTTGAAAAGGAATCGCCTATGTTTATCTTCTCGTACGTATTCATTTATCAGGTCATCTATGGCGGGCTTTAACGGGCGTTTGTGGAACGCGTTTATTGCATGCCAAGCTGTAATAAACGAACCTCCGGCGAAAATCGAAACCCGGTTGTTTCTCGCAAACACCCCTGCAATACGGAACTTCTTCAAAAAATCCTTATTTTCGACGCGCCTTGTACGGGCTTGTTGCCCGGCGTGCTCCCTGATTGCCGACCCTCTGTGCATCCGTCTCCCCAAAGAGTTCTTCTTCTGGCGCCTTACTTCCTGCCCCGCCGCCGTGTAGGGTCCATGCGCCCGTTCCGGTTTGCCATTCATCTGCGTGAATTCGGCTGGGAGCCGACGATTCTGACCATTGCATCTCCGGGTGCGCAACTCACCGACAAAGAGGCGCATCTTCTGAAGGACATTCGCGTGCTGAGTATTGCATCGCCCATAGACCGCACGTTCCGTTCCGAGAGTCAGTTGGGAACGCCGTCGGGAAAAGGGGTCAGGTCCCGTCAGGGCGCGCCGGCTTCGTGGATTGCCGCGCTGGATCGGCAGTTTCCCGTAGATACCTGGCTTCCTCTCTTCGCCGCAAAATTCGGGACGATGCTGCGGCAAGCGACCGAAGTCAATCCGCAGGTTGTCTGGGCTACCGGCAATCCCTGGTCCAGCCTGGTGGCAGGGCAGTGGTTGAGCAAGCGGCTCGGTGTCCCGTACATCGCGGATTTTCGCGACCCCTGGACGCTGTCAGAGGTGCGCACCCGAAAAAAATGGGCCTGGGTGCAACGGATCGATGAGCGAGCGGAACGTCGTGTGGTCGCTGGAGCGGATGTACTCATGTTTCAAACCCGGCGAATGGCCGATGCATACCGGGAACGCTATGCCCGCCTTGACCCTGCGACGGTCGTCATTGGAAACAGTTTCGATCCGGATGTTTTTGACGACCCCATTTCCGTAGAAAGCCGTTTCAATAGGGAGGATGTTCTTTTGGATCCCTCGTCCATGTTGCGGATCGGTTTTTTCGGGCGTTTCCGGGCCATATCGCCTGCTATGCCCATTATGGATGTACTGGTCGAACTTCGGAAGCGGCAAGCTTCTCTCGTCGAGCGTGTTTGCATACATTCTTTCGGGCCGCTCTCCGAGACCGACGCTGCACAAGCGCGCGCCCATGGGCTCGAGGAGCAGTTCGTATGCGAGGATGCCGTTCCGCTCGAACGGGCGCTTTCCACGCTTCGCCGGTTCGATCTTTTGCTTGTAATCACCGATATGCACCCCCGCCATGTCGTCCCGGCAAAGATTTTCGAGTATCTTGCGGCGGGGCGCCCCATCCTCTCGCTCTCGTCGAATCTGGAAGTGGGGGAAATGCTCCAGCGCACCGGGACCGGGATACAGATACAGGATAAGACAGCGGCAGTGCGCCTTTTGACGGATTGCATCCATGCTCGTGAGTTCGGGCAGCCGCTACCCATCCCGTTCGATCCGAAACCGGAAGAAATCATGCGGCACGATGCGCGAGCGACCACGCGCGAATTTGTCCGCACGCTTGACGCCCTCGCAGGCCGGTAGCCATGAACCTTCCTCCCATTCTGGAACGCTGGCGGGCGTTTGCCGGCACGGCCGCCGGCAAACGGCTGCTACGTGTTCTGCGAGGTGTTTTCCTCGTGGCGGTCGTCAGTGTGCTGATCTACCAGATCCGGAAAATCGGGTGGGATCGTCTGTTCCATGCGCTTCCGTCCGAGCCGGCGTTCTATGTACTGTTGCTCGCCATGTATTTTCTGCTTCCGGTTACGGAGGCCATGATTTACGGGCGGATCTGGTCGATGCATCCCTGGCAATGCATCGCCGTGATGATTCGCAAACGGGTGCTGAACATGGATGTGCTCGGCTATTCCGGCGAAGTGTACCTGTTCATGTGGGCGAAGGACCGTGTGCAGCGTACGCGCAAGGCCGTAATGGGCGTCATCAAGGATAACCTGATCGCTTCCTCGGTCTCCTCTCTGCTTTCCGCGTCGCTTCTTATAGGGGGTGTGCTCCTTTCCCATCCTCTTGCTCTCGGCGAAGTCGTCGAAATACCCGGTCCGCTGTATGTAAGCCTTGGCGTTCTGGTCGCTGTGTTCATCGGTGTGCTCCTATACCGTTTTCGGCACGAGATTTTCTCGCTTTCCCGCCGTACGCTGGCCATACTGACTGCTGCGCATGTATCCCGTTTTCTGGTGGGGTTCGTGCTGCAGGTAGCGGCCTGGTGGGTGGTTCTTCCCGACGTCCCCTTCGAGACATGGGCTATCCTGCTCGTGGTCTTTGTCGTCATCAACAGAACGCCGTTCGTGCCCTCGAGCGATCTTGTATTCGTGAGCGCGGGGGCGAGCATTACGCCGTTCCTCGACGTGCCGGCGGCGCCGGTGGTCGGCATGTTGCTGGTTAACAGCGCCGTTAATCGTTTTCTCAGCCTGTGTTTCTTTGTGCCAAGCGTGTGGTGGGAGCGCCGCCACGGGATGCCCCCGACGCCCGCACCGGATGCCGCCGTGCTCGCGGATTGGTCGGGGAAAGACGAAACCGGGGCAGATATCCCCGGGACCGATCGATCGTAAAAAATTGTTAAGGATGCTCTGATCAAAACCACTTCGTTCAGCGCTTCACGTTCGCAACGCCCCGAATTCGCATATTTCCCGCTGATTCCGATGATAAAATCATGATATCCTGTACTTGCGAACGTGAAGCGCCCTTCGGGAGGCTGAAAGGGGCACGCTGGCTGTGTCATTCCTCATTATGTGGGGCCTGCCGCATTGCTTCGTCATTCCTTGCCAGCGCACCCCTTTCAGCCTCTGAATCTTTGCGGATTTAATCAGAGTATCCTTAATATGTAAAAAGCGGTCTATTTCAGGAACACTTTTTGCTTGAAAAGACATTTCGCAATGCACCGCGTTTTATCCCCGCAGGTATCCTGTACCCGGATGTTGCCGTACAGAACAGGAAGGGACGGTCGGATATTCGGGACGAATTAACATGCAGCGGCAGGTATGAGTACGCTTTCTCCCATAGTCGGTCTGTTGCTGGTCTTTGGTGCGCCGTCGTCGTGCACCGCCCCCCCCGACACGACCGTCGTACTGGAGAACTTCGAAGCGGAGGTCGAGGGCGGCCTGCCTGCCGCGTGGCGCTTCTTTTCCCGCTCGAAACGCCGTTTCGAAGCGCCGGATCGGCTTATGAACGCCCAGGGAAGGTTTGTTGTGATGCGGGAAGACGGCAATCTTTTTCTCCGCGCCTATACGGCGGATGCGGCACGGCGCGTCTCGTTGCCGGGCGAAGCCTTCCACTGGGAGCTGCCGGAGTTGCCCTGCCTGCGATGGGTGTGGCGCGCCCACCGTTTGCCCGAAGGCGCTCGCGAGGATCGGGTCAACGACTCCGGCGCGGCGGTCTATGTATCGTTTGCGAAAACCGACTGGCTGGGGCGTCCGCTCAGCATAAAGTACGTGTACAGCACGGCGTTGCCCCGGGAATCCGTGATTTCGACGGGCAACGTAAAAATCATTGTGGTTTCCAGCGGGCTTGAGGAAACGGGCGAGTGGGTACAGGTCACGCGCAATGTGGTGGAGGATTATCGGAATATATTCGGCACGGCGCCGCCGAACGCTCCGACGGCGATCACGCTATGGAGCGATTCGGACAATACGGACTCTGTGGCGGAGGTTGATTTCGACAACATTACGCTCACGAACCTCCCATGAGTCGTTTCTCCGACGCGTTGCGCGTCTTCATCCGGTTGGTGGTTCGGCAGGCCTGGGCGGTGGCGCTTCTTGCCCTGGTCGTTTCTGTAGTGGGTTTCTGGTTCGCCCGGCAACTTCGCATCGACACGGATTTTTCCAACCTCGTTCCGCGCGATTATCCGAGTGTGCAGGCATTGGAAGCGCTGCGCGAAACCGTGGGGAGCGAAGCGACTGTGGACGTGGCGATCGTGAGTCCGTCGTTTGAAGCCAACAAGGCATTTGCCGAGCAGTTGATCCCACGTGCGCTGGCCCTTGCGCCGGGGCCGCAGGCCGAACCGTACCTGCGTCGGGTCGATTTCGAGAAGGACACGGCGTTTCTGGAGCAAAACGCGCTGTATTTCGCGACGTATGCGGAACTGGACAGTCTGGAGTCGTACCTCCGCGACAAGATCCGCGATGCGAGACTGGAGGCCAATCCTTTTTTCTTCGATCTGGACGACGAAGAGGACGAATCCGAGAACGAAACGGCATACGATCCCGAGCGGGACCTCGAAGAAGTGTATGACCATATTGTCGGGAAGCGCTATCCGGTCAACGAGGACAGCACGATCATGGCGCTCCGGTTCTATCCGAGCGGATCGCAGACGGACATCGGATTCATTGAGACGCTGTATGACGACCTGGATGCGCTGATCGCCGGGTTGACTCCGACCGCCTGGCACCCGGAAATGCAGGTGATTCCGGCGGGACGGCTGCTGCGCCAACTCGTCGAAGTGCGGGCGATCTCCGACGATGTCCTCAATTCCTTTGCGGTGGGCGTGACGGCCGTCCTGCTGCTGGTGGTGGGGTATTTTTTCTACAAGGGGTATACGGCCCGTGCAGGTCATCGATTTTCCCGGCGCGTATTGATTGCGCAAATGGTGCGCATTCCGGCGCTTGCCTGCCTGATCGGGATACCGCTGCTTATGAGCCTTTCCTGGACACTGGGTGTGGCCTGGTTCGCGTTCGGGATGCTCAATATGATGACGTCGACGCTTGGGCTTGTGCTTTTCGGTCTCGGTATCGACTACGGCATACATTTTTATGCCCGCTATACGGAAGAACGCAGCCTGGGCCGTACGGTAGCAGATGCGGCGGAAAGCACGTTCACCAGTACGGGGAAGGCTATCGCACTGGGTGCTTTTACCACGGCCGCCGCGCTGTATGTGTTGACCGGCGCGGATTTCCGCGGGTTCAGCGAATTCGGTTTCATCGCGGGTACGGGTATCCTTTTTGCCGTGGGGGCCATGACGGTCGTAATGCCGGCGCTGCTGGTCCTTTTCGAGCGTTATCGCCTGCTCGATTTCGAGGCGGGCGCCGGGGTGCGGGCGGCCTTGCAGGGATATGGGAGGATTCCGGGCGCCCGGGGGTTGGCGCTGGGTAGTGCAGGGCTGGTTATCGCCGCGCTCGCGTTCCTTCCGAGAGTAGGCTTTCAGTACGATTTCGGAGCTCTCGATCCCGTGTATGAAGCGTACGACGCCAAAAGGAATCTCATCCGCGAGGTATATCCGTCGAGAGGACGCAACCCGGCCTATGTGCTTCTGGACGATCCGTCCGAAGCGCCCGCAGTCGAGGAGGCTATCGAACGGCATGCGCAGGCAGACACGCTGTCGCCCACGATCGACCGCGCGGAAACCCTTCAGGAAAGGTTCCCTATGGCCGACCGGGAACAGCAGCACAAACTGGATCGCATCGCCGAAATCCGCGCACTGCTCGCCGACCCGTTCGTGCAGGCGGACACCGACGAAGGGCTTGCGCGCGTGGAGCGTGCAGCTGGCACGGTCCGGCCACTTGCGATCGAACAGCTGCCCGAGAGTATTCGCAATCGATTTATATCCAAAACCGGCGAGTTGGGCGGATTCGTCGTGATATATCCTTCGGTGGGGCTTGCCGACGGGCGAGCCTCCATGGCGTTCGCGGACGATGTGGGAAAGATCGTTACCGAAGACGGGAGCACGTACTACGCGGGTTCTCCATCCATTGTCGCCGCGGATATGCTGCGGCTGATGCGCGGCGATGCGCCATGGATGATGGCGGGCGCCCTGATTATGGTGATTCTGCTCATGTGGATCAACTTCCGCGCGTTGCGGTGGGTCGTGCTGGCTACGGCGCCGCTTGTGGTGGGGGTGTTATGGATGATTCTTGTCATAGAAATAATCGGCCTCCAGCTCAATTTCTATAACATGATCGTACTGCCCGCCATTCTGGGTATCGGCAACGATGCGGGTGTACATCTGGTCCATCGCTACCGGGAGGAAGGACCCGGTTCCATCCGGCGCGTGCTCCGTTATACGGGGGAGCATATCGCCATGGGGTCCTTCACGACCATGATCGGATTTGCAGGATTGCTGCTGAGTTTTCACCCCGGCCTGCATTCGATCGGCGAGTTGGCCGTAGTGGGTATCGGAGCGACGCTGCTTGCAGCGCTCCTCTTTCTACCGGCGGCCTTGCAATGGCTGGAAGATCGCCGTGCTCCCGCCGTGGTCGATGCGGGCGCGCCGTAGCCGCGTCGCTCTTTTCATGCGACAGCGCGCCGCCGGGAGGAGCAGGTCCTTAGCACGCGCAGGTACTTTTCCGCCGCTGCACGCCAGCCGAAGTGTTCCAGCACATGGCTTGCCGTGCGCCGACCAGCCTCTTCGAGCATTTCCGGTTCGCGGCGATACTCCAGAATGGCCTCACAGAAGGCCTCGGCGTTTCCCGAGCGCACAAGCCATCCGTTCTTTCCGTCTTCGATGACATCCGCGATACCTTCAAGGTCGGCGCCGATGGTGGGCAACCCGCACAACCCTGCCTCCAGCATGACTACGCCGAACCCTTCCATATCTCCCGGAACGGGCACGTTCGGCATGATGAAGAGATCGGCGGCGCGGTACATACCTTCCAGCTCCTTGTCGGACAGGCGGCCGAGGAGCCGTACCCGGTGCGCGACGCCGGATCGTTCGGCAGTTTGCAGAATGCGTTCCGCTTCCGGGCCTTCCCCGGCCAGCCAGTAATGCACGTCTTCGGGGAGCTGGGGCAGGACGTGCTCGACAAACCATACGAACCCCTTCCGTTTTACCTGACGACCCGCGCTGCACAAGAGCAGAACGCGTCCGGGTTTTTTTTCGACAGTGCCTTCCGGTTGTCCGAATCGCTCGAACAGCATCGTGCGCGCAGTGGCCCGGGACCAGTCCGATGCGAAGCGGTCCGGCGACACGCCGTTCGGTACGACATGCAGCTTCGCTACCGCCAGCCCGCGTTCGAAGCAGGCTTCTCCGGTGGCGCGGCTGACAGGGAATACGGCGTCAAGCGCAGCGAATATGCGCGGCACCAGCAACTGGTACGGGGCCGAAAGCAGGGTTGCGTCCCGACCATGCACGATAGCTCCCGAGACAACGCCGTGCTTGCGAAGCGTTCTTTGCAACAGGGGCGCAAGCGATGCCGTCACCATCGACGAATAGAGTACGGCGTCAACCTCTCCCCGCTTCACCGATGCTGCAATTCTGAACAGGCTCGATCCGAGAAACAGGCTTGTCCGGATGTGCGTCCAGCGCCAGGACGTACGCAGGATAACCGGCTCGACGCTTGCATTGCATTCGAACAATGCGTTGTGCAAGTCCGCCGCGACGCGCTGCATGCCGCCGATATTCGCCAGCGGGCGGTTCCTCGGGGGAAAGGAATGGGAAACGTACAGGATGCGCACAGGCGGCTACGGGATACAGCCTCAGGGCACCCGAATGGCCTGGGTGGTCGGCGCCTCGATCCCGTTGCCGGCATAGCCGTCACCGCTCCACGGCCCCTCCGGATACAAGATCTCGTCGTAGTAGCGCACCATGTGGGCCATGACCGTATTCCAGTCGTATTGGCGTGCGCAGTCCCGGGCCGCGGCGCCCATGCGGCGGCGTTCGGGTTCGTGCCGGATCAGATGCTGCACGGCCTGCACAAAGGCGCGGGTGTCGCCGGGAGCGGCCAGCAGGCCGGTTTTGCCATGTTCCACAAGGGTGCGGCTTCCCGTAGCGTCGGCGCACACCGTCGGCAGCCCGGAAGCCATGGCTTCGAGCGTAACGTTGCCGAATGTCTCCGTATCGCTTGGGAAGAGAAAAACCTCCGACGAGGCGTATGCGCGGGCGAGTTGCTCGTTTTCGAGCCGCCCGGTGAAGATAGTATGAGGAAGTCGATCCCGGAGCTCGTTCAGCACGGGTCCGTCTCCCACAATCATGCTCCGGTGCTTTATGCCCTGCTGTTGCAGGTTCTTCAAGACGTCCGTAAAGATGTGCACGCCCTTTTCCCGGACGACTCGTCCGATAAAACTGACGAGCACCTCGTCGTCTTCCACGCCGATCGAACGACGCCATCCCGTGTCGTAATGCGCCGGATTGAAGCGGTGCGTGTCGACGCCGCGCATCCAGAGGCGTATTCCCTTGCTGATACCTCGGGAATGCAGTACTTCGGCCATGGACTGCGAGGGTACGTACACATGCCGGCACCGATCGTAAAAATGCTGGAGGTATTTCCATGACTGGCCCTCCAGCCGACCGAAACCGTAGTACTTGAGATACGAAGAGAAGTGCGTATGGTAGGAGGCGACCGAAGGAATGCCTTCCCTTCCGGCGAAGCGCAGGGCCTGGTAGCCCAGCAAATCGGGTGTGGCGATGTGGAACAGGTGGGGCCGGAACGTCCGGAGCAGGGAGCGGGCGTTCGACGTGAGTCCCAGCGAGAGACGGTACTCGGATCGTTGCGGTACCGGCACCGAGGGAACAGGGGCCAGGATGCCGGCATGATCAACAGGGGGGTCGGTAATGGTCGGCGCAAAGATCAGCACCTCCGTATCGTGCGCTTCGAGATAGGACACCAGCCGGTTTAACGTGAGCGATACGCCGTCGGCGATGTGGTTGTATGCGCCCGTAAAGAGCGCCACCCGACGCAGGGCCGGCGGCCCTACCCGAATGCGTTCCCGGTGTATCGTATACGTTTCGTATTGCATGGAGCCTATGTGCGCAACAGCTGCCCGGAGAACGCGTTGCCCTCCCGGAATTCTCCGCACACTTGAGTAAGCCGCAGGAAAGCCCGGAAAAGTAACACGTCTACGACAGTATGTTTTTCAAAAAATGTCCAGTGTGGCTGTCGGATATGGCGGCAATCTCTTCGGGCGTTCCTTCCGCTACCACGAATCCGCCGCGCCTTCCGCCTTCCGGGCCGAGGTCGATCACCCAATCCGCGCATTTTATCACATCCATATTGTGTTCGATGAGGATGACGGAATGACCTTCTTCAACGAGCGCGTTCAATGCCGCCACGAGTTTGCGGATATCGTCGAAATGCAGGCCCGTGGTAGGTTCGTCCAGCATGTACAACACACGGTCCCGAGAGGGCTTCCCGAGAAAGGAGGCCAGTTTCAGCCGCTGCGATTCGCCTCCTGAAAGGGTGTTGGAAGGTTGCCCCAGAGTCAGGTATCCGAGACCTATATTCTGTAGCACCTGCAATTTGCCCATGATGGGAGCATGGTCTGCAAAGAAATCGCCCGCCTCGTCGATGGTCATCCGGAGGATATCGTCCACATGTTTGCCCCGGTACCGGATTTCGAGGGTTTCCTTTTTGTACCGGCTTCCCCGGCACGCCTGACATTCGAGATACAGGTCCGCAAGGAATTGCATCTCGACCTTCACGATACCCTCGCCCTGACAGGTTTCGCACCGTCCGCCGGGCACGTTGAACGAAAAGTAGCCGGGCTTCAATCCCTGCATCCGGGCCTGGTGCGTGCCGGCCAGGAGATCTCGCACATGATCGAACACTTTCGTGTAGGTAGCCGGATTGGAGCGGGGCGATTTTCCGATAGGATTTTGATCGACCATTTCGATGCGGTCAACGAGCTGGTAACCGCGGATAATGTCGTGTGCGCCTACGCCGCCCTCGACCCGGTAGCCTTTCAGGCGCATCAGCCCGTTGTATAGTGTCTGGTGCACCAGCGTCGATTTGCCGGAGCCGCTTACTCCGGTTACACAGGTGATCGTATCCAGAGGAAACTGCACATCGAGGCGTTTCAGATTGTGCTGCCGGGCATGCTCGACGTACAGGGCATTGTCGTCGTTGACTGGCCGTCGCGTTGCGGGCACGGGAATCTGTTCCCTGCCGCTCAGGTAGGCTCCGGTCAGCGAGCGTGGGTCGCGCAGCAGTTCGTCGTGGCCGCCCTGAAAGATTACTTCCCCGCCAAGCCGACCGGCGCCGGGGCCGAGATCGACCACCTGATCCGCCCGTTCCATCATGGCCGCCTCATGTTCCACGACCAGCACGGTATTTCCGATATCGCGCAGGTTTTCGAGGATGCTTATCAGCCGATCGTTATCCCGGGGGTGTAGTCCGATGGAGGGTTCGTCGAGCACATAGAGCGAGCCGACCAGCGACGATCCGAGCGAGGTCGAAAGATGAATGCGCTGGCTTTCGCCGCCCGAAAGCGTCTGCGAGAGGCGGTCCAGCGAGAGATAGTCGAGCCCCACATCGACGAGATAGCTCAGCCGCTTGCGAATTTCTTCCAGTACGCGGCCGGCAATCTTTTCTTCATGATCGGAGAGCGTCAGGCTCCTGAAGAAGTCGCGAGCGTCTTTTGTCGTCAGTTCGCATATCTCGCCGATATGCAGCCCTCCGATTTTCACGTACTGCGCTTCTCGGCGTACGCGGTATCCCTCGCATTCCAGGCACGGCATGTAGCCCCGAAACCGGGCGTGGAATATCCGGTAATGCATCTTGTATTTCTTCTTCTCCAGAAATTCGAAGAAGCCTCGGATGCCGATGTAGTCGCCTTCCCCGTTCCACGCCAGTTCGCGTATATCCTCCGGCAGTTCGCGCCAGGGCGTGTCGATATCGATCCGGCGTTCGGCGGCGACCCGGACCAGGTCCCGGAAATGTCGACTCCAGCGTTCTGTGCGGAACGGGGCGATGGCGCCCTGCCGGATCGAAAGGTTTCGATCCGGGATGATGAGGTTTTCGTCCAGGCCCGCGACCCGGCCGAATCCCTGACAGGCAGGGCATGCTCCCAACGGGCTGTTGAACGAGAAGAGCAGGGGCGACGGTTCTTCGAAGCGCATCCCGTCGCGTTCGAAGAATTCGCTGAAATGCAGCGTCTCTCCCTCGTGAAGATGCACGACGCAGCGTCCCGCGCTCTCCCGGAAAGCCTGCTCCGCCGAATCCGAGATGCGCGAAAGGTTGTCTTCGTCTCCGTGGCGGACGGCCAGACGATCTACCAGCACGAGCAAGCGCTTGCGGGGATATCCGGCGGCTTTTTCCGGGGTTTCGTCGTTAAGGTCGAGAATGCGTTCCTCGTTGCCGGTATTTTTTCCTTTCCTCGAAGGGAGGAGCAGCATCCGAAAGAACCCTCGCTGTCTTAGCGTACCCAGTTCCTTTGCGAGGGAGGTTTTTTTGTGATCGGGAATCGGAAAGCACACGTAGAACCGTGTCCGATTCTCCGTGATCGCGTGCAGCCGCTCCGCCACGGAACGGGGAGCGTCCCGTGTCACTTCTTCGCCGCTCACAGGGGAGATCGTGCGGCCGATGCGTGCAAAAAGGAGCCGGAGATGATCGTAGATTTCCGTTTGCGTAGCGATCGTCGAGCGAGGATTTTTCGATGTCGTTTTCTGCTCGATGGCGATAGCCGGCGCGAGTCCGGCGATCAGATCGACATCCGGCTTGTCCATGCGTTCCAGGAACTGCCGGGCATAGGCGCTCAGGCTTTCCACATAGCGCCGCTGGCCCTCGGCGTAGATCGTATCGAAGGCGAGTGACGATTTACCCGAGCCGGACGGTCCGGTGAAGACAATGATTTTGTTGCGCGGCAACTCCAGGTCAATCCCTTTCAGATTGTGTTGCCGGGCGCCGCGAATGACGATGGGTCGCCGGGAAGAGCGCGGCGAGCGGGATACGGCGCCGCGGAGCGCGCCGGGTTGCGCCTTCGCAGGAATTGGTTTCCGGGTAGTCGCCATGCGCGCAGATGCGGGCCGCGTGCATGTGCAAGGCGTTAAGCGAGCCGTTGCACGCACTGCAGGGAATTGCGAAGCGGTAAAGAGGGAAAAGGACAAACAATATCTAACGCATAGGGAGCGGATAGGATGCAGGCGGAACGATTCGTGTCGATTACCTGAGGAACGGAAGGGGCGACGCAGTATGATCGAAGAACGATTCGTAACATATGTACAAGCGCCATGCAGCTTAAAAAGTAAGGAACGCTAATACAATCGTAAAGAATTTGTGAAACCGGCGATATGCATGAAGTGAGAAACAATCTCGAAAGCGGGCCTCAGATGTCGTACCCGAGGTTGGGCTGGAGCAGCCGTTCGACCTCTGCAACCGGCAGTCCCTTGCGCCGGGCATAGTCCTCGACCTGATCTTTGTCGATCAACCCTACGTCGAAGTAGCGCGCCTTCGGGTGCGAGAAGTACCACCCGCTGACAGAGGCTCCCGGCAACATTGCCCAGGATTCGGTGAGTTCCACGCCGATGCCTCGTCGCACGCCGAGCAGTTCCCAGAGTTTCTCTTTTTCGCTGTGTTCCGGGCAGGCCGGGTAGCCCGGGGCGGGGCGAATGCCCCGGTACGATTCTGCGATCAGATCGGCATTGGCCAGCGATTCCTTTGGTGCATAGCCCCAAAATTCGCGGCGCACCCGAAGATGCATAACCTCGGCGAATGCCTCGGCCAGTCGGTCCGCCAGTACCTGCAGCATGATCGCGCTGTAATCGTCGCCCGCCTGCTTGAAGGCGGCTGTCCGTTCCGATGCTCCCAACCCTGCAGTGACGGCGAATGCCCCGACCCAGTCGTCGATGCTGTGCTGGATGGGCGCCACATAATCCGACAATGCACGATGCGGCATGCCTTCGGGCAATGCCCGCTGCTGGCGGAGCGTCGAGAGGCGCATCCGTTCGGTATGCCGTCGTTCGTCGGTAAAAACAAGGATATCGTCGTCTTCCGACGCTGCCGCCGGAAAGAGGCCGCACACGCCGCGTGCGACGAGCCATTCCTGTTTCACGATGCGGTCCAGCATTGCGCGTCCGGCATCGTAGAGCTCTCTCGCGGCCTCGCCCTTAACCGGATCCTGGAGGATGGCCGGGAACAGCCCGTTCATTTCCCAAGCCGAGAAAAAGGGTCGCCAGTCGATGTAATCGACGAGTTCTCCGAGCGGTTGCCGATCGATCGTATGTATGCCGGGTTGGCTCGGCCTTGGCGGTGGGGAGGTATTCCAATCCCCATCGAAACGGTTTGCACGGGCTGCTTCGAGGCTTAGGCTCGGCAGTCGGCGCTTCGGTCTCGCATGCCGTTTTCGCCGGGCGGCATGCTCGCGATCCACCGTTGCGACATAGTCGCCGCACCGGTCTCCGACCAGTTCTTTCATCACGCCTACGGCGCGGGAAGCATCCTTCACATACACGACGGGCCCGGCGTAGATCGGGTCGATCTTGACCGATGTATGAATCGGCGAGGTGGTAGCGCCGCCGATCAGCAGCGGCATACCGAATCCCTGCTTCTGCATTTCCCCGGCGACATGCACCATTTCGTCGAGCGATGGCGTAATCAGTCCGGACAAACCGATCATATCCGCATGCTTTTCGCGGGCTGTGTCCAGGATGCGCTGGCAAGGCGTCATGACGCCCAGGTCCTCGACCGTGAAACCATTGCATTGCAGGACCACGCTGACGATGTTTTTTCCGATATCGTGCACATCGCCCTTGACCGTCGCCATCACTACCTTGCCGCGGCCATGCGCGACCGAAGCGGATTCGTTTCCTCGCATGAACGGCACGAGATGCTCTACGGCCTGTTTCATCACGCGCGCCGATTTGACGACCTGCGGGAGAAACATCTTCCCGGCCCCGAACAGGTCCCCCACCCGGTTCATGCCGTTCATCAGGGGGCCTTCGATGACATGCAGCGGGCGCGCTGCCGCCAGCCTTGCTTCCTCGACATCGCTAAGGATGTGTTCATCGAGGCCATGCACCAGCGCATGCTCAAGCCGGGCCTCGACGGGCAATTCGCGCCATGCGTCCACCACGGCATGACTTTTTTCGGGCGTTTTGCCCACATATTGCGCTATCTCAAGCAATCGCTCGGTAGCGTCGGGGCGCCGGTTCAGGATCGCGTCCTCGACCGCCTCGCGCAGTGCCTCCGGAATGTCGTCGTATGCGATCAGAGAGCCTGCGTTCACGATCGCCAGATCCAACCCGGCGCGGGTCGCATGATACAGGAATACGGCATGCATGGCGCGGCGCACCGGCCCGTTGCCTCGAAAGGCAAAAGAAACGTTGCTTATCCCGCCGCTCACCAGCGCGCCGGGGCAGGCGGCCTTGATGTGCGGGATGGCGTCGATGAACGAGCGGGCGTATCCGTTGTGTTCTTCGATTCCGGTGGCTATGGCCAGAATGTTGGGATCGAAAACAATATCTTCGGGTGCGAAGTCAAGCTGCTCCACAAGCAGTGCGTAGCTCCGCGCGCATATTTCCACCCGCCGTTCGGCGGTCGTTGCCTGCCCCTCCCGGTCGAAAGCCATGACCACCAGCGCATGCCCCAGATCGCGGATCGTCCGGGCCTGATGCAGGAAGGTATCCTCGCCTTCCTTTAGGCTGATCGAGTTGGCCACGCCTTTGCCCTGCAGGCATTCAAGGCCGGCTTTGAGCACCTCGAAGCGCGAGGAATCCACCATGATCGGTACGCGGCTGATTCCAGGTTCGGAGGCCAACAGGTTCAGGAACCGTTGCATGACCGCCTTGCTGTCGAGCATGCCTTCGTCCATGTTGACATCGATGACGTTGGCGCCGCCTGTCACCTGTTCGGCTGCGATTTTCAGCGCGCCAGGGAAATCTTCGGCCCGGATATATCGCAGGAAAACCTTCGAACCGGCCACATTGGTGCGCTCTCCGATATGCAGCAGGCCGGTGGTCTCCGTCCTGGTAAGCGGCTCGAGCCCCGACAACCGCATCCGTCGCTTCGTCTCGGGTGTATTGCGCGGCGCTGCCGAGGCGATCGCATCCCGGATCGCTTCAATATGCGCCGGGGTCGTACCGCAGCAGCCGCCGAGAATGTTCACGACACCATCCTCGGCGATCTCTTTCAGAATCGCCGCCGTGGTTTCGGGCGTCTCGTCGTACGCGCCGAACTCGTTCGGCAGTCCGGCGTTCGGGTGCAGGCTGAGCGGCGTATCGGCGATATGGGATAATTCGCGGATATGCCGGTCGAGATCGCTGGCCCCGAGTGCGCAGTTGAGGCCCAC
Organism: Rhodothermales bacterium; assembly: GCA_951812335.1. Taxonomy (GTDB): domain Bacteria; phylum Bacteroidota; class Rhodothermia; order Rhodothermales; family VXPQ01; genus VXPQ01. The sequence goes on from OX638293.1 coordinate 658,713, forward strand.
TGCCAGAGGGCGGGCGTGGCGAATGGAAATAAAAAACGCCTCCAGCGTTTGTCCCGACAACGTGCGCCCCGATTGATCGGTGACGGTCCCCGATACGATCACCGGAATCGTTGTTCCTGTGTCCCGCTCGAGCCGGGCGATCGCGTACAGAGCCGCTTTCGCATTCAACGTATCGAAAATCGTTTCCAGCAGCAACAGATCGGCGCCTCCCCGGCACAGGCCGTTTGCCGCCTCGTAGTATGTGCTGCTCAGTTCTTCGAACGTGGTTGCCCGGTAGCCAGGATCTTCGACCTTTGGCGACATGGACAGGGTGCGGTTGGTGGGGCCCATACTGCCCGCCACCAGCCTGGGCTCGCCCGTTTTTCCAGTCCACTTGTCGGCTTCTTCCCGTGCAAGCGCCGCCGCACTGCGGTTCATCTCGAACACGAAATGCTCAAGGCCGTAGTCGGCCTGGGACGGTCCGTTCGCCGTGAAACTGTTGGTAGTCAGGATGTCTGCGCCGGCGGCCAGATACTGACGGTGAATGTGGGCGATGGCATGCGGCTGCGTCAGGCACAAGACATCGATGTTGCCCCTGAGATCCTGTTCGGCATGCTTGAATCGCTGCCCGCGAAAGGCGTCTTCGTCCAGTCCAAGGGACTGCGCCATGGTGCCGTATGCCCCATCGAGCAGGACAATGCGCCTGCTCATGGTCTGGCGAAGCCAGTCGAGGCGCTTCGTTCGGCTGTTCATGTTTTCAGGGACCGAACAATTTCTGTCGCCAGACGGCGCCGGTTCAGCGTATACAGGTGCATGTGCTCCACGCCTTCCGCTTTAAGCCGCAAGGCCTGCCTGCAGACGATATCCCGGGCGATCTCAAACGTTTCCGCGTCGCTTTTCGCCTCGAATCTGGCCCGCAGCGCATTCGGCACGACGGTTCCGCATTTGTCGGCGAATCCGAATACCTGTTTAGGGTTGTGGATGGGCATGATGCCTGGCCAGACAGGCGCAGAGATACCGCGTCGGGCACACTCGTCCCGAAACGTCAGGAAGGCGTCCGTGTCGAAGAAAAGTTGCGAAATAGTGAAATGGGCGCCAGCCTCCAGCTTGCGTTTCAGCACCGTGAACCGGTCGTTGGGACTGCGGTCTTCGGGGTGTCCCTCCGGATAGCAACTAACGCCTATTTCAACCTCCGGGACGACCTCCCTGAGCCCTGCAATCAATTCCCAGGACGATGTGTAGTGTGCTGCACCCGACGCATAGCCGTCCGGCTTGTCGCCTCGCAGGGCGATGCAGCGCCGGATCCCAAGTTGCGCATACGCCCGCGCCATGTCGGCGATCTGGGTGCGTGTGCGGCCAATACTTGACATGTGGGGACAGCACGTCACGCGGTGATTCGTGTGCAATGCATGCACCAGTTCGAACGTACCTTGCTGCGACGATCCCGCCGCCCCACAGGACACGCTCACGAAATGCGGCTCCAGCGCAAGCAGCGTTGGGAGTCTTGCTTCGAGTCGTTCCTCGGCGAGCGCTGTGCGCGGCGGAAAGAATTCCAGCGAGAAGGTCATTGTGCAGGACGGTGGGATGGCCTGAGTCGGGCGGCCGGGTAGTCCCCGGACGATGCGGCGGCAGCCGATTGCGCCAATAGCTGGTTTTCGAACGGTTCCTCAGCGGGGCCGAAGCAGCGATTCGTTCAGAAAAGCGGGGAGTGAGGGAGGTGTACTGGCAAGGAGGCGCGTCGCTTTTTGCCATGGCGTCGGGCAACACGTTGCGTCCGGTTTGCAAGGGATACTCTAACGTCGGGCGGCTACCGTGTTCCCGATACGGGAAACCGCCGGGGGCGGAAGGCCCCTTTCCATCGCCGGCCTTCGCGCAGCGCGATACGAGCCGCGATAAAGTCTGTGAATAATTCGTTACGGCCTGTCCGAATATTCCGATGAGTCGTATTATTACGCATCTCTATGTAGATTAAGTCTAAATAAATATTATTATACGCATGCCGCTTTTGTACTCCGCCATCACGGTGCTGGCCATCGCCACCCCGGCCATTGCGCAGTCTTCGGATTCCCTGACCGCTGTCCGAACGAGGATCGGTATTTCGGGCTACGGTACGATCAACTACTTTCATTACGAGTGGGATACGGATCCGAGCCGGCGAAACGCCATCGACACCGAGCGTCTCGTACTGTATCCGACGTACCGCTTCAACGACAAAACGTTTGTCAAGGCCGAAATCGAGTTCGAACACGGGGGTACCGGCGTCACCAAGGAATTCGACCGATTCGAGGAATTCGGAGAATTCGAAACGGAAGTGGAAGCTGGCGGAGAAGTGCTCCTTGAGCAGTTGCATGTAGACTTCACTCTGTCGCGGCGTCTCGGTATCCGCGTAGGGCGGGTCAAGCTGCCCTTCGGCATCGCTTCCTACGCCGATGAACCGGCGGAATACTACACCACGGTCAGAAGCCCGGCCGAGCGCGCCATCATTCCGGTTAACTGGTATGAAGTCGGGATACAGGCCTACGCGCGCCTGTCCTCGATCGAAGCGATGGTTTCCGTCGTCAATGGCCTCGACGCTACAGGGTTCAGTTCTGCTTCCTGGGTTGCGCGAGGCAACCAAAAGCGTTTCGAAACCGTCAACGCCGAAAACTTCGCAGTAGCCGCCAGATTGGACTGGTTTTACCTGCAGAATACGGACAGCCGCTTCGGGATTTCCTTCTATGTCGGCGACAGCGCCGATAACAGACCCAAGCCGGATCTGAAAACCGGCGCTGTCGTGGCCATCGCCGACGCGCACTGGGCGTTACACCGGGGGCCCCTGCACGCTCGCGCCCTCGTGCTCTACGGCCATCTCGGTAATGCGGAGGCCGTTACGAAGGCCAACAGATCGCTTTCCAACAACCTGAATGTCAAGCGTACGCCTGTCGCCAGTTCTGCATTGGCGTACTACGTGGAAGCCGGCTACGACGTTTTGCGATTTTCGGGAGACGGCGAGCGACGGCTTTTTGCATTCGGCAGATTCGAATGCTACGACTCCATGCACCGCACCACCGGTGGGGTGTTCGACAACCCCCGTTGGGAGCGTACCGCCTACACCGCGGGACTGAACTGGCACGTACTCGAGCATGTGGTTTTCAAGGCCACGTACGCGCACCGCAAGCTTGGCGTCAAGACGAGCAACGTGGAAAACACCTTCTCGACAGGCTTGGGTTTTGCATTTTGACCACATTCATCAATCTCCCGCATACGACATGAATTTGCTAAAACATAAGGCCATCGTCTGCCTTTCAGCGTTCGGCCTCCTCTTGATGGCAGGCTGTGATTCCTCGGACGAATCCGGCAGTGACAAGGTCATTGACCTCGCGCCCACGCTTGCCAACATTGGCCCCAACGTCATCGTGGCCACCTACGCAGATCTCGCCAACGAGGCGGCCGGGCTGCTCACGTCCGTTGAAGCGCTGGCCGCCGGCACGACGGACCCCAATCTGCGGACCGCCCGGTCCGCGTGGGTCGCTACTCGTGCGCCTTGGGAAGCCTCTGAAGGATTTCTTTTCGGACCCGTGGACCAATACGGCCTGGACCCCTCTCTTGACACGTGGCCCGTGGACGAGGTGATCATTCAGAGCATCCTTGACGGCAGCGACGACATAACCGAGGACTACGTGGCGAATCAGGATGTGGATAGTGGTCTTAAAGGCTTTCACGTGATCGAATTCCTGATGTACGGCAAGGACGGGGACAAGAGCGCCGCATCGTTTTCGCAACGCGAACTGGAGTATCTGGTCGCCGCAGCGAGGGTGCTGGATGCGGACGCGTCTCTGCTCCATTCCTCCTGGTCGCCGTCGGGCGAGAATTTCCTGGTCAATGTTACGGATGCGGGCGGGTCCAACAGTCAGTTCGTAAGCCGCAAGGACGCCGTGCTTACGCTGTCCGACGCGCTCATAGGTATCGCCGACGAAGTGGGCGCCGGCAAAATGCAGGGGCCGCTGGATGAAGGCGTAGTCCAGGTCGAATCGCGCTTCAGCGGCAATTCCAAGAACGACTTCCAGAATAACATCCGCAGCATCCGCAACATCTACCTCGGAGACTATGGCTCGAATACGGGCACAGGCCTTACGGATATCGCGAATCAACTGGATAGCGCGCTCGATGCGAAGGTCCAGAACGAAATCACCGTGGCCATTGACGCGATAGGGGCTATTCCCGGCGCTTTCCGGGAGGCCATCGCAACGGACCGGGCAAGCGTTGAGACTGCTATCGACGCAGTCCTGAACCTTAAAACTACGCTCGAACAACTCAATGCTCGCTTCGAGTCGGATTTGTAACGGCCTGATCGCTTGGGCAGCCTCCGGCCTGTCGCTCCTTGTCCTGCTGCCGATAGCGGCATGCGATATGGTAGAGAGCAAGGCGGAACCGGATCCTACGTTGGCCGGAGGCGAAACCACGCTGTTCAGGGCTACGCCGGAGTCCTTCGCCATGCCGGCGCCCAATTTGACGGGTGACCGGCTGGAAAAGCATCTCGTCGGCGATTTCGAATTCGAGAAAAAATTCGTAACGGCGCCTGCAGAGGTGAATAGCGGGCTGGGCCCGCTGTTCAACCGCACGTCTTGCGCCAGCTGTCACACCAGGAACGGGCGCGATAAACCGGACGTGTCGTTGCTCGTGCGCATCAGTTCCGGGCAGGACTTCTTGCAAGGTCCCGTGCCGGTGGCCGGGCTGGGGCTGCAGATCCAGGACCGGGCCGTGGCAGGCGCTCGGCCGGAGGCCCGGGTCGTTATAGAATATGAGGAGATATCCGGCTCATTCGCCGACGGCGAACCCTATAGCCTTCGGAAGCCCGCTTATCGACTTGAGGACCTGGATGCGCCGCTTCCGGCCGGGGTGGACCTTTCGCCGCGCATGGCCCGGCCGGTGTTCGGACTGGGTCTTTTGGAAGCCGTGTCCGAAGTGACGCTGGAGGACATCGCAGCCGAGCAGGTGGCTGGCGGAGAAGTGTCCGGCCGCATCAACTACGTGTGGGATATGGAAAGCGAGACGGTCCGGGTAGGTCGTTTCGGCTGGAAAGCGAACCAGCCCACCGTCCGGCAACAGACTGCCGATGCCTATCGGAGCGACATGGGCATTACGTCCCCTCTGATCCCTGTCGAGACAAGTATAGTGAGCGGGCAGCACGATGGACTCGAGGACGATCCCGAAATCTCCGCCGAAACCGTGGACGCGGTCGCCTTTTATATGCAGACGCTGGCCGTGCCCGCGGCGCGCGATGTCGGCCAGCCGAAGGTGGAAGGGGGCCGAACGCTTTTTACGCGAATCGGCTGCGCGTCCTGCCATCGGCCCAGCCTCGAAACAGGCCTGGCCCCGGACCTGCCGGAGGTTTCCTCCCAAACCATCTTTGCATACACCGATCTTCTCCTGCACGACATGGGCGAAGGTCTTGCGGATCACAGAGAGGATTTTCGCGCCGGAGCAAGGGAATGGCGCACCCCTCCTCTCTGGGGCGTCGGGCTGACGGAAATCGTCAACCAGCACACGTTCTTCCTGCATGACGGCCGCGCGCGCAACCTGAAAGAGGCTATTCTGTGGCATGACGGCGAGGCCTCGTCGGCGCGCGAACGATTCAGAACGCTTTCCCGCTCGGAAAGAGACGCGCTACTGGAATTCCTCAGATCATTGTAGGTTTGCCGCCGTTTCGCGTCGATATGCGAGAAGGCGCGAAATCCCGACAAGGTCTACTGGTTCTGCGTCGGCGGCAACCGGATCCGGCACACAGAGCAGCGGAGCATGGTGCGCGATCCTGGCACGTTCGCGGCGTATTTTTGCCCTTACTTGCTCGCACGAGGCGCTTTACTATCGAGTATAAGCACTCGCCGTGCAACGAGACGCCATCCGAGAGCGTATTGAGGGCGCACCATCCTGTAATCGTACTCCATGGAGTTTCTCAATCCATTCATGCTTTTTGCGCTGGGAGCGGCAGCGCTCCCGGTGATCGTGCATCTGTTTCATTTCCGCCGTCCGCGGAAGGTGGATTTCAGTTCGCTGACGTTCGTCCGGGAGTTGCAGAAAACCACGATGCAGCGGGTGCGGCTGCGGCAGTGGCTTCTGCTTGCGCTTCGCCTCCTTGCGATCGTCTGTCTGGTGTGCGCCTTTGCCCGTCCTTCTCTTACGGGACAGGTGGCCGGGGCCGTCGGCGGTGCGGCGCGGTCTTCTGCGGCGCTCGTCGTCGACAATTCCCTCTCCATGACGCTACGGGATGCGGAGGGGGAATACCTCCGTCAGGCCAAAGACATCGTTTCCGGCCTGATCCGCGAATTCGAGGAGCGCGACGAGATTTTTCTGCGGACCACGGCCGGGGACGATGTGCCCCGGAGACCTCTTTCGCCCGCTGCCGCCATAGATGCGGTCGAGGACATCCGGGCTTCCGCCGCTGGAGTGTCGCTGCTCGAAGCCGTTGCCTCCGCTACAGAGGCGCTTGAAGAAGCCGCTCACCCCAACCGGGAAGTGTACATCGTGAGCGACATGCAGGCCCCGGCGCTGGCTGACACCGTACGTGCTGTGCAAGTGGAGGGCATCCGGGCGTATTTGCTGCCGATCGGGGGCAGAAAGCAGGCCAACGTAGCCGTGGTCGATGTGCGTATCGACAGCCGTATTGTCGAAGCGGGTCGGCCGGTGCGTTTGTCGGCCACGCTGGCGAATTACGCAGACGAACCTGTCGAGGGGTATGTGGCGAGCGTTTTTCTGGAAGGCCGTCGTCTGGCCCAGGCCACTGCGGATCTTCTGCCGGGCGAGCCGACGGAGGTGAACTTCACGGTCACGCCGCCCGGCAGCGGGTGGCTCTCCGGCGTGGTTCAGATCGAGGAGGATGTGTATCCCTTCGACGACCAACGCTATTTCACGCTGCACGTGCCCGAGAGGCGGCGCATTCTGATCGTACGGGGGGAAGGCGAGAATACCGGTTTTCTGGAACTGGCTCTGTCGCCGGAACTGGCGAGGGGACAGGTTGCCTTCGACGTGACGATTATTCCGGAAACGAGTCTGGCGGCGACGGGGCCGGAAGGATACGATGCGGTGGTGGTTGCGGGTGCGCAGACCCTGTCCAGCGGAGAAACGGAGGTGCTTGCGCGGTACGTCGCCGGCGGGGGCGGATTGCTGCTCAGTCCGTCCTCCTCGGGACAGGATTACAACGCTTTACTGGAAAGGGTCGGGGGCGGCCGCATATCCGGTTTTAATGGATCGCTCGGGTCGCAAACCCGCATCGCCTCGTTCGACCGCGTCGAACTGGAGCACCCGCTTTTCGAGGGCGTTTTTCATACCGAGGAGGAAGGAGACGCACCGAATGTGGAGCGTCCGGAGATATGGTTCGCCGCGCGCTACGAGCCGGAAAGCGCCGGGGAGCAGTCCATTATTCGCCTTTCCAACGGCGATCCGTTCCTGCAGGAAATCCGGCATGAGCGGGGCGTGGCGCTGCTGCTCGCTGTGGCGCCCGACGCGCGCTGGAGCGAACTGCCCGTTCGCGGTCTGTTCATCCCGCTCATGTATCGCTCCCTGTACTATCTGTCGGCCTACGAATCCATTTCCGGCGAGCAATTTCCGGCGGCCCGCTCTGCCGAACTCCGCATTGCTCGCCCTCCCGGAGAGGCGTTGTTGCGTTTGGCGGGCCCCGACGGAACGGAATATGTGCCCGAGCAGCGCGATTTGTTCGATGCCGCGTTGCTGATGATCGACGAGGAGGCCGTCGAGCGTTCCGGCGTCTACGACGTATCCGCCGGCGACGAAATCGTGCGGCGCATCGCGTTCAATGTGGACGAGCGGGAGTCGGATATGTTCGTTCTGGAAGCCGAAGAGGCGCGGCGACGTCTCGCCGAAGTTGTCGGCGCGCCCGTCGAAATCATAGCAGCGGGCGAGCGCTCTGTCGGGGATGTTGTCGAGGCGGTGGCGGAGCGGCGTAGAGGGCGGGAACTGTGGAAGGCGTTCCTGCTCCTGGCGCTACTGTTTCTTGCGGCGGAAATGGTGGTGGCGAAGGGATGGCGCCCGACGGCGAAGGAAGGAACATCCTTGTTTGCCGGGACAGGGTCATAGGGCGGCTCCGTATTCCGTGTACCGGGACCCTTCAACAGGGCGGTGCCCCCTTGCAGGGAGAGGGCCTCCGCCGCCGCAAACAGCCTTACGCTCACGGTGTTGTTTTAGAGCCGCAGCACGCTTCCGTACGGCGAGGCGATTCGGAAAGGCTCGCAACTCCGATCTCTGTCCTGCGTATACTGGGAATACTCCGTTTTTTACGTACTGTGAGGATGTACCCATTCGCTGAAACATCCCAAGCCCTACCCTCTCTTTGCACGAACGCAGACTTCCCGACACCGAAACGGCGGTGCTTGTGGGCGTCGTGACGCCTGATGCCTCTCGCTGGGACGTCAACGACTCACTCGACGAACTCGCCGAACTGGCCTCCACAGCCGGCGCCGTCGTTACCGATCGGATGACGCAGTCCCTTGCCAGGGTGAATCCGACGACCTGCATAGGGACGGGCAAAGTCACCGAATTGAAGAACCTGATCGGGGCGCGGGGCAGCGATCTCGTCATCTTCGACGACGATTTGTCCCCGATGCAGCTCCGCAATCTGGAAAAGGTGCTCGACTGCAAACTGCTGGACCGCTCGGGGCTGATTCTGGACATTTTCGCTACGAGGGCCCGCTCGGCGGCCGCGCAGACCCAGGTCGAACTGGCGCAGCTCGATTATCTCAGGACGCGCCTTACACGGCACTGGACCCACCTTTCCCGCCAGAAGGGCGGCATCGGCACGAAGGGACCGGGGGAAACGCAGATCGAGACCGACCGCCGGCTGATCGGGAATCGTATTGCCGTCCTCAAGGAGCGCCTGGAGAAGATCGACCGGCAGCGCACCATCCAGCGCAAGGGGCGCAAAGGGTTTACCCGCGTTGCGCTGGTCGGGTACACGAATGCGGGCAAGTCCACGTTGATGAATGTCCTGGCAGACGCGGAGGTGTTTGCCGAAGACCGCCTCTTCGCCACGCTCGACGCCACGACGCGGCAGGTCCGACTGGGCGCCAACAGGCAAGTGCTGCTTTCCGACACGGTCGGATTCATCCGCAAACTGCCCCACAACCTGATCGAAAGTTTCAAGAGCACCCTCGACGAGGTCCGGGAGAGCGACGTGCTGGTGCATGTGATCGACATGACGCATCCCCGGCACGAGGATCACATCGACGTGGTTCGGGCCACGCTGGGCGAACTGGGCGTGGCGGACAAACCGCTCCTTCCCGTATTCAACAAGGTGGACCGACTGGAAGAACCGGAACTCCTCGACGCGCTCCGGTCCCGTTTTCCCGAGGCGGCTTTCGTGTCGGCGCTGCGCGGAATCGGCCTCGGCGACCTGAAGGAGCGCCTGCTGGGCGTGATCGAACACGATTTCGTGGAGCGGATCGCGTACGTTCCCGTTGTCGAGGCGAAGACGATCGCGCGCATTCATCGGGAGGCGGAAGTAATGTCCGAAGACTATCTGTACGCACGAAACGGGGAGCCGGTGGGAGAAGAATCGCCCGAAGATCCGATTCCTGTCGCCCGGCTGCGTTTCCGGTGCCCCCGGAAGTTCGAGCGGGACATCCGCCCCGTCCTGAAACGATTCGCCGGGTTGCGGGCCTACGTGCAGGAGTGATACCGATTCTGCGTTGCGGTTCCGGGGTTTTTTCCGTATCCATAAAACAGGATCGAATCATGAGTATCCTTAAACGCATCGTGGGCGTATATCTCCTTCTGGTGGGCGTCGCGGTTGCGGTGCACACCGTCGTGGAGCCGCTCTATCACGTGTCCACCGAAGCGCAGCCGTACAGCGCGTTCTGGAATATCCTGAATCCGTGCATGGCTCTGGCCATCGCGCTGGCCGTGTTGTTCGGGCATCTCCGCATGCAACGCGTGTGCAGCGAAGGGGAAAGCGGGCCGGTAACCCGGGCCTACCTGTGTGCGAACGTGCTGTATTTCGGCACGCTCTTTATCGGCATTATGTTCTTCTGGAACTGGTTCAACCTCTGGAGTCCCGAATTCACAGCCATAGGCCCGCAGGCGGTTTCGCTCGCATGGATTGTCATCGACGCTGCGCTGCCCCTGCTTTTGGGCGCGATGGGCGCGCACCTGATGGGCTGCAGCTGGTGTGCCGACAAGGAGTAGAGTGGTTCGGAATGGAGGTGATCAGGTAGCAGTGCGCCTGGCAAGTTCCGCCGTGAAACGCGCTATTACGCGCTCGTTAATGTGGAGGGGGTTTGATGCCATTTACCCCACCCACTCGCGCGCATACTTTCTCATTTCATCACGCCGAATCCCCCTCCCGCTCATACCCGTCGCACCGCAACACCGGAAGGCGCGGGTACTTCGGGTACGCCGGGTCGGTTCTGGAGCGTTTGCACAGGTAGAACCGGCTTTCCGCCCGGGAAACGACGATACGGGCGTGCCGGCAATGGAGGCAAAGCCCCGCCTGCGCTTCCTCGTCAGACGTTTTCGTGGCCATTCCAGTATCTCCACCCGCGTCCGCGGTGTCCGAAATCGAAGCGCCCCGGATACAGAAACTCCGCCAGAATTTCGGCCGATTCCACCATGCGCGGTCCGGGGCGATTGAAGAAGTGATTGCCGTCCGTCACGGCCACGCGCCCCTGTTTGACGGCGGACAGTTCCCGCCATAGCGGGTGCGTCGCCAGCGGCGTCATTTCCCGGCAGGACCGCTCGACGCCGAAACCGCACGGCATGATGGCGATCACGTCCGGATCGGCTTCGGCGAGTTGCTCGATATTGAAATATCCGGAGTGTTTTCCGGGCTCGCCGAAGAGATTCGCGCCGCCCGCGCATTCGACCAGTTCCGGCACCCAGTTGCCTGCGGTCATCAGGGGGTCGATCCACTCGATGCATGCGATGGAAGGGCGGCTTCCGGCAGAGGCCGTTTCGGCGCGAAGCGCTTCGAGTCGGTCCGTGAGGCGCGCCACGAGATCGTCTCCCCGCGTCGGGTCGCCGAGGTCTGCCGCGACGATCCGTATGTCCTCCCACACATCGCCGAGGGACATGGGTTCGAGGGACACGATCCGGGGCTGCGAGCCCACGAGTTCGCACACCGCCTTTTCCACGTCCTTCAGGCTCACGGCGCAGACTTCGCACTGGGTCTGCGTAATGATGACGGTCGGCGCGAGGCGGTCGAGAAGTTCGGCGTCCACGCGGTACACGGACAGGCCGTCGGCCACGATCGCCCGTACTTGATCGTCGATGGAGCGGCTGTTGGCTTTCACCTCGATTTTCGAGCTCGAACAGACCGGAAGCGAGGCGGTGGAGCGCGGATAATCGCATTCGTGGGATCGCCCCACGAGCTGATCCTCGAAGCCCAGGGCGCACACGATTTCCGTAGCGCTGGCGATGAGGGTAATGATGCGATTGGTCATGGCGCCGGGGTGCGGAACGAAGCCGCAGCGTTCAGATAGGGAGAAAAAAGGAGTAGAAAAGGTATAAAAAAGGAGTAGAAATAGAGTAAAAAGGCACTTTATCCGGATTTTGGCTGGATGTTTGTTGGGATTCCCGTGGTCCGAAACGAGCCCGATCCGGATTTTCGCTGGGTGTTTCCTTGCTATTCCCGCCTTCCGAAACGAGATTGGGCCAATTTAGCCGACGGGGCCTGTCGAATCAAGAGATGGGGTGATGGGGAGGTTTGCGAAGCCGTCGGCGCCCGTTCGCTATGCGTCCCGAAAGAGAAACCGGGCGGAACCCTGGCGGGTGCGGGCGTTTTCCCGCCGCCTGGCGATCGATCATCTGGACTGGCTGGCCTTGTTTCCGGGCCATGTGTGCCTGATATCCGACCTTGAGCGGTTGTTTTGCGACGGGGAGGATGTCGTGAGCCGGGGGGAATCCCTGTGGGGGTCGCATTGCCCGAAGGCGGGCGGGAATGGATGTGGGAACTGGGCCCGAAACCGGAGATAGACCCCAGGCACGACGTACGCCACCGGGTGGTGGGCTACGTCGAGTTTCCGAAGGATGTTTGGTTGGGGAGGGAGGGGGTGTGAAGAAAAAAATGAAGACACTGTGTTTTGCTCCGTCTCTTGCAAGAAATATCTGCACAAGATGGGGAACCGGTCCGAACTTCTCTTTGTCGTCGGCATTGAGGATTGGATGAAGGGCAGGGAGGCGTTATCTTGGCATGGCGTTTCTTGTGGGCGCTGCGCCGGGACAACCTGTAGCCGACGCCCGGTATGCCGAACCGGTCGATATGGAGCGGCGCTTAACGGGATGAGTTGTCGTTTTGCTAAAGTTTTACGGGCAATAACGGATAAGACCGCAATCCCGTCTTATTGATTGCCTCCATTGTTTGCGCCGCCCGGTTTTGAGATTTCGGATCGTCGAGGAGCACTCATAATGAGCGAAACAAAGATCAGACATATCTGGAATCCCTCGATCGGCATTACAGACCTGGAGGGCGATTCGAAAAAACTCGCTGCGACAGAAATTCCGGGCATCAGAGCGACCTGGAGGGACCAGCGCGATCTTTTGCAAGGGACAAAGCTGCTTCACGATTTCAACGAACGGCTTGGCCGAGAGTGGGCGATCGAGACGGGGGTCATCGAAAATCTTTACGAGGTCGAACGGGGCGTAACGCAAACGCTTATCGAACAGGGGTTTCGCGCCGAGTTGCTGACGCATGGTTCGACGAATCGCCCGAGGGAGTTTGTTCTCAAGTTACTGGCGGACCAGAAAAGCGCTCTTGACGGGGTGTTCGATTTCGTCAAGAGCGAACGCGTATTGTCGACCTCCTGGATCAGGGAGCTTCACGCCGTGCTGCTGCGGAGCCAGGAAGTTACGGAGGGCGTTGACAATTTCGGCCGCGATGTGGAAATATCCCTGATCAAGGGCGACTGGAAAGACTTGCCGAATTCGCCAGTACGAGACGGAGTGCTTTACGCGTATTGTTCTCCCGAACATGTCGCGTCCGAAATGGACAGACTGGTCGAGATGCATGCGGAGCACGATACGCGGGGAGTTCCTACGGAAGTACAGGCCGCATGGCTGCATCATCGATTTACGCAGATTCATCCGTTTCAGGACGGCAACGGTCGGATTGCGCGCGCCATTACATCGCTTGTACTAATCAAGGGAGGGCTGTTTCCTTTGGTCGTGACGCGAGACGACAGGACGAATTATCTGGATGCACTCGAAGCGGCCGACGATGGCGACCTCAAGCCGCTTGTGGATATGATCGCCAGACTTCAGAGGATCCGGTTTGCGAAAGCGACGGCTATTTCCGAGGCCATACGGTCCGAGAAAGCGGACGAAAGAGAAGCGCTCCAGGGGCTTCTTGAGGCTGTCGATAAAAAGGCGGCTGAAAGAAAAAAGGAATATGCGGAAGTAAAGAAACGAGCGGAGGATATTAAGCAGAATCTACGCGCCCGGCTCGAAGAAATCCGTCCCGAGATCGGTAATGCATTGAGGCGGGTCGTGAAGTACGGAAACGCCACTGTGAAGGTTGCGGACGAAACAAGCGATCACTACTACCGTGCGCAGATCATTCAGAATGCGAATGAGCATCTGAATTACTACGTAAACTTCGGTCAATATCGTTCCTGGGTATCGCTGAATATGTGGTGGGAGCGGCACGCCCGGTTGGTATTCGCCATCCACGGGATCGGATACGAATTCAGTGGGAGCCTGATCTGCGCGCCTTTTCTCGAGTTCCGGGACAAGGGGGAAGACGAAGAGACCCGTTCCACGCTGGTGCCGTTAGCAGAGGAAGGATTCATCTTTTTCTACAATGAAAAGAAAAAGGCGGTGCTTGACCGATTCCGGCCCTGGCGCATACAAGTTATAGGGGTTGCGCTGAAAGAGTTGACCCGGAATCTGTGATTGTGCGGGCAGGAATGGATGTGGGAACTGGGCCCGAAACCGGAAATAGACCCCAGGCATGACGTACGCCACCGGGTGGTGGGCTACGTCGAGTTTCCGAAGGAGGTTTGGTTGGAAAGGGATGGGTGCCGGCAACCCTCTTCATAATACGAGCCTACCGGGTACGGACGACCAATACTATTCCGCTGCTCCAGTCCAGCTTTACGAGCCGACAATCTTTTCGGCTCTCGATTTGCGATAACAATCGCTCGACATTGGCTTCGTGTCCATCCGGCCAATTATCCTGTGGCAGCATGTCGTCAATCACATAAAAACCGCCGCCGGACAGTGCCTTCCACGCAAGGTCGAAATGCTCGTATTTGCCGGGCATGGCATCTGCAAATATCAGGTCGAACGCCTCTTCCGCCACATTCTGAAGCCATATGCTCGCCTCATCGACTACCAGAATCAGTCGGCGATCCTTCCCCAGATGCCGAGAGGCGATATCGCTCACCTTTTGATCGGCGTCGACCGATATCAGTGTTGAACGCGCATCCATCCCGCTCAGCAGCCAGGCGGTTGCCAAACCGGTTCCCGTACCGATTTCCAGAAACCGGCTGTTCGGTTTGCTTGCCGCCAGAAGCTGCAAAAGAGTCCCTGTCCGGCGTTCGGATGGCATATCGAACCCGGAGGCCATGGTATCGGCTTCGATTGCCGGCAAAGCGGCCGGAATGAGCGTTATCTCGAAATCATCCATGTCACTGATGCTCCTGATCGTGCCGATGAGGGGTCCACTTGATTGACGACATGGATGTTGATTACAGGCTTGGCCCTGCGGGTTTCGGTTCTTCCGTATTCCTCTCTCTATGGAAATCAGAACCCTACTCCACGCTGAAGGGAACGGATAATTCCGTTATATCCCACTGTAGTTTGAGCACGCCGCCTTCGTCCGTTTCCTCGACGCGAATGGTGAAAACCTCGACCGATTCGTCGAGGGTGGTCCGAGTCAGGTCCACGCGGCCCAGGTCCAGGTCCTCATTGTAGGTCGTACCGCCCTGACCCGTCTGCGTGTTGATGAGCAGCAGGCCGCCTTCTTCGGAGGGGATGGAGTAGAGGGTGTATTCGCCGGCAGGCACTTCGAGGTCGCGGACGACGAGGTTGCGGTCCGTGGTAAAGTGCGTGGCCCGGTTGGCGCCGGTCCGCCAGACTTCGCCGTAGGGCACCAGTGCGCCGAAGAGTTCGCGGCCCCGCTTCGAGGGCGTGCCGTAGTCGACCTGGATAGCCGCGCCGTGTACCGTGGCGTTGACCTTGCCCCGGCCCGACAGCGTGCCGAACGAGCGGCCTTCCCGGTCCCGCGCGGCAAAGGACTCCGCCAGTCCTTCGATATCTACCGACGGTACGCGTTCGACGGTCAGTTTGCGCGTGGTGGCTCCGGCGTCGAGGTGGAGCAGCCGCCCCACTTCGTCTACCCGGACGTCCATCGTGCCCCGGAAGGGGTGCTGCGCGGTCATGGCGTTGTCGGAGATGCGCCGGACAACGAACGACATGGAGCCTCGACCGGTGAAGAGGTCCTGCGAGACGCTGTCGGCGCCGGAAGCGTAGGCGCGCGTCAGCATCAGTTCGAAGGGCCAGTGGATCATGTCGAGAAAGGGTAGCATGCCGCCGTGTGCGGCGATGGCGCGGGTCTGCGTTTCGTTTCCTTCTGTGATAGTCACGATCAGGCTGTCGCCGACAAGGGTTCTCACCTCGTGACGGGCAGGCGGAGCGTCGACAGGCTCGGAAGGCGCTCTAATCGTTGCTTCGTACCGTTGCAATGCGCCGGTTTCGTCCATCTCCAGCACATAATGACGCACGGTGGTAGTGGGCGTGCGCAGCACGACTTCGGCTTCTATCCGGGTGGGCGTCCGCGCGAACTGCTCTACCGCGAGCGTATCGTTGCCCAGCAGGGTGACGAAGGCTGCGTTGTTCGGGTCGGCGTCCTGGGCCGAACTGGAGAGCGCCGTACAGGACAGCAGGGGGATCAGGGCGGCCAGGATGGCGGTTCGGTGAGGGAGAAACGGTGTGTTCATGGTGGTATTTTCAGGGAGGAGGTGGGGGTCGGGCGTGCGGAAGCAAGCAAACTCTTGAGGGGTGGGGAGGTTCGGGGGGGTAAGCGTGGAGGAGATGAAGGGGCGAAATGTAACGATTTGATTCCGGTGTTGACAAGCGGGAGGCGTGGTGTTATTATGATGCCGCCAAGATCGGACGTGTTCGCTTCCACAGTTTGCAGAACACGCCCCGTTTCTCGACCACAGTTAGAACTCAAAGGTAGAAGGCGTAAAACACGATGTTCGACCACCTTTGCTTACAGCGATGGCCATTCGTCGTGGTGCCTGAACCGGATTTCTGCACCTTTATTGCGGACAGAGAACAGTTCCGTGTTGATTTGGAAAAGCTTCTGCGCAGCCTTTCACGCCAGAATGCCTCTTCAATTCATCCCATTTGGCCCCCATTGAACAATAATGCCGCTTACACAGTTTAGCGGACACGCCCTTGAAGGGGTAATCCTAAACACCAAAACAAAAAATGGAAAAACTAATCGTCCTCGTTACTCTTGTTCTGTTTGCTTTCCCGGTTCTCGGCCAAGACTGCCAGATAGAGGCAGAATATCAGAACGTCGAAAGGCAGGATTCCTTCCTTGCGGAATACTTCTCCGAGGGTTCCGTATTCATCAAAAACGTGTCTCCCGATACGCTTAAAAGCGTCGGTGCGGCTTTCATACTTCTTGACAACGACAACCGTTGGCTTTACGCTGATGTGGAACATACCTTTTCCGACGTTGCGCCGGGAAACAGGAAGGAAATAGAACTGGGCCTTTTCCATAACTGGGAGTTTGCCGGATACGATGTGCGGTTCTCCCAGAACGGCGGAGAGGATCTTCTGATAGTCTGCGAAAACGAAACCACAGGGAAACAGGATGTGGAATTTCCTGAACGCCTTGACCTGTCCCAGAATTACCCCAACCCCTTCAATCCGCAAACGACGATAGAGTATTCACTTGCGCAAGGTGCAAACGTTCGCCTTGCGATTTACGACATGATGGGCCGTGAAGTGGAAGTGCTTGTCAATGGACACAGACCCGCAGGAAAACACACCGTGCGGTTCGACGCTTCGCATCTTGCCAGTGGCTCCTACCTATACCGTATCCGCACTGAAACATATACCGCCACAAAAACAATGACGCTTCACAGGTAGCACATACCGCCCGGCACTATTCGATGTAATTCCCAAAACAATCAACGCGAGAACGACAGTACTAATTCTCCGGAAACAGCCCCGGCATCCAGCGCCATGCGAGCCGGGCGGGAAAGGCGAGGCGGAGCGGCGCGCGCGAACTTTCCGACGCGAGCGCTTCGCATGCGATCAGCGTGGACGTGACGCGCCGGGCCTGCCGCTCGCTGGCCCCGATGATTTGTGCGACATCCCCTCTGGGCAATTCGCCACGGTAAAGAACAGCTTCCAATACTGCCCCGGATTTTTTCGGCAGGGCGCCGGCTCGTATTTCCTCTTCGACCCAGATCAGGATGCGGTCGCGCAGCCGCTCAGGATCAAGGAGACTTTCCATGAAATCCACCTGGTCGATACAGGCCGTCAGGAAGAAGCGCGTGAACTTCGCGAGCGCTTCCTCACTCAAATGGCCTCTGCCGTCGAGATCGTTGCGGCGTCTGGCGTCGCAGGCCGCAAGATGGTCCTTGTAAGATTTTTCGTTGCGGGCCAGACCTCTGGCGATCGACCAGAGGCCGCCCGTATCCAGCGTTTCCAGCAGCATGGCATGGGACATCAGGCGGGCGACGCGCCCGTTGCCGTCGAGAAACGGGTGAATCCATAGAATTCGGTGATGAGCGGCCGCGGCGGCGAGGATGCAGTCCGTTTTGCCGAGCTTGCTGTAAGCGATTTCGAAGCGCTCAAGGAAGCGGGGCAGTGCGCCGGGACTTACCGGAATATGCCGGCCGATCTTCACATAACGATCCCGCAGCGCGCCCGGGATCACCCTGCTTCGCTCTCCCGTTTCCGGGTTCTCTACCCGGAGCAGTTCTTCGGGCAGCAGCGCACAGAAGCGGCGGTGCATTTCAGTGAGGCCATCGGCTGTCGTCGCACGATCGGTCAAACCGCCCTCGTCGATCCATTGCTGGACCGCGATATGGGCCTCGGCTTCCACTTGGAGGTTTCGTTTTTCGGGGTCTGTGCTGTAATCCTTCTTCAGCGCGCGTTCGATATCGACCGGATGCGTATTGTGGCCTTCGATCAGATTGCTGTAGTAGCAGTTCATTGCTCGCACCAGATTGGCGAGAGCGCTGAGCACGCCTTCAGGCAGGCTCCGGCGGAGGCCGGCCGATTTGGCGGCCAGGTCCGTAGCAAGGTCCGTCAGGGCGTCACGATGCCTGGAGCCGCTACCCACCAGCATGGGCTCCGCCAGGCTAACCGATTCGTCTTCGTCGGCCGCATTCATGGCCGCTTTTTTGTCCGTTTTAATCTTTGTCATAACATCAAATATAACAAATATTTATGATATATTATAATTCCTTATAAAATAATATTATGGCCGCTTCCATGGCCATATGTGTATAGCCGAAGATGGCGCGGGATTTGGCGGGATAAAGCGGGATAAGATTTCATTTTGGGGCCTTTTTCAGCCCAAAGTATCGGGTATCAGAACAAAATCAACGCTATTGATTACCAATCCAATATGGTATTGCCGGGCGAATTTTCAAGCCGAAGTTCTCAAGGTTCTCCCTAACAGCCGGACTTCCAGGCGCTGTCCCGAAATGGAACGAGTTACAGCCATGAAGCACTCGACGCACGACGCTCCCCTCCAGACCATCCCCCTGCCTCCGTCTCTGGCGAACATCAACGATCGCGTGCTGGATGACGCCATCCTGAAGAAGTTGGTGGATCCGGAAGTGTATTACGCCTTTGCCCGGTGCCGGGCGACCGGGCTACCCATGGAGAAAAAGGAGGCGAACGAGCTGGCGAAGTCTATACGCGAATGGGCGCAGTCGAAGGGGTGCATCGGGTATTCGCACTGGTTCTCGCCCATGCGAGGGCCGGTCCACGGCGAAAAACTCGAGACGTTCGTCGGGGTGGATTTTAAAACCGACCGGCTGATCATCAACCTGACGGGCTCCGAGCTGTTTCAGACGGAAACGGACGGATCGTCTTTTCCGAATGGCGGACTCCGGGAAACGCATCAGGCTGCGGCCTACATCGGCTGGGACACCGGTTCCCCTCCGTTTGTATATCGGCAAACGCTGTATATCCCGTCGGCCTTCGTTTCCTGGACCGGCGAGGCGCTTGACCTGAAGACCCCCTTGTTGCGCGCGAATCTTGCGGTCAACGAGCGGGGCCTGCGTTTTCTTGAGCATCTTGGCGATACGGACGCTACCGACGTACTCGGAATTGCTGCATCGTCATCAGTGATCGGGGCAAGCTACTTGCGCTTGTGCATTCTTATTCGTAAATGACCAATACAGACGGGCACGCCGCAGGTTTTTGACGTTATGGGGGTCTCTGACGCTATGGGAACGACCATCCGGGATATGATGCTGGCTTCGCCGCTGCCTCTCGGGCCGCGCGACACGGCGGAATATGCGCTGGGCCTTCTCATGGAGTTGCGCGTGCGGCACTTCCCGGTAGTGGATGCGGACGGGTTCCTGCTCGGAATCGTTTCGGAGGAGCATATTCTGGAATCCGCCGCGGGCCCGGACGCCGAGATCGCAAGCGTTCCCGATCTGGCCCCCCTTTCCGTCCCGCCGGACGCACATCTCTTCGAAGCCGCGAAAATCCTGGTCGGGCACGATCTCACCACCCTTCCCGTCGTGGACGAAACAGGCCGCTACGAGGGTCTGATCCGCCGGAATGACCTGTTCGAGCAGTTCGCGGCGATGCTTTCCACCCAGGAATCCGGCGCCATCGTGGCGCTCGAAGAAGATCCGGACAGCTACTCGCTGTCGCAACTGGTCCACGCCATCGAACAGAACGACATTCGCATCCTGTCCATTGTGTGCGAACGCCCCCGGACCCCGGGCGGCAAAATACGTGTCACGCTCAAGCTGAATGTGCAAAGCGCCTCTCGCGTGCGGCATTTGCTCGAACACTACGGATACCATGTCGTAGCCGTTTTCAGCGACGACTCCGTGGACGAGGAAATGCAGTGGCGCGCCGAGGAATTTCTGCGGTATCTGGAAGCGTAAACGAGCATTCCACCGCTCCGGTTCGTATCTTGTAAGGATACGGGCGATGTCGCCCCATGTCCTTTCTGTCCGGCGCAGCGGTCTGTCCCCGCCGGCCCGTGATCCCCCGGTTTACGAGTTCCAAACAGGTTCATGCATACCGATCAAGAAACCGATCAGGAAGTAAAAGCCGCCGAAAACGGTTCTGGCTCCGGAGGCGGCTCCGGTTCTGGCGCTGGCTCTGCGGATGGCGCTGGCTTTGGAGATGGTTCCGGTTCTGGAGATGGCTCCGGCTACAGCGCCGCAAACATCCAGGTGCTCGAGGGGCTGGAAGCTGTCCGCAAGCGCCCGGCCATGTACATAGGAGACGTAGGGCTCCGGGGTTTGCACCATCTGGTGTACGAGGTGGTGGACAATGCGATCGACGAGGCGCTGGCCGGGTACTGCGACCGGATCGAGGTATCCATCCACGAAGACGGCTCCGTGTGCGTCGTCGACAACGGGCGCGGCATCCCCGTGGAGGAGCACCCCAGGGAGAAACGCTCTGCGCTGGAAGTGGTGATGACGACGCTGCATGCCGGCGGCAAGTTCGACAAGGATACCTATAAGGTGTCGGGCGGATTGCACGGGGTCGGGGTATCCTGCGTGAATGCACTGGCCGTCACGCTGACCGCCATCGTGCGCAGGGACGGCTACGAATGGCGCCAGGAGTATTCCTGCGGCAAGCCGCTGGGCTCGGTGAAGCGGGGGCGCGCGCTCAAGCCCGGCGAAGAGACCGGCACCGAGGTGACGTTTCTCCCGGACCCGGATATTTTCACCGAGAGGGAGTTTCGTTTCGACACGCTGTCGGGCCGCCTGCGCGAACTGGCCTATCTGAACCGCAACGTGTACATCGGGATCGAGGACCGCCGCGAGGAAGAGGAATCGCTGCGCCGCGAGGAATATCATTTCGAGGGGGGTATCGTGGAATTCGTCGACTACCTCGACGAAACCCGCACGGCCATCCAGGAAGAAACGATTTACATCTCCGAGGAAGATGCGGAGGTGCCCGTGGAACTGGCGATGCGGTACAACACCGGCTACACCGAAAATGTCCTCTCCTTCGTCAATAATATCAATACGCACGAGGGGGGGACCCACATATCGGGATTCCGCCGGGCGCTGACCAGGACCCTGAAGACGTATGCGGAAAACAACAACCTTACGAAGAACGCAAAAGTCGATCTGTCCGGGGACGATTTCCGGGAAGGGCTGACCGCCGTGCTTTCGGTCCGGGTGGCCGAGCCGCAGTTCGAGGGGCAGACCAAGACCAAACTGGGCAATTCGGAGGTGCAGAGCGCCGTCGAAACGCTGGTCAACGAGAAACTGGGCCAGTGGCTCGAAGATCATCCCCGCCAGACGAAGATCATCGTCGATAAGGTGATCCTTGCCGCGCAGGCCCGCCTGGCGGCCCGGAAGGCCCGCGAGCTGGTGCAGCGCAAGAGCGCTTTTTCCGGCGGCGGGTTGCCCGGAAAGCTGGCCGATTGCGCCTCGCGCGATCCGGAGGAATCGGAACTCTACCTTGTGGAGGGAGATTCGGCGGGCGGCTCGGCCAAGCAGGCGCGCGACCGCCATTTCCAGGCTATCCTTCCCCTGCGCGGGAAGATTCTGAACGTGGAGCGTGCCCGGCTCGACCGGATTCTCGAGAACGAAGAGATCCGGAATATGGTTACGGCGCTTGGCACGGGCCTGGTCGGGCTGGAGGATTCCTTCGACTTGTCCCGCCTCCGGTACCACAAAATTATCCTGATGACGGATGCGGACGTGGACGGGGCGCACATCCGGACCCTGCTGCTCACGTTCCTGTACCGCCATCTGCGCCCGCTCTTCGAAAACGGCTACGTGTATGTGGCGTTGCCGCCGCTTTTCAAAGTGCAGGCGGGCCGGCAGGAGTACTATCTGTGGACAGAGGATCAACTGGCGGCGAAGACGCGGGAGTTGCGCGAGACAGGGAAGTCGAAGATCGGCATTCAGCGTTATAAAGGTCTCGGCGAAATGAACCCCGGGCAGCTCTGGGATACGACGATGGACCCCGCCACCCGCCGCCTGCAGCAGGTGACGGTGGAGGACGGTGCGGTGGCCGATCGTGTGTTTTCGACGCTGATGGGGGACGCCGTGGAGCCTCGCCGCAAGTTCATCGAGCGCAATGCGAAGTACGCAACCATCGATGCGTAGCGCGCCGGCTGTGTCATTATTATGCGGGGCCGCCACACTACTTGCTTCGTCATTCCTTGTCAGCGCGCCCCTTTCGGCCTCTGAATCTTTGCGGACTTAATCAGCGCATCCTTGGACCATTCCGATCGACAGGATTGCCCCGACGTTTCCGTCGTCGTGCCCGTGTACGACGAGGCGGATTCCCTGACCGAACTCGCCCGCGAGATCCGCCTGGCGTGCGAGGGCGCGGGGTACCGGTTCGAGATATGGTTCGTCGACGACGGGTCGCAGGATACTTCCTGGCAGGTTATCGAGACGCTGCACAAGGAGGATGCTCGCATTGCCGGCCTGCAGCTCCGGCGCAACTACGGGAAATCGGCGGCGCTGGCGCTCGGGTTCAAGGAGGCCCGGGGCAATTATATCGTCACGATGGACGCCGATCTGCAAGACGTACCCGCGGAGATACCGGGGCTGATTACCCGACTCGAGGAGGGGTTCGATCTGGTGAGCGGCTGGAAGAAGATGCGCCGCGATCCATTGAGCAAGCGATTGCCCAGCAAATTCTTCAACCGGGTGACGCGGATTATTTCCGGGGTCCGGCTGCACGATTTCAATTGCGGGCTGAAGGCGTATCGCCGGAAAGTGGTGAAAAGCGTGCGCGTCTACGGGGAATTGCACCGGTACATCCCGCTGCTAGCCAAATGGGAAGGGTACGACCGGATATCCGAGGTCGTGGTGGAGCACCGCGCGCGGCGCTACGGGCGCAGCAAGTTCGGCCTGGACCGGTTCGTCAAGGGATTTCTGGATCTGATTTCGGTGACCTTTCTTACCCGATTCGCTGTCCGCCCAATGCACTTTTTCGGTTCGTTCGGTACGCTGGCGTTCTTTATCGGGTTTGTTCTGTCCCTGTGGATTTCCATCGACAAGATCGCTTTCGGAAATCCTGTCGGGGATCGGCCGCTGCTTTTGTTCGGCGCGCTGATGATGGTGGTGGGCGTGCAGATGTTCACGACGGGCCTGCTGGGGGAGATGATCGTCCGGCCCGGGATGGAGCGCACCGATTCGTACCGTGTGATGGCCACCTTGTACCCCGCGGACTGAATCATGGAAGGCGAGGCGTCCGAACGAACCCGACGGCGGATTGCTCTCGTGGGGCCGGCTGCGCCTTTCCGGGGAGGGATCGCCCAGTTTACCGACACGGTGGCGGCAGGGCTTCGGGACCGGGGCTGGCCGGTCTACATGGCGACGTTCCGGCGGCAGTACCCGGGGTTTCTTTTTCCCGGAACGTCGCAATTCGATCCGGGGCGGTCGGTGGCGCCGGATACGCACCGGCTGATCGACTCCATAGGACCGGGTACGTGGGGCGCGGCGGCAAAGGCGATTGCGCAGCAGGATCCGGCGGCTGTCTTGTTTCAGTACTGGACGCCCTTTTTTGCGCCTGCCTACGGCGTGATGGCGCGGCGGCTCGCTGCGCAGGGCATCCGGGTGGCGTCGATCGTGCATAACGTGTACCCGCACGAGAAGCGGCACGGTTTCGTTTCCCTGCTCGCGGGGTATTTCCTGAAGCAGTGCGAGGCGCTGCTTGCGCTGTCCGGCTCTGTGGCCGAAGATCTGCGGGCGATGGGCGTAGCTGCCCCCGTGCAGATGGCGCCGCATCCGGTCTACGGGCATTTCGGGGACCCGCTCCCGCGCGAGGAAGCCCGGCGTCGCTTGCAGATGCCGGAGGACGCCGACCTCTTGCTTTTCTTCGGATTCGTCCGGGCGTACAAGGGGTTGCCCGTGCTGCTGCGGGCCCTGCCCCGGATACTGGCCCGACGGCCCAAAGTACGGCTCGTCGTGGCAGGGGAGTTTTATGACGACGAAAAGACGTACCGCGATCTGATCGCGTCGCTTGGTCTCGGGGATACGGTGCTCGTGCAGGCGGAATATATCCCGGAGGAGGAGGTGGGCCTCTATTTTTCGGCGGCGAACCTGGTGGTGCAGCCCTACGAATCGGCCACGCAGAGCGGCGTGGTGCAAACGGCGTATCATTTCGACCGGCCCGTGGTCGTTACGGATGTGGGCGGGCTGGCCGAGGTGGTCGCGGACGGCGTATCGGGGTATGTGGTCCCGCCCGGCGACCCGGAGGCGCTGGCGGACGCCGTCGTACGCTATTTCGGAGAAGACCGGGAAGCCGCTTTTGCGGAGGGGGTGCGGCGGGAACGGGAGCGCTGTTCGTGGGGGCGGTTGCTGGATACGCTCGCAACCATGCTGGGGTAGTATGGATGCTCTGATCAAGTCCACTTCGCTCAGCGCTTCACTTTCACACATAAAGAACGACATGATGGCAGAGAAAAACATTGCGGATTCGGGGCATCGCGGTCGTGAAGCGCCCTTCGGGAGACAGACAGGGGCGCGCTGGCCGCGTCATTCCTCATTACGTGGGGCCTGCCACGCTGCTTCGTCATTCCTTGCCAGCCCACCCCTTTCAGCCTCTGAATCTTTGCGGACTTAATCAGAGCATCCATATAAACTCTTATGCAATACGATCCTGTCAAGGATGCGCTGGGAAAATTTTTCCGCATCCACCCTGTGTTGCACCGCATGTTTTTCGCGCTGCTCCATACCGTGTTTCTGCAATTTTGCGCAGATGCTGAGGGACGGGGGGCACGTCATCGTCAACACGCCGTCGGACCAGGCGGGATCGGGCACGAAGACGCGCGGCGAGGAAGGATTTGTGGATGAGCATGTCCGCCCCGGGTACGGCCTTGCGGCGTTGCAGGAGAAGATGGAGGAGGCGGAGGAGGCGGGGCTGGAAACGGTGCGGGCCCGGCATACCTATGGGACATACGGTTCGAAAGCCTGGCGGATACTCGTCAAATGGCCCATACGAATGCCGGCGGCCACGCGGCTGGCTTTTGCGGTGCTGCCGGTGTATTACCTTGCCGCCCTCCCCGCGGGTTTGGTCCTGAATGCGATGGATGTCACAGGCACAACGAAACCGGTGCGGGACTGATTTTCGTTGCGTACAAAAGAACAGGAAATCCGCATGGAAACCGGGGCGCGTAACATACCGTTACAGCGCAGGATACTCTGATTAAGTCCGCGAAGTTCAGAGGCTGAAAGGAGTGCGCTGGCAAGAAATGACGAAGCAATGTGGCAGGCCCCACATAATGAGGAATGACGCAGCCAGCATGCTTCTCGCAGTCTCCCGAAGGGCGCGTCACGTCCTCAAAGCCCTGAATCCGCAATGTTTTCGCTATTGTAGCGATGGAATCATGATGTCCTGTACGCACGAATGTGACGCGCTGAGCGAAGCGGTTTTGATCGGAGTATCCTGAAAAACCGGGGGGATCCATGCACACAAAATATATCTTTGTTACGGGAGGAGTTACGTCCTCGCTGGGCAAGGGGATTGTCTGCGCATCGCTCGGGAGGCTGCTGGAGGCGCGGGGATTGCGCGTTACCATTCAGAAACTCGATCCCTACATCAACGTCGACCCCGGGACGATGAATCCCTATGAGCATGGGGAGGTGTACGTCACGGAAGACGGTGCGGAGACCGATCTGGATCTTGGCCATTACGAGCGGTTCCTCGGGAGACCGATGAGCCAGGCCAATAATGTTACGACCGGGCGCATCTACCTCGATGTGATTACGAAAGAGCGCGCCGGGGCGTATCTGGGCAAGACTGTGCAAGTAGTCCCCCATGTCATCGACGAGATCAAGCAAAGAATGCTGAAGCTCGGCGATACGGGGCGGTACGACGTCGTGATCACCGAGATCGGCGGCACGGTCGGCGATATCGAGAGCCAGCCCTATCTCGAAGCTATTCGGCAACTGCGGTACGAAATCGGCGCGAAGAATGCGCTGGACGTGCATTTGACCCTCGTTCCGTACCTCGATGCGGCGGGCGAGTTGAAAACGAAACCGACGCAGCATTCCGTAAAGACGCTCCTGTCCTTCGGATTGCAACCCGACGTTCTGGTTTGCCGGTCGGAGCGGCCGCTGGATGCGGAACTGAGAAAAAAAATTGCGCTTTTCTGCAATGTGGAGCCGCGGGCGGTGATCGCGGCCCGGGATGCGGAATCCATCTATGAAGTGCCCCTGCTTCTTGCCGAAGAGGGACTGGACGATATCGTGTTCGAGCGGTTTGGCATGCCGGCAGGGGACGGCGCGCCCCCGATTTCGTACACGCCGGGTATGCAGGAATGGATCCACTTTCTGAAAACGCTAAAGAGTACGCAGGGCGCCGTGCGCATTGCGCTGGTGGGCAAGTATGTCGAACACCAGGATGCGTACAAGTCGATCACCGAAAGTTTTATTCTGGCGGGTGCAGTGAACGGGGTGTACGTCGATCTGCAATATGTGTTGTCCGACGACATTACGGAAGACAATGTGGAAGACCTGCTCGGCGATGTGGCGGGCATTGTGATTGCGCCGGGCTTTGGCGATCGGGGTATCGACGGGAAGCTGGCCTCCGTGCGGTACGTGCGGGAAAAAGATATTCCCTTCCTCGGGATATGTCTCGGAATGCAGTGCGCCGTCATAGAATTTGCGCGGCACATGTGCGGTTGGGAGGATGCTCATTCGACGGAGTTCGATCCCGATACGGCGTATCCGGTCATCGACATTATGGAAGAGCAGAAACGGATCGTCGACAAGGGAGGCACCATGCGCCTTGGCGCGTACGAATGCCGCATTATCGAAGATTCCCGCGTGGCCGGGATTTACGGCACATTGGAAGTATCGGAGCGGCACCGACACCGGTATGAAGTGAACAACGTCCTGCGATACAAACTGCTCGAACACGGTATGCGCTTCACGGGGGTCAATCCGGGGCGGGACCTTGTGGAGATTATTGAACTGCCTGCGCACCGCTGGTTTGTCGGGGTACAATTTCATCCCGAGTACAAGAGCACCGTGGCGCGGCCGCATCCGCTTTTCCAGTCCTTCGTCGGGGCCTGTGTGGCGTTGGCCCGCGAGAAGGATTTGATGGAATCGCCACGTCCTTTGCGTCGTCGCAAGGTGGTGCAATTAGCATCCGCGAAAATGTAGGCGCCCCGCGGCGCCGTCTTTAGCGACCCCGCCGCCCATAAACGGCAAGGGTCCCCGCCGCCGTACGGCAACGGGAACCCTTTGTCGAGCATAAGCCGAGAGAGAACTTCGGCTGCCGTTTTTTACTTGACAAGAACCATCGTGCGCACGATCGTCTTCTCGCCCGCCGCCAGGCGATACACGTAGACGCCGTTCGGCAAGTCGTTCGCGCCGAAACGCACCGTGTGACGACCTGCCGTCTTCGGACCGTCGACGAGCGCCTCCACCTCGCGCCCCAGCATGTCGTATACGATCAGGCTCACGTCGCCCGCCTGCGGCAAAGCGTAGTCTATGGTCGTTTGCGGGTTGAACGGGTTCGGGTAGTTCCGAGAGAGTTCAACCTCCGTCGGCAGTTCCTCGTCTTCCGTGCCGGTACCCGAAATCACAGAGATCGTAAAGGTCTGCGAAGCCTCCTTCCTCTCGCGATCGGTCGCCGTAAGCGTGACCTTGGCCGAGTTGTATCCGAGCGGCAAGATCGTCAGCGTGGCCTCGGATCGATCCAGCGTCAACTTCATGGCCGAGGTGATCACATAGGTCGCGGTGCTCGACGGCGATTTGTGCGGGGCGTCCACCTCCATCTCGTAGAGCAACCCTCCGGGAAGCGCGTCGCCCGCTCTCGCATTCGGATCCAGGAAAGCGGGATCGGCCTCTTTTCCGCCCGACAGATTCCGCAAATCCAGAACCGTCGCAGGATCGCCCGTATTCAGCGTAATGTTCTCGATGACGGTCCGCACGACCGGGAACGTGGCGCCGTGGACCGTCACGCCGAAGCGTTGCGAGATGGCTTCTTCGCTGGCGTTCGTGGCCACCACCGTAACGTCGGCGGATGCCTCGTCCGTACGCCACACGGGCGTAAGCGTTATGACGGAGCCCTGCACGGCTACCTCCACCACGGTGCTGTCCGCACTGCTCGCCGTATACGTGAGTTCCCCCGTGGAAGTATGTTTGAACGCAGCCGGCTCGCCGTCTTCGTCGCCGTTCAAATCCGCCAGATCCACCGTTGCGGCGTCGCCGTCGGCATCCAGTTCCTGGTCAGGAATCGCCTGCGCTACGGTCGGAGCATCCTTGCTCACGATCGTCACCGTAAAGGAATCCGATACGGATTGGGCGTCCGGATACCCCGCTTTGGCGGTCTCGTTCGGCTCGCCGTCCTTCGTACAGTCAGAGGTTGCCGTTACAGGATCGTCGCTTGTCGCATACCCGGCAGGACAGACGTACGTCGGCTCTCCCTTGTCCGTGGCGGTCACCGTAAAGGTGTCCGTGCCCCGCGCAAGCGGAAGGATAGTCAGGGTCTCCGCAGCCAGATCGACCGTCGCCCTCATGTACGGCGTAACCCACGTAAAGCGGTCGCCGTCGCCCACTTTTATGGCCGTATCGTCGCCGATTTCGATCGTCAACTCCAGCGAACGCCCGCCCAGGTCGTCGTCCGCGAATCCGTCGCCCAGACCGTTGATCGTGATGCCCGTATCGTCGTCTTCCCGCAATGTCCAATCCGCAAGCGGCGTTACGACATACGGCCTCGTTGCCCCGGACACGGCCGCGGTAACTTGCAACCGGGCATATTCGCCGGCGCCGTCCGTCGCAGTCACCCGAACGTTGGTCGATTGGCCTTCCTGAGCCTTGTCCGTAAGTGCGATCCTCAACGTGGAACCGGATACCGTCGCCGTTACGATGTCCACCGCATCGTCGCCTGCGCCCGCTTTATCGACGCTGGCTTCGTAGGTCAGGGCGTCGTCGTTCGGGTCGTAGAAGTAATCGAGCAGTTCCAGTTCTTTCGATTCCTCGTCCATTACCGTCAGGATGACTTGATCCGTATGGTACTGGACTTGATTATTGTACTCTTCTCCCTCGTCGATATCCTCTCGTATCAGCACGGGCGCATCGGCGGACATCACTTCCACAAGGATGAGTTTCTCGTCGCCCTCCACACTCGCATCCGGATCCGCAGCGAGCTCGAATGCGCCTGCCGAAATCGGACGCAAGGTGAGCTTGTTGCCGGTAAGGACGACGCTGGCGTACGATTCGACGACAAACGAATGGCCGGGGTTGTCCACCGCGTCGTCGTCCCCCACCCGGTAGTTACGTATACTCCAGCTTGCCCCCGAATCGTAAGGATACTCCGTATCCAGGTTAACGGTAACGGATCCTCCGCCCACGCGGAGAATCCTGGATAGAACCGCCGGCGGGGCGGCAATGCAGATGTTGTCGCTGTCGCCCCGGAAGCCATCGAGCTCGTCAAGCCATTGCCGGAATGCGGTATCTCGCGGCACGCACAGCCCCTCGTCGACAGACAGGACCATGAGATTGCTCAAGTTGATAAACGCCGCCGGGATCGCCCCCGTCAGTTTGTTTTCGTGGAGATACAGTTCTTCAAGGTTGGTCAATTCGCCCAACTTTGCCGGGATCGCCCCCGTCAGGGAGTTTCCGTTGAGATACAGGTGCGTGAGGTTGGTCAAGTTGCCCAACGCCGCCGGGATCGCCCCCGTCAGTTTGTTTTCGTGGAGATACAGTTCTTCAAGGTTGGTCAATTCGCCCAACTTTGCCGGGATCGCCCCCGTCAGTTTGTTTTCGTGGAGATACAGTTCTTCAAGGTTGGTCAATTCGCCCAACTTTGCCGGGATCGCCCCCGTCAGGGAGTTTCCGTTTAGATACAGGTGCGTGAGGTTGGTCAAGTTGCCCAATGCCGCCGGGATCGAACCCGTCAGGGAGTTTCCGGAGAGAGCCAGTAACTCGAGTTCGGTCAAGTCGCCCAACTCTGCCGGGATCGATCCCGTCAGTTTGTTTTCGTAGAGATACAGGTACT
Source organism: Rhodothermales bacterium (assembly GCA_951812335.1). GTDB lineage: Bacteria > Bacteroidota > Rhodothermia > Rhodothermales > VXPQ01 > VXPQ01. Next base: position 688,827 of record OX638293.1, read on the forward strand.
TGAGAGATTCCAGGTCGCCCAACTCTGCCGGGATCGCCCCCGTCAGTTTGTTTTCGTGGAGATACAGTTCTTCAAGGTTGGTCAAGTCGCCCAACTCTGCCGGGATCGCCCCCGTCAGTTTGTTTTCGTGGAGATACAGTTCTTCAAGGTTGGTCAAGTCGCCCAACTCTGCCGGGATCGACCCCGTCAGGGCATTGCCGTTGAGATTCAGGTATTTGAGTTTGGTCAAGTCGCCCAGCTCCGCCGGGATCGATCCCGTCAGGGCGTTGTCGTAGATATACAGGTACTTGAGAGAGTCCAGGTCGCCCAACGCCGCCGGGATCGAACCCGACAGGTTATTGTTGAAATCGATAGTCAGAGAGTCCACTCGTCCGGTGGCGTCGGTGCCGACGCCGAACCACGTATCGAGGGCGGCGTTAGTGCCCCAGTTGGTATTGTCTCTCCAATTGGCCCCGTCCGTCGAATCGTAGAGCGCGATCAACGCCGCTTTGTCCTTCCGAAGCACCGTCACCACCACCGTGTCCGGGGCGGATTTTTGCGTCCCGTTGTCCACCGTCAGCGAGAACGTCAGCACCGAGTCCTTCGAAAGCCCAGTCGGCGCCGTGAAATACGGCGTCGTCGTCGTGGAATCCAACAGCGTGATCCCCGCCGGAGCAACCCAGGCGTAGGTAAGCATTGCGCCCTCCGGGTCGGAGCTGCGACTCCCGTTCAGCGTCACCGTCGCCCCCTCCGCAATCCTCTGGTCGGGGCCTGCGTCGGCCGTCGGCGCATCGTTGCAGATGTTGTCGCTGTCGCCTGAGAATTCCTCGAGATTGCCAAGCCATTGCTGGAACGCGTTATCTCCCGGCACGCACAGCTCGCTGGCGACACGCAAGTACTCGAGCTCGCTCAAGTTGATAAACTCCGCCGGGATCGACCCCGTCAGGTCGTTTCTGTTGAGATACAGGTACTTGAGAGAGTCCAAGTCGCCCAGCTTCGCCGGGATCGAACCCGACAGGGAGTTGTCGGAGAGATCCAAGTACTTTAGGGAATCCAAGTCGCCCAACTCTGCCGGGATCGACCCCGTCAGGTCGTTTCTGTTGAGATACAGGAACTGGAGGTTGGTCAAGTCGCCCAACTCCGCCGGGATCGACCTCGTCAGGGAGTTGCTATTGAGATGCAATTCTTCGAGGTTGGTCAAGTCGCCCAACTCTGCCGGGATCGACCCCGTCAGAGCGTTGCTGTTGAGAACCAGTCTATTGAGGTTGGTCAAATCGCCCAGCTCCGCCGGGATCGACCCCGTCAGGGAGTTGTTGAAGAGATTCAGGTGCTTGAGAGAGTCCAGGTCGCCCAACTCCGCCGGGATCGACCCCGTCAGGGAGTTGTTGTAGAGAGCCAGGTGCTTGAGAGAGTCCAAGTTGCCCAACTCTGCCGGGATCGACCCCGTCAGGGAGTTGTTGAAGAGATTCAGTTCTTTTAGGTTGGTCAAATCGCCCAACTCTGCCGGGATCGACCCCGTCAGGGAGTTGTTGTAGAGAGCCAGGTGCTTGAGAGAGTCCAAGTTGCCCAACTCTGCCGGGATCGACCCCGTCAGGGAGTTGTTGAAGAGATTCAGTTCTTTTAGGTTGGTCAAATCGCCCAACTCTGCCGGGATCGACCCCGTCAGGCCACCGTTTCGGTTTTCTTTGTTGTCGCGGAGATCCAGTGTCTCGAGTTTGGTCAAGTTGCCCAACTCCGCCGGGATCGGCCCCGTCAGGGAGTTGTTGGTGAGATTCAGGTATTTGAGTTTGGTCAAGTCGCCCAACGCCGCCGGGATCGACCCCGTCAGGGAGTTGCTAAAGAGCGCCAGAGAGTCCACCCGTCCGTCGCTATCGGTGCCGACGCCGTGCCATTCACTGAGGGGCGCGCTACTGTTCCAGTTGTTATCGATGCTCCAATTGGCCCCGTTGGTCGAATCGTAGAGCGCGATCAGCGCCGCTCTGTCCTTCTGCACCGTCACCAGCACCGTGTCCCTCGCGGAGTTGTTCTCTCCGTCGTTCACCGTCAGCCAGAACGTAAGCACCGTGTCCGACAGGACCTGCGGCGCCGTGAACGTCCGCTCGTGCGGCTCCCTGGTACTCGACAGCGTGATCTCCGCCGGCGCCGTCCAGGTATAGGTCAGCGGATCGCCCTCCGGGTCCGTACCTGAACCGGATAGCGTCACCGTCTCCCCCTCCGCCACCGCCTGGTCGTCGCCTGCGTCGGCCGTTGGCGCCTCGCTGCAGATGTTGTTGCTGTCGCCCTGGAATTCATAGAGATTGCCAAGCCAATCCTGGAATGCGGTATCTCCCGGGACGCACAGCGCGTCGTCGACATGCAAGTACGAGAGAGTGCCCATCAAGTTGATTAACTCCGCCGGGATCGACCCCGTCAGGTCGTTGCTGTCGAGAAACAGACGCTCTAGTTTGGTCAAGTTGCTCAACTCCGCCGGGATCGACCCCGTCAAGTCGTTGGAATAGAGAGACAGTTGTTCGAGGCTGGTCAAGTTGCCCAGCTCCGCCGGGATCGACCCCGTCAGGTCGTTGCTGTCGAGAAACAGACGCTCTAGTTTGGTCAAGTCGCCCAACTCCATCGGGATCGACCCCGTCAGGGAGTTGCTACCGAGATGCAATTCTTCGAGGTTGGTCAAGTTGCCCAACTCGGCCGGAATCGACCCCGTCAGGCCAGTGTCGTTGTTGTTGTTTTTGTTGCCGTGGAGCCACAGTTTCTGGAGGTTGGTCAAGTCGCCCAGCTCCGTCGGGATCGACCCCGTCAGGCTGTTTCTTCCGAGATTCAGTGTCTCGAGGTTGGTCAAGTTGCCCAACTCGGCCGGGATCGACCCCGTCAGGGAGTTTGTGTTGAGATCCAGGTGCTTGAGATAGTCCAGGTCGCCCAACGCCGCCGGAATCGACCCCGTCAGGTTGTTTGTACGGAGCTCCAGAGAGTCCACCCGTCCGGCGGCGTCGGTGAAGACGCCGTGCCATTCACGGAGGGGCTCGTTACTTCCCCAGTTTTCGCTGTTGTTCCAACTGGCCCCGTTGGTCGAATCGTAGAGCGCGATCAGCGCCGCTCTGTCCTTCTGCACCGTCACCAGCACCGTGTCCCTCGCGGAGTTGTTCTCTCCGTCGTTCACCGTCAGCCAGAACGTAAGCACCGTGTCCGACAGGACCTGCGGCGCCGTGAAATAGGGATTACTCACCGTGGAACCCGTCTCCGAATTGTCCACCGGATTCAACAGCGTGATCTCCGCCGGCGCCGTCCAGGCATAGGTCAGCGGATCGTTCTGCAGGTCCGTACCTGAACCGGATAGCGTCACCGTCTCCCCCTCCGCCACCGCCTGGTCGTCGCCTGCGTTGGCCGTTGGCGCCTCGCTGCAGATGTTGTTGCTGTCGCCCTGGAATTCATAGAGATTGCCAAGCCAATCCTGGAATGCGGTATCTCCCGGGACGCACAGCGCGTCGTCGACATGCAAGTACGAGAGAGTGCCCATCAAGTTGATTAACTCCGCCGGGATCGACCCCGTCAGGTCGTTGCTGTCGAGAAACAGACGCTCTAGTTTGGTCAAGTCGCCCAACTCCATCGGGATCGACCCCGTCAGGGAGTTGCTACCGAGATGCAATTCTTCGAGGTTGGTCAAGTTGCCCAACTCCGCCGGAATCGACCCCGTCAGGCCAGTGTCGTTGTTGTTGTTTTTGTTGCCGTGGAGCCACAGTTTCTGGAGGTTGGTCAAGTCGCCCAGCTCCGTCGGGATCGAACCCGTCAGGCTGTTTCTTCCGAGATCCAGTGTCTCGAGGTTGGTCAAGTTGCCCAAGTCCGTCGGGATCGACCCCGTCAGGGAGTTTGTGTTGAGATCCAGGTGCTTGAGGGAATCCAAGTCACCCAACGCCGCCGGGATCGAACCCGTCAGGTTGTTTGTACGGAGCTCCAGAGAGTCCACCCGTCCGGCGGCGTCGGTGAAGACGCCGTGCCATTCACGGAGGGGCGCGCTACTGTTCCAGTTGGTATTGGTGTCCCAATTGGCCCCGTTGGTCGAATCGTAGAGCGCGACCAGCGCCGCTCTGTCCTTCTGCACCGTCACCAGCACCGTGTCCCTCGCGGAGTTGTTATCTCCGTCGTTCACCGTCAGCCAGAACGTCAGCACCGTGTCCGACAGGACCTGGGGCGCCGTGAACGTCCGCTCGTGCGGCTCCGTGGTACTCGACAGCGTGATCTCCGCCGGCGCCGTCCAGGAGTAGGTCGGGCTGATCAGCGCATTGCCATTACTGTCCGTACCTGAACCGGATAGCGTCACCGTCTCCCCCTCCGCCACCGTCTGGTCGAGGCCTGCGTTGGCCACAGGCACGCAGATGTTGTCGCTGTCGCCTATGAATGAAAAGAGATTGCCAAGCCAATCCTGGAATTCGGTATCTCCCGGGACGCACAGCGCGTCGTCGACATGCAAGTACGAGAGAGTGTTCATCAAATTGATTAACTCCGCCGGGACCGACCCCGTCAGTCCGTTTCCGTTGAGATACAAACCTACGAGTTCGGCCAGGTTGCCCAACTCCGCCGGGATCGACCCCGACAGGGAGTTGTCGGAGAGATGCAAGTGCCTTAGGAAATCCAGGTTTTCCAACGCCGCCGGGATCGACCCCGTCAGGGAGTTGCTACCGAGATACAATTGTTCGAGGTTGGTCAAGTCGCCCAACTCCGCCGGGATCGACCCCGAAAGGGAGTTGCTCTGGAGATATAGTACCTCGAGGCTGGTCAATTTGCCGAGCTCCGCCGGGATCGACCCCGTCAAGCCGTTGTTGTAGAGAGACAGCCATTCGAGGTTGGTCAAGTCGCCCAACGCCGCCGGGATCGACCCCGTCAGGTTGTTTTCGCGGAGGTACAGTTCGCGGAGGTTGGTCAAGTCGCCCAGCTCCGCCGGAATCGACCCCGACAGAGAGTTGTTATTGAGGGCCAGGTATTTGAGGTTGGTCAAGTCGCCCAGCTCCGCCGGAATCGACCCCGACAGAAGGTTGGTACCGAGGGCCAGAGAGTCCACCCGTCCGGCGGCGTCGGTGAAGACGCCGTGCCATTCACGGAGGGGCGCGCTACTGTTCCAGTTGGTATTGGTTTTCCAATTGGCCCCGTCGGTCGCGTTATAGAGCGCGACCAGCGCCGCTCTGTCGGTCTGAGCGTACGCCGTCCCGGATGCGGCCGGCAAGGCAACCGCGACAAGAGCAATCCCCACCGGTCGAAGGAGGAGGGCGAACGTGCGGCGCAAGCGGTGGGCTACGATGCGACGGCCGACATGGAGCGCGTCGAAAGACGCATCGTTATGGTTGTTATCGTCATGCTTTGTAAAACGGGTCGCTGGATCCTCGTTTTTACTCATTATCCGGGGCCGGGTAAGTATGTACGATCTTTTTGAGGTTCAAAGACTGGAAACGCACAGCGCACTTGCAAACGCGAAAAAAAACCGGTACAGCTTTTTCGCGTTTGCAAGTGCGCGCTATGCGCTTGGCTAAGGCCGCTTTTAGCGGCGGCTCTGAAAAATTACGTCGCCGGGTGTCGATTGTCAAGTTCCCGGAGGGAGCGTTCCATACAGGGCCTGTCTATTTCTTCCGTCACGGTACGATTCGGGAATTACGGATAAAGGGGGAATGATGCGGCCGGTGCACCCCTCTCAGTCTCCGGGTTTTGCGGACTTAATCAGAGTATCCTACAGCCTGCGAAGGATCGTCAAGGACAAGGGCGCTTTCCCGAACGACGAGGCGATCTCCGAACTGCTCTGGCTCGGCCTGCGGGAGGCCTCGAAGAAATGGAAGCGACCCCTACGCGACTGGAAGGCCGCCCTCAACCAGTTCGCCATACTCTACGAGGACCGTGTTCCCACTGAACAATCATGCCGCTTACACAGTTTAGCGGACACGCCTTTCCAATGCATCCTGCGCCGTTGAAGATACCTTTTTCCCATGCCCGACTTGTTCAAGGAAGCCGCTCACCGGTATTTGGCGCGGAACGCCCCTCTGGCGGACCGCATGCGTCCTCGCACGCTGGACGAGTTCGTCGGGCAGGAACACATCCTCGGACCGGGGCGGCTCCTGCGCCGTGCTATCCAGGCGGATCGCATCACGTCCGTAATCTTCTATGGCCCGCCGGGCAGCGGCAAGACCACGCTGGCCCGCATCATTGCCAATACCACCAAGGCGCATTTCACCTCGCTCAATGCAGTGCTGTCCGGGGTCAAGGACATCCGTGAAGCGATCAGGGATGCGAGGGCCCGGCTGGAGCGGCATCAACGGCGGACGATCCTGTTTATCGACGAGGTGCACCGGTTCAACAAGTCGCAACAGGATGCGCTCCTGCCGCATGTCGAGAACGGGACCGTCGTACTGATCGGGGCCACGACGGAGAACCCGTATTTCGAGGTCAATAAGGCGCTCGTGAGCCGGTCTCGCATTTTCGAGTTGCGGACGCTCGACGAAACGGCGCTGCGGCAGATTGCGCTCCATGCGATCGGAGATGAGGAGCGCGGGTACGGCAGCGCCGACGTGCAGGTTGAACCGGAGGCCCTTGAGCATCTGATCGACACGGCCAACGGCGACGCCCGCTCTGTGCTGAATGCGCTGGAACTGGCCGTGGAGACGACCGCCCCGGACGAGGCGAGCGCCATTCGGATCGATCTGGCTGTGGCGGAGGAAAGCATCCAGCGGCGCGCCGTGCTGTACGACAAGGAAGGGGACGTACACTACGACACGATCAGCGCGTTCATCAAGAGTCTTCGAGGGTCCGATCCCGATGCGGCCCTGTACTGGATGGCGAAAATGATTTACGCCGGGGAAGACCCCCGCTTCATCATTCGCCGCATGTTTATTTTCGCGGCGGAGGACATCGGCCTGGCGGATCCCCGTGCGCTCCGGATCGCATCCGCCACGGCGCATGGATTCGACTATGTGGGGATGCCCGAAGGGCAATTCATGTTATCCGAGTGCTGCCTGTATCTGGCTACCGCGCCCAAGGGCAACTCCACCATGTCGTATTTCAGCGCGCTTTCCCATGTCCGGAATGAACGGTCCGACGACGTGCCGAATCACCTGAAGGACGCCAGCCGGGACAAGGAGGGATTCGGCCACGGAAAGGGGTACAAGTATCCCCATGCGTTCCAGGAGCACTATGTGCCTCAGCAGTATCTGCCCGACGAAATGCGGGGCACGTATTTTTACGAACCCGGCGAGATCGGATACGAGGCGGAGGTGGCCCGGCGCATGGAAGAACTCCGGCGTCGCGACGCCGAAGAGGAGATCGAACGCCGCGTACGGAAATACGCGGAAGGGAAGGAATGAGGCGCCTGCGAATTTGCAGGAACGTTTGCAAAGGGTTGCGGATACAGATTTGTTTGCAACCATGACCCCCTTGCACCATGTCTGAGTTTTATCCCATCGTTACCGTAGAGCCGGAATGGGTACTGGAAGGCGAAGACATGGGCAGTAAGGAAAAATTCTGGTACCGCGAGACCGGCGACACAAGGAACTGTTTGTTCAAATATCCGAGAAGGTATACAGGTGAGCATTGGGCTGAAAAGATCGCTGCAGAAGTAGCGGCGTGCCTGGACATTTTGCATGCCAGGGTGGAACTGGCCGAATTTCAGAATGTGCATGGGTCGGCAACAGAGTCCTTTGCTCGTAGGGGTCGTGTGCTGATTCACGGTAATGAGATACTGGGCATTATGATGTCCGATTACAACCCGGAAATGAAATTTCACCAGTCGGCTCACACACTTGGTAATATCCTGGCGGCATTGGATAATGCGTTCACGAATCGCGAGGATGCTATGCGAACGAAACAGCTGTTGGCGCAGTACTTGGTGTTGGATGCAGTGATCGGCAATACGGATCGCCACCATGAAAACTGGGGTTTGTTACTACGCAAACTGGAAGGAAATAAGTGGGATGGATTTTTTGCCCCCTCCTTCGATCACGCCTCTTCCCTGGGCAGAGAACTCAGGGACGAAAAGCGTGATCGGCTTATGGCCGAAGATCGCGTGGGCCGCTATGCGGAAAAGGGGCATGGCGGGATATACTGGTCCGTGGATGAACGGCGCGGTCCCAGTCCATTTGAACTGGTGCGACGAGCTAGTCACGCCCATCCGGACCTTTTTCAATCGGCGCTCGCGAAACTGGACAGGCTGGATGAGGGTTCATTACGTAGGATAATCGACCGCGTACCTTCCGATTGGATGTCTCCATCGGCTCGAAAGTTCGCTATGGCATTGATGTGCTATAACCTCGAACAATTAAGGAAACTGGATCCATGAGCGAAAGAACCCTGTTTCTTGCCTGGCAGGACAAAGGTGGTAGCCGTCAATGGTTTCCGATTGGCCGCCTGGATGCGGATCGTGCCCTTTCCAGGTATCGTTTTCGTTATACGGGCGGTGCGCTGCGGGCGCAAGAGGAGGCATATTTCCAGGCCCTTCCGGAATTTCCCGAGATGGAAAAGGAGTACTTTTCTCCGGAGTTGTTTTATCTGTTCCAGAACCGGGTTATGAAGCCGAATCGACCGGATTTCCGCGAACACATCAAGCGTCTGGGGCTTCCCGAGGATTCCAATCCCGATCCTTTTCAGATTTTATCGGTCAGCGGCGGCCAGCGAGCCACGGATTTTTACGAAGTTTTTCCAAAAATCGTAAAGAATGCCGACGGCGGTTTCACCACCCGTTTTTTTCTTCATGGCTGGCGATATACCAATGAACCTGCCCTGGAGCGACTTGCCCAATTGGAATCCGGTGAAAATCTCTATGTAACCCTGGAACTGAACAATCCGGCAACCAGAGTCGCTGTGCAACTCCAGACGAAAGACTATCACATGATCGGCTGGGCGCCGCGCTATCTTGTGTCGGATCTTGCGAAAGCCATCGCCGGGTCGCCCGGCGAGTACGAAGCGAAGGTAGTTCGGATCAATCCCGCACCGGCCCCTATGAAACAGCGGGTACTGATCGAACTGTGCGGCAACCTCGGCGAACACGAACCGATGATTGGCAAGGATTTTCTTCCGTTGGTCGAGGCGGCAGCATAAGCAGGTCAATTCTAAAAGGCATATCTACTTTCCCGCCCGATCCAGGAGGCCGGAAGTCGGTTTGTGACAGGTCGGCCCAGGTCTTGCGCGGATTGCGGCAACCGCACGTTGGGCGCACTTGATCAAAGTATCCTTAACCATATCACATCACGGCATCCACGTCGCGATTTGGGGGAACAGGATAACCAGAAGCAATCCTATTGCTTGGATCCCTATGAAAGGAACGGCGCCGCGATAAATCTGCGTCGTAGCGACGGTGGCGGGGGCCACGCCGCGCAGGTAGAACAGGGCGAACCCGAAGGGCGGCGTCAGGAAGGACATTTGCAGGTTCATGGCGATCATGACGCCGAACCATACGAGATCTACGCCCAGCAGCGCCGCCGCCGGGGCAAGCAGGGGCACGATGATGAACGCGATCTCGAAGAAATCGATGAAGAATCCGAGCAGGAAAATGACGATATTCGCGACCAGAATCAGCCCGATAACTCCTCCCGGCAGCGTGGTAAGCAACTCCTCGATCCACAGGTCGCCGTTCAGTCCGATGAATACGAGCGAAAAAGCCCGGGCGCCGACCAGAAGAATCATGATCATGGCGGTCAACTTGGCTGTCTCCTTCATGGTTTCCCGGAGAGATGTCAGGGTGAGCCGGCGGTTGATGGCGGCGAGAATCAGTGCGCCCAACGCGCCCAACGCCCCGGCTTCGGTTGGCGTAGCGACGCCGGCGAAGATGCTGCCGAGCACAACGACGATGAGTAGCAACGGAGGCAGCATGACGAGGGCCACGCGACGGATCAGTTCTGCGGGCGGCAAGCCGCGTTCCTCCGCAGGAAGGGCCGGTGCGGTGCTCGGTTTGAAAAAGGCCACGCCGGCTGCATAGAGCGCAAACAATCCGGCCAGCAGCAAGCCCGGAACCAGCGCACCCAGAAACAGTTCGCCGACGGAAACGCGGCCTGCCACGCTCAACTGGTCGGCCAGCACGATGAGCACGATACTGGGGGGGATAATCTGTCCCAGCGTACCCGAAGCGGAAATCACGCCGGCGGACAGTTCGTTCGAGTAGCCATAGCGCATCATGACGGGCAGGGAAATGACGCCCATCGCCACCACCGATGCGCCGACCACGCCCGTCGCAGCAGCAAGCAGCGCTCCCACGAACACCACTGCAATGGCCAGCCCGCCGCGTATGCGCCCGAACAACAGGCCGATCGTCTGGAGCAAATCTTCCGCCAGGCGAGATTTTTCCAGCATCGTGCCCATGAAGATGAAATACGGCACGGCCAGCAGCAGCGTGTTCGACATGACGTCGAAGATGCGGTCCGGCATGGCCAGCATGAGGTGCCAACTGAAATAGCCGAGTTCGATGCCGACGAAGGCAAAAATCAGGGCGGTCCCTCCGAGAGCGAAGGCAACCGGAAATCCCGAGAAGATGAGGATCAACGCCCCGGCAAACATGAGTGGCCCCAACCAGTCGCCCATTATATGCCTCCCTGCGGTTTTCCGGAGTTGATCGGAGCGCTTTCCGGAACATCTTCTGCGGGCGGGTCGCGCAGGAACGCGATTTGCTTGATGGCGACGCTGATCCCCTGTAAGAACAGGAGAAAGAAGGCTACGGGGATCGCTGTCTTGATCGGATACCGGGGCAAGCCGCCCGGATCGGGCGAGACTTCCCAGACCGCCCACGAGTTGTATACGGTAGGCCAGGACATCCGGATCACGAGGAAACAGAAAGGCAGCAGGAAGAGCAGGGTGCCGCCCAGGTTCACCCAGGCCTGTCCTCGGGGCGTCAGGCGCGTGAACAGCACATCCACGCGCACATGGGCGTTGTGCTTCAGGGTATAGGCGGCGCCCAATAGAAAAATCAGGCTGTACATGTACCACTGCAGCTCGATGTAGGTGTTCGAGCTCAGGCCCAGGCCTGTGAAGCGATCGAGATACCGCACCAGCGCATTGTAGGCGCCGACCCCCACCATGACAAGCGTCAGCCAGTACACGACCCGACCGATCCACTCGTTGGTCTGGTCGATACGATGGGCGATGCGAAGCAGCGTACGCATGACGGATGCAAATCTCTCTGAAAGTCCTTACGCGTTTCCGGGAGATGCATCCGAACCGAACACATAATCGCCGTACGCCAGTTCGGCAGCCCCGAACCAGCGGTAGGCGTCGTCGCGCCACGCTTTGTAGGCCGTGTAAATCTTACGGTATGCGGGATCGCTGGCCGATTCTTCGAGAATTTCTTCTGTGATTTGTCTTGCAGCCGCCATCACCTCTTCCGGGAACGGATGGAGCCGCACGCCCCCTTCCACAAGCCGCCGCAGGGCCGGGCCGTTCCGTGCATCGTACAGCGCCAGCATGCGCTCGTTGGCCTCGGCGGCGGCCGTTTCGAAAGCTTCCCGGTACGCAGACGGCAAGGCGTCCCAGGCGTCCCGGTTCACGTAGAACGAAAGGCCGGGTCCGGGCTCCCACCACCCCGGATAGTAATAATCCTTCACGATCTCCTGAAAGCCGAGTTTTTCGTCGTCGTACGGCCCGACCCACTCGGTGGCGTCGATCGCGCCGCGTTCGAGCGCCAGATAAATTTCCCCGCCCGGTATGACCTGCACCGTAACGTCGAGGCGATTCATCACTTCGCCGCCCAGTCCCGGAATACGCATTTTCAGCCCGCGCAGGTCCTGGAGCGAACCGATCTCGCGGCGGAACCAGCCGCCCATCTGCGTACCCGTATTTCCCCCGGGAAAGTTGATCACGTTGAAATCGGCGAACATTTCCCGCGTGAGCGCGAGACCGTCCCCGTAATAGAACCAGGCGTTGAGTTGCCGGGCCGACAGCCCGAACGGGATGGTGCAATCGAAGACGAGCGCCGGATTCCTTCCCTGAAAGTAGTAGCTTGCGCTGTGTCCCATCTGGATGGTTCCGTTCTGGACGGCGCTCAGCACCTCGAGAGCCGGGACGAGTTCTCCGGCAGGATAGGAACGGATGCGGAAACGTCCTTCCGTAAGCGCCTCCACGCGTCCGGCCAGAATCTCGGCCGCGCCATAGATCGTATCCAGCCCGTTAGGGAAGCTGGATGCGAGGCGCCACATGATGCGAGGCATGGTCTGCACGGCAGGCGCTTGTCCTGTAATTACCTGGTCGGCGGCCGTTTCCGGATCCGGCGCATCTTGTGGGCCGGGCGCGGCGACACGAAGAAAATCGCGTCGTTTCATGATTCTTCCGGTCGGGGATACGCGAAGGAGGCATAGGCATGTTCTGCGGTGCCGAACCAGCCGTGCGCATCTCTCCGAAAGGCGCGGAACGAGTCGTAAACCTGCCGGTAGGCGGCATCCTTTGCGGCGTAGTTTTCCATCAGGTCCAGGGTAATGCGTTCCGCTTCCTGCATCGTGTCCGTGGGAAATGGCCTGATTTGGACGCTTTCTCCCTGCAATGCCCGAAACGCTTCCTGATTACGGGCATCGTACCGTGCAAGCATGCTTAGACCCGCCTGCGCGGTGGCGGCTTCGAGGGCTTTCCGATAGATGAGCGGTAGGGCGTTCCAGGCGTTCCGGTTGACCATGAAGGATATGCCCGGTCCGGGTTCCCACCATCCCGGGTAGTAATAATACGGAGCGATTTCGTGGAGGCCGAGTCGCATATCGTCGTACGGTCCGACCCACTCGGTAGCGTCGATCGTACCGCGTTCAAGCGCCTGGTAAAGTTCGCCGCCCGCCATGAGTTGCACGGTAACCCCGAGTTGGTGCATCACTTCGCCCCCGAGACCCGGGATGCGCATCTTGATTCCCTGAAGGTCTTCGAGGGTATTGATCTCGCCGCGGAACCAGCCGCCCATTTGCACCCCCGTGTTGCCCCCCAAAAAATTGATCACGTTGAAATCCGCGTAAAGCGAGCGTATCAGCTCCATGCCGCCGCCGTAGCGGAGCCAGGCCGTTTGCTGGCGCGAGGTGAGCCCGAACGGTATGCCCGTGTCGAAGACGAACGCCGGGTTGTGGCCCGTGTAGTAGTAACTGGCGGAATGGCCCATTTCCACGGCGCCTTTCTGCACGACTCCAAGCACCTCGGTAGCCGGCGCCAGTTCACCTGCCGGGAACGTTTGAATTCGGAAACGTCCTTCGGTAATCCTGGCCACCCGCCGGGCAACCTCCTCCGAAGCCCCGAAAACCGTGTCGAGGGATCGGGGATAACTCGATACGAGGCGCCAGCGGACCTGCGGCCGGGTTTGCACGACCGGGGCATTGCCGGTTTCGCCGGTCCCCCCGCCGCATCCGGCGAGGAGGCTGCTCCCGGCTATTCCGGCAGCCGTCGTTTTGAGAAAAGCGCGACGTTTCATCGGGTTCGAATCGGGGGCGGTCGGCGCAACGTCAGGGGCGGTTCTGCGTATGCATGCGGCGCGCCGACGAATTTTTTCCTTTAATTATACGCACGGGAACGCTCGGAATGCCTACTTTGTTGGCCGCATGCACACCATATTACACGAAAACCCGATTTTACGACATGGCTGGACGGCGACTTGGGGTAGGTTTCATCGGCAGTGGTTTCATCACCCGGTTTCACTTGATGTCCTGGCAGGCGGTCCGTGAAGCGGATGTACTGGGCATCTGGAGTCCGAACCGCGGTCGCGCGGAAAGTACGGCGGCCTATGCGCGGGAACTCCGCGTAGGCGAGGCGAAGGCCTACGACTCGATCACCGACATGGTGGCGGACCCGGCTATCGATGCGCTCTGGATATGCGGGCCAAACCACAAACGCATCGAGAACATGGAGGAGATCGTGGCGGCGCTCAAGTCCGGGAAGGGCGAACTGGTTGGCATCGCCTGCGAAAAACCGCTGGCCCGTAACGTGCGGGAGGCGAAGCGCGTCGTCGAGCTGATCGAGGAAGCAGGGGTGCTGCACGGGTATCTCGAAGATCAACTGTTCGAGCCGGGTCTCGTGCGCGGCCATGAAATCGCCTGGCGTCGGGCGGCGGCGATCACGGGTCGTCCCTACCTGGCCCGCGCTGCCGAGGAGCACAGCGGCCCGCATGCCCCCTGGTTCTGGCAGGGAGAAATGCAGGGCGGCGGCGTGCTGAACGACATGATGTGTCACAGCGTGGAGGTGGGGCGGTATCTGCTCACGGCCCCGGGCGCTCCGCGCGGCAGCATTCGCCTGAAGAAAATCACGGCCCATATCGCCAGCCTGAAATGGTCGCGCCCGCATTATGTGGAGGACCTGAAAAACCGGTTCGGCCCGGAGGTGGATTATGCGAATCGCCCGTCCGAGGACTTTGCGCGCGCCACGATGGAATACGAGGATGACGAGGGACACCCGTTGATTGCGGAAGTGACCACCTCGTGGAGTTTCGTCGGGGCGGGCCTGCGCCTCAGCTCGGAACTGCTGGGTCCCGAGTATTCCATGTACCACAACACGCTCGACGCCGGTACGAAGCTGTTCTTCAGCCGGGAAGTGACGGGTTCCCAGGGCGAAGATCTGGTCGAGAAGCAGAACGCCGAGCAGGGGCAGATGCCGGTGGTCGGCAACGAAGCTTCCGAATACGGCTACGAGAACGAGAATCGCTACTTCGTCCAGCAGTTTCTGGACGGAAAGCAGTCCGACGTGGATTTTTACGCCGGGCTCGAAGTGGTGGAACTCCTCATGACGGCGTACATGAGCGCCGAACTGGAGCGCACCTTGCTCTGGAAACCGGAGGGTCTGGAAGATTTCGTGCCCGCCGTGGCAAAGGGGACGTGGAGGCCGTAGGGGTGCAGCCAGGATTCCGAGGACTCAGTTCTCGATCATCCACGTATCGCCCGCATTCAGCAGGTTGCTGAGGTCTCCCTTGCCGCGCTTGGCGGTGATTCCCTCGATTTGCTTCTCCAGGAGTTCCTCGTAGGCGGGCCGATCTTCCCGGAAGAACACCCCGAACGGGCGGGGCAGGTCTTCCTGCCACGACATCCGCGACACGATGTTCGCCAGTTCGATGCTGCCTTCGTTGTATAAAAGGCAGTCGTCCACGGACCATTTCCCTGTGGACAGATCGATCGATTCGAGTTCGAATCCGTTGAGGCGCAGGCCGCGCTGCCCGTTGTCGTATACGAGCGGCTTGCCGTGTTCCAGAAAGATCGTGCTGTGCGCCTTCGTGCTCCTTTCCGTGAATTCGAAGAAGGCCCCGTCGTTGAAGATGTTGCAGTTCTGGTAGATTTCGAGGAACGCAGCGCCCCCGTGGCTGTGCGCCCGGCGCATCATCGCCTGCATATGCTTCGGATCGCGGTCCATCGTGCGGGCGACGAACGTCGCGTCTGCGCCGAGCGCAAGCGGCACGGGATAGAATGGATGGTCGACGGACCCGTACGGCGTACTCTTCGTGACCTTGCCCTGCTCAGAGGTGGGGCTGTATTGCCCCTTCGTCAGGCCGTATATCTGGTTATTGAACAGCAGGAGCTGCACGTTTATGTTGCGGCGCAGCAGGTGGATCAGATGATTTCCCCCTATGGAGAGGGCGTCGCCGTCTCCCGTGACGATCCAAACATCCAGGTCCGGGCGGCTTGCCTTGAGTCCCGTGGCGATGGCCGGGGCGCGTCCGTGGATGGAATGCAGCCCGTACGTGTTCATGTAGTACGGAAAGCGGCTCGAACAGCCGATCCCGCTGACGAAGACCGTCTTTTCCTTCGGCACGCCCAGTTCGGGCATGAGCCGCTGCATGGTGGCAAGGATCGCGTAATCTCCGCATCCCGGGCACCAGCGCACATCCTGATCGGTTGCGAAATCCTTTCTGGTCAGCGTGGCGGGCGCTCCGTCGCCCCCTGCGCCTGCGGGGAGTGTCGGTTTCTTTCCTGCCAGCGGGCCGGTGGGCCTGCGACCGAGAGCGTCCGCGGGTTTCTTTCCGCCGGAAGGCATGACCGGCTTCTTTCCTCCCGTAGCAAGCGACGGTTTTTTGCCCGCTGCGGGGAGTGTGGGTTTCTTGCCCTTGGGGGGCATGACCGGTTTCTTTCCTGACGCAGGGATCGTCGGCTTTTTCCCGGCAAGCGGAACGTGATCGGATTTTCCGTTGGCGTTGTTCATGACGGACAGGGAGCGGCGCTGCTCCCGTGCGGATTGCGGTGGCGGGGTCTCATGCAGCGGATATTCCGAGGATGTCGCAGATCTTTTCTTCGATCTCGCGCGCCTTGAAAGGCATCCCTTTTATTTTCTGGAGCGGAGCGATAGGCAGGAGGAACCGATCGCGCAACAGCCGGATCAACTGGCCGTTGTTCAGCTCGGGCGCCAGCACATGCTCGTATCGGCTGAGTATTTCACCCAGGTCGTTCGGCAACGGCGCAATGTGCCGAAGGTGCGTTGCACCGACCCTGAGGCCGCGCGACACGCAGGTGTCCACGGCGGTCTCGATCGCACCCTGCGTCGATCCCCAGCCGACAACCAGCAAATCCCCTTCCTGTTCGCCGAATACCTCCAGCGGCGCAATGTCCTGCGCGACGCGCTGCACCTTTTCGGCGCGCAGTTTCACCATGAATTCGTGGTTTTCCGGCTCGTACGAGACATTGCCCGTTTCGTGCTCTTTTTCCAGCCCGCCGAGGCGGTGTTCGAGACCCGCCGTTCCCGGTTTGGCCCAGGGCCGCGCCAGGGTCTTCTCGTCGCGTATATAGGGCAGGAAAACGTCTTCGCCGTCCACGGTCCGGTTCGTCGTCGAGGCGAAAGACGGCTCGAAATTCTCCAGATCGTCCACGTTCGGAATGAGCCAGGGCTCGGAGCCCGTGCCCAGGTAGCCGTCCGAGAGAAGGATGACCGGGGTCATGTATTTGACCGCAATGCGGCATGCCTCGTACGCGGCATAGAAGCAGTCGCCCGGCGTTCCCGGAGCGACGATCGGCAAGGGCGCTTCGCCGTTGCGTCCGAAGACAGCCTGCAACAGATCGGCCTGTTCGGTTTTCGTGGGAAGGCCGGTGGAGGGGCCGCCTCTTTGCATGTTCACGATGACCATCGGCAATTCCGCCATGACGGCCAGGGCGATCGTTTCGCTTTTCAGCGCCAGACCTGGGCCGCTCGTCGCCGTAATGCCGAGGTTGCCTCCGAAACTTGCGCCGAGCGCTGCGCCGGCCGCGGCGATCTCGTCCTCGGCCTGGAAGGTCTTCACCCCGAAATTCTTGTGACGGCTCAGTTCGTGCAGGATTTCCGAAGCGGGCGTGATCGGATACGATCCGTAGAAAATGGGCAGGCCGCACTTCCGGCTCGCCGCGATCAGGCCCATGGCCAGTGCTTCCGTGCCGATAATCGCCCGGTATTTGCCCGGCTTGAGCCTGGCCGGACGTACTTCATAGCGGACCGCGAATTCTTCTACCGTTTCCCCGTAGTGGCTGCCTTTTTTAAGCACCCGCTGGTTTGCCTCCAGAATCTCCGGCTTGCGGGCGAATTTTTTGCCCAACCATTCCATCGCCGGTTCGGTCGGCATGGAGTACATCCACAGGGCGAGGCCAAGCGCAAACATATTCTTGCACCGGTCCATCGTCTTTTTGTCGAGGCCGGTGTCGCTCAGCGTCTCGTGCGTCAGGGTCGTCAGCGGAATCCGGACTACATGGAACGCCTTCAGCGAATCGTCTTCCAGTGGATTCTGGCTGTATCCCGCCAGATCGAGGTCCCTCTTTCCGAAGGAGTCCGCATTGACGATGAGCGTACCGCCCTTGCGCACGCGATCGGCGCTCACCTTGAGCGCCGCCGGGTTCATAGCCACCAGCACATCCACTTCGTCGCCCGGCGTACGCACGTTTACGGATCCGAAGTGCAGTTGGAAGCCGCTGACCCCATAGGTCGTGCCCGCCGGGGCGCGAATCTCCGCAGGGAAATCCGGCAGTGTCGCCAGATCGTTTCGTGCGTACGCACTGGCCAGCGTAAACTGACCACCGGTCAACTGCATTCCATCGCCGGAGTCGCCCGCGAAAAGAATAGTGGCTTCAGGAATTTCCTGGACAGTTTTTTCCTGCGTGTTGACTCCCATGGTGCAGGCGTCTTTGCGAGGGATTTCCGGGGCGAAGGTGCAACCTGATTACGGGCGAAATCGAATCGAGTCGATGGACGCGTTCCAGGGTAGCGTCAGCTCGGGGAAGGCCAGTTGCGGTTGCGGATCAGACAGTATAAAAAAACGTGCAACGCCGGAGGAGGCGGCATGTTCAATATGGCAGGCCGAAACCGTCAAAAAGCAGACCGGGGCCGGTACTTTACGGCGTTGGGGGGCTGTTCGGGGGATAACGTATAGCCGCTATGCGGTAGGGGTTTGCGAACGGCTTGGTATGCAAGGTACGCCGGGAAACGGATAAAGTCGATTCTTTCGCGAAAAAATGTTACCGCAATGTTATCGGACCTCCTTCGGAGGGAATATTCGGTTTCCGGAGCCGGGGCGACACCTGTGAATCGAGCTTTGTACGGGAAGTTGTACCGGAAGAACTTTTGGGAGAATTTGAAATTCCGTTATTGCACGAACAATTTCGGCAATGCGCGGAAGCACGGAAAAACGCAGCGCCAGCAGGTATCGGGATTTTCGGTGAAATTGCGGATCAGATCATCTCTACGTCGATCAGGTAATCCTCCGTGTCGAGTTGGATGGTGCGGTACTCGTTCGTAATGCGGTATTTTTTGATCCTGTCCGGGATCATCTCCGCGGGCGTGTCCATCCTGAACAGCGCATCGGCGACGACCTGCCAATCCTCCGGCGTGAGATGCACCGTCGCCTGACCGCCTTCGGCGACGAACGGGGCATAGTCCAGCACCTTGTTCAGGTGATTGATGGCCTGTTTCTGATGCAGATTGGGATCCATGGCGTGGTCGGGTAAGGCAAAAAGTCAGTCGGTATCGTGGATGCCGGGCTCTGTAGAGACTCGTTCGCACCGGAAAATGCTCCTGCGCGTCCCCTGTGCGGGCCTCGGCCAATATGCGCACGGCGGCGTTCTTCGTCAAGGCGATTTTTCAGGGCCGCCTTGTGTCAATACGCGCCTCCCTTGTCTGTTCCCCGGCGCGCCCGGTCAGTTTTTCCCGCTGATTTCAACGATGCAATTATCGCACGAACGCGAAGTGCTGATCGAAGCGGTTTTGATCAGAGTGTCCTCAAGCAAAACCATGCGGCGGAAAACCGTGATTGTGGAAAAATATCATCACTGATCGATGATGAAAATGCGCGGCGGATTCCATACCTTGCACACCATGCCCCGGTATCCTCAAATGCGACTTGCGGACCGGGCTCATGCCGCGTCGCGGGGCGATACACGGGGGGATTATCGGGTCTGCACAGAGTAATTTCTTGCGGATTTTCGTTGCCCGGATTCCGCGCGCCGCCCGGCACCCAAGCGCCAACCTTCAACCTGGTCCATCCTTCCCCGATGCGCCAGTACCTCGATTACCTCCAGCACATTCTGGATCGCGGCGTTCGCAAGGACGATCGTACGGGCACGGGCACGATCAGCACGTTCGGGTACCAGATGCGCTTCGATCTGGCCGAGGGATTTCCTCTGCTGACGACCAAGAAGCTGCACCTGCGCAGCATTTTCCATGAGTTGTTCTGGTTTCTGAACGGGGATACGAACGTCCAGTACCTGAACGAGCATGGCGTTACGATATGGGACGAGTGGGCCGACGAGGACGGCGACCTCGGCCCGGTGTACGGGAAGCAATGGCGCCGCTGGGAAGGGGACAACGGGAGCATTCACGACCAGATCGACGCCGTGCTGCGGAGCTTGCGAGGGAATCCCGATTCCCGCCGTCACATCGTCAGCGCCTGGAAGGTGGACGAACTGGAGCACATGGCCCTGCCGCCTTGCCACGCGCTCTTCCAGTTCTATGTGGCCCAGGGGCGATTATCCTGCCAGCTTTACCAGCGGAGCGTGGACAGTTTTCTGGGCCTGCCTTTCAATATCGCGTCCTATGCGATCCTGACGCACATGTTTGCGGAGCAGTGCGACCTGAAGCCGGGGGAATTCGTATGGACCGGCGGGGATTGCCACATTTACCTGAACCACCTGGATCAGGTCCGGGAACAACTCCAGCGCGAACCGGGGACGCTGCCGCGCCTTATCGTCCACCGCAAACCGCCTTCGATCTACGAGTATGCGTACGAGGATTTCGAGATCGTGGATTACTATCCCCATGCGCACATCCGGGCGCCGATTGCGGTGTGAAGGGGGGTAAGGAATCCGATTTGACGGTTCGTTAGTAGCGGCTACAGGATGACGACAGCGAAGACTCTATCGGAATAATGTTGACGGAGAACGGCCTATGACGGCTGGGCAGGAAAAGCGGCGCCGACAGTTCGTTTTCTCGGCCCGCAATGCGAACATTCCGGTACTCTGCAATGCCGAACGGTTCATTGTACGATTATTTTCCGGGGGGTAAAAGGAGGTATGTAGGCTATTTCGGGCCATACGGCAAGGCCCCCCTCCGGAACCCCTCCTCCTGTTCTTCCGTAGCCATCCAAAGGCTCTTGTCACCGAGGTTATAAGGGCCTTCCCCCATCGCCTTTTCCTGCCGCCTTTCTCCCACCGCACGAGGACCTGCCATGACCCGATCCCTGCTTTTTGCGATGTTGTTTGCGGCGCTACCCGTCGCCCTGCCTGCCGCCGCCCAGGACCTTGCCGTTTCCCCTGTCGCCGGATCGATTCACATGATCAGCGGTCAGGGCGGCAATATCGGCGTCTCCGCCGGTGCGGACGGCTTCCTGATGGTCGACGACAAATTCGCCCCGCTGGCCGATCAAATTCGCGCCCGGCTCGAGGGGCTCGGCGAGGGCGAACTCAAATTCCTCCTCAATACCCATTTTCATGGCGACCATACCGGCGGCAACGAGGTGTTCGGCGCGGAAACCCCGATCATCGCCCACCGCAATGTCCGCGCCCGGCTGATGACGGAGCAGCGCCGCGGCGACCGGGTCACCCCACCAGCCCCGGCCGCAGCCTGGCCGGCGATCACCTTCGACGATGCGATCTCCATCCACTTCAACGGCGAGGAAGTCAAGGTGCTGCACGTTCCCCATGCCCACACCGACGGAGACGCGCTCATTTTCTTCACCGGCTCCAATGTAGTCCATATGGGCGATACCTTCTTCAACCCGCGCTTTCCCTTCGTCGATATAGACAGCGGCGGGACCGTCGAGGGGATCGTTGCGGCGGGCCGGGCAGTATTGGCGCAAGTCGACGCCGAAACCAGGATCATTCCGGGCCACGGTCCTATCGCCTCGCCGTCCGACCTCGAGACCTATCTGCGCATGATCGAGGAAACCTGGGCCGCCATCGCTGCGGGGATCGAAGCGGGCCACAGCCTTGAGGAGTTACAGGCGGCGGGCGCGGGCGACGAATGGGCTTCTTGGGGCGACGGTTTCATTTCCACCGAGCGCTGGATCGCTACGCTGCACCGCGACCTGACCGAATGAACCAGCTCGGCTTGCCTGTGCGCAAAGCACCGCGACCTCATCCTGCTCCGCAACCATGACCGATACGCGCCGCGCCGGAGCAGAAATCGTCCTCATTGCCGCCGTGGCGGAGACGAACCGGATCATCGGCCAGGGAAACCGGCTGCCCTGGCGTCTCTCCGAAGACCTGAAACGGTTCAAACGATTGACCTCGGGCCATCCCATGATCATGGGCCGTCGTACGTTCGAATCGGTTGTAGATCAGTTCGGCGGGCCGCTGCCCGACCGGCGCTTGCTGGTCGTCACTTCCCGGGGGAAACTCAAAGGGTACCCCGATATCGAGACCTTTCCCGATCCCGAGGCTGCCCTGACTTCTGCGCAGGAGGCGCCGCGCGTCTTCATCGGCGGCGGCGCCACCATCTACGAACAATTTCTCGAACGCGCGGATCGGTGGGAATTAACCGTCGTGGAAGGGAATTATCAGGGAGATACCTATTTCCCCCGATTCGAACACCTGATCGGAACCATGTTCAGGAAGACAGGCGAAGATCGCCGCGACGGGTTTCGTTTCTTGACTTGCGAACGCATACACGCTGCGGCGGGAAAAGTTACTTCCTGAACAGAATCAAATACCCAACTCTTCGAAGAGTCCCTCCGGCGTTTCGAAACTACAGAGGCCCTCCGGGTTCTCTGCTTCCCTGATCGCCTTACTCGTCCGTCACGCAGCCGAGGCTCGCGGGCCGGACGCACTTGATGTACTTGTAGAGCGTGCCGCGGGTGGCCTTGAAGGCGGGCGCGGACCAATTTTCTTTCCTGCGGGCCAGTTCGTCCTCGCCGACATCCATGTCGATAGTGCGCTGCTCGGCGTCGATGGTTACGATGTCGCCGTTCCGGACGAAGGCGATGGGGCCGCCTTCCTGGGCTTCCGGGCAGACATGCCCGATGATGAATCCGTGCGATCCGCCGCTGAAGCGCCCGTCGGTCATTAGCGCCACATCCTTGCCGAGGCCGGCGCCCATGATGGCGGATGTGGGGGTGAGCATTTCCGGCATGCCGGGGCCGCCTTTGGGCCCTTCGTATCGGATGATCACGATGTCGCCCTTTTGTATCCGGCCGGCCTTCAGCCCGTCCAGCATGTCCTCCTCGGCGTCGAACACCCGGGCCGGGCCCTTGAAATAGGTGCCTTCCTTGCCGGTTATCTTGGCTACGGCTCCTTTGGGAGCCAGATTCCCGTAGAGAATCGTGAGGTGCCCTGTTTTTTTCAGGGGTTTTTCGAGCGAATGCACGAGGTCCTGTCCTTCGGCAAGCCCCGGCAGCGGTTCGAGGTTCTCTGCAAGCGTTTTGCCGGTCACCGTCATGCAGGAGCCGTCGAGATAGCCTTCCTCGAGCAGGTACTTCATGACGGCAGGCGTCCCCCCGATCTCGTGCAGGTCCGCCATCACGTACTGGCCGCTGGGTTTCAGGTCCGCGAGGTACGGCACGCGGTCGCTGACCCGCTGGAAATCGTCCATGGACAGGTCGATCTCCGAGGCGCGGGCCATCGCAATGAGATGCAGGACGGCATTCGTCGAGCCGCCCAGCGCCATCACGACCACCATGGCGTTCTCGAAAGCCTGCCGCGTCATGATGTCGCGGGGTTTGAGATTCTGCCGGAGCAATTCGCCCACGGCCTCGCCCGCCCGGCGGCATTCGTCCATTTTTTGGTCGTATACGGCGGGCGTGGAGGAAGAATAGGGAAGCGACATACCCAGCGCCTCGATGGCGCAGCCCATGGTGTTCGCCGTATACATGCCCCCGCATGCGCCTGCGCCCGGGCACGAGTGCCGGACAATGGTTTTGCGTTCCTCGTCGGTAATGGCGCCCGCAAGGTATTCGCCGTAAGATTGTGCGGCGGAGATGATGTCGCGCTTTTGCTCCCCGCCCCGCAGATACGTGCGCCCGGGAAGGATCGTGCCGCCGTAGACCACAATGCCCGGTCGGTTCAGCCGGCCCAGCGCCATGATGCAGCCGGGCATGTTCTTGTCGCAGCCCGGAATGGCCACTACGGCGTCGTACCACTGCGCCCGCACCACGGTCTCGATCGAGTCGGCGATGAGGTCGCGGGACTGGAGCGAGAAGCTCATGCCGTCGGTGCCCATGCTGATGCCGTCGGAGACCCCGATCGTGTTGAACCGCAGCCCTACCAGACCGGATGCGACGACCGCCTCGCGCACCTGCGCGGCCAACTTGTCGAGGTGCATGTTGCAGGGATTGCCCTCCCACCAATTGGACACGATACCGACCTGCGGCTTGTTCATATCCTCTTCGGTGAGCCCGGTGGCGTACAGCATGGCCTGCGAAATGCCCCGCGTAAGGGGCTGCGTGATCAGGCGGCTGTACCTGTTGGTTTCGGGGGCTGGCTGGTCGGGCATGGTTAAGGAGAGGTCGTGTGATCGAACGGGTTATTGCACGAGGTCCTACCGCGTGCAGGCGGTTGGCGGGACCTTGTTCGGCGGTCGATCCCGTACGCGGACGATTCGATGCATTTGGCGCAAAGGAAGATATCCCTAATACCCTCTGGAATACCCTCCGGAACGCGGCGTTCCGGTAAACGGTTGACGACCGGAAGGGATCCGATCACCACTCCTTTAACGCTATGCCCGATCACACGTTATCCCCCATGCAAGAAGCGCTTTGCGCCTCGTACGAGGGGGATGTTTCGGACCTTCGCGCACTCTTTCTGAATTGCACGTTGAAGCCGTCCCCCGAACGATCCCACACGCAGGGGCTGATGGATGTGTCCATCGCCATCATGGAGAAGAACGGAATCGCGGTGGAATCGCTGCGCCCGGTGGATTATCGCCTTGCATTCGGAGTTTATCCCGACATGACCGAGCACGGAGCGGATCGGGACGACTGGCCCATGTTGTACGAGAAGGTGCGCGCCGCCGACATCCTCGTGATCGGTTCGTCCATCTGGCTGGGCGAGAAATCGTCCGTATGTACGCAGGTCGTCGAGCGGCTCTATTCCTGCTCGGCGCTGCTTAACGACGCGGGCCAGTATGCCTATTACGGCAAGACAGGGGGCTGCCTCGTTACAGGCAACGAGGATGGCGCGAAGCATTGCTCCATGAGCATTCTGTACGCCTTGCAGCATGTGGGCTATACGATCCCGCCGCAGGCCGATGCGGGATGGATTGGCGAGGCGGGACCGGGGCCGTCATACCTTGACGAGGGGTCCGGCGGGCCGGAAAACGAGTTCACCCAGCGCAACACCACGTTCATGACGTGGAATCTGATGCATTTCGCCCGGATGCTCAAGGACGCCGGCGGCGTTCCGGCGCATGGGAACCGGCGCGCCGCCTGGGGCGCAGGGTGCCGGTTCGATCATGCGAACCCGGAGCACAGGTAAGGGCTGGGGAGGGAACCGCAATCCCCTCAATCCGACCCTTCCAGCCGTTCCGCCAGCCACATCTTGATAAGCGATTGCCGCGTGACCCCCAAGCGGTCGGCTTCTTCTTCGACTCCTTCAATCATCCATACGGGACAATCGATGCTAATCCGCTTGCTCTTCCGTTTGGGCCGCTGCGCCTTGGCTATATCCAGCGCGCCCGTTATATCCTCGCCCTTATCGAAAGCCGCGTCGAATTCGGCGGTATTCATACAGCGTTCCCCTCTTTTTTCCGATCGCCGCACCGAGACGATGCGGATTGCCCGATCGCGATAGGCGATTATTGCCGACCATCGCGTACCTGCGATTTCGCCCGTAGCGAGCCATCTTGGCTCGCCCTCCGTTTTGACAGGCGTCTCAAGCAGCGAGGGATCGTCCCATAAGGCTTGGGCCGACTGGAAGTCTATGCCGTGTTTGTGGAGATTGCGCTCGCTTTCTCCGGGGTCGAATTCGAATTGCATAACGTATCGGGATACTTTGATAGAAGGAAGTCAGGTGCGCCCTTAATATACCCTTTTGAGTAAAAAGTATCCTGAAAAGGTATATAAATGGTGCTTAAAAGGTATAAAAATTACTCAAAAGATATAAAAACGGATCATTGCGTCCCCTTTCCCTCTACCCCTTCTTCAATGGATCAGTGCGCCTCGTCTCCCTCTTTCTCCTCCTTCAACGGATCAGTGCGCACCGTTTCTTTTCCCCCTTCCTTCAACTGCCCCCGGATTTTTTTCAGGGTGGAGAATACCCCGAAGACGACCATGGCGCCGACGAAGAAGTACACCCAGACGGGGATGTCGCGTCCGACGACGATCAGATACAGGTAGGCCGATACGAAGAAGAACGAAGCGGACAATACGGGGGCCACGATCGACCGGCGGCGGCGCAGGTTCCGAACGAGCCAGGCGATGGAGGCCGTAAAGAAAGGAATGGCGCCCACGTAAATCGATCCGAAGACGATCGGATTGACGTTGTAGCGTTCCCCAAGCCCCATAAACCAATCGACAAATGCTTCCACGGGGTGTACAGTTATGGTCCGAAAAAACTGGACAACCCCTTACGTGTACGGTCGCATTTGGTTCATGCGCCCTGGTCAGAGACTTGCGTGCCTCTTCAACGCCTGGCTTTTCCATAGATAGTAAATGACCGGGATGACGACCAGCGTCAGGATCGTCGACGAAATCATCCCCCCGACCATCGGCGCCGCGATGCGTTTCATTACCTGGGAGCCCGTACCGTGCCCCCATAAAATGGGCAACAGGCCGGCCATGATGGCCATGACGGTCATCATCTTGGGACGCACCCGCTCGACGGCGCCCACAATGATGGCTTCGTACAGATCCTTCAACGAGGTCATCTGTCCGCGCAAGAGCCTCTCCTTATAGGCCTGATCGAGATAGATCAACATGATCACGCCGGTTTCCGCGGCGACGCCGGCCAGCGCAATGAAGCCGACCCCGACAGCTACGCTCAGGTTGTAGTCGAACAGATACAGCAACCAGACCCCGCCGACAAGCGAAAACGGCAGCGACAACATCACGATCAGGCTCTCGGTAATGTTCTTGAAGTTCAGGTAGAGCAGCAGAAAGACGATTACGAGCGTCAGCGGAATAACGATCTGCAGGCGCTGCCGGGCCCGTTCCATGTATTCGTACTGTCCGCTCCAGACCATGCTGTATCCCTCCGGCAGGTCTACCTGCTCGTGCACGACAGCGCGGGCGTTCTTCACGTAGGTGCCCACATCGATGTCGCGGATGTCCACATAGACCCAGGACGTCGTGCGCGCATTTTCGCTCTTGATGACCGGCGGCCCATTGACAATGCTGAAATCGGCTACATAGCTCAGCGGGACCTGCGCCCCCGTAGGGGTAGGAATCAGTACCCGCCGGAGCGCCGGCAGATTATCGCGCAACTCGCGGCTGTAACGGACGTTGACCGGATACCGCTCAAGACCCTCGACGGTCTGTGTGACATTCATCCCGCCGATGGCCGACATGATCACATCCTGCACGTCGCCCACCGTCAGGCCGTAGCGGGCGGCTTCTTCGCGGTTTATGCGATAGTCGATAAAGTTGCCGCCGACGGTCTTGTCCGGGAAGGCGCTCAATGTGCCCGGCGTCGTCTGCAGGATGGCCGCAACGCGTTGCCCCAGGTCGGAAAGCACATTCAGGTCGGGTCCCATCAGTTTGACGCCCACCGGCGTCTTGATGCCTGTCGAGAGCATATCGATGCGTGTTTTGATGGGCATGGTCCAGGCGTTGGTGAGGCCCGGAAAGTCGATCGCGGCGTCGAGTTCCCGGACGAGTTTGTCCAAGGTCATGCCTTCTCGCCACTCGCTTTCCGGTTTCAGGGTGATCGTGGTTTCTATCATGGACAATGGCGCCGGGTCCGTCGCCGTTTCGGCCCGCCCCACCTTGCCGAAAGCATGATTCACCTCGGGGAAGCTCTTGATGATCTTGTCCGTTTGTTGCAGGAGTTCCCTGGCCTTGGTAATGCTGATGCCCGGATCGGTGGTGGGCATGTAGAGCAGATCCCCCTCGTTCAACGGCGGCATAAATTCGGAGCCGAGCTTGCCGAGGGGATAGGCCGTTGCTCCCAGGATGACCAGCGCTGCCGCAATGGTTATCCATTTGAACCGGAGTACGGCGTGAATCACCGGGCGATAGACGCCAATCAGAAACCGATTGATGGGATTCTTTTTCTCCGGCAGGATATTGCCGCGTATGAAGTAGCCCATCAGCACCGGCACCACCGTAATGGCCAGTAGCGCCGAGGCCGCCATGGCGTAGGTTTTCGTGAAAGCCAGCGGCTTGAAGAGGCGGCCTTCCTGCGCCTCAAGCGTGAATACGGGCAGAAAGGAGAGCGTGACGATCAGCAGCGAATAGAACAACGCCGGCCCGACTTCTTTGGATGCATCGGTAATGATGCGCCATCGGTCTTTCTTTCCGGCGTCCCGCTCCAGGTGTTTGTGGGCGTTTTCGATCATCACGATCGCTGCGTCGACCATCGCGCCGATGGCGATGGCGATGCCGCTGAGCGACATGATGTTCGCATTGAGGCCCTGGTAATGCATGATCAGGAACGCGATCAGAATCCCCATCGGGAGGGTGAAGATCGCCACGAAGGCGCTGCGGACGTGCAGCAGGAAAAGGATGGTCACCAGCGCGACGATGAGGCTCTCCTCGAGAAGCTTTCCTTTCAGATTGTCGATAGCGCGCTCGATGAGGTTGCTGCGGTCGTAGACGGCCTGGATGGTTACTCCTTCCGGCAATCCCGCCTTCAGTTCCTCCAGTTTCGCCTTGACGGCGTCGATCGTCGTGAGGGCGTTTTCTCCGTAGCGCATGACGACGATCCCGCCGACGGTTTCGCCTTCGCCGTCCAGGTCCACCAGACCGCGGCGCAGCTCGGGCCCCAGGTGTACATGGGCGATGTTCCGGATCAGGATGGGCGTGCCGTTCTCGTCCACCCCGACGGGCGTGTTCTCTATGTCCTCGATGGATTGGATGTAGCCCAGACCTCGCACCATGAACTCGGTCTCGCCCATCTCGACCAGTCTGCCGCCCACGTCGTTGTTGCTGCGTTGCAGGGCCGTGCGTACTTTCGACAGGGGAATGTTGTAGGCCAGCAGCTTGTTGGGATCGACCTCGACCTGGTACTGCTTGACGTAACCGCCGATGGAAGCCACTTCGGCCACCCCGGGCACGCTCATCAGCTCATAGCGCAGAAACCAGTCCTGGATGGAGCGCAGCTGTTGAAGGTCGTACCGGTCTCCGCCGTCGATCACATATTCGAAGGCCCAGCCTACGCCGGTGGCGTCCGGCCCCAGGGTGGGCGTCACGCCGCCGGGAAGCCGATTCGCCACATAGTTGAGATATTCCAGGACCCGGCTGCGGGCCCAGTACATGTCCGTGCCGTCTTCGAAGATGATGTAGACGAACGAGTAGCCGAAGAACGAATAGCCGCGCACGGCTTTCGCGAAGGGCACCCCCAACATGGCCGTCGTGAGCGGATACGTGACCTGGTCTTCGACGACCTGCGGAGCCTGGCCCGGATATTCGGTGAAGACGATTACCTGCACGTCGCTCAGGTCGGGGATGGCGTCTACGGGCGTGCGGAGCATCGCCCAGACTCCGGCCAGTGCGATCAGCAGGGTGAAGACGATCACCAGCAGGCGGTTATTGACCGAGGCTTCTATGATCTTTTCCAGCATGATTTTCTCTGTAAACGGTCGGGGAATGCCCTAAGGCGAATCAGGGATGAGGCCCCGACTCAATGCGGATGATCCATTTGCGCATCCGATTCGTCGGACGCTGTGGATACCATTTCCGGGATGGCTCCCGGCTCTCCGCCGGCAGGCTGTGCGTCCGATTGCGTCCGCTCTTGCAACATTTTCCGGATAACCTCCTGCAAGCGGCTTTCGCTATCCAGCATGAATTGGGCTGACGTGACGACTTCTTCGTCGCCCAACAGGCCGGAGAGCACCCGTACCAGGCTATTCCCCGCACCGCCTTCTTCGCCAATCCGGATTTCGCGCGGCTCGAATCGACCTTCTCCGTGGGCCACGAAGACGATCGCACGCGTGCCGGAACGAATCACGGCCTCGGAGGGCACGACCAACGCATCGGGTATGACCTTGCCCTGGAGCCGGATATTGGCGTACATCCCCGGCTTGAGGTCCAGATCCGGATTGGAAAAGATCAGGCGCACATGCACATCGCGGGCTTTCTCGCGCAGATAGGGGTAGATGTAGGAAACCTGTCCTGTATAGGTCTTTCCCGGTAAGTAGGATAGTTCCATCTCGACCGGTTGTCCCTCACTGATCCACGGCGCCTCGTTGTCGTAGAAGCTGGCATGCACCCACACCGTCCGCAGATCGGCGATTTCGAAGAGGTCCATTCCAGCCTCGATATAGGCGCCTTCCATGGCGTCTCTTTTCACGACGATGCCGGTGGCAGGGGCTTCGAGCAGGGTGGTCTTCTTCACCTCGCCGGTTTGCTCCAGACGCTCGATCTCCGAGGGGGGGATGTCCCAGTATTCAAGGCGGGTGCGAGCCGAGGCCAGTAATTTTTGGGCGTCTTCCCGGACCGAAGGAACGCTGCTTTCGACCAGCATCCGGTAGTTTTTGAGCGCCAGCAGATATTCCTGCTGGGTGGCGACCAGTTCCGGGGAGTAGATTTCCATCAACGGGTCTCCCTGCCGGACCTGATCGCCGATGAAGTTGACGTAAAGCTTTTCGATCCAGCCGGAGATCTTGGCGTTGACCAGATAGAGACGCTCCTCGTCGTACCGGACCTCGCCGACGGTGCGGATCATGCGGGAAAAGTCCATCTGCCGGGCGTGATCGGTGCGTACACCCATGTTCTGTACGGTCGCCGGGTCGATGGACACCGTACTGCCCGATTCCATTCCGGCTTCGTCCTCGTAGACGGGGATCAGATCCATGCCCATCTTCGACTTGCCGGGCCGGTCGTACATCTCCGTCGGGTCCATAGGCGCTTGCCAGTAGAGGATCTTGCGCTCGCCTTCGGCGATGGACATCTCGTGCCGAGCGACGGTTGTCGTTCCGTCCGTGGTGATGCGCCCGAGAAAAAAACCCCCGGCAGCAAGCGCCGCAAGTAGCAGCGGGATCCCGAGCCATTTGATGAATCGTTGTATGTTCATAGTATTCAGGGTTTGGCTGGATGCCGGATTAGGCATCTAAAGCGTGTCAAGGTCTGCAAGCGAGCGGATGCCCAGCGCTCGTTCGAGAGCCGCGGCCGTCTTCAGGTAGCGCGCGAACGTGTCTTCGTAGCCGGTTCCCAACGAGAAGAGCATGCGCTCGGCGTCGAGGAGGTCAAGGAAATCGGTGCGACCGGTGGTGTAGGCGCCGAGCGTAGCCTGAAGTGTGGTCTCAGCTTGGGGAATAAGGGCTTCCCGATAGAGGGCGAGTTGTTGCGCTTCCCCGCGCAGCCGGCTTACCAGATCGGCGATCTGCGTCCGGAACGAGGTCTCAAGCGCTTCCTGTCGCGCCTCGACCTGGATGCGGCGTACGCGGGTTTCCTCCAACCGGGCCCGTAGGCTCCCGCGCTGGAGCGGTACTTTGATGGTGGCCCCGATCGCGACGGCGTCGCGCCCCGTGGCCGTCGGCGGCGTGTCGGCGCTGCCTATATCGAACCAGGTGATGTTCAGGCCGAAGTCGGGCATGAACTGCTTGCGGGCCAGTGCGATCCGGGCATCGGCGCGTCGCGCTGCAGCGTCGAGCGCATCGGCTTCGGGCCGCTCCCTCAGGGCGATCTCCAACAATGCGGCTTTATCAAGGCGGGGGATGGGCGGCGCCTCGATCCGGATGCCGGCCATAAAGGCGTCGGATGTGGGCCGGTTGAGCAGGCGCGCCAGGGTTTCGGCCGCTGTACGGCGACGCTCTGCAAGTTCAAGCTGCACGCGCGCGAGTGTGTTTTTCTCCAGTTGCGCTTTCAGGATGGCTTGTTGCATGCCGGTACCCACTTCGTATTGCGCGGCGGCGGCTTCTTCAAAGTTCTCCAATCTGTCCCGGAAAGCGAGGATGAGCTGCTCCTGTTGCTGGATCCGATAGAGTTCGTAGTACGCCTGCTTGGCTTCGAAAAGCAGGTCCTCTTCGAAGGTATCCGCTTCAAAGCCTGCGACTTCGGCGCTCAGGTCGGCGATGGCGCCCTGGAGACCGAGTTTGCCGGGGTACGGCGCCATCTGCTCGATGCGCCATTGGCTGCGCTGTGCGCCGCGCGCCGTCAGGAGCGGGTACGGTTGGTAACCGATCGTCACGGAAGGATCCGGCAAGACGGACACCTGGCGGCTTCGGGTGGCCTGTGCTTCTGCTTCCAGTCGGGACACTCGCAGGGACGGGTTGTTGACCCGTACCTCCGTTAAGAGATCGTCGAGGCTTAGGAGCGTGTCGGCCGGTACAAGCGGTCGATGCTTTGCATGCGCAATCGCCGGGAGCAGAAGCAGGGCGACGAGTATGGCGCGGACTGCGCCAATGGATTGAATCAGCTTCATGGATTTCCTGACCTGTTAAGACTTCCTGTTGCAAACACGAGAGGTACGGTCGATCCGGACCTCAAGGAGTAGTGGGAAGCAACAAGCCTGTCAGATCAGGAACGTAGCGAGAAGGGCCTGCCTATCGATGAGAGGAAAGCCGGTAAAGAATGGCGAAGCGGAGATGCGCGGGGGTGCGGATACCTTGTCCGGTACTTCGTATCGGGTATGGGGAAGGAGAGCAAGGGAAAGATTGCTCGCATCCCGCCATGAGGTCCTGGAAAGAAGCGCTACGGCCTCGCCGGTCGAAGCCGATTCGAATGCGCAGCATGGCCGGGTATCCAACGAAGAGGGGACAACTCCTTCATGCGTTGCTTCCCCTTCGTGTTCGTGCGGGCAGGGAGGCGCCGGCGCCTCGGCAGACGCATGGGAATGCGTGTTTTCGGAATGGCAGTCGTGGGCTCCGTGCCGGTCGTTTTGCCCCATGGCGCAGGTCGTTTGCACCAAAGGCGTCGCCACGCCGAACAGCAAACTCAGGCCGAGCAGCGTGGAAAGAAGCCTGTATGTCCTCAGTGCAGAGAGCATGAAACGGAACGAGCAGCGACGTGCATTATCCGGATTGCTTGTTGTTCGTAAAACGACAAAGCCGGAAATGGTTTCGTGAAACGGAAGGGTCTGTGCATAAAAAAATCGGCCCAAACGACGATGTTTAGGCCGATTTCCGAGGGTAGGGGCTCCTTGTCGATATGCGAACCTGTTTCGTGTACACAATCACGGCGAGGATCCGCCCATAATGGTCTTGTTCATGACTTATCCCCTTCGTTCTCGGAGCGCCATTCCAGAAGCAATCTGTACAGCTCTTCCTTGGTCGGAAGTTCCAGCTTGTAACGATTGGCGACAATATGTTCGTTGTCCTTGTCGAGCACGTATTCGACGACGGCGTCGTCCTTGTCGGTGCAGAGGATCAAGCCAATCGTAGGGTTGTCCTCCCGGGTGCGTACTTTACGATCAAAATAGTGAACGTACATCCGCATCTGGCCGATGTCGCCATGAGTGAGCTTTTCTGTTTTCAAGTCAATGATTACATAGCACTTCAGGCGCACGTGATAGAAGACCAGGTCCGCATAGAAGCGATCTCCATCCAGCGTCAGCCGTTTCTGTCGGGCCACGAAGGCAAGTCCAGCCCCTGATTCCAGCAGAAACTCCTGCATGCGGGTTGCAAGAGCCGCCTCCGGATCGCTTTCGAGCAATCGATGCGACTCGGGAAGCCCCAGGAACTCCAGGGCATAAGGATCTTTGATGGTGTCTATGGGGTGTTCGATCGCCTGTCCTTCATTGGCGAGTTGCAACACACCGTTCTTGTCGCGGCTTTTGAGCAGACGTTCAAAGAGCAGGGTGTTGATCTGTCGTTCAAGTCGCCGCTTGTCCCAGTGTTTCCGAGCGGCCTCCTGTTCATAGAACTGCCGCGCCTCCTCGTTCTCGACGCGCATCAGCGCGCGATAGTGCGACCAGGACAGATCGGGATGAAACCCGGTTGCGGATTCAACGCCCGTTGGGTGCTGTTTATGCATGGATTCGCCACCCATTGGGCAACCTTCCTCAGATTCACCACCCGCCGGGTAGCGAATCTCCGGAATGCGTTGTTGATAAACCAGGTAGAACTGCCGAAAATTGCGCACGTTCGGAACAGAAAACCCTCTGCCATATCGCTCTGTGAGCCGGCGAGACAGATCGGCAATGACCTGTTTTCCGTATTCGGCTTTGTCCGCTCCCCCTTGCAGTTCCTGCACAATTTCCCGCCCAATCAGCCAATACGCGACAACCATTGCGTTTTTGACCGTCCGCGCTACGTGGCGTCGGGCGTCTTCGAGAATAACTACGACCCGGTGCGCAGTCGTATCCGAACCGACGACTGCCGACATATGGGATTTGCTTTTCTCAGGCATGCATCACTCCTTTGGCGCGATCCTTGAAGACAGGATATTCCTTGACGGGCGCGTTGTAGTTGACATGGGCATCTACCCCCGGCGCATCGAAGTGCTTCATCGCGCACTTGATCTTGTAGACCTCGCTCTCACGAAGCGCCTTCTTGTCCATAAGCTCGTTCGTGCCCTTTTTTTCAACAACGAAGTAGAACTCGCCCTCTTTGCCGTCCCGCAGGCGCTTCCGTCGAAGAACAACGCCGAAATCAGGATTGCATGGGCCTATGGGCGTTGGAATCTGGCAGAAGGCCGGAAGCCTGAGAAATTCCGCTCAATATTGCTTCGCACACCTTCGCGGCAAGCCATATCGAACGTGTTGCGCGCCTGCGTCTCAAAAAGGCGTGCGACGGCATCGATAGCTTCGCACTGATATGAGAGTTCCTCAAGTTTCAGTTCCATAGCCGCTCACTTGTCCCGTTTTTCAACTTCGCCCGCCTCTCTTGCTCGGACCCGGTCATTCACTTCGGACATTTGGAATTTCCGGCGTCGCCGGAAATCGCGGTCAAGGTGGGCTGACAGGCCGTTTCCCGAAGCCGTGGTCAATCATCGCGTACGCCGCCCTCCGCTGATGCGCAGGGCGGCGAAATCACCGGCAATATGGAATGGTCGGGGTGGCGGGATTTGAACCCACGACCTCTTCGTCCCGAACGAAGCGCGCTACCGGGCTGCGCCACACCCCGAAAAGCCAGCTCCGCTTCCACGAAGCCGAAAGCGGATAAAAAACTGCTTGTAACGCACGCCCCCCTGCCGGGTTTCACCGCCCCCACTTCTCGTACATGTCTGCGATCAACGCAGCATAGTGCGCCTCGATCCGGGATCGGCGCGGCTTCAGCGTGGGCGTGAGGAGTCCGTTTTCTACGGAGAACGGCTCGTCCAGTAGCCGGAACGCTCGAATTTTTTCGTGGGCGGCAGCGGTGCGGGAGTATTCCCGGAACGCCCGGTCGAACAGACCGAACACCTTTTCGTGAGCGATCAGCGGCGTGCTCTCTCCGGCCGCCAGTCCCTGATCCGCGGCGTACGTTTCGAGAAAATCCCGGTTCGGCATCACAAGCGCAGCCAGAAATTCCCGTCCCTCTCCCAGCACTACGATCTGGTCGATAAACGGCGCCGTCTTGAAGACATCTTCGATAGGCCCCGGATAGATATTCTTCCCGCCCGCCGAAACGATCATATGCTTGATCCGGTCGGTGATCACGAGGTAGCCCTTCTCGAACCGGCCCACGTCGCCGGTGTGGCACCAACCGTCGGCGTCGATGACTTGCCGGGTCGCTTCGGGGTTGTTCCAGTAGCCTTTCATCACGTTTGGCCCCCGGGCTACAATTTCTCCTGCGCCGGTTGTCAGGTCGGAAGGGTACTCGTCTCCGGTCAACTGCCCGACGATATGACCGTTGTCGAGATCCTGGATGCCGACGGTCGTTCCGGGAATGATGCGCCCGACGGTTCCGTACCGGGGGCGCTCCACCGGATTGAACGAAAGGGCAGGGGCGGTCTCGGTCAGGCCATATCCCTCGATAATCGGAATGCCGGCGGCCTGAAAGAACATCCCGATCTCCCCTGGAAGCGCAGCTCCCCCCGAAAAGGCGAGCCGTAGTTTTCCTCCGAGTTTTCGATGCAATTTCGAGAAGACCAGCCGATGAGCCAGCGTGTATTGTATACCGAGAAGCGGCCCCACTGCTTTTTTCCTCATCTGCCGTTCGGCGGCCTTGGCGCCTGTGGCCACCGCCCAGGAGAACACCTTTTTCTGCATCGCGGATCCCTCTTCCACCGATTTAAGGATGGCATGGTACAGGCGCTCGAAGACACGCGGCACAGAGAGCAGAATGGTTGGGGACACCTCCGGCAAATTCCTGTTCAGCGCATCGATGCTTTCCGCGTAAGACACGGTGGCGCCGCAGGCCATGGTCGCCAGATATCCCCCGGTACGCTCCAGCGCATGAGAAAGCGGCAGAAAAGAAAGGTGGCGGTCGTTCGCCGTGATCGGCAACAGGCCGAGCACGGCTTTCGCATTCGAGCAGAAGTTGCGATGCGTGAGCATGACCCCCTTGGGCCGCCCCGTCGTGCCGCTCGTGTATATAAGAGCGGACAGGTCGCCCGGAGTCACGTCCGCGAACAGCGTCGCTCCGGGTTGTTCAGCCAGTGCACTTCTGTACGTCCGCCCGGCTTGCAACGCGTTGTCCCACGACAACATACGTTCCGTTTCTCCCTCGGCGCCGCTTTTTTTACTATTCGCGCTCATGGAAACAATCCGGCGAAGATCGGGGCATTCGTCAAAAATTTTCTCGGCCTTGCGCTGCTGAATAGAGGTAGATACCACAAAAACGGACGCGCCGGAATCCTGAAGAATCCAGGCTGCCTGATCGGCGGGAAGGGATGTGTAGAGAGACACATTCACCGCACCGAGCAACTGCGTGGCCAGATCCGTAACGGCCCATTCCGGGCGGTTTTCCGACAGGATGGCTACGCGCGCTCCTTTTTCGATACCTTCTTGCCGGAGGAACCCCGCCATGTCGTGGACACGTTCTTCCAGTTCCTCCCACGATATGTCCACCCACGTGCGGGCTATGCGGTCTTTGTACCGCAATGCCGCGCGGTTTCCTCCCCGGTACGAGGACACGACCCCATGGAAGAGTTCCGGAACCGTTTCAAAATCAAGGAGAGCGGGCATGGTATAAGAGGCTTTGAAACCCCGCGTTATCGAAGCCGGCCCGGCAACCGGAATCATCTGCATTACCCCAAAAACACCCCGTTTGCGGCACATTACACGGCGTCGATACCCACCACATCCGCGATCGAATCGAACCCGTCTCTTTCGAGCAGTTGGACCAACCCTTTCTTGATGTCGCGCACTACCCCCGGGCCGCGGTAAATGAGCGCGGTGTAAATCTGCACGAGCGAGGCCCCGGCGCGTAGTTTCCGATAGGCATCCTTTGCGGAAAATACGCCTCCCACGCCGATAATGGGCAAAGCCCCTTCCGTGAGGCGGTACAGGTGCCGTACAAGGTGCGTGGCGCGGGCTTCGAGTGGCCGCCCACTGAGTCCACCCCTGCCGATGGCGCGCAACCGGGCCGGGTGTGCGGTGAGCCCCTCGCGGTCGGGCGCCGTGTTGGTGGCCACGAATCCTGCGATTCCGTATTCCAGGGCAAGGCGCACGGTTTCCCGAACGTTGCTGTCGAACACGATCCGGTCGGAAACCGGCGGCGGCATTTTCAGCAGTACGGGTACGTTAGGCGCCGATTTTTTTCGTTGTTTCATGATGATCTTCAGCAGGATTTCAAGGAATTCAGGGTCCTCGAACGTTTTGCCGTCGCGCGTATTCGGACAGGAAATATTCAGCGCGATGTAGGCCGCCTGATCCGCAATGGTCTTGAAGCTTATGCGGAAATCTTCCACGGCGGAGTTGCCCGTAACCTTGCGGTCGGGTGTGCTGGCAATATTGATACCTATGGGAATCCGACTTCGGGGGGCGGTTCGTCGAAGCCGCCGGGCAATGTTGCACACCCCCTTGTTGTTGAGGCCCATCCGGTTGATGAGCGCCTCGTCTTCGATCAGGCGAAAGGCGCGTGGTCGGGGGTTGCCCCGGGAGGGATGAGCTGTGACCGAGCCGACTTCCGCAAAGCCGAATCCCAGCGTGGGCCAGAATGGCGCCAGAGAGGCGTTCTTGTCGAAACCGGCGGCAAGACCGATCGGGGAAGCAAAGGTATTGCCCCACAGGGCCTGTTCGAGGCGTATATCCTCGAACGCGAACATCTTTTCCAGTGCCCCCCCTGCCCGCACGAATTGTACGCTTCGGGCGGTGCAAGCGGCTGCGTAATGGGCCTGTTCAGGGTCTATTCTGAACAGCGCGGATCGAAGAATGTCGTACATCTGGGGCGAGAAATCCTTACCAGCCAGGCGTCGCCCGGAATCCCAACTGCCAGCCGGCGTCCGGTCGCTGGAAAGGAAATGCGTAGTACGTTTCCAGCACAATGTACCCCAAAATATTGACGCGCGCAGACACCCCGGCACTGAATACGGGCACGCGCTCGCTTGAAGTTCGATCGAATTTAAGCACGGGCAAATTTTCGGCGGTCCATGCCACGCCGCCGTCCACGAACGCCGCCAATTCGGTCGGGAGATACGGAAACGGAATGAGTCCCAACTGCTCGGTGCCCAGGAACGGGACGCGCACCTCCACGCTCGACAGGGCGACATGCGTACCTTGCAAGCGACTCATCGAGGGGCACGGGGCTCCGGGGCTGCTTGCGTCAACCCGGCATTCCGACGCCTCGAACGACTGGAAATTGTATCCCCGGATAAAACCGGGGTAGTAGGAATAACCGAGGTATTGCGTGGTGAACAGATCTCCCGCCGACTCGGCGCCGTAGTTGCCGATGTGCAGTCCGCGCACGGCCAGCGTTACCGGCTGTATATGCAGGTATTGCCGGTAATCGACGAGTCCTGTCACAAACGTCGAGCTCCCGATTTTCGGAGCGATTTCGAGGCGGTAGCGCCCTCCGCTGATCGGCGAGGTGAATCCGGTAAAGGAATAGTCTCCGACAAAGGCCAGCCCGGCCTGGAAGAAATAAATGGGTTCCTGTTCGGTAATGCCCTGGAAAAAGAAGGAGTCGTCGGTGTCGATACGGTTTCGACCGAATGCGAAGCCCCCTCCAACGAACTGTTCCACTTCGTTGTCGAATCCGTATCGCACAAAGCCGACATTCGCTTCGACCCGGCGCGTTTGACTGAAAGGATACTGGGCAATGCCCGACACCTGGTCGATGAAGATGCGTTGCTGGAGCTGTTCGACCACCTGCAAGCCATTTACGAATCCGCCTACGGAATAGGCGTACCGAAGCGGGATGTGCCCTGCCGTGGCGCCGAGGTTGATTCGTTGTCCGAGGTCGATGTACGAGACTTGTCCTCCGATGTCCTTGAATGTGCCCTGGGCCTGCGCCACGAGGTACAGGTTCCGATCGCCGAGCATGTCCGAGAACGCAAAGCCGATGCCGCCGGCGACTTGTGTTCCGTACAATCCGCCGACCGCTGCGCCGATGGTCGGGGGCGCCACGTAATCCAGTTCGAGATTCGACCGGTAATCCTTTCCGGGCCATTGCAGGCCGAGGCGGGGAAGGCCCGTCATCGAATCGTCGAGGTAGTTGCCCACCAGTCCTTCGTTGAGCGGCCGGATTGGAGGCAGGATGCCCGCCGTAGCGACATGGCCGGCAGGCCGGAGTTGCACGGACTCGCCCGTCAGTTCATCGGGTTCGCGCATATACACCGTGTAGGCGTTGTCCGAGAATACCGAGAAGGACATCTGGCCGGTGCGGTCGGCCACGGACATCGCCGGAGACAGTGCGGTGATGCCACTGACCCCTGTCGCCAGGTTCGTAAGCCGGTACGCCTGCTCTGAGGAAAGGTCGAGGCGGTAGACATCCTTGAACCCGTTTTGATCGCTGATGAAATACAGATCCTTTCCGTCCGGCGAGAACTGCGGATTGTGGTGCAGCACATCCCCGAAGGGTCTCAAGGGACGTATTTCGTTGCGCTCCAGGTCGAACAGCGCAAGGCCGTTTTCCTGATACTTAAGTTGTTCGAAATCTGTGTTGTCTCCACCGCGATCGGTCGTAAAAGCAATGTATCTTCCATCCGGTGACCAGTCCGGTTGCAGGTCCGCATACCGATCGTTTGTCAACTGGCGCACGGCGCTTGTTTCCATATTCAGGACATACAGGTCGCTGATGCCGCCTTCGAGGCCGGTAAACGCAATGGACGATCCGTCCGGCGACCAGGAGAGGTTCGTCAGCGCGGTGACCCCCTCCACGGCGATGTTTTGCCACACCTTGCGCCGTCTGACGTCGAAAATGGATATCCGGTTGTCCCCGCCCGCGAACGAAACGAAGGCCAACTGTTTTCCATCCGGCGACCAGGACCCGGCCGACTGGATGAATCGCAGCGCATCCATGTGGGGATTCGCCGCCGGGTTTTTCAGGCTCGTGATGACCTCGCCCGTCTTTGCATCCGCCACGAACAGGTTGATCGAGAACAGATCTCTTTCCGACAGGAAGGCAATGTATGCGCCGTCGGGGCTGAGTGCAGGGGAAAGATTGACTTCGCCCGCGTCGATTTCAGGAGCCAGAATGCGCTGTCCCGATTCTTCGGGGGGCGTTTTGTCCTCCATGAACGGTTCGTAGGTTTTGCGGACCACCTGCTTCCATTCCGTGGACAGCGAGTCGGTCGTGATGCCGAGCGTATACACGAATGCAGAGTCCACGCCGGCGCGCCCGGCCATTTTGAACAGGTTCGCCACGGCGGCGTCGCCGTATTTCCCGCCGATGTAGGCCATGTACGCCTGTCCGAAGCGGTACGGGAAATAGCGCTGGTCGCGCGTCAATTGCTCGATCGTAGGCAGATCGTCACGGAGCAACGCATCCCGAAGCCACATGGCCGTATGGGGATCGGATCGCCCTACGGAGAGGTATTCCGCCGTGCCTTCGATCATCCACAATGGCAAGAGCGCCAGATTGAACCGGATCGGGTCCTGGTCGCTGAGGCCTATGTCGTACTGGAAGGAGTGGACGAGTTCATGTCCCAGTACGTGGTCCGTTTCGGCGTAGCTGCCGGTAAGCGGCATGATGACACGCTGCTTGATCGATTCGGTGACGCCCCCCGTGCCTTCGCCGATGAGTCCCCCGATCACATTGGTCTGGTGAAAATCGGCGTCGTTCGCATAGAAGATAAGGGGCTTCTTTTCCTTGAATTCCCGGAGGTACGTGCGGGAATGCCGGCTGTACCAGCGCTCGGCCATGCGTCCGGCGTCGCGAACCGCCTGTTCCTCTTCCGGGTAATAGTAAATAATGAAATGCTCGGTCTCGAAGTGCTTGAAGTCGAAATGATCGTACTGGACCTTGTTTCGACCGAAGTACTGTGCGCTGGTCGGCGTGGGCGCCAAAACCGCGCACGTGAGAAAAATTGGTATATATGGAAGCAGGGAAGCGGTTCGAAACATCGGCGGTCCCGATAGGGTCGGAGAGTGGAGGTTTCGGCAAGGGTGTGCTCTGGAGGCGGTATTGTACTTACGCGCTATTCACGAAAGGTTCGTTTGCGGCCTGCGTAGTAAGGTTGTTTACGAGCATAAACGTTTCCGGTTCGCACATTCGGACAAGAATCCGTCATGGCGGGATATTTCAGCACATTGCCGGGTTGAGAAGAGTATCCCTAGGTACGTTAGACCTCTCGGGATACTCGTACATTCCATAGTATGCCGGTGCGCGGTTCATGAAGGGGGCGCAAGGCCATGTATGATTACAAACTACGCGGGCGCGTTTTTATCGGCGTTATCGTCGTTGCGATGGGTCTCTTGAGTTTGCGGCTTGCGCAACTCCAGTTGATCCAGACCGACAATTATACCGTCGAATCCGAAACCAATGCGCTTCAGGAGCGCAGGGTGTTGCCGGCGCGCGGTGCGATCTATGATCGGGCCGGCAGGGTGTTGGTGAACAACGAGCCCAGTTACACGATTACTATTACCCCGCGCAATTTCGATCGCGCCAACATTCCCCTTCTGGCTGATTTGCTGGAGATTCCCGACAGTGTGGTTTCCGCAAGATTCACGGAACTTCGCCGCTACAGCGCCTTCCAGTCCGGCAAGGCGTTCCGGGATGTGCCGGAAGATGTTTTCAGCCGCGTGGCGGAAAATTTCTATCGGTTACCGGGCGTGGGATATGACCGGGATTTTCGCCGTCGGTATCATACGGAAGCCACCGCCGCACACGTCCTTGGATACGTGCGGGAGATCACGGACAACGAGCTGGTTCGTTTGGGCGGGGAAGGATACCGTCAAGGCGACCTGATTGGCAAGTCCGGCCTCGAAAGCGGATACGAGTCCAGGCTGCGAGGCCGCCTGGGCTCCGAAATCAAAATCGTCAACGTACATGGCCTGGAAGTTAAGTCCTGGCAGGACGGCGCATTCGACAATGCTCCGAAAAACGGGTACGACATTCACCTCGGTCTCGATAGCGACTTGCAGGCGCTGGCGGAGTCCCTCTTTGTCGGCAAACGAGGCGGGGCCGTCGCACTCGACGTGAACAGCGGGGATATTCTTGCGCTCGTAAGCATGCCGGACTACGAACCGGACGTTTTTACCGAGTCCATGGATCCTGCAACCTGGAATAATCTCGTAACCAGCCCGGAGAAGCCGTTGTACAATCGGGCAACCATGAATCGGTTAGCCCCCGGCTCGACATGGAAGCCGTTCATGGCGCTGATGGCCCTTCAGGAAGGGAAGATCACCCCGACGGAACACATATATTGCCCGGGCTATCATCGACTTGGCGGTCCGAACGTCTTCCGCGATATGCACGTACACGGGAGCATCGCGATGGAAGAGGCTATCGAACAGTCGTGCAATACGTTCTTCTTCGAATTGATGATGCGCACGGACGTGGAGGTCTTCAGCAAGTATGCGCATATGTTCGGGTTCGGCCAGCGGGTGTCCGCGGATATCGGCGAACAAGGGGCCGGGTTGATTCCCGATTCCGCCTACTTTAATCAGCGTTTTCCCGGATGGGGCCCCGGTTTTACGATCAATCTCGGCGTCGGGCAGGGAGATATGGGGGTGACGCCCTTGCAATTGGCCCGGTACGTGGCCGCGGTGGCCAACCGGGGCATGTTGTATACGCCCCATCTCGTAACCCGGATGGTGCACCAGGAGACGGGAGAAACGCTCTATCCAAAGATTCCTGCTCCCGAAAAGCTGCCGATAGACGAGGCGCATTTCGATGTGGTGCGCGAAGGCATGAAACGGGTGATGGAGGCCGGGACCGGAAAGTGGATTCAGATTCCCGGTAT
The DNA here is from genome assembly GCA_951812335.1 of Rhodothermales bacterium. Taxonomy (GTDB): domain Bacteria; phylum Bacteroidota; class Rhodothermia; order Rhodothermales; family VXPQ01; genus VXPQ01. The sequence goes on from OX638293.1 coordinate 731,443, forward strand.
TCCCAGCGGCGGGAAAACCGGTACGGCCCAGGCTTCCCATGGGCGGAAGGACGACTCCGTATTTATCCTGTTTGCACCCTACGACAATCCGCAGATAGCCGTGGCGGTTCAGGTGGAGAATGCCGGCTTTGGGGCTGTCGCCGCCGGCCCGATCGGGTCGTTGATGGCGGAACAATACCTGACCGGCTCCATTTCCTCGAGTCCCGAGAGGCAATCGATACTTCGATCCGTACTTGCGGTGCAGAGCGAGTTGTTGTACAAGGAAGATGACGAGCACGGCGAGGCCGACGGCGAATCGGCGGAAAGCGAACCCGGCGACGATGCATAATAGCCCCTGTTCCGGCCGTACGGGCCGTACATCCCGCTTCTTGCACGCTGTTTCGTAAGGCTTGTCCTATGCGCATCTGGTATCGGAATCTGGATTATCTCACGATCTTTGCCTGGGCGTTCCTGGTGGCGATCGGTCTGGTAGCCATCTACAGCACCACGAATGGTCCTTCTGCGGAGTATCTTCTCGAGTCCGTCCGAAACAATTTCTGGCGCCAGTTGACATGGGTCGCCATATCGCTGGGCGCCGGTCTGGCTTGCCTGTTTCTTCCGGTGCATTTTTTCCAGCGCATCGCCTGGGTCGCATATCTCGGCACGTTGATATTGCTCGCCGTGGCTCTTTTGTACGGACGCGAAGTCAATGGAGCGAGGAGTTGGTTACACATAGGGGGGCTGAGTCTGCAAGTATCTGAAGTGGCCAAGGTAGGCGCCGTCCTGGCGGGGGCCCAACTGATTTCCACCATGCGGCCCAATTCGAGCAGGGTGAAATATGCGGTTTTTCTGCTCGGTGTTTTTCTAACCCCCATGGCGTTGATCCTGCTTCAGAACGATGCCGGAACCGCCCTGGTATTCTTCGCCGTCGCGCCCATTGCATTATTCTGGTCGATCTGGCCGGCGGGCATGTCCATCGTGATGGCCGCCACGGGGGTTGCGGGCTATTTTTCGGTCGTGCATCTTCCGACGGCGATCGCTTTCTCGGTGCTGTTTACGCTCCTTGTATTGTGGCAAGCGCGGGAGCGCTTGTACGGCGTCATGGCTGCGGTATTTTCCTTTGGCTCGATTGTTGCCGTGCTGTTTGCGCTGAACAAGATATTTCGTCCTCATCAGGTGGCTCGCATCCTTTCTTTTACGAACCCCGGCGCGGAGGAATTCCGGTCGGGCGTAGGTTTTCACCTCGTGCAGTCGAAGGCGGCCATCGGCTCAGGGGGTTTGGCCGGTAAGGGATTCATGGAAGGGACTCAGACGCAGGGAGCCTACGTACCTGAGCAATCGACGGATTTTGTGTTCAGTATCATTGGAGAAGAATGGGGATTTATCGGCTCGATGGTGGTCATCTCCATGTTTGCACTCCTGCTCGTTCGAGCGATCCGGATGGGCATCCATATCAAGCATCCTTTCGGGAGCATGGCTGCCGTAGGGATCGCGGGGATTTTTCTCGTGCATGTTTTTGTGAATATCGGGATGGTGGTGGGTCTGCTGCCGGTCATCGGCATTCCATTGCCTTTCGTTTCCTATGGAGGATCGGCCATGCTCGCCAACACGGTGCTCCTGGCGATTCTGCTGAATCTGCACATGCGGCGCGACGATTTTCCCATCTACGTATATTGACGTTCGCAAATCGTTTTGGTACGGATCGGAGATTTTTGTACACGGTGAAAGAATATCTTGCAAGAGAACTGGTTGCGTCCCTGGCCGATTTCGATGGCGTGCCGCAGGATTTCGTGCCGGAGTTCGAGAAACCCAAAAATCCCGAGCACGGCGATCTGGCCACGAATGCGGCCATGCAGCTGGCGCGGTATCTGCGCCGCGCTCCTCGCAGTATCGCCGGAGCACTGGCGGAACATCTGCTTGCCCGTCCGCTGGACCCTGCGCGGATTGCCTCTGTGGAGGTGGCCGGTTCCGGATTTATCAATTTTCGTTTTTCGACCGAATATCTGATCGGGGAGTTGCGGGAGTTGCTCAAAGCCGGGGAGGCGTTTGGTCGCTCGACGACAGGGCATGGGAAACGGGCCCTGGTTGAGTACGTGAGTGCAAACCCCACGGGACCGCTGACGGTCGGCCACGGACGAAACGCGGTGCTCGGCGACACGGTAGCCAACCTGCTGGCGTGGAATGGCTACGACGTGACGCGCGAGTATTATTTCAACGACGCCGGGCGCCAGATGCGGGTACTGGGCGAGTCGGTGCGGGCGCGGTACCAGGCGGTCGTCGATCCGGAAACGCCGCGCAAGCGGATAGAATCCGGTGATGTTTCTGTCGAGGTGCCTGCGTCGTTTCCGGAGGACGGCTACCTTGGCGCCTACATTACCGACATTGCGGAGCGCCTTCACTCCCGGGCAAAGGGCGCTCCCGATCTTTCCGGCGATGTCGCTCCTTTCAAGGAGGCCGCCGAACAGGCGATCTTCGCCGACATCGAGCGTACGCTGACCCGTCTCGGTATCCACATGGATACGTATTTCAACGAGCGGAGTCTGTACGAGAACGATACGGTATGGAAAACACTGGAACAGTTACGGGACAAGGGCCATTGCTATGACCGGGACGGAGCCGTGTGGTTCAGAACCACGGCATTCGGCAAGGAACAGGATACGGTGCTGGTCAAGAGCAGCGGCGAGCCGACCTATCGCCTTCCCGATATCGCCTACCATGCAGGAAAGTGCGATCGGGGCTTCGATCGGATCGTCGACATTCTCGGCGCAGATCATATTGCAACGTACCCCGATGTGTTGCATGGTCTGCGGGCGTTGGGGTACGACGCCGACCGCGTGGAGGTCATTGTTCACCAATTCGTTACGCTTGTACGCGGGGGAGCGCCTGTGAAGATGAGCACCCGCAGGGCGACCTATGTGACGTTGGACGACTTAATGGATGAAGTGGGCGAAGATGTAACGCGGTTTTTCTTTTTGATGCGGTCGCCCAATGCCCATCTCGAATTCGATCTGGACCTGGCGAAAGAAGCCAGCGAGAAGAACCCGGTGTTTTACTTGCAGTATGCGCATGCGCGCATTTGCTCCATTCTTCGCAAAGCGGAAGAAGTGGGTTTTCACGGTGCGGCCGGCGCCGACTTGTCGTTGCTTGGGCATGCCGCCGAGATTACGCTGATGAAGGCGCTGTTGCGGCTGCCGGAGGTCCTTGAGTATGCCGCAGCAATGTGCGAGCCGCACCAGGTGGCCAATTATTTACGCGAAGTGGCCGTTTCTTTTACGCAGTTCTATGGACACTGCCGTATTATCGGGGAAGAATATGATCTGGCGGCTGCCCGCATGCAGTTGGCGCACGCTGCGCGGATTGTACTCGCGAACGGCTTGCACGTACTCGGCATTTCCAGACCGGAGCGCATGTGATGCAATCCCCCCCCGCCATACGGATTGCTTTTCAGGGAGAAACGGGCGCTTTCAGTGAGGAAGCGTTGCGAGTTTTCCTTGCGGGCGCCGAAGGAATTCCCTTGTCGTCCTTCGAGAAGGTGTTCGAGGCGCTGGAAAGCGAAGCGGTCGATCGGGCGGTCGTTCCTATCGAAAACTCGCTGTTCGGTAGCGTACATGAGTGCTACGACCTGCTGCGTATGCACGATGTGTCCATTATCGGCGAGTTGCAGTTGCGGATCCGGCACAATCTGATCGGTCTTCCGGGCGCTTCCCTTGAAGATATTCGCGTGGTGCGTTCTCACCCGCAAGCGCTTGGTCAGTGCCAGCGTTTTCTCAGGATGCGTCTGTCATCCGCTGACGTGATGGCCGCATACGACACGGCGGGCGCCGTACGGGAACTTGCCCGGAACGGCCGCCCGAACGAAGCCGCCATCGGAAGTGCGCGCGCAGCGGCTGTGTATGGGCTCGACATTGTCGAAGCCGATATCGAGAGCAATCATCAGAATTATACGCGGTTTCTGCTTCTTTCGCGCAAAAAGGAAATGCCGCCGCCGGGTCCTGACATCCGGAGGGATTGGAAAACGTCCATCGTGTTTTCGATGCGAACCAATGTCCCCGGGGCGCTTTTCAAGAGCCTTGCCGTGTTTGCACTCCGGGAACTTGATCTGTTCAAGATAGAAAGCCGTCCTCTCGCAGGGAGTCCGGGCAATTATCGTTTCTACCTCGATGTGCTCGGTGCTGCGTCGGACAAACCCGTGGAACGGGCACTGGATCATCTCCGGGAAATCGCGTCGTACCTCAAGGTACTGGGGTCGTACAGGAGCGGAAAAACGCAAGACTAATGCGGATACCGTACAGCATTCGGGAAGGACTGGTCGGGTTTTTCCGGGCCAAGGTCTCGGCGTTTACTTCAATCAGCGCAATGACGGTAGCGCTGACCATGATCGGATTGTTCGGGTTGCTCGCCTACGAGGCGCAGCAGGTATCGACATGGTTGCGTCAACGCGTCGGCGAACTGGAGATTTTTCTGGAAGAAACTGCGGAGGACGCTGTAGTTGCCGCCATACACCTGCAGGTCGACGGAATGCGGGGCGTTGCCGAGACCGAATTTGTGTCCCAAAGCGATGCCCGGATTGTTTTCCGGGAAGAATTCGGAGAAGGCGCCGATGTATTTCTGGATGCGCCTTTTCTTCCGGCCTCCATCAAGGTTCGCGTGTTGCCTGCATATGTGCATCCGGATAGTCTTGCGGCGCTCACCGAAGAATTCAATTCGTGGGATCATGTGGACGAAGTGATTTTTAACCGTGCTCTGCTCGCTAAAGTGCAGGAAAATCTACGTCTCCTGACCATGATCGGCATGGTGATCGCGGGTATTGTCGTACTGACTTCCATATTTCTGGTCGCCAACACGATTCGCTTCACCATGTATGCTCGCCGCCTACTCATTCGCACCATGAAACTGGTTGGAGCTACGGAGCGCTTTATTCGCCGGCCGTTTGTGGTGGAAGGCGTGGTGCAGGGTATTGTGTCCGGAACTCTTGCCGCTCTCGTACTCTCGGGTTTACATGTGCTTGCTCAGAGTTATCTCCCGCAAACGAGCACGTTGTCGAATGCCTCCCTTCTTTTCGCGTTCGGTGGATTGACGGCATGCGGCATTGTGCTTGGATGGATTGGTTCTCGCTTTGCATTTCGCAAGGTGATAGGAAACATAGCATTGCATTAGCAATTAAGCGGCGGCATGCTTTTCCCTGACGTCGATTACACGGCCAGCGTACCCCTCGCAGCCTCCCGAAGGGCGCGTCGCGCCCGCACTGCCCGGAATCCACAGTGTTTCCGCTAATTCCGACGATGCAATTACGGTATCCCTATACGCACGAACGTGAAGCGCCGGTCGAAGCGGTTTTGATCAGAGTATCCTTAAGACTTGTTGATATTATCTATACGGTTTCGTAGATTACTTACGGCATGCTGTTTCCACCCAATACGGTGCCCTATCTGTCTCGTTTTCATTCCCCGTTCACTGGCGGTATATGACAGGATATGTTCCGTATTCTTTTTGTCATCGTGGCGGTGGTGGCCGCCGTGCTGGCGTTGGTCATTGAACAACCTTTATTATTTGTAGCGGCCGGCGCTTCACTGAGCATCGCCTTGAGTATGGCGATAGTTTATGTCGTGCGTCGACATCGGCGGCGCAACAGGTATATGGAGAAGCCGGAACCCCTGCCCGATATTACAGCCGATACTTCAGAAGAAGACAAGCAAAAAGCTCTTGCCTCGCTGGGTATTCTGGAAATTCGTCCGAAAGGTTCGGCCAACGGACCCGGAGAGAATGAAGCAGGTTCTCCGGCGGTGGCCGTTTCGGGAAATGGGTCGAATGGGTCGATGGCGTCCGGGACGAACGGCGCTCCGAAGACGACTGGAAACGCTATCGACGCACCTGTGCAGGGCGCCCTGGATTTTTCTATTCAGGAACAGCCTCAGAGCGTTCGGATATCCGTCAACGAGTCGGTGCACAAATCGCTGCGCGAGGTGCTCCTTCCCTATTTGCAGGCGTACCGCGCCATTGCCCAGGCCAATACGGTTTGTTTGTTGAGGCAGCCGAAGAGAGCGCCGCAATACCATATCGAGGCTATCGTCAGCCTCAACGGCAACGCCCGCGGTAACGGTCTTTTTATATCGAAAACGCCTCTCTTGCAATGGGAGCATCGGCGGCCGGGGGTGCATGTGCTCCGTGCATCCGAAGACCAACTTTCAGGGAATGTGTGTGGATATTACCGGCAACGGGTTGCGGTGAAGGAAGTGGTTCTTTTACCGGTACCGGTTCCTTCGTCGCTGGCCCAATACGTGCTGCTTGCCGATGCGATGCGGGAACACATACTCGATTCCGAGGAGAAACAGGCATTGTCTACTCATTTTGCCCATCTCCTGGGCAACATTCTCGAGATGGGGATATGCGACGAACTGTTGCAGGAATCGAAAGAAGACGTTCGTCTGCGCAGTGAAATCATCGACGAAGAGATATCGCAGGCGCGTGATCGGGGCACACCCCTTGCACTGGCTCTCGTTTACTTGAATCGCGCCGAGGAGGTCGCCGACGAAGGAGGTAAGCGGGTGGTCATGCAAGCCGAGAGCTTGTTGGTGCAGAGGCTAAGAGAGACCGTCCAGGGCGCTCGCGTCGAACGGTTCGGCGAACTTATGTTCGGCGTGTTCTTCAGGGAAGAGGCTGTAGCCGTGGAGCAGTGGGCGATCAGGCTCCAGCAGGATATGCCCGGTTATTCCGGGCTGCTGGAAGATGGAGTGAGCATAGGTATCGCCTTGCTGCATGAGGGCAATGCCAGTTCGGAAGCCCTTCGCAAGGAAGCCACGGAAGCGCTTCGGGAGGCCTTCGACAGCGGCATGTGCACCATCGTCGAGTAGGCCTGTAGGATACTCTGATTGAGTCCGCGAAGTTCAGAGGCTTGCGAGGGGTGCGCTGGCAAGGAATGACGAAGCAATGTGGCAGGCCCCACATAATGAGAAATGACGCAGCTAGCGTGCCCCTCGCAGCCTCCCGAAGGGCGCTTCACGTGCAAACGTGAAGTGCTGAGCGAAGCGGTTTTAGTCAGAGTATCCTACAGCCCTCCCTGCTTTCCGATCAGCGGGACGAACTTGAAACTCCTGCTGGTCGTCCGCTCGTAATTGTCTTCGCCGAGACGCCTGTACAGATTCATGCTCTGCGTGCGGCGGTCGCCTACAGGTATTACCAGCCGCCCGGCCGGCTTGTCGTCTTCTCCTTCGATGCGAAGTTGTCGCAGGAGTGCTTCCGGCGCTTCCGATGCCCCGGCAGTGACCACAATGCCATCGAAAGGAGCCTTGGATGCCCATCCCAGGGTGCCGTCCCCGGTTCTGAGCACGACCCGGTACCCGAGCGGTTCAAGAATGCTGCGCGTACGGATCAGCAGCGGCCTGTGGCGCTCGATGGAAAATACGCGGGCGCCCATTTCACAGAGTACGGCCGCCTGATACCCGCTTCCGGTGCCGACTTCGAGAATTCGATCTCCCGGATGCGGATTCAGCAGCATGGTCTGATACGCTACCGTAAAAGGCTGCGATATTGTTTGCTTCATGCCGATCGGCAGCGCCTCGTCTTCGTAGGCGCGCGGCCTGAACGCCCCTTCCACAAACAGGTGCCGATGCACGGAGCCGATGGCGGCCAGCACGCGCTCGTCGGTAATACCGTTCTCCCGCATCTGATCTACAAGCCGCTGCCGTCGCCGGTCGAATACGCCGTCAAGTAGCATGATTACGTCTCGACAGGGGCTGGTTCATGCTCGGGGCTCTGGGTAAACGCCTCGGCGAGGCTTGTCCGCAGGTCGTTGGCGGACAGGTTTTGTCGCAATTCGCCATCCACCGATACGGAAATGGCGCCCGTTTCCTCGGAAACGACGATGACGAAAGCATCCGTCTGTTCGGAAAGGCCAATGGCTGCACGATGACGCAACCCCATGGGCGTACCCGGTTTTATGTTGCTCGAAACCGGCAAGATGCATCGTGCAGCTTCCACGCGGCGACCGCTTATGACGACGGCGCCGTCATGGAGGGGATTTTGTCCCTGAAAGATAGTGACCAGCAAGTCGCGCGAGATATTTCCCTCAATCCCAATGCCTGTTTCGGTGTAGTTCCGCAGGCCCGAGGAGCGTTCGAATGCGATCAATGCGCCGACGCGGTCCTTGCTCATTTTCTCCACGGCGGCAATGACTTCCAGTATCGTTTTTTCCTGTGCGGGCGAACGGACGAAGCGTCTTATCAGCGGATTACGCCCCAGCAAGAGCAGTACGCGCCGTATTTCCGGCTGAAACAGAATGATGACCGCCAGCACGGCCACCTCGCCGATCGACGAAAAAAGGGCCGGGAGCATGGTCATATCTACCGCCGTCACGATCACCTGCACGACGTACAGCGCAATAAGTCCGATCAATATCTGCAAGGCGATCGTACCCCGCATGAATCGGTAGAGCTTGTACAGGATGTACGACACCGCTGCGATTTCGACGAAATCGACGATACGAAGCGGTATGACCCAATCGGTTATCTGCACGATGTTATCGTATTCCGGTGTTGCTTATGCATACAGGGCAGCGCCCATGCCCTTGAGCAATTCCACGGTAGGTCGTACGTCGTGGGTGCGTACGATGGAGGCGCCGCGCAGGACCCCGACCGCCGTGGCGCCCAGGGATCCGAAAAGCCGTTTCCCGACCGGGGCGGGATCATCGGGTGTGCCGAGGATTGCCCCGATAGCGCTTTTCCGCGATACGCCGATCATGACCGGGCGGCCCATTTCCAATATATCTCCCACCGCACCAAGCAGTTGCAAGTTTTCTTCGTGGCGTTTTCCGAAACCGAAACCGGGATCGACCACAATGTGCCGCACTCCCGCCGTTTCCGCTCGTTCCACGCTGGCGGCCAACGAAGCCGTGACTTCGCGCACGACATCCGCATACTCGTGTCGGGCCGGCATAGCGCCCGGTTTACCGATCGAGTGCATGATGACGAGCGGGGCATTGTACCCGGCTGCTACGGTTGCCGTTTCCCCGGTATATCGAAGTCCGGTGACATCGTTAATGATGTGCGCCCCCGCTGCGAGTGCCGCCTCCGCCACTTCCGGCTTCCAGGTGTCGATGGAAAGAATAGCTTCGGGAAAGCGCTCGACCACGGCTTCCACGACAGGAAGCACCCGATCTATTTCTTCGCGAATCGGAACGGCGGAGGCCCCTTCGCCATACACAGTGCCGCGCGGACGGGACGATTCCCCGCCTATGTCGATGAGCGAAGCGCCTTCGTCGAGCATTTTCTCGACGCGGCGCAACGCCGCCGGTACGGAGGTGTACGCTCCGCCGTCCGAAAACGAATCCGGGGTTACGTTCAGAATGCCCATGACACGTGCCCCGGAGGCCGTCCCTGGCATGCAGTCCAGCGTATGCCCGCGTATGCGCAAAAGGAACGCATCGGGGTCGAATATCGTTTTTGCGGAGGATATTTCGGACATAAAGACCTGTTTCGGACGTTGTCTTAGTATGTTTACCTGGTCCGGCGCAATCGGTGCCGATGTACACCATTCTCCAAATGCCGCTGCAAAACCGGCGGTTCGGCTTCCCTCACGAACGCTCGCGAAAGTGGAAGGGTTTTTAAAGGACCCGGTGCATGTGCAGCATACCCTGTTGCGAAGCCTCTTGCAGCAGGCCGCCGGTACGGAGTGGGGCCGCCGGTACGGGTTCGGGGAGATCGCCCGCACCCGGGATGTGGTTGCAGCGTATCGGGCCCGCGTTCCGCTCCACACCTACGGCGACTTCGAGGAGGATATACGTCGTATCCGGGGCGGAGCGCAAGATGTTATATGGCCTGGCGCGTTCCGGCACTTCGCGGTATCGAGCGGGACGACATCCACCGGCAAGATCATCCCGGTGAGTCCGGAAATGCTTGCCGCGAATCGCCGCTTCACGCTTTCTGTCGGGATGACGTATTTGGCCCGGACGGGCAATGTCGGGTACCTGCTGGGCAAGCATGTTGCGCTTCCCGGTCGCATTGAAGAGGATCCGGCTTATCCCGGCATGAAGATTGGAGAGGTGAGTGGGCTTCAGGCGGCACATGTGCCTTTTTTGTACCGGCATATTCTTCAGGCTGTCCCCAACGAATTAGCCTTTCTGCCGAATTGGGAAGAAAAGTTGCGTGCGGTCGCCCGACGGACCGTAGGCATGGACGTGCGGTGTCTGATTATGGTCCCATCATGGTCTATGGTTTTTTTCGACGAACTCATCCGGCAGCATCGGGAGCGGTTCGGTTCCGACGCCAAAACGGTCGCCGACGTATGGCCCCGGTTGCGGGTATTCATTGCGGGGGGCGTAGCGCTGAGTTCCTATCGGGAATTGCTCCGGGAAAAGATCGCCTTGCCGAAACTACAGTTTTTGGAGGTGTATGGCGCCTCGGAAGGATTTTTTTCCTTTCAGGACGACGCGAACGATCCGGCCATGCTCCTGCACCTCGACAACGGCGTGTTTTTCGAATTTGTCCGGATGGACGAGATCGATAATCCGAATGCGCGTCGATATACGGTCGGCGAGGTGGAAACCGATGTGCGGTACGGACTTTTCGTTTCCACATGCAGCGGACTCTGGGGTTACCCTGTCGGGGATATCGTGCGTTTTACGGATACCTCTCCGCATAAAATCTTTGTGGCGGGGCGTACGAACGAGATGATAGACAAGTACGGAGAGGCCGTTTTCAGCGAGGAAGCCCGCCATGCGTTGCGCGTTGCCTGCGAGCGTACGGGTGCGCAGGTGCGTGATTTTCATGTTGCTCCGAATCCCCCGGCAACGGACCGCTCCCCGTCCCACCAGTGGCTGGTGGAATTCGAACGGGCGCCGGACAGCATGGATCGTTTTTCGAACGAAATAGACGATTACCTCAACGAGTTTAACCGGCATTACCGGATTCGCCGCGAGGCACGGGCGTTCGAGCGGCCCGAGGTATTGGCGCTGCCTCCCGGTACGTTTCATGCGTGGCTCCGGGAAACGCGGAAGCAGGTGAGCGGTCAAACCAAAGTGCCGCGCATGTGCGAGCATCGCGAGATCGCCGACGCCGTGATCGCTTTGCTCAAGGACACTCCGATTAAGTCCGCAAAGCTCAGAGGCTGAAAGGAGTGCGCTGGCAAGGAATGACGAAGCAGTGTGGCAGGCCCCACACAATGAGGAATGACACGGCCAGCGTGCTCCTCTCTGCCTCCCGAAGGGCGCTTCACGCCGCATTGCCCCGCATCCACAGCGTTGATGATTTCAACAATGGAATCGTGACATCCTTTACGCACGAAAGTGAAGTGCTGAGCGAAGTGGATTTGATCAGAGTGTCCTTAATTCATCGGAAACCCATGCGAGGGAACGCCGGTAGGATTTCCGTATTCAATGCTATACGCATCTTGTAACGAATGCGTCTTTCGCATCGAAATCGGGGAGTATCCGGAACTTTTTTTGTTTGCAGGCATGGATTGTAGCCGACTCGATACGATAGGACGTCAGGAGGGCCAATGCTTTTCCGGCCTTGTGGCGCACAGGGCGCTTTGTCCAGGTTTTTTCAAGTAAACGGCAAACCATTCCGCACTACCGCTACAACCCCGGCTTGACCTATGTATGTCCCCCGTCAGCAGCGGATGCTGGACCAGTATCTCCAGGAGATCGGTTGCATCCCGCTTCTTGAACCGGATGAAGAGGTATATCTGGCCCAGCGCATCCATGGTGGAGATCAGGAAGCATTGCACAAACTGACCCGTGCGAATCTGCGCTTCGTGGTCTCCGTGGCCAAAAAATATCAAGGGCAGGGATTGTCCCTCGCCGACCTGATCAACGAAGGTAATTACGGGCTTATCAAGGCGGCTCAGCGGTTCGACGAGACCCGCGGATTCAAGTTTATCTCCTATGCTGTCTGGTGGATTCGCCAGGCTATTTTGCAAGCCCTGGCCGAACAAAGCCGCGTAGTGCGATTGCCGCTGAACCGTATCGGTACGATCTCGAAGATTCGCAAGACCAGTGCCCGGCTTTCGCAGGAGCACGAACGAGCGCCCAACATCGAGGAATTGGCCGAGGAGCTCGAAATCGACGTCCACAAGGTTCGCGAGGCCATGCAGCATACGGGGCGTCACCTTTCGATGGATGCACCGTTCAATGAGGACGACGACAATAGTTTACTGGATATATTTTCTGACGACGAAGATATTTCCCCGGACGAAACCCTTCTGGAAGAGTCCATAAAAATAGATATCGAATGTGCGCTGGGGCTGTTGCAGGAACGTGAAGCGGAGATCACCCGCCTTTATTTCGGGATCGGGCGCGAGCATCCCCTGACGCTCGAAGAAATAGGCCAGCGCTTCGACCTGACCCGCGAGCGCGTTCGTCAGATCAAGGAAAAAGCTCTTCGCAAACTGCGCCAGAAACACCGGCGCGAGGAATTGCAGATGCACATCGGGTAGCGGGAGGAAATCTGCGCCATAGCGCATCCGTCCGGGCATACCCCTTGTACGTGCGTATTCACGCAGGGCCTATCCCTGCACGTTTCCCGGTTGGTCGAAGGAAATGATGCGCCCGTCGATGTCGCGAATCATGAATTGGGCAGCCCCGAACAGCGTGGGCTCGAGCGCTTTCACCACTTCCACCCGGCTCTCCCTGATACGGTCGTACAAGACGAGAATGTCGTTCACCTGAATGTGCAGGATGACTTGGTTCGTCAGGAACGGGCCGGGAAACGGGAGCGGCGCCTCCGGGTCGCAGGAACGGAAAATGATTTCTGCCCCGCCTCTGTGCAGGTGCGCCCGCGCCATTTCGCCGCGTCCCCGTATGTTGACCATCTCGAAGCCGAGAACATCCAGATAAAACTCGACGGAGCGTTCAAGATCTGCCACCGGGATGTTCGGGATAATCTTCAGCATGGGGTTGCCGGGTTGCCTCGGGACCTGTTCGCATTCCAGTATACCGTATGTATACAGTATACCAAGGAATCGGGAAATAACGAATAATGCACAGGATACGCTGATTAAGTCCGCAAAGCGCCGGTCGAAGCGGTTTTGATCAGCGTATCCTGATATTACGTTGAAGTAACGATTTCTCCATATGAAACCGGTCGCCTGCGGGCTATATTTCCACGGGCATAGCAGAGACGTATTACCGATTCATGCAAGTATGGCGGAAACAAGGCCGGATCAGCCGGATGCAACCCCGGAAGTCACCATAGAGATGGCCCGGGATCATGGATTGACGGACGAGGAATATGGATGGATCCTCGACAGACTCGGTCGTACGCCAACCTTCGTCGAGTTGGGTATTTATTCCGTCATGTGGAGCGAACACTGTTCCTACAAGAACTCCATTGCTCTGCTGAAGACGCTGCCTCGCGAGGGCGAAGCGCTTCTCGCGGAAGCCGGAGAAGAAAACGCCGGTCTCGTCGATATCGGAGACGGTCTTGCGGTCGCGTTCAAAATCGAATCGCATAATCATCCGTCGGCGGTGGAGCCCTATCAGGGGGCCGCTACCGGTGTGGGCGGCATCCAGCGCGACATCTTCACGATGGGCGCCCGCCCCATCTGTTCGCTCAATTCACTCCGGTTCGGTTCGCTGGACAACCCCCGCGTGCGCTATCTCTTCGACGGCGTGGTGCGCGGAATCGGGGACTACGGCAATTCCTTCGGCGTGCCCACCGTGGCCGGCGAGGTGTATTTCGATCCGTCCTATGAGGGGAATCCTCTTGTCAACGCTATGAGCGTGGGGGTGGCGAAAATCGGACAAACCGCTTCGGCCATTGCCGAGGGTGCGGGAAATCCGGTGTATATCGTAGGGTCCTCGACCGGACGGGACGGTATTCATGGCGCTACTTTCGCCTCCGAGGAAATTGCGGAAGGGAGCGAGGCGAAGCGCCCCAGCGTCCAGGTGGGCGACCCATTCACCGAAAAGCTTTTGCTGGAAGCCACGCTGGAGGCCATCGCCAGCGGCGCGATCGTGGGTATTCAGGATATGGGGGCCGCCGGGCTTACCTGTTCTTCCTGCGAAATGAGCGCGAAGGGCGAGTGCGGCATGATTGTTCATGTGGACAAGGTGCCGCAGCGGGAAGCGGGGATGACTCCCTACGAGATCATGCTTTCGGAGAGCCAGGAACGGATGCTGCTCGTGTGCGAGCAAGGCCGTGAGGATGAGGTCGAGGCCATTTTCCGCAAATGGGACCTGCATGCGGAATGTATAGGAGAGGTCGTTCGCGAACCCCGCGTAAAGATTTTCTGGCGAGGCGCGCTGGTTGCGGACGTGGAAGCCGATCATCTCGTGCTGGGAGGCGGAGCGCCTGTATACCACCGGAAAACGCGCCGTCCGGCCCGGCTCGACGATATCGCGCTGGACCTTGCCGACGTGCCCGATGTGCCGGCGACAGACGCCGGCGCGGTGTTGCTCGACCTGCTCGGCTCTCCGAATATCGCCTCGAAACGCTGGGTGTTCGAGCAGTACGATACGATGGTTCGGACAAACACGCTGGCGGGCCCGGGGCCGAGCGACGCTGCTGTGGTGCGTATCAAGGGCACGAACAAGGGACTGGCCGTAAAGACCGACTGTAACGGACGGTATGTGTATCTCGACCCGCGTCAGGGTGGACGCATCGCCGTGGCGGAGGCGGCCCGGAACGTGGTGTGCGCCGGGGGCAACCCGGTGGCTATCACGAACTGTCTTAATTTCGGCAATCCGTACAAGCCGGAGGTCTACTGGGCTTTTACGGAGGCGGTCGGGGGCATGGGCGACGCCTGCCGGACCTTCGGCACGCCGGTGACAGGCGGCAATGTGTCCTTCTACAACGAAAATCCGGAAAGCGCCGTCTACCCTACCCCGACGATCGGCATGCTGGGCATCGTGGAGGATATCGAGACCGGCATCGTTACCGTGCCGTTCCGGGAGACCGGCGATGTGGTGTATCTGCTTAGCCCGGCAGAGTGGGCGCACCGGGAAGACATCAATGGCTCCGAGTATCTGGCGCGCCGGCACGGGCTGGTGCGGGGCGGCGCCCCGTATATGCTGCTGGAGGAAGAAGCGGCGGTGCAGGAGGCGATGCTACGCCTTGTCAAGGCGGGCCTCGTGCGCAGCGCGCACGACGTTTCCGACGGAGGACTGGCCGTGGCGCTGGCCGAGTGTGTGCTTCATACGGAAGCATCTGGCGTGGAGATCGATCTGGTTGCGCCGGGGATGAGACGGGACGCGGTGTTGTTCGGCGAGGCGCAATCCCGCATCGTGTTCAGTGCGTTGGCGGAACGAGCCGTCGAGATCGAACACGCCGTCGAGGCAGTTCCCGTTCGCCTTACGCGACTGGGCGTTGTGCGCCCCGGCAATCTGACGATTCTTCTGGACGGTGAGCCGGTTGTCGACCTGCCCCCGGAAGACCTTCGCCGTTCGTACGAACACGCTATCCCCAGCTATATGAACCAGTAGGCGCCGCGGCGGAACAGGGAAACCAACGCCCCCTTTTTCTGTTGTATGCTGTGCAACGCGCGCCCGGGATTGCGCCGACGAAAGAATCCCTGATTACGCCCCAATTTCCGGAGAAAAAACATGGATACGCATAACGCACTGGCGGTTACGGACAGCAGTTTCAAGGAGGAAGTGCTCGACTCCGACGTGCCGGTGCTCGTGGATTTCTGGGCCGCCTGGTGCGGGCCGTGCCGTATGATTGCCCCGATAGTCGAGGAACTGGCCGGGGAATTTTCCGGACGCGCGAAGGTGGTCAAGATGGATGTCGATCACAATACGGAGACGCCGATGCAGTACGGAATCCGGTCGATTCCGACCCTGCTTTTTTTCAAGGACGGGCAGGTTGCGGATCAACTGGTCGGGGTTTCTCCCAAAAAGGATCTGGTTGACCGGCTTGATGCGCTTGCTGCGCAAGCTGTCTGACGGCCCTGTGTCTTTTTCCTTTTCCTGATCGCTCCGATCACTCTTTTCTCCATGACCGAGCGCGCCGCACCGGATATCTCCGCTTTCGACGGGATCGATTTTTCCGGGGCGGAGTTCCGGAACGTTGTGATTGTCGGAACGGGACCCGCCGGGCTGACCGCCGCTCTGTATGCGGCCCGTGCGAATCTCGAACCGGTCGTGTTTCAGGGGCCCGAGCCCGGCGGCCAGTTGATGACCACGACGGATGTGGAGAATTATCCGGGATTCCCCGAGGGCGTGTTGGGGCCCGACATGATGCAACTCTTCGACGGGCAGGCCACCCGATTCGGGGCCGATCTTCGCTACGGCACGGTGAACGCGGTGGATCTTTCGCAGCGTCCGTTCCGGTTGCTTGTGGATGGGGAAGTGCCCATACTGGCGGAAACGGTTATCGTATCCACGGGAGCTTCCGCACGGTATCTGGGTCTCGAAAACGAGAAACGTCTGCTGGGACGCGGCGTGTCGGCCTGCGCAACCTGTGACGGGGCGTTTTTCCGCAATGTGGTGGTGGCCGTCGCCGGGGGCGGCGACTCCGCGATGGAAGAAGCCCTGTTTCTGACCCGCTTTGCGTCGAAGGTATACGTCATTCATCGCCGGGGCTGCCTGCGCGCCTCGAAGATCATGCAGGACCGGGCGTTCGCAAACGAAAAGATCGAGTTTATCTGGAACACGGTGGTGGAGGATGTACTGGGCGACGACGAGGTGACAGGCCTCGCCTTGCGCAACAGGGAAACGGGCGCTGTCTCCGAACTGGCGGTGGGCGGATTCTTCGTGGCCATCGGGCATACGCCTAATACACAGGTGTTCAAGGGGTGGCTCGATATGGATTCCCAGGGGTATATCCTGACGGAAGGCAAATCCACGTATACGAATATCCCCGGCGTGTTCGCATGCGGCGATGCGCAGGATCATGTGTACCGGCAGGCGGTCACGGCCGCCGGCACAGGGTGTATGGCGGCGATCGATGCGGAGCGCTGGTTTGCGAAACATGCCGAGACTTCCGGAGACGTGCGGAAGCATGCGTAAGATGTCCTGGGCAAGCCCGAATTACTTAGCGCCGGGAAGGGTCGTTCTCGGTGCGCTGTGCTGCGGTTTGTTGTTTTCGTCCGGTTGCACAAGCAATCCGGCGCCGGAAGAAGAGGCGCTTGCGTCGGCATCCGGTGTTGAAGGCGCTGTCGACGTGGGCGAGATGCCTGAAACGACGATGGATGCGAGCGCCGATGGCGTCACGGGGGTGTCTTCGATAGAACGTTATGCAGACCGAAGCCGGTCGGTCGCCGGAAAAATACGCGATGCTTCGCTGGCCGCCAAGGTGCACCTTGCGCTCGTGGATACGCGCGATCTGCGGGCGCATAGGTTCGACCCGGAAGCGGTAGCCGGGCACGTTATCCTGCACGGTCATGTGGATACCTGGGCGCAGCGCGCGCGTGCTGCCGAGGTGGCGGCGCGCGTACCGGGTGTGGTATCCGTCTCGAACGAACTCACCTCGACGGAGGAAAAACCGACAAGTCTTACGGAAGCAACCGGGCTTTCCGGGGATGCGCCGGACGGCGCCTTGGGCGGCGGTGGAAACGGGTCGTTCGGAGAGGGCGCTTCGCCGGGAGGCGGTGCGGAAGGACCCGAGTATCACACCGTGACGCGCGGCGAGAGTCTTTGGACCATCTCCCGGAAATACGGCGTGCGCATCGACCGGATCAAGGCCATGAACGGGTTGACGTCCGACGCGGTCAAATCGGGGCAGCGGCTGCGGGTCCGCTGATCGGGTCCGGCGAAGCGGGTAAGCGTACCCGTACGCTCTGCATTTCTATGTGCGGACAAGATTCCGCAGTACAAACCACACGTTTTCTTTCCGTTCGTGCAGCCGCCGAGCGAAATACGGCGCCCATTGCGTGCCGAAGGGTACGTAGACTCTCATGCCGTACCCCTCGTTTACGATCTGTTCCTGGGTCTGCGGGCGTATGCCATAGAGCATCTGAAATTCGAACCGGTCCCGGACTATGCCGCGATTCGCGACAAAGATTTTCGTGGCGGAAATCAGTCGGTCGTCGTGCGTGGCGATGCCGGGATACCGCCCGTGTGCGATGAGTTCGTGCGCACAGGCCATGAAGCGCTCGCGGATAATGTCCATGTTCCGCCAGGCGATTTCCGAAGGTTCCTTGTAGGCCCCCTTGCACAGCCGGACCTGCGCTTTCAGGGCGCACATGCGTTCCACATCCCGCTCCGTGCGTTTCAGGTACGCTTGCAGCACGATCCCCACATGATCGGGGTATTCGGGGAAAGTTTCCTCAAAGAGGGATAGTGTGGACGCCGTCGTGTCGCTGCCTTCCATGTCCAGGCGGATGAACACATTGCACTCTTTTGCCGCCGCGAGCAACAGGTGCAGGTTTTGCAGGCAGTAGTCTTCGTCGATTTTCTGCCCGATCATCGACAATTTGATGGATATGCCGGCCTGCATGGCACGCCGGTCGCGTTCCCTGGCAATGATGCGGACAAGCCGTATGTAGTCGTCCCGGCTTGTCTCGGCGACCTTGCGTTTTGTGACGTGTTCGCCCAGCAGGTCGAGAGTGACGCTCAGACCCTTTCGGTTCAGGGCGCGAATAACGGGAAGTGCTTCCCGGAACGATTCTCCCGCAACGAAGCGGCGCGCCAGAAAATAGGGAAGACGCATCGGGCGTAGTATGCACTATCGAAGTGCGTGGCGGATACGGTGCGCAGAATGACCGGGAAAAACGTAGCGCGGGCGCCCCTCTCAGCCTCTGAACTTCGCGGACTTAATCAGAGTATCCTATTTAACGTTCGGGGCGGCCAGGGATCCGGGTTTGCACGTCTAATCATACAAGATTCGGGAAAATGGATGTAAGCGGGCTGAGGCGCGAATATCGTGGGGACAACTTCGATGCGGTCGATAACGACCCGATGGCGTTGTTCGGCGCATGGTTCGGGGAGGCGGTGCAGGCTGCGCATGCAAAGAGCCGCGATCCGAACGCGATGTCGCTCGGCACGGTCGATGCCCAGGGTCGTCCTTCCGGGCGTATTGTGCTTCTGAAAGGGTATGACCGGCAGGGCTTCGTCTTCTACACGAATTACGGCAGCCGAAAGGCGCGCGACCTGGAGGCAAATCCGTGGGCGTCGTTGACGTTCTGGTGGGACGAACTGGACCGGCAGGTGCGTGTCGAGGGGCGGACGGAACGAACGGATCGGGCTATCTCGGAGGCGTATTTCGCATCGAGGCCGCGAGAGAGTCAACTAGCTGCAGTGGCTTCCTCGCAGAGTCGTCCTCTTGCAGACCGGGCAGCCCTGCTTGCCGCCGTGGAAGCGGCGCGTAAGAAGTACGAAGGGCGCGATGTGCCCTGCCCCGAAGAATGGGGTGGGTATCTCCTTCGGCCTCACGCGATGGAGTTCTGGCAAGGCCGCTCGAATCGCCTGCATGATCGCCTGGCGTACCGGCTCGACGAGACGGGTGTGTGGAAGGCGGATCGGCTGGGGCCGTGAGGGAGTAAGCCGCCGGGTTGTCGTATAGCCCTGTGACGCGCATTTGCACGCAACGTAAACTGCGGCATTCTACCGATTCGCAGGCGTTTCTCGGGCTCTGCGTTACGTGAAAGTGCGCGACCACAGAGCCTTGCGCAAGGTTGTCGCTTGGCCCCATACGGACGACGGTTGACGAGGCGGCGCCAGGAAAAGCCATGTTTTTGTACGAAGCCCTGTCCATCGTCACCTATAGGCCCTGTCCGTGTATTCGCTCACGGTGGTCCGGTCGATAACGCGCCAGGAGGGCGGTCCCAGTGCCCCGCTTTTGCCTCGGCGGAACGTGGCGCGGAGATAGACTTCTTTTTTCTCCGGCGCCGCCCCGGCGAAACTGAACGATCCCCAGTGGAAAATCCAGAAGGCCGAGTCCGGTCGTACGGGAAAACTCCGCGACAGCATTTCTGCAAGATGCGGCGCATCGTCGAGCGTGGACCGGCCCCGGTTCTCGGCGAGTTCGTCGAGGACTACGGTCATGGGGCGCGCGGCCTTTGGGGCCGAGCGGTAGATGCGCACGCGGCAGGTCGAAACGTTGCGGTATCCCCGCCAACTGAACGTCGTGTCGGCAACCATCTGCCCGGCGGCGGGCGTGGCGACGGCAAGCGTCAGCAGGGCGGCAAGGAGCAGGGCCGACCGTAGCGACGGGGTGGCGAATGGCCGCATGGTCGTACGCGCCAGCGGGGCAATGATGCAAAGGGTCGTCCTCATGCGGATATAGACACGCTGAATGGGGAGATGTAACCTGGTGGGGAGGGAAATTTTGAAAGTGCGAATTGCGTAGGATACGCCTCCGTGCAATTATGCGCGCAGTTATTGACACAATTGCACGCGGTGCAATTATCCGGGGCAATTATTGGTGGCATGGCGTGCGATGCAGGAGGCAGGTACGGGAGGCGGTGTGAAATGACGCAGAAATCTGTCCAATCAAACCGAACCGCCTCTAGCGTCTCCGCCAGCGTCTTGACAGCCAATTGCCCGCAGCGTATTCTTCGGACGCAAACCGCTCGCGAAAGAGGCATAACCCGACGTAGACACACGAAAAACCGGGATAGATCGGGGGTACTTCCCCGGCTGTCGCTATGGGCTCGCGGACGAAAAAAGAACGGACAAAACAAGAACAGAAAGGGTTGCAGAACATGCACGACATGACTGAGGACAAGATGGCGACTAATGGCAAGTGTCCGGTCCTGGGTCACGGACACACCGCGATGGGCTCGACCGCGAACCACCATTGGTGGCCGGATCAGCTGAACCTGAAGATGCTCCACCAGAACTCCCCGTTGTCCGATCCAATGGGCGGGAAGTTCAACTACGCCGAGGAGTTCGAGACATTGGACCTGGACGCCGTGAAGAAGGACATCGAGGCGGTAATGACGACGTCGCAGGAGTGGTGGCCTGCCGACTACGGCCATTACGGGCCGCTGTTGATCCGGATGGCCTGGCACAGCGCGGGCACGTATCGCATCCACGACGGCCGGGGCGGCGGCGCCTCCGGTACGCAACGTTTCGCTCCCCTCAACAGTTGGCCCGACAACGCGAATCTCGACAAGGCGCGCCGGTTGCTCTGGCCGATCAAACAGAAGTATGGTCGGAAGATCTCGTGGGCCGACCTGATGATCCTTGCGGGCAACTGCGCCCTGGAGTCGATGGGGCTCGAGACGTTCGGTTTCGCCGGGGGGCGCGAGGATGTTTGGGAGCCTGAAGAGGACATCTACTGGGGGCCTGAAACCGAGTGGTTGGGCGACGAGCGCTACAGCGGCGACAGGGAGCTCGCAAACCCCCTCGGCGCGGTTCAGATGGGCCTCATCTACGTGAATCCGCAGGGCCCGAACGGCGAGCCGGATCCGGTTGCCGCCGGCAGGGACATTCGGGAAACGTTCGGTCGGATGGCGATGAACGACGAGGAGACGGTGGCCCTTATTGCCGGGGGGCACACCTTCGGCAAGACCCACGGCGCCGCCAGTGAAGACGAGTACGTCGGTCCCGAGCCCGAGGGCGCCGCTATCGTGGAGCAGGGCCTCGGCTGGAAGAACAGCTTCGGCAACGGCAAGGCCAACGACGCGATTACGAGTGGGCTGGAAGGCGCCTGGACGCCCACCCCGGTGACCTGGGACAACAGCTTCTTCGAGACCCTGTTCGGCTACGAGTGGGAGCTGACGAAGAGCCCAGCGGGGGCGCATCAATGGGTTCCGGCGGACTCCGGCGGCGCGAACACGGTGCCGGACGCCCACGATCCGGCGAAGAAGCATGTCCCCGTCATGCTGACAACGGACCTCGCCCTGAGGGCGGACCCGATCTACGAACCGATTTCGAGACATTTCCTCGAGAACCCGGACGAGTTCGCGGACGCCTTCGCCAGAGCGTGGTACAAGCTGACGCACCGCGACATGGGGCCGATCTCGCGGTACCTTGGCCCGGAGGTTCCCGATGAGCAACTCTTGTGGCAAGACCCTGTGCCTGCCGTCGATCATGCGTTGATCGATGCGCAAGACGTCGCCGCGCTCAAGAGCCGTATCCTCGAATCGGGACTGTCCATTTCCCAACTGGTTTC
This sequence comes from Rhodothermales bacterium, assembly GCA_951812335.1. Lineage (GTDB taxonomy): Bacteria > Bacteroidota > Rhodothermia > Rhodothermales > VXPQ01 > VXPQ01. The sequence goes on from OX638293.1 coordinate 753,414, forward strand.
GACCGCCTGGGCGTCCGCTTCGACGTTCCGCGGCAGCGACAAGCGCGGCGGGGCGAACGGGGCGCGCATTCGCCTCGCGCCGCAGAAAGACTGGGAAGTGAATCAGCCGACCCGGCTGGAGGCCGTGCTGGGAGTCCTGGAGGATATCCGGAAGGGCTTCGACAGCGCGCAGTCCGACGGGAAGAAGGTCTCGCTCGCAGACATGATCGTTCTGGGCGGGTGCGCGGCCGTTGAACTGGCTGCGAAGAGCGCCGGGCACGACGTGCAGGTTCCTTTCCTGCCGGGACGCACCGACGCAGTGCAGGAACAAACGGATGTGGACTCGTTTGCCGTGCTGGAACCGACCGCAGACGGGTTCCGCAACTACCTCGGGAACGGACACGAACGCTCCGCCGCAGAGTTGTTGGTGGATCAGGCACAGTTGTTGACCCTGACCGCTCCCGAGATGACGGTGCTTGTCGGCGGCTTGCGTGTCCTGAACGCAAATTTCGGGCAGTCCCAACACGGCGTCTTTACCAGGCGGCCCGGGGCGTTGACCAATGATTTCTTCGTCAACCTGCTCGACATGAATACGGTGTGGCAGGCGTCCTCTGCGTCCGAGCACCTGTTCGAGGGACACGATCGCGAAACGGGCGAGCTCAAGTGGACAGGCGCCGCCGTCGATCTCGTCTTCGGTTCGAATTCCCAGCTCCGCGCCATCGCGGAAGTCTACGCATGCGACGATGCGCAGCAGGCGTTTGTGCGCGACTTTGCAGCTGCGTGGAACAAGGTGATGAATCTCGATCGTTTCGACTTGGCCTGATTTAGCACCCTGCCGTCCACCTGCCACACTGCTTCGTCATTCCTTGCCAGCGCACCCCTCTCAGCCTCTGAGCTTTGAGGACGTAATCAGAGTATCCTAAATCGATATGACACTGGAAGCACTGCTCACCCTGCTCGACTATCACTATTGGGCCCGGGACCGGCTGCTCGATGCGGTCGAGAAGATCGCGCCGAGCCGCCGGATAGCCAGGACCTGATTGCGTTTTATCGCTTATGATCGAAAAGCCGCCATACGCGATTACAACAGACATTCTTTCCCTCGTTGAACGCATCGGCGAGGTGATCGGCCGGGCGGAGGCCGCGGGTGTCTCGCGCGATGTGCGCCTGCGGCGAAACAATCGCATCCGTGCGATTCGCGGTTCGCTGGCCATAGAAGGCAATACCCTCAGCGAGGAAGAAATTTCCACGATCCTCGACGGCAAGCCGGTCGCCGCCCCGCTGAGAGATATTCAGGAGGCCCGCAACGCGATAAAAGCCTATGATCGATATCAGCAATGGAATCCCGCCGGCGAGAGCGATCTTCTGCAGGCCCACCGGATTCTGATGGCCGGATTGCTGGATGCGCCCGGACAGTATCGCCGTACCGGCGTGGGCGTTATGGGCGGCGGCGTGATTCATCACATCGGCCCGCCTGCGGAATCCGTGCCGTCGCACATGGCGAACCTGTTGGCATGGCTTGGCGATACCGACGAGCATCCGCTCATTGCCAGTTCGGTCTTTCATTACGAGTTCGAGTTCATTCACCCTTTCGAGGATGGCAACGGACGCATGGGGCGGCTTTGGCAGACGCTGATTCTGACCCGCTGGAAATCCCTTTTCGCCAGTATTCCCGTAGAAAGTCTGGTCCATGCTCGTCAGGACGATTATTACGGAGCCATCAGGAAGAGTTCGGCGGAGGGAGCGAGTACGTCGTTTGTTGTATTTATGCTGGAGATTATTCTGGAGGCCCTCCGGGTTTCCGGGGTAAGCGACCAAGTAAGCGACCAAGTAAGCGACCAAGTAGCACAGTTGGTCGCCGCCTTGGGGACGGGGGCGAAATCCGCTGTGGAGCTTATGGGGGCAATGGGGTTGTCGCATCGCCCTACCTTTCGCCAAAACTACCTCCACCCGGCCATGGCCGCCGGGCTGGTGGAAATGACACATCCCGAATCGCCCACGGCGAAGAATCAGAAGTATCGGTTGACGATTAGAGGGAAGGAGGTTTTGGAAAGGTTGGGGTGAGGCAGTGATTTTTGGTTGGGTGGGGGGTATTGGGGGAAGGCGGGTTGCAGAGGTGCTTTGGGATAGCGTAATCTACATTGATCGAAAATTACTCAGCAAATTTGTTGACAACGAAATTGTTGAGCGCTTCGGCGCATGACCTTGTCGAGATATTTTCGAGCGACATCATGAAAGCCAGTGCGCTGTTGCCCCTCATCGTTGCCCTTCGCCAACGTACCGGCGAAGCGGTTCGCGTGCCTGTGGAAGTTCTTGAGGTCGCGGCGGATATCCGGGAACGGATTGAGGAAAGGATGGCGGGGGGTGCTGGCGCCGGTTTTCCGCTGTTTCGCGGAACCGGACTCATGCCCGGCGTGGACCTGAGCGATTCGGCCTCCTTGCGTGATTCAATGGAGTAGGATGTGGCCTATCGGTTCAAGCTGGTCGACAAGGCGCAGAAAAACCAGCACTCTCAGCATAGGCTTCCGCCACATTATGTCATCCCACACGATCAAGGAATGGCCCGCACCGCCACGCCAAACCTTTCCCCACGTCACCATGACCCTTCCCGTTTTTTCCTTGTTGATGAGCCTGCTGAGTCTGACGGGTCTTGTGCTTACGGGAGGCAAGACAGAGACCGGAATAGCCCCTGCAAGCACCTCGACAAAGGCAGGCTCGCTTGCCGCCGCGGGCATCGAACCCGCAGGCCAAGGGTTGGCCGCAGGCGATACGCTCCGAGTTCTGTCGTTCAATATCCGGTACGACAACCCGGGAGACGGGCAGGATGCCTGGCCGCATCGCAAGGAGGCCGTGGCGGAGATGATCCGGTCCCAAGCGGTGAATGTCGCGGGACTTCAGGAAGCGCTGAAGGGGCAGATCGACGATTTGCAAGCGCTGCTACCCGAATACGCATGGCTGGGCGTAGGTCGCGAGGACGGCATGGAACAGGGAGAATTCGCTCCGATTTTCTACCGGCGCGACCGCCTCGATACCCTGCGGTGGGGTACATTCTGGCTGTCCGAAACGCCGGATATCCCCGGGAGCCGGTCATGGGATGCAGCGCTGGAGCGCATCGCAACCTGGGTGGTGCTGCGCGACCGGCAGACGAGCGAGGCGTTTCTGGCGGTCAACACGCATTTCGATCACCGGGGCGCGGAGGCCCGGACCCGCAGCGCGGAACTGATTGTCGAACGCCTCGACGAACTAGCGACTGCGCAGTCGGGGGAACAGGATAACGAGGGGGCCGGGAGCCTGCCTGTCGTGCTTTCGGGGGATTTCAATGTGAGAGAGGATAGCGCACCCTACGCCGTGCTCACGGATGCCCTGTCCGATGCCCTGTACGCTTCGGAGCAGCCCCACGAAGGACCGATGTCCACCTGGAACGGTTTCGAGGCCATTGTGCCTGGTCATCGCATCGACTACATCTTCGTCGGCGCCGGCGTGCACGTATACGCCCATCGCATTCTGTCGGATAAGATCGCCAACGGTCGCTTCCCGTCCGATCATCTGCCGGTGCTGGCGGAAATTGGATTTGGAAAGTAGGGGCGATCAGGGATTTCGCTTGATTGCGTGGGCGACATCCTCAAACAGTGAAAATTCCATGAACGCAAGTTATTTCCGTTATTGACAAAAACACCCTACACCCAACCATTATAACCGTGAACCGTTATCCGGATTCGGGCATCGGTGGGGGGCAAAAAGCTCATTTCCGGAATTTTTTTCGCGGATTTGCGTAATATGGTGGAAGCATTGGGGATTCCCATCCACAACGCGCCCCGATGTTATGCCTCAGGGACTATCCCTGAAATGCAATCAGGCACCACCATGCGCTCTCCTCTCGCAATTCTAAAAAACGTATTCACTTTAACGCCCTTGCCCCCAAGTCTGGCAAAACAGGAAAAGGCCCGCCAGGAATCCGATAGACGGATCGTTGCCAAGCATTCTTCCGGCAACGTTCTCTTGCAGCAAGGGAAATATGCCACCCGGGAAGAACTCGACGCGGAGCGTGAACGCGCCTTGGCTTTCCGTTGGGACGATGCCTAAGAACGTCGATCCCACACCTGAGCAGTATCGCGACCTCTACGATAGGGCAGATTCTTTTGCTCGTGAGGTTTGGCAGTTTCGCGGTTCGGTTGCACTTCCCGCTCACAATCAACTGCGGTATGCCGGGCATCATCTTTTAAAGTCGCTTGGACCCGACGGAAAGATCGCAGACATTGAGAAACTCCGCGAGGCCATATCGCACTGTGAACGTGCAATGTATGAGGCCGCAGAGGCGGGTATTGGTGCGGCTATCAACCGGATCGAAGGTTTCAAGGAGGACCACCAGCGTATCGCTATCGGTAAGATTGTCCCGGAAATTCGTGATGCTCCCCGACTGATTCGCGAAGCGCAAGGCATGATTTCAGCGCCTCGCTCCGAAGACTTGTCGGTCCCGGAGGAAACAGCGCGGTATATGGAAGTTTTCAGAGCATTGCGCGATCTCGTTGACCTCCTTGACGGTAGCCACGACGATCTCGTCATTGAGGCGCGCCGACAATGTTCTGGGTATTCTCGGTGTGGTTACTGGCGCTATCGCTGCTTGCGCCGTGGTATTCCGTTTATTTTTCTGTTGAGGAGATCGGCCCTGGTCCTGACGACAATAGAATGCCGAAGCGGATGAGTTAATCTGGGGTTCTGCCAGCCCAACACCTTCCGCATCCTTTCAAAAGGTCATGGGGGGCGCATTTTCAGACAATGCAGGGCCCGAGACACGCCTGCGAACAGGTAGCATGCCGCACGTTTACGTTGTATGAAAATGCGCATCGCATGACCAGACAGCGCAGCCCCCGAGAAACGTCTGCGCGCCGGAAATTGCGCACGTTGAACCATGCCCCCATATTTTTCCCGTACATGCATTCCCCATAAACGGCACGCGTCCCATAGCGGTGGATAAATACGTGGACAACCGGTGGAGAAAGAGTGAAAAAACCGGGTAAAACGGAATATTACTGGCGCGTACCTTTCGAAATACGGATTTTTCCGAGCGTCTGCTCCCATTAATCCTCTCGTCAATAAATTATGTCCGATTCGTACCGTCCGCAACCTGAAGACAAGTTCACGTTCGGTCTCTGGACCGTCGGCAACGTGGGCCGGGACCCGTTCGGAGAACCGGTCCGCGCCCCGTTCTCTCCCGTCGAAATCGTCCGCATGCTGGCCGATGTGGGCGCCTACGGGGTCAATTTCCATGACAACGACCTGGTGCCCATCGATGCGACGGCCCGGGAACGGGACGAGATCGTACGATCCTTCAAGGAGGCTCTCGACGAGCGGGGCCTGAAGGCGCCTATGGCTACCACGAACCTGTTCACGGACCCGGCCTTCCGGGACGGAGCTTTTACCGCCAACGACCCGGCGGTCCGGGCGTACGCCATCCACAAGACCATGCGCGCCATGGACCTCGGCGTAGAGTGCGGGGCCACGACGTATGTCTTCTGGGGAGGGCGCGAAGGGACCGAATCCGACGCCACGAAGAGCCCCGTGGACGCCTTGGCCTGGATGCGGGAGGCCCTGAACTTCCTGTGCGAATATGCGGTGGATCAGGGGTACGACCTTCGCTTCGCGCTGGAGCCGAAACCCAACGAGCCGCGCGGCGACATCTATTTTCCCACGGTGGGCTCCATGCTGGGATTCATCGGTACGCTGGATCGCCCCGACATGGTGGGCCTGAATCCCGAGGTCGCCCACGAACACATGGCCGGGCTGAACTTCACGCATGCCGTGGCGCAGGCGTGGGATGCGGGCAAGCTCTTCCATATTGATCTCAACGATCAGAATCCGGGCCGCTACGACCAGGATTTCCGTTTCGCCGCACACAACCTCAAGCCTGCGTTTTTCCTCGTGAAACTTCTTGAGGAGGTCGGCTACGACGGCCCGCGTCATTTCGACGCCCATGCCTATCGTACCGAGGATGCCGAGGGGGTCAGGGACTTCGCGCGGGGGTGCATGAGGAGTTATCTGATCCTGAAGGAGAAGGCGCAGGCGTTCGCACAAGACGAGGCCATTCAGGGGCTGCTTGCCGAGGCGCAGCAAGCCTCCGCCGAATTTCCGTCGTATGCAGGGGGTTATTCCCGGCAGGCGGCGGAAGCCCTCCGGGAGCATTCCTTTGATCGGGGCCAGTTGGCCTCCCGGGGCCTGGCCTACGAAAAAATCGACCAACTTCTTACCGATCTCCTGCTCGGCGTACGTTGAGCGCGCCGATTTCCTGTTTCATTTGCTGTGCCGCCGCACCTGCCCGATCTGCCGCCCATTCCGGTTTTATCCCACACAAACACCGCCATGCCGTCTCATTCCTTGTCCAGCTATCAGTCCGACGCCCTGCGCACCTTGTCCCGGCAGTTTCACATAGGAAACGGCAGCGACGAAGGCGCCGTGTCGCCCGAACTCCTGCACGGGGCCATCGGCCTTGCCACCGAGGCGGGCGAGTTGCTGGACGCCATAAAGCGCGCGCTCTACTACGGGGGCACGCTCGACAAACCCAATCTGGTCGAGGAATTGGGAGACCTCGAATGGTACATGGCCGTGATTCGGGATGCGCTTGGCGTCGATCAGGAAGAAGTGCAGCGCATCAACATTGCGAAACTGCGGGCGCGCTATCCGGAGAAGTTCACCACGGAAGAGGCCTACAACCGGGATCTCGACCGCGAACGGGAGATTGTGGAAAGGGGCTGACCCCATGTCCTGCTATGTCCTTAATTCCTTGAACCGCCTTGCCTGCGCCTCGATGGCCGGTTCGGTGGCGAGCCGCTCCACGCTGGACGCGCCGAAGAACCCGACGATGCCTTCCGTGTGGTCGAAGATGTACTGCACATCGTCCGGTTCGGCGATGGGGCCGCCGTGGCATAGCACGAGCACCTCGGCATTGACGGCTTTCGCCGCGTCGTGAATGGCCTGTACGCGCTTTGCGGATTCCGCGAGCGTCGGCGCCGTATCGGGATTCACTCCGATCGATCCCTTCACTGTCGTGTTCATGTGCGCCACGACGATGTCTGCGCCAGCCTCGGTCAGGGCGGTGGCCTGGGCTTCGTCGAAGGCGTACGGACAGGTGAGCATGTCGAGTTCGTGGGCCAGGCGGATCATCTCGATTTCGAGGTCGAAACTCATGCCCGTCTCCTCCAGAATCTGCCGAAAATTCCCGTCGATCACTCCCACGGTAGGGAAGTTCTGAACCCCGTCGAACCCCGCTTCCTTGAGTTGCTTCAGGAAGACAGGCATCAGCCGGAAAGGATCGGTGCCGCATACGCCCGCCAGCACCGGGGTATCCTCGACGACCGGTAGGACTTCGCCGGCCATGTCCATGACGATGGCGTTTGCATCGCCATAGGCCATCAGGCCCGCCGCGCTGCCCCGGCCCGCCATGCGGTAGCGCCCGGAATTATAGATGATGATGAGATCGACGCCGCCGCGCTCGGCGAACTTGGCGGAAATGCCGGTTCCGGCGCCGGCGCCTATGATCGGTTTGCCTGTTGCTACCTGATTGCGAAGGCGTTGCAGGCACTCCTCGTATGGAATGAATGACATGGGTTTATGTGTTTTACGTCATCAGGGCGGTCAGCCGTTCGAAGACTGCGTCGGCGAAGGCCGTATCGTTGATGTGGAGGTCCAGTTCCACGAGTTCGACAGGAGGGCGTACGTGCCGGCGCAGCGCGTCGAACAGGGCCGCGTTCGCTTCGGGATCATGGAACGGTTCGCCTTCCCGGTCGAGCATACTGACTCCCTTGAGCGGCAGCATGAGTACCGTCGGGCCCGTGGCCTTGTTCAGGTTTTCCGCAATGCGCCGCCCGATTTCCCGGCATTCTTCGGCGGTCGTGCGCATCAGCGTTACGTTGGGGTTGTGCCGGTACAGCGTACGCCCGCGAAAAGGTTCGGACACGGTATGCATGGCCCGGAAATTCACCATATCGAGCGCTCCGCACGAGACGACCTGGGGAATGCCCGTTTCGCCCGCTGCTGTCAGCCGATCGGGACCGGCGGAAAGCACGCCGCCCACCACCTCGTCGCACCATTCCGTGGTGGTCATATCGGCCACGCCGGCCACGTAGCCGTCCCGGATCAGTCCTTCCATGGAGCGTCCTCCGGAGCCGGTGGCGTGGAAGACGAGCATCTCGTACCCGGATTTTTCCATGCGCTCGCGGATTCTGTTTACGCAGGGGGTCGTCACGCCGAACATGGAGGCGGCCACGATGGGACGGTCTTTCGCCGCAGGCACGTCCTGGCCGACCATGCCGCAGATGGCGCCGGCGGCATTGGCGAGAATACGGCGCGACAACGGGTTGAGGCCCGCAATATCGACCGCCGAATACATCAGCGTTACGTCCTTTATGCCGACATAAGGGGCTACATCTCCCGAGACGACCGTCGAAACCATCAGTTTCGGAACGCCGACCGGCAGCGTCTGCATCGCTGCTGCGGCGATGTTCGTGCCGCCGCCTCCGCCGAGCGCCAGCACCCCGTGAAACCGACCCGCCTCGTACACTTCCGGCGTGAGGCGGCAAACGCCGCGAATCATGACATCGACGGCTTCTCCCCGATCTCCTCGTTCCCGCAGCGCTGCCAGAGAACCGCCTCCGGCAACCGCTACCTCGTCCGCCGCAATGTCCGGGGAAAAGTTAGGTTCGCCAAGCACGCCCGCATCCATCGTCAGCGTTCCGAACCCCCGATCCCGGATGAGATCGCGCACGTACTCGTATTCCGTGCCTTTCGTGTCGAGCGTACCGATGAGCAGAATGGTCCGGGGCATGACCGCCGCGAGAGATCAGTTCGACGAGGGGTAGTCGATGGGCGTTTTGAGGGAACGCCAGGGTTCTTCCTCATGCATATCCACCAGGGCAGGTCCTTCGAAGGTTGCGGGGGACAGGATAGCGAGAAAAACGAGCGGTCCGTCTCCCGCATTCCAGGTGGCGTGCACTACATCTTTCGGAATGTGGGCCATTTCGCCGGGGCCGAGCAGACGCTTTTCTTCGTCCACCCATTGCTCCGCCATCCCGGAAATCACGTAGATGATTTCTTCGAGGGCCGGATGGCGGTGAAACTGGTGCGCATCCCCGGGCGGCATATGCACCCGCACCATGAGGAGGTCTTCGGCCTCGGTCAGTCCGGGGCGGCACAGCCAGTGATGCGGCCCCCAGGGGGCTTCTTCCACTTCCGCTTCCGTGGCGGTGACGAAACGCAGGGTTCGGTCGTCGGGCATGGTTTTTGTTAAGGATACTCTGATTAAATCCGCAAAGTTCAGAGGCTGAAAGGGGTGCGCTGGCAAGGAATGACGAAGCAATGTGGCAGGCCCCACATAATGAGGAATGACACAGCCAGCGTGCCCCTCTCTGCCTCCCGAAGGGCGCTTCACGCCCGCCGACGCCCGGAATCTGCGGTGTTTTCCACTAATTTCAATGATGCAAATACAATATCTTTTACGCACGAGCGTGAAGCGCTGGTCAAAGTGGATTTGATCAGAGTATCCTTAATTATCTCCTTCCGGCTCCTTTTCCGGATCCAGCGAAACCAGCACGCCCTGCATCGCCACATAGTGGCCCGCGTACGTGCAGATGAACGGGTAGTCGCCGGGCGGCGGCATGGTGAAGGTTACCTCTACGGTTTCCCCGGGTCCCGCCGTGGCGGTGTACGCAATGATTTTCTCGTCGTGTTCCGGCGGAATGTAGTCGTGTTTTGCGGCGGTGAGGCCCGCCATGCCCACCGGGTTGATGTATTCCCAGTGTTCCAGCACGACCACGTTGTGCGTCATGGCCGGCGAGGTGGCGTTGTTCACGAAGCGGATAGTGACAAGTTCGCCGGCTACAGCCTCGATGAACCGGGTGTCGAAGGCCATCTCATCCCCTACGGAAGCGATCGTAATCACCCCGTCCCGGTCCGGGCGCGTACCTCCCCTCGAAGCGCCCGCTTCTTCCTCTGCACCCCCGGTCATGTCCATCGTCGTTATTTCCCCGGTCAGGATGCCGCTCATCCGGTGGAACGCGACATGACCTACGGCTTCCTTGACGGCGCCCGTCATGGCGTCCGCGTTGTTCGCGGCCCGCAGGAATCCTCGCGCGTGTTTCGCGCCCGCAGCCGTGGCGGCGTGCGGAATCCATGCATCCCGGGCGTTTTCGGGCGCGGTGAGCATGGCGAATACGGCTGCCCCCGTCTCGTCGGAGGGAGGAGCATCCGCGAGGGCGAGCAAGGCGGCAAGCCGCACGCGCGCGTCTTCATCTTCCAGCACATTACTTGCCATCAAGGCGTCGCGTGAGGCGTCGGTCGGCGGCAGAACGCTTGCGGCGGCTCGACGCACGGCTGCGGAGGGATGGTTCAGCGCTTCCGCAGCGGCGCCGAAGGCTTCGTTATGGGCGCCGTCCAGCATGCCCAGGCCGTGCAGTGTCCACAAGGCATGCAATGCGCCCGGATTGAGGCCGAGGGAATCCATGGACGTATCGCGCACAAGGCCGTACAGGTCCATCGCCACATCCTGTTCGCCCCGCTCCACAAGGAGCCGCTGGGCCGTTTGCCGCCAGAACATGTTGTCGTGCCGGAGTGCGGCGACGAGTTCCTGCGGCGAAGCGCCGGAGAGGTCCATGGTTTCGTCCGAAGCGGCATCCTTATGCACGATGCGATAGATGCGGCCGTGCTCGCGGTCCCGCAGATCGGTCACGTACGCATTGTTTTGTCCGTGCTCCCAACCTTCCCGGAACGGACCGAGGTTATGTTGCGGGATGTAGTTGTACCAGTCGACCATCCAAAGTGCGCCGTCGGGGCCTACCTCGGCAAGGATGGGAATGGTCCACTCGTCGTCGCTGGCGAGCATGTTCCACTTGTTGAGCGCCTTGTAGTCGCTGCCGTCGGGCTCGATAGCGAATCGCCCCAGTGTGCGGACGGTCGGCCCGGCGACGAATGCGATGCGATTCCAGTATTCTTCGGGGAAATCGCGCGCCGTGTACAAGGCATGTCCGGATGCGGCCGTGTAATTGCCTTTCCAGTCTCCCTGACGGGTGCGGGTCGTTACGGGGTGTACGCGCCGGTCTTCGGCAATAGTGCCGAGCCGGACGGGGGTCCATCCGCGCACCGCCTCGTAATACCGATTCGGGACGGGCATGTATACGCTGGGATTGTTGTTGGCTGTCGAAGCAAACGCGATACCCTCCTCGCTGAAACCGAATCCCCAGGTGTTGTTGTTCGTCATCCGCACGAATTCAAGTTTGGCCCCGTCCGGTTTGAACCGGAAGAAGCCCATCGGGAATTGGTGGGATTCGCCGCCGACCGTTCCGTCGAAGCCCGAATAGCCCACGACGCCCCATATCCAGTTGTCGAAACCCATCCGGATGTTGTTGGGCCCCGCGTGGGTGTCGAACGTTCCCCAGCCCTCGAAAAGGACTTCCTGCACATCGGCTTTGTCGTCTCCGTCGGTGTCTTTCAGGAAGAAGGTATACGGCGCCTGTACCACCACGACGCCGCCGTTCGCAAAGGCGAATCCGGTCGGGATGCTCAGGTTCTCGGCGAACACGTTGAACGAGTCGGCCCGGCCGTCTCCGTCGGTATCTTCAAGAATCGTGATACGGTCGTTGCCCTGTCCGACCTCTTCATGAAGCTGGTTCGGGTAATCGATGGTTTCTGCAATCCATAGTCTTCCGCGTTCGTCCCATGCCATATAGATGGGCTTGACGATGTCGGGCTCCGCCGCAAAGAGTCGGATCTCGAATCCCGGCGGCGCCACCATGCGGGACATGGACGTTTCAATGTCCAGGGGCAGCTGCATGGGGCGCAGCTTGCGCTCGTTTTCCGGGTTCGAGTTGTATTCGAGAGAAGGCAGTACGGCGTCGACGTACTCGTACGGCATCGATCTGGGCACGACGTCGAGCGCCCAGTCTCCGGCGGCCCACTTGATGCCCCGTGCAACCAGTTGCTGGAATCCAGGCTGCGACCAGGTTCGTTCGTCGTGCCCCCAGGCCGTGTAGAAAACTCTTCCCTCGCCGTGCGTCCGCACCCATGTCCACGGCTCGGTGTGATCGCCCTCGCGGCGCACTTCGAGCACGGTGCGATCAGGGTTGTGGTTTGTGTGGATGTACGTTTCGTCCCAGCTTTCGAATTCCGGCACGCCGAGGATGGCGGGATGTGTCGGATCCGTGCGTTCCGTACGCACGACGCCGATACCGTGGCTGTCGAAGGCCGCGCCGACGAGCGCGATATAGGCCTCCGAGTTGCGAAACATGGCCGAGGCGCAATGCAGGGGGACGAATCCGCCGCCCTCCGCGACATACTCGAGCAGGGCCTGTTCCTGCGCGTCCGTCACTTCCAGATAGTTAGCGTAGAACGCCACCGCGTCGAATTGACGCAAGTTCTCGAGATGGATGGTCTCGACTTCGTCCGTGTAGAAGATGTTCACGCCCATTGCGTACAGCGCCGAGATGATTTGCTGGGCGCGGGCTGCGGGTTGATGGTGCCCGTGGTCACCGAGGAACAGGACGGACACGGTAGACTGGTCGTCCGGCCGGAGCGCTGGCGAGGCGGTGGCGGCGGAACATAAAACGACGGTGAGAAGAAGAACGCCGGCAAAGGGAGCGAAACGACGCATGGCAGGAGTTGTGCGTTGGATGGAAAGCAATAGGGTGTGTGCGGGAGCGCTACGGGGTACGGCGGGCGGCCCATTCCACGCTGTTGCGGAGGATACGGGCGTACGCAGGGTGCTGGTGCGCTGCGCCGTCATGGCCCAGCGTGTTTACGACGATCCGCCCGTTCGTATGGTGGACGGTCCACACGATCGGGTATGTTTCGCCGGTTTCGACTTCTTCCGCTTCGGCGAGCACATGGATGGGCGAGCCCTCCGGGTCTCGTTCGGAGCGGTACAATTCGTCTTCGATGGTGAATTCAGCCGGTACGTCCGCCATCACCGGATGGTCGGGTTCGATGACCTGCACCGTGAAGGTACCGTATTGCCGGTGGCTCCGGGACCCTCCGCCCACGAGTTCCCGGTTGTATTCCGGCCAGTCCGACCAGTTGTACCATGCTCCCGGATGTCCGATCACCAGCCCTTTGCCCGCCCCGACGAAATAAAACACGCCCTCGTGCAATTCCGGGTCGGTCATCGGCTGGTTCGTCACGATGCGGAGTACATTGAGCGTGTCGAGGGCGGGGAGTATGTGCGCCAGCATGTCGGTATAGGCCGCATGGATACCGGCTTCTCCGAGGACGCCCGCATCTTCCTCATGGAACCACCGGTCGAAATCGTGGGAACTGCCCCCTCCAGCCGTAAGGACGGAAATAGGGTCGGGCGCCTCGGACGCGGGAGTCTGCGCCTGCGCGTAGACGGATACGGTCAGGGTTGCGAATAGCAGGAAGCTCGCTCGCCCGGTAGCGTGCAAGAGCGTTGTCATAATCGATGCGGGTCCAGGCGTTCGCGGAATCGCCCGCTACGTTTCCGAAATGGTATAAAACAAAATGATACTTCCCGCTGCCTGCCGATTTTTCCCGTGGTCATGATTTGAGCAACCCGATTACATATTCTTCGTGCATACGTTCTTCGATTTGCGATTGTCTGGCCTTTCCCCAGCGAGCAGGCATCATACGTTTGTCGCGGTCAAGATGCCGGACACCGATGCCTGCCAGATTGAAGCCGATGTTTTCTCCTATTGCGGCGAGTCCTTTGTGCGTTTCTACATCTATGCCGCGCAGAATGGATGTCCCGACGACGATAATAGCGGCCTTTCCTTGTTTCAGTACCCGATGCATTTCCTGTAAGGCTACCGGTGAAATTCGATCGTTGTTCCCTCAATATATTTAAGAGCTTTTATGCAAAAAATGCATAAAAGAGGCTGCTACTATGCAAAAAACGCATAATAGAAATTTGCGGACTTAATCAGCGTATCTTTAAGGTGTGAATACAGCCTCGAATCGACGAAACACCTGACTTGATTGACGGATTTTCAGAAATACAAGGATATTCTTACGATATTATTCCGATCCTTTCAACCGATAAAAAAACCTTTTAACGAAGCCTATGCGTAGCATGATCGATTTGGCTTTAAAGATCGGGGCGCCTCTCGCGATTTTCCTTGCCGGGTTCACTGGTGGGGCTTCGGGTTTTTCGATACGCGATGCATCAGAGAACGCATCCGGTTTGTCCAACCGCAACATCGTGCTCTTCGTCGCCGACGATCATGGACAGGATACGGGAGCGTACGGGAATCCGGTCCTTCGAACCCCGCATCTCGATGTCTTCGCCGACGAGGGGATGCTGTTCACGCACGCTTTTGCGACAACCGCCAGTTGCAGCGCAAGCCGTTCCGTATTGCTTACCGGCTTGCACAACCACCGCAACGGGCAATACGGTCATGTGCATGACTTTCATCACTTCATGGCGTTCGACAACATCCGGTCCTTGCCGGTATTGCTGGAGGAAGCGGGCTACCGCACGGCCCGCGCCGGAAAATACCATGTGGCGCCAGAGGCCGTTTTTCGTTTCGGGGAAGCCATTCCCGGGAATTCCCGCGACGTCGTGACCATGGTGGACCATGCCCGCCCGTTTCTCGAGGCGGAAAGCGAGCGCCCTTTCTTCTTTTATATCGCCACCAGCGACCCGCACCGCGGAGGGGGCACGACCTCGGACGACGCGTTTGCGCCGGATCGTTTCGGCAACCGTCCGGCGGGCTATCCCGGCATCGATCCTGTTCTGTACGATCCGGAGGAAGTCGTCGTGCCGCCCTGGCTTCCCGATACGCCGGCTGCGCGCGCCGAACTGGCGCAGTACTACCAGTCCGTATCGCGTATCGACCAGGGATTCGGATATCTGGTGCAGGTGCTGAAGGAGGCGGGTCGCTACGACGATACGCTCATTCTTTACCTGTCGGATCATGGCATTGCCATGCCGGGAGCCAAAACAACCGTGTACGAACCCGGTTTGCGTTCCCCGCTGATCGTTCGCCATCCCGATGCGGCGGAACGCGGCGTCGCGACCGACGCCATGGTGAGTTGGGTGGATATTGCACCGACGATTCTGGACTTCGCCGGGGTTGCCGAGCCGACGTATCTGCAGCAGGTTCGATCGGAAGGTATTCGTATGCATTTGCCGGACGAGCACGGCTTGCACGGGCGTTCCTTCCTGGGTCTTCTGGAGGGCGACGACGGGGCCGGCTTCGATCGCATCTACGCATCGCACACGTTCCACGAGATTCAGATGTATTATCCCATGCGCGTCGTGCGGGATCGGGAATACAAACTTATCTGGAATGTGGCGCACGATCTTCCTTTCCCCTTCTCCACGGATTTGTGGGCGGCGTCTACCTGGCAACAGGCGTACCGGCAAGGGCCGGATGCGCGCTACGGGGTCCGGTCCGTGGAGGATTACATACACCGACCCGAGTTCGAGTTGTACGACATGCGCGCCGATCCGTGGGAATCGAGAAATCTGGCGTATCTTTCGGAGTACGCAGAGGTACTGGCCGCTTACCGGGACATGCTGTGGGATTTCGAGGTGCACACGTCGGATCCGTGGCTGCGCAAACAGGAATACGAATAGAGGATACTCTGAATTTCGCGGACTTAACCAGAGTATCCTGGATTTTTGATTATGAGGTCCGGATCGTTCCGAGGGAAAAGGCCGTCTGCGGCCATACTGCTCACGCTGTGTCTGGCGGCATGGGGGCTTGCCGGCTGCGGCGCGCCCGACCGTGGAGTCGCCGACGAGGGGGCTGCAGGCGCTTCCCCGAACATCGTATTTATTCTGGCCGACGATCTCGGCTACGGGGATGTGGGCGTTTTCGGGCAGTCCCGCATCGCGACGCCCAGCCTGGACCGCATGGCGGCGGAAGGTCTCCGGTTTACGCAGTTTTATTCGGGTTCGACCGTGTGCGCCCCGTCGCGCAGCGTGCTCATGGACGGGCGTCACACGGGGCATACCTACATCCGGGGCAACAGGGAAATACGTCCCTACGGGCAGGAGCCCATCCCCGATTCGGTCGTGACCTTTGCCGAAGTGCTCAAGGGCGCCGGATACCGGACCGGGCTTGTGGGCAAGTGGGGGCTGGGCGGTCCCGACACGCCGGGGCATCCGAACCGCCAGGGATTCGATTATTTTTTCGGCTACCTCGGGCAACGGCACGCCCACAATTACTATACCGACTTCCTTTTCCATAACGAGGCGCGCGTGCCGGTGGTCGGCAACAGAATGCCCGAACCGCCCAGCGGGGACGGCGCCGGCGAGGCCCTCGACAAGATCACCTACAGCCACGATCTTTTTGCGGATTCGGCGCTGGCCTTCATCGACCGGAATCGGGAAGGCCCCTTTATCCTCTACTTCGCATTGACGATTCCCCACGCCAACAATGAAGCGGGGCCTCGCGGTATGGAAGTCCCCGACTACGGACGCTACGAGCACATGGACTGGCCGGACGCCGAGAAGGGAATGGCAGCGATGGTTACCCGGATGGACGCCGACATAGGCCGTTTGCTGGATCGCCTCGAGGAGCACGGCATTGCCGAAAACACGCTCGTTTTCTTCACGAGCGACAACGGCCCGCACCGCGAAGGGGGGCGCGATCCGGAGTATTTCGATTCGAACGGACCGCTCCGGGGCCTCAAACGGGATTTGTACGAAGGCGGCATTCGCGTGCCCGCCATTGCCTGGTGGCCGGGAAGCGTGGAGGCGGCGGCCGTCACGGATCATGTGGGATATTTCCCCGATATGTTGCCGACCTTTGCCGGCCTGGCCGGGGTCGCTCCCCCGGAAGACATTGACGGGATCGACATGACGCCGACCTTGCTGGGCCGCCCCGGGGACCAGCGCCAACACGAATATCTGTACTGGGAGTTCCATGAGGACGACCTGGCGCAGGCTGTACGGATGGGTTCGTGGAAGGGGGTGCGTACGCCGGCGCACGATGCGATCGAAGTATATGATCTCGATGCGGACCTTTCGGAAACGACCGACATTGCCGCGCAGCATCCCGATGTGGCGGCGCGCCTCGACAGCATCATGCAGGCGGCCCACCGCCCGTCGTCTATCCAGTGGACGAGAAGGTAGACCGATCGGTCTACTTTGAGGATACTCTGATCGAAACCGCTTCTCTCAGCCTCTGAACTTTGCGGACTTAATCAGAGTATTCTTTTTTACCCCCCTTATCGCGCATCGGAAACAGATTTTCCTGGACCCGTGAAGACATTCCGACCGATCTCTTTGGCCCTTTGGGGAGCGATTGCCCTTGCATGGGCTGGTTGCGGTCCGACGGACCGGGCGGCGTTTCATGCGGCGCATCCCGTGGTCGAACGCCCGTGGATCGGCCCGGAATACTGGTCGAATCCGCTTCAGGACTGGCGAATCCGGGACGGGCGTATCGAATGCCTGACCCGCCGTGAAAACCGGAATGTAGCGCTGCTTGTGCGGGAGGTGGCCGAAGGAAAAGGAGACGTCCATATGCGGGTTCGCCTCGGGGTCATCGCTTCCGATACGCCGCTGCCGGATTCGGGTCGGGCGGGTTTTCGTATCGGCGCGCGCGGCGCGTTCCGCGATTATCGGGATACCGCGCTGCGGGGATCCGGATTGGATGTGGGCGTGACGGCCCTGGGCAGTTTGTTTATCGGCGGGTCTTCCGAAACCGCGAGGGGCGTGTCTTCGCCCGCGCTGTTTCCGGATGGGGTCTTTCCTGCGGAGGGCGTGTTTCTGGATATGCGGGCGGTACAACAGGAGGACGGGCGGTACAATCTCCGATTGCGGCTGGGGGGTCTGGATGGGGAGGTTCTCGGAACGATCGAGGCGCCGGTGGACGCCGATGCGTTGACCGGGGGGCTGGCGCTGGTGGTCGATTTCGATACCGCCGGGTTGTCCGGCGAGGATACGAATCGGCCGAGCTTCTGGTTCGAGGACTGGCAGGTGAACGGCACACGGGTGCGGGCATACCCCGAGCGTACATTCGGCCCCGTTCTGTTCGCTATGCACACCCTGAGCAAGGGCGCCCTTTCCATGACGGCCCAGATGCCGCCGCTCTCGGACGACGATGCGCAGGAGGTACGGCTGACGGTTCGTAACAGGGGGCAATGGGAAGAGGTCGGACAGGCCCCGATCGATCCTATGGCGCGCACGGCGACCTTTGCCGTGGCCGGTTGGCCCGATTCGCTGGATGTTTCCTATCGCCTTGCGTACGATCTGACGAGCGCGTCAGGGAATCCGGTCGAGCATGTGTTCGAAGGCACGGTCCGCCGCGATCCGGTGGACCAGGAAGAGATCGTGGTGGCGGGCTTCACGGGAAACAACGACCTCGGGTTTCCTCATGCCGATCTGGTGCGGCGCGTCGCGTGGCACGACCCGGACATTCTGCTTTTCACCGGGGACAACATTTACGAGAGCATAGGCGGCTACGGCTATGTGGAAGGGCCGCTCGATACCGCGATGCTCGATTACCTGCGCAAGTGGTATCTCTTCGGCTGGGAATACGGCGAACTTACGAAAGATATTCCCACGGTCGCCATTCCCGATGACCATGACGTGTATCACGGCAACGTATGGGGCGCCGGAGGCAAGGCCACCGGGCCCGGGGCTACGAAGAAAGAGCGACAGGATACGGGCGGATATGTCATGCCGGCGTCCTGGGTGAACGCCGTGCAGCGGACGCAGACCGCGCACCTGCCGCCGCCGTACGATCCTGCGCCTGTGGAACAGGGTATAGGCGTCTATTACACCGATCTCGTGTACGGGGGCGTCAGCTTCGGGATCATCGAAGACCGCAAATGGAAAGATTCGCCGAAAATGGTGTTGCCTGCGTATCTCGACATCGAAAACGGGTGGGCGGAGAACCGGCTCACAAACCCGCCCGAGGCGCTGCGCGCGCCGACCGCCGACCTCCTGGGCCAGCGACAACTTGATTTTCTGGAGCATTGGGCCGCGGACTGGTCGCACGGCGCGTGGATGAAATTTCTCATGTCCCAGACCATTTTCGTCAATGTGGCGACCCTGCCGCAGGCGGCTCCGAGCGATGTGGTAGTGCCCCGTCTCGAAATTTTCGACGTGAGCGAGTATGCTCCCAACGATCGCATCGTGCAGGACATGGACTCCAATGGCTGGCCGAAGCACGGGCGGGATGCCGCGATCCGGGCCATCCGCAAGGGGTTCGCTTTTCATCTTGCGGGGGATCAGCATCTCGGAAGCACGATCCGGTACGGCGTGGACGCCTGGGGCGATGCAGGCTATGCGCTGTGCGTGCCTTCCGTGGCCAATTTCTATCCCCGGCGGTGGTATCCCCCCATTCCCGGCGCCAACCGCCCGGAAGGCGCCCCGAAGAACACGGGCGATTTTCTGGACGGATTCGGCAATCACATGACGGTGCTTGCAGTTTCCAACCCCTATGAGACGGGTATGGAGCCGAGGAATCTGTACGACCGGGCTCCGGGCTACGGGATCGTGCGGCTGAACCGGGAAGCGCGTACCCTGCATATCGCCAACTGGCCTCGCCACGTGGATCCGGAAGACGGCGCGCCGTACCCCGGCTGGCCCGTCACCATCGGGCAGATGGACAATTACGGCAGAGAGGCGACAGCCTGGTTGCCGCAGATACAGGTGCGCGGGATGCTGGACCCTGTCGTGCAGGTGATCGACGAAGCTTCCGGCGAGATCGTCTACACGCTGCGCATTGCCGGGACGACATTTTCGCCGAAAGTGTTCGCCGCAGGCTCCTATACGCTGCGCGTCGGCGACCCGGACGGCGCCATGCAGACCTTCACGGGCGTTCGGAGCGCTGCGTCTCCCGATGCCTCAACGCTGGATGTGGCGTTTGGAGGGTGAGAGGGAATGCTTGCTGGCGCAGTGCGGCATGCTTCTTCTGCCGGGAATCGCCCTTCGGATTTCCAGAACAACGAGACCGGTGCTCCGGATGCTTCTCAGATATCTTTCAGGAGCCGGGAGGCGGCCACGGCACGGATTCGTTTTGCGAGGGGGAAACTCTCTGCGCCGGCATGAATCACATCAATAGAATTCAGATTCAGATCGTCGAGCGCCGAACGCATCGAGGGCGTCACGGCAGGGGCCGTCGTACGTTTGATCTCGAAGCCGCGCAATCCGGACCCTTCCTGCACCACGAGGTCGATCTCCGCACCGGAATGCGTTCTCCAGAAATAACATTGCCGATCTTCCACGCCGAGCGCCAGAATCAGGTTTTCGAGAATGAACCCCTCCCATGATGCGCCGATCTTGGGATGCCGCTCCAGTTCCAGGCGCGTGGTTACCTGGAGAAAGCGGTGCAGTACCCCGGAATCACGCAGGTAAATCTTCGGTGATTTGACTTGGCGTTTCCCCAGATTGGCCCTCCAGGGCTTCAAACTCCGCACCATAAAGGTAGCTTCAAGAATATCCAGATACCGGCGTACGGCGTGGTGCGAGACGCCAAAGGCTCGCCCCAACTCCGAACCGTTCCATATCTGGGCGTGATAATGGGCAAGCATAGACCAAAAGCGATCTAGCAGCGTACTGGAGACGGCAATGCCGAATTGGGGGATGTCCCGCGCCAGAAAAGTCTGTAAAAAATCCCCGCGCCAGCGATAGCTTTCCTTATGACTGTGCGCCGTGAAAGAACGCGGGAACCCCCCTCGAAGCCAGAGAAGATCGGCCTTGTCTTCGGCAACTTCGCACAGGGAAAGTCCGGGGAGTTCATAATGGGCGATGCGGCCGGCGAGGCTCTCGGAACTTTGACGGAGCAAGGTTGGGGATGCACTGCCCAGCACCAGAAAGCGGGCCGGATTGGGCGAGCGATCGGACAACACCCGCAGGGTCGGAAAAAGCTCGGGGCGGTGCTGGATTTCGTCCAGGATCACCAGTCCGCGCAAGGAGGAAAGGGCAAGCATGGGATCGGCGAGACGCGCCAGATCGACAGTGGATTCGAGATCGAAGAAATGTGTCGGCCCACTTCGCAGGCGAGCAATTTCCCCGGCCAGGGTCGTTTTGCCTACCTGCCGCGCCCCAAGCAAAGCCACCACCGGATTCCGGAAAATGAGTTGCTCCAATGCTTTTATATGCGCATCGCGACGGATCATACGTGCAACGATACAAAAATTCCTTGAAAATTGGAAGGGGGTCGTCCAATTTTCAGGGTTCTTAAAACAAGCGACATACTGAAAAACATGAAACGGAAGATTTAGAAATCAATGGGCGATCTCCTATTTTTCAAACCTCTTCCAAACATAAGGATCCATACGCATCATGCCTGATCTCCCCGAATCTCCGCCGGCAGGCGACCTGGAATCCGAAGAGTTCCGTCGTGCGGGGCACGCCGTCATAGACTGGATCGCCGACTACATTGCGCATCCGGAACGGCTGCGCGTGCAGCCCGATGTCGAATCTGGGGCGCTGCTCGACAAGTTGCCGGAGGAAGCGCCTGTCCGTCCGTCTCCGCAGGGCGATATTCTCGCCGATTTCGAGCGCACCATCGTGCCCCACGCGATGCACTGGAATCATCCCGGTTTCATGGGATATTTCTCTGCCGGCGGGTCGTTTCCGGGGGTGCTGGCGGAAACCCTGATCGCTGCGCTGAACAACATCGGCCTGATGTGGAGTTCGTCGCCTGCCCTGACCGAACTCGAAGAAAAAACCTTGCAATGGCTGGCCAAGCTGTTGGGGTTGCCGCTTTCCTGGTTCGGCATGATCCATGGAACGGCTTCCACGGCCAGCCTCCATGCGATGATCGCTGCGCGCGAATTCGCCGCCTCCGCGGCCAGAAAAGAAGGATCGGCGCTGGACCTCAACCGCCTGGTCATTTATACGTCGGAGCACGCGCATTCATCCGTCGAAAAAACCACGGCGGCCCTTGGCCTCGGCTGGGAAGCGTGCCGCAAGATCGAGGTGGACGAGCGGTACGCCGTGAAGCCCGATGCGCTGCGCGAGGCGATCGCTTCGGACCTGCGAAACGGTTTTGCTCCCATTGCGGTCGTTGCGACGATAGGCACTACGGGGTGTACGGCGGTGGATCCGGTTTCCGCCATCGCGGATGTTGCCGCCGAACATGCGCTCTGGCTGCACATCGATGCGGCCTATGCGGGCGCGTCCGCCATGCTTCCGGAGATGCGCCATCATTTTGCAGGGTGCGAGCGCGCCGACTCGTTCGTCGTCAATCCCCACAAGTGGATGTTCGTCCCCATGGACCTGACGGCATTCTATACGGCGCGTCCGGAATATCTGCGGGACGCCCTCTCGCTGGTGCCGGAGTACCTGCGGAGCCGCGAATACTCCCGGACCGTCAATTATATGGAGTACGCCATCCCGCTGGGGCGCCGGTTTCGCGCCCTGAAACTCTGGTACGTACTGCGTTCACTCGGCGCCGAACGCATTGCGGACACCCTGCGCGAGCACATCCGGCTTGCCCGCCTCCTTGCCGGGTGGGTCGATGCCTCCCCCGGCTTCGAGCGCTTGGCCCCGACCGATTTTTCGCTCGTCTGTCTTCGTTTCCGTCCCGAGGGCGCCAGTGAAGAAGAGACCGACGCCGCCAACGAGCGCCTCCTGCACGCGATCAACGAAACCGGCGAGTTCTTCCTTTCCCATACCAAATTACGGGGACGGTACACGATACGGGTCGCTATCGGGAATCTGCGTACGACGGAAGAGCATGTCCGCCGCCTTTGGGAACTTCTGCAGGAACTGGCAGCGGATGCGGAGTCTGCAGGTGGGCGTTAGAACGCTCATTGCGCATCCGGCATGCGGGTTTACGGTCTGAAAGGCTGGCGGGGCTTGGTCAGCGCGGGGCGCAAAGGCCAACTATGCAGAAATTGCATAAAAAGAGAGGGCATTATGCAAAAAATGCATAGATGACGAGTTTTTGCGAGGCTGTCCGGAAAAATGGCGCAGCCTTATGTTCGCAGAACCGTACGGCCCGAATACGGTAGAACACACGCATTTATTTCACATATTCACAACCTTTTTCGCACCATGAAATCCATTCGTTTTCTTACCGCCGCCTTTTTGGCCACCGCTTTCCTTTTGACCGGCGCAGCGCTTCCGGTTCACGATCGCGCCGAAGTCGTCACCTTCCATCCGGACAAGACCCATTCCAACGTCGGGTTCAAGGTTCGTCATCTCGGAATTTCCAATGTGCGCGGCGCTTTCGGCGAGTACGACGCCACGGTGCAGTTCGATCCGGAAGACCTGAGTACGCTCTCCGTGGAGGCGACCATCCGGACAAGCAGCGTCGACACCGGGAACGAGCGCCGCGACAACCATCTTCGCTCGGACGATTTTTTCAATGCCGAGGAATACCCGGAACTGCGGTTCGTGAGCAAGGAGGTTCGCGATCTTGAGGACGGCGAATTTAAGCTCGTTGGCGAATTGACCATCCGGGACGTTACAAAGGAGATCGCACTGGACGCCGAATTCCTGGGCATGGCCGCGGGTCGAGAGGGACGGA
Source organism: Rhodothermales bacterium (assembly GCA_951812335.1). Taxonomy (GTDB): domain Bacteria; phylum Bacteroidota; class Rhodothermia; order Rhodothermales; family VXPQ01; genus VXPQ01. The sequence goes on from OX638293.1 coordinate 776,825, forward strand.
AGGCCGGGTTCGAGGCGAGGACGACGATCGACCGTTTCGAGTACAATCTGAAATTCGACAGGCTGACGGAAACCGGCGGTCTGGTAGTAGGAAGCGACGTGGAGATCGTTCTGGAAATGGAGCTCGACGAGCAAGCCGGATAATCCGTCCCGGAGATGTGCAGTCCGTTCCGGATGTCGGACGCTCTCGCGGGGATATTAGTTGCCGGGAAAAGGAGGGGAACAGTAATCGGGACTTGCTTTTGTAAGCGCTTTCGCCTAACTAATAAGGGTGTTTCTTAACCAATCCCTTCGGAAAGATGTCAAATTTTTTTAATTCCCCCACTGGTCGCTCCATTCGGAGCATTACCCATGCGTTTGCGCGCATTCTTATCGGCCTTTTGTTCATGCAACACGGCGCCCAGAAACTCTTCGGCTGGTTTGGCGGTATGGGCGAAGCCGGGGGATCGGCGGAATTGTTCTCGCTCATGGGGCTTGCAGGCGTACTTGAATTTTTCGGTGGCCTGCTTGTCGTCGTGGGACTTCTGACCACCCCGGTTGCAGCCATTCTTGCGCTCATGATGCTTGTGGCCTATTTCATGGCCCATGCGCCGCAAGGCGGCCTGCCGATTCAGAACCATGGAGAACTTGCGCTGCTGTATATGTGCGCGTTCGGTTTGCTCGCGGTGTACGGTCCCGGCCCGGCCAGCCTGGAAGGGAAATTGAAAAAGTAGGTATGGGATCATGAAGCGGATGTTGCTTTACTACGGCGGGATCGGCGCCGCCATCATGATCGGCGTCAACCTGCTCGTGCTGCTCGTCACGGGCATCCCCGATGCGGAGGATTTCGCGATGGGCGAGATCGTCGGGTACACGACGATCGTGGCTGCGCTCGCCATTCCCATCTATCTCGGCGTCAAGGAATACCGGGACAAGATGTCCGGCGGCGGCATTTCCTTCGGGAAAGCCTGGCTGGTGGGTATCGTCGTCACCGAACTTCCGGCCGTTGCCTTCGCCGCCTACAATCTGCTCTATGTGAAAGTCATCGACCCCGATTTCACGCAGAAGTACATGGATTACCAGACGGAGTTGGCCCGCGCATCCATGACGGCGGAAGAATTTCAGGTATTCGAAAGCACGATGGCGTCCCAAAATATCCTGCTGACCAATATCGCCTTTCAAACGGTCGTGATGTATGTGACCGTGCTGCTGATCGGCATCGGGCTTTCTCTCCTTCTGGCGATCTTTTTGAGGCGCAAGGCGCAGGCGGCGGAAGATGTACTCGCCTGATCTCTCCTTTCGTTCTCTTTTCTCTCAGGAGATTTTTCCGAAGCGCGACGCGGGCGAGGCGATACAGCCAGTAAATCTTTCGTAATTGCGCACAAGACAGTCCGTGCTACCTTGCCCGGCGCGCAGGGTCCGGCCAGCGAATTTCGACGCCCTGCCGCCTCAGGGATTGCTGGAAATCTTCCAGTAATTGCGGCTTGGCGCGTACTTGCCGGGGTGCATGATTCCCGTGCTTGCAGAACGCCGCCAGTTGGCCCGCGGCTTCCCCGATATTCCACTCCACAGGATGCAGGCGATAGCACCCGTTCGTAATGTGCGTCGTTCCGATGTTCTTGGCGGCGGGCAGCAGGTTCTCCATGCGCACGGGAAGCAGGGCGCCCAGAGGAATTTCAAAGGGCAGGGACCCGATGTCGATATAATTATCCCCGCCGGTGGACGGGTGCAGGTCGATGCGGTAACTGCCGATCCCTACGGAGTCCGGGAAAGAGGCGGCGGTAACTTCTCCTTGCGGCAAGCCCGTCTCCGCCATGCGCGCCTCCACGCCCACATGCTGTTCGAGCACGGTGAATTCGGCCCGGATACGCCGCGCCTCGCGAATGTACGGTCGTTTTGCAAATCCGTGCCGGGTACCCGTCAGATCGCCGCGCAGCCGCAGGCCGGGCCAGCCCTCGCCCCCATCGGGTCGGGGGGCTTCCGTTTGCAACCAGTAGAAGAGCGATCGACTCAGACCCAGCGCCCCGTCGAGATGCCGGGCTTTCTCCGCCTTGTCGACATCCACGAAATTGCCCAGGAGGTAATCGTTCTGCGGCCAGTTGACCAGGGTGACGCCGCCCGGATACGTTCCCGGCGCAAAGTTCGCCGGGTCAATGAGGCGCCGGTAGGTCCACCATCCCCCGTCGTCCGTCCGCGGGTCGAACGGCAGCGTGCGCGGTTCGAGCGTAATCGGATGGCTATAGGTGAAACTCAGCAGGGGCCCGGGCCAGGGGGGCGCGAGGTCGGGCGCGTAGTCGCGCCAGAATGCGTACTCGGCGGGCCGTTCAATGACGTGATTTTCTCCGTCCACATGCTCCATGGCGAAGCACCAGGTGGCCGCCTGCATATTTTGCGGTTGCGGCCCGGCGGGGGCATGCGGTTCGCCGGTCTGATCCATCGATTCCGCCCCGGTTACGTATTCGACCCCGGCCAGCGGGAGCACATCTCCGAGTTCCGTGGCGTCGATAAAGAAGGGGGCGGTCAATTCGGTTTCGTTGCCCATGCGCCCGTCGCGCATGCGCACGGATTCGATGCGGTTGCCCGTGACGCTTGCGGAAATGCACACATGCTCCAGCAATACGGTAAGCTGCCCGCTGCTTACATACCGGGCCAGCATTTCTTCCAGCACGGCCAGCGCGACGCGGGGTTCGTGGCAGATGCGCGAAACCCCGCAATTTCCCGGATTGAACGGGTCCGGCGCCCCTCCGGCCAGCGGATAGGCCTCTCGGTAAAAGGCCCGCACCCGCCGCCGGAAATCGAGGTACGAAGCGGGCGCCCCGAACTGTTCGATCCACGGGTGTTCGTCGGGGGGAACCGCCTGCTGGGTCAATTGCCCGCCGATCCAGTCCGTTTCTTCTGTCAGAATAACCCGGGATCCGCTGCGCAAGGCCCCCAGCGCTGCCGCCACGCCGCCTGTGCCTCCGCCAATGATCACCACATCGGCGCACCGCTCGCGGGCCGGGGGGTACGGAGGGTCGAGCAGGGCTTGGCGCGCGCCCAGCGTTCCGATTCCGGCGACCGTAGCCAGACTGCAAAGAAAATTTCTGCGATCCATCGAATCCGTAATCAATACCGGTCAAACAGGGACAAAACTCCTTGTGAAGATCTGCCGTCCATGATACGAATCACGCCGGTGGTTCGTTATAGGATACTCTGATTAAGTCCTCGCAGCCTCCCGAAGGGCACTTCCTGTGCGAACGTGAAGTGCTGAGCGAAGCGGTTTTGATCAGAGTATCCTATAGTATCTTGTTGCATGGTGTCCGGCTACCGTATTCCGCCGACCGGCTTTCATGGTATCCGGCCTCGCATCAACGTCCCGCTGTTTCATCCGGTGTGATCCGGCCCCTCTTCTATATCTTCCTGCTGTCGATCAGCGCCGTCTGGACGACTGCCGCGCAGGTGCGCATCGGGGGAACGGTTACGGATGAGCAAACCGAAACCCCCCTGTCCGGCGCGCATGTGTTCACGGAAGACATGGCGCAGGGCGCCATTACGAATGCGGAGGGGCGTTTTGTGCTCGAATTGCCCGCGCTTCCCGAGGCTGTCGTCGTCCAGCACCTCGGGTATGCTCCTCGCGTATTCCCGGTGCCCCCGGAAGCCTCGGAATCGCTTGTCATCCGGCTGACCCCTATCGTGATTCCGCTGGAGGAGGTGCTGGTGTCGGGCGAGGGCTTCGCGTCCGGCCTAATGGCGCAGGTGATCCGCCGCAAGCAGCGCATGTTCGCGGACGTATCGTTGCTTCGCATGGTGGGCCAGACGCGGCTCGTCCTCGAAGGCGACGAACGCATCGTCCATCTCGGCGATACCGCCTTCGACCTGCTGTGGCTGTACGGCGAAGCCGAACCGACGGATCTCATCCATCATGCCTCCCGCGCCGAGGTGAGCGCCGTAAGCCGGACCGGTGCGTGGGACGAGGAACTCCCCCTGCCCGCTCCGCACGACGTGGCGAACCTGTACGAGGATTTCGTGACCGTTCAGGGGCAACGGATGATCGGTCCCACCCATCCCGACGCACTGGAACATTATGTCTTCCGGGTGGCCGCGGAGCGCATGCTCGGCGACCGCACGATCTATGACCTGAACGTTTCGCCCATTGGCGAGGAGGAGGCTGCGTTTATAGGGCAGATTTCCGTGATGGACGAGGAGTTCGTGCTGCTGGAAGCCCGGCTTTTCCCGGCCCGGCACGTGGTTTTTCCCGACCCGACGTCCGGCTGGAGTGTCCGGTACGTGCAGCACTTCCGGGAGGTCGCTGCCGGGTTCTGGGCCCCTGTCAATCTCGATATGGAGGGGACGCTCCGCGCCGCCGTCGATACGCAACGTCTGCGTACCGTGGCGTTCAGCCGGCGGACGCTGCTGACCGGGCACCGTACCAACGTCCCGGCAGAACAGCTTGCATCGATAACTACGCCCTGGAGCGACCCGGATTTTCGATACGGGCAGGTGCTGATGCCGATGACGGTGCGCGAACTGGACGCGGTCGCCGATCTTCGCGCCGCCAACCTGACGCTGAGCGAGGCGTTTCCTCCCGAACGGCGCGCCGGGCGTTTCGTCGGGTTTCTGGATCCGGAGATTCCTGACCGGTTGCAATGGCCCGTGGTCATGGGATACCGGTTCCGATTCCGGTACAATCGGGTGGATGGCCTGTTGAGCAGCGTCGGGAACGAGCTGGACCTGTTTTCCGGCGCCCGCCTGTTGTGGGGTCTCGGTCAGGCGACCGGCTTCAAGAAGACTCGGTCCTATGTTTCTCTGGCGGCCCCGCTTGGCGAACAGATTCTTCTTCGCATTTCGCGTGAACGGGATATTGCGTCACAGGGCGTCTGGTCCGGATACAGCGAGGCGCTCGCTTCGGTGCAATCGGCGCTCGGCGGACAGGATTACTTCGATTATTTCCGGCGAACCCGGTACGGAGCCGGCCTGGAGACGATATGGCGGGGATTGCATCTCGCCGCCGGCGTCGAGCAGGAAAAGGCGGAATCGATAGAGCGGCAGGTGATCCGTTCCTGGCCGTACGCACAGGCCTTTCGGGCCAATCCTCCCGTTGTGGACGACACATTCCGGTCGGTGTACGCGGCTCTTGCGCTGCCTCGCCGCGCAACCCGAACCATCCGGTCCGCCGCGTTGCGCGTCAAGCACAGTTCGCCGCAGGGGCTTGCGAGCGACGCCGCATTTACTTTGCTGGGAGGCCATATCGACCTGGCGCAGCCCACCCTGCACAGGCACCGCCCGACGCCTGCGGGCCTGCATATCCGCCTGCAGGCCGGTACGTCCTTCGGCGATCTTCCGCCGCAGCGGACCGCGCTGCTCGATACCGGACTTGAACTTTTCGACGGCCTCCGGCTAAACCGGCGTCATGCTTTCCGTTCTCTGCACGGACGGCCTTTGCAAGGGGCGCGGCACGCCGCCGTCTTCTGGCGTCACGACTTCACGACGCTCCCGTTCGAATGGGTCCGGCTGTGGCCGCTTGTCCGCCTGCGCATGGGGATCGCGCTGTTTGGGGCGCACGGGCGCGTTCGGGGACAGCCTGCCGCATCTGCGCATGATTGCATGCTCCTAACGTATTGCGGGGACCGTTCCGTCCACGAGGTCGGCGTCTCGCTGACCCGGATCGGCGGCGCGCCGCTCCGCATGGACATCGCCCGCCGCCTCGGGGGGTTCGGAGAGATTCCGGGGGGACGGGTGGTGCTGGGGTTTGGGGTGGAGTTGAATTGAAGGTGGCGAATTCCCCGGTAAATCGGGAAGTGGAACGATTGCCAATTCCGGATATCAATAGAAATCGACTCGGAGCGCGACCGGATTCTCGAGATTGCGCGGAATCTTCATTGAAAAAAAATCTGCGTAACCGTGTTGGCGTAACTACCGAAAACACCCTCTCCATCCCGGACGTTCGAGAAAAGGGGCACGGGTTCCGCAAAGGGGTCTTCTGTGTTTCTTCGCTGTAGTTCCAGGTCGCGGTGGTATTCGAAATAATCACTTCCCATGGAGGTTACCACAAGTTCCGCCCGAAGGGGAAGGTCGTCTTCAAAAATGTCCATGCGCAAGACAAATTGTTTGGTTGCGTTCTCGAAGGCGTCGTCGCTTACGTAGACGGCGCCGACAACGCTTTGGGCCTCCGTTTCCAGTGGTTGTCCCCCCACGTCTGCAGGATTAGCGCGCAGGGCCAGATCGGCAGACGAGAACCAAACCTCATGCCATTCTCTATTATCGAGACGTTCACCGGGAGGAATGAATGCATAACACCCAATGCGGTAATAGTTTTCGCCCGCTAGGTCTTCCAGCGACAGGATAACCTCAAATCTGACGCGCGAATCATTCTGTTCCACTTTGCGGGTATGCACCGTCACACTGGGCCGCGCCGGGACGGTGCTCTCTGCATGAATCGTTGCGAAGCCCGGCCTGCTTACTTCTATGCGGTATGTCTGTCCGGGAATTGGAAAGGGGCCGCTCGCGTAGCCTTTGTCCGCCAAATAGATCAGTTCGTTCTCTTCTCCCTGATTCGCGACAGCGACCCGGGCGTCCGTAATCCGTAGTTCTTCGGTTGTCGCCAGTTCGTCGATCCCCGCCGTTCGATACACATCGACCCGGATAGGGGAATCGGGGTGGATGAAGCCGTAGAGCGCGAGGGCAGGCGGTTGTTCCGGCACGTCGATGTCAACGACACTCTTGCAGCCTGTCGTCAGGAAGGCGAGCAGGATCGCGAGGCTGCATGGAGTACTCCATGCCTGAAGCGAGCGCCTGTGGCTGTCCCTAAAACGAAAACCCATAGCTTATACTCGGGATCATGACAAAGGGGCTGAATTGCTCGTAGACCACCCGGCCGTCCGCTTGCGTTTTGGCGGTCAGAAAGAAAGAATTTTTTCGCGCATAGGCATTGTATAGTCCGAGCGTCCAGGTGCGGGTTTTTCTCCCGGTCGTTTTGGTATGCCGGAAGGCGAAATCGAAGCGGTGGTAGGTCGGCTCGCGCGCATTATGACGCGAACCGTACACATAGGCATCGGGTGCGGGATCATAGTAAGGGTCGGTCCGGAAGCCTGCGAAATCCTCGACGGCGGGTACCCGCGCGGCGGGTAGCCAGATGGCGTTCCCGGTAGCCAGCACCCAGGTGGCGGACGCCAACCAGCGTTTGGATAACCGATAGGCTCCGGTGACCGCCATGTTGTGCCGCCGGTCGTAACGATCCGGAAAAGATCGTCCGGCGTCGATATTCGCGAACCGGCGCGTGGAGCGCCCCAGAGCGTACCCAAGCCATCCCGTGAGGCGTCCCGTTCGTTTTCGGACAAGTAGTTCCAGACCATAAGCCGTGCCGGCGCCTGTTTCAACACGCTTCTCCCAGTTGGCGGCGTCGATGCCAACCAGCGTACTCCCGGTAATCGGGGCTACGAGGTGACGCATGCGCTTGTAGTACGCATCGGCGCTGAGTTGAATGGCGCGGCGATGCAAAGCGTGCGTGCCTCCCACTGTGACTTGCCATGCTTCTTCGGGGCGCACCTTCCCGGTGGCCGGCAGCCAGAGGTCTATCGGAATACCGATACCGCTTCGGCTCAATAGATGCACGAACTGGGTCGCCCTCGTTACAGAAGCCTCCAGGGTCGTACGCGCTCCCCGGCGATACCGCAAGGCGAAACGCGGTTCGGGAAACGCATAGCCGGTTTCATCGACGAAAAACGTGCTGAAGCGAAAGCCGAGGGTCAACGCCAGCGCATCCGTAGGGGCCATGTGGCCCTCGGCGTACGCGGCCCCTGAAACGGCGTGCAGGCGCTCGATTTCGCCAGTGGCGATCCTTTCCCTGGGCCTGCCCGGCGCGCTTTCCTCATCGACCGTACGTTTTGAGCTCGGCGTAAAACGATGACGGGTCGCCACGCCGCCCAAGCGAAGCTGGTAGGTCCGGCGCGCAACGAATTGCACGTCGCTTCGCGCCGACCAGTCGGCGATTCCGGAAATGAAAGAAATGGAAGAAAAGGAGCTATTCGTTTCCGGCTCGGTAAAAACAGACCTTTCGTAAAATTCCAGGCCATAGGCCGTACGGGCGACGGAAGCATTCGCCAACAGCCCGGGGCGTAGCTGACCCTGCCAGCGAAGAGAGGCGGTCAGGTTTCCCCAATCGAGGCGCCCCCGGTAGTTTTCCGTTGCGTCAAGAAAAATCTTCTCTTTATAGCGGGTCCAGAAACGATCCTTTCCGCCGTAAACACTGGCGTACACCCCATGCCTGCGGGATACGTACGAGAGTTTGCCGACCAGATCGTAGAAATAATAGCCGTATTTGTCGTCCGGCGGTCGAAAAAGCTGGAACAGGGCGTCCAGATAGGTGCGCCGCGCAGAAAGTACATACGCCATTTTCCCCTTCCTGAGGGGCCCCTCTGTCGTGACCTGTGAACTGATCACGCCCACACTGCCGCGTGTGCGGCGGCTCTGGAGGTTGCCTTCTTTAAGCGCGATGTCCATCACGGAAGAAAGCCGCCCTCCATATTGCGCCGAGCCGGGTCCCTTGGTCAGCGAAACGGATCGAATGATATCCGGATTGAACGCCGAGAGAAAACCCAGCATATGATTGATGTTATAGATAGGCGTCCCATCCAGCAAGACGAGGTTCTGGTCGGGGCCGCCCCCGCGGACATAGAGGCCGGAGGCGCCTTCCCGACCGCCCTGCACTCCCGGCATCAGTTGCAATGCCTTAACCACATCGACTTCGCCGCCAAGGGCGGGCAATCGTTTAATTTCTTCCGGGGACAAATGCAGTACGCTTGCGGAAGTAGCCGGTATGGGGTCGTATTCGTCCGTCACATACACGCTGTCCAGCGCAATGACGGTTGGAACCAAGCCAATCTGCAACAGGGTGTCGCGCGCTACAGGAAGGACGAGCCGCCGGGTCTCGTATCCGAGATAACTTAGGCGCAGCGCGATCCTGCTTTCGGGCAAAACCAGTGCGAAGCGTCCGTAGGAGTCGGTAGTGGCGCCCAGGCGCGAGGAGTCCGCCTGAATATTAACTCCGATCAGAGCCTCCCCGGTTTCGGTGTCCGTCACCGTTCCGGAAACGGTGACATCGGGGGACTGCGCCAAGGAGACGCACTGGAAGAGTAGCGAGAGCAGGCATAACGCGCCATATCTGACCTTGAGGCGCATAGCGGGAAATCGTTGTGGAGAGGTATACCGTTGAAGACGGTTTATAATCATGATTGATTCTGATACGTCCATCCGATTCTCAAGCGCCACGAGATAGCGCGAATTTTCTGTTTAATACCCGGCAAGAAAGAAAACGATTGCCGAACAGGCTTTTTATATGCGAGTCGTATTAGTTAATTTTATTATCAGAAAAACGAAATTGCCTATTAAAATAAGGAAGGCTGAGTTTGAGGATTGGGAAAATCTATAAAATCTTCGATTGAACCAAAAAAACTTTTTAAGAAAATCTTAAATATTTAATCGTGAATATTGATGGAAAAAAATTTTATACTGTATCGCGAGCCGACGAATGGGGCTCATTGGCCCATGGTTCGAACCTAACCAACCCTGATCACCTTATCGGTAAAAGCGATGAAAAAGAAGTTACAACAGCAGTTGCTGGGCATCGGAGTGCTTGTTATTTCGACGATGCTTTGGGGATGAGGACTATCAGGAATTTATCCTTGCTGCCCGTGTATATAACGGTGCGGATGTATCATTCATTGGGGAGTTGAAAAATCCTTTTGCAAAGGAAATGGTGGCTAGGGCGCTTGAACTGAGGAAGACCGAACAACAGAGGCCCCGGGAAGCTCCGGGGCTGGCTAAATCGGCGACAAGTGATTGTGAAACTGTCGACGCTTCAAATAATACAGATATTATGGACTGCATTTCGAATTATACCACGGATTTTTCGTATGGGACCTCGTCTATCCTGTTTTCGAGCTATGACAGAAGTGCAGGCGCTTACAATATGCGCGTTAGAATAATTAACCAGAGCTATTGCAAAGGGCTTAAAAAGAAAGCCTACGGAGTTACCGCCATGAGCATTCGGAAATCCGGTTCCGGGGATCCGTTTTTTGGGCTAACAGAAAGCTCGTGTCCAACCTACAATGTGATTGAGCAGTCAAGTACTGTTGAGTATCGCCGAACGGGTGATTATTTTAGTGTTGTAGTAAAAGTAGAAAATAGTTCATGGCAAACGGGACGCTGTGAAGTACGTCACAGAACTAGTCGTTCTGGAGGCGCCCAAAGCCGGCATACTGCCAAGTATACCTCCATCGATTTTCGTTATTGGAGTGATGGCGAGCCTTATGTCCGAGAGTCGGGACCGTATTCAATTATTAATAATAAAAAGCTTGAGTAATGTATGAGGGAAGGAGTTCCGATGGGCGCTATGTGTATTGAAGAGGGTCACTGTCTCACGCCAGCGGCCCTCTTCCTTTTTCGGAGCGAACTTGTCGAAATAAATACTAAACTGGCTCAAGCCCAATCACCGCCTCGCTTCCGCATCGAACGCCTTCATTGCAGCCTGCAAGCGGGCTACCAGGTCGGGATACATGGCCGCCCGATCGTATTTTTCCTCAGGATCCTCGTCCAGATGGTACAGCGCGGGTTCTCCTGCCGTCCCTTCGTTCAGCGCTTCACGTTCGCAAGTACAGGATATCATGATTTCATCATCGGAATCAGCGGGAAACACTGCGAATTCGGGGCGTCGCGAACGTGAAGCGGATGTTGCTTTACTACGGCGGGATCGGCGCCGCCATCATGATCGGCGTCAACCTGCTCGTGCTGCTCGTCACGGGCATCCCCGATGCGGAGGATTTCGCGATGGGCGAGATCGTCGGGTACACGATGATCGTGGCTGCGCTCGCCATTCCCATCTATCTCGGCGTCAGGGAATACCGGGACAAGAGGTACTCGCCTGATCTCCCTCTCGTTTTCTTTTCCTAAGGGGATCCTTCTGAAGCGCAAGGCGCGGGAGGCGGCGCCGTCGTAGACATCCTTTCGCAATCGCGTACGGGGCGTTCGGAGCACAGCCAATTATTCAAGCATTCTTTCAAGGTGTTTGAAAAGTCGGATGCGGATTCGTGTTGTAATGTGCTTGCACGTGGTCTCGACCTCGCTTTGATCTGGCTCCTATTCATCATCCTCTTACTACCATGAAACGTTTTTCCTTCATCCATCGCGTATTTCTCGTCTGTTCTCTGGCGGTCTTGCTTTTCAGCTCGGCCCCTGCGCAGGCCGAGAATCCTTCAGAATGCTTTGCCTCCTCTGTGGTGGCCTTTTTCGATTCGGCTCCTGACGCTCCTGTGCTCCTGGCCGAAGCTCCTGTGCTTTTGCCCGTTGTATTCTCCGAGGCCGGCTTGACCGTGGCGGAGACTGTCAATTTTTCGGATTCGACTGGTTTCCATGCCGAGCAGGAGCGTTGGGGTTGGTTTAGGAAGGCCGTGAGGTGGGTTTGTAGAAGAGCAGCGAATGTCGGTGGTTTTCTTTCCGGAAGCGATGGCGCTGAGCAAGACATGCTTCAGGGATGTGAGGATCGATGGGGTTGACGCTCCTTCGATTTGCTAATCCGTAGGCGATGTATTAATCTGCAGGGGCGCCCACGTTCATCGTCGTGGGTGCCCCTGTCTTACTTGACCGCCTTCCTCGTTTCTGCTTTTTCAACCCAACCGTCATGAAGCGCTTCTTCCTGCCCTCGCTGTTTTTTTTGATCCTGGGGATTTTTTTGCCCGTTGGAACCCTCTTCGCACAAGACGAGGTCGATTGTAATCCGTATAAGAATGCGCAATTTCGACCGGATTTACAGATTTATCGTGTTACCAATCCTGCTACGCGAATGCGTCTAATTCCGGCGAGAAAGCTTGGCGGGCTTGTTACAGATATAGATTTTATGATTGAAGATGGAGATGCTTTCGAAGATATTGACCAGGCTATTCAGGAAATTCTTAATAATGATGATTTTATCCCTTTTAATCATAGAAAGACATTAGGATTTTATTTAGATTTATTACCTCCAATGATTGAAAATTATGAACCATCTAATCAGGAGCGGATCGGATCTTATATTGACTATCTTATAAAAGAGGAAGGCTTAGGGATTGATTTGATTGCCAGGGCGCTTCCTCTTTTGCAGGGTTATTGGTCCGATGCTCGTATCGATTCCGTTGCTTCGGTAGCATATGCTGCAGCTTCGAAGATGCTTACGCTGTATGAGGAAGGCAGTTATCCTCCTGCAGTCGACAAAAAATACGCCAACTCCGGTAAGTATGATGAACGTGACTGGCCCTGTGTTGCGATGCTGTATCGCCCATTTCTGGATGATCTTTCCTCCTTTATGCAGGACTGAAACGGCCTCGTGAGGAGCGTGTCCGCTAAACTGTGTGTACGGATGATCACGTACACAGTTTTCAGAACACGGCCTTGACGCTCCTGTGCTCCTGGCCGAAGCTCCTGTGCTTTTGCCCGTTGTATTCTCCGAGGCCGGCTTGACCGTGGCGGAGACTGTCAATTTTTCGGATTCGACTGGTTTCCATGCCGAGCAGGAGCGTTGGGGTTGGTTTAAGAAGGTCGTGAGGTGGGTTTGCAGAAAAGCAGCGCGTCTCGGTGGTTTTCTCTCCGGAAGCTTTTCCGCTGAGCAAGACATGCTTCAGGGATGTGAGGACCGATGGGGTTGACGCTCCTTCGATTTGCTAATCCGTAGGCGATGTATTAATATCCGGGGGCGCTCACGTTCATCGTCGTGGGCGCCCCTGTCTTACTTGACCGCCTTCCTCGTTTCTGCTTTTTCAATCCAACCGTTATGAAGCGCTTCTTCCCGCCCTCGCTGTTTTTTTTAATCCTGGGGATTTCTTTGCCCGTTGGAGTCCTCTTCGGACAAGACGAGGTCGATTGTAATCCGTATAAGCATGTGCAATATCGACCGGATTTGCAGATTTATCGTGCTACCTATCCAACCACGCGAATGAGTTTAATTCCGGCAAGAAAACTTGCTAATCTGTCTATGAATATAGGTATTATGATTGAAGATAAAGCTCCTCTTGAAATCGTTGATCAAGCTATTCAAGAAATTCTTTCGAATGATAATTTTTTTCCTTATAATCATAGCAAGGCATTATCATTTTATTTGAAAGATTTATTACCTCCAATGATTGAAGATTATGAACCGTCTAATAGAGAACGGATCGGATATTATATTGACTATCTTATGAAAGAGGAAGGTTTAGGGATTGATTTGATTGCCAAGGCGCTTCCTCTTTTGCAGGGTTATTGGTCCGATGCTCGTATCGATTCGGTTGCTTCGGTAGCGCATGCTGCAGCTTCGAAGATGCTTACGCTGTATGAGGAAGGCGGTTATCCTCCTCCGGCCAGAAAGGAACACGCCAACTCTGGTAAGTATGAACGCGACTGGGCGTGTGTCTCGATGCTGTATCGTCCATTTCTGGATGATCTTGCCTCCTTTATGGAGGACTGAAACGGCCTCGTGAGGGGCGTGTCCGCTAAACTATGCGTACGGATGATCACGTACACAGTTTTCAGAGCACCGCCTTGAAGCTCCTTCGATTTGCTAATCCGTAGGCGATGTATTAATATCCGGGGGCGCTCACGTTCATCGTCGTGGGCGCCCCTGCCTTACTTGACCGCCTTCCTCGTTTCTACTTTTTCAACCCAACCGGCATGAAGCGCTTCTTCCCGCCCTCGCTGTTTTTTTTGATCCTGGGGATTTCTTTCCCCGTTGGAGTCCTCTTCGGACAAGACGAGGTCGATTGTAATCCGTATAAGCATGTGCAATATCGACCGGATTTGCAGATTTATCGTGCTACCTATCCAACCACGCGAATGAGTTTAATTCCGGCAAGAAAGCTTGCTAATCTGTCTATGAATATAGGTATTATGATTGAAGATAAAGCTCCTCTTGAATTCGTTGATCAAGCTATTCAAGAAATTCTTTCGAATGATAATTTTTTTCCTTATAATCATAGCAAGGCATTATCATTTTATTTGAAAGATTTATTACCTCCAATAATTGAAGATTATGAACCGTCTAATAGAGAACGGATCGGATATTATATTGACTATCTTATGAAAGAGGAAGGTTTAGGGATTGATTTGATTGCCAAGGCGCTTCCTCTTTTGCAGGGTTATTGGTCCGATGCTCGTATCGATTCCGTTGCTTCGGTAGCGCATGCTGCAGCTTCGAAGATGCTTACGCTGTATGAGGAAGGCGGTTATCCTCCTGCGGCCAGAAAGAAATACGCCAACTCTGGTAAGTATGAACGCGACTGGGCGTGTGTCTCGATGCTGTATCGTCCATTTCTGGATGATCTTGCCTCCTTTATGCAGGACTGAAACGGCCTCGTGAGGGGCGTGGGCGTGTCCGCTAAACGGTGTAAGCGGGATTATTGTTCGATGGGGACTCTGTCCCCGTAGAGTATGACGAACTGGTTGAGGGCGGCCTTCCAGTCCCGGATCGGCCGCTTCCACTTCTTCGAGGCTTCGCGCAGGCCCAGGTAGAGCAGTTTGCGCACGGCGTCGTCGTTGGGGAAAGCGCCCCGTCCCTTGACGATTTTGCGCAGGCTGTAGTTCAGCGATTCGATCGCATTGGTGGTGTAGACCACCTTGCGGATCACAGGCGCATAGTCGAAGAAAGGCGCCAGACGCTCCCAGTCCTTCCTCCAGAGCGGAGCGATAGCCGGGTACTTCTCGCTCCATTGTCTCTCGAAAGCCTCGAGCGCCGCGAGAGCAGCCTCTTCGCTCGGCGCTGCGTAGAGCGCGCGCAAAGACGACGCCACCGGCTTGCGCTCCTTCCAGGGCACGTAGCGCAGGCTCTTGCGCACCTGGTGCACCACGCACAACTGCACCCGCGCATGTGGAAAGATCGTCTCTATCGCCTCGGGAAGACCCTTCAGACCGTCTACGCACGCAATGAAGCAGTCCTGCATCCCCCGCGCCTTCAACTCGCCGAAGATGGCGAGCCACGAAACAGCCCCCTCTGTCGGAGCGATCCAAAGGCCAAGCACCTTTTTTTCTCCTTCAATATCTATCGCCAGCGCCATGTAGACCGCGCGCCTTCACCGATCCCTCCTCGCGAGACTTTACGAACAAGGCGTCGAAGTACACGATCGGATACACACGCTCCAAAGGACGAGCCTGCCATGCAGTCACTTCCTCGAGTACGCTCGCGGTCACCTCCGAGATAAGCGTAGAGGAGACCTCTGCGCCGTAGAGACGCTTCAACGTGTCCCGAATAGCCCGCGTACTCTGGCCCTGCGCGTAGAGATACACGATCGTCTCGTCCAGGCCCGCTACCCGGCGCTGGCGCTTCTCTACGATCTTAGGCTCGAAACTGCCGTTGCGATCACGAGGAACCGCAAGATCCAGCGAACCCGACTCGCTCTCGAGCCGCTTCGCAGTGCGTCCGTTGCGGGAATTGCCGCTCTTGCGACCCGACGGATCGTGCGGAGGGTAGCCGAGATGATGCGTCATCTCACCCTCCAGCGCCGCCTCGAGAGCACGCTTGCCTATCGTCTTGAGCAAGCCCCCCTCCCCGAATAGGTCCCGGGCATCTCCCTTGAAATCCTTCAGCAACTCGTCCAGAAGAGCCTGCTGTTTGTCTGTAAGTTCGGTCATCGGCTTCACCTCCTTGTGAAACTATGTGTACGATTGACCACGTACACAGTTTTCAGGACACGGCTCCCTAAAATTTCTTTAGCCGTCTTCCTCTGCCCAAGGCGGCATAGCTCGACGCAGCGCTGCACGTAAAAACGCTGGAAAAACTGTCCGGTTTTTTGGATCGTTTCTGCTCCGCAAATAGGACTATGTGTCAAGAGTTGTCTATAACTCCCAATTCGTAATGCATGCCTTGACATCGCAATAGTGAAGAGACTATAATGACTTCCACTTCACGGAAGGCATACGCATCATTTCGTGGACGTTTCACTGTACGCTCGCTTTCAACTTACCTGGTGGCTCCGTTATGAAAAACTTATTGCTCACCCTCGGCTGTGCGCTCATCGGCTTTCTGGCGATTGCACCTGTAACCGTGCATCAGGCTCGCGCAAATGCTGTTCCTGTGCCGACTACGTCCCCATTCGTTCCGACTTCCACTGCATCCATCGGAGCTCCTCCGGGTAGCTTCGGAGTAGACGCTTCAGCTCTATCACCTAGATGGTGGCGAAAATTTGTGGCTTGGGTTGATCGTCAGATTTGCCGGGCTACGGTATATGTTTATGACAGAAATGAGAACGGTGTCATAGACTCTGAAGACCGCCCAGATCCTTCTGATTATCTGGATAATCCATACCTATGGGATAATTATGATGATTATTATAGGTATTTGGGTTATAGTTATGAGTACTGTGATATGATTCGTGCTTCTTAGTTTTAATTCATATTTTATTTTCCTACACTACAAAGGAGAAGCCTTGAATACTAAGTTCGAGGTCTCTCCTTTGTTATAGGGAATTATCCGGAAAGATTGACGGCATCTTGTCGCCAGCGTTCTGTATGGCAGGAGTTTCCTCGATGTGTGCTTGTTCGCTTCTGGTCCGCTCACGTAGATTTCGTCTACCTCGACAGGCCCGCCGAACACGTCGTTGTCGTTCTCTTCGAATGCCTTGCGGATGCGCTGGAGCAGATGCCGGGCCGTATCTTAACTGAGGAAGCCATTGCCCGCTACGGCGCGCCTGAAGTTTTCAATACCGACCAAGGGGCGCAGTTTACCTCCGAGGCATCCGCCGGTTCGCTCAAGAAGCATGGGGTGCGTATCTCTATGGATGGCAAGGGCCGCTGGCTGGACAATGTGTACGTGGAGCGCCTCTGGCGCAGCCTCAAGAAGGAAGAAGTCTACCGGCATGCGTACGAGACGGTGGCCGAGGCCAGGAAAGGAATCGCCGAGTATCTGCGCTATTTCAACGAAGAACGTCCTCGCCAGGGGCTTGACAACCGAACCCCCGACGACGTATTCTACAAACGAAAACCGCTGCACAAGGCGGCATAACCCGACGCAGCGCTACACGTAAAAACGCTGGAAAAATGGTCCAGTTTTTTCGGACCGTTTCCGCCCCGCAAGTAGGACTATGTGTCAAGAGTTGTCTATAACTCCCAATTCGTAATGCATGCCTTGACATCGCAATAGTGAAGGGGCTATAATAACTTCCGTTTCACGGAAGACATACACATCGTTTGGGAATTACAGATCAAAGTTGACATTTTCTATTTAAGTTCATATCCTACAGGCATTTGGAACAAACGGACCGAATCATGAATAAAGCACTTGGAAAAGCGCACCGCAACGGCATAAGCCTAATGCAATTGGCCGACATGTTTCCTGACGAGGGAGCGGCCCGAAAATGGTTCGAGACACGCATCTGGCCGGCCGGTCGCCATTGTCTGCGCTGCAAGAGCAGAAAGACGCGCGAAGCCTCTCACGCAAAAATGCCTTACTGGTGCACCGACTGCCACCCCCGCTCTTCCGTCAAGTTCGGCGCCGTTATGCAAGCATCGAAACCGCCGCTTCGCAAATGGGTGTACGCCATGTACCTGCATATGACGAGCCTTAGGGGCGTATCCAACATGAAACCGCATCGGGATATAGGCGTCAGCCAGGATACGGCCTGGCATCTGCTCCAACGCATCCACTCACTTAAACATTTCAAAGCTATGAACATATCGAAAAAAATATGTATACTTTTTTTGTTCATTTTGCCGAATCTTACCGTATACGGTCAGATTGAAGAAATTTATCAAAAAGGGCGCACTGAATGGATGAAAGCATTAGAATTTGCAGTCGAGGAAGCACAACTAAAAATTGAAGCAAATAATCTATGGATTGCAGCGAGTAATAACAAAAAGGAAATTAAAGATTTAAAAAAAAATAACGAGACGCAAACAAAGCAAATAAATACTGTACAAAGAAGAATAAAGGGCTGGAAGGCAAGGAAAAAAAGTGATCATATCGCTCTAAGAAAAAATAAAGCAAGAGGATTTAAATTTTTTGGTAACATAGCAGGAATGAATTCTATTGATTCTGAAAAATTCATTACCATATATCAAAAAAAAGAAAAAATAGCGAAAAAGAGAGCATTGGAAGATAATGAAGAAGCATGGCTTGAAGTAGCAGAAAAATGGCAAGAAGTACTAAATAAGGTAAATGAAGTAATGCACGCATCAGGTAACGCGGCACAGTATTTCTTTTTGGGGGCAGAGATGATGAAGCCCGGGATAGTAATAGGAAACGATCAAGAGGCAAAAAGAGAAATGGAAAATTTCAAGCTACAGGTACTTCGTGAATTAGATGAAAACGGATCGTTTTAAGGTACTACACATTAGAGCAAACAACCTTGCGCCTGGTGTAGGATTGATTAGGTCGAATCGCGAGGGCTGCGTACGTACGTTGCCCCTGCACACCGTGCGATTGCTGCAGAGCCTGAAGGGATTCGCTTCCCTGAGGGAGCATGTTCAAAGCATGTCAAGGGCAACAGGCAGGGGCCATCCAGGTGAGGAAGGGACATGGCTGAGCCTTCTCAGAGATCTTGCAGAGGAAGGTTTTCTGCGACCAGAGAATGATGTGCGTCAACAAATCGATAGAATAGCACGAAATCGAAAGATATCTGAATCCGACGCGACCGCTATCAGGCGTATAGGGATACCTACGGCGAGTCGGCCGGATTACCTAAAGAGAGCAATAGAAACATTCTCCGAACGAACACGGCGACACGGGCGTGAAGTAGGGTTCGTTGTGATGGACGATTCCAAGGAAGAAGCAGGCAGGTTACGAAACGTCGAAGTCGTCCGGATATTGAGAGAGAAAGCAAACATCGATATTAAATATGTTGATCGGCACATGCGGGAAGCCCAAGCGCAAGAGATTATCCGGAAAAGCGGTGTTCCCGCAGAAGTGGTACGATTTGCTCTTTTTGGTCCAGAGGGAGCTACGGACACATACGGCGCTCCCAGGAATGCCCTGTTGCTTGAAACTTCTGGGGAAGCACACATCCAAACAGACGACGACACGACTGCAGAGATGCTCGAAGTTCCTTGTGCGGACAACGGATTAGCGCTAAGTGGGAAGCACCAGGCAGAGGATTGTACAATGTTCCGGGATCATCGTGAAATTGTCGAGACGTTCTGGACAGCAGACATAGATCCCCTTGCCATCCATGAGCGATTGCTTGGCAAACATCCCGGTGCTGTAATCGGGGAGTTCCTCGATATGAAAGCATTCGTGAATATTGACGAGACCGAAGAGTCGATCCTGGACGCAATCGCTCGCCCGGATGCGAGAGTGGCGATATCGTTCACGGGAGCTGCTGGAGATACCGGTATGGACGAGTTCTATCACCGATTATTTCCAGGAGACAGTGAATACGAGCAACTTATTGAGAATGCCTTGAAGTACGACAGATTGCTACGATCAAGATATGTATTGCGCATCGCCCCCAGATACGTAATCAACAATGGCCTATCCTGCGTGAGTATGAGCGTCGGCCTCGATAATCGAAGCCTTCTGCCGCCATTCATAACTTGCGGCAGGAGCGGAGACACCATATTCGGTACACTTCTCAAGACATGCTTTCCCATGGCATTGAAGGGATATATGCCGAGATATGCAATCCAGCACAAGCCGGCAGTATTGAGGAGGCCTTATCAGGGCTCACCGGAATTTCCAAGACTGACTAGCAATCAATTGCTGATGTATTCGATAAGGCAATTCGCCAGGCAACCGATCGGAGAAGGAGCAAGCGCTCTGCGAATGATCGGTACAATGCTAATGAACCTCGGAGAAATGCAACGGAGTCATTTTCTGGAGCACACAACCGCTATCGTATCGGAAATAGTACGAGGACATGTATATCAGGGTACGAAAGCGCTGAACGAAGACGAGGACGGCCCAGATCAATGGGAGCGGGATATGCTTGGATACATTGACTCTGCTCTTGAAGCAGTCGAAGAACCCGGTTTTGGAGTACCGTCCGATTTACCCGGAAGCATATCGGAGCGTCTTGATACTTTCCAAAGGAGGACTGTACAGTTTGGAAAATTGCTCTGGTATTGGCCGGAGATGATGCACACCAGTGCACAAGTTTAGGGCACCGCCAACGTTTGGCTGAATCTCCTCGGGCATCTCGTATCATTTCTCCCGACCCTTGATCCGGAAGCATGTGCGGTGCTCGAGCGTGAGTGGGCTCGGCGTGGTCCGCACCCTCGTGTTCCTGCAATGCATCCCATTCGACGACAAGTTGCGCCTCCTCGGCCTAAAGTTAATGGACGGTGAAGTTGTCAAATACTTCTAAAAATGTAATCTCACGGAACATATTACAAAACATTGCTTAATTCCGTGCGGAAAACACGAAAAAATCAGATGTACAGCAACATGGGGTCGAAATGCCATATATATCTTACCCCCCCCCCCCCCCCCCGAATTCACATAAATTTAACAAAAAGGTACTTGAAAATGAGATCATAGAAAAAGCCTGCAAAGATTTTCTTAAAACGGAGGCCTCACATGCGGAAAAGATCGATATCCTGCTCGCGCTCAGATATATTCATGAGAACCTTCTGTCGCCTTCCTTGTCCGTAAAGAAGGTAATCGAACAACGCAACATTCGGACCCACAACTTCTACGACCGATTCGCAGGCGAAGTTACGCTGAACGGTAATGCACGAAGAACGCCCGGAGAATACATAGCATGGGCGCGCATCCATGTGGCGCGGCGCATACTCGAGCATGGCGCCTGTAATTTGAAGGAACTGGCGTCCGCGGTCGGATTCAATTCGTACCGAAGTTTCTATCGGGCGTGCCGCAAGCATCTCGGCTGCAAACCGTCGGAAGCGGCGAAAATGGTTCAAGGCGCGTATCTGGCCGGCCGGTCGCCATTGCCCGCGCTGCGAGCGTAGAAGGACGCGCGAAGCCTCTCATGCAAAAATGTCCTACTGGCGCACCGACTGCCGTTGCTACTTTTCCGTTAAGGTCGGCGCCGTTACGCAGGTGTCGAAACTGCCGCTTCGCAAATGGGTCGTGTGGGAGAAGCAAACGAAAACCGCTGCCCAGGGCGGCATAACCCAACGCAGCGCTACACGTAAAACGCTGGAAAAAATGTCTGAAGTGGTTTAGTATTTATCGGACCGTTTATGTCCCGCAAATAGGACTATGTGTCAAGAGTTGTCTATAACTCCCAATTCGTAATGCATGCCTTGACATCGCAATAGTGAAGAGACTATAATGACTTCCACTTCACGGAAGGCATACGCATCATTTCGTGGACGTTTCACTGTACGCTCGCTTTCAACTTACCTGGTGGCTCCGTTATGAAAAACTTATTGCTCACCCTCGGCTGTGCGCTCATCGGCTTTCTGGCGATTGCACCTGTAACCGTGCATCAGGCTCGCGCAAATGCTGTTCCTGTGCCGACTACGTCTCCATTCGTTCCGACTTCCACTGCATCCATCGGAGCTCCTCCGGGTAGCTTCGGAGTAGACGCTTCAGCTCTATCACCTAAATGGTGGCGAAAATTTGTGGCTTGGGTTGATCGTCAGATTTGCCGGGCTACGGTATATGTTTATGACAGAAATGAGGACGGTGTCATCAACTCTGAAGACTACGAAAATTACCCATACGAATGGGGTTATGATGAATGTGATATGATTCGTGCTTCTTAGTTTTAATTTATATTTTATTTGCTTACACTACAAAGAAGAGGCCTTGAATATTAAATTCGAGGTCTCTCCTTTGTTATTAAGAGTTCTAGTAATTACAAAAAAGTATGATAAAGAGGTGGTTTTTTGATTAAAAATTCATTATGAATGCATCTTTTTTGTATGTTTTTAATGTCCATAACCATGAACATCCAGGAATTCAAAAATCGTATTCGCCAGAACATACGAATAATCAATGATCCCGACGGTGCTGCCGAGGTATTGAGTATATCCGCCCAAGCGCTCCGGAAACGGTTCAGGCAGGAAGCGCATGATCGTCTATGGATGTTCATCCTGAAGCAGAAGGTAGCACACTTTCTGGAGAATTTGCATCCCTACCCAACGGGAGAAAACGGGCAATTCCCTACTGCGGAAAAAGTCATTGATTTGTACTGCTCTGTATTACCTGATCCTGATCGTACATGGTTTAGAGATGTGCAAGAAATAATTACATTGATAAACGATAATCCGTTCGATTTCAATCTCAATGTAGCCTGGATCAAGAATGAATTAAATATTCAAGACAAGATGTATACGCAGAGATTTAACTACTTCACACGTATGCGTGTGACGGAATATATCCGATGGCATCGGCTGATCATGGCAAAACATCTGCTTTCCCATTCTTCTCTGAAAATAGGAGACATCGCGCTGCTGATCGGATACAACTCGCTTTCCGCTTTCTCCAAGGCGTTTGCTAAGGATGTGGGCTTTTCTCCGAAGATATATCGAGCAACCCATCCGGTGCACTCTTCTCGAAATTCTACTCAAGCCGATCTCGTCCAGGAGACGAAGGCCTTCATCGCGAAGAGCGAATCGTTGAAACGGAAGGCCTCCGGATGAGAGGCGCCGCCCTCGAAACCGAAAGCTTTCACCGCCTCGCTTCCGCATCGAACGCCTCCATTGCAGCCTGCAAGCGGGCTACCAGGTCCGGATAGATATCCGCCCGATCGTATTTTTCCTCAGGATCCTCGTCCAGATGGTACAGGGCGGGTTCTCCTGTCGCTTCTTCGGGCAGCGCCGGAATCCGTAATTTCCAGGGCCCCTCCCGGACCGCTTCGATCCGGTCTCCCCGGTAATAATAGAGGACATCCCTTGGAGACGAGGCGGCCCGCGTCGTCAGGAAGGGCAGCGCACTGGTTCCGTCCAGATTATCCGGCGCCGCAATGCCCGCCGCCTCCAGCAGCGTCGGGAACACGTCGAGCGAGGCCAGCATGTCGGCGGAGACACGCCCTGCGGGTATCCGGCCCGGCCAGCGGGCAATGAACGGCACCCGGAAGCCCCCCTCGAACGTGGTTCCCTTGTATCCGCGCAAAGGTCCTGTCGATCCGCTGTGCCACGGCTTGACGGGTTCGTGCAGCGGCATCGTATCGGTCTGGAACATGCGATCCGGCATGGCCTGCCATGGACCGTTGTCGCTGGTGAAGATCATTAGGGTGTGCTTGTCCAGTCCCTGGGCCTTGAGCGTAGCCAGAATCTCCCCGACGCTCCAGTCGATGGTTTCGATCACGTCTCCGTACCGTCCCTTTCGGGACCGCCCGTCCCGGTGCGGGGCCGGGTACACGGGCACGTGCGGCATCCCGTACGCCAGATACAGGAAGAAAGGCTCCGGCCCGGCTTCCTCGATGAACCGGATGGCTTCTTTCGTGTACGTAACCGTCAGCGTGTCCTGGTTCAGGGGTTCGCGGATCGGCTCCAGATCCCTGAACAGGTACAGCGGCACGTCGGTCTGCACCCACGGACGGATCATGTCGTTGCTGTAGCGCAGGCCGTAATAACGGTCGAATCCTCGCGAGACAGGCATGTAGGCGTCCTCTGCATGTCCGAGGTGCCATTTCCCGATCATCATGGTCCGGTAGCCGTGTTCCTGCAACGGTTCCCCGATCAGCGTTTCTTCCAGCGGCAGCCCGTTTTTCGAACCCGGCCCAAGATTATGCGGGAGGTGACGAATGGGGTAGCGGCCCGTGAGCAAGCCGCCCCGCGACGGCGTGCAAACCGCCGCGGCCACATAGAAGGACGTCAGGCGGATCCCTTCGTCGGCCATGCGGTCGAGCTGCGGCGTACGTATGGTCGGATTCCCGTAACTGCTCAGGTCTCCGTATCCCATGTCGTCCGCGAACAGCACGATGAGGTTCGGGGGCGCCTCCGGCGCTTGTCCGAAAGCGTCCGCATGCGTAAAAAACGCCAGCAGGCATACTATGGCCGGCAAGAGCGTCCGGCGTGACCTATGCTTCATGATTTTCAGGGGTATGGTCATGTCCTGGACTTAATCGGAGTATCCTGTTGTACCGGTTAGTGCGTCACGCCCACTCGTTCCGCCCAGGCTTCCCACATCGCTGTCAGGGTTTCCACCCGCTCCGGATGGACCGCTGCCAGATCGCGGGTTTCCGTGCGGTCCGCCTCCATATCGTATAACTCCCAATGCGTATCCGCTCCCCGCGCATCGACGAGTTTCCACCGGCCGCTGCGCACGGCCTTTCCGCCGTTCCATTCGAAGAACAGGGCGTCATGCCCTTCCCGCACCCCCTGCTCGAAGACGGGCAGCAGGGATTTGCCTTCAAGGGGGTGAATGCGTTCGTTACGCCAGGTTTCGGGGTATTCGGCGCCGGCGGCGTCTGCGGCGGTCGCCATCACATCGATAAGGTGTCCAATTTCGCGGGTAATCCCGCCTGCTCCGATGCGCTCAGGCCACCGGGCAATGAACGGCGTGGCGATGCCTCCCTCGTGGCTCCAGTTCTTGTAGTGTCGAAAGGGAGTGTTGCTCAGGAACGCCCACGGCGCATCCACGCTGTGCCAGGCGGCCATGGACCCCGGCGGATCGATCGGCGGATGATCGCGGTTCTGCTGGTTATGCACCACCTCCGCGGATCCGCCGTTGTCGGAAAGGAACATCACCAGCGTGTTTTCCTCTTGGCCCATCTCGCGAATTTTGTCCAGCAGGCGGCCCATTTGCCGGTCCACGCGGTCGACCATGGCGGCGTACACCGCCATTTTCAGATCCCAGTCCGCTTTGCCCTCGACTTCCTCCCAGGGCAGAATGCGCAGGCTGTCGTCCCAGTAGCGGGTGGTGAAGGTCGAGGTACGCTGCCATCGTTCGATAATGGTTCCGTATTCCGGCAATGCCCATGCGGAATCGATAATCCCCATTTCGATCTGCCGCTCGTGGCGTCGGCGCCGCAGGACATCCCATCCCTCCATGTATTTCCCCCTGTATTTTTCGATGTCCTCGGGACGGGCCTGCAGGGGATCGTGCGGAGCCTGATAGGCGATATAGAGAAAGAAAGGCTTGTCGACGTGTTCGCTTTCGTGCTGGTTCAGATAGTCGAGGGCCTTTTCCGTGTAGGCGTCCGTCGAATAGAAATCCGGGTCGTCCGGGGTGTACGGTCGAAATACCTGGCCGTCGATCGCCCAGGTGCGCTCATGCCCGGGTGTTTTTCTTGCAGGCGGCGGTTCGCCGGGCCGTTGCTTCCCGGGATTGAAATGATTGACGGCGCCGTCCACGAGCCCGTAATAGCGGTCGAACCCCCGGTCGAACGGATTTTCCAGGCCGTGCCACTTCCCGGTCATATAGGTGCGATAGCCCGCTTCGCGCAGCACTTCCGCAATGGTCACTCCGTTCCGGAGCGTGTCGATCCGTTCCCCCATGCCGACCTGGTGGGCGTACAGGCCGGTCATGAGAGAGGCCCTGGTGGGGAAGCATTTGCTCGTGTTATAGAACTGGGTGAATCGCATGCCCTCCTCCGCGAGGCGGTCGAGGTGCGGGGTGGCGATTTCCCCGCCGTACGATCCGAGGTCCGAGAAACCCATGTCGTCCACCATGACGAGAACGATATTGGGCCGGTCGTCGCTCCGGGGGTTTTCTGCCAAGCGGAGATCCGGCTGCACTCCCGCCGGCCGGATCGCGGCGCACAAAATACCTGCTGTGACAAATGCAGCTACGGTCAAGCCCACTGCACGCAATGTTTCGTATGCCATGTCATTCGTAGAGATTTCTGAATAGGTCCATCTTCGGTTCCGATCGAACGTCCTCGATCACCGCTTCGAGGCGCCGCACCACATCCGGATATCTTTCGGAGAGATCGTGGGCCAGGATGAAGACGATTTTGGGCGGGCGGCGTTCCTCCGGCGGGTCGTCGAGGGGATCGGCATGGGCGGGGAGGACGGAAACCGCTGTCGCCGCAAGCGCAATCGGCAGTGCCTGTACGTGTGCAAAAAGGGGATGGCGCATGGAGTCGGTGCGGGCGGACAACTACGATACTGTCGGAGATGCAGGGTTACTTGATACGAACGGGGCGGCATATTATCAATTCGCGGCGCCAATGGGAGGCTATCGTAACCGCGCCTTTCCGAGAACATCCCGGCGGGAGGAAAGGTATGCAAATCGTTGCTGCGTTTCGTTCCTCTTTTTGCCATCCCTTCGTTTTCCCCGATGTTCGCCCAGGTACATGTTCGTGATCTCTGGAAGGCGTACGGCGCCGTGCAGGCCGCCTGCGGGGTGACGTTCGATGTGGCGCCGGGCGAGATTTTCGGCCTGTTGGGGCCGAACGGCGCAGGCAAGACCACCACGGTCGAGTGCATGCTGGGATTGCGGCAACCGGATCGGGGCGTAGTGCGGATAGGCGGGATCGACGCCCGGCAGCATCCGCGCGATATGCAGCAGCGCATCGGGGCGACGCTTCAGACGAACGCCTTGCAGGAAAAAATAACGCCTCGGGAAGCGCTCCGGCTCTTCGGCTCTTTTTACCGGGAGGCGGAAGAAGCCGATGTCCTCTTGCAGCGGTTCGCGCTGGAGGACCGGGCCGATGCGGCCTTCTCCACGCTGTCGGGAGGGCAGCGCCGGCGGCTGGCGCTGGCGCTGGCGTTCGTCAATCGGCCCGAGGTGGTGTTACTGGACGAACCCACGACCGGTCTGGATCCGTCTTCGCGCCGCGATCTGCACCGCCGCATTCTGGACATGAAAGAAGAGGGGCGGACCGTCCTTCTCACGACGCATTACATGGAAGAGGCGGAAACCCTGTGCGACCGCGTGGCGATCATGCACCGCGGCAGACTCGTTGCAGAGGGCGCCCCCCGCGACCTGATGGGCAGTCTCGGCACGGCGCCTTCGGTCCATCTCGAAACGTCCGGCCCGCTGCCGCCGGAGACCTTCGAGGAAATCGAGGGGGTGCGCGACCTAAAACAGACGGGCTGCACGGTCCGCTTCCGGTCGGAGCAGGTGCAGGGGACGCTTTCCGAGCTGACGAAGCGGCTGGAAACGGCGGGCGCCGGGATCGTCGAACTGCATGTCCGGCGGGCGACGCTGGAGGAGGTGCTTATCGAGTTGACGCAAGAAGAAGGCGATGCGTCGAGCGGATCGGATGGAGGGCCGTTGGCATGACGTACGCTTTTCTGATCGAACTGCGGCTCTATTACCGGAACAGGATGGCCCTGATCTACGGCTATCTTTTCCCGCTGATTTTTCTGGTGGCCTTTCTTGTGCTGTACCGGCACGAACCGGTGCCGCTCGTGAACCACATGGGCGAGTTGCTTACCGTGACGGCCCTTGGCGGGGCCTGCTTCGGCCTGCCCACGTCCATGGTAGGCGAGCGGGAGCGGGGGATCTGGCGCCGGTACCGGGCGACCCCCGTTTCCACGCTGCGCCTGGTGCTGACGGCGGTGGCGGCCCGGTATCTGGTCCTGCTTTCCGCCGCCCTTCTTCAGATTGTACCGGCCATACTTCTGGGCATGCCGTTTCCCGAGCATATTGCCGGGCTGTGGGTCGCTTTCACGTTCGTGTCCTTCGCCTTTCTCGGGCTGGGCCTGGTCATCGCCATGCTCGCCGACACGGTGCCGGCCGTACAGGCGCTGGGGCAGTCCATTTTCCTGCCGATGCTGATTATCGGCGGGGTGGCCGTGCGTATCGAAAGCCTGCCCGAATGGGCGCAGCATCTGTCCGCTTTCTTTCCCGGCCGCTATGCGGTCGAGGCGATACAGGGTACGGTGAACGGAAGCGGACTGGGCGAAGCAGGCTTCAGCTTGCTGGCCCTCCTGCTGATCGGGGTCGCCGGATGCTTTGCTTCGGCGAAGATGTTTCGATGGGATACGCGGGAGCGAGGCGGTACGCGGCGCGGCAAGGTATGGGCGGGCGCTGCCCTCGCGGCATGGGTGCTGGTCGGGGTGCTTGCGGAAGGTACGGGTCGCGCGCTGCCGCATGGACGATTGCCCGCCGACGGCGTAGCGTCCCTGACCGATGCGCTTCGTTCCCCCGGCGCAGAGACAAAAAACCTCTCTAACGTATACGGGACGCAAGCGGATTCGGTTACGATTGATTCGGTTACGGTTGCGGAGCACGCTGCGGATTCTGTCGGCGTTGGAGCAGAGCCGGGGGATTCGCCGCCGGAATCCTCAGGCCCGCAAAGCGACGCCGAAACCGCAGACGCCGTATCCGGGGAAGCGGTCGAGGCGCCCCCGCCACCTCCGCCGCCCCCGCCCATCGACTACCCCGATTCCTGGGAAGAAGTGACAATGGAGGATATCGACCGGGACATCCGGTTCGATGCGCTTCCCTACGATCAGGGGCTGGAGGCTCCGGTCGCCGCGCTGGACGAGCCCATGTATCCGGATATCGAGGAAACAATCCGGTGCGTCCTCTACGATCTGGAGGTATGGCCGCCGGCCTGGACGGGGGACCCTGTGCAGCGGGCGCGCAATGTGCTGTACGTGGCGGCGGTTCCGGACATGTACCAGATGAGCGGGATCGAGCGGTGGGTGCCGCACGCCGTATTCGAGCATCTGGGGAATGCGCATCCCGAAGATGAATTGATCAAGGTGCTCTACTGGATCGCCGCCAATCCCTACGAAGGGGAGGTTTCCGCCGCAAGCAGGCTTACGGATATGTGCCTGCGGATCGGCGGCCCCGACGACACGCTCATGCTGCAGCAGCGGACCGGGTGGTACGCGGCCAAGCTGCTGGGCCGGATCACCGGGCATATCGAGGTGAGGTAAGCAATTTTGTCCGGTGCGTTTCGTTTCTTTTATTTAGGGATACTCTGATTAAGCCTCTTCCGTCTCATTTTTTCCGGCACGCTCCATCCGATATACCCCGAACAATGAACACACTGTCTTCTTTTTGGGGGCAGCGGGCGCGCCTGTTTTGCATTCGGCGGGCCCTGCTTTTGACCTTGGCCGGGTTCCTGACTGTGCCTTTGGCCCTGGCACAGGAACAGCCGGCTTATGAGCCTCATGTCGTCATCGTGCAGTTTGAGCCAGGCATTGTCATTGGGGAAGGGGTTTCCAAGACAGGCTTGCAGGTTTTTGACCGCATGGTTTCCGGATACGGCGTGCACATGATCGAGCGCATGTTTCCGTTTCTGGATCACGTGCAGCCCACACCCGAGACCGCGCGGAATCTCGCAGCGCTTCGCCGCACCTACTATGTCCGGTACAGCGCCGACGATGATCCCGGAGACGTAGCGAAGGCCCTGATGGCTTCGCCTGGCGTGACCTATGCCGAGACGCATGCCGTGCCTGTACTGGCCAACCGCCTTACGGGGCCTGACGTTACCGTAGAGCCCGATGATTCTTTATTCAGTGACCAGACGTATCTCAGGCATATGCGTCTGCCCGAAGCCTGGGACATTGTCAAGGGAGAAGACGGCAACCCGCCCGTGGTTATCGCCATAACGGACACCGGCGGAGATTGGCGACACGAGGATCTTCTTGCGAATGTGTGGACCAATGCAAATGAGATTCCGGACAACGGCATAGACGACGATAACAACGGGTTCATTGACGATGTGCATGGGGTGAATCTGAGCAATGGAGATGACGCCGATAACGACCCGTATACTCCGGGTAACACCCATGGTACGCACGTCGCAGGTGTAGCCAGTGCCGTGACCGACAATAGCACCGGTGTTGCCGGAGCAGCGTGGAATGCCCGGCTCATGCATATTCACGGCTACTACCGAGGCATCCTGTATGCTGCCGCCAACGGCGCCGACATCATAAATACAAGTTGGGTTACGTCAGGGTCGAGTAAAACTTCAACGCAAGCCCTCGACCTCGCAACGGACATGGGCGCTCTTGTGGTAGCAGGGGCAGCCAATAGTGCCAGGAATATCGACGACTTCGCAAACTATCCTTACGGGCATCCTCGCGTTCTTGCTGTCGGCGCCACGGCCAAAGATTCACGCAGAAAGGCGGGATTTTCAAATTACGGAAAGGGGGTCGATGTCTTTGCCCCTGGTGAAGACATCATTACTACAGCACCGGAGGGCGAATACGCGCTTTCCATAGACGGCACGTCATTTGCATCTCCTCTGGTTAGTGGGGTGGCCGCATTGGTGAAGACCCGGTATCCGGACATTTCGCCGGATGCATTGCGGGAGCAAATTCGTCTTTCGAGCGAGAATATGGACGCGGAGAATCCGGGTTATGCAGGACTTTTGGGACGCGGGTATGTCCATGCCGAGGCGGCTCTGCAAACGCCTGAGCTACCAGCCATTCGTGTCAAGCGGTGGTCATGGACGGATTCCGACGGCGACAAAGAAATTACCTCAGGGGAGGAGGTGACCATCACGGCTACGATGGTCAATTACCTGACCGATGCCCGGCAGCTGAGCGTAGGTCTGACGACGGCCCAATCGTATCCGTATATAGATATACCAACGGCCGAGCAAACGGTAGGCCGCCTGGCTCGTGGCGATTCCACCGAGGTTACGTTGCGGTTCACGGTAGCCCCCGATGCGCCCGTAAACAGTAGGGTGCGATTCTATACCCGTATTCGGGACGGAGCATTCGTAGACGAGCCCGACCAATTCGCATTTGGCGTAAACAGGAATCTCGATGTGGTGCACGCCGCACTCAGTGCGCTGTACGTGTCCACGAACGGCAACCTCTGGGATAACAATTCCGACTGGGATATCACTACGGTTCCCTCGCTGAGTCGGTTGTCCCGGTGGCATGGGGTCTCGGTCTATCTGGGTTTGATGGACGGTCTCAGTTTGTCGGGCAACAATCTAACGGGGATATTACCGATTGATCTTGGCGATCTCTCCAGTCTCAGGCTACTGAAACTTGGGAAGAATTCACTTACCGGGGAGATTCCGAGCACCCTCGACAACCTCTCGCAATTGCGAGAACTGGATCTGAAGGATAATTTTCTTACCGGGGCGATACCCATTGCACTGGGCGGTCTTCCACGATTGCAACGACTGGATTTGTCGGGCAATACCCTTTCGTGGGCAATTCCCGGGGAATTGGGCAATCTCTCGCAAATGCAACGGCTGGATTTGTCGGACAATTTCCTTACCGGTACGATCCCCAGCGAATTGGGCAATCTCTCGAAATTGCAATGGCTGTATCTGCAGGGCAACGCTTTGACGGGCAGGCTGCCGAGGAGTCTTATGCGACTGGAGAATCTGCAGAGGTTGAATTTTGGCGACCAGGACCTATGCGCGCCAGCGGACGATGCATTCCAGGCATGGCTCGGCAGCATTTCGAAGACAAGCGGTCCCACTTGTAGCGGGATCCATTTTGCAGACAACGTGCCAGACCAATCCTTTACACGTGCGCAGCCAATCGCCCCGATCGTCTTGCCCGAAGCTATTGGGGGCGCATCGCGAGTTGACTATACGTTGACGCCCGCACTGCCGGAAGCGCTGACCTTTGACAAGGCTAACCGCACTATCAGCGGGAAGCCGACGTCGGCCATGTCGGCCACACCCTATACGTACAAGGCCACCGATGCGAACGGAGCCACTGACAGGCTGACCTTTAGCATCGAGGTGATTTTTCCGGACAATGCTGAGAATGAATCGTTGCCGCAAGCGTTTGCCCTGCACGGCAACTATCCCAATCCCTTCCGGCATTCCACGCGGCTGATATTTGATCTTCCGTGGCCCGCCCGTGTGACGGTTGAAGTGATGGATGTGGTGGGCCGGCGCGTATTGACGGTCCCTTCGGTTGATTTGGCATCCGGACGGCAGCGCGGCATAGACCTGAGCGGAGCTTCGCTGTCCTCGGGGCTATACCTGTACCGGGTGCATGCGTCATCGCCGAAAGGCAGTGTGGTGCAGGTGGGGCGCTTCGTGCGTATCCGATAAAAGAGCTGGGGCTATGCGGATAGGGTGACCGGCCAAGCTGCTGGGCCGGATCACCGGGCATATCGAGGTGAGGTAGGGCTTCCCGCAGATATTCAGCACCGACCAGGTGGGCGCGGTTTACCTCACAGGCATTCACAAACGTGTTCGAGCCGCCCGGCGTGGGCATCTCGATGGATCGCGAGGCCTGTTGGCTGCACTCCCCATTTTTAGCATTGCCTGGCCGGAAATCCGTCCGGAAAATAATATTTTAGTCCTTCCTGCATCCCTCACAAAAAACTCCCGCTTTTCGAGACCTGCCCGCACAACGACATGCATCGCCTCTTTTTGCGCCTCGGCGTTTTCGCTTTCCTTGCCGTCTCCGCCGCGGCATGTACGGTAGATACGGCTCCGGACGCTTCCGCCCCTAACATCCTGTTTCTTTTCGCCGACGATCTACAGGCCGACGCCATCGGTGCGTACGGCAACGGATATATCCGTACCCCGAACCTGGATCGCCTCATTGAGGATGGGTACTCGTTCCGGCGAGCCTACAACATGGGCGCCCACCACGGGGCCGTCTGTGCGCCCAGCCGGGCGATGCTGATGAGCGGGCGCAGCCTGTTCCGCGTCTACGACAATCTGGATTCCGTGCGCACATTCCCGGAAATCCTCCAGGAAGCGAATTACCGGACCTTCGGCACGGGCAAATGGCACCAGAGCCGGTCGTCGTTCGCACGCAGTTTCGGGGAGGGGAATGCCGTGTTCTTTGGCGGGATGGCCGATCATTTCAACGTACCGCTGGAGCATCTGCAGGAGGACGGCAGCTTCACGGAGCCTGTCCTGCAGAGCTTTTCCACGACGCGGTTCGCCGATGCGGCCGTGGATTTTCTGAAGGATTACGGCGCCTCGGATCGGGATAGTCCCTTCCTGGTCTATGTGTCCTTCACCGTACCCCACGATCCCCGGACGCCGCCTGCCAGCCATGCGGCGGACTATGCGGGGACGGGGATGCCGCTGCCCCCCAATTTCCTGCCGGCCCATCCGTTTCATATCGGGCGGATGACTGTCCGGGACGAGGTGCTTGCGGGATGGCCCCGGCGCCCGGACGTGATACGCGACCAGCTTGCCGAGTACTACGGGCTGATTACACACATGGACGAGGAAATCGCCCGGATCCTGAGCGAACTGAAGGAACAGGGCCTTACCGAAAACACCGTCATCGTATTTGCGTCCGATCACGGCCTCGCGGTGGGGCGCCACGGCCTGCTCGGCAAACAGAACCTGTACGAGCACAGTGCAAAGACCCCACTTGTCGTGCAGGGCCCCGGTATTCCGCAGGGAGAAACCGACGCACTCGTGTATTTGCACGATTTGTTCGCGACCGTGCTGGGGATGGCCGGCGTCGAAGCGCCCGCCGGGGGGGATGCGCGGGATTTGTCCGCATTATGGAAGGGGGAGGATGCGTCTGCGCGGGATCGTCTTTTTCTGGCCTACGAGGATCTGCACCGGTCCGTGGTGGAAGATCGATGGAAGCTGATCCGCTATCCCAAAATCCACTATACGCAGCTTTTCGACCTGCACGCGGACCCGTACGAACTGCGCAATCTTGCGGGCGATCCGGCGT
This sequence comes from Rhodothermales bacterium, assembly GCA_951812335.1. Classification (GTDB taxonomy): domain Bacteria; phylum Bacteroidota; class Rhodothermia; order Rhodothermales; family VXPQ01; genus VXPQ01. The sequence goes on from OX638293.1 coordinate 810,163, forward strand.
ACGCCGAGGAGCAGGCGCGCCTGATGGCGCTTCTCGAAGCTGCGCAACAGGAGTTCGGCGACCCGCACCCTCTGACTTCCGAAACCCGCATGCCGATGGAGTTCGACTACTCGGATATCGTCCGCACCCCGGACCGGCATCAGCCCGAAGAAGTGGTGCAGAAATATTTTTGATGGGGAGGTTTTGATATTTTGACATCATGACACTATATTTATGACATCATGATGTCACCCCGTACGTATCCCGTATACACCCCGTATGTCATCCCGTATTACCCTACGCAATGTCGATCCGGAACTCTCGCGGCGGCTTCGCGCGATCAGCGCAGCCCGCGGCGAGAGTTTGAACGGCACCGTATTGCGCCTGCTGCGGCGCGCAACGGGGTTGAATATGCGTCGCGAGCGCCTGGAACGGTACGCCACGTGGACCGCCGAAGATGTCGAGGAATTCACCGAGGCGCTGCGTGCGCAGCGCAAGGTTGACGAGCGGTACTGGAGATGACCTCGGTGGACCTGCTTGTGCTCGACACCAGCGCCTACTCGCATTTGCGAGCCGGGCATACCGGGGTGCTGGACTATGTAGCCGAAGCGGCTATGGTGGCCTTGCCTGTGACCGTGCTTGGGGAACTCGAGGCAGGGTTCGAATTGGGGCGCCGCACCAGGGAGAATCGGCAAGTGCTGTCCGAATTTCTTGACGAACCCTTTGTCAGCGTATTGGAGGTGACTGCACAAACCGCGTTGTATTACGCGCGCATATTTGCCGTATTGCGCCGGGCAGGTACCCCCATACCCATTAACGATGTATGGATTGCGGCGGCCACACAGGAGAGCCGTGGGCGTCTGTTGACGTTCGATCGGGATTATTGTCGCATTGCAACGCTTGACCATATCTTGCTCGACGCATCCTGACCCGGTTCAGATTTACAGATCACCCATCCTCGGTCTCATGCACCCCCATGCCGGTCCGTTTACCGTTTTCCTCGTGCACACGCTTCTCGCCGCCCTGTGCGTGACGGCGCCGGGATGCATCCAACAGGATCAGCACATGCGCCCCTCTTCCGAGGTCCTGCAAGCAGAGATCGAATCGTTCGTTTCCGCCTGGCCGCAGGCGGAAATTGCCGTGGCGCTGATCGATCCGGAAACCGATACGCACCTTTCGATACAGGGGGACCGGGTTTTTCATGCCGCAAGCACTATGAAGGTACCCGTGCTGATCGAAGTATACCGGCAGGCCGCGGCGGGCCGTTTTTCTCTCGACGATTCCCTGCGGGTCGAAAACGATTTCACGTCTATCGTGGACGGGTCGCCGTTCCGCATCGGGGACGACTCGGACGACGCGCTCTACGAACATCTCGGACGCTCGCTGCCGATTCGCGATCTTGCCGAGCGTATGATCACGGTCTCTTCGAACCTTGCCACGAACCTGATCATTGAACTGGTGCAGGCCGATTCGGTGCAGCGCGCGATGGAAGGCATGGGAACGCGGACGATGCGCGTGCTGCGCGGAGTGGAGGACATCAAGGCGTTCGAACAGGGGCTGAATAATACGGCCACCGCTTCGGATCTCGCCGTGCTGCTCGACGCCATACGCCGCAACGAGGCGGTTTCGCCCGAAGCCAGCGAGGCGATGAGGGATATCCTGCTGGATCAGGAATTCAACGAGATGATTCCGGCGGGACTGCCGGGCACGGCGCGGGTTGCCCACAAGACGGGCTGGATTACGGGCATTACCCATGACGCGGCGATCGTCTTCCCGGAGAATGCGCCGTCGTACGTGCTGGTCATTCTGACGGAAGGATTCGACGACCACGCCACAGCCTCGCAGGTCGGGGCCGGGATCGCCAGGATTGTGCACGAGGCGGTGCGGTGAGCCCTCTGCTGCCCTGCCAGGATTCGAACCTGGAACCCCCTGATCCAGAGTCAGGTGCTCTGCCAATTGAGCTACAGGGCAGGGTGTGGTCTTGCGGACCTGTTACTACGGGTTGGGCAGGCGCGCGCACCTGCCGGAGTATAATACGGTGCGTCCCATCGCATCCTGCGCCACGACCTGCAATTTCTCATGCGTCAATGCTTCCGCTCCCCTGCGGTTCCGTTTCACCCGTATATTCAACCATATCGTGTCTCATGACAAGAGCTAGCCGGTTGCGCAACGAATCCGAAGCGATATGACGGATCCTACCCATGAAACGTGGATGACCACCTGCCTGGAGTTGGCCCGGCAGGGCGCCGGACTCGTCAGCCCCAATCCGATGGTAGGTGCGGTGCTTGTCGGGACCGACGGCACGCTTCTCGGCCAGGGGTTACACCACGAATACGGCGGCCCCCATGCAGAGGTATACGCTATCCGGGACGCTGAGCGCCGCTACGGCAGCGATGCGTTGGAGCACGCCATCCTGTATGTCAATCTGGAGCCGTGTTCGCACCACGGAAAAACGCCGCCGTGCGTTGATCTCATTCTCGAAAAACGCATTCCCTGCGTGGTGGTCGGAGCGCAAGACCCGTTTTTTGAGGCGACCGGCAGTGGCCTGCATCGCCTGCGCGAACAGGGCGTAGAGGTCATCGAGGGGGTGTTGGAGGCCGAGTGCAAGCGGCTCAATGAGGCGTTCATGCACCATATCCGGACGGGGCGTCCTCTGGTTACCTTGAAAATGGCCCAGACGCTCGATGCCCGGATCGCTGGTGCATCAGGCGCTTCCCGGTGGATATCGGGCGATCTTTCCCGCCGGTTGGTGCATCACTGGCGGGCCACCTCCGATGGCGTACTCGTTGGCACGGAGACGGCCCGGCACGACAATCCTTCCCTGACCGTGCGGCATGTAGAAGGACGCCACCCCGCACGCATCGTGCTGGACCGCACCGGGCGTCTTCCCGGCGATCTGAAACTTTTTACGGACGGCCAGGCCGAAAAGACGATTGTGGTAGCAGGCGAATCGGCCCGAATTCCCTATGAGGAGGCTCTTGTCGAGTCCGGTGGGCGCGTGATTCGCGTGGCGGAGCAGGACGGCGCTCTCGAACTCGGAGAAATGCTCGAAGCGCTGGGCCATGATGTGGGTCCTGATGCGGGCCGCGAAGGGCTTCCCCTTCAGTCCCTGCTCGTCGAAGGAGGCGCTGCGCTTGCCGCCTCCCTCCTGCGGGAGGACCTCGTGGACCGGCTGTTTCTGTTTCTTGCGCCGAAGGTGCTCGGTGCGGGTCCCGTTTCGATCGAAGGCATCGGCCGCGAAGACCTTGAACAGGCGCTTACCTTCGTGGAGCACGCCTGGGAATCCGTCGGGGAGGACATGGTGTTCAAGGGATACCGGCGATCACTCGACGCAACGCCGGAAGATTGAATCGGCGGCCGGTTCTGCGCCGTACGGTCTCGCATACGACCATCCGTCGCACCGCCGCAAACTCAAACCAGGTTATGTTCACGGGGATCATCGAGGAACAGGGCCGTCTCCAGGCTGCCAAGCCCCTTGAGGGAGGGAGACGCCTTACCATCGCCTGTTCGTTCGCTGGCGAACTCCGGGTCGATCAGAGCGTGTCGGTCAACGGGGTTTGCCTGACCGTAACCCGGATCGGAGATGGAACGTTCGAAGCCACGGCGGTCGAGGAAACCCTTGCCAAAACCACCCTCGGCGCCCTGGTTCCGGGCAGCAGCGTCAATCTCGAACGCGCCCTGCAGCCGGATCAGCGTCTCGACGGGCATATGGTGCAAGGGCATGTGGACGGGATAGGGACGATCGTATCCATCGAGCACCTGCCCGACAGTTTTTTGTGTCGTATCGCCTTCGATCCAGCGTGTGCGCACCTGCTTGTTCCTGCCGGATCCGTGGCCGTAGACGGCATTTCGTTCACGGTGGCGCGTCTTGACGAAAAGACCTTTACGGTGTCGGTTATCCCGCATACGTGCGCGCTGACCAATGCGGGGTCCTGGGAGGCGTGCGGTCGAGTCAATCTGGAGTTCGATCTGGTCGGCAAATACATCGCGAGGGGGCTGGAAACGGGCCGAAACCGGTAGGTACGCTGCACCCCTTGCACGGGCGCTGTCCGAACCATCTTTGTGTTTCGGCGTTTGAGCGTTCTGTCGTTTTTTTGCGCTACATCTCCCCTGCCGAAAGCGGCCATGCATCTGATTTCCGATATCGAGATTCTGGACGACCCGGGCAAGACGCCCGGCAGGGGGCAGACGGCTGCGTCCTTGGCCGGCGAAGAGCTCGACAGGGCGCGTACGACGGCTGTCGAGGCCGAAGGGCAGCGCCGGGTATATATCGAGACGTACGGGTGTCAGATGAATGTCTCGGATTCCGAGATTTTGGCGTCCGTGCTCCGGCAAAACGGGTTCGGGCTTACCCGGAATGAAGAAGAGGCGGACGTGGTTCTTCTGAACACGTGCGCCATCCGGGAGAATGCGGAGCAGAAGGTGCGCCGCCGCTTGCGGGATTTCCAGGGGCGCAAACGCACCGGCAGAAACGTTTCGTCGAACGGCAACAGGTCGGTTTCCCCCTCCATTCGGCTCGGCGTGCTCGGCTGCATGGCCGAGCGCCTGCGCACCAAACTTCTCGAACAGGAGCGCCTTGTCGATCTCGTGGTGGGCCCGGACGCCTACCGCGATCTGCCCCGCCTTCTCCGCGAAACGGACGAAACCGGTCAGGCGGCCGTCAACGTGCACCTTTCCCGCGAGGAGACGTACGCCGACATTGCGCCGGTTCGCTACGATACGAACGGCGTTTCGGCATTCGTGTCCATCATGCGGGGCTGCGACAACATGTGTTCCTTCTGCGTGGTGCCCTTCACGAGAGGGCGCGAGCGCAGCCGTCCGGCGTCGAGCATTCTCTCCGAGTGCGCCCGGTTGGTCGAGGCGGGGTACAAGGAGGTGACCGTGCTGGGACAGAACGTGAATTCCTATCGTTTCCTGCAGGACAGCATGACGGTTGATTTTGCCGAACTGCTCCAGCGGATCAGCTTCGTTTCGCCGGAATTACGGATCCGCTATTCGACCAGTCATCCGAAGGATTGCAGCGACGATTTGCTGCATTTGCATCGCGAGCGGCCCAACGTGTGCAACTACATCCATCTTCCCGTACAACACGGAAACACGGAAGTGCTCGAGCGCATGCGCCGCACGTACTCCCGGGACGAATATCTGCGTCTCATCGAACGGGCGCGTACGCTGGCGCCGGATATTTCGCTCTCTACGGACATTATTGCCGGTTTTTGCGGCGAAACCGAAGTGCAGCACCGGGACACGCTCTCGTTGATGGAGCAGGTGCGTTACGATTACGCCTATACGTTCATGTATTCCGAGCGCCCGGATACGTACGCTGCGCGGAAATACGAGGACGATATCCCCGAAGAGGTCAAGAAACGGCGGCTGAGCGAGATTATCGCCTTGCAACAGCGTATTTCCCTCGAAAGAAACCAGGAGGAGATCGGCCGGGAGCATGTGGTTCTCGTCGAGGGAGAAAGCAAACGCAGCACCCGACAGCTCTGTGGCCGCACGGATACGAACAAGATGGTTGTATTCGACCGGGAAACGTACGAGCCGGGGGAATATGTGCGTGTCCGCATCACCGGGTGCACATCCGCTACGCTGCTTGCCGACCCGCTCGGCCGCACGACCTTGTTCGAATTTGCCGCATCTGCCGCTGCGTAATCGGATGGACCGGGAATCGATACAGGAGCGCTTTGGTATCGTCGGCCGGTCGATGGCGTTGAGAAACGTCATTGACCGCGTGCGGCAGGTGGCCCGGACCGACATCACCGTGCTTATTCAGGGGGAGAGCGGCACGGGCAAGGAGCTTATTGCCGAGGCGATCCACGGACTCGGCGCCCGGCGCCACCAGCCGTTCACTATCGTCAACTGCGGCGCCATCCCGGAGGGCCTCATCGAGTCGGAGTTGTTCGGCGCCGAGAAAGGAGCCTACACAGGGGCGGTCGAGCGGCGCACCGGGTACTTCGAGCAGTCCGATCGCGGCACCGTTTTCCTGGACGAGATCGGCGAAATGCCGCCCGCTGCGCAGATCCGTCTTCTTCGTGTGCTCGAGACCGGCCAATTCACCCGTGTAGGGGCTTCGCAGGTGCGCAAGGTCGATGTGCGCATCGTAGCGGCTACGAACAAAGATCTGGCGCATGAAGTGCGCGCCGGACGATTTCGCGAGGATCTGTATTACCGGCTCAGCACCGTGCTCGTCGAGATTCCGCCGCTCCGGCAGCGTTCGGAGGACATTTTACCGCTCCTGAAAACGTTTCTGCACCGCTTCGCGCAGAAGTACGACAGTCCGGTGAAGCATCTCTCCGACGATGCCCGCGAGTTGCTCCTGCGCTATCGCTGGCCCGGGAACGTGCGCGAACTGCGCAATGTCGCGGAGCAGATCGAAGTGCTCATCCGGGGCAAAGAGGTTACCGCTGCAGATATCCGTCCGTACCTGCGCGGCGTGCGTACGGAGCAGGATCGTTCGAAATTATTGCCCATCGTGCGCAAAACATCGGGGGATTCGGCAGATGCCCGCGAGCTCGAGCTGATCTATCGTGCGCTGTTCGAACTTCGTTCGCAAGTGCACCGAATGCGGGAGGAGATGAAGAGGCAGGGCCTCGTATCCGGCGACGGACCGGACGAATATCCTCCGCTGATCGAGGATGTGGCCTACGAAATCGAGGGAGATGAGGATGTGGGTCTGCGGAGCAGCGAAAACGTCGGAAACGGCAAACAGGATGCACAGGAGCCGGAAAGGGTTCATGACGAGCCGGAAGAAGCGGTTGCGGAGGAGGAAGAGACGTTTCCCACGCTGGAGGACGCAGAACGCCAGCTGATCGCGCGTGCCCTGAAAACATTCAACGGTAACCGCAGGCAAACGGCGAGAACGCTTGGGATTTCGGAGCGGACTCTTTACCGTAAGCTGAAAGAATTCGAGGAGGATTTGTGAACTTCGCCGTTGCCGTGCGTGCCCGCCTGTGTACGCCCGCCGCATGCGTCGGCGTGTTGTTTGCCTTGCTGTCAGTCGGTTGCGGGCATTATAGCTTCACCGGCGCGTCCATTCCCGAGCATATCGGGACCGTCGCGATTCCGCTTACCGAAGACGCCACGTCCAATCCGATTCCGGATCTCGGCGGCCTGTTGACCGAGCGATTGGTCCAGCGCTTCGTTCGCCAGACTCGTCTGGAACTGGCTACCGACGAGACCCGGGCCGATGCCGTTCTCGGCACAGAAATCCGGCAGTATTCCGTGCGTCCTGCCGCTGTAGGCGGCGAGTACCGGGCGGCGTTGAACCAGCTTTCGATTACTGTTTCCGCCCGCTATTCGGACCGGGTGGAGGAACGGGAAGTTTTCCAGCGCAGTTTTTCCGCCTCGTTCGAATACGATCCGGCCGATTTTACCGGCGAGGAAGAAGCCGCAAACGAAGCGCTCGACGATATCGCCGACGACATTTTTCAGGCGGCTACATCCAACTGGTAGCCTTAAGGATGCTCTGATCAAAGCAGACTTAATCAGAGCATCTGTAACATCCTCGACGAAACCGCATCCGGCATGGCGTTTCTGTATGCAATAGCGATTGCCGTATTAACCCTGTACGGCGCCAACCTGTTGTGGTTGTGCAAGCGTTCCGCAGGTGCGGGCCGCCTGATCCCGGATGCATCGTCCGATCCTCCTCGCGATCCTTCTTTTCCCTGGCCGTTTGTCACGGTCCAGTTGCCGATTTTCAACGAGCCGCTCGTGGTCGAACGGCTGATCGACGCCTGTGTGCAGCTTGATTACCCGCGGGACCGGTTCGAAATACAAGTGCTTGACGACTCGACAGACGATACGCCGCATCTTGTGACCCGTTGTATTGCCGCCGGAGCGTCGCGGGGGATGCGGATCGTACATCTTCGCCGTCCGAACCGGGAAGGATACAAGGCGGGGGCCCTGCAATATGGACTGAAGTTGGCGCAGGGCGCTTTCATTGCCGTGTTCGACGCCGATTTTGTGCCTCGCCCCGATTTCCTGCGCCGGCTCATTCCATCCTTCGCCGATGAACGTCTTGGGGCCGTACAGGCGCGCTGGGGGCATCTCAACCAGGATGCTTCGTTACTTACGCGCATTCAGGCTGTGGGTCTGGATACCCATTTCGCGGTAGAGCAGCTCGCACGTCGCCGCGCAGACTGCTTTTTGCATTTCAACGGTACGGCGGGCGTGTGGCGCCGCACTGCCATTGTGGATGCCGGCGGGTGGCAGGCCGATACCATTGCGGAGGATCTCGACCTGAGTTACCGGGCGCAGCTTGCCGGGTGGGGCATCGAATTTATGGGGGATGTCGAAGTGCCTGCCGAACTTCCCTCTACCATCGAAGGGTTGCGGACCCAGCAGTTTCGCTGGACGAAAGGGTCTGTCGAGACCGCCCGCAAATTACTGCGAACCTTGTGGACTTCCCGGGAATCCTTCCGGCGCAAGGTGCAGGGTACGTTCCATATGACGGGTCACCTGGTCTTTCCCTTCGTGCTGATCGCCGGATTGCTCCACGTTCCCCTGCAGGTAGCGGCGCATGCCGGTGTGGGCCCCGGCAAGGCCTATTTCGGATGGATGGCGCTCGGGCTGATCGGATTCGCAGGGTTTAGTCTGGCGCAGATTTTTGCACAGCGGCGGCTGTACGCCGACTGGCCGCGCCGTCTTGGTATTCTTCCGGTTTTCATGGCCGGCACGATCGGCATGTCTATTCGCAATACCATTGCCGTGGTCGAAGCTTTTGCAGGGGTCCCCACGCCTTTTGTGCGTACGCCCAAGTTCGGCGGCGCCTCCGGACGCCGTGTTTCGCCGGGTGGTTTCGCCGGACGGCGCATTGCCGGATCGGTTGCCCTCCGTATGGCGTATCCGCTGGAATTCGCCATGGGGCTCTACTCGACGGCGGGTGTGGCGTATCTTTTGTTTACAGGGCAATGGGACGCCGTGGTCTTTCAGCTTTTTTTTGCGGTCGGCTTCGTCCTTGTCGCTGCGGCGACATTTTGGGAAGCACGGTCAAAGTCGGTCAGGTAACGTCCTCATACAGTCGATATGAAGCCGGACATTCAGAAAGCCGTTTCCTATCTCAAGGAAGGCGATGCAGGGCGGGCCGCCTCTTTCCTCCGGGATACGATCAACCGCATGCCGGAGTATCCGACGGCGCATGTATTACTGGCCCAGGCCTGGGAGGAATTGGGGAAATGGGATCGCGCGCTGCATGCATGGCGCGAAGCGGTTCGCCTTGTACCGACCAGTCCTGTGGTCTTCCGCGGGCTGGAACGTGCTGCCCGGAAGGCGAATCCGCTGCCGCACGAACCGGATGCTTTCACGGATATCGACAGCCTCATTGCCAGTCTGGAATCGGCGCGTATCGTTCCCCGTCCCGATGCAGCGAGTTTACCGGCCCCGGATCTAGACGACGACATCGACGATGTGGCCAGTGAGACCCTTGCGACGATTTATGCATCCCAGCAGCGGTACAACGAGGCCGCGCGCATCTACGATGTGCTTGCCGAACGGCACCCTGGACAAGCGGCGGCATTCAGGGAAAAAGCGACCCGTCTGCGATCCGGAAAAACGGAGGATTGACAGGTATGCAGCGACTTCGGCAAATACAGGCAAGAGCATCCCGCATGGTCGCCGGTTTGATGAGCGGTACGTCGCTGGACGGCGTGGACGCCGTACTGGCGCGTCTCGAAGGGACCGGGCAGGATATTACATTCGACATACTCGGGTTCGATCATATGCCCTGGCCCGATGCATTGCGCCAGCTTATTCTGGCCAACTCGACGCTGGAGCATTCGACCGTGTTCGATATTTCCCAGTTGAATGTTCGTATCGCGCATGCGTATGCAGAAGCTGTCGAGCGTGTTGCCGTCGCTGCCGGACATGCCGTATCCGACATTGATCTGGTGGGTTCTCATGGCCAGACCATCCACCATGTACCGTTTCCGGTGGATTGCGCCGGCAGCGATATCACGTCCACGCTTCAGGTGGGCGACCCGTCGGTGCTGGCTAATCTTCTGCAGGTTCCCGTCGTAGGCGATTTTCGGGTGGCGGATATGGCGCTGGGTGGGCAAGGCGCTCCTCTCGTGCCGTATTTCGATTACGTATGCTTTCGCGACGAACAGGAAACCCGCGGTTTGCTCAATCTCGGCGGGATCGCGAATATCACGATTCTTCCCGCCGGCGCAGATCGCAGCGACGTGCTCGCTTTCGATACGGGCCCCGGCAACATGGTGATCGATACCCTTTCAGCCGTGTTTTTCGGCGAACCCTACGACGATGAGGGTCGCCGCGCCGCAAGAGGTCGCACCGACGACTCGGTGATGGCCGCCTTGCTGGAAGATGCGTATTTTGTCCGGGAACCGCCCAAATCCACCGGACGCGAGTATTTCGGTATGTCGTTTGCCGAACGACTCGTCATGCGGTGCCAGGAAGAGATGAACGATCCCGGTCCTGAGGATATCCTTGCCGCGGGAACGATGCTGACCGTGCTGTCCGTTTACCAGGCGTATGCCCGCTTCGTGCGGGATTCCTGCACGCTGGATGCGCTTATTGTTTCCGGCGGCGGAGTTCGCAATCGGTATCTGATGGATCGTCTCGCCAATGTATTTGCTCCCATACCTGTCCGCGCGATCGGGGAGTACGGTATTCGTTCCGACGCCAAGGAGGCGCTTTGCTTCGCCGTGCTGGCCCACGAGGCTGTGAATGGAGTGGAGACGAACCTGCCCTCGGTGACCGGCGCCTCCCGCGGCGCCACGCTCGGCAAACTCTGCATACCCGCGTAGGCTCATGTCCCCGGATTCGTCATTAACGCCCCTTCGTCAATACGGTGAGTTCGGACTCATCGATGCCATGCGCCGGACCCTTGGAGAGCCGTCAGGCGGGGAATTACTCACCGGCATTTCGGACGATGCCGCCGTGTACCGCATCGACGGAGATCACGTGCATGTCATCACTACCGATATGCTGGTCGAGGGTGTCCATTTCGACCGCCTCGTTATGCCGATGGAATACCTTGGCTCGAAAGCGATAGCCGTCAACGTGAGCGACATTGCGGCTATGAATGCCGAGCCGCGGTACGCGACGATCGGGTTGGGTCTTCCGGAGAACGTTTTCGTCGAACAGATCGAGGAATTTTATCGAGGCGTGCGGAAGGCATGCGATCTCTACGGCGTGATGGTCGTGGGCGGCGATACGACGGCGTCCCCCCGCTTGACCGTTTCCGTGACGATCGTCGGCGAGGCCGAAGGGTCCCGCATTGTACATCGCCGGGGGGCCGTTTCGGGAGATTTGCTATGTACGACGGGCGAGCTGGGAGGCGCCTATGCCGGTCTCCGGATTCTGTTGGAACAGCGCCGGGAACTCCAGGAAAAGGAAGAGGATTTTGTGCCGGATATCGACAAATACCGGTATGTGATTCAGCGGCAGCTTGTCCCGCGCGCCAGAATCGATGTGGTTCGGGATTGGGCAGCGCGCGGTGTCAGGCCGAACGCGCTCATCGACCTTTCGGACGGTATCGGATCGGATTTGCGGCATATCTGCCGTGCAAGCGAGTGTGGCGCCGAGTTGTATCTCGATGCGCTGACCATTGCTCCGGAGACGTATGCCGTAGCCGAAGAATTAGGAGAGGACGTCGGGGCGCTTGCTCTTTTTGGCGGGGAAGATTACGAGTTGCTTTTTGCTGCGTCTCGCGAGGAGGTTGGCCGCATGGATTCCGAAACGTGCCATGTGATCGGCCGGTGTACGCCCGGGGCGGATGTGATGGTGCGGATGCCGGATGGACAGCTATTGCCGCTGGAGCGAGGGGGGTACGAACATTTTGGCGCAGGGAATACATCGTGAACGGACCCGAATACGTCCTTCGGTTAAAACGGAGGTTACTACTACCTCTGCCTCGCGTACCGTTGGGTATAACTTCGACAAATATGCACTTGATAGAGTGCGAAATGCATAATACATTGCCAATCTGGCTGGCCTTGGAAGGAGTCGTTACTTTACGAAAGATTTCTTTACGAAGGAGGCCAAGGGACAGTGTGCAAATCGGCACTACTGAGCGAAGCATGCAGGACATTCCTTAAGCCCGAAACTTCATTTCAGAAGGACCCTTTTACATCATTCCCCCACATTCCCATGAAAAACCGAATACTACTGGCATTTGCATCCCTGGCGCTTCTGGCGCTTTCCCCCCTGTCGGTTTTGGCTCAGGGCTCGCTTGAAGGAACCGTAAGCGATGCGAACGGAATACCGTTGCCCGATGTGCAGGTGGCCATTACGGCATTGAACATTGGCGATCTTACCGATATCGACGGGAATTACGTGATCGAGCAGGCGCCTGCAGGAACCCATATGGTGGATTTTCGCCTTATCGGATACGAGCCGGTGATCATGGAAACCACCGTGATGGATGGGGAAACGGCCCGGCTCGATGCAATCATGAACGAAGCCGTTATTCTCCTCGAGGCGGTGGCTGTGATAGGTAGTCGTGCGCAACCTCGTACGGTGACCGAATCGATGGTGCCCATCGACATAATCCGCAGCAGCGATATCACCGATCAAGGGGGTACGGATTTCGCCGACCTGCTGCGCAACGTGGTGCCGTCGTTCAACGTCAACATTCAGCCCATCAGTGACGCAGCGACATTTGCGCGCCCGGCAAACCTGCGCGGCCTTGCGCCCGATCATACCCTGGTCCTGATCAACGGCAAGCGTCGCCATCGCACTGCGGTCATTACCTGGTACGGCAACGGCCTCGCCGACGGCTCCCAGGGCCCGGACATTGCGCTCATTCCCGGGCTGGCCCTCGAACAGGCCGAGGTGCTGCGCGACGGTGCGTCCGCTCAGTACGGTTCGGACGCCATTGCAGGGGTGATGAATTTTGTCCTCAGGGACGATAGGTCCGGCGGTTCTGTCGAGGTCAAGACGGGCGGGCACCTGTTGGGCGATACGAGCAACCGGGTAGACCGCGGGATATTGCCGGGGGATGGGGACATGTACACCGTGTCGGCCAACGTCGGGCTTCCGTTTGGCGAGGAGGGGTTTGTCAACCTGACCGGCGAGTTCGGCAACGCCCTTCCAACCGACCGCAGCATCCAGCGCAACGATGCAAACCGGATCATCGCGGCTGGCAATACCGCTGTGCGTGAACCCGCGCAGATCTGGGGGTCGCCCGAAGTGTCCAACGAGATCAAGTTGTGGGTCAACGCAGGGCGTCCTGTCAACGACCAGATGGAGGTCTACGGCCATGGGAACTACGTGAGCAAGCAGGTCGAAGGCGGGTTCTATTTCCGTAACCCGAACACCCGCAGCGGCGTGTACGGGACCACGAACGCCGACGAGGAAGACATCCTCCTGGTCGGCGACTTGCTGGATGCGGCCGACGGCGTGCTTGACGGATCCGCCGGCTGCCCCGAAGTCCGAGTCGAAAACGGCGTCGTGGCGGATCAGGCGGCCTGGAACGAGATGCTCAACAACCCCAACTGCTTCACCTTCCAGAAGATACTTCCGGGAGGCTTCACCCCGCAGTTCGGCGCCAATGTGCTCGACGCCTCCGCCGTGGCGGGTCTCCGGGGAACCCGGGGCCAAATGGACTGGGACGCCAGCGCAAGTTGGGGCAAGTCCAACATGGACTTCTACATGTACAATACGGTCAACGCTTCATTAGGGCCCGATCAGCCCTGCAGCGACGAGGGTGCTTCTCCGCACGTTCCCGACCAGCGCTGTACGCCGTACTTCAACCCCGGGGTCTACGACCAGCAGGAAATAAACTTCAACCTGGATCTCTCTTATCCCCTGAGCGAACACATCAATCTCGCGGGTGGCGGCGAATGGCGTCAGGAGCGCTTCGAGATCGTTCAGGGCGATGAGGCTTCCTGGACCGAGGGGCTGCTCGCAAATCAGGGCTTCACGCCCGGGTCGAACGGTTTCACGGGCTTCGGTCCCCTTACGGTAGGCAGCTGGAATCGTAGCAATTTCGCCGGCTACGGGGATCTCGAATACCGGGACATTGAGCTTGACCGGAACTTCAGCGTCGCCGGACGCATCGAGAATTTTTCGGACTTCGGCAGGACGATCAACGGAAAAGTCACGGGGCGTATAGGCTTTACCGAAGAGTTCGCCATGCGCGCCAGTATGAGTACGGGTTTCCGCGCGCCCACGCCGGGGCAGCAGAACGCTTTCAATATCTCGACGATCTACGATCCCGACATCATGGATCTTACCAACAACGGTACGATTCCCTCGACCTCGCTGTTGGCCCAGCAGTATGGTGGCAAGCCGCTGGGGCCCGAAAAATCCGTCAACAAGGCGCTCGGCGCGGTACTCGAAAGAGGCCCCTTTATTCTCTCGGCGGACTTTTTCGAGATCACCATGACGGATCGTTTCACGACGAGCCAAAACTTCGCCCTCAGTACGGCCGATGTGCAGCGTCTGCTGCAAGAGGGCATCATCCGGCCCGGCGGCGTTCTCAAGAGGTTCCGCTTCTTCATCAACGACTTCGAAACGCGCACGCGCGGTCTCGATATCGTGGGTTCCTACCGGATGGAGGGTCAAGGGGGGGGGACCACAACGTTTAGCACCGCCTGGAATTGGACCTCCACCAAAGTGATCGATTTCAATCGCGAGACCCTGAGCGATCTCCGGATCCGGATCCTTCAGGAAGGGCTTCCCAAAATACGTGGGAACGTGATGGCCAACCACGCCTTCACAAACGGAACGAGCGTCCTGGTGCGTGCAAGTTACTGGGGAGGCTACTTCGACGGCGAGAGCCCCTACTACGAGTCGGATCCCGATAATACGATCGACTATTCGGATATCGATAATACGATCAACTATCCGGCCCGTACGCTTGTGGATGTCGAAGCCACCCATTCGTTCACGGACTACTTGACGTTTACGGTCGGAGCTCGGAACATACTGAACACCGTTCCTGAAGAATATCCAGGTGCTGCAGACGGTGTAGGTAACAGGTACGGCCAGTTTACCCCGTTCGGCTTCAACGGGGCCTTCTACTATGCTCGCATCCGGTATCGCTGGGACTGGAAATAAGCGATGCTCAAGCGTACAGTGCAAGGAAAGGGGGCAGGGCATATGCCCCACCCCTTTTCTTTGTCAGGGATTTTCCATCTTTGCACCTGTTCGGCAGGCGCCTGCGTGGCGTGTACAGGTCTCGACGGCGCCCCGATTTGTCTGCCCCGGTTCGGTTTCGCATATTCTTTGCGATCTATAATCCCGGCAAGTAGTAAAATCCGTTCGGGTTTATTGCGCTAATACTATCTCTAATGCGGACAAGCACTATGGCGAGCGGTAAGATCGTTCAGATAATCGGACCTGTCGTGGACGCGGAATTTCCATCCGGCGACGTCCCCGAGATTCTTTCTGCGTTGACGATCGGACGAGAGCAGGGAGACGATCTGGTCCTGGAAGTACAGCAGCACCTCGGGGAAAATCGCGTTCGCACGATCGCCATGGATTCCACGGACGGCCTTACGCGGGGCGCAGAGGTCGTGAACACGGGCCGCGCGATCGCCATGCCTGTCGGCGAAGAAATTCGTGGCCGGCTGCTCAATGTAGTGGGACGCGCCATCGACGGGTTCCCCCAACCTGAGGTGAGCGAATGGCGCCCGATTCATCGGGAGGCGCCCGCCTTCGAGGAGCTTCAGACGAGCATCGAGATGCTGGAAACGGGCATCAAGGTGATTGACCTTATTCAGCCGGTGGCGCGGGGCGGCAAGGTGGGCTTGTTCGGCGGCGCCGGCGTGGGTAAGACAGTGCTCATCCAGGAACTCATCAACAATATCGCCAAGGCGCATGAGGGCCTTTCCGTCTTCGCCGGCGTCGGGGAACGCACCCGCGAGGGAAACGATCTGTTGCGCGAGATGCTCGAATCCGGCGTAATGAGTTACGGCGAGGAATTTCGCCAAACGATGGAAGAAGGAGGCTGGGATTTGAGCAAGGTGGATGACGAAGCGCTTCGGCAGTCCAACATTACGCTTGTTTTCGGGCAGATGAACGAACCCCCCGGCGCCCGTGCCCGTGTAGCCTTGGCAGGCTTGACCGTCGCGGAGTATTTTCGCGACCTTGGCGGCCGGGACGTGCTCCTCTTCGTCGACAACATTTTCCGCTTCACGCAAGCCGGTTCGGAGGTTTCGGCGCTGCTTGGCCGCATGCCGAGCGCAGTAGGGTACCAGCCGACGCTTGCCACCGAGATGGGCGAGTTGCAGGAGCGCATCACCTCCACACGGGACGGCGCAATCACCTCTTTTCAGGCTATTTACGTCCCGGCGGACGATCTCACGGATCCTGCGCCAGCCACCACCTTTGCGCACCTTGACGCTACAACGGTGCTTTCCCGCCAGATCGCCTCGTTGGGGATTTATCCGGCCATCGACCCGCTCGACTCGACAAGCCGCATTCTGGATGCGCGTATCGTCGGCGAGGAACATTACCGAACGGCTCAGGAAGTGAAGGAACTCCTTCAGCGGTACAAGGAATTGCAGGACATCATTGCCATTCTCGGCATGGACGAGTTGTCCGACGAAGACAAGCTTGTGGTGCAGCGGGCTCGCCGCGCCCAGCGATTCATGAGCCAGCCGTTCTTTGTCGCCCAGCAGTTCACCGGTATTGAAGGCAAATACGTCAAGGTGGAAGATTCTATTCGCGGATTCCGGGCCATTTTGGAAGGAGAAATGGACAAGTACCCCGAAAGCGCCTTCAATCTGAAGGGCTCCATCGAAGAGGTTGCGGAGGCTGGCGAGAAGATGCTCGCGGAGGAGACCGCATAAGCATCGACGCATATTCGCGCCGGTTTTTTCGGCGCTTCGTACAAGGTTCGATTGCAATAAGGTCAGGTCGTATAATGCCCAGCCCGTATGGCTCATCTTCAGGTTGAAATCGTTGCTCCGTCCCGGCGCGTCTTTCAGGGAGAGGCGCGGGGCGTTCAGGCGCCTGGCCGGTTTGGTTCGTTCGAGGTGCTCTTCAATCACGCCCCCATGATTGCTGCGTTCGATATTGGCGCAGTACGTGTCACGGCCCCCGATGGGGAGCAGGTCTTTTTTGCTTCGAGCGGGGGATTTCTCGAAGTGATCGACAACCGGGTTACTGTACTCGCGGATACGGCCGAGCCGGTTTCCGAAATAGATACGCAGCGGGCAAAGGCGG
Source organism: Rhodothermales bacterium (assembly GCA_951812335.1). Classification (GTDB taxonomy): domain Bacteria; phylum Bacteroidota; class Rhodothermia; order Rhodothermales; family VXPQ01; genus VXPQ01. Next base: position 827,278 of record OX638293.1, read on the forward strand.
CCGAAGAACGGGCGTTGCGCCGCTTGCAAGCGACCGGGGAAGATATTGACCGGCTTCGCGCCGGGCGAGCCCTCGAGCGGGCACGTAACCGATTACGCATGGCGATGGGACGTATTGGCAGGACGGGTTCGGGATAATCCATGACCACGCTGAACGATCTCCCGACGCCCTGCCTGCTGATTGAGCGGTCTCGCCTCGCGGCGAATCTTTCGACAATGCAGGCCCGTGCCGACGCGCAGGGGGTTCGCTTGCGCCCTCACATCAAAACACACAAGTCGACGGTGCTGGCCCGCATGCAACAGGAGGCGGGTGCGTGCGGCGTTACCGTGGCGACAGTGGGAGAAGCCGAACACTTTGCCCGCGCCGGTTTCGACGATATACGCATCGCGTATCCTGTGATCGGGCAAGACCGGCTGGAACGTGTAGCCAATCTGTACGCCGACGCACACCTTTCTTTCTGTGTCGATACGGTGTCCGGCGTTCGAGCCGCCTCCGCTTTTTTTGCGTCGCGCGGCGTTTTCGCCGAGGTGTTGATCGAAGTCAATGTAGGGCAGAATCGCTGCGGCGTCGATCCGGAAGCCGCACGTGCGGTGTCGCTTGCGCGCACCGTAGCCGAATCCCCCGGAATCCGTCTTGCCGGCATTCTCACGCACGCCGGGCAGGTTTACAAGGGCCCGCCAGAGGGAATCTCGAAGGAAGAAGCTATACGAACCGTTTCCCGGCACGAACGGGACGCCATGCTCCGGTTCGCCGGGCGGCTCAGGGAGGCAGGTCTTGCCGAGTCGGGCGCCTTCGAAATCAGCATCGGCTCGACGCCCACGATGCACATGTTCGAGAACAGGGAGGAAGAAGGCTTTCGTATTACCGAGATACGCCCCGGCAACTACGTTTTCCACGACGCCATGCAGGTAGCTCTGGGTGCAGTTGCGCTGACCGACTGTGCGCTTACCGTGCTGACGACCGTTGTCAGTCGCCATCGCACGGCATCGGGGAGGGAGCGGTTATTTGCCGACGCAGGTTCGAAAACCGTCACTTCCGATCAAGGGGCGCTCACGGATGGCTATGGGCAGTTGCTGTACGACGGGCTTCGCATGGAGCGCTTGCCGCATGCCCGTATCGCCGCGCTTTCCGAAGAACATGCCTGGATCGATGTATCGGGCGGATCGACCCTCGAAGTGGGAGACCGTATCCGGTTCGTACCGAATCATGCCTGCGTATGCATGCATTTGCACGAAACCGCGTGGCTCGTCGACGGCGAGGAAGTCATCGATGCCTTGTCCATCGATGCCCGTACTCGCGTACCGTAGCATCCGGACCGGATCCCCCTCGCAGTCTCCCGAAGGGCGCTTCACGCCCGCACTGTCGCTGATCCACAGCGTTTTCCGCTAATTCCAACGATGGAATTATGATGTCCTTTACGTGCGAACGTGAAGTGCCGGGCGAAGCGGTTTTAATCAGAGTATCCCTAACTACCTGATGAACAGTATTTCCCGGTACGTCGGCACCGGCCACAGTTCGTTCGGCACCACCCGTTCGAGCTTGTCGCACGCAAGGCGTACGGCGCTCATCGCCGGAATGACCTGATCGCGCATGTGAACGGCGTGTGCATGCCCCTCTTCGGTACTGGTCATATTCGCAGCCTTCAACCGATCGATCGCTTCGCGTAGTTCGTCTATGAGTGCGCCTGTCGCAGAGGCCGTAGCTTCCATGCCTCCGGAAGGAGCGCCGATCTGGTTGGCTTGCGTAACGGTCGTCGTTAACTCGCCGAAGTACCTCGCCGCTGCGGGGAGCACCATCGTTTCGGCCATGGCCTGCGTGGTTTCCGCTTCGATGTTGACCGTGATGACGTACTGTTCGAGCCACGTTTCGTGCCGGCTCTCGAGTTCCTTCTTCGAAAGGACATGGGCCTTCTCGAAAAGCGATACGTTTTTCTCGTCGAGCATTTTTTCGAGTGCGTCGACCGTCGTACGCAGGTTCAGCAGGCCGCGTCGTTCGGCTTCGGCATGCCATTCTTCCGTGTAGTTGTCCCCCTCGAAAAGGATGGCTTTCGTTTCCTGAGAGGATTCCTGAAGCACCTTGGCTATGGCTGCTTCGAAGGACGTCCCGTCGTCCATCCTAACTTCCAGGCTCGTTGCGAGTTCGTTCAGCGAGTCCGCCATGGTTACGTTGAGCACCGTGTTCGCAAACGAGATCGTCTGGTTAGAGCCGACGGCTCGGAATTCGAACTTGTTGCCCGTAAAGGCGAACGGGGAGGTACGGTTCCGGTCACCCGAGTGGCGCGGCAAATGCGGAAGGACCGGACTGCCAAGGCCAAGGAAGCCGCCCTCTTTGTTCGACGTTGCCGAGCCTTCGGCAAGCTGGTTGAAGATGTTGTACAGGGCCTCGCCAAGGAAAACGCTCAAAATGGCCGGGGGCGCTTCGTTGGCGCCCAAACGATGATCGTTTCCGGCCGTCGCCACGGCGATTCGCAACAGGTCCTGATGCTTGAATACTGCACGGATCACGGCGGCGCAGAAGAACAGGAAGCGCAGGTTTTGGGAAGGGTCGTCGCCCGGATCGAGCAGATTTACGCCCGTATTCGTGGACATCGACCAGTTGTTGTGTTTGCCCGATCCGTTCAGTCCGTCGAACGGCTTTTCGTGCAGCAGGCAGACGAGGCCGTACTTGCGGGCTATCTTCTGCAGCATGAGCATGATCAGGTGCTGGTGATCGGCGCCCAGATTCGAGTTTTCAAAAATCGGTGCGATTTCGTATTGGCCCGGCGCCACTTCGTTGTGGCGTGTTTTGACGGGCACTCCGAGACGGTACAACTCCCGTTCCGTTTCGAGCATGCACGACAGAATTCGGTCTTCGATCGTTCCGAAATAATGATCGTCCAACTCGTGACCCTTCGGCGGTTTTGCGCCGATGAGCGTACGCCCTGTGGTCACGAGGTCCGGTCGGCGGTAATAGTACTCCTCGTCGATCAGGAAGTATTCCTGTTCGGAACCGACGGTGGAATACACTTTTTGTACGTCTTCTACGCCGAATAGCGCAAGGACCCGCCGGGCCGCGGCGTCCAGTGCTTCTATGGAGCGAAGCAGGGGGATCTTGTAGTCCAGCGCCTCACCGGTCCAGGAAGTGAATGCCGTGGGGATCGACAGATAGGCCCCGTTTTTGTTCTCGATGATGAATGCAGGCGAGGTGGGGTCCCATGCCGTATAGCCGCGAGCCTCGAAGGTGGCGCGCAAGCCGCCGCTCGGGAAACTCGATGCGTCCGGTTCGCCCTGAATCAGGTTACTCCCGGAAAACTCTGAAATGGCGCCGCCGCCCTTGTTCGGGGTGATGAAACTGTCGTGCTTTTCGGCGGTCGAGCCGGTCAAAGGTTGGAACCAGTGCGTAAAGTGCGTTCCCCCTCGTTCCTTGGCCCACTCTTTCATGGCCGTCGCCACGGTGTCCGCAACCGTCGGATCGACCGGCTCATTATTTTCGATAGTCGCGAGAAGCCGTTCGTAGACTTTCTTTGGAAGCCGGCTCTTCATGGCCTCCAGGCCGAAGGTATTCTCCCCGAAGATGCTTTCGATGTCTATGGGAAGAATCGGCGTCTTGATGTCCGGCACGAATTTGGTTGCGGCCTTTACGTTATAATCGTCAATCAACTTGGACATGGCGTACAGCGTTTGGTGGTCGTCAGGTTGGTGGTGCAGGAGTAGCGTCAGCAGATCTCCGGGGAGTCCCCGGCACGTCGGCTGCGTAGTGAAAATGGGGTTAATGTTCCGTCAGTTCGGTTGTAAACGGCTCGATTTTCCTCGTTTCCTTGAAGGTGCTCAGCACAATACTGGTCGAGGTACTGTGCACTCCGGGCAGCGATCGAATTTTCGACAGGATTTGTTCGAGGGCGGTCGTGTTCCTGGAGCGTACCTTTAGTATGTGAGATCCCTCTCCGGTAATCGAATGCACCTCCTGCACTTCCGGGAAGACGAGGGCTTCATTCACGAAATTATCGTAATTCACCGATCCGTCCACGGTTACGCGAATAAAGGAAACGATGTCCAGGTGGAACCGCTTCGGGGCGACCACGGCGTGATAGCCTGTGATCACTCCCCGTTCTTCGAGTTTGCGCATACGGTCGCTAACGGAGGGTACGGAAAGCCCTACGATCTCCGCGATAGCATTGCGTTTCATCCGCCCGCTATCCTGTAGCAGATTAAGAATGGTGACATCGATATCGTCGATTCGGTGCATGGCGTTGTGGTTGGGGCAGTTTGGATTGCGGTATCGATATTTTGTCCTTTACCGTGGATTCCGTATCATTTTATTAACTAATTTAGGAAAAGATGCAAGAGTGCATCCATAAAATTAAAAATTTAATCCATTTTTTGCATATAGGATCGGATTTTCGTTCATCGAGAGGTGATTTGCGGCGATACGTTTGCGATGCATGCGAACATGGGGGGCCTCCAGACGTACCCATGGCGCGATATGTAACGACTTGATTTTTGAGCAATTAACAAGAGAATGTCATGCACCGCAGGGATTTTTTCCGGCGCACGGCCGTCGCAGGAGGGCTTCTTGGAATGGGGGCTGCTTCGCCTGCAAAGGCGCTGGCGCCGATAATGGAGTTGGGTCGCGGGCCGGGTAACCGGATCGGCGTATCCACCTATTCGTTCTGGCGTTTTGCAGGAGACAAGGAAGACTATCCGATCGTTTCTTGTATCGAACAGGCCGCGGATATGGGTTTCGACGGTGTGGAGATCCTCCACATCCAGATGGGTTCCGAGGATAATGCCCATTTGCAGATGCTCAAGCGCAAGGCCATCGAGTCGGGATTGGATCTGATGGGATTTTCGACCCATCAGGGATTCGTATCGCCGGACGCCGAAGAGCGCAAGCAGAATGTGGACAGGACAAAGCGCCAGATCGATATAGCCTCTGCACTGGGGATTCCCACCATGCGCATCAATACCGGGCGCTGGGGTACGAGCGAATCGTTCAATGCATTGATGGCCAATCGGGGCATTGAGCCACCACTCGAGGGATATACGGACGAGGAAGCGTTCGAGTGGGTAATCGACGCCATCGGTTCCTGCATCGATCACGCTGCGGAGAAAGGGGTCGTGCTGGGGCTGGAGAATCACTGGGGACTCGGGCGTACGCCCGAAGGGGTGCTCCGCATTGTTCGGGCCATTGACTCGCCCTGGCTTCAGGTCACCCTGGATACGGGCAACTTTCTGGAGGATCCGTACGACAAACTGGCCATGCTGGCGCCGTACGCCGTGCTCGTGCAGGCCAAGACGTATTACGGCGACGGTACGTGGTATACGCTCGATCTGGATTACGACCGCATTGCGCAGATCATGCGCGACGCCGGTTTTCGGGGATATGTTTCGCTGGAATTCGAGGGGAAGGAAGATCCTGGCGTAGCGATCCCGAAGAGTCTGGCGTTGTTGCGCAATGCGTTCGGGGCGTAGCCGGATCGTAATGCGTCGTCGGCAAGTAGGATGCCGTTCAATACTTGTCCGGGCCCGTAGCTCAGTGGTTAGAGCAGTGGACTCATAATCCATTGGTCGTAGGTTCGAACCCTACCGGGCCCACTTTTCGGCAACGCCGGAGCCGGGGACGGTTCCGGCGTTTGCTATGGAGCCGCGCACGCGAAGCTGTCTGCGTACGACATTACTCAACGGTGATCCATATGCCGCGTTATACCCTGCTACTTGCCGGTTGCCTCTTGTTGACATCCTCGGCAACGGCGCAAACAGCGCAACCCGCCCGGTTGAATGTATCCGTGCAGGGCGGGGTCATCCGAAATTTTCAGTATGAGGGTCGGGGCCTGCCTCTCTTCGCATTCTATCGGGAAGTGCTAATTGCCAGTCGGCCTTTTCCGCTCGCCCGCGGGATTTTCTTACAGGGTGGCCCACACTTGGGGCATTGGGACGATGGAATATATGAGAATAAGGGCTTGTATCAGGGTTGCGCTACCTATTCTCATCGCAGCCGTATTGCCGGAGCGCGCTTGTACGTGATCCCTACACAAATTTCTTTCGTTTCCCTGAGCCTGTCAGGTGGCCTATCCTGGCACTTTATCAGCGGTGACTATGCAGGCCCCCCCCATCCGAATGTGAACGTGTCTTGGTTCTCGGCACTCATTGGGGTGAAAATTATCCCGACCGCCTCAAGACACTGGAAGTCGGTCTGCGCGTAGCGGTTCCCCTCGGCAACAGGCTGGCGGTTACTACAGAGGTGCAAAAGTACGTTCATGTTCCTGTCGAAGAGCGTAATCCCCATACAAAAAACCGGTTTGTTTACAAACTGGGGCTTTCCTTTGGGTTTTTTTAACTCGATCGAAAGACTGCGCCAGGAAATAACAGGGCGCTATTGCGCTCCTCTTCGAGTTCTTCCTGTGTAACGTACTTGCCCTGCTACATCAACGCGTTGCCGGGGGAGCGCCTGGCAACGATTCGCCTACCGGATTCCCGATGTTTCGCCTCCACTTCTTTTTTGGTTGGCGGCAAGGGAGATCCGATTTACTTTGCCGGAGGCCTCGGCGGTTTCACTCATTGTCTACGATGTGATGGGACGCGAGGTGGAACGCCTTCTCGATAAGACCCTGGGAGCCGGTTACCATGAAGCGAGGTGGGATGCGACGGGCCTGCCCAGTGGAGTCTATCTCTATCGAATCGAGGCAGGGGCCTTTGCGCAAACCAGGCGTATGACCTTGCTCAAATAAGCTGTCTTCGTACGACATTACTCAACGGTGATCCATATGCCGCGTTATACCCTGCTACTTGCCGGCTGCCTCCTGTCGATCTCCTCGGCAACGGCGCAAACAGCGCAACCAGCCCGGTTGAATGTATCCGTGCAGGGTGGAGTCATCCGAAATCTTCAGAATGAGGATGAGGGCCAGCCCCTCCATGCATTCTATCCGGAGGTGCAAATTGCCAGTCGGCCTTTTTCGCTCGTCCGCGGGATTTCTTTACAGGGTGGCCTACACTGGGGGTATTGGGACGATGGAGTGCGTGAGGGTGTAATAGGGGAGAACAGATGTTTCTCTTTTCTTTCTTTTTGTTTTACTTCCCGTTCTCATCGCGGCCACATTGCCGGAGCCCGCCTTTACGTGGTCCCTACACAAATTCCTCTTGTATCCCTGAGCCTGTTCAGTGGCCTATCCTGGCACTTTGTCAGTACTGACAAAGGTGTAATTAACGTAGGAAATGGTGGATATTCAGGTATATATTCAGACATTATTCCGCGTAGGAATTATCCCGAGCGCTTCAAAGCCTTGGAAGCCGGCCTACGCATAGCGGTTCCCCTCGGCAGCAGGGTAGCGATTACTGCAGAGACGCAAGGGTATTTTCATATTTTCATTGAGGAGCATAATCCCTACACAAACGAGCGTGATCTCCATAGAAGCCAGTTTGCCCACAAACTGGGGCTTTCCTTCGGGTTTTTTTAACTCGACCGAAAGACTGCGCCAGGAAATAACAGGGCGCTATTGCGCTCCTCTTCGAGTTCTTCCCGTGTAACGTACCTGCCCTGCTACATCAACGCGTTGCCGGGGGAGCGCCTGGCAACGATTCGCCTACCGGATTCCCGATGTTTCGCCTCCACTTCTTTTTTGGTTGGCGGCAAGGGAGATCCGATTTACTTTGCCGGAGGCCTCGGCGGTTTTGCTGGTTGTCTACGATGCGAGGTGGAACGCCTTCTCGATAAGACTCTGGGAGCCGGTTACCATGAAGCGAGGTGGGATGCAACGGGCCTGCCCAGTGGAATCTATCTCTATCGGATCAAGGCAGGGGCCTTTGCGCAAACCAGGCGTATGACCTTGCTCAAATAAGCTGTCTTCGTACGACATTACTCAACGGTGATCCATATGCCGCGTTATACCCTGCTACTTGCCGGCTGCCTCCTGTTGACATCCTCGGCAACGGCGCAAACAGCACAACCTGCCCGGTTGAATGTATCCGTGCAGGGCGGAGTCATCCGAAATTTTCAGCATGAGGATGAGGGCCAGCCGCGCAACGCATTCCATCCGGAAGTGCAAATTGCCAGCCGGCCTTTTCCGCTCGTCCGCGGGATTTCCTTACAGGGTGGCCTACATTGGGGGTATTGGGACGATGGAGTGCGTGAGCATAGGATAGAAGACTTCGGCCGCAATACCTATTCTCAAAGCAGCCACATTGCCGGAACCCGCTTCTACGTGGTCTCTACAAAAATTCCTTTCGTTTCCCTGAGCCTCTTCAGTGGCTTATCTTGGCACTTTGTCCGCAGTGACTTTGTAGGCGGTTTCAACGGCTGCTTAGACATCCCACCACCCTTATGCGATATTGCTGCCAGTGGCTATTTAATCATCGACAGCGACTTAGACGGTTATTGGGGCAGAAAGTATCACGAGCGCTTCAGAGCCCTGGAAGTCGGTCTACGCGTAGCGGTTCCCCTCGGCAACAGGCTGGCGGTTACGACAGAAGCGAAGAAGTACATTCATCGTTCCATGGTGGAGCGTATTTCTCATACCCCAAACCGGTTTGTCTATAAACTGGGGCTTTCCTTCGGGTTTTTTTGACTCGACCGCAAGATTGCGCCAGGAAATAACAGGGCGCTACCAGAAATACGCTTCAGAATACGCGGAACAGGCCGTAAAACGCCACCATCGCGATAGAAACGATACTGATCCAGAATAGCGTGTCGTAGACGCGCCCCGGTTTGAGTACCTCGGGGAGGTTGCGGTATCGAAAATGCAGTACGGCGAAAACCACAAGCAGCAGGATGACGGTGGTGATGGCTCCGCCTATGGCGACCATGATAGCCGGTAGCCTGATGAGCAGGAAAAGCGCTGCCCATACCAGAGGAATGATCCAGGCCAGCCATCCGATGGCGTTCCGGCGCGCCCTTGTTTCCTTGAAGTCGAACCACCCGATCTGCCCGAAAGCGTCTGCAAACAGGCGGGTCCAGATAGCAAGCGCGCCGAACAGCGTGGAAAAGAGCACCGTGAACGCGCCCGCGAGGAAAAGCGCGCCCGCCCAGTCTCCGAGGCTCTGCGTATAGATCCGCGAAAGCGTGCTCACCAGCTCCATACCTTCAGGGAGCAGTCCCTGTCGATACAGAATCGCCGCGCCCAGCAGATAAAATGCCGCGGTCGTGACCGTATACACGATCATCGCCGCTATGGCGTCCAGGTACAGGACGCGGATCCAGCCCTTTGCGCGCCTTGTCCAGGCGGCGGTCGCCTCGTAAGGGCCGGTATGCGCTGCGTACCCCTTTTCGATGAGCCAGTAATTGTAGGCCAGAATCTCGTCGCCTCCGACACCCGTAATGCCGAATGCGCCTATCGCAATGAGCACCACCTCAGGGGGAAGTTGAAAACCGAATCCCCCCAGAATGTCCTCTGCGGAGAACTGGAACGGCGTGAACTGCACGGCGACGACGCAAAACACGGTCAGCAACGTGAACAGGCCGATCAGCACCAGGGAAAGTTTCTCGATAGGGGCATACCGGCCGCGCTGGATAATGATCGATACGGCTACGCTGGCCGCGAGGCACCAGACCACCACCGGAACCTGCGGGAAAACGAGGGCCAGTACGAGCGCCGTGCCTCCGATCACGCCGCCGACCTGCATCGTCTTGAGCACCATCAGGGTAAGCCAGGTCCATATGGTCCAGCTGGCCTTCCCGAAACGAGGGCCCGGCAAACCGTTCAGCGCCTCCATCGTGGATTGACCCGAATAGATAGCGTTCTTGCCGAATTCCACCTGAACAGCCACCTTCACGAGGCAACTGACAAGGATGATCCAGAACATGACGAATCCGGCTTCCGCGCCCAATCGCGTGGTAGCGATCAATTCGCCGGAGCCGACAATGGACGCCGACAGGATAAACCCCGGTCCAAGGTAACGGAGCCGCCCGGAAAAGGTGGTCGGCGGCTCTTGTATCCGGTCCGGCAAGGGCCGGTACGGATTGATTTCCGGAGATGTGTTTGAATCTGTGTCGCGCGCCATACAGGGCAATATACCCTGCGCAGCGCAAAAACGGCGGGGGGTTGGCGGAACGGGCGCGGATGCTTACTATAATGGTAGCACAAGATGATTCCGTCAGGACGTATACTTTTCGCCCCGCCAGGCACCCGCAAATAATATCATGGAAGCCCATTCCACATTCGACGTCATCGGATGGGACGCCTCGTCCTATGACCGTCCCGAAGAAGGCCCCGAATTGACCCGCGTGACCATTCGGAAAAAATTCCGGGGTGATCTCGACGGAGAAAGCACCGGCGAGGGGCTGTTTTGCGGACTGGGCGATCCGGAAGCTGGCGCGGGATATGTCGTTTCGGAAAAAGTGACAGGAACCCTTGCCGGACGAACCGGCACATTCGTTTTGCAGCACGGAGGCATCATGGGGCCAGACATGGCGCCGCACGCATTCGGGAATGTGGTGCCCGGATCGGGCACCGGCGAACTGGCCGGCCTCGGCGGCAAAATGGAAATAAGCCGCACAGAGGACGGCGTGCATACGCTGACCCTGAAATACGCTTTTGTCGGAGACGCCGCATGACGTTGCCGGTATTGCCTGGCAGACAAGCCCGGACATAGCGGGCCGTCCCCGCCCTGCGCATTATTTAATAACTTCTTACAAGTTATTAATCAGAGTATCCCATACCCTATAGCCCCATGCGCCGTCTTTGCTGTTTCCTTGCCCTGCTTCTGCTGACCGTTCCCGTCGCCGGAGCGCAACATACACAGCACGCCGACAGCCGCGCTATCGAGTTTCCCGACGTACCGGGATACCATACGCTGGTCTGCGATCTCCACACCCACACGGTGTTCTCCGACGGGAGCGTCTGGCCTGACATCCGCGTGCAGGAAGCGCTGCGCGACGGGCTCGACTGCCTTGCGATTACCGATCACATCGAATACCAACCGCATATCGAGGACATTCCGCATCCGGACCGCAACCGGAGTTACGATCTGGCTGCGCAAGTGGTCGAAAGAATGATGGAGGACGAGCAGGAAGAGGCGGAAAACGAAGAAGCGGAGGGAGAGGAAGAGGCAGACGAGAATGAAGAAGAAAACGTACCCCTTCTCGTCCTGCGGGGAGCGGAGATTACGCGGGCCATGCCGCCGGGTCATATAAACGCCGTCTTGCTGGAAGACGTCAATCCCGTCCGGGTGGACTCCTCCGCAGATGCGATCCGCGAGGCCAACCGGCAAGGAGCGTTCGTCTTCTGGAATCATCCGAGTTGGCCGGCGCAAAAACCGGATGCGATTGCAGAACTCACCGACATGCATCGCGAGTTGATCGCCGAGGGACTGCTGCATGGCATCGAGGTGGTCAACGAACAATGGTATTCGGACGAGGCGCTCCAGATCGCCCTCGACCACAATCTCGCCATCCTTGGGACCTCCGACATTCATGGCCTGATAGACTGGACCTTCGATGTGCCCGGAGGCGGCCACCGGTCCGCCACGCTCGTTTTTGCGACGGATCGTTCTCTCGAAGCCATCGGAGAGGCGTTCCGGATGCGGCGCACGGTAGCATGGTTCAAAGATATTCTGATCGGCAGGCCGGAGCACGTGCAGCCGCTGATCGAGGCGTCGCTCTCGATAAAGACCGCGGAATACGGCGAAGACAACTCTGTGCTCCATGTAGCTATCGAAAACACGTCCGACGCGGCATTTACGCTGCGCAACCGGTCGGAATACACCTTCGCCGATGCGACGGACCTGATCGTCTTAGAGGCGCATGCCGTTACATGGCTGGAGGTCAAGACCGGCGAACGGGGGTTTCGCCACGATCTCGTTTTCGAGGTGCTCAATGCCGTCACGGCGCCCTCCACGCATCCCGAATGGGCATTGACCATCGAGGTGGAAGAAATGAGGGAAAGCGAGGCGGAAGAGGAAGGGGAATAAGCGGTAGCGAACCCGCATTGGGCCACTGGCGGTCATGAAATGCAACAAGATCCGCTAAACCGTATGGTTGGCGGGGCGTTTTCACGACCACATTGCGTCGGCCGGGACCGCCCACAAGTTGCTATCGAAAGGCGCAATTCGATTGCCCCGATAAAGGACTATTCCACAGACAAAATCATCCTTTGCTTGCTGCCGCAATATTTTTAATCCTTTGAAGTGGTTTTCCGTTACGGCGTCCCGGTTTTTAACCTCGATGGCCGCCAATTTTCCATTCGGACCTTCCAGTACAAAGTCCACTTCTTTCCCATCGCTTGTTCTGAAGTGATACAACTCCGCGATACCTCCCGCCGCAGATAGCTGCTTGACAAGTTCCGTAGCGACAAAGTTTTCCAGAACTTGTCCGAACCTGTGCGGATCGTTGACTTCAGACTGCGCGAGATCGATTCGCTGCAAATGACAGAGCAGCGAGGCATCGACAAGGTAGTTTTTCGGCGCCTTGACCAAACGCTTGCCGATATTGCGAAACCAGGGTTTTATGTCCATCGTCAGGAACATCATTTGCAGGAGAACGCGGTAATTTTTGGACGTTACGGCGTTCAGCCCGATCATTCTTGCAATATCGGCTTCATTGACCAGTCCTCCCGCCCGCCCTGCGAGCGTCTTGAGCAGGTTCGGCAATATTCCCAGCTTCGCAATATCCGCGATCTGTCGCACATCTCTTTGCAGTATGGTGGTTATGTAGCTCTCGAACCATTGCCGCCGAGCGGTTTCGTCCTGAGTCGAAATTTCAGGAAAGGTGGCTCTCCGGATAGCATCCGTCAGGGTTCCGTTTTTTTGTATCGCGCCGGGGCGGAAACGATTCTCCATAAGACAGGGCAGGAAGCTGCCCGATCCCCCCGAAACCTCCAACGCGGACAACGGGTAAAGCGTCAGGACGCTCATGCGGCCCACCAGGGCATCGGCCAATCCGGGCAGAGCCAGGATATTAGAGGACCCGGTCAGCAGATACTGACCGTTTGCAGCTTGTTTGTTCTTCAGGCGGGCCTCATCGACCATCGCTTTGAGTGCGCGGAACAACCCCGGCGCCATTTGCACTTCGTCGAGGATCAGGCGGCCTTTCCAGGCGCGCAGAAAACTTTCGGGATGGGCGTGCGCCGCGCCCAGCATGGTGGCTTCGTCGAAAGTCACGTAGTCCGCGGGCCATTCGTTAGCGGCAAGCCTCAGCGCCAGCGTGCTTTTTCCCGCTTGCCGAGGACCGGCTACGTATACGACCGGAAAAACCCGCAAAGCTTCCAGAACAGTTTTGTTCAGACTTCGCTCGATCATCGCGTTGCGTGTACCGTGTGCAAATATCAAGGATACTCCGGTCAAAACCACTGTGCTCAGCACGTCACGTCCGCAACGTACGGTCACATTCCAGCGTTGCAATCAGCGGGAAATACTGCGGATTCGGGGCATCGCAGACGTGAAGCGCCCTTCGGGAGGCCGCGAGGGGCACGCTGGCTGTGTCATTCCTCATTACGTGGGGCCTGCCACGTTTCTTCGTCATCCCTTGCCGGCGCACCCCTCTCAGCCTCTGAATTCCGTAGATTTAATTAGGATATTATAAAGATATAATTTATATTTTATAAAAGTAAAATTTATTTTTGCAAGAATCTAGGGCACGCCAAGTGGTTCGGGGCCCCCTCCACCCATCCCGAATGGACATTGACCATCGAGGTGGAAGAGATGAGGGAAGGGGAGGCGGAAGAGGAATAAGCGGTATCAAACCCGCACCGTGCTATGTGAGCAGGTATTTCCTAAAGGTCTTCATAACATTCCTTCCATGCTTCGCAAGCCTGATTAAAACAAGACACAGCAAGCAATAACAAATTATGATGCCACCTTTCAGCCTCGCGTAACACATCCGGAAAAGAAAACGAGTCAAACATCTTTGGCTGCGTATACAGTTTGTGCATCTCCAAACCCGCGTCCGCGCATTCTCGAAGTCTTTGCCGCGCAATCAAACGTATTTCCCGTGCCGCCGAGGTGTCTGTCCATTCATCTGAAGCGAGTTCCCGTATCGCAGCGGCTCTCAGCCGCATCGATGCTGCGTTTTTCCGCGCTTCCGAAATGGCTCTGCGCCTCTGAATTACCAGCATCCACTTAAAGGGTATTCCCGTCGGGAGTAACTTCATAGCTTCCAGAAACTTCACCTGAAGGTCGCACGATTCAGCCATACACTCCCATGCCTCTACTTCTGCTTTAAAGGCCGCCAATAGCAGGGATCGTTCGTTCATGGTTTCGCCGGGGTCAGAAATGGTAGCAATGAGGAATAGTCCGTAAAAACCGGACATATTTTCCCGGAATTTGAACTTAACGTGTAGCGTTGCAACCTTGTTCTGATCCGATCATTCCGAACCGCCTCTGGTCGGCTATTGCGCCTGGCGCGCAATCCATGCGCGCCGTTGCAGCAGATCCGGGTTGTCCGGGTATTGCGCGAGCAGGCGATCCGTGTATTCGAGCGCGGCGTCCCACGCCTCCTGTTGCGCATGGAAAATGCTTAGCGCGTTAAGATAATCCGCGTGATCCGGGGCAAGGCGCAGCGCATTGGACAGAAGCCGTCCGGCTTGTTCGGCATTGCCCAGTTGCTGGTACGCCAGCCCGGCGTTGTACTGCATGCGGGCATTCGAAGCGTCCAGCGCCGCCGCCCGCCCGAGGTGGGTCGCAGCCTCTTCGAGCTGCTCCGGCGTTTCGGCGAGGAACAGGCCCAGCGTGTAATGCACCTCCGCAGCGTCCGGCTGCATGCGCACCGCTGCGCGCAGGGAGGCTTCGGCCTCGGCAGCCAGCGCTTCCGCCTGCGTGCCGCCCTGTCCCCGCGTGCGGTTAAGCAGCATGGCCAGGTTCAGGTGCGCCGGGACAAAGGTGGAGTCGATGCGGACGGCGGTCCGGTACGCTGCCGCAGCCGAGTCCGACCGGCCCAGGCGCTCGTGGAGAATGGCCAGATTCAGGTGCGAGGCGGCCTGGTCGTTCAGGGCGCGTTGTCCGTCGCGGTATTCCTTTAGGGCGTTCCGCCAGGCAATCGCCGTTTCGCTCGCATTGTCCCGGGTGTATCGCTCCGGCGCGATCTGCGCGAGCACGCGGGCCGCTTCCATCCGCACCAGCCCCACGGAATCGGTCAGCAGGGGCTCCAGTTTCGGGATCGCCGAGCGATCGGTTTCGGCGCGGTTCTGCGCTCCGAGGCGGCGTACGGCGGCAGCCCGCACGAGAGGCGCTTCGTCGCCGAGCGCCTGGATGGCCATCTCCGAAGCCCGGACGGTGGTATAGCGGTCCAGCAGCGTCAGCGCCGTGGCGCGCACGATATCCGGAGCGCCGGGATCTTCCATCAGCCGGATCAATTCCGGTTCGGCCTCCGGGGCCCCTTCCCGTCCCCCGGCAAGGGCCGTGGCGAACGAGGGCGGGCGTTCTGGTCCATGCCAGTCCTCGATCCGTTCGGCAGCCCATTCCGCGGAGCGGTCCGTATGACACCCCTGGCATACATTGGGTGCGCCGATTTGGGCCGAGAGATCGGGCCGGGGAATCTTGAAACTGTGATCCCGGCGGGGGTCTACCACCATATAGGTTCGCTCGGGCATATGGCAATCGACGCACTGCCCCCCTGCCGATTCTTGCGGATGCCGGAGGTGCTCGAACGTGTCGTAGACGGCTGCGTCGTGGCATTGTCCGCAGAGCGCATTCCCCTCGAATTTCAGCCGGGTCGTATGCGGATCGTGGCAATCGGCGCACACCACGCCCTCCGCATACATACGGCTTTGCAGGAAAGAGCCGTACACGTACACCTCGTCGCGTATCTGCCCATCGGCGAAGTACAGTTCCTCTTCGAGCAGTTCGGGCTCGTAGTGGTCCAGGAAGGCATTGCCCGCGATATGATTCGGGTAGACGATCCGGCGACGGGAATGGCAGGGCGCGCAGGTTTCCACCTGCTGGTGCGGCGCCGAAAGGGTCGCCGTGAGGCCGGACGAGACCCGGTCGTACGTTCCGGATTGCGCGTTTTCCACATGGGCCTCGCCGGGCCCGTGGCATGTTTCGCAGCTCACGTCGATTTCCGAAAAAGAGGTCTCGTAGGCGCCGGCGGCCAGATTGAAATTGCGTTGCAGGTTGGTGGAATGGCAATCCGCGCACATGTAATTCCAGTTCATCCCGTCGCCGGTCCAGTGGAGCCAGTCCGGAGGATCGATGCACTCGTCTTCTGCGAGCGAGAACCACCGTTCGCCCTGCGTATCCCAGGCCACCGTAAAGGCCTGCACGCGTCCGTTTTCCAGCGGGATGAGATATTGCTGGAGCGGTTCGTAGCCGAACGTGTAAGCGACCGGGAAGGTTTGCATGGTTCCGTCGGCGCCCTGCGTACGGATGAAGAAGCCGTCGTCTTCCCGGAAAAAGCGCGTTTCGACGCCGCACCGACGAAACACGGCGTCGTCGAAATCGCCAAGTACGGTTTCCGGGAGAGCTTCTTCCATGGCCCGGTCATGATCCGATCCTTCCCACGCGAGGGCAGCTTCCGCATGGCATCCCGCGCAGACTTCGCGGCCTACATACGCCGGGGCGGAAGCGGCAGGGGATGCACGATCCGTGCCGCACCCGGATCCGATAAAAATGACCAGACAGGTCAAACAAAAAAGACCAATCCGGTCAATAAATCTGCCTGCCGTCGCGGATTCGCTATCGGAAAAAAGCCGCCGGATCGCGCCGTATTGGCCAGAGGACCGACCGAACATACGCCGGGTAAGAGGTGGAGACACGGACCGCCGCATGAAGAACGAACGAGGATTCTCGGAGGACACAGGCGCTTTCGGGATGCGCGGTATACTACACGGTATATCACAGTATACTATGGAGTATACCATTCGCCAAGGTTTCATGTCGGGCTGACCGCCTTCGTGGACCCGCCCCCATCGAACGGATCAAAAGGTTTTATGTTGTATTCTGTGCACGGATCATGCGCAGTTCCTCTTGACACTGTCCGCCGGATAACCTGCTGATCAAGTCCACTTCGATCAGCGCTTCACGTTCGTGCGTGAAGCGCCCTTCGGGAGGGCGAGAGGGGTTCGCTGGCCGTGTCATTTCTCATTGTGTGGGGCCTGCCGCACTGCTTCGTCATTTCTTGCCAGCGAACCCCTCTCACCCTCTGAACTTCGCGGACTTAATCAGAGTATCCATATTGTAACCATTCCTTCGGATTTCTCGACATTCCATAAAACCATGCGTCTTTTCGTCCATACGTTCCTTGTTCTCGTTTTTGCATTCGCCGGCGCGCTGTCTGTCCGGGCGCAGTCCGGCGACGCCCCCCGGAACGTCGTGTTTATTCTGAGCGACGACCACCGGTACGACTTCATGGGATTCCATGAGCGGGCCCCCGATTTTCTCGAAACCCCGAACATGGATCGCATGGCCCGGGAAGGGCTGCATCTGCGCAACGCGTTCGTGACCACGGCGTTGTGTTCGCCCAGCCGCGCCTCCATTCTTACCGGGCAGTACGCGCATAACCACGGCGTGGTGGACAACCAGCGGCTGGTGCCGGAGGGCACTACGTTTTTCCCGGAATTGCTCCGGGAATCGGGCTACGAGACCGCTTTCGTGGGGAAATGGCACATGGGTTCTTCCAGCGACGGGCCTCGCCCGGGCTTCGATTACTGGGTGAGTTTCCGGGGGCAGGGCGTCTACATGAATCCCGAACTGAACGTCAACGGATCGCGCAGTCCGCACCTTGGCCACACGTCGGACCTGCTCACGGATTACGCCCTGCGGTGGCTGGATAACCGGGATGCGGATCGTCCGTTCTTTCTGTATCTCTCGCACAAGGCCGTTCATGCCGAGTTCATTCCTCCGGAGCGGCACGCGGGCCGGTATGCGGACACGCCGCTGGAGTACCCCGTCACTATGGCGAATACGGAGCAGAACTATCTCTCCAAACCCCGGTGGGTCAAGGAGCAGCGCTATAGCTGGCACGGGGTCGATCACATGTACCACGGCGATCTTGTGTACGACCAGTTTTACCGGCGCTATGCGGAGACCTTGCTGAGCATCGACGACAGTATCGGTCGCGTCCTGGATTATCTCGAAGAGCATGGCCTTTCGGACGAAACGCTGGTTGTGTACATGGGGGATAACGGATTTCTGTTCGGCGAGCATGGGCTGATCGACAAGCGGAATGCCTATGAGGAGTCCATGCGCGTACCCATGCTTGCGTATGCCCCGGGACATATTGCAGCCGGCAGTGTGCTCGACGAGATGATTCTGAACATAGATGTTGCCCCTACTTTCCTGACCCTGGCCGGTATGGAGACGCCCGCGAGGATGGACGGACGTTCGTTCCTGCCGCTTCTTTCCGGCGGGTCTATTCCCGACTGGCGAACCGAATTCGTGTACGAATACTTCTGGGAATTTCCCTTTCCCCATACGCCCACGGTGTATGCGCTCCGCGGCGACCGGTACAAGTACATGTTCTACCACGGGGTCTGGGATATGAACGAGCTTTACGATCTCGAAATGGACCCGTTCGAGCAGCATAACCTCATCAACAGCCCGGATCACCAGGAACGCATCCTCGAAATGCAAGCCCGGCTTTTCGAAACGCTGGAGGCCGACGATGCGGTGGATGTCCAGTTCCGCCGTCCGGGGCGATTTCAGGCCGGCGAACGCCTTCTGGATGCGGAATAGCGGACCGCGTTCGTATACGGACGGATTGCCGCCGGTTATATTGTAGGATGCTCTGATTAATTCTACTTCGATCAGCGCTTCATGTTAGTGCGCACAGGACATCATGACGATGTCGTTGAAATCAGCGAGAAATGCTGTGATTTGGTGCATGGCGTACATGAAGCGCCCTTCGGTAGGCTTCGAGAAGCGCGCTGGCTGTGTCATTCCTCATTATGTGGGGCCTGCCACATTGCTTCGTCATTCCTTGCCAGCGCACTTCTCGAAGCCTCTGAACTTTGCAGAATTAATCAGAGTATTCTGTAAGGAGCAAGGAATCTCCCGAACCGATTCCCGCCGCTATGTCGATAAGCTTTCTAGAGCAGGGAGTGCAACGTGTGCAGGGGATCAAGGGCCGCCGTGTGGATGTGCTGGCGGATGCGGGCGTGCGGACGATCCGCGACCTGCTGCACTACTATCCGCGGCGCTATCTTGACCGGTCTTCGATCGTCCCGATTCGGGCGTTGCGCGGGGACATGTCCTCGGTTACGGTGGTGGGCGAGGTTATTCTTGCGGATACGGTGCGGGGACGAACCGGGCAGCGGTTCGAGCTGATCGCCCAAGACGAGAGCGGCCAGGTCATGAAATGCGTCTGGTTCAAGGGAGCACAGTGGATCCGGGGGCGTTTCTCCAAGGGCGATCGGGTTGCGTTTCACGGAAAGCCCCAGCGCTATGGCGGCATGTTTTCGATGGCGCACCCGGATTTCGACAAGCTGGACGCGGAAAGCCGGACGCTCGATACCGGGCGTATTATCGCATTGTATCCCGGCGGCGCGGCGCTGACCGGCGTAGGGCTGACCAGTCGCGCCTTCCGGCATATCATCCACGATTTCCTTACGCAGCACGGGGAGGAGATTCCGGAATCGTTTCCCTCGGATATTTGCGAGGCCGCGCAGTTGATGGACGGCCCTGCTGCGCTGCGCGCTATCCATTTTCCGGAAGATCGGGACGAACTCGAAGCGGCGCAGCGCCGGCTGAAGTTCGAGGAACTCTTTTCCGTGCAGATCATGCTGGCGCAGTTGCGCCGCCGCCGGATCGTGCACGCGGGTCCCCGGTTCGAAGCGCCGGGCGCGCTTATGAGGAAGTTTCTCCAGGATGGACTTCCCTTCGAATTGACCGGCGCGCAGCAGTCTGCGCTGAAAGATATTGCCCGGGACATGCGGAGCGGTAAGCAGATGCGCCGCCTTCTGCAGGGCGATGTGGGCAGCGGCAAGACCGTGGTCGCCGTTGCGGCCATGCTTCATGCGCTGGATAGCGGCTACCAGAGCGCGTTCATGGCGCCTACGGAAATTCTGGCGGAGCAGCATTACGCCAATTTACGCAAGTACCTCGACCCGCTGGACGTGCGGATACGGCTGCTTGTCGGGGGATTGCCCAAGGCGGAACGCGAAAAGATTCTTGCGGATATTGCAGAAGGGGAGGCAAGCATTGCGGTCGGCACCCATGCGCTTATCCAGGAAGATGTGACGTTTCGGCGGCTGGGTCTGGCGATCGTCGACGAACAACACCGGTTCGGGGTGATGCAGCGCGCCCGCATGTTTGAAATGGGCGCCCGACCGCACATGCTGCTCATGACCGCCACGCCGATTCCTCGGTCGCTCGCGATGACGCTCTACGGCGATCTCGACGTATCGATCATGAAGGAAATGCCGGCGGGAAGGCGCCCGGTGCGCACGGCGCTGCGCTACGACAAAAGCCGGGAGCAGGTGTATGCCTTCGTGCGCGGCGAGATCGAAAAGGGACGGCAGTGCTACATCGTATATCCGCTGGTGGAAGAGTCCGAAAAAATGGACCTCAAGGACGCCGAATCCGGGCATGCGGAGCTGAAAAAGATATTTGCTCCGCACAAGGTGGGATTGATCCACGGACGGATGTCACGGGGCGAGAAAGAGGACACCATGACCCTGTTTCACCGGGCCGATTTCAAGGTGCTGGTCGCTACGACGGTGATCGAGGTGGGGGTAGACGTATCGAACGCCACCATTATGATCGTCGAGCATGCCGAACGGTTCGGGCTGAGCCAGTTACACCAGTTGCGGGGCCGGGTCGGCCGGGGCGGGGAGCAGAGTTACTGCATTCTCATGGCGGACTACAAGTGTACGCACGAAGCCCGCGAGCGCTTGCAGGTGATGGTGGATACGAACGATGGCTTCCGGATCAGCGAGGCCGATCTGAAGATCCGCGGGGCCGGCGATTTCTTCGGTACCAGGCAGAGCGGCTTGCCGGAATTGAAGATTGCCGAGTTGCCGGGGGATGTGGAACTCCTCACGGAGGCTCGCGACCTGGCCTTCGGACTGGTTAAACGCGATCCCGATCTGAAGGAATCCGGTCATGCGGCGCTGCGGGAACACCTCCACGCCGTGTACGGGGACCAGGGGATGGGGCTGTCCCGTGTCGGCTGAACAAGGGGCCCGGTTCGGCTATCGGGCGCGTCCGATATTGCCCGGAAGTGGGCGAGCGGCGCTTACTTTCCTGGCGGCAGGCGCCGGTTGCGATATCTCTCGCGGCTTTCTCCACAGCGGGACGGACGAACAGGGCTCGCCGTACATCAATTTGGCGGCCACCTGCTGCAATTCTGTCGTAGCCAGCAGGTAGGCGGCGGGCGGCACGACGCCGCTGCCGCATCCCTTGACGACCACGGGCTTTCCTTCGTAGGGAGACCAGTCTGTGGATTCGAGCGCGCGCACGAAATGATCCCGGATCAGGTCTGTCGCCCGTCCCAGAGCTACGGAACGGGCGACAGCTTCCAGTTTCGACGCCGCGAGCATCCATGCCCAGGTAGGAATGATCGCATCCGCTGAGCAGAAGATTGCCACGTGGTGATCTGCGTACTGTGCCCAGTCGTGCGTTTTCATCCCTGCGCGGAAGTCCTTTTCGCGCAGGATCATCTCCTGAAACAGGAACGGGGCCATATCGAATTCCGTGACGGGCCGGTTATCCCACAGGTCTTCCAGATTGAACACGACAAGGTCGCTCTGGGCCACGCGATTTGTGATTTGATCCGTAATCGGTTCCATGCGCAAAAGGACAGGACGTGTGTTTTCGGGCGCGAGAGCGTCAGGCGGGGGTCGCTGCCGTTTGTTTTGCGGACCGGACAGCCTCTCCGATCTGTGCGGCGGCGCGGTCCACTTCGTCCTCGGTGGTGAATCGCCCGAGGCTGAGACGCAGCGTGGACAGAGCTTGTTCGCTCGACAGGCCCATGGCCCGGAGCACATGGCTCGGCTCGCCGCTGCCGCTGGAACAGGCGCTGCCGGCGGAAAAGGCAAGGTTGCGGCACGCCGCTATAATACGAGCTCCCCCGATTCCTTCGAATCGGATGCTGGACGTTTGCGGTAGGCGCGGGACGTGTTGCGGGACATTCAACCGTGCGCCGGGACGTTGCAGCAGGCGACGCTCCAGGCGGTATTGCAAGTGCCCCATACGCTCCCTGAAATCTTCCATTTCCCGGCAAGCGATACCGGCGGCTTTTCCCATGCCCACGATGCCCGGCACGTTCAGCGTCCCCGAACGGCGTCCGTTTTCGTGACCGCCCCCGTCCAGAAGCGGCGCAATGCGCACCCGGGGATCGCGCCGGCGCACGCACAAGGCGCCGACGCCCTTCGGTCCGTAGAACTTGTGCGCCGAGCAGACGAGCAGATCCGCCAATCCGGCGTGGACAGGTACCTTGCCCACGGCCTGGGTGGCGTCCGTCATAAAAAGAACGCCCCGGGAGCGGGCCATTTTCGATACGCTTTCTACGGGCTGGATCGTGCCTGCCTCGTTGTTTGCCCACATTACGGAAACGAGAATCGTGTCGTCGCGGAGGGCGGTTTCCAGCGCATCCAGATCGATCTGTCCATACGCATCCACGGGCAGGTAAGTAACCTCGTATCCTTTTCGCTCCAGGGCGCAGTGTGCGTTGAGGACCGCCCGGTGTTCGGTCTGTACCGTAACGAGGTGTCGCCCCTTGGACCGGTACATCTCCGCCACCCCCTTGATAGCCGCATTTGCTCCCTCGGTAGCCCCGGAGGTGAACACAATCTCTCCCGGCTCCGCGCCGAGGGCGGCCGCCATTTGTTCGCGGGCCTGCTCGCAGGCTTCCTCCGCAGCCCAGCCGAGAGGATGCCCCTTGCTGGAAGGGTTGCCGTACTGCACGCAAAACCAGGGCAGCATGGCATGCAGAACGCGTTCGTCCACCGGCGTGGACGCATTGTAATCGAGGTAAACGATTCCCTTCATGACCGTGATGGGCGGGTCGCCGGTCGCGCACGGAGCGATTACCGCACAGGGGATTTATGTTGGGTATCGAACAAGGATAATACACTACAACGCATGAAACGAGGGATATATCCCTTGCGGAGATAGGGTTTTTGGGAGTGGGAAGCGTGGAATTTCTTCGTACAGGATACTCTGATTAAGTCTCCCGAAGGGCGCTCCGCGCCCGCACTGTCCGAATCCGAAGCGTTTCCCGCTAATTTCAGATGCCATTATGGTATTCCTGTACGCACGAACGTGAAGCGCTGATCGAAGCGATTTTGATCAGAGTATCTTATACTATATCCGTAGGGTCGCGTGCAGGATGCGACCGTGTGAAACCGGAAGCACCGGGATGCCATGCTCAAGCGTGTTCACATCAAAGGCTACAAATCTCTTCTCGATGTCGAGGCGCATATCGAGCCCCTTACCGTGCTGTTCGGTCCGAATGCCGCAGGGAAAAGCAATGTGCTCGATGCGTTGCAACTGCTGTCCGGGCTCGGCACGAGCAAAACGTTGAAGGATGCCTTTTATTCATCGTATAGGGGTAAGCCCCTCGAATCGTTCACGATGCGGGAAGGTGGGCTCAAGGAGTTGGTTGCCCGGGAGCACTTGACTTTTTCCTTCGAAGCCGATCTGCGGCTTTCGGATGCGGTCGTGCACGCTGTCAATCAGGAGATACGGGACATGCGTCGTCCGAGCCGCGCCGTATCGACCCCCAAAAACGGCAAGGAGCGGCTTCCGCAAGTGCACGAACTCGACCTGCGTTACCGCATCGAAGTCGAAATGTTGCCCAGGTCCGGCATTCTGCGTGTGGCGGACGAATCTCTGGCCGCCCTGAACAGCAAGGGGAAGCCCACGGGTAAACGCAAGCCGTTTTTCGGACGAGAAGGCGAAAAGATATATCTGCGGCTTGAGGGACAGGCGCATCCCACTTATTACGACCGGTATCTGGATCGAAGCATCCTGTCCATGCCCCATTATCTACCGTATTATCCACATGTAGCGGCGGCGCGGCGCGAACTGGAAAGCTGGCGCTTTTTCTACTTTGAGCCGCGCGAACGCATGCGTGCCGCCTACCCTGTCAGGGAAGTGTCTCGTATCGGCACGATGGGTGAAGAGCTGGCCGCTTTTCTGAATACGCTCAAGGCCACGGATCCGGACCGGTTCCAGGGTATAGAGAATGCGTTGCACACGCTTATGCCGGATATCGATGGGATCGATGTGAATGTGAACGAATTCGGCGAGGCCGAACTGCACCTTATAGAGGGCAGTGTAGCCATTCCTGCTCGTGTGCTCTCGGACGGTACGCTTCGGATGCTCGGATTGCTGGCCCTGACCGGAGCACGAAAAGCCCCTGGCCTCGTGGGGTTCGAAGAACCGGAAAATGGGGTCCATCCGCGTCATATCCGATTCATTGCGGACTTGTTGAAAACGCAGCAAATCCTGCAGCAGACCCAGTACATTATCACCACCCATTCGCCGCTCTTGTCGGATTTGCTTCCGGACGATTCCTTGTTCGCGGTGTGTCGAAGCGGTGGAGCTACCCGGGTTGATCCTTTCTCGACATGGGGAATACTGGGACGGGGAAGGGATATTGACCGGGTTCTCTCGGACGAACACTAAGGCCATTCGTTGGGTACGTTCCTGTGCAACAACAGCGCATGGACACTAAAACAAGACGAGCGATCCTGAGAGCGCCGGGGGATTTTGACGACCGGCGGTTCGGCGGATCGATGAAGGGCTTTCGTCCGCCCGGGCGCTATGCCTGACCCGAAACGTCCGGCCTGCATATTCGCGTTCTCATCAGATTTCAGAAGCAGTGAGAGAAAAGATTGCAACGGCAGGCGTACGTTGCATATCAGTCAGTCCTCCGTGAAGCGTTAATCTTCCATGCGATGTTAATGAATGCTATTGGTGGGCTTTGCACTGGCGCAATGACTGTGCGTATCGCGCACAGGGGCAGTAAGGAATGGGAAGCTGTGAAAGCCATCCGCACGCAGGTTTTTATCGAGGAACAACATTGCCCGTGCGAACTGGAGTGGGACAGGTATGAGGAGATCAGTCGCCATGTGCTTGGGTTGCTAGACGGCGAGCCGATGGCGGCGGCAAGGTGGCGTATGCTGGCGTATAGACAACGCCCCACTGCCAGACTGGAACGGTTTTCCGTGCTACGGGGCTACCGCGGGAAAGGGTATGGAAAGGCCCTTGTATCCTGGGTTATCGAGGATGCTCGCCGGGCCGGCTTTGGGGAATACATTCTCCATGCCCAGTTACATCTGGAGAACTTCTACCGGTCGTTCGGCTTCCGGACCGTCGGAGACCCGTTTGAAGAAGTCGGGATTCCGCACATCAGGATGGTCCGATGCGACAGCAGTCCCTGCAAGGATGCGTAGATCCCGGGAGCAACGCGTATCCTGCCTTGCACGGCTCTATTCTTCGCGTACGTTCAGATCGACGTCCACCACATCCGGGTTGATATGCACCGTTACGCTTGCGCGGAGCCGGTCGATTTCACGCTGGATGGCGTCACGCTGTCGTTCTCGAAGGATCATCTGGTGCGCCTCGGTCGAATCCATCAGTGCGGCGATTCGCCGTCCGGTCAGTTTAATGAGGTGATATCCGAAATCCGTTTCGATGGGCTCTTTCGTCACATCTCCCGAGTCCCTCAGAGCATAGGTAGCTTGCTCGAAAGGCTCCACCATGTCTCCCCGGCTGAAGAAGCCGAGATCCCCGCCAAGGGCCCCGGAAGGCCCTTGCGAGTGCCTTTGAGCCATTTCTGCGAAGTCGGCGCCTGTCCGGATGCTGTCGAGCACAGCCTCGGCCTGGTGTAGCGTGGAATCCTTTTGTTCGGCAGTTGCCGACGGAGGGGGGATGAACAAGATATGCGAAGCGCGCACCTCCTCAGCTCGCGATTCGCTGAACGCCAGAATGTCTTCCGTCTCCGGTTCCTCGGCAGTCGCCGCAAAATGGTCGAGCATTGCCCTCTGCGTGATGTCGTTGCCCATCTGCTCGCGGAGACCCTCTTCAGTCAGATTATCCTCCGCAAGGGCCTGCCCGAACGCTGCCTCGTCGGGAAATTGCGCCATGATCTGCCGGATTCGCTGTTCTACGGCTTCCTCGCTGGCGGTAAGGTTGAGGCGGTCCGCTTCACCGAAGACCAGATGCTGCAATAGCACGAATTCTTCCACGATGCTTTTTCGGAGTCTGCGGGTTTCTTCCGCATCGCTCAGGATACCGAATTGCATCGCAGCAAACTGGACTTGCTCCTCGAAGGTTTGCGTAGATAGGGTGTCTGCTCCAAATTCGGAGGTTACGACGACCGCAAGCGAGGCATCCGACAACGGTTCGCCCATGGCATATTGCACATCGCTGGTTTGTGCGGGCGTTTCTTGACCGGATCCGCATGCCGTAAACAGGAGCAGAAAACAAAGCGCTGTACCGCCACGGACGGAAGAGGGGAAAGACTGGATGAAAGACTGGATGAAAGACTGGACGGAGGCGTTCATGGATATGGGGTTATTACCGAGTGCGACATGCGGCTTGCAGAGGTCCGGGCGTCGTTTTATGAAACTCTTCAGGGGGATTTGCGTTGCAAAAAGTCAGGGTGCGGTCGTTGAACTTTTCTGTCTGCCGTCGCCAATCCGCCGCGTTCGTCTAGGGGTTCAGGACGCCAGCCTCTCACGCTGGTAACACGGGTTCGAATCCCGTACGCGGTACCTTATGATCTTTCGGTATCTCCCGTACCGCAAGCAGAGGCCCCCTGCTTACATCTCCGGTTCCTCCGCCGCTTGCCGCTGGTGATTCAGCACATTGTCCACGATGCCGTAGTCCTTGGCTTCCTGGGCACTGAGCCAGTAGTCGCGGTCGGCGTCGTTCTCGATTTGTTCGATCGACTTGTCCGTGTGCCGGGCAAGAATTTCGTACAATAGCCGCTTCAGACGAATAATCTCTTTTGCCTGGATTTCGATATCCGATGCCTGACCCTGTGTGCCGCCCAGCGGCTGGTGCAGCATGATGCGGGAGTTGGGCAGTGCACCGCGTTTGCCGGCGGCGCCCGCCGCAAGCAGAATCGAACCCATCGAGGCGGCGAGTCCCACGCATGTCGTGGCGATCGGAGCGCTGACCCATTGCATGGTGTCGTACACCGCCAGGCCGCTGTATATAATGCCTCCCGGCGAGTTGATGTACATGTTGATGTCCCGGTCGGAATCCTCGCTTGTCAGGTACAAAAGTTGCGCGACCGCGAGGTTTGCGATCTGATCGTTGACGGGCGTTCCGAGAATGACGATGCGCTCTTTCAGCAGGCGGCTGAAGATGTCGTAGGCGCGTTCGCCCCGGTTCGTTTGTTCGACGACCATCGGCACGAGCGTTCCGATCGGTTCCTTGCGGAAAGGGCCGCTATAGATGCTGTTCGGGACAGAGAGGTCCCGCGAGAATTTGACGAAATCGTCTAC
Source organism: Rhodothermales bacterium (assembly GCA_951812335.1). Classification (GTDB taxonomy): domain Bacteria; phylum Bacteroidota; class Rhodothermia; order Rhodothermales; family VXPQ01; genus VXPQ01. Next base: position 854,579 of record OX638293.1, read on the forward strand.
CATGCGCGCTGGAAAAAATACGTGATGTTCGAGGCGATGATGCTACCGTATCCCCCGAAGGGAGTTCCGCCGCATCCGTGCTTGCCACGGACGTTTCCGATCAGGCAGGGATAACGATGGGGGAATCCGATGAAGCATTTTCGTCGAGCAGCGCCTGGAATGCTTCCGGATCCTTGTCTTCTATCTCAAAGGCGTCCGTGAGTCGGGCGAAAACTTTTCGGCTCATCAGGCGCTCCCGGATCTCGTCAATTGCTCCTGCGCGTTCGTAGTATCGGCGCAACGTTTCGGGGGCCAGTTCATCGCTATTCTCGGCGGCGCTATCGAAGTAGGCATCGAGATCGTCTTCGGTTACCTGCAGTTGTTCGCGCTCGATATAGGCATCGCGGAGCAGTTTCCATTTGGCATGTCGCCCCGCCATGCTGCGGCGCGTTTCCCGGAAGGCTTGTTCGTCGAAATCCTTCGGCTCCTTGCCGTTGTTGCGTTTTTTCAAGTCATCGACAAAACCGTCCAGGTACATTTCCACCGCCGATTCGGGAATGGGTATGTCGTGCAGCGCCATCATGCGATCGACGATCCGGTCGACAAGCAATTCCTCGGTGCGTTCCTTCCAAAGCGCGTTCAGTTGTTGGCGAATGGCGCCTCTCCATTCGTCCAGATCGCTTACTTTCCCTTCTGTAGCCGCCTCCGCAAACGCATCGTCGAGATCGGGCAGGTCCCGGCGTTTAGTTTCCTTGACCGTAGCCCGATACCGGCGCGCAGGTCCGTTGTCGTCTTTGTCGGGGGGAAGTTCCAAAGTGAATGTGTCTCCTGCCTGTCTGCCAAGTACGCCTTCCCGGATGGCTTCGTGCAGATCCTTGTCGTCGACAAAAAAAGTTACACCCTCTTCTTTCTCTCCGATGACGGGCGTGCCGGTTTTTTCGTCGAGGCGTTGCATGTCCATGACGACCTGGAAGTCTTCCGTGATTTCATCCGTCTCGACAGGGACAAGCGCGGCGCGACTTTTCCGGATGCGCTCCAGATGTTCTGCTACATCCTCGTCCGTAACCTCGCGTTTGAGGCGCGAAATTTTCTCGCCGGAAAGGTCCTTCAGCGTGATTTCGGGCCGGATACCGAACCGGATCACTGCTCGCAAGTCACCGTCCATTTCGTAATCGAGCGTGGTGAGCAGGGGTCGGCCCACCACGTCGTATTGCTTGCCTTCGATGACTTCCTTATGGAAGACGCTCTGCACTTTTTCCTCGGCAAGCATATAAGCGATTGCTTCTCCGCGGATTTTTTTGACGAGACCCACGGGGACCTTGCCGGTCCGGAAGCCTTTCATTTCTGTGCGTGCCCGTTGCCGGTGCAGGGCGGTTTTGAAGTCCGGCGCCAGTTCTTCCGCCGCCGCCTCGATCTCAAGGTCGCAGGTTACTTCGCTGATCTGGTTGATACGGGTTTGCATGGTATGGTGTTTGTGCGCAGGCGAGGACCGCTGTCGTTCGGGAACAGGGTCTGCGTGGTCCGTAAGCGTTATATAGACGCCAACCTGTTGTGGGAAATCGGAATGAGATAATGGTGTTCGAGCACATCCTCGTGTACGCCGAACTGACCGGTGCCGCGGAAATCTACGGCTACATACGATCCGACGATTTGTTTGACCTCCCCGATTCCGTAATAGGGAGGATGTGGACCATAATAGACCAGTTGGCCTTCCCGGAAAGCCTTCTTGTGCCGTGCGCGCCGGTGAAACGAGGGGATCACCGGGAGCAGATCGAGTCGATATGGCAGGGATTTGTTCAAGGGCGGTTTCCCGGTCGTTTTCCCGAAAGGTATGGTATGCGCAGGACCTCCGCCACCTCTCGACAAAAGTTCATACCCGCCGGAATCCGCTCGCCGCGGCAAGCGGAATACGACGCTGGTTTGGTTGTCGCCCCGACATTCGTTATTATTGCGGTCCCGACGGCGGTTATTTCGGGCGAGACATTCGCTCGCGGATTCCTTTGCCGCTTGCCCATTCGGGCTTTCTCAGACACGATGCGATTCATACCGGCATGAGTTCAACCGAATTCGACACGAAAATGATCGATCGTCAGGTCGGTCGCAATGCAGAGTTGTTTGCTCGGGCCATCAACGGTCTGGATACTCCGGAGCGGCGGTATCCCTACCTGCGCATCCTCGTCAGCATCGTTGAACAGGCGCATCCGGAGTGGAATCAGGGGCCGCAAAAGGACCGTCAGATTGCACGCCTCTTCCAGGAAATGGGAGGACGCGTCGACGAGAGCGAAATCGTCGAGGTCGTTCGCGTCCGGGATGAGGAACGAGGCTACTTCTACGATTGAACGGGCTTCATGTCTATTCGATGACGATATGGGGATTCGCCCGCAGGAAGCTTTTCCAGCTTGCGGGTCTTTGGGTCGCGCCTTTCGCTCGGCGGTGTGCATGACATAGCCCTACCGCGAGGGCATCGGACGCATCGGCTTCCATGGCGCTATTGTCATCCTCGTCCTTGATCGACAGAATGGCGCGCACCATATAGCGAACCTGCTCCTTCGAGGCGTTGCCGCGCCCGGTGACGGCTTTTTTGACTTGCTTCGGGGTATACTCGGTTACCGGGACCTCCCGGTTCAGCATCGCTATCATGGCAGCCGCCTGGGCCCGTCCGAGCTTCAACATGGACTGTGGGTTGCTTCCGTATACGGGCATCTCGATGGCGCATTCGTCCGGGCAAAAGCGCGCGGCGATCGCCGTGATCTCGTCGTAAATTTTTTTGAGGCGAAGGGGGTGCTCGTCGTACCGGCCAAGGCGCAGGACGCCATATTCCAGTGCATGCTCCCCAGGGCCATCGCAGCTGACGACGCCGTACCCTGTGTACCGAGATCCGGGGTCGATGCCAAGTACGATCATTGTGCGCAGCCCCGCGGGGATTTGTCAGAAGGATATGGCAGCGAGGGTTTCCTCGTTCATATCGAGCGTGGTGAATACAGCCTGTACATCCTGATGGTCGTCGATGTGTCCGATCAGGCGAACTACCTTCCGGGCATCGTCGCCGAAGAGCGTTACGGTCGTTACAGGTTCCCGAATCGACTGGACATCGCCGATGTCGACGCCGACGCGTTCGAGCGCCGCGCGTACATCTTCCAGAAGATCGACCGGCGTGACGATTATATACGCATCGCCCTCCTGGTGCATGTCCTCGGCGCCCGCTTCCGCAACGATATCGAACAGGGTCAGTTCGTCATGTTGCTGTCCGGAGGATGAGATTTCTATCATGCCTTTGCGTTCGAACAGGTATCCCACCGAGCCAGACTTTCCGAGGCTTCCGCCTCCTTTACTGAAAAGATGGCGCAGGTCGGCTACCGTCCGGTTTCTATTGTCCGTCAGCGTTTCTACGAATACCGCTACGCCATGCGGCCCATAGCCCTCGTAGGTAACCTCTTCGTAGTCTTCTCCCTTAATTTCTCCGGCGCCGCGCTTGATGGCCCGTTCGATATTGTCCTTCGGCATGTTTTCGGCTTTTGCCTTTTCCATCGCCAGCGCCAGTGAGGCGTTCATGCCGGGATCGCCTCCCCCTTCCCGGGTGGCTACCGTGATGTCGCGGGAGATACGTGCCCATATTTTCGACTTGCGCTGGTCGGTTTTGGCCTTATGCCGTTTGATTTTGGACCACTTGTTATGACCGGCCATGGCGAACGATACACGCTGAATAGCATCGTGAGAATCAGAATATCCTTAAACTAAATCTACGCGCTATGGCGCTAATATGGTATTCTCTGGCGTATTCTTTAAAATACTCCGATTGAGTCCGCGAAGTTCAGAGGCTGCGAGGAGTGCGCTGGCAAGGAATGACGAAGCAATGTGGCAGGTCCCAGATAATGAGGAATGACGCTGTCAGCGCACCCCTCGCAGCCTCCCGAAGGGCGCTCCGCGCCCGCACTGTCCCGAATCCGCAGCGTTTCCCGCTAATTCCGACGATGCAATTATGGTATTCTTTACGCACGAACGTGAAGCGCCCGGTCGAAGCGGTTTTGATCGGAGTATCCTTCACATCTTTCACAGGGTATAGGGGCGGAACTGCACAAATAGGTCGGGTATTGGCTATCTTCGGACATCTTCGGTTGCATCGCGGCGGCGGATATTCCCGGCATTGCCCGGCGTTCGCTTCATGCCGTCAGACACGGAAAGTTCTCCGGAACGGGTGAAACAGCCTGTTCGGTCATGCCTGAAAAGAAGCCCCAAACAATCCCTTCCCACTCTGCCGAACAGGACAAGCGGTGCGTGTCGCGCGCGCTTGCCGGCGACGAGGCGGCTTATGCCGAACTACTCGAAAAATACCGGAATGCGCTTCGCCAGCACATCCGGAAAATAGCCCGGGATCGTATGGAGGTAGACGATCTGGTTCAGGACAGTTTCGTCAAAGCATTTGCGGCGCTTGCGTCCTATTCTCCCGAGTACGCCTTTTCCACTTGGCTGTACAAGATTGCGACGAATCATGCGATCGACTACGTCCGGAAGAAAAAACTCCCCACGCTGTCTATTGACCAGCCGATCAAGACTCGTGAAGGAGAAATGTCGATGGAGTTGCCGGACACAACGTACCGGCCGGATCGGCACATCGTGGAAGACGAACGCAAAGCTCTGATTCAGGAAGCCATCGATGCGCTTCCGTCGAAGTACCACCGTGTTATCGTGTTGCGCCACCAATGCGAAAAAAGTTATGAAGAAATTGCGCAGGAGCTCGATTTGCCGTTGGGCACCGTAAAGGCGCATATTTTCCGGGCGCGCGAGTTGCTCAACAAATACCTGCGTGACCAGCGCCACCTGTTTTGATCCCCCTGTCCGCCGCATCCGTCCTGAACCTGGGATACCCCGATTAAGTCCGCGAAGTTCAGAGGCTGAAAGGGGTGCGCTGGCAAGGAATGACGAAGCAATGTGGCAGGCCCCGCATAATGAGGAATGACGCAGCCAGCGTGCTCCTCTCTGCCTCTCGAAGGGCGCTTCACGCCTGCGATGCCCCGAATCCGCGGTGTTTCCCGCTAATTTCAACGATGCAATTATAATATCTTTTAAGCACGAGCGTGAAGCACTGATCAAAGTGGACTTAATCAGCGTATCCCATGATACCCCGATACACCCGCCCCGAAATGGGGGAAATATGGAGCGAACAGAGCCGATTCCAGTCCTGGCTCGATGTCGAGTTGGCCGCATGTGACGCATGGTCGAAACTGGGCGTCATACCTTCGGAGGATGTTGCTATGCTCTACGCCCGGGCCTCGTTCGATGTGGAACGTATTCATGAGATCGAGAAGACGACGCGGCATGATGTGGTGGCTTTTACGCGCGCAGTAAGCGAATCGCTGGGGCCGGAGAAAAAATGGGTGCATTATGGCCTTACTTCCTCCGATGTGGTCGATACGGCGCTGATGGTCCAGCTCAAAGAGGCGAACGATCTTCTGCTGGCCGCCATCGACCGGATGCTGGACGTGCTGGCGGACAAGGCGCGCGAGCATCGATATACCCTAATGATGGGTCGCACGCATGGGGTCCACGCCGAGCCGACGACATGGGGCCTGAAAATGGCGTTGTATCATGCCGAGACGATGCGAAACCGCCGCCGGTTCATGGCTGCGGCCGAGGATATGGCCGTGGGGAAATTGTCGGGGGCCGTAGGCACATTTGCACACATTCCCCCCGAGATCGAACAGATGGTGTGCGAGAGGCTGGGTTTACGGCCCGCGACCGTCTCGACGCAAGTCCTGCAACGGGACCGGCATGCACACTATTTGTCGGTCCTTTCGCTCATCGGCGCTTCGCTCGAAAAGATGGCGGTGGAGGTGCGGGGGCTTCAAAAAAACGAAGTCCGGGAAGTCGAGGAAGCCTTTGGAAAGGGGCAAAAAGGATCTTCCGCCATGCCGCACAAACGGAATCCGGTGGGTTCGGAAAATATCACAGGCTGCGCCCGGCTCCTTCGCGGCTACATGGTGTCGGCCTACGAAAATGTGGCGCTCTGGCACGAGCGCGACATTTCTCATTCGTCCGTGGAACGGGTCATTATTCCCGATGCGACGACGATTCTTCACTATGCGTTGCACCGGTTTGCCGGCATCATGGACACGCTGGTCGTATATCCCGAGGCGATGCGGGCAAATATGGAACGGACCTATGGACTGTATCATAGTCAGCGGCTCATGCTTATGTTGATCGACAAGGGAATGCCCCGAGAGGCGGCCTACGATCTGGTTCAACCGGCGGCGATGCGGGCATGGGAAGAACAACGCCCGTTCAGGGAGGTTGTCGCCGGGGACATCGCGCTCATGGAGCATTTGTCCCCGGGGGAGGTGGAGGTGGCCTTCGATCTATCGTACCATATTCGCCGGATCGACTTTATTTTCGAGCGAGCCGGTTTGGCCGTCGATGCCCCGCCGGCGCATGATTGACGCCCTCTCCCGACAATTTTCACCGACCTTCGGTATATGGCTTGACAATTTCAATACAGGGCTTTACCTATATTATTTTACTGTAGGCACTGGACATGGAGGTCGGCTACGATCTCTTGTGAACGTTTCTTCGGACACGCTCATCTCACCATTTTACCATGAACGCCATGCTGCGCCATCTGCTCGCTACGTCCCTGTTTTGTTTTCTCGCATTCGTTGCGTCCGTGCCCCGATCGGTGCAGGCGCAAGCCAGCGTATCGGTTAGCGGCGTCGTTACGGACGCTTCGTCGGCATCTCCTCTGCAAGACGCCAATGTGGTGTTGCTGGTCGATGGCATCATGATTGCAGGCGCCGCCTCGGGCGCCGACGGATCGTACGAAATTTCCGGGGTTCCTCCGGGCGATTACGTGCTTGCGGTGCGTTTTGTGGGATACGAGGAGGAACAGATGCAGATATCGTTGCAGCCCGGGGAATCTATCACAGCAGATGCAGCCTTGCGCCCGACAGGTTTCGATCTCAATGCAGTGGTCGTGAGCGCATCGCGCGCCTCCGAGAAAGTGCTGGATGCCCCGGCCTCGATTTCCGTCCTGGATGCAAGGGAAATCGAGACTGTTGCCCTGCCGTCCTCCGCCATGTTGCTTCGGAATGTAACCGGGGTGGATATGGCGCAGACGGGCGTTAACCGGTATGAGATCGTGCTGCGAGGGTTCAATAACGTCTTCTCAGGAGCCACGTATGTCATGACGGATTACCGGCGGGCGGCCTTGGCGTCCCTGGGCCTGAACGATTATAGCCTGATGCCGATCAGCCAGATCGACCTGGAGCGCGTCGAAGTGGTAAGAGGTCCGGGATCGGCGCTCTTCGGCGGCGGGGTCGATGCAGGAGTGATCCACTTCATCAGCAAGGATCCGTTTACCCATCCGGGTACAACGGTGCGCTTGGGGGGAGGCCTTCGCAATGCATTGACGGCCTCTCTGCGTCATGCGGGCGTTGCGGGCGGTAAGTTGGGATACAAGTTCGTCGCCGATTTTCAGCGCGCCAACGACTTTGCTTTCGATCCGGAGGATCCTGCAGATGCTGTGCAACTCGCCACGTTCAGAGAGGAGGCGCTGCCCGTAGATTACAATAACCATAACTATACGATGTCGGGCCAGCTTTCCTGGCGGCTTCGCCCGGATGTCACGCTGACGGCCAATGGCGGATATTCGGCGGTCAAGACCATCGGACTTTCGGCTATCGGTACGATTCAGGGCGACGGATTCGGGTATACGTACGGGCAGCTTCGTCTCGATGCCGGAGGGTTTTTTGCCCAGGCCTATGCGAATTTCAACGAGGCGGGCGATTCCTTTGTCTATCGATCGGGATCGGTCGAGGACGTTGTGGACAAGTCGACCCTGTTCAATGTGCAAGGGCAGTACGACTTCGATATTCTGGACGATCGCTTCCGTTTTATCCTCGGCGCGGAATACGAACATACCAATCCCGTTACGAAGTACACGATCTTTGGCCGTAACGAAGATCATGACCGATTCGCCGAGACAGGCGCTTATCTCCAGAGTGTCGTTCGACTGAGCCCGACATTGAATGCGACGCTTGCCGTGCGCGCGGACAGGCACGGTTTGTTTGACGGGGTGCAAATTTCTCCCCGGGCCGCCCTCGTTTTCAAGCCCGATCCCGCACACAGCATTCGCGCCACATTCAACCGGGCATTCGCTTCGCCAACCACGCATACCCTTTTTCTGGATATCAATGCGGGAGCAGCCGGGCCGCTTACGATCCAGGCCCGAGGGGCGCTGGACGGATTTAATTTCCAGCGCGATGAACAGGGCGGCCTGATCGCTTCCAGTATGATTCCGGATATTTTCGGGGCGCCCGTTCCCGTAGGCGTCCCGCTCGATTTGCTCTACGGTCAGATATACGGATTGCTTTCGAGCATTCCGGCGTCTCAGTTGCAAACGTTGCTTGCGGCACAAGGTTTAAACCTTCCGGCGCCTGTCATTTCCCAGTTTATCGGTTTGCTCAGTCCGGACGGGGGTATCGCCGTAACGGGCCTGACGCCGACCAGTATCGGATATGTGGATCTGAACACATTGATTGTGGATCCGAACAGTATAACCCAGGATGTGGTGGATGTCCCTCCCCTGAAATACACGAACAGCGAGATATTCGAAGTAGGGTACAAGGGGCTGCTCGGGGAACGGCTGCTGGTTGCCGTGGATGGGTATTACGCCCGGCGGCGGAATTTCGTCAGCCCGTTGCGGGTGGAGACGCCCTTCGTGCTGGTGCCGGAACACGATTTGTTGTTCAGCGATCTGGAAGCGGCGATCGCTGCCGGCATTGCGGGCAATGAGACCCTGAATGCGGCCCTGCAGGCGGTGGGATTCTCGGCAGACGACATATCGGCGCTCATCGTAGAGCTTGCCAGGCCGGACTTTGCAGCGTTTCTTCCGGAGAATTCGCCGATCGGTATCGTGCAGCCTGAGGAAAACATGACGCCCGGCCAGCTTCTGATGACGTATCGGAGCATGGGGGAGATCGAATACTATGGTGTGGATGTGTCCACCGAACTGCTGCTCGGCGATCAGCTGCGCGTTTTCGGAAATCTGTCCTGGGTCAGCGACACCTTTTTTGACGCCAGTGAGCTTGGCGAAGAGGAAGAGACGCTGGAACTGGCCATGAACTCCCCTGCTGCGAAGGTCAAGGGCGGATTTGCCTACGAATCTTCCGGCAACTGGAGCATCCATGCATCCGTGCGGCATACCGGGGGTTTCGAGGTGCGATCGGGTTTGTACACAGGGCCCGTGGGAAAGCATACGCTGCTGGATGTCGGCGCCGGGTACGATCTCGGTAATTATTTGCCCGGATTGCGCATGAATCTGTCCATGTTCAATGTGCTGGATCAACAACACCGCGAGTTCGTCGGCTCGCCGGCGATAGGCCGAATGGGGCTTCTGCAGATGACCCTGGATATATAGGATACTCTGAATTATGTGGGACCTGCCACATTGCTTCGTCATTCCTTGCCAGCGCACTCCTCGCAGCCTCTGAACTTCGCGGACTTAATCAGAGTATCCTTAAAGCGCACCTGATCCTGTGCGCTGTGCCCGGTCGATTCTCCTTGACGGGATATTCACGAGTGTTTCGCGTTGATTGCCCTGCTTGTGTGGGGTATTTTGTCCATGCTACGCGTTTACGTTCGGTTTCCCGGGACTTTTTTGTACACCGGGTCGCTGCACGGGCGTGGATGGCGCGCGCCCCGTTCCTCTGGCGCATTATTGGCACACCGTAGCCGCATCCATTGTCTGCACGAACTATGCCTGCGGATTTCGTACCCCTGCTGATCATGATGGCGCTTGCGTCAGGGATGGCGTTGACCCTCCTGAAGGGGGCGGACTTGCTCGGTCCGCGCCGGCGTAACCTGATCAAACAGAGCAGCTATGAGAGTGGGATGGATCCTGTCGGCACGGCTCATGAGCGCTACTCGGTGAAATTTTATCTGGTGGCGATGATCTTCATCGTTTTCGATGTGGAAGTCGTCTTTTTGTACCCGTGGGCCGTGAGTTTCCGCAAGTTCATGGATGCAGGGGTTGCTTTGGGAGCCCTGGCGGTCGTTTTTGTGTTTATTCTTATTCTTGGCGTCGGTCTTCTGTACGATGTCAAAAAGGGTGGGCTGGAGTTCGACTGATGCTGCATATTTCGTTTCCCGACGACAGATCCTGAATACTATGGTTTCGCAAGGCGCCCGGAACGAGGGATTTCTTACTACCAGAGTGGATGCCGTATTGAATTGGGCGCGCTCCAATTCGCTTATGCCGATGCCTATGGGTCTTGCTTGCTGCGCTATTGAAATGATGGCATTTGCAGGTCCCAGGTACGATGCGGCCCGTTTTGGAAGCGAGGCTATGCGCTTTTCGCCGCGCCAGGCCGATCTGATGATTGTGGCCGGCTGGGTGTCGTACAAGATGGCGCATGCCATTCGCCGGGTATGGGATCAGATGGCTGACCCGAAATGGTGTATCGCCATGGGGGCTTGCGCCTCGACAGGCGGGATGCACCGCTGCTACGGTGTGGTGCAAGGGTGCGATAATTTTTTGCCGGTAGATGTGTATATCCCCGGATGTCCGCCTCGCCCGGAGGCTCTGTTACATGCCCTGATGGATATTCAGGAGAAGATCCGCAACGAATATTCCGTTACGCAAGATTATGTGCAGGGGCATGTGCTCCCGGAAGGCCAGACAGGTAACGGCATTGGCTGAGATGCCCGCGGACGTCGAACATATCCCACCGGCGGAAGAAAGCACGCCGTCTCACCGGGTGCTCGATTTCTTTTTTACGCCCCGGGACGCTCCGGCCCCCGGCGGGGACAATCCGCTTATCCAATCCACGACGCAAGCCCCTCAGATTATCCGGGCGTTATGCGATCGGTTTGGCAAAGCCATCCTCGGGGTGGAAGAATATGCCGGGGAGCAGACCGTTCTGGTCGAGACGCAGCGCATTGCAGACGTATGCCGTTTTCTGAGAGACGAGCAGCGCTTCCAGTATCTGGCGGATGTAGGCGGATCGGATCGGTTCGTGGAAGAAGACCGATTTGAAGTGTTCTATAACCTCGTGTCCTTTGAAAAGGGAAAGCGTATCCGACTGAAGGTTCGCGTGGACGAGGCCGCCTTGACCGTACCCACGGTAACGGGTGTATATCGTGCCTCGAACTGGAACGAGCGCGAGGTGTACGACATGCTGGGCATTCGCTTTCAGGGGCATCCGGATATGCGCAGGATGTTTATGCCGGAAGATTTCGAATACTATCCGCAACGGAAAGAATTTCCCCAGATGGGTATCCCCGGGTCGCTGCCGTTGCCTCCCCGTACGCCCGAGGGGCCTCTACAGTACGATCCGTATCCGGCTGCCCATGACGGCCCGACGCCGAAGAGTTACCAGGAACCCCCATCAGAGATCGCCGAGGAGGAATGAGCGACGAATCGGGTTTCCGGACATCGGGAACGGAATCGGTTTTCCGGTTCTGGCCCCGGCATAACGAGGCGATCTACGAACGCCTCGAAAGCAAGCACGTGTGGCTGGAGCAGGCGCTGCGCAACAAGGCGAAAGAGGGGGATCCGCTTGAGCATGAGATGATCCTCAATATCGGGCCGCAGCACCCGGCCACCCACGGCGTCCTCCGGTGTGTGGTCAAAATGGATGGCGAAACCATTGAGAAATCGGTGCTCGACATCGGTTACTTGCACCGCGGCGTCGAGAAACTTGCCGAGCACAAGACCTATCAGGAATTCATGCCCTATACGGATCGCATGGATTACATTGCGCCGTATTCCAACAATGTGGCGTGGTGTCTGGCTGTGGAGAAGCTTGTGGGTATCGACGTTCCCGAACGGGCGCAGTGGCTTCGCATGATTATGTGCGAACTGGCGCGCATTTCGTCGCACTTGCTCTGGCTGGGGGTCGGATTGATGGATGCCGGTGCGGTGTCCGTCTTTCTGTGGACCTTCAAGGGGCGCGAAGACCTCTATCGTATTTTTGACGAAGTGGCGGGCGCTCGTTTTACGGTGTCGCATAGTCGCATCGGTGGCCTGGTTGCCGACCTGACGCCGGAAGCATTCCGTTTGATACATCGTTTTGTGGACGATTTTGGTCAGGAAATAGCGGGATGGGAAGCCCTGCTCAACCGGAACCGTATATGGATCGACAGAAACCGCGATGTAGGTACGCTTACTCGTCAGGAAGCTGTGGAGATCGGGCTTACGGGGGCGAACCTGCGGGCAAGCGGCGAACCGTATGACATTCGTCGTTTCGAACCGTACCTGTTTTACGGAGAAGTGGATTTCGATGTCCCGACCCGCGAAGAGGGGGACTCCCTGGCGCGGTATTTCGTGCGGCTCGAGGAGATGAAGCAAAGTCTTCGGATTATCCGGCAATGTCTGGATCGCTTGCCTGATGGTCCCATTCGCGCCGACGACGCCAAGCGGGCTTATCCGTCGAAGGACGAAGTGTATTACTCCATGGAGGGCATGATCCACGATTTTCTGTATACCGATGTAGGGGTTGCGCCGCCGAAAGGCGCCGCCTGTTATCAGGCGATCGAATCGCCGAAGGGTGAATTGGGCTGGTACCTCCAGTCCGACGGCACGGGTAATCCCTGGCGGGCGAAGTTCAAATCACCCTCTTTCACGAATTTACAAGGACTCGAACACATGATGGAAGGATCTCTGGTTGCCGATGCGGTTATTCTCATTGGCTCCATTGATCCGGTCATGGGAGAAGCCGACAAATAATCCGGCAGTGAGCGATTTTATCAAACATCCTGTGGTCCCGTTGCCGGATCGCTTTCCGGAACCTGTCTTTTCCGAAGAAGACCTGGTGTTTACGGATGCGGAAAAGGAACGGATTGAAGAATTTCAGGTCCAGTATCCGACGCCTGAAGGCGCCGTAATGAAAACCCTCTGGCTCGCTCAGGAAAAATTCGGGTTTTTGCCCCCGGAGGTGATTCGTCTCGTTGCCGATACGCTCGGCATTCCTTTTTCGCTTGCGTACGGCGTGGCGACGTTCTATACGCAGTATTACAAGGCCAGGAAGGGGGCCTATGTTCTGGACGTATGCACCTGTTTCAGTTGCCAGTTGTGCGGCGGATACGACATGCTGCACTACCTCGAAGAAAAGCTTGGCGTTCGGGAGGGAGAGACGACCGAAGACGGGTTATTCACGATTCAGGGAGTGGAATGCCTCGGTGCTTGCGGAACGGCGCCGATACTCCAGGTCACGAACGGACCGTACGTACACAATCTTTCAAGAGAAAAAATGGATGCGCTGATCGATGCGCTGAAGAATGGGGATATGCCCCCGTTCGTATCCGTCACATTGCCGCAAGACGAAGACACTTTGGATGGAAACCGGCGGTCGGATGTGGAATCGACGGATGTTGGCCGGACCCCGCCCATTGCCGAGACCCTCGAGTAACGTATCCCTGGGGGACCTGTATCGCGTCCGGACAACCACGTATGAAAATGCCTTCACCCAGCAGGAACGGATCTACGAAAGCCGGCGACTGGCGTAGCTACGAGCGCGTACTTCTGCCTCCGGTTCGTGATTTGCATCGGTTCGACGTGTACGTAAAACATGGGGGCTACAAAGCGTTGCGAGCGGTATTGACCCATAATAGAAAATGGGCGCCGGGCAAGGTGACCGAGGCGGTTAAGGCAAGCGGTCTGCGCGGTCGGGGCGGTGCAGGATTCCCGACAGGGTTGAAATGGAGTTTCATGCCCCCGATCGATCCCGGAACGCCTCGCTATATTGCCTGCAACGGCGACGAAAGCGAGCCGGGGACATTCAAGGACCGGCAACTTATGGAATACAACCCGCACCTCATTTTCGAGGGGATCCTGATTGCGGCCCGGGCTATGCAGATCGACGCGACGTATCTCTACATCCGCGGGGAATATGCCGACTGGATTCGCCATATGGAACATGAACTGGCGAAACTCTATATGGAAGGCTATGTCGGCAAACGAATTCTGGGGACGGACTTTTCCAGCGACATTATTATCCACAAGGGAGCAGGCGCATACATCTGCGGCGAGGAAACCAGTTTGCTCGAGTCTGTCGAAGGGAAGCGCGCCTATCCGCGCATCAAGCCGCCGTTTCCTGCGCAAAAGGGACTCTGGGGTCGTCCGACCACGGTCAATAATGTGGAGACGCTGGCCTGCACACCTCTTATCGTTAACCGGGGGGCCGAATGGTTTGCGGGCATCGGACCGGAAAAACACCCTGGGCCGGTCCTCTACGGCATGTCGGGGCATGTCGAGCGCCCCGGCGTGTATGAGTATCCGACAGGTATGTTGATTACCGACCTGATCGAAGAGGTTGCCGGGGGCGTACGCGGCGGCAAGAAACTCAAAGCGATCGTACCCGGGGGCGCTTCGGTGCCGGTCCTCCGCGCCGACATGATCGATGGCGTCACGATGGATACCGAATCGCTGCGCGAAGCGGGTTCCATGATGGGAACGGCCGGGATGCTGGTGATGGATGAAGACACGGACATGGTCAAGTTTCTTCGCCGGGTCACCCGGTTTTATCATCACGAGAGTTGCGGACAATGTACGCCATGCCGAGAAGGAACCGGATGGATCGAGAACCTTGTTACGCGCATCGACGAGGGGGAAGGGACCCTGCGCGATCTGGATATCCTGCTGGACCTTTGCGATCAAATGGAAGGCCGGACGGTGTGCGCTCTTGCCGATGCGGCAGCCTGGCCCGTTCGTAATACCATCCAGCGTTTCCGGGAAGAATTTGAAGCCAAATGCCGGCAAAGCATATACGCGATGGCGTGATATATGCGGCGACGCACGTTCCAACCATGTCGAAAATTACGATAGACAATAAGGAGTATGCATTTCAGGGGCAGCCGAAGCTGCTCCAGTTTTGCCTGGATCGCGGCGTGGAACTGCCGCATTTCTGCTATCACCCGGCGCTTTCCATTCCCGCCAATTGCCGCCAGTGCCTTGTGGAAGTGGGCATGCCGATTCGGGACAGGGAGACCGGCGAGATCGCACGGAACGACAACGGGGAGCCGGTTATCCGGTGGATGCCGAAGCTGGACACGAGTTGCTCCGTGGATATGGCGGACGGCATGGTTGTCCGGACGCATCGGACCAGCGAACAGGTGGAGCGGGCTCAGCAAGACAACCTTGAGTTCCTGCTCATCAACCACCCCCTTGATTGTCCGATTTGCGATCAGGCCGGCCACTGTCCGTTACAAAACCAGACGTACAAGTACGGTCCCGAAGGGTCCCGTTTCGAATTTCTCAAGGTCCGGAAGCCCAAGAAGGTTGTACTGGGCCCCCGAGTGATGCTGGACGGAGAGCGCTGCATCAATTGTACGCGGTGCACCCGATTTACGGACGAGGTGTCGAAGAGCCATCAATTGACCATCATCGAACGCGGCGTAAAAAATTATCCGATGACCGCACCGGGCGAGGTGTTCGATGAGCCCTACTCGATGAACGTGATCGACATTTGCCCGGTGGGCGCGCTCACGTCCATCGATTTCCGGTTCCGTGCCCGGATATGGGAGATGAGTTCCGCTCCGTCCATCACGGTAACCAATGCAAAGGGGGCCAATTGTGCATATTGGGTACGCGACAATCTGGTGCTGCGCATCACGCCTCGCGCGAACCCGCATATCAACGAGTACTGGTTGCCGGACGAGGATCGCGCTGCATATCCACGGTTCAACGAACATCGCCCCGGAGGCCCTCGGGTTCGCATTGCCGGGGAGTTGAAGTCCGTCGGCTGGGAGGCTGCGTACGCTCGCGTGTCCGAACTGCTTGGCTCGGTGGAGGGATCGAACGTCCTTTTCCTGGGATCGCCGTATGCAACCGTTGAAGACAACTATCTTCTTGGTAAGCTGGCTGCTTCTGTGGGCGCCCCTGCGCCGGTGTACATCCCCCATGTCGAGCCGGGCGCCGGCGACGGGTGGCTGATCACGGATGACAAAACGCCGAATGCCGAGGGATGCCGGCGGCTTGGTATCCACCCGGTCGATCCGGCGCTTGTACACGCCCGACTCGAGGCGGACGAGATCGCGGCCGTATATGTCCTCGAAGACGACCCGGTAGCCAGCGGGCTTTTCCGCGCTGTCGATGTGCAGGATATTCCGGTCATCCTGCATACCTATCATACCACAAACGAAACGATTGCCGTTGCCGACGTGGTGTTGCCGGCTGCGATGGTCGTGGAGACCGTAGGTACCTATGTGAGTGCAGACGGATACGCACAGCGTGTGTGGCCTGCCAAGGCCATTGTGGGCGTCAATCGGACGCTCCGCATGGAAATGGGCGTCAGTCGTCCGGATTCGCATGGTACGCCGTTCGATCGCTGGCATAATGCGTCCAATCGGGTAAATTGCAAGCCGAGCTGGGAAATATTGCCTGCCGTTGCGCGAAGCATGGGTCTGCAAAGCGACGATGCTTCCCCCGGGGCGATTATGCAGGAAATCGCACACACGATCGGAGCATTCGAGGGCGCTGCCTATGAAAGCATGGGTGCGCACGGGGTTCGTCTGGCAGAGATCGGAGCCACTGTATAACCGGCGCCGCTCACTGAAAATTACTGTAGAAACCGCGCATGGATATACCTCTTTACTGGACGGCGGTCGTGGCGTTCGTCGTGCTGAATCTGATGATGCTCTCGGCTTCCGTACTCGTGTACGCCGAGCGAAAGGTATCGGGGTACATCCAACTCCGGCCAGGTCCCGACCGTGTTGGGCCAAGGGGGTTTTTCCAGCCGTTCGCGGATGTACTCAAGCTGCTTTTCAAGGAAGACATCCGGCCCTTATCGGCGAATCCTTTTATCCATTCGCTGGCTCCGGTAGTCATGGTGGTCGTGGCCATGTCCGTTCCTGCCGTGATCCCCTTTGCACGCGGGGTCGTTATTGCCGATGTGGGACCGGGCGTCCTCGTCATTCTTGCCCTTACGTCCATCAGCGTTTACGGCATTACGCTGGCAGGATGGAGTTCGAACAGTAAATACTCCCTGCTGGGCGGGCTGCGTTCGGCGGCGCAGATGATTTCGTACGAATTGACGATGGGACTGGCTGTCGTGTCCGTAATTTTGCTTGCGGGTACGCTTAATGTCACGGGTATTGTCGAGGATCAGGCGGGAGGATGGGCGATTTTGGGGTGGAATGTATTTCGCAACCCGATCGGGGCTATTCTTTTCGTGGTTACGGCATTTGCCGAAACGAATCGCGCCCCGTTCGATTTGCCGGAGGCGGAACAGGAACTTGTCGGCGGGTACCACACGGAGTACAGCGGCATGAAGTTCGGTATGTTTTTCCTTGCCGAATATGTCAACTGGTGGGTCGCTTCGTTTGTCATTGTAACCCTCTTTTTCGGAGGGTATCTGGTGCCGTTCGAGCCCTTGCTTGTACAGGCCTTTCCGGAACTTGCCGGGAGTATCCTTCTCGGAGCGCTTCAGGTGCTGTCGCTGCTTGTCAAGGTGGCGTTTTTTGCGTTTCTGTTCATCTGGGTGCGATGGACACTTCCCCGATTCAAATACAACCAGCTCATGCAATTGGGATGGAAGGTGCTGCTTCCGATCGCCCTGGTTAATGTCGTGGTCGTAGCCCTCGGCATGATCTTTTTCCGCATGGTTTTTTGATACTATCTTCTTCCATTATTGCCTCGGATGCTGCGTGCCTTGGGGCTCAGGCGCGAGAAGCGCTGGATGCCGGCGTCGACTGGCTCCATATAGATGTGATGGATGGACGGTTCGTGCCGAACATTACCGTGGGCCCCTTTGTGGTGGAAGCGCTCCGGCCTCTTGCCGACGAGACTGGAGCCAAGCTGGATGTGCACCTGATGATCGAAGAGCCTCGCCGGTATGTGGACGATTTTATTACGGCGGGCGCCGACATCGTTACGGTGCATGTGGAAGGTTGTCCGCATCTTCACCGTATATTGACGCATATCCGGTCTCGCGGAGCCATGGTCGGCGTCACCCTCAATCCGGGCACTTCGCTTGCAGCTATCGCAGAGGTGCTTCCCGACGTGGATATGGCGCTGATCATGTCGGTCGATCCCGGCTTCAGCGGTCAGAAATATATCCCGGAATCGACGGAGAAAATCCGCCGGCTCAGAGGCATGCTTAATCAGATGGCTTCCCGCGCCTGGTTGCAGGTCGATGGGGGGGTCTATGCGGGCAATATCCGTGAGGTGGTCCGGGCCGGGGCCACGGTAGTGGTAGCGGGCAATGCAGTGTTCGGCGGCGCTTCCATAGCCGACAACGTGCAGGCGCTTCGGGATGCGGCTGCTCTTGAAGCCTGATCGCATGTTTGCCGAGGTGGCGTTTCCCCTTCCGCTTCCCAAGCCCTTTATATACCGCGTTCCCCCGGGGATGTCCGGTGTAATTGTCGGCTCTCGGGTGCTTGCGCCGTTTGGACCGCGTCGAGTGACGGGTGTCGTCACGGCTCTGCGTCAGGACGCCGCCGGTATCGGGCAAACGAAAGACTTGCTTGCGTCGCTCGATACGTTGCCGTCGGTTTCTGCCGAACTCTTTGACCTCGTCCGGTGGATGGCGGACTACTACGTATGCTCGTGGGGCGAGGTGTTCCGGGTTATGATGCCGGCGGGGATGCTTTCGGGAAATCCGGCCAGAACCCGGGTCGAACGGCGCGTACGATTTTCTCCTGCATGGCGGCACGCGAAGGCTGTGGACGCCTTGCGCACCGAGTTGCGCGGCCCCAGACAGATAGCGGTCATCGAATCCCTGGCCGGATATGTTGCCGAAGGCTTGCAGGAGCCGCGGCAGGCTGATTTGCTGGCCAGTGCAGGCGCTGCTTCTCCGACACTCCGGCGTCTTGTTCAGCGCGGGGTACTCGAGATTGTCGAGGCGGAAGCGATTCGCGCCGGGGTCATCGATGCGGGCGAGGCCGGGGCGCTCCCGGAACGTACGTTGCATCCTGCGCAGGCCGACGCGCTGCACGCTGTTTCTGTATGTATCGACGCCAAGCGGTTCCACACCTTTCTGCTGCATGGGGTAACGGGCAGCGGGAAGACGGAAGTGTATATCGAAGCCCTGAAGCAAACGATCCGTCGCGGTCGCACCGGAATCGTGCTGGTTCCCGAGATTGCGCTCACTCCACAAATCGTTCGCCGTTTCAGGGCGCATTTCGGAAGCCGCATCGCCGTATTTCATTCCGGCATGGGCGCAGGCGAGCGATTCGATACATGGCGGCTCTTGCGATCGGGCCGGTTTGCCGCCGTCGTTGGGCCGCGGTCTGCAGTCCTTGCGCCCTTGTCCAACCTCGGATTGCTTGTTGTGGACGAGGAGCATGGACAATCCTACAAGCAGCAAAATCCGGCGCCACGCTATCATGCCCGCGATGTAGCCGTCATGCGGGCGCGCATGAACGATGCCGTGTGTATTCTCGGATCGGCAACGCCCAGTCTGGAGAGTCACTACAATGCGCAACGCGGAAAGTATACGTTGTTGTCCCTTCCCGAACGGGCAAGGCGCTCTGTGGGCAAGCCGGCCTCTTTGCCGGATGTGCGAATTATAGACCTCCGAAGTACGGCCTCCTCCACCTCGTTGTCGCCCTGGTTGGAAGATGCCGTGGGCCAACGACTTGCCCGATCCGAACAGGTTATCCTCCTTCAGAACCGGCGAGGCTATGCGCCTTTGCCCGGATGTGTGCGTTGCGGCTGGTCGCCGGAGTGCGAGGATTGCTCGATCACGATGGTTTTCCACAAGAGCGGCCATCGCCTGCGGTGCCATTATTGCGGGCGCACCGCGCCGCTTCGCGAACGCTGTGCGAATTGCGGAGAGGCGTCGATAGAGGCGTTTGGAACCGGCACGCAGCGCGTCGAGGAGGACCTGGAAACGCGTTTTCCTGAAGCGCGCATCGTACGTATGGACCTCGATACCACCTCTGCGAAAGATGCGCACGAAGTACTGCTCCGGCGCTTCGAGGAGGGGCATGCGGATATTCTTGTGGGGACGCAGATGGTTGCGAAAGGCTTCGATTTCGAGCGCGTCACGCTGGTCGGGGTGATCAATGCAGACATCGGCTTGCTATTGCCCGACTTTCGCGCCGAAGAGCGCGCCTACCAATTGCTTTCGCAGGTGGCTGGGCGGGCAGGACGCGCCTCGCTGCCGGGTGAAGTGGTCATACAGACAAGAAATCCCGACCGTCCTGTCCTGCGCTATGCGCGCGATCATGACTACGAAACGTTTGCAACGCGCCAGTTGGCGGAACGCCGGGCGCTCTGCTACCCGCCGTTCGGGCGTATGGCGGGCATAGCGTTTCGGGGGCCTCGCGCCCGGGATGTGGCCGATCTGGCTCGGCGATGGACGGATGCACTCAGAAAGGAAGCGGCCGGCGCCCAGGTCATGGGACCGGAAGAAGCCTTCATAAGCCGGGTAAAGAAGCAGTACCGGTATCGTTCCATGGTGAAGTGCCGCCGCGGAGACCGCATCTCCTTGCAGGAGGCCCTGCGGGCCGTGGAGGAAGGCATGGGTTCGCTTCCGGCCGGTTGCCGCGTCAACATCGACATAGATCCGGTCGGCTTTTTCTGATCGGCGAACTACGATCCCGTTGAAGTCGTCTGCCGGAACCCTGTCGATCCGTGCGGGTATCTTCGTCAAGGGCAAGTTCCGCACGGTCTGCTCCCTGTGAATCCTGTCAGGGCCGGAAGGCAGCAGCAGTAACCAGGTTGAAGCGACGCGATACGGGTAGCTTGCCCCTCTTTTTTAACCCCGACACCATACGCAACCCTGCTCATGCCTTTATACGAGACGTTGTTGATGGGAGCGCCGGCCGGCGGAGAGTCGAACCCGATGGCCATGTTCCTGCCGTTGATCCTGATTTTTGTCGTTTTCTACTTTTTCATTATCCGGCCCCAGAAGAAAAAGGAAACCCAGCGCAAGCAAATGATCGCAGCCGTCCGCAAGGGGGACAAGGTCATTACGCTTGGCGGAGTGCACGGGGCGGTGACCCAGGTGGACGACACCAGCGTGCTTGTTCAGGCGGATACGAACGTCAAGTTGCGCGTCGAAAAGAGCGCTATTGCGAGTGTGGATACGAAGGGGTAATCCGATCTCGTGCGGAAGCGGGGACTTCCTGTTTCCGGACGTTTGTTTTGCCGAACTATCCATTGATTCGGCATGAATGACATGGGGTAAGGCGTCATGGGGAAGACACCCGACACGAACTGGATGAAGCGGTCTTTCGACACGATCGAAGATGCTGTTCGGGAGTTGGCGGAGGGGCGGCTCGTCATTGTGGTCGATGACGAGGATCGCGAGAACGAGGGGGATTTCATAGGGATTGCGGACAGGATTACCCCCGAGACCGTCAACTTCATGGCGACGCATGGCCGCGGTCTTATCTGCGCGGCGCTTACCAGGGAGCGGGCGGCGGATCTTGCCCTCGACATGATGGTCGACGGCAACACCTCGCTCTACAACACCCCGTTTACGGTATCGGTGGATTTCAAGACCGGCACCACGACGGGCATTTCGGCTCCGGATCGCGCGCGAACCTTCCGCGCCCTTGCCGACCCGGAAAGCACCCCATCGGATTTTGCGCGTCCGGGCCATGTTTTTCCTCTTCGATCCCGGGACGGTGGGGTTCTGCGCCGCGCCGGACATACCGAGGCCGCGGTAGATCTGGCCCGCATGGCCGGATGCGCTCCGGTTGGGGTCCTGGTGGAAATCATGACCGAGGAAGGTATGATGGCGCGTACGCCCGATCTTATGGAAATGGCGGACCGGTTCGATCTGCGTATTATTACGATCAAGGATCTCATCGCGCACCGGATGACGACGGAATGTCTCATACGGCGCGTCGTGGAGGTGGATTTACCGACACTGTATGGTGACTTCAGGCTGATCGCGTATCAAGATATACTCAGCGAGGAAGCCCATCTTGCTTTGGTAAAGGGAAACTGGGCCGAAGAAGAACCGGTGCTCGTACGCGTACACTCGCAATGTATCACCGGAGATATTTTCGGTTCGCTGCGGTGCGATTGCGGGGAGCAACTGGCCATGGCGATGCAGCAGGTGGAAGCGGAGGGCCGCGGCGCCGTGTTGTATATGAAGCAGGAGGGCCGCGGTATCGGCCTGCTTAACAAACTGCGCGCCTACAAGCTGCAGCAGGAGGAGGGAATGGATACGGTGGAGGCCAACGAGGCGCTTGGATTCAGGATGGATCATCGGGATTACGGCATCGGGTGCCAGGTTTTGCGCGATCTGGGGGTTCGAAAGCTCCGGCTCCTGACGAACAATCCGACGAAACGGGTCGGGCTGGCCGGCTACGGACTTGAAATCGTTGAACGTCTTCCCATCGAAACGTCGCCGAATACGGTAAATCACCACTATCTCAAGACCAAGCGGGATCGTATGGGGCACTTGATTCTGGGCGACGTGGACGAGCATGATCGCACCATGCTCAGGAAGGTTCTGTAGGCGATCGCCGGGGTGTCATATCCCGGTACAATCGTTCCACCTTGCGCCGCAGTTGTCCCGGGTCACTGTCGTTTTCGAGTACGATGTCGGCCCGCTCCCGCAGGAGGGAGGGATCGGCCTGATTCGCTATTCTGGCGGCTACGTCTTCATACGAGACGCCGTCTCGTTCGCACACCCGCTCGATGCGCACCGGAAGAGGAGCTTCTACCACCGCCACGGTATCCAACCGGTGCTCTGCGCCCGCTTCGAAGATCAGGGCGGCCTCTTTGACCATGAGCGACGCCCCCTCACGCCGCGCTTGTTGCGCCGCTTCCTCGAATCGTCTCAGTACTAGGGGATGGACGAGTGCATTGAGCCGGTCGAGAAGGGTTTTATCGGCAAACGCCATCCGGGCAAGGAAGCGCCGGTCCGGGCTGCCGTCGGGCAGATAGCTTTCCGGGCCAAAAACGTCGATTACGTTACGGCGCACCGAGGGATCGTTTGCGAGTAGCCGTTTCGCCTCGTCGTCCGCGTAGAACACTCGTGCGCCGAGCTCTTCCAGCATACGGCATACGGTCGTTTTGCCGCTTCCGATGCCCCCCGTAACGCCGAGTAGTTTCATGGGTTACAATCTCCAGGACGCTACCATGGAAATGTTCGGAATGATTTTTCGATTTCCGAACCGTGCTGCTTGTCGGATATGATCGGCCCGCGTTTCAGGGAGTGTACCGAAGAGGCGCCGCCGGATGTGCTGCACATTTAACCAACCGTTCAGTCGAAGCACCGACCTACCGGGCATAGGCCAGGAGATCGAACAAATTGGACCCATTTGTTCAATGATGGTTCGTCCCGGGCGTGTGATGCTTGCCGTGATCGGTTTTCCTGTATTGTCCAGTTGTCGTGTGCCGTCCTCGTTGCGGATATCGTACCGTACGGTGGCAGCCGGCTCAAAGTCGCTTCGAATGAAGAGGCGCGCTCCGATAGAGGCGGTAATGCCTTGTCGCGTGCGCACCTGCAGGCGTACTCGCGCGCTGTAGGTGCGCAAGGTGTCGAACGGGATTTCTGCGAAGTGATCCCAAAGAAGATTGCCGAGGCGCAGATCGCTGAAACTGCCGTCCGCATAGATAGTGGGTCCGCGTCGGAAACGGTGCTCCCCGTCCAGTTCGTACCGAAGCTCCCGTGCAGATTGATCGATGGCTCTTCGGCCGGGGAGCACGAAATCGTGCACGGTGTAGGTTGCACGGATTTCCGTTCCCATGCGCAGGCGCGTACGGCTTCCCGGCGTCCACGTGAAGGCGGGCCGCAGGCGCAGGGAGCGACGGATATTGTTTTCCACCGATCGGTCGGCGTTCAGGTAGACGGTGTGATACCAGGTCCCCAGCAAACGCATCTCTGTGCTCAACCTTCGGTTTATCGAAATACGCGCTCCCATTTGGCCGGTATGGTACAACTCGTCCCGGTCGTCCAGATTCGCTTCAGGCGTGTCGTGACGAAGAATGCTGCTACTGCCGTCGAAGGTCAAGGTGAGCCGACCCAGTCCGGCTCGTCCGCGCGCATGCAGGGCAAACAGACCCTGGTCGTAATCCGCCTGCTGGAGCAGATTCGCTTTTTGCGCCACTTGTGTCCGGGGGAGGTCCTCCCGGTTCGTCAGTCGCCGTCGCTCCACTTCGGCGCCGACCCGGGCCGAAATATTTACCATGAAACGACCGGCGTCCTGTTCTCCGTATCCGATGCCGATTTGGCTGTCCACCAGGCGCCGATTGAACGCCGTATCGAAGAAGAATGCATTTTCCGGGGCACGCAGCGTCCGGATCCGGCGGTTGTTCGTTCTTGCATCCATGCGTCCGGTCAGCCGTATGGATCGGTAGATCGGGGCTTCGATCTCCATACCGATATTCAGCGTGTCTCCGGCGATGGCCTCCACGGTTTCCGAAACGCGATCTTCTGTGGTTCGATTCAAAAACGAGACGGCCTGATACGCGTCGCGACGGTAGTTGCTGTACTGCACATCCGTCGCGATGCGCAGATTCTCTAACGAACGGATCACATTCCCCTCCATGCGCAGTGCACGCCCCCGCCGCGGATCGATGAACCGGTATGCTGCATCTCCTGCAACCTGGATGCGGTATGCGCTCATGGGTGCAGGAGACCATGCGACGCCGAGAGCATACGCGGGCCCGATATCCATGCGCAGCGGAGGCTCGCCGGCGCCGCTCCCGATACCCGGCCGGCGATCCCATGCGAGACCTGCGGCCGGCTCGATACGAAGATTTTGTCCCGATTGGAACCGTACGCCGGAGTACACTTCCTGCGAAAACACGCGACTTTGCGTGTACCAGCGGGATCGTCCTCGCGCCTGCACGCTCCAGTGCGTTCCCAGAGGGCGGCCAATACGCCAGTTGAGGAGATTTTCGTCCCGAAAACTCAGCCGGTCCCCGAAAAGCACGAATGCGTCCGAACGGAACCGGTTGTCGAGTATGGCGCTCCATTTCCCGATGTGCTGGGAAAGCAGGGTTTTGGCGGTCCAGCGATACCGGTTTATGTCTCGTTCGAAGCCGGTTTCGATCAGTTGTCTCTCAGAACCCGTTTGCGGTGCGATTTGCGCCGGCGCCTGTGCTCGAACCTGTACGACCCCGAGCGTTGCCAGGGCGCCCGCCAGCACGACACGTCCGGCGCCGGTTCGAAAGGCCGCTCGAAGGAATGCACGCATGGCGAGACATACGGAAACAGCAACGCGGTAGAAGGAAGACAGGAGCGTTGGCCCGCGCGTTCCCGGCAAATGTGCGAGAGCTTCGACGTCAGCCCGGCGGCCAACCCATAGATCGCCCGCCAAGAAGGTGCAGGTGGATATGATCCACCGATTGCCCGGCTGCCGGTCCACAATTGAAAACGGTCCTGTACCCCGCTGCAAGTCCTTCTTGAGCAGCCAACTCCCGCGCCACCGTAACAAGGTGTCCGACCAGTTTTTCATCCGCTTCGGTGAGGTCGTTCAGCTCCGGAATGGGCTTCCGGGGAACGATCAGGATATGTACGGGCGCTTGC
Source organism: Rhodothermales bacterium (assembly GCA_951812335.1). GTDB lineage: Bacteria > Bacteroidota > Rhodothermia > Rhodothermales > VXPQ01 > VXPQ01. Next base: position 879,985 of record OX638293.1, read on the forward strand.
GGAGCAATATCCCGGAATGCGAAACACTGTTCGTCCTCATACACCATATCGGACGGAATGTCTCCATCCGCGATTTTTTGAAAAAGCGTTCTTGTATCGGCCATGTCGCGTGGAAACGTGGGATATCCCGGAATATCTTCTACAGACGGCTGCTTTCCTGTTCGTTGGTATTTGCTACTGCTTGCCTGATCGAATATAGGATACTCTGATTAAGTCCGCGAAGTTCAGAGGTTGCGAGGGGTGGTTTTGATCGGCGTATCCTGTAACCGAACATCGGACAGGCTTCAACGTGAAAGGAAAATCGGGGCCTATCCGCGGCTATACCTGCCGCTATGCCCCGGACCTGTATCAACCGGCATGAAGTCCGATTTCCCATGGCGCTTGTTTACGTAACCCGTACGGTGCATTTCAACGCGGCGCACCGGCTGCACAATCCGAAAAAATCCGACGACTGGAATCGCAGCACGTACGGCCGGTGCAACAATCCGAACGGGCACGGGCACAATTACGTGCTGGAGGTGACCGTGGCCGGCGAGCCCGATAAAGACACCGGGTACGTCCTTGATTTGTCCGACCTGAATCGTATCGTACAGGATAAAATTGTGGACAAGTGCGACCATGCCCACCTGAATATGGACGTGGATTTCATGCAGGGCGTTTTGCCCTCTACCGAGCAGTTTGCCATAGCGATCTGGCGCGAGTTGGAGGATGCTCTTCCAACGGGAACGTTGCATAGAGTCCGAATCGCGGAAACGAACAACAATTCGGTGGAATACTTCGGTGAGTAACCCCTACCCATTCGTAAGACGATGCCGACACACTCTTTGAACGACCGGGAAACGAAGCAAACGGTCTCATGCGCCTCCGCAGCGCATGACCACGGCCGTTACAGGAGACACGATGTTTACGACGAGGCGGCGACAGAGACCATCGCCCGGCATGTGGCGGGCATCCTGCCCTTGCTGGACGGAGACCCTGCCCGCGAGGGGCTTTTCAAAACCCCTTTACGTGTGGCCCGTTCGCTTCAGTTTCTTACGCAAGGGTACGGGATGGACCCGGAAGCTATTCTGAAATCCGCGTTGTTCGAAGAGGATTACAGCGAAATGATCCTGGTGAAGGAAATCGAGATATTTTCCTTGTGCGAGCACCATATGCTTCCCTTTCACGGGCGCGCCCATGTGGCCTACATCCCGGACGGCAAGATTGTGGGCTTAAGCAAGATACCGCGCGTGGTGGACGTGTTCGCTCGTCGCCTTCAGGTGCAGGAACGGCTTACCTTGCAGATACGGGACGTCCTGTCCGACGTGCTGAAACCGCTTGGGGTAGCCGTCGTGATCGAGGCGATCCATCTGTGCATGATGATGCGGGGCGCAGAGAAGCAGAATGCGGTGACGACGACCAGCGCCATGAGCGGCGAGTTCATGAAAACGCCGACCCGCGCCGAATTCATGCGGCTGATCAACAAGGATTGATGGTAGCCGCCTTTTTACGCCTTTTTACGCCATTTTTACAAAGCACGATAATCCATCCATGCCGACTGTACTGATAACCGGAGCAAGCCAGGGGATGGGCCGCGCCGCGGCGCAGGCGTTTGCCGCGTTGCCCGACGCCCGCCTTGCCCTTGTGGCGCGTAACGAAGAGCGCCTGGAGGAAACCTGCGAGCTGTCTCGTGTACACGGCGCGGAAGCCCGGGCCTTTCCATGCGATGTGACGGACGAGGCGGCTGTCGAGGAAATGGCGACCTCTGTGCGCGCCTCGTTCGGCACGCCGGACATGGTCCTGAATAATGCAGGGCTCTTCGAGACGGGTCCCATAGTCGATATGACGGTCGAGGCCTTTGGTCGTCAGGTAGCGGTGAATCTGACGAGCGCGTTCATGGTCACTCGGGTTTTTCTCCGGGACATGCTGGATCGAGGCAGCGGTCATCTTTTCTACATGTGCTCCGTGGCCTCGTTGAAGGCCTATCCCGGCGCGGTCGCTTATTGCGCAGCCAAGCATGGGGTGCTTGGATTGGCGCGCGCCATGCGGGAAGAGACGCGAGCGCACGGCGTGCGGGTTACGGCGGTATTGCCGGGCGCTACCTGGACGCCCAGTTGGTATGGAAGCGGCGTGCCTTCAGAACGTCTCATGCCGCCCGAAGACATTGCCCGGGCGATTCTCGATGTCTGGCGTATGAGCGATCGCACCGTGGTTGAAGAACTGCTGCTCCGTCCCCAGGAGGGAGATGTTTAGGGTCCCCGGGTACACGTGAAAAAGACTGCTTCTCCTCATGCGTCGCAAGGTTCTCGTTGCGCAGATCGTTCTTGTCCTGCTGGCAGTGAGCATGCCTCTTCTCGGAGCGGCAACATGGATTGCGGTCAGGCCCAACACCCCCGATTTCGAGGGTAAACGTACGGTCCGCATCCCGCCCGGCTCCGGCTTCGAAGCCGTGGTCGATTCGCTCCGCGCAAACGGCATTCTCCGGCGGGCAGGTACGTTTCGCCTCATGGCGCGCGCAACCGGTTGGGGAGACCAGATCAAGGCGGGGCATTACGCCTTCCCTTCCGGGGTTTCCAATGAAGATATGCTGAGCCTGCTGCGACGCGGACTGCAAGAGTCGGTCCTCCTGACGATACCCCCTGGCGTACGCCCCGATGTGGCTGCCGGGGTCGCAGCCCGAAACATGTTCTTTTCTCCGAAAGATTTTGTTGCAGCCCTCGCCGATACGCAATTCGCTGCCTCGTTACGCACCGACACTACCGGCCTCTTCGGCTACATGTTGCCGGAAACGTACCATTTCTACTGGCTTTCCAGTGCAGAGCGTGCTGTCCGCACCATCACGGAAACGTTCGATGCGTTCTTCGAGCGTGAATTGCGTGCCGGAGCAGACAGTCTCGGCATGTCGAAACGGGATGTGGCGACCCTGGCCAGCATTATCGAATGGGAAGCGCTGCATGCCGAGGAAAAACCTATGATATCGGGGGTCTACCACAACCGGTTGCGCATCGGCATGAAACTGGACGCCGATCCCACCATCCAGTACATCGTTCTTCGGCAGGAGGGAAGCAAGCGGCGCCTGCTCTACAGCGATTACCGTATTCCGCACCCTTTCAATACGTATCTGCACGGGGGATTGCCGCCGGGGCCTCTCAACAATCCGTCCCCTTCCTCTCTGCGGGCCGCCGTCGCCCCTGCCCGCCATGATTTTCTCTACTTCGTGGCGACCGGCGACGGCACACACCACTTCAGCAGAACCCTTACGGAGCATCTCCGGGCCGCTCGCCGCTATCATGCGCTCATGCGCCAGCGCCGCGCCGAACAGGCGGAAGGGGAGGGGTGAAGGATAAACTTGTCCCCGATAAAGATTGGTAGTGGCCCGAAAATCAGACAACTATCGTGGATTTAGTTCCGAATCCGGCTGTCTGCGGGGAACACCTCCTCCCAAACCCTGCGAATCCGTTCCGCGAAATGCCTCAGAATCCCACGCGCACGCCCAGCAGGAACCGGTGCTGCGTTACGCTTTCCTCGACGAGAGGCGGCTCGTTGATATTGTGAGAGTATGGGGTGTATTCGTTGTCGAATTTCATGCGCGTCCATCCCGCATCGATATGGAAATTCTGCGCGAAACGGTACGATGCGCCAGCGGAGACGAAGCGCCGGTCGCGATCAGCTTCGTCGCCGCCCCGCGACACGTTCCGGTCGAATGGATCGGGATAGGCGGCCACACCCCCCCGCACCGTGACGTCTCCGAATTCATACGCCCCCCCGATACGCATATTCCAGACCGGGTCCATGGTATCCCGGACCTCTCTGTTCAAGTCTCTGAACAGGTCGCCGCCCGTCGCATCCCCGTCGAACTCCATTTGGGACCAGTCTACATATTCCAGGTCTCCCGCAAGAAGAAAGCCCCCGATTTCCCAGGATGCGCCGCCCCCGATGCGCCAGGGGGTGCGCAACTCGTATTCGTATTCATTACGGGTTTCGGCATCCAGAGAGCCTCCCTCGTCGAACCAGGTGGTCAATTCCCGGTAGAAATTTTCCCTGATTTCGTAAAAGGTAGGGGTCTCCAGCGTCACGCCCACGCGCAACCCGTTCGCAAGCGTCGTGGTCGACACCCCGCCGCGCAGGTTGAACCCGCTCAGGTCCGCCTCGAACCCTTCTTCGTACAGCAGTCTGTTAAACCCGAACAACGAGCGGTCGGACAGGACGACCTCATAGTCTGACGCAGTGTTTTCGTTGTAGGTGTCCGCCTCCTCGTAAATGCTTTCGAAGTTGTACGAACCGAACGCAAAATTGGCCGCCAGGCCGATCATCACGTCCTGGCTCGCCTCCCATGCGCCGCCGAGGTTCAATTCGTTCATTCGTCCTTCTGCCAGTACGTCTCCCAACTGGTCGATTTGGGTGCCCGGGATAACTGCCTCGTAGAAAAGCCCGTCGTTCGTGCCTACGTTTTCGAACAAAAATTCGATCGCTCCTCCGTCATAGGCCAGTTGGGGGATATCGTTGTAGAAGTTCGGGAAAGGTCCATCGTCGTCTTCCTCCACGGTGAACTCGTTCGCATCGGGCAGGAACGACGTACTGATGGAACTGGTGGCGTTCGTTCCTCCGAACGCGAGATTGCGGTCGAACGTATTGACCTGGTTGAATGCGAGGCCGAGCACGAACGACCCTTGCGACGTTGGAAGCTTTTGTATGTAGGCCAGGTTGCTGAGGCGGGTGGCGCGTATGTCGGCTTCCGCCGCGGACGACGTACGGATCCCGGTGAAATACTGCGCGTCCTCCGTGGCCGAGAACGTATGCAGGGAACCGCTGATTTCCGAGTTGCTGAAATAGCCCAGACCGGCCGGATTCGTACGCAATGCGCCGTAGTCCGCTACGCCGGCAATGCCGACGCCGGCCATGCCCATCATGCGCGGACCGGTCGCAGGGGACCGTGCAGCGAAGATATAGGCGTCGTCGGGCGTCTGTGCATACGTGGAGGACACTGCGAATAAGGCAAGGGCAAATACCGCTAAGAAGCGCCTTTTCATGGGAGTATCTGTCTGGTTTTCCGGGTTACGAACGGATTTTTTGGGGTATCCGGCGATTCGCATGGGTACAGGGAGGGTTAGGGATCGCATGAAAAGCACGATCCTGAAAACACTTCCGGGGTAATCGCAACGCCGTGGTTACACGGTGCGCTTATCGACTGCGGGAACGACCCGAAGAGGATGAAGACCCGCCCGAAGACCGCCCGCTGCTGCCCGACGAAGATCGGGGCGGCGGGGACGAACGGACGGTGCGTCCGCTGGACCCGCTGCTGCGCGAGGAAGGCGCTGAACGGACGGTACGGCCACTCGATCCACTGCTGCTGCTCGAGGAGGGCTTCGAACGGACGGTACGGCCACTCGATCCACTGCTGCTGCTCGAGGAGGGCTTCGAACGGACGGTACCCCCGCTGGACCCACTGCTGCGCGAAGATCCGGATGAGCGCACAGTCCCCCGGTTGCCGGAAGACGACGAAGACCGGGACGAGGGAGACGAACCGACAGTGCGGCCACTCGATCCACTGCTTCCGCGCGAGGAGGGGGTCGAACCGACAGTGCGGCCACTCGATCCGCTACTGCCGCGCGAGGAGGGGGTCGAACCGACGGTTCGCCCGCTGGACCCGCTGCTGCGTGCGGTGGTTGTCCGGCGCGTATCGCGAACCGTATCGGTTGACCTGCCCGTTCTCGAGCGACTACCCTGCACGGCGGTCGATCTTCCGGAACGCGTCGAGCGCTCTCCGGAAACGGTCGAGGCGCCGCGCGTCTTTCCAACGGAAGCGTTCCCTGTGTTGCCTATCTCGCGGATTCCGCCTCCCCCGAAATCGTCTGCATATCCGTCACGGGATCTCCTGCCCCAACCCATGCTGGCGCCGCGCGGGCCCCATTGCGTGTCTCTCGAGCGAATCGTTCCGGGGTAATCATACCGCCACCCGCCGTAATAGGGATTCCAGGTGTGCGCATAGCCCGGATAATAGCCATAGGAGCGGTAGCGGAAGGGGCTGTAATAATAGGGAGACCCGCCCCATCCCCAGCCCGGACCGAGGGAAATGCCCGCGTAAAAGCTGCTGTATCCGTACCCATAGGGACTGTACCCATGCCCATAGGGGCTATACCCCCAGGAATTGTATCCCCAGGGATCGTACCACGAAGGCCCGTAGAACGAACTATAGGACCAGTGCGGGTCCCGGTAGTACCGCGGACTCCATCCGTAATCGAACCGGTCGAAGTAGCGGCGATAGCCATAGGGACCGCTGTAGAAATACTGGTCATTGTAGTAGCGTTCCGTTACGACGGTGTCCTCGGAGCTTTGCACTACCTCCACGTAATCGGGAATCCGCTCGTACTGTACGGTGCTCAACTGGGTGTAACAACCGGCCAGCAGGATCACAAGCAGTCCGGCGGCGAATGGCGCCGCGCGCAAGGCGGGACGATGGGTTCCCCGCTTGTGTAATGTCGATCGTTCCATGAGATGGCACCCGGTTTGGTGAAAACTTGGCGACGGTGGTTCCGTTACAGTGTGTACGGGTTATGATGCATAAGGTGCCGATTGGTTGCAAACAAACGACGGAACTTATTGCTTTTTTCGAAGAAAGAACGACGTTCGTCCGGCTCCAACGGCTTTGTCCCGGAATCAAGCAAACATCGCGCCATTTCCGGATCCTCCACGGAATATCTGGCTTTCCTCCTGTGACGCTGTCCGGATTCGTTCCGGGCCGCCTGCGTTTCTCTCTATAGTGTATTTAATAAACGGCGCCCACTGTGCAATATTATGGCCGATGTGATTACAAGCCGCGAGAAAGATTATGCGCAATGGTATCTGGACATTGTGCAGCATGCGAAGCTGGCCGATTACTCGGCGGTGCGCGGGTGTATGGTCATTCGTCCGAACGGCTGTGCGCTGTGGGAGAACATGCGCCGGGCGCTCGATGACATGTTCCGGGAAACGGGGCACGAGAATGCCTATTTCCCCTTGTTCATTCCCCAATCCTTTCTGGCGCAGGAGGCCGAGCATGTAGAGGGTTTCGCCAAGGAGTGCGCCGTGGTCACCCACTCGCGTCTTATGGAAAACCCGTCCGGCGACGGGCTGTTGCCCGATCCCGATTCGAAGCTGGAGGAGAATCTCATCGTCCGCCCCACCAGCGAAACGATCGTCTGGGACGCCTACCGTAACTGGATCCAATCGTGGCGCGACCTGCCCATTCTCGTCAATCAATGGGCGAACGTCGTACGCTGGGAGATGCGTACGAGGCTGTTTCTGCGCACGATGGAATTTCTCTGGCAGGAAGGGCACACGGCCCACGAAACGAAGGAGGAGGCCATTGAGGAAACGCTGCGCATGCTGGAGGTATACGCTACCTTTGCCGAGGAATGGATGGCCATGCCGGTGATCCGGGGCGTGAAAACGGCAAGCGAACGTTTTGCGGGGGCAGTGGATACGTATTGTATCGAGGCCATGATGCAGGATGGGAAGGCCTTGCAGGCCGGCACCAGTCATTTCCTCGGCCAGAACTTCGCCAAAGCGTTCGACTGCCAATTCCAGAACCGGGAAAACCGGCTCGAATATGTGTGGGCTACTTCCTGGGGGGTCTCGACCCGTCTGATCGGGGCGCTCATCATGACGCATTCGGATGACCGGGGACTGATCCTCCCGCCTCGCCTCGCTCCCACGCAAGTCGTGATCGTACCCATTTTCCGGAAAGACGAAGAGCGGACCGTCGTGCTCGAGGCGGCCGACCGCATCCAGGCAGCGCTGCGCGCGGCAGGCGTTCGCGTCAAGGTGGATGCCCGCGAGACGCACCGTCCCGGCTGGAAATTCAACGAGTACGAAGTGCAGGGGGTGCCGGTGCGGCTTGCCATCGGTCCCCGCGACGTCAAGAACCATAAGGTCGAAATGGCGCGCCGCGACAAGCCCGGGAAGGAAATCGTTTCGCAGGAGGGGCTGCCCGCCCGGATCGGGGCTGAGCTCGAAGATATTCAGCAGCACTTGTTTGACCGGGCGCTGGAAATGCGCGAAGCCTCCACCCGGTGCGTCGACGACTACGAAGCGTTCAAGGATACCCTGGACCGGCATGGCGGCTTTGTGTGGGCTCACTGGGACGGTACGCCGGAAACCGAGGCCCGCATCAAACAGGAAACGAAAGCGACCATTCGGTGTATCCCGATGGGTGCGGACAAGGAACCGGGCAAGGATATGCTGACCGGCAACCCGTCGGAGCGCCGTGTTCTTTTCGCCCGGGCCTATTAACGGATACTCTGATCAAGACCACTTCGATCAGCGCTTCACTTTCACGCGTAAGGAACGACATGCTTGCATCGTTGAAATCAGCGCAAAACACGGCGGATTCGGGTCGTCGCGGTCGTGAAGCGTCCCTGTCTGCCTCTGAATCTTTGCGGACTTAATCAGAGCATCCTAACGTAATTCACAGTATTCACAGAAAGACCCATCCCTGGTACTGCCCATCGATCCACGGCTACATCGATTCATCCGGCCCTGAACTCAAACCGGGAGCGTAACGCTTCGTGCGCACTGCATTCGCCCTTTTCGCCGTCGCAGCAGCCTTGTGGCCTTCTTGTGTTCTTGCCCAGGAATGGGGCATGGTGTCCGGACACGTTCTGTCCGCAGAGGAGAATGTTTCCGTACCCAACGTCAGCATTCTGGTAAGCGATACCGAATTCGGCACCGCGAGCAGGCAAGACGGGGGATACACGCTCCGGCTGCCGGCAGGCGCGCACGTATTGCAATTCTCGGCGGTCGGGTACGAAACGACACGGCGTCGCGTACAGGTCCAGCCCGGCGAAACGACCGTGCTAAATGTTCGATTCGAGGCATCTGTTGTCGAGATGCAGGATATCGTGGTGGAAGAGGACGTGTTTTTCCCGGAACCCGGGGTGTATGAACTGGAGCCGGAAGTCGTTCGCAACGTGCCCTCCCCTTTCAAGGGTTTTCAGGCGCTGAGCGTATTACCCGGCGTAGCCGCCAACAACGAACTCTCCAACCAGTACTCGGTACACGGCGGGGGATTTCACGAAAACCTTATTTTCGTCAACGGCTTCGAGGTATACATGCCGTTACGCCCAAGGCAGGGGGAACAGGAGGGCCTCGGCTTGCTTAATCCGGACCTGGCGGACCGGATCGTGCTGTATACGGGGGGATTTCCGGCGAAGTACGGGGGGAAACTTTCGTCCGTGCTGGAGACCCGCTACCACCGGCCGGATGACGAATCCATGCGCGGGTCCGCCACAGCGTCTCTGCTCGATGCAGGCTTTTCGCACCGGGGAGCTGTCGCAGGGGGACGTTTCGGATGGAATGCCGGCCTTAGAAAAGCGCGTGCCCGCCACTTCTTCCGCACGCAGGAAAAGAAGGGAGATTACCGTCCCGACTACACGGACGTGCAGGGTCTGGCGACCTGGCGCTTCGCATCCGGACACGAGGTCGAAGCGCTGGGTATTTACGCCAACCATGTGTTCCGTTTCGAACCGGAGAGCCGTAAGACGTATTTCGGCATCGTGAGCGCCAACCCCGACAGGCCGTCGGACCTGCGTTCCTTCTGGACCCGCTATGACGGGGCCGAAAACGACGGATACGAAACGCGATTTGCCGGCGTACGCCTGATTAACCGGATCGCCTCTTCTTTGTCCGTAGAACACGATGCGGCGTACTTCGGCGTTTCCGAGACGGAACGCTTCGATATTCGGGGGGCTTCCATCGTGTACCGTGTCGATACGGGCAGCGATCCCAATACCGGCGCGGGGCATATTCCCACAGGCAACGTGACAGAGGAGGAATTTGCCGACAACGTCATAGAAAGCGCCGCATGGACCGGGCAAGGTCGGTACCGATTCCAGGGCAGGCGGCATGCGTTGGAGGCAGGCTGGAGCGTGCGCGCCTTTTCTTTTTTCGACCGCATCGACGAGTATGCCGTTCTGTACGGCAAAAACACGAACGGCGAATCCGTTCGTATCGAAGCGAACCGCCTGTCCGACGAAGCCACACTTTCCGCATGGAAAACCGGCGTGTACTTGCAGGACACGATCCAGCGGGGCGGGTTGCTCGTCACGGGCGGCATGCGAGCGGACCGGTTCTCTTTCAACGGCGCATGGACTCTTGCACCCAGAATCTCGGCGCGGTACGTCGTAAGCGAACGCATGACGGCAACCGGTTCGTGGGGCTACTATCACCAGACCCCAACCTACCGCGAATTCCGTGGAAAACCTGCGCCGGGCGAAACGATTCTTGGCGCCCTCAACCGGGATATCCGGTCCCAGCGGGCCGTACAGTATGTGCTGGGCGGCGAATATTTCCTGCCTGCAAGGCGGCTGTATGTACGCGCCACCGCTTTCTACAAGGATATGGACCGTCTCATATCGTATGACGTGCGGAACGTGCGCCTCCTGTATTCCGGGGAAAACGATGCGGAAGGGCGGGCTTTGGGGCTGGATGTGCATCTGTACGGCGAACTCGTACCCGGGCTCGAAAGTCGGCTGAATTACGCGTACCTGAATGCCGTCGAGACGTTTCTGCCGGAGTACCGGTCGGAGGTCCTGGACGGAACGATTCCGCGCCCTTCGGACCAGCGCCACACCATCTCTCTCTTTGTGCAGGATTATATACCGGGAGATTCCACATGGAAAGTGCATTTGCGCGGCCTCTTCGGAAGCGGCTTTCCGTACACGCCGCCCGTGCCCGACCGTCAACTCGGAAGATTCGTGATTCAGGTGCCCGGCGAAAGAAATTCGGCCCGGTATCCCCCGTACCGCCGCGTGGATCTCGGCCTGACGAAAATCGTGAGCGTCGGGGCTGGATTGCGCCTGGAATTGACCGCAGAGCTACTCAATGCGTTCGATATGACGAATACGGTGGCCTATGCCTGGACGCCCGGCGGCGACGGTATCTGGGAGCGGATTCCCACGCGCCTGACCCCGCGCACATTCAACGTCCGGGCTCGTGTGGAATGGTGAGCAAACATTTCATAAACCCCTATATTCGGACCCGGATCGGTCATCGACATTTCAGAAAATCTCATGCCCTGCCGCAGGGATATATTCTTTCGATTTTCCGGGCGTCGAAATTCTCCGATCGGGGCGTTCCGCCGGCGCCCGCAGGGAACAGACGACCCCCTTGCCGTTAAAAACAATATTCCTGTCCGTAAACGGACGCGAATATCGCGCACCTGGTGCGGATGCGTATAAGAACCTGACAAATATATCTTCAGGGAGTTGGTCTTCACATTCGGACGGCAGGCCCACCCTCCTTGTGCAAACAGGGAGGTCCTTTCTTCGGAAAGGCAGGGACGATCGAAGGAATGCGAGCGATTCCCGCCTATGTAAGGTAGAGGTTCTTCTATCCACCGCTCGGGAGCGCGCCCTTTTCGGGAGCCGCCCCGGCGCCGACTTCGGGCGCTTCGTTGCGCCTGTACGGGCCGGGGTGTTCCTTTATATCAATGACAGGTCGGAGACGGTGCATATTGCGCATACCCCGCCTGTCCCCCGAAGAAGCCTTCCGTAAAATCTTCGCCGCCGCCAGGCCGCCTGATCCAACGCTACGCGCCGCCATGCCAAAGAAGCGATTCAGGCCCTGGTGAGTATCCTGTACTAATCCTCTGAAATAAAGCAGCATGTCCGGCGTCATCGGACACATTCTGATCCTTTTCGGCTTTGTAGTCTGCGGGCTTGCGGGCTACGCCTATCTTCAGGCCGCGCGCACCGGCAATCCGGAATGGCGGTGGATCGGACGCGCTGCATGGGGCGCCATGACCGCAAGCCTTGCGGTAGCTGCAGCGGTCCTGATGGTCCTGCTTCTGACGCACCAGTTCCAGTACTCCTACGTATATCAGCAAACGTCCCGTTCGCTGCCGACCCACTTTCTGGTTTCCTCTTTCTGGGCCGGTCAGGAAGGATCGTTTCTTCTCTGGATCCTTCTGATGAGTGTTCTCGGGCTGGTCCTGATGCGCACGAAACGCACATGGGAAGCCCCGGTCATGACGATCGTAGCAGGGTCGCAGTGGTTCCTTATTTCCATGATCGCGGGGTTGCAACTGGGGCCGCTGCGCATAGGCGCTTCGCCCTTCGCCACGCTGGCCGAGAAATTCCCGGACGCCCCCATGCTGCAAATTCCCGGGTTCATCCCGGCGGACGGGTCCGGACTCAACGACCTGCTCCAGAATTACTGGATGGTCATTCACCCCCCTACGCTTTTCCTGGGGTTCACCCTGATGGCCGTCCCGTTCGCCTTCGCCGTCGCGGCGCTATGGAAACGCCGGTATACCGAGTGGATTCCGCAGGCGCTGCCCTGGGCGCTCGTCGCTACCGCGGTGCTGGGCGTGGGCATCGCCATGGGCGGCTACTGGGCGTACGAAACCCTCAATTTTGGCGGCTACTGGGCGTGGGACCCCGTGGAAAATTCCTCGCTCGTGCCCTGGCTTACGGGGATCGCCGCCGTACACGCCATGATCATCCGGAAGAGAAGCGGAAGAGGGCACAAGTCCACCTTCCTGTTCTGCATTCTTTCGTACATGCTGGTCATTTACTCGACCTTCCTGACGCGGAGCGGGATTCTTGGCGACGTGTCGGTGCATTCCTTCGTCGATCTGGGTATGATGAACCAGCTCCTCGTCTGGATCCTGGGCATGGCCGCCGTCGGGTTCGGGCTTTTCGCGTACCGTTACCGGGAGCTTCCGGCGCCCGACCGCGAACCCAACCTGCTCTCGCGCGAATTCATGACGTTTTGCGGGGCGATGCTGCTGGCCTGTCTGGCGGCGGTCATCATCGTGGGCACCAGTTCTCCGATTCTGGGTAAACTGTTCCGCGAAGCGCCCTCCACCGTGCCGATCGCCTTCTACAACAAGTGGACGATCCCGATTTCCATCCTGCTTGTGTTCCTGGCGGGTCTGGGGCAGCTTTTCTGGTGGCACAGAATGGACATCGAGCAGGTGAACCGGGTGCTCATCAAGCCGATTGCGGGGGCCGTGGTCAGTACGGTTGCCGTGCTCATCTTTACGCCGTTCGTGGCGACGACCGTCCAGCGGCCCGACCTTTCGGCAGCGGCTGCGGCGCAGGATGTTACCCAGGCGGGATTCGGGTTCGGCAGCGTCGGATTCCTCGAAGGCTTTCAAAATTTCGGGCAGATCTACGGAACGGGCATTCTCCTGCTGCTCCTCGTGTTTATGGCGTTCTTCGCCCTCTACGGGAACGGCATGGTGCTCTGGAGGATCGGGCGGGGCAATCCGCGCATGGCGGGCGGCGCTACGGCGCATGTAGGGTTCGCCATTATGGTCCTCGCCATTGTGGCGTCGAGCGGGTTCAGCAAGCCGATCGGGGCCGTACGCGGCGCGCCGCTCGCCGAGGGCCGCGACAGTTTTATCATCGAGCGCGGCCAGACGCGCATGATCGGCGGGTACCGCGTGACCTATTCGGGGCGCGAACGCACGGCGCGCAACCGCCCGGTGTACGTGCTGGATTTCGTCGATCCGAACGGGCGGGAATTCACGGTCAGGCCGGTCGTGTACAAAAGCGCTCAGGCCCAGTGGATCCAGCACCCCGACCACGAAATGTACCCGGACAAGGACATCTTCGTGGCGGTGTCGCCGAGCGTGATGCAGGAGGATGTCCGGGCGTCCGACGACGATCCTGTGGCGCAGCAGGGCGAACTCACGATTTCTCGCGGCGATTCCATGGTGGTGGGCGACGACGCCTTCGCCATACAGTTCGTCAATTACCAGACGGACCTGGCCGATCTGCCCGATTCCACGGAGATCGGCGTGGCGGCCCTGCTGGACGTGACCCATCTCGAAACCGGCGAAACCCGCCGTTTGACGCCGGTCTACCTGATCATGCAGGACCGTTCGCAGCAATACATTCAGAATCGCGTCAGCGATTGGGGCCTGACGGTCACGTTTACGGGGATGAACGTGGATAACGGCTCCATCCGCCTCTTCCTGGAAGGCGTTGCCGTAGCCCCCAACGACTGGCTCGTCGTGCAGGCCTACGAAAAGCCGTTCATCAACTTCCTCTGGTTCGGGTTTCTGCTTCTTACCTGTGGCTTCGGGTTCGCGGCGTACCGGCGCTATGCGGACAACCGCCATAGTGCGCAGCGCGCAGAACGCACAGGATACTCCGATCAGGGGTAGTGTCAGGAGTGGTGCGGGCGCGGAGCGCCCTTCGGGAGTCTGAGAGGGGCACGCTGGCCGCGTCATTTAATTATGTGGAGGACGGGCCACACTGCTTCGTCATTTCTTGCCAGCGCGCGCCTCTGAGCTTTGCGGACGTAATCAGAGCATCTTCTACAAATTCTCGATCGCCTCGGAAGCCGCCTTGCGGCCTTGCGGGGTCAGCGCCAGCAGATCGTCCTCGTCCTCGTCATTCGTCCGCTGCACCAGTCCGTTCGATTGCGCCCTGCGGACGACCCGCCGCGCAAAATCCCGTTCCCAGGAAAGGTGTTCCTCAAGGTGCCCGATACGGTGTTCTATGTCCGCCTCGGGCAGTCCCTCGTGGTTGAACAGGTGGATGGCGAGCATCGTTTCGGCGAATTCCCACTTCTGCCGGATGCGCCGCTGCCGGCCCGCAAGGATGCCGTACCGGGGAGCGCCCAGCCAGACGGCCAGGAACACCAGACCCGATGCCGTGGCCATGGCGCCCGCAATGGATACGTCGAAAAGGCGGGCCATCTGAAACCCGCCCACGGCGGACGCCGCCCCGAGGGCCACGCTCAGCAGGATCATGTCGCGAAGCCGGTCCGTGAGCAGGTAGGCCGCCGCGGACGGTGCCACCATCATGGCCACGACCAGGATCGACCCCACGGCGTCGAACGCCGCCACCGCCGTGATGGACACGAAGGTCATCAGCCCGTAATGAATCAGCACCGGCCCGAAACCCAGCGCCGCCGCCAGCCCGGCGTCGAATGTGGCGATCTTCAGTTCCTTGTAGAAGAGGGTGATGAAGGCGACATTCGCCAGCCCGACGGCGCTCATTATATACAGGGCGCGCGGTCCGATATCCCTGCCCCCGACGATCAGCCGGTCGAAGGGCGCAAAGGCCGGTTCGCCCAGCAGCACCGCATCGGTGTCGAGGTGTACGTCCCCGGCAAAGCGGGCGATAAGAATAATGCCGATGCTGAACAGCACGGGAAACGTCAGCCCGATGGCGGCGTCTTCCCGGACCAGCCGCGTGGACATGAGCAGTTCGACCAGCATTACCGTGAGCACGCCCGTGGCTGCCGCAGCCAGAATCAGCAGGGGGGAATTGAGATTGTGGGTCAGAAAGAAGGCGATTACGATGCCCGGCAGGATCGCATGGCTGATGGCGTCGCTCATCATGGCCATCTTGCGCAGCACGAGAAACGTTCCCGGCAGCGCGCACGCTGCGGCCACCACCACCGCGAGGAGTTGTATTTCCATCTCGCCCTGGGTCATGTCCGCTCCTCTTTCAGGGTTTCCACGTTTCGCAGGCCGGCGTCGGTGAGGGCCCACCCGCTCGCTGCGCGGCGGACCAGGCCATCCTTTTCCAGACGGTCAAGCAGGCGGTCTACCGGAACCTCTTTTGCGCGCATGGCCTGCACGGCCCCCCTCGGGTGGGGGCGGAGCGGATCGTTGTGCTGCATCCCGAGGGCGTACAGGTCCAGCAGCACGGTTTCCAGCTGGAAGCGTCCCGTGCTCCGCCGGGCCCGAAGATGTCGCGCCGCCAGACCGCGATTGGGCGCGAACAAGAGCGACAGGACCATGATGACGCCCATGCAGAGCACGATCAGCGGGCCGGTGGGCAGGCCGGTCCCGGTGCTGCTGAGCACCGCGCCGGTTACGCCGGCCGCTGCGCCGAACCCGGCGGACAGCAGCACCATCTTCCACAGGGTATCCGTCCATTGCCGTCCGGCCGCCGCAGGCGCCACGATCATCGCGCTCATCAGCACGACGCCGACGGTCTGCAACCCGATCACGATCGCCACGACCAGCAGCGCGGTCAGGAAAAGATCCACGCGGCGCATGGGCAGGCCCAGCGTACGCCCGAATTCCGGGTCGAAGGCCAGCAGTTTCAGTTCTTTCCAGAAGAGCGCCATCAGGAGGAGCGCCGCCCCTCCCGGAACCGCCATCGTAACGACGTCGCGCCGGACGAGCGAGGAGGCCTGCCCGAACAAAAATGTGTCGAGGCCGGCCTGTGCGGCCCCGGCCCGCTGCCGGATATAGGTCAGCAACACCAGACCGATACCAAAGAACACCGACAGAGTCAGGGCAAGCATGCTATCGTACTTGATCCGGGTGGTCCCGGTGACGGACATGATCCAGAGCGTCGCCAGCCATCCCGCAAGCGCGGCTCCGATCATGAGTGCAAGGGGCGTCTTGCCGCCCGTCAGCAGAAACGCGATCGCTATGCCGGGCAAGGCTGCGTGGGAAATGGCGTCGCCCAGGAGGCTTTGCCCGCGCAATACGGCGTAGGTCCCCAGGCCGCCGCTTACGATACCCAGCACGGCGGAACCCAGCGCCACCATCCGCAGCGTATAGTCGCTGAACAGTTGCTCCATCGCGTTGTCCGGGGAATGTTTCGGGGAACGTCCTGGGGAACGTTTTTTGGAATATTCCGGGGAATGTCCCGGGGAATGTCTACGGCGCGATCGCGTCGGAGGGGCCCGCGGCGTCCGCGCTCCGCAGAAAGGCGATGCGTCCGCCGTACGCAAGACGCAGGTTGTCCGGCGTAAACGCTTCGTCCACCGGGCCGGAAGCGATCCGCCGCACATTCAGCAGCATCACATGATCGAAATACTCCGTGACGGTTTGCAGATCGTGATGCACGACCAGCAGCGTGCGCCCCCTTTCCCGGAGTTCGCGCAAGAGGTCGATAATGGCGCGTTCGGTGACGGCGTCGACCCCTTGCAACGGTTCGTCCATCAGGTAGATGCGGGCGTCCTGCACCAGTGCGCGCGCCAGAAAAACGCGCTGCTGCTGCCCGCCGGAGAGTTGCCGGATCTGCCGGTGGGCGAAATCTTCCATGCCCACCCTTCTCAAGGCTTCCCGGGCGCGTTCGCGTTCGCGTCTGCCCGGCCTGCGTATCCATCCCAGCTGCCCGTACCGCCCCATCATCACCACGTCGAGCACGCTGGTCGGGAAATCCCAATCGACGCTACCCCGTTGCGGCACATAGGCAATGTCCTGCCGGCAGGCCTCGTACGGAGACCCGAAGAAGCGGATGCGCCCCGCGGATATCTTCAGGAGATCCAGCAGGGCCTTGACGAAGGTGGTTTTCCCGGCGCCGTTCGGACCCACGACCGCCATGAGCACGCCGGAGGGCACGGTAAGGTCGATGTCCCACAGGACGGGCTTGTCCCGGTAGGCGACGGTCAGGTCGCGCACTTCTATGGCCGCAGGGTCGCTCACGCGGATATTCACGCCGGGTCCCCGGCAAGGGCAGCCACGATGGTGTCGATGTTTTCGCGCATCATGCCGAGGTACGTGCCCGCCTGCGAATCGGGATCGCCCAGCGCATCGCCGTAGAGCGTCCCTCCGATGCCCACCTCGAAACCCCGCGACCGCACGGCTTCCTGCACGGCCTCTATGCCGCGCGGAGAAATGGAGGTTTCGACGAACATCGCCGGTATCCGGCGGGCGGCCACCATATCGGCCAGTTGCTGCACATCCGCCGTGCCGGCTTCCGCCGCCGTACTGATGCCTTGCAGGCCGTGCACCTCGAACCCGTACGCCCTGCCGAAATATCCGAACGCGTCATGCGACGTGACGATCACGCGACGATCCGCCGGAATCGTTGCGGTCCGTTCCCGGACGTACGCATGCGCGCGATCCATCTCTGCAAGGTAGTTGTCGAGCCGTTCCCGGTAGTCTCCCGCCCGGAGCGGATCGGCTTCCGCAAGGATTTCCTGTACGCGCCGCGCCGTATCCTGCCACAGGGTTACATCGAACCAGATATGGGGGTCGTAGTTGCCCCGGAACAGTTCCGAATCGATCAGCTCCTCCTCGGTAACGCTTTCTTCCGCCACGGCGAATGCGGGGATCTCGCGCTGCCGCATCCGCTCGAACACGTCGGCCATTTTTCCCTCCAGATGCAAGCCGTTGTAGAGGATCACATCGGCCCCGGCCAGGCGGTTCACGTCTCCGGCGCTTGCCTTGTACAGGTGCGGGTCCACGCCCGGTCCCATGAGGCCGGTCACCGATACGTGTTCGCCGCCTATCTGCGCCGCCAGGTCCGCCAGCATGCCGGTGGTGGCGACGACGCCGAGCCGGTCCGAGAAGGCCGCGTCGTTGCCGCGCGTTTGCCCGCAGGAAGCGACCACGCCGGCGGAGAGCAGCACCGCAAGGAAGAGGGGGTACGATCGCATGGGAGGGTGTCTGTCAGAGATGCCTGTTAGAGAAACATGGCGCAGAAACGCCGAACTATGCCATTACTGTCTCAATACAAGTTAAATATACTTTTAGTTTCGGCTAAATTTCAAGAAAGATCATCGGTACGCTGTTTTTACACCTTTTTTACTCTATTTATACTCCATTTACACCCCTTTTTCGCTCCTTTTTCATTCAATATCTTGCGCATGCGCCTCCGATTTCTTCCTTTCCGTTCGTCAAGAACATGGGGAGGATTCAGGAATAAAAAACCATTCTGCCCTTTCGCTCCGGCGACCCCGCCGATCCGTCCGATTCACCACCATGCGCAAAGAGGATACCCAAGGCTTCGACGGGCGCCTGATGCGCCGCATCGTGCGCTATCTGGCGCCCTACAAGTGGTGGGTGCTGGCGGCGTTCGTGCTGACGGCGGGCGCTTCTTTTCTGGGGCCGCTCCGCCCCCGGCTGGTGCAGGAGGCCATCGACGGGTATATCGTGCCGGGGGACCTCGAAGGGTTGCAGGGGATCGTGCTGCTTCTGGTGGGCGCGCTGGTCGGCGAGGGCGTTTTTTCGCTCATGCAGGGGTATCTGACGCAGTGGATCGGGCAGAATGCGATCTACGATCTGCGCACCAAAGTTTTTCGCCATATCCAGCGGCAGCCGCTTCGTTTCTTCGACCGCACGCCCGTGGGCCGGTTGATCACGCGGGCGACGAGCGACGTGGAGGCGCTCAGCGACGTGTTGTCGGCGGGCGTGGTGGTGATTATGGGCAATCTGTTCCGGATCGCCTTCATCCTGTATTTCATGTTCTCCCTGAACTGGGTGCTGGCGCTGGTTGTGCTGGCCGTGATGCCCGCCATGGCGTACGGGGTCTTCCAGTTTCGCCGCAAGGTGCGCGTACAGTACCGGGAAACCCGCAAGCAGGTGGCGCGGCTCAATTCGTTCCTGCAGGAGCATATTTCGGGGATGCACATCGTGCAGGCGTTCAACCGGGAACGGGAGGAAATGAAGCGGTTCAGCGGGATCAATCACGAGCACCGGGCCGCGCAGATCAAGACCATTTTTTACTTTGCGCTCTTCTGGCCGATGGTGGACATCGTGGCGTCCACGGCGCTGGGGCTGGTGATCTGGTTCGGGGGGTTGCAGGCCATGGCCGGGACGCTCACGATCGGCGTGCTCATTGCCTTTATCCAGTTTTCCCGGCAGTTTTTCGAACCCATTCGCAATCTTTCGGACCAGTATAACACGTTGCAGAGCGCGATGGCCGGGGCGGAACGCATTTTCGGGCTGCTCGACGAGGACGCCTCGCTGGTCGAGAAAACGACGCCGCTGGTGCTGGACCGCGTGCAGGGCCGCATCGAGTTCCGGAATGTCTGGTTTTCGTATCGTCCGGAAGAGGAGGACGGGGACCGGGAAACCGACTGGATTCTGCGCGACGTGTCGTTTGTGGTGGAGCCGGGGCAGCAGGTGGCCATTGTGGGGGCGACGGGGGCCGGGAAGACGACGATCATCAATACGCTTCTGCGTTTCTACGATATCCAGCGGGGGGGTATTTTCATCGACGGGATCGATATCCGGGACCTGCGGCTGGCCGAACTGCGCCGCCGCGTGGGACTGGTCTTGCAGGACGTGTTTCTGTTTTCCGGGTCGATCGCCCACAACCTGACGCTGGAAGATCCGGACATTACCGAGGCGGACATGCGGCGGGCTTCCGAACTGGTGGGTGCCGACGCGTTCATCCGCAAACTGCCCGACGGGTACGGACAGGACGTGCGCGAACGGGGCGCTTCGCTTTCGCATGGACAGCGGCAGTTGCTTTCGTTCGTGCGGGCGCTTGTGTACGATCCGGAGTTTCTGGTGCTGGACGAGGCGACGTCCAGCGTGGATACGGAAACCGAACGCCTCATCGAGCAGGCCCTGGAGAAGTTGATGGCGGGCCGTACGTCCCTTGTGGTGGCGCACCGGCTGTCCACCATCCAGCATTCGGATCGGATCCTTGTCATGCACAAGGGCCGCATCCGGGAGCAGGGCGCTCACCAGGAGTTGCTGGCGATGGACGGTCTGTACCGCCGGTTGTACGAATTGCAATACGCAGAACAGGAAGGGCAGCAGGCCGCCTGAGGTGTTTACAATCCACTTTTCGATCCGATTTCCCCGCGCCATTCACCTGATACACCGCACGCCATGACCGCCTATTACGAATCGCACCACCTGTCCCGCTTTGGCGATATCGGGAAGGGGAACAAGGAGTTGGCCGATCTTTTCTTTGCCTGGTACGGGAAGGTGTTCGAGGAGGGCGCTCTGACGGTGCGCGAAAAGGCGCTGATTGCGCTGGCTGTGGCGCATACCGTACAGTGTCCTTATTGTATCGACGCCTACACGGACGAGTGTCTCGGGAAGGGGGCGGACCTCGAGCAGATGACCGAGGCGGTGCATGTGGCCTCGGCGATCCGGGGCGGGGCTTCGCTGGTGCACGGCGTACAGATGCTGGAGCAAGCCGAAGCACAAACTATGTGAACCATTTCTTGTGCCGGTTCGTAGGCCGGGTGTCTATTCGTTCTGCGGGACGGTTTTTCGCATATGGAAGTATCCACTGAATTCATCGCTTTGGAGCAGCTTGCCGGCGGGGACGGCAGTGCGCTCGAGCTCGAAGGGCCGAGGGTGACCACCAGTCTCCGGTACCGGCGCGAGCCGCTGGCCCGGCCGGAGGAGCAGTTGCGCGTGCTGAATGCGGTCGAAATCGAGGCGGGCCCCTCGAAAACGGGGGATTTCGACAGGGATCTGGCGGTTTCGGGGTGGGGGCGTCTGGCGCCTGCGAGGCTGGACGTGTTCCAGATCAATGTGGGCAAGCTGTGCAACATGACCTGCCGGCATTGCCATGTCGATTCGGGGCCGGACCGGACGAAGGAGAACATGGACCGGGAGACGGTGGACGCCTGTCTGCGGGCGATCGACCTGTCCGGGGCGCACACGGTCGATCTGACGGGCGGGGCGCCGGAACTGAATCCTCATTTCAGGTATCTGGTGGAGGAGTGCGTCCGGCGGGGCAAGCATGTTATCGACCGGTGTAACCTGACCATTCTTATGACGCGCCGGTTTGCCGATCTGCCGGAGTGGATGGCCGAGCGGGGGGTAGAGGTGGTTTGTTCGCTGCCGCATTACCGGCAGTCGGGCACGGACGCGCAGCGGGGGGAGGGGACGTACGAACAGAGCATTGCGGCGATCCGCAATCTGAATGCCGCGGGGTACGGTCAGGGGGATGCGGACCGGATATTGACGCTGGTGACGAATCCGGTCGGGGCGTTTCTTGCGGCCAGCCAGCAGTCGCTCGAAAGGGAATGGAAGGAGGCGCTGGCGCGGAATCACGGGATTGCGTTCGATCGCCTGATTGCGCTCAACAATATGCCGATGTCCCGGTATCTCGAATGGCTGGCGGGCAAGGGGCTTGTGGAGGAATATATGCACCGGATCGTGCAGGCTTTCAATCCGGCGGCTATTCCGGGGTTGATGTGCCGCAATACGTTGTCGGTGTCCTGGGACGGGTATTTGTACGATTGCGATTTCAACCAGCAGCTCGATATGCGGCTCGACCTGCCCGGCGGGCTGCGTCCGCATGTGCGGGATTTCGATCTGGAGGCGTGGCGCCGGCACGCGGTGCGGACGGCGCGGCATTGTTACGGATGCACGGCAGGGGCGGGGAGTTCGTGTGGCGGGCAGATGGTGTAGGAGTGGGGGGGTGGGAACAAGGCTGTAACATTATGCCTTACATTCCGAACATTCCGAACATTCCGAACATTCCGAACATTCCGAACATTCCGACGAAATTTGTCCAATCAATCCGGACCACCTCTGTCTTAACGAAAAACCGCCAAATCTCGGCCTGATGGGAGTAGGGTGTGTACTCGTGCGGTTTATTAGCATTAATCTGAAGTAGGAGCGCTATTTCCATGTACCGCTCCGGATAGCAGTTCAATCACGTCCGGATCGTCCCACTCCTGACTTCTCGCCCAGTCCAGAGGCGTTTTTCCTTCGTCGTCTTTTGCGTGTACGTCGGCGCCCGCTTCGATCAAAGTGCGGACAACTTCCTCGAAGCTTCTGTTGGCTGCCCAATGCAGAGGCGTTTTTCCCTCGTCGTCTTTTGCATGTATGTCTGCTCCTGCTTCGATTAGAAGGCAGACAGATTCCGCATCGGCGCTCTGAACCGCTTCGTGCAGAGGCGTTTTTCCCTTGCCGTCTTTTGCATGTACGTCGGCGCTTGCTTCAATCAGAGGGCGGGTGGCGCGTTCATCGCATACCCAGTGCAGAGGCGTTTGGCCCTCGCCGTCTTTTGCGTGTATGTCGGCGCCTGCTTCGATAAGAGTGCGGATAGCGTCTCCGCCTTCTTCCCATGCCATTCCGATTTCCCATATGATATTGCCCCCCCAAGCCATTTGGTGCAGAGGCGTTTGGCCCTCGTCGTCTTTTGCGTTTACGTCGGCGCCCGCTTCGATAAAAACGCGGAGGACAGATTTATCCCCGGCGTTATGAGCCGCTTGGTACAGAGGCGTTTGGCCCTTGTTGTCTTTCGCATGTACGTCTGCGCCTGCTTCGATCAAAGCGCGGATAGTTTCCTCCCCGGCGTTCTGAGCCGCTTCGTGCAGAGGTGTTTGGTCCCCGTTTGTTTTTACATGTACGTCTGCGCCCGCTTCGATCAGAATACGGACAACTTCCGCTCGGTTCGCCCAGGCCGCCGTGTGCAGAGGCGTTCGGGCCCAATTGTCTTTCGCATGTACGTCTGCGCCCGCCTCGATAAGGATGCGGATAGATTCTGCATCGACAGTCCCAGCCAAGACATGCAGAGGCGTTTTTCCTCCGTCGTCTTTTGCATGTATGTCTGCTCCTGCTTCGATCAGGATGCGGATAGATTCTGCATCGACGCTATTATGCATCCCATGCAGAGGCGTTCGGCCCCAATTGTCTTTCGCATGTACGTCGGCGCCCGTTTCGATCAGAATGCGGATGGATTCCGTGTGGGCACTCCAGGCCGCTTTGTGCAGAGGCGTTTGGTCCCCGTTTGTTTTTGCGTGTACGTCCGCCCCCGCTTCGATCAGAACGCGGATAATCTCCGCCTGGTTCATTGAGGCTGCTTGGTGCAGAGGTGTTTGGCCTTGGTCGTCTTTCGCATGTACGTTGGCGCCCGCTTCGATAAGAACGAGGATGGATTCCACGTCACTTCCCAAAGCTGCCCGATGCAGAGACGTTCGGTTCTCGTTGTCTTTTGCATGTACATTGACGCCTGCCTCGATAAGAACGCGGATAGTGTCTTCATTGGCCCCCCATGCACGGTGGGAATCCCGTGAACTAAGATGCAAAGGGTTATTCCATGCTGTGTCTCCTCTGAACGCTTGGTGCAGAGGCGTTTGGTCCTTTTCGTCTTTTTCGTGTACGTCCGCGCCCGCTTCGATAAGAATGCGGATGGCTTCCAGATTCCTTCCCAAAACCGCCCAGTGCAGAGGCGTTTCGTCGCGGACGTTTTTTTCGTTTACGTCGGCGCCTGCGTCGATCAGGGCGTGAACAGATTCCGTGTCCTTAATAGCTGCCTGGTGCAGACTCGTTTCCCTGATTATTCTCATGGTTTTCGATAGGCTTCGTAAGCGGACCCATGTGCCTTGGTGCGTTCTTGCGGGCAGCGGGGTTCAGGGGTTGGGCCCTGATTCCACTCACCTGAAAGTCATCTATGAGGCAAGCCAGCGTATCCTCCAAGGTACTGAATCGGTGGGTTTCCTCGGCCTCCGATTCGGGTTTTTTCCCCCCCGCCATCTGCATTCCAAACGCAACCCGCAACCCCTCCCCCCGTACACACGATAAACCCCAGTACTGTCCCAACGAAAAACCGCCAACCCCCGGCCCCGGTCTGTCGCACCCGTTACCGGCTCCCGGCAGCCCGGCAAGACGATTCCGGTTCGAATCGCCTTTCGTATATATTATATTGAGTCCTTCCGGCGCAGAACCCGGGTCAGCCAAAACGCTATGCAACCCATCATCGAAGTCGAAGGAATCCGCAAGACCTACGGGGAAACCGTGGCGGTCGACGACGTGTCGTTTTCCGTACAGCCGGGTGAAATCTTCGGGATCATCGGACCGAACGGCGCCGGCAAGACGACGACGGTCGAGAGCGTCATCGGCCTGCGCAAGCCGGATCGGGGCCGGATATCGGTGCTGGGGCTGGACCCCGTCAGGGAGCGGGCTGCGCTGGCGCAACGCATCGGCGTACAACTGCAGGCCGCAGCCCTCGCCGAACGCATGAAAGTGTGGGAGGCGCTGGACCTGTTCTCCTCCTTGTACGCGCATACCGTCCCCTACGAGCCGCTCCTGAAACAATGGGGGCTGACCGACAAGCGCAATGCGGCCTTCGGAAACCTTTCCGGCGGGCAGAAGCAACGACTGTTTATCGCCCTGGCGCTGGTCAACGATCCGGACGTCGTATTTCTGGACGAACTGACCAGCGGATTGGACCCGCAAGCCCGCAGGGCCACTTGGGAACTGGTCCGGACGATCCGGGCGCAGGGCAAAACAGTGGTGCTTGTTACCCACTTCATGGACGAAGCCGAGCACCTGTGCGACCGCATCGCCATCGTCGATCGGGGCAAAATCATTGCGCTGGACACGCCGGCCGGGTTAGTGAAAGCATTGGACCGGGAAAGGCGTATCGTGTTCGAGGTGGAGCCGGAATTCGACCTGTCGCCGCTGCAATCTCTCCCGCAGGTAAAGGAAGTGACGTGCAGCGGTCGCCAGGCGATCGTTTCCGGCGACACGGACGGACTGCTTGCCGCAGTGGTCGCCCGGCTGGAAGAAGAGCGCATTCCGTTCCGGAGCCTGCGCACGGAACAGGCCGATCTGGAGGATGTCTTCCTGCGGCTTACCGGGCGGGCGATTCGGGATTCATGACGACCGCGCGCCGTATAGCACAGCACACAGGGGAACGATCGCCGGGACGCGAATGCCCGATTCGCTTATCGCAGATCGGCAGCCATTTTCGCGTCCGTAACGGGAAAGCCGCATGACGACAACCACTCCACAGATTCGGCCCGCAACAGGAAGCGTTTTTGCTCCTTTCCTGCGCTCCTATGGCAAACTCACTGCGGTGAAATTGAAGCTGTTCCTGCGCGAGCCGATCGCGCTGTTCTTCAATCTGTGCTTCCCGGTGCTGGTGCTGCTGCTCTACGGCTTCATATGGGGGAACGAACCGGGTGGCTATTTCAACCCGGAGTTCGGCTATATCGACATGATGACGCCCGCGCTGGCCGGGCTGATTATCGCCACGGTCGCTTTCATGACGATTCCCGTGGCCACGGCGAGCGACAGGGAGCAGAAGCTCCTGCGGCGCTATCAGGTCACGCCCATGCGTCCGATCGTCTATTTCACCGCAGACGTGAGCGTGTACTTCGGGGTGGCGCTGGTGGGGGCGGCGTTGTTGATCCTGGTGGCGAAACTGTTCTTCGGGCTGTGCTTCGACGGCAACTGGGCTGTTGTGCTGGCCGGCTTTACCTTGAGTCTTCTGGCGTTTATCTCACTTGGATACATTATCGCCAGTCTGGCGCCCACCAGTAAACTGGCTCAGATAGCCGGGATGGTGGCGTTCTTCCCGATGATGTTTCTTTCCGGCATGACTATCCCTCTGATGGCTATGCCGCCGGGCGTCCAGGAGTTTGCAAACTGGCTGCCCCTGACCCATGTGGTGCATCTGTTGCAGGATATATGGCTCGACGGCGCCTGGAACAGCCTGTCCGGCCTGATCCTGCTGGGTGTGCTGGCAGTCGGCACAGCCGTCTCTACGGCAACCTTTCGTTGGGAGTAGGGGGGTGCTTGTGCGGCGGATCCGGGGTGGAGACGGTGCGCCAAACCCCGTTGAAAAAAAGTCCCGTTCGTACGCCCGAACAGGGAACGTTAGCGTCCCTTTCGCTTTTTCTTCCGACCCCTCCCTTTGCCGCATCCTTTCCGTAGTTGTATCGAGGCTGGCGCAATGAACACAGAGAATCCCGTAACGCCCCAGGACGAAAAGGTCGTCGTTTACGAAACGCCCGATGGCGAGATGCGCGTGGATGTGCGGCTCGATCAGGAGACTGTCTGGCTGACGCCGCCGCAAATGGCGGAATTGTTCGGGCGTGATCGCTCGGTCGTAACCAGACATATTCGTAACATATTCAGGGAAGAAGAGCTGGATCCCGAGGCAACTTGTGCAAAATTTGCACAAGTTCGATTTACAGCCTGAATATCAGCCCTTCATACCATACAAAGTCGTTAAACGATAAAGTTTCTTCTCCCCCGGAGTCATAATTTTTACGGCGGTAAGCTACCGACATGTCCAAGGCTATATGCCGACGTATACGTGCTTGCAGTCCGGCATCCAGTTCAAAGGCAAAACCGTTTTCTGATTCGTCAACACTGGTGCTGCCAATGGGCGTGTCCTGAAAACTGTGTAAGTGGTCAATCGTACACATAGTTTCACAAGGAGGTGAAGCCGATGACCGAACTTACAGACAAACAGCAGGCTCTTCTGGACGAGTTGCTGAAGGATTTCAAGGGAGACGCCCGGGACCTATTCGGGGAGGGGGGCTTGCCGTTTCCAACTACCCGGCCCCGCTTTCGCCCGACTGCCCGATATGCACGATATCCAGTCCGCCCCATTCCTGTTCGAGATATTCTGCGACGAGCCGGCGGTGGCAATGGTGGGGCTGGTCTTCGCTGCATAGCAGGCACCCGTCTCGTATGACTTCCTCCGGGATCGTTTCCTCGATTCTCCGTTCCCGCATCAGTTCCAGGAACCGGGTTTCGTACGTTTCCCAGTCGATTCGCTTTTTCCGGTAATCGCTAAATATCTCCTGCGTGGGAGCCAACTGCGGAAGGTGCGTATATTCCATTCCGCAGAGTTCGCGGAGGAAATACGCAAGGTCGTCCTGCTTGGCGAAGCCGGAAAGCTGAGAGGAGTTGTTGAGCCGTACGTCGACGATGCGTCGGGCGCCCGACGCCCTGAGAAGATCGAAAAAACGTCGGGCGGATTTTTTGGTGAACCCTATGGTGTATACCTTCATGCTTTCTGGACCGCGACCTGTGCGTCCACTCGATACCAGAGCCCTTTGCTATTACCGAATCTTCCTGAGCAAGTGCTCGGCAATAGGCAGAGCGATTTCCTTAGCCCGCTCGTTGCCTACGGCGAAACACAAGAGATAAAGCGGGTTATTCGCCGAATTTCGCAAGATGCCCGGCTCATCTGCTACGCCAGCAAAAATGTTTTTGAGCCGGTTGTTGAAATAGCGACCGATGGTTTCTGTCGTTGCTTTGACCACGCGCTCCTGCGCATTGCCGAATATATCCGGGGTGGTTTGTATATCGTAGAATTCGTCGTACCAACCCTCGGTTCCGAGAAGAAGGTTGAGCCTCTTCCGCCATGATTCTGGTATTTCGCCGGACTTCGTGAGTAGGCGATTAACGCCTATACCGAGAGGAAAGAGGAGCCAGAGATCAATGGCTTTCGTTTGGGCGATTGCCTTGATGGTTTCCCATTCAACCTGCATCCCGTATGGGTCGAGGAATAAAACCGCCCTGTGGGAGCTCCAGTTCTTGCTGCATATATCTTGAATCTCTCTGTTCGCATCTCCCTGACGGACTGCAATATCATTGGCCATACCCGGGGAATCCTTCTTGATTACCTCAAGCGCGGCACATCGCTTAGCATTTTGCTCAATGAAAATGTACCTGTCGAAGCGTGGCTTCGCCTTCAGCGCAAGGAGAGCCGAGCCCTCCAAAAGAGCCTGAGGCTCAGGTTCGGCGAGGTCGGGGAACAGAAGGCCTTGAGATGAGAATTCGCTCGAATCTTCGCGTTTTGCATCCCGGTAACCGCTTCCGGCAAATGCATCGATGTACCCTTTCTTGAAGGGACGAGCAGCGGATGGCTTATTTTTGAGTGCCGTCGTGTAGCTCTCTAAGTATTCGAAAAGCACCTGCAACTTTGCCGAGGTCCAATCTCCCCCAAATTGAAGCGGTGTCGCATCCGTGTTTCCCATATTTCCTAATACAAGTTTAATATTTATCCGACATCAGGTAAATCTTCGGAGACTCCAACCGGCGCCCCGGCAGCTTGTAACGGTGTTTCCAACACCCGGTCGTACACCATGTCCGGGTACTCCTGCCACTGGCATCCGTCAAGAGTGTTGCCGCCAGCCTTGGGAGTGCGCCCTCCCCACTGCTTGAAGAAGAAAGCGACCTGCTGCGTTAGGCACTGATCGCGCAAGGAACGCGCCCAGTCCGCCTCCATGGGGCGCGCACCCGGCCCGCTCTCGCCCCCGACGATGACCCAGTGAATCCCGTCCAGAGCGACTTTGCCTATCGGGCCCAGCAACGGCTCGAAGGAAACGAATCGCATGGAAGCATTCGTCTGCTTCAGATGTCGCAGCCGAGTCATCGCAGCCGTATCCTCAATGGACACGCCCAGCCAGATATGAGGAGGCACGGGTTTCTCCCCATAATGCTTTCCGACGAAATCGCGCATTAGCGAACTGCGCTTGGTGAGAATCTGGTAGATGTGCCAATCGGCCCGCTCCATCGTATCGAATACCCGCCGGATGTACTCGTCGGGTATCTCCTTATGAAACAGGTCGCTCATCGAGTTCACGAAGATGAGCTGCGGGCGTCGCCAATGCAGAGGCTGCTCTATGCGCTCAGGCCGCAGGGTCAGATCGAAACCGGGTTCGAAAGGATGGCCCTCGACCCCACGAAACCGCTCGGAAAACCGTTCTGCGTAGCACCGATCGCATCCGGCGCTGACCTTCGTGCAACCCGTAACCGGGTTCCAGGTGCTGTTCGTCCACTCGATGGCGCTTTTCAGAGACATAGGGTTCTTTTCAGAATCAGTCGAGAGGTAAGCGATTATATACGATTCCGATGGATACAACAAATATATGTACAATACACATATATTGCAAGATTTCAAGTAAATAATCTGTTCCGGGCATAGGACACGCAAGCGGAACAGGCGTTCCGGGGTATGGCCTGTGCAGAAATGGTCCGAAAGAACTGGACAGTTTTCCCGGCGATTTTAAGTGTACTGCTGCGTCGGGTTATGCTGCCTTGGGCAGCGGTTTTCGTTTGTAGAATACATCGTCGGGAGTTCGGTTGTCAAGGCTCTGGTGCGGACGCTCTTCGTTGAAGTAGCGCAGGTAATCGGCGATTCCCTTCCTGGCCTCGGCCACCGTGTCGTAGGCGCGCCGGTAGACTTCCTCCTGTTTGAGGCTGCGCCAGAGGCGCTCCACGTACACGTTGTCCAGCCAGCTTTACATGCCCTTAGTTCTCAATCATCGCTTCCAGCTGCTTTATGCCGGAGCCGATGTTGGCTTTCGCCCTTGATCTGTTGTCCTGGAGTTCTTCCAAAGGAATCTCGTTATCGGGCTGGTTCTTTGAAGCTTGATCCATTTTGTGCGCTGGGCGTCCGAGGTAATACTCGGCGTTGTCTACGGCCTTGTTCGCCGCAGTCTGGATATCTTCGCTTGTCCAGTAGCCGTCAAGCACTTCAAGGGCGCGGGCAACCTCCTCGGCATGCGGAGAATTCGCTTCGACCAAAGCCTGCGTATGGCGTGCTATCTGCGGCTTGATGGCCTCAGGGTTTTCGCTCTCCAACAATGCGCTTAAAGCCGCATGAGATACCAACTGGGGTATGACTGTGCGCACGATCGGGTTTTGCGTATGCTCGGCCACGATCTTGTCGGCCTCTTTGCTCAGCTTCTCTGCGGTTATCTCACCTGCGTGATACTGTCTTGTCAGTTCGCGCATCTTCGTTCCCGCATCGTTGATAGCGTTGGCTATCTCCGCTCCTTGGGGCTGATAACCTTCACTATCTTTAACAACCATAGCCGAATTGAACGAAGCATCTGTGCTTCCAACCGAAGCCGGAGACATGGAATCGGTGGCTGTGCCACACCCTGCAAACAGGATTAGAGCCGCAATGGCGGTAAGGTTTCTGATTGTTTTCATAGCTATTTCTGTTTGGTTTCGTGTCGGGTTGGGATTAACCGGATGGGCCGGTCTCATAAAAATAGACCCATTGATTGGGACCATCCTCGCACTCCCACGAGTAGCTGACAGTACCATCTTCATTACCGTAACCGCGAACGGAGCATCCGTCCCGCAAGGCCAGTCCTATAGCAATCATGACCACTACGGCGGCGGCGGCGGCAGACAGCACGACCCAGCGCCGGCGGACGAGACGAAGCAGCGGTCGCACCTGGATTCTCCCTTCTTCGCTTGCACGAGATATGGCCCGGACATGGGCGCTGAGAAACGCTCCTGTCCGGTCGTGTCGATCTGCATCGATGCCGGGCCAACTGGAATCGTTCCGGACGGTTTCCCAGGTCGCTGCGAGTTCGGAACGTTCGTCTTCTTCGAGCGGCCCGAGGGCGTCCCGAACCGGATCGGACGGCGAGGGCTTGTGCACTGTCATGGCATGTGTTCGTTTAATCCATAGGCCTGGATCTTGCCGCGAAGAAACCGGAGTCCTTCCACCAGATGGTTGTTGACGGTCTTGCCGGAGATCGCCAGTACGTGGGCTATCTCCTGGTGGGAGAGGCATTCGACACGGCTCAACTGAAACACTTCCCGGCGACGTGGCGGCATCTCCGAGACCCACTGCTGGATGAGCCGATCCAGCTCCTGCCCGATGTAACCCGATTCAGGTGTTTCGCGCAAGGACGGTTCCCGATCCAACGCCACCTCGCTGCGGATGCGCCTCGTGCGATGCGTCTTATAGGCCAGGTTCCTCACGACCCGAAACAGCCAGGCTTTGATCGATTGTTCGGGATCGAGCTCCGCCCGTTTATGCCAGAGCTTGAGGAATGCTTCCTGTACGATATCGTAGATCATGTCCTCGTCTCGCGTCAACATCCAGGCATAGCGTAGCAGGGGCTCGGACAACGCCTGATAGAGCGCATCGAAGGCGTCGGCGTTCGAGTGTCGCAGAGCCAGCAGCCATTGCTTTTGATGTTGGTCGAACGGTATTTCTTCCCTCGGCAACGTGTCGTTCCGCGTCAATGACCGTTCATCCATGTTATGTATGCACGTGTTTTGTTATCAAGTAGGTACGTCTCACGCGTGCCACCGGAGCCCGAACCAATCCATGAGGCTCGCATGTATAATCCACAAGAGGCCTGTAGTACCTATTCCCGACAGGAAAAAGAACCGCTTCACCTGCGGATCGCTCGGCACGCGGCCCTGTTGAAGCGGCTGAGGGGATATTCGCTTCTATGCCCAGCGCGCGATTCGTTTTGCGATTTCTTTTTCGGGCAATCTGCAACGCGGGTGAGCATGGATTGCTCTTAGCCCGGCACACAATACATCCGGATTTGCAACGCCAACTTCGAATATTCGGTCGAGCAGCCACAGCACCCCATGGCACTCGACTCCTTCTTCGACGGCCAGCGCTCGAAGGGCGCGATCACCCGTCAGTAACTTCCATTCATTTGTTGCGGCCAGCGCCAGTGCAAACGCGTCCGGTAGGGAAAGAGCCGGTTTTTGTCGTCGATAATGTATGCCTCGGGCAGCTCCATGCCCGTCCATTTTGGCAACGATAAGCCCCAGTTCGAGCAGAGCCGGACCGTTGTATGTTTTCAGTTCGAGCTCGTAAAGCACATCCGGGACGACAAATTTGAAGGGTAATCGAAAAGCGGCCTCCAGAAGCGATCCATGTTCGAGATCGATCAGGACGGAGACATCCGAAACCAGCACCGTCATGATGTTTACTCATGCATCGATTTATTTGATGGAGGTTCTGCCATTTGCCGGTGCAATTCATGCACCGATATGCCGAGCAATTCGGCCGCTTTGGGTTCTGACACCGCATCTTCGGATAAGGCGCGAAAACACAAACGTTCGAAACGTTGCGGCTTTTCGCCTTGTAGTTGGTGTGGCTCCTCGTAAGGCGGACTGCGCCAGCCACGACGGGAAAAATCCCGGAAGAGTCTTCGGAACAGCGTGTCGTTAAAGACGCCGAGGTCCTTGCACCTGTATGTAAGAGCCTGCACGCTTACGCCGAAAAGGTTCTTGAGGGCGAAAAGCTCGCTGTAGCCTATGGAGTGGCGATGCTTGCCTACGGTAGCCCATACCATCTCTGCCGGCATGAGGAATGCCCCTGCAAAGCGATGCGCAGCCTTTTCTTCATCCATGTCAGGGGCTACATCCAGCATCAGGTGTCCGAGTTCATGGGCAATGGTAAAGCGTTGCCGCTCGCCGCATTCCTGGCCGTTTACGACAATCACGGATACGACATCCTCGTTTGCCCGGCGTACGCGAGCCGTCAGCCCGGCGATATTATTCGTAAGGTCTATCCACAGCACTTTGATTCCGCGCTCCTCCAAAAGCCCTGTGAGGTTCGGGACAGGGTCCAGCCCAAGATTCCAGGCGTTGCGCAAAAGATGCGCGGCCCGATCGGCTTCCCATAGATCGTTGGCGACAGGGTAGGGGGCTTCGCGCGGTTTGTCCCAGTCGAAGCCCGGCAGGCCGAGGATGCTTTTGATCGCAAGGTAGCGTTCAAGGTCGTGCAGGATGGTGGCCTCGACGCGCGCCACTTCACGCTTCCTTGTGATTTTCTTTTTGCGAAAATCGATGCTCTCCACCGTCATGTCCTGGGTTCCAATCAGGTAATCCAAAGAGACGTCGAGTGCGGCAGCAAGGGCAAGGAGGACCTCCGAACCCGGCGTGGTCACATCGCGCTCGTAGTAGCTGATGGCCTGCGCGCTCACGAGGTTTCCGATTTTGTCCGATAGGCCGCGCAGGGAAAGTCCCGAAGCGGCGCGGGCGATTTTGAGTCGTTGTCCTATCAAGGGTCAGTGTCTGTCTGTGATGGATATTTACAAAAATATAAATATTTTTCACTTTTGTAAAGTAAATAATCAGATGCCAATTTAAATATTCCTTTACAAATCTGGCATTTTGTTTTTGTATTCGATGCGTTCGGTTTGTTTCGCTATCGCTCTCGCGATTCGTTCGTCGCGGGGTCCGAACAGTTCACTGCCCAGGAACGCGTATTCGATGCCGCATGCAGCGAGGCGGTTCGCCAGCGTTTCGCGGTTGAACTGCGGATTGAAGCGGCTGTACGGAGACGAACGGACATCCGCTATTTCCGTTACGCCGTAGCGTTGCAGCAATGCGACGAACGCTTCGCTGTCGTGCGTGGAATGGCCGATGGTGAAAACCGATGCGCCGGCTGCGTTCATACTTTCGTTTCTGGCAGGTCTTCGGAAAACCGTTCGGCGTAGCAATGATCGCATCCGGCGCTGACCTTCGTGCAGCCCGTAACCGGGTTCCAGGTGCTGTTCGTCCACTCGATGGCGCTTTTCAGAGACATAAGGTTCTTTTCAGAATCAGTCGAGAGGTAAGCGATTGTGTCCGATTCTGGTGAATGTAATAAATATATGTACAATGAACATATATCACAAAGTTTCGGAAAAATAATCAGTACGTCTTCTACTGCATTTTTTTTAAAAACCGCTCCGGCCCGAAGGATCGTGCGGCGGATAACCGGGACGGTGCGTCGTCCCCTCCTTTAGAACCGCCTCCGGCACATGCTTGCCTGTCGTCTCGGACAGGCCCCCTTCTTCCCAAACCTTGCATTCAGCCGGAGGCTAACCTTGCATTCAGCCGATGTCCAGACCGGTTTTCTATCCCCGATGGCGAGATGCGCGTGGATGTGCGGCTCGCCCAAGAGACTGTCTGGCTGACGCAGCGTCAGACTTAATCAGACGGTTTTCTCTTTCAATCAGTCGCCGGTTTACTTTCAATTGGTCGGAGGTTGACTTTCAATTGGTCGGAGAATATTTTTCAAATAGTCGCTCGTCCGAAACAGCCGCATGTATCCTCGCTTCGTCAAACAGCGGATCAAAGAGGCTCTGGCCGATACCAGAGTGGTGCTGCTCTGCGGCCCCCGACAATCGGGAAAGACCACACTGGCGCGGCAGATCGCGGGCGAGGCCATCTCCTTCGTTACTCTCGATGACGCCACGACCCTCGACGCCGCCATGGCCGACCCCGTCGGCTTCGTGCGCGAGCTCGATCGAGCAATCATCGACGAGATACAACGTGCGCCGAACATCATCCTGGCGATCAAGACTGCCGTGGACGCCGACCCGCGCCCCGGACGGTTCCTTCTCACCGGGTCTGCCAACTTGATGACGCTTCCACGCGTTGCGGATTCACTCGCCGGTCGCATGGGAATTACCCGTTTGCTGCCATTGGCCCAGGCAGAGTTGCGCGGCGCGCGGCCGCTCTTCTTCGACCAGGCGTTTGCGGGGGAGACCCCGACATGCGGAACCGCGGTTGTCGGCGATGACCTTGTGGAGATCGTTCTCGCGGGCGGCTATCCCGAGGCGCTGACCCGTTCCGGATGGCGACGACGGCAAGATTGGCACCTGGATTATATCGAGGCGATCATTCAACGCGATGTCCGTGACATTGCCCGGATAGAACAACTGAGCGCGATGCCGCAGTTACTGCGCATTCTCGCCGAGCATTCCGGGCAACTCGTCAACTACTCCGGATTCGGCGTACCGCTCACTATGAACCATGTTACCACGCGCAAATATATAGGAATCCTGGAAAACCTGTTTCTCGTGCACGCCCTGCCGCCCTGGTACGCCAGCGCTCTCAAGCGCATGACGAAGTCCCCGAAACTGCATTTCCTCGATGCCGGATTGCTGGCGGCGCTTAGAGGTATCACGCCGGATCGCCTGCGCCGCGACCGGACGCCATTTGGAGCGATACTGGAGACCTTCGTGTTCGGCGAACTTCTCAAGCTCGCGAGTTGGTCCGAGGACCGGTATACATTCTCCCACTTCCGCAGCAAGGAGCGCAATGAGGTCGATATCGTGATCGAAGACGGGCGCGGGCGGATTGTCGGCATCGAGGTGAAGGCGTCGGCAACGGTCTCCAGAAAAGATTTTTCCGGCATGCGCCGCCTTGCGAATGCTTGCGGCGACCGATTCGCGCTCGGCCTGGTTTTGTACGACCACGAGCAGGCTGTCCCGTTCGGCGAGCGAATGATTGCCGCACCGATTTCGACGCTGTGGTCGTCGATTCGAGGCCACCGGTAGTTTCCTGTCAAGCGATTGAATATCGGCTCGAAGGATTCCAATCTCCCCGCGACTCCCCGCGTCTATGTCTTTGTGGATGCACACGGGCATCCCCTCTATGTGGGGAAGAGCGTGAACCTGCGGCGCCGCGTTCGGGGCTCAACGCCTGTCACGGAACCCCGTCACCGTCAGCCGGGTCTTTGATTCCCATGCTCAAGAACTCAGATATCGTCGCGGCCCACGAACGGATCCGGTCCGGGGTGGCGCGGACCACCTGCCCGCAATCCTTCGCCCTTGAGGCACGCGCCAACGGCCGGTTTTATCTCAAAACCGAGTTCCGGCAGCGCACGGGATCGTTCAAGGACCGGGGATCGCTCAACAAGCTTCAGCGTCTCGGCCCGACCGCCCGTGAGGGTGGTGTCGTTGCGGCCAGCGCCGGAAATCACGCCCAGGCCCTCGCGTATCACGCCTCCCGGCTGGGGATCGCGTGTACGATCGTGATGCCCACCCATGCGCCCCTCATCAAGATTGCTCACACGCGCGGCTATGGCGCCCGCGTGATTCAGACCGGCGAAACCCTCTCCGACGGGATGGCGCTCGTCGACCGCCTGGCCCGAGAGGAGGGACTCACGCCCGTCCACGCCTTCGACGACCTTGATGTGATGGCTGGCCAGGGGACGATCGGGCTGGAGATCCTCGAACAGGTGCCCGACCTCACGACGGTCATCGTCCCTGTCGGAGGGGGCGGGATGATTTCCGGTATCGCGACGGTGGTGAAGGCGCAGCGCCCCAATGTGCGCGTGATCGGCGTGGAGGCCGCAGCCTCACCGGGGGCCCGGGAGTCGCTGGCTGCCGGAAAACCCGTACGCCTGGAGAACTCCAACACGCTCGCGGACGGCATCGCCGTGAAGCGGATCGGCGACCTCGCATTCCCTCACCTGGCGACGCTCGTGGACGACATCGTCCTCATCGACGAGGAACAGATCACCCGCGCGATCTTCTTCCTCCTCGAATCCGAGAAGTTTGTAGTAGAAGGCGGTGGAGCGGTGTCCGTGGCCGCCATCCTCGAGGGAAAGGTCGAACTCGGCTCCTCCGATGTCACCGTCTGCATCCTCTCGGGCGGCAACATCGACATGAACCTCGTATCGCGGGTCATCGACCGTGCACTCTGGGCCGACGGCCGGCTCGCGCGTCTCGCTGTCGTCGTTCGCGACCGCCCCGGCTACCTCAGCGAGGTGACGGCCCTCGTCGCGATCGAGGGCGCGAACGTTCTCCACATCGAACACACACGCGCCTTCGGGGATATCTCCGTGGGGAAGGTGGGGATCGAACTCACGATCGAGACGCGCGGCCACGACCATATCGCGACGATTGTGGCCAGGTTCCGCGAACTCGGGCACCGGGTGGAAGAGCTGGCCTGACGCGTCCCGAGGGCGACTCCGGGATCGCGGCGAGCAGCAGTCGAGGAACAACCCTTCGATCCGACCCGCGACGACGAACTGTCGAACCTTGCTCGCCGCTTCAAGGTCAGCCCTCAGGCCATGACCACGCGCCTGATATATCTCGGGCTTATCTCGGACGTCTGAAGCCGCTGGCTGCACCCGCCAGCATGGCAATGGAAATCAGTTGGCGGAGCATGGGGAGTATGGAGTAATAAAATCCTGCACGATGATGTGCGGACAGAATCCTTAAAAGGCTAAAAAAGAGGCCCGCCTATGCCAATACCCACGCTATGACCCGGCCTGTCGAGCCGGCGGGCGAAGAACACCCGGAAAATAACCATAATACCGTTCAGCGAAACGCTTATTTCGTGGTGCATCCCATCCGGGGAAAGGTGCAGGTCGGGCTGTTCGACAAGCGGAGAGGGGGATATCCAGGTTTGGGCATGGCCTCCGCCGACGATGACGCCGTAGCCGCGCCGCGCCAGGCCATGCAAGCCGAGCAATTCGAAGGGTATCGTTCCGAAATTATGCTCCCAGAAGAATCCAACGTACTGGTCTCCCTCATACGGGCGTCTGGACAGCGTATGTAATGAGTTGGGTAAGCGCAAGATTCCGATACCGGCGGGTATCCTTCCGAAGCGATGGATGGGGAGGTTTCCCCAACTGGTAAGCCCCGTCAAGCGAATACGGAGTGTGTTCGGTATGGGCCGCCGCGAAAAAAAGGTGTCGAAGTTCCCGGAGATATTGCCGCTAAGTCGTACATAGGCATTCTCGATGCCTTCCAGCTTGCCGTATTCGATGCGGAGGGAAGCACCCCGACTCAGGAAACGGGGAAAGATCGAGTCCGTCATGTGGAAGAAAGAATAAGAGCCGGTCAGCGCAACCGAATGCAACCTGCGCTCGGAAACCGGAGGATTTGGCCGGGGGGCGCCCGGTTGGCCGAAGAGATCGTAGGCGGTGATTGCTTCGACCGGAGCAGGCGTCTCGCGCGATGCGGAGAATCCAATGCCGAAACCTTCCTTGCGGTATCTTCCGAACGCGTTTATGCGCCGGTTGCGGAGCTGGTCGAAATAATCTCCGCTCCCGAAAAGACTGAATATGGTGGCCGGGGATATGATCCCTGAATATCCGAATCCACCCCCGAAGCGGTTTTCGATCCCGTCGAAGTACGATACGCCGAGCGTCTTTCGTTCCTCGGGCCCCAAGCCGATGCTTCCTCTGATTCCATAGGTCCATGGTTGTCCGAGTTTGCGGTTCCATCGCCCATGGCTCCACCTGCCATGGCCCTCGAAATTCAGGCGCCCCCGTTCGATTTTCACGGCTGCTCCCGGAGCGAATCCTTCCGTGCGGTTGAAGCGGAAATGCGAGCGCAGGCCCGGTATGGGTTCGCTTATTCTCGCAAGGACGCCGGTTCTTTTCCTGTCCCTTTTTTCGCTTTCGCTTTCGACCATCCTGTTGAATCGGCCCGCCAGAAGACCTTTGGGCTCGAACGCTTTTTCAAGCGTCAGGGTGCTGTCTATGCCGGCGTAAGCCACCCGCTCCGGTTCCTCGAACGGCACGGCAATGCCTGCGCGGTCCAGCAGCGTGTCGGCGGCAATGGCTTCCTGATCTATGCCGAGGCGTTTCCCTTCGACATAGAGCGAATCCGGGAGCGTGGCTTCTATCTCGTAGTTGGTTATGCGGGAAAGTTGCCTTGCTCTTAGTGTGGGAAAGTCCAAGAGCAGATCACCGAGCAAGCCGAAGGATATGTCCAGCCCGAACTCGGCCCGATAATCGATCGGGAGCCATGCGCTTCCGTCGAAGGAATCATACTGCTGGTAGAGCGTCATGCCTCTGTGGCTAAGCGGCCAAGGCAACAAAAAAGATTCTCCCGGTTCGAGCGCGACTTCGAGCAGGGCGCATTCGTCGGCAAGGACCGATATTTCTCCGGCAAAAGCGGTGCTAAGCCGGCTTTTCGGCGTCACCTCGATGTCATACACAAGGCGGTCGTCCATGAGGCGCGTGCCCTGGAGGGAAAAGCGGTACATGTCGAGCGCATCCGGGTGCGTTACGCCCATGAAATTGTATTCCAGCAGGGGGATATCGTCGTCGTAGAGATTAGCCATGAGCAGTATCCCTTCGAGATCGCTCGTCATATCCGCGGGAAGGTTCAGGGTTTGACGCCGCGATTTGATGAGTTCGCGCATCCCCTCCTCCTTGTCCCAGAAGACCTCGCTGAGCGTTTCGATGATGCCGGCGATACTTGTGTCGCTCGACACGGTGAACCGGGTATAGGCTTCCGAGGCGTACGACGACAGCAAGGCCCTGCGTTCCTTCTTCCGGTCGATGACGCAGCGCATGATCCCGATGGCCGGGTTCTCGTCCGTAACGACGAGTTCCGGCATCAAGTAGGTGGTCGGCTGCATGCGGACTTCGATCTGTTGCACAGACCGGTCCGTAATGGCGTACCGCTGCGATTCGTAGCCGATGTACCGGAACACGAGTTCGGCGGGCGCCCCCTCGATGGCTATTTCGAAGACCCCGTCCGCGTTGGTAATGGTGCCCCGATACGTTCCCTCGATCCGTATGTTGGCCGACGGCAGGGATTCTCCCGTCTGCGCGTCAAGGACCTGTCCGCGTACGATGTGCGTGGGCTCCTGGGCATGGACGACCCGGATGCTGGACATACCCGCCAGCATGGCGATGAAAATCAGTTTGCGGAGCATAGGGCAGTACGAAGTAACAAACAGGAAGAAGGTAGGCAAGCGCGTGCTTGTGCGGCGATTGGGGCAAAAAGCATGACGCGTGCGAGATTACAGCCGCAGAACAGAAAAGGTTACGGGCGGTCGCGTTCCGTGGCCATGACCACACGCCTGATCCATCTCGGGCTTATTTCGGATGTGTGAAGCCCGCAAAAGACCTGGAAGATTTCCGTTTTGCACATCTATGCAGCGTCCCCGCCGGTGGCGTTCAACAGATTTTGCAATGCAGGCAGCAGGTTTGGGATCGCGTCTTGAATGATTGTCCAAATAACATTGTCACTCAGACCCAAATATCCATGGGCCAGACGGTTGCGCGTCCCCACAATCGCGTGCCAGGGGATGTCCGGGTATGCCTCGCGCACCTCAGCCGGGATATGGGTGGCTGCCTCGCCGATCAACTCCAGATTGCGCAGGGTCGCGTCATACGTAAGGGTATCGGCGATAAACGCATCCCGATCCAGGTTCTCCGTATAGGCAAGCACCTTTTCGCTGAATTCGATCATGTCCTACACGTAGAAACGCCACGCTCTCGGTTGCTCTTTAGCATCAGACATTGATCGCCTCCCGCTCCACATAGGGGCGTATCTCGACGCGCAGATCCTGGTTGGTTGCCATATCCACCGATCGCCCCAGCAGATCTTCCAGGTATTCCTGGGCTCCGAAATAGCGTTTCCAATTGGGAGGCCCGTCGAACCGCACCAGGATGTCCAAATCGCTATCGTCCGCGGCCTGATCGCGGGCGAAGGAGCCGAACAAGGCGAGCCCGGTCACGCCGAAACGTTGCGCAAGAGTCGCCTTGTGCGTTCGGAGCAGTTTGAGCACATCATCTCTGTTCATTTGTCGAATCACTCTTCATTAATCAGCTATAACTTCGAGCATGCTCGGTACAAAGATAACGGATACGCTGATCAAAACCGCTTCGCTCAGCGCTCCGCAATCGGGAACCGCCTCTTATCTCCGTTCCCAATCTTCTCCTAATCCCCCTACAACTCCGCAATCTCCTGCTCCAGCAGTTGCTTCCGGTAGAGGTCCGCATACAACCCTTCGCGGCGCAGCAGTTCTTCGTGCGATCCCCTTTCGGAAATAATCCCGTCTTCCAGCACGAGAATGAGATCGGCGTCCATCACCGAGGAAATGCGGTGACTGACGATGACGACCGTGCAGGAGCCGTAGTACCGGCGCAGATGCCCCAGCAGTTCGTTTTCGGTACTTGTATCCACCGCCGAAAGCGCATCGTCCAGAATCAGAATAGCGGGCCGGCGAATGAGCGCCCGCGCAATGGAAGCCCGTTGTTTCTGCCCGCCGGAAAGCGTGATGCCCCGTTCTCCCACAAGCGTTTCGAATCCGTCCGGAAAATCACGCACATTCTCCAGCAGCGCCGCTTCTCTGGCAGCCTGTTCGATACGCTCTCCGTTCGCATCCGGCGCCCCGAAGGCGATGTTGTTTCCTACCGTGTCGCTGAAAAGGAATACGTCCTGGGGGACATAGCCGATCGACGAACGAACGACATCCAGCGGAATGTGCCGGATAGGCCGGTCGTCGATGCGCACCGTACCCCGCGTGGCTTCCAGGAGCCGGGGAATCATCTCGACGAGCGTCGTTTTTCCGGAGCCCGTGCGCCCCACCACGGCCAGCGTAGTACCGGCGGGCACATCGAACGACACGTCCCGCAGCACCCAGGGCCCCTTTTCTCCGTAACGGAACGAGACATTGTCGAACCGGATCGTCCCGCGAATGTCCCGAACGGACGCGACCATTTCTTCCGTGTCCGCGATGTCCGGCTCCGTGTCGAAAATGCGTTTCAGGCGAATCATTGAAGCGGATGCGCGCTGGATCATCGTAACCACAAAGCCCATGGAGGCCACCGGCCAGGTCATATACGCCACATAGATCATGTATTCGGCAATGTTGCCGATGGTAATGGAGCCCTCGGCGACAAGCCGCCCGCCGAGCCAGACCACAATGATGCCCGCCATACCTACCAGCAGAAGAAATACGGGCCGGAACCCTGCATCGACTACGGCCAGATCGAGGTTGCGCTGGCGGTAGGCTGCGCTTTC
This sequence comes from Rhodothermales bacterium, assembly GCA_951812335.1. Taxonomy (GTDB): domain Bacteria; phylum Bacteroidota; class Rhodothermia; order Rhodothermales; family VXPQ01; genus VXPQ01. The sequence goes on from OX638293.1 coordinate 921,640, forward strand.
CTCTTCGAACATCTCGGCTTCCGCATCTTCCCGCGTATAGGCTTTCAGGACGCGGATCCCCGCGAGCGCTTCCTGCACCCGGCTGGTGAGCCGGGAATACTGTGCCTGGAGCGCATCGCTGCGGCGGTGCTGCATGCTCGCCATAAAGAAGACCGCCACCGCCAGGAAGGGCATGGGAATGAGCGCATACAGGGTGAGCGTCGGCGAGATAATGAACATGACCGTCATGGCCGTGACAATGACGACCCCGGCGCGCACGATATACATGATGGCCGGACCGATGTAGCGCCGCACGCTCTCGATGTCGCTCGTGGCGCGGGCCATCACGTCCCCTGTCGAATACGTGTGATAGAATCCCTGCGACAGCCGCTGCAACTTGTCGTACAGCGCATTGCGCAGATCGAACTCGATATGCCGCGAGGCCACGACCACCGTCTGCCGCTGCAGAAACGAGAACGTGCCGCTCAGCAGGCTTAACGCGATGATGATCAGCCCGAAAGAAAGCAGGCCCACGAAGAAGCTCGCATACAGGTAGTCCCGGACCGGAGTCCCCTCGTACACATGGTACAGATTCACCAGGCGCGGAATGCTATCGACCGCGATGCGCACCACGATAGGCACCGCTACGGAAAACCCGGCGGATACGATGGCGCACAGCAATCCCGGAATGAAGAGATGCTTGTACTTCCAGTAGTACTTATTTAGATCGGCGAGCGGGCCCATGCGCCTTGGTACGTCCTTGCGGGCAGCGTGGTTCGCGGGGTGGCCAGAAGCCCTGTGCACTTTATTGCCTTATTCGAAGCGGGTGGGGTTTCGGTGATTTGCGATCACCGCTGGGCTTGGATATGCCCCTGCTTAGGTGGTGCTTGTGCGCTGTTTAAACTCGGTCGCTATGGAGTCGTATCGTTTGCCGTACCCCGTGCATGGGACCCGAAGAGAATGATACGCAAAGGCTGGAAGCCATTCACGATACGGTCCACCATCGTCGGTATGAATGCTTTTAAGGCAGCGATTTTCATGTTTCCTTTACCTGTTCTATCCCCATCCCCTGCGCGGCGGTTTCGGCCGCCTTGTTACCCGGCTTTCGATTTTCGATGGCCCTAAAATGATGATGCGTTACGAGAAAATTACACGAAGGCGTTTATGCCTTTGTTCGCTCCCGAAGCATTTCCCCAAATCCACCCGGAAACCCAAACTTTGACGAAATCGTACCGTATGCCACAGGAATAGCCCGTATCGTCCGGCGTTCTGAGCAGTTCTATCCCCCGCCGGCGATCCGGACCATCCCGGAACAATCCGCACCCGCCTCCATCATTCAGCCGTCATCACCCATGAGCGCCCGCACCATTCTGGTCATCTTTTTCCTTCTTCTCGCCTGTATGCTCCCCGTGTACATGGCGCCCGCGCAAGAACAGGAACAGGACCTGCTTGCCCGATTCGAAGAGCGCGTTACGGAGTTTACCCTCGACAACGGACTGCGCTTCATCGTGATCGAACGCCACGACGCCCCCGTCGCCACATTCTACACCTACGCCGACGTAGGGTCGGTGGACGAGGTCAAGGGCATTACGGGCCTGGCCCACATGTTCGAGCACATGGCCTTCAAGGGGACCTCCACCATCGGCTCGACGGATTACGCCGCAGAACAGGCGGCCCTCGACCAGGTGGACGCCGCCTACGACATGCTCAAGGCCGAGCAGCACAAGGGCCTCCACGCCGATCCCGAAAAAATCGCCGAACTGGAAGCGGCGTTCGCTGCGGCTCGCGACGAAGCGCAGACCTACAGCACCCCCGAATTCGAGGAGGCGCTCGAGCGCAACGGAGGCACGGGGCTCAACGCAACCACGGCGAACGACCGGACGGATTATTTCGTGAGTTTGCCGGTCAATCAGACCGAACTCTGGTTTTCTCTGGAGTCGGAACGGTTCCTGGATCCTGTGCTGCGGGAGTTTTATATCGAACGCGATGTGGTGGCCGAGGAGCGCCGCATGCGCACCGAGAGCAATCCCTTCGGACGTCTCCTCGAAGAATTCTGGACCACGGCGTTCAAGGCCCATCCGTACGGCGAGCCCGGCATCGGCCATATGTCGGATATCCAGTCCTATACGCGGGCCGAGGCCATAGATTTCTTCCATAAATTCTACAATCCCGCCAACCTTATCGTGGCGATCGCCGGGGATGTGGATCCGGACGAAATCCGTACGTTGGCCGAAACCTATTTCGGGCGGCTTCCCGAAGGCGCCCGGCCCGATCCCGTGGAAACGGTCGAACCCCCGCAGATCGCCGAGCGGCGCGTCGTGATCGAGGAGCAGAGCCAGCCGATCGTCATTGCCGGGTGGCACAAGGGCAGTGTGAATCATCCCGATCAGGCCGTGTACGATATTCTGGAACGCATCCTCAGCGACGGGCGGACCAGCCGTATCTACCGGGATGTCGTCGAGGAAAAACAGATTGCCCTGCAGGCGCAGGCGCTGAACGGCTTCCCCGGCATGAACAAGTACCCGCATCTGTTCCTGATCTACGCAGTGATCAACCAGGGACATACGCCGGAAGCATTCGAGGAGGCGACGTACGCCATCCTCGAAGACATCGGGGAGAACGGCGTCTCCGAGGAAGAAATCGAACGGGCCAAAACGCAGGCCCGCGCCCAGTTGGTGCGCCAGTTGCAGTCGAACACCGGGCTGACCGTGCTCTTTTCCTATCATGAGGCGGTGACCGGCGACTGGAGCGACATCTTCACCTATCTCGACGAGATCGATCAGGTCTCCGGCGAGGATATCCAGCGCGTGATCGGAGAAACCTTTACGAAGTCCAACCGGACCGTTGCGATGATCAGCACCACGACGCCCGATATGGAGGAGGAGATGGAAGACGAAGAGGCTATGGAAGAAGACATGGACGAGGAGGCTTCGAACTGACATGAACCCGCACATGAACCACCCGACTTCGCTCTTTCCCGGAACCCCTGTTTCAAGCACCCAATCCTGTGACGCTATGACACGCTCTGTGTATCGGATACTGACCGCCTGCATCGTTTCCGCACTGTGCACGCTGCCCGCCTTCGCGCAATCCCATTATGCGGATATCGACACGCCGCCGCTTCCCGAATTCGACATTCCGGAGCCGGAGCAGGTAACGCTTCCCAACGGCATGATCGTCTTTCTTATCGAGAATCATGAATTGCCGCTCATCTCCATGTCGGCGCGCGTGGGCGCGGGCGCGGTCTACGAACCGGCCGACAAGATCGGGTTGGCCTCCATCGCCGGTCAGGTCATGCGCACCGGCGGCACGGAAAACGTGGACGCCGACGCCCTGAACCTCCGGCTGGAAAACATGGGCGCCCAGATCGAAGCGTCGATCGGGACGGTTTCCGGTCAGGTGTTCATGTCCTCCCTGACCGAGACGGTGGACGAGGTGCTGCCGTTGTTCGCCGATGTGCTCATGCATCCTGCATTCCCCGAGGACAAGATAGACCTGGCGAAAACCCAGTCGAAATCGGGGATTGCGCGGCGCAACGACCAGGCCCAATCCATTGTGAACCGCGAATTCGACAAACTATTGTACGGAGCCGATTCCCCGTATGCGCGGCATACCGAATACGCGACCATCGACGCGATCGAACGCCAGGACCTGATCGACTTTCACGGGCGGTATTTCCTCCCGAACAATACGATTCTCGGCGTATGGGGGGATTTCGATACGGACGAGATGGTGTCGAAGCTCGAAAACGCCTTTGCCGCATGGCAGGCACAGGAGGATTTCGTGCGTCCGACGCAACCGTCGCCCGATACGGGTTCCGAGTACGGGGTATACTATGCGCCCAAGGCGGATGTGACGCAGAGCGCCATACTGATGGGCCATCCCGGCGAGATTACCATGAATCATCCGGACTATTTTGCGGTCACCGTGATGAACCAGGTGCTGAGCGGGTTTACCGGGCGGCTTTTCCAGAATGTGCGCGACGACAAGGGGCTCGCCTACGCGGTCTTCGGCGGATACACCGCCAATTTCGAGCGGCCCGGGCAGTTCTATGCGGGTATCATGACCAAGTCGGAAACGACGGTGGACGGAACGGAAGCCGTACGCGAGGAAATCGAAAAGTTACGCGCTGCGCCGCCGTCCGACGAGGAACTGGAACTGGCGAAGGACAACTACCTGAACAGTTTCGTTTTCAATTTCGATACGCGTCAGGAAATCGTGAATCGCATGATGACCTATGCGTACTACGATTATCCGCTGGATTTCCTGAACCGGGTGCGGGAAGGCGTGCAAGCCGTCGATGCGAGCGAGGTGCACCGCGTGGCGCAGAAGTATCTCCGCCCGGACGACATGAAGATTCTCGCCGTCGGCAACGGGGACGATTTCGGGCGCCCACTGGCCGACCTCGGCGAGGTGGAAACGATAGACATTGCCATTCCGACGGGTCTCGAGCCGGCGCCCGAAGCCACCGAGGAAACCCTTTCGGAAGGGCAGGAACTCTTGGAGAAAGCCGTGGATACGCTCGGCGGGCGGGAAGCCTTTGCGGCGATCAAAACCTTGCGCCAGACCATGACGGTAGGAGTCATGCTGCCCGGCGGTCAGCAGATGGAAATGGAGGCGATGCAGTATGTGTCGTACCCGGATCGGGTACGCGCCGAAATGTCCATTCCCGGCATGGGAGCGATCGTTGTCGTCATCAATGGAGACGACATCATGGTAGATCTGCCGCAGGGCCTGCCGATGGAGCCTCCCGGTATACGCGAACAGTACAAGTCGCAGAAGGATCGCGACATGATCTCCATGCTGGCCCGCGACGATCTCACGGTGCAGCATCTGGGTCAGGAAGAACTCGATACGGGTCAGACGGTGGAGGTGCTTTCCGTTACGATGCCGGACGTGGCGAGTCCCACGCAGTTGCTGCTCGACCCCGATACGCACGAACCGGTCGGAGTGCGGTATACCGAGGGGCCTGCGCAGGTGCTCGCGATCATCACCGAGATGCAGGAGGTCGGGGGCGTCCGGCTTCCGAGCCGGCTTGAAACCTATATGGACGGCACTCCGGCAGGTTCTATGGAACTGGAGACCGAGCTCAACGTCGATCTGCCGGATCACCTCTTTGAACTCAAGGCGTCCGGCGGGTCGTTTTAACGTTCCCATGCTGGTCGAAATACTTCCGGATTATGACGCCCTCAGCGAGCGGGCGGCCCGGCTTGTCTCCGAGGAGATACGCCGCCGCTCGTTACGTACAGGGCGCGCGGTCCTCGGCTGCGCGACAGGAAGCACGCCGATCGGCCTCTACCGGCGCCTGATCGCGGGCGACGGGGAAGAAGGCCCGGATTTTTCAAGGGTCGCCACGTTCAATCTCGACGAGTACGTGGGCCTGCCTCCCGAGCACCCGCAGAGCTACTGGCATTTCATGCGGGAGCATCTTTTCGATCACGTAGACATTCCCGCCGACCGGATCCGTATGCCGGACGGAATGGCCGCCGATCTGGACGCCGCCTGCGCTGCGTACGAACAGAGCATCGTCGAGGCCGGGGGCATCGACCTGCAGATTCTCGGCATCGGGTCCAATGGACATCTCGCGTTCAACGAACCGGGTTCCTCGCTCGGCTCCCGCACGCGGGTCCAGATACTGACCGAAAAAACGCTGGCCGACAACGCGCGCTTTTTCGAGGAGAGGGAAGCGCCGCCCCGCGAGGCGGTCACGATGGGACTCGGCACCATCATGGAGGCGCGCAAACTCCTGATGCTGGCGAGCGGAAGAGGGAAGGCCGCCGCCGTACGCGACGCCCTGGAGGGTCCGGTTACCGCCATGTGTCCGGCTTCCGTGCTGCAGATGCACCCTCATGCCCACATTCTTCTGGACGAAGAGGCCTCCTCCGCGCTTGCGTACAGGGACCGCGACGGGATCGCCGAGCCGAAGCGGTAAGGGCGGGTTTACGGTATGAACCGCAGGGCGGCGAACAGCAGGCCGGAGGCTGCGAAAACCGTTCCGACCATCCAGCGCACAAGGCGGGTTTCGAGGGTGCTTATTTCCGCGCGCACAAAATCTTTTGTGGCGACGTCTTCTTGCCGGGTTCCGATAGCGTTCGCGATCGCTTCGGCGTGGGGCCTTTCGATACCCGCTTCGGAAAGATCGCTGGCGATGGAAAGGGTGTTGACCATGGCGTTTTCGGGTGGTCTAAAAGTTAATATACCGTTTCAGGCGTTCTGTTTCACGCTTGTCGGTAGTATCCGGGCGAAGGCGCGGCGCTGGCGTTCCCTCGGTAAGGGCCTCGATAAGGATGCGCTGACCAAAACCGCTTCGCTTGGCGCTTTTAAACCATGTCCTGATTCCATCGCTGGAATCAGGGGAAGCACTGCGAATTCACGGCGTCGCCGAGCCGAAAAAAGAAGGGCGGGTTTACGGGATGAGTCGCAGGGCGGCGAACAATAGGCCGGAGGCTGCGAAAACCGTTCCGACCATCCAGCGCACAAGGTGGGTTTCGAGGGTGCTCATTTCCGTGCGGACGGTGCTTATTTCCGCGCGCACAAAATCTTTTGTGGCGACGTCTTCTTGCCGGGATCCGATAGCGTTCGCGATCGCTTCGGCGTGGGGCCTTGCGATGCCCGCTTCGGAAAGATCGCTGGCGATGGAAAGGGTGTTGACCATGGCGTTTTCGGGTGACTTAAGGGTTAGTATACCGTTTTCGGCGTTCTGTTTCACGTTTGCCGGTAGTGTCCGGGCAAAGGCACGGCACTGGCGCCCCCAGCCGTTAGGGGAAAATGCATTTTCCACCACGGATCGCGAGCAGGAAGAACAAGTTCATTCCAGGCCCGATGCCTGGCATACGCCGAGCCGGAAGAGTAAAGGCAGTCCCAGGGAGCGCGATTACGCGCCCGATACGTGCGCGTCTTCCGCGAAGCGGGGGGGAACCGCAGAGGGCGCCAACAAGGGATGGAGTTTCTCCTCGCGGCGTGGGTGCTGCACGAACCGGTACCCGACGCCGTATACCGTCTTGATCCACATCGGGTCTTCGGGGTCGGGTTCGATTTTCTTTCGGAGCGCCGAGACATGCCGGTCGATGGTGCGCGTCGATATTTCAAGCGGAATCCCCCATACGTTGCGCAGGATCTGTCTTCGGCTGACGGTTCGCCCCCGGTGTTCGACAAAATATCGGAGTATATCGAACTCTTTTGCAGTAAGCCGAACCGCAGCGCCGTTGCGATGGGCCGTGTGGCTGCTGAAATTCACGTGCAGGTTTCCGAAATCGTAGGCGTCCAAAGGGTGTTCGGCCGGCCGGCTGCTTCGTCGAAGCATCACCTTTACGCGGGCCGCGAGTTCTTCTATATGGAACGGTTTCGTCACGTAATCGTCTGCGCCGATATGGAACGCTCGCAACTTGTCGTTGGCGCTTGCCTGAAATGTCAGCATGATGATCGGCGTCGTGACCCCGGCGAGGCGGGCTTCGCGCAATACGTCGAAGCCGTTTCTTCGCGGCATTACGGTTTCGAGCAGGACAATGTCGTATGCGGGCGTCCGGGTGAGGAGACGGAGCCCCTCCTCTCCGTCCCAGGCTCCCGTTACGGCATATCCCTGCCGTTCAAAGATGCTGTGCAAGTTCGTGGACATTTTTACGTCGCCGTCGACGATCAACATGCGCGCAGGGGCGTTCTTCATAGGGGCTAACCTCCTGTTTCGATGATTTTTTGCGTGATTCCATGAATGAGTACAACGGGGTCATTCTCCTTGCATTGATCGGCTTTGCGGCGCTGGCCGCGTTGTTGCTGGCGCCGGTATACCGGTTTCTGAAGCGCGAGGAGAAGGTTGCCGAAGCCTGGACGGAAGACCCCTATCGCCCGGCCGACGAATCGCCGGAGGACGAGTCGACGAGTGAGGAAGGCGCTCCTGCGTAAACGTGAGGTCGAAGGAGTTCAAGGGTTTTTGGTCCGATGCCCTTCACCTGTTGCAGATCGTCTGCCGAGCGAAACGCCCCATAGGCATTGCGAAACGCAAGAATGCGTTCGGCAGTTTTCGGTCCGATTCGGGGGAGTGTTTCGAGTTCCGATGCGCCCGCCCGGTTTATGTCGATGCGTAGTCTGCCCGAAGCGGATGCCTGCCCTGGCGGCTCGCGAACCGGGGGTGTTGCCGCGGCGGATGTCATGTCGTCGGAGATTCCATGCTTGCCGGAATCCGCTTCGCTGGCGGAGGCAAGAAGCGCCGGCGTAGTTGCATCCGGCGCTGCGTCGTTCTCCTTCCTCGATCGCTCGAAGAAGATCCGGTCCAGTTCGTGGTACGCGTCCGGCGGCACCAATATGGCTTGTTGCTGGACTTGACGCACAATAATGCCGATTATGAATAACCCCGACAGGCATGAGAGCGCCATGGCCTCGTGTTTCGTCAGGCTTAGTCGTTGTTGCAAGCGGTGAAGCAGTCGCATGTTTTTTCCTGACACAGACACAAAAAAGCCGCGGATATAACTTCCATCCCGAAAAATGATCGTTCGCACGGAAGCCATCGTGCTCAGAAGTATCCAGTACGGCGAGACCAGCCGGATTGTGACCCTCTTTACAAGGGAGAAGGGAAAGGTTGCTGTCATGGCCCGGGGAGCGCTACGGCCGAAAAGCCGGTTCGGATCGACCCTGCAACCCATGTCGTATGTGCAGGCCGTCCTGTACTGGAAGGATACCCGGCAGGTACAGACGCTTTCCGAAAGCAGCCACATTCGAACGTTCGGGGACCTGCACAAGCATCTTGCGGCGCTCGCATACGGCCAGCGCGTGGTCGAACTCGTTCAAGCGATGATGCAGGACGAGGACGAGAACCCGCTCGCGTTCCAGCTTACCCTCGATGTGCTGGACCGGCTAAATCGTCATGCGGATCGAGCCGAGCACATATTCTATTTCTTCCAGTTGCGGCTGGCGAACATTCTTGGTTTTGCGCCGCACATCGACCGGGAAGAGGTCGAGCGCATCCCTGAATCCGGCGGTGTGCTCCTGCTGGAAACCGGGTCGGTTGAGCCGTCCGGGTCTCTCCGGAACCGTGAAACCATGCGCTTTGCCCCACGCCGGACCTTGCGTGCGTTCGCTATTGTCGCCTGCGCCGATCCCGATACGATCATGCAGATGCGACTGGACGAGCGCACGTCTGCGGAACTGGGTCGGCTGATCGAGGATTTTCTGCGGTATCACGTTGAGGACACCCTGCCCACACGCGGGAGCCGCGTGGTGAAGCAACTCCTCAACCCCAAATGACAAGGATACTCTGATCAAGACCGCTTCGCTCAGCATGTCACGTTCGCAAGTACAGGGCGTCATTCCTTGCCAGCGCCCCCTCTCAGCCTCTGAGCTTTGTGGACGTAATCAGAGTATCCTTGCACTCCGCGTTCGGAAGATTTTTTGACGTTTCTCTTGACGTTGCAAAGAAACAATCATATACTGTACGTTATATGTACAAGGCGCCGGGTATGGTATCGGGTATCGCACCGAATAATTGCTCCGCTCGCGGCGCCTGTACAGTCCTCGTGGTGTCATAAAAACAGGCGCGTTCAACCGTCATGAGTCGTAAAAAACTGACATCGAAGCAATACGAATTTCTCCGGTATATCTCGGAATACGTGCGTGCCCACCGGGTATGGCCCACCTACCGTCAGATCGCCGCTCATTTCGGGTTCCGGTCGCCCAACAGCGTCACCCAGAACCTGGATGCCCTCTGGAAGAAGGAATTTCTCACGCGCGGTAACCGGGGATACCGCCTCGTCAACGAGGACGATTTTCTGACGAGTGCAGTGGGTATTCCTGTGCGCGGCATTATATCGGCAGGACAGCTGCAGGAAGCCGTCGATGCCGATTTGGGAACCATTACGCTGGAGACGCTCTTCCCTAATCTTGATCGCATTTTTGCGATCCGCGTATCGGGGCAATCGATGATCGGCGCCGACATCCGTGACGGCGATTATGTGCTGCTGATAGACGACGATATTCCCAACGGGGGCATCGGCGCCATTCTCTACAATGGCGAGACGTCTTTGAAGCGGGTGTACTACGATGGGGACGGGTTGCGCCTCGAACCGGCCAACGAGGAGTACGAGGATATCCGCATCAAGCCGGATATTTTCGAGGAAGTCCGGGTGCTGGGACGATACGTAGGGCATGTGAACCATACCGGCATCTACCATACCCATACGTACGGCCCGCCTCGCAATTATTAAGGGACACTCTGATCAAAACCACTTCGCTCAGCGCGTCACTTTCGCCCGTAAAGGATGTCATGATTGCATGGTTGAAATCGGCAAAAAACACCGCGGATTCGGGTCGTCGAGGGCGTGACGCGCCCTTCGGGAGGCTGCGAGGGGTGCGCTGGCTGTGTCATTCCTCATTATGTGGGGCCTGCCACATTGCTTCGTCATTCCTTGCCAGCGCACCCCTCGCAAGCCTCTGAGATTTGAGGACTTAATCAGAGTATCCCCGGCATGACGGAACGCATCGGGATCGACACGGGCGGCACGTTCACGGATTTCGTGTATCTGAAGGGCGGGACGCCCGTCATTCGCAAAACGGCCACTACGCCGGATGACCAAAGCCGCGCTGTGGAAGAAGGCGTACAGCTGCTCGGGGCTGGCGAAACTGCGGCCATTGCACACGGCACCACCACGGCCACGAATGCGCTCCTCGAACATCGCGGCGCGCGCTGCGCCCTTGTGACGACCAGAGGTTTTCGCGACGTCCTGGCGATCGGGCGCCAGAACCGGCCCGCCCTGTATGCGCTTTCCCAGCGCCGCCCGCCCCCGCTCGTGCCGGAGGACCTGCGTTTCGAGGTCACGGAGCGGGTGGGTGCCGACGGCTCGATCCTGACTCCTCTTGACGAACACGAAGTGGCCGAGCTGGGCGAAAGCCTGCAACGCCTGGACGTGGCCGGCGTGGCCATCGTGTTTCTGTTCTCGTTCCTGTATCCGGAACATGAACGGAAAGCGGCGGGGATTCTGAAGGAATACCTTCCCGATGCGCGGTTCTCCCTGAGTGCGGATATTCTGCCGGAATACCGGGAGTACGAACGTACGGCTGCAACCGTCGTGAATGTCTATGTGCAACCCATCGTGGCGCGGTACCTGGACCGGCTCGAACGAGCCGTGGCGCCGAGGCGAGTACGCATCATGCAATCGAACGGTGGCGTTATCGGGACGAAACAGGCGGCGCGCCGTCCCGCGCGCCTTGTGCTCAGCGGGCCGGCCGGCGGGGTCGTGGGCGCCTTCCGGCTTGCCGGAACCGCCCTCGACGAGAAGGCTCCGAAGATTCTCACGCTCGACATGGGGGGCACCAGTACGGACGTGGCGTTGTGTCCCGGCGAAATACCACGCACTGCCGAAAGCGACATTGCGGGATTGCCGCTGCACCTTCCTTCCGTCGATATCCATACGGTGGGAGCCGGTGGGGGGAGTATTGCCCATGCCGATACGGCCGGGGCGCTCCGTGTCGGCCCCGCCAGCGCCGGGGCCGTACCGGGTCCGGCGTGCTACGGGCAGGGCGGAGATGCGCCTACCGTCACGGACGCGAATGTGACGCTGGGCCGCATCCTGCCCGATCGGTTTCTGGGGGGCGACTTTGCCCTCGACGCCGACGCTGCGCGGGCCGCCGTAGAAAAACTGGGCCGTCCGTTGGGCCTTTCTCTCCGGGAAACGGCTCTTGGCGTCGTCCGGATCGCCAATGCGTCGATGGAGCGCGCCTTGCGCCGCGTATCCGTCGAGCGCGGGTACGATCCGAAGGATTATGTGCTGGTCCCTTTCGGGGGCGCCGGACCGCTGCATGCCTGCGACCTGGCGGACGCGCTCTCGATCCGCCGCATTCTGCTTCCTCCGCAGCCTGGTGTACTGAGTGCGTTGGGTCTGTTGATGGCGGACATTGTGTACGATACGTCCGTTTCCGCCCCCGACGACGAAACCTGCCTCGAAGCCCTCTATGCGCAGGAAACCGAACGAGTCCTGAACGTCTTTGCCGGGGAGGACTGCGAGCGTCCCGTCATCGAAACCCTTGCGGATATGCGTTACCGGGGGCAGAGTTACGAATTGACCGTGCCGATGAACCCCGCGAGCCCCGAACGTGCCCGGGAGCGTTTCCACGAGCGGCACGCCCGCCGATACGGGTACGCCATGCAGGACGTCATCGTGGAGATCGTGACGCTGCGCGTGCGTGGAACGGCAGCCGGGGCCGAGGTTTTTTTGCCGCGGGATACGGATCGGGCCGGCGTGTCGGAGACATCCGAAGCGGCGCAGATCGGGGAGACGCCTGTCGTACTGGATAGCGGCCGGGAGGTCATGGCGGCGCTTTACGACCGCGACCGGTTGCGCTTGGGTCATGCGTTTGACGGTCCCGCTGTGGTGGCCCAGTACGATGCGACCGTTTTCGTTCCCTCCTCGTGGCATGTCGAGGTGGGCGCCTGGCGTACCCTGCATTTCTCCGGAATGTGATGGATCCGATTCTCCTCGAACTCTACCGGCATCGTTTCTCAGGGGTCGCTGAGGAAATGGGCGTTACCCTTCAGCGTACGGCCTATTCGCCCAATATCAAGGAGCGGCTGGACTTTTCGTGCGCCGTGTTCGACCGCAGCGGCGGGATGGCGGCGCAGGCGGCGCACATTCCTGTGCATCTCGGCGCCATGCCGCGCAGCCTCGAAGCTGCGCTGGACGCCATCGATGTATGGCGCCCCGGCGATACGGTCATTCTGAACGATCCCTATGCAGGCGGGACGCACTTGCCGGATATCACCATGATCTCCCCGGTATTCGTAGCCGACCGCCTCGTTTTCCTTGCCGCCAGCCGGGCCCACCACGCCGACGTGGGGGGCATGAGTCCCGGATCGCTTCCGCTCTCTCGCGAATTGTACCAGGAAGGCGTCATTATCCCGCCCGTGAAATGGCGCAACGAGGGCAAGCTCGCAGCCGACCTGGAGAAGCTCGTATTGCGTAATGTCCGCACGCCGGAAGAGCGGCGCGGCGATCTGGCCGCGCAACAGGCGGCGCACTCGGTAGCCGAGACCCGGCTTGCGGCATTGATCGACCGCCATGGCGCTGCCGAGGTCGAAGCGTATGCGGAGTATTTGCCGATCTGGAGCGAACGCCTGCTTCGCGAACATATCCGGCAATGGCCGGACGGGGTCTTCCGGTTCGAGGATACCCTGGAAATCGCTCCCGGGGAAGCGCCGAACGGGGAAACGGCGACCGTCCGGGTGGCGGCCCATATCCGGGGGGACGGCGTCACGTTCGATTTTGAGGGTACCTCTCCCGCCGCGGCCGGTTCGCTGAACGCGGTGCTTCCTATCGCGGAGTCCGCCTGTTACTATGCGGTGCGTTGTCTGGCTGATTCCGACATCCCCATGAATGCGGGGTGTTTTGTCCCTGTGCAGGTTGCTGCCCCGCCGGGGTGCCTCGTGAACGCCAGCCCCCCCCATGCGGTATCCGCCGGCAACGTGGAAACCTCGCAACGCATCGTGGACGCGGTCTTCGGCGCCCTGGCGCAGGCCATGCCGACCCGTGTGTCCGCAGCCGGGCAAGGCACGATGAATAACCTGACCATCGGGGGTTCCCGCGCGGACGGATCGCCCTATGCGTACTACGAAACCATTGGAGGAGGCATGGGCGCTTCTGCCGGAGCGGACGGCCTCAGCGGCGTACACGTGCATATGAGCAACACGCTGAACACGCCTGTCGAAGCGCTGGAGATGACGTTCCCGTTTCGTATAGAGACCTATGCGCTGCGCCGGGGGAGTGGCGGAGTGGGCGAGCGAAGGGGCGGAGACGGCCTGATTCGCGCCTACCGGTTGCTTCGGCCCGCCACCGTTACGGTGATCAGCGAACGGCGGGAGACGCCTCCATGGGGGCTACAGGGCGGCGCGCCCGGCGCCTGTGGACGCAATACGCTCATACGGCCCGGCGGCGAGGAGGAGCCGCTACCCGGGAAGTTCAGCCGGCGGCTCGAAGCCGGTGATGTGCTGCGGATCGAAACACCGGGCGGCGGAGGTTGGGGTAAAGGCGAAGAGTAATCTGGAACATTGCACAGGTGTCCCGATGCTGCTTCTATGCGAAAGATGCATAGAAGGAACTGCATCTATGCAAAAAGCGCATAAAGAAAATACGGGATAGCTGAACCGGGAAGCTCACCGGGGGCAGCCGGATGTGTGCTGCGGATCGAAACGCCGGAAGGCGGAACCGATGTCCCGCATGCACATCCAATAAACAGGATGACGCCCCGGCCGGTTTTTATGAGCACTTCCCGGTTTTTACGACCGCTTCCGGCCGCCTCTCCCAAAGCTCTTTCACGGAACCGTACGAGATCCGAATGAAAAGGCATATTCCCATCGCTGTGCTCGCGGTCGTCGCGCTGGCTACTGAAACCCGCGCGCAATCCTCGGATATTTTTGTAGAGGACGCGCAGCAGGTGCAAATAGCTCGGTTGGTGCGGTATATGGAGGATATCGAGGCCCTGGGGCAATTGAGACAAGAGAACAATGCTCGTGTGGCGGAAGAGCATGAGCAATTAGCAAGGATCGCCGCCGAAAATACGCGCAGATTCGCCGCGAACATTTCTTCGGAAACCGACAAAATTGCCGATATGCAATACCGTTCGGTGGACCACGTCCGGGCATGGACCGATCGTATGCTGGAATTGCAGAGATTAGCCCGGGAGGGTGCACGGAAAGCTATGGAGTTGAAGCGAAGCGCCAGAAAAGCTGCAGGGGGGCTGTACGCTCCCCATGCGTGGATGTCGGCTTCGCGAGCGTACGGCGAATGGCATGCGGAACTTGAGCATTTGGAGGAGGCCGCCACGGAAGCAGTGGATGCGGGCCGCGGTATACTGGAAGTTGGGATATGAAGGGAGGGGTTCACCCCCTCACGCCGCCACACGCTCGCGCCGCAGATAGTCCCGAAGCACGTAGTGCAGGATGCCGCCATTGCGGTAGTAATCGACTTCGACGTCGGTGTCGAGGCGGACCACGGCCTGGAAGGTCGTTTGCGTTCCGTCCGGCTTCGTGGCCGTGACCGCGAGTTCCTGCCGGGGGGCCACCCGGTCGTTCACGGGGATGTCGAAGGTTTCCTCGCCGGTCAGCCCGAGGCTCGCAGCGGTTTCGCCCTCGCGGAATTGTAACGGAAGCACGCCCATGCCGATCAGATTCGACCGGTGGATGCGTTCGTAATTCTCCACAATGGTCGCCTTCACGCCGAGCAGGAGCGTGCCTTTGGCGGCCCAGTCCCGGCTCGATCCCATCCCGTAATCCTTGCCGCCCAGCACGACCAGCGGCACGCCTGCGTCCGCGTATTTCATCGCGGCGTCGTAGATGGACATCGTTTCGTCCGTAGGGAAGTACCGCGTAACGCCGCCTTCCGTCCCCGGAACCAGCAGGTTCTTGATGCGGATGTTGGCGAACGTCCCGCGAATCATCACCTCGTGGTTTCCCCGGCGCGAGCCGTACGAATTGAACGCGTGCGCCGCCACGCCCCGCTCGGTCAGGTATTTCCCGGCAGGCGCGTCGCGGGCAATGGAACCGGCGGGCGAAATGTGATCCGTGGTCGTCGAATCGCCCAGTTTCGCAAGCACCCGGGCGCCACTGATTTCCCGGATGGCGGGCGTCTCCGGGTCCATATCCACAAAGTAGGGCGGCTCCTGGATGTAGGTCGAGGCGTCGTCCCATTCGCAAAGCGAGCCTTCGGCGGTCTCGATGGCGTTCCACGTTTCGCTGGACGTTTCGATGCCTTCGTATTCGTCCCGGAACAGTTCGGGGGTGACGACTTCCCGGATCGCATCGAGAATCTCTTCGGAGGACGGCCAGACGTCGCGCAGGTATACGTCGTTGCCCGCCGAATCCGTGCCGATGGGGTCGTTCGTCAGGTCGATATCGACCGTGCCGGCCAGGGCGTACGCCACGACGAGCGGCGGGGAGGCCAGGAAGTTGGCCTGCACATGCGGGTGAATGCGGCCCTCGAAATTCCGGTTGCCCGAAAGCACGCCCGCCACGACGAGATCGCCTTCCCGGATCGCTTCGGTCACGGGTTCGGGCAACGGCCCCGAATTGCCGATGCAGGTCGTGCAGCCGTATCCCACCAGGTTGAATCCCAGTTGATTCAGGTACGGAAGCAGTCCCGCTTCGTGCAGATAGCGGGTAACGACGCGGGAGCCGGGTGCCAGACTCGTCTTGACGTACGGCGGAACCTGCAGCCCGCGTTCCACGGCGTGTTTCGCTACGAGCCCGGCGCCGATCATCACCGACGGGTTGCTCGTATTCGTGCAGCTGGTAATGGCGGCGATGGCCACATCGCCGTGCCGAAGGGGCCTATCGTTCCCCTGTTCGTCCCGGTACTGGCCGGTGCGTGTCAGGGCGTCCGGGGCAAGGCCGAATCCCTGGGGTCCGGCAGGGGCGGTGAGCGTCGCGGCGAAGGCTTTGCCGAGTTCCGGCACGGGGATCAGGTCCTGCGGGCGTTTCGGTCCGGCCACGCCGGGCACGACCTCTCCGAGATCGAGTTCCAGGACATCGAGGAATTCCGGATCGGGGGTATCTGCGGTGCGGAAAAGGCCCTGCTCCTTCGCATACCGTTCCACCATGTCGATGAGCGCCGGTTCGCGGCCCGTGCGAAGCATGTAGTCCAGGGTAATCCGGTCCACGGGGAAGAATCCCATGGTCGCGCCGTATTCCGGCGACATGTTGGAAATGGTGGCGCGGTCCGGGATGGACATGTGATCGAGGCCGGGGCCGAAAAATTCCACGAACCGGCCCACGACGCCGTATGCGCGCAGGCGGCGCGTGACGGTCAGCACCAGGTCGGTGGCCGTAGCGCCTTCGGGAAGCCGGCCCGTCATCCGGAATCCTATCACTTCCGGCATGAGCATGCAGATCGGCTGCCCCAACATGGCCGCTTCGGCCTCTATGCCCCCGACGCCCCAGCCGAGTACGCCGAGCCCGTTGATCATGGTCGTATGGCTGTCCGTTCCGACGAGGGAATCCGGATAGGCGACCTGTAAACCGTCTTCGGGGCGCGTCCAGACGCCCCGGGCGATATATTCGAGATTGACCTGGTGGCAGATGCCGCCTGAAGGGGGCACTACCGAGAAATTCTCGAAGGCCTGTTGCCCCCAGCGCAGAAAGGCATACCGTTCCCGATTACGACGAAACTCGATGTCCGAGTTGAGCCGGAGCGCCTCGTGCGTTCCGAAATGGTCCACCTGAATGGAATGGTCGATCACCAGATGAACCGGCACCCTCGGATTGATGGCGTCCGTATTTCCCCCAAGCCGCGCCACTGCCGAGCGCAGGGCGGCGAGATCCACCACAGCCGGCACCCCTGTGAAATCCTGCAGCAGGACCCGGGCGGGCACGAAAGGAATTTCCTCGCGGGCCGGCTGCTTCGGATCGTACGTAGCAAGGCGTTCGACATCCTGTTCCGTGACGGCTCGCCCGTCGCATTCCCGGACCACTGCTTCGAGCAGCACCTTGATGGAGAAGGGCAAGCGGTCCAGTCCGCCGAAGCCTCGGTCGGCAAGGCGGTCGAGTCGGTAGAGGTATGCGTTGCCCGATCCCGTATCGAAGGTTTCGCGAGCGCCGAATGGGTCTTTTTTCATGATTCCGTTCCGGATGTATCGGAGCGGCGGGTGAGGCGATCCGGGGTGTTCCGGACGATCATGCCGCAAATTCTAACGCAAACAATTAATACTGTCCGAAGGGTGGAATTGTTCGGGAGAAAACGTGGATCAGGGCTGCCAAAGTCCTTCGGCGCAGGCGACGGACAGCCCTGTCGATTCCACCCGTTCGTGCAGGGGGAAGCAGGTATTTCCCGGGAAGATGACGAAGAGGCGGTCGAGCTTGAGGTCGTCCAATGCCGAGTGCATGGAGCGCGTCATGGCGGGCGTACTGGTGCGCTTGAATTCAAAGCCGATTCGCTGTCCCTTTTTCATCGTCAAGAGGTCCAGTTCCGCTCCCTGGTGGGTTGCCCAGTAGTAACACTGGTCCCAGGCGATATCCAGTATGCGGGCGATCTCCTGCATTGCGAATCCCTTCCAGGATGCGCCGGACCTGGGGGCCGATGAATCATGAAAATCTAAAATGCCGCTATGGATTTTCATGGTTGAAATGCATTTTCGGGGTCGGAATACGTATCCCTCTTTTATTATACGCAATATATGCGGTGAATAAATCTGCGCTCTGGGTCTGGATCGGCCGGTGTATGCTTACATTCTTATTCTCCGCAAAATTTGCGTAGAATAAGAATAACCCCCCCCTCCGGAACCGCACCGCGCCGAACCTCGTTCGGATAACCTTTATGAATGGGGCTATAGCTCAGTTGGTAGAGCGCTGCAATCGCACTGCAGAGGTCAGCGGTTCGACTCCGCTTAGCTCCACGGAAAAGGTCGAGTCGTGCGGGTGTGTCCGTCCGGTTTGTTTTTTGTCCCGTATTTCGTTCACGTAATCCCGTCCGGCACCGCAATTATGGCAAACCACAAGCAGTCGGGTCGTTTCGTATGGTACGACCTGCTCACCACCGACACGGAAGCGGCAATAGCATTTTACGGAAACGTCATCGGTTGGGGAACCGAGGCGTTCGAGGGCGGCCCCGGGCCCTACACGATGCTCACCAACCAGGAGGCGCCCTTTGGCGGCCTCATGGAGATCGAACCGGAAATGGGGGAGATTCCGCCCCACTGGCTTCCCTACATTTCTACGCCGGACGTGGATGAGACGGTCGAAAAAATCCAGGAACTGGGCGGGGAAATCCACGTTGCGCCGCAGGACGTTCCGGGCGCGGGCCGCTTTGCCATAGCAACCGACCCGCAGGGCGGCGTTTTTGCGGTGTTCGCATCGACCATGGGCGAACCGGACATGGAAGCGCAGCCGGGCGTCGGCGAGTTTTCCTGGCATGAACTGGCCACCTCGGATTACAAGGCCGCTTTCGATTTCTACCAGACCCTGTTCGGCTGGGAGATCGCGAGCGAAATGGATATGGGCGACTCGGGCATCTATCGTATGTACGGCCAGAACGATCTTGTCTATGGGGGCATTTTTACCAAAACCGACAGCATGCCAGGGCCTCCGCCTTCCTGGTGGGCGTTATACGTGACGGTGGAAGACATCGACCAGAGCGTCGAAGATGTCGCGGAATACGGCGGCAAGGTGCTCATGGGCCCCATGGAAGTGCCCGGCGGGGATCGGGTAGCCCATTGCGTGGATCCGCAGGGCGCCGGTTTTGCGCTGCATTGTAAGGTGTAGACGCTGGTGCGAGTCATGCATGCGGCGATCCGCAGGGCGCCGTGGTTCCGTTGCATTGCGAGAAATAGCAAAGCGCGCCATTTTCTTCCGCGTGAATTGTTATTGAAGAAATGCTTGCGTAATATGTCTCTCAATACTCCACTCGCAAAGACATGGAGGCTCTTGTATGAGACGCGCATTGTTTATCGGAATGGTTTCACTGTTCGCCGTGTCCGGGACCTTGGGGCAGCTTCCGGCCAATCCGCTCGAAGGAACATGGGAAATGGTTTCCCAGCATGCCGTGTATCCGGACAGCACCGTAGATCGGACCCATCAGATACCGTATACCATCAAGATCCTCAATTCCACGCATTTCGCCTTCGGGCGGCAGATCCTGGACGAGGAAGTGTTCGCCGGCGGGGGCACCTATACACTCGATGGCGACACCTACACCGAGCACATCACCTGGCACAGTTCTGCGGGGCTGGCAGGGCAGTCCATCGTCTTTGAAGCCCGCATCGAAGGTGATACGTGGTACCATGTGGGTCACATTCTCGATTTCCGGCTCGAAGAGGTCTGGCAGCGAATTGACCCGTCTGGAGAAGGGGACGAGGAAGAGATGGAGTAGGGGGGGTGGCCTGCCCTTTTGCCGTTATGGCTATCGTTGCAGCTGTTGAATCGTCGCCCGCCTGCGTACGCAAACAGGCGACCTACCCGTCCAGCACGACCATCACCATCACATCGTAGAGGGCGTGCGTCCAGGCGGCGATGCCGAATCCCCGCACGAGGAACAGGACGTTCAGCGCTAGCCCGAAAAGCATCCGGAAAAGGAACGAGTTCAAGCGGAAGGCGTCGCCCAGCGGTCCGATGTAGTGCACCAGGCTGAAAAGAAAGGCCCCGGCGACCGCTGCTATGATATAGGCGAGAACCCGGTCTCCCATGAACCGGCGCAGCACCCAGAACAGGGCGCCCACCAGCAGTACGCGAAACAGCAGTTCCTCGTACAGGCCCGCCCCGACCGAAAGCGCCAGTTTCATGGCGATCCCCTCCGCCGGTCCGGATTGCGCCAGGGCCGGCAGAATCGTATAAACCACTCCGGACACGATGACTGCAATCACTACCGCATACACCGTGCTTTCGAGGAACATCCACAGGAAATAGCGGGCGCGAAAGGGCGTCTTTTTCTTTCGGTCGTACCAGAATACGGCGATTCCGGCGAGCAGTACGGCAATCCCGAAGGCTGTCAGGCCGTGGTCTCCTGCCACCAGCAGCAACTGCTTGAGCCACATTTCGGACGAAACGCGCACCTGCGCTACGGCGCTGCGGTTCGCAAAAACGATCAGCGATTCGTACAGGACGAGAAGGGGAAGTGCGGCCAGAAACCCGTACTTGGCCGAACGGGAGGCGTTGTGATACGTGTTCCAGACGCCGGGTCGATGTGTGGTTTCACCGGTCATGATTCTCCGTACTCCGACGGATAGACAAAATGCTGCGTGCGGCCCCAAACATTTTTACGGGATGGAAACCGGGCAGATCGTTACAAACAGACGACAAGGGCGCTCTGTCGCCAGCGGTTTCAATCGTCGAACCCTACCCCTTCTATCTGCATCAGGGCGTCCCGGAGCTCGGCCTGTGCATGGGTGTCGCGCTGCCGCCCCGCGATCGCGATGCCTTGTTTACAGGTCCGTATGGCGTCCTCCTTCCGACCCAGTTCCTGATACAATTTCCCCAGGTGGTACCACGTCCCCACGTACTCGGGATCTTTGGAAACGAGGCCCTCGAAAAAACGAAGCGCCTCCTCGATATCTCCACGCTTGAGGTATTCCTGTGCAAGAGCGAACCGGACAAATGCGTCGTCAGGATCTTCTTGATGGAATGCTTGCAGCGCCTGTAACCGGTCAGCCTGCATCATGAGAGGAGAAATCTTGCCGGGCAGATCCGGGTCGGATCGTGCCTTGAAAAATTACCGGACAGGTTTACCATCCGCCTCCTGCGCCGCCCCCTCCGAATCCACCGCCACCAAATCCGCCGAAACCGCCTCCCAAGCCTCCTCCGCCCAGACCCCCTCCGAATCCGCCGCCGCCCCCGCCTAGTCCGCCACCCCAAACAATGAAGCCGGGGCCGTACGCATGGCGCCGATAGCGTTTACCTCCGTCGTTTCCGCCCCCGCGCCGGCGGATAGACGTAATAACGAACCACGCAATGATGAACAACCCCATCAGCGCGGATGGATTGATCGGGGGCTTCCCGGAGCGCCTCGGCGCTGCTTCCTCCGCTGTAAATTCGCCTGCCGCCGCAGCGATCAGCAGGTCCGCGGCGCCGGAAATTCCCTCATAGAATCGTCCCTCGCGGAAATACGGCACTATGACATTGCGATAAATGCGGGCAGCCACCGCGTCGGGAATCGCGCCTTCGAGACCGTAGCCCGTTTCGATACGCACCTCCCGGTCGTCGCGCGCCACCAGGATCACCACGCCGTTGTCCTGCCCCGCCTGTCCTATGCCCCAGCTGCGGCCCAAAGCCAGTGCATATTCGGCGGCGGGGACGCCCTCTAGCGACGGAATCGTAACGACCACGATTTGTGTGGAGGTGGTATCCTCGTACGCTGTCAACTTCGCGGTCAACCTTTGCTCCTCGGAAAGAGTAAGCAGGTCCGCCCGATCCGTCACCAGGCGACCCGTGGAAGGAATCACATCCACGGGTCCCTGGGCGTGTACTACGCCGACGGAGAACAACCCCGCCAGAAACAATCCCGCCGCAAACAGCTTGTTCGGAAGCAATCCCGTCAGGCGCCGAGCAAGGAGGCCTGCCAGGATGTTCTGCTCCACGCACGTTTTGTTGCACTGCCTGTGCATCCGGTATCAAGAGGAAAAGTCGACTGTGGGCGCCTCTTCGGCTCCTGCTTCCGCCTCGAAGGGAGTGCGCCGCTCGAAGCCGAACATGGAAGCAAAGATAGCGCCGGGAAAGCGGCGGATCTGCGTATTGTAGCGGCGCACCGATCCGTTGTAATCGCGCCGGGCCACGTTAATCCTGTTCTCTGTGCCTTCGAGTTGCGCCTGCAAATCCCGGAAAGCCTCCGTGGCGCGCAGTTGCGGATAATTTTCGGAGACGGCGAGCAGTCGTCCCAGCGCGCCGCCCAATCGGCTTTGCGCTGCTTCAAACTCGCGCAGGCGGGCGGGGTCTTCCAGATCGTCCACGGTCAGTCGGATCGATGTCGCCTCGGCTCGCGCCTGCGTCACCGCCTGGAGTGTTTCCTGTTCGAAGTCGGCGGCGCCGCGTACGGTGCTGACCAGATTGGGAATCAGGTCCGCGCGGCGCTGGTATTGCGTTTCGACATTCGCCCAGGACTGTTCGACGAGTTCTTCGCCCTCGACCATTCCATTGTATGCGTTGCATCCCATGCACCCGCCGAAAAGCACAATAAGAAGAACAAGAAGGAGAGCAATCGTTCCGTTGCTGCGCATCGCACTGCGAATTAATGACCTGTGAGGAAAAGGGTAAGGGAGTCGCCGGAGCGCTCTTGCAATCATAAGGTACGACAAGGGGCCGCCGGAGTTGCGACGATTTTGTGTGTGTCCTTAAGCATTTTGGATGCGATTTGCGCATTTTTCCGAAACACGCCGTATTCGTCATCGCGAACAGAAACGTCGGAATGGCGCGATTGGCGTTATGAATCGGGGCGTTGTTCGGTAAAGAGAGGGTAAGGTGGTACCGGATCATTCCATGCCGGAGCGTCTCTGTTCCATGGAATTTCCCGTATAAATTCGCGCCTGGATGGGCACTTTACGAAAATGGTCTCGTACAGAATACATTCGGGGTGAAATGCCTTACCGCTGCACTGTTGAACATTATGTCCGCTTCCCCCAAACGATTTCGGATTTTCCCCGTCACGGCCCTTCTTCTGGCGGGCGTTTTGCTCGGACTCACGATCGACTCCGTACGTATCGGGGAGGATACCGTGGCGCAACTTCGCAAGCTCGAGGATGCGTTTTTGCTCATCAACAAGCAGTATGTCGAACCTGTCGACGCGGCGTCGCTTGCGGAAGAAGCCATTACGAGCATGCTGGACGAACTTGATCCGCATTCCGTCTATGTTTCCGCCGAAGATGCGCAGGATATGCAGGAACGGTTTAAGGGGTCGTTCGGCGGTATCGGTATCTGGTTTGAAATTGCCCGTAACGACGAGGATTTGAGTGACGACACGGTACGTGTGATGTCGGTCATCGGGGACGGTCCCAGCGAAAGGGCCGGTTTAATGGCTGGAGATCGCATTATTCGCATTGACGATTCCACGGCGGTGGGTCTGTCGGAGGACGAGGTTACCTCGAGATTGAAGGGAGAGATCGGAACGCAGGTAGAGGTCACTATCCAGCGGCATGGAACGCGTGCGCCGCTCGGATTCACGCTCACGCGCGATGCGATTCCGCTTTACACGGTGGATACCTCATACATGGTGGATACCGTGACGGGATACCTTCGCGTGTCGCGTTTTTCCCAGGAGACCTACAACGAGTTCATAGAGCATGTGCGGGCATTGAAAGATCAGGGCATGGAGCGGCTGGTGCTGGACCTCCGCTCCAATACCGGCGGGTATATGGGTGAGGCCATAGAAATTGTCGACGAGATGGTGCCCGGGCGGAAAACCGTGGTCTATACCCAGGGTCGGCGGCCGGAAACGACCAGTACCTACCGGACGCGGCGCGCCGGCATTCTCGAAAAAGAACCGGTTATCGTGCTGGTGAACGCCTATTCGGCCTCGGCCAGTGAAATCGTAGCCGGTGCCCTGCAGGATCACGATCGTGCGCTCATCGTGGGGCAACGCACGTTCGGCAAGGGACTCGTTCAGCACCAGTTTGCCCTGCCGGACCAGAGTATTCTCCAAATGACGGTCGCGCGCTACTATACGCCTTCGGGACGACTCATCCAGACTCCGTACAAAGACGGCGACCAGAAGGATTATTACGAAGAGAAGTTCGCTTCGCTGGAGGATGCGACGTATCGTCCCGGCGAGTACTCGGATAGCATCCCTGATTCGCTGCGCTTCAAAACCGCCCGTGGCCGCGACGTGTTCGGCGGGGGCGGCATTCTTCCCGATTACATTGTGAAACCGGATACTACACCTGCACTGCGTGCTGTGTTGGGGTACGGTCTTGCAAGGAACTTTGCCCGGCAGTGGTTCCGTGACGACGAACGGCGCCTGCGGGAAAGATGGCGTGACCGGGAATCGGAATTTGCCTCCACGTTCGATATATCCGACGATCTATGGGCGTCTTTTGTGGAGTATTCCACCGATTCCGACGCTGAGGAAACCCGGGCGGAGGTTTCGGAAGAAGCGGACAGCACGCAGGTAGTTACGGCGGGCGCATTGCATACGTATCGCGAGACGCTGGAAGTGTATCTGCGCGGACGTATCGCCCAGGAAATATTCGGTCACAAGGCATGGTATGGCGTCTATAAGGAAATCGATCCGGAACTGAATGCGGCGCTGGGCTTGTGGGGCCTTGCCGAAGGTCTTGCGGTCTGGCAGGAATCGCCCCGGCAGGAAACCGATCGCCCCGCAAACCGCCGATAGTGTCGTCTTTACCCGCTCGTTACTCATTTCAGATAATCCGCCGCAGGAGCGCTTTTCATGCCCTATCGCTTTCCATTCGCTCCATTTTTTGCGGCGACGGGGATCATGCTCCTTGCAGGGTGCGCGACAGCCAATCTCGCCGGGGTAGCGCAAACGACACATATCGAACAAGTGGCGAATCGGCCCATCCCCTGGGAGATTACGCCTCCCGGCAACTACCAGCGGGCCGTCCGACAGGGAACGCGTTCCGCCACCGGAGAACCCGGCCTGAATTACTGGGTGCAGGAAACCGACTATGTACTGAACGCCCGCATTTTCCCCCTGTCCGGGCTGCTTGACGGGAGTGGCACGATCACCTACACGAACCACTCGCCCGCTACGCTTGCCCGGCTATACATGGAGATCACACAGAATTTCCATACGCCTGGTGTGCGCCGTGCCGAAGCGGCGGAAGTCACCGGAGGAATGGCCATTCGCCGCGTGGCCGTGCAGGGAGAGGAATTGCCGTTCGGTGCTGTTCCCGAAGGGCCGCATTACCAGATCAGCGGGACCAATATGATTCTGACGCTACCGCAGCCGATCGCTTCGGGAGAAACGGTGGAAATCGATATCGAATGGCGTTTCAATATTCCGAGCGTCGGTGCAGGGGGGCGCATGGGGCGCAACCAGGACAATCTGCTATTTCTCGCCTACTGGTATCCGACCATGGCCGTGCACGACGATGTGGCGGGTTGGCACACCGAGGCATTTACGGGCATGTCCGAATTTTACCACGGTTTCGCCGATTACGACATCATGGTTGAGGTTCCCGCAGGGTGGATTGTGGCCTCGACCGGCGAACTGCAAAATCCTGAAGAGGTGCTGGCGCCGCATATCCTTGATCGCCTGAATGCAGCGTGGGAGAGCGATAGTGTGTTACAGGTGATCGGACCGGACGATTTCGGAGAGGCGGGTACGGCAACAACCGACGACGGTTTATTGCGGTGGCGTTTTTTGGCCGGAAACGTACGCGATGCCGCTTTCAGCGCTACGAAGCAGTCTATCTGGGAGGCGGGTCGCACGTCTGTCGGCGACCGCGACGGGGATGGAGAAGAGGACTTTACAAGAATCAATACGTTCTATCGCGAAGAAGCGCCGCTTTGGGCGAACGTTACGGAGTATCAGCAGCACGCGCTCCGGTATCACTCCCAGAACACCGGTTTGGCTTATCCGTGGCCGCACATGACTGCCGTGGAAGGCGAAGGGATCATCGGCGGAGGGATGGAATATCCGATGATGACGCTGATGGGGGATTACAACGCGCGCGGCGACAGTGCGTTGTACAACGTCACGGCGCACGAATTGGCCCACATGTGGATTCCGATGGTTGTCGGTACGAACGAGCGGCAATTCAGCTGGATGGACGAGGGATTCACGACCTTCCTCGAGAACGATGCCCGTATGGACTACCACCCGGGTCTCAACCATTATCTCCGCGATCAACAGATCTACGCTGCGGTGGCTCGGCAGCGCAGCGAGGGAGCGGTTATGCGGCATTCCGGCTATCACGCAACGTCGCTTGCTTTCACGATCGCTTCCTACATGAAGCCCGCCACGATGCTGACCGCCTTGCGCGGCGTGCTGGGCGACGATGTGTTTTACGAAGCCACCCAAACGTTCATCGCCGAGTGGGCGTACAAGCATCCCTATCCATGGGACTTGTTCAATACGTTCGAGCGCGTTTCCGGGCGCGATCTGGACTGGTTCTGGCGGTCGTGGTATTACGAAACCTGGACGCTCGATCAAGCCATTGAAAAGGTGCAGGCAGACGGGGTCGAAACGACCATTACGGTGCGCGACAACGGACTGGCGCCTATGCCGGTGCTTCTTGGTATCGAGTTGGCGTCCGGCGAAGTGATGGGGAGGCGGATTCCCGTCACCGCCTGGTTGAATGGCGCCACCACCGCTTCCTTTACGCTTGCCACCGAAAGCCCCGTCGTACGAGTCGTCATCGATCCGGAAAACATCTTCCCGGATGTGGATCTTTCAAACAATGGCTGGAACCGGAAAGAAGAGGCCGACTAACCCTTACCGAAGCGCGTCAAGCAGGATTTCCGCCGGGTGGAACGTGCTTCGACCCGTGGTATCGAAAATCTGGGTGCGGCACGATATACCGGCGGCGGCGATCAGTGTATCCTCCGGCGTTTTCCGGACAGCCGGCGCAAGGCGCCGCTCGGCCATGGCGATGGACAGATCGTAGTGCTCTGCTTCGTAGCCGAATGCGCCGGCCATGCCGCAGCACCCTGAATCGACCGTGCGGACTGTATAGTTCGGCGGTAGCCCAAGGCATGCCGTGGTTGCGGTCGTTCCCGCAAGAGCTTTCTGGTGACAATGCTCATGCAGGAGTACTTCGCGGGCTTCGTCGGTCCATGTCGCCTCTTCGGCAAAAGAATCCGCCTTCCCGATCACGAATTCCTCGAAGGTAAACACCTGTCTGGCGAGCATGTCTACGCGAGCATCTCCGGGCAAGAGCACCCGGGCTTCGTCGCGAAACGTAAGAATGCAACTCGGTTCGAGCCCGATCACGGGGATGCCCTGTTTAGCCCATGGATACAGGGCGTCCACGGCTTGCCGGACCTGTTTGCGCGCTTCTTCCAGAAATCCTTTGGTGAACATGGGGCGTCCGCAGCAGAGCGCTTCCGATGCGACGCGTACGGCGAAGCCGGTGCGGCGTAAGAATTCCGCTGCCGCTTGCGCCGTCTCGGGATGATGCCAGTTATTGAACGTATCGACGAAAAGAAGCACGAGCGGGCCGTCCGCAGGAGCATTTTTCGTCCCTTGTTTCGCAAACCGTTTCGTAAAAGGCTCGGGAGCGAAGGAGGGCAGCGCGCGATGCGGGGATAGCCCCATGGTGCGTTCGAGGAGTCGCCGGATGCTCCGCTGCCTGTTCAACCCGTTGACGATACGCGCTGTCCTTCCGTTCATGCGCCGTGCAAGAAGGGGCATGTGCGCAAAAAGCCGCGTACGCAGCGACGGAGCATGCTTTTGCCAGTACATACCGAGCCATTCGGACTTGATCCGGGCCATATCTACGTTCGAGGGACATTCCGTTTTGCATCCCTTGCACTGAATGCATAAGTCCATCACCTCGTACATTCGTTTTCCGGTCAGCGCTTCTAGGGGAAGCCTGCCCGACAATGCCTCGCGCAATGCATTGGCCCGTCCCCGCGTGTTGTCCTGCTCGTTTCGCGTGATCATGAACGGGGGGCACATGACGCCGGTATCGAGTTTGCGGCATGCTCCGTTGCCGTTGCACAACTCGATGGATCGGGCAAACCCGCCCTGGTCGGAAAAATCCAGCTGTTCCACTACCGGAAGCGTTTCGTATTCTGGCCCCATTCGCAGGTTTTCGGTCATGGGAGGCGACCCGACGATCTTGCCTGGATTGAGCAGGCCGCGCGGGTCGAAAAGGTTTTTCGTTTCCTGGTAGACCCGGTACAGTTTCGGTCCGAGGAGCGGTTCGAGAAACTCGCTGCGGGCCAGTCCGTCGCCGTGCTCGGACGAGACCGTTCCGCCGAACCGCCGCACGAGCTCCATCGATCCCTGCGCAATGTCACGCATCTTTGCCACGTCTTCCGCGTCCTTCGTATTAATGAACGGGCGGATGTGTAGGGCGCCGGCGGAGGCATGGGCGTACAGGACGGTTCGGGTATCTTTCAGAAGCGACATGAGTGCTGCCACGTACTCCGCAAGATGCTCGACCGGCACGGATGCGTCCTCGATGAAGGCGATGGGCTTGTGTTCGCCTTCGACGCCCATGATCAGGCCAAGGCCCTCCTTGCGTACGGCCCACACATTGGCGATTTCTTCCGGCGTGCGGGCAGGCACGACCGCGTAGCCGGCTTTTCTTCGTTCGAGCTTTTGTTTCAGATCGTTCAGCCGGGCGGTCAGTTGCTGTTCGCTGTCGCCAAAGTATTCCGTGATGAGTACCGCCTCCGGATTATCTTCGATAAACGTGAGACGGTGTGCAAAGCCCGGTGCGCGCCGGGTTTGTTCGATGGCAATGCCGTCAAACAGTTCGACGGCCGAAGGCCCCGTTTCCAGAATGGTCGTCACAGATTCGAGCGCTTCCCGTAACGTGGCGAAGTGAACCACGCCAAGCATCGATCTCTTCGGACGCTCGACCGCCTGCAACAGGATTTCTTTCGTGATCGCCAGCGTACCCTCGCTACCGCACAGGAGGCGCGCCGGATTCCGGCTCGTCTTGTCGAGCAGATGCTCCAGACGGTACCCGCTGTTGCGGCGCCAGTGCCGGGGCGTGTCCCGGCGGATCGTTTTTGCATCCGCCTGCAAGAGCCGGTCGAGATCCCGGTAAATTGCTCCTTCGCGTCCTTTGGAGCGGGTGTGTTGATTCCACCGTTCGGCACTGGTTTCTTCAAAGCGGACAGGGGTGCCGTCGTCGAGAAACACATCCAGCGCCTGCACATGATCGACCGTGTTCCCGTACAGAATGGAATGGGCGCCCGTCGCATTGTTGCCGACCATGCCCCCCAGCGTCGCCCGGTTGCTGCTGGCGGGGTCCGGTCCCACCATCAGCCCGGCGGGCAGCAGGGCCGTATTGAGCCGGTCCAGCACAAGGCCGGGTTGTACGCTCACCTGACATGCTTCTTCGTCAATCTCGAGAATGCGGTCGAGATGCTTCGTAAAGTCGATGACCAGCGCTTCCGCCACCGTTTGTCCGGCCAACGACGATCCTCCACCCCGTGGCAGTACCGGAATTTCGAAATGGGCGGCTTCTTCGATCGCTGCCTGGACATCGTCCATCGTTTGCGGGACCAGCACGGCATGCGGCTGCATGCGATATATGCTGGCGTCGGTCGCGTACAGTGCGCGCGACATCTCATCGAAAAGCAGATCGCCGGCAATACGGGGAGCAAGTACGTGCCGAAAGTCCCGCAAGGTGTCGTTCATGCGTGTCTTCTCCATGCAGTCCTTGCGAACAAATCTTACAGTTCGACCGGCGTGCCCTCTTCGGGGACCACGATGCGTATATCCGGAAAAAAAAACCGGATATTTTCGGCCATCCACGTTCTCGCGTTCGTTTCTCCGTGTACGAGCACGACGGTTTCCGGCGCCAGTCGTTCGACCAACTTGATAAGATCGCGCCGGTGGCTATGTCCACTGAAGCGGAACCGTCGGACTTCGCAGCGGACGGGTTGCGCCGGTTTCATCCGGTCGATTTGCACCTCGGCGTCGTCGCCTTGCTCCGCCGCAGCCAGGAGTTGAGCCGCCGGAGAATCTTCCTTGGCGAATCCTACCAGAAAGATCGCGTTCTTTTCGTCTTCGACCAGTCGCCGCGCAAGGTCATTGGATATGGTGCGTTCGAACATCATGCCACTGGCCGCCACATGAATAGCCGGTCCCCGCAATGCATTGTT
Source organism: Rhodothermales bacterium (assembly GCA_951812335.1). Classification (GTDB taxonomy): domain Bacteria; phylum Bacteroidota; class Rhodothermia; order Rhodothermales; family VXPQ01; genus VXPQ01. The sequence continues at coordinate 951,815 of OX638293.1, forward strand.
GAGCAAAGCCGGCTTCCGGGGCAGGCGCATCTGCTCTACGTCGAACACCCTGAATTCCTCGTCGAGGCGCGGCGTGTTGAAGCGTGTGCTGTCATAGATATCCGCAAACGCCCGCATGGAACCGGCCGTATAGACCGGAATATCGAAAGGAATCCGACCCAGTTTCTTGAACCGGTGAATGAGGGCAAGGATTTCCTGGGCACGTCCGAAAGCGAACGAAGGAATGAGCACCGTGCCGCCACGAGCCAGCACAGTCGCCAACGCATCGGCAAATTTCCTCTCTTCTGACTTGCGTGTGGTCAACTCGGCGCCGGAATCCGCCCCGAGGGTGGATTCGAGAATCAATATATCTACAGGGGGCTCCGGATAATCTCCTCCCGGGACAATGGATTGAGGATGCTGATTGGTGTCGCTCGTGTAAAACGCTCGTCGGATTTGTCCTTCCGACTCCCAGGAAAAAAGGACACCGGCAGCACCCAGCACATGCCCGGCATGGTAAAAGCGTGCAGTGACTTCGCATTGACCGCGAAGCCCGGTTACGTCGAAATCCGTATTGAGGTTATGGGGCGCATAAAGAAAACGGTGTTCTTCCAGTTCCTCCTCATTGAACAGGGGAGCATGGATCGAATTGCCTTCCCGGAGTTTGCGCCGCTGCAACCGTGCGGAAGCGGGAAGCACAAAATCCGTCAGGTCTCGCGTAGCGCGTGTCATATGAACGCGCACATGCGGAAAGTGCCGGACCAGCACCGGTAGAGCACCGATGTGATCATGGTGCGCATGCGTAACCAGCACATGATCCACATGCCAGTCGGACTCCTTGTGGATCATGTCGAAGTCCGGCAACGAGGCCGGTCCTTCCTCGTCGGGGTCGGCTCCTGCGTCGATCAGGATGCCAGTATTCTCGATCAGCGCAAGATGGCAACTGGCGCCGATGGCCTCTGTTTTTCCCAAAGAAACGAATTGCATCCGCGCCCGGCGTTACGGCGTTACGGAGGCGGCTTCGTACGCCCGCCAGTCGGCCAGGAACCGCTCCAGACCGATGTCTGTCAGCGGGTGGTGGAGCAGCTTTTCGATTACGCCAAGCGGCATCGTTGCTACATCCGCACCGATGAGGGCCGCCTCGACCACATGCATCGGGTGCCGAATGGATGCAGCCAGTACCTCTGTGGCGAAGCCGTACTGCCTGTATATCCGAACGATCTGTTCAATGAGCTCCATTCCATTTGAGGAAATGTCGTCGAGGCGTCCGATGAAAGGGCTGATGTAATTGGCGCCCGCCTTGGCGGCGATGAGCGCCTGCGTGGACGAGAAGCAAAGCGTACAGTTTGTCCGGATGCCCTCTTCAGAACAGGTTTTCAATGCCTTGACGCCATCGGGAATGAGCGGCACTTTCACGACTACATTCTTGTGAATTGGCGCCAGTTGCCGCGCTTGCTCCATGATCCCGGCGTAATCGACGGCGGTAACTTCTGCAGAGACATCCCCATCCACGAGTTCGCAAATGCGGTAGATGTGCTCGTGAAAATTGACGTTGCCCGCCTTTCTCATGAGCGACGGGTTCGTGGTTACGCCGTCCAGTATACCCATGGATTCAGCTTCGCGGATTTCCTCCAGATCCGCGGTGTCTACAAAAAATTTCATAACAAAGCGACAGATTAAACAGAGAAGATACGGGAAGGAATGTCCCTACAGGATACTCTGATTACATCCGCAAAGTTCAGAGGCTGAGCGGGGTGCGCTGGCGAGGAATGACGAACCAGTGTGGCAGGCTCCGCATAATGAGGAATGACGCGGCCAGTGTGCCCCTCTCTGCCTTCCGAAGGGCGCTTCACGCCCACGGCGCCCCGAATCCGAAGCGTTCCGCTAATTTCAACGATGCCATTATGATATCCTTGACGCACGAACGTGAAGCGCTGATCGAAGTGGACTTAATCAGAGTATCCTTTAATGATACGCAATGGGGCGCTGAGATTCGCGCCTTTTCGTGCCTCTTGCGCGATTATGCCGATGGCTCCGGTTCCATGATTCGCTTGGCTACCAGCATGGTGAGATCGTCGGACAATTCCTCGATGTTTCCCGTGAATTCGGCAATGTCCTTATGGACAAGATCTACAATATCCGCCGCCGATGAGGTGTGCACTCTCTTTAGCATTGCCTCGAGGCGATCTTCATGGTATTCCTCCCCGGCGACTCCCATTGCCTCCGTCACGCCGTCGGTGAACAGCACGGCGATGTCGCCCGGGTCCAGTTTCACCGTGCCGTGCTCGTAGCCGATCTGATCGATCACGCCCAACAGCAGCCCCCCCCTTTCCAGCAGTTCTATGGAGCCGTTTTGTCGTACGACCATGGGCGGATTGTGCCCGGCGTTCACGTACTCCATGTGCCCGGAATCGAGGTGCAGGATGGCCAGAAAAAACGTAATGAACCGGTCCGTATCGGTATTCTGGCATATGACGCGGTTGATATGCCCCACAGCCTGCTCGATCGTCATCTCCATGGGCAGCACGACACGCAGACTGGCTTGCAGGTTTGCCATAAGCAGCGCCGCAGGCATGCCTTTTCCCGTCACGTCGGCAATAGCGAGCAGGAGCCGTTCGTCCTTGACTCGAACGACATCGTAGTAGTCGCCTCCTACAAGACGGCTTGGTCTGGCAAGCGCCGCCACCTCGTAGCATCCTATATCGGGCGTTTGTTGCGGCAAGAGCCGTTCCTGAATGCGCCGTGCGATGCGCATTTCTTCCTCAAGACGCTTTTTCTCGATCTGCTCTTCGACCAGAAACGAATTTTGCACCGAAACAAGGGTGAGATTCCCTAAAGCGGACAGGAATTCGATATCTGCAGAGGTATAAGGCTGCCCGCTTCGCTTGGGGCCGAGGCATAATGCGCCGCAAGGCGCCCCCTGGTGTTTCAGGGGAAGCGCCAGCATCAACCCGAGGTCGCGGAGTTCCTGATGGGTATCGTCGGAAACCGTTTCAGGAAAAGATGACAGGCTGCCGGACGGCGCCGGACCGTTATCCGGAAGCACGAGCTGCTCCAGTGTGCAGAGCTGCTCTGCCAGCGCCGGCGCAATCTGCTCCGGCAAGCCCCCGGAGGCGGTTACGAACATGTCCGTATTGTCTCCGTTCGTCCGGTTCCGGCGCACCAGAAAAAGATGGCGGGATACAAGGAGATGTCCCATCAAGGCAAAGGATAACAACTTGACGAGACGCTTCCGGTCAATGGTTGCATTGAATTCCTGCGACAGATCGAACAGGGTGTTCAGTTCCTGAATCCTCGCATCGAGGTCGCGGTTCGCTAATTGCAGTTCTTCCACCATCAGGGAGTTGTGCACTGCCGTGGAGGACATATGGACAAGCGATCGGACAAACTCGAGTTCGAAGGGGGTGTACGGCTCGCCTGTCGCTTTCCTTCCGGCAGCGAGGATGCCGATTTCCCGGTTTCCGAAACGTATCGCCGCCGCCAGTTCCAGACCGTGTTCCAGTAAATTTTCCGGTACGCGGTTCGCCGTCAGCACGGTATCCTCTGGTATTTCGGGTACCTGAAGGATAGTCCCTTGTTCGAGGGTCTTTACGTTTCTTGTTGCGGCTACGCGGTATCCGTTTTCGACCGGATCGCGCATCAGCACTGCGCTCTGGGTCGTCAGCAGTTTGCTCATGACCGTCAGGAGCAAACTCTTCAGCACGAACTGCAGATCGAGGGATGTGCTCAAAAGGCGGCTCGTCTCGTACAGGGCGCGCAGGTCGAACCGTTCGCTTCGCATGGGAGATGTATCCGAATCGGGCATATGCGCCGTGCAGAGCACTTTCTATGAGAGATGGCGGATGTGCATTTTGCAAATTGTCCAACGGAGGCATATCCTGTCCCCGCTTTTTTCTATATGCTCCGTTTCATAAGAGGCTTATCCGGAGTCGGCGCCTATCAGGATGTATGATCCTGCGGCGGTTTGTCGTCCAGGTGCACGACATCCGCTTTCCGGGCGCGGCCCTCGGCTATTTCCAGCAACACGCATGTCTTGACCTGGTGCAATCCCTGACGACCGGCCGCCCCGGGGTTAAGGTATAGCATATTCGGGGGATTGCGTACCCGTTCGATGCGCAGGATGTGGCTGTGTCCACAGATGAAGATATCCGGGGGATCGGCGGCGAGCGCTCCGGCGATCAGGGGGTCCCAGCGCCCCGGGCTTCCCCCGATATGTGTCATGCAAATGCGTACGCCGTCCACTTCGGTTCGCAACACACCTACAGTGCGGTAACGGATGCCTGGCCCGTCCACATTGCCCCAAACGGCCTGTACTGGAGCGATCTCTTCGAGTCGATCCAGGATATCCACCGCACCGACATCTCCGGCATGCAGGATGCGGTCCACCCCGTTGAAGTATGTTGCAATCGCCGGATGAAAATAGCCGTGCGTGTCCGAGATGATTCCAAGTTTCACAGGCGTGTCCGGTTACGATCCGCTAACGGGCTGGCGCCGGGCCACGCGGTACAGCCACAGAATGAAGCAGCCGAACGCAACCAGTCCGAGTGCATCGGCCACCGGTTCGAAGCCCTCCGGCGCCAGTTGGAGGACGGCTGTGTTCTGCGCAGCAGCGAACGGGATGGCCAGCAGGATACCTACCAGGGCCTCGCCCGTGATAAGCCCGGAAGCGAACAACAATCCTCGTCGGCCCGCCCGTTGCACGGCTTCCTCGTACGCTGCCTCGCCGCCGATCCGATCTTTGCGCCGGCGCAACGAACGTTTGGCGAAAAACGCCACCAGTCCACCGATGAAAATGGGAACGGTCAATTCCAGCGGCAAATAAATACCGACGGCGACGGCCAGTACCGGCATGCGGAATTCGGCGCCGCGATGCTCCAGGTACTTGTCCATGGCAATGATGATCGCGGCAATGAGCGCGCCGGCTATGATCATGTTCCAGGGCAGGTCCTGCCGGAATACGCCGTCGGCGACCGAACTCATGAGCGTAGCTTGCGGAGCCTGAAGCGCCTGCGACGGATCCATACCCTCTCTCGGGAACACATCGCCGAGCCCATATGCCTGAAATAACAAGTCCAGAACAGGCGCCAGCACCAGGGCGGCGGCCACAACCCCCACAACCTGCATGATTTGTTGCTTGAACGGCGTGGCGCCTACGAGGTACCCCGCTTTCAGGTCCTGCATGTTATCTCCGGCGATAGCCGCCGCACAGCATACGACCGCACCGACCAGAATAGCGGTGGCTGCCGCCGTGGTGGCTTGCATCGCGTCGACGGCAAAATTTATTTGCGATCCGAGCACCCATAGAAGCAACAGCGATGTGGTCAGGATTGTAGCGATCGTGACTCCGGAGACAGGGTTATTCGACGATCCCACAAGACCGGCCATATATCCGGCTACGGAAGCAAAAACGAATCCGGCCAGGAGGGAGAAAACCAGTCCGAGCGCAAGCGTACCCAAGTACAAACCGGCCGTGATGCCGAGCGCCTCCTGATCCACAATAAACAGGAAACTGAGAAAAATCGGCACGCACATGGCGAGGGAGCCCCACAGGACGATATGAATCGGCGTATCCCGTTCAGTCCGCACTACTTCCGAGCGGCGCCCCGATCGGGCTTGCCGGACGGCGTCCAGCGAAGACAGAATGCCGTCCTTGATAGGCTTGACAAGCGATAGCAGCGCCCAGATGCCTCCGATCGCCATGGCGCCGACGCCGAGGTACCGAATGCGTCCGCTCCACACCGCAAGCGCCGCCTCGTATCCCGTGGCTCCCTCCGTAATCGCCGCCAGGTCCTCCGGCGAGGCGACCGCTGTATAGATGGGAATGCCGAACAGCCAGGAAATCAGGCCGCCCGCAAACACCAGTATAGCGATGTTCAATCCGACGATGTACCCTACTCCGAGCAGAGCTACACCCAGTTCGGTACCGTATCCGAAGACGGCTCGGCCTGCATGCACAGCCCCCGACGCCGAGTCCGCCACGAGACGAAATCCTGTCTGGAACAGTTTTAGCGCAGCGCCCGCCGCACCTGCAAGAGCGATATATCGGGCGCCTTCGCCTCCTTCCGCACCTGCCTTGAGCACTTCGCCCGTGGCCACGCCTTCCGGAAACTGAAGTTGAGCCTCGATGATTAGCGCTCTCCGCAACGGGATGGTGAACAACACGCCAAGCACACCTCCTGTGAGAGCGATCGACATTGTGGCCAGAAAGTCGAATCCCTGCCAGTATTGCAGCATCAGCAACGCGGGCAACGTAAAGATCACGCCTGCCGCAAGCGATTCGCCTGCCGACGCCGCCGTTTGCACAATGTTGTTTTCGAGAATATTCGATGTGCGGAAAAAGCGCAGGATCGCCATGGAAATGACCGCCGCCGGAATGGAGGCGGACACGGTCAGGCCGACCTTGAGGCCCAGGTAGGCATTCGCTCCGGCCAGCACAGCCGACAGGATAAAGCCGAGGATCACTGCCTTGAGCGTAATCTCGGGCAGGGATTGCGATGCCGGGATGTACGGCGTAAAGGCGGGCGATTTCGTTCCGGAAGGGGTATCCATGCGTATTCTCGAAAGGTATGACCGATGATTAGCCCAAGAGAAGCGATTGTCTGAAAATAGCGCAGGAATGCGCGAAGAATCAAACAGGCCATGTCATACTAAAAGACCCTATCTTCCGAAGAGCGCTCTTCATGCAACATATATCCTGTACGATGGAACTTGGAATGATCGGTCTGGGAAAGATGGGAGGCGGCATGGTTCTCCGGCTTCTCCGGCATGACCACAGCGTTATTGGATTCGACCTTTCGGCCCAGGTCGTTTCGCAATACGAGAAATCCGGCATGACAGGCGCCGATTCGCTGGAGGCATTGGCGATGCAGTGCACCTTGCCCCGGTATATCTGGATGATGGTGCCCGCCGGAGATGCGGTGGACGCCACCATTGCCGCTCTGGCGCCGCTGCTCGAAGAAGGAGATGTTCTGATCGATGGAGGCAACTCCGATTATCGCAACACGATACGCCGTGCCCGGGCGCTGAGCGACCACGGGGTCATGCTGGTCGATGCCGGGACCAGCGGCGGCATTTGGGGCCTTGAGGAAGGATATTGTCTGATGGTGGGAGGGGACAAGCAGGCTGTCGAACGGCTCGCGCCGGTTTTCGATGCGCTGGCGTGCGACGGTAGCGAGGGCTGGGGACATGTCGGACCTGCCGGCGCCGGCCATTTCGTAAAAATGGTGCATAACGGGATCGAGTACGGCATGATGCAGGCCTATGCCGAGGGATTCGCAATCATGGCGGAAAGCGACCGTTTCGATTTGGATACCCATGCCGTCTCTCATATCTGGCGGCATGGGAGCGTGGTCCGGTCCTGGCTCCTGGATCTGACGGCGGACGTATTGGAAGAGGACGCAGACCTGCGCGACATCGCTCCCTTTGTGCCTGATTCCGGCGAGGGCCGCTGGACCGTTCGTGAAGCGATCGATCTCAATATCCCCGCTCCGGCGATTACCGCCTCGCTGCTCCAGCGTATTCAGTCCCGCGACGATCGGTCTTTTGCTCATCGCCTTCTTTCGGCCATGCGCAACCGATTTGGGGGGCATTCCGTAAAGAGAGGGGGGGGCTGAATCCTTGCAAAACACGGCGGAGGCTTTCCACGCTGTTTCAGCGGGCGTTTTGCAGGGCGTTTTCGAGAATAGCTATCGCGGAGGCAGTAACCCGGTCAAGAGATTCTGCGGCATTGATCGTGAACGCATGCCCCGGTTCTTCGAGCGCCGCATACTGGCTGTCGAGGAGATTTCCCCCAAAATAATGATCGCGTCGGGCGTCTATTCTTTCCGCAACAAGGTTCCGCTCTGCTCGCAGGTAGACGAAGATCGCCCCGTCATTGCCGCTTCGGAGTGTGTCCCGGTACTTTTTTTTCAATGCCGAACACGTGACGATCGCCGGGCGCTTCTCGTTCAGGGACCGCCGGATCCGGGTGCGCAACGCTTCGAGCCACTCTGCACGGTCGTCGTCATTCAGCGCGATTCCCCGACGCATTTTGTCGATATTGGACGGCGAATGAAAATGGTCCCCATCAAACAGGGACCACCCAAAGTGCTCTGCCGCAACTTGCCCGACCGTCGTTTTCCCCACACCGGATACACCCATGAAAATCGCGACCAGGCTGCGCCGCGCCGGGGTATCGGGAACTTGCCGGGCAGTCATTCTTCAGACGCGTTTTCGGAAGACGTTTCGCGGTTTGTCCAATGGCATTCGACGGGGCGGAACGTAACGGGACATTTCTTCTATAGGATACTCTGCTTAAGTCCGCGAAGTTCAGAGGCTGAGAAGGGTGCGCCGGCAAGGAATGACGAAGCAGTGTGGCAGCCCCCACATAATGAGGAATGACGCGGCCAGCGTGCCCCTCTCTGTCTCTCGAAGGGTGCTTCACGCTCGCACTGCCTCGAATCCGAAGCGTTTCTCGCTAATTTCAACGATGGAATTATGATATCCTTATACGCCCGAACGTGAAGCGCTGATCGAAGTGGACTTAATCAGAGTATCCTATATTATAGCGGGACATCGGGTTCATCGCTATCCTTACCTAAACTATCTCTTTTGCATTATGTCCGGTTCCATGCGTGTCGGTCTCCTTACCGGCGGGGGCGACTGCCCTGGGCTCAACGCCGTCATCCGGGGCGTCACGAAATGTCTCATCCTCCGGCACCGCGCCGAAGTGATCGGCATCGAGGATGGTTTTCTCGGGCTGATCGAACGGCGTACCCGCCCCCTGTCCTACCGCGACGCCAGTGGTATTCTCACGCGTGGGGGCACGATTCTCGGGACCAGTAACATAGCTAATCCATTCAGTTACTACAAACGGGACGATGCGGATGTCTCGGAAGAGGTTTTCGAATATTGCCGTCTGATCGGGCTCGATGCGCTGATTGTCATTGGCGGGGATGGTACGATGTCCATTGCGAACGGTCTTGCACAGATGGGCATGAAGATCGTCGGCGTGCCCAAGACGATCGATAACGATCTGATGGGTACGGAGCGCACGTTCGGATTCGATACTGCCGTTTCGATCGTCACGGAGGTAATCGACCGTATTCATACTACCGCACAGAGTCATGACCGGGTGATGATCATTGAAACGATGGGGCGCTACGCGGGGTGGATTGCCCTCTACGCCGGGGTAGCGGGCGGCGCCGACATCATCCTGATTCCCGAAATCGAATACACGGTCGAAGATGTGGCATGGGTATGCCGGCAACGGGAAGCCAAAGGCCAGCACTTTACGATTATCATGATTGCGGAGGGGGCCCGGGCCCAGGGAGGCGACCTGATCGTTAAACAGATTGTGGAAAACAGTCCGGATCCCGTGCGCCTCGGGGGGGTTGGCAAGGTGCTCGAGCAGGCGTTGAATACGCAGATAGACAGCGAGGTGCGCACCACGATTCCGGGGCATATGCAGCGGGGCGGTACGCCGACGGCGTACGATCGCGATCTGGCTACGGTCTTCGGCGTTTATGCTGCCGCCATGATTGCCGAGGGGCGGTTCGGGCACATGGTTGCGCTGCAGAACAATCGGCTCACGAGTGTTCCCTTCGAGGAGGTCGCCAACAAGACCCGCATGATTCCCCTCGACCATCCGATGATTGCTACAGCCCATGCTACCGGGACATCTTTCGGTGCGCGCGACTTCGATTGCCGCATCGAGAGTTTCCATATGCAGGATGTTGTCACCTGACGCAAGCGGCTTTCATCCGGCTCCGAATTATTCCGCTATGACCGTTTTTCTTACCGGGGGTACTGGTTTCGTGGGAGGCTATACCCTCCGTGAACTGCTTCGGCAGGGGCATGCCGTGCGTTGTCTGGTTCGAAGCGAAGTCGCGGCGCTTGATGCTATGCCGGACCGCGTAGAGCAGGTATTCGGCTCCGTGACCGCCCCGGACACGTTGCACGGAGTAATGGACGGCTGCGATGCGGTGATCCATATGGTGGGTATTATCCAGGAACATCCTGCACACGGCGTTACCTTCGATGCGATCCACTTTGGAGGTACGAAAGCCGTCGTGGACGAAGCCCGCAAGGCCGGCATTCCCGGATTTATCCACATGAGCGCTAACGGCGCCCGCCCCGATGGCGTATCCGCCTATCAGACCTCGAAGTGGCATGCGGAAGAATATGTCCGGCGGGCAGGTTTTTCTCACTGGACTATTTTCCGTCCCTCGCTCATTTTCGGGGATCCCGGACCGGGCGGTTTCGAATTCGCCTCCGAGCTGGCCCGCACACTGGTGCGGCCATTGCCTGTGCTACCTGTTTTCGGCAGCGGACGCTTTGAGATGCAGCCGGTATCTGTCGAGGAAGTCGCCGCAGCGTTCGTACAGGCGCTCACGCTCGATGCTGCGCACGGCAAGGTCTATTACGCCGGAGGGCAGGAGCGCATCGCTTTCCTTGAACTGCTTGATCGCATAACGGATGCGATCGGACATGCCCGGAAGCTGAAATTCCCGAACCCTTCCGTTCTTGTGCGCCCGGTGATCCGTTTTCTGGACGGAACGGGCATCCTGCCTGTTTCCCTGGACCAGTTCGACATGCTCATGGAAGGCAACACCTGCGACAGCACGGCTTTTTATCAGGATTTCGATCTAGCATTCAAGCCGTTTTCGCCGGAAAACCTGTCATATCTGAACCGGCGCGGAAAACCGGGGGCGGCATGACGGCGCACTTGCGGTGTATCGTTCTGGTCGGGTGCCTGCTATGTACTCCCGTAGCTGCACAAGAGCCCGATACCACGGCGTTGGGTAGTGAGCCGGCATCGGCCGCATTGGATTCTCTCGTCCGGATGCCGCTTGATCTGATGAGATTCGGCGATACATTGCATGAGGAGGCCGTGGGCCTATGGGCGCTTTCCGATTCGATTCCGGCGCTCCGGCCCGATGTTCATCTTGCCGAGCTTATTGCTGGTGCGCCCGGCAGCTTTACCTATCTGTTCGACCGTCCGGGCTGGCCCGACGGGTGGAGTCCGTTCGGGCTTTCTCCCAACACGCGCCCGCTTGCTCTGGATGGCATTCCGTTTACGGATATTTTCACGGGGCGCCCGGCCTGGGATCTGGTTCCGTTGCCTCTTATTGCACCTCCCCGCTTTGATCCCGCGGGGGCGGGGGGGCATCCTGCCGGCGTGCACGCGCAATTGCGGCCATACGGGGGATCGGCGCCGCTTACCGAAGCCACCTACTGGCGCGATGGGGAGGGACTCCATAGTATAGATGTTGCGCACGCCCAGCAAAGGCGGCGATCGCTCAGTGGACAACCCGGATTGCTGCAGGTGCTCGGGGCCTACGGCGGGCGGGCTACGGATGTACCGTATCCGGGCAGCAATCTGGCGCGTGGACGCCGCACCACGTTGCGCGTGCGGTATGCACAGCGTATCTGGTCGGCAGAGGTGCTGTACCTGACCCAGCGCCGCCGTGTCGGCGCTCACGGAGGCGTCCTGATCCGAGCCGGTGATCCAAACGCGATCTACCGGAGCGATATTGCCGAAGTCGCCATGCCGGAAGCCGAACGACGCATCGTGCGCAACGATGTAGCAGGCGCCGTGCGCGCACGGCTGCTCCCCGCTGGCGTCACTTCTTCGATCATGTATCGTTCTACGGAAACATTCCGGTACCACAATGCCCTCGACACGCTCGGTACCCGTTCGATACGTACCGGGGCGCATGTCCGACAGCCCCTGCTGCACACCGCCGGGAGCCGGCTTGCGATTCGTGTGGAGGGGTGGTCGGAGCACATGGCGCCGCGAGAGGCATTCCGGGAATCCGCAGAGCGCCGCTTCGCCATGTATGTCGAGGCCGGCGATTCGCTGCGTTTTGGGCAGGTCGGTAAGGATGGGCAGCGAAAAAAATGGATGCTGGAGCCGGCAGCAGGCTGGTTTTTTCACCGGAACGGCGGTTTTGTCGGCTCTGTCCGGTTGATGCGCCTTGGAACCCGAACCTCCTGGCGCGTGGGCGCCTCGACCGCCAAACCGCGTACGGCTCTCGTATACGATACCGGTTTCGGCGCCCTGCGCGGAGAACGCGGTGTGCGGCCAGGGCGAACCTTTGCGATGCATACCGAAGGGTCCGCACAGGCAGGGCCCTTTTTCATAGCGATCGGGGCGTTCGGGTACCAGGCCCGTGACCCGGTCGATGTGTTTGTCGCAGGCAACGAAATCGTTACGGGAACGGCGCCGTCGCCGCTCCGGCAGGCGGCCATGTATGCAGATATTGGCTGGCGCCGTCATGCCCAACGCGGGTTCTATGCCATGGCGCGCCCCACTTTTATGCACATCGTCGAACAGGGCGCCTCGCCTTTGCACAAGCGCCTTGCCGGCACGTTGCCTCGCTGGTTCGGGAGAGCACGCTTTGGTGTGCGGTATACGCTCTTCCAGGGCGACCTGCGCTTCGATCTCTATGCGGAAGGTGCGGCATGGTCTGTCTTCCACAGCCGGTTGCTGCATGCGCCCACCGGGCTGCTTGCCGTGCCGGAGGCGTCTTCTCTCCTGCTCGGCGTTTCGAACACAGGCAATATCGTGGCGGAAATACGTGTGCGCACGGCCCGTCTTTTTTTCGTGTACGACCATGCGCCGGCTGGCGCATCGCTAGTGCCCGGGACCATGCTGGCGCCCGTATATCCGCTTCCTGCCGGTCGTTTTCGTTTCGGCGTACACTGGCCGATATTGGGGTAACAGACCGTTTACAACTTAAGGATACTCTGATCAAGTCCACTTCGATCAACGCTTCAAGTTCGCGCGTAAAGGATGTCATGATTCCATCGTCGGAATCAGCGGGAAACACTGCGGATTCGGTTCAGTGCGGGCGTGAAGCGCCCTTCGGGAGGCTGAGAGAAGCACGCTGGCCGCGTCATTCCTCATTATGCGGGGCCTGCCACACTGCTTCGTCATTCCTTGCCGGCACACCTCTCTCGGCCTCTGAACTTCGCGGACTTAACCAGAGTATCCTTTTGTTACAGCATCGCTGCACAGGATATCTTACCTTATTGACGACTTATGTTTGCACACAGGTTTTGCGCATACTGTCTAATCGAACGGCGGCGCCCGTAGCGGAAGACAAGCAGCGAGAGAAATCAGACAACAATCCGGTGCTTCCTCGTACACGCATTCATTCTCTTCCTGTATGAGCACCAGGCATAACATCATCCAGTGTTCTTTCTGTGGGCAATCGGTGGATAGCGCCGCGTCCATGGTCCAGGCTTGCGACCCCGGCGTATACATATGCGACCGGTGTATCGGCGAAGCGGCGAGCGTTATCGGCAGTATTCCGGAGACGCAGACCGCCTCCCGGACATCGCCCGTCAAGTCGCGCCTGCTCGCTCCGCGTGAAATCAAGGCGGCGCTCGACGAATACGTAATCGGGCAGGAGTACGCCAAGAAAGCATTGGCTGTTGCCGTTTACAATCATTACAAGCGCATAGACGCAGACAGGTATGTTCACGAGTACGACCATGTGGAACTGGAAAAATCCAACGTGCTGCTGGTTGGCCCCACTGGAGTCGGAAAAACGCTGCTCGCCCGCTCGCTGGCGCGCATTCTGGATGTGCCATTTTCCATTTCGGACGCCACGGCCCTGACGGAAGCCGGCTATGTCGGCGAGGATGTCGAAAGCATTCTGACTCACCTCTTGCATGCCTCCGATTTCAACGTAGAACGGGCCGAACAGGGTATCATCTACATCGACGAAATCGACAAGATTGCGCGGAAAAGCGATAATGCTTCCATTACTCGCGACGTATCCGGGGAAGGCGTGCAACAGGCCTTGCTTAAAATTCTTGAAGGCACTGTGGCCGGTGTGCCGCCGAAAGGCGGGCGCAAGCATCCGGAACAGAGTTTGATAAACATCGATACCCGGAATATTCTTTTTGTCGTGGGGGGCGCCTTCGACGGTCTGCAGGAGATCGTGGCTCACAGGATGTCCATCAATACGATCGGATTCATGTCGGAGCGCCGCAAGGTGTTCGATCGCAACGACCCTGTTATCCTGCAGAGCATCGAGCCGGACGATCTGCTGAAATTCGGGCTCATTCCCGAGCTTGTAGGGCGCGTTCCGGTTATTGCCGCCCTGGACCCGCTTACCGACGACGCAATGCGGCAGATTCTTCTGGAACCGAAGAATGCTCTGGTGAAACAATACCAGAAGCTTTTCGCCATGGACGGCGTGCAACTCGCCTTCGACGACGATGCGATCGATCTCATCGTGCAGCGAGCGAAAAAACTCGGCACGGGTGCACGTGGATTGCGTTCCGTAATGGAGCAAATCATGCTTGAGATCATGTACGATCTCCACACCCATCCGCATGCTGCGAACTGCCGGGTGACGCGGGATACGGTGCTGCACGGCGCCGACCCCGTCTACGAAAAGCGCAAGGCGAGTGCATAGAATATAGAAGCCGCATTGGCCCCATTCAGGATGCCCGACGAAACGCCGACCAGGAACGTACCCTTACCGGACGAACGCCTGACTCCATTCCGGACCGCGCTTCTCACGGGGGGCGTTCTCCTGTTTCTGGTCATGATCTACCAGATGCCCGATGATTTTATCGGCCCCCCGCTTGTCGCCTTTGCCGGGGCTGTCCTTCTATGGCCCCTGCGAAAAATCCGCGCAGTGCGAGCCTTGTTTGTGGCGGGGGGGCTCATGCTATTCCTGTGGGCGCTTAACGACCTTGCCGTCATTCTGATTCCCTTCGCGGTCGTCTATCTGTTTGCGTATCTCTTCGATCCGCTGGTCACCGCGTTGCATGACCGTTTCGGCATCCGGCGCGCCATCGCCTCTCTTGCTGCGACGGCTGTCCTGATCGGCATTTTCGCTTCCTTCATCTTTCTGGTCGTTCCGAATCTGTTAACCCAGTTCGAAGAATTGTTTCTGCGCCTGACGGACACCATGGACGATTTTCGCACCTGGCTGCAATCCGCCTCTTTGCTCGACAATCTCGAGGGGGTGGGTGTCGACCGGGATCAAATCGTAGGGGCTCTTACCGGTTTTCTGCAGGAACAGGCCACGAATCTGGCGACGAGGATTCCTACCCTTCTGCAATCCGTTCTGACGCAGATCGGCACGGTACTTGGCGCTGTTGCGCTTGTGGCTGTGCTGCCGGTCGTACACTACTACCTGTTGAAAGATTTTCCTCCCATCAAAAGGAGGATCGTCGAACTGTTTCCAACCCTCGGCGGACGCCGCGACTATCTACTCCAAACCGGAGAGGTTGTTGGAAACTACCTGCGCGGCCAACTCATCATTTGCGCTATTGCCGGTTTCAATGTGTCGGTAGCTCTTATTCTTCTCGACGTTCCATTCGCCCTCGTCATCGGCATTCTGGGCGGTATCCTCAATCTGATCCCGAACATCGGCATCATCGTCACGAATATTATCGGGATAGGTATCGGGCTGTTTCTCGGGGATCCCTGGTACATCGATGTACTCAAAATTGTAGCTGTTCTGATGGGCCAGTCGATTCTTGAACAGACGGTGCTGGTCCCGAATATCATGAGCCAGCAGATGGGACTCCACCCTGTTTTGATCATCCTTTCGCTCTTCATTTTCGGGCATTTCATGGGTTGGATTGGACTGGTCATCGCTGTTCCTGTTACCGCGCTGATCATGGCTGCCTACAAGACCTACCGGGATCATATCCGGTTCGAATTGAAGGACGAAGAGACGGACGCCATGCTCTGATTCAGCCATGCGATTTTCCGTATCCGGCAGGGATTCCCGTACGGAGGCGCGGGCCGGGCAGATCGAAACCGACCACGGCCCGATCGAAACCCCGGTATTCATGCCGGTAGGTACGCTCGGAAGCGTCAAGGCGGTCGATCCGCGTACCTTGCTCCAGGACATACGGGCACAGATTGTACTGGGGAACGCTTATCATTTGTATCTGCGCCCCGGTCCGGCGCTGATCGAACAGGCCGGCGGGCTGCACCGCTTCATGGTGTGGCCCGGGCCGATTCTGACCGATTCCGGGGGGTATCAGGTTTTTTCGCTGGGCGACCGCCGGACGCTGAGCGAGGAGGGCGTAGCATTTCGCAGTCACCTCGACGGCTCGTCCCATTTCCTTACGCCCGAATCGGCAGTGGATATCCAGCGCAGTATCGGGGCGGATATCATGATGGTCCTCGACGAATGTCCGGCGGCGGACGTGTCGCGGGAATATGCCCGGACCTCGCACGAGATGACCCTGCGCTGGGCGGCCCGCTGCAAAAAACGCTTCGAAGAAACGGAACCGTTATACGAACACCGCCAGGCGCTCTTTCCTATCGTGCAGGGTACGGTGTTCCCGGATATCCGGCAGGAGTCCGCGCGGCGACTTGTCGACATGGACTTTCCGGGGTACGCCATCGGCGGTCTCTCGGTCGGCGAACCCGATCATGAGATGTATGCAATGGTCGAAGTCGTCAACGAGATACTGCCTGCCGACAGGCCGCGTTACCTTATGGGCGTGGGTACTCCCGAAAATCTGCTGGAAAACATAGCGCGCGGCGTGGATATGTTCGATTGCGTCATGCCCACGCGCAATGGTCGTAACGGTATGCTGTTCACGACGGAGGGCATCGTCAACATCCGGAACCTGAAGTGGCGCGACGATTTCTCGTCGCTTGATTCCGGCCTGGACGGCTATGTTTCCCGGACCTTCTCCAAAGCGTATGTGCGCCATCTTTTTATGACGAACGAAATTCTCGGTCTGCACATTGCATCTGTACAAAACTTGTCTCTGTATACCTGGCTGATGCGCAAGGCGCGTGCAACCATCCTCGACGGTTCCTTTTTTTCCTGGAAGAAGGAAATAGCCCCCCTCATCAGCCGCAGGCTGTGATTAGAAACAACCTGTCAGCCGCAGACTTCGATTATTAAAACGACCCTGTAAGTCGCAGACCCTGATCGAACTTGAATCGTTTGCGGGCGTTAGTAATTAATGCCCGGCTCTTTACCGAAGCCTTTACCCAGACCTCGTTGCCCAATGGCGGCCCGCAAGTTCAACGTTCCCGGCTTCTACGCGAGTTCGATCGTATCGACCTTGAAAACCGCGCGCAGCGCAGCCGATCCACGCAAAAAGGATCTCACGCCGTCCGTACTGGACTTTGGCCCGATACGCTTCAAAATCGCACGGCATTTCGGATTTTGCTTCGGTGTCGAGCATGCTATCGACATTGCCTGGCGCGCACTGGAGGAGAATCCCGGACAGCGTATTTTCCTGCTCTCGGAGATGATTCATAATCCGCGCGTGAACGGCGATTTGCGGGCAGCCGGCGTACGTTTCTTGCGGACAACCACCGGCAAACAATTGATTCCTTTCGAGGAGCTCACACCTGATGACATAGTGATCATTCCGGCTTTCGGCGCCTCGCTCGAAGTCGAGCGCCAGTTGACCGAATACGGCGTCGATACCATGACCTATGACACGACATGCCCGTTTGTCGAGAAGGTCTGGAACAAGAGTGAGCGAATCGGTCGAGACGGTTATACCGTGATTGTACACGGCAAACGGTATCACGAGGAAATGCGGGCCACGTTTTCCCGCGCTAGCCAGGATGCTCCTGCCGTAGTCGTGCGCGATATACGCGAAGCGGAAGATATTGCCCGGATCGTCCGGGGAGAAGCCGGCCCCGATTTCTTTTTCGATCGATTTCGCGACAAATATTCGACTGGTTTCGACCCGCTCCGCGACCTGCAACGTATCGGTGTGGTAAATCAGACCACCATGCTGGCCATCGAGACAAAAGCCATTGCCCATTTGCTCCGGCAGGCCATTCTTGAGCGGTACGGCGAACAAGAATTGTCCGATCGTTTTGCCGATACCAGCGATACACTTTGTTATGCCACCAACGAGAACCAGAATGCTACCTTGCACCTGATTGACTCGGGGGGCGATCTGGGCATTGTCGTGGGCGGCTATAACTCATCCAACACCAGCCATCTTGTCGATCTTTGCGCAGAGAAGATGCCTACGTATTTCGTGCGCGATGCAGAAGAGATCCTATCTACCGACACGATCCGGCATTTCGATCCGGGAGCGGGGGATGTAAAGGTTACCACCGGATGGCTTCCTGCCCGGCGCCCGCTGGATATAGTACTCACGGCAGGCGCTTCCTGCCCCGATGCGTTACTGGATGAGGTTATTCGAAAGATGATTGCATGGACGGAGAACGTTCGCACCCTGGACGAAGCGCTGGCTCCTTTTTCTTCCGGGAAGGCGGCATAACCTCGGTCGATTCCATGTGGTACGAGGAATGGTTCGATCACCCCGAGTACGAACTGGTTTACCAGGATCGGGATGAGGACGAAGCGGAACGTATGGTGGATTTCCTGGAACGCGTCGTCCGGCCTGTATCCGGTGCTTCCATCCTGGATATGGGGTGTGGCCGCGGGCGGCATGCGCGGGCCCTTGCCCGGCGGGGGTATCATGTAACCGGCGTGGATCTTTCCGCATACGCCATTGAAGAGGCTGCCCGGCGTGCTGCGAAAGAGGAGCTTACCGTCCTTTTTCGACGCGGCGACATGCGCAACCCGGTATGCGACTGCTGTTTTGACGGCGTCATCAACGTATTTACGGCATTCGGGTATTTTGCGGACGACGACGATCATGTGCGTGCGTTGCGGGCCATGCACCGGTCCCTGTGCTCCGGTGGCTGGTTCATACAGGATTTCTTCAATGTCTCCTATGTGCTCGACCACCTCGTTCCGGAAGATAGATTCGAGCGGAGCGGGGCGACTATTCACCAGCGACGCTGGGTAGAAAACGGACGAATCAACAAGCGAATTACGATTCGCACCGGCGAAAACGAACAGTCTTTCCTCGAATCCGTTCGCCTCTATACGCTGGAGGATTTCCGAACAATGTACGCCTCGGCAGGCTTGCAACTCCGGCATACGTACGGCGACTACGAAGGACGTCCTTATTCGAATGCCAGCCCCCGGCTCATTTTGCATGCCGAAAAGCCAGAGACAGACATATGTTGATTTCCGTTCGGCCATCCTGACGGGCGTGCTGATCATGCTGGCGTTTGCGACAGGCTGCGAGCTGTTCGCGACGCGCACACCGGAACCCCCGGGTACGGAGACCGGCGTCTTTCTCCAGCCGGATACGCCCGACCAGGTGCTGGAAAACTTGCGCTACGCCATTGCCGAATTGAATGCCCCGAATTACCGGCGTTCATTTTCGGACGATTTCCGCTTTGAACCCACCGCCGAAGCAGAGGCGCGAGATCCTTCCATCTGGAACGGATGGGGCGCCCGGGAAGAAGAAAGTTACTTTCGTGCGCTGGTGGAGGCGGCTCGCCTTACCAGCGGCAACGATTTGCGCTTGACCGACGTAGAGCAAACGGCGGGCCCCGTGCGTTATACGGTGGATGCCTCGTATGTTCTGGTGCTTAACCACCGAAGCACCACATTAGCGAACACGCTGCAAGGTCGTGTCGCCTGGTCGATCGAAAAAGGGCAGGACGGTCTCTGGTATATTGTAACCTGGACGGATAACTCGATCGCCGCCGCCGCTTCCTGGAGCGATCTGAAGGCGGCCTTTATCAAATAAGCAGCCGATCCGATGGGGACACGCTGGAGCGCCATGCTTGCGATCCTGACGCCGGTCGTGATCGTTGCGGCCTGCAATCCCTTTGCTCCTGCGCTCGAAGAAGGCAGCCCGTTTGGCGATCTGCTGGGCGATCCCACCACCATTGACGGCTTCTTTACCAATTTTCGGAATGCGTACGAGCTCCGGAACTTGTCTCTTTATGAATCGCTGCTGGATTCTTCTTTCATTTTCATCTACTACGACTTCGATGCCCAGGTCGAACGCGAGTGGGGCTTTGCCCAGGAACTCGAATCCACCCAGCGGCTCTTCGAAAATGCGACGCTCGTGAATCTGCGCTGGAATCAGATACTTTCTCAAACCCTGTTTGAAGAAGATTTGCGTGCTCGGATAGTGCGTCCCTTCAACCTGACCATTTCGCTCGAAGGCGGCGATGTTTTTCGGGGTGATGGGAATGTGAATTTTCTTATTATTCGGGAAGATACGTCCGCCGTCTGGAAGCTCCTCCGGTGGCGGGATGAAAGCGAATTATAGGATACTCTGAGCTTTGCGGACTTAATCAGCGTACCCTATACGTGGCCCGTCGGCCTGTATAGTTGCGTATACCCGATCTTTTCGCGATTGCCTATGTCTGTTTCCTGCGCGCTTGCCTACGCTGCGCAGCACGAACCCCGGTTCGTTGAGGAACTGAAGAGCCTGCTGCGTATTCCGTCTGTCAGCACCGACCCGGCCTATGCGGGAGAGGTGCGCCGCGCTGCCGTATGGATTGCCGACCATCTGCACGAAATAGGCATCGGCGAGGTGCAGATCCATGCAACGGAAGAGCACCCCATTGTCACCGCTGCACATATACACGATGCACAGCGCCCGACCGTGCTGGTGTACGGCCACTACGATGTGCAGCCGCCGGATCCGCTCGACTTGTGGGAGACGCCTCCCTTTGAGCCCACGGAACGCGGGGGCCAGTTGTTCGCCCGGGGGGCCTGCGACGACAAGGGACAACTCTTTATTCACGCCAAGGCTTCGGAATCATGGTTACGCACCGCCGGCGAACTGCCCGTCAACCTGAAATTTCTGATCGAGGGCGAAGAGGAATGCGGCTCAGTGCACTTGCGTCCTTTTCTCGAAACGCATCGGCAGCATCTCGCAGCCGACGTGGCGTTGATCTCCGACACGGCACTGTTTGCAGAGGGACTTCCTTCTATCGGATATGGATTGCGCGGTATGGCCTACGTAGAGGTGATCCTGGATGGGCCAAACAGGGATCTGCATTCGGGGGTGTACGGGGGCGCCGTCGAAAACCCGATTCATGTGCTGACCCGCCTGATTGCCGGGTTACGCGACGAACAAGGCCGGGTTACGCTTCCGGGATTCTACGACGCGGTCCGAGGTCTCGACGACGAGGAACGTGAAGCGTTTCGCAGCCTGCCCTTCGATGAAGCGGCATGGAAACAGGATATAGGGATATCCGAAGCGCGTACCGAAGAAGGGTATTCGGTGCTGGAAGCCACGCGCGGGCGCCCGGCGCTGGATGTAAACGGTATAGGAGGGGGGTACCAGGGGGAGGGCGCCAAAACGGTACTGCCGTCCCGGGCCGGCGCAAAAATTTCGGTGCGACTTGTTCCGGACCAGCGCCCGGACGAGGTGGTAGCCATGCTCCGGCGCTATTTCTCAACGGAAACGCCGCCCACCATGAAGATGACCTTCCGTAATCTGCACGGAGGTATGCCGTTTATCGTAGATCGATCTCTACCAGCCATGCAGGCCGCCTTCCGGGCGCTGCGTGATGAGTTCGGACGTCCGCCGGTCTTTATTCGCGAGGGAGGCTCTATTCCGGTCGTGGCGGATTTCCGGGAGGCGCTGGGGCTCGACACCGTGTTGATGGGGTTCGGACTCGATTCGGACGCCATTCATTCGCCCAACGAGCATTTCGGACTCGACCGTTTCCGTCAGGGCATTGCCTCTTCCATCCGCTTTATGAAGGAATTGGCCGTCACGGGATAGCCTTCATACGCAACCTAACGGTCTACCATTGCGCAACCGAACGGTCTACCATTCTGCAACCGAGCCGTCGCCCAGCCGCCACACGGGATTTCTCCAGCCCTTTTTTCCGTCCGTACGGCCTGCTTCCTCGCGCACGATATCCTCATCGATGTCGATGCCCAGTCCCGGTTTCTCAGGCAGCGAAATTTTTCCTTCCCGCACCGCGAACGCCTCCGGGTTGGCCACGTAATCCAGCAATTCCACGCCATGCCCGTCGTGATAATGCATGCCGAGGCTGGTTTCCTGAATGAAGGCGTTGATCGACACAAAATCCACGTGCAGCGAAGCCGCCAGCGCAAGGGGGCCCAACGGGCAATGCGGCGCCAGCGCCACATCGTATGCCTCGGCCATCGACGCAATCCGCCGGGTTTCGGAGATGCCCCCGGCATGGCTGACGTCAGGCTGCGCCACGTCGATATGCGGTAGCACATGCTTGAAATCCCATCGGGAATAGAGCCGCTCGCCCGTGGCCAACGGGGTGTGCAACCCAGCGGCGAGACCGGCCAGCAGGTCTTCATGCCCCGGCGCGACCGGTTCCTCCACGAACATCGGCGCATACGGCTCCAGGGCTTCAATGGCCCGCCGGGCCAGCCCGCGATGGATACGTCCATGGAAATCCACGCCGATGCCGATATCCGGTCCCACCGCTTCGCGCACCGACCGCATCCGTTCCGCAATCTCTTCGATGCGTTGCGGGTTGTCGATCCACGCCATCCGACCCGATGCATTCATCTTGACCGCTCCGAATCCTTGCTTCACCCGGTGCTGTGCGGCTTCCGCCACCCCGTCCGGGCTGTCGCCCCCTATCCAGCCGTATACCGCGATGCTGCCCCGCACCGCTCCGCCAAGCAGTTCATAGACAGGGGCGTCCAGCGCCTTGCCCTTGATGTCCCACAATGCCTGATCGATGCCTGCTATGGCGCTCATAAGGACTGGCCCGCCTCGATAGAATCCGCCCCGGTAGAGAACTTGCCAGATGTCCTCGATGCGGTTCGCGGGCCGCCCGATCACATATTCGCCCAGTTCCTCGACCGCAGCTCGTACGGCGCCGCTGCGCCCCTCGACGACCGGTTCGCCCCAGCCGACAAGCCCTCCCTTTGTGGCGACTTTCAGAAAAAGCCAGCGGGGGGGTACGTCGAATAACTCGAAGGATTCAACAACGATATCTTTCTCGAAAGACCTGAGAGGGGCCGGTTCAGCGGGCATGGGATGTGTGGAATGAATGCCTTACGGAGCATGGGGGGAGCGCAGCACCCCTGAAATTGAGCAATACGGCGCCGAACTGCAAGCGAGCAAGGCGAAGCCGGGCGGAATGGAATCAAGTTAAGGATACTCTGATTAAATCCACTTTGATCAGAGTATCCTTACGGCGCTGCGGATCCCGCGCATCCGATGGTCGTAGTACGGAAGGGCTTGCGGAAACGCTCTGGAGGTACGTAAAAACTCCGGCGAAAACGCCGCACGTCCACGCCCTGCCCGGGTGGCGGAATTGGTAGACGCGTCGGACTCAAAATCCGATGGCCTTCGGGTCTTGTGGGTTCGAGTCCCACCCCGGGTACGGAACAATTCTTTCGAGGTACTAATCCACAATGGATTAGCGTTTTGTTTCTTGATCTTTTCGGTCTTCCCCGGTCCTGCGTTCGGTGCGGAAGCGAGCACCAGGGGCGATGGCGCGTGTGCGCCGCAGTGTGCTGGGGTCGATGAACGACATTGCCTGGCAGATTCGTGTCCGTGTCGAGATGAACGAAACGTATCGGGCCTTTAGCCTGGAGGCGATGGAGATGGAGTTGAGTACGCTGCTGCACAGCCCGCTGAAGTACCGCCGCCCCATTGACATCGCCAGGGAATTATGCCGGGGAGCACGCTAAGAACGTGCCTTTACGTTCTACCGGGAACGTTGAGAAACGGGCAATATATACTCATTAAAATAAACATAAAAGATGTTTTGAGCATATATATTTCAAAAAAGATACCCTCCCGGGCAGAATATTAAACCATGATCCCAGACTTTGATCGGCGCGGGCTATTGCCACCGACCGATAACAAACCAACCCTGCGGGAAAACCGACATGATCCGCAAAGATGCCGAATACAAGCGAGCGCTTGGGAAGTTGAAGCAGGATGCTCGTTACGTTGAACAGCAGCAATCCCGTCTCCGGAAGATGGATCTAAGTACGGATTCTGGAAGCCCTTGGTGTCCGGTTTCGTGCCGAAGCAGCCAATCCTGTCTTTACTGACCGGGATTTTGATCTTGAGTATGCCTGACATCATGGAACTGCTCCCAAAACAGATTGGCACTGAAAACGTGTTGGCTGTCGGCATGGGAGCCTCTTCGACGGTAACGGCATGGCTGTAGCCGACTACGACTGCGATGGCGCCCTTAATTCGTATTTTGCCCTCCCGCTCACCTGAAAACCTGAACCTGCCTCCGCTATGAAAACTCCACGCCCGCATCTCCTGTCTATGCTACTCGGTTTGACCCTGGCTTTTATGGTGGGCGCCATGTTCGCCGGTCAACCGGCCGATCCTATTCCTTCCAGTATTATGTCCGAGGAAAAGGCCCTGAAAGAAGAGTTCGAATGGGGCACGTTCTATACCTATCATCAGGGCGAGACCTACGGTACGCACGATGTCCTCACCGGCGTAGCCGTCATCAAGCCGGGCTGGGAGATTCACCCGCCGCATCAGCATGCCGAAGAAGAATACATGATCGTCACAGAGGGGCAGGGCGTCTGGCACCTCAATGGCGAGGATTTCGAAGCCGGGAAAGGAGATATGCTGTATGCTGCTCCGTGGGATATACACGGGATCAAGAACACGGGCGATGGGCCACTGGCTTTTTGGGTGTGGAAGTGGAACAACAAGGGCGTTGCCCTGCCGGAGACGGTGTCGGACGAGGAGGACTGAGGCTTGCCTCAAGGCATGCTTTTGTAATGTCTGCCGATCAAACAGAATACTCTGATTACGTCCGCGAAGCTCAGGGGCTGAGAGGGGTGCGCTGGCAAGGAATGACGAAGCAATGCGGCAGGCCCCACATAATGAGGAATGACGCGGCCAGCGTGTCCCTCTCAACTTCCCGAAGGGCGCGTCACATCCGCGATGCCCCGAATCCGCAGTGTTTTCCGCTGATTTCAAGGATGGGATCATGATGTCCTTTACGCGCGAAAGTAAAGTGCCGGGCGCAGTGGTCTTGATCAGAGTTCCATGTATATAGCGTGCATCGGATATCTCCTTATTGGATTGGTTCGTCGGAAAATCCAATCTACGGGAGACCCCGATATCCGTCCTCGCTTTGGGCGATACTGTCGGATAATTCCTAAACCACTTCACCCCGATGTCCGTCCTCGTTTTAGGCGATACTGTCGGATAATTCCTAAACTACTTCACCCCGATGTCCGTCCTCGTTTTAGGCGATACTGTCGGATAATTCCTAAACTACTTCACGTGGAAGCTTCTCCGGAACAGTCCTTTTGCCCCTCTCGAGCTCTACAATCTTGAAGAAGACCCCCTCGAAACAACCGATCTCGCCGCAGAGGAACCGGATGTCTTCCGTCGGCTTGCCGCGGCGCTGCGGGGATATATCCAGGAAGCGGGCAAGGCGCCCTGGCAGCGCAGGTAACAGCCCTTGCAGATACATTCTTCGTTTGCCCTGATTCAATCACACCACATACTATCATGATTTTCCGCCCCCAAAAAAGCCTCTACTTTATGCGAACCCTGTTCCTGGCCTGCATAGTCGCCGTGAGCGGTATTGCCTATGGACAATCCGGTCCGGACGATTCGTTCACCGTGTCCCGCCTTTTCTCGGATGGCGCGGTCCTGCAACGAAACGTTGCGGTGCCCGTGTGGGGAACGGCGCCCTCCGGAACGTCCGTTACCATTACGTTCGATGGCATGCTTCAGGAAGCAGAGGCAGGGCCGGACGGAACCTGGCGGGTCGCTTTGGAGCCCCGGGACGCCGGCGGTCCTCACACGCTGACGATATCCGCCGGAGACCGGATCCTGGATATACAGGATGTCTGGTTCGGCGATGTGTGGATTGCTTCAGGGCAGTCCAACATGGAATGGGTGGTCGCCAATTCCGCAGATGCAGCGCGCGAGATACGCTCCGCCCATGACCCGCACATTCGGCATTTCAAGGTGCCTCGTACGTGGGCCTACGATCCGGAGTCGACGCTGGCAGGCGGAGAATGGCGCCCGACCGATTCAAGCCATGTGGGGCAATTCAGCGCCGTGGGCTACTACTTCGCGCGTGCGCTGCGCACTTCGGTAGATATTCCTGTAGGCATTCTCAATACCTCCTGGGGAGGCAGTCGCATTGAGGCATGGATGGATCCGGACGCCCTGATGATGGACCCCGAAGAAATCGCTCGGCAGCTCAACGAGTATAAAGAGAGCGGCGAGGAAAGGACCAATCACCAGCCCACGTTGCTGTACAACAAAATGATTCACCCGCTGCTGTCCTTCCCGATTACGGGATTCCTTTGGTATCAGGGCGAATCCAACGCGGGCAACGCGGAGGACGCCGGACGGTACGCCATGCAGTTCCAGTCCCTTATATCCAGTTGGCGCAGCGCCTGGGGCAACGATACGGCGCCCTTCCTGTTCGTTTCTCTTGCCGGTTTCCGTGCCGCTCCCCTGGAGCCGGGAAATAGTAACTGGGCCCTTCTGCGCGAGTCGCAGTCGGCTGCCCTGACACTGCCCAATGTCGGCCAAGTCATAACGATCGACATCGGGGAGGCTGACGACATCCACCCACGCAACAAACAGGATGTTGGTCTTCGTCTTGCCCTGACCGCCCGGCATCTTGCGTACGGAGAGGACCTGGTATATTCCGGGCCGCTCTATCGCGATCATGTCGTAGAAGGCGACCGCATGATCCTGTTCTTCGATCACACGGGGTCGGGTCTTGTCGCTCGCGGATCGTCGCAACCCGGGGGCTTCGCCATAGCGGGGGCTGACGGACGATTCGTATGGGCCGATGCCCGTATCGACGGAAACACCGTGGTTGTGTCGAGTGACTCGGTCACGAAACCCGTGGCCGTGCGGTATGCCTGGGCCGACAATCCCGATCGCGCCAATCTCTATAACAAGGAAGGGCTGCCTGCAGCGCCTTTTCGCACGGTCCCTTAATGAGTCTCAACCCCGGCTATCCAGGAATATCGCTACGATGATGTATGCTTAACGATAGCCCACGTGCGCCTGTCCCGGCGGCGCAACAAAGAAATACCCTGACAACCCGTTGAAGATCTTTCATCGACGACATTTTCATTGATTTTGCACATTAGACCACTTTGCCTTATTGTTCTTAAGGATACTCTGATTAAGTCGAAAAGGGAGTACAGGTCAATGTTCTGAAATCGGAAGCGGGCAACGCGTTCGCACAGACGAAACAAGCGATGCTGATCAAATGATTGTTAACCGGTGGCCGTGCTTCGAAATGCGCCTGGCGTCTGTCGGTATCCTCCTTGCCGCCATGACCCATTGCTTGCGATATTTGCACCGTCGCCTGTGCATGGTAACCCCGCTCCTGGTTACCTGCATGATCGCCCTGCAACCCGCCGTGGCGTCTACGGACCCGGCGGGCAGTGATGCGGCGAACAGGTCTTTTTACCTGCCGCTTGCGACGGCTCCTTCGCCGGGACCAACCGGGAAGATTGCCGGTCGCGTCACGGACGCCGACACGGGCGAACCCCTCCCCGGGGTCAATGTAGTCATCTCCGGAACGATCCAGGGCACGAGTAGCGACGTGGAGGGATACTACTTTATTCTCAACGTGGCGCCCGGTACGTATGCCGTGCAGGCCTCTTTCATCGGCTTTGCGACGGTGACGGTGGAGAACGTGAAGGTCGTTCAGGACAATACGACCACCGTTGACTTTACGCTACGCGAGGAAGTCATTCAGGGCGAAGAGGTGATCGTGGTTGCGGAGCGCCCCATCGTCGAGATGGATCGCACGACCACCACCGCCGTCGTCGACGGCGAGCAGCTCGCGGCATTGCCAATCACCAACATCGGCGACGCCATCAACCTGCAAGCCGGGGTGGTGGATGGCCATTTTCGGGGAGGGCGGATCGGCGAAGTGGCTTATCTCGTCAACGGGGTGCCCATCAACAACGCATTCAGCCAGACGGCCTCCTTCGATGTAGAACAAAACATGGTGTCGAGTCTCGAGGTCATCAGCGGCGTATTCAACGCCGAGTACGGCCAGGCTCTGTCGGGGGTAGTCAACATTGTTACGAAAGACCTGCCCGACCGCTGGGCCGGCTCCTTCCTGAGCTATACCGGCGCCATCGTCAGCAACCGCAAGATCGAGTTCCTTCACCGTACGACCGAACCCGGCTTTTTTCTCGCCCCCTCCGATTTTGTGTCGGAGCGCTATAGCTACACCGAGGCTGCCGCATTTCCCAACATCTTCGATGCCCAGGCATCGCTTGGCGGACCCATACTCAGGAACAGGCTCGGCCTGCAAGCATCTGTGCGTTACCTGCAGGACCATTCCCATTTCATCGGTCGCGATCTGTTTTCGCCATCCGACTCGTCGTCGAACCTGAACACCGGACTTCCACCCGGAACCTGGCTCGTCGAATCGACAGGGGACGGTAACTTTACCCCGCGCAACAATACCGAACGCCTGTCCGTCAACGGTACCTTCGGCTTCCAGGTCACGCCGAAATTCAAGATAGATTACAACTTCTTTTTCCAGGGCGGCACATTCAATCCGTTCAGTCACTTCCGCAAGTACGTCCCTGACGGAATCAACCGGGTCGAGTTTCTGAATCAGACGCACATCGCGGGATTGCGCTGGACGGTCGATAACCGGTCGTTTGCAAGCCTGTCGTACAGCTATCTGCATGACAAAACCGATGTGCGCCTGTATGAAGACCCGACCGATCTCCGCTACCAGTCTAGTCAACTGAGTTCCCTGCAAGGCCAGTTTGCCTTTGCGGTTGGCGGCAACGATCTGAACACGAGCGATCAACTCACGGCTACCCATAGTATTGTCGGCGACTATACCCGGCAGGTGGACCGGGTACACCTGGTGAAGACGGGTTTCCTTCTCCGGCTACACACCCTGGACAATCGCGATTTCGGTATTGAGAAGTCGTTCCGGACAGGTAATCTGCCCCAGCCGTCGCCCGATATGTGGAGCGACAACAGCCTGAAGACTTCACCCAGGGAATTCTCGGCGTATATCCAGGATAAGATGGAATTCACGGGCCTGATCGCGAATGTGGGGCTCCGCTTCGATTATTTTGACCCGGACTATTTGATCCCCATGGATTGGCAGCAGGCGAATCTGACGGAAATCCCCGATCCCGCCGATCCGTCCACGTCGATTTCGAACCGGCAAGAGACCCCTTCCGAATACCAGTTCAGCCCGCGCCTGGGCATCGCATTTCCTATCTCATCGACGGGTGTGATGCGATTTTCGGCGGGGCTGTTCTTCCAGGTGCCGGCGTTCAGTATCCTGTATTCCAATCCCGAGTACGAGATCAACCCGATCTCAAGCTCGAACAGTTTCGGTAACCCGAACCTCAAACCCGAGCGCACACTCTCTTTCGAAGTGGGACTCCAGCAGGGGTTGACGGACGACATCGGTCTGGAACTGACGATCTTCTCGAAGGACGTACGCAACCTGACCGGACAGGATATCCTGCGCAATCCCAACGGCGATTTCGCTATTCGCTGGATCAACCGCGACTTTGGTACGATTCGCGGCATGACCTTCTCGCTTTTCCAGCGTCCCGGTGGGCGGCTGAACTGGACGCTGGACTATACGTTGCAATTCGCCGAGGGAACATCGTCGAGTCCCGGAGAGGCGTTCGGACGCCAGCAATCGGGCCTGGAAGCCATCCTTTCACTGGTTCGTCTCGACTGGGATCGCCGCCATGTACTCAACAACACGATCACGGTCAACCCGGTCAAGGGTCTGAACCTGACGTTCATCAACCGCCTGCAGAGCGGCACCCCGTACACCACGATCCGTGATCTGATCGTGTCGAACCTGAAAAACAACGCGGCGCGGCCCCTTACCTACGGCACGGATGTACGAGCATACTATAAGCCGCCTTTTCTACGTCCGAATATCCAGCTCTTTTTACAAATACAGAATTTGTTCGACGTGGAGCAGGAAGTCAACGTGTATTCCGACACGGGCCGTGCCGACGAGTCGGTGGAACTGGAGCGGCTCCGGCGTACGGGCGGCGAAGTGGGCGGCTTGAACACCATCGACGAGTGGTTCTACCGGCAGGAATTCTTCGGCGCGCCGCGCAGGATCAGCCTTGGACTCAACTATCGATTTTAAGGATGCTCCGATCAAGTCCGCTGCGATCAGCACTTCACTTTCACGCGTACAGAACGACATGATTACATCGTTGAAACCAGCGAAAAACACGGCGGCTTCGGGACATCGCGGTCGTGAAGCGCCCTTCGGGAGGCCGACAGACGCACGGTGGCTGTGTCATTCCTCATTACGTGGGGCCTACCACGTTGCTTCGTCATTCCTTGCCAGCGCGCCCCTGTCAGCCTCTGAATCTTTGCGGACTTAATCAGAGCATCCTTTAACGACGGGCCCGGCCCCCATTGCAGCCATACGCCATCATGTTTGCTACCCGTTTCTTTTCGCCGACGAGCCTGTTGCGGCTTCTTGCCGTCGCCATCGCGGTCTTTGGTTTCACCAGCGGGGTAGCAACGGCACAGAACGCCGAGGCTATCCCCGACGACCTGCGCGGCTCTGAAACATTCATCGCCCGCGGAATCCTGGACGGGAATCTGATCGAAACCAACTTTCGCAACCACGGCGAGTTTTCCAGGTGGGACGACCTGCCGTGGGGTGTCTGGCCAAGGGGAATCGGCGGCCGGCACATAGACGGCATCGGCACTATCGTAACCGGGCAGGTGCCCGGTGAGCGACTCAAGTGGCAAAGCCGCGGGTTCTACCCGGACGCGCAGAGCGATACCACCCTCAATCCGGTGATTCTCACCTATCGCGACTTTGGGAAGCGAACCGGACCATCGGGCGAACTCTGGGGCTGGCTGCCCCTGCCGGGATTCAACAATCCCAATCGTCTCGACCCCATCACGTCGACCCGGACCCCGACGCCTGCACTCAGCTCCGACCCCACCTCGTGGCCCGCATTCTGGCCCGACCGTCTCGACAACCCCGACGATCCCGGCTGGCGCAACGACGAGATCGATGGCGATCCCGGGTTGGCGGCGTGGAACGGCTTTTTCGGCAAAGGGGTGTTCAACGCAGACCAGGAGAGCTATTACGTGATGGACGATCACTCCGATATGGAGTATGCCGTCGATCCCATCACGAATAACCCCAACAGCGAGTTCGGCGTGTATTACCCGAGCCCGTCCGACTCTACGATGGGTGGCCTCGGTATGCTCAACCAGGTGCGCATTTTCCAGTGGGCGAACGTGCTGGCGGAAGACATCATGTTCATCCTGTACCGCTTCTTCAACCGGGGCGAGACGAACCACGATCGACTTTACTTCACGCAGATCATGGACTATGGCCTCGGCAACGAGGAAGGGGATGAAGTCGGCGCGTACGATCCGGTTCAGGACGTCGCGTACGGATGGGACCAGGACGGCATCGGGACGCGTGCTTCGGGTGGAACGTACGATTTGGGCTATACGGGGTTTGCTTTTCTGGAAAGCCCGGCACGAGCCTTCGACGGTCTGGACAATGACGAAGACGGCATGACCGACGAATCGCGCTTCAGTGGCCCCGGTACGCTTATCGAAGAATCGTCGCAGATATTTGCAGCGGCAATGGGTGCGCTCAATCTGGCCGATTTCGTCCGGAGCAACGGCCCCATCGAAATGCGCCCGGCTTACGAGGCGGGCCGCTGGTGGACGGGAGACGAGAACATGGACTGGGTCGGCTACGAAGATACCGACGGCAACGGCCAATGGGATCCGGGCGAGCGGATAAACAACGATGTCGGCCGCGACGGTCTCGGACCTTTCGACCTCGGATACCCTGGTCCCGACGACGGAGAAGCGGACGCCATCCCGACCCTCGGGGAACCCAACTTCGACGAACTCGACGTGGACGAATCCGACCAGGTGGGCCTGACCGGCTTCGATCTCAACACGCGACCCTTTTACGAATCCGGTGACAACCTCCGCGATGACGAATGGATGTGGAATCGGATATTCAACGTGGCGCAGTTCCCCCTCGGGACCGAGCCGGAAGCCATTGAAGCGGATATCGAGCCGTTTCTGCTATTTTCCTCCGGCCCTGTCAACCTTCCGAACCAAAGGACCGATTTTTTCTCGACGGCGTGGATATTCGGTTCCGACGAACGCGATTTCTTTAAGAACCGCCGTACGGTGCAGAGCATTTTCAACGCCGACTACACGTTCGCGCAGCCCCCGTTTACCCCGACCCTCACCGCGATTCCGGGAGATGGCCGCGTCGTCCTGAGTTGGGACACGCTTGCCATAGCCAGTTTCGACCGGTTCTCCCAGGAGTTCGATTTCGAGGGCTTCAAGCTCTACAAGGGAACGGACATCCTGCTGAGCGACGTCAGGAACATCACCGATATCAGCGGCGAGGGCACCTTCTTCGAACCCATCGCCCAGTTCGATCTCAAGAACGGCATTTACGGTCCAAGAACCGTGCTTGAAGGTACTGCGGTGTACTACATGGGCGACGACACCGGCCTGCAATTCTTCTATGTGGATGAAAACGTGACCAACGGACTCACGTACTACTATGCGCTGGTGGCATACGATCGGGGGGTAGGAACTATCGATCCCCAGGAAAACACCTTCCGGATCAGCGCCACTCAAGCCGGGAACATCACGGGGTTCACGAAGAACGCCGCCGTGGTGACGCCGCGTAGTCAGCCAGGGGGCTATGTCGAAGGCGGGGCGAACGAAAGCCTGGAGAAGGTAAACGGCGGCATTGGCACGGGCTCCATGTCGGTAAGCCTTTTCCAGGAGGAACTCGTCGATTTCGACACGTTCTACCGCGTCGAACTCTTCGATACCCCCGATTCGATCAACGCGGATCTGTACACCACGAGCAGATACCAGGTGATGCGTCTCTCGGACGGTGAGATCGTTTTCGGCCCCGCCCAATTTGTCGATATCACACCGCCCATTGAGGGGTTCACGATTTCGTTCGCCAACGACACGCTCGTTGTCCTGGACGAAGATCGCACGGGCTACGTTTCGAATGCAGGAACCGCGAACGAACTGTTCAGCCCGGACCCCACGACACTGGACGGCTTCTCGACCGACTGGGTGGCAAACATCCGCAAAGATTCGACGGCCTCCTATGCACCCGCGGCATGGGACTACGAACTGCGATGGGTAGATCCGGCGGATTCGCTTTACCTTCCTCCGCCGCGGGTTTTCGGCTACCTGCGCGAGGAGATCCCGATCTTTGCCGTCAATGCAACCAGGCGGACTCCTGCGGACATGCTGATCGACGATCGCAACGCAAGCGGCGTCTTCGACTTCGGGGACGATCTCATCATCTTTGAACGCTACGACAGCAGGAGTCCGCGGCTTTTCCGCTACCGGGTCAGCTTCTCCGGCGGGGGTAACTCCACGGCGCCAAGCCCCGGCGACGTGTTGCGCATCTCCGTCAGTCGCCCGTTCGCCACCGGCGACTTTTTCCAGTTCTCGCTCAAGCCGTCCTTCATAGATGCAGATGCAGCGCAGAGCTTGCTGGACCGGATCGCTGTCGTGCCGAATCCGTACGTGGGCGCATCGTCCTACGAGCCACGCTCCCAGATCGAAGGCCGCGGCGAACGCCGGGTGCAGTTCATCAACCTGCCTCGGAAGTGCACCATCAAGATATTCAACATCCGGGGTGAACTGATCAAAACACTGGAACACGACGGATTTATCACAGACGGGGCAGAGTTCTGGGATCTCCGCACGGAGGACCAGCAGGACGTAGCCTTCGGCGTATACATATTCCACGTGGACGCTCCCGATATAGGAGAGTATATCGGCAAGTTTGCGCTGATTAAATAGGGAATTCCATCGGCCCGCACCATGCTTATGCGACGAATCTTGCCCTTCTTTTTGGTGCTGTTGCTGAACGTGCCGAACGTTTCTGCGCAAAGCCGATCCGGAACTACGGCCGTGCCCTTTCTGACACTCGGCACGGGCGCGCGGGGACAGGCGCTGGGCCACGCCTACACCACGCTCGCCACAGGCGGCGATGCATTGTTCTGGAATCCGGCGGGCGCCGCACGCCCGTATGCGGACATGCACCGTGGCAACGTTTTTCTGACGCATTACGAATGGCTTGCCGATATCAGGTACAACGCGGCGGGCATCGTGGTGCCTGTGATGAGCAGCGGCGCTGTCGGTTTCAGTATCGCTACCGTCAACTACGGCGACATGAAGGTGCGTACCGTGACCTTTCCGGAGGGTACCGGGGAAACATTTTCGTCGAACGATATGAGCCTGGGTCTGACATATGCGCAGCCGCTCACGCAAGCGTTCTATTTCGGCGGAACGGTCAAGTACGTCCGTCAGCAGATACGCGACATGAACGCCTCCGCCATTGCATTCGACTTCGGCTTCATCCTGGAAACACGTTACCTGAACGGGATGAATATCGCCGCATCCATTCGGAATTTCGGTAATAAAATGCAGATGCAGGGGATTAACGGACAAGTGTTCGTGGATATCGACCCCACTACAGAGGGAAACAATCCCAACATCCCGGCGCGTGTCGATATGGATCGATGGGACTTGCCGCTGGCGTTCAAGTTCGGCGTCATGGTTCCCATCCCGCTGGCGTTCAATACGGAACTCCAGTTGCTGGCCGACGCCAACCAGGGCAACGACAACAACCTCAACGGCGATCTGGGCGCACAGCTCCACTACGGCTCCCGCACATTCAATCTCGACCTGCGCGCAGGCTACAAGGATGCGTTCATCGACAATGTGGACAGCCATTTGACCTTCGGCGTGGGACTCGACGTGCGTGTGAGCGCTGTTCGCTTCGGTTTCGACTTCGCCTATATCCCGTTCGATCTGCTCGGCGGGACCCAGATGATCGACCTGCGGATATATTATTAATCTATTAAGGACACTCTGATCCAAGGCATCTCGTGTGAAGACCATCGCAATACGCTTGAGGGGGCCGGGCTCGAAGGCGGAGAGATTGGCTATATCGTGGCACCTGTGGGGATGGGGTCTTCTTCTGGCGTTGAGTATGGCGGCCTGTATGCGCGAAGCGCCGCCGGACGAACATGACCGCATTTTGACGACCGCGGACGGCGTGTCGATCACCGTGGGCGATTTCGAGACGTCCTACGTGGCTTTCCTCATCTCCACAGGGCAAAACGATACACCCGCTAACCGCTACCTGCATCTTGCCGCGCTGACAGACGCATCCCTGCTGGCCGACGAAGCGGCGCGGCGCGACTATGGGGCGGATAGCGCGTTCCGATCCATCGTCGAGCGCGCGCGGCGGCAGGCTGTCGGCGGGCGCTTCTTCGAAACGGCGTTCCTGGAAACCCTGCCGCCCATCGACGACGCCGAAGTGCGCCGGGCATTTGTCCGGTCGAAACAGCAGGTCGTCGCGCGGCATCTCTTTTACCGCGACCCCGCCGAAGCGGAAGCTGCCCATGCGCGGCTGCTGGCAGGCCGCGATTTTCTGGAAGAAGCGGCCGTCTGTTATAACCTTTCTACCGTCGATTCGTCGGCGGGCATGCTGGGTCCCATCCGTTACTTTCAGGTGGACGACGCCTTTGCCGAAGCGGCGTTCGCACTTGATGTCGGGGAGATATCGGAACCGGTTCGTTCGCGCTACGGCTACCACATCATCCGGGCGGAAGAAAAATTGGGCACGCCCATCGTCATGGAATCCGAATACCTTAATCGCAAGAAAGGGATAACGACCCAGGTGGCCCTTCGTACGCGGCGGCTCGAAGGCGATCGCTTCGTCCGTACGTTCATGGAAGGGCTGCACGTACAGGTCGACGCGCCTGCTGTTCAAAGTCTTGCGCAGGCGATCCGGCGCCTCGAAAACCGTGTGGCGCCGGGACCCGTGGAGTTGAACATGGCCCCGGAAACGGTGCAGCCCGACCTGCGCGCACTGCACGAGGAACTCACGCCGGACACCCCGCTGGCCACCTACACATTCGAGGGCGAGACTATTGTCTTTACGGCGGGCGACTACTACTTCTGGCTGTCCGAACTGCCGTTTTCCGAAGCGCGTACCCGTACTTCAGCCTCCGTGGGTCGTGCTTTACGCAATGACGCGCTCTTCCGCGCCGGCCTGCGTAATGGCCTGGATAACGATCCGCGGGTGGCGGCCGAGGTGGAGCGCAAAGGCCGCCGTGAACTTACCCGACGTATCCGGGACACGCTGCGCACGAACCTTCCTGCCGCGATTTCCGAAACGGATCTTCGCGCCGCGTTCGATCGCAGTCCCGCGGCCCGGCAGCATCGCTGGATTGCCGACTTCTGGACCATCTCCTTCGCCGCGCAGTCGGAAGCGGAAGCGGCGCAGGCTCTGTTGACGTCCGACCCGTCGCGGGCGCCGGACTACGATCGTTATGCCGAGTATACGGAAGCGAGCCTGGATACCCTGCCTCGATGGGCTGTGGCGGTTCGGCAGGCCCCCATTCGGCAGGCGATGCTTGCCCGCCAGGCTTCCGGCGCCTGGGCTCTGGTCCGCGTGGAGAAACGCCGCAAGGAACCCGCAACTACATATGCGACAGTTAGGGATTCGCTCCAGCGTGCCGTGGCGCCGCGCTACAACGAGTACCGTCTCCTCCAACGACTTTACGATCGGGCAACCGTGACAACGGACACCCTGTTGTTTGAGCGGATCATGAAGCTCGACGGGGAATGATAGGGGTCGACGCCGTCCACCCGGGGATGACGCCCGACGGAGCGTGCCCCCCGGAAAAGATTCACCGGCGCTGGCCAAGCCGCTCCCGAACCGCCTCTACCGCAGGGTTGCCCTCGCCGTAGCGGAATGCGCGACGCAGCGCGGTATCCGCCTTGACGAGCTGCCCCGTACTCAGGTGCAGCAAACCCAGATTAGCCCATGCCTCGGCATGCGTCGAGTCGATGCGCAACACCTTGTTGAACAACGTTTCGGCTTCGGCATGCCGCCCCGTTTGCGCATACAGCGTGGCGATGTTGGCTTGCAGCGCCAGATTTTGCGGGCGCAGGCTGAGTGCGACATGATAGACCTTGAGCGCTTCCGCCAGCCGGCCCGAGCGGCGCAAAGCATCGGCATAGATCAATTGCGTCTGGAAACTTTCCGGCGTGGTTCGCGCTTCCCGCCCGTAGCGTGCGATGTCCTGCTGCTCCGCACGCAACCGGTCGGCTCGGGCAAGCATCGTGGCGGCCTCATCCAACCTGTCCAGATCCCGTAAGGATTGGCCCAGCGAGAAGGCGGCCCGATAGTTCCATGGTTGTGCATCCAGCACGGCGCGCAAGTGCGGAATCGCCGTAGCCGGTTCACCCACCCGGCGGAGCAGGGCGCCCACCTTGTAACGATATGCGAGGTTGGCGGTGTCGAGGGCAAAAGCCTTTTCGGCATTCGCCAGCGCCGCGCTGAAGTCGCCTTCGCGTTCATACCAGTCGGTAAGCGCCGCATACGCAGGAATGTAGTCCGGATCGACGGCAACGGCCTGCAGGTAGGCTTCCCGCGCCTCCGCTGCGTTGCCCAGTACCTCGTGGGTGCCGCCGAGCCCGTGCCACGGATTGGGATCGTTGCTGCGTTCGGTCTCACGCGTGTAGAAGGCCAGCGCCTCACGGTAGCGACGGCTTTGGAACGCTACATTCCCGAGATTGTGGGCAAGTCCGGGGTAATCGGACTGCATTCGTTCCACTTCGCGCCACGACGCCCCCGCTTCGTCAATGCGTCCCAATTCGAAATAAATCAGCCCCTGCACGAAGTAACCGTCGGGGGAGAAAGGCGCGTGCGTTATCGCGCTGTCGGCGAAGGCGAGTCCCTGCACGTAGTTCTGACGGGCCAGCGCCTGCCGCGCTAATTGCACGAAGCGTGCGGCTGAGGGGGATACAGGGATTGTATTTTGAAGCGATTCCGGGGGATCGGAATCTTTGTTGTTACCGTCCGTACCGGAACCGCATCCTCCCACGATGACGAGCAAGAGGATAAGGAAAGAGATGCGACGGATGGAGCTGACCGGGCACATGTCGAATTTCCCAGAGAGAATAATCCCTTCTATGCATTTTTCGAATAAAAGTACTCCTGTCTATGCAATAAATGCATAATTCGTTTCTTCCGGCTCGAACCCTTACGAGCTGAACCACCAGTTCATTTTCAGCACAAACACATTTTCCATGGGCGCTGTCGCCAACTGGTCGAGCGATGGCCCGAATTCGAGGTAGGGATCGTCCGTGAAGTCGGATCGCTGCTGCGTCCAGACCAGATACAGTGTAGAACCCGGTCGGTATTCCCAGCGCACCAGGGCGGTCCCTCGCAGCGAAGCCAGGTTGAAGTCGCGGTTGGGAAGTTCAATGGCTTCGGCAGGTCCAGCGGCTCCGTCCGGGTCCGCCACCAGCGTTTCCGCATCGAACGTCGAGCCTTCTTCCCCGTAGCGTACGAAGTCGTAGGACCGAGAGCGGGCCAGTTCCTTGTACTCCGAATAATCGCCTACGGAAATAAGTGGCTGCGCATACAGCTGGAAACTCAGTTTCGGGGTAAATGTCCAGTTGAGCCGCACGGTGGAGGACAATGCCACCTGATCGAGTTTGGCGAATACGTACCGCCTTCCGAACGTTCGGGTGGCCAGCGGATCTTCGAATGCGTCCACCCATTGGGCCTTTTCCGTTCCCCATGAAACGGAAGGGTTGACGGTAAGGGCTACGTTGGGCGCCGCTTTCCACTCGATATCCATCTCCAGTTCGGTTTCGTTTTCCGATTCTCCACGTTCGATATCCAGCCCCAGCCCGACCACAAACAGCTTGCGCCGGTCGGAATACACGGACAAGCCCAGCCCCATACCCGGCGGATCCAGCATCAGTGGGCCGCCGCGCGTGCGCCGCGTGTTCACTGTCTCCGGACCGACGAAAAAGCGGACAAACGCCCTGTAGTAGTTTGGAAATTCAACGCGGGAGAAAGCGAAGGCGCCCGCCGAGGACACGTTTCCGGAATAGTCGATACTTCGGAAGAGGGCGGCCATTGCAAACGCCTCCCTCGTAAAGCGAGCGGGATCGGGCCAACTGTAGCCCAGTGCGACATGCCCATTAATCACGTCCGATCCGTATTGGAAGCCAGTATCGTTCACATCGAAGGAAGGAGACACCGTCCCTATCGCCGTATTGAAGGTAATGCGTCCGCGCTCCCTGCTCAGGTTCAGGCGCCCACCCCAGCCGCTCAGTGACGTCGCGCTGCTGTCGATAGCAACATGATCGATATCCGGACGCTGGAAATAATGCAGCGAACTGCGCTGGATGTCGAGCAACCGCTGTCTGGTTCCCTCCAGGCGGGACGAACCGGCCCAGCCATACAACACCCATGTATGTTCCGCATCGAGGAATGTCCATCCGTCCACGCCCAAACTCAACGACCGCTTGTTCATCTGGTCCATGAGGCGCTTGTCCGAGAAAAACCGCTGGTTGAGCGTGGACAGAAAGCCCAGCCCGTGGCGCCCGCCCGTGAATTCTTTCTGGGCGCGGTAGACGCCGTGGTAGGCCGTTGGCTCTACTTCCGCCCTGGATCGCACGCCGACTTCACTCTGCAGACGAGCATGCTCCCGGGCTGTGAGCGCCTGCATGGTTCCCACGTTCCAGCTGCCGTTCAACTTTCCAATCACCTTGGCGGCGCCGAGAATGCGCGTGCCGTCCGGCATGTCCGAAAATGCATGGTCGGGTAAACCGCCCGCCGGCGAACGCCCGATGCGACGGCTGTAGAAGAACGACGGACTGCTCCAGTTAAATCCGAAAGTATTGCTGCCGCCACCCTCCCCGAAATTGCCGAACACCGAAGATCCTTCGATGAAGAACGGGCGTTTTTCCGGGAAATACGTTTCGTAATCACTCAGGTTGATGACGGCAGGGTCCACTTCCACCTGTCCGAAATCCGGATTCAAGGTGGCGTTCAGCGTCAGATTGGACGTAAGGCCGTACCGTACGTCCACGCCGCCGTCTATGCCATACGCGGAGCCGTCGTTGAACGGGTTGCCGTCGCTGACCGTTTGATCGTAGGAGGCGCGCGACGTGATATAGGGAATCGCTTCCAGTTGGCGGCTCGGACGCACATCCCGGATGCCTACGAGTTCCGGGAAGCGGCTCACGAAGCCGCTTTCGTTCCTGGGCGTGTAGACGAGATAGGCGTGTTCCTGCTTGCGCGAGATGCCGCGCACGAAATTGACGCCCCACACATACCTATCCTGCTGGTAGAACCGCAGTTGCGAATACGGGATGCGCATCTCGGCAGTCCAGCCTTCCGGCGTCCGCTGGACACGCCCTTGCCACACGCCATCCCAGTCGGAATCGTCGTTGTTGTCGTTCAGGAGCACCCCGTCATGGAGTGTGCCGGCGGCGGTCAGTCCAAAATAGTATCCGCTCCGGCGGTCCAGATAAGGATCGAGGAAGATCGCGAAGAAATCGGATTCCTGCTGCGCATCGCGGCGCCCGAGCCGGGCAACGATCGAGTCCGGCGCGCTATCGAACAAACGAGCTCCTACATAGATCGCCTCGCTGTCGTACAGGACGATGGCCTCGGTGCGCTCGGTCGCCGGCATTCCCTGGTCGGGATCCCGCTGGATAAATCGGGTGGTGACGACGCCCCGCTCCCATGCCGGTTCTTCCAGCAGGCCGTCTACCTGTATAGGCTCGAGCGTCGCTGTTGCGGTAACCGCCCGTATCCCGACCGAGTCTTTCGTGGAGGCATCCTGCGCACGGGTATGCGTCTGACTCCAGCCTGCGGGCGCCAGGCGCGTTATCGCTGCAAAGATCAGCATGAAAAAACACAGAATACGCGCCGTCGCAAGCATAAGAGTCTGAAAATGGGTTGTTCGAAACCTTTTTGACGGGCCAAATGGCGAGATATGACGCCCGCTCCTCGACTACAGGACCATTTGAACCACTATCCTTTTTGCGCGATACGTAAACGGAAGGAGATGGTTGCACGGTGCGCAGATCCGGCCGTGCGCCGGGCTCCACACAATGAGGAATGACGCGGCCAGCGCGCTTCTCGCAGCCTCCCGAAGGGCGCTTCACGCCCGCACTGTCCCGAATCCGCAGCGTTTCCCGCTAATTCCGACGATGCAATTATGATATTTTTTACGCACGAACGTGAAGCGCTGAGCGAAGTGGACTTGATCAGAGTATCCTTAAATCATTGGCCGCAGGATGCGAGCAAGTCCTGCTTACGGGATGGCCGTTACGGGCGCTGTCAGGAGGTGCGTGCGTTTTCCGTCTTCCAGAAACAGGCGTGAGAAATACATACCCGGAGGCAGGTCGGCGCGCACGGACAACGTGTGCTCTCCCGTCCCGAACGTTTCCGGAGAATGCACATATACGGTGCGTCCCAGCATGTCCACCATCTCAAGGCGGGCCCGTACGGGTCGGTCGGTCCGGAACGCCAGCTGGACTTCTCCGGAAAACGGATTGGGCCAGGCGCCTTCCAGCCGCATCCCCTGCGGGAGTTCATCCGCCTGTTCGGCGGAGGTGGACTCCTTCAGCGCAAAGCGCATCCGGTTCAGGTTGAATCCCCCATTGCGCACCGCCATTCTCAGAATATGCTCGCCGGCGGCCAACTTCGCGTCCCGCAGCCACAACGAATCCCACGCTTGCCATCCGCCTGTGACAGGCACAATTATATTGCCGCCAAGCCGTTCGTTGTTCAGCCACAGGCTGAAGGTTCCGCCATTATCGGCTGCATCGGCGGCGACGCGAATCTCGACGTCATAGATTCCCGTCTTCTCGATCTGCACGGTCCACGTCAGCCATTCGCCCGTTTCGATCCATCCCACATTATATTCGAAGCCTTCCGGATCCATTGATTTCTCGATGTCCACCCCGTCATTGCGGTATTCGTACCCCTGGTTGCCGACCCCGTCTCGTCCATCGACCCGCATGAGATCGCTGTCGTGGTAGGTGGTGCCGGCATGTCCGATATCGTAATCCGCGGCGTTGACGATGCCGGGGATGGGATGTTCTTTGAAGGGTTTGCGCAGCGTGGCGTACTCCGGATCCAAAAGCGCCGCAAGGACGCCGGGCCGCGTGATGCAGGAATCGAGGTCCAATCCCTCGGCCATGGAGAAGAGTCCCTCGCTGGCTGCCCGCGGGGCAGGACGGGGACCGTTGCCGTTCCAGTAGTCGAGTACATTCTTGTAGCCCGGCGTAAACGGCGCGGAAAGCGGGCTGGTGATCGTCGCTATTTTCTTGTGCGTCCACCAGTTCCAACCGATTCCGTGCGCCTCCGCGAGCCGGGTTACCGCAAAAAACCACGGGTTCGAGTTTTCCCCCGATTCGCCCAGCCAGAGCGGCACGTTGGTTTTTCTACTAAAATCCAGAAGATAATTGATGGTGCCGACGTCCGTGGCGTTCCAGTACTTGTGGAAGGCGTAGACGATATTGTCGTCGGGGAGGTTTTCCAGTTCTGGAGGGAATGTGGTGGCGTAGTAATTCCCCTCTATAAAAATGATATGGTTCGTATCGATCTGGCGGACGGCTTCGATGAGCCGCACGTACAGCGCGCGCAGGGCTTCCGATTGCTCCTCTCCAGTCCACTCGTTGGGGCTGCCCGGGGCACAAGAGGCTGCACCGTCGCGGCAGCCGGGCGTGACGGGTTCGTTGATCAGGTCATATCCGATGATGTATGGCTCGTTTACGTAGCGTCGGGCAATCTCGGTCCATACGGTCACCAGTTGGTCCTGATACGGGTCGGGCTCCGTCCAGAGACGGGCCACGCCGTCGCTGTCGCTGATCTCGCCATGGTTCTGGCCGCCGGGCGCGGCGTGCATGTCCAGAATGAGATCGATATCGTACTTGCGGCACCAGTCGAGAAGGTCGTCGATCGTTTTAAACCCGCTCTCGATGAACGTTTCGGTATCCGGGTCGAAGAGCAGGTTGTAATGCATGGGCAGGCGAATATGATCGAATCCCCATTCGGCGATAGCCGCAATATCTTTTTCTGCGACGTATTTGGCCCGGTATATCTCGAAAAAACGATCCGCTCCGCTCTCGCCGATCAGGCTCGCTATCTGTGCCCGGATGGAACGCGGAGAGCCGCCATCGGGGGGGAAAATGTGGAGCATATATCCCTCAGGTACGAGCCAGCCGCCCAGCCCGAGTCCGCGTATGACGACGGGATCGCCGTCCCGATTGAGGATCTGCCTACCCTCGGTTCGAAAAAAGCCTTGCCCCTGTGCCGGAAGAATCAGGAGAAAAGCGGCAACAGCTCCTGCGACGCACCGGGCGCCTGATCGCAGTATCGCACGCAATCCGTTGTCATGACAATTTTTCATCGTAGTCTCTTTCGTTGCGATACGGGACCGTTATGCACATGCCACAGATGCCACAGCATGAGGGATAGCCATATATTATGAAAAACTCTTGCACTATGTGAAATTTTAATGTAAATAGTAAGGCTGTCTCATAAACATCTTCCCCTTCCTTATCCCGAGCGAGCTCCTTAATGAATATCCCGAAGAGTTACCAGACAAGCTGTTTCATCCATTCTATCCATCGAGTTGCTCACCGTTTCATGGCCCGATTTGCAGGGGGAGTTGTCACGCTCCTGCTTTTCGCGGGAATCGTTGCGCATAATGCCCATGGGCAGGCTCCGGCGCTTGGCGACCACTTCATCTTTTTCGTGGATGGGGTGAATCTCGATATTCCACGGGTCGACGGCGGCGAGGTAGCCGACGATCCGGATGGCAGCGACAACAAGGTGTTGAAACTCGACAACGGACAGTACGCATATCACGGGTTTCGTTTTGGCGCCACTGACCTTCCTGATGGCATGCCTCGCGATATGACGGCCAATCGGGACTCCGGGAACGTCCTCCATTTTCGCATAATGGTGGATCCGGCCAACGCTTCGTCCGGCGGAAATGAGCATGCCCTCGGGATTCAGCTCGAGGATTTTGCAGAGAGTATCGGAGAAACCGGAAATAACCCCTTCCGCTTGCGCTGGATCATACCGCCCGACATGCGCAACGGGGAATGGCACGAGGTGTCGGTGGTGCTCCCGCCTCCGACCTACGCGGAACTCGAAGCAGGCAAGACAGACGGCACCATCTCGGGACACGAAGCGCAGTGGATATACGCCGGTTCCTGGGCAGGATTCGCAATCGGGCTCGATCTGCTGGGGCCGGATACCGCGGAGCGGCCCGATCTGTGGAGAGAATTCGAATGGAATAATGTCTGGTCTCTGGGCGTTCACTGGGACTGGGACACGTTCGCTGGAGATCCCGGCGGCCCCATCTATCTGGACGACGTGTTTATCGGCCCGGCCGATCTGGATCTGGGGGATGCTGCGGGGCAGCCTGCGGCCATGTCCGGCGTGGAGGTGCGCACCGACGGTTCCGCCAATGTGATTTCCTGGACCCACAATCCCGATTTCGGGGGATACAATGTGTATTTCAGCGGAGATCCGATCACGGATGTGAGCGCCGGGAACGTATCGTTTCTGCAGAAGGTGTCTGCGGCTCCTTACGAGGTGCGGCATGACGTCGAGGTGCCTTATGCGTTTTCGT
The DNA here is from genome assembly GCA_951812335.1 of Rhodothermales bacterium. GTDB lineage: Bacteria > Bacteroidota > Rhodothermia > Rhodothermales > VXPQ01 > VXPQ01. The sequence continues at coordinate 996,076 of OX638293.1, forward strand.
CTGCCGGTTCGGTGCTTTACTATGCGGTCACCAGCCTGAGCGCATCCGGAGTGGAGAACCCGGACGTATCGAACAGCGCGGTGGAAATAGACAACCCGGACCTTGTCGTTTCGCCGCCGATCCTGTCGTTGACGGATGCGCAGGCCGAGGCATTGTTTAACACGATCAATGACAGTGAGAGCATGTTATCGAACGAGAATTTCCCTGAAGGGTCCATGCCGTTCGTCGTCGACGATACGCATTCGCAGCTCTCCGAGCTCGGTGTCACATTGCCCGATAACAACGACGATCTCTCCGCATCCGTCTGGGTGGCGTATTACGAGGGGAACGATACCATGAATCTGTTTCCGGAGGTATGGATCTATGCCGAAGTCACCGACGACATCCTGGATTTCTCCCCGGCCGCCGATGGGCCGGAAGGCGCTTGGCGGTACGATTCCATTGAACTCGGATGGGGGAACTACGACGTACGCGATGCCGGGGGCTCGGTGCTGGGCGGCTCTCCGCACAGCGATATGATGCGTGGAGCATATCCTGATTACCAGTTCCGCCTGTCTGCGCACGGGAGCGCGGCCAGTGCGACGGCCAAAACGAACGTGGCTGCCGAGGGTAGTAGCGGCGACAAGCCGAATCTCGGCGGCGCCGCGTACGAGTCCACTGCGAATGGCTACAAAATGCTGGCGTATTTTCCTACCCGAGAGATTAAGTACCCCGGCGACGCCGACGCTGCTTTTCCCGGGGAGGGCGACGCCCCCCGCTTCATGCCTTTTACGATTACGCTGAACGACGCCGACGGGGAAGGAGCCGATCCGCCGCGCGTGCACCAGGTTACCTGGAGCCTCAACCCCACGGTAGACAACACCTGGTGGAATACGCCGAGCCAGTGGCAAACCGTGACGATGATTCACAGTAGCCAGTACGTTCCCGTATCCAGCGAAGACGAACCGGAACTGCCGGAAGCGTATGCTCTGGCGCAGAACTACCCGAATCCGTTCAATCCGGCTACCACCATTCGTTTCCAGCTGCCGAAGGCGGAACAGGTGACGCTGCGCGTATTCGATGTATTGGGCCGAGAGGTGGCTGCGCTGCTCGACAATACGTCGTTGGCCGGCGGCGAACACACGGTGCGGTTCGATGCCTCCGCGCTTACGTCGGGGGTGTATCTGTACCGCCTCCAAGCGGGCGCTTCCTTTGTACAGACCAAACGAATGATGCTGGTGAAGTAGGAAACGGGCGCCGGAAGGCAGGAGGCGCTTTACTGCGCCTCCTGCAGCGCCTCGACAAATCCGTAATAGGCGGGCTTGGGGAGCAGTCTCGCATCGAACAGGAGCGGCCACTCCGGTCGATCGTAAAAATCTATGAGCCAGGTGTCCGGGTCGCGCAGTCCCCATAGGGTAATGGCGAAGCGCTGCTCCTCGGGAATCCGGTTGAAGGCGGCTACGACCTCCTTGACGCGCTCTTTCTGAATATTTCCCCGCTCCTCATTCCAGGATTGCAGGCTACTGTCCGTGTTGATGCGCACATCCAGTTCAGAAAGGTGCAGCTTCAGGCCGCGCTTCACCACCTCGTCCATGGTCTCGGTGATTACTTCGAGGGACGGGCCGTCCCAGGCCATGTGCATTTGCAATCCCACGCCGTCTATGGGGATGCCCCGCTCCTGAAAATCGTCGAGCATCCTCATCACGGCGCGGCGCTTGGGCAGGCTCCAGGTGAGCCCGTAATCGTTGTAGAAAAGAAGCAGGTCCGGATCGGCTTCCCGGGCATATTGAAACAGCCGGGCAATGTAATCGTCGCCCATTCGCCGCTGGAACACACTATTGCGTAATGCTCCCCGTTCGTCGTCGAACGCTTCGTTGATCACGTCCCAGCTTACGACGCGTCCCTTGTAGCGCTCTATAACGGTCGTCATATATTCTTTTACAGCATCCTCGAACGCCTCGTCGTCCCCTCCGAAGTTTTCCATCCAGGATGGCGCCGTCTGGTGCCACACGAGCGTATGCCCGTGGACCTGCATGCCGTTTTCCTCCGCGAAATCCACCAGCGCATCGGCGCCGGTCCAGTTGTACGATCCCGGACCGGTGGATATCGGGTTCATCTTCATTTCCCACTCTGCCGTGATACTGTTGAACACCTTTTCGATCACGGTGGTGCGCTCCGTGCTGGACAAGTGCACCGCCTGGATAGCCACGCCGACAGGGTGTACGGCGAGGGTTTTGAGCGCTGGGTAGTCGCCACTTGGTTCCGGCGTGACCTCGTCCATCCCTGAATCGGCGCTGCATCCGGCCGCCGAGAGAGCAAGCAGACACAGGAGCATGCCGGAGAGGGAGAGCGAGGTACGCATACCGCAGAGGGGCGATGTGAACGGACATGAGCAGGCGTTTCTTCATATCGTTTGGTGGTTGTTTCCGTTCCGGCGGTCGGGGGAGGGGCCATCCCGGTCCGGCACGACAAATTATTCCGTTCCAGCGGGCAGGTGGCCAGCGTGCCCCTCTCAGCCTTCCGAAGGGCGCTTCACGCCCGCGATGCCCCGAATCCGCAGTGTTTTCTGCTGATTTCGACGATGGAATCATGACGTCCTATCCGCGCGAACGTGAAGTGCTGAGCGAAGAGGTTTTGATCAGAGTATCCTATATTCTCAAGGGATAGCAGTCATAATAGCCGTGATCCATGAAGCAGGAAACACTCCGATCCACCGTTATTCCCGGCCTGCGCTACCGAGATGCGCACGCCGCCATCGAGTGGCTGTGCAGCGTGCTTGGTTTTGAACGACGCCTTGTGGTGCCACATGGCGAGGACGAAGTCGCTCATGCCCAGCTCACGCTCGGCGGTGGCATGGTCATGCTCGGCTCTATGCGGGACGACGAGCACGGGCATCATGTGGTCGCCTCCGAACCCGGCGGGAAGCTCACGCAGGCGGCCTACGTTGTGGTCAGCGAAAGCGACATCAAGGCGCTCTACGACCATGTGAAAGTAAAGGGGGCGAACATCGTCATGGAACTGGAGGAGCAACCCTATGGCGGGAGCCTTTTCGCCGTTCGCGATCCGGAAGGGCAACTCTGGAGCATCGGGTCGTACGATCCGTGGGTGGAGGAGTAGAGAGGCTGCTTCACCTTTTTGTATATCTCCCTGTACGGAGGCGATACATGTTTATCACGAGGTTTTTCAAAACGAGGTTTATCAAGAATAAGAACCTGGGCTGGTTCGCCATGGAGTTGGTGATCGTTTTCCTGGGCGTCTACCTCGCTTTCCTGTTTAACGGCTACCAGGAAAGGCAGCATGAGCGGTCCATGCAACTCCAGTACTACGACAGCCTGATTCTTGAATTTCAGGTGCTTTACGCCCATCTCGACCAGGAAAACGGGAAGCTCCAGAAGCACCTCGCAGTAGTGGCCGAGATTGAGGAAGGTGGACAACCGGATTTGCTGCCGAGCGATTTGTATTACCTGTACCGGGGTAGCGTATTGGAGGCCGCCTTCGATGGCACGAATTTCGCATCGCTGAGTAAATATATCATCAGTAATATCATCGGGGGTACACCGTTGCTGGAAACCCTTGAAGAGACCGTCACCCAACTGAACCAGTTCACGGTGACAGTGTTGGTACCGGCGCAGATAACCGCCACCGACTTCTACGATGAGCAGGGATTGAAGGCGGCTTTTTCCTGGTATCCGCGTCTGATTGGCGAGATTCATACCACCAACCGCAATCTTTCCCGGGCGGTGGGGGAGCGGGCTATCCCTACTCTGGAAGAGGACAGGGACAAATTGGCCGCGCAGTTTCGTTGGCCGTTTTGAGGGTTTAGAGTACTCCGTGCGCGATCCGGAAGGGGAAACTCTGGAGCATCGGGTCGTACGATCCGTGTTATCCTGGGGGCATAGCAACCATTCTGAGAGAAGCAGGGTTTTTCCATGACCGTCTCCACACCGGAACGCAATGAGCTGAAGGTTCTGCTGCCGATCGCCAATATCCCTGTCGAGATTCGTAATAAGGTAGAAGAGGCTGACAGGCGGGAGATCATTAGCGCGTCTTACCCGTACAGGATCAAGCTCGGCCGCGCCGAGTACGAGCGCCGGAAGGCGGAACTGCAGGTCGAGTTGCTGAAGATGCAGCGGTGGGTTAAGGAGACGGGTCAGCGGGTCGTGCTGCTTTTCGAGGGGCGCGATGCGGCCGGCAAAGGCGGGACGATCAAGCGATTCATGGAGCACCTTAATCCGCGGAGCGCCCTGGTGGTGGCGCTGCCGGTTCCTTCCGAAAGGGAGCGCGGGCAGTGGTACTTCCAGCGCTATGTGGAGTGTCTGCCGACCAGCGGGGAGATCGTTTTCTTTGACCGCTCCTGGTACAACCGGGCAGTGGTCGAGCCGGTAATGGGTTTTTGCACGCCGGCCGAGCACCTCCGTTTCCTGAGAGATGTCGCGACGTTTGAAGAACTGCTGGTCAATGACGGATTCCACTTGTTCAAGTTCTGGTTCTCGGTAAGCCGAGAGGAGCAGCTTAGGCGGTTCGTGTCGCGCGCCCGGAACCCGCTCAAACAGTGGAAAATCAGCGACGTGGACCTCCGGTCGCTCTCGTTGTGGGACGAGTACACGGAGGCGAAGAAAACGATGTTCGCGGCCACCGACACGAAAACGTCGCCCTGGGTGGTGATCAAGTCGGACGACAAAAAGCGGGCGCGCCTTAACTGTATGCGCTACGTGCTGGAGCATCTTCCCTACCAGGAAGATGCCCGGCGGCGTGTGACGAAGCCCGACAAGAAGCTGATCGGACCGGCGAAGAAGCTGTACGCACCGGGCGAGGTGTGGTAGGAAGGGGGGACCGGGGGGGCTCACGCACGCTCTCCTCGCCCAGGTCCGGAACCGCTATCCTGTACGTTTTCCTGAAAGACATGGCGAAAACCGGACACATGTCCCACCCGACTGGACACAACCCCGGCCTGACACGCGCCGATCCGGTCGCAATGACGCAGCACCTGGTCCGCACCCCCTCTGTGAACCCGCTGCTGGAAGATGGCGGCGATGGCGAGGGTGCCGTTGCGGCACTGGTGGCGGAGTGGCTCGGCGACTGGGGTTACCGGCCAACCGTCGTCGAAGTTGCCCCCGGCCGCCACAACGTGGTGGCGCGGCGGGGCGCAGGTGCGGGGCCGTCACTCCTTCTCAACGGTCACATGGACACCGTAGGCGTGGCGGGAATGGCCGAACCCTTTTCAGGCGCGATCCGGGAAGGCCGAATGTACGGACGCGGCTCGGCCGACATGAAGTCGGGTGTGGCGTGTGCGCTCGCGGTCGCCGCAGAGCTTGCAGAAGCGGATATCCCGGGCGAATTGATCATCGCGCTGACGGCCGACGAGGAGCACGCCTCGATAGGAATGGCGGCGCTCGTCGCAGACGGCGTGGGGGCCGATGCAGCGGTAGTCTGCGAACCCACCAGCCTGACGGTCATGCCGGCCCACAAGGGGTTTCTCTGGATCGACGCGTACGTGAAAGGCCGTGCGGCCCACGGTTCCAGACCCGAGATTGGCGTCGACGCCATCGCGCACATGGGCCACCTCCTGATTGCCTTCGAGGAGGAAGCACACCGGCTTGCCCGCGAGACGGACCACGCGCTGCTGGGCGCCGCATCTCTGCACGCGGGCACGATCAAGGGTGGGAGCGCACCGTCGGTCTACCCGGATCGCTGCCACTTGGTCGTCGAGCGCCGCACACTGCCGGGGGAAACCGCCGACTCCGTCATGGCCGAGGTGGAGGAGGTGCTGGCGAGAGCGGGTGAGCGCTGTCCCGGGCTGGAGGGCCGGGTCGACCGGGGGCTTTTCCGCGCCGCGACCGAGGTGCCGGCCTCGTCGCCACTGGTGGCCGGTCTCAGGGAGGCGTGCATGCGATCCGGTCTGCCCGGCGCCCTGAAGGGGATGTCGGCCTGGGTAGACGCCTGCTTCCTGAACGAGCACGGAACCCCGGCTGTGTGCTTCGGCCCCGGCTCAATTGCGCAGGCCCACGCCGCGGTGGAATGGGTCAGCGTGACCGAGATTGAGACATGCGCACGGGTCCTGACCGACTTTGCACGGCGGTTCCTGAGGCTCGGCGAGTCGTGAAGCGTTGAACTATTTGGACCGGCTTGTAACGAATTGCGTGATATTGTTCACATCACCGTGATTGGTTTTTCACGACGGCCGGAGGCACTACCAGGCATACAAAAGCAGATCGAATGGCTTTGAACCTCATGGAACGCAGACCCCACAGCGACGAGTACGCCGATTTTTACCGGCCGTACATAGCGGAAGCCCCGGACGGTCCGATCGTGGCTACGCTCGATGCACAGCGGAATGATCTTGCCCGTGTGACGGCGGACGCATCTCCCGACCGCGAGCGGTATCGCTATGCGCCGGGCAAGTGGTCGGTGCGCGAGATGGTGGGGCATCTGATCGACAGCGAGCGGATGTTCGCGATGCGGGCTCTTGCCTTTGCCCGGGGCGACAGGGCGCACTATCCGGGATTCGACGAGAACGAATACGTTGCTGCGTCGGACGCGGACGAGAGATACTTGGCGGAACTGGTCGAGGAGTGGGATGCGACGCGGCATGCCACCGTGTTACTGTTCAAGGGGCTGCCGGATGTCGCATGGGATCGCCGCGGGCACGCCAGCGGTTGTGAGTTCTCCGTTCGGAGCATGGCCTGGATCACCGCAGGGCATACGCAGCATCACCTTGGGGTGCTGCGGGAGCGGTATCTTTGAGGCGGGCGGTGACAGATGGCAGAGCCTGATTGTGAAATTGCGATGAATCGTCAATCTTATCGTTACGAACCGTCGCAGTGGGCGTAATTCAGGCAGCCGGAGAGTGAAATCATCGTCATGTTGAAGAGGGTGCCAGAATGAGCGATTTGCCAGAGGCCAGCGTTCCACCCCAAGGGCAATTCCTTGTCTACGCTGCCGAGGATGGTCGAGTAAAAATTGATGTGCGGCTGGAGGACGAAACTGTCTGGCTTACGCAGCGGCATATGGCCGATCTGTTTCAGACCTCCCCGCAGAACATTGGCCAGCATTTAAAGAACATCTTCGCAGAAGGCGAGCTACTCCAAAATTCAGTTGTAAAGAAATTCTTTATAACTGCCGCTGACGGTAAGCATTACCATACGAACTTTTACAGTCTTGACGCCATCATCTCCGTTGGCTATCGCGTCAAGAGCGCTGTGGCTACGCGCTTTCGTATATGGGCCACACAGCAACTGCGCGATCTCGTCGTCAAGGGCTTCGTACTCGACGATGAGCGCCTGAAGAATCCGGATCAGCCGTTTGACTACTTCGAGGAACTTCTCCGGCGGATACAGGACATCCGCACTTCGGAGCGGCGGTTCTACCAGAAGATCACGGACATTTACGCCACCAGCATAGACTACGACCCTACCCGGCCGGAAAGCATTGCCTTTTTTCAAACCGTGCAAAATAAACTGCATTGGGCCATCACTGGTCAAACTGCTGCCGAAATCGTCCACCGTCGCGCTAATGCCGACAAACCGAACATGGGCTTGACCAGTTGGCGTGGTCAGAAGGTGCGCAAAGGCGATGTGGCGATCGCCAAGAACTATCTCGCGGAGGACGAACTACGCGCCCTGAACAACCTCGTCGAGCAATATCTCCTTTTTGCCGAAGGTCAAGCGATGCGCCGTATTACCATGCACATGGCTGATTGGATCGCGAAACTCAACGACTTTCTCACGTTGAACGACCGTGCAATTCTCGACCACGCTGGGCGTATCTCGCACAAAATGGCCAAGGAACTGGCCGAGGGTGAATACGATGCTTTCAACCGTCAGCGCATTGAGGAGTCCGACCGTCGCGATAGCGATTTCGACGCTATGGTCAAACAGTTGCCGCAAACCGTAAAAAGGAGAAGAGAAGGGGAATAATGGCGATGAACCCCATGGAAGCCATGCTGAAGGCCGACGAGTGTGCTGGTTTCTATCGGTCCTGCATAGCCGCGGTCCCGGATGCCGCATGGGATCGTCGCGGGCACGCCAGCGGTTGCGAGTTCTCCGTTCGGAGCATGGCCTGGATCACCGCAGGGCATACGCAGCATCACCTTGGGGTGCTGCGGGAGCGGTATCTTTGAACACAGTCTGTGCTCAAGAGATATACGATATAGGCTGTTGAAAATGCAGGGGAGTACAAGCATCAAGGATTATAAATTCTTCTCGGCCTCGACTAGAAAGACGATAGCTGAGGCAGTCATGTGTAGCATATACGCGACAAGGTAATCAGGCACAATTTCTATATTTGAACCTTGACCGTGTCCGCTTTCTTTATTTCGCCCAGTGGGTATACTGTTTTCCAATAGAGACCTCAAGGAAGAATAGTGTGATTGCCAATATGACGGAATCAGACCGTTTTCAAGACATACATTGATTAATTGTTTTGAAGTTGCATTTTTTTCATAAGCCCAATTTTTCCTGTCGCAAATAATCTTCATTACACTTTCAAATGATTTCAGGCATTCGTTAAGTGCTTCTTTCGCATTTCCCTTTCGATAATGTTCGTGCGCTTTCAGAAATTCTTGCTCGGCCCCAGCATAGAGTTTATCACTGAGCAACTGGAGAGCAGGTTGTACAACTTCGGCATGAATGAGTTGTGAATCTATGCGAATAATTTGTCCATTTTCATATTGATAACCTACGCCATGTTCTTTAAATCTGTAATTTAATTCTTCAACTGCATTATCGAACATTCTTACAAAGCTTGTTAATCTAAAAAACAACTCCACTACATCAAGAGATTTTTTTATTTCTGTTTCTGTCAAAAAGAAACTTTTAAGTTCTACAAAATAGTTTCTATTTTCTCCGGATAAGAAAAACACACCATATTCACGACGTAAAAGATCAACCGTTTTTTTATATATCGAACCTTGGTATTCCCCGTAAACACCACCGCAAATATCTTGCCATATCTGAACAATTTGTACTTTAAGAGAGTTGGGTAATTCATCATAAACATAGACATCAGGTATTTCTCCTTGGAGTCTTTTTTGACGTTTCGAGAATATATCTGTTATTGCCATGATTGTTTTTTCCAGTGCTGTGTGTTGTAAAAAGCGACGCTTTCCCTGTCGGCGCTACGTACGTTTTCAGTTCAATAAGGTTCTGAGATTTCGGGCTTGGATCGGTGCAATCCCAGTTTCCACCAAGTGTGCATTATCGGGAGAATCTATGGCGAACACAGGCTTTCCCTCAGCGATGGCATTCTTGCCTAATTGCTCGGTCTTACTTCCTTTCCCGGCGTGAGCAATGAGCAAACGGTCGGCAAAGGCGGCGACGTGAGCATTGCGTTTGGTTGCGATAGCTGCTGTGGGGCGACGAATGCTGTCGTCGAAAAAGGACAAAATCAGCAAACGCCCTTCGGCCAGAGGCTGCTTCCAGGTTTTCGGGATACGCATTCGGCCAACTCCCCTCGCCGGACAAACCACGACGGATGCCGAACCGCGCAGCAGCAGGTCGAGGCACTCCTTTTCCATGGGTGACTGGAATCCACTGACAATCGTCATGTCGGTTTCACGCAACGCCCGTGCGAGGTCGTAGGTCTTGAGGATTACGTCCCCTGGGCAGCGGACTGAACAGAAGAAGCCAACGAGAGGCTTGTCGAGTACTTCAAGGTTACCTTTAGCAGTGACCGGGAGAAGGATCCCTTTGTCGGAACAACGCCGTAACGGCGCCGGGGCATCCGATACCCCCAGCTTGTAGCGTCTGGTTTCCAATCGTTCACGTTCCGGCCTTTTGGGCTCCCTGACTAAACCGTCTCGAACTCGAGGGACGAAAGATTGAGTTCGTTGGAACGTTGCGAGAGATGAAGTATTTCCACACCCACCACTTCGTTCGATTCATTGTAATCAAGCACCACGCCCGGCGAAATTTCCTCGGACTCGGTGATTACCGAGGCGTCAAGGCGCAGATAGAGTGCGTCAGCCTCTTTATCGACATGCAGTTTCATAGCTTTCCCCTCATGCTTCGGTCAAAGAATACGCTCACCACTCGCCAAGGCGCGACATGGGTGTTCACGGCTACACGCAGAACACGGTTATCCTGTTCCGGGATGCGACGAAAAAAGCGCTTTACTTGGGGGTCATGCGGATCGGAAATGCGCAGGGCTGGTTCGGCTATTGCCTGGGCGGGGCGCTTGCACGAACCTTTTCATCCTTCTAAAAAAACTCCTCGGGCAGTATTTCCGAGAGTGAGATTATCTGGTGCAGGAAACAAATCGTAATTATCAGGCAGAAAGAGTTTACTCCTAAGCTGCTTTTCGTACGACTGCAGTCCATCAGCTCTGCCCATTTTCTGCAAATGTAGGACTCTGGCAGGATTCATATGGATTAAGTAGTCACCTTGGTTCTTGACATACTGGACATAAAGTAGTCCTGTGTCAAATGAACGATGATGTAGAACACAAAGAGCCAAACCATTTCCGATAGTATCAGATCCTTTTGGGTGGGCATGCGGCACAATGTGGGCGGCATCTACAAGGTCTAATTGAATTTCACACATAGCACATTTGTGACCGTAGGCTCTCAATACATCTTGCCTAAACTTTGGGCTCCGAGAATACTGAGTGCGAGTTAGACGAATTTTCCGTCGGTTAATCTTAATTGATGGTACAGGGGTCTGCTGTCCCGATTGGATGTCACCATAGAATTCGGCTATCCTTCGCAATGTCCGATCTCTAGCTTGGTGGAGTGCTGTCGAATTCTCCACATACAAACCGAGAAGATCGGGACGAAACATGATTACATTTTGTCCATTGGTGTCAGTATAAGTTGATAATCCTCTTGAAATAGATTCTTTCATGCCCGATAATCGGGTATAGACAGAAAATCGTCGAACTCCCGGATTTCGAACTAGGAATTTATCGGGATCCCATACGCTGAAAGCATGCACGTCTTCGGAAAACCCTAAGACAAACACCGTATCTCCACTCATCTTTTTGTTGTGTAACGTCTTCGGCAAATTGCCCGGGCATTGGATTCTGTATTCATCAACATCCCTGCGTCTGGCAGGGTGAATATTGCCAATGAATACAGTAACAAATTTGTCTTCGAGACAAAAACGGTACGGGTTGTCTCCGCCTTCAAAATAGACGGAGTTTGTGTGCTGGCGAAAAGCATCAAACAGCACATGGAATAAGTCTGTTTTTTTCAGGATAGGCATATTAAATTATCCTCCATTGTCATGCCAATGAGACTCTATCAACCAGTCCAGGTTCAATAGAGTATGTCATTGATATCCATTCGTCAATCTCGTGCAGACGTTGATCGGTGTAGGAATCAATGCGATTCGGTGGTGCGAAAAGTTCTTTTAAAAACGTCGGTATATTTTTTTCACCTGCGCCCTTATTGATACCACGCACCATGGAAATGAAGGAGAATAATTCTCTCAATTCAATCCAGGAGGCACCCAATCCCGATAGAAAAACACAATCGGCTCTTCTCGTTAGCGAAAGCAGCTTATGATAGTTGAAATTTCCAACATATTTGCCCGCGTTTTTCTTAAAAACAAGCACAGAATATCTATGCCGATGCAATAGTTCTCCGATGGTGGCCAGCATGTGTAAATGATCCGCTGGAAAGGAAGCAATGGGAGCAAGGAGGTCAGTGAGCAACCAGTTTGTAACGTGAAATCCGTCTCCTCGTGTTAACCAATACCAAAAACATGTGTCTCCTGCTGTGATTGCGAGAGACGCAAATGCTTCTTCACGAGAAGGAAGGGTCACCCAGCCGCATGTCGAGGGAGCAAGGATATTTCTATTATCGGCATGTAATACTGGCGGGGGCTCTATATATGTGGAGATAAAATTTCGCGCTGTTGTTGAAAATCCCAATTTGACTGAATCACTACTCCTGTCATGAGACGAAATTAACTTGGAAGAAGATGATTCCATGTGCATTGATAACAATTTTGCACCGGAACGATTCGATAGACGGGGGATGCCGAAAGTTTTGATGGGCATATCGCTATTTGTTTTGTTGTAGGTTATATTGTCCAACAGAAAAGATCGATAAGCAGAGCGCCACCTAAAAAGACAAGTAGAAAATGAAAAATTATCAGTTGAAGAACTGAGCCAGATTGTGCATCTCTGGCTCACTCCCGAAAAAAGTGCTGCGGGAATATTATCGAAAGAAGAAAACCAATGAGTTCCGCCGTTGGCTAGCTGTTTCCGTAGATCAGAGAATTCGAAGCTAAAAGTCAATGAAAGAGGGACAATGAATCCACATCGTCCACTTTGATTTGCAATGTGATATGATCGTACGACCACGTAACCATAGATATCCGGAAATTTCAGAGACTTAAAAGATTGTACAGTATATCCAATCTTTTTACGATTGACATACGGTGGATTGCCAATGATTACATCAAATCCACCATCGGTCATAATTTCATAAAATTCAACAAACCAATGAAAGGGCTGATGGCTTTCACACCATTCTTCGTATGCTTTTTTGTCGTTAATTTTGATACCGTATTCACTCGCCAAGTAGCGATCCAGTTCTGCTCGAAGATCATTGAGACGTTTTCGTAAGTCGGTCTTGGATACGACGAATTCAGTCGCATCCATATCGTGTTCGGTTTGCATTTCGCGAAACTTGCGAAATGCATGAGCAGCTATATAGGCGCGTTCCTCAATGTCGGGTAGGGACAATTGCTTAATGAAGTCGCCTTGCACAGCCCGTTTTACTTCATCCATTGAAGCAAAGCCAACGAGCGTGTTGCCAGCGCGGACATTGAAGTCTATGTCCGGTAGTGGTTCGATCTGGTCGTAACTATCCAACTGGGCAACAAGCTTCAAGAACAGCCGCAGCTTGCAAATTTCTACGGCCTCTTCCATAATGTCCACGCCATAGAGGTTGCCGACAATAATGGACTTGAGAATAAAGTAGCGTTCGCTGGCGTGGTTGGCGACATCGTTTAGCACCTTGCGAAAATCCTTCATTTTCTTCGGGCTGTACTTGCGTTCGGAGCGATCCAGATCATGAAGGAAGCCTTGCATCGCTTGAAGGCAAGTGGTGTATATCGGTTCCAGAATATTGAGCGCCGCGAACAGAAAGGCGCCGGAGCCGCACGTTGGATCAAGAATAGAAACCTCGGTAGCTGCTTTCCAGAAGGCGCGAACGAGTTCAGGTCCCTCACTGTTCTTGATTACGTCCAGGGCAAATTTTTCGATATCCAGGTTGTACGTGATGAGGCCATTGATTGACGTAACTTCGCCGTTAGCGAGTCTGGTGCGGACTTCTTCGTAGTGATTACGCCGGGCGACATGCTCACGCCAGGTTTCCGTCGGCAGGGCATAGTTTTCAGGAGCGGGTTTATTCCAATCGCCGCGTTTGGATACGTCGTTCAGACCTGCGGCTATCTCATTCGGTAGATCGCGCCTTTGCTCCTTCAGGTCTTCTCTTTTGTGAATATCATAGGTGATTCCGTGACGAACCGCTTCGTAGAAATACCTGTCCGGGTCATCCGACAACAGTCGCCATACCCCGCCGTTGGGCTTGAAGGCAATGGCGCATTCTTTTTTTGCCCGGTCGAACAGAAAAGGAAGGACGGTGTTGCGGCTGATGTAGCCGGTGATATCCTCCTTGGTGTAATAGGCCCCCATCTGTTTCTGGTTGACATACTTCTCGAAGATATAACCGAGCACATCGGGGTTGATCTCGTTGTCTTTGCGAAGCGGGCGGTGGTCGAGGTGCCATTGATAGGCGTCGAAGAAGTCAAAGATTTCCTCGAATGCTTCGTCGGGGATGTGTATCTCTGTGTTATCACGCTCCAGATCATGCACGTCGAACAAGCCGCCGTTGAGATATGGAATTTGGCCGAGTAGTGCTTCCAAATCAGGGGTTCGATTAGCCTCGGGCTGGCCCAGCCCCTCGTGAAACAGCCGCAACAGGAACAGTCGGTAAAATGTTTGAAAGCGGTCTTGCCCGTACATGCTCTGCATGCGTTGCAGGCGGTTGCGCAAATAATTTGGGTCGCAGTCGAGGAAGCCTCGTTTCTGGATGAAGTAAATGAACATCATCCGGTTGAGCATTAGCGAGGCGTACCATTCGCGGTGGGCCACGTTTTCGATTCCTTCGATGAATCGAAGAAAGGCGCCATGCTTTTCTTTGAAATGGTCGTAGAATTTTCTGGTGACCTTTTCGACATCAAAAGCTGCGCGTACCCGTTCCGTGGCATCGACAATGGTCAGATCGTCTTCTTCCTCCAGCGTGAAAACAAACTGTTCCAATTTTTGAATGAGCGCCTCGCCTGGCTGGTCTTGGTAATAAATATGCTGGCGAGTCCGGTCCGATTGCCCCGGTTTGCGTTTTACCCATTGCCAGTACAATACATTATCACTGGGCGAGACATACACGATGAGATGCTCGCGGACGGTTTTAGTAATCCTCCGCTCGATTTTCTGGCGGGTGGGGTAATCAGGGAACGAATCGTCTGAGCCCGCTATGTATTGATAGGCAACCACGCCCTTTTTTTGGGCAATGGCTTCGAGAGCATATACATTGTCCGCAACCCTTATTTCAGTGTTTTCTCCACCGTGATCCCAGCCAAGTTCTTCAATGAAAAGCGTCTGGAGGTCGCAATTCTGAAGAAGGGTTTTGACCTTGGTTCTGTCGAGACGGTGCGGCATTTTCAGCTATCTCCTTGGTCAATGAGCCCCAATGAACAAATGATGAGCGGTTCTTGATGTTCGTCTTCCTGGTGAATAATGCAAAGCCGATCTTCACCCCACAGGGCGACAACCAATTCGGCCAGAATTTCATCGGATGCCCCGCTGCGCAACTGTCGGTTCAGCGCGTCTACTGCTGTCTGGCGTAGCGGGTGGCGATAGATATCCTGAATAGCCCTGCGCAAGGGATGTGTGTCGAATAGTGTGCTTTTGTTCGTTTCAATGTAGTTCTTGAGTCGCTCGTAGGTGCGGAAACGCGCGCCCGAAGGACGACCGAGTTGCCCACCGACAGATCTTTCCTCGTGGGCGATATGTTTCGCAGCCTTACGCACCAGAGCATGGTGCGTATCATGACGCGGGAGAGCGGATGTGTCCGGGGGGCATTCCGTGGCTCGGAGAATTTCAAACTGACTTTCCGTTACACTGGCGCCATTACGGTTGATCCAGGCCAAGGCGTCGTTCCCCTGTGTCGTGCGCATATAGACCAGCGCCCCATCCGGGCGTTCGGGCTTCTGTTTGTAAGCTTTCGAAGAATAGACAACGGATGGCATGTTCTCGATTTTCTTTTTTAACGTTGGATCTGCCGTTATCGCATTTTTCCATATCTGATAGGCATAGGAGGAGAGATCAACCTCTGCATCGTCGTCGCCATCGAGAATCCCGGCTCGTTCGTTATACAGGTCAAAGATCATGCGCTCGTCTTCGTCCTCGAAAAAGGCTTCGTCGGTGCCTACAACCTCGGCATTCTGGTTAAGGCGCGTTCGGACGCGGGCGCGAAGCCGGATCAGACGCTCAATGCCTTCGGCAGGTAAGAAGGAATAGCAAAGGATATTTTCTGCCTGCTGCCCAATGCGGTCCACGCGACCGGCTCTCTGTATCAAGCGAATAATAGCCCAGGGCAAATCGTAATTCACGACAATGCCACAGTCCTGCAAATTCTGTCCTTCGCTCAGCACATCGGTAGCGACCAGTACGCGCAGTTCTTTCTCTACCGGGAGATTCGCTTTTTCATTGCTTTTCGGGCTGAAGCGCCATGCCAGTGCTGTCGGGTCGGGTGTGTCTCCCGTCACCGCAGCCATGTTAGACATGCCACGTTCTGAAAGCTGGTTTTCCAGGTAGCGTACGGTGTCGGCGAACTGGGTAAAGACCAGAACTTTGCGATCTGCGTGTTCTCCTTTCAGTAATTCTTCCAGTGCGTTCAATTTGGCGTCCTTGGCCGCTTGCCATTCGCCGAACTGAACCAGCAGACCAAGAAGCGTCAAGGCATCGGCCCTGAGAGCCTTGCCAAGATCTGCCACGAAATGCCGTGGCGGTAGCCAACGAAACCGTTTTACGTATCGACTGGAATAGCGCTCATAGATTTCCGCGGCACAATCGAGAAAATCGGCTTCGCTTCTCAGCGAGGTTGGTTTTTCGGATTCTTCATATTCGTCTTCATTTGCGTCATCGAAAAAGTCTCCGATGCTCTCATCGGCGTCTTTGTCGAAGGATTGCGTATCCAGAAGACCCGCGTCTGTTGTTCCGATGGGGAGAGGCAGGTCATTCTCAATGGCGTGGATAAAAATGAAATTCCTCAAGGCATGCCGTTCGACCGACAGCAGGAAAGCATGGCCGCTGCTTTCAAGCCGCTTGAACAGATTGGTTCGGCAAAATCCCATGAGTCGTTTGCCAGCGCGCGACAAGTCGTCAAGGATTTTTTGCTCGGCGGTACTTGGAGAGATGTCCGGGGATGCCGTAATGTAGTTGCCCAAGCCATAGCGCGGGAGTTGCAGTCCATTTATGGCCTCGACCACGTCGTCGGCAAAAAGCCGGGCATATTGCGGGTCTATGTCGAACCGGATGGTTTTCGGGATACGGGCAGGGAAATACGAGCGTCTACCGTCTTCAAAGGTCAGGTATTTTCGTCCGGTTTCCGGATCTGTTTCGGCGTAATTATTCTGAATGAAACTGCGGGTTCTCCGCACCAGATAAAGGCGCATCAACTCCCGCCAATCGTCTGCATATTCGGATTGTTCAAATGCAGGCAGAGAACGGAGCGGCGCCTGATGGCGACGAATAAACTCCGTTTCTCCCATTTTTTGCAACATGCATTCAGGCCGGATTCCCAGGTCTTTGTCTTCGGGTACAAACAGACGAAGCTGACTGGAAAGGTCCGCGTACGTTTTATTATATGGAGTCGCTGACAGCAGGATACACTTGCTGTCATTTTCGCGAATGTACTCGTGAATAGCCCGATATCGCTTTCCTTCACGGTTTCGCAGATTATGGCTCTCGTCAATGAGCACCAGCCGGAATCTTCGCATGTCGGGCAACTGTTGGGTTACGCGACTTATGGATAGGACATGGGCGCGCATGCGGTATTGATGCTTATAATCCTCCCACATTGGAACGAGATTCTTTGGGCAGATGATAAGCGTTTGCAAGCCGTGATCATCCTCGAAAACGCGTGCCAGGGCGGTGGCCATAAGCGTTTTACCCAGTCCCACGACATCCCCTATGATAACGCCGTCTCGTTTGTTTAAGTGGTGCGCCGCGATCTTGACGGCAGCCGTCTGGAAATCGAGAAGTTTATTGCCGAAATCTTTCGGAATGCGAAATTCGCTCAATCCGGCCCGGGCTTCTTGCGCCAGATGGTAGGCCGTTTTGATGTAGATATGATAGGGCGGAATCAGTTCTTCCCTTGCCCAGCTCTCATCGATGATCTCGACGATCTCATTTGAGATATCGATACACCAATGATCATCCCACCTGTCCTTAAACCAGTTTGCAAGTTTTTGGGACGCATCGTGGTCGATTACATCCACGTTCAGTTCTCCTTGCCTGGCAAGTCCCGACATGGTCAGGTTGCTGCTGCCCAGGTAACCGACTCTCGGGTTGTCAGGGTCTGGCCGGAATAGCAGGTATAGTTTGGCGTGAAGGGGGTATCTCAGGAAAAGTTTGACGACTACCTTCTTCTCTTTGATCTGTCTCGCCAACCGCCGGAGGCCTGCTTCGTCCTCATTGGTTGGCGAGCCTATCGTAAGTTGCTCCCGAAACTCTTCGGCCAGTCTGCGTCGCAATCGCTGCGCCGTCTGATTGTCCAGTGGTTCTTCGCCTCCTGCAAAACGCTTTGCGATACGTAGTTCGTCCTGGGGCAGTCGCTGCATACCCACGAGTAAACGGCAGCAGTGCCCGTCACCACCTTGCCATTTCTCAACGTATTGGTCGATAGCCTGCCATCCCCGCAGATTAAAATACCCCACACAGAAATCCGCTCGCTCTGCCACCTGCATTGTTTTGCTCAGCGCCGGGAGAAGTTGCTGCTCTATATTGTCGAAGATGCGGGGCATGGAGGGAGAAGAACCTGGAATTGATTTTGGCAGGTAGGGTTATGTTCAGGGGGGTATGTGTCTATTGGGTCTTGTGCATAGCGCACAAGGTTCGCAGAATACGGTACCACAGGAAACCGGTCAAGTGTTTGGAACCGCGTTTGTCTCCCTCCGTGCCAGTCCAATAGTTTGACGGACACTTCTGACCGTCAAACCGTTTTAACGGTCACTTTTCGCCCGATCTGTCCGGAAAATCTCACCCGATATCATGAAACTCCAGCCTGTTTCCTACTCTCCGGACGAGGCGATCGAGCGCGCGCAGCGCTTCGCGGAAGATATGGTGCGCCGCCGCACCGTCCGCCACTTCGATTCCCGGCCTATCCCGGACGAGGTGCTCGACGCCGCGTTACTCGCTGCGGCCTCTGCGCCAAGCGGCGCGAATCGCCAGCCGTGGCGTTTCGTGGTGGTGCGCGACGCCGGGATCAAGTCCAAAATTCGCGCGGCGGCGGAAGCCGAGGAGCACGAATTCTACACCCGGCGGGCTACCCCCGAGTGGCTGGAAGCGCTGGTCCCGTTCGAAACGAACGAACACAAACCGTTCCTTGAAGAGGCTCCGGTGCTTATCGCTATCTTTCTCGAACGCTATGGTTTGGGCAAGGACGGTAAACGCATCAAGAATTATTACACGTCGGAATCCGTGGGCATTGCCACAGGCTTTTTGATCGCAGCGCTGCACCATGCGGGCGTCGCCACCCTTACGCACACGCCCAGCCCTATGGGTTTTCTGAACGAAATTCTGGACAGGCCCCGCAACGAAACCCCGTTTTTGCTGCTCGTAGCAGGCTATCCGAGTCAGGACGCTGAAGTGCCGGACATCGAAAAATTGCCGTTCGATACGGTAGTCCGTTATGTGGGGTAACCGCTGCGCAGGCATTGTGTCCATGTCCGTATTATAGCAAGCCCCCGCACCCGGACCGCTTCCCCCGAAGAACGGGACCGAATCCCACCGAATCTTTCTTTTGCCCCGATGCCGCTGGCGCCCCGTTCGCTTTTTGCCTGTATCCTGCTGACGTTCCTGCTGGCCGCTTGCTCGATGCAGGAAGAACTTCCGACCGAGCCGGAAATACAGCAAACGGTGTATACCATAGGCGGCGACCGCCCCGCCACCCTGAAGCTGCCTATGGGGTACGATTCCATGGGTCTACTTCCTGTCGTGATCAGTTTGCACGGCTACTCGGGTAATCCCACGGACCATGACGAGTATTGGGGTCTTTCCGAACGGGTCGATACCGATAACTTTGCACTGATTCTGCCTGCCGGCACGCGCAATCCCTCCGGCCTGCGCTTCTGGAACGCCACAGACTTCTGTTGCAACTTTTTCGAGTCCGAAGTGGATGACGTGGCCTATCTCTCCAGCCTGATCGAAGAGGCGGGCAAGTATATTTCGGTGGACCGCATCTTTTCGGTCGGACATTCCAACGGCGGATTCATGTCCTACCGTCTTGCCTGCGAGGGTTTTCCGGGTCTGACGGCGATCGCTCCGCTTGCGGGCACTTCTTTTCTGGATCCAACCCGTTGCGAGGAGGCGCCGCCGGTTTCCGTACTGCACATCCACGGCGCCGCCGACGAAATCATTCTCTATGCAGGAACTCCCATTGGCGCCGGGTACGTCGGTGCGGAGGATGTGGTGGAGCGCTGGGCCGAACGTGCGGGATGCGATCTTTCCAGCGCCGAAGAACTTTCCCCCATCGATATCGACAATGCCCACGCCGGTGCGGAAACCGACCGCATTCGCTATCGTGAGGGCTGCCAGGACGGCATTACGGTCGAGCTCTGGAAGATCAACGAGGGGTCGCACGGTCCCTGGCTTACCTCGAACTATGCAGAGCGTCTGATCGACTGGTTGCTGAACGAATCTCGCACGGAGGTGTCGTAAGGAAAGGGTTCCTGGGATTTTTCAAGCGAAAGCCCCTATTTTCCAATGAATACGGTATCGAAGAACGATATGCAATAGTTGGGTATATTGCCGGGAACTCATTAAAAATAACGCTGTTATATGTTAAAAAAACCGACTATATGTCATGATGCTTCAGAAATACATCAAGGATGAAGTGTTCTCGCCTGAATTGGTTGCGGATGCGCTTCGCACCAACAGGCGCGAAATTGCCAGCACGCTGGGCTTGGGAGGCGATGCGCTTTCGAGAACTGCAAGAATCCGGGCGTTCAAGACCCAAACCCGCATTCGGGAAATGTTGGAGATTCTCAATCGGGTGGAAACGCAAACCGGGTCTCTTTTGGCGGCGTATGCCTGGTTTCGCTCCGAACCGATGGCAGGATTCGGGGGCATGACCCCGGATCAACTCGTCCGGGACGGCAAAGCGAGCCATGTCCATGCGTACCTTGATCGTATCATGGCGGGTGGTTATGCGTGATGCGGTTTCAGGGGGTTGTTTATCGCGCGCATAACCCGCAATGGGCGTGGGACCCACTCTCCGGGGAAGGGGCAAGGCGTTACGGTGGCCGATTTAATCGACGCAACCTGTCTGCGTTGTATACGTCCCTG
Source organism: Rhodothermales bacterium (assembly GCA_951812335.1). Taxonomy (GTDB): domain Bacteria; phylum Bacteroidota; class Rhodothermia; order Rhodothermales; family VXPQ01; genus VXPQ01. The sequence goes on from OX638293.1 coordinate 1,016,632, forward strand.
TTGCCGCTAACGGCTATACGCGAAGCGCAGCCATTGGGGCGCCCCATGCAGCCTCTTACACTATGTGCCTACGAGGCGGATGCCGAACCCATTTTCGATGCATTGGATGAGTCCCGGCGAGCGGAGTATGCCGTATCGGATTCTGATCTTTTTTGCCCGAACTGGGAACGCGATATGCTGGACGGTAAAATTCCCTTTTCGCAGGCGCTGGCGGATCGATTGATCGCGGCGGGTTTTGCCGGAATGCGGATACAAAGTTTTGCGCGAGAAGCAGAACCGGAAGATATTAATCTGGTGCTATGGCGGTGGGGGGCGAAACGACCAAGTCGCATCGTGCTGATTGACGATGAGGATCGTTTGACCAGAAAACCCAAAGGCGCCACGGCAAGGCTCGTTTCAGGATATCCAGACGCCGCTGATCACGGAATTCCTTAACATGGAGCACCGCTTGCCCGGTTTAACGGCACCGTCCGAACTCTATGCGCTCCTTCCAACCTCACCTTTTCGTTATCCTCGGCGCCAGCGGCGATCTGACGTCGCGCAAACTGGCGCCCGCCCTGTTCCATCTCATGGAGCGGCATAACGAACTGCGCTGTTGCCACATTCTCGGCGTGGCCCGGTCCGATATGTCCGATGCAGCTTTCCGGGACAGTGTCCGCGACGCACTGCACGAGCGGCATCCGGAGGGCTCCGATCTTTCCGCCTGGTGCGACGATCATGTGTTCTACCAATCTTTGGGGGGTGGTGGCAACGGCTACGATGGACTTGCCCGCCGAATTGCCTCCATCGAAAAAGAATGCGGCCTGCCCGGCAACCGGGTTTTTTATCTTGCCTTGCCCCCAAAGACGTTTCCCGGAACCATCGAAGCCCTCGGGCAGGCCAATCTCCACAAGACGGCGGGCTGGGCCCGGCTCGTTATCGAAAAACCGTTCGGGCACGATCTGACGTCGGCCCATGCGCTGAACGATCTCGTACACCGGTATTTCTCCGAATCCCAGATATTTCGCATCGACCACTATCTCGGAAAAGAAACTGTACAGAACCTGCTGGTTTTCCGGTTCGGCAACGCGCTTTTCGAGAGCGTATGGCACCGGGGGCAGATCGAACGGGTCGATATCCAGGTGCATGAATCTCTGGGCGTGGAAACGCGCGCCGGGTATTACGACCAGTCGGGGGCGCTAAGGGACATGGTGCAGAACCATATTACGCAGCTGCTCTCGCTGGTTGCGATGGAAGCGCCCGCCCGGTTCGACGCCGACTCCATCCGGCAGGAAAAAATCAAGGTGCTGGAATCCATTGTTCCGCTCCGCCCTGAGGATGTGCTGCTGGGTCAGTACGCCGCTGGCGACGTGGACGGCAAGCCCGTACGGGCATACGGCGAGGAAACGGGGGTGCCGGACGGGTCCACCACCGAAACGTTCGTCCGCCTGCGCATGGAGATCGCCAACTGGCGTTGGCGAGGCGTTCCGTTTATTCTCGAGACCGGCAAGCGCATGCCCAAAAAGCGCACCCGCATTGCGATTCGGTTTCAGCCGGCCCCGGTTTCGCTTTTCCGGCCCTACGAGGACACCTGTAACGTTCGCCCCAACATCCTCGAAATCACGCTGCAACCGGACGAAGGGTTCAACCTGCACTTCGACGTGAAACAGCCTCGCATGCCGCTCAGGCTGACCCCCAGAAGGCTCCGCTTCCGGTACGACGAGGTGTTCGGCGATCTTCCGCAAGCCTACGAAACCTTGCTCGGCGATGTGATCCAGGGAGACCAGACGCTGTTCGTGCATGCCGACGAAGTGATCAATTCGTGGCGGCTCTACACGCCGGTTCTCGAAGCCGGCTTGCCGGTGCATCCGTACGCACCCGGATCGCCGGGTCCGGATTCCGCTTCCTGAGGCGCGGTCTTTTATGAAACGACGGCTGGAAACGTACGAGGACCTCGATGCGCTGAGCCATGCGGCCCTGCGCATGATTCGCGCGAAGGCGCGCGCGGGCGCGCTGTGTAGTATTTGCCTTTCCGGCGGGTCGACGCCGGAGCGCCTTTTTTCGTTGCTCGGCGGTGCGGAAGGGCGCTCGTTGCCATGGCCCGACATCCGATTGTTCTGGGCCGACGAGCGGTTTGTGCCCGAAGACCGTCCCGGCAACAATTTCCGGGCAGCCCGTCGCCTGTTCGTAGACGCCGTACCGATTTCGGAGGCCAACCTGCATCCGGTAAACACCTCGCTCGACACGCCCGAAGCGGCTGCGGACGACTACGAAGCCATCCTGCGGGCATGCTTCGACTCTGCCCGGGACAAAACCTTCGACCTTGTTCTGCTCGGCATAGGGGAGGATGGACACACGGCCTCGCTGTTTCCGGGATACGTACAGGTACAGGACCGGTGGGCGGCGGCGGTAGAGGGGCCTGCATACAGGCCGCCGAGGGAACGGATTACCCTTACCCCCGTCGTGCTCAACCGGACGGAAACGGTGATGTTTATGGTTGCAGGGGCAACCAAGCGGGAAACGCTTCGGCGCGTCCTCGACAACGACTTGGACCTGCCTGCCTCGCGTATCTGCGGGCTTCGGGAAACGGTGATTCTTGCGGATGCGACGGCGGCTCCACATTCGCCGGCGTGACCGATCCTTCCCATGAGAGGGCGCCTTCCTTCTTATGGCGTCCGGAACAGGCATCTCGACCTGCAACTACCGGGGAGGACACGTGCCACCTGCATGATTCCGGCTACAACCGGCCCGAGGCATTACCTGCTTTGATCCTTAACTGTAGCGAACCGCCTGATTACGTATCGGGCACGTCCCGGCGAAGCGCCTCGATCCATACCTCGGCTTCCGAATCGCTCGGCGCCCGCCAGTCGCCGCGCGGCGAAAGAGAACCGCCGGATCCCACTTTCGGTCCGTTGGGCATGGCCGAGCGCTTGAACTGGCTGATTTTGAAGAACCGGTAGAGGAATACGCCCAGCCAGTGTTTGATTTCGGCGAGGTCGTACGTGTGCGCCGGCGATCCGTCCGCCTCCGCATCCTCACGACGTTCGGGATCGCTACCCCAGGCATGATGGCTCAGGAACGCGACTTTTGCAGGCCGGAAACCGTACCGCGTGACGTAATACAAATTGAAATCCTGCAACTCGAACGGCCCCACAACCTCCTCCGTTCGCTGGTGCGGTTCATCGGCGTTTCCGTCTTCCTGCGGAACGAGTTCCGGCGAAATTTCCGTATCCAGCACGGATTGCAGTACGCCGGCGACGGGTTCGTCGAAAGCGCCGGATGCTATGGTCCACCGGATGAGATGCTGGACCAGGGTTTTCGGAACGGACGCATTGACATTGTAATGCGACATATGGTCGCCGACGCCGTACGTGGTCCATCCCAGCGCCAGTTCGCTCAGGTCGCCGGTGCCGAGCACAAGGCCGTTGTGCAGGTTGGCCAGCCGGAAAAGGTGCGATGTGCGGGCGCCCGCCTGCACGTTCTCGAACGTTACGTCGTACGCCGGTTCGTCGTTGGAAAACGGATGGCCGATGTCGCGAAAGGTTTGCATGGCGGCGGGCCGGATGTCGATTTCCCCGGCTGTAACCCCCAGCGCCTGCATGAGCGACCGCGCATTCGCCAGCGTCCGGTCGCTTGTGGCGAACCCGGGCATCGTATAGGCCAGAATGTGTTCCCTGGGGCGTCCCAGTTTGTCCATCGCCCGGGCCGCCACAAGCAGCGCCTGTGTCGAATCGAGTCCCCCCGACACCCCGATGACAATGCGCTCGATGCCGGTGCTCTGCAACCGCTGCATCAGGCCCTGCACCTGAATGTTGCAGGCTTCCCGACAGCGCGCGTCCAGCGTGGCCGGATCGCCCGGTACGTACGGAAACCGTTCCACCGCGCGCCGCAGCGGGATATCTCCTTTCGGAATCTCGAAATCGAAGGGGATGCGCCGGATTGCCCGCACCCGATCCCGGTGATCGCCCGCCGCGTCGTGAAAACTGGTCAGGCGCATCCGGTTTTGCGCCAGCAATTCCAGATCCACATCCGCCAGCACCGTCTGCCCTTTCGGCGAGAAGCGCTCGGTTTCCGCGAGCAGGCGTCCGTTTTCCCAGATCATGCCGTGCCCGTCCCAAGCCAGGTCCGTTGTGGACTCGCCCGGCCCCGCTCCCGCGTAGAGGTACGCGGCAACGCACTTGCCCGATTGCATCGCGCATAGCCCCCGCCGGTATTCCGCCTTGCCGATGGTGCTGTTGCTCGCCGACAGGTTGGCCAGCACGCAAGCCCCGCCTAGCGCTGCATACGTACTTGGAGGAACAGGCACCCACAGGTCTTCGCACAACTCCACATGAAGCGCAAAATGCTCCAGAGAGGGCGTCTCGAAAATCAGGTCGCTTCCGAACGGTACGGCAGCGTTCCGAAAGCGCACCTCGCCCCGCAGCGCAGAAGCGGCGCGCGTAAACTGCCGCTTTTCGTAGAACTCGGCGTAATTCGGCAGGTAACTCTTCGGGACGATACCCAGCACCTCTCCCCGGTAGATCACGACCGCACAGTTGAACAGGGCGGCGTCGAAGCGAAGGGGCGCGCCGACGACGAGCACCGGCGTCAGATCGCGCGAAGCATCCGCCACGCGAGATACGGCTTCCGCCGCGCTATCGAGGAGCGCATCCTGATGGAACAGGTCGTCGTTGGCGTACGCCGACAATCCGAGTTCGGGGAACACGGTTACCGCTGCGGACATCGCGGAAGCCTGCTCGGCAAGCCGGATCGTTCGCTCGGCATTATAGTCCGGATCGGCCACGCGCAAGCGCGGCACGCAAACAGCGGTCCGGATGAAGCCGTGCGAATACATCGAGTGAAAGGGACGCGCCATAGGCCACATTATCGAGGCATACTCGACCATAAAGATACGCGATACGCGCCTGCCGTGGAGCGCCCGGCAGGTAAGCCCCCGCTCAGAGCGCGTTTCGCAGCGTTCGTCAGGCTGCTTGGCGCACCGTAGCGTCCCACAGGCCGGCCATGTACGCAGCCCCCAGCGCGCGATCGTACAAACCGTATCCCGCCAGTCCTTCTTCTCCCCAGATCATACGCCCGTGATCGGGCCGAGCCGGGCCGTCGAATCCGATCTCCAGCAGGGCCTCCATCACGGCCGCCATATCCACATCGCCATCGGGATGTACGCTTTCCTGGAAAGACCGGTCTCCGAGATGAGTTACGTTGCGTGCATGTACAAAATGGATACGCCCCGCCAGCGAACGAATCGTCTCCGGAAGGCGGGCGGCTTCGGCAGGGTTCGCACCCAATGAACCAGTACACAGCGTCACGCCGTTTGCTTCGCTGTCCACCAGTTGCGTAACCCGTTTCAGTGCGGCGCCGCTAGTAATGATCCGCGGGAACCCCGCCACGGACCAGGGCGGATCGTCGGGATGAATGGCAAGGCGCACGCCAGCCCGCTCGGCCACGGGAACGATGCGCTCGAGAAAATACGCCAGATTGTGCCACAGGTCTTCCTCCGAGAGTTCCGCGTATCCGGCCCGCAATGCGGTGACTTCTTCGCCCGTATAGGCGGCATGCCACCCCGGGAGATCCTGGGTTCCTTCCGAAAAGTCGATGGCTTCCATATCCTTCTGATCGAACCCCAGCGCGGTCGATCCATCCGGTTGCGGTATCTCCAGATCCGTGCGCAACCAGTCGAAAACCGGCATAAAATTGTAGCAGATGACCGGCACGCCTTCCGCAGCCACGGCTTCCACGCTTTGCGCGTACCGGGCGATCAACGCGTCACGGTCCGGCAGGCCCAGTTTGATGTTTTCGTGTATGTTGATCGACTCTACCACCGAGAAACGCAGACCCGCCGCCTCAATGGTCTCGCGCAGCGTGCGCACGTTTTCCCGCAGCCATACCTCGCCCGGTGCACAATTCCGGAGCGAGCTTACAATACCCGTCATACGGGGTATCTGCCGGATGTACGCCGGGGATACCGGATCGCCGGGGCCATACCATCTGAACGTCAGTTTCATAGCGTTTTAGGAAGAATTACGGGGAGGCGCCAATTTTACTCCTTTTCAGCACCTTTTCTGTACCTTTTTAGCACCTTTTAAGAACTATTTCAGAGCATCATCACCTGCTCCACTTTTGCCGCGGCCTGGTACAACGCGACAATTTCATCGCTGGAATGCATTTCCATTTTCGCTGTCACGCTGAGATACCGCCCTTTGGACGACGCCCGTACCGTGACCGGATGCCGTCCAAAGATATTCTTCAGCGCATTCAGGCTGCGGGCAGGCACAATGAACTTGAACACATACTCGTCGGGAAAATCAATCTGATCGTCCAGAAGTTCCTGAAAATGACGCCACCAGGCATCCTCTTCCGCCGGTACGCTTTTCATGGTTCGTTCGCTTCCGGGCTGCCTGAAATCAATCAGGAAGTTTATCGTTCGGGCCGGCGTACCGGCCGGCCACGGTATCGGCCCCGCGCAACATTTCGGGGATGCCCATCACCGGTTTGTAATCTTTGCCATCTGGTACGAGGCACTGTATCTGGCCGTTCCTGACGCCCGCTCTTTAGATATCCCGAATCATAACGATTACCGACTGGATATTCGCCATAGGTTGGCGGAAGTCGTTTACCTTTTCCGGGAACCGGGCACATCACGAATGATAATCCCTGGCAGCCTGGCGAGACGTCGGGGGTTGCCCGCAGATAGTTCAACCGCACCCGCGCCAGCCTTCGCTCCGTTTCCGGCACGCGCCATTCCGGTCAATTAGGCGTTGCGCACACCGTTGCCGCTGCAGGCCGAACGCTTCGCTCTCTGCCAAACTGTCATACTGTGGGCTTCCGGTACGCTTTTCGTAGGTACCGACCGTACAACGATGCGCGAGTGGCTCCTACAAGGTGTATCCTTTACGGATACAGGGCACGGTTCGCATCGAAACATATATCAGATACTCTGATCAAAACCACTTCGCCCGGCACTTCACGTTCGCGCGTAAAGGATGTCATGATTCCATCGTCGGAATCAGCAGAAAACATTGCGGATTCGGGGCGTTGCGGACGTGACGCGCCCTTCGGTAGGCTGCAAGGGGCACGCTGGCCGCGTCCTTCCTCATTATGCGGGGCCTGCCGCATTGCTTCGTCATTCCTTGCCGGCGCACCCCTCTCAACCTCTGAACTTCGCGGACTTAATCAGAGTATCCTGTTTGTCGACGGAAAACACGTATCCGAATGAATTCCCAACCGGAAAGCAATGGGCATCGGGCGCTCGGGCGCTTTGCCCGTGATCTGATCGAGCTGGCAAGGAAGGGCGGCATCGACCCTGTGATAGGGCGCGACGAGGAAATTCGGCGCGTCCTGCAGATTCTTTCCCGCCGGACCAAAAACAATCCTGTGCTGGTCGGGGAACCCGGGGTCGGGAAAACGGCGATTGCGGAAGGACTGGCCATTCGCATCGTACAGGGCGATGTGCCGGAAGGGCTCAAGGACAAGCGGTTGGTCGCGCTCGATATGGGTACGCTGATCGCGGGGGCCAAATATCGCGGTGAATTCGAAGACCGGCTGAAAGCCGTGGTCAAGGAAGTCGCCGAATCGGATGGGCAGGTCATTCTGTTCGTCGATGAGATTCATACGCTTGTGGGCGCAGGGGCCGCGGAAGGCGCCATGGATGCGGCGAATATTCTGAAACCCGCGCTCGCTCGCGGCGAGTTGCGCGCTATCGGGGCCACCACCCTCGACGAGTACCGCAAACACCTGGAAAAGGACAAGGCGCTGGAACGCCGCTTCCAGATGGTGCTGGTCGCAGAGCCGACCGTGGCCGATACCATTTCCATCCTGCGCGGCATCAAGGATCGCTACGAGGTGCATCACGGCGTCAGGATCCAGGATGGCGCCATCGTGGCGGCAGCCGAACTCAGTCACCGGTACATCTCGGATCGTTTCCTGCCCGATAAGGCCATTGATCTGATCGACGAATCGGCGGCCCGGCTTCGGATCGAGATCGATTCCATGCCGGAAGATCTGGATCAGCTCGAACGGCAAATCCGGCAACTGGAAATCGAACGGGAAGCCGTCAAGCGGGACGGTGCGCAAGGGAAGCCCGAGCGCATTGACGAACAGATCGCCAGGCTCCAGGAAGAGCGCAACGAACTCCGGGCGCGCTGGGAACAGGAAAAGAACGTCATTCGGACGATTCGGGATACCCGGGAGGATATGGAGCGGCTCCGTATCCAGGCGGAAAACCTCGAACGCGGCGGCGAGTACGGCCGCGTAGCGGAAATTCGTTACGGACAGATTCCGCAGGCCGAACAGAAAATCCGCGATGCGCAGGCTGAGCTCGACGAAATCCAGGAGCGGGGCGCGCTGCTGAAAGAAGAAATCGGCCCGGAAGACATTGCAGAGATCGTATCGCGGTGGACCGGTATTCCGGTGGCCAAAATGCTCGCCGGCGAAAGGGATAAACTGTTGCGGCTCGAAGAAATGCTGGAACGGCGCGTGGTCGGACAGCCCGAAGCGCTTCGGGTCGTTTCCGACGCGGTGCGCCGGGGGCGAACCGGATTACAGGAGGCGTCGCGTCCGATCGGGAGTTTTATTTTCCTGGGCTCCACCGGTACGGGCAAGACCGAACTCGCGAAAGCCCTCGCCGAGTTCCTGTTCAACGACGAGCACGCCATGGTCCGCATCGACATGAGCGAATATCAGGAACGACACACGGTCAGCCGTCTGGTGGGCGCCCCTCCGGGGTACATCGGGTATGAAGAGGGGGGACAGATAACCGAAGCAATGCGCCGCCGGCCGTATTCCGTGATCCTTCTCGATGAAATCGAGAAGGCGCACCCCGAAGTGTTCAATGTGTTGCTGCAGGTGCTCGACGATGGACGCCTGACCGATAACAAGGGCCGCGTGGCCGACTTCCGGAATACCATCGTCGTTATGACGAGTAACATGGGCTCCGAGATCATACAGGAACGGATCGAAGCTACCGAGACGTTCGATGACAAGGCGCTGGCGACCATGAAGGAGGACATGAGAATTCTTCTCAAGCAATGGCTCAGGCCGGAATTCCTTAATCGGATCGACGAAATCGTTCTGTTTCGTCCTCTTGGCCCAGAACAGATACGCCGTATCGTGGATATACAATACGCCCGGATCGAGGCGCTTGCCCGGCAAAACCAGAATCTTACCCTGACGCTGTCCGACGCTGCACGGGATCGGCTGGCCGAGCAGGGCTACGATCCGACGTTCGGGGCGCGTCCGCTGAAGCGCGTGCTGCAGCAGGAAATCGCCAATAAACTTGCAGAAAAAATTCTGGCCGGACGCATTGCAGACGGAGATCGCGTACGCATCGACATGGCCCCGGACACGGAGGGGTTGACCTTCGAAACCGTTGGCCGTTCTGCGGCTGAAGAGGTTGTTTAAATTGTCGTCCGCGTTGCGGCCGAAGAGGTTTTTTAAATTGTCGTCCGCGTTGCGGCCGAACGGGTCGGCATAAGCCTTAATACTTCGGCATAAGCCTTAATACTGCCATGAATGAAACCGCTGCCCGGATGCCTCTTCCGGGTTTTACCATCCGGCCCGCCAGCCGGGACGATATGCCGCTCATCCATGCATTTGTCCTGGGGTTGGCCAGATTCGAGCGGCTCGAGCACGAATGCCTGGCCACGGAAGAAGCGCTCCAGGATACTCTGTTCGGACCCCGCGCATATGCCGAAGTGCTTATCGGCGAATTAGAGGGTGCTCCGGTGGGCTTTGCGCTCTTCTTCCACAATTACTCCACCTTTCTGGCGAAGCCCGGCATTTATCTGGAAGATATCTACGTGGATCCTGCCTGGCGCGGCCGCGGCTTCGGCACGGCGTTTCTCGCGCAGGTGGCCGATCTGGCGGTCGCCCGGGGATGCGGGCGTCTTGAATGGTCTGTCCTGGATTGGAACGAAAACGCCATCCGGCTTTACGAGCGGCTCGGCGCGGAATCGATGAACGAATGGACGACCATGCGCGTGACGGGGGAAGCCCTCACTGCCTTGGCCGGCGGTACGGATGCCTGACGCATGCGTACGGCCCTTGTCCGGATGCGCGGCAATCCTTTCTTTTTCTGAAAAAAAATTTCCTAAGCGTTACCTTTTCGGATAGCATAGCCCCGCCCACAGATTCCGAAAAACAATGATCCGTAGAAATCGACGCGACTTTTTGAAGAAAGGCGCACTCCTCGCCGGAGGGCTTGCTCTGCCAAGCATTGTTCCGGCATCTGCTCTCGGACGCGCCGGCCGCCCGGCTCCCAGCGATCGCATTACGCTTGGATTCATCGGCACGGGCAATATGGGGACCGGGCATCTGAGACAATTCCTCGAGAAAGAACAGGTACAGATTGCGGGTGTCTGCGACGTAAACCGGGCGAGCTACGGGTACTGGAACGGCGGTTATGCGGGCAGGGAGCCCGCACAGCAGCTGGTGAATTTTTCCCACAGCAAGCAGATACGCTCCGGGAAATACTCTCCCTGCGAGGGGTACGAAGATTTTCGCGAGTTGCTGGCTCGCGACGATATCGATGCGGTCGTGATTTCTACGCCGGATCACTGGCACGCCATCCCGGTTATCGCCGCCGCTCGCGCCGGTAAACACATTTACGGGGAGAAACCCCTCTCGCTTACCGTCAAGGAAGGGCGGGCCATGAGCGATGCCGTAAAGGAGGCGGGGGTTGTGTTCCAGACCGGTAGCCAGCAGCGCTCCAGCGAGCGTTTCCGTCATGCCTGCGAGCTTGTGCTCAATGGGCGGATCGGCACATTACGCACGGTACGATGCGGCCTCCCGCCGGGACAGCCGGACTTTGGCCAAACCGGTGACCGGAAAGAGCCCGAGCCGGTCCCGGAAGGCTTCAATTATGACCTCTGGCTTGGCCCCGCTCCGGAAGCGGAATACAGCCCTGCCCGGTGCCATGTAAACTTCCGCTGGATTTTCGATTACTCCGGCGGGCAGGTGACGGATTGGGGCGGGCATCATCCCGATATTGCACAGTGGGGCATGGGAACGGCCCGGACCGGCCCGATAGCCATCCGTAATGCCAGGGGTACTTTTCCGGAGAACGATTTGTGGAATACGGCCACGGACTTTTATTTCGAGGCCGAATACGGCAATGGGGCGATCATGGTCGTCACCAGTGACGAGCAAAGAGGCGTTCGTTTCGAAGGCGACGACGGGTGGATATTCGTGTCTCGCGGAGGCCATGAGGTGTCCGATCCGGCCATCTGGAGCACCATACTGAGCGATCAGGATACCCGCCTCTATCGCAGCGACGATCACCGTCAGGACTTCATCGATAGCGTGATCGCCGGTACCGAACCGATAGCGCCGATCGAGGAAGCGCACCGCTCGATTACCATTGCCCACCTCGGCAATATCGCCATGCGGTTGGGTCGCGATCTGAGATGGGATCCGGACCGGGAAATGGTGCTCGACGACACCTCGGCCAACGAAATGCTCGGACGACCCATGCGGGCGCCCTGGAAGCTCTGATGCGCTAAAAAGAAAGAGGAGGACCGGGCATATCGGGGCTCCAATCCGTATGCAAGGCCCTCCTCTATGGCACACACCGTCGGCGGAGGTAAAACCGAGGGGTGTGTTTCCATGCACAACCGCCCGTGTTTCTCCGTGGGGGTTACGTGCACAGTTTCATTTCAAGCAAATTCCCTGCCACATACAGTTCCTTACGGGCGGATTGTTGTGCAGGTTACACTGCGCCCGCTCTGTTTTCAGCAACATCCGTTTTGTCCGTATGCACATTGTTCCGGAGATGACGGCCCGAATCGCGTCTGGCCTATACTCTTTTCAATAACGGATTATAAAATTGTTCATTCCACGCATTTCCTTCTTTTCAGGCGGAGCTGCTTATTTTTGCACAATCGGGCGCAAAAGACAAATACCACTTGCAAAACGGTTTTAGATCGGTTTTATTGTCCGATGGATGTGCCGGTAACATGATGCGGGCTGTAGTGGCGCTCCTGTCCGGTTTTTTTTCTCCGATCCGTCTTTGCAGATGGCGCTGCCGATATGTATCTGAGCAAACTCGAATTGCATGGCTTCAAAAGCTTCGCGGATCGTACGGTTCTGCATTTCGATCCAGGTATTACGGCCATCGTAGGTCCTAACGGATGTGGCAAGTCGAATATTGTGGACGCCGTGCGTTGGGCGATCGGCGAGCAGCGAACCCGCATTCTCCGTTCCGAAAAAATGGAGAATGTCATTTTCAACGGGGCGTCGAAGCGCAAGTCGTTGGGCATGTCCGAAGTGCTCCTGACGATCGAAAACAACCGGGATATTCTTCCTGCCCGATACGATGAGGTGCAACTGGGCCGGCGCCTCTACCGATCCGGCGATTCCGAGTATGCCATGAACGGCGTAACGTGTCGCCTTCGGGACATTATGGATCTTTTCATGGACACCGGTATGGGCGCCGGGGCTTATTCGGTCATCGAGCTCAAGATGATCGACGAGATTTTGTCCGAAAACACGGATGATCGGCGGCGTTTGTTCGAGGAAGCCGCCGGCATCACGAAATACAAGGTGCGGCGGCGCCAAACCTTCGGAAGGCTGGACGCGACCCGGAACGATCTCGAGCGCATTCGAGATCTTACGGACGAGATCGCCAAGCAGGTTCGGAGTCTCAAGCGGCAGGCCGGACAAGCGGAGCGCTACAAGCAGGTCCGAAACCGCCTGCGTGAGATCGAACTGGCGCTTGCCGGCATCGACTATGTGCGCCTCGCAGAAGAACAAAGCAGACTTAGCGACGAAACGACGGGCCTGAACGAGCAAACGACGCATGCCACGAAACAGGAAACCGATCGGGCGGATGCGCTGAACGCTCTGCGGGAAAAGCTGCTTGCTTGCGAGAAGCGTCTCGATACAGAACGCGCAGGCTTGTATGCGCACATCGACAAACGGCGCGAACTGGAAATGGAGCGACGTCTTTTAGAGGGACGGTTGGAGTCTGCGCACGGCGAACGGAAACGCATGCATGAGGAGCAGGAAACCGCTGCAATGCGCCGCATAGATATGGTGCAGGAGATTGCAGAGGTGGAAAAGGCATTGAAGGAATCCGGACCTGCCCTGTACGAGGCGGAGAAACGGCTCGCCGCTGCGGAGCGCGAGCGCGATACCCGCCGGGCCGCCAGCGAGGAAAAAAAACAGGTATTGTTGCATCTTCGCGCAGAGGAACGTGCGCACGAAGAAGAACATGCTTCGCAACGCCGCCAACTGGACAAGATAGTCGGTCAGCAAGACCTTGTGCAGAAGAATATGGCGGATGCGGAAACGGAAAGGGGCGAGGCGGGGAAGTCGCTTGCCAGGTTGCGTACGCTTGCGGCCGATACGGAAACATTGAAATCCAGCGCAGCGGCTGCTGTCGATCAGGCCCGGCTTGCTTTTGAACAGGCCACGCAAGACGAGGCGCAGATTCGGAAATCTCTCGAGGAAGCACTCGAGCGGTTGCACCAACTCGAACGCGAGCGAGAAGCGCTTGGAGCGTCGGCCCGATTGCTGGAGAGCATGCTCACGTCGTACGAGGATTGCTCAGGAGCCGTGCAGTATCTGGCCGTTTCGGAATGGTCGAACGGAAGCTTGACCACGGTGGCCGACCTGCTTGCATGCAAGGATGCGGACCGCGTTGCCCTCGCCGCTGCCCTTGGCCCTTTCGCCGGGTGCATTGTCGTGGATTCCGATCACGACGCCCGGGCAGCCATCGAACAATTGCGCCGCAACGGCCAGGGCCGGGCCACGTTCATTGTCCTGGATCGGATACCGGATACGATGGATTCCGCAAGCCACCGCACCGTGAAGGCCGCACCTCTTGAGGAATGCGTGCGCGTTGCCGCCCGGCAAGTCGATTCCGAAAAATACGTTCGCCTTGTTCGTCTGCTGTTGCACGATGCGTACGTCGTCGATACGCTCGACGAGGCGGAACAACTCGCCGTCCGGACCGCTTGTGACGTGCGATTCTTTGTGCGCACCGGCGAATGGGTCGATGGGCAAGGAGTTCTGCATGCAGGCAGCGAAGAGGAAGGCGATGCGTTGACATCGGGACGTCTTGGGCGCCGGCAACAACTGGAAACCGCGCACCGCCGTTTGCAGGCCATCCGAAGCGACATCGAGGCCGCAGAAGGAATCATTGGAAAGCACCGTACCGCAATGGCTGCCGTTTCGGGCGAAACATGCCGCGAACGACTTGCCGATGCCGAGCGGGGCCTCGCGCAGGCGGAGCGGGAAGCGGCGCAGGTCGCGTTCAACATGGAAGCGGCCGAACGTCGACAGGAAACGCTCACGAATAAATCTGAAGAAGCAAAGACATTTCTTGAAAAGACAGGCCGGGAGAGCAAACGTCTCAGCGAGAATCTTGCACAAGTTGCCGGGAACCTGAACGTAGTCCGATCCCGGCTTGCCGAAGCGGAAACGGCATTTCAAATCGCCGAAACAGAAAGTCGTGCGGGAGCAGGGATATATAACGACGCGAGTCTTGACGCGCTCAAGGCGCGCAACCGGCACGAGAATTTGCAGCGGGACCTTGATCGCGCACGTGGGCGCCTCCGGGACCTGCATGACCGTACGAAAGCGCGCACCCTTCGCATCGATGAACTCGACCGGAAAATGCAACAGGCCAGCAGTCGGTTGGAGAAACTGGCGACCGACCGGCCCGGTATGAAAGAAAAGCAAGCCGTGCTGAAGGAGGCGGTGGACCGATCGGAAGGCGATCTGCAAGCCATCCGAAAGGATATGGCGACCCTTGAGAGCGAATTACAGGGATTACGGGATCGCCGCCAGCAATTGGTGCAGCAGGAGCATAAGCGTGAACTGCGACTCACAGAAATACGCACCCGCACGGATGCGCTGGTCGATCAGGTTTTCGGAGATTTTGCCGTGTCGCTCCCGGAAGCAGTTGCAGAGGCGTCTATCCTGGCGCCGGAAGATTTTGAGGAAGAGGCTGCCCGGGAGGAAGCGAGCGCATTGCGCATCCGCCTGCGCACCATGGGTAGTGTCAACGAACTTGCTCTTGAAACCTGGGAAGAGGAAACGAAACGGCTCGAATTCCTGATGCAGCAACAGCAAGATCTCGAAGCGGCCGAAAAGACGCTACTCGAAACGATCGACGAAATCAATGCTACTGCATCGGCGAGGTTCATGGAAACGTTCGAAGATATCCGCCGTCATTTCCGGCAAACGTTCCGGGATCTTTTCGGGGAAGAATCGGTCGCCGATCTCGTGCTGGAAGACCCGGGGCATCCACTCGAAACGGCCATCCGCATCCAGGCCCGTCCCGGAGGCAAAGCGTCGTCGGCCACTTCGCTGCTTTCCGGAGGCGAGAAAGCTCTTACAGCGATCGCGCTCCTTTTTGGCATATACCTTGTCAAGCCGAGCCCCTTCTGTATTCTCGATGAGGTAGATGCTCCTCTCGACGATAAAAACGTCCAGCGTTTCATGCGCATGATCCGGCGGTTTGCAGAACAGACGCAATTCGTTCTCGTTACACACAACAAGTTGACGATGGCGGCGGCGGATCGACTGTACGGCGTCACCATGCAAGAACCCGGCGTTTCCCGTATCGTTGGCGTGCAATTCGACGAAGCTGTCAAAATCGTCGAACGCGCGTCTCGGGCTGCATAGCATATGGTGCGTCCGGCGGACCGCTTTCGATGTCCGGTCGTTTGCCTATTTTTGCGGAGCGACCCGTGAAGAAGCATTTCCCGAATGAACCCGGACGAACACAAGCAACCTGACCTCGACGGACGTGGGGAGGCCGCTTGGCCGCACCATGTCTTGTTGCTGATTTTCGTCATGCTTTGGGGCGGAAATTTCGTGCTCGCCGAAGTAGCCCTTCGCGAAATGTCCCCAATCGGTTTTTCCGTCTCCCGGTTTCTTCTTGGGGGCGCGGCCATGATTGCCATGCTGTATTTCCAGCTCTTTTTTGGAGCCGGAGAAGCAGCGGGGCGCACCCGCCTTTTCCCCCGGGTGCATAAAAAAGATTGGCCGCGTCTGCTTGTCGTTGCCGTTTTGGGCGCCACGCTTGCCCCCTGGCTCGGTATCGAAGGCCTTGGGCTTACCCACGGCGCCCGGGCTTCCTTGTGGTTGGCGCTGGGACCGGTGCTCAGCTGTGCGCTGGGGTACGTCCTGGGCACGGAACGCATCGGCCGCCTCGGATACGTCGGAATTGTGCTGGCGGCGCTTGGTACGTTCACGCTGGCCTTCGACGGCTTTCGCGCCGACCAGGGATATTGGTTCGGCGATCTGTTACTCGTTCTGGCGCTGCTTATGGCGGTCGCCGAACTGCATTTTATCAAACCCCTTGCCGCCCGATATGGCGCCACGGCCATGGTGGCGGCCCGCACGGCCATTGGAGGTATGGTTTATCTTGCGATCGCCCTGCCTGCACTCACAGGCGAATCCTGGCTGGAGCTCGGCGCCTGGACCTGGATAGCTATTATTTTCGGGGGCGCTGTCGGCGTCGGTATCGGTCAGTGGGCCAAGGTGCGCGCCCTGAAAAAACTGGGACCGACCCGGGTAGTGCTCTACGGCAACCTCGTTCCTCTTGCCGCACTCTGGCTTGCATGGGCAACCATCCGTACGCAACCGTCCGCGCTCGAGATCCTGTCCGGGCTGTTTATCGTACTGGGCGCGATCTGCATTCAGGTGCTGGATGTGCGTCGCCGGGGCGGGAATGACAAGAAGGACGGAGACAGCGCCTCCGGTCTCCTCGAAAGCGTGGCCGTGCGATCCGGGGATACCTGAGCGATCCGTTGCCCGCGCTGTCAGGAGTCGCCCGGCATTCTCACGACCAGTTCGTCCGGCAGGTCGTTGCGTTGCGCTTCCGGATTGACGAGGGCCCCGGTAAGCGGCATATGAAACCCGGTCAGGAACGGCGCCATCGTCGAAAAGAAGAACTCCTGCTGGAACTCGTAAAAGTCGGGGTCGAATCCGGCGTACTCCCCGGTGTGTCCTTCCAGATCAAGGTAGAGCACCCTCGGCCAGTCGGGGAAATCCCCCTGCGCTTTTTTCAGGTAGTTAAAAACGGCCGCCGCGGCCTGCTCGAACGTATCTTCCGCGCGTACGATGTGGCGGATCGCGACCGTATTGTCGAACTGCATCCAGACGCCTTCGGCGTCCGGTTTACGATAGGCGGGTATAAAAGGCGGTTCCGGCATCGAGACGGATAAAGGTCTGTTGTTATCCGGCAGGAGAAGGGACGGAAACGGCAAAGGCCTCTTCATCTGCTTCGTCGGATGCCAGGGCGTCCAGGTCCAGGTTCCGGGCATTTTCTTCGTCCAACGTTCCCTCGAATCGTTCCAGTTCTTCCCGTACATATCCTGCGGTAGCGGTATTCGTTCGGGCGAGGTCTTCCGGGGCGCCCGAAAACAGAATATGCCCGCCTTGCGTACCGCCGACCGGTCCCATATCCACGATCCAGTCCGCTACCTTAACCACGTCCATATTGTGTTCGATGATCAGCACGGTGTTGCCCTTTTGCACCAGCGCATCGAGGACCGTCAGCAAGTGCCGGATGTCTTCGAAATGAAGCCCCGTAGTCGGTTCGTCGAGGATGTACAGGGTACGACCGGTACCCGGTCTCGAAAGCTCCCGCGCCAGTTTGACCCGTTGAGCCTCGCCGCCGGATAATGTCGTGGAGGGTTGTCCGAGTCGGATATATCCCAGCCCCACCGAGTCGAGCGTGCGAAGTTTCCGTTCGATGCGCGGGATGTGCTCGAAGAACGCCAGCGCCTCGGATACCGTCATATCCAGCGCGTCCGCAATGTTCTTCCCCTTGTAGCGTACTTCCAGCGTGTCTGTGTTGTAGCGACGGCCCTTGCAGGTGTCGCATTCCACATACACGTCGGGCAGAAAGTTCATCTCCAGTTTGACGATGCCGGCCCCCTTGCACGTTTCGCAACGCCCTCCTTTCGTGTTGAAGGAAAATCTGCCTTTTCCGTATCCGCGGATTTTCGATTCCGGAAGCTGGGCGAACAAATCCCGGATCGAGGTAAACAGGTTGGTATAGGTGGCGGGGTTCGACCGGGGCGTTCTTCCGATCGGGCTCTGGTCGATGTCGATTACCTTGTCGATACGCTCCGCCCCCTCCAGCGATTCGCAAGGCAACGGCGGTGTTCTGGCGCCGTGAAGCCGTTGAGCCAGCAGGGGATACAGCGTCTGGTTGACGAGGCTGGATTTACCGGATCCTGAGACTCCCGTAACGCATACGAAGGCGCCCAGCGGAAATGCGAAGGGATCGCCTTTCAGGTTGTGACCGGTGGCCCCCCTGAGTATAAGACGATTTGCAGAGCCGCTCCGGCGGTGTTTCGGTACATGGATGCGCCGTACGCCCCGGAGGTATGCCGCCGTAAGGCTTGTATAACCGTTCGTTGCAACCGGCAACGCATTCGGGGTAGTAGCCCCCATGACATGGCCGCCATGTTCTCCGGCGCCCGGCCCGAGGTCCACCACGAAATCGGCGGATTCGAT
Source organism: Rhodothermales bacterium (assembly GCA_951812335.1). Classification (GTDB taxonomy): domain Bacteria; phylum Bacteroidota; class Rhodothermia; order Rhodothermales; family VXPQ01; genus VXPQ01. Next base: position 1,035,082 of record OX638293.1, read on the forward strand.
CATTTCCCGGTCGTGCTCGACGACGAGCACCGAATTACCGAGATCGCGTAATTGCCGCAGAGAATCGATCAGTCTGGAGTGGTCGTTCGGATGAAGCCCGATGGACGGCTCGTCCAGTACATACAGCACGCCGGTAAGGCGCGTACCAATCTGGGTCGCCAGACGAATGCGCTGGCTTTCCCCGCCGGACAGCGTACGCGCCGCACGATCCAGACTGAGATACCCCACCCCGACGGCGATCAGAAAATCGAGTCGTTCCCTGATCTCCTTGACGATCGGGCGCGCAATGATTCGCTGGCGGTCGGAGAACGATACCTCGTCGAAAAACGTGCGGAGTCCGACCAGGTCCATATGCACCAGTTCGGCGATGTTACAGGCGCCGATCCTGTACGACAGGCTCTCTTTGTTCAACCGGCCGCCCCCGCATCCGGTGCACGACATCTGTCGCATGAACGACTCGGCCCATTTGCGTTGCGCGTTCGACGAGGTGTTGTCGTACGTGTGCCGGATGTACCCGTAGATGCCGTCGAAGCGGTGCCGGTAGCATACTTCTCTGTCCTTGTAGGTATACACAATGTCGAACTTCTCCTCACCGGCGCCGAAGAGCAGGGTCTGCTGTTGCGTTTCGGTCAGGTCCCCGATGGGCGTATCGAACCTGAAACCGCGAGCTGCGGCCACCGCTTGCAACTGGCTGAATATCCAGATGCCGCGCGGTTTACCCAGCGGGGCGAGTCCGCCTTCGGAAATGGTTCGGGACGGATCCGGAATAACCAGTTCCGGATCTATTTCCCGGCGGTTACCAAGGCCGTTGCATTCGGGACACGCTCCATAGGGCGTATTAAAGGAAAACATGTTCGGCGAGGCGTCTTCGTAGTAGAGTCCGTCTTCCGGATTGAACAAGTGACGGCTCATCAGGTGATCGCCTTTTTTCGGTCCGTCCGTCGCCTGCACGACCAGCGTTCCGCCGCCCATGCCGAGTGCGGTCTCCACCGACCGGGCGACCCGGGAGCGAATGCCTTCCTTGATCACGATGCGGTCCACCACAACCTCGATGTCGTGCGTCTTGTACCGGTCCACCTTCATGCCCGGTTCAATCTCCCGGGCTTCCCCGTCGATGCGTACGCGCTGAAAGCCCTGCTTCCTCATCTGTTCGAAGAGTTCCCGGTAGTGCCCCTTGCGCGCCCGTACGACGGGCGCCAGCAGCATTATGCGAGTGCTTTCGGGGAAGGCCGCGATCTCGTCGATGATCTCGTCGTCGGACTGCTTTCGCATCGGCGTGCCGGAGATGTACGAATACGGCGTGCCTGCCCGTGCAAAAAGCAGGCGGATGAAATCATAAATTTCCGTGACCGTACCCACCGTGGAGCGGGGATTGCGGCTGACTGTTTTCTGGTCGATGGCGATCACAGGGGAGAGGCCGTCGATAAAATCGACATCGGGCCGTTCCATCATACCCAGAAACTGCCGGGCGTAGGCGCTCAGGCTTTCCATGTAGCGCCGCCGCCCTTCGGCATAGATCGTGTCGAAAGCAAGGCTCGATTTGCCTGAACCGGACAATCCGGTTATGACCACAAGTTGCTCCCTCGGAATATCCACATCGATATTCCGCAGATTGTGAGCGCGTGCGCCGCGAATCGTGATCCGGTCGTCCATGGGGGTTTGCCGAGATATCATCGTTCCTGTCCTGCCCGGACGCCGCATGCTGTGCGCAAAACGGCTTCCGCAGAGTATCCTTTTAAGAAAATGAATCCTCGGGACATGCGCAGGAAAAACATGCCCCGAAAATCCACGCCGCGAAAAGGCGGCAGGCGCCGAAGTTCATGAACCGTTCCGGCATCCGCTATCTTTGTCTATATTCCATCTCCGTCGCATATTTGCAGATGCTTTCCATACATCGGAACGTTGCCATGAGAATACCGTTCGCCGTTGCGCTTCTTTGTTTGCCCTTGCTTTCCGTGCCGCCTGCCGCTGCGCAGGACCGCCTCAATATCGTCTGGATTTCCGCCGAAGACGTCGGCTTACGGTTCGGCGCCTACGGCGATGTCGTGGCGAACACACCCAACCTCGATCGCCTTGCTTCCGAGGGAACCCGTTACACGCAAGCCTTCACCACCGCCGGAGTGTGCGCGCCGAGCCGGGCGGCCATTATCACAGGTATGCACCAGAACGGTTGGGGAGGGCACCATATGCGCACCACGCACGATGCGCCGGGTATCCCCACGCCCTATCATGCTACGCCCCCTCCGTATGTGAAAGCCTTCACGGAGTATCTCCGGGCGGCCGGCTACTTCACGACGAACGATTTCAAAACCGACTACCAGATCGGCGCCCCCGTCACGATCTGGGACGAGCACAAGCGGGGGGCGCACTGGCGCAGCCCGCTTCGCGAAGAAGGTCAGCCGTTCTTTTCCGTCTTCAATTTCGGAATCACCCACGAGAGTCGAAGCTGGGTTACTCCTGAGGAGGAAACGACCACCGACCCCGATACGCTCGAATTGCCTCCGTACTACCCGGATACCCCCGAAGTGCGGCGCCAGCTGGCCAAACATTACGATAACATTGCGCGCCTCGACGAGCGGGCCGGCGAAATTCTGCGCCAACTGGAAGAAGATGGTCTTGTCGACAATACCGTCGTCTTTTTCTGGAGCGACCACGGCGATGGACTGCCCCGCGCCAAACGCTGGCTCTACGACTCGGGCATACGTGTCCCGCTTATCGTGCGGATGCCCGGGCAACAAGGAGCCGGTTCGGCCAGCGAACGGCTTGTCAGTCTGGTCGATCTTGGGCCCACCGTGTTATCGCTTGCCGGCGTTACCATTCCTGCGCACATGGACGGTATGGCTTTTCTCGGCGATGCGGAGGTCCCGCCGCGAGAATATATCTACGCCGCCCGGGACCGCATCGACATGGTATACGACATGGTCCGGGCCGCTCGCGACGATCGCTACAAATACATTCGAAATTATCACCCGGAAAAGCCGTACGTGCAATTCGTTCGCTACCGCAATCGCTCGTCCATCCTTCAGGAGATATTCCGCCTGAATATCGCCGGCGAACTTGACGAAGTGCAGCAACGCTGGTTACGCGACAGCCGCTCCCCGGAGGAACTCTACGATGTGCAGGCCGACCCGCATGAGATCGACAACCTGGCGGACGATCCCGCTCTTGGCGACGTGTTGGACCGGATGCGCAGCGAGTTGGACGCCTGGATGCTCGACATCGACGAGAAAGGACATCTGTCCGAAGATCAAATGGTCCGGCAGATGTGGATGGGCGAGGAGCAGCCCGTTACGGCCACGCCGCTTATTCTGAGACGAAACGATATCGACAGGGAGGTAGAGGCGGAGCAGGACGGTCCTGTCGAGATTGTTATCGAGGCCGGCACGGACGGTGCTTCCATTGCCTGGACCACCCAGGAAGGCGAGGCGCCGTACTGGAAACTCTATGCCCGCCCGATTCGCCTCGAACCGGGAACGACCACCACGATCCGGGCCAAAGCGATCCGCTACGGCTATGCCGAAAGCGCCGAAACCATGGCTACGATCACCGTGCGGCCATAGCGCGTTGCCCGGGGCAAGGGACCCTGCTCGGGCTCAGACCGTGGGTTCCCAACCGGGTTCGTAGTCCCGCGCCCAGAGTTCCATGGCTCCGGGATTGTCGATAATATGCCCATTGCTCGGATCGCAGTGCAGCGTTTCGCCGACTTTCTGCGCGATGTTCGCAAGGTGACATAACAGAACGCTCTTGTGTCCTTCGTCGATGGGAGCATGCAGCGGACGCCCATTGCGAATCGCTTCGAGGAAGTTGGCTATGTGCCGGTTCGTCTGACCGCCGCCGCCGGTCGTGTCCATGGTGGATTCCAAATCCTTTTCCTTGACTTCCTTCACGACGGCATTGTTCTCGTCGTATAGCACGTACCCGCTCCGGTCCAGCAATATCGTTCCTTCGGTGCCGTGCACCAACGTGCCTCGTCCCCGGTCGAGCACAGGAAACCCGTTGCAACTTCTGCCTTCCCAGGTGATCGTTTTCCCCTCCTCGAAGTCGAAAGCCACCTCCTGCGTATCGTAAAACTCCCAGTCGTCGTCGAAGTGGTACCGCCCGCCATTCGAATTGACGCGAACGGGAAAATCCACGCCAAGCGCCCACCGGGCCACATCGATTTCATGGGTGCCGTTGTTGCACACCTCGCCGGTGCCCCAGCGCCAGAACCAGTGCCAGTTGTAATGCACCACATTGTCGCGATACGGCGTACGCGGCGCCGGGCCTTGCCACAATTCGTAATCCAGCCAGTCGGGAACCTGGGCGGGTTTGCCGCGCCCGATGGATCCGCGCGTATTGGCGTACCAGGCGCGTGCCAGGTATGGTCGCCCTACCACGCCATCATGGATCATACGAATCGCCTCGATACTTGCGGGTCCGGAGCGTTGCTGCGTGCCCATCTGCACGACGCCCCCGTATCGCTCTTGCGCTGCGACGAGTAGTTCCCCTTCCCGCGGGTTGTGCCCGCAGGGTTTCTCTACATACACATGCTTGCCGGCCTGCAAACCGAGGATCGTGGCGGGAGCATGCCAGTGATCGGGCGCTGCAATGACGAGTACGTCCACATCCGGATCTTCCAGGGCGCGTCGAAAATCAGGTATTCCCTCTACCATCTCATCCTGCATACTTTCCATACTCCTCGACACTTGTCTGGCCGCACGGGCGTCGACATCGCATATGTATCGTACGTTTGTATTGCCCTGTTGGGCGAATGCGTTGGCAAGGCCGCCGCCCCGGCTGTTCACACCCATTAGGGCGACCCGGATCGTATCGCTGGGCGCGCCGGACGCAAACGTGCGAATCGTCGCCGGCGCAAGACCAAGGCTGGCGCCTCCCAGCGCCGATGTCCTGATGAATTTCCGTCTGTCCATTGAACCGTTCATGAGAGAAACCCGATTATTTTACAAAAAAGGGAAGCGGAGACCGCAATTTAAAACATTACAAACATTCATGCCGTACAGGATCGCACGCCCGATGCTTGCAATGAAGCAGACGATGTATCTTTTCGTTTCCTGTCACGTATACGATCCGGGTGCTTGTATGCGCATCGTCCGTCTTGCCAGTCCGTCGCCTTCCCACGTCTGACCCTGCATTTTCCCCGTGGTCAAAAAACTGAATTTTCTGCTGTACGAGTTTCTCGAAGCGCTCCGGACTGCTTTACGCGCCATCGCTTCGCACAAAATGCGGTCGGCCCTGACGATGGTCGGCATTGTGATCGGGATTACTTCGGTCACTTCGATGGTCACCGTCATCAACGGCATCGAGCAGTTTTTCGAGAACACGCTTTCCGAGTTGGGAACGGATGTGGTGTATATCGAAAAGTGGCCATGGACAGGCGGTCCGAACACCAAATGGTGGGAATACATGAATCGTCCGCAGATCGAGCCGGAGCTTGCGGAGGTCGTTTCGGATCGCGCCCGGCTTATTACCGCCGCCGCTCCGGTCGTCTCCACGTCCAGGCCGGTCACATACGGCGGGAATTCCATTGCTCCCGTGTCGATTCAGGGATCCACCGGCGAGTATGAGCGCGTACATGTCGTGGAACTCGCTTCGGGGCGGTTCTATTCGGAAATAGACAACCGAACGGCGCGCCGTGTCGCCGTGATTGGCGCCTCGGTAGCGGAAACATTGTTTCCCGTCGAGAATCCGCTCGGCAAATCCATCCGTATTGCAGGACACCGGTTTCAGGTGATCGGCGTGATGGAGAAAAAAGGCCAGGGCGCCGAAGGTCCGGGATCTGTAGACCAGCAAGCGCGCATTCCCTTGCAGGCGTTTGCCAATGCCTTCGGCCTGCGCTACAGGGATATCTCGGTACAGGCAAGGCTTGCCCCGGGAGCCAATCTGGATCAGGCCAAGGATGAATTGACCGGCATCGTTCGCGTGGCGCGCTCCGTCGAGGCTGGCGAAGACAACAATTTCGAGATCAACGAACAGGAAGAACTGCGGGCCCAGTTGGCCCCGGTCAAGCGCATGATCTACGGTGTCGGCATCTTCCTGACGGCGCTGGCGCTCCTTGTGGGCGGCATCGGCGTGATGAATATCATGTTTGTCTCGGTCAAGGAGCGTACGCGGGAAATCGGGATCCGCAAGGCAGTCGGCGCACGCCGCCGCACGATCCTCATCCAGTTCCTGATGGAAGCGATCGCGATCTGCCTTTTTGGGGGCCTCATCGGCGTCGGATTGGCCACTCTGTGCGCCCAGCTCATCAGTTTGGCCCTGTCGCTTCCGACCTTGCTGCCGCTTGGAACGATCTTTCTCGCTTTCGCGATTTGCACGCTGGTAGGGCTCGTTTTTGGACTGGCTCCGGCCTGGGCGGGTGCCAAATCGGATCCCATCGAATCGCTCCGCTACGAATAATCCAAACGATCCACGCTCTGTTCATGGAACTTCGGGACATCATAGCTTCTGCCTGGAACTCCTTGCGCACCAACAAAATGCGCACCATGCTGACCTTGCTCGGCATGGTGATCGGCGTATTCGCCATCATTGTATCGGTTACGGCGGTGAAAGTGATCGACGTGTACTTTGAGGAAAAGATGTCTTTTCTCGGGACATCCACCTTCACGATCTCCCGCTACGAAAGCTTTACGGTCACCGACCGGGATTTCCGGTACCGCCCGAGTATTACGATGGAGCAGATTGACCGGCTCAAGCGGTCGCTGGACGAGTATCTGGTGGTGAGCGTCATCGAGGATTTCGACATGACCGCCATCCGTTACGCCGCCCGCGAAACGGAACCCAATGTAGCCATTCTGGGCACCGACGAGAATTTTGCAGGCAACTTCAGTTATACGATCGAATACGGGCGCAACTTTACGCCCGAAGATATCCAGTACGGCAGGAAGGTGGTGATCCTTGGGGCGAGTGTCGCCGAAGAATTGTTCGCAAGCGAAAACCCTCTTGGCAAGGTGGTTGAATTCGGCGGTGCGCGCTATCAGGTGATCGGCGTGCTGGAGCCCAAGGGCAATTTCCTGGGCTTCAACATGGACAACAGAGTGTTTGTACCGATGCAGACGCTCTTTCTGAGGTACGGCGGCGCCCATCGTAACATTGCCTCGACCAGTGTGCGTACGCCGGGCCCGCAATTTGTTACCGCCGGCATGGAAGAGGTGATCGGCCGCCTGCGGACCATTCGCAAGGTGCCGCCCGGCGAAGACAACGATTTCGTCGTTGAAACGAACGACTCCATGCGGGCCATCTTCGATCAGTTTACCACGGTGCTCACCCAGGCCGGCGCCGCCATCGGGCTTATTTCTCTTCTTGCGGCCGGCATCGGCATCATGAATATCATGCTTGTTACGGTTACGGAGCGAACGCGCGAGATCGGTATTCGCAAAGCGCTCGGCGCCCGCAGGAGAGACATTATGCGGCAATTTATTCTGGAGGCCATTTTCCTGTGCCAGATCGGGGGAGGCGCCGGTTTTCTTCTCGGCGTGCTGGCCGGTAACGGCACGGCGCTGTATTTTAACATTTCCGCCACAATCCCCTGGGTCTGGGCCGGCGTAACCGTAGCCATCGTAGCCTGCGTGGCCCTTGTGTTCGGCGGCTACCCGGCTCTCAAGGCGGCCCGACTGAATCCCATCGATTCGCTTCGCTACGAATAATGAAGTCGCCATGCGCTGCAAGGCGCATTCGTGTTTCCAGTCTTTTGCTGCTCCTGATTCCGGGTTTTCTGCTCGGTGCTTGCAGTTCTGAATCGGTTTCGGTGGAAGAGCCGATTCCGGAGCCGTTGCATTTTGCGGCCATCGGCTATGGCCAGCACGGTCCCCTCAAAGACTCCCTGGAAATCGTTATTCGGGACCGGGAAACCTGGGCAGCCTGGCAGGATTCGCTTCGCCCCGTGGCGCCCTTCCTGTCCGTGGATTTTTCCCAAGCGATGGTGCTTCTCGTAGCCCTGCCGCAAATCACCAGCGGCCATGCCGTCACGTTCCTGTCCCTTGACCGGATGGATTCGACAATTGTAGCCGAGTACCTCGTGGAAATTCCCGCAGAAGATTGTCTGACGGCCGCTGCCGAATCGGTGCCGTTCCAGGCCGTGCTGACGCACCCGACGGATTTGCCGATACGCTTCAAGCGTGTGGAGGAAGAATACCGCTGTACGTTCGGGCCTCGACGACGCGGCGCTTCGTAAGTCGATTACGCCGGGACTGCCCGAAGCCTGGCGAGATGCGGTTCGCTCCGACAGTACGCAGGAAAAGTAAAGGATACTCTGATCAAAACCACTTCGTTCAGCGCTTCACGTTCGCAAGTACAGGGTATCATGATTTCATCATCGGAATCAGCGAGAAACACTGCGAATTCGGGGCGTCGCGGGCGTGAAACGCCCTTCGGGAGGCAGAGAGAGGCACGCTGACCGTGTCATTCCTCATTATGTGGGGCCTGCCACATTGCTTCGTCATTCCTTGCCAGCGCACCCCTTTCAGCCTCTGAATCTTTGCGGATTTAATCAGAGTATCCTAAAGAAAAAAGACGATCTGGAACGCCGCGTGCAGGGGCTGCCTGTCCGGCAGCGGAAACACATTCTTTCCCGGATTGTGGCGAAAGAAATAGCCGATCAGGCGGCTGCCTGATCGGTAGTGGAAACGGAAGCGAGTACGGGATTGTCTACCTGCACGTCGCTATCCACTTTACCATCAACCAGGCGCACAATGCGGCGGGCATGTTGCGCGACTTCGTTTTCGTGCGTAACGACAAGCAGGGTATGCCCCTGCCGATAGAGCTGCTCGAACAGGTGCATGATTTCCCTGCCCGTTTTCGTGTCGAGGTTGCCTGTCGGCTCGTCGGCCAGAATAATAGAGGGGTTGTTGACCAGTGCTCTCGCCACGGCGACACGCTGCCGCTGCCCCCCCGACAGTTCGTTCGGTTTGTGATCCACGCGGTCGGCCAGCCCAACGCTCTCCAGCGCATGCTCCGCCATCTGGCGCCGCTCTCTGCGTCGTATGCCACTGTATACCAGCGGCAATTCCACGTTGTGCATGCAATCGGCCCGCGCAAGCAGGTTGAATGTCTGGAACACGAACCCTATTTCGCGATTGCGCACATTGGCCAGTTCGTTATCGCTCATCTCGCTGACGCGCTGCCCATTGAGGTAGTAGGCGCCGCCCGTTGGCGAATCCAGACACCCTACGATATTCATCAACGTGGATTTTCCTGAGCCGGAAGCGCCCATGATCGCTACGTATTCGTTCTCGAATACATCCAGCGATACGCCGGCAAGGGCATGTACTTCATGTTCGCCCATGTAATAAATCCGGGTGGTGTCGCGCAGCGCTATGAGCGGTCGTTGTTCTTCCATGAGTATCCTGTATGTGAGCCAGGGGAGTGTGTCCTGGGCTTGACCGGAAGCAAGGCTACGAACCGGCCCTGGAGAAATCGGGCGTACCGTTCTCGCGGATGCGTATCTGATCCTTATGGTTCAGCGTGCGGCTGACGGCGCTGTACGGGCCTGTAACGACCTGGTCGCCGACGGCAAGCCCTGTTTCCACCTCGATGTGCGTGTCGTCGGATATACCCGTTTCCACTTTGACAATCCGTGCCGTGCCGTCCACTACGACAAATACCACCTTGCTCAATTCTTCTTTCCCTTGATCGGCCCGGGAAGAATCGGAAGCGATCTCTTCCGCATTCTCTTCCTCCGTTTCTGCATTACCGTTGGCGTCCTGTGCGGATATGCCGGATAAATCGCGCACGGTCACGGCCTGAATCGGGATGGCCACCACATCGACAACCGTTTCCGTATAGACATCCACGGTAGCGCTCATGCCGGGTCGGAAGAGCGGCGTATCGCTGAGGGGAGCAGGTACCTCGTCTTGTGCAATCACGCGCTGTTCGTCGGCATACCCTTCCTGGACGTTGTGGGCGTCCAGAATACGTACCTTGACGGGGAATTCGGTGACCTGCTGCTGCGTTCCGGCTGCGGTTGTGCGCGCAGAATTGGCGATCTCGGTTACGACGCCCCGGAAATTGCGTTCGGGATATGCATCGACTTCTATGGACGCCGTGTCGCCCACCGCTACATTGACGATTTCGTTCTCGTTCACCTCGACTTCAACCTCCATATGATCCAGGCGGGCTACCCGCATCATTACGGTACCGGCCATCTGACTGGTTCCGACGACGCGTTCGCCAAGTTCCACCAGGAGCACGCTGATCGTGCCCGACATGGGACTGTAGATGGCCGTTTTGCGAACCTGCTCTTCGGCTTCGCGCAGGCGCGCTTCCGCGCTTTCGACCGCATAATTGGCTCCATCGAGTCCGGCTTTCGACACGTCGTACCGTGTTTCCGCCTGTTCGAGTACGCTTCTGGCGATTGCGGCGCGTTCAAACAAATCCCGTTGGCGCGTGCGTTCCGATTCGGCCTCCAGCAGATCGGCCTGGCGCTGCGCCATGGAGGCTTTTGCCTGTAACACGTTCGCCAGCGCCTGCTCAACCTGTGTAGCATAGAAGTCAGGCTTTATCCGGGCAAGGAGCATACCGCGTTGCACGGTATCGCCCTCCTTGATGGGTAGTTCGATGATTTCGCCCGACACGTCCGGACTGATGATCACTTCCACCTCGGGCTGTACTCTGCCGGCAGCCGTGACGATCTGCGTAATGCTGCGGGCTTCGGCTTCGTCCGTCTCGACGAACGTCCCGGAATTTCCCGAACCGAACATACCTGTTATGCGCCCCACGATGGCGAACGCTACAAGCAAGATGAGCAATCCGCCCAATATCCACAGCAGGCGTTTCGTAGCGCTGGATTTTTTCGACATGTCTCTGAACAGTGGAAGGTGTTTGAAAAAGTGCGTTTGGCGGGCGCCTTGTTACGAAGTTAGTCGAACAACGGCGTCGAAAGGTCCAGACGGCCCACAAAGAAGTCGACCAGTTTGCTTTGGAACAGGAAATTGTACTGGGCCTGCACCCGGTTGCTTACGGCGGCGACATACTGGGCCTGCGCTTGCGTGAGTTCCACAAGCGTACCGGCTCCTACGTTGTACCGGTTCTGCGAGGCGTCGAGCGCCCGTTCGGCGGCAAGCACCTGCGTTTCGGACACTTCGAGGCTCTTTCGAGCGGCTTCGTATTCAAGATACCCCTGCCTTACCTGCAAGGCCGCGTTTTGCCTCAGGCTTTCCATGTCCAGCATTGCGTTCCGGTATTGCACCTCGGCTTGCTGAACTTGTGTACTCCGGGAGAAACCGTCGAAAACGGAATAACTGATACTGAAACCGAGCGAGTTGCCCCGGTTGCCTTCGAGCTGATCGAAGAGGGACCTCTTCATAAAATCATCCGGCGAGTAATTCGAGCGGTAACTTCCGCCGAAGTCCACTCGTGGCCAGTACACCGACTTTGCCAAGCGTATGCCCTGCTGCGCCGCACGGATGCGCGCTTCCTGCGCCGCCAGATCGTCGCGCCATGCGAACGCGATATCGAAGAGTTCCTGCAGGTCGTAATCCTGGGGAACGACGGGTATGTCTTCGTACCGTGGCGCAACGAATTCGTACTCGTCCCGCGGATCGAGTTGCAGGACTTGAATGAGCCGGGCCTTGCCGAGCTCCGCGTTCCGCTCGGCGTTAAGCACATCCAGTTCGGCTTGCGCCGTAGCCGCCTGCTGCTGGTAAAGATCGGAGATAGGCCGCGATCCGACGTTTACGAATTCCTCGATCTGGTCCAGAAGCTGGCGTTGAGCTTCCAGATTCTCCTGCTGGATGACCACGAGTTGGCCCGCATTTACATAGAGGAGAAAATTGTTGGCCACGTCGAACGCCACGGTTTCCCGGGTCTGATCGTAGGCCAACTCACTGGCCTGCAGGGTGTGCAGCGATTGCCGGAGCGCCGCTATATTCGCAAACCCGTCGAACAGGTTGATTTGTCCCGAAAGCGATCCGTTCAGGTTCTGGCTCGTGAACTGGATATTGCGCCCCGCCTGGTCCTGTGCGAAACCGGATCCCCGCGATCCGCTGGTGGACATCGAGAAAGAGGGCAGAAAATCCATCCGCCGCTGAAACACCTGCCGCGCGCTTAGTTCGATGTTGTTTCCGGACTGTTTTACCTGGACATTCCGGTCGAGTGCAATCCGGAGGGCCTCGTCGAACGTGATGACGCGAGCCTGTTGCGCCTGTGCATGGCGCGCCTCGCCCGGCGCAAATAGAAACATACCTGCCGCAAGCAGAAGAGCGAAAAGCGGCGTCCGGCGGAAGCGACCGGCATGGTTCACCATATACATGATTCCTGTCCTGGACTGAATTTCGGGATGTTCCGTATGGGCATATTCTTGTGCTCCCGAGACGGAAGCGCAGAGCAAAACGCCGGGCATAACATGTCGTTACGGAAATAAAGCTACGGTGTTGCAATCGCCGCCGCAGAAAAAGCCGGGATCTCCGGAAACCGGTGCGTCGGCGGCAAGGAACGCGGAGGGGGAGGGATTCGAACCCCCGGTACCCGCGAGGGTACGCCGGTTTTCAAGACCGGTGCATTCGTCCGCTCTGCCACCCCTCCTGGGAGCCGTTCGATCATTTTCCGGCAAACCAATTACGTACAAATTTTCGTTCTCGCCTGTTCCGTAGCAGGTAGGCAGGTAAGGGAGAATAGATTCGGTAGCGCTTATGCGCCCAGTACCCCATAGGCCAGTGCGGCGAGCGCGCCGCCCGCAAACGGGCCGAGTACCGGGATCCATGCATATCCCCAGTCGCTGTCCCGCTTGCCCTTTCCGAGGGGGAGGAGGGCATGCATTACGCGCGGGCTCAAGTCGCGGGCCGGATTGATCGCATATCCCGTGGTTCCGCCGAGGCACAGCCCGATAGCCAGCACAAGCAACCCCACCGGCAAGGCGTCCAGGGCGCCCAGGCCGGTTTCCGGCGCCGCCATATACAGTACGCCGAAAACGAGCACGAACGTGCCAATGACCTCGGAAATGAAATTCGCGCCCCCGCTCCGGATCTCCGGGGCGGTGCAGAAAACGCCCAGCTTCAGGTTCCCGTCTTCGGTATGCAGAAAATGCGGGCGGTAATGCAGCCAGGTCAGGAAGGCGCCCAACGCACCGCCGATAAATTGCGCGATCAGGTACAAGGGCACGTCCGCCCAGGGAAATTTTCCGGCCGTGGCCAGTCCGAGGGTCACTGCAGGATTGATATGAGCGCCGGAAAAGGCGGCGACGCAGAATACGGCCGCAAACACGGCCATACCCCACCCGAAGGTGATGACGATCCAGCCGGCGTTCTCGCCCTTGGTTCCTTTGAGCAGGACATTCGCTACGACGCCGTCGCCCAGCAAAATCAGCAAAGCGGTTCCGACGAGTTCTCCAAAAAAGGGAGTCATGGGTGCAAGAAAGAATGGTGTGCAGAGTACCCTAAAGTACCGACGAGAGGAGAGAAAGGCATCCTCAGGAAGAGGTTTCCCATCCCGCGGCGCGTTCGAGGGCCCGCCGCCATTGCCGGAGCAGGTCTTCGGCAAGATCGCGTTCCATGGCGGGTTCGAAACGTCGATCCACCTGCCATTGCGTGGAAATCTCCTCCTGGTCCGCCCAGAAGCCCACCGCAAGACCGGCGAGATAGGCGGCGCCCAGCGCGGTCGTTTCAGCGATGCGGGGACGCACCGCAGGGACGCCCAGCAGGTCGGTCTGGAACTGCATAAGAAGATTGTTGGCCGTGGCCCCGCCGTCGACCCGCAGTTCGGTGAGGCGCAGCGCGGCGTCCGCTTCCATGGCCCGGATCAGGTCCGCTGTCTGAAAGGCGATGCTTTCCAGCGCGGCGCGGGCAAGGTGTCCGGCGGTAGCGCCGCGCGTCAGCCCCGTGACGGTTCCGCGGGCGTACGGGTCCCAGTGCGGGGCGCCCAGTCCGGTGAACGCCGGCACGAAATACACGCCCCCGTTGTCGGGTACGGAACGCGCCAGCGCTTCCACATCCGAGGAAGTCCGGATGACGCCAAGGCCGTCCCGCAGCCACTGTACGACGGCGCCTGCGATGAACACGCTGCCCTCCAGGGCATATTCGGTCCGATCGCCGATCCGCCAGGCAATGGTCGTAAGGAGATTGTTGTCCGATTGCACGGCCTCTTCGCCCGTCTGCATCAACAGGAAGCACCCGGTGCCGTACGTATTCTTGACCATGCCCGGCGTGGTGCATACCTGCCCGAAAAGGGCTGCCTGCTGGTCCCCCGCGATGCCCGCGATGGGGACGTTCGGCATGAAGGTATCCTCCGAGGTTTTTGCATACTCCTCGCTCGACGAGCGAACCTCCGGCAACAGGCTGCGGGGCACGCCGAAGATGTCCAGCAGTTCGTCGTCCCACTCGTTCGTATGGATGTTATAGAGCAGGGTCCGCGAGGCGTTCGTGGCGTCCGTGACATGTACGCGGCCCGAGGTCATGTTCCAGATCAGCCAGGAATCCACGGTGCCGAAGGCCAGCTCGCCCCGTTCGGCCCGTTCCCGGGCGCCTTCCACGTGATCGAGCATCCAGCGGACTTTGGTGCCGGAGAAGTAGGCGTCGAGGACCAGGCCTGTCCGGGAGCGGATAAAGTCGGCGTGTCCGGCTTCCCGCAGCCGGTCGCACATACCTGCGGTGCGGCGGTCCTGCCATACGATGGCGTGATGTATCGGCTTGCCGGTGCGGCGGTCCCAGACGACGGTCGTTTCCCGCTGATTCGTGATGCCGATGGCGGCTACGTCGGAGGCCGACAGGTTCGCTTCCGCCAGCACGTCGGCGGCCACGCCTGCCTGGGAAGACCAGATTTCCTCCGGGTCGTGTTCGACCCAGCCGGGTTGCGGGAAGATCTGCCGGAATTCGCGCTGCGCGACGCCCCGGATGGTGCCGCTATGGTCGAAAAGAATGGCGCGCGAACTGGTTGTGCCCTGATCGAGGGCGAGGATGTATCCTGGATCGGGCATGGGAGGGGACTATACATATGTGTTTGTATTGAAACCCTATGCGGAGAGGGTGGGATTCGAACCCACGATACGGGATCGCCGTATACTCCCTTAGCAGGGGAGCGCCTTCAGCCGCTCGGCCACCTCTCCGTTGCGCTTGCGGGACGCATCCCGGCGCACGCTTCATTTGCATTTCACGATCCCTGCTAACGCCGGAAGGTGTGCGAGGTTCGATGCCCCGCGATGCGGATTTTATCCGGCTTCCAGTGCGTTGGCCCCCGAAACGATCTCGATGATCTCCGTGGTGATCGCGGATTGGCGCGCCCGGTTGTACTTCAGTTTCAGGTTGCGCAAAAAGTCTTCCGCATTGGAGGTCGCATTGTCCATGGCCACCATGCGCGCACCCTGTTCCGCCGCGTTCGATTCGAGCAGCACGCGCCATACCTGGTAGTGCAGATACCTCGGCAATAACTCGTGCAGGACGGATTCCGCTTCCGGCTCGAAAATGGAATCGGCGGCTGTCTGGCTGCCGCTGCTGTCCGCCTGAGCATCTCCTTCGCCTAGCGTCTCCATGATCGGCGTCAGGAACTGCTTCTTCGGGATCGGCAGAAACGGCTCGACGACCCGATTCTGGGCGATGGTGTTCCGGAATTCGTTGTAGACGATTTTTACCTCGTCCCAGGAACCGTTCAGAAATCCATCCACGGCCCGCTCGACGATCTTCCGGGCCGTTTCGACTTCGATCCGGTCGAAGACCCCGCGAAAATCGCCGACCATTTGATATCCCCTTCGGGTAAAATGGTCATGCCCTTTCCGGCCCGCGGCAAGCACATGCAGGTTGCCGGCCTTGCGGACCGCTTCGTATGCCGCCATCGCCTGTTCCGCTTCCTTGACGATATTGGCGTTGAACGCTCCCGCCAGCCCCCGATCGGCCGTCACGACGATAAACACGATGCTCCGGCCCTGTTCGCGTTTTTGCAGCAACGGGTGCTCCGTGGCGTCGACCTGCTCCTTGAGCCGGCTGATGACCGCCCCCAGTCGGTATGCATACGGCCGCGTGCTGAATATGCGTTCCTGTGCGCGCCGCAGTTTGGCCGCCGCCACCATTTTCATGGCGCGCGTCACCTGCTGCGTATTGCGGATCGAGTCGATCCTGTTCCGTATTTCCCGGAGATTGGCCATGAATCGGTTTGTGCGCTACGCCCGGAAAAGGTCCGCCAGGTCGCTCGCGACGCCGGTGAGCACTTCCCGGTGTTCGTCCGAAAGCACGCCCGTTTCGCGAATGGCGTCGAGCAGGTCCTTGTGCTCTATCTGCAGCTTGCCGATGAATTCGGTTTCCAGTTCGCGCAGGCGGGTTACCGGCACAGCGTCCAGCAGCCCCTGTGTCGCCACAAACACCACGGCCACCTGTTCTTCCACCGGAACGGGGGCATACTGGCCCTGCTTCAGAATCTCTACAAGGCGTTCCCCGCGAAGCAACTGGCGCTGGGTGGCCGGATCCAGGTCGGACCCGAATTTGGAGAAGGCCTGCAACTCGCGGTACTGCGCGAGGTCGATGCGCAGCGTACCCGCGACCTTTTTCATCGCCTTGATTTGCGCATTGCCGCCGACACGGGATACGGAAATCCCGACATCGATGGCGGGGCGCACCCCCGCATTAAAGAGGTTCGTCTCCAGATAGATCTGGCCGTCCGTGATGGAAATCACATTCGTCGGAATATAGGCGGAAACGTCCCCGGCCTGCGTTTCGATGACGGGCAGGGCGGTCAGAGAGCCGCCTCCTTCCACCTTACCTTGCAGCGATTCGGGGACATCGTTCATCTGTACCGCGACCGCCTTCGTTTCGTTGACCTTGGCGGCCCGTTCCAGCAGGCGGCTGTGCAGGTAAAACACGTCGCCCGGATACGCCTCGCGCCCCGGTGGGCGGCGCAGCAGCAACGACAACTCACGGTAGGCGACCGCCTGCTTGGAAAGGTCGTCGTACACCACGAGGGAATGCCGGCCCGTATCCCGGAAGTATTCGCCAATGCAGGCGCCGGCATACGGGGCAATGAACTGTACCGGAGCCGGCGACGAAGCCGGTGCGCTCACAATGACCGTATAGTCCATGGCGCCGTACTCCTCGAGCGCCCGCATCACATGGGCCACGGTGGACGCTTTTTGCCCGATGGCCACGTAGACGCAAAAAACCGGCTTGTCGGTTTCCTGGGTCGATTTCTGATTGATGATCGTGTCGATCAATACGGCGGTTTTGCCGGTCTGCCGGTCTCCGATGACGAGTTCCCGCTGTCCCCGACCGATCGGGATCATCGAATCGATGGCCTTGACGCCCGTCTGGAGCGGCTCGCTCACCGGCTGTCTGTAGATGACGCCCGGGGCCTTCCGCTCCAGCGGCATTTCGAAGGATTCGCCCGCAATGGGGCCGCGCCCGTCTATCGGGTTGCCGAGCGGATCGATCACGCGCCCCAGCATGCCCTCGGAAACGTCGATCGACGCGATGCGCCGGGTCCGGCGCGCCTCGTCGCCCTCCTTGATCGAATCGACATCGCCGAAAAGCACGACCCCGATGTTGTCCTCCTCGAGGTTCAGAACCATGCCGGTGGTTCCGCTCGCCGGAAACGTGATCAACTCCCCGGCCTGTACATTCGAAAGTCCGTAAAGCCGCGCGATGCCGTCCCCTGTTTGCAGGACGGTCCCGACTTCGTAGACATCGGTTCCCGTTTCCAGATCGCCGAAGGCGCTCTTCAGAACCGAGGTAACTTCATCTGGTCGAATTGACGTGGTCATAATGTTTGTATCGTCACTGGTTACGCATGCGCTTGCTCGTCAAGCGATGTCTGGCCGGTCCGTCGAGGTATGCACGACGGTTAATTGGTGGAAAGAGGCCGGAGCGTCACCCGATCGCGGAGCGCTTCAAGCCGGTGGCGCACGCTCCGGTCGTACACCGTATCTCCGATACGAACGACCAGCCCTCCGATCAATCCGGCGTCCTTGCGGACGTTCAGGCGAATTTTCTTGCCGGTCAACTGCTCAAGCGCCTCCGTGATTCCGGCGCGCTCCTCTTCGCTGAATTCCGAGGCGACGCGGGCTTCGGCTTCCACAATGCCGAGGCGTTCGTCATGCAGGCTCCGCCAAGCCTGTGCAATCCGGACAAACAGGCTTTCGCGTTGTCTGCCGACAAGCATATCGAGAAACCGCAGCGTCAGGTCGTCAAGCTGCGCTTCGAATAATGTACGGACGACAACCTGTTTCTTCTCGCGAGCGACGACCGGATTCCGAAAAAGCTGCGCCAGCGCTTCCGACCCCTCCAGGGTCGCCCGAACGAACGCGATATCTGCGTCGACGCGCTCGACCTTCGAGGCGCGCTCGGCTTCCTCGTACAACGCACGTGCGTATCTGCGGGCTACAACCATAGGATACTCTGATTACGTCCGCAAAGCTCAGAGGCTGTGAGGAGGGTGCGGTTTCCGTAAAGGGGTATGAGAAAACTCCGAGGCATTCGGTGCGCCGGTCAATTCCTGGGAAGCTGCTGGATAAAGCGATCGACCAGTTTGCGCTGCCGGTCCGTATCAAGCGTCTCTTCGAGGATGTGCTCGGCGGTCCGGATAGCAAGGCCGGCCACTTCATCACGCAATTCCTCCAGCGCACGTTGCTTCTCCCGCTCGATTTCGGCTTGCGCCTGCTCTTGCATCTGCCGGATTCTCGCCCGCGTCTTCTCCAGTTCTTCGGTGCGCACCCGCTCGGCCGCCGCGCGCGCCTCTTGCATGACGCGTCGTGCGTTTTCTTCCGCAGCGCGCCGGGCCTCCTCGTTTTTCTCCCCGGTTTTCCGGGCCTCTTCAAGCGCTCGCTCGGCCTTCCTGATCGACGTATCAATGGTTTCTTCGCGTTCGCCCAATGCGCTCACGATGGGTTTCCATGCAAATCTGCGAAGAAGGAAGAGTAACAGCGCGAATACGATGACCTTGTAGACGATCAGTCCCGCATTCGGCTCGAGAAGACTCTGGGCTACGATGATATCCATGGCCGAATCGATGGTGGATTATTCCTTGACATCCCAGGTGTATCGTCAGGATGCGCCGCCGGGGCAGTGGCAATCCGGCGCCGGGCGCGACACATCAGGTTTTCAGTGTGAGCAACAGGCAGATGACCATGCCAAAAAGCGCAACTCCTTCGAGGAGCGCCGCAGCAATGATCATGGAAACGCGTATGTGGTTTGCGACTTCCGGCTGCCGCGCCGAACCTTCCATCGCAGGGCCGGCAAGATGCCCCAGCCCGATGCCGGCTCCGATTGCGACAAGTCCGGCTCCGATACCGGCGCCCAGGTAAGCTAATGCAGTAGGGTCCATAGTGATTCTCCGTGAGTTGGGTCAGATGATTCGAAAAAAGAGGTTTGGATGGTGAAATTGTCCGGCAAATCCGTTGACCTGGTTACCCGGCCAGGGCTGGCTGCTCTTCGGCGTGCGTTTCGTCTTCGTGATGCTCCTCTACGGCCATGCCGAAGAAGATCGCCGACAGCAGCGTGAACACGAAGGCGTGTATGAACGCCACGGCGATCTTGATGAACGAAATAAACAACGTGAATGCGATGCCGAGAGGGGCGACGAAGGTAGCCGTAAGGCTGCCGAACAGCATGTTGATCGTGAAGATGATGCCGATCAGGCTCAGGATGAGCAGGGAACCGGACATCATGTTGGCGAAGAGGCGCACCGCCAACGCAAAATGTTTGGCGATCAGACTGACGAGTTCAATAGGCGCCAGCAGGCACTTGACCGGGAGAGGTATGCCTGGGGCCCAGAACATGTGCCGCCAGTAGGCCCGGGTTCCACGCCGCTGTCCCACCACGAACGAGAAAGCGGCCAGCGTGAAGGTAATTGAAATATTGGATGTCGCCGCTCCTGCATAGGGCACGAGGCCCATCAGGTTACAGCACAGGATGAAGGTGAACGCCGTAAGCAAAAACGGTGTGAATTGCTCGTATTTGGGGCCAATGCATGGCCGCGCAATTTCGTCGCGTACGAAGACGATGAGTCCTTCGAACATATTTTGGAAGAGTCCGCGAGGCGCCGAGACGCGGTCTTCATGGCGACGATAGCGCTGCGCAAGCGTGACGAAGACGGCGACGGTGATCAAGGCGGCGAGGAGGCCGAACACAAGATGGCGTGTGACGGACAGGTCCAGCACCATGCTTCCCAGGACCGGCTGCGGTTTGGCGTAGAGGTGCTCGTGGTGCTCGATGGCGGCATGGAGGGCCTCGCCGTGCAACACTTCCGCATGTCCGTCTTCTTCATGCTCGATCACGTACCGTTCCGACAGCAGCGCGGAGCGGGTGGAGGAAAATACATCTACCCCCCAGGGGTCTTTTCGCAGGAAAATGCGCGGGAGTTCGACGGCGCCGAACGGGGCAAAATCCAGGTATACGCCGTCTGCAGTGTGGGCGACGGCGTCCAGTTCTCCTTCCTCGTCGGCAGCATACGCCAGGCAAGGCGCAAGGCACGCGCAGCCTGCCAGAAGAAGCAGGACAACGAGGCGACAGCGTATGTTTGTGTTCAACGCCCTCATGTTGTGCGATAAGAAAGCATTTTCCGGCAAGT
The DNA here is from genome assembly GCA_951812335.1 of Rhodothermales bacterium. GTDB lineage: Bacteria > Bacteroidota > Rhodothermia > Rhodothermales > VXPQ01 > VXPQ01. Next base: position 1,055,554 of record OX638293.1, read on the forward strand.
CAGAGCTACAATGTCGGGGGTTGCTTCCTGTGGAAAAACCGGATTTCGAGCGCAAGTCCTATAAGGAACGTTGCAAAAAACCCCCCTAGCAAGCCTGTCGGAGCTACGGGCAGCCACCGCAAGGCAATGAGCAGTAAGCCCAGGGTAACCACAACACGGACCAACATGGCGCCTATGACGACAGCCATTGGGTTGCGTGTGCTTTGCAGCGCGATTCGATTCGATAAAAAGCTTATCAGTACGTACGACACGCCCAGCAAGCATCCAAGTCCGATACCGAGTCCTAATCCTTCCGTTTCCATTAGCGCCGGAACGTTTTCCCCCGAGAGCGCGGGAAAATCCCGATCAGGAAATATACCCTTTTGCTAAAACGCCTAAATGTACAGGAAAAAGGGCTTGGAAAAAAAGCCAATATGCAATGAATTCAGAACCGCCTCTTCAGGCATGCGGCGTGCGCTTCTTTCCCCGGGATTCGCTTTTCTTCACCCCGCGCACCAGTTGTACGCACATCGAGGCCATGCCGACACATAGCCCTGCAAGCACGAGCCATGGCGTCGTGTCGAGCCATCGATCGAGCAGGACGCCGATGACAATCCAGATCGCCATGGTCAGCGCCGGCTCCAGCGCCAGGGAGAGATGCGACCCGGCCTCTCTGAAATCGCTGCGGGGATCGCCGGAATCGGCGCCGTTCGAAGCAGGCATGGACGCTTCTCGGATAGATTAATCGGGGACAGGCGCAGGGCGGTCGATTCCTTCCGCCGCCGGAATTTCGCTGGTGTCAATAGTCTGGTCTCCCATACGACATTCCCCATTGAATTTGGCGCCCTCCTCCACCATAAGACGGCCAAGCTGGATATTGGCGTCCACGATAGCCGTTTTTTTCAGCATGAGATTGCCGGACACGTTGATTACGCCCTTGATGCGTCCGGCAATGTCGAGCGAAGCGCTTTTGATGTTTCCTTCGATGTAGCCGCTTTCCGGGACAACCAGTTTGCTTGCGGTTTCCACGGATCCTTTGACGTATCCGCTGATACGCATGTCGCTGGACGATATGAGCGTACCTTCGAAGGTCGTTCCCTCGCTGATGATGCTCACTTTTGAAGGAGCGCCGCCGTTTGACTGCCTGCCCATAGTATTATGTCTCCAAAGTATTATGTTTCCAAGTATGTCCGTTCGGTTACGAACTGATTTTCGGGTGCGCGATGCGCTGGACATTTTTGTCGTTGCGCAACCTCGCAGGGAAGAGTACTGCCTTCATGGTCTATATACCCACAAGATACGAACTGGGATCTTGTGCCAGGCCATTGTGCCAGAGTTCAAAATGTAAATGAGGCCCCGTCGTGAATTCGCCGGAATTTCCGCTTACCGCGATGTTGTCCCGGGCCTGTACGCGGTCCCCGGTACGCTTGTAAAGCTGCCGATTGTGTTTGTAAACCGAAAGATAGCCGTCCGAATGCTGGATCGCGATCGTGAAGCCTCCTTCTTGCGTCCAATCCGCCATCACCACATACCCATCCCCGATCGACCGTACGACAGTCCCCTCTTTCACGGCAATGTCTACTCCGTAATGCCCCGTTCTTGCATTGAACCTGCGCGTTACGAAGCCATCCACGGGAGTTAACGTCGGCAATACGATGCCTGGAAATCGGACAGGGGCTGCGTTAGCCATGCGTGTCGGGGTGTCGTTGCTTCCCGGAAGCAGGTCTATCGTGATGGCGGGCTGCCGATGATCGGCCCAGTTCGTCGATGATCCGCCAGGGGCCGGAACGACATAATTCTCTCCCGGCAAAGATGTTTCCGACGCCATGGGATCTGCCTCGTCCAGATCGATCTGCCCGAGAAAGACCTGTCGGAGTCGAGCCATATACTCTTCCTGCGCCGCAAGAGAGTCCTGCAATGCATCGATGCGCAGTGCGTTCAATCTGGCGCCCTGGCGTATTTCTCCCGATCCATACTCCGGTAGTAACCTGTTCAAGGGAGGTAATAGAAACAACAGAGCGATCACAAATGCAGCAAGGAAGAGCACGCCTCCGGACAGCACCAGCAATACATGGCGGGGAACGATCCGGTATTGCCCGGCCGGTTTGCCGGAGCCTTCACGTATTACTACAAAGGTCGATATCGCCTTGCCCCTTCTGAAAAACTCTTGCAAAAACGAAAACATTGCCGAAACGCCCTCCTCCGGCGTTATGAGGTCAAAAATATGGAACCCGATGGACAACCAGGACTTATAAGGTTCCTTTTACGAACGTTCTTCAGGATTTGCCGTGTCATTTCCGGTCCGTTAGATACCCGGTCGGCGGATACGTTGCCGAACGAAATTCAAACAGTGCAGAACCAACATGCCCCAACACAAGTCAGCAGTCAAGCGGGTCCGCCAGGATAGCGAACGCCGTGAACGCAATCGGGTTCACCGCGGCGCCATGCGGACCATGATACGCAAACTGCGCGGTACCACCGACAAGGAGGAAGGGCAGGCCCTGCTTTCTCAGGTGAAACATACGCTGGATCGGCTGGCCTCGCAGGGAATTATTCACAAAAACAAGGCCGCCAATTCCAAGAGCAAACTGGAGAAGTACGTAAACGGGCTCGAATAGGCGGGTAGGCGCTGGGTGTTCCTCTGTTTTTTGCCCGGAAACCACTTGGTTTCGGGCGGCTTGCGCTTCCATGTGAAAATTGCGCATTTTCGCAATTCGTTTCGTACATTGTCCGCAAATTATCCCGACCTTATCCGCTATGCCTTCGACGACGACTATGCCTGTTTCATGGCAGAATATTTGCTCCGCCTTACTGGTCGGAGCGTTTTCACTTCTTCTCATACCGGATGCGCACGCGCAGAACATGCGGGCGGACGGCACTTTTTTCGTCAAGCCTCGCGTTGGCCTGGCGTGGCATCTTGGCGACACCGAAAGATCGCCCTTCAATTTCAATCTGGACAGTTGGGATTCCGAATGTTGCGGCACGCCGTATGCGGGCGGGATCGAATTCGGATATCAGTTTGACCAGAATGGCAGTCTGGCTCTGGCGCTCCAGCGCACCAATCACCCGCTTTCGCTCGTTTACACTCCGGAAGCTCCTATGAATGGCGGTGCAGTCTCCGGCGGCGGGTACACCGGCTTCCAGGCGCTGTACCGCTATGGCGGATCCTCGCGCATCGCGCCGTTCCTGACGGCCGGAGCGCACGTCACGAGTGGAAGCCTGGCGGGTACCACGTACGGCCCGGTACTGGGCGTCGGTCTTGATATGGTCGTCAGCGATCGCGCGTCGATTGTCATCGAAAATATTTCCAACCTGGCTTTCCCGGATGACGGGTTTGACAATACGAACGGAGGAAATGACGGCTTTCTTTCCTTCGATCTGGTGAGTTCGCTTTCCGTAGGGGTCAGGATCAGCCTCGAGAGTGCATTCACGCCGGTAGAGATTTCTGGATCGACCTGCCCGAGTATTCTCGGCGCTAACGAAACAGGTTCCTTTACCGTCGATACGAATCCCGAAGCTACGCAGCCCGTCAATGTACATTGGGATTTCGGGGACGGCGGCATGGCTACCGGCATGGCGGCTACACATAGTTTCGCATCCGGCGGTATGTACGATGTGACGGTTACCGTCGACAATGGCCGCGAAGAGGTGTCGGCCATGTGTTCCGTTCAGATCATAGAAGCCCCGACCGTCGTAGCCATAGACGCAAGCGATACGCATTTCGAAGTGTGCCAGCCTCAAGAGGTCGCATTTTCAGTTCGTGCGGAGAGCGAGGGTTCCACCACGTATAATTGGGATTTCGGCGACGGAAGCACGGGCATGGGTGCGGAAGCCTCGCACACGTATACCGAGGGCGGTACCTACACGGTGACGGTGACGGTAGAAAACGAAGGCGGTACGGACACAGAATCGATTACGGTGACGGCGATGCCGTGTCTCGCCGCCATCTGCTACGACATTACGGAGATGAATGCGGCCTATTTCGACCGGAATGCAAGCATGTTGACCGAGGAAGGGAGTACGGCGCTTGCGGAAAACGCCGATATTTTTGGACAGTGCCCGAATCTGTGTGGAGAAATTGTCGGCTACGCCGCCCCGGGTGAGCGCGATGCGCAGCAACTTTCCGACGAGCGTGCCCGTATCGTCGAGCAGTTCTACACCGAAAACGGTTTGGCTGCAAGCCGCTTCCAGACGGAAGGGCGCGGCCTGTTGCCGGGCACTACCAAGAAGGAGGGGGCGCAGCAAGCCCGCCGCGTGGACACAATCCCTGGTACGTGTGCCGGTTATTACGACGAGTAACCGCAACGCCGGAAGCGGATCATCGCAAGACGCTGCCGGAAAAGCGGGTCCGTCGATCAGGCGGGCCCGCTTTTTTTACGACGTTGCTTGCGCCGTCCGCGTATCTGACACCTGCTTGTTTCTATTTCCTGTATGATATGTCCATCGGATGCCATACCGACCCTGAAGCGCTGAGTCGGGCGCTCAAGGCGCGTGCCCTCAATCTGGGCTTTGATGCCTGCGGTATTGCGAAAGCCGAACGACTGGATGAGGAATCGGAGCGGCTGGAGCAATGGCTTCTCGAGGGACGCCATGCCGGTATGGAATGGATGACGAATCATTTCGAAAAACGCGTCGATCCGTGCCGGCTGATCGATGGAGCGCGCAGCGTGGTTTCCGTACTCCATAATTACTACCATCCGGTGGATCCGCCCGTCCGCAAAACCGCTGGTAAAATCAGCCGGTATGCCTGGGGGGAAGATTATCACCGTGTCATGAAGGAAAACCTGTATGCGCTTTTCGAATGGCTTGGCAGGGAAGCGGGAGGTATTGAGGGCCGTGCTTTCGTCGATTCGGCGCCGGTGCTCGAAAAAGCCTGGGCACAGCGCAGTGGATTGGGTTGGATAGGGAAGCACACCAATCTCATCAACCGGTCTCTCGGATCCTATTTTTTCATCGGGGAACTCATCGTAGACACTTCATTAACCTACGATAGCCCGGCGGAAGATTTTTGCGGCTCGTGCACTCGGTGCATCGATGCCTGTCCCACGGACGCCATCTATCGCCCGTACGCCGTGGATTCCAACCGGTGTATCTCCTACTGGACCATCGAACATCGTGGGGACGATGTTCCCGTATCGCTCCGATCCGGATTCGAAAACTGGATATTCGGATGCGATATATGCCAGGAAGTGTGCCCCTGGAACAAGTTCAAAAAGCCGTCGGGCGAAGAGCGCTATGCGCCTCGTCCGGGCGTTACCGATACGGAACTGGTTGCATGGGAGGAAATCGACCTCGAAGAATTTCGGAGGCGTTTCAGAAGGAGCCCCGTCCGGCGTAGCAAGTTCGACGGTTTCAAAAGAAATGTGCGCATTGCGCGCCGGAATGTGCGTGACAGCGCCGGGTGATGCACGTTTTTATGCGTCAGGGTCTTCGCCCTGATTTTTCTGCACTTCGCTTTCTTCCTGTCCCGATTCCGGCCGGAGCAAGGGAAACAGAATGACGTCCCGGATCGATTCCTGTCCCGTCATCAGCATGGCGAGGCGATCGATGCCCACGCCCAGCCCGGCTGCAGGAGGCATGCCGTACTCCATCGCGCGGAGGTAATCCTCGTCTATCCGCATGGCTTCCTCGTCGCCTCCGGCGCGTAACCGGGCCTGATCCTCGAAGCGGTTGCGCTGGTCGATCGGATCGTTGAGTTCGCTGAATGCATTGCACATTTCTTTTGCATTGCAGATGAGTTCGAACCGCTCTGCAAGTCCTTTCTCCGTGCGATGGCGCTTCGCCAGCGGGCTCAGCGCCATCGGATAATCGGTGATGAAGGTGGGCTGGATGAGGTGCGGCTCTACCTTCTCGCCGAAAATGTGGTCAATAAGTTTGCCCGTCCCCATGCTTTCGTCCACCTGGAGGTCGAGTTCCCGGGCAATATCCGCTATTTCCTGCGTGTCTTTGTCTCGTAGTTGATACCCGGTATACTCTGCAATGGCTTCAAAGAGCGGCAGGCGTTTCCAGGGACGGCGCAAGGAGATCGTATGCTCGCCGGATTGCACATAAGGCGTGCCGTGCAATTCCATAGCAATGTGCTCGATCATTTCTTCAACGAGCTCCATCATCCACCGGTAATCCTTGCAGGAGACGTACAGCTCCATCATGGTGAATTCCGGATTATGAAACCGGCTGAGTCCCTCGTTGCGAAAATCTTTTGAAATCTCGTAGACGCCCGTAAATCCGCCGACCAGAAGCCGCTTCAGATACAGCTCGTCCGCAATGCGGAGATAGAGCGTCATATCGAGCGCATTGTGATGTGTAGTGAACGGCCTCGCGCTCGCTCCTCCGTATATGGGTTGGAGCACAGGCGTCTCCACCTCGAGATACCCCCGGTCGTCCAGAAAGCGGCGCATAATCGAAATAAGGCGCGCTCGCTGGCGAAAAACGTTTCGCACGTCCGGGTTGATCGCCAGATCGACATACCGCTGGCGGTAACGGAATTCCTTGTTGGTGACCTCGTTATGTACGCCGTCGTCGGTTTCCTTGACTACCGGAAGGGGGCGAAGCGATTTCGACAGAATCCTGAATTCCTCGGCATGCACGCTGATCTCGCCCATGCGCGTCCGGAAGGCAAATCCCCTGACGCCGACAATATCCCCGATATCGAGCAGACGCCGGATGACATCGCGATAATATCCTTCAGGAAGATCGTCGCGGCGCACATAGATCTGAATGGAGCCGGACTCGTCCTGCACATCGAGGAAAGCGGCTTTGCCCATGACACGAAGCGACATGATGCGGCCGGCGATGGCTACATCGTATCGATCCCGAGGGGGACGATCTTCACCGGGTTGATGCAGGTTATCGTCGAACGTATCGACGATGTCCGCTGTCTCGTCGGTGACATCCCACGCATACGGATAGGGATCAATACCTGCTTCACGAAGCGCATGCAGTTCTTCGCGACGGCGCTGTTGCTGCTCGTTCAGCGTTTCCGACATGTGCTCGTCAGGATACCGGCCGCAATGTCGGCAGGAAAGGCATGTTTTTTCTACGAAGAAGCATGGTGGGCCCTACTGGATTTGAACCAGTGACCTCTCGCGTGTGAGGCGAGCGCTCTAAACCACTGAGCTAAGGGCCCCATACAGAGTATTGCGTTGCACGCAAGCAAGGGCATCCCGTTCCGGAACCACTATCAGGGATGTACTACCTCTGCAACCATGGAGCCGACGGGCGTCGACCGACCCCGAAGTTCGCGCTTGATCCCGGCGGTTACGATCGATCGTGCGTGGCGCCACGGATGGGCATGATGGAGGCGCGGAGAATGAGGCAGTGGGTGAATCACAGACGAGTATGAAGATCGGCGCATCACTTCGCCTGTGTAGGAGACGGACGGGGTATCCTGCACGTGGTGAGATACCGTCATGGCGGAATAAGGCATTCGGCCGTTCCCGGATTGCACCCCTGATGCTCCCAGAACAAGCCCTATCATTAATACCACCGTCACGGCGTAGGACGATGCTACGGTCCCCTTTCCCGCGTCCTCGGAAACGACAGGTGAAGAAACACCGGGGCGGGACGTGTGGCCGGGGATGCAATTGCGCAACCGATCGTGCAAATCGCTCGGCGCCCGGCAACGACAAGCGTAACGGCACAGAAGCCGGCGTGTACGCCGGAGGCACTCGATATGCTCCTCCATCCCCGGATTGACGCGCACATACTCCTCGAACACATTGCGAACAAGAGGATCCATGGTTCCATCCACGTATTCGCAGAGAAACTCGTCCTCCAGGTTCGAGGCGTCGTAAGGTTTCGAATCGCTGTACCCGTTAGGCATAGGCAAACTAATTCGATTCCGACTGCGGGTGGAAAACTTGCGGACGAAGGATACCTGGTACCGGATAGACTATACCGGTTGCCGTGTTATGTGACGCATAAGGCTGCTCCCGGATCCGGAAAAAGGGGTTTTCCATCACACCCTGCACCGTACCCCGACCTTATTCGTGCAAGCACTGCAAGGCGAAGCTACTCCTCTTGTACAAAGTAGATATCCTTAAGGAGTATCTGAAGTTTCGTTCTGCCGCGATTAATTCGGCTTTTCACGGTTCCCATGGGCAACCCCGTGATCTCCGCGATTTCCTCGTACGACAGTTGCTGCACGTCCCGCAGCACGACTACCTCACGAAACTCCTCCGGAATTTGCGCCAGCGCTTCCTGGATGTAGAAATCCTGGATCGAGCTTTCCGTGTCTTTGTCCGGGGAGAAGGTTTCGTCCGGCACTTCCATCTCGTACTCTTCATCGTTCTTGTTGACCGACTGGAGAGAAGATATCCGGCGCCGTTTGCGCTTCCGGTATTCCGACCGCGCCAGATTCCCGGCAATCGTGTAGAGCCATGTCGAGAACCGGGCGATCCGGCGGTACGAATGCCTGTTGCGGTAAACTCTCAGAAATGTTTCCTGAAGAAGGTCCTCGCATTCCTTCATGTCCCCGAGAAACCGATAGATATAATTGGTAAGCGGATCCTTGTAACGGCCTACCAGGATATCGAATGCCTCTACGGTTCCTGCCTGAAACTGCGACATCAGATCCTCGTCGCTCATCGGATTGAGCGCATCCAGATACCGCGTATTCGGGTTCGTGTTTTTCCGGGCCGTGTTGAGGTGCTTTATGACATAAGTGCTTTGCATGGGCGTACATCCCTTGGTGTATGCTGAGGTCTATCGCACAAAATCGGAAACGTACGGTACCCCATTCTTATTGTGCGACGGAACTCGGCAATGTAGTCATGAGGGGGGCGATAGTATTTTGCGAAGCATTAAGGTCATCACCAGACGTTCGCTCCGCGCAGCCCCTCCCTTCAGTTCGTAATCCGCCGCCAGCAATACGGAGAACGTATTCCGGATCGCCGGCGCCTTGTATCGGCGGAGGCTTGTCAGGTATTCCTTGACAAAAAATGGCGATACGCCAATATGGCGCGCCATTTCCTTGTTCGGCATGGACGATTCGCAGGCGCTGAGTTTCCAAAGCTTCGTGAAATAAGCGTTCAGGACGGCTATGATCATGAGTGCTTCCCCGCGCACATTGGATGCACGCTGCAACATTCGTTCCACAATGCGGAACGCATCTCTGCCGCGCTGCTCGCCTATCGCCTTTTGTAGTTCGAAGACATTGAAACCCCGGCTATGTCCACTCGCGCGAACAATATCGTCCGCTGTAATGGTCTTTCGTCCGGCCACATAGATTTCAAGTTTTTCCATCTCGCGGACAACCGTCCCGAGATCGACGCCTGCATAGTCGGCCAGCCTATGTATGGCCTCCGGCGTCATATCGTATCCTTGCTTTGCTGCGCGCTGCTTGATCCAGCCGGGCATCCGATTGCTATAGAGCGGTTTGCTTTCCATCGCAACGGCGTGTTCCCGAAGGGCCCGGTAGGGATGCCTTGAGCGGTCCGGCTTCGAGCCGCATACGAGTACGACCACCGCCGCCGGATTCGGATGCTGCGCATACTCTTTGAACAGGCGATTGTCCTTCAATCTTTCGAAGTCGCGCACGATCACGACGCGACGCTCGCTCATTACAGGGTAAGACGCACACAGCGCCAGCACATGCTGTGCATCCGTATCGGGACCGTAGACGATGTCGAGATTGAAATCCCGTTCGTGCGGGGCGAGCGCATGCGCTAGCAGGACATCCTGCAATTCGTCGGTAAGAAACCGCTCCTCGCCGTAGAAAAAATAGAGCGGCTTGAAGTTTCCCTGCCGGAATGCCGAGGCGATGTCTTCGTATGTCTTTTCACGTGCGGCCATGCTACCGGGAGCGATGCAAGGATTTTTCGACGCAAAGGGCTGGCAAGGTACAGATTTTCGTCTTTACTCCAGCCCTCGTATCTATTAAACGCAGTTTTTTTGCAATCGTTACACCGAACGTATTATTTGGGAATGTCTTCCGTGCGCGACGTGAGCCGGCTTTCGTGAAGCCGGGTCGCTGCCCTGCGCAGAAGATCGACATCGTGTTGGATGACATGATGAGCCAGGCCGAACCCGTCCGTAGCGGCGCCATCGATCGTAACGGGGCCTTGCCACCCGTGTACGTCGAGTCCGGAAAATAATGCCGCCAATTCCGTACGGGCCGTGCCGATAAGATCGAGCACGGTCTCTATTTCCGTGCGTTCCGGCGCTGCATCGTCAAGCATCTCTCTTTCCCCGGGTACGTCGAGGGAAACATCCCTGCCTTCCCCCAGACGGGCAACGGCCGGGGAATATACCTTTTCGTCAAAAAGGTACAGCGACACATACATTTCAAGGAAGGAGAGCTCGCTTTCTATCGGTCGCCCTTGCAGAACACTTTCCGGAATCCGTCCGACATGCTTGCGCAGCAGAGCCGTTTCGTCGATCAGATACGCCAGTTGATCCAGCAATGCCTGGCGTACCCCGGCGGTTCGAGGAACGTCGGAGGCGTCGTTCATTCCGTATCGGGGAGCGGCTCGGCCGGAGCCTCTGTGTCGCTCTGGACCTCCTCGGCCAGCGATGCAAGGAAAGCACGGTCCCTGAGACTATGCACGTTGTTTTCCCGTCGAAAATCCCATTGTTCTCCGAACTGCCGGTCCTTGTAGGCTTCGAGCCAATCGAACCGGTCCTTGAGACGTTCTGCCGGCATAAGCAGTCGTTCCAGACCGAATACGGCTTCCTCGCGACTCTGGAAGGTCAGATCGTATTCTTTCGACATGACGATGGCTTCTTCCGGGCAGACTTCCTCGCAATACCCGCAATAGATACACCGAAGCATGTTGATTTCGAACCACTCCGGTTCTCGCTCCTTGGCTCCCTCCATCTCGCGCGATTGCATGGCAATAGCCATCGGGGGACAAGCCCGTGCGCACAGGTTGCAGGAAACGCAACGGGGTCGACCCTCTTCCTCGACCAGCACCGGGCGACCGCGATAACTGTCGGGGGGGTACCATTGCTCTTCCGGGTACTGGAGAGTATAGCTTGGCTGCTGCATCTTGCGAAAGCTGTACCCAAGCCCCTTGAACACTTCCGGGAGATACAGACGCTCCCAGAAATTGAGCGTGCGCTCGTTCTTTTTTTTCGTAGGTACCGTTTTGCCAGGCATGGCGGACTCGGATTAAGCGAGCAAAAATAGCAAAGCAAAGATACTGCTCAAGATACGCCCCGACGACGGATATCGCGAGGATTCGCCAGAGAAGATCGCGAAAATACGACGCCCTCATGCGGAAAAAGCCGCAGCGTGCAACCTGTTCCGGAAGCAAGGCTATGCGCGCTCCCGTGACTTGGCGCGAAACACCAGGGTAAGCGGGACACCGCTGAAATCGAACGCCTTGCGGAGTTCGTTTTCGAGATATCGCCGGTATGATTCGTGCACGCCTTTCGGATAATTGCAAAAAAAGGCGAATACGGGAGGATTCGACGCCACCTGCGATGCATACTTTATCTGCACGAACTGGTTGCGCCATGTGGGGGGATGATGCCTGCCGATGGCTTTTTGCATCACTTCGTTTACTTCATGGGTCGGAATGCGCAGGCGCAGTCGTTCATGGACGGTAATGGCTGAGTTGAGCACGGTATGCACCCGTTGCCGGGTGAGTGCGGAGATGAACAATATGGGCACGTAGTCCAGCATCGGGAGCCGCTTGCGAATTCCGCGACGCCAGTCCCGGGCCGTGTTGGTTTCTTTCTCGATCAGGTCCCATTTGTTTACGGCGATAACGAGTCCTTTTCCGAGTTCTTCCGCCTGCTTCAGAATGCGAATGTCCTGCATCTGAAGCCCATCGGCGGCATCTACCAGAAGCACAGCGATGTCGCATGCCGCCAGGGCTCGACGGGTCCGCAGCGTGGCGTAAAATTCTATGTTCCCGGCCACCCTTGCCCGCTTGCGCAGACCGGCCGTATCGACCAGCATGATTTCCCGGTCTTCGAACTCGATCACCGAATGGATGGCGTCCCGGGTCGTGCCGGGAATTTCCGTGACGATGGATCGGGGGAATCCGAGAATAGCGTTCGCCAGCGAGGATTTACCGGCATTCGGTTTCCCGACGAGCGCCACGCGAATGCGGGTATCCTCAACAAGGGCGTCCGGGGCATCCGGCAGCACAGCGGTCAGGTCGTCAAGCATCTCTCCGGTGCCTGTCCCGTTGATAGCGCTCACGGGATACACCTCCCCGAGCCCGAGTCCATAGAACACGCCGGCTTGCCAGCGCCGCTGGTCATTGTCCGACTTATTGGCAACCACCAGGACAGGCTTGTCGGTCCGGCGGAGCACCGCGCTCAATTCCTCGTCGAGGTCTGTGATACCGGTCATGACATCCACCACGAAAAGAATGGCGTCGGCCTCGTCAATGGCGATATGCACCTGCTCGCGGATGGCCTCTGCAAACACTTCGGCAGTAGCCGGCACGAATCCCCCCGTATCCACGGCGTCGAACGTATGTCCCGCCCATTCGACCGTACCGTACACCCGGTCGCGCGTGACCCCGGGCTCGTCATGCACAATGGTTTGCCGCGCCTCCACCAGACGATTGAAGAGCGTTGACTTGCCCACATTCGGGCGGCCAACGACAGCTGCCAGCCTCATGGGGTACTTCCCTCACAATGATGTTTCCCTATATCTCTCATTTACCACCACCACAGCCCCAAACCGCCCACAAGGAAGCAATAATAAGCGAACCAGGCCAGGTTTCCCCGCTGCACGAAACGAATTACCGTCCTGATTGCCCATATGCCGGATGCATACGCAACGAGTGTACCTGAAAGGATCGGGAACAGATTCGTTATGTCTCCGGCCTGCGCGATTCGTATTGCCTCGATACCCGTTGCGCCGATAATGACCGGCGCCGACATCAGAAACGAAAAGGCGACCGCCTGTGCGGGTCGTACGTTCTGGTACAGCGCAGCGCAGATCGTCGCTCCCGAACGCGAAATACCGGGCATCATCGCCAGTCCCTGCGCCACTCCTGTCACGATCGCTTTCCATGCAGACATATCCCCTTCGGGGCGGGGGCGAATGCGGGTGAGCAGCAAAAGACCGCCTGTAACGAGGAGCATACCGGCGGTGATATGCGGTGCGGAAAAAGCGGCTTTTAGGGGCTCCCTGAAAAGTATATACATTACCCCGCCGGGGATCATGGACAGGAGGATGAAAATCGCAAATCGAAAATCCCCGTTGCTGCGGTACTGTGCGCCGATCCGATCGGGTCGATGTACCCCCTCCCATACCCCGCGCACTATTTCAAGGATACGAATGCGGTATACCGTGGCGATACTCAGGACCGTGCCGAAATGCACGAATACTTCGAACGTAATGTTATCGATCTCCAGGCCAAGCAAGTGCTGAACGAGGACAAGATGCCCCGAGGAAGAAACGGGGAGAAATTCCGTTATTCCCTGAATGAGACCGAGAAGCGCTGCTTCCCACCAGCTCATGATATAGAGGGTGTACAGGGTCGGGACGAATGCTTGTGCCAGAGCGTACAAGGTACGCATTGCAGCCCGGCATAGGAAACGCTCGGATACCTTTCCGATCGAGGATTGAACCGCAGGGATCTGCGGGAATCATGCGGCCGGTGTCCGCACAGGCCTGCTTTACGACGCGTTTTTCGGAAGGCCGGGTTCTACAAGGACCACCGTTTCTCGTTCCACCGTTACGGCGCCGGGCGGCATTCCCTTCGCTTTGCGCACGTATTTGCGTTCGGTGACCATCACTGGCACAAGGTTGCTGCCCCGGGCTTTGCTGAACCAGGCGGCGATGGAAGCTGCTTGCCTCAAAATGGCGGTTCCGGGCGCCGCATTGCGATGGGGCAGCCGGAGCACGGCGTGTACGCCCGATACGCCGCGGGCATGCATCCAGAGGTCGTATTTTTGCGCGTGACGAAACGTCAGTTCGTCATTCTGACGGGCATTGCGGCCTACCCAGACCTCATATCCTTCCGCCAGGCGAAATCTTCGAAAGGGTATTCGTTTGTTTTCCTGTTCCGGATCGGGCAGGAAGCGGGCCAACCGGTCGGCCTGTTCCTTGCGGAAGGTGCGCAAGGCCCGCAGGTTTTCCGTGGCATGCAGTGCATCCAGCAGGTCCTGGACTTCCTGTGCGGCTTTTTCTGTCTCCGCCATGCGCTTTTCGGCGGTTTCGCGCGCAACGCGCGTGCGCCGCGCCCGGTCGTAAAACACCTGTGCGTTTTCTATAGCCGAGAGGGCGGGGTCGAGAGGTACGGTTATTCTTTTTCCTTCCGCAAACAGGTTTTCGAGGGATATTTCCTCGGCGCCTAGAGGGACATTGTGCGTCTGTGCCGTCAGCAGATGTCCCCAGGTCTCGTACCGACCGGCGCGGCTTTCCCGGGACAATTCTTCCTTCATGCGTCGTACCCGCCGGCCGTACTGCTTCGCTGCACGTTCGAGCGCCTTTTCTATAGGGTCGAACAGTTCCCGGAAGCGATGGTGCGCCAGGGATCGGCGTACTCCTTCCCGGACGGCTTTGCTGACCGTATCGAACGTTTCCTCCTGGATATTGCGGGCGGGTTCGAGGGCGATGAGCGAGAACATCGGGAGGCCTTTTTCGCCCCGGTATATGCGGGGGGCCGGCACGAGGAGGGCTCGGCGCACTGTTTCCACGGCGCGGAAAAGCGCCTGCAGATCACTGGGGGGCACATCGTCCGTTCCATGCGGATCCAGCCCGGCACGCACGATTGCCTCGATGCCGAGTGTACGATCGAACAACGGATACGCCCGGCAAACCGTTCGGATGATGGAGCTGCCTTTCGGGCGCCAGCCTGCTTCGAATGCCGCGCAGGTGTCGGGGTCGGGTGCCGGACGCGGTGCGGGAGGGGCAGATCCTGCAAGCGCGGCGTCGTTCCGAAAAGCATTCAGGATGCGGTCATTCGCCACGAGAAACGCATTGGCATGCGGACCGAACAACGAGATATGAAAGGTCATGCCGCCGGAGAGACCCAGAAAGATCATGCGATCCCGGTCAGCGATCCGCAGGGTTTCCAGCCTTTTGCCGATGGCTTGCTCGAAAAGGGTCGTGACGTTGCGCCGAGCGCGGGCGTACCCGTCGCCGCAAACGATAAAAAGAAGAGGGAGGCGGACCCCAATGCGTACCGTTCGGGTGCTGTCCCGGGAAGTAAATGCCAGCGAGAGTTCGTCTCGCTCCTGCGACCAGGCATCTTCGAGCGTACACCCGATCAGCGAAGTTTGCCATTCCGCGATCAGTGCGTGTAGCGTATGGTAATTCGCAATCATGTCTGCGCATCCTGTCCCGCTGCGTCGAGCGCCCGGATGATTGTGTTGCAAGCCCCGTCGAGCACGTCAAAAGGAATCGTAAGGGGAGGGGCGATACGCACCAGACAGTCCGAATAAAGCGTCCACCCGAGCAGCACGCCTTCGTCGAGGCACCGGTGCATCGTACGGGCGGTCAGGTCTGCATCGCGAAGTTGCATTCCCAGCATGGCGCCTCGTCCCCGCACTTCGACGATCGACGGATGTTGTAAACGCTGGCGGATCCGTTCTTCTATGGCACGGGCTCGAACGGGAAGTTGCTCGTCGACGATCACATGCAGGGCGGCCAGTGCGGCGGCGCAGGATACCGGATGTCCCCCGAATGTGGTTACATGGCTCAGTGGGGGATCCCGTCGCAGCGCCTGAAAGCGTTCCGCACTGGAAACGAATGCCCCAAGCGGCATACCGCCGCCGAAGGCTTTGGCAATGGTCAGGATGTCGGGAATGACGCCGAACTGCTCGAACGCGAAAAGCGTCCCGGTTCGCCCGAATCCTGTTTGTACTTCGTCGAAGATAAGCAGGGCGCCGGTTTCGTCGCAGCGCGCTCGCAGGGCCCGCATCCAGCGGCCCCCCGGTATATTGATGCCGCCTTCCCCCTGAATCGGCTCGGTGATCACGCAGGCCGTTTGTTCGTCGATGGCCTGCAAGGCGCGCTCCTCGTTGAAGGGGAGTATATCCACGTTGGGCAACAGCGGACGAAAGGGCCGCTGGTATACATCCCGGCCGGTCACGGAAAGGGATCCGTGCGTGTCGCCGTGGAAGGATCCCTCGAAAGCGATCATTCCTGATCGTCCCGTTCCTTTTTTGGCCAGCTTGAGGGCGCCTTCATTGGCTTCTGTCCCGGAATTTGTGAAATAGGTTACCTGAAGGGAGGCGGGCAGATGCCGGGCCAGAAATTCAGCCAGATCTACCTGCGGGCGCTGCACAAATTCGCCGTAGACCATGACATGCATATGACGGGCGGCTTGCTCCCGGACGGCCTCAACGATCGCCGGATGCCCGTGCCCCAAGGAAGAAACGGCAATGCCGCTGATCATATCGACGATACGACGCTTGTCGGAGAGGTATAACCAGGGTCCCTCTGCCCGGTCTATGACGAGTCCAAGCGGCGTATCGCTTGTCCACGCCATGAATCGTTCGAATCGTTCCTGCAGCAGTGACATAACCGAGGTGTTTTGTCTGTCCGTCCGCCGTATCCCGGCGACGGTAAAAAATATAGGATACCCTGATTAAGTCCGCGAAGTTCAGAGGCTGCGAGGGGTGTGCCGGCAAGGAATGACGAAGCAATGTGGCACAGGCCCCCACATAATAAGGAATGACGCGGCCAGCGTGCTTCTCCCGGCCTCCCGAAGGGCGTTTCACGCCCGCACTGCCCAAAATCCGCAGCGTTCCGCTAATTACGACGATGCCATTACGATATCCTTTACGCACGAACGCGGAGCGCCGGTCGAAGCGGTTTCGATCAGAGTATCCTTAATTCCGACGATGAAATCACGATGTCGTTTACGCGCGAAAGTAAAGTGCCGGGCGAAGCGGTTTACATCAGAGTATCCTGTAGATAAATACGCGGTGGCCCGGTCGAATGCAATGTTCCGAAAGATGGGAACCTGCATGCAGGATTTCCCGTGCAAAACGGCAGCGGGTTTTTGTGTCCGGCTTTATGGTCATACCGACCCGGCTATATCCGCTGCCGAGGCATCCACAGGTTCCCGAACCAGGCTGCCTCGAATATAGCGCGCGGTCGCCCTTCTGCCCTTCCATCCATCGAACCGCCGCTTGCCGCGTCGTTATTTCATTCGTTGCAACGGCATACCATGATTACTACGATCGCTCAAGCCCTGTTCGATCGCCTGATCGATGCATTCCCCCCGGATCGCACATACGGACATACGGACATCCGACGCGATCCGATGCCGGGGGCGCTCGCCGATTATCTCGAACAGGTACTCCATATGAAACTCCGGGATGCCCTTCCGGAGAGCAATTTGCAAAATTCCTGGGTGGATCTGCAAGCGGCAGAGGCGAAAGAGGCGCACACCCATTTCATGGAGGTTCTGAAGCGTCATCAGGCCTTCCCCGCTTTCGTATGGGCCGATTTCCTGAAGAATGCATGCCAACAGACGCTATACCTTGTGATCCAGCCTACGGCTTCGCTGATTGATTCGGTGTTCGATCCGTTGGGCAATCCGGTGCGTGTAGACACGATACGCGATCGCATGGGGTTATACCCTGCGAAGATTCCGTACCGGGAGGTCCTCGAAGCCTGGCTGGAGGAACAGGGTGACGAGCCTGTTGGACGAGATCGGTTCGAAGCGTTTCTGTATCGGGCCGATCGGCAACTTGCCTCGGACAGTTCTCCGCAGGATTGGCTCCGGTTATTCGATCCGCTCGTCAAAGTGCTTGCTACAGCCGGGTATCGTGAGGCGCCCACGGAGTTTGTCGAAGCGTTTTTACACGAAAAGGGGGCGGAAACGACGTGGCGCCGTCTCGAGCAGCAATACGGTTCGGAGACAAGCATTTCTTTCGACGAGCTGGAGGTGTTCTTTGTGTCCGGCGTATCGAAAAGCGGAGAGTCCGCCAGGAAGGCCGCAAGCGCGCCAACGAGGCCGGCGGAGCGCCGCCAGGAACCGCAACCCTTGTGGAAACAGTTCGCGCAGGGTCGTGACGATATCTCGCCAACTGCCGAGTCTTCCGCACCATCTTCGCCCGCGGAGCGCACGAACCATCCGGCAGAGCCGCTCTGGAAACAATTTCGCACGATTTCCCCGCCAGTGACTGGTGAAAAAGCTCCTGAAGAGGCCGTTGCCACTGAACAAGTACCCGAGGGAACCGGTGCGCCTGTCGAGGTCGAAACAGTTACCCAGCCGGAACCTTCCGTCCGGATTTTTACGCTCGAACGGAGCCATTTCGTGCCTTCGGAGGATGAATCGGTTGCTCCCGATGTTCCAATGGACACCAGCGAAGCGCCGACGGGACTGATCGGTCTTGAACATACCGTGCTCGGGAAACGTGGCGCGCGGAACCGCGATCTCTTCGTCCAGTGTCTCTTTCATGGAAAGGAGCAAGCGTATGAAGCCGTCCTGCAGCGCCTGGAAGGCGCAAGAGACTGGTCGGAGGCTTCGCAGACCATCGCCAACGAGGTGTTCCTGAAGCACCAGGTGAATATCTACAGCCCTCCCGCCGTGACCTTCACTGAGGCCGTAGAGGCCCGGTACCGCACCTGATCCGTTGTTCATGGACGATCGCGAAAAGAGGAGTGCCGATCTCGAGAGGCGCCGCGAAGAGGCTCGCCTCGGAGGGGGAGCGGAGCGCATTGCGCAGCAACACGAACGGGGGAAATTGACAGCCCGTGAGCGGATCGATATTCTCCTGGACGACGGGTCTTTTCAGGAAGTGGGTATGTTCGTGCGGCACCAGGTGCGGGATTTCGGACTTGCGGATCGCCGGCCGTACGGCGACGGTGTGGTTACGGGTTTCGGCACGATCGACAGTCGCCTTGTCTATGTCTACAGCCAGGATTTCACCGTATTCGGCGGGTCGCTTGGACTTGCCCACGCTCGCAAGATCACCCGCCTTATGCAGCTGGCGCTGGAGAATGGGGCGCCCATTATCGGATTGAACGACTCCGGCGGCGCCCGCATACAGGAAGGCGTCGATTCGCTTGGCGGCTATGCGGAGATTTTTCTCCTGAACACCATGGCTTCGGGTGTAGTGCCGCAGTTATCCGCGGTGCTTGGTCCGTGTGCAGGCGGCGCTGTATACAGTCCGGCCATCACGGACTTTGTCTTTATGGCGAAAAACACGAGCTACATGTTCGTGACGGGCCCCAATGTGGTGAAGACGGTGACCCAGGAAGAAGTGACTGCCGAGGAATTGGGAGGTGCGCGCACCCACACCGAAAAAAGCGGGGTCGCACACATGGCCTGCGAGAACGAGGTGGAATGTCTGCACCGGATACGCGATCTGTTTGGTTTTATCCCGCAGAACTGCGAGGATTCCCCTCCTTTCGTCCAAACCGACGACTCGCCGGATCGCATGGACGAAGCGCTCAACGATATGGTGCCGGAGCATCCGAACAAACCCTACGACATGCTCGAAGTGATCCGGGGGCTTGTGGACGAGCGAAACTTCTTCGAGATTCATGCTGGCTTTGCACCGAATCTCCTTGTAGGTTTTGCCCGTCTCGGCGGTCGGTCTATCGGCGTGGTTGCGAACAACCCGGCTGCGCTGGCGGGCGTACTGGACATGGACGCCTCGGTCAAGGGTGCGCGTTTTGTGCGGTTTTGCGACGCCTTCAATATCCCGTTGCTCGTCCTGGAGGACGTTCCCGGATTTATGCCGGGAATCGATCAGGAATGGGGGGGCATTATCCGGCATGGCGCCAAGCTTCTCTATGCTTTCTGCGAAGCCACCGTGCCCAAAATAACCGTCATCACGCGCAAGGCGTATGGGGGCGCCTACGATGTGATGAACTCGAAACATATCCGAGGAGATCTAAATTTCGCCTGGCCCACTGCGGAAATTGCCGTAATGGGGCCGAAGGGAGCCGTCGAAATCATCTACAAGCGCCAACTGGCCGAAGCGGACGATCCCGCAACGGCGGAAGAAGACTTTATCCGGCAGTACCGGGATACGTTCGCGAATCCCTATATCGCTGCCGGACAAGGGTACATCGATGATATTATCCTGCCCGCCGAAACGCGGTATCGACTCGTCCGGGGGTTCGATATGCTACGGAACAAGGTAGCCCGCAATCCCCGGAAAAAGCACGGGAATATTCCCCTGTAGGATGCTCTGATTAAGTCCGCAAAGATTCAGAGGCTGAAAGGGGTGCGCTGGCAAGGAATGACGAAGCAATGTGGCAGGCCCCACATAATGAGGAATGACACGGTCAGCGTGCCCCTCTCAGCCTCCCGAAGGGCGTTTCACGTTCGCGACGCCCCGAATTCGCAGTGTTTCCCGCTGATTCCGATGATGAAATCATGATATCCTGTACTTGCGAACGTGAAGCGCTGAACGAAGTGGACTTGATCAGAGCATCCTTTAGAAGGCGTCCGTCTACCCGAAAAGGGCGCGCAGGTACTCGCGTCGCATCTTTGCAATGGCGGCGATGGAAATTTGCTTCGGACATACGGCCTCGCATTCCCCGTGATTCGAGCAATCTCCGAATCCCTCGGCTTTCATCTGCTCTACCATGCGCACGACCCGTTCCTTGCGCTCCACCTGACCTTGCGGCAGGTGCGCAAGGTGGGTCACTTTCGCGCCTGTGAACAAGGAGGCGGATGCGTTCGGGCATGATGCGACGCAGGCCCCGCAACCGATGCACGTGGCGAAATCGAATGCCTCGTCCACATGTTCCTTCGGAATGGGAAGGCTGTTCGCATCCGGCGCCCCGCCCGTATCGACGGAGACGTAGCCGCCCGCTGCGATAATGCGGTCGAACGCGCTGCGATCCACCACCAGATCCTTGATAATGGGAAAAGCGGTGGCGCGGAAGGGTTCGACGACAATCGTATCCCCGTCCTTGTAGTGCCGCATATGCAACTGGCACACGGCCGTAGCTTTCATGGGGCCATGCGCAATGCCTCCCACCATGAGTCCGCAAGAGCCGCAAATGCCCTCGCGGCAATCGTTGTCGAATTCGACCGGGTCTTCACCTTTTTTGATGAGTTCCTCGTTCAACACGTCAAGGGCCTCGAGGAAGGACATGTCCTCGTTCAGGTCCTCGAGCCTGTAATCGACCAGTTTCCCCTTTGCGTCCGGGCCGGACTGCCGCCAGACTTTCAAGTGTATGGTCATTGCTTGCGACATGCGGCTGCGAAATGGTTCAGTGCTTCGACAAACATTCTGTGTTATTTGTAACTCCTCGTAGACAAATCGACCGCTTCAAACGATAGCGTCTCCTTGTGCAGCGTCGGAGATCCCGCATCTCCCGTAAATTCCCATGCGGCCACGTACGTATACTCTTCGTCCCGGCGCAGTGCCTCGCCTTCTTCCGTTTGATATTCCTCGCGGAAATGGGCGCCGCACGATTCGTCCCGATGCAGGGCGTCCCGGGCCATGAGTTCGCCCAGTTCGAGAAAGTCCGCTACGCGGCCCGCAAATTCGAGGTTCTTGTTCAGGGTGTCTTTCCGACCGGGCACGGATACGTTTTTCCAGTATTCGGCGCGCAGATCTGCAATGGCGTCAATGGCGTGCCGGAGCCCCTTCCGGTTGCGGGACATACCTACATCGTTCCACATGATCTGTCCAAGTTCCCGGTGAAACTCTGTGACCGTTTTATCGCCCTCGACATGGAGCAGTTGCCGGATACGGTTCTCGGCCGCCTTGGCTGCTTCGTCGAACGCCGCCTCGGAAATGTCCACCTTTCCGCTGCCGCCGCCGGAAGCGATGTAGTCCCCCACCGTCGAGGAAATGACAAAATAACCGTCGGCAAGGCCCTGCATGAGCGCACTGGCGCCCAATCGGTTTGCTCCATGGTCGGAAAAATTGGCCTCTCCCAGCACGAATAACCCCGGGATGGTGCTCATGAGACGGTAATCGACCCAGAGACCGCCCATCGTGTAGTGAACGGCAGGGTAGATACGCATCGGAACCCGGTACGGATTTTCACCCGTGATGCGCTCGTACATTTCGAAAAGATTCCCGTACCGTTCTCTCACTCCGGATTCTCCGAGACGCCCGATCGCATCCTCAAAATCCAGATAGACGGCTTGCTTCGTAGAACCCACGCCAAAGCCATCGTCGCATACTACCTTGGCAGCCCGCGACGCCACATCCCGAGGGACAAGGTTGCCGAAACCGGGATACCTCCGCTCAAGGAAATAGTCACGCTCGTCTTGCGGGATGTTTCCCGGGGAGCGGGTATCGCCGGCTTCCCGGGGCACCCAGACCCTGCCGTCATTGCGCAGGCTTTCGCTCATGAGCGTCAGTTTGGATTGGTACTGCCCCGACACCGGAATGCAGGTCGGATGAATCTGGGTGTAACAGGGATTGGCGAAAAAGGCGCCTTTCCGGTGGCATCGCCATGCTGCAGTGACGTTGGAATTTTTGGCGTTTGTGGACAAAAAATACACATTGCCGTAGCCTCCTGTACACAATAGCACGGCGTCGCCGGCATGGCGTTCCAGCTCACCGGTTACCAGATTACGTACTACAATACCCCGCGCCTGACCGTCCACGACCACGAGTTCGAGCATTTCCCTGCGAGGAAACATCTTCACCCCGCCGGTCCGAACCTGCCGTTCAAGCGCCTGATACGCGCCCATTAGCAGTTGCTGACCGGTCTGGCCTCTGGCATAGAACGTTCGCGACACCTGGGCTCCGCCAAAGGAGCGGTTATCGAGCAGACCGCCGTACTCGCGCGCAAACGGAACGCCTTGCGCAACGCACTGATCGATGATATGGTTGCTGACGGCGGCAAGACGATGCACATTCGCCTCGCGGGCACGATAGTCCCCGCCTTTGATCGTGTCGTAAAACAGACGCCAGACGGTGTCCCCGTCGTTCGGGTAGTTCTTGGCGGCATTGATGCCGCCCTGCGCAGCGATCGAATGAGCACGGCGGGGCGAATCCTGAATACAGAACACTTTGACATTGTATCCGAGTTCGGCCAGCGTGGCGGCGGCGGAGCCTCCGGCCAGTCCCGTACCTACTACGAGGATGTCATGCTTTCGCTTGTTTGCCGGATTGACGAGCTTCGCCCTGTCGAGATAGTTCTGCCACTTCTCTGCAATGGGGCCGGACGGAACGTGGGCTTCCAGCGTCATGATTGTGGAGTTACGGGGCGAAAAAATAAATGTACAGGGGCAGCACAATAAAACCTGCGGCAATGCCGACGGCGAGTAGAGCCGCGATTCCGTAGATCAACGGGGTCAGGCGCCGGTTCATGGCGCCCAGAGACTGGAGTGCGCTCCATACGCCATGGCGCAAATGAAATCCCAGCAAAACCATTACCCCTGTGTATCCGAACGCATAGATCGGGTGCCGGAACTTCTCTGTAACCAGACGCTTGAGGTCCCGGATAGGTTCACCATCCACTAGCAGGCTATACCCCTCTGCGATACCAGGACCGAACTTGAACGACTTGAGGTGGATCGCGAGAAAAACAAGCAGGACGACACCTGTCAGAATCATGGTTCGGGAACTCGGGGACTGCAAGCCGGGGCGCCCGGCGCTTCGGTAGGTGTCGTAGCTTTGCTTTCTGGCGCGACGCTTGCCGAGATAGATATTCACTCCGAGGATTGCATGGATCACGAGGCAAATCAGGAGCACAATCTCGACCGCGTAGAGGAGTGGCCCTGTGCTCAGTAACTTGTGCGCGTATTCGTTGTAGGCCTCGCCTGCGCCGAAATAACTCAGGTTACCCGCCATATGGAGTATAACAAACCCCGCCCACGCGAAGCCGGTAACCCCGGTCAGTACCTTTTTTCCGACGGAAGAGGAAAGGGCCGACCGAAGACCGGGTTTGTCGTGTTTAATCCGGGGCGTCATGGTGCAGGGCTTTCTGCGCCTCGTCAGGGTGTATCGGGGATGCAAAAAAGGATGCTAAGAATAATAAATATCAGGTTCCATTGGATTATTACAAACTTTGTGAATATACTGTCTATTGTCCAAAAATGACCCACATGCTTTGGTGAAAGGGCGTTTGCGGGGTATCTCGCGAAAAGCTCCGCCAAAGATCTGCACTTGAAAAACCACTCGCCATACGGAGGCCAACTATGACGATATTGCGTACGTTTTCCATAATGACCCTTGTGATTGCCTTAACGGCTCTTGTCGGCTGTGGGGGGCAGCAGGCCGATAGCGAAGACGCCATGATGGAAGGAGATGAGATGGAGATGGAAGGCCATGACATGGAGGATATGGATGCCGATGAGATGGAGATGGAAGGCCATGACATGGAGGATATGGATGCCGATGAGATGGAGATGGAAGGCCATGACATGGAGGAAGAGGGATAATCGGTTCGTCTGATTGATATCGCACGGTCCGCGATCGGGGGTAGACCCCGATCGCGGACCGCACCCCATTTACACCCCATCCATTTTCCTTCCTTTCTCCTCGTTTATTTGCGGAGAAAGCCGTTTATGCACGCTGCCCGATCGGGAGCGTGTGCTTTCCATGTGGGCCGACATACGCGGCCTTCGGGCGGATCAGCCTATTGTCGTTCCATTGTTCCTTCAAGTGAGCGCTCCAGCCTGCCGTGCGGCTTAATGCGAAGATGGGCGTGTACAGGTCGATAGCGATGCCCAGCATGTAGTAGATGGAGGCGCTGAAGAAATCCACGTTGGGATACAGACCTTTCTCCGCCTCCATGATTTCCATCATCTCCAGGCTCATTTCGTACCATTTCAGGGAGCCGATTTCCTTACCGAGTCCTTTACCCATGTCTTTAAGAATGCCGGCGCGCGGGTCCATTGTCTTGTAGACACGGTGCCCGAAGCCCATGATGCGTTCCTTCTTTGCAAGTTTTGCCGAAATATAGTCGGCGGGTCGTTGGCCGGACTTGTCGATTTCGAGCAACATGCGCATTACCTCCTGATTGGCCCCGCCGTGGAGTGGACCTTTCAATGCTGCAATGCCGCCTGTTATTGCCGAGTAGATATCCGATAGCGTTGCTCCGATCACACGGCTTGCAAAAGTAGAGGCATTTAATCCGTGTTCGGCATGAAGCACCAGGCATGCGTCGAATGTGCGTTCGGCCATCTCTCCAGGCCTTTCGCCGTTAAGCATGTAGAGAAAATTGTGCGCATGCGAACAATCCATGCGGGGAATTACCGGCTTTTTCCCTTTGCGCAACCGGTCGATCGCTGCAATAATCGAAGGAACGCGTGCGACAATCCGGATTGATTTTCTGTAGTTCGCTTCAGGCGATCCGTCGTCGGCCTCGTCGTCGAACAGGCTTAGGGAAGAAACCGCCGTCCGGAGGGCCGCCATGGGATTGGCGTGTTCAGGTATACGATCCAGAATACTCCATATACCTTCTGGCAAGACGAGAGCTGCTCGCAATTGTTCTTTTACCTGGTCGAGGCGGGCCTGATTCGGCAAGTCACCGTCCAGGAGGAGGCAAAAAACTTCCTCGTAAGAGGTGTTTTGGGCGAGATCGCGGATGTCGTAGCCGCGATACAGCAGTTGTCCGATTTTTCCGTTGACAAAGGCAATGTGCGAATCCAATGCAACGACATCGGCCAGTCCCTGCCCTTTCGCCGACGGCGTATTTTCCGGTTTTTCGGGGTCCTTCGATGCGTTATTTTGAGAAGAGGATGGCATGGTGGGTTTACATTGTCTTTACGCGGTCGGCCCCGCACCGGGGCTGACCCTACATAGTATGGCGGCGAAAAACCGGTTTCGCAGAATGTCGAATCCTATACGGTACGCGTAAACCAGGACAAAGTGCCGGGTCGCTGCCGGGATCATTTATGCCGGACCGGCATGTAACATCACAGAAAATGTTGAATTTTCTTTAGCCACCCCGGCTGGGGTGCCGATTTTCACACACGACTTTTTACAATTTGTCAAGGAGCGCAGCACGTTGTCCTTGAGTCGGTTTTCCGATACTGTTTTCCACAAGCAGCGTACCTTGTGCGTTGCCTATGTGCGAGGCGGAGCGTCCATTCCGAATATTCCGCTTACCCGGCATATTCCAGTTGTCTGGCGATACTCCGAACCCGACGGCACAATCTTCGAAACGTGTTTCATGCATGTTCTTGCAACCATCGCATGGAATACTTGCCTGTCTCTACATGAAAATGCCGTTGGGACCGTATCGATCCATCGTTCAGGCGCACTATCCGGTCCGGCAGGCCCGAGTGCGCAGCACATCAACCGACTCATCGAAGGCGTGTGCTCACGTCTTGTATGGGTAAAGAAATTGTCATCAATGCAGAGAAGGCGCAAACGCGGATAGCCATCGTAGAAAATGGAAGTCTCGCAGAACTCTACATAGAGAACCCTGATAACTCCCGAACGATCGGCGACATTTACCTTGGCAGGATCTGCAAGGTTATGCCAAGCATCCAGGCCGCGTTCGTAGACATTGGGCGAAAACAGGACGCCTTTCTTCATTTTTCCGACCTTTCGGATGACATCGGACCGTTGCTTTCGTTCGTTGACGCAAAGCAGCCGGATGTATCTCGCACAGTCAATCAGAATCGGAAGCCGCCGAGAAAACGGGGCGCACGGCGCAAGCCGCACCGTGATCGCAGCGCATCCAGGCGCACCGACGAAAAAAATCGCGTTGCGCCGACAGCAAAGCTCCGTGCCCGGCGACGACTCGTACAACGCCTGTCGAGAAAGACCGATAAAAACAGACGATCCGGCGATCCGCCCGAAAAGTGTCTCAAGACCAACCAGCGCATTCTGGTCAAGGTTGTCAAGGAGCCGATCTCGAACAAGGGCAGCCGTGTTTCCACGGATATTTCGATGGCCGGACGCTTTCTGGTCCTCGTTCCGTTCGGGAACTATGTAGCGGTGTCCAAGCAGATTCATTCCTACAAGGAACGGCGACGGCTCAAAGCCCTTGCCAAAAGCCTCGTTCCTGCGGGCGTGGGCCTGATCGTGCGCACGGTAGCCGAGGGAAAAAATGCTAAAACGCTCGACACTGATTTAAGGCTTTTGCTTGATAAATGGCGCAAGATGGAACAGAAACTCGCGGGGCGTCCCAACCCGCCTATGCTGGTTCATCGCGACGTGAATATGCTCTCGTCGGTTATGCGCGATCGGTTCTCCGAAGATTACGACCGGGTGCTAATCGACAACGAGCGGCTCTACAGAAACGTCAGAAATTACATTCAGGCGATAGCTCCACAGATGGCCGACGCCATCCGGTATCACAACGGGAAGGAACATGTGTTTGAGGCGGTCGGCATTCACGCCGAAATACAGGAGGCGTTCGAGGGGCGCGTTAATCTTCCTGGCGGCGGGTATCTCTTTATCGAACATACGGAGGCCATGCATGTCGTGGACGTGAACTCCGGGAGGGCGGGGCGTGGGCTTTCTCAGGAGGAAAGTTCCGTAAAGGTGAATCTGGAAGCCGCCCGCGTCATCGCCAGGCAAATTCGCCTGCGGGATCTCGGCGGTATCATCGTGGTCGACTTCATTGACCTCCGGGATGAGAAGAACCGGAGGAAAATTTATGATGAACTCAGGAAGGAGTTCAGAAAAGACCGCGCGGTGACGAAGGTGCTGCCTATGAGCGATTTCGGGCTCGTCCAGATCACCCGGCAACGTTTACGTCCAAGTGTAACGGTGGAGGGAAACTCCCCCGATTTTCTGACGCAGAACGGTTCGGCCGGGACGGTGCAATCCGATCAGGCCGAAACGCAGCCTCCGGAAAAAAAGGAGCGGAACGAACCGAAAAGGTCTTCCGGAAGGGGGCGCGGCAGTTCCCGGGCAAGGCGCCCTGACCCGGTTGTGGTGCTCCAGGAAATTGAGCAGTGGATGGTGGCGTACAAGGTCATGGACGGTCCGCGAAACCTTACGCTATGGGCGCATCCGTTTACGGCTGCCTGGCTAAGGCGTAAAATTGCCGGCATTCGCTTTGGGTTCTTTCTGAAACATTCTCTGCCGGTGCGCCTCAAAACAGATGGAACGATGTCTCCGTACGCGTTCCGTATCACAGATACCCGGTCCGGGGAGGACCTTACCCGGAAGGTTCCATTGTCGAAAGGCGCCAGGCCCGGATAGCCCGGAAGGCATTGGTCGCGGGCGCTTTCTCCACTTTTCTTCTCGACTATGTCTCCTCGCGGAAGTTCGTTGTCTCCGGTTGCGGGCGTTACGATGACGTTGTTGCTCGCTTGTGCTTCTCTTTCGGTTGTTCCCGAGGCTCATGCACAGCTTTTTTCCTACGGAAGGGTAGCGCAGCAACGCGTCGGAGTGCTTTCGATCGTCTGGCAGACGGTCGATTTTCAACCTGACACGAACGTATCGACCGAAGGGGCGCCGGCATTCACCGGCCCGACCTATGGTATTATGTACGCACGGGGCAATGTCACCGCGACCGTAACCTATGGCCCGGAAAGCGCCACCGACGATCGCAGCGCGAGGCTACTGGACGTGGCCATTGCAACCTGGAGCAACCTGTTCACCATTGGGGCGTCGGAGGCTTCCCGGTTATACCTTCCCCTGACGCTCCAATCGAACTACCGTCGCGTAGCGCCGGCGGGACAGGCGAATTCCCCTTTTTCATCGTTTCAGGTGACGGTGATTGGTTTGGGCGTTGGCCTTGGCGGCAGTACGGAGCGAGGCAAAAATGTCCGTTTCGAGGTACGGGCCGCTCCTGCATTGGGTATTGCGTTGCGTTCCTTTGGG
This sequence comes from Rhodothermales bacterium, assembly GCA_951812335.1. Lineage (GTDB taxonomy): Bacteria > Bacteroidota > Rhodothermia > Rhodothermales > VXPQ01 > VXPQ01. The sequence continues at coordinate 1,084,117 of OX638293.1, forward strand.
GGAAGCGCCGGTATGGCATGGCTGGTGGATGCGGGTGTGCGCATGGATATTCGCGAGGTGTTCGGGCGCCTTGGTTTGTCGGTGGGATACGGATACCGCACACAGTCCTGGCGGGTGGGCGAGGCGAACCTGATCCTGGAACCCAGCCAAACCCGGCTCGATTACCTCGGGTCCCATCACATGGTCGCATTGGGTTTGAACTGGTGACTATACAGTTCTGAACATCCCGGCAGGATTTTCATATACGGACGTTCCGATGAAGACGAAACACATCCTTGAAGAGCTCAGGGAAGCGGCTGCCGGGTTTGGTCTGGAGGTGCGTATGGAAAAAGGTAATTTTCGAGGCGGGCGGTGCAAGATTGCCGATGAGGAAATCATTGTGTTGAACAAGCAGCATCTTCCCGAAGCGCAATTCGTCGTGCTGGCGAACAGCCTTCGGGGATTGCCCATCGACGATATTTTTCTGAAACCCATTGTGCGTGCCGCGGTCGAGGAAGTATGGCGGCAACACGAGCCGGCGGAGTTGTACGAAGCGGATGACACGGAATGAAGATCGCATTCGAGTCACCCTGCTCGGCACGGGTACATCCACCGGCGTTCCCGTAATCGGGTGCGCGTGCTCTGTATGCACTTCCGGGGACCCACGCGATGAACGTACCCGGAGCGCATGTGTCTTCGAGACGCAGGGGCTCCGCATCCTCATCGACATTGGACCGGATTTTCGCAGACAGGCGCTTCGCGAAGGTATCCGGCATATCGATGCGGTTCTATTCACGCACCACCACTTCGACCATGTGGGCGGAATTGACGACCTCCGTCCTTTTCTGTTCAAAAACCACCGACCCGTTCCTTGCTATGCCCGCCGCAATACGGTAGACGTCTTGCAAAAGATGTTCACCTATATCTTTGAGGACGGTTCGTATCCCGGAGTCCCGAATCTGGTCCTTCAAACCGTCGATGGCCCCTTTACCGTAACCGGACGCAGCGATTCTTCTTGCTCGGTGTCCGTTATTCCCATTGATGCGTATCATGGGTCCCTGCCCCTTTTCGGATATCGGATAGGAAAGTTCGCCTATCTGACGGACACGAATCGTATTCCGGAAGAAAGTTTCGATTTGCTGCATGGCCTGGATGTGCTGGTTCTCGATGCCCTGCGCGAGGAGGGGCATCCGGCCCATTTTTCCTTTGACGAGGCGATCCGCGCCGCGCGGCGCATTGGCGCAAGGCAGACGTATTTTACCCATATGACGCATAGCACGCTGCATGCCGATGCCGACACCCGTTTGCCGGAAGGCATTCGGCTCGGATACGACGGGCTGGCGTTCGAAACGGGCGTCTGACGGCACGATTCGCTGCCCAACGCCGTTTGCGTATATTTCCGTACCCGCTTCCATTGCACGATCGGCCCGGAGGATACCCTATGAAACTGTTTGTTCTCAATGGTCCCAACCTGAATCTGCTGGGTACGCGCGAACCGGAAACCTACGGAACCGCCACGCTGGCCGACATGCAGGATGCGCTCTGCGCCCTGTTCCCCGACATCGATTTCCGGTTTGTTCAGAGTAATCACGAGGGCGATCTGATCGATGCGCTTCATGAGGCGGCCAGCGAAGGTGCGTCGGGCGTGGTATGCAATCCCGGGGCCTTTACGCATACGTCTGTAGCATTGCGGGATGCGGTGGCGGCGGTAGGCGTACCGGTCATCGAAGTGCATCTTTCGAATGTGCATGCTCGCGAGTCTTTTCGGCATCGCTCTCTGACGGCGGCCGTAACCGCAGGGCAGATTGTGGGTCTCGGCATGAAAGGGTACGAACTGGCTGTGCGCTACTTCCTGGACGGAGCGGGAGCGTAACGCGCATGAGCGATATCTCTCTCGAACCGACAGAAAATCCCGAGCCGGAGGTTCGGGAAGCCCGGGCAGGACACGGTAGCACACCTGCGCAACCGCGCAGGAATGCCGCCGGCGTCGTCGGCGCGGGGATTCTTACCAGCCGCCTTATCGGGTTCGTGCGGGAGCGGGTGGTTGCTCATTTCTTCGGGCTGGGCGCCCATGCCGATGTTTTTCAGGTAGCCTTCCGGGGGCCGAACCTGTTGCAAAATCTTTTGGGAGAGGGCACGATCTCGGCGGCGTTCATTCCCATCTATTCGAAGATGATCGCGGAGGGGCGTGAACGGGAAGCGGGCCGGTTTGCCGGTGCGGTATTCGGGTTGTTGCTTGCCCTTACAGCCGGGCTGAGCCTGGTGGGTATACTGCTTGCCGAGCCGATCGTGACGATTTTCGCGGTCGGTTTTCGGGACGACGCGATCGCAGTGGCTGCGGGGGAACTACCGATCAACCGGTTCGAACTCGCCGTACAAGCGGTACGGATCATATTTCCGATGACCGGTCTGCTGGTTCTGGCGGCATGGTGTCTGGGCATACTCAACAGTCATCGCCGGTTCTTCCTGCCTTACTTTGCTCCTGTGCTTTGGAATGCGGCCATTATCGGCGCCCTGATCGCCGGTGCACGTATGGTGCTGGAGCCGACGGCGGGCTTGCAAGCGGGTGCGCGGACCGATCTGCTGTTCGCTGCGTTCTACGGTGCTTTTCTGGGCGGTTTGCTACAGTTCGCAATACAGGCGCCCCTCGTGTTCCGGACGCTTCGCGGCTTCCGGCTTTCATTCTCTGCGAAGGTTGCGGGGGTCAGGGAGGCGATACGCGCCTTTGGACCTGCGGTGGCTGGACGAGGCGTCTACCAATTGTCGTCTTATCTCGATCTTTTGCTGGCTTCCTGTCTGGCAGTCGGCGCCGTGTCGTCGCTGCGGCCGGCGCAGATGTTGTACATCCTGCCGATAAGTCTTTTCGGCATGTCCGTGGCTGCCTCCGAATTGCCCGAGCTTTCGCGCTTCGGCTCGGAGAAAACCGAAGCGTTCATGCGCCGCCTGGGCCGGTCCATAAACCAGATGTTGTTTCTGACGATACCCACGTGCATCGGGTACCTTGCGTTCGGCCTGCTTATCGTTGGGGCGCTTTTCCGCACCGGGGAATTCGGCTCCGAGGATGCCTGGCTCGTCTACCTGGTCCTGGCCGGTTATTCGCCTGGATTGCTTGCCACTGTCATGTCCCGCTTGTTGCAAAATGCATTCTACGCACGCAAGAATACGAAAACGCCGGCTCGTATCGCTGTAGTGCGCGTCGTCGTATCGACCGTCGTGGCCATCCCCGTCATGCTTTTGCTGGACGGGATTGCCGTCGGGGATATTGCGGGTTCCGAGGCAGGCGGTCGTGCGCTGTATCTGGGCAGTTTCGGATTGGCCGTTGGGGCGACTGCAGGCGCATGGATCGAACTATGGCGTCTCCAACGATCTATGGGGGCTATGATACCCGCTTTCCGCCTGCCCTGGTCGGGTGTGCAGCGTATGACGGCAACGGCGCTGGCCGCTGCGGCGCCCGCAGGGTTCCTATGGTGGCTTCTTCCCGACATGCACATCGCTTTCGAAGCGCCGATCGTGGTATCGGTGTATGCCGCAGGGTATCTCGGCGCATCGTTCTTGCAACGTGTACCCGAAATGGATCGCCTTTTAGGGCGGTTCGCCAAACGCAGGAAGCCGGATGGATAACAGGGGTGCGCGGCGTTTCGCTAGCGTTCCTGCAGCGTACGAAAGCAGCGCCTGGATCGGGATGCACACTCTTTCCGGTCGAACGGGGGCTACTTTAGGGGTTCTTCGTACGCATGGACTTCGATATGCGCACAGGATTGCCCCTCCCACTCCGCGAGATAAAGCCGGCCCGTTACGCGCAGGCGAGCCGGCGTTTCCGGGGTCGGAATTTCTTCGGTGTTCGAAAAGGCAAGGACATACGTATTGCGATCCGGCGTTTCAAGGATATAGGCGTCAAAAGGCTCGTTGCCGCGCACAGTAACCATGCCTTCCACCGTGATGGTGTCTGCGCTGGTTACGCGGTCTGTGGCGCAAGAAGAAAAGAAAATGAGTATAAAAAATGCCGCGTACGCAAAAAACGCGTATTTTCGGAGCAGGCGGGTACTGCACACCCGGCATGCGTTGTCTGTGCCAGGCGGCCTCGTTCGCAGTCGTTTCCGAAAGGTGTGGCTGAAATACATTTCGCTAAAAGGGGCCAGATTACATTTACGGATTTCCACCTGCTTATGTTGCGACATACGCATCATAATACCTGATGTCGAGACCCCGGCTATATGGCCATCGCCATCCGGTTATCCCTCATCTTCGTCCACAGGCACTCACCTCGCATTCCGATGATTAAGGATATTCCGATCGAAACCACTTCGCCCGGCACTTTACTTTCGTGCGTAAAGGACGTCATGATTCCATCGTCGGAATCAGCGGGAAACACTGCGGATTCCGGGCGTCGCGAACGTGAAGCGCCCTTCGGGAGGCTGCGAGGGGCACGCTGGCTGCGTCATTTCTCATTATGCGGGGCCTGCCACACTGCTTCGTCATTCCTTGCCGGCGCACCCCTTGCAGCCTCCGGGCTTTGCGGACTTAATCAGAGTATCCTTAAACACCTTCCCTGTCGTCTCGTCCCGTTTCTGTGCCTGGCCTTGCTTCCTGCCGTATCGTCTGCGTTTGCCCAGTCTTCGGGCAGGCTTGAAATCATGCAACCGCCTGCCATCGAGGAAGACCTTGCTCTGTCGACGGACGACGGGATGCGCGTTATCCACGTGACGGACCGGCTGACCCGCATGCCGGAGGCTGTAGCCGCATTGCAGGCATATCATGAGGCGAAGGCGCTTGGCTTGCTGCCTGTCGCCAAGACCGCAGCATTCTACGAGGTCGGCTCCGAGAAGGATTTCAATGTGTTTACCAATGTAAACGCGGACGACAGCCATTGGGAAACCCGCACGTTTACCCTGGTGGAAGAGAATGACATCGCCAACATATGGGTTGCCAACGACCAGGAGGGAACGATCGGCGAAAACCAGCTTGCGCAGATCGGAAACTATGTTCTTTCCGAAACCCCCGAAGACTCCTGGCGACCAGACAGGGGCATTATCGAAAACAACAACCATATTTTCGGCGACCCTCCGGCAGAGCCCAACCCGGACGGCAAGGTCGACATCCTCCTCTTCGACATCGTGGAAGGCGACGATGATTGCTGCATTCTGGGCTATGCCCATCCGCAAGACCTCAATCCCAATCCGAATCCGGGCGAGGGCAATGCAAGCAACATTCTTTATATCGACCTGCCCCAGGGTTTTGGCCGCGGTGTCCTTTCGCTCGCCGGCACCATCACCCACGAGTACCAGCATGTGATCCATTTTGCGTATCGTTCGGGCAGCAGCGGTGAACTGACCTTCGTCAACGAAGGGATGTCGGAATGGGCGGAACTCCTGAACGGGTTTCCGCCCCGATCCATTCGATATCTGGACGATCCGGGTGAAATTCGTTCCCGGTTGTTTAACTGGCGCGGCGGCGGAACGGTCGCGCAGGTGCAAAACGATTACCAGCGGGCAGGCCTTTTCACCACCTACATTGCGGATCGGATCGGGCCGGAAGCCACCGGGTCCATCGTGCGCGCGAAGTGCCCCTCGGGCGCCAACTATTGCCCGATAGGGTCCTGGCTCACCGGCGTGTCCGGATACGACCTGATTCTGAAAGATCACAACCTTACCACGGCGGATATCGTGGCGGACTTTCACACTGCGAATTTCGTCAACGACGCCGGGGTCGATGCGAAATATGCGTACAAATCTTCTTACCGGCAGGGCGTGAAGGCGGTATCTACCGCTGCGGTGGATACCCAGGTCGAGGCGGCGCCGTGGGAAGCCACGGTAAACGTGTCGAGCGGTGCTGCCGAATACCTGACCTGGGAGGGCGTGACGAACCTCACGCTGGAAATCAAGGACTTCGAGGATACAGGAGGCGGAGGCGGGTCCGGAGGAACGGGCGCCCGGATTGCTGGAGGGGGCGGCTATGCGAAAACTGCGGGCGCAAGCAACCGCTCCAACCTGTCGCTGCGGCTGCTCACCGAAACGGCAACGGGGGCGAAGCAACTCGTGGATCTCGATCCCGATACGCAAACGCACCCGGTTTCCGGGGGGTATGCGCGGGTGACGCTTATTATCGCGAATACCCGGGCGTCGGAGAGCTCCAGTCTCCCGTCCATCAAGCTCGATATTACCGGAAACTGGGGCGGCGCTGCGTTCGAGGTGGCCACCGTGGCCTACGAGACCGGTAAAAACGAGGACAGGGTATTCCTTGCAGGGAACGCCGAGGATATCATGGCCCAGCGGTATGACGTACCCGCCGATAGCCGCCTGGCCGCCGTCTTCGCAGCGCCGGTATACGACAACCAGTACGGCAACGCGACGGCTCCTGTGGGCGCTCCCCGCGATTTCACTCTCAAGGTATGGGATGTGGGCGATGACGGTTTTCCGGGGGATGAACTCTATAGCCTGGATGTGGACGAAAACCCCGATGCATCGCACATTGCTTTCGGTACACCCCCTGCGCCCTCCACGTATTCGTTTTTGAGGGTCGATCTTCCGGCGGACGAGGAGGCGCTTTCGACGCTTCCGGATAGGGTTTTTATCGGCCTTGCCAACAAGGGAATCGACATCAATTACCTTTCTCCCACGCTGGCTCGAAGCACTGTGCAGGATACCTTGGCATATTGGTACAGCACGCTCCCGGATAGTACCGGGACTCTTGTCACGAGTTGGCGCGCCTTGGCGACACTTCGGTTGTGCCGCAAGGCGAATAACGATTGCGATCGGGACGACGAAGAAGACGGGTGGTTCTTGTTCGCCGGGCAGGTGTTTCCCATCCGCGCCCGGTTCCTTACTCCTTTGGGCGGCCCTACCTCCACAGACGATCCGGCGGAACTTCCATCGAGCGTGAGGCTGGCGCAGAACTATCCGAACCCGTTCAATCCGGCCACGTCGATTTCCTGGACGCAACCGGTTTCCGACCGGGTCCGGCTGTCCGTGTACAACCTGCTGGGGCAAAACATGGCCACGTTGGCGGATGGTCTGCACCCGGCAGGCGAGCATGAAGTGCAACTGGATGCATCGGGGTGGGCCAGCGGCGTATATGTCTATGTGCTTGAAACGGGTGCGCACATGCTGTCCCGGCACATGGTGCTGTTGAAATAATTGCGACAAGCGGCAAGGCGAATCCCCTGCTTCCGCCGGTTACCGGGGGTATTGTTTCGTGTGGTTATCGCGGCTTTTGCATTGCCGTATGGGGGGGCGCGGTGCGCATCTCAGTCAACCCGAACGCGTTGTATTTCGCCTGTTCGCAGGTGGGTTTCGGGTCCTGCGTTCCCTGCACATGTACGCACCCCTCGCCGCCTTGTATTATTCATTGAAAGGGCATATGGCGGTGTACCTGCCCAGCGTTATTTGTCGGGTTTTTTACTCGTTCCATTCATTCTTCCCGGTCTTCGTACCTGTGCCGTTCGAGCGAGCGGGTTTCGTCGATCACGCGCTCGAAAAGTCTGCGTACGGCGGCGTCGGACAGCGGGCCCTTGTTTCCGGCCACGACATTTCGGATGACTTCCGCTTCCCGCTCCGGAACATACACCGGCGCCCCCATTTTTTTCTTTATGGCGCCGATGGCGTTCGCGCATTGCATCCGCTCGTTCGTCACGAGCAGCATGATCCGGTCCAGGACATCTATGCGTTGCCGCCAGGGCGTCATGTCGTTTTCGGACGGACGCGCCGGCACGTCGGGAACGTCCTCGCCGAAACGATCCATCAGATCCTGCATGGACTGTAGCAGGTTTTCCGGCGGCTTCGATCCGGAGGGCATGGGAAGGTACTGCGGTTGAATGAAATCTCGGAAGGGGATGCGTTTCGAGCGATCCCTCGCTACGCAAACGTTGCAAGGGGAAGGTTCGGTTCCGCTACAGGGTTGCCTGGCGGGTCCGTTCGTCCGATCGAAAGCCGGATGTGCGCAGCAAAGGCAATCATGGCGGCATTGTCTATGCAGTATGCAGGTGGTGGCATGTGCATGCGTACGCCGCATGTTTCGCCCAGTGCTTCCGTCCGCTGTCTCAGTCTTGCATTGGCGGAGACGCCCCCGACGATATGTACGTCGCGTACGCCGGTTTCTCCGATGGCGCGATGCAGGACGTCGATCAGCATGTCCACCACAGCTTCCTGGAAAGCGGCGCAAATATCCGGCAAACGGCGTCGCATGAGCGCCGTACGCTTTTTTTCGCCGAGCCCGTTCAGGTAATAGAGCACAGATGTTTTCAGCCCGCTGAACGAAAAATCGTATCCGTCGAGGCGAGCGCGGGGAAAGCGATGGAAGGCGGGATCTCCCTGTGCGGCGAGGCGGTCGATGGCGGGGCCGCCCGGATACCCGATATCGAGGAGTCGGGCAACTTTGTCGAAGGCTTCTCCGGCGGCGTCGTCGCGCGTCGTGCCGAGGATGCGAAACGAAAGGCCCTGTTCTACGAACACCAACTGCGTATGCCCGCCGGAAACGATGAGGCAAAGCCAGGGATGCGTCGGCAGGCTCCGGCCGATCGACGCAGAACAGATATGCCCTTCGAGATGATTGATTCCCACCACCTGCACGCCCAGTCCGAATGCGTACGCCCGGGCAAAGCCGAGTCCAACAAGCAGCGATCCGGCAAGGCCTGGCCCGCGGGTTACCGCCACGGCGGTGAGGTCTGAGGGTGCGACATCGGCTTTTCGGAGAGCTGTACGGACCACCGGAACGATGCGCCGCTGGTGCGCACGCGAGGCGAGTTCGGGCACCACTCCTCCAAACCGGCTGTGCATCTGCTGCGAGGAAATCTCGCTGGAAAGCACTTTGCCGTTCGCTACGACAGCGGCTGCCGTATCGTCGCAGGAACTCTCGATGCCCAGTATGAGCGAGTCGTTTGACATAGGGTGCAATAGTCGGGGACGTACTGCGTTAAGGATACTCTGATCAAGTCCACTTCGACCGGAGCTCCGCGTTCGTGCGTAAATGACATCATGATTACATCGTCGGAATCAGCGGGAAACGCTGCGAATTCGGGGCATCACATGCGTGAAGCGCCCTTCGGGAGGCTGCGAGGGGCACGTTGGCCGCGTCATTCCTTGCCAGCGCACCTCTCTCAGCCTCTGAACTTCGCGGACTTAATCAGAGTACCCTTAAATATATTCAAGGGGATATCGATTCGTATTGACAAACAGTTCAGGAAGGTCTATTATTCGGATATGATGGGCGTTTCTGTACTATGCTTTTCCGTCGCACTTGTTCAGCAGCGCACGACCTTGGCACCACAAACCGTTTTCGTTATGATGCGAAACAGGCTGTTTCTTCTTTGGCTGATCGTGTTTTTCGGCGTAGCCGTACCTGCACAGGCCCAACTCCGGCAAGACGCGCATAATCAGGAGGTCCAGTCGCAGCTCTATGACGCCCGGTCCGGACCGGCCTTTTCACTGAACCGGCTTTTCAGTCCGCAGCATTTCCGGATGGGTCACTCGTACGAGATGTCGATGGGTTCGTTCGGCGGCGTTAGTTCGTCGCTCGGCATGTACACCAACACCATGCGTTTCCAGTTCAGCAGCAAACTGGCGGGGCGGGTTGATCTGGCGTATGCCTTCTCGCCGTTCGGGGGGTCGAATATCCCGGGCGCCTCGCAGGGCATGCAAGGTCGGTTCCTGTTGCGTAACGCGGAGATTGCGTATCGCCCGTCCGACAAGGTGCAATTGCATTTTTCCGTGCGGCAAAGCCCGTATGGGGGGTACATGAACTCGTACGGATATGGAGGATACGGCAGATACGGCTATGGGTATGGCCCGGGCTTCGGGTACGGATACCAGCCTTATTATGGCAGAGGCATGATGTATATGCGCGTTGGGTCTGCCGACGATCTTTTCTGGAACGATAATCTTCGCTGAGCAAGGCCGCTGCGTCCTCGATTAATTGCCCGGTTATGGGTCGTTGGAAGAATCGTTTCATGGGGGCGGCCATTGCTGTACTCGGTCTCTTTGCGCTCGTGCTCGCCTACAGTTTCGTGACCCGGGTAGCCACCCTTCCCGATCGGGAAGACGGAGTTGTTACGGAAATCATACAGGTCGAGGTCCGCAACGGGTGCGGTATCGAGGGTCTGGCGGGTGCGATGACACTGTTCCTGCGCGAGCACGGCTACGATGTGGTGGGGGTGGGAGATTACGAATCGTTCGAAGCGCCCCGCTCCATGGTGATCGACCGGGTCGGAAATCTGGAAATGGCGCGTAAAGTGGCCCAGGAACTGGGTATTGAACAGGTCGAACAGGATATTCGCCCGGAGTATTTTCTGGACGCTTCGGTGGTAATCGGCCTGGACTACGAAACATTGCGTCCTTTCAAGGAATGAGTATGCATTTGGAAGCTTCGTACACGCTGGTTGTGCACGCCGTGGAAGCCATGCTCGACAAGAAGGCCCGGGATATCACAGTGATGGACATGCGGGATGTCGCCGGCTTCGTCGATTATTTTGTGATCGGTACCGGTGATTCGGAACTGCAGATCAAAGCGGTTGCTGAAGAAATAAAGGCGCGGCTGCACACGCAATGCGGCGAGAAACCATGGCACCTCGAAGGCGCTGATGTCTGGCAATGGGTTTTGCTTGACTATGTGGATGTGGTGGTACACGTTTTCAGCCCTGAAAAGCGCGCATTTTACGACCTGGAAAGATTGTGGGGTGATGCACCAGGAAAGCATGTGGGCCCGACCGGGCTGCTGCATGAGAGCGGCCTGCGCACATCGGGGGGTGCGGGATAAGGCGTATGGAGTAATGCCGCCGGAAGCGGGGCCTGTGCTCCCTGACAGGTTCAGGTTATTTCGTCCTCTTCGAAGAGGATGGTGATACCGGGTAGGAGATTGTGCCGCTTTGCCAGCTTGAGAAGGGCGCTTGCGGCTTCCTCGGGCGAGTTGAAGGAAGCATTCTCCTTGCTGTCCACGGCCAGTTCGTAGCCGATGGCTTCTTCTCCTTCTCCGTCCTTTTCCCAGGCAGTTGCTTCCTCGATCACAAACGCCCCGTCTTCGGGCATAAACGAAGCGATAAAGCGTTCCCGCTTCTTTTGGGTATCGATCAGGCTCATGCTGCCGATCGCGCCGTACTCATCGTCGTAGAAGAGCGTTTCCGCGATCAGTATGCGGACGAATTGTTCAAGATTGAAGGGTTTATTTGCAGCCATCTTTCTGGAATTGTGGATGTGTTCGCTTTCTCTGATTTATTAGCCCCCCCGATACCCTCGATTACTCCAGGATGATCCCGTGAGCAGGGCCGTGATGTCTACTCCTCAAGAAAATCGGCGAGAAATTCGTTGGCGACGATTCCACTGAAGCGGTAAACCTGTGCTTCGAACAGGTTCGCGAAGTGACGGACGATTTTTTTCTTCACGTCCTGCGGGTCGACAGGATGCCCTATCTCCTTTTCGAGGGACGTTACGTTGGAATCCGAAATTCCGCAGGGCACGATGTGCGAGAACCAGTTCAGGTCGGTGCTTACGTTGAGTGCAAACCCGTGCATGGTTACCCAGCGACTGCACCGTATGCCCATCGCACATATTTTCCGGGCGGTTTCACTCCCTGGATTTGTTGCGGTCTCTGCATCGATCCAGACTCCGGTGCGTCCCGCGATGCGTTCGCCCTGCACGCCGTACGATGCGCAGGCGTCGATGATGGTTTGTTCGATCCGTCGCAGGTACTTGTGTATGTCGGCAACGAATCGGTCGAGGTCCAGTATGGGGTAGCCCACGATCTGTCCCGGGCCGTGGTAGGTAATGTCTCCCCCACGATCGATCTCGACGAACTCGGCGCCCCGTTTTCGAAGCAGATCCTCGGAAACGAGCAGGTTCCGGCGATTACCGCTTTTCCCGATCGTGTAGACTGGCGGGTGTTCGACGAAAACGAACACATGGGGGATGATTTCCGGAGGGGTGCGCCGCTTCGCGGTAATGAGACGATGCTGGATGCGCTGCTGCAATGCCCAGGCGGGCCGGTAGTCCATCCGCCCGATATCGCAGATCATTACGGATCTGGATGTGCTCATACTATAGAATACTCTGATTAAGCCCGCAAAGTTCAGAGGCTGCGAGGGGTGCGCCGGCAAGGAATGACGAAGCAGTGTGGCAGGCCCCACACAATGAGGAATGACGCAGCCAGCGTGCCCCTCGCAGCCTCCCGAAGGGCGCTCCGCGTCCGCGACGCCCCGAATCCGCAGTGTTTCCCGCTGATTCCGACGATGGAATCATGATGTCCTGTCCTCGCGAAAGTGAAGTGCCGGTCGAAGTGGACTTATTCAGAGTATCCTATGTTGCCTCCGTACCTGTAGAGCGGATCGTATTCGGTTCAATTGGCGATGCTTAACCGGAAATTGAGCCCACCATTGATGTTGGTGGAGGAAGGGGTGCGACTGTCCTCGCTGATGAAGTTTTCGTAACGAAGCGTGAAATCCGTGCTGACGCGATTGCTGACCTGGTAAGATATCCGTGGCGCGACCGTATAGCGTTTCGAGGAGGAAATAACCGATACATTGTCGCCTTCGAGCGCGTCGCCGACAACGAATTCCTCGGGACGGTCAATATAATCCGTCAGTGCCCGCCGTAGCAAAAGGCGCCGGTCGCTCAGGTTAGCCACCGACATGGATAGACTGAAGCTGATCCGGTTGTTGATCTTTTTCAGGAAAGGCAACTTCATGCCGGATCTGGAATAATTGGCCGTCACCGTGATTTGACTGTTGTTGTTTTCCGAAACCTCGAAGTTGGTGGTGCTCAGCACATACGAGGTGCTTTTTTCCCAGGCAATGTTTGTCTGGAAATTACCCTTGAAGGACAAGTCGAGCCCGATCAGCGGTTGGAAGCGTTCGTTTACCCGGATGCTCCCGATCTCGTCTTCGGGAATGGTGAATACGATCTGTTGTCCACCGAGGGCAAAGGAACGGGTCGAGTCGTTCGAGATCACATTGCGACGGTAATCCGTGGCGTAGTCCGAACTATAGCCATGCCGAATACTGGCATTGGTAACCAGGTTACGGATGATGGGCCATTGCCCGATTCCCGACCAGGTAACTTGCCAGCCGGGCATCGGGAAAGGCAGGAATCCCCGCGTGTCCACTGTGCCCAGGCCGGACAGGAAGGTATCCTGAAAATCGGTGACGATGGATTCGTTGGTGAGCACAATACGTCCATCTCCGTTTTCGTCGCCAATGCGCCGGGGGTCGTCCGCCCGGGCGTCGTCCTGCCGATACGTTTCCAGCTGCTTTGTAAACAGGTCCAGATATCCCGGGCCGAAGACCCAGACGGACGCCCTGTTCGATCCGGTGAATGTTTCCGTGGTCGTGACCGGGTTCGGACGGTACGTCCGGTTGGTGTTGTTTGTCCAGTTGACATTCCAGTTCAGATTGATCTGGAGGGACTGGGTGGGGCTGAGCGTAGTACGTCCCTGTACCTGTTGCTGGGACGTCAAGGCGTCTCGCACCTGTAGCCGATCACTGACGATACGCTGGTCGAGGGGCAGATCCCGCTCGAGCCCGAAGCGGTACCCTACGGGCGGCCCTGCGTCGTTGAAGAGGGCGTCCACAAGACTATAGGGGGCATCTACGCCGAGGATGTTGTCGTTATCGTCCAGCACGAGTCGCCCCACGTTGCTGGAATTGCTGGTCTGGCTTGATCGGTACGTGATCGTCAACTCCCTGATGCCTGTGATCGCCAGGATAGTGCGGCGAGCCATCGAGGCCGGATTCGGCAACAGGGCGGTGAAGAAATTCGAGCCGCTTTGCTCTTCTTCGGTTTCCGTCTCGGCGTTTTCTTCATTCGGCGTCCCTTCTTCGGTTTCATCGGTAATTTCCAGCTCGCCAGCAGGCGGTGTGTCTTCTTCTTGTACAGGCAATACTTCGGGTATGGGCAGTACTTCCTGGTCTTCAACAGGTATCTCTTCGTTTACAGGCGATATGTCCTCGCTTTCCACAGGCAATGCTTCCGGTGCGGGCAGTACGTTTTCCCCTTCGCCGGGAAGTTCTTCATCTTCTTGCACGGCATCGTCCTTTTCGCCTACCTCTCCTCCTTCTCGCTGTGCCGCTTCTGCAGCTGCCTTTTCCTGCTCCTTGCGTTCTTTTTCTTCGTGTTTCAGGCGTCTTTTTTCCTCACGCGCCGCCTCCCTGATACCCCTGCGTTCCTCTCTCGCGGCAGTGCGTTCCTGCTGGCGCTGCGCACGCTCGGCGTCCTTTTCTTGTCTGTATTGATCTTCTGCCTCCTCCATGGCTTCATAGAACGGTATCTTTCGGAAGAGGTCTTGCAAGTAGACGGTGTTGCTGCCGCTCACCTCGGACTGGTTGCTTGCAGAGGCGCCGGTGTTACGACCAACGGAGCCGTTTCTCCAGGTGAATTGCGAACTCCAGGTGATGTTCTGGAGACGAAACCACTCCAGGGCAGATGGCATCCTGGGGTTGAAGGTGGCCACGAATCTTTCGTTGTGCTGATCGGTCCGAACTCCTTTGTGTCCCGAGAAGATGCGGTTGAGGACCTGTCCCGCCCGGATCACGCGCAGTTCGCTGACTTCGAATCGTGTATCGTTTTCGCCGATCAGTCCCGAAGCGAGCGCTTCCTTTTCCGTCGTGTTCGAAAAAAAGCTTTCGTTACCCAGGCTGTCCACCCGGATTACGCTAAACACGGTATCCACCCCTGCCGCATTCAGGCTCTGGCTGGTGCTGGCTGTGTACGAAAGGTTGAGGAACTGGAACGGATCGTACTGGATGCCACCGTTGCGCCGGTGCGAAAGGGCGTGCGACTGGCGCAGCGGAAATTCGACCAGTTCCGGCAAGGATTGTGCTGCCGTACCGGGAAGTTCCCGACGACGGTCTTGCGACACAGTGAAGTTCCGTGCCGCTGTGCCTCCGGTCGTGATGGACCTGGGGACATAATTGAAGTTCAGCCCGCCGAGGGAACGCAGCACGGGGATATCGCCAAGAAACCAGAACGGGCGCACCGTACGCGGCCGCCGCACGTTAAGGCGGTAGTTTAGGGAGGAGTTCCATCGCTGGTTGTCCCGTTGCCGCTGGGATGGATTACTTGCCGCCGCGTCCGAGGAGGAAAAACTGAACGAGATGCCGTCCAGCGTATTGCGTAGCACCCGCGAGTCGGATCCCGACTTTCCGACGCGTATGCTGTAGGAGCGCGTCACGGATCGGGTTTGGGCGGATTGGATGATCTCATTCTTTTTCTGCTCGCGTTCCGCCTCGGTCAGCGCATCGTTCCGATCGGCTTGTGCAACGAGTTCCTCGAGGCGGATGTCTCCCCGGTTGGGCGAGAATCGAGGGGTTGTCGTCCGGTTGGACACCTGGACCGAAGCAGGAAGCGTCCAGCCGTATCGTTCCGGAATGAACTTGTCGAGATGGACATCGCTTGTGACGCTCCAGTTGGAAAATTTTACCTGCTCGCGATCGCCCAAGGTGCTTTCCAAGCCGCCGAAGCCATCGGTCCGATGTTGCCAACTGGCCTTTAGTGTGGCGAAATCGGCCAGCTTGAAGTCTGCATTCGCAATGGCGGCCCAGCCGTTCGTTTCGTCGTAGCCGGACACCCGCAGCTCGTTTACCCAGACCGTCACGTCTCCAAGAATATCTTCCGGTCGGATATTTCGAACACCGGCAATGGTCGAGTCCGCTCCGTTGCGAATACCGATCACGATCGTGTTGACGCCACCGAGAGAAGGTGTCCCCTTGACGCCGAGGCGGGCGCCCGGCGGGGCGAATTCGGCGATTTCGGGATTGAGCGGTGCATCGTGAATATCCGACCAGTAAACGCTGTCTGTGGCGAAGCCCTGATCGTCGCGCGATACCTTGAGCTGGTTCAGAGCGCCCAGTTTGATATTTACCGAATTCAGATCGACGAGTTTGCCGCCTACCATGCGGTTGGTCTGCCAGAGTTCATCGGCATCGCCCGAGACGATCGAACTGGGAGACAGCGGCATTTCGTACTCGTAGTAATCGTTCGTTTCGTTGGCGCCGAGGCGCATGAAGAACCGGACATTGTCTCGTTCCTCTATGGGCGTACCGTCGCCCCGTTCACCGTGCATGTGCAAAAACATGCGCAGGTTCGAGTATTTCAGCAAATCGACTTCCTGCTGGTACGTCTTGAAAATGGCTTGCTGCTTGCCGGGCATAAGATTCTCGACCCGCAGGGCCATAGCCTGTTCGCGCGCGTCCTGCTGTTCCCCTGAAGTGGTGCGGAGCTGGCTGATGATTGTGCCGTTGGGCGTGGCGTATGTGGTGCTGTTTTCCTCGTTGTTGATGCTTGAAACGGAGAGGCGTGTCTGATCCCGCAGGATATCGGTCGGAAGGCTTCGTTCGAATACGATCGCCTCGGATTTCTGCCACTGGGCCCCCACCAGTTCGAACGTCGGGAAGCGGAGAGTGATCGGGTTATCGTGCCCGGTGGTCCATACCCGGATCGATTCGATGAGGCTGAAGTCCTGTATATTGCCGACCCGGCGCGTGAAGTCCCGGACAGGAATGCGGATCTGATACCATCCGCCGCCCGGCGAAATCTCCGTTACGACATAGTCGTTCGTGTGCTCCGGTCTGGCAAGGGAGTCGAGCGCAGCAGGCGCCAGGGGCAGTTCGTACTGGAAGTAGCTGTTGTCAATGTCGACTGCCGAGTTGATGTTGAGATCCTCGGTGTCGGGAATGCGCGAATTACCCTTCCGACCGTATAGAGAGGGAGCCAGCTTGTTCTGGGCCTCGAACGAGTTGATCTCCGTGCTTGGGAAGTAACGGGAGAAGCGTTCCTGCACACTGGCGCCGTTTGGATAATACGTCGGGTTTTTGAAATACTCGTTTGCGCCGAAGTAGAAAAAGTCGTCGCCCGAAGGGTCGAGCCGGGCTTTTGCTGCCTCGGCGCGGTAACGGGGGTCGGATACTCCGTCGTCGAGCGCATCGAGGAAGTCGCTGAAATGCGCTTGTTCGGTTACCAGATCGTCGTAATCGGAAGGAGAGTAGGAAGCCAGCCCGTCCAGACCAAGATCTTCCGTGCGTTGCCCGTCCACGTCGATCGTAACATTCTGCGTACCGCTGGCGGTGCGACTCCATGAGTCCAGGTCGCGCACGCTGGCGCTGGCGAGCGTAAGACCGTCCTCCGTGTTCAGCAAGCCGTTGGGAATGACGTCTTCCGAAATCGAGCCGAGATCCACGAACAACCTTGCATCCCGGTGAATACGTCCGCCGCTTTGGGGATACACCTTTACGATGAATTCGATAAACTCGATGTTCTTGGTCGAGAAATCGGTATAGCCTTCCGGCAATCGCTGCACCATGCCGCCCCATGTGTTCTTTGGTTCATCCAGAAAACCCTTGAGATCTCGCGTGTAGTTGTACGGGCCGCGCTGGTGGGGCGTGAAGTAGACATCGAGCGGCTGGATAAACGGATGCGATTCCTTGCTGACATCCTTGTTCGGCAATACGTCATTGATACGGACCGGGCAAATGGCCACGTCCACCGAATTGCACGGCGTGTTTTTTCCGATCAGATCCTCCAGCGTGTTCTGGTGCAGCGAGTACCAACCAAGCACGCCACGCCAGTTGGTGCGCAACGAATCCGCCGTGAAGTCCGCAAAGTCGGGGGGGTATAAGCCGATCGAGTCGGGGGCGGAGGCGAGGCGCCACCCGCCGGCTTGCCGCAACGAGTAGGTGTTTTCGAAGCCTTCGAAATCGTCGAGATAGGAAATGCCATTCAGTTCGTCTCCCTCGAAGTCCTGGCCCAGTTTTTTGAGATTCCTCCGTGACCGTTCGAAGGCCGTGGTAGGGTTTGCCCCCGGTCGGAGTTGCGCAAATTCCCCGGATATCCGGATATGGCTGGACGCCCGGGTCTGGATCAGCGGAATGGCGTCGATGGCGCGCGTCAACCAGAGAGGTTCTATGTTCAGTTGGCCGTCCAGCCCCCAGATGGTATTGGAAATCGGTTCCTCTCCGATGCGGTATTTATCGATAGGGGATTTCTGATTCAGGTTGAACAGCGTACCCCCGAATGCGAGTTCGTCGCTGACAAGATAGTCGAGGCGGGCGCCGAGCAACGTCTTTTTCTGGATATTGAAGTACGAATTCTGCTCGTAATCGATTTCGATGGCGCGTCCCCCGATCAGATGGGCGGGATTGGTGATGGTGACCGTGCCGCCCTGGTAGTCCACTACGAAATCGGTGCCCTCCGTCAGCCTGCTTCCCCCCGATGTGACGTTAACGGACCCTTCGATAAGTCCCGAAAAGGCCCGCAGGTCGTAGAAATCCTGTACGGCGCCTCTGTAAGATCCCCGGATACGGTACACGTCGAATTGCGACTGGCGAGCGGCCAGTACCTTCTTTTGCGTATAGAGACCGGAGTATGCGTATTTGTTTTTGCGCGCCTGTTTTTGGCTCTCGGGGATGTTCAGGCCGTCAATAACGTGCTCGATATGACTCCCGAAGGGTTCGAGCGAGGGAAAGATGAGCTCGCCCTTTGACGGTTTGATTGTGAAGTTGACGAGATAATCGAACAGGTCGTCCGGGCGTTCCGCGCCATCCTGATTGAGGCGATCGAGACCGAGGAGTTGGAGGAGCGTTTGCCGTTTGTTGCCGTTCAGTTCGGGTATGACGGTGGCTGCCGGACTGCCCGGGGGTTGGTATTCCACTTGCAATTCGAAGTCGTTCGGGTTCAGTCCCCGCCCGGGTACGCGGTAAATGTTGCGCAACTCGAGGTACCATGCGGCCGGATTGAAGTCCCCTTCGGGATTGGGCTGACGCAACTGCACGGGTTTGAGCAGCTTCAGCACGAGGCGGTCCGCATTTTGTCCTCCGGAAGCGCCGCCTGTTTCCGAGGAAAAATCTCCCACCTGAAACGTTTGTCCATTCGCCCGGAAACGAAAAGCCACGGCCAGCGCTTCGTTTTCCTGCATGCGCTGCCGCAAGGAGATATAGCCGAGCACACTGTCGAAGTCGAAGTCGCTCCCCGGCCGGAGTTTCTTGAATTTGCCCGCCTGAAAGTCGTCGTCTCCCAAGCCCAGCGAGGTCAGATAATCCTGTGGCTTGGCGTTACCGTCCCGGACCTCCGCATCCAGCGCGGTTTGCGGATATCGCCAGACATCGGTGCCGGGAAGGACCTGCGCCGTGTAGCCGTTGGCCAGGCGCACGACGTCCTGGGGTTCTCCAAGGTCGACCAGCGCAACGGCCTGGCGCACATTTTCCTCTTCGGCGCTGGTTCGTTCGAGTTTCCAGACTTCAATGTCGGTGATGCTTTCGAAGCCGTTGGCGACAAACACCTGCGGAGGGCTTTGCAGGGCGTCTTCCCAGCGATTGCGGAAATAATAGGCAAGGAAATAGTGTGTATTCTCATCGTATCCCGTCGGCTTGATGTCGAACTCCGTGGTCTGGGCCCCGCCCTCGATGGACAGGCTGTTCGTCTGGCCTTCCTGCTGACTTGCCACCGTTGTCAGGCGCCAGCCGCCCAGTTGAAATTCGCTTTTGATGCCAAACAGGCTCTGGCCGCCGCGAATCAGGCGCGAGGGCGTCGAAAGATTGACGTTTCCGGCTTCGATATTCTGAATGATTTCGTCTTCGTATCCCTGGTATTGCAGCCGGAGCTGGTTCTGAAATTCGAACTGATTCTGCGTATCCCAGTCCACGTCAATGTCGAGTTTATCGCCGATCGAGCCCGTGATACCCAGGCGGATGTCCTGATTGAATTCCGGGGAAAGCCGCCCGGATCGTCCCGTAACGACCACCTGCTGGTCGCTTTTACGGTATTCGAAGCCGGCCTGGATGCTGGCCTGCCCGTTTACGCGAAGGCTCACGCTGGAGGCGCCGAATATAGTGCTGAAGGCGCTTTCCCGGCCGCCGGGTATGGAAATATTGAATCCGAGACCGCCCCGGGATCGCTGTCGCCGTTGCTGGGCTTGCTTTTCGCTGACGATACGCCAGTTGTCGCTGAGCCAGGCGTTCAGGCGGCGTTGCCGGTAGCTTTCGAAGTCGATGACGAGCGGGTATCGTACTTCGCTCTCCCCGACGAATTCCCGGACGATGAATTCCTTCCGGGTGGAGTCGAGTTCGACTTCATGCCGCCAGTAGTTGCCCAGTGCAGGGAAGAAGGGGCGGCGGGCTCGTTGGACCGGGGATGCCATCCGGCGGTCGGGCTGTGTGGATGGCAGGTAGAAATCCGCCCGGCGGAAGACTGTGGTATCGGTCGTGTCGGCGGTCCCGGTTTTATCGCCGAAAATAATATCGAAGGTGGGGGCGACCGTATTGAATTTATTGCCAAAAATAATATCGAAGGTGGGGGCGTCCTGATCGGAAACAGTGTCTTCTTTCGGTGGCGGAGACACCTGTGCACTGCCGTAGTGCGCCGCTACGCCTTGCAACAGGAGCGCCATAATCATAGCGCCTGCCGCATGTATGCGCGGCGCATCCATGCGATCGGGACGCTTTTGTCCCGTTATGCGTACGGCGTGCGAACTCACCCGACTTCTTCGCGATGATCGTGGATAACTACGATGTATGGACGATTCGATTACCCCGCGGATGTTTTTGCAGCACCCTTACGGGTGATGCCGACAGCCCGCTGTGGTGCGTTTTATCGTCTGGCGGGGCATATGTCGACGCCCCTTTTTTACGAGAAACGGTAGTAGAAGTGCGCGCAGGCGGTAGCTGATTCGATCGAAGATCCGGGTGAGGGTGTCGAGCCGGCGGAGTGCCTGTTCAGAAAAGAAATTTTCAGAACAGGGAGAGGTCGGATTCGACAGGAGTTCTTTCCTACGAACCGGAGCGAAATAGTTCCCTGCGCACATCTCCGGCAGAAATCCGCGCAGCATGGCGTTGCTTCCGTGCGGTCTCCGGGAAGGCGGAGATTCAGGTTCCCGATTCGTTCCGGTTCCTACATCATGGATGCGCCCGACTTTCCCACAGCCACGGTGGCCAGTCCGATCAACAGCATCAGAAACACGCTATAGGCTGCTGCTGCGCCGAAGTCGTAGAGGCGCAACTGAGCCAGGATTTCCACGCTGATCGGGCGGTTGTCGAAGACATAGAGCATAATGGACGAAACGAACTCGCCCACCGATGCGACGAAGGTAAGCAGAGCGCCAGCCCAGATACCCGGCGAGATGGCCGGTAGCACGATACGGCGGAATGTGGTGGCGAATCGGGCCCCGAGATCGGCGGAAGCCTCTGCAAGACGCTCGTCGAATTGTTCGAGGGCCGCTGTGGTCGAGCGCACGACGAAGGGGATGTGGCGGATGAAATACGCCAGCGGTAAAATCCAGAATCCTCCGACGAGTACCGTGTTCAGCGCAGGCAGGGCGGGTTCGTTGAAAGTGACGATCAGATTCACGGCGATCACGGTGCCCGGAATGGCGAACGGGAGGGCCGTGAGCAGTCGTGCCAGCCCGCGTCCTGGAATTTTTCCCTTGGCGATGTACAGGGCGGCCCCGACGCCGAACACGATATTTCCGGCGGTGGCGACAAGCGCCATGCGCAAGCTGTTCCAGACGGGATCGAGTACGTCCGGATCCCGGAAAAGCGCTGCATAGTTGTCGAAGGTATACGCCGTGGGAAAGATCTGCCAGGTCCAGCTTCCTTCCTGTGCGAACGAGATCAGCAAGACGGTCGCCACAGGCAAAAGCAGGAACGCCAGCATGGGCAGGGCTGCTGCGACGGCAACGATGCGTCCGGTCCCGCTGCGAACGGGTACGGGTGGGGCGGCGACTCCTTTTGCCGCACCTTGCACACTGCGCCTGCGGCGGCTTTCCAGCAAGAAAAGAAACAACAGGCATATCGCAGTCAGCAGGACAGAGACAGCGGCCGACAGGGGGAGGTTGCCATTCGTCTTGTAGTTGTAAATCTGCAACGTCAGGAAACTCCTGGCGCCGGCGAAAAGGAGCGGCGCCGTAAAGGACGCCATCGAGATCATGAAAACGAGTAGAGCTGCTCCGGTAAGCGCCGGTCTCAGTTGCGGCAGAATAACACGCCGGAACGTCGTGAGTCCGGAGGCGCCCAGGTCTGCGGAAGCTTCGGGCAGGCTCTTGTCCACGTTGCCGAGGGCCGACAGCACGAACAGGTAGAAGTAGACGTACATGGCGTAGACATGCACGAGCCAGACGGCGGATAGGCCCTCGAATGCAAACGGCGTTTCGGCGAGGCTGAACATATCCTGAAGCACTCGCGGGAGGATGCCGCTTTCGCCGTACAGGAAGAGAAAGGCAAGCACGCCTACGAGGGGAGGCAGTGCAAGAGGGAAGGCAGCGACCGCCATCAGTATGCCGCGCAACGGGAACCGGAAGCGATGAAAACACCAGGCCAGCGTCGTGCCCAGTATTCCGCCTCCGAGTACGGTCGCCACGGAGATGAATACGGAATTGAAAAGAGCCCGTACGTTTGCGGACGACCAGGAAGAAAACAGTCGGGAGTAATTTTCTGCGGTCAGTCCCAATTCGAACGTACGCAGGCTCGGGTAGAGCACGTATGCTGCAAGTACGAGCAGGACGGGAACGGCAAGGAGCGCAGACCCTCGGCGCGTTAACATGGGATACTCTGATTAAGCCCGCAAAGCTCAGAGGCTGAGAGGGGTGCGCTGGCAAGGAATGACGAAGCAGCTTGGTAGGCCCCAAGTAATGAGGAATGACACAGCCAGCGTGCGCCTCTCAGCCTCCCGAAGGGCACTTCACGGCCGCGACGACCCAAATCCGCAGTGTTTTCTGCTGATTTCAACGATGGAATCATGATGTCCTTTGCGCGCGAAAGTGAAGTGCTGAGCGAAGTGGACTTGATCAGAGTATCCCATGGGCGATCAGAGGGCGCCGCGGCCTTCGAGGGCGCGTGCCAGCGTGGCTTCGTCGGCATATTCGAGGTCTCCTCCTATGGGCAGACCCCGGGCAATGCGCGTCAGGCGCACGCCGGCGGGTTTAAGCAACTGCGAGAGGTAATAGACCGTGGTGTCTCCTTCCACCGTAGGATTCAATGCAAAAATAATTTCTTTTGGAGGGATATGCTCGTTCGGAACGGGTGCGTTGTCCTGGCCATCGCCGGCAGGTATCCGACCGTTTTGCGATGCCGGTGCGCCGGTCTGCTTGTGCGTCGGATCGATACGCTGCAGGAGCTCGTCGATGTGGAGATCTTCCGGGCCTACGCCGTCCAGCGGCGAGATGGCCCCTCCCAATACATGATATACGCCCCGGTACTCGTTGAGGCGTTCGATCGCCAGGACATCATTGGCTTCTTCCACGAGGCAAATCACGGCATGGTCGCGTTGCGTCGAGCTGCAGATGGCGCAGGGGTCCGCATCGGTTACGTTGCAGCAAACGGAGCATTGCCTGACAGTATCCTTAACCCTGATCAGCGTGTGCGCCAGATCTGCGATCTCGGCGCGAGACATTTTGAGCACATGGGCAGCCAGCCGCTGGGCCGTTTTTCGCCCGATGCCAGGCAGTTTGGCAAACTGCTCGACAAGCGCCTCAGCCGATTCGGAGGTGAATCCCATGCGCGCACGTACCGTTTCAGGGCGGGTTGCGTTCGGGCGATGCGGGCTGCTTTACCGCAAGTTTTCGTTTACAGGTTCAATCCACCCAGGCCGGACAATCCCATGCCCGGAGGGAGCATGGCGCCCGCAATGCCGCCCATTTCCTTGTTCGCCATCTCCTCGGCTTCGTCAAGGGCCTTGTTTATTCCGGCTACGACAAGGTCTTCCAGTAATTCAACGTCTTCGGGATCGACTGCGCTTGGCTCAATACGAATATTCGTGATGCGACGAGCGCCGTTTGCGGTCACTTTGACCATGCCGCCGCCGGATTCGGCCGTTACCGTCTTTGAGGCAAGGTTCTCTTGCGCCTCCTTCATCTTCTTCTGCATTTCCATGACCATGCCGAACATGTCGGCCATATTTACGCCGTCAGGCATACGATTTACCGTTTTCTGAGGATCGAGAGCCTTTAGCACCCGATCATGGGTGCATACATTGCGGGTATCACCAGGCGGGTTCACCACCGAACCGGTCGAAAATTTCGCGCACTACCGGATTTTCCTTGCGCTTGCGTTCCATGTACTCGTACGGATCGAAATCGGCGGCGGTTTCGGGAGCGCCGTCCGTTCCGGGGGTATTCATATCTTCGCGTACGACACATTGAATCGTGCGGATAGGCGCATTCGCCAGTGACTTCAGCTGCCCGGTTATGTAACCGGCGCGTTCGGTCAATACGCGGCGGTGAAAATCGTCCGGGACGGCGATGCGAATAATGCCATCGTCGTATCCTTCCGGCCGTGTACGATGCAGCATGGACCATATCTGTATTTTGTCCTTCTTGACGTGCTCCAGCAAATCGTTCCAGATGGTTGCAATGGGGTTTGCATTTTCGTCCGGAGTGGCGCTTGTGCCCGTTTCGACCGTTTCAAGGACGGCGGTGTCCACTTCGGCTACGAGGTCCTGCCCGCCAGCGGCGTTTAGTGTTTCTTCGGGCAGGGTGCTGTCGCGTTGAAGCAGGGGTTTGCCGAACAGCGTGTCGGCAATGGAGGGGGGAGTATCGGGTTGCCGGACAGGTCCGGGGGTTTCTGAAGGCGCGGCCGCGGGAGGGGGCGTTGCAGGCGGTACAGCTTTCGAAGGATACTCGTCTTCCTGGAGAGGCGGTGCTTTCGGCGCGGTCTTGTGTTCAGGATCACTTGGGGGCGTATGTGGGTCGGCGTCGCGAGGCGCCGGGGTATTTTGTTTTTTTAGGGTAGGCGAGGTCGGGGTTTTGCGCGTAGTCGATGTTGTCTTTCCCGGCGGGCGTTGGCCTGCCGGAGCCTTGGTGTCTGCGTTGCCGGGAGGTCGCCTGTCCGGTTCCGCCGCTTCCAGTCGATCTATTTTTGCAAGCGCCTCGCGCAGGTCTGCGCCCAGTGCGATCGTCGCCATGTTCAGCAGGATGGTCTCTACCTTCAGGCGCGGCTGGATACTATTCCTGAGCGTACTTTCCGCATTGGCGGCGAGTGTCAGAAGACGCAGCAGGTCCATTTCCGAAAAAGGCGCCACGGCCTCGGCATAGCGTTTTCGGGTTGCTTCCGCCGCCTCGATCAGTTCGGTATTCTCCATCGTGCGCGCAACAAGAAGATTGCGCAGGTGCTCCGTTAGCCCGGCCAGAAACTCCTGAAGGTCATGCCCGGCCCGGATTGCGTTCTCGATGAGTTGCAACATCCCTCCCATGTCGCGCGCAGCAACCCGGTCGGTCACCTCGAAATATCGATCGATGTCTACCACGCCAAGCGCCTTGACGAGGTTCGCGTACGCGATGTCCGAGCCGCACAACGAAACGGCTTGATCGAATACCGACAGCGCATCCCGGAGCGCGCCATCCCCCTTGCGTGCAATGAGCAGCAGGGAGGCTTCGTCTGCACGGATGTTTTCCTCCTTGCAGATATCGCTTAACCGGGCAACGATTTCCGGTACGGCAATACGACGAAAATCGAACCGCTGGCAGCGGGACAGGATGGTGGGGAGCACCTTGTGCGGCTCGGTCGTTGCGAAAATGAAGAGGACATGGGGTGGCGGCTCTTCCAGGGTCTTCAGGAGCGCATTGAAGGCCGCTGTCGAGAGCATATGTACCTCGTCTACGATGTACACCTTCCGACGGGCGCCCTGCGGGGGAATACGCACCGTTTCCCTCAAGTCGCGAATATCGTCGACGCGGTTGTTCGAGGCGGCGTCGATCTCAATGACGTTCAGACTGCGTCCTTCTTCGAACGTGCGGCAGTGCTCGCAGGTCCGGCACGGTTCCGCTTGCCCGTCGCGTTCTTCCGGCGCGCTGGTGCAGTTGATGGCCTTTGCCAGAATGCGTGCTGCTGTGGTCTTGCCTACGCCGCGCGGTCCGCTGAAGAGATACGCGTGGGCCAGCCGGTCCAATCGAATCGCGTTACGGATGGTTTCCGTGACGTGCTCCTGCGCCACCAATTCGTCGAACCGCTGCGGGCGGTACTTGCGCGCGGTGACGAGATACCTCTGTTCGGACATGTTGGCGAGACGGTTCTGTGGGGACCGGAGGGGATCGATAGCGCGTTTTTCAAGCGCCTCCGGCGGCGTTATCCCGAGGTCCTCAAATGTATTTCACACCTGCGAATATCCTGCGATGGCACGAAGGATTCGAGGCAATTTTTTCCTTGTATCCCTGTCACTGGAAACCATGCAGCCGCTCGACGAAACCCCGAGGATTCACCGTGTGGATAAGTATAGTCCGTACGGGGCCGGTTGTCAATGCCTCGTTGTCCGTTTCGATTTGTACACACACGGACAAATCCGCCATGGCTCTTCAAATTTCGCCGTAGGAGCTGGTGGGAACCCAGCCCTGGACGCCGTTCGGCAGGCGCACTTCGCTCCAGGCGGCCCGGACCGTTACGACCTTCACGACAGCGCCTTCGTGTACGGTCAGGTCTGTGGCTGCTCCGTCCGGACGATCCGTCAAGTCTGTTGCGTCTGCCAGCATGACAGCCTGCACCGTGTGCGTTTCTTCCCAGGATGCAACGAACCCGGACGTGACGAAAAAGGCGGCAAACACTACCCCAGTCAGTACTGTACGTCGCAACCATGGAGACCGGGTGCGACGGATGCGCAGTGCAATAGCTGCCGAGGCCATTCCATAGCCCAACAGCCCGAACAGGAAAATGCCGGTTGGTGACAGGGCGCCAACAAGACGGTTCCATGCAGGACGCCAGAAGGGGGCGGGCAGTTGCGAGAAACTATCGGCGGTCCGGTTCTGGACGATAGCGAGATTATGCGCCAGTTCTTCGCTTTCCGGCATGTATCGCCGGGCCTTTTCGTAGAACCGGATGGCTTGTCCGATTTCGTCCAGTCGAAAATATGCATTCCCCATGTTGTAGTACAAGGCGCCGCTTGCATATCCGGCTTCCAGAGCGTTCCGGTAGCTGGTCACGGCGTCTCTGTGGGCGCCCTCGCGGAAGAGGCGGTTTCCCTCGTCGAAATGACGCACGGCTTCCGGAATGTCTTGCGCCTGTACGGGGAGCGCGCAGGGGAATAACAGGGTAATGATCAGCCCGAGTATTGCGGCCCTGTTTGCTCTGGCTGTTCTTCCGTTGCGGGTCGATGCGACGGCTTCGTCCACGGCGACAATCAGCGAAGCGGCCCGTTCCTGCGCACTTTCCATGGCTGTGCGGTCGGGCAGTATGGGTGCGAACCGGGCCTGATCGCATTCTTGGAGGAGTTCCCGCAACATACCGCGGACGCTGGTGACTACCCCGGCGGCGTGCAGGCAGGCGTCCAGTTGGTCGCGTGTCCATCCTGTTTCGGGAACGTTCAGCCGGTTGCCGATGAAACCGCTCAGCGCCCGCTCTATTTCTTCATAAAAAGCGATGGGCTGTGCGCTTTCCAGCAATTTCCCGGCTTGCCGCAGATGCTTGCGGGCCAGCGGGTGCGCTATTCTTCCGCGCGCATACTGCGTATCGCTCGACAGCCGATCGGCATGGCGCCGTCGGACATACAGAAAGAGCAGAAAGCCCGGCGGAAACAGGAGTGCGGCATACGGCCAGGCGCGTCGGTACAGGGGCGTTTCTTCGACCGGCCGCCAGTTGCCGGGGATCGTCAGGATACCCGCGATGTCGTCTATGGGGAAGCCCCCTGTCGTGGTCCCCGCTGCGAGCGCCTCCACCGAGCCGGTAACGCGAATAACGGGCAGTTCGGCCTGTTGCGTCACATAGCGCTCCTGCTCGGGATCGTACCAGGCGAAGGTAACGGGGGGTATATCGAACGATCCATTGGAGCGTGGAATCACGACATACTCGAAGGTTTTGCGGCCCTGTATGCGTCGTCCTACCCGGTTAATGGTGGTTTCGATATTCGGTTC
The DNA here is from genome assembly GCA_951812335.1 of Rhodothermales bacterium. Classification (GTDB taxonomy): domain Bacteria; phylum Bacteroidota; class Rhodothermia; order Rhodothermales; family VXPQ01; genus VXPQ01. Next base: position 1,111,891 of record OX638293.1, read on the forward strand.
GTATCGTTCGAAGGCCCCCGGGGGGGCGAATGCCGGTTCGTCCAGCGTGGCTACGTTGCCGGTTCCCTGGATAGTAACGACAATATGCAGCGGTTCGCCTACCTCCACATCCGTCTTGCTGACCGAAGCCGTTATATTCCACGCGCCGACAGCTCCCGAAAAAGCAGGCGGCGCGCCTCCGGGTAGCGGCGTAATGCGCAGGCCAAGCGGTTCGGAGGCGATCTCGACAGGCTGGAATTGCCCGCGCAACGAAAAAAGCCGGTCGAACGGGCTGCTTCGCGTTCCGGACGGCAGGTGTACTTCGGATTCGACTTCAAGCGCATCGACCGTGAGCGTGCCGGGCCGGGTCGGGAAGATAGCAACCCGCTTCAGGGGAATGGTGTGATAAAGCAATCCATTCTCTACCACATTTTCGGGTAGGGGGCGCGTGTCGATCTCGAATTCCTCGCGCCAGAATCCCTCGGCGTCCCAGGAACCCGCAAGGCGGCTGTGACGCAGTTGGACGCCGTCCCGGAAATACAGCAGGTACTCGACGATGATTTGTTCGTTCTGGTATGCTGTGGTTGCGCTGGGCACGGCGCGGATGAACAAATCGTTCGGCTCGAGCGCCGCAGGGGCATCGTTGCCGCCGCTATCTTGGGGCCAGGTGGGCGAGGGCGCCCCGAATGGCCAGTTTGAAGCCTGGGGTTGTGGTTGCTGCGGGCGTTGGGCCTGATCCACCACGACGATTTCCAGGGGCTGTGTTTCCCAGGTCTTTCCGTCCACGGTCACGCTGGTGGCCAGGAGGCGGGCAGGGCCTTCCTGGAGCGGGCGATACCCCCAGCGGAACGTTACGCTTTGCTCCAATGCACCGTTCGTGAACGTCATGTTGCGATGTACGCTCGGGGTGCTTTGCAGGAGCGCCAGCCCCTCGGCCTCTGGTGGGGAAGGGGTTTCGACGCCAGAAAATCCGGCTCCTGCGATTTCTATGCTGAAAATCAGTTGCTCCTGAGCGCCGATGGTCGTTTCGTTGACCGTGGCGCGGACTTCGATATCCTGTCCATGCGCCGCCGGTATTCCGAACAACATCAGCACCCCGATATGCAACAAGATTTTTTTCATTTCAGCGTATCCTTTACTTCCTGCCTTGTTCTACCAGTCTTTTTCCACTCGATGCGGGCGGCTCTCGGTACGCTGGATTTCCCGTAGCAGGTTGCCCTCTTCCTGTTCCAGGGCTTGCAGGATGCGCTCGGCCTGGGCCTGACTCAGTTGCTGTTCTCCGCCTTGTCTGTTCTGCGGTTCCTGTTCCTGCTGTTGCTCCTGTGGGGATTCGCTTTGTTGCTGTTCGTTCTCGCCCTGTTGCTCATTCTGTCCGTTCTGCTGTTGTTGCGACTCGTTTTCGTCCTGTTGCGGTTCGTTCTGGCCGTCGTCGCTGCTTTCGTTCCCGGATTCCTGTTGGTTCTGTTCCTGTTCCTGTTGCTGCCTGTTTTGCTGTTCCTGTTCCTCGATACGCCGTTTCACGAATTCGTAGTTGAACCGGGCATCCGCATTGTCCGGATTCCGGAGCAGGCTGTGGCGGTAGTATGTTAGTGCACCCTCGAGATCTTGCGCGGCAAAGGCAGCGTTGCCGGCATTGTAGGCCGATCGGGAAAGGTCGATTTCTTCACCGGTCTCGCCGGCTTCTGCGATGGCCTGATCGAAAGCCTGACGGGCGGATTCGGCGTTGCCCGACTTGAGGAGCGCTGCCCCGAGATTGTTACGCAGACCATAGCGCAGGCGTGGTTCGGCGTCGTTGGAAAGGATGGCGAGACCGCCGGCATAGGCCGCCGCGGCATCGGCGTACGCTTCCTGACCGTACAGATCGTTACCGCGTCGTCCGTCCCGTTTGCCGCTTGGCGCCCACAGTCCGTCGGATGATGCTCCCGGTTCCTGCGCCTGTTCCACGGCAAGCGGGGTGGTTCCGGATGCTTCGTCTTGGGCGCTTTGTGCGACAGGGGGGGCAGCTGCGGATTGCAGCAAAAGCAGGATAGCGAAAACGGACATGATGCGGATGCTTTTCAAGCGGATCCCGGGAGATCCGTGTTGCGGTTTGTACGCCGGTCCGGAATGGATCGTTCAATCAATAGCAGCAACAGGGCAAGCGCCAGCGGCCATTGAAATTTTTCTTCGTATTCCTCGAATTCTTCCTGAGCAAACTCGCTTTTTTCCAAACGTTCCAACGCCTCCGTTATTTTGGAAAGGGAGCTGGAAGTGCGGGCAATGCGGAAATAGGCGCCTCCGTCGGACAGTTGACGCAGGCCGTTTTCTTCGAGGCGGGTGCTCACGATGTCCCCGTCCGCGTTTTCCCTGAACCCGATTCGTCGACCGTTCTGGTAGATGGGGATCGGGCTTCCGTCCGTTTCGCCCACGCCTGCAGCATACATGACAATGTTTTCGTTGCGGGCCATATCCGCCAGCTCTTCAACGTCCGCCACATGGTTTTCTCCATCCGACACGAAGAGCAGCGCGCGGCTGCGCGCGTCGTCCGGAGATTCTGCCGGTATGTCGAAGGCCTGTACCGCCATATGCAGGGCGGCTCCGAAGTCGGTGCCCGGTACGGCGATGGCTTCGGGGCCAGCTACGTCGAGGAAGAGACGCACTGCCGAGTAGTCTGTCGTGAGCGGGCACTGCAGAAAGGCATCCCCGGCGAAAATGACCAGGCCTATCCGGTCGCCGCGTAACTCGTCCAGCAATTTCCGGATTTCGTTTTTGGCGCGATCGAGGCGATTAGGGGCCACGTCTTCGGCCAGCATGGAAGTGGACACATCGAGTGCGATGACAAGATCGACCCCTTCACGCTTCACATCGCGGAGTTGCGTACCGAAGCGCGGTCCGGCCAGCGCAAGAGCAAGAAGGGCGATAGCGCATGTCACGATGGTTGCTTTCCATCGCCGGCGCCGTGGGCTGATCTCTGGCGTGAGGCGGATCACGGTATTCCGGAGACCGAACCGCCGTATCGCCTCGCGGCGTTTCTGTGCCGCCCACAGGAAAAGTACTACGGCCAGCGCAGGGCCTGCCGCCACAGTCCAGAGATATGTAGGATGTAGCCAGTCCATGCAGGGTCAGGGGGTGCGCCGCAGACGCGTGCCGGAGAGCAGGAGTTCGAGCAGCAGCAAGGCAAAGGCGGGCCACAGAAATACCGCGTAGCGCTCTGTGTAGTCCGTGTAGAAGCGCTCCTCCACCTCCGTTTTTTCGAGTTCGCCGATTTCCGCGTAGATGTTTTGGAGCGTTTCCTTGTTTGTGGCGCGGAAATAGCGCCCGCCCGTTTTTTCCGCTACGGACGAGAGCATGTCCTCGTCGATCTCGACAGGGATCATCTGCCGCCGTTGGCCTCCGAAGGGATCGTCGAAGGGGAAGGGAGCTTCCCCGTGCGTGCCCACACCGATCGAGTAAATGCGCACGTTCATCGCTTGCGCCACTTCCGAGGCGGTTACGGGATCGATCTCGCCCCGGTTGTTTTGTCCGTCCGTGAGCAGGATCAGCACCTTGCTTTCGGCGGCGCTGTCCTTGAGTCGGTTTACGCCCATGGCAATGGCCGTGCCAATGGCGGTGCCATCTTCAATCACGCCTACCTCCGCTTCCTCGAGCATGCGCAGCAGGAAGTTGTAATCGAGCGACAGCGGCGTCTGCGTGTAGGCTTTCGCCGCGAACACAACGAGGCCCACGCGATCCGATGTGCGTGATTCGATGAACTCCGCCGCTACATCGCGGGCTGCCTCGAAACGATTTGGGGAAAAATCCTCGGCCCGCATGGACGTGGATGTATCAAGCACAAGGACAATATCCACGCCTTCCGCATAACGTTCGAGGACCGTGTCCCTTTCCTGCGGACGGGCAAGAGCAAGTATGCCGAGCGTTACCGCACCGATCCTGAGTACGGCGGGCAGTTCGCGCATACGCACCCACAATGATTTGGGTGCGCTGCGTACCGGGTCGATGCCGCTGAAGCGCATACCTTTGCGCGTACGGAATTCGTGCCACCACGCCCATCCTCCTGCAAGGGGAACGAGCGCAAAGAGCCAGAACCACTCAGGTTGTGCGAACTGCATATCATTCCGGGGAAATACGGTGAGAACGTTATACGATCCTTAATCAGAAGAGTATCCTGTAATCAGGAAGTATCCTGTAGTCAGGATGCGGCGCCACGGTCGGTATCCGGGGTGTCCGTCTTCGGGGATTCCGGTTGCGCCGGTTGTACCGGCAGCCCGGTGAGCGCGTCGTTTGCATCCGCCGTTTCCGCCTCCGCTTGCTCCGCATCGCGCGCCTGCATTTCCATTGTTTCGATAATACTACGGGACGTACCAATCAGGTCTGCACCCTGCTTTTCGGGAGGGCGGGCATCGGCGAATTTGACGTAATCGCAGGCTACAAGTACATTCCGAAACCGGCTGATCGTCTGGCTGTCGGGTATGTCCTGTTCCCGGAGTTGGGCGACCGTTTCGCCGGTCGTCATTTCCAATGCTTGCACATCCAGGCGGCGGGCGACGTACGTCCTCAGGAGTCCCGATAATTCGTCGTAGAAAAACGGCATGTTTCGTCGATCCGACAGGTCTGTTTTTTCGAGGGCGTCCAGCCGATCATAGGCTTCCCGGTCGGGAGGGACCGGGGGGGTGCTTTCCGTTTCGTTCTCGCCGTTCCGGTTTCTGCGCCGGCGAATCCACCAGACGATACCTGCCGCAAGCAGTAGCAACAGAGCAATGCCCGCCACAATCCACCATACGGATCGCGGAAACGTTACGAGCGGCGCAAGATCCCGGATGTCCTCAGCGTCTTGCGGTACGAAGGAGTGGACGGGAATCCATGTCGAATCCGTGCGGACGATCAGCACATCGTCGCCTGCCGTGAACGTGACCGGGATCGGGGCGACGCGGGCGGTGTCGAGCGCAAAGGTAGTTACCAGGTAGACCGAACTGTCTACTTGCATGCCGTCCGGGAGCAAGCGTTCATGCATTGCTGCGTCCAGTGCTTCCACGTCTCCGAAAGCGAGCACTTCTCTATTGTCCGGAAGCGGAAAAGAGACCGTCTCGGCCGTGTCGTGCCGAGCGGTCACCGCAAGAAAGAATCGTTCGCCGATGGCTACGCTGTCCGCGAGGACATGCAGTTGTACTTCCCGTTTTGTGTCCCCGGGAGATACATCTTGCGCAGCAGCCGGCCAGGTTATACAGACAAAAATCACCCAGAGCAAGCACATCCCAATCCCTTGTACCCAGGCTGTGCCCGTTCGAACGGAAGAAAACGCCCTCCGCGTCGGGGAAATGCACCGGATCATGCTCTTCTCCTGTTTCGTTGGCGGAAGAACCGGATCAGGGGTTCTACATACCCTTCGTCCATGCGGATGGTCACATGATCCATCCCGATGCGTCGGAACAGGTCGTCGAGTTGTGCCCGGCGCGTCCTGGCGGAGGCGGCGAATGCTTCGCGTACCCGCCGGTCGTTCGTGTCCGCGACAACCGTTTCGCCGGTTTCCGCATCGGTCAACTCGACCAGTCCCATCCGCGGCAACGTCTGTTCGCGAGGATCCTCGAGCCGCACGCCGATGGTGTCGTGACGCCGGGCCACAACCCGCAACGCCTTCTCGAACCCCTCGTCCATAAAATCGCTGATGACGAGCACGATGGAGCGGCGATTGAGCATACGGGGCAGATAATTCAGAGCGGCTGCAAGGTCGGTTTTCCGGGATTCCGGTTCGTGGGCAAACAGGTCCCGGAGCAGGCGTAGTACATGCCGGCGTCCCTTTTTCGGGGGCACGAAGAGTTCAACCTGGTCCGAGGTCAGCAGGAGCCCCACCTTGTCGTTGTTGGAAATGGCGCTGAACCCGACGATCGCACAGATCTCTGCCGCTCCCTCTCGTTTGAACTGTGTTTGCGAGCCAAAATCCTCCGACCCGGATACGTCCACTACCAGCATGAGCGTTTGCTCGCGTTCCTCCTCGAACACCTTCACATAGGTTTCCCCGGTTCGAGCAGAAACGTTCCAGTCGATCGAACGGATATCGTCCCCCACCTGGTACGGGCGCACTTCCGAGAATTCGATACCCAGCCCCTTGAAAGCCGAGTGGTATTCGCCTCCGAAGAAATTATTGACGAGTCCTTTCGTGCGGATTTCGATCCGCCGAATTTTCCTGAACAGTTCCCGCGGGATCATGCGGCGTATAGGGCGGGCGTTAATGTGACCAGTCAGTGGGTTCCCGGTCCCAGCGATGCATCCGGAGTGCGTCCAGGAGATCGGCGTCCAGCGCACCCTTGTCGCTTGCGGCGATATTGGCCTCGACGTGACGAAGCTTTCTCATGCCGGGGATAATGGTCGACACGGCGTCGTGCGAGAGGATGAACCGCAACGCCATTTCCGGCAGGTTCATACCTTCGAGCAGTATTCTTTTCAGCGCGTCGGCGCGGTCGACAGTCCGGGCGAGATTCTCCGGGCCGAAGTAGATATTGCGCCAGTCGCCTTCCGGCCAGGTGGTGTCTTTGGCGAGGTTTCCTGTCAATCCGCCCTCGTCGAACGGGACTCGGGCAATAACAGCGACATCCATTTCCATACAGGCCGCGAACAATTCGTCTTCGGGCGCCTGGTCGAAGATGTTGTAGATGACTTGCACGGCATCTACCAGGCCGCTCCGGACAGCTTGCACCCCGTTCCAGGCTTCCCACCGGTTCAGGCTGATACCTATCCCCCGGATAAGGCCCTGCCGCCGAAAGTCCTCCAGCGTACCGATCCACCGGTCGTCGTCGAGCCAGTCGTCTTCCCATACATGCAATTGCATGAGGTCGATATGGGGGAGTCCGGTGTTTTCGAGGCTTTGCTCGATGGACTCCTTCACATAGTCGGGAGGGAACACCTCGTCAAGCGTGTATCCCCGCCGGCTGGGCCACTGGCGATTCTTCGGCGGCACCTTGGAAGCAGCGTACAGGGTCTTATCCGGGTACATAGCTACCAGTCTGGCCAGCAATTGCTCGCTGTGGCCTTCTCCGTAGGCCAGTGCCGTGTCAAAGAAGTTGCATCCCAGTTCAACGGCTCGGCTCATGGAGTTCATGGATTCATCATCATCGGAATCCGACCATTCTCCCATGCCCCACATCCCGTATCCGATGTCACTGATTTTCCAGTCGAGACGTCCGAAACGACGATAATTCATATGCGGTTCTTGCTCGTTTGCGTGGAAGGCGCTGCGTGCAGCGCTGATCGAAGCGGTTTTGATCAGAGTATCCTTTAGTATATTGTAGTCTTGCACGGCATTCCCGTTCGGCACGGATGCTTTCCTGCGCCTGTATTCGGCAGATATTCGAACGCCTTGCCGGATATTCGTTCCCTGGTGCGATTTGCCGTGACGCTCGCGCTCTGCAGATCGTCCATTTTTCGTAAACCCTTTTGTGCACATTCCATGGCCGTTCGATTCGGCATTATCGTTTTTCCGGGGTCCAACTGCGATCACGACGCCTATCATGCCGCGAAGCATGTGTTCGGACAAGACGTTCGCTTTATCTGGCACAAGGAAAGCAGCGTCGGCGATGTGGATGCGGTCATTCTGCCCGGCGGTTTTTCGTACGGAGATTACCTGCGCTCCGGAGCCATTGCCCAATTTTCGCCGGTGATGCAAGATGTGGTGCGCTTCGCCGCGAACGGAGGGCTGGTATTCGGTATATGCAACGGATTCCAGATGCTCTGCGAGATGGGTTTGCTGCCGGGCGTCCTGATGCGAAACGCTTCGCTTCGATTCGTATGCAAGCAAGTTTACTTGCTGGTCGAGAATACCCGTACGCCCTACACGACTCGTTTGCAGGAGGGGCAGGTTGTCCGTATTCCTGTTTCGCATGGCGAAGGAAATTATTTTGCCTCGGACGAGGTGCTGGACCGGCTTGAGGGCGAGGGGCGGATCGTGTTCCGATATTGCGACCAGGCAGGGCTGCTTGCGCCGGAGGCGAACCCGAACGGGTCGGCCCGCCACATTGCAGGTATCGTGAACGAGGGGCGTAACGTACTGGGCATGATGCCGCATCCCGACCGCTGTGCGGAAGGGGTTCTTGGGAGCGCCGACGGAAGGTATCTGTTCGAATCCATCATGGACCACATCGCGGCGGCGCCGGCGTAGCACGCATGTCCGCTTTTTCCGCTTCGCCGGTTACGCTGTTTCTGCTTGTCGTCATCTTGCTGACGAGCGGTTATACGCTATTCTTTGATCGCTCCCTTATGGATCGCCTGGCGTTCAGGCCGTATCTGGTGCTGCGCCATCGGCAGTACGCTCGGCTTATTACGGCAGGGTTCGTGCATGTGAGCGGGGCGCATCTGCTGTTCAATACGATTACGCTGTACTTCTTCGGCCGACCGATGGAGTATGTGTTGGGCCCGGGTTCTTTTCTGGTGCTGTACTTCGGATCCGAACTGGCGGCGCACGGGCTTTCGCTGGCGCTGCACAGGCGTTCCGTCACGTACGCAGCGGTAGGGGCTTCCGGCGCGATCAGCGGCGTTCTGTTCGGCTACTGTCTGTTTGCGCCGCTCCAGCCCATCTCCATTTTCTTTGTACCGATAGGCATTCCCGCAGCGCTCTTTGCTGTAGGGTATGTCGTCGTCTCGATGTATGCGATGCGGCGTTCGCATGGCGGCGCAGGAGGCGGCATTGCGCACGAGGCGCATCTCGGCGGCGCTCTGGGTGGGTTGATACTCACGATTTTGCTGGAGCCGCGGGCGGTGGAAGTATTTCTGCAGCAGTTAGGGATACTCTGATTAAATCCACTTTGATCAGCGCTTCACGCTCGGGCGTAAAAGATATTGTATTTGCATCGTTGAAATCAGCGGGAAACGCTGCGGATTCGGAACGTCGCGGGCGTGAAGCGCCCTTCGGGAGACAGAGAGGGGCACGCTGGCCGCGTCATTCCTCATTATGTGGGGCCTGCCACATTGCTTCGTCATTCCTTGCCAGCGCACCCCTTTCAGCCTCTGAACTTTGCGGATTTAATCAGAGTATCCCTAGGAATGATCGGGGGGTAGGGATCGCTCCGGCACGCCGATCCGTCGTCCGGCCTGATGTTTATGCAACGTAAACGTGCGGCGCACTGCCTGCATATTCGCAGTCGTTTCACGGATCGTTCTCTGAATATATCCGACTCCATTTTTTACCTTGCGACTTGGGTACTTCGAATTACATCCGTTATTTTTGAGGCCCTATAGAGGGGTATTCTTCCGGTATTTCAAAAAATATCCGTTATTGTTTGCTTTATTCATTGCTATGTCTTACCTTAATTATACCTCATGCGCTGGAGACCTCATCCGGCCCGATTATTTCCTCCTGTTAACCGGGCTAAGGGGTATCAGTCGCGTTTTAGTGGGCACCGGGGGCCCGGCCTGTGCGTCAGGCCGGGCTTTTCGTTTTCAGGAGAATCAGGTACTGACTACAGAGGGAAGACGTACGCAGTTGGGGAAACCGCCTTGCGCAACGCATGTTTGTTCGCGGCAGCCTTTATCCACGTCTTTTTTCAAGCGGCGCACACTTTGTTAATAAATTGTGAAATAAAATTTTCACAGGGTCTTGACGTAGCCGAGAAGGGCGCTTATAATGAATTCAGTGCCTTCGGGCACCGTTCCTTGAAGCGACTGAGTACTCTGGCTGCATGAGGCGCCCGCGCATCCGTTCCCTCCACTTCGGTGAAGGGTGTGCATAGCTTGATGAAGCGGTTGGCAAAACCGGTTTTCCGGAGCGCAAGCACTCGGTGAAGCGACGGCAGAAATGTTTGCGTGGAGCGTGTAAGCGCGGTGAAAGAAACCGGGGGAAGCTGGTTGTGGAGAGTGTGTGGATACAGGAAGCACGGGTAACCGGAAGGCCTGTGGCGCTTGAACCGTCTGCCCATGCGGTTCAGCTGTCCAGCAACCGGGAAACCGGTAATTGGGCATGCGTCACCATGTCGGCGTCGACACTGGCTTCGGTCAGCGTGCGGCGACGCGGGAGTCAGGCCTCCCGAATCCCGGTTTCGGAATATCGCTTCGGCGATGCGTCGGAATCGCGGGAGGCCAGTTGCGGATAGGAATACCAGTGAACATGTATGTCCGTGGGTTTTTCTCACATCCAGGCAGCGGAAGCGCCGGTTGTTTCAACAACCGGCGTTTTTGTTTAATTTAAGCTTTTATGGGGGCATTTTCGCTCTTTTTCAGCTCATTTTGCACCCTTTTTGTCCAAAAATGAATGATTATTGTCAATTTTTGTCTTTTTATGCATAAAAATTGCAAAATATAGAGCTTAATACTCCTTTTTTAGCAGATTGTGGCCTTTTTGGAGGTGATTATAGATGGAAGTTTCCAAGCTTGATCGGGAGGAAAAGACCTTGTTGAAGTAGTTCATTACTTATCCGACAGTTCGCCCAAAACGCGGGCGGACACCGGGGTCTCCCGTAGATTGGGTTTTTTACAGGAACCAATCCAATAAAGAGATATCCGATGCACGCTATTACAGAAAGCACGAAGCACAAACTGTCGTTGCTTCAACTCGCCGAGGAGCTCGGCAACGTATCGAAGGCGTTCCGGATCATGGGCTACCGGCGCGACACGTTCTACGAGATGCGCTGAGCCTACCGTGCAGGAGGCGTTGCAGCCCTCGCAGAGAAGAAACGCGGTTCGAGGAGTCCGCATCCGAACCAGGTGACCCCACGCCACAGGTTGCGGCGCGATCACCAGGGCGGACTACCTCGAAGGCGTTGGAATCGATCTCGAAAACCAGTTCCCGCAGCGCTTGCGCAATGGGACGCAAGGGCTCTTCCGTGATCCGGAGCAAGTCGTCGAACGTTCCGATTCTGGCCTTGGACATGTCTTGCTATCTCCTTTTTATGGAGATCATATACGCAAGTGTCGGAGGGTATATTCCGTCCGGCCTATAGAGCAACCGCCATGCCGATCTACGTCAGGGCCTTCTCCATCATCGCATATTCCTTGTCGATGACGCCGCCGAAAGAAATGAGCGCATTCCGCTGGCGCGCATTGGAATCGAGGACCCAGCTCATTTCGCCCGCGTCGTAGCCGCGCTTCTCTCCGTCGCAGATCGCCGCAAGGTTAAGAATAGCGTCCAGGCCACGTCCGTGATACTTTTTCCGGACGCCAAGAATGGGGGTGCGGATTTCCGTGACCCCGCCGAATTTTTCCCGGATCAGCAACTGGAACACTCCGAAGGGAAGTAGCCGCCCGTTGCGCACATGCCGGAGCAGCTGGTTGATGTTGGGCAACGATACCGAAAAACCCACGGGCACTCCGTCGTCCTCAACAAAGTAAATGATGTTCGGATCGACGATTTGCTTCATCTGCCGGGCAAGCTGGGCAAATTCCCCCTCCGTCATCGGAACATGCCCCCAGTTGTTTTCCCAGGCATCGTTGTAGATATCGAGGATGATCTGCGCTTCTTCGTCGAATCGCTTCATGTCCAGCGTGCGCAGCGTAACACCCGGGTTGCGTTTTTTTACGATCTCGACGCCGCGTTCGAGCTTGGCGGTCTTTACGTACTTCTTGTGGATATAATACCCCCACATGGTCATCACGCGCTCGAAGCCGTACCGTTCAAGAAAGGATTCGTAGTACGTAGGGTTATACGGCATGAGAACCCCCGGCTCCTTATTGAACCCATCCACCAGCAGGCCGCAGGTATCGTTGATGGAGGGATTCGCAGGTCCGCGCGCACCCGTGAGGCCCTCTTCCCGGAGACGAGCGGAAGCGGCGTCGAGGAGTGCCTCCGCTACTGCATAGTCCTCGATCGTTTCGAAGAACCCGAAATAGCCCAGTTTATCTTCGTAGGTCTTGAGATGCATGCCGTTTACGATGGCGGCGATACGTCCGGTGACGGTTCCGGAAGCATCGCGGGCAAGAAACGGATAGATGGCGCCGTGCTCGAAGAAAGCATTTTTCTTCGGGTGCAGCGTGTGGCGAATATCCTGTCGGAGAGGGGGTACCCAAGCCGGATAGTTTCGGTACAGGCGGTACGGGAAATCAATGAATGCCTTAAGATCGCTCCGGGAGCGGACGGGACGAATAGTCACGGAGCGTGTAGTCATGCGAGCAGAGGGATGGAAGGCACGGGTACGGGCACGGCTTTATGGCTGGGCATCGATCTGTACCGCCTCCGCCAGGTATTTTTCGTGTTCTTCCAGAGTTGCTGAACCGTTTCTGTTGACGATACCATGTTTTATCCCTACCCGGGTGAATTTTTCAAGGATAAAATCCAATTCGTCGTTTGAGTGCGTCGCCATGAAGGAAGTGCGCATGAGGGACTGACCCGGCGGCACGGCAGGCGGGGCGACAGCATTGGCGAAGACGCCTTCTTCGAGCAGGTCGTGCCAGAATTTGAAACAGGTCAGCATGTCGCCGATAACGACCGGAATGACCGGGGATTGGCTGGTCCAGATATTGAAACCGAAATTCCGGAAGCCGTTGCGCATGTAGTCCGAAATTTCCCAGAGGCGCTGGAGGCGCTCAGGTTCGCCTTCCAGGATGTCCAGACACTTAAGCACCGTAGCCACACTGGGCGGTGGCATGGAGGCGCTGAACATGTGCGTGGAACTGCGATGGCGAATGAATTCGACAATATCCCTGGTCGCCACACAGAATCCTCCCAGTGAGGCGAAGCTTTTCGAGAACGTCCCCGTGGTCAGGGGCACCCGGTCGCTGAGGCCGAAATGCGCTGCCGATCCGCGTCCGCCCGGTCCGATAACGCCGCAGGCATGCGCATCGTCAAGCAATAGCGCTGCCCCGAATTCTTCGGCGAGTTCAACCAGTTCCGGTACCTTCGCGATGACGCCGCTCATGGAGAACACCCCGTCCGTAACGATCAACTTGCCTGCTTCCGGATGGATCCTGCGGGTCTTGGCAAGTAATCTCCGCAAGTGATCCATGTCGTTGTGCCGAAAACGGATCGTCTCCCCCATGCTGGCGCGCGTACCCGCGGTGATGGAGGCATGGTTATCCTTGTCGGAGAAAATAAAATCCCCCTTGCCTGCGAGGGCCTGAATCACCCCCTCGTTCGCCATATATCCTGTCGAAAACACTACACAGCCCGGCGCTTTCATAAAGGTGGCAAGCCGCTCTTCCAATTGGATATGCAGATCGAGCGTGCCATTGAGGAACCGACTTCCGGTGCAGCCGGTGCCGTACTTCTTGATAGCCCTGGCGGCGGCTTCCTGTACGCGGGCATCGGACGTGAATCCCAGGTAATTATTGGAGCCGGCCATAATGACCTCGCGCCCGTTCAGGATAGCACGGGTGCCCTCGTTTCGTTCGATCATGCGGAAGTACGGGTACAGGCCAGCTTTTTTGGCCCGTCCGTAATCTGTCGATTCGTCAAAGAATCGGTGGCACTTTTCGAACAGTGTCGGTTCTACCGCCGCGCAGGCATCCACTGACACACCGTCATGGCGCTCTGACCGGGAATCAAGGGGCGTCGTCATATTGTCGTGATTCGTCTCGGGCGGTATGGCCAGGGAACAGGCCCCTGTCGAAGCAGGCAGACGGAATGCGTGTAAAATATCTCCACACAATGCATTAACGCGTTAACAAGCTAAAATAAGCAATTTTCCACATTAATATCCGCATAGCTTCTTTACCGGGCCGCATCTTCGGTTTTGCCCTGGTCCGGCAACAGTGTTTTGGCGCCTGAATCGCCATGTGGCCGAAATGCCTGCGGGCTGGAGGGAAAATGCCAGATTCTCGCCTACATCGAAATCGAGCAGCTGCGCGTGGACGTACGCGTCGAGGATCGAAAGCCCGTAGAACACGCCGGCGCCGATATACAGCATGTCGCGATTCCTCCGGAGAGCATCGCGTTGCTGGCGGAACAAGCCGGACAGCCTGTTCCGGAAGGCGTCCGACGCGGCTTGCTCGGGGGTGATACCCAATTCGTTGAGCAGGCTCAAGTAGTCTTGCTCGTAGCTTGGGGGAACGTTTGCCGTGGAGATATCCCGGATGACCCACAGGTAACCATGGCCATACGTCCGGTATCGTCGATTCGTATGAATGATTGCTCCGGTAAAACTTGCCAGACCGCCCCATACAACGGCTGCCTTAACGTATTGGCGATTGCGGAGCTGGCCCCAACCGGGTACGGCGGCTCGCCAAAGTACAGTGCGGGGGGCAAGGTCATGCGCCGCAACGGTTGTATCAGGTTGCGCCGCTATGGGACGCGTTGCCGGGAAGCCGGCCATACATGCCATCAGGACGACCACGCCGTAACCGATCCGGCTATCCACGATTATTTTCCTGTTATCAATTCGAGAAGCCGCTCCAGGTCGTCGCCGGAATAGTAATCGATTTCGATCCGTCCGCCATCGCCCTGGCGCCGGATACCGACCCGGGTGCCCAAGCGGTTGCGAAGTTGTACCGTGTATTGCTCAAGTTGCAGGGCGTCCCGTTTCGGTACGCCTGTTCCAGGACTGCTCGCTTTTTTGTTTTTTCCACCATCCGTCCGGCGGTTTTCCCGTACCCGCCGCTCGATTTCGCGTACGGACAGTCCCTCTGCCTTGATAGCGTTGAAGAGCGCTATCTGCGTTTTTTCGTTCTCTATGTTGATCAGGACGCGGGCATGCCCCACGGACACGTCACCGTCGCGGAGGCCGGCCTGGACGATTGGCGGCAGTCGGAGCAGGCGCAACATGTTGGTTACGGCGGATCGGCTTTTGGCGACGCTGCGGGCCACGTCTTCGTGGGTCATCGCGCATTCTTCCATCAGGCGCCGGTAGGCCAGCGCTTCCTCGATCGGATTGAGGTTCTCTCGCTGGATGTTCTCGACGATAGCCATTTGCAACATGCTGTCCGCGTCCACCTCCCGAACATAGGCGGGTATGCGTTCGAGGCCGGCGCGCTGCGCCGCGCGCAGCCGTCGTTCTCCAGCGATGAGTTCATAACCGTTTCCCCCCGTTCGCACCGTGACGGGCTGAATCAGCCCGAGTTGTTCGATCGAATGCGCCAGTGCGATGAGTGCGTCTTCATCGAAATCCTTTCGGGGCTGAAAGGGATTTGGCCGAATGAGCGCGATGTCGATCTCACTGATCTGACGGATTCGTTGGGTCGGGCGGTCGGGCGCAAGAGGCTCCTCGTTCGATTCCAGGATGGCGCTCAGTCCGCGTCCCAGCGCTTCTTTCCGTGGTGCCATGGTGTAATAGGGGATACGTGAGGCTTATAGGTTATAGGATACTCTGATTAAGTTCGCAAAGCTCAGAAGCTGCGAGGGATGCGCTGGCAAGGAATTACGAAGCAATGTGGCAGGCCCCACATAATGAGGAATGACACGGCCAGCGCACCCCGCACAGCCTCCCGAGGGGCGCTTCCCGCCCTCGATGCCCCGAATACGCAGTGTTTCTCGCTGATTTCAACGATGGAATCATGATGTCCTGTACTTGCGAACGTGAAGTGCCGGGCGAAGTGGTCTTGATCGGAGTATCCTATTGTACGTATTCGACCGACGGCGTATCCGAACTGGCAAAGTTTGCGTCGTTTTCTTCGGGTGCAGCAACAGGATTGTTTTGTACAATCTCGCGGGCCAGAGCGATATAGTTGCGTGCACCTGTGGAAACCGCGTCGTAGAGCAACGCGGGTTTTCCAAAGCCGGGCGCTTCCGAAAGTCGGACGTTGCGCTGGACGATCGTTTTGAACACTTTGTCGCCGAAGTATTGCCGCACCTCGTTCACTACCTGGTTTGCCAGACGGAGTCGAGTATCGAACATTGTGAGCAGCACTCCTTCTATTTCAAGGGTCGGATTGAGGCGCTGCTGGACGATCCGGATGGTATTCAGGAGTTGCCCCAGTCCCTCGAGGGCAAAGTATTCGGTTTGCAGAGGGATTACTACCGAGTTCGATGCTGTGAGCGCATTGACTGTGAGTAGGCCGAGAGAAGGTGGGCAGTCGATTACGATGAATGCGTAGTCCTGCCGGATGGCGTCGAAGGCTCGTTTGAGGCGGTACTCCCGTTTGGGGAGCTCCGCGATTTCGATTTCGGCGCCGACCAGGTTAATGTGACTCGGCACGACATGGAGCGATGCAATCTCCGTCTTTTGTACGATAGCCCGGATTTCGACGTTGCCGATAAGCGCCTCGTAGATGGAATGACCGCGCGTTCCGTCCTGGATGCCGGTTCCGGAGGTGGTGTTAGCCTGGGGGTCAATGTCCACGAGAAGGACAGAATGCTCCATCGCTGCCAGCGATGCAGCAAGATTGATAGCCGTCGTTGTTTTGCCCACGCCGCCTTTCTGGTTCGCAACCGAAATGATTTTTCCCATAAATAGCGGTTAGGGTCGTAGTACCCGGTTAGAGATTCGTATCTTCGATATTCGCTGGATCGTTCCGTGTTCCGGATCGACGAGTGGTTTTCAGGATACTCCGATCAAAACCGCTTCGCCCGGCACTTCGCTTTCGCGCGTAAATGACGTCATGATTTCATCGTTGAACACTGCGGATTCGGTGCATCGCGGACGTGACGCGCCCTTCGGGAGGCTGCGAGGGGTGCGCTGGCCGTGTCATTCCTCATTATGTGGGGCCTGCCACACTGCTTCGTCATTTCTTGCCGGCGCATTCCTCGCAGCCTCCGAGCTTTGCGGACTTAATCAGAGTATCCTTTATCTTTTCCGGCGGCCTCAGAGACTGTTCAGGTAGACGAAGTGAATCGAGATCATGCAAAGCGCGCCGCAGGGGAATGTGCGGCTTCACGGGTGCAAGAAGGCATGCGTGTCGGTCTGGGCACGGGGACCACGATGTCGTACGCACTGGAAGCGTTAGGTCGCCGTGTACGCGAAGAAGGGTTGGCTTTTGCGGGTGTTGCCACCTCGATGGCCACGGAGCGGACGGCTCGCCGGCTTGGCCTGCCGCTGGTTACGCTTGCCGAGGCGGGTCGGCTGGATATGGCGATCGACGGCGCAGATGAGATTGATTCGAAGTGGCGTCTTATCAAGGGTGGCGGTGGAGCGCATACGCGCGAAAAGATTGTGGCGGCGCAAGCCGACCGTTTCTTGGTGCTGGTGGACGAATCCAAGGTCGTGCGTCGGCTCGGCTCTGCTTTTCCCGTACCCGTGGAAGTGGCGCCTTTTGCAGTGCATCCTGTCACGGAGACGCTACGACGTCTCGGAGCGATACCCACACTACGCACCGACGCGGAAAGGACACCGGTACATACCGATCAGAATTTTCACATCCTGGATGCATTCTTTGAGGGGGGGATCGAAAACCCCGAAGCGCTCGGACGGGCGATCAAGAACATACCGGGCGTTCTCGAACACGGTATCTTTGCAGGATATACCACCGATGTACTCGTCGGAGACGAGACCGGGGATGTGCGTACGTTGGCGAAAAGCACGTAAAAACGACGACGCCCGGACGTTTTGTCCGGGCGTCGGTCTTCGCGCGTTTATTTCAGCTTGAAGGTGACCGGGAGCGACATTCGCACCGGGACTGCTTTGCCACGCTGCTTGCCTGGCGTGAATTTCATCTGCTCCACGACGCGCTTGGCTTCCTCGTCGCAGCCGGCCCCAATGCCCCGGGAAACAACCACGTCCCGTACGTTGCCCTGCTCATCGACCACGAACTGCAGGAATACGCGTCCTTCCACGCCGGCCTTGCGAGCGATCTCGGGGTATTTTATTTGGTTATAGATGGCGGCTTGCCCACCGATCAACTCGGGCATCTGCTCCACGATAAAAAATATCTCAGGTTCATCTTCTTCTTCCTCCGCCGGGGGCGGAGGCGGGGGCAGGGCAACAGGGGCATCGAGGTCCAGCGAAGCATCGAGGTCGAGGGCATCGTCCTCAAGGATTTCATCGTTCGGCACCTCTACAGGGACGGGCGGCTTGGGTGGAGGCGGCGGTTGCTCGATTTGCTCCGTTTGCTGGATTTCCTCCATGGTGATCTGTTCCTGCTCCGGGAGCACGATCTCGAAATCGCTCCGGTTGGACCAGTCGGCGCGGAAGGCAACAATGAGAATGCCCAGCGTGACGATCAGACCCGCTTCCATATAAAGCGTGTATTTGTTCTTCAGGTTGAATTTGTCTTCCTTGTGCAAAGCCATGTCGCTGTTCCCGGATAGTTTGGGATACGGATCGGGGGTCGGAAAAATTACCGTACCTTCAAGCGCCCATACAATGGTTTGAAGCGCGTTCGATGTATTTTTCGGTTGAAAACGTACATAAATCCAGCCCGAAAACAAACGCACATTATTTCTAACATACGTAAAAACGCCCGGTTCCGTGAATTCGTGTTATGAATTTCGCCGGTTTTCCCGAACGTGCTACACCGTTTTCCCTCCTGTGTGCTACCCCGTGCCGAGGCGTTCTTTCATCGCGAACGGCAATTCGTCGAGGAGGTCGGCGGCTCGCAGCGAGCGCCCCGCCCGCTTTGCGGCGTACCGGTCTGCAGCGGCACCTCCGAGGTGCACGAACGCTTTCGAAAGGCGCGTAAAACAATTGCCCGTACTGACATTTAGTCCGGGGACCGCGCGTTCGATGCCGTTTATCTCAACTTGAAGGCGATCGCCGTCTGCATACTTACCTTAACGGCCTTGCCGCGCTGCTTTCCGGGGATAAATTTCATCTTGCTTATTGCACGGATGGCTTCCTCGTCGCAGCCGGCCCCAATGCCCCGCGTTACTTCCGGGTTTTGTACGTTGCCTTGTTCATCGACGACGAATTTCAGGAATACGCGTCCTTCTACGCCAGCTTTCCGGGCAATCTCGGGAAACCTGATTTCGCCGTAGAGGGCGGCGATGCCACCGATCATTTCCGGATATTGCTCCACGATCATGAAGATTTCAGGCTCTTCTTCCTCTTCCTTCTCTGGAAGCGGGGGTGGGGGAAGGGCAGCCGCAGGGGCATCGAGGTCCAGCGAAGCGTCGAGGTCAAGGATATCGTCCTCAAGGATTTCATCGTTCGGGACCTCTACAGGGACGGGCGGCTTCGGCGGCGGAGGGGGTTCCTCAATTTGCTCCGTTTGCTGGATTTCCTCCATGGCGATCTGCTCCTGTTCCGGAAGCACGATCTCGAAATCGCTCCGGTTGGACCAGTCGGCGCGGAAGGCAACAATGAGAATGCCCAGCGTGACGATCAGGCCCACCTCCATATAGAGCGTGTACTTGTTCTTCAGGTTGTTCTTGTTTTCCTTGCGCAAAGCCATATCGCTGTTCCCGGATAGTTTGGAATACGGATCAGGTGGTCGAACAAATTACCGTACCTTAGACGCCCATACAATGGTTTCAAGCGAGTTTAATTCATTTTCGGGCTGGCCATTCGTAAAAACCCGGACCGAAAACAAACCCTAATAATCGCCTAACATCCATAAAATAACGCCCGATTCTGTGAATTCGTATTATGAATTTCGCCGGTTTTCCCGAACGGGCTATGCCGTTTTTTTTGCGTACTATCCGACACCGAGGCGTTCTTTCATCGCGAACGGCAATTCGTCGAGGAGGTCGGTGGCTCGCAGCGAGCGCCCCGCCCGCTTTGCAGCGTACCGGTCTGCGGCGGCGCCTCCGAGGTGCAGACCTGATACGGCGGCTTGTTCCGCCGACAATCCCTGCGCCAGCAGGCCGCCACATATGCCGGCCAGCACGTCCCCCGTGCCTGCCGCCGCCAGCGCCGGTCCGCCGGTGGCATTGATCCAGGTTCTGCCGCTGGGAGCTGCCGCGAGAGCGGGGTATCCCTTGAGTATCAGTACGCAATTGTACGTGTCCGCCACGTACCGGGCCGCCGCCATCCGGTCGGCGGGATCGATGCCCGCCTCGTCGAGTTCGCTGCCGAACAATCGACGAAATTCTCCCTCATGGGGCGTCAGAATCCAGTGCCCGCATGCCCGGCTTCGCAGGAGGTTCGTCTGCCCGATCAGGGCATGGAGCGCATCGGCGTCCACCACAACCGGGGACGCTGTGGTTTCCAGTAGTCGGAGGACAAATGCCCGGGTACCCGGCGCCCGGCCCAGTCCGCATCCTGTCACAACGGCCCCGGATTTATCCAGTCGTTCCGAAAGCGCGTCCAACGCGCCTTCGGTTTCTATACCGTCGCCGGAAGCCGGGAGCGAAATGGTAGCGACATCTGTGAGTTGCATTTCCATGGAGTCCCGGATGCGGCGATCGCATCCGCATACCACATAGCCGGCCCCGGCGCGTGCTGCCCCCTCTGCGGCCATGACCGCCGCGCCGGTCATTTCTTCCGAGCCGGCCACAATAAGAGCCAGCCCGACGGAGTACTTGTGCGCGTTGGCGTTGCGCACGGGCATCCACCCGCGCACAAGGTCGTCGGAGGCGCGGTACGCGGATCCGACCGGGTCCCCGTCGACAGCGTCACGGAGTGCGATATCCGGGATCCCGATGTCGATGACCACGCGCTGTCCGGCGTATGCGGGTCCCTCGTGCAGGCAGAGTCCTGTTTTGAGCGCGCCCATGGTGCAGGTCAGGTCTGCCCGGAAAGCGGCGCCCAGAGGTTTGCCGAGATCGGCGTGGAGGCCGGTTGGGATGTCTATAGCCATTTTCAGGCCGGGCGCCGCGTTGAGTCGCTCGACCAGCGTGCGTACCGGTTCGCGCAGGTCGCAATCCGGTCCAATACCCAGCAGGGCGTCCACATGAACGGCTGCATGGGGCCATGCGACGCCAGGTTCGTACGGGGAAATATGGAGCCGGTCGTCGGGATCTGTTTCCGCCAGCTTGCTGAGGGTGGCAAGGTGTGCGGCGACATCTCCGGTCAGTACCCCGTCGGCCGATCCGTCTTCGCTACAATGCAGATGGAGCACCTGCACCGTGGCGCCTGCTTCGTAGAGGTATCTCGCCACCACGAACCCGTCTCCTCCGTTGTGCCCCTTTCCGCAGTATACGCGCCATACGCCGGGGGCGCTTTTCGGCTGTATTTGCTGCAAGAGGCGCATGGCGGCGCCTTTTCCGGCCGACTCCATCAGGGTGTGGGCCGGTATGCCGAAATCGCGGATGGTGCGTTCGTCGGCGCGGCGCATGGCCGCGGCGCTCAGAACCGGTTCGGGGCGCATGGCAGGCATGGTCATGGAATGGAAACGGCCGCTGGAATACGAAGCGTGTCCGGCAAGGTTGTTTCCCATCGGGCGCGGACGCGCACCGGTTCCGTCATAAAATACGCCGGTTCCGGCGAGCGGTACGGAATCAGTACGCCCTTGTCCCATCGACCGTTTTCGTTCCGGTCGAGCCAGGCGCGGAGCTGGTACGTTCCGGCGGGCAACTGCGGCAATAGAAAAGAGCCGGCAGAGTCGGCGGTTGCTTGATAGGGCGGGGGGGCATGCCGGATATCCAGCGTGTCCGGCCAGGATTCGACGACGACAGGGTGGGGCTCGCCGGATACGACAACGCCGCGGATTTCTCCGGTTTCTTCGAGGGGAATGGTTTCGGGGACGGTATCGGCTTCCGTTTCCGGATCTTCAGGGGGCACACTCGGGGAATCGGAGCGCATGGTGTCGATCCGGGTCAGCATCCAGGGAATTTCCAGAGTGGCTTGTACCGTATCCGCGAGCAAAACGGGGACCGGCGGCGGTGCAAAGGATTCTCCCGGATCGGGCCGGGCATTGTAATTTGCATCTTCGAGCGCTGCCACGAACCATTGTCGCTCCGTCATGTATTCGAACCGGAATACGCCGTCGGGGTCGGTCTGGGTGCGGTACGCCGGGCGAACGGGAAGCGAGTCGGGCGGGGTGTTGTCGTGTGCTGCATACGCCAGCACGTCTATGCCGGAGGCGGGAGCACCGTCATGACTTTGCACGACCCGCCCGGTCAGGATACCGGCATTCAGGATCGGCCCCGTCGAGAAAGCAAGGGTAACGGGTGCGGCGAGCGCGATACCGCGCAAGTCCCGCAAACCGGTATCGAGCGTGAAAACATAGGTGGTGCTGTCGCGCAACGGGTCGGCAAGCCGGATATCGACGCGGGGGCCTCTCCAGTCCAGTTCCGGGGGCGTTTCCGGTTCCGGGATGATGGACAGGGCCCTGCGGAAGGAGGTCTCGTTGATATGTTCCGAAAAGACGATGCGGAGGGACGCCTCGGATACGTTCGTTGCGCCGCCGGCGGGGATACTCTCGACGATGTGCGGCGCGGTATCGTCCGGTGGGCCTCCCTCTGGCGGAAGGGGGGTAGCGCAGGCTGCCCACAGGGTGGCGCACCATAGCGGGGCGGCGCATCGCGCCACCTGCCTCATGCGCTGCCCGGTCGGTGTCCATCGCCTTTCCGCGATGCACCGCCATGCCTTGGCGCGGGCGCTCATGAAGAATCCTCTCCGGGTGAACGGAGCGAGAAAAACAGCCAGGCCGTGATGGTCATGGCCGCGGTGAGGACGACGGGTTCCAGCATGCGGCGGGCCCGGCTTCTGCGCGGCGGCGCGCCCTGCGTTTCGGGCCAGGCTTCGGTTTCCACAGCGGTGCGTTGTGCCCGCGCGATGATATCCGAGCGCACGAGGGCGCAGCGCTCGTCGGCAAGTACGCGGCCGTCCTGGTCCGCAATGTCGTAGCGGAGTACGAGGCGCACTTCGCGGGCGAGTTGTTTCCGGCGTCTTTTTTCATAATGTACGTCGGCTTCTTCGATGGCGTAGGCAATACGGAGGCCGGCCTTTGTCGAGTCCGGCAGAAATATGGTGCGCCCATCGGCCTGCCATGCGGCCACGAGCACCGCGCGCACGTACGGCATCTCCTCGGAAGCGTGCAAGATCAGGTCGCCCTCCGTTTCGGGAAGCGTCCCGAGGCAATCGACCGCCATTTCTTCGAACAGGACCCGGTTGAGTGGTTGCGCAATACCTGGGCGGGCGGATACGCACACGCCGAGTATAGCGAATGTCACAAGGAGTACAGGGGCTGCGGCGGCACAGCGCGCCGGGGGCGAGGGAGTCGATTGCGGGAAAGGGTCGGGCATCGTACTGCGTAGCGGTTCGTGCGGCCGAATGCGCTTGAAAATACGCAACGAGGCATCGAAACGTTCGATCTGCGGGCTTCCGACGTGCATATCCCCAATTCTCTCTCTGTCAGGAATGCCAGGCAGGTTGTTCGTCCAGCAGGCGCAGGCAAAGCCACAGCGCGCGGGGCACATGGAAGCATCCCTTGTACGGGGCGCCCTTGAAGCGATGCGTCACGGCGCCCTGCCTGTCCAGATACCCGAACCATTCCCCGTATTCGGGATCGGCGAACCGCTCGAAACTATACCGATCCACAGCCTCGAAGGCGGCAAGATCGCCGGCGTCGCCGGTCAGAAAATAACCCAGAAGATGGGCATAGAGCGCCTCGCAATGCGGCCACCACAACTTCATGGACCATTCGAGCGGAACGGGAGAATATCCTTCCGCATCCACAAAATAGAATATCCCTTCGTGCTCCTTGTCCCAGCCGTTTTCGAAAGACCACCGCACCATGTCGAGGGCCTGCTTCTGCACATCCGGGCGGCCCAATCGCTGTGCCCAGTGCTGTAAAAACCACCCTGCCTCGATGGCATGTCCCGGCGTCGTCAAACGGCCTTCCGGGCCGTCCAGGCAACTTCCATCCGGGGCCACGATCTCGTACACACGCTGCGTATCGGCATGCACATGCAGGGCCGTTCGGCGGATACATTCGTCCACCTCGGCTCGGTACGTTCCGAAATCGTCGCCAGCCACCTCCTCGATCAGATTAAGCATTAGCATCGGCACGGCCAGTGCTTGCGAAGGAGTTTGCCCCTCGTATGCCGGGCGTCCTACCTTCGTCCAGTCCCAGGCCCATTTCCACATCGTTTCGAGCAATTCATACGCCTCCCGAAGGAGTTCCGACTCCTCTGCCGCCCGGGCATACTCTGCAAGGGCCATGATGTAAAAACACTCCGTGAATATCTTGCGCTGGAGATACACGGGCCGCCCATCCGCCGTCATCGAAAAACAGACCCTGCCGTCCGGCCGTACGGCATGCTTGCGCATGAAGTCCATACCGCTGCGAGCCATGGCAAGCCAGGAAGGTCTGGCCTCGACCGTGCGATAGAATTTGCTGAACATCCATACCAGGCGGCCCTGCATCCACAGGTGCTTGGTCGTGTCGTATACGGCCCCGCCCCGATCCAGATTGTTGAAATGGCCGCCGT
Organism: Rhodothermales bacterium; assembly: GCA_951812335.1. Taxonomy (GTDB): domain Bacteria; phylum Bacteroidota; class Rhodothermia; order Rhodothermales; family VXPQ01; genus VXPQ01. The sequence goes on from OX638293.1 coordinate 1,135,946, forward strand.
GCTCGGGATCGGGAGCATGGCGTTCCCAGAACGGGATCACGCTTTCGAACAGTTCGTGCTCGTACCGGTCTCGGTAACGGGTGCGGAGAGCGGCAAAATCGGCGACAGTGCTTGACGCCATGATGCTTTTCGGGGATTTTTGGAGATAGTTCGGGGCTATTGAACAGTTTAACCCGAAACTTGTCTCGTTTTCTTAAGAATACTCTGATTAAGTCCGCGAAGTTCAGAGGCTGCGAGGGGTGTGCCGGCAAGGAATGACGAAGCAGTGTTGCAGGCCCCGCATAATGAGGAATGACGCGGCCAGCACACCCCTCGCAGCCTCCCGAAGGGCGCTTCACGCCCGCTCTGCCCCGAATCCGCAGTTTTTCCCGCTAATTCCGACGATGCAATTATGATATCCTTAATACACACGAACGTGAAGCGCCGGTCGAGGCGGTTTTGATCAGAGTATCCTTAATTCCGACGATGAAATCATGGCGTCCTTTACGCGTGAAAGTAAAGTGCCGGTCGAAGTGGTTTTGATCAGAGTATCCTTATGTTTCTGCATGTTTCTGCGGCGACAGATCCAACCTGGGTCGTTTAATTTTGAACGGGACGATTTTGCCGTTACGCGATATCCGGTCGTCGGTTAACCCCGGCCCGTCCGTAATTTCGGGCGGGCCTTGCCTTTCCCCATGAAAGAGCGTATCGTGGAAGCGCTTCGCCGTTTCGCAGGGATTTCCCCCGGCCTTCATGAACGTTCTGTTTACCTGGCTCGACTGGCTCTGGGTGGGAGCCTTTCTGCTGCTGATGATCGGCAGCGGCGTGCTGTTCTACCGTCTTGGCAAGCGTTCCCAGTCCGATTTCTTCTTGGCGGGGCGGGGGTTGCCCTGGTGGTTGCCCGCCTCTTCGGTGTATGCCACCCACACAGCCACCGACACCCCCATGTGGATTACGGGGGTCATCTACAAATACGGGCTGGCAGGTATCTGGTACACCTTCTTCTCGGCGTGGGCCGCTATCAGCGCCTTTGTTTCGACGCGCATTTTCCGCCGGTCGCTGGCCTACACCCAGGCTGAATGGAACGTGGTGCGGTTCACCGGCCTCGGCGCGGAAATGCTGCGCGGCTGGATGGCCGGATGGCAGGTCTTCATGAACATGTTCGTGCTGGGCTGGGTGGGCATTGCGATGGGCAAGGTGTGCGCCTTCCTGTTCGGCTGGCCGCTGTGGGTCGGGCTTGTGTCGTTCTCGTCCGGATGCGCCATTTATGTGCTGGCGGCGGGGTACTGGGGCGTCGTCATGGCCGATTTTCAACAGGGCGTGATTGCCTTTCTGGTCATTATGATCGTGTCGATCTGGGGCATCATGGTGGCGGGCGGTCCCACAGGCATCGTCGAAAAACTCATAATACTGGGCGAGACGGACCGCATGAATCCGTTTGCGTTTACCGGGTGGTGGACCGGAGAATTTCCCGCGGCCTGGTTCGTCACGATGATGGTGATCGCCATTCTCGGGGGATTCGGCATGGGGACGAGTATAGACTGGTATCCCGAGGCGCAACGTATCCAGTCGGCCCGCACCGTACGAGATTCCACCTACAGCATCTGGTGGGGGACGCTGGTCGGGCTGGTGCGCAATTCGGTATGGGCCATAGCCATTCTCGGATTTTTCGTACTTTTTCCGGGCATGACGGAAACGTCCGAGTACGAGATGGGGTGGTTCCGGCTGGGCTTCGATTATCTGCCCGTGGGCATGGTGGGCTTTTTCTTTGCCGCCATCCTCGCCATCCATCTCTCGACCATTTCGTCGCACCTGAATCTCGGCGCGCTGTACGCCACCCGCGATTTGTACCAGCACTACTGGAATCCCGAGGCGTCCGAACGTACGTTGGTATGGGTGGGGCGCTGGTCCACGCTGATTCTGCTTCTCGGTTCGTTCGTGTACGGGCTGATGATGGAGAACATTACGGAGTGGCTCATTTTCGCGCTCTGGATCATGACCGCCGGGATCTGGTTGCCGAACATCCTCCAGGTGGTGTGGTGGCGGTTCAATGCCTGGGGCTATCTGTCGGCCTGGATCGCCAACCTCGGCTTCAGCTGGCTGGTGGTGTGGGTATTGCCCGAGTTCGGCGTGATTCCGGACCTGGCCGATTACCAGCAGTTCTGGTTGCTCATGCTGCTGGGCGCGTGCGTGTTCATTCCCACCACGTTTTTGACGAAGCCGGAAAGCATGGATCATCTCGTCAAGTACTATGTGCAGGCGCGGCCCCTCGGATGGTGGGGGCCGGTCCGCCGCGAAGCCGAGCGGCGCGGGCTGATTCAAGAGGACTCCCCCAAGCCTCCCAAGGTTGTTTGAGATACTTACCGCTAATCTTCTCGTTGCATCATGCCCCTCATTCGACGTACATGGACGGCTGCAGAAGCCGACAAATGGACCAGGGAAGACTGGTTCGTCATCGTTCTCTCGCCGATATGCTACTTTGCGCTGACCCTGGGCGTGGCCTTGTCCTTTCTCCTGATTTGGGAAGGGTTCGCGATCACTGCCGTCAGCATAGTTCTCGTCGTATGGATGCACTGGATCATCGATCCGAAGCTGAAGGCCATTTCGGAGGAGTACGAGAAGAACCAGCAGGAGTACCTGCGCGAACTGGAAGATGCCGTCCGCTGGAAACAACACGAACAGGCTGCGCCATGACGGAAAGTCTGACTACGGTTATCGGAATGACCATTGCGTACGCGGCCTCGCTGCTGGGGCTGCTGCTGGCGTGGCGTTCCTGGCGCAAGCATCACAAGAAGTGACTGCCATGTCTTTGTCTCTGCTCATGCAAGCCGCCACACCGCAGATCACGTGGGTGGGCGTTGTCATTCCCGGCGCGATTTTTATCGTAGCCTTCGCCGTTACGTGGCTGCTCTACAAGCACTTTACTAAGCAGCTGGAAGATCGATGACCGGCCTTGCGTCCGGATCGGGTGTTCCGGCTGGCGCCCATCCCCGAAGCCCTCGATCATGCTGCGGGCGCCGATTGTGCGGCGTATCTCGACCTTTCGGCGTCAATCGGGCATTCTTGTGAATCTTCATGCGGCTCTCTCGTTGGTTTTCAGTTCGAATATCCCTAATAGATTCGGGTATCAGGATCAAATGAACAACCTATTGAGAGATCACAGCTAACGGTCGTGTCCGAGCGCCTTCGATAAAAAATCCTCCCCATGGACAACTCCCCGATCTTCGCCCGGAGCGCTTAGATCTTCCTGTCGCGTTCGTCGGGAACGTTGCGGCTTCGTACGAACGCCTCCTCGGTGCTCTCTGTGAGCTGCTTCCTCCAGGACTGTATCTGGTTCGGATGCACTTCGAAACGTTCTGCGAGTTCGGCCAGCGTGCTATCGCCTCGCATAAGAGCTACCTTCGCCTCGGACGAAGGACTGTGGGTTCTGCGTGTGCGTCTTGACATGGGTCTCGTCTGGTTGATTGGATCGAAACAAGGTCGCAACATTACACCTTACATTCCGCCGAAATCTGTCCAATCAACCCGAACCACCTGTGATTGCATTGAAACAAACTCGCAACAGTACACCTTTAGGATACTCTGATTAATTCTGCAAAGTTCAGAGGCTTCGAGAAGCGCGCTGGCAAGGAATGACGAAGCAATGTGGCAGGCCCCACATAATGAGGAATGACACAGCCAGCGCGCTTCTCGAAGCCTACCGAAGGGCGCTTCATGTACGCCATGCACCGAATCACAGCGTTTTTCGCTGATTTCAATGACATCGTCATGATGTCCTGTGCGCACAAACATGAAGCGCTGATCGAAGTTAGAATTAATCAGAGTATCCTTAAATTTCACCAAAATCTGTCCAGTCAAACCGAACCGCCCCTGCCCGCCCGCAGCTGTCACCCTTTTTCCCCACCAAAGCACATGGTATCCGCACAAACCTACTACGACAAAACCATCGACTTGCTGGAACGTCTGCGGGATACGCAGATGCCCCACATCGATCAGGCCGCCGAGTTGTGCGCCGAGCGCATCGCCAAGGGAGGGCTCGTGTTTCTCTTCGGCGCCGGGCACTCTAGGATGATGTGCGAGGAAATGACTCCGAGGCAAGGCGGTTTCGTGGGCTTCGTGGCGCTCGTGGAGCATGCCATTTCGAATCATTCCTCTATTGTGGGGACGAATGGGCTCCGCGGTCCGCTTTTTCTCGAGAAATACGAGGGCTACGCAGAGGAAATTCTGAAAGGATTCCGTTTCGGTCCGTATGACGCGTTCATTATCGTTTCGACATCCGGAATTCGCCCGCTCATCGTGGAAATGGCGCTGGGCGCCCGACGCCGAGGCATGCCGGTGATCGGTATTTTGTCCCGGGAGCATTGCGAGCAATCGCCGCCGGCCCATTCCTCCGGCAAGAAGCTTGTCGATATCGCCGATGTAGTGCTGGACAATCATTCTCCTCCGGGAGATTGCGTGCTGGAGCTGGAGGGGATGGAGTGGCGCACGGGCCCCGTGTCCACCGTCACGGGCGGTATGCTGATCAACATGCTGCGCGTGGAAGTGGCGGAGCGGCTCCTTGCAAAGGGTATTTGCCCGGAGGTTCTTCCAAGTCACCAGTTCGTTGGCAACACGAGCGCCGAGGAACAACTGGATCGTTTTTACGAGGCCTATCGCAAGAGCCTTGCGCACATGTATGCCGGGAATAACTCGGAGTATGCCTGAGGAATACGTCATAGGATTCGATGTCGGCGGGACCCGTATCAAGAGCGGGGCCGTGTCGGCCTCCGGCGAACTGACGGAGCCGGGCATCCGGCCGTCGGGGTTTTCCTTGCCGCCGGAGGGGATTCTTGGGGCTATGGCGGAAGAGACGGATCGGATTTCGGAAGTCATCGGGCGTCGGCCTGCGTCGATCGGGCTGGGATTTCCCGGCGCCGTCGATCCGGAATTCGGAAGCGTACTCTTGCCCGGCAAACTGAAAGTGGAGGGATTCCCCATTGTGCCACGTCTGATGGAGGCCATGGGTATCCCGGTCATTGCGGACAACGATGGGCGCTTGTGTATTCTTGCGGAAGCCCGCTACGGGCTGGCGAAAGGTCGCAAGTGGGTCGTCACGATCACGCTGGGAACCGGTGTGGGATCGGGGGTGATGCTTGACGGCAAGGTGCTCCGCGATCCCCATCTTATGTTCGGCACGCAGGCGAGCCACATCGTTCAGGATGCGCATAGCGACCGGCGCTGCATTACGCGGGGGATGGGTACCGCCAATATCCTGTGCGCGGCGGCGAGTCTCGCCATGATGGCGCGGGATGGCCTTCAGCGCGGCTTGCCGTCGGTGCTCAACGACTTGTATTTCGAGAACCCTCATGCCGTCGATTTCGCTGCGGTCATCCGCGGGGTGGAGCAGGAAGACGCCTTGTGTCTGGATGTATTGGATCGGTGGACGACGGCCCTCGGATGGTTCCTGGTGAGCGTGGTGCATATGTATGCCCCCGAAATCATTATCCTCGGAGGCGGGGGCGCAAACGCCGCCGAACATTTTCTGGACCGGGTGCAGACGCACATCGACGAGCATGTTTTTCGATATCCTCGTGGAAGTTCGGTCCCCGTCGTGCTTTCGGAATTGGGGAATCATGCCGGGGTTCTCGGTGCGGCGGCGCTTGCCTGGGAACGGGCGGAACGTGCGGGTTCGTGCGAGCAGGGAGACGCAGGGTGATCGGGAGGTCCAGGGCGAATGGCGGCCGGGTGCGGTGCGGATGCAGGGCGGCAAAACGCAGGGGTAGCAGGGGCGCCAGGCGCTTCCCGGCCCAGGTGCGGTGCGGGTGCAGCCCGGCAATGGGCGAATGGCGGCTCGGGTGCGGTGCGGGATTAGAAAAAGAGGGCGAAATTACAAAGAAACAATGAAGTCACATTTCGTAACATCTTCGTGTCTGATAGCCTGTTCGCTCCTTTTCGTGCCGGGAAGCGTTGCCGGGCAGGACAGGGCGGCGCAGCAGCGTAGTGATATATCCCGTGACGCTCCTGTGATATCCCGCGTTGTTCCCTTTATGTCTCACGATACGCCCTTTATGTCTCAGAACATCTCTCCGATGTCCCAGGACACCCCCTTGACGCCTCATGACGTTCCCCTGATATCCCGCGATGCTCCCGTGATATCCCGCGATGCTCCCGTGACATCCCGCGACGCTTCCTTGATGCTCCCTGACACCCTGGACCTGCTGATTTCGGGCGGCCATGTCATCGATCCGAAAAACGGCGTGGACGGCGTACGCGATGTGGGAATCGTCGCCGGGCGGATCGCCGAGGTGGCCGAGCATATCGATCCCGCGCGTGCGAAGCAGGTGGTGGATGCCTCCGGCCTCTATGTAGCGCCGGGTTTTATCGACATGCACGCTCATGTATTTCACGGCACGACGCCGGACAACTATCTGGCGAACAGCTACGGCAGCCTGCCGCCGGACGGCTTCGCTTTCCGGTCCGGCGTGACGACGATCGTGGATACGGGCGGGGCGGGCTGGCGCACCATCCGCACGTTTATCGAACAAACGGTGGGTCATGCGGAAACCCGTGTGCTGGCGTTCCTGAATATCGTCGGCCAGGGCATGAAGGGAGAGCCCATCGAGCAGGACCTGTCCGACATGGACCCCAAACTGACGGCCATGGCGGCCGGGCTGCACGCGGATGTCGTTGTAGGCGTGAAACTGGCTCATTACCTCGGACGGGACTGGACTCCCGTGGAGCGGGCTGTGGAGGCGGGGCGGCAAGCCGGCATTCCCGTAATGATCGATTTCGGGAGAGCCGATCCCCCGTTGCCGCTGCGCGAGCTTTTCCTGGATCGCCTTCGCCCCGGCGACATTTTTACCCATGCGTATGCGGCGGTATCGCGCCGCGAAGCCATTGTGGAGGACGGAGTGCTGCGGCCTTTTGTTCTTGAAGCGGCGGAGCGCGGCATTGTGTTCGATGTGGGGCACGGCGGCGGCAGTTTCGTCTATTCCGTAGCCGTTCCTGCAACGGAGGCGGGTCTCTGGCCGCACACGATCAGCACGGACCTGCATACCGGCAGCATGAATCATGGCATGAAGGACATGGCGAACGTCATGTCCAGGTTTCTCAATCTCGGTATGCCGCTCGAAGAAGTGATTCGCGCTTCGACCTGGTCCCCGGCGCAAGTGATCCGGCGGGACGAACTGGGGCATCTGGATGAGGGGGCAGAGGCGGATGTGACTGTGTTTCGGGTCCGTGCAGGGACTTTCGGATTTTGGGATGTGGAGGGGTATCGGATGGACGGCGCCCATAAAATCGAGGCCGAACTCACATTGCGGGCAGGCCGCGTCGTGTGGGATCTGAATGGTATTTCCAAAGAAGCATGGGTACAGGAATGACTTTTTACGCAGGGACGTATTCGGAGCGGGGAAGCAAGGGGATATACACCGGACAATTCGATCTGCAAACCGGTGCGATGCAGATCACCGGCCATGTCGGAGGCATGCAGAATCCTTCCTTCCTGACGCTCGACGCCTCCGGGAAGGTTTTATATGCGGTCAGCGAGACGCACGAGTTCGAGGGGGTGTTCGGCGGCGGGCTGCATGCGTTCGGCATCGACAACGGCTTGCACCCGATCAATGCAGTGCCCACGCACGGCACGGACCCGTGCTACGTGGCGCTTACGCCGGACGGGCGGTTCGTCCTCGTTTCCAATTACAGCAGCGGGAGCCTCGCCGTGTTTGCGGTGCGCGAGGATGGCGGGGTAAGCGAGGCAGTTACCTTTGTGCAGCACGAGGGGGCTTCCGGCGTGAATCCTGCGCGGCAGGAAGGGCCTCACGCGCATTGCATCGTACCCGATGCGACGGGCCGCCATGCAGTCGTAGCCGACCTGGGACAGGACCGGGTGATGGTGTACCGGCTTGGCGAGGACGGCGGGTTGCATTCTGTAGATCAGTCCCCGGTCGATCTGGCGCCGGGCGCCGGGCCCCGGCATTTCGTATTCCATCCCGACGGCGCGCGCGCCTTCGTGATCAACGAGTTGGGTTCCACGGTAACGGCCTTCGATTGGGATGCTGCGCAGGGCAGGCTCACGGAAACACAGACGATCACCACCTTGCCAAAGGATGTTGTCGAACGAAACGATTCGGCGGATCTGCATGTGCATCCGAACGGGCGGTTCCTGTACGGGTCGAACCGGGGCCACGACAGCATTGCGGTATTCGAAATCGCTTCGGATGGACTGCGGCCCGTGCAGCACATCCATACCGGCGGACACTGGCCGCGCAATTTCTGCATATACGATCGTTTCCTGCTGGTAGCCAACCGGCATACGGACCGTATTGCCGTTTTCGAGATCGACGAGGCTACCGGGAGATTGTCCGCGACCGGCCAGGGGCTCGATATCCCTTCCCCTGTGTGCATTTGCTTCGACTGAAGGAGTTATGTTTGCGGGGGGCAAGTGTGTATATGCGCCTGCGCCGCAGCCCCTATGCATTCGAATCCACTCCGCACATGCATATTTCTTCCGTATTCCCTACTGCTTCTGCCGGATGTGGTGTCGCTTTGGTAATCCGTATTGCTTCAATGCTCCTCTTGACCGGGTGCGCCCGACAGACCGATCCGGATGCAACGGGTAGTCCGACAGAAGAAGCTACTCCCGTGCTGCACAGTTCGCTGGAAACGATCGACATCGAAACAGGAGAACGCAACGTCGTGCTCAGGCTTCCTGTGCATTTCGAGGCGCCCAACTGATCGCCCGACGGTACGCATTAACTGTTCAACTCGGGAGGCAGGATATTCCGGCTGCCGGTGGAAGGAGGTGAGCCCGGACGGGTCGACGCCGGATTCGCGGTGTGATCGAATAACGATCACGGCGTCTCGCCGGATGGCGAGACGCTCAGTATCATCGGCAGCGCGGAAGAGGGGGTGTCGATCGTCTACACGCTGCCCATCGAAGGGGTCTTAATCAGAGTATCCTAATAAATATTCAAGGTCCAGTCGTAGTCGGTGAACCGGATCCGGGCCGTGCCGGAGGCGAGGAACGTACGTTCGGGGCCGGGCGGGAAAAAGCGCGCCAGATACCGGACGATTTCGGTGTCGTTTTTTCCGAAATCCCTTGCATACCAGTCAAATACCTTAGTAAGGTATACGGTGTTGTTGGCAATGTCTACGCGGTTTTTTTCCGGGGAATGCAGCAAGAACCGTCGCGACTGATCGTTCAGCTGTTCGTTGAGATGCGTGCCGATATACGCTTCCCGCCGTAGAGGCGGGCACGATACGGCTGCGCAGACCAGCGCGAAATGAATGCGCGGGTCGTCGAATTCCTTCCGGATGATTCCGTGCTCGATGTCGTCGAGCGTGTACGTGACCCCGCCCACCGTTGCCAGAGGCTGGGTCCAGGGGCCCTTTATTGCAAGGCCCAGCGTCTTGTTGATGTTGCGGATGCTTTCGCGCTCGTTGTGCAGGTTGATGAGCTCGATGGTCCAGGCGTTATAGGCGTTGAGCCAGAGCGCCAGTTGGCTGTTCCGGGATAGTGCTGTCGGATCGACTTGATCCAGCAGGTCGAGATACTCGTCGAATGCTTCCGAAGCGGCGAAGGCGTCGTAATCGACCAGGCCTTCGTCGGTCACATGGTTTTGCAGGAGCGTAGTGAAGAGCGAATGATCGACTCCTTGCGCCTGCGCCGGCTGTGGCGCGGCATACGCGAGGAGGAATGCGAAGAGAAGGAGATATATCCCGCTTCGCTCCCGTGATATCCCGCGTTGCTCCCGTAATATCCCGCGATGCTCCCTTGATGATAACGATCCGGTGTGCTTCATGACATGTTGGCGGCAATGCCTGTCTTCGGTTTTAGAATGGACTATGTTGGACTATGTGATGCGGGGTGTCCGGTCTCAGAATCCGAGCGCATTTCCGTCTTTACGCATATCGGCGCCTCCGTGATACACTCCTTGCTCGGAAGCCCAGAGGATGGCCTGGTACCCCCCGAAGTAATCGGTAGGGGAAAGAATATGTCCCCGTCGGGCCAACTCCTCCCGTACTTCCGGCGCGACGCCGCTTTCGAGCGCCAGGCGTCCGCCGTCCGTCATGGTTCCGCCCGTAGGCTGGAGCGCGCTGGAATGACTGAACCGGGCGGCGTCTCCGGCCTCCTGTACATTCATGCCGAATTCAATCATGTTCAGCAGTACCTGTACTTGTCCCTGCGGCTGGAACGGTCCTCCCATGACCCCGAAGGCCATAACCGGCTGCCCGTCGCGCATCACGAAACCGGGAATGATGGTATGGAAGGGGCGCTTGCCGGGAGCGTACACGTTCGGGTGCTCCGGGTCGAGGGAGAACTGGGACCCCCGGCTTTGCAGCGCAAAACCGAGGCTGTCCGGGGTCATGCCGCTGCCGAACTCGAAGAAGTTGCTCTGGATGAGCGATACCATGTTTCCGTCCGCATCCGCAACGGTCAGGTAGACGGTATCCCCGTGTTCGAGATCGCCGGTCGCGATGCGATGCATCGCCTGCGTCATGTCGATGCGCCCGCGTTGTTCGGCGGCGTATTCTTCCGAAAGCAGGCGTTCGAGCGGGATGTCCGCAAAGGCCGGATCGGCGTAATGCCGGGCGCGGTCCGCGAAGGCGAGTTTCTTCGCTTCTACAAGGACATGGAGGTAATCGGCGGTATTATGTCCCAGCGCCGCGAGGTCGAAGCCTTCGAGGATACGGAGCATCTGCAGCACCGCGATTCCCTGTCCATTGGGAGGCAGTTCATACACCTCAACATCCCGGTAGGGGACGGATACCGGGTCTACCCATGTGCTTGTGTGCGCCTCGAAATCGGCCTTCCGAAGCGGCGTATTCGTGCGGCGGGCCCATGCGTCGATGGCGTCCGCAATGGCGCCCTCGTAGAATACGTCGCGTCCCTCTGCGGCAATCCGTTCGTACGTAGCGGCAAGATCGGGATTGCGGAAAATTTTACCTTCGGGCGGCATGTGCCCATCCACGAAATAGGTATTTTCAAAGCTGCTGAGATCGCCGATTTCGTGAATATGATCCCTTAGCCGCCGGTGGGCCTGTGCCCACGAAAAGCCCACGACCTGTGTGATGGGCGATCCCTCGCGGGCGTACCGGATAGCGGGCGCCAGCACGTCCTGCATCGAAAGCGCGCCGAAGCGCTCGTGCAACGTGAACCATCCGTCTACGGCGCCCGGCACGGAAACGGCAAGCGGTCCGTGCAGCGGAATTCCGTCGGCCCCGTCCAGGCGAGCCATGAGGTCGTCCAGCGATTGCCCGAGGGGTGCGCGTCCGCTCGCATTCAACCCATGGAGTTGTCCCGATGCCTGGTCCCACACGATCGCGAACAGGTCTCCGCCGATTCCGCAGTTGTTTGCCTCGACGAAACCCAGTACGGCGTTCGCGGCAATGGCTGCATCTACCGCCGAGCCGCCCTGTTTCAGAATATCGATGGCCGTTTGCGTAGCCAACGGATGGCTGGTCGAAGCCATGCCGTTTTGGCCGATCGCAGGGCTGCGTGTGGCAAAGGCGGCTCCGGTCAAGCGGTCCCCCCGCCCCGTAGGCGGTGCGCTTTGGTCGGAGACGGGTTGGCAAGCCGTTTGCCAGACGAGCGCCGGAAGGAGAAGGAGCATGAGCCAGCCGGTCGATCGCATGATTTCAACCCTTGTAGCGGAACACGATGCGCCCTTTGGAAAGGTCGTACGGAGAAATTTCGATGTCTACCCGGTCCCCGGGAATGATGCGGATATAGTGTTTGCGCATCTTGCCGGAGAGCAGCCCGAGAATTTCGTGCCCGTTGTCTAGCCGGACGCGGAACTGTGCGTTCGGCAGCGCCTCCGTCACGACGCCCTCCTGTTTGATTGCTTCCTGTTTCGCCATATAAAAGGTATGTTTGCGGAATGCCGAATTCCGAGTAATACGGCATGGCGGTTCGAAAGTGCCTTGCGGTCACAATTCGTTACATTTTAGAGTGTTGCGGGTGCGGATTCGGGATGCTTGCGGAACTGTGTGTCTTCAGGGAAATTCCAGTAACAGAGTATCCTGTTAGAATGTGCGCCTTAAGGCGTATTAAAAAATTTAACCGGCTCCCTCAACCTCTTGTCTTTCCCATTCGCTAACGAATAAACGGAGAAGCGAAAATGTATCACGCGCGCATGCGGTATACCATGGACATCTGCCGGCTTCTCTTTTGTGCAATCCCGGTGCTTCGCTCCACCGGAATCTTTGCAAAAGCGGTATGGAGGAATGTTTTCCCCGGGCATTCTACCCGCTTCGCAGGGTGCGCCCTTGCCGGTCTTGTGCTTCTGTTCGTCGTTTCCACCGCAGAAGCTTCTTCAGGTCGATCTTTTCAACAACAGGCCGGGGACGGCAAGGCCGCGTCGGTTAGCGCGGAAGACGCGCACGACAGAGTTTCCCAAACGGCGCGCATCGCAGGGCGGGCGCCCTGTGCGGATGGAGAAGCCGCCGGCTATCCCTGCAAGGATATCGATTTGCTGGCTTTTGTGCCCGAAGAAGAGATGGTTGGGTTCCCTTGCACCGCCTCTTTTTGTTTCAATGATATCTGGGGCTGGACCGATCCGGTTACGGGGGTAGAGTATGCGCTCCTCGGTCGGGTCGACGGTGTTGCATTCTTCGATCTGAGCGATCCGGAAAAGCCCTTGTTCGTCGGAATGTTACCGATGACGCCCGGAAGCCGGGCCAGTTGGTGGCGGGACATAAAGGTCGTGAACGATCATGCCGTCATTGTAGCCGATGCTGCCCTCCAGCACGGCATGCAGGTGTTCGATCTTTCGCAACTTCGGGATGTAACCGATGCTCCGGCGACCTTCGAGCCCACCGCCCTGTACGACGCCTTCGTTTCGGCGCATAATGTGGTTGTGAACGATATGTCGGATCATGTATATATCGTGGGCATACAGGGTGCTCAGCAGGTGCCGTCCGGATTCTCCTGCGGTGCGGGGCCGCATATCGTGGACATGAGCAATCCGGCGCAGCCCGCGTTCGCAGGGTGCTACAATTCCTCCGTGAGAGGTCGCACAGCCAGTAGTTACACGCACGATGCACAATGCGTTCGGTACAGCGGGCCGGATACGAGATACGCCGGGAAAGATATTTGCTTCACTTCCGACGAGAAGGGCGGAGCCATTACGGACGTGACGGATCCGGCCTCGCCGCAAGAACTCGGCGTGTTCGAATACCCGAATGTTGCCTACACGCACCAGGGGTGGTTGACGGAGGATCATCGCTATCTTTTGGTGAACGACGAACTGGACGAGCGCGATAGTGGAGGTATTTCTTCAACCCGAACCCTGATCTTCGATGTGCAGCAGCTGGACGATCCCGTTTTTGCGGGCGCCTGGCATGGACCGACTACCGCTATAGATCATAACCTGTATATCCGCGGGGACAAATTGTACGAAGCGAACTATACGGCCGGATTGCGTGTCATGGATATTTCCTACGACGGCGAGTTGTCGCCCGACGCCATCCGCGAAGTGGCGTACTTCGATGTCTATCCCGGATCGGATGCAGTAGGCTTTGTGGGCTCCTGGAGCAGTTATCCCTGGTTCGAGAGCGGAATCATTGCGGTGTCCAGCATGCAGGACGGGTTGTTTATTCTTGCGCCGTCCTTATCGGTCGTAAGCGCAGAGAGCGAGGAGTTGCCCGTTGAAGTCATGCTTTTGGGTAACTATCCGAATCCGTTCAATCCGGAGACGACGATCCGCTACGCGTTGCCGCAGGCCGGTAAAGTTCGTCTTGCAGTGTACGATCTGCTCGGGCACGAAGTGGCGGTGCTCGTCGACGGTTCCCGGCCCGCGGGCCATTACACGTTGCAGTTCGACGGGGAGGATTTGCCGAGCGGTTCGTACGTGTACCGTTTACAGGTTGGAGAGGATATCGTGGCCCGCACGATGACGCTGGTCAAATAGGCGTGGTTGGCTGTTTTTCCGCAGGCATCCGCTCAGGCAATGTTTTTTATGATGCGGGACGTTTTCTTTATCGTCCCTGCGCTTGCATAGTGTACGTTGGCGGGGTATTCTCTGAAGTGGATCGAACACGATTACGCCTGATGCGGCAGTTCTCGATCATGTTCGCCGTCTGTATCCCATCCACCGATTCTCGACCGGAATGCGCTTTGCCCGAAGACAACGTTTCGCTGCCTTTTATCTTACACTCTGTACGCTGGCGGTCGTGTGGGCGGCCTGCGGCGGTTCCGAACAAGCGGCTCCGCCGCCCAACATCGTCGTCATTCTTGCGGACGATATGGGCTATGGCGATCCAGGCGCCTGGAATCCGGATTCAAAAATACCGACGCCCCACATCGATCGCCTGGCGGCGGAGGGCATGCGTTTCACGGACGCCCATTCGCCGTCTGCCGTGTGCACGCCCACGCGCTACGGGCTGCTTACCGGACGGTACGCCTGGCGGACGCGCCTTACGCAAGGTGTGCTGGCAGGCTATTCTCCGAACCTGATCGATACGACCCGCCTTACGCTTCCCGGAATGTTGCGACAAGCCGGTTATGCGACGGCGGGCATCGGTAAATGGCATCTGGGGCTGGGAGACGCCGAACGGACCGACTATGCCCGGCCGCTGCGTCCGGGACCGGTTTCGCTGGGGTTCGATTATTACTTCGGCATTCCGTCCTCGCTCGACTTCGAACCGTATGTATGGTTCGAGAACGACCGGGTCGAACAGCTTCCTACGGATTCCATAGAGGCTTCCCGGCCCTGTTGCAAGGAAGATTTTTACCGGGGAGGCGCCATCGCGCCGGATTTCCGGCATGTGGACGTGCTGCCCCGAACGGTCGAGAAATCCGTGGAATACGTGATGCAAGCGGGCGCCAAGCCGTTCTTCCTGTATGTTCCCTTCTCCGCCCCTCATACGCCCTGGTTGCCGATCGAGCCGTTCCAGGGGAGTAGCGGCGCCGGGACGTACGGCGATTTCGCGGTGCAAGTGGATGCCGGTGTCGGGGATATCCTCAACGCACTGGACGAAGCGGGCGTCGCGGAAAATACGCTGGTCGTGTTCACCAGCGACAATGGCGCCCACTGGCTTCCGTACGAAATCGAAATGTTCGACCACCGGGCAAACCTGAACTGGCGTGGGATGAAGGCGGACATTCACGAAGGCGGGCACCGCGTACCCTTTGTCGCCCGCTGGCCGGGCAGGATCGAGGAAGGCTCGGTGAGCCATGAACTGATCTCACTCGTCGATCTGATGGCGACATTCGCGTCCGTTACCGGGCAGACGCTGCCCGACGATGCGGGCGAAGACAGCTACGACCTGACGCCTGTGCTATTCGGCGAATCCCTGGAAGGCCCCATCCGCGAGGCTGCCGTGCACCACTCGTCCAACGGCACATTCGCCATCCGACAGGGCTCCTGGAAACTGATCGAGGGGCTTGGTTCGGGCGGCTTTACGCCTCCTCGATCCATAAAGCCGGGTCCGGGGGATCCAACAGGGCAGTTGTACCATATCGAGGACGATCCGGGCGAGACGAACAATCTGTATGCGGAGCGTCCGGAAGTTGTCGCAAGGCTATCCGCCTTGCTGGACCGGTACCGGGAACAGGGATATAGTCGCCCAATGACCGAGGCATCGGGTCGAAACTGATATTTTGTCGCGAGACCGAGTCGCCAGGATCCGCGATGGTCGGTCTTAATGGAATATGCGACTCGCTTACCTCGCGGGCCTCGATCCGAATCGTGACTGCGGGGTTGATCCCACTCCTTTTCGTCTTCGAATTTTCCGAAATACCCGTTCCACCGGACGTTGAGCCCCACTGTGCATACGGTGCTGACACGGTAGTCCAGCCCGGCAAGCGCCTGATAGCCGAACGGGGTATCCTTTTCGTTTTATATTCCCTACGGATTTTGAACGAATCCGCGACGTAGTACGTGCTGATATGCGAGGCATGCTTCTGGTCCTGCGTGTCCATACTGCGTTGCTCGTAATCCTTCGCATATCTTACAGGGATAGGCAATGAACGCATACTATGTCGGACAGACCCCGAACACCACGCCCGCTCAGCATCGGGCCGGCAGCAAAACAACACGGGTCGAGTCCATGCGGTCGATACGACGCTTTCGCTCTGTGCTTGCGTTGCTTGTGGCGTTGCTCTTCTGTGCGCTCGCTACGCCGCAGGTTTTCTCGCAGCCTTTTGCACCGGCCAGCCCGGAGGAAGCAGGCGTTTCCTCCGAACGGCTTGCGCGTATCGATGCGGTGCTTGAAGAGTATATCGAGCAGGAACGGCTACCGGGCGCCGCACTCGTGATAGGCCGGCGCGGGCATGTCGTCTACGCCAGGGCGTTCGGATACCGGGACCGCGAGGCGGAGGAACCGCTCGATGTCACGGATCTTTTCCGTATCGCTTCGCAGACCAAGGCGGTCATTTCCGTAGGGGTGATGATTTTGCAGGAACAGGGGCGCCTGCTGATCGATCAGAACCTGAGCGATTTTATTCCCGAATTCGACAGCACCACGGTTGCCGTGCCGAAAGAAGAAGGGAGCTACGAGATAGTTCCCGCCCATCGCAGCATCACGGTGCGCGATCTGCTCACCCACACCGCCGGTATTGGGTACGGTTGGGGCCCCGGCGCCGAGCACTGGGTAGAGGCCGGCATACAGGGATGGTATTTCGCGGATCGTGACGAACCGATTGCCGAGACGGTCGAGCGTATGGGAAATTTGCCCATGGCTGCTCAACCGGGCGAGGAGTTCGTATACGGCTACGCCACGGATATTCTGGGCGTCGTTATCGAGCGGGCTTCCGGCATGTCGCTGGACAAATTTCTGCAGGTTGAAATTTTCGAGCCGTTGGGCATGGTGGATACGCACTTCTACGTGCCTCCGGAAAAAGCGGACCGCCTCGCCGTGGTGTATTCGGTGACGGAAAGGAACGGGATGGCGCGCGCGCCCGATCCGGGCCGCATGATCGGACAGGGCATGTATCTCGAGGGACCGCGCAAAAGCTTCTCGGGAGGCGCCGGTCTCGTTTCCACGCCGGGCGATTACGCCCGCTTTCTCGAGGCGCTTCGGCGGGGAGGCATACTTGACGGCGCGCGCATCCTGTCCCCCAAGACGGTGCAGTTGATGACCGTCGATCATGCCCACGATGCATGGCAGGGAGACGGCGGCGGGTTTGGCCTGGGCTTCGGCATTACGGAGGAAATCGGCTGGAACGGATTGCCGGGTTCTCCGGGGGCATACACCTGGGGAGGGGCCTATCATTCTACGTACTGGGTCGATCCTTCAGAAGAGCTGGTCGTTTCCTACATGACGCAGGTTATCCCCGCCTGGGGCCTTGACGACCATCAGCGGCTCCGGGCGCTCGTTTACCAGGCGCTGGTGGACTGAATCGGGCGTAAAGGATGCTGTCGTAAGAACAGTCATGCTCCCTGAGGATGTACGGATTTGTCGGCGTATGTCGGGAAGGCTTGAAAGCGCCCGGAAAATTTGTACATTCAACAGAAATTCACAGGCGCGATAACTTGTCGGGGGTATTAGTAGGTGCGATAGCCTCCATAGCCTGAGGAAGATGTACTCATCCCATTCAACTACTCGCGAAGACGCAACACGCTGATGGAAGAATCGAAAAAGGGTTTTTCACGCAGAAAATTTATCGGGGGTATGGCGGCTGCGTCGGCTCTCTCTATAGTTCCTCGTCATGTACTGGGCGGTGCGGGTTTTGTAGCTCCCGGCGACAAGATCAATATCGCGCAGATCGGCGCCGGCACGCAGGCGCTTCGCCAGTTGAACGGCAGTACGATGCAGCGCGACGACGTTCGGATTACGAGTGTCACCGACCCCAACCGGGAGACGCAGGATTATGTGGATTGGGGCCGGTTCGTCACACGACGCAGTATCCGCCGGTTGCTGGAAGACGATTCCTGGGGCGAGGGCGATACGGGTACGCGTGGGGGACGCGACTATGCCAAGCGCGTTATTGACACGTATTATGCCGAGTCCGGCGAGTCCGATGGGGTACGAACGTACGAGGATTACCGGGAGATGCTGGCCGCTGAAGACGACGCGGATGCCGTGGTAATTATTGTGCCGGATCACCTCCATGCGCATATTTCCATTGCGGCCATGAAGGCGGGCAAGGCCGTCGTCATGCACAAGCCGGTCGGGCTTTCGCCGCATGAGGTGCGCCGTGTTCTTGAAACGGAAAAAGAAACCGGCGCCGTGACGCACCTGCTGGCCTACAGCGCGCCGGAGAACCACGGGCGCCTGAAGGCCTGGCTGGAAATTGGCGCCATAGGGCAGGTCCTTGAAGTGCACAACTGGACGAACCGGCCCGTGTGGCCCCAGGCATGGCCTGATTATCCCCGGGAGCAGGTGGCGATTCCCGACGGATTCAATTGGGATCTGTGGCAAGGGCCCGTCCTGCATCAGCAGTACCATCCGCTCCTGACGCATACGCTATACCGCGGCTGGTATAACTACGGGGCAGGCTGCCTCGGCGACATGGGAAATTACAGCCTGTGGCAGCCGCATCGTTTCCTGAAGCTCGGGGCGCCGGATATGGTGGAAGCGTATACGAGCAAGAGCGTTATTCTGGGCGACGATCTGGTATGCAAGACGCGTCATTATTCACCGGTCGCTTTTCCGAGCGCCAGCCAGATTCATTTTCGGCATCCCGCCACGGAAGATCGCCGCGAAGTGGATGTCTACTGGTATAGCGGCTCCATGAAACCGCAAACGCCGGATGAATTGTTGATGGTCGATGGACAACTCCCGGGCGAGGGCATGTTGTTCGTCGGTTCGAATGGCAAAATCCTTTGCGGCTTCCGGGGAGAGAATCCGCGATTGCTTCCGGAGCATCGGATGGCGTCCATGAATATCGAGGAAGAGGAAGTCCGCGAAATGGATCAGGACGACGAGTGGACCGAGGCCGTTCTCGCGAAGGGGCACTCGCGCGGGTCGTTCGGCGAGGCAGCCAGCCTTGCAGAGACGACCGCACTGGGCATCGCCGCCGTGCAAAATCCGGCAACGCGTCTGCTCTGGGATACGGAGAACATGGCGTTTACGAACGCCGATGTCCCGGCGCACCGTACGTACCGGGAAGGCTGGGAATTGTAGCCGTAATGATCATTCCACAGGGCGCCGCACACGGTTTGCGAACCAGATATTTTTGCTGAAATGTAAACCATGCGCGGGGTATGTCCCCTGCTCTTACGCCAGGAACACGTAGCGTACCAGAAAAAGGGCCGCGAGCACGTGTACCAGCCAGGAGACCTGGCCTGCGCGCCCCCGCAATATCTTGAGGGCGGAAAAGGCGATCAGTCCCATGGCCAGTCCGTCTGCAATACTGAACGTGAGCGGCATACCCGCCATGATCAGGATTGCGGGGACCGCCGTGTCGATGCTATCCCAGTCGATTTCTCGCGCCAGCCCGACCGTGGTTGCGCCAATGATGATCAGCGCCGCCGCAACGACCGCTGCGGGAATGGAGGCCGCAAAGAATGCGGCCGGCAGGGCTATGAGAAACAATACGCCTGTGACGACGGCGGTCAACCCGGATCTTCCGCCTGCGGCGATTCCGGCAGCGCTTTCGATATACGTCGTTACCGTGGACGTGCCGGCCAGCGCACCTCCTATCGTCGCCGCGCCGTCTATCCCCAGCATACGTCCGAGGCGGGGTACCTCTCCTTTGGTATTTTCGAGCCCTGCTTTTTTGACCAGACCGATCACGGTGCCGAGGGAATCGAAGAAATCCACGAAAAGCATGGCGAAAACGATATCCAGCAGCCCGACAGACAAGGCGCCTTGCAGGTCGAGCGCAAAGAACGCATCCAGTGCGCCCCCTTCCTGGGAGCCACCGCCTCCAAGCATGCCCAGCGGGATGGCTGCCAGTGTGGCTACCACGATACCGATAAGGATGCCGGCCCGTATGCCCCGCGACAGTAGCGTCGCAATGAGAAAAAGCGTTCCGATCGCCAGCAGGGCCTGCGGCGAGGCCAGGTCGCCGCGCGTCACGAGCGTGGCCGGATGCGCCTGGATCAGCCCGGCGTTATTCAGGCCGATCATCATCAGAAAAAGTCCGATGCCTGCCCCGATGGCGGGAAGCAATTCCCGGGGCATCATGCGCACGATGGCTTGCCGTACGCCTACGACGGTAAGCAGGACGAAAACCACCCCCGAAAGAAATACGACGCCGAGCGCCTCTTGCCAACCGAGGCCCATGCCTTGCACGATCGTGTAGGTAAAGAACGCGTTCAGTCCCATGCCGGGCGCCACCGCGAGCGGCAAGCGGGCCCACAATCCCATGGCGATCGTACCGATCCCGCTCAGCAGGCAAGTCGCAAACGCTGCGGCCGCCGGAGGAATACCCGCATCGGCAAGAATGGCGGGATTGACGGCGATGATGTAGCTCATCGCCAGGAAGGTCGTTGCACCCGCGAGTACCTCTGTGCGCACCGATGTGCCGAGGGCGGGCAGATCGAAGTATCGTTCGAGGCGGTTCAACAGGGAAGACATGGTGTTGCGCTGGGGGTGTTAAGGCGTGCAAGGCTACTTTCGACCGTCTGTTGGTTCCGGGTAGGGAACCTGCATCGAGAAATTAGCTAAATTTCCACAAACAAAGTTGAGAGAACGTATCTTTTTCGTACGTTATGCGCCCGGTTTGCTAAATCTCTTCCAAATCATAGCCCCTTCTTTTCATAGACAGACGTTCCTTATTGCAAAGCACAGGCGAGCTTGTAGTCGGCGGATTGGCCGGGAGCCGTACAGGCTACGCTGCGCTTGCTTCCGCCGCCGGCCATCTCTAGCGCATTGACGTGCACTTGTACACGCTGCGTAGCATGCTCGATGACGATTTTGACGGCCGCGTAGATTTTCCGGCTATTTTCACCAAGGCGGAGCAGGCCGGATTGCACTACGGCATTGTCGAGCACGACCGCCCCGGCGACGATCCGGTGGCAAGTATTGCCGCAAGCTATGCGTACCGCGACCGGCTCATCGAATTGTACGGCGAGGAGAAGGGGCGTGCGATCGTCTACGCCGAAGCGTTCGAGATTTCTGAGTACGGACGTCGTCCCAGCGAGGAAGAACTCCGGGCGCTGTTTCCCACCTTCGAAGAGTAGATCGCGCTCTGCTCGCTGTGCCTGCAAGAAGTGTGCTTACCCCTGGTGCAGCGTGTCCGGTCGAACGTCGATTCTACCTGGTCGTTTCGTGGGGTAGGCGGAGAATAGGCCTTTTGCCTGGAAAGTCACTCGGTTGCGTTTTCCGGATTCTCCAAGGCGTTTTCCTGTGTAGGCGGCATGCGCTCGAGGGTGTGATTCGGGAGGGCGTCGCCGGTTTCCCGGTCGGAGTTGTCCGGAGTGCGTTCCGCCGGGGCTGTGTCGCCCGTTGCTTCCAACCATGTTTCCAGAACCCCCCGCAGGCGCTCAAGAGCTTCGGCGTGCGCGGGGTCCTTCGACACGTCGTGCAGTTCCTGCGGATCGTCTGCGACGAGATACAATTCTTCTTCCGGGCGAGGCGTGTCGAACACAATGTGTTGTTGCGGAGTCAGGGCTCCTTCATCCCGGAGCGCCCGCATTTTCCGGAACGTGTCTCCCCGAATGACGTCCGCAGGCGGGCTGTTGGGAATATCCGTGTAGAAGTTCCGGATGTACTTGTAGCGGCTGTCGCGGACGGCGCGCACACGGTCGTCGAAGTTGTGCCAGTTTCTCTCGGCAAAGATGTGATCGCGTACGACGGCGGACGGGTCGTTGAGGATGGGTACGATGCTTTGCCCCTCGAACGCGGAGGGGCTTTCTACGCCGGCAAGGTCCAGAAGCGTGGGGGCAAGGTCCACGGCGCTCACCAGACTCGCCGTCGTGGAACCGGCCTTTACGCCGGCCGGAAAACGCACGATCCACGGGGTGCGAACGCCGCTGTCGTACACCGTAGTCTTGGCGCGCGGGAACGGAGCTCCGTTGTCGCTTATGAACAGCACGAATGTGTTTTCCGCGACCTGTTGCCGGTCCAGTTCGTCCAGCACGCTGCCGACATAGTGGTCCAGCCGGGCAATCTCGTCATAGTACAATGCAAGGTCTTTTCGCACTTCCGGCGTGTCGGGCAGATAGGCGGGGACGATCACATCCTCGAGGGCATGCGGGGTGTCGAGGATACCCTCCTGGTATGGACGATGGGGGTCGAACGATGAAAGCCATGCAAGGAAGGGCTGGTTTTCGGGCCGCTGTTTCAGGGCGTCCACCCATGCTCCGGCGCCGCTGGCGTATCCTCCGCCCGGCATGAGTTCGTTTTCGTTCGTTTCGTCCGTGGTGCGTTCGCCGCCCCCCTGGATAACCAGATCGAACCGTGCTACGGCAGCATCGCCCAGATGCCATTTTCCTGCCGATGCGGCCCAGTATCCGGCCTCTCGAAGCAGTTCTACGAAAGTGGTCTGATCTTCAGGCAAGGGCCAGTGCAATTGTTCGGCGCCGGTCTGATGCGGATATTTCCCGGTCAGGATGGAAGCCCGGCTGGGGCTGCATGAACTGGTGGTGACGAACGCATGGTCGAAACGCATGCCGTGGTCGGCCAGTCGCCGGAGATTCGGCGTCCGGATAGAAGGATGGCCGTATGGCGTCGCGTCTTCCCATCCCATATCGTCTGCTACGAGAATGACGAAGTTGGGCGGGTCGACGGAGGCAGGTGCTTCGCCGCAGGCGACAACGCCTATGCCTGTTGCAAGAAACAGGACGCCGAGAAGAAAATTGCGGGGCATGTATCGGGATGAAAAAAAAATTAAGGGGCAGATCTGTTTGTGTCTCGCGTATGCCGTACTTTCGTCTAGCCGCTTGCAAGGGTACGGTACAGGGTACTGGATTATGTCGGGCGGTACGACTCCCACAAGATACTGCATCACTCGTTTACGATTCGAATCCGTGCGATTTGGAAAAACGTTGTGCCTGATCGTGGCATTATGCCTGTCGGCGTGTACTTCCGGGTCCGACGTAGTCGTCATTAAAATGGGGCACGGCCTCGATGCTTCGCATTCCGTGCATCAGGCCATGCTGTACCTCGGCGAACGCCTTGTCGCAAAGTCCGATTCGACGATGCGGGTGGACGTATATCCCAGCCAGCAACTTGGCACCGAGCGCGAATTGCTGGAGCTTCTGCAGATCGGCAGCGTGGGCATGACCAAGGTGTCGTCGGCGGTGCTGGAAGGATTCGTTCCGGAGTACCAGGTGCTGGGGTTGCCATATCTCTTCCGGGACGAACGACATCGTTTCGATGTGTTCTGGGGCAGTGAAGTCGGGCAGGATATTCTTGCCAGTGGACAGGAGTTCGGGTTGCGTGGCTTGACCTACTACGATGCCGGCACGCGCAGTTTCTACACGAAGACGCGGCCGGTGCAGACGCCTGCCGATTTGCAAGGACTCAAGATTCGGGTACAGCAAAGCCCGGTCGCCGTGCGTATGGTGCAGGCGCTGGGCGGTTCGCCTACGCCGATCGCATGGGGCGAACTGTATACGGCCCTTCAGCAGGGGGTGGTGGACGGTGCGGAGAACAATCCGCCTTCGTTTTACTTGTCCGGGCATTATGAAGTGTGTAAATACTACACGCTGGATGCGCACACCGCGGTGCCCGATGTGGTGCTTGTCAGCATGACGCTCTGGAACGATCTGACAGAGCAGCAACGGGGGTGGCTCCAGGAAGCCGCGTTCGAATCGGCGGGGCGCCAGCGCGAGCTGTGGGCCGAATCCGTGAACGAGTCGCTGGCGGCGGTGCGTGAGGCGGGCGTTGAAATCATCGAGCCCGATATTGAGCCATTTGCGGAGGAAGTTGCGTCGATGTACGAAGAGTATCGGGACGACCCGGTCATCCATACACTGATTGAACGCATCCGGGAGGTCAGGTAGTGGATACGCTGCGCCGCATCGTGGACAAAAGTCTTGCGTGGTTTCTGGTTGCGCTGATGGCGCTTGCCATCGTCAATGTGCTGTGGCAGGTATTTACGCGCTGGGTGCTCAACGATCCCAGCGCATGGACGGAAGAATTGGCGCGCTATCTACTGATCTGGATCGGACTGATCGGTGCGGGATACGCCGCAGGCAAGAAATTGCACCTTGCTATCGACCTGCTGCCGAGCGTGTTGCACGGACGCAGGCGCCGTGTCCTCGAGTTTCTCATCGACGCCATCGTGTTGTTGTTCGCCGTGTTTGTGATGATGATTGGCGGAGTTCGGCTCATGAGCCTGACCTTGCTCATGGATCAGACTTCTGCCGCGCTGGGCATCCGGCTGGGCTATGTGTATCTGGCTATCCCGCTGAGCGGTGCGGTGATTGCGTTTTATGCTGTGGTTTCGATCATGGACCGCGTACGCGACGGGATGTCTTCCGAAGCGGGTGAGGCAGGCGCCTCCGACACGGGGCATTCTCCGACCGAATACACCATCGACTGAAGCATGGAACTCGCAGGTGTATTCATACTCGTGGTTGTGTTCCTGGCATTGCTCCTGGTTGGTGTGCCTGTAGCGTTCAGTATCGGGGTGGCTACTGTGTGTACGCTGCTTCTGAGCATCCATCCCGGTCCAGCCCTGACGACGGCTGCCCAGCGTATGGCCACAGGACTCGACAGTTTTGCGCTGCTCGCTATTCCTTTCTTTATTCTTGCAGGGCAGATCATGAATCAGGGAGGAATCGCTCGCCGGTTGATCGATTTCGCCAAGAGCCTGGTGGGCATGCTGCCCGGGGCGCTCGCCCATGTGAATATCGTGGCGTCCATGTTTTTCGGGGCTATTTCCGGCTCGGCGGTGGCGGCGGCGTCCGCCGTGGGTGGCGTCATGGCGCCGCGCATGGAAGAAGAAGGGTACGATAAGGGCTACGGCGCCGCTGTGAACATTACCGCAGCGACCACAGGACTGGTCATCCCGCCCAGCAACATTCTCATCGTGTATTCGCTGGCGAGTGGCGGGGCGTCCATTGCCGCGCTCTTTCTTGCAGGGTATCTTCCTGGTATTCTCGTGGGCCTCGCACTCATGGCGGTGGCCGGGACCATCGCCTGGCGCAGGAAGTACGCACGTTCGGACCGGGTGCACGCAGGCCTCGCGGTCCGAAAATTTCTCGATGCGCTTCCGAGTCTCTTTCTTCTGTTCGTCGTGATCGGCGGCATCGTGGCGGGCGTCTTCACAGCGACCGAAGCGTCCGCTGTGGCCGTGGTCTACGCGCTTTTGCTGGCCATGCTGTACCGTGAGGTGTCCCTGAAGGATTTACCGTCCATTTTGCTTCAGTCCGCCTCGACGACGGCTATCGTGATGCTGCTGGTAGGCACGTCGATGGGATTATCCTGGGCGATGTCTTACGAGAACATTCCGCAGAACGTGGCATCGACCCTCGTCGCGCTCAGCGACAGCCCGATCGTGATCCTCCTGATCATAAATATCGTGTTGCTTTGCGTGGGCACATTCATGGACATCACGCCGGCCGTGCTCATCTTCACGCCCATTTTTCTCCCCATCGTGACGGCTCTCGGGATGGACCCCGTTCATTTTGGCATCGTCATTGTCCTGAACCTCTGCGTGGGCATATGCACGCCACCCGTGGGCACGGTGCTGTTCGTGGGCTGCGGTGTGGCGGGCGTGCCTATTACGCGGGCGATCCGGCCGCTCATGCCGCTCTACATTGCCATGATCGTGTCGCTTATGATCGTTACGTACGTGCCGGGGCTTAGTTTGTGGCTTCCCCGGGTCTTCGGATTCTGAGTCGGGATTTTTTCATGTTTGCTTGTCTGTTATGACGCCGCTTGCTCTGCACCCGGATCGGTATTTCGACCCGAGTACGCGAAAGATTGCGCGGGATTTGTACGAAGGCGTCTGCGAGCTGCCGCTGGTGTGCCCGCACGGGCATGTCGATCCGGCTCTGCTTGCGCAAAACGAACGGCTTCCCGAGCCGTCCACCCTTATCGTCCGGCCCGATCATTATGTGCTGAGGATGCTCTATTCGCAGGGCGTCCCCCTGGAGGCGTTGGGTATACCCGTTGTGGACGGCGGGGAGGCGGGCAGAGCGATCGGGGGCGATCCTCCGGTCGAAACCGATCCGCGTGCTATCTGGCAACGCTTCGCCGAAAAATATCATCTGTTCCAGGGGACGCCCACCCGGTCCTGGCTCGACTACGAGTTTTATGAGACGCTCGGGATTCGAACGAAACTGGACGACCACTCGGCAATGCGGATTTATGACGAAATCGAGGAAAAGCTGGCTACTCCGGAGTTTCTTCCGAGGGCGCTGTTCGATCGGTTCCGTATCGAGGTGCTTACGACCACAGATGGAGCCGCGGATTCCCTGAAGCATCACGAGGCAATCCGGAATGCCGACTGGAATGGCCGGGTCGTACCGTGTTTTCGGCCCGACGCACTCTTCAATATCGCTTCCCCCGATTGGCCGGCGGCCCTGAGAGAACTGGAGCGTGCAGTGGGGGAGGAAATCGGCGGCTACCGGGCATTCGTTGCTGCGCTGGAAAATCGCCGCGCATTTTTCAAGACGCTGGGCGCCGTTTCCACGGATCATGCGGTGCTGGAGCCGTATACGCACCGGCTTTCGGAGCGAGAAGCGTCCGCACTCTTCGAAGTAGCGCTGAGAGGTCTTGCGAGTGCAGAGGATCGGCAGCGGTTCGAGGCGCATATGCTGATGGAGATGGCGCGCATGAGCGTCGAAGACGGGATGACAATGCAGATTCATGCGGGATCCTTCCGAAATCACAACGAGGCGCTCATGAGGCGGTGCGGCCCGGACATGGGAGGCGATATACCCGTACGGACCGAGTTTACCCGGAACCTGTGCGAATTGCTGAATGCATTTGGCTGCGACCGGCGATTCCGGCTTATTTTGTTCACCCTCGACGAAGCGACGTATTCCAGAGAGTTGGCGCCGCTGGCTGGGCATTATCCCGCGCTGCGCCTCGGTCCCGCATGGTGGTTTTTCGACAGCATCGACGGGATGCGTCGATACAGGCGCCTGATCACCGAAACGGCAGGCATCTACAACACCGCGGGGTTCAACGACGATACGCGGGCGTTTCTGTCCATTGCCGCTCGGCACGACCTGGCGCGCCGTGTGGATTGCGATTATGTAGCGCATCTGGTGGCGGAGCACCGAATCGACCTTGCCGACGGTCGCGAAATGGTCCGGGCCATGGCCGTCGATCTGGCGCGGGATGCATATGGACTATAATGGACTTAATCAGAGTATCCTATAAGGAGTCTGCCCGGATGCATGCACTCCGAACAGAGGCAACAGAGCCGTTGCGTTCCGTGAAACCAATGAGTTACCGATCGAAGACCGAAACATTGCTTCTCGCTTGCCCTGACGTAATCGTCGCATGAGGCGCCTGCCGTTGCCGGGCGCATGCCGTTTTGCGGTCTGGCCCGAACCGGGCGTTTTTCCGGAAAGGAAGGCCCGCACATCTCCGAGGCGCTTTTGCGCCTTGTGTATGACTATAAAGGAAGGTAAATTTCACGCTTCCGCACATGGATTCACCGGCAACCCATAACCAATCCTTCATCATCATGCCACGTACTGTTTTTACCCTGGAAGCCGCAACTCGAAACGCCACCCTGCCACATAGCCTTCCGGTTTTTGCGGCTCTGCTGGTTCTTGCTTTGGCTTTTTCCGCTTGCTCCGGCGCGGACGCAGATTCCGCCTCCGACATATCCCCGGACGACTGGCGTCCGCTTTTCGATGGAGAAACCCTTGATGGATGGATCGGGCTTGGCCGCGATGCGATTCCCGAAGGCCATTGGCAGGTGGAGGACGGGACCATCCGGAAGGTGGCTTCAGGGAACGTTCCGGTTGCCGAGGACGGCCAGCCGCTTGTGGGCGGCGACATTATGACGAAGGAGACGTTTGGGGATTTCGAATTCGCCTTCGAATGGAAGGTGGCGGAAGGGGCGAATAGCGGGGTCAAGTATAATGTCTCCGAGGAATTGTCCACCTCTCTCCCCCCGAGGTATGCAGCCCTCGGATTCGAATACCAGGTGCTGGACGACGATCGGCATCCCGACGGCGCCTTGCCTTCCCACCGGGCCGGAGCGCTGTACGACATGATCCCGGCAGGGGACGCCAAGGCGCTGAAACCGGTCGGGGAGTGGAACGAGAGCCGCATCGTGTTCCGGGGGATGCACGGGGAGCACTGGCTGAATGGCGCTATGGTCGTAGAGTACGACATGGATAGCCCGCGCTTCGATTCGCTTCTTGCCGCCAGCAAGTATGCGGATGTCGAGGGGTTTGCCGACCGCCGCGTCGGACATATTGTGCTGCAGGATCACAGCGACGACGTATGGTTCCGCAATCTCCGGATTCGGGAACCGGAGGAGTAGGCGCCTTCCGCATCCCGGGCGGCGCGGTTTCTCGATATCCGGGTTTGCTCTGCACAGGATATCTTCCGGCATGCGGGCAAGCAGCCTTTTGTTCTGTGCCTGTCCCTTGATAGACGTAGTGCGGTGGCGTATTCTTTATCCGCACCCCGTTCGATATCTACGCGCAAGCTCTGAGCAAACCACATGGAAACACAAAAACGCGACGCCTGGAGCTCGAATTTCGGCCTCGTTCTGGCTGCTACCGGCAGCGCTATCGGACTGGGCAACCTGTGGAAATTCCCTTTCATCACCTGGGAGAACAACGGCGGCGCTTTCGTTATCGTGTACCTGGTGTGCATCCTTTTGGTAGGGTTGCCCATTATGATGGCCGAATTGCTTATAGGCCGTCGGAGTCAGAAAAGCATTGTAGGGGCGCTCAGGGATGTGGCTGGACCGGCCTGGAAGTTTGTGGGCGGCTGGGGGGTGTTATGCGGGTTCATTCTGTTGAGTTATTACACGGTTATCGCCGGTTGGTCTTTTTTCTATTTCTGGAAATCCCTCGGGTGGACATTCGGCGGCTTTCCTGCGGATCTTTCGACAGGGGATCTCTTTGGCGCGCAGGTTGGCGACGCATGGCTCCAGTTCATGCTTTCGCTTGTGTTCAGCATTGCCACGGTCGGTGTAGTGTATTTCGGGGTGCAGAAGGGGATCGAGCGGGTGGCGAAGGTTCTTCTGCCTGTACTTTTCGGCATTCTCGTGCTGCTTCTCGTCAGTGCGCTTGGCATGAGCGGTTCAGGCGAGGCCCTGAAATTTATTTTCGAACCCCGATTCGGTGAACTCGAGTGGAGCGGCGTGCTCGAAGCGCTCGGCCATTCGTTCTTTACCCTTTCACTGGGTATGGGCGCCATGATTACGTACGGCTCCTATATTTCGCGCAAACAATCCATTGTAAAGTCTGCGGGAGCCATTGTCGCCTTCGACACGCTGATTGCACTGGTTGCCACGATCATCATGTTCTCGGTGATTTTCTCGGTGGCCGGATTGAGTGAGGAGGTAGGCAAGTCCACGGTCGGTATGCTTTTCATCTCGCTCCCCGAATTGTTTTATACCGTAATGCCTTTTGGAACAGTGCTGGGGCCGCTGTTCTATGTGCTGGTGGCGCTGGCGGCGCTGACCTCCACCATTTCGCTGCTCGAGGTGGAAACCAGTTTTCTGATCGACGAGCGCGGCATGAAACGCCAGAAGGCTGTGATCGTGTCGGGCGCCGCCATTTTCGTGTTCACGATTTTTGCGGCCCTGTCGTTCGGTTCCACGCCGGTGCTTTCGACGATGGTAGCTTTCGGGAAGACAGGCTGGTTCAGCATCGCCGACCACTTCGTCTCGAACTGGATGCTGCCTACCGGCGGGTTGGCTGTAGCGATTGCAGCAGGCTGGTTCATGACACGCAAAGCTACGGAAGACGAACTGGTGGATGGCAATCAGCCCGACTGGTTCCGTTACGGGGCGTGGCGATTTTTCATCCGCTACGTGGCTCCGGTGGCGGTGCTGGCGATCATCCTGGCCGTAATCCTGGGAAGGGATTTCAGTTAAGGCGGGTTGCCCCCGTTGGAATGCAGGCATTCGAAGAGCCGAGCTATCCGGCACAAGGTTTACAAAAGACTCAAGCGCTTTACAAAAGACTCAATCGATTTTCAAGACGCTCAAGCACTTTACAAAATGCCATTCTGCGGGGACTTGTAAACGAATTCCTGCCTCATCTGCACATCACCTCCAGAAAAAGCTCCAGAAACCGCTCGGCTTCCACCTCCATGGCCACCTGCACGGTGGGTGCGTTCGATATGCTGTCTACCGGCTCTGCGGTCATCATGCCCCTGGTAGATCCTTGTTTGTCCACCACCTCGCAAACCATTCGTTTCGTGCGGATGAGGGTCGGATCCATGACGGCTCCCACGGCAAGCGGATCGTGCAGGGGGCATGCATCGCGCCCGCGTCGCTGCATGGCGAAATCAAAGTACGGTCCGGTTGCATCGAAAAGAAACTGGCGCAGTTTGCTCTCCTCCATGGACGCAAGGCGCCGATGAAAGCGAGCGCGGGAAAGGAGCGTCTGTTCCGTCACGTTCAGTCCGACCACCGTAACGGGCAGGCCGGATTGGATCACGGTATGGGCCGCATACGGATCGGCGTAGAAGTTGAATTCGGCGCGTGACGTTACGTTACCTCGCCCGTCGCCGCAACCGCCCATGACGACGATTTCGCGGATGTTCGTCAGGGCCGCGGGGTCCCGTTCGAGGGCCGTGGCTACATTCGTAAGCGGTCCGAGCGCGATCAGTGTAAGTTTCCCCGGGTGACGCCGGGCCAAATCCGGGATGGCCTCAACGGCATGAACGCTCTCGGTTTGCAAATGCTGCACCGGCCAGACTTCCGAAACGCCGCCGATTCCATCCGCCCCATGCACATGCTCGGCCCGCGTTACGGGAGGGCTGATCGGCTCGGCGCATCCGCTGAAGACGGGCGGCGGCTCGACTCCTGCAGCTTCAAGGATGCGCAGAGCATTCGCTGTGCAGGCATCGATCGGAACATTGCCGGCTACGACCGTAATCGCTCTTACGTCCAGCACGGGTGAACGCAGCGCCAGCACGAGCGCAAGCAGATCGTCCAGGCCGGGATCGGTGTCTATGAGGACGGGCTTGGGAAAAGGCATTACGTGAAAGCAGGATTCGTTTCGGCGCAGGGGCGATCTTCAGGTTCCGAATATGGCTGATCGCCAGGTCGATCCGCGGCGGAAATCATACGGCATGACAAGTCAAACAGCAGCCATTCCGATTCGATCCGTCATGCCCGCTACCTGTTGCC
This sequence comes from Rhodothermales bacterium, assembly GCA_951812335.1. Classification (GTDB taxonomy): domain Bacteria; phylum Bacteroidota; class Rhodothermia; order Rhodothermales; family VXPQ01; genus VXPQ01. The sequence goes on from OX638293.1 coordinate 1,167,030, forward strand.
TGAATCTCTGATACAAAGTATTAGGATACTCTGATCAAGACCACTTCGCCCGGCACTTTACTTTCGTACGTAAAGGATGTCATGATTCCATCGTCGGAATTAACGATACTCTGATCGAAGCGGTTTTAATCAGAGTATCCTGTTGTATGGGGCAAATAAAGGTCGTACATTTTACATTATACGTTGTGTCCTGCCCAAACCAGTGCTTCGAATCGACTGTACGGTGCCATGAAAAGAACAAAAACCGCCGTCCTTCTTGTCTGCATCATGGGCGCTTTCCTGTGGATGGCCCCCGGCTGCTCAAGCGACCCTAATGTCGAGGGCGCCAAGCTGGACTTGCGCAACAGGGACTTCGATCGGGCGCTTGAGAATATTGCCGAAGCTCTTGCGCGTAACCCCGATAATGCGGAAGCCCTTGAATTGAAGGGCCAGATTCTTCAGACACAGTCAGCGGAGACCTCCGATCCCGCGGAGTACATGGGGATTATTTATGAAATGCTTGACGCGTACGATGCGGCGATGGCGGCCGATCCCGGCCTCGAAAATTCGGTCTCGCGTTCCCGGATCATGGCATATGCCGACGTGTTCCGTAAAGGCATCCAGGCGTTCAATCGCGCTTCGGAGAACCCCGACGAATTCGAAGTGGCGGCGGAATATTTCGGACTTGCCTCCGAGATCATGCCTGATTCGTCCGGCCCCTATGTCAACCAGGGGTTTGCCTTACTGAACGTCGGCATGGAAGACGATGCGATCGCCCCGCTCGAAATGGCGATCGAAAAGGGCGATAGTCAGAAAAACACGTTCCTTTTCCTCGGGGATGTTTACAATCGCCAGGGCAATACGGACAAGGCAATGGAAGTTTTTGGTCAAGCGGCGGAGTTATACCCCGAGGACGCCGACATTCAGTCCCAGCTCCTGAATCTGTACGTACAGACAGGTCGAGCGGAAGAGGCGATGGCGGAATACCGGGCGGCGGTAGACCAGGATCCCAATAATGAGATGCTGTTGTACAATTACGGCTCCCTGTTGCTTGAAGCAGAACAGTTCGACGAGGCGATTCATTATCTCGGTCGTGCTACAGAGGTCAGTCCCGACTATGCCAACGCGTATTACAACCTGGGGGCAGCTTATATCAACAAGGCCGTCATACTGGCTGAGCATATCAGCGGGATGGACGATGCGTTGAGGGAGGAACGGGACAATCTGGAGGCTGATGAGATTTCCGCCCGCGAGACCGAAATGGATGTGCTTGCGGAGGAGCGCCGTACTCTTTTTAGTAGTGCGATACCGCATCTCGAGACGGCGAAAGACCTTGTGGAAGCCGATGGCATCGATCCGACCAGCGTTTGTCAGGCCCTGTACACATCCTACGTGCAAACGAACCAAATGGATATGGTGGAAACGGTTGCCGATTGTGCGGGATACGGCAATTGACCTTTCCGCATCTTTTTCCGAAATACGCGGAGCCCGGACTTGGATATCAGGTTCGGGTTCTTTCTTTTTGAAAAATTGCTATGGCGAAAACCACCCGACAATCCCAGGGATTCGGCACATTGGCCGTTCATGCGGGGCAAAAGCCGGACCCTGTCACAGGCGCGATCATGACTCCCGTGTACCAGACCTCGACATTCGTGCAAGAGGCTCCGGCAGAGCACCGGGGATACGAATATGCGCGTGTCTCCAATCCGACGCGTACGGCGCTGGAAGAAAACCTTGCTGCGCTGGAAGGCGCGGCGCACGGCATTTGCTTCGCTTCGGGCATGGCCGCCCTCGACGCTGTGCTGAAGCGACTGCGCCCCGGCGATCATGTGCTGGGTATGGCTGACATCTATGCCGGCACGATTCGTCTCTTTCGGGAAGTGTTCGAGCCCTACGGCCTTATCTTCAGTTTTGTGGATATGACCGACCTGCAAGCCGTGCAGGCCGCCGTGCGGCCAGAAACGAAACTGCTATGGATCGAAACCCCAACCAATCCATTGTTACGGGTGGTGGATATTGCGGCCGTATCCGAAATAGCTCATGCTTCGGGAATCGATGTGGCGGTTGACAATACGTTTGCATCGCCGTTTCTTCAGCAGCCATTGGCTCTCGGGGCAGATATGTCCCTGCATTCCACGACCAAATATCTTGGGGGCCACTCCGATGTGATTGGCGGCGCTGTTCTGACGAACGACGACGAGTGGGCCGAACGCCTCCGGTTTCAGGTAACGGCCTCGGGCGCTGCCCCCGCCCCCCTGGATTGCTTTCTGGTGCTGCGCAGCACCAAGACGCTGCATCTGCGTATGGAGCGGCATTGCCGGAATGCCCATGCGATAGCAACCTTTCTTCGGGAGCACCCGAAAGTAGGGCGTGTTCATTTTCCGGGTTTGTCTGACGATCCTGGCTACGAGATGGCCCGCAGGCAGATGCGGGATTTCGGGGGGATGCTGTCTTTTTCGCTGGCGAACGATCGCATGGAAGGAGCTGTTCGCATGATGGCGGAACTACGCATCGTTTCATTGGCGGAAAGCCTCGGGGGCGTGGAAAGCCTTATTGAACACCCGGCTACGATGACGCATGCCTTCCTTTCACGAGAAGAGCGGGAGGGATTCGGGATCACCGATTCCCTGATGCGGCTCTCTGTGGGTGTAGAGGAGGAGACGGACCTGATTGCCGATCTTGACGCTGCGCTTGCCGCCGCATAGACAAGCGCCCTTTTTTCTAATAATCCAGCAGGCCTTTTGCAGCGGTGTAGATATCCTCGTCCTGGGGCAAGACCGCTTTTTCGAGGGGACCTGAAAATGGAATATAGGTGAATGCGCCGGCCAGACGCCGCACCGGTGCGTCCAGCAAGGCAAAGGCTTCGTCCGCGATCCTTGCGGCGATTTCCGCACCGAAGCCCATGAATTCATGGTCTTCGTAGGCGATCAGTACACGGTTCGTTTTGCGGACCGAGGCGAGAATCGTTTCCATGTCCAGCGGAAGCATCGTCCGTATATCGACGATTTCTACGGAGACATTGTCTTCTCGCTCCAGCCGGTTTGCGGCGTGCGCGGCTTTGTGGACGATCATCCCCCAGGTAACGATGGTCAGATCGCTGCCTTCGCGTGCTACGCGTGCCTTGCCGAAAGGAAGATAACCGTTTTCGTCCGCCACGGGAGTGCGCGCGGCAGCCAGACGATATAGCGCCTTGTGTTCGAGGAACAGAATGGGGTCCTGGCTTCGGATGGCTGTCTTCAACAGGCCCTTGGCATCGGAAGCAATGGAGGGCATTGCCACCTTGAGGCCAGGGAAGTGCGCGAACATGGCTTCAATGTTCTGGGAGTGGCATAAGCCTCCGTGGATATATCCACCGCACGGTACGCGAATGACCATAGGGCAACTCCACTTGTTGTTCGACCGGTAGCGAAGCGGGGCCACCTGGTTGCGGATGTGTTGCATAGCCGGCCAGATGTAATCGGCGAATTGTATTTCCACCACCGGCTTGTAGCCGGAAGCGGCCAATCCCATTGCCGTGCCCACCACAGATGCTTCGGCCAACGGCGAGTTGAAGCAGCGATCGGCTCCGAACCAGTCTGTCAGATCCCGAGTTGCCTTGAACACGCCGCCTTTTCCCCCGGCTACGTCTTCGCCATAGACGATAACGTGCTCGTCACGCGTCATTTCTTCCTTCAGCGCAACGTTGACGGCATCCACGATGACTATCGGCTCGCCGATTGGCTCCGAGGCCTCGTAGTCGATGCCGAGATCTCCTTCGAACAAGACATGGCGGGTCGCGCTTTCCGGCGTTGGATCGCTTTGCTCCAGCGCCCACGTGGCTGCTTCCTCGATTTCCTTGCGAATCTCTTTCTCCATCTCCTCGACCGAATGCGCGTCCAGGACGCCTTCCTCGATGAGGGTCATTTCCATTAACAGGAGCGGATCGACTTCCTGAGCTTCCGACAATTCTTCGGAAGAGCGGTATTTGGCGTGGTTATCGGATGAAGAGTGGGGGAAAAGACGAACCACATCGGCCACGAGGCATACCGGTCCTTGTCCGGTCCGGATGTGTTCGATGGCCTGTCTGGACGCCGCCGCCATGTTGAAAAAATTCGTTCCGTCAACCCGGATACGTTTCAGTCCCTCGTATCCCGCAGCCAGTTTGTATGGGGTGCCCCCGGCGATCTGGTCTTCGACCGGTACCGAAATAGCGAATTTGTTGTCCTGAACAAAAAAAAGCACGGGGGCCTTGATGCGAGTGGCCCAGTTCAGCGCCTCGTGAAAAGCGCCTTGCGAAGTGGCCCCTTCTCCGGCGGATACATACACGAAAGCGTCTTCGCCCCGGCGCTGCACGGCCATAGCGAAGCCAAGCGCAGGAAGGAACTGCGAACCCACGGAAGATGACCCTGCCAGAATGTTGAGTTCCCGTACGCCGTAGTGCTGGGACATTTGCCGTCCGCCGGAACTTGGATCGTCGGCCTTGGCAAGATGGGCGAGCAGGGTGTCTCGAGCAGTCATGCCGACAGCAAGAGAGATGCATAGATCCCGGTAGTACATACAGAACCAGTCGTGTCCGGGCTGTACATACATGCCGATAGCCGCTTGAGCGGCTTCATGGCCGGCGCATCCTGCGTGAAAGAATCCCTTGCCCTGCTTGAGCAGGGTCAGCATCTTTTCATCGAGCCGCCTTGCCAGTAGCATCGTACGGTACGCTTCACGGAGTTGCTTTCCGTCGAAATCGCTGGCGGTCAACTTGTCCACGTACAGGTCTTCGGCATAGGCTCTACCCGGTATAATCGCTTCGGAAGTGTGCCCATTGCCATGGCCAGGGTCGGGACGAAGAAGCGCTTCTCGAGGGGGTGTCTTTTTTCGATGTTGATCCTTCATTTTCGTCATAGGAACGCACCAGGATACATCATTTTCGAAAATACGAAGAAGGGGTCGGGATTTCCAGAAAACAGGGTTATGCAGGGTTTGCGACCGGCAACTCGAACCAGAAACGGGAGCCTCGCCCGAAGGTGCTCTCAACGTGAATGGGCTCGTTATGCGCACGCAGGATCTGGTGGGCGATGCTTAGCCCCAGGCCCGAACCGCCGCTTTGGCGTGCACGGTCCGGGTCAACGCGGTAAAAACGCTCGAACACCCTGTCGAGATGATGTTCCTCGATACCGCGTCCGGTGTCGATTACTTCAATACGCACCTTGTCGAGCCGTCGCTGGAAACGGCACCGAACAGTCCCTTCGTCGGTGTAGGAAATGGCATTCTCGATCAGATTTGTCAGAACCTGCCGGATACGATTCTGGTCGGCATGTACATACCGGGGAGGATTTTCCAATTCGAGATGCAGTCCCTTTTCTTTTACTTTCGACGCCAGCGTGTCGCCGATTTCGCGGAGTAGTTCGGACAATTCGAAGGGGGCCGGCTTGATGAGGTCTTCCCGGCATTCGAGCCGGGCAATCTCGATAAGATCGCTGAAAAGCGTTTGGAGTCGGTGCAGATTCGCAAGTCCCTTTTCGGCGTAGCGCCGGCGTTTCCTGGGGGTCAGCGAATCGCTGCCAAGCGCTTCGAGGTATCCGCTTACGGCAAACGTCGGGTTGCGCACTTCATGGCCCACATTGCCGATGAATTCGTTTTGCAGTTGCGCCAGACTCTGAAGTTCATTGATTTGCCTCTGGAAACCGGCTGACATGCGGTTCAGGCTCATGGCAAGGACGCGAAACTCGGCAGCGCGGGAATCCACCTCGATGTTTTCGCCCGGATTGCCTTCCGCAATGCGCCTGGCCGAGTTGTTGAGGGCTTGAAGAGGGGTTGTGATTTTGTTGGTGGCGACCCAACTCCCCGCCAGCGCAAGGAGCAGTACCAGGCCCAGGCTCACGACAAGCGTTATGCGCATATTGCGAACCATGGATACCTGCGGCGATTCCGGTTGCCCCACGGATACGATCAGGTCGGTGGGTTCGTGTAAAAGCAGGGCATACAGCACGATCTGGCCGTCGGCGTCGGAGCGCTCGACGAAGCGGACCGGATTGGTCTGGGAAGGGTTTTCTTCCGGAAGATGTCGGACTTGTTCGGAGATATCCGTATGGCGCAGGGCTGTCTGGGTCGGGATGATATCGATGCGAAGATCCGTCACCGCAGCGATCTCTGAAATAATTGCGCGTTGCTTGTCCGTGGAGTCGGTGTCCTCGATACGGTCGGCGATCCTTTCCGCATAACGAAGCAGCGTACTGCGGGCCAATTCCTGTGTCTGACCATGCATCGCGAAAACAACATAGAGTCCTACGGCGACGACGGGCGGGCCTACGAACAAGGTAAACGTGAGAATCATCCACGTTTGCGTCGAGGCTCGCCTGGGAATGACGAGATCAGTGAGTCGCTTCAACAAGCCCATGGACCCGGAAACCTTGTTGATGAAACCGGGCCTGAGACCGGTAAACCCCCATTGCCGTCGCGCCCTGCTGTTGCGGCGCGATACCGAAACGTTGCCTCGCCGGATTATCCGGCTTCTTCCGCCTCATGTGAGAAGCGATAACCGACGCCCCGCACCGTTTGGATATGTTGGGCGAAGTCGCCGAGTTTTTCGCGCAGATTCTTGATGTGTGCATCCACCGTGCGCTCCGTAACCATCATGGCATCCTCCCAGATTGTTTCGAGTAATTGTTTGCGGCTGAATGCCTTGAGAGGATGACGAACAAGGTAGAGCAACAGACTGAACTCGGTTTCGGTGAGACCGATGTCCCGGTTTGCAATCGTGGCGCGGTGCTCGTCCTCGTAGATTTTGAGACCGCTTATCTCGATAAATTTTCGTTCCCGGATACCCGACAGCCGGAGCGCCGTTCTCACGTGCGCCAGAATCACCCCCGAGGAGACCGGCTTCATGAGATAATTGTCTCCGCCGGCCATGAGTGCCTTGATCTGATCCCGTTCTTCCGTTTTGGCTGTCAGGAAAATGATCGGAATCGTTTCTGTGGCAATGCGCGAACGCAGTTGTTTGCACACCTCGATACCGTCGAGTTTCGGCAGCATGATGTCAAGCAGGATGACATTCGTGTCGGATGTTGCCTTGGCAAGGGCTTCTTCGCCGTTGTAGGCTTTATTTACCTTGTATTTTTCCTCTTCCAGGAAATGGGATACCATTTCCACCACATCTTCTTCGTCATCCACGACGAGAATGGTGATATCCGAAGGATCTGCAGGTGTATTCATACCGGTCGATTTGCCCTGAATAGCCCGAGTAACACAGAAATACCGAAATTTCAGGAAAGATACGTCAAATTCGGCAATGAAACGAACCTCCGGGGTTGGGAGATAATTCATTGGACGTATATGCGCGGCACATGGGCCGGAACGCCAACCAGTATTTCATGCGAAATGGTTTCGGCCCATGCCGCCAAGTCCGCGGCGTCGGGTCCGTTCTTTCTATATTTTCCCTCCCTTCCGAACAGCATCACGTCATCGCCCACAGCGATGTTGTGCTCCGGTCCCGTGTCGACCATGAACATGTTCATGCATACGGTTCCCACCACCGGGTATTTTCCCCCCCGAATGGTTACAAAGGCCCGGTTGCCAGGAATTCTCGGATAGCCGTCCGCATATCCTGCTCCGACGGTTGCGATGGATGTAGGGCGATCCGCCGTCCACGTGCACCCATAGGATATGCTTGTACCGGGTGAAACCTTTTTCAGGTGTGTAACCTTCGAATAGAGCGTCATCGCCGGTTCCAGCCCGTAATCCTTTTCGAGTCCGTTGTATCCGTAGAGTCCGATACCTGCACGCGCTATGGACCGGTCCCAGGCGGTTGCTTCGGGGAACCTGAGGATGCTGCCTGTAGCCGTGGCATGTATGGTTTCTGCAGCATCCCCAACCTTTGCGACTACGTGATCGAAGCGTTCCAATTGTTCGTACGCAAATCCGGCGTCGCTGTAGGCTGTGGCGAGGTGAGTCCACAGACCGGCGATTTCCACGTTCGGGGCCCGGTCGAGACGGGTTACGATCCGCTCGGCTTGCCCGGGGGATATGCCGATACGCCCCATACCCGTATCCACTTTGACATGTACGCGAAACGCGTGGGCGGTGCATTCGAGAATAGCGTCGGCGATCGCAGGAGAGGAAACAGTGATATCGAGTTCATGTTCGGGCAAGACATGCAGGTGTTCGACAGGCGGTGCTGTAAGGACCAGAATACGTTCCTCAATGCCGCCTTCGCGCAAGCGCAGGCCCTCACCGGTTGTGGCCACGCCAAACCAGCGTACGCCATGCTGCGCCAGCGTCCGGGCAGTGCGCAGGATGCCATGGCCATATGCATCTGATTTCACGATGGCCATCAGCGGGGCTTTACCGGCGTATTTGCGAAGAATGGCTGTGTTGTGCCGTAGCCGATCCAGGCGAATGTGGGCCCTCGTCGGCGAATACAACATGTCTGTTTCGCGGAGCCCGGTAACGGAAGGGTTCTCTTGGGTGAGAGGCCGGAGCAAGGTCGGTGCGGGGTAGCGGTTTTCGGATTCATGGCGATGCGAAATATATTCTAATCTCGCATCGGGTGCATATCGGTGTCGCATTTTGGCGTTCGCATGGATAATTTACGAATTGCGGCGTCACGGGGTCATTTTGGGGTCGTTTTCGCGTTATGCAACGGGACGTTCGACATCTCGCACGATCCATCCGGATATATCCATACGTTATGTACAGATCCATTTCGATATGCTTTTTTGCAGTGCTGTTACCGGCGGCTGCGATGGCGCAGGAGGCCGAAACGCCCATGCTCACGCTGGAAGATATTCACGCTTCCGGAATGTTTGTTTCCGCATCGTTTCAAGGAGGAAAGTGGGCCGGGGAAGGACCGGTTGCGACATTTGTCGAACAGGATGGAGAGGTTGCGCATCTTATCCGGTACGACCTTGAAACGGAGCAACGCGAATTCCTCGTGGATGGCGCGAAATTGTACGCTCCGGATGTGGAACGTACCATCGGGATCGACGAGTATGCGTACAGCCCCGACGGGTCCGCCATGCTGATATATACCGATTCGGAACAGGTATGGAGATACAATACGAAGGGCTATTACTACCTCTACGATCTGTCGACGCAACGCCTCACCCCCATTGCACGCCGTGAAGACGGGTTTCAGATGTTCGCCAAGTTCAGTCCTGACGGACGCCGCGTGGCGTTTGTGCGCAACCGGGATTTGTTTGTCGTCGATCTGGCCGATATGTCGGAGCGCAGGCTGACCGACGATGGGGGGCCGGGCAAAATAATCAACGGCACGTCCGACTGGGTGTACGAGGAGGAATTCGGGTTGCGAGACGGATGGGCATGGTCGCCTGACGCAGCCCGGATCGCCTATGTGCAACTCGACGAATCGAACACGCGGGAGTTCGTTATGGCGGACCTGCGTGCGCAGTATCCGGATATTGTGCGGTTTCGGTATCCGAAAGCCGGGGAGGCCAACAGCGAAATACGAGTCGGTGTGGTGGATGTGGTATCGGGGGCGCGTCGGTTTTTTGACACGGGCACGTGGCGGACCGGGGAAGACGACCCGGAGTATATCCCGAGCCTCGGCTGGACTCCCGAAGTGGATGGCATGTCTTATGTATGGTTTTTCCGCCTTAACCGGGAGCAGAATCGGGTGGATGTGCTCTATGGTTCTCCGGAGGATATGTCTACCCGCCTTGTGCTTCGCGAGGAAAACGATACGTGGATCGATGTGGAAACAAGTTTCGGAGATTTGGCCGGGGGAACGATTACGTACCTTGACGACGATCGGCATTTCGTGTGGATGAGCGAACGGGATGGATACCGCCACCTGTATCTCTATGAAAACGATGGCGCCTTCGTGCGGCAGTTGACGCATGGCGCCTGGAACGTTACGAATTTTCACGGTATTGCTCTCGACAGGGATGCGCTCTTTTTTACGGCCACGGCGGCTTCGCCGCTTGAGCGCCATCTGTACCGGATTTCGTTCCGGGATCCGGATGCGGAGCCGGTCCGGATTACGGAGCGTCCGGGGAGCCACGGTATCGATATGTCGCCCGATTTGCGGTACTACATCGACCGGTTCACAAATGTGCGCACGCCGCTTGCCGCAACGCTTCACAAGGCCGACGGGACCTCTGTCAAGGTGCTTGAAGATAATACGGCCTTGCGGGAACGGCTCGCCGAGTATAATCTACCGGAGCCTGAGTTTATTGAGGCGCCCGGGAGCGACGGGACCATGCTGAATGCCTGGATGCTCAAACCGACGGATTTCGATGCCTCGCGGCAGTACCCGCTTTTGTTGTATGTATACGGGGGTCCCGGATCGCAGACTGTGCAAAATGCATGGGGCGGGAGTCGGTATCTCTGGCATGCGTATCTTGTCGAAGAATACGACATGGTCATTGCCAGCGTGGACAACCGTGGTACGGGAGGTCGTAGCAAGGATTTCAAGAGCGCGACGTATGAAAAACTGGGAATCCCTGAGGCCGAGGATCAGATTGCTTCGGCGAAGCATTTTAGTACGTTACCGTATATCGATGCCGACCGTACGGGCATATGGGGATGGAGCTACGGCGGTTTTATGACCCTCATGTCCCTGCTTTATGGCGACGGACCGGATACGTTCGAACTCGGCGTTTCCGTAGCCCCGGTAACCAGTTGGCGGCAGTACGACACGATCTATACGGAGCGGTATATGTCCACTCCGCAGCGTAACGAAGAAGGGTATCGGAACAGTGCGCCCGTTACATGGGCAGACCGGCTGAGAGACAACCAGGACCTGCTGATTGTACACGGCGACCTCGATGACAACGTGCATTTCCAGAACACGGTCCAGATGGCGGATGCGCTGCAGCAAGCCGGAAAACAGTTCGACCTTATGATGTATCCTGGCCGGAATCACGGGATTTACGGAGGAATGACCCGACTGCATCTGTACACGCTTGTCACTGGCTACATCGCAGACAACCTGTAACGCTCGCCGCATGACGACACCCGATCTTCTTCTCAAGGGAGGCGCTGTTCTCGATCCGGCGACCGGGTCGCAGGAAGTTGCCGACGTGCTGGTCAGGGATGGCCGGATTGCATCCCTAGGGGCGGATCTTGTTGCGCAAGATGTCCCCGTATACGATTGTTCCGGCAAGATCGTCTCTCCGGGCTGGATGGACATGCATGTCCATTTTCGGGAACCGGGCTACGAGCACAAGGAGACGATCGCCACGGGATGCCGCGCGGCAGCGGCGGGCGGGTTTACCGCCGTGGCCTGTATGCCCAATACATCTCCCCCTATTCACACGCGCGATGTAGTGGAATTCATCGTTGAGCGTGCCGCGGCGACACCGGTGGATGTACATCCCATTGCATGTGTGTCGAAAGATCGTAAAGGGGAGACGCTGACCGAAATGGGAGATTTGATCGATGGCGGAGCGGTTGCTTTCAGCGACGACGGTTCGCCGGTGCAGCATGCCGGGTTGATGCGGCGCGCGCTCGAATACAGCGCTTCGTTCGGGAAGCCGGTCATCAACCATATGGAAGACCTTACGCTCAATGCGGACGGGCATATGCATGAGGGGGAGGTTGCGACCCGCCTTGGGGTTCCCGGCATTCCGTCGCTTGCAGAAGAGGTGATGATCGCCCGCGACATCTTGCTGGCCGGGTTCACGGGCGGCCATGTACATGTGGCGCATATTTCCACGGCACAGGCTGTCGACCTGGTGCGTCAGGCAAAAGAGCGCGGTATTCGGATTACCGCGGAAGTTTGCACGCACCACGTTGCTTTGACCGACGAGGCCGTCGAATCGACCGGTTTCGGTACGGATGTCAAGATGCACCCCCCCTTACGCACGGCAGCGGATGTGGAGGCGCTCAAGGAAGGGCTTCGGGACGGTGCGATCGACGTGATCTGTACGGATCATGCCCCGCATGCGCCCTTTGAGAAGGAGGTGGAATTTCTTGCTGCCCCGTTTGGTATTCTCGGCCTCGAAACGGCCTGGGGCCTTATCGGTCGGGAACTCCTTACGCCGGGCGTGCTGACGATTGCCGAAGCCGTACGGAAAATCACGGTGGCCCCCCGCCGTATTCTTGGTCTTCCCCTGCCTCGCGTTGCCGAAGGAGAGGAAGCAAATCTTACCGTGTTCGACGCTACGACGCGCTGGACGTTCGAGTCGCGGCATATCCGCTCCAAAAGCCGCAACACACCTTTTACGGGCAGTGAGATGGTGGGGCGTCCCTGGGCCATCTACAACAGAAAACAGTTCGTGCCGACGGACGCTGCAGGGTAACCGGCATGGATCCGAGTTCTCACAAGATCCGCGTCGGGGTTCTTTTTGGAGGCGTCGCCCCCGAACACGAGGTATCCGTCATCACGGCGCAACAGGCGATCCATGCACTCGACCCGGAGCGGTACGAACCTGTGCCGGTTTATATAGCCAAAGATGGCGCTTGGTTCGTCGGAGACATGCTGGCAGATATCCAGACGTTCCGGGATGTCGAGCGCATCCGTCGCAAAGCCGTCCCGGTTCATGCCGTTCCGGGCGATGCCCATGCGCTTCTGCTGGTCGAGCAAAAACGCGCCGGGCTGTTTGCACGTCGTCCGAGGACATATCGGGTGGACGTAGCGTTTCTTGCCTTGCACGGCGGTTCCGGAGAGGATGGGGGCGTACAGGGATTCCTGGAAATGTGTAACGTACCTTTCACCGGCAGCGGGATTGCCGGATCGGCCATCGGCATGGACAAGGTGCTATCCAAGTATCTGTGTCGGGACCAGAACATTCCCATGGTGGATTTTCTGGTTTTGCACGAGTCGGAGTGGGTAGATCGAGAGGAGGCCTGGCTGGATCGCTGCGAGCGGAAACTGGGCTATCCTGTCGTGGTCAAGCCGGCCTGTCTCGGGTCTTCGATAGGTATTGCGAAGGTCGGAGATCGGAAGACGTTGGATCGGGCTATCGAGGATGCATTCAGGTACGACCGAAAACTGGTCGTGGAGCACGCCGTCCGGCAATTGAAGGAGATCAATTGCGCGGTCCTCGGTGGGGAAGATAACGCCATCGTGAGCGCACTCGAGCAACCCTTGCACGTCGACAGCGAGAATTTGCTCACTTTTCGGGACAAGTATATGCGTGGGGACAATGGTGGAGAGGCGGCAAAGCGTGGCGTACGGAACGCCAAACAGCCTGAAGCGGGGCGCGGTATGGCCTCTCTGGATCGCATCGTACCGGCGCTCATCGACGAAAAAATCGCCGAACGCATTCGTACGTTGGCATTGCAGGTGTTTCGTCTGTTGGGATGCGGAGGAGTGGCGCGTATTGATTTCATGATTGACGAAGCCGACGGCGCCTTGTATTTCAACGAAATCAACACCATTCCAGGCTCGTTCTCCTTTTATCTTTGGGAGCCGGCGGGCATTTCCTTTGGGGAGCTTGTGCATCGAATGATCGAGTTGGCTTTCGAAAGTCATCGCGCCCGAAACCGGCTTATCCGCACGTACGATGTGAACCTGCTTTCCGAAACCGGCTTGCGCGGGATCAAGGGATCGAAATCGGGATCATGACACAGGGCGCGCTCGCCGACATACTTTCTCTCGTAGAAAAACACGATCGCCTGTTTTTGACGAGTCACATTCGTCCGGACGGCGATGCGCTTGGATCGGAAGTGGCCTTTGCAAGCTTTCTTGCGAAATTGGGGAAGCAGGTTACCGTGTTGAACAGCGGTCCGCCCCCCATGAACATGGAATGGCTTCCCGGTATTCGGGACATTGGCGTCTTTGACGGGTCTTTGGCGCACCGCCAGTGCATCGACGAGGCGGGGGCGGTGTTCGTGCTGGACACCAACGTGGAGAATCGGCTCGGCAAGCTGGCCGGCCCGGTGCGTGGAGCACGGGGCGCAAAGGCGCTGATCGACCACCACACACATCCGGAGGACTGGTTCGATGTGCGGTACGTATCTACGACCGTTTCGTCAACGGGCGAACTCGTTTATGGGATCGTCGCTGCCTGCGATCCCGACCTGATCGACGCCCGCATCGCCACGGCGCTCTATACTGCGATTATGACGGATACGGGTTCTTTCCGATACCAGGGCGTAACTCCGAAGTTGCATCGTATTGTGGCGGATATTATGGAGCGAGGAGCGATAGTTCCGGCCCTTATTCATTCGGCGATTTTCGACCACCGTTCCATGGCGGGATTGCATCTGCTTGGGCGGACGCTTGAAACCGTACGGTTGTATTGCGGGGGGCGCGTCGCCGCCATTACGGTAACGCCCCGCATGCTGGAGGATACCGGAGCAAGCAGCGAGGAAACGGAGGGTTTTGTCAATTACGCGTTGTCGATCGATCGCGTGGAGGCCGCCGTACTGTTTCTGGAGACGGCCAGGGGCACGAAGATGAGTTTTCGCTCCCAGGGCGATATTCCGGTAGATAAATGGGCGAGGGTCTTCGGAGGTGGAGGACACAAGAACGCCTCCGGTGCGTTTCTTTTAGAACCGCTGGAGAAAGCCCGTGACAAAGTCATACGCGCCGCTCCGCGTTATATCGGCGTTTCTGCGAGCGATGAGAACGATCCTGCGCTGAGCACAGAGGACGACGTCGATCTTGCTTTCCTTCTTGAAACCAGGTTCAAAAAACGGTAATCGGGATTATGTTTTCTGTAGATGTTTCGGTCACGACAAACCCGCTTGCGGACATGAATGTCGATCTGCTGATTGTGCCGGTGTGCGAGGACTGCGCCGCCGCTCGTCTCAGGGAATTGGCTTCGGAATGGGGCGATCCGGTGCGCTCCGCAGCACATGATTTCGATGGGTCGGCAGATGCCGCCGTGCTGCTGTACGTACAATCTGCACGAGCAAAGCGGTTGGCTCTGGTAGGCATGGGTCCGTCTGGCGAAGTAGGGCTGGAACAACTGCGCCGTGCAGCGGCGGCCGGGGAGAGCCTCTCGGCGAAGTGCGGTGCGGTCACAGTGGGCCTTGCGCTCCCTGTATCCGGTGTGGAGGATGTTGCCAGCGCTGCACAGGCACTGGTGGAAGGGTATATGCTATCCGCCTATCGCTTTGCCCGGTACAAGTCCGCTCCCGGCAAGAAAGAGGTTTCGGCGCTGAAGCGAATCGTTGTGCATGCCAACGGCAGGGATACGGAGGGGGCGGCCCGGGGCGCCGGGCGCGGGCGTATCCTTGCGGAAGCGGTGGCGAAGGCCCGCGATCTTGTGAACATTTCACCGGACGAGAAGTCGGCGACGGCATTTTCCGGTATGATCGCGGATCTGGGCAAAGAGCACGGTTTTTCCACAGAGATATGGGACAAAACCCGCATCGAGCGGGAAGGCATGGGGGGGTTGCTGGCTGTTAACCGGGGTAGTCAGGAGCCGCCGACCTTCACCGTCATGACCTGGAAACCCGATCATGCGACGAGCGAGCCTCCTGTTATTCTGGTGGGCAAGGGGGTCATGTTCGATACGGGAGGGCTTTCGCTCAAGCCCACGGAAAATTCGATGGATCACATGAAAGCCGATATGGCAGGTGCGGCGGCAGTGGTGGGCGCGATGTGTGCGCTGGCTCGTCTGAATTTCCCCCGGCATGTCGTCGGCCTGGCGCCAGCCACCGACAACCGACCCGGCGAAGATGCGTACGTTCCGGGCGATGTCGTTCGGATGCATTCCGGCAAGACGGTCGAGGTGCTGAATACCGACGCCGAAGGGCGTATGATTCTTGCCGATGCGCTTTCCCATGCATCCGTGTACAACCCGTCGCTGGTTATCGAGTTGTCCACCCTGACCGGCGCGCAGGTGGTTGCGCTCGGATCCGAGGTGGCCGCTGTGATGACGAACGATCGGCCAGGTTCGGAAGCCCGGCTTCATGCTATGGAAGAGGCGGGCCGGCGTACCGGCGATCTGGTGCATCGCATGCCCATGTATGCACATTATGGCGAGATGATTAAGAGTGAGGTGGCGGACATACAAAACATCAGTAACAGGCGAGAAGCCGGCTCTATTACGGCGGCAAAATTTCTGGAGCATTTTACGAATTACCCGTGGATCCATATCGATCTGGCGGGTCCATCGTTTCTGAAGCATGTTCTGCCGTGGCGTCCCAGGGGAGGCACCGGTTTCGGTGTTCGCTTGCTGGTCGAATTTCTGCACGTATACGACTCCGCATGACATGATCGCCGATGCCGAACCGGATCACGGGCCGCCGGACGATACCGCTCGAACGGATGACCGTTTGAAACGGCCTCGCGTAGCCGTCACGCTGGGCGATCCCAATGGCATAGGACCGGAAGTCGTACTCGAGAGCGTGTGTGAAGTACACAGGTTGCGGATAGCGCAGCCCGTTGTCGTGGGGTCCGCACAGGTACTCCGTGCTCATGCTGCGCATGTGGAAAGCGGCTTGCCGGATATGCAGATCGTTGCTTCCATGCCCGACCGGATTCCGCCGAAGGGGCTGTTCGTTCTCGATATAGCGGCGGACGAACCATTCGAGCCGGTGTTCGGCAAGGTAGCCGCGGAAGCGGGCGCTCTGGCTATGCGATCGGTCGAACGCGCCGTTGCATTGTGTCTTGCGGGAAAGGTGGATGCTGTGGTGACAGCGCCTGTTCACAAGGAGGCCATTTCGATGGCCGGGTACATGCATCCGGGCCATACGGAATTCATTGCCGGGCTTGCCGGTTGCAGCCGGTACGCGATGATGATGATTGCGGAGGGATTGCGGGTTGGTCTTGTGACGGCGCATATGCCTATGCGGGATGTGCCGCATTCCGTCACGCGCGAAGCCGTGCTTGCAGGTATCCGAGTGGTGGATGCCGCGCTTCGTGCCGATTTCGGCATACGAAGCCCGAAAATTGCCGTACTGGGGCTCAATCCCCATGCCGGGGAGGGAGGCGTGCTCGGCATGGAAGAAATCGAAGTGATCGGTCCCGCTATCCATGAGGCGCAGGCTGGCGGGCTGCTTGCATCCGGGCCGCATTCTGCGGACGGCTTCTTTGGGGCAGGCGCCTGGCGCTGGTGCGATGCCGTGCTTGCCATGTACCACGATCAGGGGCTTGCGCCTTTCAAAACGCTTGCTTTCGACCACGGCGTCAATTACACCGCGGGCCTGCCGATCGTGCGCACATCCCCGGATCACGGAACCGCATTCGATATTGCGGGTCAAGGAAAGGCGCGTTCGGGAAGTATGTTGAGCGCCATCCGTCTGGCCGTCGATATAGTGCGGTGCAGGAACAGATAGGATACTCTGATCAAAACCACTTCGCTCAGCGCGTCACGTTCGTGCGTACGGGACATCATGATTGCATCGTCGAAATTTAAGGATACTCTGATCAAAACCGCTTCGCTCAGCACTTTAAGGATACTCTGACCAAAACCGCTTCGCTCAGCGCTTCACGTTCGTGCGTAAACGACATCATGGTTCCCTCGTTGCAATTTGCAAAAAACACTGAGGTTTCGGGCATCGCGGATGTGAAGCGCCCTTCGGGAGGCTGCGAGAAGTGGGCTGGCCGCGTCATTCCTCATTGTGTGGGGCCTACCACACTGCTTCGTCATTCCTTGCCAGCCCACTTCTCGCAACCTCTGAGCTTTGCGGACTTAATCAGAGTATCCTTCACGTTCGTATGTGACGCGCCCTTCGGGAGGCTGCGAGGGGCACGCTGGCCGCGCCATTCCTCATTATGTGGGGCCTGCCACATTGCTTCGTTATTCCTTGCCAGCGCACCCCTCGCAAGCCTCTGAGATTCGCGGGCTTAATCAGAGTATCCTATGACATGATCCGTCTTTCCGACATATCGCTCTCTCACGTTTTGCCCGACGGCCATCGCCGTACCGTGGTCGAACACCTTGACCTGACGATCCAGCAGGGAGAAATGGCGTATCTGGTCGGTCCTACCGGAAGCGGGAAAACGACCCTGTTGCGGATGTTGTACATGGATGTGTTTCCGGATGCTGGTGTGGCGCAGATAGGCAAGTACCGTACGGATCGAATACGCCATGCGGAAATTCCGTATTTGCGGCGCTCTCTGGGCGTTGTGTTTCAGGATTTCCAGTTGCTTTCCGATCGTACGGTGTACGAGAATGTTGCGTTTGCCATGTATGTCATCGGCAAGCGCGGCAAGGTCGTCAGGGATCGCGTTATGGAGGTGCTTTCGCAGGTGGGGTTGAGTCACAAGAAGAAGCACTTTCCCCACGAGTTGTCCGGAGGGGAACAACAGCGCGTTTCGATTGCCCGGGCCATGGTGAACGAGCCGCTGATGTTGCTGGCCGACGAACCCACCGGGAATCTGGATCCGAATGTCGCCGACGAGATTCTTAAATTGATTGTCGGGCTTCACCGGCAGGGCATGACGGTGCTCATGGCCACGCACAATTATCGTCTGGTTAACCAATTCCCTGCCCGGACGCTGGGTTTTATGGGTAGACACATTGTGGATGTAGCCCCCGAAACCCTGTAGATACGGATACTCTGATCAAGACCACTTTGCCCGGCACGTCACTTTCGCGTGTAAAGGACATCATGATTGCATCGTCGGAATCAGGGGAGGCACTGCGGATTCGGGGCATCGCAGACGTGACGCGCCCTTCGGGAGGCTGCGAGGGGCACGCTGGCTGCGTCATTCCTCATTGTGCGGGGCCTGCCACACTGCTTCGTCATTCCTTGTCAGCGCATCCCTCTCAGCCTCTGAGCTTTGAGGACTTAATCAGAGTATCCGTATGTGCGCTCTGTCCCGAAATGCTTGCTCCGGATCATGCATGATGCGCAGGCCGTTATGTTCGGGATTGCACAGGAAGATGTGAAGAAGAGGTCATTCGTTTACTCATCCTTTATACAGGCTCGATTATGGATATTTTTGAAGGGATTGTTTCCGCACTGGAGCGTGTCGTATGGTCATTCGGTCCCTCTGTCGGCGGTGAGACAATTCCCCTTGTCATCATCCTGCTTCTGGGCACCGGCGTATACCTGACGCTTCGGTTGCAGTTCATTCAGGTTCGTCGTCTCCGGCATGGGTTTGCCGTAACATCGGGTAAGTACGACGATCCCAACGAGCCCGGAGACGTGTCCCATTTTCAGGCGCTTACCACGGCCCTTTCGGCTACGGTAGGCATTGGAAATATCGCCGGGGTGGCCATCGCCATTCACTGGGGCGGTCCCGGAGCGATCTTCTGGATGTGGGTCACCGCGTTTCTCGGCATGGCGACCAAATACACGGAAGTTACGCTTGCGCAGAACTACCGGGATATGGTGCCCGCGGACGATGCGTCCCGCCGGCAGGGCACGGTGGCGGGCGGGCCGATGTATTATATCGAACGAGGAATGGGGAAGAAGTGGAAGTTGCTTGCCGGATTTTTTGCCGTGCTTCTTGGCATCACCGCTTTTTTAACCGGCAACGCGGTTCAGGCCAATACCGTAGCCGATGTGGTGTTCTCCGAGTTTGGTGTGGCCGCCTGGATTACGGGTATCGTGACCGCGGCTGTCATAGGCATGGTCATTCTCGGGGGCATTAGTCGTATCGGCCGGGTGACCGGGATCCTTGCGCCTGCAATGGCCGCCGTGTATGTACTGGGCGCCCTCGTGATCATTGTGATCAACATAGACCAGCTTCCCGGCGCACTGGGGCTCATTTTCAGGGAGGCGTTCAATCCGAGCGCCGGCGTGGCCGGGGTTGGCACGGGAGCGTTCCTTCTTACGCTCATGTGGGGCGTTCGCCGCGGGCTGTTTTCGAACGAAGCCGGGCAGGGGTCGGCGCCCATTGCACACTCTGCGGCCAAGACCGACGAGCCCGTCTCGGAGGGGGTCGTTGCCTTGCTCGAACCGTTCATCGACACCATCGTGATTTGTACGATGACGGCGCTGGTCATCCTGATAACCGGCGTGTGGAATGAGCAGGCGCCCACGGAACTGGATCTGGCGTCGGGCGATATGGGCTATGTACAGCAGGATGGGGCGGGCGCCTTTTCCACGGTCGATCCCCTGGATGAAATCCTGATTCGCGACGGGACACCGCTAACCGGCCCGGGCATGGCGCAACCTGCCTGGCACGATGTGGTTGTCGAGCGCCTGTTTGTCGACGCGGCGCATACCGAGCCTTTCACCGGGACCCTGGTTCCTGCCAGTCAACACGCCATCGGGAATGACGGGGATATGTATGCGGTGCTGTACGGCAATGCCGTCGAGAACGGTGCGCCGATGACGCAACTCGGTTTTCAGCGGGGGTTGGCTCCGCTGGGGAATTGGGGCGGGTACATCGTTATTCTATGCGTGCTGCTTTTCGCTATTTCGACCGCCATTGCATGGAGTTATTACGGCGACCGTTGCGCCTATTATCTGTTTGGCGAAAAGGGAGTGCTTCCGTACAAGGCGGCTTTTGTGGCGATGCACTTTGTGGGCGCTACGCTGGCCCTGACGACGGTCTGGACCCTGGGCGATGTGTTCCTTGGGATCGTGATTCTTCCGAACCTGCTGGCAATGATATTCCTTTCGGGCAAGGTTCGGGAAATGACGCTCGGATATTTCAAGCGCCAGCCCTGGATCGAGAATTATGAGGCGCACAAGCGCAGCGTCGAAGAGAAACGGAGCAAGAAACGGCAATCCCGTGATTAACAGACGACACAAGGGAAGCTGTTTTTCCGGATTGCTGCGGTACATCTTTTGCGTAAGCGGATGGGCATGCGTGGCGGCGTTTTGCTGGGCCGGCGGCGTACAGGCGCAAACCTGGTCGCTGGATGCGCCATCCCTGATGCTTCGCGGCAAAGCCTTTGACGTGCGCGTGGAAGGCATTCGGGCAGACGCCGATTCCGCGGCGGTATTCACGGTGCGGATCGGGGAGGCAACGTCCCAGGCGCTGGAAGCTTCGCCGGACGGGCAGGTATATCTGCGCGATGCGCAGGTTGCATCCACAGGCTCCGTATCGGTCGAATTATTGCGCAACGGACAGGTGGTTGCGCAGGCCGGCATGCATGTCATTCCCGGCTGGGTTTCTATCCTTCCCCCCCTCATTGCCATTGCCGCCGCGCTGATTCTGCGGCAGGTCATTCCCGCCTTGTTTCTGGGGCTTCTGGTGGGCGCCTGGGTTGCGCAGGGAATGGGGTTTACGGCATTGTGGACAGGGCTTCTCGATACGTTTCAGGTGTATGTGCTTGCCGCGCTGATCGATCCCGGTCATGGCGCCATCATCCTTTTTTCACTCATGATCGGGGGCATGGTGGGCATCATTTCGCGCAACGGCGGGATGCAGGACATTGTCGAACGCATGGTCCGCCGGACCCGTTCGCCGCGCAAGGCGCAGATGGCTACGTGGGTGTTGGGCCTGCTTGTCTTTTTCGACGATTACGCCAACACGCTGGTGGTCGGCAACACGATGCGTTCGGTGACGGACCGGTTCCAGGTCTCGCGCGAGAAGCTGGCGTACATCGTGGATTCCACGGCGGCGCCTGTTGCCTGTCTCGCGCTGGTTACGACATGGATCGGCTACGAGGTCGGTCTGATCGGCGTGGCTATAGAGAACCTCGACGGCTTCAACGAGTCGGCCTATTCGATATTTTTGCAATCGATCCCGTATAGTTTTTATCCGATCCTCGCCATCTTTTTCGTGTTCTGCGTAGCCTCGTCCTCCCGGGATTTCGGCCCGATGTACCACGCGGAACAAAGAGCCCGTCTAACCGGGCAAGTGTCTTCTCCGAATGCCGAGATTGCCCAGGACGAAGGGGAATCTGCGGCCATGGCGCCCAAGGCCGGTGTGAAATACCATGCTATGGACGCTGTGCTGCCGATCGTCGTGCTGGTCTTGTCGGTGCTGGGCGGACTCTATGTGACCGGGGAAGGCGATAGTTTACGGGATATTATCGGGTCAGCGGATTCGTACAGTTCCCTGATGTGGGGATCGTTGCTCGGCGTTATTGCGGCCGTAGCGTTGTCGCTCGGGCGCCGCACGCTGTCGCTGACCGAGACCGTCAACGCATGGTTCGCCGGCGTTAAGACCATGTTGCTGGCATGTATTATTCTGGTATTGGCCTGGGCGCTCTCGGAAATCACGACGGTAATCCATACGGCCGATTACCTTATTTCCGTCCTGGGCGAATCGCTTCCTCCGGGCATCGTGCCTTTATTGATCTTCGTTCTTGCGGCAGTGACCGCCTTTTCCACGGGGTCCAGTTGGGGAGCAATGGGTATTCTCATGCCGCTCGTGATTCCGCTTGTATGGGCCATTCTTGAAATAAACGGGATGACCGGCGGTGGGCATCATCACATTCTTTATTCCTCTGTGGCCTGCGTACTCACCGGGGCGGTCTGCGGAGACCATTGTTCCCCGATATCGGATACGACGATTCTCTCGTCCATGGCGTCCGGGTGCGATCACATGGATCACGTGCGCACCCAACTTCCGTACGCATTGTTTGTCGGGGTGGTCGCCATGCTGCTCGGTATTCTCCCGGCCGGATTCGGAATGCCTTGGTGGATCGGCATGGCGATAGGGGGCGCCGCGCTGTTTTACGGGCTGCGGATTTTCGGCAAGAGTATTCCTGAAGCATGACGGATTCCGACAACAGGCCTTGGGGCCGCTGGGAAGAATACCTGAATGAACCGGGGTACCGGGTCAAACGCATTGTCGTGCATCCCGGAAAGCGGCTGTCTCTTCAGAAACATGCGCACCGCCGGGAGCACTGGGTGATTGTTTCCGGCGAAGGTCTTTTTACCTTGCATGAGACGCAGCGACGCGTGGCGACGGGAGATGCGCTTTTTATCGATACGGGGGATATTCACCGCATCGAGAATGACGGGCGAGAACTGCTGATCATTATCGAGACTCAGCTTGGACTGTGTCTCGAGGACGATATCGTTCGGCTGGAGGACGATTTCGGGCGGGCCTGATCAGATCACGCGATCCACGCCGCCATCGATGGGTACTTGCGCTCCCGTGGTGGCCCGAAACACATCGCCGGCCATGACGGAAATGAGGCGGCCCACATCCGCAGATCGTATTTCCGTCTTGAGGAGGTTTTTGGTTTTGTATTTTTCCACCGTCATGTTGTAGCGCCGCGCCGAGCGTTCGAGGGCTTTGTCGGTCCATAACCCGGTGTCGAAGACCGCGTCCGGGTGTACGACATTCACACGTACGCCGTCGGCGGCCAGCTCCAGCGCCGCTACGCGAGCCAACTGGGTGATGCCGGCCTTACTGACCGAGTACGCCGCTGCTCCCGGGCCGGGGGCGGCATAGTTGCGTGATCCGACCACGATGATGGAGGGACGGACGCCCAACTTCAGGTAGGGGATCGCGATTTTCATAAACCGCTGGGTAGCGGTCAGGTTTACGGCCAGCATCCGGTTCCATACCGCATCGTCTTGCTCCTCGATGCGTTCTCCCGACCGGAAGATACCCGCGTTGCAAACGACGATATCAAGGCCGCCGAATGTAGCCACCACTTGATCGACAGCGGCCTGCACTGCGTTATCGTCGGTTACGTCGCATACGATCCCGGTCATTCCCTCGAGGGCATCGACAACGCCGGGATCGATATCTATTCCGGCCACGGTGGCGCCGTCCCGGGCAAGGGCTTCGCATGCGGCTTTGCCGATACCGCTGCATGCGCCGGTGACGAGGGCGATTTTCCCCTGATGTTCTTTTGCAGCGCCCCGTTTGCCCAGTTTCGCCTGTTCGAGCGACCAGTATTCCAGGTCGAAAATTTCCTGCTCCGACAAAGCCTGCCACCTGCCGAGGGATTCGCCGGTTTGAATGGCCTGGCGGGTATGGCGCGCAATGTCGGTAACGATTCCGCATTCCTTGACACTGCTGCCAAAGGCGATGCACCCGTTCTCTTTCCAGACGGCCATGCGTGGCGCCGGGTCGAGCATCTGCAAGCCTTCGGTTTTGTGGGCTTCGTAATAGGCCGCATAGGCTCTTGCGAATTCGGCCACTTCAGGTACGTGCTCGTCCGGCCGTTTGGCCACTATGGCGGGGATGCGTTTGGCGCGGATTACATGCTCCGGCGTGATGGGCCCCCGCGTGGCGATGGCGGCTACATCCTTGCGGCTTGCGTAGCCCTGAGCGCTTGCCGACCGGTCGAGCATGGCCAATTGCGCCGAGCCGCGTGCATCGGATACCGCCCGGCGGATACGCGCCAGATCCGGCAGGTTCACGTCGTGCTGCGTTTCGGGATATTTTGTCTGACCGTGTTCGGCGATGTACGCTTCGGCGCGGCTCACCAGTTCGATCATGTTTTCGTAGGCCACCCTGGCGTCGTCGCTCCACGTGAATATGCCGTGGTGCATGAGGATGATGCCTTTGTAGCGGTCCAGATCGATGTCCCGGATTGCTTCATGCACCTGTTTGGACAGGATGAAGCCGGGCATCACGTACGGCAGGATCAGGCAGTCGGAGCAGATCTCCTGCATAATGGCTTCCCCTTGCGGATTATTCGTAAGGGTAACCATCGCATCGGCATGGGTATGATCTACGAATCTGGCCGGAACGATGGCGTGCAGGATAGCCTCCACCGACGGCGACGGGCTCGACGGGTCCAGCATGAACGAGCGCAATTGCCGCGTCATTTCCTCGTCGGACAATGCCTCCAGATCGGCCAGGCGTTTTGTTTCGTCGAGTCTCAGTGCGGGGAAACCCGGCTTCTCGATGGTTTTCAAATCCCATCCGCTGCCCTTCACATACAATACCTCCACGTCGCGTCCCAAAAAGTCCCGCACAACGGCCTTGACCGACGTGTTGCCGCCCCCGTGCATGACCAGATATTCGTCCGATCCCAGCAGGCGCGAGGTGTACACGCGCAACGCCAGATCGTCGCCGGAGCAGGCTTCCGCCTCTTGATCGTTCCACAAACTGTGCATGGTATCTATTTCTCGATCAGATGGATCAGCGTTTGTACCGCTTCTTCGATGAAGGCCGGGTCTTCTGCGCCATAATCCAGCTCGCGCAATTCGATGGAGGCGGGCATGGTGCTGCGCAGCGTATCGAAGAAAACGGCGTCGCTTTCCTTGTTGGCAAGCGGCCCGCCGGGAATGGAATACCGGCTGACCCCCTGTAGCGGCAGCATGAAGACAGTCTTTTGCTTGCTGTGGGCGAGGCGGCGGGTAATATCCCTGGCTACCTTACGGATTTCGTCAGGTCCGAGTCGGGGAGCGAACACGACCGGGCTGTGGAAGACGTAGGCGTGATTCTTGTAGGCCTCCGGCGCTTCGTTCGGAGTGTGCAGCAGCAGTCCGATGTGTTCAGCACCCCCTGGACAAATCACTTGCGGCAATCCCAGTTTTCCGGCTACGGTCAGGCGTTCCGGGTCGTGTGAAGCGCGTAATCCGTCGTATACGTCGTCGGCGATTTCTCCGAGACCATAGTCGAAGACTGCCTTAATGATTCCCTCCCGCATCATCTGTTCCATGGCTCGTCCCCCGGCCCCGATCGCATGAAAGGTGATGACCTCGTAGCCCGCTTCGTGAAACAGGTCGATGGCGTGCATGGCGCCATGGGTCAGGACCCCGAGGTTGGTCATACCGATGGTCCCTTTGCTGCCCGCTTCGGCAGTGATGATGCGTTCGCTTTTCTGGGCCATGCCCACGGCGGCTCCCGCGGCATTCGCCAGGATTTTTCTCGAGAATGGGTTAAGGCCCAGAATGTCGCTGACCGAGAACATCATGGTGATGTCCTTGATATCGACAAAAGGTTCGGTGTCCCCGGACGCCGCCGTCGAGAGCATGATTTTTCCGAATCCGTACGGCAGCGCCTGCATGACTTGCGAACAGGTCGAGGTGCCCTGGGTGCCGCCCATGGCCAGCAACGCGTGGATTTTGTCCTCCAGGACCAGATCCAGCAATATTTTTTGCGCCCCCCGGACGAGATAGGGGCCGATACCCGCGCGCGTGGGGCTTGCAAGCAATGCGTCCGGGTTGCCTCCCCCTGTACGGAGCACCGTTCCGGTGTCGATGTGGACGGGAACGGCTGCGGGTCCGACTACGCCGATATTAACCAGAAGGGCTTTTTCTCCGAGGGCTTCTATTTCCTGGCGTACGAAGTCCGCTTCTGCGCCCTTCGTATCCATCGTGGCCAGTACGGCAATGGTTTTAGGCATGATCGTATGGCTTGCCGGGATATATGTAGAAGTTACCTGACAGGATTACTGAAGCGGAGGGCGGCGAATTCCCGGGCCGCCGCCGATACGGCGCGTTCGATGGGGAGGCGTTCCGTGGAAGAGCCGGTCCAGAAACCGTGTCCGGACGTGTGGTCCAGCATGTATTGCGCATCGACCGGATTTTCCATGGCGGCGCCGTGCGCAACGAGGATGACCTCGGGGTGCACCTTGCGCACAGCCTGATAGGCTTCTTCGGTTTGTTCGGCCGTCTCCTCGATGGTCAATCCGCTGTCGTATCCCTTGATCCCCCCTTTCGTCGTGCCCGCATGATAGCAGAAAATATGAGGTCTGGCCTGCTCGCACATAGCAAGCGCATCTTCCATGGTAAACGCCAGACCGATGGTCACCATGTTCATTTCTTCTCTGGCCAGTTTCAGCATCTCGATTTCGTTCCGATAGGTGATGCCGGCGCTGGTCATTACCCGGTATATCTCGCTGTCGTGATCCACATAGCTGATGGAGGGGCCGATATTCGAAACCGACTGCACGCCCATGGCCTTGCAGTCGTGTAACACCATCCGCATATCCTTGAGGGGATCGTTCGCATTCAGACAGGCGCAGACGAATGCATTGCCCTGCAGCGCGGGCATGATGTCTTCACGGGTGTAGTCCAGCGTTTGTTTGTTCGAATCGAGGATAGGCCACATCATCGACATGGTGCCCATGCCGTTGGCGCGCAATCTCGCCCCGGAAAACGTATTGATACAATCGACGCCGGCGGATTCCAGCAGTTTAGCGACCAGGCCGCTGCCCGCACTGGCGATCATTACGGGAATGCGCTGTGCAACCTTGGTTTGCAGGCCGGCAAGAATGTCTTCTGTGGTAATGCGACGAGTGATCATGGGTAGGGGAATCGCAGGATACGGGCATCGCAGCTAAACCATGTGCATGGTCGGAAGGATCCTTCCGACCATGAAGACCTGCAAACGATGTGAGACCGCACTGAATGACGAGTAGACAGCAGGTCGTCGGGTCAAAGTGGGCTCACGTACCTTCCGAATTCGACAGGGCCAAGATACTGTCCGAGGCGCCATGGTTCAATCCGACCGCGGCATAGCCGAAGCCGTTTCTATAAGAATTGCCGGTGAGTTGCCGGTAATTCGGCACCGGGGCAAATTCCTTCACGTTTTCCATTTGACCGGGGAAATACCCGGGGCAGTGGATATCCAATTGATGCGGGCGCGACTGAACGCGGCTATATAGCAGG
The DNA here is from genome assembly GCA_951812335.1 of Rhodothermales bacterium. GTDB lineage: Bacteria > Bacteroidota > Rhodothermia > Rhodothermales > VXPQ01 > VXPQ01. Next base: position 1,194,276 of record OX638293.1, read on the forward strand.
ATACTCTGATCGAAACCACTTCGCCCGGCACTTTACTTTCGCGCGTAAAGGACGTCATGATTCCATCGTCGGAATCGGCTAGAAACACTGCGGATCCGGGGCGCCGCGGACGCGACGCGCCCTTCGGGAGGCTGCGAGGTGCACGCTGGCCGCGTCATTCCTCATTATGTGGGGCCTGTCGCACTGCTTCGTCATTCCTTGCCGGCGCACCCCTTGCAGCCTCTGAGTTTTGCGGACTTAATCAGAGTATCCTGAAGTAGACTATGGTAGCAATCCGGCGTAGGTCTGACGTTCTGAAATCGGAACATTGCCGGGTGTTCGGGTAGAACCGAGCGGCGCGATGACCGGCCCATGTTTCAGGCGCGGTTTGCTGTGCACCTTGCTGTTTTCTCCTTGCTTCCGGGCCATGCAGGTCGATTTACATACACACACTACCTGTTCCGACGGGACATGCACTCCCGCCGAACTGGTGCATAAGCTGCATGCATGCGGCTTGCGCGGCTTGGCCATTACGGATCACGACACGATCGCTGCGTTGCAGGAAGCCCGTCCCGTGGCAGATCGGCTGGGGATGGAATTGATTCCCGGAGTTGAACTCAGCGTCGGCATGGGTCGTATGAGGATACATGTACTGGGGTATTGTTTCGATCCGGCGAATGAGAGGCTGAACGAGCAACTCGCAACGTTGCAGAGGCAGCGGAAGGATCGCATGTTTGCGATCCTCGACCGTCTGAACGCATTGGGGGCGCCGCTCGATGCCGCGGACGTATTGAACCGGGCGGGCAATGGATCGGTGGGGCGTCCTCACGTGGCGCAGGCGCTTGCGGACGCAGGCCATGCGACATCGTACAGAGAGGCGTTCAGACGTTATTTGCATGACGAGGGTCCGGCGTATGTGCCGAAGCCGCCGTTTACGGCTCGGGAGGGCATTGCCTTACTGCACGCTGCAGGCGGGGTGGCTGTTCTAGCTCATCCGGGGCTGGGCATGCATGTGGACATGATCAACAGGCTCGTGGAGCTTGGGCTGGACGGGATCGAGACCGTGCATCCTTGCCATACGCGCGTCATGACCTTCGAGTATGAATATCTTGCCGAAAAACTTGGGCTGATCCAGACGGGAGGATCGGATTATCATGGATTGCGCCAGGACGAAGCAAGAAATCTGGTTCGGTATAGCGTTCCGTACGATCGGTTGGAGTCGATGCGCCGGATGACGGCGTAACCTTCCCCTTGCCATGCAGCATGACGATCGCAGCGCGCCCGCCTGCAACCGTTTCTGACACTTTCTTTTTTCGAGAAAAGCCGTGCCCGACGTTCTTACAGGTTCGCATGATGCGGGGAAAGCCCGCTTCGGTGTGGTCGTCAGCCGTTTCAACGAGCCGGTTACGGAGCGCCTGCTCGCGGGAGCGCTCGAGGCGCTTGAAGCCCACGGAGCAGCTCTGGACCAAACCACCGTAGCGTGGTGCCCCGGCGCAGTGGAGATTCCACTCGTTGCCCGCAAATTGGCTGGAACCGGATCGTACGATGCGATTATTTGTATTGGGGCCGTCATTCGCGGTGAAACGCCTCATTTCGACGCCGTATGTCGTGCGGCGTCGGATGGTACGGCGAGAATCGCCCTCGACATGGGCCTGCCGATTGTTTTCGGTGTGCTCACGACGGATACGGCCGAACAGGCGCTTGCACGATCCGGAGGAAAAAAGGGAAACAAGGGTACCGACGCTGCCGTTGCGGCGATTGAAATGGTCAACCTGTTACGCAAAATCGAGCGGCAATGACCTTGCACCGCCATTTTACCGACTATTGCGTTCAAGCAGGCCGGATTTTCGCGCGGCGGTGCGTCCTGTTCGGTTTCCTGTTTCCTATCCGGCAATTCGACATGCGTTGCTTTTTCTCCTTTTTCGTTGCAGCATTTCTGGCCGTTTCGGGCCCTGCGGCTGCACAGGATCACCGCTGGCAGGCGCACACATCTTTTCGGGAAGTTACGGACGTGGCGTCGCATGGCGATGCGGTGTGGGCTGCCACAACCGGGGGCGTATTCCGTTATGAAACCGGGACCGGAGCGTTTTCGACGTATAGTCCCAGCGAAGGTCTCTATGGAGTGGAAGTATGGGCCATCACGGTAGACCCCCTTAACAATGTCATTTGGATAGGCTATCGGGATGGCGTACTGGATCGGCTGGATCCGGCGACAGGCGTAGTAAAAGCGTATTTCGACATTGCGCGCGCCGAACAATTTTCGTCGCGGCAGATCAACAAGATTGTGGTGCGCCGGGATTCCGTGTTTGTAGCGACATCGTTTGGCGTCGTTGTTTTCGATCCGATCCGGAACGAGGTACGCGATACGTACAGCAAGCTGGGTTCGCTTGCGGCGGGTACGGAAGTGTTTGATCTGACCTTCGCACCGGGGGAGGACGGTGAACCGGCTATCTGGCTGGCTACGAACGCAGGGGTGGCGTATGCTTCCATGCAATCCATCAACCTGAGCGACCCCGCCGAATGGACGGTCGAGGCGACGGGACTTCCGGTTCGGGAGTTGCGCGCAATTGCCTGGTTCGAGGGGACGATATATGCCGGGACGACACAAGATCTGGTGCGCCGGTCGGACAGTGGCGTCTATGTTCCGCTCAGAGTAACCACCCAGGGCATTCTGGATCTGGAGGTTCTTTCGGATCGGCTGATGGGCGTAGAGCGATTTGCTCCGTTTGTCGTATCCGGAGGGCAGGCCCGCAAGATATCCATGGAAACGTATCAGGATCCGGTGGCTCTGATTGCAGGCCCGGACGGGAACGTATGGATTGGCGATACCCAGGGTAGTCTGATCGCCGTGGCGCCCCCGGAAATTTCCGACCGGAGTGCAGAGGTCATTCTTGCCGAAATATATCCGGACGGACCACGCGACAACTTGTTTTCGGGCTTGCAGGTGGATGGCAACGGGAATCTCTGGGTAATCGGCTTTCGAGATAACGAGAGCGGGTTTTATCGTTTCGACGTCGATGGAAACTGGACGAATTACGTTCGCCGGTTATTTCCCGAATTTTTTACTACGTACGATCGCCTGCATGTGGATGATCGGGGGCATGCCTGGATAGGCTCCTCAGGGAATGGTTTGGCAGAGGTGTCGGCTGCCGGGACAGTACGCAACTGGGACCCTGGCGATTCGTCGTTACTTCCGGCTGCCGGCACGGATAATTATATCGTTGTGGGCGGGATTGCCGACGACAACGACGGCAGAATATGGGTTACGAATCCGGCATCTCCCGCACCGATGCATGTTTACGAGCCGGAGGGGGGTGTATGGACGGCCATTCCCTCTATCCAGTGCGGGGGTTTCTCCACGGTGGGTGCGGCATTTGATCGCATCTATATCGATTCGTTCGATCAGCAATGGATCACCGTGATTGATCTCGCGAATCTGAAGCGAGTGCTTGGGCTACTTGTCCTGGACGTGAATGAAACGTCTGCCGCCGTTAATGACGATGTATGCCGTTTTTTCGATGAAGAGGGTTCCCTTGGGCAGGGCTTGCCGGGTACGACAGTGAACTCGGTCGTGGAGGACCGGGACGGTATTGTCTGGATAGGCACGGACAAGGGGCTTGCCTTTGTGATCAATAACGGGATCGTGGCAGAGGACGACAATTCCGTACCCATTTGGCCACAATTCGCCGATCGCACGGAAGGGACATATCTGTTGAACGACATTTTCGTGAACGATCTGGCGGTAGATCCGGCGGGTCGATTATGGGTGGCAACGAACGAGGGGATCACGATCATACGGCAGGCCGAAGGCGGCTATGAGGTGGTTGAACAGTTCTCCACCGGTAATTCGCCGCTTTTTTCGGACACGGTGCTTTCCATTGCCATCGACCCCATATCGGGTCGGGTATATCTGGCCACCGATCAGGGCTTGATGAGTTATGAAGGGGGCGCCATTGTCCCTGTGGAACAGGTTGGGAAGATCAAGGTTTATCCGAACCCGATTTATATGGAGTCGGATGCCGACGTGTCGATTTTCATGGAGGGGCTTGTAGAGGCTACTTCATTGCGGGTTGTCACGCTCACCGGTGAAGTGGTGGCGCGTTTGCAAACGCGAGGGGGGCGGGCCGCATGGGACGGCCGGGATATGCACGGTCGTACGGTTCCGTCGGGGATGTATCTCGTCATCGCTGTCGGCGATGGCGGCGAAGGAGCGGCCTACGGGAAATTGGCTGTGATTCGCTGATATACATGGTGACCGTAGCTCAGTCGGTTAGAGCGCCAGGTTGTGGCCCTGGAGGTCGTGGGTTCGATTCCCATCGGTCACCCGCATGAGTATATGCCGCGTTCGTCTAGGGGTCCAGGACGCCGGCCTTTCACGCCGGTAACACGGGTTCAAATCCCGTACGCGGTACCACGTCACGCTGTGGTATGGTATCCTAAAGTTTTTCGCCATGTCGTTTAATGATCTGTCCCGTTTGCACACGACCATAAGCGACCTGTTTTCCGGCATGGACCCGGAGGCGCACCGCCTGACCACCGAGCAGGTCGCCTTTTTCCGTGAGAAGGGATATGTGTCCGGAATTCGTCTTCTTAATGACGAACAGATCAAGGTGCTCCGCACGGAATTGCAGGAGTTTTTCAATCCGGGCCACGAGGGTCATGAACTCTGGCACGAATATCACACCAACGAGTCCGGCGACCCGGACAACGTATTGTTTCATGCTCTGGGCGCCTGGCGGATTCGTCCGGGGTTTCATGATGCCCTGTGGAATCCGGCGTTCACGGCGCCGGCGGCGCAACTTCTTGCCGGTCCGGTTCGATTCTGGCACGATCAGCTTTTTTGCAAACCCGCCCGGCACGGCGGGGTAGTAGCATGGCATCAGGATTATTCGTACTGGACCCGTACACAACCCCTGTCGCATCTCACCTGCTGGATCGGGCTGGACGACGCCACGGTCGATAACGGATGCATCCGCTACATTCCGGGGAGTCACGAATGGAATCTGCTCCCGATCACGGGGCTGGCGAACGACATGGAGGCGATTTTTCAGGTTCTGACCGAGGAGCAGAAGGAAGCGTTCAATCCCGTCTCGATAGAACTCAAGGCCGGGGAGGCGACCTTTCATCATCCCCTGATGGTGCATGGTTCCCATGCGAACCGGACGGATCGCCCTCGGCGCGCCATGGTCATCAATGTGGTGCGGGACGGCGTGCACTCCGCCACCGACGAGCCGCTTCTCGACGGGGTCCCAACCATTGGTCAAGGCAAAGCGCTGGACGGCCAATTCTTTCCGCTCCTGTACAATCCGGCTCACTCATGAAATACATCACGTCCGTGTTCTGCATCGTACTTGCGGCGCTCGTTTTCCCTGTTTCTTCGTACGGTCAGGAGCAGGCCCCGCTCCGACTCGCTATTGCCCGTCTTACGCACGGTCATGTGAACTGGATATTCAACCGTCCCGGCAAGTCCGATATCGATCTTGTCGGCATCTACGAGCCGAATGCCGCATTGCGGGAACGTTTCATCGAACGATACGACCTGTCTCCGGCTCTTTTCTTCGTGGATCTGGAAGATATGCTCGACGAGGTGGCCCCGGAGGCTGTTGCGGCTTTCGGTTCCATTGCCGAGCATCTGGAGGTGGTAGAGGCGGCTGCCCCCCGAGGCATCCATGTAATGGTTGAGAAGCCGCTGGCTTTTGCGATGGAGGATGCCCGGCGGATGCGCACATTGGCCGAGCAGCATGCCATCCGCCTCATCACCAACTACGAGACCACCTGGTATCCCTCCATGTACGCTGCACAGGAGGCGATTGCCGACAGCGCACTCGGCGCCATCCGGAAGATGGTAATTCGAGACGGGCATCGAGGCCCCGCGGAGATTGGCGTCAGCGACGAATTTCTGGAATGGCTCACCGATCCGGCGTATAACGGCGGCGGGGCGCTCATAGATTTCGGTTGTTACGGGGCGAACATTGCGACCTGGCTGATGGGCGGCGCAGCGCCCCAAACGGTGACTGCCGTAACGCAACAGATCAAACCGCATATCTATCCGCGTGTGGACGACGAAGCGACGATCCTGTTGACCTGGCCACATGCTCAAGCGATCATTCAGGCATCCTGGAATTGGCCATTCAGCCGCAAGGATATGCATGTCTACGGCCGAACGGGGTATCTTTTCGCCCCGCACGGCAAGGAGCTTCGCATCCGTCAGGCGGGCGACGCCGAGGAACAGGTGCGCCTTTTAGAACAGAGACCCGCTCCGCTCGACGATCCGTTCAGCTACCTGGCCGCCGTGGTGCGCGGTGAAGTACAGGTGGCCGACACAGACCTTTCTTCCCTGGAGAACAATGTAACCGTGGTGCGCATCCTCGATGCTGCCCGCGAGTCCGCACGTACGGGCCGAACGGTAGTGTTGGAGTAGGGGGAACGCTCCGGTTCGGCGATGACGAGGCGCTTATTCGGACGCGCAATGAGAGATTCCGGGGAAAGGAGAGTAAGAAAATCCCTGGAACGGAGCGATAGAACGTTGAGGATTTTTTTCTGCCTAATATCCCTTTTTGAGTAAAAAATATTCCAAAAATGTATAAAAAATATACAAAAAAGGTATAGAAATTACTCAAAAAAACAAAAATCGATCATTCTATCACCTTGGCCACAGGGTATTCCCTGCTGCCGAAATTCTGCGTACCTTCGATTAGCTATACCGCTGCCCAGCGGTGCGCACGTCTATCGTTTGCAGGCACAAGACAAGATCATGCTGGACATGACGACGCTCGTTAAGGGAATCGTCGCCTAACGTATCTTCTACCTGCCCGGCTTCATATTCGACCCCAAACATGCCTCTACATAACCCCATCCGTCCTTTCGTGTTGTGCTCCAGGTTGCCGATCTGCTTTCTTCTCCTGTCGTTTCTTGCCGCTTCTGCATGTGGACAAGATGAGATTGCGGAACCGGAACCTGTGCCGGAAGAGGGGCTGCGGCTTGAGGAACCGTTTCCGAACTTCCGCTTCACCCGCCCCGTGGATTTTCAGATACCGGGGGACGGTTCCGATCGGCTCTTCGTGGTCGAGCAGGCGGGGGTCATCAACGTTTTCGAAAACCGCTCCGATATTGGTTCGGCCGATACCTTTCTCGACATAACGGACCGGGTCCGCGACCAAGGCAACGAAGAGGGGTTGCTGGGCCTTGCATTTCACCCGGAATTTGCCACGAACGGATATTTCTTCGTGGATTACACAGCGTCGGATCCCCGACGGACCGTGGTGGCCCGTTACAGCGTGGATCCGAACGATCCCGATCGCGCGCTGCCGAGAAGCGAGACGGTTATTCTCGAGGTGGCCCAACCGTACGGCAATCATAATGCGGGACAGATCGTGTTCGGCCCCGATGGCTACCTGTACGTAACCCTCGGAGATGGCGGCAGCGGCGGAGATCCGCGAGACAATAGCGAGGACCCCACCACCTTGCTGGGGTCCATTCTGCGTATCGATGTAGACGGGGGTTCGCCGTATGCCATTCCTCCGGACAATCCCTTTGTGGGCAACACGGAGGGGTATCGCGAGGAGATTTATGCGTATGGACTGCGCAATCCCTGGCGGATCAGCTTCGACCCGCCGACCGGCCAATTGTGGGCTGCCGATGTCGGGCAGAATCTGTACGAGGAAGTGCACATCATCGAGGCGGGGGGGAATTACGGATGGGATGTGATGGAGGGACTGCACTGTTACGAACCGGATACGGGCTGCGACCCGGAGGGGCTGATACTTCCCGTATGGGAATACTCGCACGATCTCGGCATTTCGATCACGGGCGGCTTCGTATACCATGGAGATTTGGCGCCCTCGCTGGCGGGCCGGTATGTGTTCGCCGACTACGGGACGGGGCGCATCTGGGCACTTGCATGGGACGGCGCCGAGGCGCAGGTGGAAGAGATTATGAACACGAACCTTGCTATCTCGTCCTTTGGGGTCGATGCGCAGCAGGAGTTGTACGCATTGGCTTTCAACGGCAGGATATACCGGTTCACGGAGCAATCTCCCGATCCATAAGTTGCACCCGTACGCATGTTGCCCGCCGAGCCGGGCGTGCGTATTATTGCAGAGCATGTATCCTTGAGGGCCAATGCCGTGATTTCCTATCGTTCTTTCTCTGTATCGCACACACTTCGTCGACTTGTTCTTCTCGCCCTGATTCCCATCGTTTGGGGCTGCGGATCGTCTTCTTCCGAGGGGTCGGGAGAAGACGGCGCGGCATCGTCTCTGGAGATTGCTGTCGTGCCCAAGGGCACCACCCATGAGTTCTGGAAGGCCATCCATGCCGGCGCAGAGAAAGCGGCTGCCGAATTCGGCGTGGAGGTAATTTGGCAAGGCCCTCAGAAAGAAGACGACCGCCAGTTGCAAATTCAGGTGGTCCAGAACCTGATCAGCCGGGGGGTGGACGCCATTGTGCTGGCGCCGCTCGATTCCCGAAGCATGGCGCGTCCGGTAGAAGCCGCCGTCGCACGAGGCATTCCGGTCGTCGTCATCGATTCCGGGCTGGAATCCGATGCGCAATCCAGTTTCATTGCTTCGAACAACTATGAAGGGGGCAGGATCGGTGGGCAGTATCTTGCCGAATCGATCGGCGGGAAAGGCAAAGTTGTCCTGTTGCGTTATCAGGAAGGGTCCGCAAGCACCACGAACCGGGAGCGCGGTTTCCTTGATGCGTTGAACGAGTATGCCCCGGACGCTGAGTTGCTTATCGATAACATGTATGCGGGCGCCACGATGGCCAAGGCGCTTCAGGTCTCCCAGAATATTCTCAACCGATTCCCGGAAATCGACGCCATCTTTACTCCTAACGAATCCGCCACGCAAGGCATGCTGCGCGCATTGGAAACTTCGGGGCGCGCAGGCGACGTGATGCTGGTAGGGTTCGATGTCAACCAGATACTGCTGGACGCCATGCGGGACGGGACGTTGCACGGATTGGTGGTGCAGGACCCCGTGGGCATGGGGTACGAGGGCGTCAAGGCCGCGGTGGCCATTGTAGAGGGGGAAACCATCCCGGAGCGGATGGATACGCGCACGATTCTTGTGACCCCTTTCAACATAGACGACCCCGAGATTCAGGAGTTACTGCACCCCGACTTTGATCGCTGGCTCGACAACTAGGGATGCTCTGATCCATGTCGTCTCCCGTACTTCGCCTTGAGGGCATCCGCAAATCGTTCGGCCCTGTGCACGCGCTCCAGGGCGTGGACCTGAACGTGCGGGCAGGCGAAGTGCATGCGCTTGTAGGCGAGAACGGCGCCGGAAAAAGCACGCTCATGAAGATATTGAGCGGTGCATACCAACCCGATGCGGGGAGCATGACCTTGTACGGCGAGTCTTATGCGCCGGCAAATCCGCTGGACGGGCGCGCCGCCGGCATCAGCATGATTTACCAGGAACTCGTGCTGGCGCCGCACCTGACCGTCGAGGAGAATGTGACCCTCGGCGCCGAGCATGCCCTCTACGGGTGGGTCCGTCCCCGTACCCGTGAAGTAGAGCGGGTCCTGACAGATCTTGGCCAGCAGGGAATCGCGCCCAACGCAAGGGTAAGCGACCTGAGCATAGGCAAGAAGCAACTGGTCGAAATTGCCCGGGCGCTGCTCTTCGACGCCCGTATCGTGGTCATGGACGAGCCCACCAGTTCATTGACTGCCGACGATACGAAAGCGCTGTTCGAGGCCATTGGCCGGATGAAAGAACAGGGACTTGCCGTCATTTATATCAGCCATTTCCTCGAAGAAGTGCAGGAGGTGTGCGATCGCTACACCGTGCTGCGCGACGGAAAGATGATTTCGACCGGACGGGTCGCCGACACATCCATCCCCCGCATCATAGAAGATATGGTGGGGCGCTCGGTGGACGAACTTTTTCCCTCCAGCAACCATGAGATCGGCGATCCGCTGCTGGATGTTTCCGATTTACAAGGGCGGAAGGGCCTTCCGGGCGGCGTCCGTTTTACGCTGCATCGCGGGGAAATCATGGGCATTTCCGGGTTAGTAGGCTCAGGGCGCTCCGAGACGGTGCGGACGCTTTTCGGGCTGGAGCCGGCCACCGGCGGCACGTTATCGATCAGGGGCCATGATGCGCTACGCGCCGCCTGGATGACGCCGCGGGCTGCGCTCAACCGGGGATTGGACCTTTTGAGCGAGGACCGGAAGGAAGAAGGCCTTGCGCTCAATTTGTCGCTGGTTTTCAATCTGACCTTATCCGACCTGCGCCGCTACAGCCGGGCCGGGTTTCTGCAACTGGCCAGGGAACGTAGCGACGGAGCGCACTGGATTGATGTCCTGCGCATTCGCACCGGCTCCGTCGAGCAGCGGGCCGACGAACTTTCGGGCGGAAACCAGCAGAAAGTGTGTCTGGCGCGCCTCCTGCAGCAGGACAACGATATTCTTTTCCTGGACGAACCCACCCGGGGTATCGATATCGGCAGCAAGGCCGAGATATACAAGCTCGTCCACCGCCTTGCCGAGCAGGGCAAAGCCATCGTGACGATCAGTTCGTACCTGCCCGAACTGCTGGGCGTGTGCGACACGCTGGGGGTCATGCACAAGGGGCGCCTTTCGACCGTGCGTCCTATCCGCGAATGGACCGAACACCGTATTATGCAATTCGCCACATCCGGATACGACGCATGACGAAGAAACGGGATTACAAGGCCATGTTGTCGGAGCTCGGTCCTTTTATCGGGCTGATCTTCGTATTTGTGCTGTTCGCCGCCCTGACGCCGTCTGCCTTCACGTCATTCTATAACATCAAGACGATCCTGACCCAGAGCGTCATCATCGGGATTGCGGCGTACGGCACCACATTCATTATCGTTTCGGAAGGCATCGATCTGAGCGTCGGTTCGCAGATTGCCCTGACGACGGTCATTGTGGCGGCGGTGCTCAACCTGCCGGCGAGCGATCCGGGGCTTTTCTATCCGTTGCTGGCGCTTGCCGCCGGCGTACTGGCTTGCACGGGAGTGGGCGCCTTCAACGGGTTCATCATTACGAAATTCCGCATCGTGCCCTTCATCGTGACGCTGGGATCGATGCAGATCGTGCGTGGCGTGGCCAAGTGGATCGGCAAGGAACAGACCGTTCCTACGCCGGACAACTGGCTGACGAATCTCATGCTGATCGACCCCTCTCCGTCGTGGCTCATCTTCGGGCCGGGGGTCTGGCTTACGCTTGTGCTGCTTATCGTTTCGGCGGTGCTATTGAAGTATACCGTGCTGGGGCGGTACACCTTCGCCATCGGGTCCAACGAGCAGACGGCCCGCCTCTGCGGCATCAAGGTGGACCGCATGAAGATCGTGATCTACGCGCTGGGCGGCCTGCTGACCGGTGTTGCCGGCGTCATGCAGTACAGCTACCTCACGGTCGGGGACCCGACGACGGCGGTGGGCCTGGAACTGGACATCATTGCCGCCGTGGTCATCGGGGGCGGCTCCCTGAGCGGCGGGGAAGGCAGCGTGGTGGGGTCCATTGTCGGGGCGCTCATCATGGCCGTTCTGCGCAACGGGAGCAACATGCTGGGCTTGCCGAATTACGTACAGGAGATCATTATCGGCTCCATCATTGTCGGGGCCGTGCTGATCGACCAGCAGAAGCACCGGTTGCGGGCCGCGGGGTAGGGTCTCCGGCGGGTGTGCGAAGCCGCTATGCATTCCGCACACTGTGGTCGAAGCGGAACAACAGCCAGGGGGATCGTTACCTTAATGGTCCCGGATTGCGAGCGCAAGCCCATGCACGACGACTATTTTCTTCGCTTTTACCTGATGTCTGCCTGCACCCTGTTGGCAGCGCTTACCATTCTGCTGTTTTTCGCAGCCCCGGCAACAGCTCAGGATGTGCCGGAAGAACAAGAAAAAAAACGCGCAGCGCAAGTGCGGGTCGGTGTTTACGTTTCCTGGTCAAGCGTCGCAGCCGCCAATGACGGGCCGGGGTGGGGGGAAAACATTACATCCCCTGAAGACGATGTGATGCCTTATCCTAACAGGTTTCTGAGTATAAGATACAATAACCTTCAGGCGACTGTTGGTTGGGGAGACGATAATTATAGAAAGGAATATGGGCATAATGAACATAATGAAGATATAGCCAGATTTGCGGTACGTTACAATTTTTATCCGGCCGGAGAGGTTGCATACATATTTGGAGGGCCTGTTCTTTGGCGTTTTAACAAGGAATTTACCTTTACAAGATATGATTGTACCGATTATCTGCAACCTGGAGATCCAGAGTACAGCAGTGATCCATACCTTCCATCATGCAAACCAGGGGCGGAAGTGCCGGTTCAACTTACTACGGATCGCCCTGACGGCAAATCAATAATGTTTGGAGGTAATGTCGGGCTTGGTGTAGAATATACATGGCGGCGCATTGTATTTTCTCATGAAATAGAATTTTACTTCTCGGGCTGTAAATATAAAGATTTTATATGCAGCGGAGGAGATTTTAAATTTCTGGGACTTCATTTCGAATTTTAGAAATACACCGGATAAATACTAAATCACTTTCCCCCCCTACACCAACACCTCCCCTGTCATTTCCTCGGGGATCGGTTCGCCGAGGATGGCGAGGATGGTGGGCGCCACGTCGCCGAGTTTGCCGTCGTGGATGGGTCCGTCAAATCCCTTGTGCACGATAAGATGTGGGACAAGCACCGTCGTGTGCGCGGTATGCGGGCTGCCGTCCGGGTTCCGCATCCGGTCGGCATTTCCGTGATCGGCGATGACGCTTACCGAATAGCCGTGCGCGATCGCCGCTTCGATGACCACCCGCGCAGCAGCGTCCACCGCCTCGACCGCCTTGACCGCCGCTTCGAAATCCCCCGTATGGCCGACCATGTCCGGATTGGCGAAATTCAGGCACACGAAGTTGTACTTCTCTTCGGCAAGCGCCTCCGCGGCCCGGCGGGCTATTCCTGCTGCGCTCATTTCCGGTTGCAGATCATAGGTAGCCACCTTCGGAGAAGGCACCAGAATCCGGTCTTCCCCCTCGAAGGTTTCTTCGCGCCCTCCGCTGAAGAAATAGGTGACGTGCGCGTATTTCTCCGTTTCCGCAATGCGCAACTGCGTTCCTCCCTGCGCCGCAATGAATTCGCCAAGCGTACGGCGGAGATTCACCTTCGGAAAGGCGACCGGTAAGTCGAAGGTTTCGTCGTAGGGCGAGAACAGCGTGAAGCAGAGGTCCGAGAGCGGTTCCCGGTCGAAGCCCTCGAATTCCGGATCGGTGAAGGCGCGGGTCATTTGCCGCGCCCGGTCGCCCCGGAAATTGTAGAAAATAACAGCATCGCCGTGTTGCACGCGGGACGGCGGCCCGTCGTCCCGGATCAGCGAAGCTTCCACGAACTCGTCCGTGATTCCGTTTTTGTAGTTGGCTTGCAGGGCTGATGCAGGGTCGGGAAACGCCTCGCCTTCTCCATGCACAAGCAGGTCGTACGCCCGTTCGATCCGCTCCCAGCGCCGGTCGCGGTCCATCGCATAATAGCGCCCCATGATCGACGCGATCCGGCCCGCTCCTATTTCCCGCGCCTTCTCCTCGAAATCACGGGCGTACCCGAGGCCGCCGCGCGGGTCGGTGTCGCGACCGTCCGTAAAGGCATGGACGCACACCCGGTCTCCGGTCAACCCCTCTTGCGCGGCAAGGCGCAGCAAGGCGTACAGATGGTGCAGCGAGGAATGCACACCCCCGTCCGAAAACAGCCCCATAAGATGTAGTCGCGAACCCCTTTCGGTGGCATGGCGCGCGGCTGCAAGCAATGCCTCGTTGTCGAAAAACTCGCCGTCCTCGATCGCTTTGTCGATGCGTGTAATTTCCTGATAGACCACCCGGCCTGCTCCGAGATTCATGTGACCCACCTCGGAATTTCCCATCTGCCCGTCAGGTAGACCGACCGGTCTACCTGATGCTTCGAGGCGGGCATGGGGCCATGCGGCGAAAAGCTCGTCAAGGAACGGTTTCCGGGCCCGGTCGATGGCGCTCACCGAGGCGTCCTCGGCAATGCCGTACCCATCCAGAATAACCAGTATGTGGCGTTTCCTGTGGTCCACTGTGTCGTATACCGTGTTGTTTATACTCTGTTGTTTATACCCTGTAATCCCTGACTTTCCGGGCCGTGGCCCCCGTCTTGCTGTAAAATACGTTCATGGAGCCGCAATGCGGGCAGCATATCTGCTCGGTCCCGTAGCGGTCCGTTTGCCGGTCGGGTTGGTCGAAGTAACGGCGCCGCGTCTTGCAATAGTATTTCCCGCGCGCGGGGTCCAGACCGTCCAGCGGTCCAGGAAGCCGGCTCGTCTCCTCGAAGTAACGGCACGCGTCCGGGATGGCGCACGCATCGCAGGACGGCGCGCGGGCCGTGCAGGTGTAACGGCCGTGGAGGATGAGCAGGTGATGGGCCTCGCCCCAGGCCGATTCGGGGATGATCTTCTTCAGGCCCTGCTCGACCTTCAGCGGCGTATCCGCGTTATGTACGAGCCCAATCCGGTTGGCCACCCGAAACACATGGGTATCGACAGGGAGCGCGGCCCGGTCGAACGCCACGGAAGCCACCACTTGCGCCGTTTTGCGGCCCACCCCTTGCAGGGTCATCAATTCGCTCACCGTATTCGGGATGCGCCCATCGTAGGCTTCCACCACGCGGCGGGCCATCGCCACGAGATGCTTCGCCTTGTTGTTCGGAAACGAAATGGATTGGATCAGAGGAAACACTTCCTCGGGCTCGGTTTCGGCCATGCGGCGCACGTCCGGGAAGGTTTCGAACAGGGCGGGCGTTACCATATTAACGCGCGCATCCGTACACTGAGCCGAAAGGATGACAGCCACAATGAGTTCGTAAGGATTCTCGTGCGACAGTTCCGTTTCGGGCCGCGCAATGACCATGCGCAGTCCGGACAGGACACGATTGGCGCGTTCGGTGCGGTTCATGAATCGGTTACAGAGACGTCATAAAAACATCCGGGGGGGAAAGGATACTCTGATTAAGTTCACTTTGATCAGCGCTTCACGTTCGTGCGTAAGAATATTATAATTGCATCGTCATATTCCTTGCCAGCGCACCCCTTTCAGCCTCTGAACTTCGCGGACTTAATCAGAGTATCCAAAACAACCTGCCCGCAAGATCGTATCGGCGTTCGCCGGGCGTATTTCCTTTCCATGCGCGGAAACATACCTGTCCTGTGAACCGGATGCCACTCTTCGCCGGAATTTTATGGCTTGCGGTCGCTTTTGCGGCGACGTCTCCTGCTTTGGCTTTGCAGGAGCATGCGCCCGGCGCCAATGCGCGCGATGCGGCGCCCATCGCTGCCGTCTCTCCAGACGCCTTGCAGGAAGAACCCGGCGAACAGGGCATGCGCGTGTCGCTGCTCACCATTCTTCCCGGCTCCGAAATATACTCGCTCTGGGGGCATAGCGCCCTGCGCATTACGGATCCGCAGTTTGGCCTCGATATGACCTGGAATTATGGCACGTTCGATTTCGAGGCCGGTAATTTCGTGCTCAAATTCCTGCACGGCAACCTCGACTATACCCTTTCCATGCAGCGCTTCGAGGCGGTCCTGCGGGCGTACCGCGCCCAGGAGCGGCCCATCGTCGAACAGACGCTCGACCTGACGCCTGCCCAGCAGCGACGCCTCCTGGACCTGCTTGCCATCAACATGCGCCCGGAAAACCGGCGGTACCGCTACCATTTCCTGTTCGACAATTGCAGTACGCGCATCCGGGATGCGCTGGAGGCGGCGCTCGGGGAAGAAACGCTGCATGCGGCGGAGCTTCCGGAAGACGCTCCAACCTTCCGCGCGCTTATCGAGCCGTACCAGCGCGCGGTTCCTTTTCTGGATGCAGGGGTCGATGTGCTGCTCGGCGCCCCCGTGGACCGGCCCGCGGACGGTCGTGAGATCATGTTTCTGCCCGAAGATCTCATGCACGCCTTCGACCGGGCGCGTATAGGGGCGGGAGAGTATACCCGTCCGCTCGTCGCGCGCACCGATACGCTGCTGTGGATAGACGGATACGACGCGGAAAGAGCGCGTTTCCCCTGGGAGGCCGTGGCGGCATGGCTGCTTTTCGCCGGAGGCCTGGCGCTGACGCTTCGACGCCCCGGCGTGCTGCGGGCGCTCGATGTGCCGCTTTTTCTGGCGATAGGGGTAACAGGCCTGCTGATCGCCTATCTCTGGCTCGTTTCGCACCACGACGTCACCAACGCGAACCGCCACCTCTTCTGGGCATGGCCCACGCATATGCTGGCGGCGGGGATCCTTCTTGTGCGTCGCAGTCCGTCACGCCTTCTTGCGATATACCTGGTGGCGGCTGCGGCAGCGATAGGCATTTCGGTTCTTGTGTCCCCCTTTGTGGCGCAGCCATTTTCTTCCGTACTCCTTCCGGTGGCGTTGCTTGCGGCGGTACGGGGGGGAGGGATTGCGCTGCCGGGTCTGATCGGGGGTTTAGGGAGCGGCGGGAAAATGTAGTGCCGCAACAAATCTGTTGGCAACAGATCCGTTGCGAAAGCAATGCTCCGAAGTCATTTTGGCCACGGAGTCGTGTATTCCTACCACACCTCAATCTCCACGGGCATTCTCGCCTGCACCGTACCTGCGTCGCGGGCGTGCGCCGTCAGGGCGCGGGCGTGTTCCATCAGTTCCCGTTCGGCAGAGGATTGGGTCCATTGCATCCACGTCGCCCCGCTTTTGACCAGCAACAGATCGTTGAATGCCTCGAAAGGCGATTTCGGGCGCGGCAGAACGCGCAACCGCCAGGGGCCTTCGCCCAGTTCTGTTTTTCCGGCGGCGACCGCAATGGCGTCTTTCAACGTACCCAGCGAATCCACCAGGCCAATGTCCAGCGCATCCTCGCCGGACCACACGCGGCCCTCTGCAATTTTCCGCACTGCGGCCTCATCGAGTTCGCGATTCGTTGCCACGAGGTCGATGAACGTATCGTACATGTCGTCAATCCAGTGCTGCATCATCTCCCGTTCCTGGGGACTGAACGGACGGACCCCGGACAGCATATCCGCATACGGACTCGTTTGCACGCCGTCCGTCGTGATGCCCAGTTTGTTTTCGAATGTTTTACCGAGGTTGAGGAACATCGCAAAGACGCCGATGGAGCCGGTAATAGTGATTGGGTCGGCCAGAATGGTTTCGCCCGCTGTCGCGATCCAGTAGCCCCCCGAAGCCGCCACATTGCCCATGGAAATGACGACCGGCTTCTCTGCTGCCGTACGATGAATGGCCTGCCACATGGTCTCGGACGCCGACGCGGAGCCGCCGGGAGAATTGATGCGCACGACCACAGCCTTCACGAAGTCGCTTTCCCTCGCTTCGCGCATGTCGCGTGCAAAGCTTTCCGATCCGAGAACGTTTCCGCTAAAGGGATTTTCCGGAATGCTTTTCCCGTTCAGGATCATACCTTCGGCGTACACGACGGCTATTTCGCCCCCGCTGTTTGTCGAAAGGCCCGCTTCGGAATTCGGAGTCGATGCATACGATCCGAGCGACATCGTTTGCAACTCCGCATCCAGGTCATGGCCAAGGCGTTGCTTGATGAGTTCCACAACCTCATCGTGGTAGAGCAGTCCGTCGAGCAGTCCGGCCTCGTAAGCCCGCTTCGCCGAGAAGATGGCTTGACGGTTCACGAGTTCGTCGAGCGCTTCGAAGGTCGTACCCCGGCTTTCGGCTACCGCGTTCAGGAATGTCCGGTTATAGGAATCCAGCAGCGCGGTGAGTTGTTCTTCGTTTTCAGGCGAGAGGTCCCGGCGCAGGTACGGTTCGACGGCGGATTTGAACGCGCCGGCCCGGATGATCTGCGGCTCGACATCGAGTTTTTCGTACAGCCCGGTGTAGAAATACGTCTTCATCGAAAAGCCATTGAATTCGAACATGGCTTCCTGCGAAGCGAAGACGCTGTCGGCGGCGGACGCCAGATAGTAGGTCGATTCGGACATCGCGTAATCGTTGCCCGAGGCGAACACGGGTTTGCCGCTTTCCCGGAATCGCAGCAGGGCTTTGCGTACCTCGTGCGCGCCGGCATTCAGTCCCGAAAATCCCTTGATCCGGATCCACAGAGCATCGATACGTTCGTCGCCGGCCGCCTTGTCGATAGCATCCGTGATGCCCATCAGGTTGTAACTGGATCGCTTGCCGGAGATTTGATCTATCGGATTCGTCGAGGGGGTTTCGGGGATGGAACCGGTAAGGTCGAATGTGAGCACCATGCCGCTGCGGACACTCGGCGTGGTGCCGGACATCGTCGAAACGGCGAGCAGAAAGAACATGCCGATCAAGAAGAGCAGGCCGAATGCGGCCAGCATGCCCAGTGCGGCGGCGGCCATGTTGGAAAGGAAGCGCATAGCGAATCGAAAGAATGACAGGTGAGGAAAGAATAGGTGCAGGAATATTTCCGAAAAATACGACGGCGCGCGTTGTTTTATGCCCGTTATCCGGTCGCCCTATTTGCCTTTACTTAAGGCCTCCTCCCCGAATTGCCCGGCAGCCTCGAGGGTCTCGCGCACATCGTCCCAGGTCGTGGCGTGGTTGACTATGCAGAGCCTGAGCGAAAACCTCCCCCCGAGCCTCGTCGACGACATGAACGCACGCTCTTCCCAAAAGACGCGGGCAAGCACATTCCTGTTGATCTCTTCCAGGACTTCCTCGTCGAGATCGGCGCTCGCGGGGTTGATCCGGAAGCACACAATTCCCAGTGACGCAGGATTCAATATCTCCATGATCGGGTTCTTCCGGACGTACTCCTCGGCCCGGGCGGCCAATTCCATCCCTTTCGACACGGCCCGCCGGAACGCGGCCATCCCGAAGGTCTGAACCGACATCCATATTTTCAAGGCGCGAACCGAACGGCTCAGTTGCAAGCCGCGATCCGAGAAATTCGGATGGTTCGCACCCCATATCGTGTCCTGAAGCATATCGTGCGGTATCGCGAAGGCGTTCTTGAGCGTCTCTACATCCTTCACAAGAAGGCAGCCCGCCTCGTACGGCTGGAAAAACCATTTGTGGGCGTCGACCACGATCGAATCGGCGCGCTCGATCCCGCGCAAAAGCTCCTTGCCGCGCTCGGTCACCGCGGCGAAGCCGCCGTACGCCGCGTCGACGTGCAACCAGATTCCTTCCGCCTCGCAGTAGTTCGCCATCTCCTCAAGCGGATCGATGGCGCCTGTACTGCCCGCTCCGGCGTTCGCGCACACCGCGATGGGATTAAACCCCGAGGCGCGGTCCACAGCCACGGTACGGGCAAGCGCCTCCATGTCCAGCCGGTAACGCCCGTCGCAGGCAACTTTGCGGATACATTCCGCACGAACGCCGATGATGCGGGCCGCGCGGACCTGCGCACTGTGACTCTGGTCGCTCATATACACGGTCGCGCGATCAGGGTCTCCAGCCGCCTCCCGCGCTGCAACAAATGCATCGAGACTGGCCGCCGAACCCCCACTCGTCAAAAGCCCTCCTGCGCTCTCCGGATAGCCCAGCCAGCGACGAATCCAGTCGATGACCACCAACTCGAGCTGGCTCGGACCGCTTGAGGTCAGCCAGGTGCACTGGTTGACCTGGTGCCCGGCTGCCATGAAGTCCGCCAGCACCCCTGGCCAAGTGGGCGACGACGGGATAAATCCGAAGAAACGGGGGTGATCGTTCCGGGCTGCGACAGGAAGAATATCGCGGGCGGCCTGCTCGATAACTTCCTCCGGCGGGCGGCCCTCCTCGGGCGGAGCCTCTGCCAGTTGGTCTATAAGCTCCTGCCTGAACTCTCCTTCCCAGGCATTCTCTTCGGGCAGCTGCTCGATCCTCTCGACTATAAGCTCCGCCGCCTTGCGCGCAAGATCCAGCATGATCTCGGGCGCCATTCGGAGGCTGTCGCATACCTCGCTACGCACGCCTGCGCCCGGCTCTATAGCGGTCGGTTGTTCCATCGGATTCCTTAGGCAACGGTATGATACATCAGAAATTGTCCGGCGCCAACAAAGAACAAATCAGATCTGAAAAAGGGCCGGTCCGCCGGAACGCCCCTGTCGTCGCGCAGCCCCGCAGCCGAAAGGAATTATTTGAGCAAGGTCATCTTCTTCGCAGAGACGTTCTGTTCGGTCCGCAGGACGTACAGGTACGTACCTCCGGCCAAACCCGATCCATCGAACGAGACGATATAGCGGCCCGCCGGCTGCACGCCGTCCGCCAGCACGCGCACCTGACGACCGAGTATGTCATGGACCGTGAGTGTAATGGTCTGCGCCCGGTCAAGTGCAAACTCGATCGTCGTGGAGGGATTGAACGGGTTCGGATAGTTCTGATCCAGCGCGAAGGCCGTGGGGATTTCTCCGTCCACAGGTTCGACCGATGTCACCCTTGTCTCATATATGCCGGCGCCCACGATGGCTGTAAGGGATGCCGGGTTACCATCGGGGAGGGTGAATGTGACTTCATACTGACGGGCGAAGGTCACCTTGGGAATGTCGGCGCTATCGGTGTCGTCATCGGGGTTGTCGAAATTATACGTGACGAAGCCCCCCTCTTCGCTGCTGGCCGCCGCCGCGATAATCTGCGGGAGAATGAGCGAGTCGGTAACGGCGTCTCTGAGAGTTTCCGTGGGAGCCTGAAGTTCGTATTTTTCCGGAAACGCCCCGTGAAAGAACGTGTAGCCGGTCAGATCCATGACAAAGAGATACGTGGGGCCGTGTCTCCAGTGTCCGGTCGTATCCCGGAATATCCTCTTTACTCTAAGGGTGGCGTCATAGCCTTCTGTCTCATAGAGTTCAACAAGGTAATCCAGCGCACCGTTTACGAAAGCCTTCAGGCTCTTGCGGTCCATCACATCGCGGGCCGTTACGGCAGGAGCGGGGGCGGGGGCAACAGCATCTTCCACGAGGTGGGACTCCCTAATATCGAGGCCGGCGGTCAGGAAGGCTGAGCTGCCGTCGGGGTTAAAGTAAGTCACAGCGTAGCCGTCGTCGCCCATAAAATCGAAAGGACTGCCAACTTGCGCCGCAGAAGCTGCCGCGCTGACCGTCTGGAGCATAGTAGAGTCAACCACTCCGCCCGACAAAAGTATATCCTTCCCGTGCAGAACCAGTGTGCCTCTGGGCGTCATCGTAGCAATGTAGGTGGAACCGTAATTCCAGGGTCCCTCATGCGTCAAAACACACCCGAGGTACCCGGCCGCCAGCGGGGAGGCGCTGATTTGCAGTGCGTACGTGAAATAATCGGTCACGAATTCTGTCAGGTCGGCCTCGTCATTCTCCACCTGTTCAGCCGTTACTATGTCCGAGGGAATGGGCGCAATGGCATCGCGGGCGGAAAGCGCCCTTCGGGAGGCTGCGAGGGGTGCGCTGGCCGCGTCATCCCTTGCCAGCGCACCCCTCGCAGCCTCTGAGTTTTACGGATTGAATCAGAGTATCCTGTAATAATACTTCGTCGGGCGTTTGGTTGTCAAGTTTTTGGTGTTAATGTTTATGAGCAAGCTCTTTATCGTGCGCGATCCGTTCGTGGGACGTTCCATGTAGCACCGGCCTGCCTCCGTCGCTTCTTGTCCTGCCGGACGTGCTTCCGGTCAGCGATTCCGTTTTGTCCGATTGCGGATTGAAGGGGCGCTTTGTATTCTGCATGCATTATAGGATACTCTGACCAAAACCGCTTCGCTCAGCACTTCACGTTCACACGTGAAGCGCCCTTCGGGAGTCTGAGAGAAGCACGCTGACCGCGTCATTCCTCATTGTGTGGGGCCTGCCACACTGCTTCGTCATTCCTTGCCAGCGCACTTCTTTCAGCCTCTGAGCTTTGCGGACTTAATCAGATTATCCTATGGATACCGTTTTCCGATACCATATCCCGGAACTCCATCCGCTTGCCGTCCATTTTCCTATAGCGCTTCTGGCGGCGGCGGCGCTGGCTGCGATTGTCTGGATGACATGGGGCGCGCCCTTTTGGCGCCGCGTTACGTGTTTGCTCGCCATGCTGGGCATGATGGGCGCCCTTTTTGCCTGGTTTACGGGCGAGTCCATGGAGGAGCAGGCGGAAGGCGTCCCTATCGTAGACGAATTGGTAGACCTGCACGAGCAGATGGCTTTTTATGCGCTGATCGCGGCCATCCTGACTTCCGTGGCGTTGGGGTTGCTGACCTGGATCGGGCGCGTGGGCCAATCCCAGGGCAGCCGTTTTGCAGGCATGAATCCGGATCGCCTTCCCTACCGCCTCGGAGCGGGTTTTCTGGTGCTTGCCGCGGCAGCGCTGGTTGCCTGGGCCGGTCACATTGGCGCAACCATGGTGTGGGGCGTTTCCGGGTGATGAATTGTCGGGCCGATCGCCTGGCGCCACCCACTGCTCATTGTCCATTGCCCACTGTTCTCTGCCGCCCGCTGTGCAGCGCTCCCCGACCTCTACCTGTCCGCCCATAGCCCTCTGCCCGTTGTCTGTCGCTGCCGTCCGTAGCCTGTTATCCGCTATTCGTCACCTGTTGATTTCCACCGCCCCTGCCCATCGCAAATAAGAGCTTCGCAAACATCCTTCCCCCTTTTGCGTTCTTATACGCTTCGTGCATAAACAGGGAAGCCTTGAAAAAAAGCAGTCGCAATACGCCTTGAACCAGAACAACAAACATACTTTGGAGGAACCGACCGGAGACGGCAATTTGCCGCCCGAAGAGAAAATACCCGGCGAGGCCGGAGAAGCACCTGTTGAAGAAATACCTGCGGATGAGGAACACACCTTCGAAGCACTTGCCGCCGCCGTCGAAGAGCTGCAGCAGCGCCTTGAAGCGGCGGAAGATCGGTTTTTGCGCAAGGAAGCCGAATTCAGGAACTACCGTCGTCGGACCGAGGAAGAAAAAGTTATCCTGACCGGTCTTGGGAAGCGCCTCGTTATCCGGCGGTTTCTGGACGTACTGGACGATTTCGGACGTTCTCTGGAAGCCGCCGGACAAGTGGAAGCGCAGCAGGAAAAAAAGCCCGGCCCGGTATACTATGCGCTGAAGGAGGGATTCGAACTGGTGCACCGGAAGATCATGGACGAGTTGGCGAAAGAACAGGTCGAACCCATCGAAGCGGTTGGGCAACCGTTCGACGAGGCGTTGCACGAGGCGGTGATGCAGCAGGAGGTCGAGGGAACGGCGCCCGGCATCGTTGTGGGCGAAGCGCAGAAGGGATATCGTATGGGCGACCACATTCTTCGTCACAGCAAGGTTGTTGTGTCCGGCTGAACGCATGACCGGCGGCGGACCTGGCGGGTTCCGGATGCGGAATTCGTCATTTTTCAATCGCTTTCATCTGCGTATGCTTACTCTTTCCTGGCCTGCCACCTTGACAGATTTGCCCGTTTTCGGGAGATGCGGCAGGATTTTTGCTAGTCCCTTTTGTGCGAGTAGGGGCATGCCGGCATAATAACCATAATAGCATCCTGTCCGCCTCTTCACGCGCCCTTGCTTGTTTCACGGCATACTCCGCCCGCGTCCGATCCTGATCCCTTCCCATGACCGATTACTACGAAATACTCGGCGTCGATCGCAACGCGGATGCGGATACGCTGAAGCGCGCCTTCCGGGACCGGGCGCTCAAGTACCATCCCGACCGGAATCCCGACAATCCGGAGGCCGAGCAGAAGTTCAAAGAGGTAGCCCAGGCTTACGAAGTATTGTCCGATTCGAAAAAACGCGGGCAATACGACCGCTTCGGCCATGCGGGCGTACGTGGAAACGGCGGCGCCGGCGCTACCGGTTTTCATGACGTCAACGACATATTCAGCGCGTTCAGCGACATTTTCGGCGGATCGGGGACGATCTTCGATGAAATGTTCACCGGGCAGCGCCGCGAGCAGAGGCGGCACAGTGGGCGCGCAGGCAGCGATCTGCGCATCACCCTTCCCCTTACGCTCGAGGACATCAGTGAGGGCATCGAGAAAAAAATCAAGGTGCGCAAGTTTCTTGCTTGCGAACCGTGCAGCGGAACAGGCGCCGAAGCGGGCGAGGCCGGCTATGCCACCTGCTCCACATGTAAAGGTGCAGGGGAGATCCGGCAGGTCTCCCGCTCTGTGTTCGGACAGTTCATAAATGTCCAGGCCTGTCCGGCCTGTCGGGGCGAAGGACGGGTTGTACGTACTCCCTGTACGGCGTGTAGCGGCGAGGGCCGCCTCAAAGGCGAGGAAACCATTTCCATCAATGTGCCGCAGGGCGTGCTTGAAGGAAATTACCTGACGTTGCGCGGGGTGGGCAATGCAGGAATACGAGGAGGTCCGGCGGGCGCATTGCGCGTCGAAATCAAGGAGACGCCCCACGAGCATTTCACGCGAGACGGGTTGGATCTTTTCCATGATCTCTACATCTCGTTTCCCGAGGCGGCTCTCGGCGCCACGGTGGATGTTCCCACGTTGACGGGGCGGGCTCGCCTTCAGGTGGATCCTGGCATCCAGTCGGGCAGGATCCTGCGCATGCGGGGGAAAGGGCTGCCCGAATTGCAGGGTACGCGGCGCGGCGACGAGATGGTGCGGGTGCATGTATGGACGCCGCAACGCCTCACGGACCAGGAGCGGGCCATGTTGGACGGGCTGCGCGGCGCAGAATCGTTCCGCCCCCGGCCCGAAAGGGACGATCGGCATAAATCCTTCTTCAGCAAGGTCAAGGACGTCTTTACGTGATGACAGGTCAGGTTGATCGGAGCGATTGGACAGATTATCACCAGGGAGTGAAGCGGGACATGCCAGGAGGGAAGCGGGATGTAATCGGACGGGATGTAACCGGAGCAGAGCGGGACATGAATGGAACACAGCGGGATATGCCCGATGAGGAAGGGGAAGCGCTGCGTCGAGTCATGCGCCAGGTGCCGTCCCCGGTGTCCGTGGTAACGGCGTCCGATGGCAACGGGGAGATGCGCGGCATTACGATCGGTTCGTTTACGAGCGCCTCGCTGCAGCCCCCGCTCCTTTCGTTCAATATCAGCCGGGATGCAGGAATATACGATCTTCTGATCCGTACCGATCGTTTTGCACTACACGTATTGCACGAAGGTCAGGCGCATCTCTCGGATCGTTTTGCCACGCCGGACATGCCGGGCGCCGAGCAATTCCGCGCCATTGATTACGAAGTCGATGTCCATGGCGCACCCGTGCTCGCGGAGGCCATGGTGGTGTTTCTTTGTCTTCGCCATGCGGTGTACGACGCCGGCGACCATTGCATCGTATTAGGGCTCGTGACGGATATCCGGAAAACCGATTCGGACCGGCGCCCCCTTGTTTATTTCGACCGCTCGTACCGCCGGGTAGGCAAGGCGGCGCAGCCTGCATCCTTCGATCCTGTCCGTCCGGTCCGGCATTGACGCGCAGACGGTACCGGGCGTTGTGCTTCAGCGCCCGTCCCCCATGCCTCCGGTCACATCCCGCTGCGCTCCTTGAACCCCATTACTCCAAGCCGAATTCTTCGAAAAGACGGACTGCGGCAGCGAGTTCGACATTGCCTCCGCTAACGATTATACCGACGCGTTCGGGGATCGCCGGACGATCTTCCTCGAAAAGCCAGGCCACGGCCAGGGCGCCGGTGGGTTCGACGACAAGATTCATGCGTTGCCACAGAAAGTGCATCGCGCGCACGATGGAGATCTCCCGGACCGTATACATGGCGTCCACATACGTGCGTACAAGCGGGAACGTCGTTGCGCCGAGCGAGGGGGTCCGGGCGCCGTCGGCGATCGTATCGGGGTTATGCACCGTATGCAGCGTACCGGTCCGGAAAGAACGGGTCGCATCGTCCGCATTCGCCGGTTCCACGCCGGCTACGCGGCATGCAGGCTGCAAAGTTTTTGCGGAGATGGCCGACCCCGACAGCAATCCTCCTCCTCCGCAGCTTGCAAGGAGCAGGTCGAGATCGTCGACTTCCTCCATCAACTCCCGGGCGCTTGTCCCCTGTCCGGCTACAATATGGGGATGATCGTACGGCGGAACGATGGACAGGCCCCGTTCCTCGGCAACTTCTGCAGCAAGCGCCTCTCTTGTGGTGTGTTCCCGGTCGTACAGGACGATGTCGGCGCCGTAGCCGCGTGTTGCCTCCAGTTTGATCCGGGGCGCATCGGACGGCATGACGACCGTGATGGGCACGCCGAGCAGGCGACCCGCAAGGGCCAGCGCCTGGGCATGGTTACCCGACGACCAGGTGAGCGCGCCCCGCGCCTTTCCGTCCGTCGGCAGGAGGGACAGGGCATTGCAGGCGCCGCGGAACTTGAAGGACCCGGTGCGCTGGAATTGTTCGCACTTGAAGAAGAAGCGCGCGCCGAATTGCTTGTCGAATGTGGAGGACGTATGGACCGGCGTGCGGCGCGCAATGTCTGCAATGCGCTGCGCCGCCGCTTCGATATCCGGATACGTAACGAGGCGTTCCGACACGGGAAAGGCGCCCGGAAATAGGGAAAGGGCTGAATCGATCCCCGCCGTTACGCTGGTTTTCGCGAGACGTTTCGCCGTTCAGGCGTCGTGCGTCTCCGCTACGGCTTCCTCCTCGTTCTCCTCGATGGATTCGCTTTCCCGCCGTTCTATGACGACATGGATATCGCTGACGAGCGATGCGAAAGCGCCGATGGCTGCAAGGGTAGGCGCGAGCTTGATGGCCGCCGCGGCGCCTCCGATGCCGAATACCAGCGGGAATTCCATAACGGTTCGGTTGTCTTTTTGCACCAGGATGCGCCGTGCGTTTCCTTCCTCGATGACCTCGCGGACCCTGTCAATCAGTTGATTGCCCTTGATCCTGATTTTTTCGAGTGTTTCCCTGGAAAGGTCGTTCAGATCGTTCTGCATGTCGTTGCGTTTGCGATAGTATGAAAAAAACACCCCCTGGTTACATGTCCTATACGTAAGACAATACGGTATGTTACAGTCGCATTGCGATCTGCATGGCTGCGTCGTTTTCAGGATGCGCTATGCCGTGCCGTGTTCGGCGTTGCCGCAGGCCATATTTTACGGGATGATTTTTCGCAGCGAATATACGGTTATGCAGTTGCACCCCCGGAAATATCCCACCGGAAATGTCCCGGTATCCGATCTTACCGGATTCGCAAAATGCCCAGCCCTTTAAACGCCATGAACCGGCAAACGCCCGTAGGATCCGCCTCGGAAAGCAAGTTTGCGACACGGATCGCCCGCCTGCATTTCGTATGGTTTATCATCGTGGCGGCGCTTTGGACCATTGTTATGGCTGTTGTGCAACTGGTCACGCACCGGGTCTACCCCACGGCGCGTAATTTCAAGCGAAATGGGCGCGTGTGGGGCGGTGTCATCCTCGGTTTGAGCGGCATCCGGGTACATGTCACGGACCGGGCCGGGATCGACAGGGACGCCCCAACCGTATTTATAAGCAATCATCAGAATTTGCTGGATATTCTTGCATTGAGCGCAGCCCTTCCATATTCCTTCGGGTTTCTTGCCAAGACGGAATTGGCCCGGGTGCCCTTTTTGGGTTTCGCCATACGAAACTCGGCGTCGGTTTTTATTGACCGGAGCAATCCGAGGAGCGCCTTGCGGAGCCTGCGTAAAGCCGGGGAACGTATTCGCGGCGGCAATTCGGTCCTCGTGTTCGCCGAGGGAACCCGCTCGCACGGGCCGCATATTCAACCGCTTCTCAAGGGCGGGTTTGCCCTGGGGATAGAGGCGAGTGTGCCGATGGCGCCCGTAACCATTGTCGATGGCTACAAGCTGCTGCACGAAAGCAAGCGGCTCCTGCGCGGCGGCGTGCTGCACATGGTCGTCGGGGAGCCGATTTTCCTCGAAGGGAAGACGCGCAGGGACATTCCTGACCTTATGGAGCATGTGCGTGAGCGCCTCGCCGAATCGCTTGCCGCTGCTTCCGAATGATATTTCACTTTTTTCCGCTCCGTCCGATATATGGCTGTTACCGTAGAACAGGTACGATACATTGCTTCGCTTGCCCGGCTTCGCTTTTCCAAAGAAGAGGAAGTACGGCTTGCCAAAGAAATGAGCGAGGTGCTCGATTACGTAGCGAAGCTGGAGGAACTCGACACCGACGGCGTTCCGACGATGTCGCATGTACTGGATATGCGTAACGTGTTCCGGGACGACAAGGAGATAGCGCGGATCGGGCGCGAGGAGGCGCTCAAGGGAGCCCCCGAGGCGGATGCTTCGTATTTTCGCGTTCCAAAAGTCATCGAATAGCGTATCCGAAAAGGATTTTTTAGGCGAGTACGAACGCTCATTTACATTTATCGAGCAACATATCCGACGTATGGTGCGAGCACGAGGAAGAAAAAAAACCGGTCCGGCGCGAGGCTCCTCTTCTGCGAACAGCCGGGGCCGGAGCAAGACGGCGCTCCGGGACCGCCTTGACGGGCGCACCCGGCACATCGTGTGTATCGGCGTGCTGTTCGTCGTTGCATTCGGGTTTTTCGCCTCCGCCGTGTTCTCGGATCGATCCCTGATCGGGGACGATACGGTGCGGTGGCGGGCCATGGCGGAGTACATGCTCGATTACGAGGAAGAGACGGGCCGGCAGGCGCTATGGGCCCCGAACGCCTTCGGCGGTATGCCCGGATACATGATCGCCTATGCCGAGCAAGTGCCCCAGCTCGACGATATTCCGGCGTGGCTCCGGAAAGCGATCTGGCCGGTTTCTCATTTTCTCGTGTTGCTGCTCGGCGCCTATTTTCTTGCCTTCTTTTTGACGAAGGACCGCCTTGCCGGGGCGCTGGCTGCCGTTGCGTATGGTCTGACCACCTACATGACCTTCATTCTGATCGCAGGGCATAATACACGGTTCATCACCCTGTGCTTTGCGCCCTGGCTGGTGCTGGCGTTCGTCGCGGCGCTCCGGCGCCCGAGTTTGTTGGCTGCCCTCCTTTTTGCGATCGCGCTGGGTATAAACTTGCGGGGCGGGCATGTGCAGATTACGTATTACCTAGCGTTTCTGCTGGGCGTCTGGTGGGTGGTCGAGGCTGTGTACGCCGGCATGCGGAAAGACTGGAAGCCGTTTGGCATGGCCACGGCCTGGCTGGCGCTGGGCGGCGTACTGGGTTTGTTGCTGGTGGCGCAGCCCTATCTGCTCCATTTCGAGTACAAGACCTTTACCATCCGAGGGGCTGTGGATGCGGCGCTTTCCGGCCTGGATTGGGCCTATGCCATGGGATGGAGCCAAGGCAGGGGAGAACTGGTTACGCTGCTTGCGGCGGATGCGTACGGCGGCGCCAGTCCGACCTATTGGGGGCCGAAGCCGTTCACGTCAGGGCCGCACTATGTGGGTCCGATCGTGTTGTTGCTGGCGGCGTTTGCGGTGAGGCAATGGAGAAACCGGGGCGTGCTCGTGCTTTCCCTCATGGCGTTGTTCGCCACGCTGTTTTCGCTGGGATCGCATTTTGCGCTGCTGAATCGCTTCATGTACGAGCATTTCCCCCTGTTCAATGCCTTTCGCGCACCCGAGAGCTGGTTGGCGCTTACCGCGTTTGCACTGGCGCTCCTAAGCGCGTTCGGGCTGCATGGGCTGGGAAGGGATACAGGTCCCGATGGCGATCCTGCCGCCCGTCGTACGTTCCGGTGGATATTCGGGGGCGTTTCCGGGCTGCTGCTCGTATTCATGCTCTTACCTGGCGCCTTCTACGATTTCGAACGAGCCGGCGAGGAAGCGCAGGTAACGCAGGCGTTGTTGTCGCAGCAGCCGGATATTTCTCCGAACGATCCGCGTCTGGCCCCCGCCGTACGCAGCTACCTTGATGAGCAGCACGCTCTCCGGGAAGATACGTTCCGGTCCGAGATGCGGCGGTCGTTGTTCTTTCTGCTGCTTGCGGGCGGTATGATTCTGCTTTTCCAGATGGGGAAGGCGCCCCGATGGGCGTTGCAGGCCGCCCTTGTTTTGCTTGTAGCGGTGGATTTGTGGGGTGTCGGCAGGCGGTATTTCAACAAGGACGATCTGGTCCGGGCGAACGCCGTCGAAGAGCAGATCCCCACGTACGACGTGGACAACTACATCCTCGGGCAGCAGGAAGCCGCCGGCGGTCCGGGGCATTTCCGTGTGCTTTCGCTTGAAGCGGGGAGCCCGTTTCAGCATGCCCGCCCATCCTATCATTACGAATCCGTCGGGGGATACCATGCTGCCAAACTTCGTCTGGCGCAGGACTATATCGACGAATTGTATGCAGATCCGGTCACGCGTTTGCCGAACGCGAACGCGCTGGATCTGCTCGGGGTCCGCTACGTGATTTCCCCGTCCCCGCTTCCCGGCCTGGAGGTGGTTCACCAGGGTGAACAGACCGGTCTTTTTGTACTCGAAAACATGGATGTTCCACCCCGGGCCTGGCTGGTTGGCGAGACGGAGGTGGCGCCCGATCCGCCTGCTGCATGGGCGCGCCTGCGCGATCCGGCGTTCGACCTGCGCCGAACGGCCCTGCTTTACGAGTCGCTCGCTGTGGACCCGGCCCCTGTGGATTCGGTAAGTATCGCGAATGTCCGCATGCTATCCTGGTCTTTGCACGAGATCGTGCTGGATGTGGCGACGGACGCCCCCCGGTTGCTGGTGCTCAGCGAAGTGTTTTATCCGGCAGGGTGGAGGGCTACGGTCGGCGGCGAGGAGGCTCCCATTTTGCAGGTCGATCATATGTTGCGCGGCGTGCCGGTTCCGGCGGGCGCGCATCAGGTGGTCATGCGTTTCGACCCGCCCCGGCACCGTATTGGCGTAGCGGTCGGCGCCGGTTCGACCGTGCTGGTGTACGGGGGCGTGCTTATGTTGCTGGTCATGGGCTGGCGCCGCAGGCAGCGACAAATCAGTTTCTCGGCATCGGAGGCATGAAGCGGCTTCTCTTCGTCACATACTACTTTCCGCCGTCGGGCGGGTCGGGGGTGCAGCGCGGCCTTAAATTCGTGAAGTATCTGCCCGAATTCGGATGGCAGCCCACCGTGCTTACCGTGCGTCCGGAGAGCGCTTCCTGGCCCGATCCCGATCCGGATTCGGTGGCGGATATTCCGGAAGGGACCCGGGTGGAACGCACCGGGGCATGGGATCCCTATGCATGGTACGCCCGCCTGCTTGGCCGGAAAAAACAGGACGTCATATCGGTCGGATTTATCGGAGAGGATGGAGCGGTTTCCCGCCGCCGGTTCGCGCGGTGGATCCGGGCCAACCTGTTTCTTCCGGATGCGCGGGTCGGATGGGTTCCGTTCGCCGCGGCGCGTGCGCGGGCGCTCATGCGACAGCAATACGATGCGGTGCTTACTACGGGCCCGCCGCATTCCACCCATTTTGCGGGGCTGGCGCTGCAGCGTACGCACGGCATGCCCTGGCTGGCCGATTTCCGGGACCCCTGGACAGAGATATATTATTATTATGCCGATTTGCCGATGACCGCCCCTGCCCGGGCGCTTGACGCCTTTCTTGAACGATGGGTGTTGCGGAATACCGACGGATTCGTAGTCGAAAACGTGTCCACGCAGCGCCGGTTTGCAGAGCGGGGGTATGCGTCGGAGGTAATCGAAAACGGGTTCGACCCGGCCGATTTCGAGGAATCCGCATCCTCTCACACGGTTTCCGGCGATGCGTTTGTGGTGGCCCATGTGGGAAATATGACCCGAACCCAGAATCCGGCAGCGCTCTGGAAGGCGCTGTCCGATCCGGCAACCCCATCGGAGTGCCCCGACCTGCAATGCCGGTTTACGGGGAATGTCGATGCCTCCGTGCTTGCTTCTGCGTCCGCCACCTGTCCCGACGTACGTCTCGATACGTTGCCGTACGTTCCTCATCGGACAGCCATTGGCCGGATGCGCGAAGCCGCGTTGCTGCTGCTTCCCATCAACCGGGTTGAGGGCGCGGAGGGCATTACGCCCGGCAAACTGTACGAATACCTTGCATCGGGCCGTCCTGTGCTGGCGTTGGGTCCTGTGGACGGAAACCCCGCTCGTATTTTACAGGAAACCGGCGCCGGGCGTATGTTCGATTTCGACGATGTGGACGGGGTGCGCGCCTTCCTGCATGCGCACTACGAGGCGTGGCGCGCGGGTTCTCCCATGCAAGGAGCGCCTCCGGACCGGATTACCCGGTACAGCCGCCGCGAACAGGCCCGGCGGCTCGCTGCATTGCTTTCCGGCCTTTCCGACCGGTCATAGAACCTGTTCTGTGCGTATAGCGCGCCTGCCATGCATATTGTAACCGTCGTCGGCGCTCGCCCCCAGTTCGTCAAGGCAGCTCCCCTGCGCTGCGCCCTCATGGACGCCGGCATTCGGGAAACGCTGGTGCATACCGGGCAGCACTACGATCCGGAGATGAGCGCCGTTTTTTTCGAGGAACTGGGGCTGCCCGATCCCGATGCGAACCTCGGAACGGGGTCCGGCACGCACGCCGTACAGACCGGCGAAACGATGATGCGCCTCGAAGCCCTGCTTATGCAAGGGGCGCTTCCCGATGGATTGATGGTATACGGCGATACGAACGGCACGCTGGCCGGCGCGCTGGTGGCCGCCAAACTGGGTATTCCGCTCATTCATGTGGAAGCCGGGTTGCGTTCCTTCAACCGGCGCATGCCGGAGGAAATCAACCGGATCGTAACCGACCTGCTGGCCTCGGTGCTCTGTTGTCCGACGGAAACTTCGGTCCGGAATCTTGCCGCCGAAGGCATCGTGGAGGGCGTACACTTGACGGGCGACGTAATGCTGGACGCCACGCGCTTTTTTGCGGAGGCGGCCGGACGGCGGGCACCGCTGTCGTCCGTGACGACGCATGGCCCGGGCGCGTATTATGCGGCCACGGTGCATCGGGCGGGGAATACCGACGATCCCGAACGGCTGGCGGGTATTTTCGAAGGGCTGGGGCGGCTGGACGCTCCGGTCGTGGTCCCGCTGCATCCGAGGACGCAAGCCTGTCTTTCCGGGATTTCCGTTCCGGAGAATGTGGAGATTACGGACCCCCTGAGTTACCTGCGCATGCTCACGCTGGTGCGTTCCGCCCGCGCCGTGCTGACCGATTCGGGAGGGCTGCAAAAAGAATCCCTATGGCTGGGCGTGCCGTGCATTACCCTGCGCGAAGAAACCGAATGGGTGGAAACGCTGGAGGGGGGCTGGAACCGGCTGGCCGGCGCCGATCCGGTCCGCATTGCGGAAGCCGCCCGGATGCGTCCGGAGACGCCTGCCCCCGAGGCGGGAGAACCGGGCGCCGCCGCCCGGATCGCCGCGCTGCTTTCGAACCGATAACGCCGTATCCTGTACGTCATGCTGCCGAAATTGCTCTTCATCTATATCCGTCCCGCCTCGTTCACCCGAGAGGATATACGCTTGCTCGAAGAAGCGTACGAGGTGGTGCCGTTCGAATTCCGGGGGGCGAAAAAGCCGGGCCTGTTTGCGTTTTTGGGATTGTTTTTTAAACAATTCCTCTGGCTGCTTCGGGAGCTTCCCGGGGCGGTGGCCGTCTACGGCTGGTTTGTGGATTATCACATGGCGCTGCCGGTTGCGGCGGCCCGCTTTTTTGGGAAACCCGTGCTGGCGGTGGTGGGGGGCTTCGATGCGATTTCCTTGCCTTCGTTGGGGTATGGCGTGGCGCTGAGCGGCTGGCGCCGCCGGATTGCCCGCATGGTGTATCGCCGGGTGGACGCCCTGCTTCCCGTGTCGTCGTCGCTGGTCCGGTCGAAGAACCGTTTTTCGGAGGGGCCGGAAGAACGGGAATATGGCTTGCGGATGCTTGCGCCGGATACGCCCGCCGCTGTCCGCGTGGTCCCCACGGGCTATGATCCGGAGGTATGGGTGGCAGGGCCTGACGAGCGTGCTTCTATTGTTGGCACGATCGGATTAATTGACGAGGGATACACCTTCCAGCGTAAAGGGATCGATTTATTCTTCGACGCGGCCCGCCTGATGCCGGACGTCCGTTTTCGGGTCGTAGGCGTACGGAACCGGGAAGTGATCGCAGCGCGGTACGATCCGCCGCCGAACGTCGAGATGATTCCGCCCATGCCGCGTGAACAGTTGCCGGCGCAGTACCACGAAATGTCCGTGTATGTGCAGTTGTCGAGGGCAGAGGGCTTGCCGAACGTGTTGTGCGAGGCGATGCTGTGCGGATGCGTGCCGGTGGGAAGCCGGGTCTTCGGCATTCCGGAGGGTATCGGGGAGGCCGGATTTCTGGTGGACGAGCCGCGCGCCGCCGCCGTGTGCGAGGTGATCCGGGCAGCGTTGCGCGCAGCGGATCCGGCCTTGCGCGCGGCGGCCCGCGCGCGTATCGAGCGCCTTTTTCACCGGGATCGCCGCCGCGAGAGCCTCCTGAACATTTTAGCCGAACTCACAGGGGAGGAGCGTCATGACCGCTGAGCGAATGTCCGCATATCGCATGATGGGACGGAATGTGGAGGTCCGCTTCGACGCTTCGAAGGGCGCAGCCATTCTGCAGGAAGAACTGGCGGCGTATCCTTCTGCGGCTGCGACGGGGGGCGCGGATATGGTTGTTCGGTATGCGCCGGTCGAGTACGCCGGGTTGCGATTCGCCAATCCTTCCATCCACTGTGAAATGGAAGACGGCTTCATCGTCAAGGGACGCATGGCGACCATGCGTTTTCGCCTGGAAGGGGATCGTCTTTCCAGCGTCGATTTTTACCCGGCCTCCGGAAGGTCTCCCCTGATGCGGGGATTGCGCCGCATGGCGGATATGCAGTACACCTCCCGCGAGGAACGCGCCGGGGTTATTTTTCACGAGTCGGTGGCCGGACCCGCGGCCTATTGGGCGCCGGATCTGGCGCTTGTGCATGCGTCCTCCTTTTCGGATGCGCGCGGCGTAACGCTGATTGGGGGCACGGGCGGCGCAGGCAAGACGTCGCTGGCGCTGGAGTTGTGCCGCAGGCCCGGCTTCCGGTTCGTCGCCGACGACATCTCCTTCGTAGGGGAGGACGGGCACGTATGGCCTAATCTGGCATGGCCCAAGATATATGGGTACAACCTCGAAGGCGATCCGGAGTTGACTGCCCGGTTGCTGGGCGGGCGCACTGCGGCAGACCGCCTGCACTGGGCCTTGCACCGTCGCCGGGGGGCGGCCTTCGTTCGCCGCCGGATGGCGCCTGCCGACCTGTACGATGGGTATGACAGGGAAGGCGGTCCTTTATACCGATATGTCATCCTGATCCGCGAGGACCGCTCGGACCTCCATATTTCCGACCTTTCTCCGGCCCGTGCAGCGGCGATGAGCATCCACGTGATGCAGGCGGAATACGCCGGGTTTCATAATCATCTCCACTGGCATGCGGTGAACCGGGCGGCCGAGGATCGCCTGCCGACCGTCTCCGTAACCGAGGTGCTCCACAGGTGGCGGGAAATGCTGGCTCGCGTGCTGGGCGGGGCGTCGTGCCAGCTTGCCCGGATTCCTCGCTCCATGGAACACGGCGCATTCCGCCGCCGGATGGCCGGGTTGCTGGCCGACGCCGAGTAGCCAGGATTCCTTTGGGGAGCGTAGCGGGGGTTTCTTCGGGAGCGTTAGCGGGGTTTCAAGGGCGTCGAACAAACCTGCCGGCGGGTGCGTCTAATGGCGGACCTTTCATTTCGTTGTCTGCCGTGTCTCGAATCGATCCGGAATCGGGCAGGAAATCCCTGCAAACCACGCTCCGGCGGCGTCTGCGTCAGGCGCTTGGGGCCCGTCTGTTGCTGACGCGCCCCTCCGACCGGAATGCGGCGGGTTCGCAACGCCGCACCGTGGAAATCGCCCTGGCGATTCTCCTTTCGATGCTCCTCTGGTTCACGTTCACCATGCGCGAGACGCATACGAGGACCGTCGAACTGCCTGTCGAGGTGGTTAATGTCCCCGCAGAGCAGGCGCTCTCGCAGTATCCCCCGGAGACGGTGCGTGTGCAGGCTGCCGGCGAGGGGTGGACCCTTCTCAGGCTCGGATTACGTTCGCCGGTCGTTTCCATTGACGCCTCCCAGTCGCAGGTGCAGATTATTGACGCCGTCTCGGAGTTTCTGCCGGAAGTGCAGGTGCAGTCCGTCACGCCGGCGGTCGCCAATTTGTTCAAGGAGCGACGGATCGTGCGCGTGGTCCCCATCCGGGCCAATGTGACGCTCGAAACGCCCGCCACATACGATTTGCTTGCGCCGCCCGAGGTGTTTCCCGATTCCGTGGCTGTGGCGGGAGCCGTTTCCGTCGTGAGCGGCCTGACTGAGTGGCCCACGGGCACCCAAACGTTCGAGGCGGTGCGCGATACGTTCGAGGTGCGTCTGGCGCTTGCGGATACGCTGGGGGGGCTTGTGGAGAAGAACGTCGAGGATGTACTGCTGCGGGCGATTTCCCGGGAGTTTACGGAGGATACCCGCGAAATCGTCGTGACAGTGCAAGGGCAACCGTCCACGCGCCAACTCGTATCGCTTGAACCTTCGGCGGTGCAAGTACGCTACCGGGTCATGTTGTCGCAATACCAGGACGCCCAGCGGGCCATGGATTTTTTCGCAACGGTTTCCTGGGATGACATCCGCAGGGACACCACCGGCTATGTGGAGCCGCATCTGGAGGCGCCGGACGGTATTGTGCTTCGGGATGTGGAAATGATTCCCCGGCGCCTTGCGTATTACCAACGCATCGACTGAGGCGGCCGGATACGGCGCACGCATGCTTGACGAACAAGACATTCTTGTTTTCGACGACATCCTCGACGATTCCGGCTATGTGCAACGTGTGCTTGCGCGGCGGGTGGAGGAGGTCCTGTGCGAGGCAGGGGACACCGACGGGGAACGGCGCATTGTGCGCCTGATCGTCCCGATGGCGCCGCTCGATGCGCCCGCGTGGCTGGCGGCGCAGACCCTGCTTCCGAAAGTGTACTGGCACGCGCGCCGGGACAGTATGGTGACGGCGGCGGTCGGCGAGGCGGACCGGTGCATGGGCGGCCCGGACGCCGGGTACGGCACGCTGCGCACGCAACTCGATGCCGTGTTGCCGAAAAGCGATGCCCGGGCGCGCTACTTCGGAGGATTTCGGTTCGATCCGAGCGCTCCCGACGACGAGGTCTGGCAAGGTTTTCCGACGTTCCTGTTCACGCTGCCCCGGTTTGCGTATTTGCGCAACGAAGACAGGGGGGTATTGGCGTGTAACCTTTTTCTGCCCCGTGACCTGTCCCGCAAGGACGCTATTCTGGAGGATATCGAGCAACTCCGGTTCCCGGATCGTTTTGCAGAGTCGGCGTTCGGCGCGCGCAAGCCGCTTCTGCTTTCACGGACGGATGAACCGGACCGGGCGGGTTGGGAGCAGAGCGTCGAATGGGCGCTAGACGCTTTCGCGCAGCGCCGCCGCCATCTCGAAAAAGTAGTACTTGCTCGCCGCACGCTCCTGACCTTTGGAGAATCGCTCGATGCCTTCGCCTTGCTGAAGAAGCTCCGGGAGGCCACCCCGAATTGTTTTCATTACGGATTCCAGTTCGAGCCGGACGCTGTTTTCGTAGGGGCTACGCCGGAGCGCCTTTTCCATCGCAGCGGGCGGTACATACGAACGGAGGCCGTGGCCGGCACCTGTGTGCGGGGCGATACGGAGGCCGAAGACGCCAAAGCTCTGGCCTCGTTGCTCGCTAGCGAGAAAGACCAGCGCGAGCATGCGTACGTGCGGGAAAGCATTCGTACTGCGCTCGATCCGTTGTGTCAGGAATTTCGCATAGATGACGAGGCGTCCGGGTTGCAGCAAGCCTGGAGGTGGCATCTCGTTTCGCGCAGCAGCGGCCTGTTGCAACGCGGCGTGCACGGAAGCGATGTCATGGGGGCGCTCCATCCCACCCCTGCCGTAGGCGGATATCCCGTCGAGCCTGCGTTGGCGGTCATTCGCAATCTGGAAGGGTTCGACCGGGGTTGGTATACGGGGCCGGTAGGGTGGATAGGTCCTCAGGGGGCGGAATTTGCGGTGGCGCTCCGGTGCGGTCTCGTCCGGGATCGCGTCTTGTATCTGTTTGCCGGCGCCGGGATTGTGGAGGGATCCGATCCGGTGGCCGAATGGAAGGAAATCGAGCAGAAGACCAGCGATATTCTGGGGGTGCTGGAGTGAGGGTATGGGGTTTTTACCGGGTGCGCCGATCCGACCCGTGCGCCTCTCTGCCTCCCGAAGGGCGCTTCCTGCCAGCGATGCCCCGAATGCGCAGTATCCCCCTAATTCCGACGATGGAATCATGATGTACTGTACTTGCGAACGTGAAGTGCTGAGCGAAGTGGTTTTGATCAGAGTATCCCGTTATTTTCAGGCAGATGAAATCCAGCGATACACATGACCGATTCCGAACCGTCCGGCATCAACCAGATATGGGCCGATCTTCTTGTGGAAGAGTTGGTTCGCGCCGGCGTCGGCCTGTTCTGTATCGCGCCGGGTTCCCGGAGCGCTCCGCTGGCGCTTGCCGTGGCGGCCCATCCCCGGGCGGAATGTGTCATGCACTATGACGAGCGGGGGACGGCGTTTTGCGCCCTCGGGTACGGGCGCGCTACGCGGCGCCCTGCCGCATGGATTACGACCTCCGGGACGGCGGTGGCGAACGGTATGCCGGCCGTGGTGGAAGCGTCGATGGACGCCGTGCCGATGTTGCTCGTTACGGCGGATCGCCCTCCGGAGCTGCGGGCTGCCGGCGCCAATCAGACCATTGACCAGGTAAAGATATTCGGAAACTACGTGCGGTGGCAATTCGACCTGCCCGCCCCGGATCCGGCGATCGACCCGGCGGTCGTGCTCACCACGGCGGATCAGGCCGTGTACCGGGCAAGACGAATACCCGCCGGTCCGGTGCATCTCAACGCGATGTACCGCGAGCCGCTGTTTTCCAATCCCGATAGAAGCCGCTACACAGAATACCTCGATAGATTGCGGGCGTGGCGGGATGCGGAGACCCCGTATACCCGGTACGGCTCGGTCACAGATATTTCAAAAACCCCTATATCCGGCCCTGAATCAGCCACGGACATTTCAAAAACTCCCATATCCGGGCATGGATCGGCCGCAGACATTCCGAAAACTCCTGTTTCCGGGTTGAGCTCAGCCAATAATATTTTAGAAATTCTTATAACATATTCCTTCGATGCGCCCCGATTCCATTCCCTGACGCATGATCTGCGCCAGGCGAAGTGCGGGCTGGTGGTGGCCGGGCGGCTCCACACCCGAACCCAGGCCGATGCGGTGCGGAGGCTGGCGAGCAAACTGGGCTGGCCGTTGCTGCCCGATGTATGTTCGCAACTCCGATTTTCGGGCGCATCGCCTGTGGATTGGTATACGGACGGGATGGCGGAAGGCGGCGGCGTGATGGCTTCGCGGTACGACCTGGCGCTGGCGAGCGAGGCGTTCCGGGCATCCCATGCGCCGGACGCCGTATTGCATTTTGGCGGCGCCACCGTATCGAAGCGGCTGAATGTCTGGTTGGCCGATGTGCGTCCCGCCTTGTTTGCGGTGGTGCGTGAATCCCCCGACCGGATGGATCCCGGCCACTGCGTGACGGAGTATGTCGAGACCGGTATTGCGCCCTTCTGCCAGTCTGTTATCGATCATCTGGAAACGGCGCCAGGAGAGGGCGAAGGGACGGGTAATAAGGATTGGGCGGCAAGCTGGGCTGCTGTCTCCGATACCGTGGCCCGCACGGTGGATGAACACATGCCGGACGACCTTTCCGAACCTGCTGTGGCCCGGTTGCTCTCGCGGCATACCCCGGACGAGGCCACGCTTGTGCTCGCAAGCAGTATGCCGATCCGGGACATGGATATGTTCGGGGATGTTGCCGGCAGGGCGCCGTTCGTAGCCGCCAATCGCGGCGCTTCCGGCATCGACGGCGCCGTGGCTACGGCGGTCGGACTGGCGTACGGGCGCCGGGCGCCGGTTACTCTGCTGGTGGGGGATCTCGGATTATTGCACGACCTGAACAGTCTGGCTCTGGCGGCGTCTGCCCCGGAGTCGGTCGTTATCGTAGTAATCAATAACCACGGCGGGGGTATTTTTTCGTTTCTTCCCGTAGCTCGTTGCGGCGAGGCGTTCGAACCCATGTTCGGGACGCCGCACCCGTATCGTTTCGAGCAGGCCGCTCGCATGTTCGGCCTCGGCTACGACCACGTTCAGGACATGGATGCCCTGTCGGAAGCATACGCAAGAGCGCTTTCGTCCGGCGAAAGTCGGATCATTGAAGTCACGACCGACCGCACTGAAAACCTGCAGCTGCACCGGCGGATGGAAGCCCTGATCTGCGAGCGGTTTGCAGACGCCGTTCCCGTTTTTACCAACAACCCTGACCCATGACTCCTGCAATAGACTGGCAAGAAGCGAAATCCTACCGGGATATCACGTATCACAAGGCGGAAGGAATCGCCAGGATCACCATCGATCGCCCCGAAGTACGTAACGCCTTCCGGCCCCTTACGATCACGGAGATGCGCGACGCGCTCCAGGATGCTCGCGACGATCATGGCATCGGCGTGATTATTCTTACCGGCGAGGGGCCGGACGCTTTCTGCTCCGGCGGAGATCAGAAGATTCGCGGAGACGCCGGGTATACGGAAGAAGGCACGGGCGTCATGCGGCTGAATGTGCTTGATTTTCAGCGGGAGATACGGAGTTGCCCCAAGCCAGTTATCGCCATGGTGGCCGGTTGGGCTGTCGGTGGCGGGCATGTGCTGCATGTGATGTGCGATCTTACCATTGCTGCGGAAAACGCCCGGTTCATGCAGACGGGACCCAGGGTGGGATCGTTCGACGGGGGGTACGGGGCCTCGTATCTTGCCCGCATTGTGGGGCAGAAAAAGGCCCGCGAGATATGGTTTCTGTGCCGTCCCTACGATGCCAGTCAGGCGCTGGAGATGGGGCTGGTGAATACCGTCGTGCCCCTGGAGCAACTGGAAGAGGAAACCGTGCGCTGGTGCCGGGACATTTTGCAGAATTCGCAAATGGCCATTCGTTGTCTGAAAGCCGGGTTGAACGCCGATTGCGACGGGCAGGCAGGCTTGCAGGAACTGGCAGGCAACGCCACGTTGCTTTTCTATATGACCGAGGAAGGGCAGGAAGGGCGCAACGCCTTCAACGAGAAGCGCCAGCCGGACTTCTCGCAGTTCCCGTATCGTCCTTGAACGCGCCCTCGACATCCGCTTCCGCCTCCGGGCAGTCTCCCATGCGATCGGAGCAGGGGCGTCCGAAATGGGCGATCTGGATATGGGCGGCGCGCCCGAAGACGCTGTGGGCCGCGGTGGCCCCGGTGCTGCTCGGGACGACCTTCGCCTTTGGAGAAGAGGCCTTTCATGCGCTTTCCGCGTGCTGCGCACTCCTCGTTGCCCTGTTCATCCAGGTGGGCACGAACTATGCGAACGATTATCAGGATTTCGCGCAGGGCGCCGATACGGAAGATCGCAAGGGGCCCATGCGCATCACGCAGGCGGGTCTGGCCAGTCCCCGAGCGGTCCGCGCCGCGGCGGCTATTGCTTTTCTGATCGCTTTTCTGGCCGGGCTGTACCTGGTCGTGCGCGGAGGGTGGGTCCTCCTGTTCGTCGGACTGGCGTCCATTTTGTGCGGGGCGATCTACTCGGCGGGACGCTATTCGTTGGCGTATCTGGGCCTTGCCGATCTTTTTGTGCTGGTCTTTTTCGGTCCGGTGGCCGTGGCCGGGACGCACTATGTGCAGGCGCTGGCGTTTTCGTGGCCGGTTGCGCTGGCCGGGTTGGGTCCGGGGTTTTTCGCTACCGCTATTCTGCTTGTGAACAATACGCGCGACATCGCGGAGGATCGGGCCGCCGGGAAGAAAACCCTGGTGGTGCGATGGGGGCGCAGTGCAGGCGTACTACTCTACGGCGTATGCGTGGCGGGCGCGGCCATCGTGGTCATGGTCTCGGCGATGCTCGCCGGCAATTGGTGGATGCTCATTGCGTTGATTGCAATACCCTGGGGGTTGGCCAACATGCGGACGCTGCGCGCCACGAGCGATCCCGCGGTATTGAACCCGCTTCTGGGGTCCACCTCGCGGCTTCTGCTCGCCTACTGTCTGCTTTTCAGCTTCGGACGGATCATGTAACCGGCTGTCCTGATACATGGACATTTCCTGCCTGCTTTCGACGGCGGCGCTCCG
This sequence comes from Rhodothermales bacterium, assembly GCA_951812335.1. GTDB lineage: Bacteria > Bacteroidota > Rhodothermia > Rhodothermales > VXPQ01 > VXPQ01. Next base: position 1,236,257 of record OX638293.1, read on the forward strand.
GGCGCCTCTTGAAACGGCGCTGTCTTTTCCCGGCGTCGAGGTGTCGTATGGCGAACTCGACCGCCTTGTCTCGGGGACGGCCCGCCGCATAGCGGAAAAAGGGGTGGGCAGGGGAGATCGCGTGGCGCTCGTCATGGACCGGAGCGTGGAAGCGGTGATCCTGCTTTTTGCGGCAATGCGGGCAGGGGCCGTCGCCTGTCCGGTTTCGACGCGCCTCCCGGAGGTTACGTTATTTGAGCGATCCCGCAGTCTGGGCGTATCGCTTACGGTCGGCGACCGGTCGTTCGAAACGGCCGTGGCGGCAAAAGCCCTGGTCGAACGGAGCCCGCACGAAAACCCTGGCGCCGCGCCGCCGTTTTCCGAGCATGCTCCCGCCACCATCGTGTTTACCTCCGGGTCTTCTGGCGCTGCCCGCCCCGCGCTTCATACGTACGGGAATCATTATTTCAGTGCACTGGGCGCGCAGGACAACATGCCGCTGGTTTGCGGAGATCGCTGGCTCTTGTCGTTGCCGCTCTGGCATGTGGGGGGGCTTGCGATTCTTTTTCGTTGTTTGCTTGCCGCCGCCACGGTGGTATTGCCCGATCCGGTGGACTCCCTTGCCGCATCCGTCCGGAAAGTCACCCACGCGTCCATGGTGTCCACCCAGCTCCGGCGGCTGTTGCGCGAAGCGGAGTCCGGGGAAGCGCACCCGGAGAAGGCTCTGTTGCTTGGCGCCGCCGCCGTATCGCCGGCCCTGATCGACGAGGCCGTACGGCGCGGAATCCCCGTACATACCAGCTACGGCCTTACGGAAATGGCTTCGCAAGTGACAGCTACGCCTCTCGGTGCGGCGCCGGAGGCCTTGCGTACATCGGGTCGGGTGTTGCCCTGGCGGGAACTCCGCTGCGACGAAGAGGGGCAGATCATGGTGCGGGGGCGCACACGCTTTGCCGGATATGTGGAGGGGGAGCGGCTTGTGCGTCCTTTTGACGAAGAAGAATGGTTCGCAACCGGGGATATGGGTCGGCTGGATGCTTCCGGACGGCTTATCGTTCGGGGGCGCATGGATCACCTGCTCGTGTCAGGCGGCGAGAACATCCTTCCTGAGGAAATCGAGGTCGTTCTGGCGGGTGTGGCGGGCGTCGAGCGCGCGGTCGTCGTAGGCGTGGCGGACGAGGAATACGGCCAGCGCCCGGTGGCTTTTGTCGAAACGGCGGACGGGGAAATCGATGCGTCCGGCCTACGCGCTGCCGTCGAAGCCGTACTCCCCCGATTCATGACGCCGGATGCGTTCTATCCGTGGCCGACGGACCTTGCCGGAGGGGGTTTCAAGCCGGATCGTCGCCTGCTCCGGCGGCGGGCCGAGGCGTTGCGGGCGTAGGGTATTTCATTTCATAAGCGTCATCAGCCCCGTACGCGCCCGCCCCGCGGTTTCGAGGCGGTAGAAGCCAGGTTCCGCTGAGCTCGGAGGTATCCGTAAGGATGATTTCAGTGAGACAATATTCATGAACCCATCGCACCGGCGCGCGTAAAGCATGGTCCAATTCTTTCGGTCCGCTTACCCTTTCCTGCCGACGCGCCGCGCCATGCGTTGCAGTCTGAATCTCGTTCTGTTGCTGTGTGTGGGCATGCTTGCAGCCTGCGGTCGCATCACCGCTCCTCCCGCGGCTATGCAAGACATTCGCTCCGAGGCGGATCCCGTGCAGGAAAGCTGGGGCGCCGAGTATTATGTAACGGAAACGATTCCCGGCAACGCATCCTCGCGTCCGCGTCTGAAGATGCGCGCAGATCATATGGCGACGTTCGAGGCAGGGGACAGCACATGGACCGTTTTGCAGAGCGACTCGATCGGGGGGCGCGTGACAATCCTGTTGTACGATGAAGCCGGGGACTCCCCCGTTACCGTTTTCGCCGACCGGGTTACGCTTCTCGACAATAAAAAGCGATTCGAGGCGATAGGGAACGTCGAAGTCCGTGCACAGGACGACAAGGCGCTGTGGAGCGAGCATCTTGTATGGTTAGAACGTGAGGAGGCCCTTCGAACGCCTGGATTCGTTCGCATCTCGACGCCCGACGAACAGGTTCAGGGATACGCGCTGGAAGCGGACGAGCGTCTGGACGAGTATACGTTGCGCAACATGACCGGCCGGGTGACCGTGCGCGAAGAATGAGATACGGCGCCGTATCCATATGTCGTTTTGTGGCGGGTCTGTGCATTGTTGTCGGCGCGACCTTGCCGATCTATGCGCAGGAGGCCGACACCACCCGCTTGCAGGAGGTGGATGTCCGCGCCGATTTACTGGAAGGCGGTGAAGATCGGGGCGAACGCATCCGGCGTCTCATCGGAAATGTGCGCTTGCAGCAGGAGGATACGCGCTTGCGAGCGAGCCAGGCCGTCCAGTTCCCGGAACGCCGGGAAATCCTTTTCACGGGAGATGTGCTGGTGATCGAGCGCGGCGATACGCTGCGCGCCGATACGGTGCTTTACAACAGCCGTGACAAGACGGGCCATGCGCGCGGCGGCATACGTCTTTCAGACGGAGACGTTCTGCTCGAAGCGCCGTCCGGCTTGTATTTCATGCGCTCGAAACGCGCCCGTTTTTCGGAAGGCGTCACATTGATTGATCGCACTGCTGTATTGACCAGTCTGGCTGGAGAATACCTTTCTGACGAGAAGCGGGCCGATTTTTACGGGGATGTGGTCCTGGTGGAAGACAACGCGTCGCTGCGGGCGGACACGGTGACCTACCATCGGGAAACGGACATATCGCTCGCTCGCGGCAACGTGTTTGTCGAACGCGTCGATACGACCGGACAGGCCGATACAAAACGACAGCTCGTCCGGTCTCTTCTTTTCGGAGACCGGGCATACAACGAGGATAGCACCGGCTACAGCCGTATGGAAGGCCATCCTTTGTTGCTGCGGATCCGGGAGGATTCGACCGGCGCCGACACGGATACGTTGATGGTGCGCGCTCGTATCCTCGAATCGTCCCGGCAGGATTCGCTGGAGCGGATCGTGGCCGTCGACTCGGTGCGTGTTCTGCAGGGAGACCTTACGGCGGTTGCGGACTCTGTGGTTTACGACCGGGTAGTCACCGTGGGCGAAGACGGGGAAGACATCCGGCGCACCGCAGCCTGGTTTTTCGGCAATCCTCTGGCCTGGTTCCGGAATAATCAGTTAAGCGGAGATACGCTGCAGGTCGAGGAGGGCGGCGAAGAAGCGGAAACCCTGCTTGTGCTGGGAAGCGCCTTTGCAGCCCGTGCGGATTCGGCGACGAACCGGATCCGCCAGTTGCGCGGCAAGCGGATCGAAGCGGTGTTCGAACAGGATTCCCTGCGTACGCTTTCGGCGGGTCCCCAGGCCGAAGCCATTCATTTCAGAACCGGCGAGGATGGTTTGTCCGAGGGCGCCGTCCATATGTCCGCAGACCGCATCCTGCTCCATTTTCGCGACGGAAACATCGACCGGCTCGAAGCGATCCGCGATATGGAAGGCGTATATTATCCGGAGGAAATTCTGCCCGATTCGCTTTCGCTCGACGGATTCGTATGGCGTCCCGAGCGGCGCCCGTTGAAACGGGAATTTCTCCAGCGCGTCGAATGGCAAGGGCGCAATGGCTCCCGGCCTTCCGATGCCCCCGATCCGCTTCCGAAACCAATGGATTGACCTGTATGGCGTTTTTCGGCGACCCTGTTGCCCCCGTGACGCTCCGCGCCGAGCGCCTCACGAAGCGGTACAAGAAGCGCAACGTGGTAGACGATGTGAGCATCCATGTGTCGCAGGGCGAGATCGTGGGCCTGCTTGGCCCCAACGGCGCCGGAAAAACGACCACGTTTCATATGATCGTCGGGATGGTTCGGCCCAACGCAGGGCGGATTTATGTGGGGGAACAGGACATTACGTCCATGCCGATGTACAAACGGGCCCGCCTGGGCCTCGGCTACCTTGCCCAGGAAGCGTCCATTTTTTCGAAACTCTCCGTAGAGGATAATCTGCATGCGGTGCTCGAATTTCAGGGTATCGGGCGGGATGAGCGCCATGCTCGCGTCGATGCACTCATCGCCGAATTCGACCTCGAGCGCGTACGTCGCTCGAGAGGATATGCCTTGTCGGGCGGGGAGCGGCGGCGCACCGAGATTGTTCGGGCCATGGCCATCGAGCCGAAATTCTTTTTGCTGGACGAACCCTTTGCAGGCGTGGACCCCATCGCTGTCGAGGATATCCAGGGGGTGGTGGCCAACCTGAAGGCGCGCGGTATCGGCGTACTTATTACCGACCACAACGTACACGAAACCCTGGCTATTACGGATCGTGCCTGCCTGCTTTACGAGGGGCGTATTCTGAAGCAGGGCACTGCCGAGGCGCTAGCCCGCGACCCCGAGGTGCGTGAACGGTATCTGGGAGAGAAATTCACGCTCGAACGGTACCAGTGACGGTACCTTGCCATCGGAATCGTATTCTGTAATTTGCTTGGGAACCGGCCACCATGAAACCGGGCATACGCCATACGGCGTTTATAGCGTACAGCGGATTGTCCGTTGAATAAAAACCGAAGTTGCAGCCCGTGCGGTGCGCCCCGTTGCTCACCCGGTTTTCCTGTCACGCGCTTACCATCCATTCCATTCCTTCCAATGATCGTAGTTTTTCGACCAGGTGCGGAAGAAAGCCGGATTCAGGACGTTATCGAGCGTCTGAACGAATACGGATTCGACGTACACCGTTCCAGCGGGGTTAACCAGACGGTAGTAGGCGCCATTGGCGTGAAGCCCGAATTCGATCCCCGGCATATCCGGGTCATGGAGGGCGTGGCGGAGGTGTATCGGGTAACCGAGCAGTACAAATTCGCCAGCCGGTCCTGGAAAAAAGAAAATACGGTGATCGACGTGGGTGGTGTGCGCATAGGCAACGAGGAACTGGTGGTGATGGCCGGTCCCTGTTCGGTCGAAGACGAACGGCAGATCGAGGATACGGCGGCGCATGTATCCGCCTGTGGGGCGGCGTTTTTGCGCGGCGGCGCATTCAAGCCGCGCACCTCTCCCTATTCTTTCCAGGGTTTGGGAGAAGAGGGGTTGAAATTGTTGCGTGCCGCTGCCGACAGGCACGGCCTCAAGACCGTTACCGAAGTGATGGAGGTCGGTCAGGTTGAACTGGTTGCGCGGTATGCGGACGTTTTGCAAATCGGTGCGCGCAACATGCAGAATTTTCCGCTCCTGAAAGAGGTCGGGAAACTTCGGAAACCCGTCTTTCTGAAGCGCGGTCCTTCGGCAACGACCGACGAGTGGCTGATGAGCGCCGAGTATGTGCTTTCGGAAGGCAATCCGCACGTCATGCTATGCGAGCGCGGCATCCGCACGTTCGAGACGTATACGCGCAATACTCTGGACCTGTCTGCGGTGCCGGTGATCAAAAAGCGCAGCCATCTCCCGATTATTGTCGATCCAAGCCATGGGACGGGCATACGCGGCAAGGTCATTCCGATGGCTCGTGCAGCGGTGGCTGCCGGGGCCGATGGCATCATGGTGGAGGTACATCCGAATCCCGACATGGCGAAGAGCGATGGCCCGCAATCGCTCTATTTCGAGCAATTCGTCGATCTGATGGCGCAGATCCGGCTCATTGCGCAGGCGATCGGACGGGTGATTCGCGATGCGCCGGCTTTGGCCTGAGGCGCCGCAGGGGCCATGATTCGTCTCGATGCACTTCAGGAAATTAAAGATCGGTTCGAGGAAATCAACCGGCTGATGGCCCAGGGGGATGTGGCCACCGATCCACAGCGCCTCCGGGAACTGGGACAGGAACGCACGACGCTTGAAGCCCTTGTTCAAGCAATCGATGCCTACGAGCAAACGACCTCGGAACGGGACGATTTATACGCCATCCTGGCGGAGGACCCGGTCGGTGAACTGGCGGATATCGCCCGCGCCGAATTGGAAACCATCGAGGCCAATTTGCCCGCCATCGAGACCGATCTGCGCCTGAAAATGATTCCGAAAGCCCCTGAGGACGCCCGGGATGCGATCCTCGAAATTCGTGCGGGAACCGGCGGAGACGAGGCAGGGCTTTTCGCTGGCGATCTGTACCGCATGTATCGGAAATTCGCCGAGAGTCGGGAGTGGAAGGTCGAAGTAATGAATGTATCTCCGGGCGCCAGGGGTGGGTTCAAGGAGATCGCGCTGTCGATCCGGGGAGAAGACGTATTTGGTTTCATGAAGTTCGAGAGCGGTGTGCACCGTGTGCAGCGCGTGCCGGTTACGGAATCTTCCGGGCGTCTGCATACGTCCGCCGCCACGGTGGCCGTACTGCCGGAAGCGGAAGACATTGATGTGCGCCTCGACCCGAACGACGTCAAGGTGGATGTATATCGTTCGAGCGGTCCGGGCGGGCAGTCGGTCAATACGACGGATTCGGCGGTCCGTCTTACGCATGTACCCACCGGCCTCGTCGTGACGTGCCAGGACGAAAAAAGCCAGCACAAGAACAAGGACAAGGCGCTTCGGGTACTGCGTTCGCGTCTCTACGATCAGGAAATGGAAAAACGCAGGGCGGAGCGCAGCGAAGTCCGCCGGTCCATGGTGGGCTCCGGCGACCGTTCGGCCAAGATACGAACCTATAATTTTCCTCAGGACCGCGTCACCGATCACCGCTTGGGAGGCGACGACAAAAATCATCCCCTCCACAAAGTGATGGACGGGGCACTAGAGGAGGTTATTACTGCGCTGAAAACCGCGGACAATATGGAGCGGTTAGCCGATTTGGCCTTCGGGTCGTAGCGGCCCGGGCCAGTGACATGGTCCCGTACAGGATCAATCGGGCGCTTCTCTCGTTCCTTCTGGTTATGTCCGTTACGAAAACGCTGTTTCGAACGATACAACCCATGCAGTTACCGGAACCTGCGCCGATACAGGAGATCGATGTGGTAGAGGAACCGATCGTCATGGTGGCCCGGGACGAACATGTCCGCTATGCGTCTGCGGTCAGCCGCCTTATCGAAGAGGCGGCGGCGGCCAGGGGGACCGGCATCGCCCAGCGCGCCCCGGAGTATGTGCAGGCAAGGATTGAAGAAGGCAAGGCGGTCATTGCTCTGGCCGGCGACCGTCTGGCCGGATTTTGCTACATCGAGAACTGGAGCCACGGGAAGTACGTGGCCCATTCCGGGCTGATCGTGGCTCCCGATTTTCGAAAGATGGGGTTGGCGAAGAAGATAAAGAGACGGATTTTCGAGCTGTCGCGCGAAAAATACCCGGAGGCCCGGGTCTTCGGCATCACGACGAGTTTGGCCGTGATGAAAATAAACTCCGACCTCGGATACAAGCCGGTGACGTTTTCCGAGTTGACGGATGACGATGTGTTCTGGGAGGGGTGCCGGAGCTGCCCCAACTACGACGTGCTCACGCGTACCGAGCGCAAAATGTGTCTTTGCACCGGCATGTTGTACGATCCGAAGGAAGACAAGGGCAACGAGTAACGAGTAGAGAGGCGCCGGCAGTCAGGGAACGTCGTTTCGTTTCGGTCGTATGACGACACGCATTTTTATACCGGTTTCCGTAGCCGTAACCCTGTCTTGTCCGTTTGCGCGCTTCACTACGCGGTGCAATCCCCGGCAGGCAGAACGGGAAAGGGAATCGGTATAATCCCTGCTCGCCGCAAGGACGGCGGGCGTGATTTTATTCCACAGGGAGTTATGTCGAAAAATATCTACGAAATTACGTATGTCGTCAACAGCGTACTCGGCGACGACCAGATAAAGAATCTGGTCAGCCGGATTACGAAGTTTATCGAGAAAGAGGGCGGCAATATCATTGAAGTGGATGAGTGGGGAGCACAGCGTCTTGCCTATCCCATCGACAAAAAGCGCACCGGGTACTATGTGAATGCCTATTTCGAGGCGGGGGGCGACCTGATCGCCCGCCTCGAACGCGCGTTGACCCTTGAGGACGATATTCTTCGTTTTCTCACGCTGAAAATGGACGCCGTCATGCTCCGTCACTACGAGGAGCGCAAGGAGGCAAGGGCGCGCGCGCAGGCGGAATCTTCGGCTGCCTCGAAGGAGGAGAAGAAAGCCGAGGCGCCCGCCGAGGAGACAAAAGTCGAAGTGCCCGCTTCGGGCAAGAAAGCCGCCGACGAGCAGGCGGAACCCTCGCCTGCTCCGAAGGAGGAGAAGAAAGCCGAGGCGCTCGCCGAGGAGACAAAAGTCGAAGTGTCCGCTTCGGGCAAGAAAGCCGCCGACGAGCAGGCGGAACCCTCGCCTGCTTCGAAGGAGGAGGCGCCTGCTGAGGAGAAGAAAGCCGAAGCATCTGCCCAGGAGGTGAAAGCCGAGGCGCTCGCCCCGAAAAAAGAGACAGAAGCCGAAACGTCCGCTGAGGATGCGAAAGCCGCCGATCGAGCATAAATCCTCCGGGCAGAAGATTTTAGCACATTGACAGGATATTCCATGACCGAAACCCGTTTCGATCCCGACCGCATCGATTTTGTCGATTACAAGGATATCGAGCTCCTGAAGCGCTATCTCAACGAGCAGGGCAAGATTATGCCCCGGCGCATCACGGGAGTGCCCCAGAAATTTCAGCGCAAGCTTACCAGGGCGGTAAAGCGCGCCCGTCACCTTGCAATGTTGCCTTTTGTGGCAGATAATGTTCGATAGGAGGAAACTACCGCGATGAAGCTTTTACTGCTGCAGGACGTGGAAAACCTCGGTCACGAGGGAGACATCGTGACAGTCCGGGACGGCTATGGTCGTAATTACCTGATACCGGGCCGTATGGCGGTGATTGCTTCGGATTCCGTGGTTCGTCATAAAAAAGAACTCGCACGTCAGCGCGCAAGGAAAATTGCCCAGGAGATTGGGGATGCAGAGCGCGTAAAGGAGCAACTGGAGGCTGCGAAAGTGGTCATTGCCGCGAAAGTCGGACAGGAAAACCGGATTTTCGGGACGGTCACATCGACGCAGATAGCGGAAGCGCTTGGTCAGCAGGGGTTCCGGATCGACCGCAAACATATCGAGCCCGACGAGGACATTCGGATGCTTGGCGTTTATACGGCTACCGTGAAGGTACACAAGGAAGTCTCGGCCAAACTCAAGGTCGAGGTGGTTCCGGAAGCGTAGACGCGGCGGAATACGCCGGGCGTCCGTCCCGCTCCCGGCATCGTTTTAGCCCAGTACGGTTTTGCGCCACTACGGTTTTGGATTTGTGCAGTGTCTCGCCCGCATAGGCTGGCTGGCTGCGCTTGTTCCGTGTACAGGGTTCGTGTGTGTGCAAGCGTTTGCGCAGGATTTCCTGTCGGCTACGGACTATGTGACGTGGACCGTGGAGGTTGCCCCCGAAAAAGTCGCTTCCGGGGAGGCATTCGAGGCGGTGATCGAGGCGGATATATCGGAAGGCTGGAAGATGTACGCGCTCGATTCGCCGCGCCCGAGTTTTGCCGTCGATTTCGCATGGGAGGAAGAGGGGCTGTTGCTCACAGGCCCGATGCGCCAGAGTACCCCCGTCGAGGCGCACGATCCCTGGTTTGACGCGACGGTTCGCTATTTCACCGGGCAGGCCCGGTTTATCGCCCCATTCCGGGTTGGCGAGGATATCCCCGCAGGAAATCGCCCGCTCAGTGGCGTGGTGCGGTTCATGATTTGCACCGAAGAGGTGTGTCTACCTCCTGCACCGGCGCCGCTCCAGACCGTAATACATGTTACCGGAGGCGGTCCTTTCGCCCAAGGCTCCGTATCCGACGCCGGGACGGCCATCGAAGACGAGGAGAATGACTCGCTCCGCGCTGTACCCGATTTGACCGGGGGCGTCCCTGCGGTCTTGTCTCCCGATCCGGCCGCCGCCGATGCGCACGCCGGCGGGCTATGGCGCTTTATTCTGCTGGCGATCGGGGCCGGGCTTGCCTCTCTCCTGACGCCCTGTGTATTTCCGATGATTCCGTTGACCGTTTCCTGGTTTTCGGGGCATGCTTCGAAGCGTTCCGAATCGGTTCGTATGGCGCTGGCCTTCGGGGCGGCGATCGTCCTTACCTTCACGGTGCTCGGCGTGCTGGCGGCCTCTTTGCTGGGCGCTGCCGGGGCGCATACCATTGCGGCCAATCCCTGGGTCAATCTTTTGATCGGGGGGATATTTGCCGTGTTTGCGCTTTCGCTGCTCGGCATGTTCGAATTGACGCTGCCGGGTCGTTTCGTCAATTATTTTAATCGCCAAGGGAACGAACGGTCGGGGTATACGGGCACATTTTTCATGGGGCTGACCCTGACGCTGGTGCACTTTACCTGCACCGTTCCGTTCGTGGGTGGCCTGCTCGCTGTCGCCACTGCGACCGGCGAGTGGACGTATCCCGTCATCGGTATGACGGTCTTCTCGGCTACGTTTGCCGTGCCGTTCGTAGCGTTCGCCCTGTTCCCGAAGGCGCTGCAGTCGTTACCCGGAACGGGATCCTGGATGCATCGCATTCAGGTCACACTGGGTTTCGTGGAACTTGCCGCCGCTCTCAAGTTTTTGTCGAACGCGGACCTTGTTATGGGGTGGGGGCTGATTTCACGACCTGTGGCCATCGCCCTCGCCATGGTGATTTTCGGGCTTGCCGGATTCTATCTGCTTGGCAAGATCCGGATGCCCCATGAGCCGACATCCCAGCCCGTCGGGGTCGGGCGGCTACTTTTTGCCGCCGCTTTTCTGGGGATTTCGCTGTATATGCTGCCGGGCCTCTTTGGGGCGCCGCTGCCCAGGATCGATGCCTGGCTTCCTCCGGCGCAAGCAACGGAGGCCCGATCCGGCGTGTTTTCGGGGAGCGCAGACGATGAACCGGTCTGGAGTGAAGATATAGATGCGGTTTTCGAGCAGGCGCAAAGCATACGCAAACCCGTGTTCATCGACTTCACCGGCTATACCTGTGCAAACTGTCGCCAGATGGAAACCGGCGTGTTTCGCCAGGAGCCCGTGGCGTCCCTGCTTCGGAACGATTTCGTGCTGCTGCGCCTCTATACCGATGCGCGCGATATAGGCCCGGCATTACAGCAGTACCAGATTGCGCTGGCGGGCACTGTGGCGCTTCCGACCTATGTCGTTGCGGATCCGTATTCCGGTACCCTGCTGCACAGGCACACAGGCACTGCATCGGTTTCGGAATTCGCCGAATTTCTCAGGCAGGGCGCGGCCGCCTTCGACGCCGATGCGCCTGCGCCCTCTTTGCCCGGTTCTTCATAAGACCTGTCGTCATGTTCCAGCGGGATATCATCATGCGGGAGATCGAGCAGGCCATTCGGGTGTTGCTCCATGTGTTTGCGCAGGTACTTCGACTGAAGTCCGAAGAACGGTATGAAGAGGCCCTTGCGCACCTGCGTGAGGCGTTCGGAGAAGCCGACCTTTCTCCCCGCCCCGTGGGCGAACTGTCGCCCCGCGAACTGGTCGCGCTTTGCGAATACCCGCGCGGATTCGAATACGGTCTTGCGCTTTCCATCGCCGATTTGCTGTGCGAGGAAGCCGATCTGCTGACGCAACTTGGATCGCTGCCGGAAGCCCGGGCCCGTGCTGTCGGGGCCAGGGCATTGTACGAAGCAGCGCTGGCCACGGAGGGAGCCGTGCTTCCGGTGGACATTGCGCAGAAACTGCTGCGCGCCGAACGGCTTGCAGAGGAATAAATATGCCATCCTCCGATCCCGTACTGACCATCGAATGCCCTCCTTCGTTTCGTTTCCGGTCGACGCTTCTGAGTCATGGCTGGATCGAGCTCGAGCCATTCAGCCACGACGAGGAGTATGCGCGGCTGCGGCGCATCGAATCCCTGCCGGACGGGCGCATTGTCCGCCTTGCATTTACAGCGGATAGGGACGAGGCCGGGGCCGTGTCCTGCGGCGAAAGATTGCATGTGCATATCGAGGAGACGCTGGAATATGGGTCCGGTGTGGCGAAGCATGCCGCGAATGCTTCGCTTTCTCCCCCGGTCCATGCGCATTTTCAAGAGGTGGCCCGGCGCATTTTCAACCTTGACATGGACCTGGACCCCTTTTATGCTCTGCTTTCGAGCGTTCCGCGCTATGCCTGGGTGTTTGCGCACAGGGCCGGGCGGCTGCTGCGGGCTCCCACGGTTTGGGAAGATTTGGCGAAAACGCTGCTCACCACCAACACGACCTGGGCGATGACGCGGCAGATGACACAGCGGTTGAACGAGTTGGGGCATGCCGGTGCATTTCCTTCGCCTGAAACGATTGCGAATCTGTCCCTCGATTCGCTTGTCGATCATGTGCGGGCCGGATATCGGAATGCATATCTTTACGAACTGGCCTGCCTCATAGCGGAGAAAAGGGTCGATGTAGAGGGATGGGTATCTACGGAGATGTCTTCCGCCGATCTGTTTGCAGAGATACGTTCCCTGAGAGGATTCGGCCCGTACGCCGCCGGCGTCGTCATGAAACTGCTGGGGCGGTTCGATTACCTCGCGCTCGATTCCGCGGCCCGGTCGATGTTTGCCCGGAAATTCGGCGGAGGCACGGATACGGACATTCGTCGCCACTACGCGCCCTATGGTTCATGGCAGGGATTGGCGGTATGGATGGATGTAATGCAGGACTGGTTTTTGCAAAACAGCGTACCTGAGATCGCCCTGAATACCTCGATGTAACGTTTATCTGTTCGTTGAGGAAACCCATATCCGTTAACGGGGTACACAAGGGGTCATTTTACCTTGCCGCATATACTGTATTGCGCATAACGCGTTGAAATACACAGGCTGCGGCGCCATTAGAACACGGAAAAAGAACATGCCTCGTGGAAGAGTAAAGTGGTTTAGCGTGGATAAAGGTTTTGGCTTTATCGCGCCGGACGACGGCAGCAAGGACGTATTTGTCCATCGTAACAACATACCCGGTCTCGGATACGACGAAGGATTGCGGGACGGGGAAGAAGTGGAATATGATGTGGAGCAGACGCCCAAAGGCCTCAGCGCCATGAACGTAGAGCGTGTCGGCGGGTAATCTGCTTTAGGGCATTTCAGAACGGTTGACGGCGCTTTGTCTGTCGGTCGGATTTTTCCTGGTTCTTTTGGGCATGCACCCCACAGGGGTGCGTGTTGCATATTTTCGGGAAATATCCAGGGTTCCTGTACGAGTCGGATCTGGTCCATTTTTGTGGATGAGGCGGGTGCGTACATACGGCCTGCATCGCATGATGTGTACCATATCTTCTGTTCGGTGCTGGCTGGCGGCTGCTTGTTTGTTTCCGGGGATTGTTGTTGCCCAGGACACGTTATCGGTATCGGTTCTTCCGGGGCAGGCGCTGCCGGAATTGACGGTTGAGGCGGTCCGGGGCACGGCGAACGCGGCATCGGCTCCATACGCCCTTGCCGTCGAGACGAATACCCCGGACGCGTTGCCGCGCTCCGTACTTTCCATGGAACGCGTACTGCGTTCGCTCCCCGGTGCGTGGATTAACGACCGTGGCCATTTTGCGCTTGGAGAGCGTATCTCCGTGCGTGGTATGGGCGCCCGTGCTCCGTTCGGCGTGCGGGGTATGCAGGTTGTGCTCGATGGTATTCCGCTCACGATGCCGGATGGGCAGACGGTGCTCGATGTGGTGGAATCTTCCGTCCTGCTTCGAACGGAACTCTTGCGCAGTCCCGCCTCCCTTTTTTGGGGAAACGGTTCCGGAGCCGTGCTTTTTCTGTCGAGCGCTGCCGTGCCGGAAGGCGTTCGTTCGGCTCCCCGTTTGCGAGCGCAGGCGCTCGCCGGCTCCTTCGGGCAGCGCCGGATACTTATGGATGGGTTGCTGCCGTTCGGTGCGCATTCCGTGCAGTTTTACGCGTCGAATCACACACAGAGCGGGTATCGGGCATATTCCTCCGGTATTCGTCGCCGTGCCGGAGCCTCCGCCCGATTTCGCATCGGCTCCTCCTCGCATATCCGTATTCTGACTGCCCTTGGCTTGCAGGATACCGAGCACCCCGGCTCACTGACGCGCGAACAGTTCAAAGCGAATCCCTCCATGGCTCGTCCGGCCTTTGAGGAAGCCCGTGCCGGCAAGAAGAGCCTTCATGCCCAGGCTGGCGCTGCGTTCGAGCGCGAAGCCGACTTCGGGACGCTTCGCATAACCGGTTACGGCGTACGCCGGCAACTCGATAACCCCTTGTCCTTTGCGTATATCGATCTTGATCGGAAGGCGGGGGGAATGCGGGCGGCGCTGCGGCGGGACAGGGAACGGATCCGGTGGGGCGTGGGAGCCGATGGAGCTTTACAACACGATATTCGCAAAAATTTCAATAACGCCCGCGGCGTTCCCGGTGAAAAGATTCAGTTGAATCAGGTTGAGAACGTGTCTTCGGCAGGCGCCTTTGCCTATGCGGGTTTCCAGCCCGTGCAAAACATGCAGGTGCTGGCCGGACTGCGCTATGGAACGGTGCGGTTTGAAATGGACGATCGCTTGTTTACCAATGGCGACCAATCCGGCAGCAGGCTCTTTAGTTCATGGAGCCCCATGCTGGGCGTGTCCTGGCGGGGAAACGGATGGCTGCTTTTTGCGAACTATGGCACTGCCTTCGAGACGCCTACGACCACGGAACTCGTCAATCGCCCGGACTTGACGGGTGGATTCAATCCTTCACTCGATCCGCAGATCGCGAGGGGCGTGGAAGTTGGTCTGCGCGGCGCGCCGAGCGCGCATCTGTTCGTGGATGCGGCTATTTTTTCCATGAATGTGGACGGAAGATTGATTTCCTTCGAAAACGAACTCGGACGGGATTTTTTCCGGAATGCGGGCAAGAATACGCACCGGGGCATTGAGGGAGCGGTGCAGTGGTTCCCGCATCCTCGCTGGGAAGCGGTTTTTGTTGCTGCCGTTAGTCGTTTCGTTTTTCGGGAGGCGGACTTGAACGGAAACCTCTTGCCGGGCGTACCCGAACAGCGTTTTTTCGGGCGTGTGCGGACAGATCGGAGGGGCTTTCGGGTCACAGTGGAAGCAGAAGCCGTAAGCGAGTATTTTACGAACGATGTCAATACGGCCGTCAACGACGGATACGTTGTTTTCGACGCGTCGCTCGGGCACGAGGGATTTGCCGCCGGTTCGGTGCGTATTGCGCCGTTTGTCGAGGTGCGCAATATGCTGAATACCCGGTATAGCGGTTCCGTGTCGATCAATGCATTCGGAGGTCGTTACTATGAACCCGCACCCGGTCGGGCGTTCCTGGCCGGATTACAACTCCATATACTTCCTTGACCATGACACGCATTATGTCTTTTATCGCCGCCGTTCTTTTCGCTGCGTCGCCGGCGCTTGGCCAGGACACCGAAGGGCAGGGTAGCCGCACCCCGGCGGACTGGGATGTACACGATAGGGAACGGCCCCGGCCCATGGTGGTCTCCCCGGCAATACCGAGCACAGATCAGGCGGTCGGACACGCCCCTTCCGACGCCATCGTTCTTTTCGGGGACGTATCGTCTCCGGAAGGGTTGTCCGTCTGGGAGAGCTTCAACGGCGATCCGGCGCCCTGGAAGGTGGTCGACGGTTATTTCGAAGTGCAGCCCCGCACCGGGGGCATTCGAACGAAGCAGGGCTTCGGTGACGTGCAATTGCACATCGAATGGTCGGCGCCCATGCCACCCGACGGCGAGGATCAGAACCGTGGCAACAGCGGCGTTTTTCTGATGGAAACCTATGAGGTGCAGATACTGGATTCCTACGAGAACGACACGTATCCCGATGGACAGGCTGCTTCGTTGTACGGCCAGTATCCGCCGCTCGTCAACGCGATGAGCGCGCCGGGCGAGTGGAATGTCTATGACATCGTATTCCGCCGCCCCCGTTTCGATGAAGACGGCGCATTCGTTTCTCCGGCCTACGTGACCGTTTTGCACAACGGGGTACTGGTTCAGAACCACGAGGAAATGACCGGCCCTTCGGGGCATCGGTCGCGGCCGCCGTACGAGGCCCACGCCGACCGACTTCCGATTTCCCTGCAGGATCACGACCACCCGGTGCGTTTTCGGAATATCTGGGTCAGGGAACTGGAGTAGGCAAGTGAATACGTCCGGGTTAGTTATGAAAACGGTTACGTTCGGCGAAGTCATGCTCCGCCTGTCGCCTCCTGGGCATGGGCGTTTTGTGCAAACGCCTTCCCTCGATGTGTCCTTCGGAGGCGGGGAGGCCAATGTGGCCGTCGCGTTGGCCGGCTTCGGATTCGACAGTTTTTTCCTGTCCAAAATTCCCGGGCACGAGATCGGGCAAGCCTGCGTCAACGAATTGCGGCGCTACGGCGTATCCGATCGGTTTATCGTACGTGGAGGCGATCGCCTGGGCATTTATTTTCTCGAAACGGGAGCGAGTCAGCGAGGGTCCAAGGTCCTCTACGACCGCGCCGGGAGCGCCGTAACGACGCTTGTGCCCGACGACGTCGATATGGAGGCCGTATTCGACGGCGCAGCGTGGTTCCACTGGACCGGCATCACCCCGGCGCTCGGCGAGGCTCCTCGTCGGATACTCGAGGAAGCCTGTCGGGCAGCCCGTCGTGCTGGCGCCTCCATAAGCTGCGACCTGAACTTCCGAGCAAAGTTGTGGACGGAAAAAGAAGCGCAGGCCGTGATGCGCCCCCTCATGGAGTATGTGGACGTATGCATCGCTAACGAAGAAGATGCTGAACGCAGCCTAGGATTCAGGGCAGGGGCATCCGATGTGGAAGCTGCCGAACTCGACGAAGAGGCGTATTTCGGTCTTGCCCGGCAGCTCAAAAAAGAGTACGGATTTCGCGCTGTAGCGATTACGCTGCGAGAGAGTTTTTCGGCGTCCATGAACGGCTGGAGCGCCCTGTTGCACGACGACGGGGCATGCGTCGAGCCGCAACGTTCAACCCGCTACGAGATCCGGCTTGTAGATCGCGTAGGCGGCGGCGATGCGTTTGCAGCGGGCCTGATTGCCGGTTTGTTGACGAAGAGCGACTCCCGGGAAGCCCTTGAGTTTGCGGTAGCGGCCTCCTGCCTCAAACAGACCGTTCCGGGCGATTTCAATCTGGTCTCGGTGCAGGAAGTCGAAAATCTGGCGAAGGGATCCGGTTCCGGACGCGTGGAGCGTTAGAGGAACGCGGACGTGTTTTGGCCCGTGTCTATTCCACAGGTTACCTGCGCCGGTACGCGGCGGCGATGTCCGAGAGCGCCTCGAATTCCGGGCCTTCTTCCGGGATGGGGATCCCGAACGCCTCGGCGACGATACTGGTCCATCCGTACAGGAAATAGGTCCAGCCATCCACCGTCTTTACTCCCTGGCGGCATTGCTCCGCCTGATTCAGGAAGATAAAATCGCCTCGGTAATTGTAATCCCATGCATAGCCGTCTCGTGGAAAAACGGCGGCGTCGGATACCGGTGAGCCCGGGCGGTCCTTGCCCATGCCCGTACCGTTTATGACCACCGAGCATGCGGGGAGGGTCTGCATTGCCGCATCGTTGCCCGCCGTGTCCCGGACGAGGAGATACTGTACGTTTGCGTCGTGTTCCACCCGGTCGTGCACGGCCTGGATACTGCGTATCCGGCCAGGATCCACATCCGTCACCGTAATCCGTGCCGGTTGTTCGTCGTTCGGCGCGGTCAGGAGCAAACTCGTGGTTGCTACGGTAGCGCCGCCGGCTCCCAGGAAGAGGATTTCGGCGTCGGTTTCTTTCCAGTATCCGTTCGGAAGAAACGCATCGAGTGCTCGGCGGCCCGTCACAGCATCCTTCGCATGGCCGACGAGATGTTCGCCTTGCTTGGAAATGCAGGAAATTTCTCCGAGCAGGTGCGCATACGGGTCCAGTTCGTCGAACAGGTCCCGGCTCGCCGCGAGAAGGTCGATTTTATGGGTGGTGATTAGTGCGCCCATCGAGAGCGGGTCGTTCTTTATGAAGCCCACGATGTCCCGGTAGGTATCCGGACTTGCGCCGATCGGAACGTCCACGCCCACGAGGCGCGCATCGTCCAGTCCGAGGCGCCTGGCCCATTTCGGGAAGATGGGCACAATGGAAGATTGCTTTGTGGTTACGCCGATGAAATACAGGGTCGGGGCGGTTGCCGGCCGGAAGAGTGTCGAGGACATGCTGACCGGTCATCGAAGGGAAGAAGGCCGTGTGGAGCGGCTAATATACTGAAGCCTTCGCGCACTTTCTAAAGCAGTTTGCGATGCGATGAAGAGATTCATGGCATAGTATTTGCCTAGTTCATTATGCATCGAATCGTACACCCTAATTCGTGGAGGCCCATCATGTTATCTCGTTACGGAGTATTCGTTTGTATGCTTTTTCTGTTTTCGGCGTTAACCGCCTGCGACAGTGTGGAAACCGAAGACATGCTGACGGAGCAGGAGGTGAATGCGCTTCTGAAGGCTATCGACACCGGTTTCCGGGCACTGGGCACGGATTCCGTGGTGAATGAAGTGATATCCGGCGCCATTCCGGATGAAGATATGCCGGTAAATCCGGAAGATCTGCTTTCAGGGATACCGGTGGATACGACCTATGCGTGTTTCGAGGGAGGTTCGATCAACCTGCAAGGTACGATCACGCCCAGCGTTTCGGATGGCGGAGAGTTGATCCCAAATTACGATTTTTCGTTCGTTCCATCGAGATGCGTGGTGACCGTTGAGAACGCTACCTTCACGCTCGATAGCCAGTCCGGAATGCGCCAGCAGGGTATGGTATCCCTTGAGGTGCTCGAAGGTGACAATGCGCTGACGCTTGCCACTACGAGAATAAGCACCGGAACGGGCATGGTGGATTGGAAGCTGGATGATCGATCCGATATGTGCGATATGGATCTGTCTACTGATGTGACGCTCAGCGTAACCTTGAGGTCCGACCCGGATTCCGCAACACTTATTGACGACAATATTGATGTGAAAGGAGGTACTACTGGTACCCTGTGCGGTATTGAGGTGGAGCTCTCCGCCGATTTGCCGGAGAACCCGGAAGTATTTTTCCCTGTGGACACATTGCAATGAGCGAAGCGTCCTGTTCGCGCTTGCCTCGTTTCGGATTCGCCGCTGGCGTTTAGCCCAGTCGGGCCACGTTGAGCCGGTCGATTAAAGTGCTCGGAGCTTTTCCGGATTCACATAGGATTCTTCAAGACTGCGAGGCGTGCTTTTGCGCGCCTCGCATCTTTTTTCGCGTCACTCCGATATACATGCAGGCAACAAGATTTCTGCGACGGCGTTTTAAACATTGCCGGGGATGTTCATGGAATGGATTTCCCGTTCTGCAGGTCTTATACGTGTGATTCTTACATCTTCTTGCCGGGAACCCGGGCCGCAGGCTTTTTCTGACGTTTCTTTGCACAAGTTCATCCATTCCCTGAAAGGATATTGCCGTTATGCTACGCTCTACGATGCTTATCGCTGCCTTCCTGTTGTTTGCCGTCTCTCCTGTCCAGTCGGCTTATGCCCAGCAGTTCGGTAACAATGGGAGAGGCGAAAGGCCTGGGGGACAGATGCCCTCGACGCAAATTTCCGGAAGCATTCTCGACGGAGAAACGCGCGAATCCATTCCGTCCGCTTCCGTGGCCGTGTGGAGCCTACGGGACTCTTTGCTTACCACCGGAGCGATCAGCGACGCCGACGGCGCTTTTCTGATCGAAGGGCTTCGCCCGGGAAGATATTACGTCCGGGTCAGCTTTGTAGGGTATCTCACGGAGGAGATTTCGGATGTGGCCCTTGTGCCGGGATCATGGACCGCCGATCTTGGCTCCATCGAATTGATGCCCGATACGCAGATGCTGGACGAAGTGATTGTCGAGGAGCGCCGCGAGTTTATGGAAGTCGGCATTGACCGGACCGTGTACAACACCAGAGACCAACTGGTGTCCGCCGGGGGCGACGCCAGCCAGGTGCTGGAAGAGATTCCTTCGGTGGAAGTCGATATAGACGGCAATATCAGTCTGCGGGGCAACCAGAACGTGGCCATTCTTCTCAATGGCCGTCCTACGTCCATGACCGGGCAGGCGCTCATCGGTTTCCTGCAGGGATTGCCGGCGAGTACGGTCGATCGGGTCGAGGTCATACCCAATCCGTCCGCCAAGTACGAACCCGACGGCATGTCCGGTATCCTGAACATCGTATTGCGCAAGGACCAGGATCTCGGTTTAGGTGGAAGCCTTACGGCCGGAGGCGGTACCCAGGAGAGTTACAATGTCGGAGGCTCGCTCAATTTTCTGCAAGGCAAGTTCTCATCGTTCGTGAACTACGGATTCCGGCACGGCGTGCGCAACTCGACAGGGGATCGTTGGCAGGAAAATCGCGTGGCCGATCCGCTGACCGTGATAGACCAGGATGATCGGGGCGAGCGCGGCGGCGATTCGCATAACCTTAGCGCCAGCGTCGATTACAATATGAGCGACAAGAACGTACTGTCGCTGGCTACGAGGCTGAGCGTGCGCGGCGGGAATCAGGACGGGCTGAATGCCTACCGCCTTCTTGATGCGAACCTGGTGGAGATGAACAGCTACGACCGGACGCGTCTTGGAGACCGGACGGATTTCAACCAGGATTACCGACTGACGTTTTCCCGAATCATTGCGCCGGGGAGCCACGAACTACAGGTGGAGGCGCGGTTCGAAAAAGAGAAGGAGGACGACAAGAACAGCTATGTGCTGGATGGGCTTCGCCTGGGGGAGGTTGTTCCCGGCGTCGGGGTAGATCCGTTCATGCAGCGTTCGACGCAGCAGGAGAACGACGGCGAGAGTTCATTCCAGTTGGATTACACCCGCCCGCTGGGCAATGGCAAACTGGAGGCCGGATACAAGGGGTCCATCGATTTGCTGGACAGCCGTTTTGGGGTTGAGACGTTCGATCACGGCGCGAACGCATACCTGACGGACGCGCACAGGACGAACACATTCGATTATCGGCAGAATATCCAGGCTGCCTACGGTATCGTGCAGCAGGCGTTCGGGCCTTTCGGCACGCAGGTCGGTTTGCGTTACGAGCAGGCGCGGACGACATTCGATTTGACCACGGTAAACGAGCGGTACGAGAACGATTACAACAGTTTCTTCCCGAGCGCATTTCTGACCTGGGAATTGTCCCGATCCGAAACGAGCTGGAAACAGATCAAGTTCAGCTACAGCAAGCGCATCCGTCGTCCAAGCACCTGGCGGCTGAATCCTTTCAACGACAACCTGGACCCGTATTCCCGGCGTGAGGGAAATCCGTACCTCGAACCGGAATACACGCATTCGATGGAGGGCAGTTACATTCACTTTGCCGGTCCCGTTTCCATCACGCTCACCCCGTATTATCGCAAGACGATCAATCGGATACAGTGGTACGAATTCATTAACGATCAGGGAGTATCGATTACGACGTTCCGCAACTTCGATACAAGCAGTTCGTCGGGCTTCGAATCCATCGGTACGCTGCGGCTTACGGACCGGCTGAATGCGTTCGGCAGCTTCAATGCCTTTCGGATGCAGACGGACGGATCTAACGTGGAGAGCAGCCTCGGCAACGATGCCTGGGGCTGGTCGGCGCGCGGCAACGCCACGATCAGTGTTCGGCAGGGACTATCCGTCCAGCTTTCTTATTTCTACCGAGCGCCCATGGACATCGAAAACGGTCGTATCGGTTCGTTTTCGAGGGTGAGCATTGGCGCGCGCCAGCAGTTGTTGAACGAGCGAGCCAGCCTCAGCCTGCAGATCCGCGATCCGTTCGACATGATGCAGTTTAACATCACGCGCGAAACGCCCCGATTCTATCATGAGAGCGTCCGCAGTTTCAACGCCCGTCAGGTCAATCTTTCCCTGACGTACAACTTCGGACGGCAACAGCGCAGGCAGCGCCAGCAACGCGAGGACTACGAACAAGGCGGCGGGAATGACGAGGAGATGCAGCAAATGCAGATGTAGGGGACTATTGCCCGACTTTGGTTTCATGCATTTTCAGGCATCCTGTACTTCCCTGTACGTGCGGTGTTCTACTGGCTCGAAGGTGTTTTTCGGGCTCTTTCTTACCTGACAAGGCGCTCTTCCCCGGGCGCTTGGCGATCGAATTTCCGAGGGCGTATTTGCGTACAAGGCCCGGCACGCAACACGGTATGCAATCGGATCAACCACTTGGCCTATGCGCCGGAAATCGCTTCGGCGATGCTTCAGCGGCAGCAGGCGGGGGCCATCATTGCTGCCCGGAGCCAGATTGTTGAGGGCGCCGTGAGCATGGTGCAGATGGCGCTCGACGATCTGTCCAATCGGGGCATCGTCGAGCTCGACGAGGAGCGCAAGGCGGCCATGGTGAGCAATTTGCTGGTCGTGCTCTGTGCCGATAAGAGCACACAGCCGATCATCAATACGGGCGAACTTAATCAGTAACCCGGCTGTATTTTCCGCTATACTCCGCTGAACGCGCCGAAGCCTCCATCCACAGGCACGACCACGCCGGTAACGAACTGCGAGGCGTCGCTGCACAGCCAGACGAGCGTTCCAGCGAGTTCGTCCACCTCGCCGAAGCGTCCCATGGGCGTATGGTCGATGATTTGCCGGCCCCGTTCGGTCAGCGAGCCGTCTTCGTTCAGGAGCAGGCTCCGGTTCTGTTCTCCAATGAAGAACCCCGGCGCGATAGCGTTCACGCGGAGTCCATCGCCGAATATCCGGGCAAGTTCCACGGCCATCCACCGGGTAAAATTCTCGACGGAGGCCTTGGCTGCGGAATAGCCCACGACCCGGGTGAGTGCACGGGCCGCCGCCATGGAGGAAACATTGACGATGGAGCCGGCGCACGGGGTTTCTGTCTCTTCTTCCCTGGCGTTGTTTTTTTCTGCCCCCATTAGCTCTCCGAAAACCTGTGTAGGCAATACGGTTCCGATCAGGTTGAGTTCGAAGACTTGCCGGAAGGCGGTTTCCGGCATATTGAAAATGCTGTCTCCGGGCTTGAGCGTAGCGGACTTGATGTTGCCGCCGGCGGCGTTCACGAGAATATCCACCCGCCCGAAGCGTTCGACGATGAGGTCGCGGGCAGTCACAAGCTGATCTTTCTTCAGCACGTCTGCAGGGATGCCCGCCGCCGCCGTCGCTCCGGCTTCTTCCAGCGTCCGGGCCGCGTCCTCGACCCGCTTTTTATTGCGCGCCAGGATCACTACCGAGGCGCCCGCTTCGGCCAGTCCGCGGCAGCAGGCCGATCCCAGTGCCCCCGATCCGCCTGTGACGACGGCCACGCGTCCCGTAAGGTCATAGATGGAATGTTGCATAATCGTTACGAAAAATTGCCTTGCGTGTCGTTTATTCTATGTGGATAAACGTAGAGGGATCGCGGAAACGATCCTGCTTCGGGGGGCAGGCGCAGGATATATGCGCATCGGACATCGCATGGAAAATACGAAGAACGGGATCATATGACGAACGATAATCCGGTGAAGCTTGGCGTTATCGTCGGCAATCGGGGCTTTTTTCCGGATCGTCTGTGCGCTGCCGGCCGCCGGCAGATTATAGCCTTGCTGGAAAAGGAAGGCATCCACGTCGTGATCACGCCCGAAGAGGCCACGAACAACGGCGCGGTGGAAACGCTTGCGGAAGCGCGCCTGTGCGCCGATCTGTTTCGCGCCCGCCGTGACGACATCGACGGGGTGCTGGTCACGCTGCCCAATTTCGGGGACGAGCGGGCCGTGGCGAACGTGCTGCGGTGGGCCGATCTCGGCGTGCCTGTTCTTGTGCATGCTTTTGCGGATTCGAAATCGGACATGTCGCTGTCGAGCCGCCGGGACAGTTTTTGCGGCAAGATATCGGTCTGCAACAACCTGCGGCAGTACGGCATCCCGTTCTCGCTCACCAGCCGCCACACGATGGACCCCGAGAGCGAGGCGTTTGCGGAGGACCTGCGCCGCTTTGCGGCCACCTGCCGCGTCGTGCGCTCGCTCAAAAACCTGCGCCTGGGCCAGATCGGCGCCCGGCCTGCTGCATTCAATACGGTGCGCTACAGCGAGAAACTGCTGGAACGGTCCGGTATTTCCGTCGAAACGCTGGATTTGTCCGAATTGCTCGGATGGATTCGCCGCATGGACGACGACGAGCCCCCCGTCGCCGACAAGATCGAGGCGATGCGCGCCTATACGCGGATAGACGGCATTCCCCGGGAGAGCCTGCTGAAGATGGCCAAGCTGGGCGTGTGCATCGACCGGTTCATGGAAGACCAGGGCCTTGCCGCGACAGCCATTCAGTGCTGGACCTCGCTGGAAGAGTTCTACGGGGTGGTGCCCTGTACGGCGATGAGCATGATGAGCGACCGGCTCATGGCGAGCGCCTGCGAGGCGGATATCGTGGGGGCGCTGAGCATGTACGTGTTGCAGGAAGCGGCCCGCGTGCCCGCAGCGCTCCTCGACTGGAACAACGACTACGGAGACGATCCGAATAAGGGGGTCGTATTTCACTGCTCGAACCTGCCCAAATCCTTTTTTGTGGACGAGGGGGCGGACGCGCACCGCATGGATTTTCAGGAAATCATCGCCGGGTCGGTCGGCAAGGAGAATACGTACGGAACCATTGTGGGGCGGGTCGCTCCCGGGTCGTTCACGTTCGCCCGCATTACCACGGACGACCTGGAGGGCCGCATGCGTGCCTACGTGGGAGAGGGCGCTTTCACGTCGGACGAACTCCGAACCTTCGGAGGGTACGGGGTGTTCGAAGTGGCGAACATGCAGGGATTGCTCCGGTACATGTGCGAAGCTGGATTTGAACACCATGTAGCGGCCACGCGTGCGCGTGTAGCCGGAGCCGTCCGCGAAGCGCTCGACAAGTACATGAATTGGGAAGTATATCGTCATGGATAAGAGATCGACGCCGAAATCATGACCCCCATTGACTGGATTATCGTACTTGCCTACTTCATGGTGCTTGTCTGGATCGTGTGGTGGTCCGCACGCCAGACAAAGACCACCAAGGATTACTTCCTTGCCGGGCGCAATGTCGGTTGGGTCGTGGTAGGAGCCTCGCTATTCGCCTCGAACATCGGCTCCGAACACATTGTGGGCCTTGCGGGAAGCGGCGCCCTGAACGGGATGGCGCAGGCGCACTGGGAGTTGCATGCCTGGATCATGATCCTGCTGGCCTGGGTGTTCGTGTCGTTCTACTACCGCTCCGGCGTGTTCACCATGCCGGAATTCCTCGAACGCCGGTTCGACGCCCGGTCCCGCTGGGTACTTTCGATCGTTTCCCTTGTCGCCTATGTGTTTACGAAGGTGTCCGTCACGGTCTACGCCGGCGCGCTCGTATTCCGCACCCTTCTTCCCGACACGTTCGGGACGCCGGACAACGCGTTCTGGGTCGGCGCCTTCGTCACGGTGGTGCTGACGGGGGTTTACACCATCTTTGGCGGTCTGCGCGCCGTCGTATACACGGAAGTGCTACAAACGGTGCTTCTGCTCATGGGGTCGGCGTTTATCACGATGTTCGGGTTGTCCGAATTGGGGGGATGGAACGAGCTGCGGGGCATCGTGGGCGAAAACGCCAAACAATTTGCGCTTTGGCGACCCAATTCCGACCCGAATTTTCCCTGGCTGGCGGTGATGATCGCCTCGCCCGTTGTCGGGATATGGTACTGGTGTACCGATCAGTATATCATCCAGCGCACCCTTGCAGCCCGGTCGCTGACGGATGCGCGCCGCGGGGCCATTTTCGGGGGATTTCTGAAGGTGTGGCCCGTGTTCATCTTTCTTGTGCCGGGCATGATCGGGTATGCGCTCCACCAACAGGGCCTGCTTGCCATCCCGGTATCCGCCGAGGGGAATCTCATGGGCGATATGGTGTTTCCCACGATGGTGGCGGAACTGCTTCCGGCGGGGCTGCGAGGACTCGTGGTGGGCGGCTTGCTGTCCGCGCTGATGAGCTCGCTGGCGTCGCTTTTCAACTCGTGCGCCACGCTCTTCACCGTCGATATCTACGAGAAACTGCGTCCAAAGGCGTCCGAGGCGCGGCTCATTCGGGTCGGGCGGATCGCCACCGGCGTGGTGGTGGGTTTCGGTCTCTTGTGGATTCCGATCATGAAGGTCATTTCGGAAAACAACGAGGGGCTCTACGATTACCTGCAGAACGTGCAGAGTTTTCTGGCGCCGCCCATTACCGCCGTGTTCCTGCTGGGCATTTTCTTCAAACGCATCAACGGACACGGGGCGTTCTGGGGCATGGTCGTCGGGTTCGTGCTGGGCATGCTGAAGCTTACGCTCCAGACGCTGGTCCAGAGCGGCGTGATGGAGCCGACGGGCATTCTGGGCGGGATCGGCGCCTTCAACGGGTATTATTTCTCCGGGGTGCTCTTTCTCATCAGCGTCGTCCTTGTCGTTGCGCTATCCTATGCGAAGGACGCCGATGCGCTGGGCAAGTTGAAGGGCCTTACCTGGGGCACGCTCACAGCCGAAGAACAGCTCGAAACCCGTTCTTCCTGGGGCTGGCTCGATGTGGCGGGTACGGTACTGGTGCTGGGGCTCGTGCTCTGCATCTACCTGTATTTCAGTTTCTGGCTGTAAGCGCGGATCGCCATGCAACGGGACGATTTGCCGCCTCCGGTTCGGACCGACAAGAGCAATGCGTTTGCGCATCGCTCCATGGGGGTCCGGGTGCCTTCGATCATCGACGACACGATCGTACGGAATGCGTACGCCGATCCCGTGGCGGACGCGCTGAAACGGCTCCGGGACGAGGTGGCCGGGAACGCGCCGCTACGCCTTTTCGAGGCGCCGGCTCCCGATTATGCATTGTGGCTGCCCCGGTACGCGTCGCACGAAGGGGAGACCTGGCTGGGCACGGAATGGCTGTTTGCGGAAATGCTCGTGTACCGCATGATGGTCGAGGCGACCGGGTTTCTCGAATCGGGAAAGGACCCGTTTGCGCCCTTCAAGCAGGAAGAAATGGCTTCCGAGGCGTTGTGGACGACGCTGGAAGAGGTGCTGGCTTTCGAGGGGCCGCTGCCTGAGCGCCTTGCGCGTACGCTGAAGGCCATGTTGTGGGGCAATCGCATCGATCTGAGCATCATGACCGTGGCTGAGCAGGGCGTGCATGCGACCGACGAACAGCTTCTGACGGACCGGTCGGAAGCGATCGTGGCGGGATTGCTGGGCCGCCCTCCGGGTTCCGTGCATATCGTTATGGACAATGCGGGGACCGAGGAGGCGATGGATCTGGCGTGGACCGATCTGCTCCTTTCGGAGGGGTTGGCTACGGAGATTGTGCTTCACGTAAAAATGCTGCCCGTCCTGGTGAGCGACGTAATCCCCGCAGACCTTTACGACATGCTGCGGGCCATGACGGCTCGTGGAGGGGCCGCCGCCGGTCTTTCCGCCCGCCTTTCCGGGTACATGCAGGAAGGCCGCCTTCGCATGCAGGCGGATTATTTCTGGAACACGGACGGGCGGTATTGGGAATTGCCGTCCCATATAGCACATGCTCTCGGAGGGGCGACACTGGCGATCAGCAAGGGCGACGCCAACTACCGCCGGGCGACGAACGACGCGATCTGGCCGCTCGAAACGAGCATGAGCGAAGCGCTGGGGCCGTTTCCTGCCCCGCTGGCGCTTCTTCGCACGCTCAAAAGCGATACGCTGGTGGAGGTCCCCCTGGAGCGGGCCGCCGAACTGGAGGTCGAACATCCGCAGTGGCGGGCCAACGGGACCTACGGCGTGATGCAATATGCCGCCGGGCAGGCGCATTCTGTTTTCCATGAAGAAGATTCTGCCTATGCATAGCCATCGCCATCCATTTTTTGTTGCCTTTATTTTGTTATCGGGCCTGGTTTCCTGTACGCAGCAAGGTGAAGATATGACCGCCTCCGCCGAAGGGACGGCTGTCCGTCGCGGGTTTACGATCCCGCTGATCGATCTGGCCGACGAGACGCACCGGCAGGTGGTGGTCGACAAGGAAGAGGGGCAATACCTCGGCCACCCGACTACGGTCCTGCTCGAAGATAACCGGACCATTATTACGGTCTACCCGAAAGGGCACGGCGCCGGCGCCATCGTAATGAAACGGAGTACCGACGGCGGCCTGACCTGGAGCGATCGCCTGCCAGTACCCGATAGCTGGGCCACTTCCCGCGAGGTTCCTACAATCCATCGTGTCGTCGATCCGGCCGGCGTCAAGCGGCTGATCCTGTTCTCGGGTCTCCATCCGATCCGTATGGCGGTTTCCGAAGACGACGGCCTCACTTGGAGCGAGCTTGAACCCATCGGCGACTTTGGCGGCATCGTTGCCATGGGGTCGGTCGAGCGGCTGAAAAACGGGAACTACATGGCGCTTTTTCACGACGACGGGCGTTTCATCGGCCCGGAAGATCAGGGGCAGGACCCGCCCGTCTTCCACGTCTACAAAACGCTCTCTCGCGACGGCGGCCTGACGTGGTCCGCGCCGGAAGTCATCGCCACGCATCCGACGGCGCATTTGTGCGAGCCCGGCCTTGTCCGCTCGCCCGACGGCAATCAGATCGCTTTGTTGCTGCGCGAAAACAGCCGCACCCTCAATTCCTTCATCATGTTTTCCGACGATGAAGGCGAGACCTGGAGTACGCCGCGCGAGGTCCCCGGCGCACTCACCGGCGACCGGCACACGGCCAGGTACGCCCCCGATGGCCGCCTCTTCATCTCCTTCCGCGACACGGCGCACGAGACGCCGACGCAGGGCGACTGGGTCGGCTGGGTAGGCGCCTACGAGGACCTTGTCGAGGGGCGCGAAGGCCAGTACCGCGTACGCCTGATGGACAACAAACACCAGCGGGATACCGCCTATCCCGGCGTGGAGATTCTTCCGGACGGCGTGTTCGTCGTAACGACCTACGGTCATTGGGACGAAGGGCAGGAACCCTATATCGTCAGCGTCCGCTTTACGCTCGACGAGTTGGACGATAAAGCGGAGGCGATGCAGGGGTAGGCTTATTCGCCGGTCGATGGCGCGCGTCGCTGCGGGGGAAAGCCCGGTACCGCTGCAAGGCGACAGCTCCGTGGCGTTCTCCCTTCCGGAATAGCGCACACATTCAGAAATCCATGCCGAACAAACACAAGACATTTAAGACATTTAAGACATTTGCCATGATCGTTCCCTTCGTGCTGGCGTTTTCCGCCGCAACTTCTTCCGCGTAGGACCGGGACTACGATCCCGAGGCGCGTCTCGCCGAACTGGGCATTACGCTGCGCAAAGCGTCCTCGCCCGTGGCCAATTACGTCAACGCCGTACGGGCGTACTCCTCCACCGTCATGGATTGGGGCGGGAGGGGACCCTTTCCGGTTATCGCATGGATTTCGGTCGTTGTTGTCGTCACGGTCCTACCTCCCTGAAAGAATGGTCCAATAGAAATGTTCGCAAAAGAATAAAGCGCCTGATCCGGTCTTTTTTCCGGTTAATTGGAACTATTTCCGTGTACATGTTGGTCGGATTTGTTCTGCATTTATTCTGCGTATATCCTGCAAGGCGCGAGGATGGAGTCCTGGGCGATCAAGTGTTCCGGATGCGTTTCCATCTTCCTGTCTGTGGAGACTTGGGATCGATATTTATGGAACCGAGAGGCTACGCTACGCTCGTATCCCGATCCGCTCATTCTCATTGTTCCGATGACGAGACCTATGCGGCGGAATTTGCAGGCCCTTGACGAACAATGCCCGGTAGTGTATTCTTCGTACAGTAACCGCCTCGGGCAACAGCATGGTCGATTCCGGCGCATTGCATCAATTCAGGGCTGTCCGGGACGCTATCCCTGGAACTGTCGGAGCGGCGGTGGGGCATTTCGCCCCGTCGGTTGGAATACGGCTTTCGGGTTTTTTCTACTATGGAGTGGCTGGATATTCTCAAGCGCATCGAGGCAGGTGAAAACCGGCGAACCGAATTCAAGCGCGGGCTTGGCGACTTGTCGGCGGTCGGCAAGGCGATATGCGCCTTTGCAAACACCGAGGGAGGCATTCTCATCTTCGGTGTCGACGATGCGCAGGAAATCGTAGGCGTGAAAGAGAATGCCGAAAAGGTGCAGGAGCGCTTGACCTCGTTTTTTCAATCCGGTTGCAGTGCGCCTGTCTCGGCGCAAGGCGGTCGCCATAAGGATCCGAATGGTTGGGTGCATTGGATCGAAGTTCCGCAGCAGCGAGGGTTCGAACCGTTGCGATACGATGGACGAGTATGGGTGCGACGCGAACGAAGCAGCGTCGAACCTTCGCCGAGCGAACTGCAGGAACTGTATAACGCGTTCGGCTACATCCTGACGGAGGAGCGCGCGATCCAGCCTGCAACGCCAAGGCATATCGATCTTGAGGGCTTTCGCGAGTATCTGCAGGCAATGGGGATCGATACGCATGGAGAACCCCAACTAGACGATATGGACGATCTCGATAATCGGGGGGTTCTGGCGGACCTGGGGGGCGTATTGCACCCGACGCTTTACGGCGTAATGGCGTTTGGCAAGGAGCCGCAGCGTTATCCGCAAACGGGCAACTTTCGTATAGAATGCGTTGCTCACGAGGGTAACGACCGCGCCTCACGGGTGTTGCAGGTTTCCGATGCTCGGGGAACCCTTGACGAGCAGGTAAGAAGAGCGGTCGGATGGTTTTCGGGCCTGGGGCGGTTCGAATCGTATCGGGGCATGATCCGGGAAGATCGCCCGCTTCTGCCGGAAAAGGCGATTCGGGAGGCGCTGGTCAATGCCGTGGTGCACCGCGACTATGCTATCACCGGCTCGAAAATTCTCCTCGAAATTTTCTCCGGGTATGTCGATGTAACCAGTCCGGGAGGGTTGCCCAATCACATGAGCGTGGAGAGCGTGCGCGCCGGGGCGCATCCAAGATCACGGAACGAACTGATGGCGAATTATATGGTCGTAAA
This sequence comes from Rhodothermales bacterium, assembly GCA_951812335.1. GTDB lineage: Bacteria > Bacteroidota > Rhodothermia > Rhodothermales > VXPQ01 > VXPQ01. The sequence continues at coordinate 1,267,001 of OX638293.1, forward strand.
AGGGCTCATGGAGCAACGGGGCAGAGGCTGGCCGGTGATGCGCAAGACCATGCGCGAGTTTAATGGAACCGAACCCGGGATTGTTGCCGAGATCACGCACGTCAGAGTAACATTCCGGCTCGATCCGGTCAGCATCTGACTCGGCAACGCCCCGTCCCCTCCATTCGCCATCCTCCGCCCGCACCAGCGCCACCGTATCCTTGCCGTCCGGACCTTGCTGCGCGGTGCCGATAGAAGGGATGAATCCGAGCGCGAAAAAGCAGAACAAAAAATTTTATTCCACAGAACCCGCTTGACACTATATGCATTATATGCTATCATATATATCATATTCTGGAGGCTGTGATGCCTAAAAATCTGCAAGTTCGTAATCTTGACGAAGAGCTGGTCATTCGGCTGAAACGCCGTGCGGCGCGCCACGGGCGTTCGGCTGAAGCGGAGCATCGTGAAATTCTGCGTCAGGCGCTTTCGGCGGAAGTGGAACCTGCGTTTGACGAATTAGCGGCTCGGCTGCGATCCATGACACAGGGGCGCCCGCAGACCCCTTCAGAGGTGCTCCAGCGCGAAGGACGGGAGGAACGGTGAATCGCTTTGTTATTGACGCAAGCATCGTTATCAAATGGGTTGTGCATGAGGAAAATTCCCTAAATGCACTGGCCATTTTGCAAAATTTCCCTCTCTCATCTCCCGATCTTTTGATTGCCGAATGTTCGAATATTCTTTGGAAGAAGGTAAAACGCACGGAGCTTACTACCGATGAGGCGATCATGGCCGTGCACCTCATACAAAGAGCCGATGTCGAACTATTGCCCACGCGGCGCCTGATGGAGAGGGCCACGCGTCTTGCAATAGAGCTGGATCATGCTGCGTACGATTGTATCTATCTGGCGCTGGCCATCGAGAGAGATTGGCCTTTCGTTACGGCGGACGAGCGTTTCCGTCGCAAACTCGCTCAGGTTGCCGATACGCGCTTGAACCAGAGCGTTCTTTCGATGCAGGAAGCCCTGGCGATGCGGGCATAGTCAGGTACCCTCAATCTTCATCCGTCCTCCCTCACACCCCATTCCACTGCTCCAGCCCCAGCAGCCGCTTGCCGAGGTCGGTCAGGTCGGCATGTCCGTATACCTTCTTTTCCAGTTCGCGCGGGTCGCCCGGGAAGGCGATGCCCTTGGGCGGTTCGCAGTGGCGCCATGAATGTATGCGCTGCTGCCGGAGCTCCTCGTTGTCCTCGCTGGCCGGGTACATGGAGACGTACTGCGCCATCCGCACCCGATCCTTCGACATGTTCGGACGGATGCCGTGCGCCTGCAGGGAGTTCCAGATGATCAGGTCCCCGGCGCGCAACGGTATGAACCGCACCTCGAAGCCGGTCGTGTCCGGCCGGAACGGGTCCCGGTCCGCAGGCTGCGTCCTGACCCATTCGTCAAAGGTGCGGAACAGGTCCGGCACGCATTGCAATCCGCCGACCTCTGCGTCCGTATCCACGAGGGACAGCACGCCCTGCACGTTCACGGGCAGCGGATCCTGCGACGTGTCCACATCCCAGTGGATGAAACCCCCGAACTTCCGCCCGTCCCGGTTGGGCGTGTTCAGGTTCGCCCGGTCGATGGTGACCCACAAGTCCTCGCGGTCCCAGATGTCCACATAGGCGTCGTAGACCCGGCGCGATTGCCGGGTGTCCCACAGGAGCTGGTGATTGTACACCTCCACCATGCCCGAATTGCTGAGTTCCGCCATCCCGTGGGCCCGCCGGTCCGTGGCGCTCCACGTGGACAGGTCGTTGGGGTCCATATCCTGAAATTCCCACAAAAAAGCCTTCAGCCGCTCGACATGGTCGGGTGGGATGGCGTCGCGTACGATCACATAGCCCCAGGTGGTCCAGTGCTCCCAGTCTTCTTCGGAGAGCACCCGGAGGGGGAGCGTTTTTTCAATATCCTTGAGTTGGACGCCCAGAAGCGCCTGATTGCCCTCGTGATCCGGGCCTTTCATGGTTTCTCGCATGGATTCCGGTACAGGTTTTGATCAGAGTATCCTTAATTGTCTTGTTCGTCGCTTTCCGCCTGCTCTACGAACTGGTTGAGGCCGTCGATAATCACGGCCTGTTTATCCGCGTCTTCCAGCGTGCCCAGGTACCCGGACAGCAAGGCGAGCGCCTCTTCCGTGCCCGTAGCTGCGATGCGGCTTACGGTGAAGGGCAAGATACGGGGCAACTCGGCCGAGAGCGCCATGTCCATGGCCCGGGGCATGTCTGTCGGCGCCAGAGGCTCCAGGGCATACCATGCCATCAGCGGGATATTCCGGTCTCCGGCGTCTTCGGCCCGTTTCGTGAGCGCGTCCAGCGCATCCCATCGCCGATCGGGCGCCATGCGCTGGAGGGCGCTTGCGATGTAGAGCCGGACCAGGGCGGAAGCATCCTCCCCGGCCATTCGCGCGAACGCCTGCGCCGCCTCTTCGGGCACGTTCCGGTCTTCGACCAGAAGATGGATCGCCCATGCCCGGACGTGTTCGTTGTCGTGGTCGAGCAGGCCGGTCAGCGACTCGTCCGAAAGGCCGCCTGTTACATGCAGCGCCCAGAGTGCCCGCAGCTTCCGCGTATCGTCCGGATTTTCCTCGAACCGGGTCCATAGCGCTTCGTGCACGGCTTCGTCCGATCCCCGGTCCTGCAGGATGCGCCGCGCGGTGCGCACGTACCAGTCGTTCGGGTGCATCTGGAGTTCGGCCAGTTCCAGGGAAGAGAGCCGCTCCAGATCGACCGGCGTCCACTCGTCGTTTTCGTGCGAAATCCGGTAGATGCGCCCGGTCTCGTGGTCGTGGCTATCGGGGTTGCCGTGATGGCACTGGTTCTTGTCGTACCAGTCGATGACATGCACGGACCCGTCCGGGCCGTATACGAGGTCCAGCATCTGGGACCAACTGTCGTGAGTCAGCAGAAAATCCTCTCCGTGCCGCCCCACGTACCCGGAGCCGCTTCGTTCGAGAATGTCCGTGTTTGCCCGGAATCCGTGGATGTTGTGCATGAAAATGCGCCCGTGGTATGTTTCCGGCCACGAGCCGCCCTGGTAGATCATGGCGCCTGCATGGGCATGTCCGCCGCCCGCTGCACCGGACCGCCGGTTGCCCGCATGGGGTCCCAGATTGCCCACCCAGTGCACATGGTCGCCGATCGGGTCCAGATCGTCGTACACGTACGGATTGAAATGCGCGCCGGCCTGCCGGATCATACGGGCGCCGGGAATGACATGGTGCAAGTGCGGAATGACGCAGGCCGTCAGGAACAGTTGCCCGTGCGCATCCCAGTCCAGCCCCCAGGAATTGCTGGTGCCGTACGCAAACACTTCGAAGATGTGCTTCGTCGGGTGATACCGCCATACGCCCGCATTGAGTTTTTCGCGGTCGGCGTCTTCCGCCCCCGGCTTGCCCACGTTCGAGTGGGTGAATACGCCGTGCGTACCGTAGAGCCAGCCGTCCGGTCCCCACATGAAGGAATTCAGGGTCTCGTGCGTGTCGTGGTAGCCGAACCCGTCCAGTAGCACCTCCGGGGGACCTGCGGGCCGGTCTCCGGATGCGTCGACAGGGATGTAGAGCAAGTAGGGAGCCGCCCCGACCCATACCCCTCCGAATCCCAGTTCCAGGCCGCTCACCAGATTCAATCCTTCCATGAAGACTTTCCGCACATCGAACGTCCCGTCTCCGTCGGTGTCTTCAAAAATGAGAATCCGATCTTTGCCTTCGCCTTCCGGGGCCCGGACCGGATAGGTCCGCCCCTCGACAATCCACACGCGCCCCCGGTGGTCGAGCGCCATTGCAATCGGATTGACGACATCCGGTTCCGTCGCCGCCAGTTGCACCTGGAAACCGTCCGGCACGGTCATCGTTTGTGCGGCTTCCTGTGCGCTTCCTCCTTCCAGCAATACTTCGTCCCAGGCCGGTAGCCTCGCGATACCGGAAGGATCGAGTTCATCCGGGAAGGAAGGCCGCTCCGCATGAAAACGAAAGTGATCGAAGTTGATGTGCGCATACGCGTTCTCGGGGATATAGGCTGCCGTGGAGCCGCCGGTGTCCTCGTCCACAAGACGGATGAAGATCGTTTCGCCGACATGCTTCTCCAGATCGGCCACGACGGGACGCAGGGCAAGGTCGTTGTCGCCGCTCGTCGAAAAAATGACGGCCCCGTCTCCGGCCCGGACCAGTTCCGCCCGGGTGCTTTCCAGCGCACCCCCGGAAATCAGAAAACTCGCGTACGGATGCGTCACCTCGAAAGGGGAAGACGTCAGCGTACCTTGGCTCGCCGGTCCGTGCACCACGCCGGAACTAACCCAACGGGCGCCCTTATGCCCGCTGCGCAAGGTCGCCGGTTCCTGTCCGCGCCGTTCCCGCAGCGACTGGATCATTTCCGCGACAACCGCTTCGCCCGAGGCGAACAGGTCGCCCTCGACGGGTTCGTTTCCGAAGGCTTCGCCTTCGACCGTCCAGTCGGTCAGATCACCTACCTCAAAGTCGAAGTTCAGCGTGCCCCCGTCGGCTGCCGGCGCATGCCCGGCATCCTGTGCAGCCGCCGGTACAGAATCTATTGAGACGGCGAACAAGACGGCAGCGACGGCAAGGGCGCTGCAAATAAAACCAGGTCGGAGCAGGGACAGGGCGACAGGCATGGAAACCTCTTGTGGGTAATGTGATATACTGTAACAGGTATTTCTACGCCGGCGCTGCACATGCTCGCATCCGCCGGGCTGTTTACCGGATTTTCTGGCGAAATATATACGTGCCTTTCTTGTTTACGACCAGAATGTCCGGATACTCGTCGCCGTTCGCATCCTCCACCGCAAGCGCGACCCCGACCCCTGAATCGTCGTCGACGAGATGGGGGGTCCAGACAACCTCGCCGTTCTCCGTCCGCGTGAGCCGGAACCAGTAGAGCACAGGTGGGGCATTCGGTTCGGGGTCCATGGCCTCGCCGTGCGCCCGGAATCGTTTTCCGGTCACGATATCCTTCAGTCCGTCCCGGTCCATGTCCACCAGCGCTACGGCATGCAACTGGGAGAACCGGGCCCTGCCCGGCTCGTTCGCCGCATCTTCCCGAAGAATAATGTATTTCTCGAATCCGCCGCCCGGGAGCTGACGAAACCATGAAAGCCCCCAGCCGTGCGCGTCGCGGCTCGTGATCACGTCGTTCAGCCCGTCTCCGTCCACATCGTAGGCGTACATTTGCGCGCCGCCGAGGGCGAACGCTTCTTCATGGTGTTTCCAGGAAGTGTCCACATCGAATCCCGGGTTTTCCCACCATCCGTTCGACATGAGCAGGTCAGGCAACGCGTCGCCGTTCACATCTCCGACCCCGAACCCGTGCGTGAAGCGCAATAACTCCTCGTACGGACCGGCGACCTGCCGAAACGTCCACGGTTCGGTCGGACGCTCCGGATCGTACGAGGCATAGCCCAGATATCCTTCCACATGGCAGACGATGTCCGGATGTCCGTTTCCGGTGATATCCAGAATGTGAGGCGACTCGTTATCCACGGTGGGGAAGGCGAGATGCCGCGTCCAGTACCCGATTTCCTCTGCATCCGGATCTCCGGGATTTTCGTACCAGAACGCCTCTTGTCCCGGAAATCCGATCACAAGAATGTCGTTCCGCCCGTCGTCGTTGAAATCGTGCACGTCGACGATGAAGTTGTCCGAATACGAAAAGCCCTTGATGCTGAACGGCTTGGGTTCGTAGAACGCATGACGCGCCTCGAACGAAGGACCGGCGTACCAGTACGGCCCCGCTACCAGGTCCGCCGCGCCGTCGCCGTTCAGGTCTCCGATAGCGCCTCCTTCTGCAAAAAATACATCGGTGAGATGTGTTTTGTCGAAGGCGGATTGTCCCGTTGCGGCGCCTGCCGAACAGAACAAGAGGCCTGCGCAGAAGGCCGCATACATTGTTTTAGTCATAGGTCAGTCGGGTTTGACGATCCGGTTGATGCCGTACAGGATGGTTTTTCGTGCTTCGGCGTTCGCTTCGGGCAGATGCCCGGAAAGGACGCGAAGCGCTTCCTGCGATCCTTCCGCAGCGATACGTTCTACAGTAAAGGATAATACATTTGGCCATTCCGAAACCAGTGCCAGCACCAGCGCCCGATCCATATCCACCGGCACGGCGGCCTCGGTGGCGTGCCAGATCAGTATCGCCAGCGCTGCAGCGTCTTCTGCATGGCTGTGCAGTCCTTCCAGTACATCCCAGCGGCGTTCTGGCGCGACTCGCCGCAACGTTTCTGCGAGATACATTCTCACCAGGGCGGAGGTATCCTCGCGGGCTATGCGCACAAAAGCGTTCAGGACATGCTCCGGGGCATTCCCGTCCTCGGCAAGCAGTTGGACGGCTCTTGCCCGGATGTGCTCGTTGCGGTGATCCAGAAAACCCGTCAGCTCTGTGTTTGTGAGGCTGTCGGTTGTCTGCAAATCTGCATGGAGCGGCAGTTCCAGCGCAGGAAGGGGAATATCTTCCGGAGGGGGCAGCTCGCTCAGGGAAGGCACGCGCGTTGTATTTCTGTCATCCCCATTCGCTTCCGGCGCAGGCCCGGCGGCAACCCCTGCTTCCCGTATAATTTTAAATCGTCCTTCCATGCCGGCGGCCCGGTGCCCCGGAATCGTGCAGTAATAGATATCGTCTTCCACGGCGATAAACGTGAGGTCGGTCCGCTCGCCGATGTCCAGGATCTCCTTCGTTTTAATTAGCAATGTTTCGAGGGCCAGATCGTGAACCAGCGGCTCGATGTTCACAATGACGATACGCACGGTTTCGCCTTTCTCTGCCCGCAACACCGGATTGCGCACCCCGTCGATATCGCCGCCCACGCCCCAGTATCCGAGGATGTTGGTTTCAAGGACATATTCGCGGTCCGCATCCACAGCCTCCTGCGCGAGGACGGGGCGCAAGGCGAGGAGGAGTATTGCTATGAAACCCGGCAACAGGATGCAGATGCGGCGGCAAAGCATGATCCGAACAGCAAATGAATTTCGGCGATTATGCATAGAGTCTACGGCGTCTGCTTTGGCCGGGCCGATTAGAAAATGCTCCGCCTATCCGGCATCCGCTTCCTGCAAGCGCATGCACCTCAATCAATATGGCCGAAGAGGCAAACCGCATCACGGGATAATTTCACGAAGAATGTAAAATCTTCGCAAAGATGGTGGATACTCTGATTACGTCCGCGAGGTTCAGAGGCTGAGAGGGGTGTGCTGGCAAGGAAGGACGAAGCAAGGTGGCAGGCCCCACATAATGAGAAATGACGCAGCCAGCATATTTTTGGCAGCTTCCCGAACGGCGCTTCACGCACGCGATGCCTCGAATCCGCATCGTTTCCTGCTAATTCCGACGATGCAATTATGATACCCTTATAATACGCGCGAATGTGAAGTGCTGATCGAAGTGGATTTAATCAGAGTATCCATATTATATTGCTTACTGAATTTACAATGCTCGTATCGCTTAAACATTATGCCTGACAAGATCAAAGTTGCGGTCGTCGGACTGGGTTTCGGCGCCGAGTTCATACCGATATATCAACGCCATCCCGACGCCGAACTGTGGGCGATTTGCAAGCGGGACGAAAAGGGTCTGCGCGAGATTGGAGATCAGTTCGGCGTAGAGCGCCGCTATACGGACCTGAAAGCGCTTCTTGCGGATCCGGAAGTGGACGCTATTCACATCAACACCCCGATTGCGTCCCATGCTCCAATGTCTCTGGCCGCCCTGGAAGCAGGCAAGCACACGGCTTGTACCGTGCCTATGGCGACCACCGTGGAAGAATGTCTCCGGATAGCGGAGGCTCGTCGCCGGAGCGGAAAGGTGTATATGATGATGGAAACGGCCATCTACACCCGAGAATTCCTGTATGCCCTCGAACTTCTCGAGTCGGGGCGTCTCGGGAAAATACAGTTTCTGCGCGGCTCGCATCAGCAGAACATGGGCCTGCCCGGATGGCCCGCCTACTGGTACGGATTTCCCCCTATGCACTACGCTACGCACGCGGTCAGCCCGTTGCTGTTGCTCGCCGGGGCGCGCGCCGAATCCGTCGTGTGTTTCGGCTCCGGGCGTATCCAGGACGATTATATCGAGCCCTACGGCTCCCCGTTTGCCGTCGAGTCCGCGCTGGTCTCGATGGTGGATTCGGACCTGGCCTGCGAAGTGACCCGGTCCCTTTTCAACACCATTCGGCAGTATCGGGAAAGCTTCGACGTATACGGCACGGAAAGTTCGTTCGAGTGGGAACAGACGATCGGCGACGGGCCGGTCGTATACTCCGGCTACGAAGACGCCGAGCGCATCGAGGTACCCGACTACGCCCACTTGCTTCCCGGCGAGATTGCGCGCTTTACCACCGGCGGCGTCTACGATGACGAGCACGAGCACACGTCGTTCATTCAGGGCGGCGGGCATGGCGGGTCGCACCCGCACATGATCCACGAATTTCTTCGGGCGATTCTGGAAGACCGCGAGTCGATCTCCGATGCGGCTCCTGCAGCCAACTGGACGATGACGGGCATTTGCGCCCACGAATCGGCCATGCAGGGAGGGCGGCGCATCGACATCCCCGAAATCCCCTGAAACTTTCGTTCATTCATCCCGCAACACCATTATGGTCAATAAAAACCGTCTTTTCGTAGGAAGCATCGTGGCGCTGGTCGCCACGTCTTTCGGCTTCGTTATCCGGGCAGGCCTTCTTTTCGAATGGGGCACAGAGTTCAATCTGAGCGGTGTAGAGTTGGGATGGATTACCGGGGCCGGCGTCCTCGGCTTCCCTCTTACGATCATTCTGTTCAGTCTGATCATCGACAAGATCGGGTACCATACGTCGATCCGCATCGCGTGTGCGGGGCATGTGCTCTCCGCGCTCGTAACGATATGCGCCGGGCATATAGGCGACCCGTTCTGGGTGCTCTACATCGGCACATTCATACTGGCGCTTGCAAACGGTATCGTGGAGGCTGTCATCAATCCGGCGGTAGCCACCTTGTACCCCAATTCCAAGACGCATCACCTGAATATCCTGCATGCGGGGTGGCCGGGCGGCCTCGTGGCGGGCGGTATCCTGCTTATCGCGGTCGGCGACATCGGCTGGCGCTGGCAGGTGGCGTTCGTGATTCTGCCCACGCTGGTTTACGGCTGGATGCTGATTCGGGAGACCTGGCCGGTGCAGGAGCGCGTGGCCGCGGGCGTCGGGTACGGGGGTATGCTCAAGACCATGCTCCACCCCCTGTTTATCATCTTGCTCATCATCATGGTCCCCTTGGCCATTACAGAATTGGGGACGGACAGCTGGATTACGGCGCTGATGACCAGCGTCCTGAGTAACACTCCCGTGCATCCGCTGTGGGTCCTGGTGTACACCTCGGCCATTATGTTCGTGCTTCGGTTTTTCGCCGGGCCGATCGTTCACCGGATCAATCCGCTGGGTCTCCTCGCATGCAGCGCCGGGATCGCCTGCATAGGGCTTGTTCTGCTTTCGCAGGCGGGGTCGGTACTTTGGTACGTATTCCTTGCCGCCACCTGCTATGGTCTCGGCAAAACCTTCTTCTGGCCGACGACGCTGGGCGTGGTTTCCGAGCAGTTTCCTCAGGGCGGCGCCATGACGATCAACACGATTGCGGGCGTCGGCATGCTTGCGGCGGGTGCGCTTGGCGGTCCGATCATTGGCGCCATACAGGATAACTCCATTACGAACCAGGTACAGGAGCAGGTTGCAGACCTCAGTGAACAGATACTTGGCGAGGAGCGTACCGCCCTGCTCGGGACCGTACCCTATCGTCCGCTTGACGACGATGCCGTAGCGATGCTGCCCGAGGAAGATCAGGAACGTGTCGTGGCTGTGCAATCGACAGCGAGCCAGTTGGCGTTGAAGACCGTGGCATGGCTTCCGGCCTTCATGTTCATATGCTACATACTCCTGATCCTGTACTTCCGGTCGAAGGGCGGGTACAAGGCCGTCGAACTGAAGGTGGAGGAAGAAACCGGCTGAAATTTAGCGCCGGTCTTCTGATCAGAGTATCCTGATACATACATCCATTGCAACGTACGGTCGGAGCGCCGCCGGGGAAACCGGGGGCGCTCCGGCGCGTCTCTGCGATAATCCATGGGATGCTCTGATCAAGTCCACTTCGATCAGCGCTTCACTTTCACGCGTAAAGGACGATATGCTTGCATCGTTGAAATCAGCTAAAAACACGGCGGATTCGGGTCGTCTCGGCCGTGAAGCGCCCTTCGGGAGGCAGACAGAGGCGCGCTGGCTGTGTCATTCCTCATTTATGTGGGGCCTACCACATTGCTTCGTCATTCCTTGCCAGCGCCCCCCTTTCAGCCTCTGAATCTTTGCGGACTTAATCAGAGCATCCCATGCAACAAATCTTTTCTCATCATATCCCTGACGCCATGAAATCGACACGCTATGCACTTTCGCTCTGCATGATTCTGTTGCTCGCGCTGTGCGCTGCGCCCCGGACGACCCATGCCCAGATGGAGGCCCCGGAGGGCTACACGTCCATATTCAACGGGGAAAACCTCGACGGCTGGGTCATTCCCGAAGGCGACGGCGGCCACTGGAATGTGATCGACGGCGTGATCGACTATGATGCGGAAAGCGAGGCCGAAGGGGACAAGAGCCTCTGGACCGAAAAGGAGTATTGCGACTACACGCTCAAGATCGACTGGCGTATTACCACCGTCGAGCCGTACACGAATCCCAATGTGCCGATTATCCTTGCCGACGGCACCCACAAGAAGGACCAGGACGGCAAGGTCATGGTGATGTCCGTGCCCGATTCCGATTCGGGTATTATTCCGCGCGGCCATGGAAAGGCTCAGCACAACATCTGGAACTGGCCGTACGGGTCCGGAGAAGTCTATGGCTACCGTATGGATGCGAACCAGCCGCCGGAAGTTCGCCGGGCCGCCTTGCCGCTCGTCAATGCGGACCATGCCATCGGGGAATGGAACGCTTCGAAGATCGTCGTTCGGGGTCAGTTCATGACTATCCGGATCAATGGGCAACTTGTCATCGATCGCATTCATCTGAACGAAATTCCCGACTGCGGCCCTATCGGCTTACAGCACCATGGCCACAAGAACGACGCCGGGGAATGGGTCAGCCCGCCTGCGCTCGTGCAATTCCGTAATATCCATGTAAAGGAGCACTGAGCCGGGATTCCGCGTAACCGGGGCGCTGCGGTTGTGCGGTGCCCTACCGCACGACCGTGAACGTCCGCATGGCGGAGAAATCCTCGCCCCGGATGCGCAGGATATAGACGCCGCTAGCCAACGCTCCTCCGTCCACGACGAGCGTCTCGATCGTTTCGGACGCCACCGTGCCGTTCAGGATGCTGCGCACCTCGCGCCCAAGCATGTCGTATAGCGTGGCGCGGACATGTTGCGTGCTGCCGACGGTCAGGTGGGTGCGGGCCATGCCCTGCGTCGGGTTGGGGTACGCCGGCGACAGATCGAACGCCCGGCCGTATAACTCAGGAGGATCGGGTGGGCGTTCGACCGGGTGTACGGCGAGGGTCCGCATCACCGTTCCCCAGTGCGCCGGGTCGCTGCCGAGGCCGGCAACGTTGGTCCGGTACAGCGCAGCTCCTCCGCCGTCCGCGCTCTCCGGCCATGGCGCCGTATCGGTCCAGGTTACCCGTTCTTCGAGTATTTCCGGAACGAATTCCGGGTCTTCCGCCGGGGGATCGTCCGGGCGGTTCAGTTCGAGGGTTTCTCCTTCGTTCGCAAGGCGGCCTTCCCAGCCCCCGATCAGCCGCCGTTCGTCGTCCCAGCCGTACGCGAGCCTAAGCGTGGCTTCGTTTTCGGTTTGAAGGGCCGGGTCGAAGGCCACCACGAACAGACTGTCCCCCGCTGCAAGCCGGAGTCCGTCCGGAAACGTGAAGTCTACGCCCCTCCGCAAGGTCCACCCGGTCAGGTTTTCCGTGCCGTTGCCTGCGTTGTAGAGCGCAACGTATTCGAGATTCGGGTTGTTGCCCGGAGGGTGATACATAATCTCCCGGAACACGACCTGCGCCGGTCTCGGTGCGCTGTTCGGGCCGCCAAGTGTGGGTTCCTGCAGGGGCACGAAGGCATCGATGCTTCCCGGGGGCAGGCCGATCGTTTCCCCGGTGCGCGTGGCGCCGAAGGCGACCTCGTCGGCGAACAGGGCGGGGTTCCCGTTCGCATCCGTGGCGGTCAGCCGCACTGCATCGCCGTATGCGCTGCTGAAGGCGAAGCCGTTTTCGGCGCCGGGGGCATTGAAATCGTTCTCGTCGAAGACAACGTATCCGCCGGCCTCGATGGTCGTCCCGTCGGGTATGCGGTACTTGTCCAGCGGGGCGCCGTCGCTCAAAAGCCACCCGCCGATGTCGATCGACTGGCTTGTGGGGTTGTGCAGCTCGATGGCGTCCACCTCAGGGGGATCGCTGTGCGCAAGCAATTCGTTGACGATCACGTCGCGGAAGGAGGCGCGCGCCGGTGCGCCCGGCGATCCGCCGTATTCGATGCTTGCCCGCCACGCTCCGGCGCGGTCGCTATCTTCTGCGGCAGCGGGATCCAGCGTCAGCGAACTGCCGCTGCCATCGGCTCTTGCCGGCCAGGCGTCTCCGTCATTGTATTCGATGTGGATCAGGCGTTCTCCGGCAGCGTTGCCGAGCGTCAGGGCCTCGCCGCCGTTGCTGAGCCTTCCCGAGGCGTAACTGCCGGCCACATCCGCTGCCGGTCCGTACCGCATGCGGAAAGCGTTTTCGCTGGCGGCCACGACGATCCGAGCGCCCGGCGCAAGCATTTCATCCCCGAAGGCGAACGTAATCCCTTCGGTAAACGCCAGTCCGCCCAGCGCCACCGGCGCATTCGAGGGGTTGTGCAGTTCGATGAATTCGAAATCGTCGTTGTTGTCGAATCCCGCCGCGATTTCCGCGTCGGTGGGCTCCGTCGGATTGTAATGAATTTCCGCAACGACGAGTCGCGAAGAAACGGGGGAGGCTATCCCTGCAAAATATTCGGCTTCTTCCAGCGCCGACCATATGCCTTCGTCCGAGCGGACACGCGCCAGTATCCGATTGTACCCGGATAGGGCTATCCCCATGGTGTCGTACGCCATGGCCGATGCGGAAACGTCCCCGCCGGGCATGCGGGGGTCGGCGCCGTCCAGCGTATAGAAAACGGTTCCGCCCGACGGCGTCTGCATGGTCAGCGTAAAAGAGTCGGACGATTCGCCTTCCTGGTGACTGAACACGGGCGCATCCGCGGCCGGATACAGGGGCGCGTCCACGAGGGCATCGCCCGGCCTTCCCGATGCATACCGGCGGGTTCGTTTGAGTTGTTCGAGGATAACGGGAGTTCGCGTGGAGAGGAACCCGTTTCGTACGGAAGTCACTTCCCGGAGCCAGTCGGTAGGTGTTAAGGGCGGCTCTCTTTTGGAGTCTCCCCACCGGGCCGATTCCGCAAGAATAATCGGGCGCACTTCGTCGGTCCGACTTGTCCACCGGGCCACGGCCTCCGGGCCGGTCAAGGTCCCGTTTCCGGACAGGTGGCGCTGCACAAGGTCCGCGAACCGGAGCCGGTATTCGTTCGATCCCATCAACTGCTGCTGCAGCCACTGCGGGTTGCTGAACTGGAACTGGTCTCCTCCAGGAAAGGGGCCGGTCCGGTTGTGACCGTCCCCGAATTGGGAAGTCGTAAAGAGTGAATGTTCGCTGTCATGCGCAAACCAGGTGAAGCCCCGCTCGCCGCCGCGCTCCCGGATGCCGAAGAAATTGTTGGTTCCGTTGAACGGCGTAATGGGCGAATCCGTGTTTCCGGTCCAGAAAATGACGAGCATGTACTGGATCAGATTGTCCGCATCCAGCAGCACCGGGTAGTCGGGGTTGCGCGATCCGTCCGGGTTCAGCCCTTGCAGTTTCATGTAGAGCGCGTCGCGCTCCCCCTCCGTGGGCAAGGCGGCCAGCCGATTGGCTTCGTCGTAAAGCAGGCGCCAGTCGTCGAAGACCCCCGCCGTAACCTCCACCGTGTATCCGCCGTCCAGTCCGGCGGACTTGACGACGTCGTAGTCTTCCGGGTTGCCGCCGAGATACGAAGCGCCGTACCAGTGATCGGATCGTTCCTGGGTTTGGAAGAGTCCCCAGTACTGACCGTTCAGATACAAATGGTAATAGCGGCTTCGGGTGTAGGGGACGCCCATGTCGCGCTGCGTATCCCGGGAGAATACCTCCCGGACCATTGTGTTGGCCGAAGAACCGTTGAACGACCACGAATAATTCTGGGCGGTGCGCAGGTCGAACTTGTCGAATTCGTCCACGCCCTCGTCGCCGAAGAGCGCATAGGCAAGGATGCTCGGCCCGTATTCGCCCCGGAAGTACAGGCGAAAGGCATGCTTGGGATTCTCGTCGTTGCGGCTCCATCCCCCGCGGATGCGCACGCCCGCGTTGACCGCGAATCCGTCCCGCCCGCCGTGTCGGGCGCGCGGACCGGTCTCGGGCGGGAAGTCCGGGGGATAGATGAGTTCGATGGAGGCGGGGCGCTCCCAGTCCCGCCCGTAGTTGAGCGCGTTGGCGTATATCCCCCGTGCGCCGTCGAAGAGGGAGTCGAACGGGAGAACGATAGAGAAGGAGGGGGCGGCCGTCAGCGCCGCCATCACGTCGTCTTCCTGTCCCTCGACGACATCCGGGTCCATCCCCATATCCACGTCGTTGCCGCCCCAGTACGCAGGCCATCCCTTTGCCACCATGTTCGCCCGCGATTGCCGGATCACGTCTTCCGGGAAGACATACGTGCGCGTCACGCTGGACGAGGGCTCGACACCTTCCATGAAGGCGGCGGCGCGCACCACGGTCGTTTCGTCTATGTAGAGCGGTCCGGTCCAGGGCGTTCCGTTCTCTTCCGAGGGGTCCGAATGGTCCAGCGTATAGCGGACGATGCTGCCGGGCGTTTCGGGGAACAGGTACAGCGAGAACGGTTCGTCGAGAATAGCCCCCGCCGCGCTGAACGTGGGCGGCTCGAGGACATCGCTCATGCCCGGCACGTTGGGCCCGCCCGGCGTGGGCAGTTCGAACCAGGTATACCCTCCGTCGATCAGGCCGTAGGAAACGTCGGGGCGCTGCTCCGGGTATTCCGGCGCGAACTCGGATGCGGGTTGCCCGGACGGGTCGATGAGCCCAAGGTATTCGCCGCCGCGGGAAAGGCGGAAGTTGGTATGAAACTCGGTCCGGGAAGCGAACGTGATTTCCGGGGCCGTCCCTCGGTACGCTGCCGGTTGCGCCTCCGTTTGCAGGGAAAGGAACGGGATGAG
Organism: Rhodothermales bacterium; assembly: GCA_951812335.1. Taxonomy (GTDB): domain Bacteria; phylum Bacteroidota; class Rhodothermia; order Rhodothermales; family VXPQ01; genus VXPQ01. Next base: position 1,282,294 of record OX638293.1, read on the forward strand.
CGTAAGGTCCGAGGAGGTGGCGTTTGCATTATGCACCTCGACGGCCAGCACGTTCGCGCCTGCCCGCAGCAGGTCCTGCGGATTCGATATGGCGAACGGCTCCGGCTCGCCGCCCTGGTAGATCATTGCCTCGTGCAGGCCCGAAGCCGGGGTGTCGAAGGAGGGGACGCCCGGACTCATGAAACTGCGGGCGATTTCCTGCCCGTTCAGGTACGCCACGAACCCGTCGTCGTAATCCATGTGCAACACGGCCTGGAGTACGTCGTCCGGGTTGTCCACCGTAAACTCGATGCGCGCGTACAGGGAGAGCAGATTTTCAATATCCACCTCGGTCTGAATATCCGCGCCCGCGCCGTCCCGTTCGTATCCGAGCGCACTGGCGCCCTGGTCCCATGCGCTTGCGTCGAACCCCGGCTCGTTCCAGGTAGCCGGGGGTTGTTCGGTACCCGGAAAATAGCGAAACAGGTCGCCGCGCCGCACCACACTGTTCCACACGCCTGCCCTTGGGCTCCGGTCCTTTCCGGAAGCGAACACGACGAAGTATTCGCCGGCGCCCAGTGTTTTTTCCGAAAATATCCACTTGTCCGGCTCATCCTCGTTATCGGTGAGCGCCCATCCGCCGAGATCGATCGCCTGTCCGGTCGGGTTATGCAGTTCGATCCAGTCCGAAGCGTCGCCGTCCTCGTCGTACAGCGTGGTCGAGTTCGACGCCATGAATTCGTTCACGACCGGCGCCGCATCCTGCGCAGCAGCGGTTCCGAAAACGAGCGCGAGCAGCGCGATCAGCGCCGGGAATGCCGTCCGGAGGAACTGTCCGATGAAGGACCATGGGGGTGAGTTTCTGGCAGATCTCAACAAATGGATTGCGTTCACCGTATAATTCCAGGGGGTATTTGTACAATATATTAAGGATACTCTGATCAAAACCGCTTCGCCCAGCGCTTCACGTTTGCAAGTGCAGGACGTCATGATTCCATCGTTGAAATCAGCGGGAAACACTGCGGATTCGGAGCGTCGCGGGTGTGAAGCGCCCTTCGGGAGGCTGCGAGGGATACGCTGGCCGCGTCATTTCTCATTATGTAGGGGGTAGGCCGCACTGCTTCGTTATTCCTTGCCAGCGCACCCCTCGCAGCCTCTGAGCTTTGCGGACTTAATCAGAGTATCCTAAACAGGAATCCGCCCGTCCGGCAGGATGAGGGTGCTATCGGCGATTTCCTGAGAGTGAGGGATTGTGCAGAGGGGTTTCGTTCCGTGTTTCGATGTGCATCGGTTCGAACACGGGGATCGCATTGCCCTTCTACCGTACGACTGTGAACGTCCGCATGGCGGAGAAATCCTCGCCCCGGATGCGCAGGATATAGACGCCGCTGGCCAACGCTCCTCCGTCCACGACGAGCGTCTCGATCGTTTCGGAAGCCACCGTACCGTTCAGGATGCTGCGCACCTCGCGTCCAAGCATGTCGTATAGCGTGGCGCGGACATGTTGCGTGCTGCCGACGGTCAGGTGGGTGCGGGCCATGCCCTGCGTCGGGTTGGGGTATGCCGGCGACAGATCGAACGCCCGGCCGTACAATTCAGGAGGATCGGGTGGGCGTTCGACCGGGTGTACGGCGAGGATCCGCATCACCGTTCCCCAGTGCGCCGGATCGCTGCCGAGGCCGGCAACGTTGGTCCGGTACAGCGCAGCCCCTCCGCCGTCCGCGCTTTCGGGCCACGGCGCCGTATCGGTCCAGGTTACCCGTTCTTCGAGTATTTCCGGGACGAACGACGGGTCTTCCGCCGGGGGATCGTCCGGGCGGTTCAGTTCGAGGGTTTCTCCTTCGTTCGCAAGGCGGCCTTCCCAGCCCCCGATCATGCGCCGTTCGTCGCCCCAGTCGTACGCCAGCCGAAGCGTGGCTTCATTCTCGGCTTGAAGGGCCGGGTCGAAGGCCACCACGAACAGACTGTCCCCCGCTGCAAGCCGGAGTCCGTCCGGAAACGTGAAGTCTACGCCCCTCCGCAAGGTCCACCCGGTCAGGTTTTCCGTGCCGTTGCCTGCGTTGTAGAGCGCAACGTATTCGAGATTCGGATTGTTGCCCGGAGGGTGATACATAATCTCCCGGAACACGACCTGCGCCGGTCTCGGTGCGCTGTTCGGGCCGCCAAGTGTGGGTTCCTGCAGGGGCACGAAGGCATCGATGCTTCCCGGGGGCAGGCCGATCGTTTCCCCGGTGCGCGTGGCGCCGAAGGTGACCTCGTCGGCGAACAGGGCGGGGTTCCCGTTCGCATCCGTGGCGGTCAGCCGCACTGCATCGCCGTATGCGCTGCTGAAGGCGAAGCCGTTTTCGGCGCCGGGGGCATTGAAATCGTTCTCGTCGAAGACGACGTATCCGCCGGCCTCGATGGTCGTTCCATCAGGGATGCGGTATTTGTCCAGCGGGGCGCCGTCGCTCAAAAGCCACCCGCCGATGTCGATCGACTGGCTTGTGGGGTTGTGCAGCTCGATGGCGTCCACCTCAGGGGGATCGCTGTGCGCAAGCAATTCGTTGACGATCACGTCGCGGAAGGAGGCGCGCGCCGCTGCTCCCGGCGATCCGCCGTATTCGATGCTTGCCCGCCACGCTCCGGCGCGGTCGCTATCTTCTGCGGCAGCGGGATCCAGCGTCAGCGAACTGCCGCTGCCATCGGCTCTTGCCGGCCAGGCGTCTCCGTCATTGTATTCGATGTGGATCAGGCGTTCTCCGGCAGCGTTGCCGAGCGTCAGGGCCTCGCCGCCGTTGCTGAGCCTTCCCGAGGCGTAACTGCCGGCCACATCCGCTGCCGGTCCGTACCGCATGCGGAAAGCGTTTTCGCTGGCGGCCACGACGATCCGAGCGCCCGGCGCAAGCATTTCATCCCCGAAGGCGAACGTAATCCCTTCGGTAAACGCCAGTCCGCCCAGCGCCACCGGCGCATTCGAGGGGTTGTGCAGTTCGATGAATTCGAAATCGTCGTTGTTGTCGAATCCCGCCGCGATTTCCGCGTCGGTGGGCTCCGTCGGATTGTAATGAATTTCCGCAACGACGAGTCGCGAAGAAACGGGGGAGGCTATCCCTGCAAAATATTCGGCTTCTTCCAGCGCCGACCATATGCCTTCGTCCGAGCGGACACGCGCCAGTATCCGATTGTACCCGGATAGGGCTATCCCCATGGTGTCGTACGCCATGGCCGATGCGGAAACGTCCCCGCCGGGCATGCGGGGGTCGGCGCCGTCCAGCGTATAGAAAACGGTTCCGCCCGACGGCGTCTGCATGGTCAGCGTAAAAGAGTCGGACGATTCGCCTTCCTGGTGACTGAACACGGGCGCATCCGCGGCCGGATACAGGGGCGCGTCCACGAGGGCATCGCCCGGCCTTCCCGATGCATACCGGCGGGTTCGTTTGAGTTGTTCGAGGATAACGGGAGTTCGCGTGGAGAGGAACCCGTTTCGTACGGAAGTCACTTCCCGGAGCCAGTCGGTAGGTGTTAAGGGCGGCTCTCTTTTGGAGTCTCCCCACCGGGCCGATTCCGCAAGAATAATCGGACTCACTTCGTCGGCTCGGGCTTCCCACCGGGTTATGGTCTCTGCCCCGGTCAATGCCCCGTTACCGAAGAGATGACGCTGCGCAAGATCTGCGAATCGGAGCCGGTATTCGCTCGATCCCATCAACTGCTGGTGCAGCCACTGCGGGTTGCTGAACTGGAACTGGTCTCCTGCAGGAAAGGGGCCGGTCCGGTTGTGACTGCCTCGTGAGGAGTTCGGAAAAAGCGAATGCTCGCTGTCGTGCGCAAACCAGGTGAAGCCCCGCTCGCCGCCGCGCTCCCGGATGCCGAAGAAATTGTTGGTTTCGTTGGATGGCTTAATCGGCGCATCCGTGTTCCCGGTCCAGAAAATAATGAGCATGTACTGGATCAGATTGTCCGCATCCAGCAGCACCGGGTAGTCGGAGTTGCGCGATCCGTCCGGGTTCAGCCCTTGCAGCTCCATGTAGAGCGCGTCGCGCTCCCCCTCCGTGGGCAAGGCGGCCAGCCGATTGGCTTCGTCGTAAAGCAGGCGCCAGTCGTCGAAGACCCCCGCCGTAACCTCCACGGTGTATCCGCCGCCCAGTCCGGCGGACTTGACGACGTCGTAGTCTTCCGGGTTGCCGCCGAGATAGGTAGCGCCGTACCAGTGATCGGATCGTTCCTGGGTTTGGAAGAGTCCCCAGTACTGACCGTTCAGATACAAATGATAATAGCGGCTTCGGGTGTAGGGGACGCCCATGTCCCGCTGGGTATCCCGGGAAAACACTTCGCGAATCATCGTGTTGGCCTGAGAACCACTGCGCGACCACGAATGATTCTGGGCGGTGCGCAGGTCGAACTTGTCGAATTCGTCCGCGCCCTCGTCGCCGAAGAGCGTATAGGCAAGGGTGCCCGGTCCGTATTCGCCCCGGAAATACAGGCGGAAGGCATGTTTGGGATTACTGTCTCTGCGACTCACTCCTCCGCGGATGCGCACGCCCGCGTTGACCGCGAATCCGTCCCGCCCGCCGTGCCTCGCGCGCGGGCCGGTCTCGGGCGGGAAGTCCGGGGGATAGATGAGTTCGATGGAGGCGGGGCGCTCCCAGTCCCGTCCGTAGTTGAGCGCGTTGGCGTATATCCCCCGTGCGCCGTCGAAGAGGGAGTCGAACGGGAGAACGATAGAGAAGGAGGGGGCGGCCGTCAGCGCCGCCATCACGTCGTCTTCCTGTCCTTCGACGACATCCGGGTCCATCCCCATATCCACGTCGTTGCCGCCCCAGTACCCAGGCCATCCCTTTGCCACCATGTTCGCCCGCGATTGCCGGATCACGTCTTCCGGGAAGACATACGTGCGCGTCACGCTGGACGAGGGTTCCAAACCTTCCATGAAGGCGGCGGCGCGCACCACGGTCGTTTCGTCTATGTAGAGCGGTCCGGCATAGGGCGTCCCGTTCTCTTCCGAGGGGTCCGAATGGTCCAGCGTATAGCGGACGATGCTGCCGGGGGTTTCGGGAAACAGGTACAGCGAGAACGGTTCCTTGAGAATAGCCCCCGCCGCGCTGAACGTGGGTGGCTCGAGGACATCGCTCATGCCCGGCACGTTGGGCCCGCCCGGCGTGGGCAGTTCGAACCAGGTATACCCTCCGTCGATCAGGCCGTAGGAAACGTCGGGGCGCTGCTCCGGGTATTCCGGCGCGAACTCGGATGCGGGTTGCCCGGACGGGTCGATGAGCCCAAGGTATTCGCCGCCGCGGGAAAGGCGGAAGTTGGTATGAAACTCGGTCCGGGAAGCGAACGTGATTTCCGGGGCCGGCCCCCGGTACGCTGCCGGTTGCGCCTCCGTTTGCAGGGAAAGGAACGGGATGAGCGTAAGGTCCGAGGAGGTGGCGTTTGCATTGTGCACCTCGACGGCCAGCACGTTCGCGCCTGCCCGCAGCAGGTCTTGCGGATTCGATATGGCGAACGGCTCCGGGGCGCCGCCCCGGTAGATTGTCGCCTCGTGCAGGCCCGAAGCCGGGGTGTCGAAGGAGGGGACGCCCGGGCTCATGAAACTGCGGGCGATTTCCTGCCCGTTCAGGTACGCCACGAACCCGTCGTCGTAGTCCATGTGCAACACGGCCTGGAGTACGTCGTCCGGGTTGTCCACCGTAAACTCGATGCGCGCGTACAGGGAGAGCAGGCTTGCAATGTCCACTTCCGTCTGAATATCCGCGCCCGCAGCATCTCGTTCGTATCCGAGCGCACTCATTCCCTCGTCCCATTCGCTTGCGTCGAATTCCGGCTCGTTCCAGTTGGCGGGGGGCTGTTCTGTCCCCGGAAAATAGCGAAACAGGTCGCCGCGCCGCACCACGCTGTTCCAGACGCCTGCCCTTGGGCTCCGGTCCTTTCCGGAAGCGAACACGACGAAGTATTCGCCGGCGTCGAGCGTTTTCCCCGAAAATATCCATTTGTCCGGCTCATCCTCGTTATCGGTGAGCGCCCATCCGCCGAGGTCGATGGCCTGTCCGGTCGGGTTATGCAGTTCGATCCAGTCCGAAGCGTCGCCGTCCTCGTCGTACAGCGTGGTCGAGTTCGACGCCATGAATTCGTTCACGACCGGCGCCGCATCCTGCGCGGCAGCGGTTCCGAAAACGAGCGGGAGCAGCGCGATCGGCGCCGGGAATGCCGCCCTGAAGAACCGTCTGCCGAGGGACCGCGACGACGAGTTTTCGACAGACCCCAACAAATTGATCGCATTCATCGTATAACTCCAGGGGGTATTTGTGCACTATAAACAGGAAACTCGGCCCGGCAAGGCGGCAGGATCCCCCATGCCCCTCCAAAGATACGGGTCTTCATTCACTCCATGATCCTATGCCGCGACGCCTTCGCCTTCTTCTCTATATCATCATACCGCTCATCGTACTGAGCCTTTTTTCCTCGACCATTTTCGAATGGCTGTGGATGCGCCATATGGGGTACGAGGGCGTTTTCTGGACGCTCAAACTGGCCAAGATAAGTCTCGGCGTCCTGGCGTTTGCGATCGCCGGCGTTTTCCTGGTCGCCAATGCGCGGATGCTGGCCCGGGAGCTGCGTTGGGCGACTTTCGCCGGCACGCCGCTCCAGGACATCGAGCTGAACCTGGGCGAGCCGAAACAATACGGTCGCGTGAAGAAAATACTGACCGGCGTGGCATTGTTTTTTGCCCTGCTGTTCGCCCTCACCTTTTACCTCGGATGGGACGAATCGCTCCGGTTTTTGTGGAACGAGCCCTTTGCGCAGGTCGATCCCATTTTCGGGAAGGACCTCGGCTTTTACATGTTCCAGCTCCCTTTCTGGGAGATGATCCAAACGTCCTTTGCGCTGCTTGTTTTCATTACGCTTCTTTTTCTGCTGGGAATCTACTCGACGCTTCGCCTTCTCGTGTTCGAAGGCATACGGCAGGGGGTGCATGCCCGGAAAAATGTTCGCACGCATCTTAAACTGAACGCCGCGCTCTGGCTTCTTCTGCTCGCGTTCGGTCTTTTTCTGGATCGCTACGAAATTCTCTTTTCCTCGCAGGGGATTGTCTTCGGGGCTGGATACACCGATGTGAATATCGTGCTGCCCGCGCTGTGGATTGCGTTCGTCATGGTCGCGTTGCTTGCTGTTTTCCTTGTGGTGAGCACGAGGCAGCGAGTCAGCCGCAGGATGATGGGGGGCGCGATTGGCGTAGCCGTTCTTGCGTGGGTGCTGGGTCGCATGGTGCTTCCCGGCCTGGTGCAGCAGTTCATCGTAGAGCCGAACGAACTCGAACTGGAGATGCCATATCTGGAACACAATATCGCCATGACCCGACTGGCGTATAATCTCCATGATATCACGGAGGTCGAGTACGAGGCCAGCGACACGCTCAGTATCGACGATATTCAAAAGAACCGGGACGCCGTGGACAACATCCGGCTTTGGGATCCCCGGTTGCTGATCCAGACCTACAAGCAGCTCCAGGAAATTCGCAGTTACTACGAATTTTTCTCCGTAGATAACGACCGGTACGAGTACGGCGGCGACGTGAAGCAGGTGATGGTGTCGGCGCGCGAGATTTCGACGGACCTGCCCGGAGAGGCCAATTGGGTAAATCGCCGCTTGCAGTTCACGCACGGCTACGGTCTGGCCATGAGTCCTGTTACGGAAATGGATCGTCAGGGCGAGCCGAGACTTGTCGTCAAGGACTTGCCCCCTGATTTCGGGTACGAGGAACTGACGGTGGACAACCCGGCCATTTATTACGGGGAAGCGGGCGGCGGTCACTACATCGTCAACACGGGGATACAGGAGCTGCATTATCCCAGCGGCGACGAGAACGTGTACAATTCGTACGAGGGGCAGGGGGGCTTGCCCTTCAGCAGCCTGTTCCATCGCCTGTTGTACGCCTGGGAGCTCAGCGACATAAACATTCTCCTCTCGGACTATATTCATTCCGAAAGCAGGCTGCAGATCTGGCGCGGCGTACAGGAACGCATCGAGCAGATTACGCCGTTTCTGGAACTCGATCGCGATCCGTATCTCGTGCTCGGCAGCGGGCGGTTGTACTGGGTGCAGGATGCCTACACGACCTCACGGAATTTTCCGTATTCCCAGCCATTCCGGGAGTTCAACTATATCCGGAATTCGGTAAAGATTATGGTGGACGCGTACGATGGTGCGGTCGATTACTATGTCGTGGACGACCAGGATCCCGTATTGCAGGTGTACCGGTCCATCTTCCCGAATCTGTTCAAGGCGCGCGAAGAGATGCCTCCGGAACTGGAGAGCCATTTCCGCTATCCGCAGGACCTTTTCGAGATACAACTCGAACGGTTCAATCGCTATCACATGACCAACCCGCAGGTCTTCTACAACAACGAGGACCTGTGGACGCGCCCCTTCGAGAAGTACGGAGGTCAGCAGCTCATCATGGAGCCGTATTATGTGCTGGCCCGGCTTCCCGCAGAACCGGACGACACGGGTGCGGAAGGCGCCCGCGGCGCACTCGAATTCATGCTGATCAGCCCGCTCACGCCCGAAAACAGGGATAACATGATCTCATGGATGGCGGCGAAATCGGATCCGGAGGAGTATGGGCGTCTCGTAGTGTACAAGCTGCCCAAGCAGCGTCTTATCTACGGACCGGCCCAGATCGAGGCCCGCATCGACCAGGATCCGGAGATTTCCCAGCAATTGGCGTTGTGGGATCAGCGCGGTTCGCGGGTTATCCGGGGCAATCTCATGGTTATTCCCGTCGAGAATTCGTTCCTGTACGTCGAGCCGGTTTTTCTGTTGGCCGAAGGCGTAGACATCCCGCAGCTGCAACGGGTCATCGTAGCGTTCGGGGACGATATCGCCATGGAGCCGACCCTGGACGAGTCGCTGGCCGAATTGTTTGGCGTGGGGGCCGCGCCTGCGGCTGTTGTCTCCGTGGAAGAGGGGCCGGACTCCGAAGAAGCCGCTGGCGCCGCTTCGGTTGTGTCGGCGGATGACCTGGAGCGTGTGCGCGCGCTGTGGAGTCGGTTGCGCGAAGCGTTCGAATCCGGCGACTGGGCGCAGTACGGCGAGGTGATGGAAGAAATCGACCGGGCGATTACGGAATAGGGGGTTACCCGAATAATTCCCCCTGTGCTTTCTGCGCCTCGCTCTTTTCCAGGGCAAGCAGGACGCGTTTGCGTTCCAGACCGCCCGCATAGCCGGTCAGGGAGCCGTTTGCGCCGATCACCCGGTGGCACGGTACGATGATGGAGACCGGGTTGCGTCCGTTTGCGGCGCCTACGGCTCGGACCGCTTCGGGCTTTCCGAGCGATTTCGCCAGTTCCCCGTAGGATTGCACGGCTCCGTACGGTATTGTGCGGAGCGCCTCCCATACGCTTCGCTGGAATGGTGTTCCGTGCAGAGCAAGCGGTATGTCGAACTCCCGGCGCTCTCCGACGAACCACTCGGTCAGTTCCCGTTCCAGTTGCCGTGCCAGCGGGTTAGTTGCAGGGATACCGTTTTCCGGCTCGCCGACGCAGGAAACGGGCAGGCCGAATCGCCGCTCGAGTCTCGTCGGATATGTGCAAAGGGAATCGGTTTCCCGGAGCGCTTCTTCGGGTGGAAACGTGAGCAGGCACAGACCGCCTGCCTTGCCGGATCCGCCGGTGCGCCCGGCCAGCACAGGCCCAAGCGGCGTATCCAGAAACCACAGGCGCACGGATTCCGGAGTATCCCGGCGCCTGCCCGAACCGTATCCGTTACCGGAAGAGGCATATCCGGCGTTCCGCTCCAGCGCCTCGCGAAATTTCTTGTTCAGTACGGCGGTCGTATGGATTTTCCGGTCCGTTTTCTGGTGGATTCCCATGCAATATTTCTCTATTCTTACGTTTCTGTAGCGTGCCCTGCCGCATCGACTGGCATACTGCTTGCGCGGTCTCAAAGTTCACTCTTCTTTGTAATTCGCCGATGCCCCGTCCTGTCTGTCGTTTTCGCCTGTTTGCTCCGGCGCTTGTCGTATTGTCCTTTGGCGTGTTTTGCGCATGTGGTCCCGCACAGGGTACCGGCGGGCGGGCCGTCGCCCCCCCGGATACGCTGCCCTTCGTTTTTCCCTCCGAACCCGCCATCGAGTTGGATCCCGCCGAAGCCGCAAAAGCGGCTCGCGACAAGGAAGCCTCCCTCGAGGCGTCTGCCGCACCGGGCCTGGTTCTTTCCATGTACGCCACCGAGGACCTGATCCAGGACCCTGTCGCCATCGACGTGGCGGATACCGGCGAGATCCTCGTTACCAGGTCGAGCCGGAAGATGAGCCTGCTGGACATACGACAGCACCCGGATTGGCGGCTCGACGCGCTCGCGATGAAAACGACCCATGACTTTGAAGCGTTTCTGATGGAGATCATGGCTCCGGAGTTGAGCGACGAGAACGAATGGATACCCGATCTTAACGAAGACGGGGTGCGGGACTGGCGCGATCTGACGGTGGTCAAAGAGCGGCTCTATCGCATTGAGGATACCGACGAAGACGGCGTAGCCGACCGGGCGCACACGCTCGTTGCCGGTTTCAATACGCCGGTTTCGGATATTCTGGGGGGCCTGCTGGTTCACGAAGAGGATATCTATCTGTCTGCAGCGCCGGGCGTGTACCGGCTGGAAGATGTATTGGGAAATGCGGCACCGGACGCCTCCGACGTAACCACCTTGAGTTGGGGATACAATGTCCACCCCGGATTTTCCGGCCATGGGGTGTCCGGCATCACCGTAGGACCGGAAGGACGTATTTACTGGGGCGTCGGCGATATGGGGCTGAGTCTTGTCTCCAGGGAAGGGGAAAACATCCATTATCCCCAGCAGGGCGCGATTCTCCGGGCCTTTCCCGACGGCTCCGGGCTGGAGCTCTTTGCCCGCGGGCTGCGCAATACGCATGAGTTTGCGTTCGATACGCACGGCAATCTGATCAGCGTCGACAACGACGGGGATCACCCGAACGAGAGCGAGCGGCTCGTATACCTCGTCGAGGGGTCCGACAGCGGTTGGCGAACCCACTGGCAATTCGGCAAATACCACGAAGAAACGAACAACTCTTATAAGCCCTGGATGGACGAGGGGATGTATTTGCCGCACTTCGAAGGGCAGGCGGCCTTTATTACCCCCCCGATCATAAACTATCATGACGGCCCGACGGGGATCGTGTACAATCCCGGCACGGCCCTGAACGAAGATTGGAACGGTCGGTTTTTCATGTCCGAGTACACCGGTTCCGCATTCACTTCGGATATTCATGCGTTTCGCCTTGCGCCCAGGGGGGCGGGTTTCGAACTGGCGGAAGAAGATGTCGTCGTGAAGAGTGTACTCGGCGTGGGGTTGGCGTTCGGCCCGGACGGCGCGCTGTACTTTGCCGACTGGATCGAAGGATGGCGCACCAAGGGAGCCGGGCGCGTCTGGAAACTCGACGCCGCCGAGCCGGATGAGGCCGTACGAAGCGAGGTGCGCGCGCAACTGGCTGCGGACTTCGGAGAGGCGGAGTCGGATGCGCTGTACGATCTGCTGCATAGCCCGGATATGCGGGTGCGGCGGAAGGCGCAATTCGAACTGGCGCGTCGGGGGGACGCGGAAACGCTTCTGCGAGCCGTCGGGCAGGCCGAAACGACCTATGCTCGCATTCATGGCATATGGGGGATATGGCAACTGGCCTTGCGAGATGTCGAGGAAGCCGCGCCGTTGGTCGCCTTGCTTGAAGATGCGGATGCCGACATGCGTGCGCAGACCGCAAAGGTGCTTGGAGACGTACGCTATGCGGCCGCAGGCGAAGCACTCGTCCCGCTTCTTGCCGACGATTCCGATCGGGTCCGTTTCTTTGCGGCAGAGGCCCTCGGACGCATTGCGCACCGCCCCGCGCTGGACAGGTTGGTGACTATGCTCGAGGAGGCCGGGGGCCAGGACGTATACCTGCGCCACGCGGGTTCTCTGGCCCTGAGCCGGCTTGGCGATGCAGAGGCGCTCATGGCGCTTACCGGTCATGCCTCTGCGGCGGTGCGTATAGGGGGCGTGCTTGCGCTGCGTCGAATGGAGCACGAGGGGGTTTCGGCCTTTCTTGCCGACGCCGACGAGTTCGTTGTTACGGAGGCTGCCCGAGCCATCAACGACGACGGCGGCATCCCGGCGGCCCTGCCTTCCCTGGCCGCCCTGCTGGACGTTACCTCTTTCGAGAACGAGGCTCTTTTACGCCGGGCGATCAGCGCGAACCTGCGGGCGGGCGGCGATGCCGACGCCGGTCGCCTGGCGGTCTATGCCGCACAGATCGGTGCACCTGCAGCAATGCGCGCGGAAGCTATTGCTGCGCTGAGCGTGTGGGCAGAGCCCTCTACGCTTAATCGGGTAGACGGCGCATATGTGGGCCCCGTACACCGCGCTGCGACGGCTGCGCAGGAAGCGGTTGCGCCCCTCACTGAAATGCTATTGGCCGACGAGGAGGCGGCGGTGCGCGAAGCGGCGGTTGTTGCGACCGCCCGCCTGCATATCGACGGGGCTGGCGCCTACCTCGCGGATCGGCTGCACATGGACGATTCGGAGGAAGTCCGCGCAGCGGCGTTGCAAGCGCTCCTGAATATACCGGAAGCGGATCATGCAGGAGCCGTGCGCCGGGCCCTTATGGACGAAAGCGCCGATATACGCATGCTTGCGCTCGAATTGGTGACAGAAGCCGATTTGAGTAATGACGAGATTGCGTCCGTGCTTGGCGAAGCCCTGCGTCAGGGCGGTGTGCCGGAACGGCAAAGTGCATTGGCCACGCTGAGCGGGTTGCCCTCCCCGCAGACGACCGAAGTACTGGGCGAGTTGCTGGATCGCCTCGAAAACGGAGAAGCCGTGCCGGAAATCCGCCTGGATATTCTGGAAGCGGTGGAAGCAGCCGGCTCCGATGCCTTGAAGACCCGGGCGGAAGCCTGGCGAGCGGCGAACCCGCCGTTTGCCGCTGCGCTATACGGCGGCAACCGGAGGCGCGGCGTGCAGATTTTCATGGGAAGTTCTGCGGGAGAGTGCACTCGCTGTCATGCGATTCGCGGAGAGGACGGCGTAGGCCCTTCCCTTGCCGGGATCGGGGACCGGCTGGACCGAATGCAGTTGCTCGAGTCTCTCGTGGCTCCGGCGGCTCGCATTGCGCCGGGTTTCGGCACGGAAGGCGGTCCTTCCGCCATGCCCGACATGTCCGGTTTGCTTTCGGAAAGAGAGATACGGGACCTTGTGGAATTTATGGCTTCGGTACGTGCGGACCGGGCAGGCAGGAGATGATGGATAAGAAGGAACTGGCGTAGAAGTTTTTTCGGGCCATACTCCCGGTTTACCGGTATAACAATATGGTATGAAACATGAAGCGTACAGCCATGAAGCCTGTGAAAGCTCCCCTGTATCTGGCCCTCTTTGCCGGTATCCTGATGTTTACCGTAGTGCGGGAACCGGCTCTTGCACAAGAGCAGTGGGAGGAAGCTATACAGGCCTTCGAGCAAATGGACGAGACGGATCCGCCGCCTGAGGGCGCCATTCTTTTTACAGGTAGTTCGTCCATTCGCATGTGGACCACCCTGGCGCAAGATTTTCCCGACGCACGGGTCGTCAATCGGGGGTTCGGGGGCTCGCAAATGTCGGACCTGATCCACTTTGCGGACCGGATCGTTACGCCGTACGCCCCGCGTCTTATACTGATTTACGAGGGCGACAACGACGTGGCCGCCGGCAAGACCGCCGAACAAGTCTTTACGGACTATCGGCAGTTCGTTTCCCTGGTGCACGACCAGCTGCCGGACACACGTATCGCATTCATCGCCATCAAGCCGAGTCTGGCCCGCCGGGCGCTCATGGACGAGATGCAAAAAGCCAACGAGCTTGTCGAGGAGTATGCCAGCACCCGCGATCGCCTCGGCTACATCGATATCTTCACCCCCATGCTGGGCGAAGACGGCGAGCCGCTTTCGGACATTTTTCTGGAAGACGGACTGCACTTGAACGCGGCAGGCTACGCCATCTGGGTGGAAGCCGTCCGTCCGTATCTCGCAAGATAGCAGACCGCGCCCGCCTTTTACGACCCGGCGAAGTGGGCGAACGTCACCACGTTTCCGGCGGGTTCGCGTACAATGATCTCGTCCGCTCCGTAGAAGGTCTTTCTGCGGGGAATGATCCGGACCGCATCGGACAGCGCCTTGTCTATCGCATCGAGCTCTTCCAGGGTCGCCACCTTGACGAACAGCGCATTTCCCCGCAAGGGGATATCGACCAGCTCCGGCACGTCGTTCCGGACGCTCTCCAGGGTCTGATACATCACCTCGACCGGGCCGTGCGTCAGAATGACGAAACCGAGACGATTCCCTTCGTTGACTTTGTCGGTGACGGCGAATCCGAGACGGTCCACCCAGAAGGGGAGTACCGGTTCGATGGCTTCGACGATGACGTTCGGCGTGAGCGATTGCATGACGTAGGTAGCGTGTGCGTACGGATCGGATAGGGATACAGGGGTACGTGGTGAGATGTGCGGCGTAGTCGGATAAGGCACAGATCCGTTCTGCCTCGATCACGGACAATATACGCCGGCGGGAATATTGACGCCTGCGAAAAAAAATTGCGCAGCGAGGTCATGTTCGGGGGGTGTGCGGTGTCTTATGGCGCGGAAGCGGGGAACGACCCCGTAACGGGCCGGCTGTGAAGGGGCAAATCCGTGTCAGGTAGTTTGCGCCGGATCGGGAGCCGGTTTCGCTTATCTCAAACCCTGTTTGTGAGGTGGAATTATGAGGACTCTTTCATTAGAAGAAATGCAGCATCTGGGCGGCGTGTCGCGTTGCGGCAAGCTGACATCGTATATCGTGACCGGCTGCGCAGTGGTCGGCGCGGTGGTCGGGTTCAGCCGGTTGGGTTGGGGAGGTATCGTGGGCACTTCCCGCCGGTATGCCAGGGCCTGCCGGAGATTCTGCAGTTAGCGACCGGGGCGTATGTGTTCTTGTTGCAAAAGCAAACAAGGCAAACGCGCAGTGTCGAAGCGGAGCAGTTTCTGAGGAATAGTTCGTGAGAAAAGGAAGCCGGGCGTCCGGTCGCATCAGTGAGGATAGTATGGATCCGCAACGTGTCAGGCGGGCATTCGCTCGCGCCATGGAAGAACCGTCGGGAGAAAGGGTGTGTGTGGCGGCGCTGCTGAATCATCACGGCGTCGATAGCGATGGAATCCATGTATGCGGCGAATCCATGCTGGACCTGTACGAGGCGCTTTCGGACTCGGTGGATTCCGGAACGTGGCGCGGGTGGATCGACGACGGCATACCGACCTCGGAAAGCGCTGTCCGGGAAGAGGTGGCGCGTTATGGGGCGGACACTGCAGCGTTTCCCGATAAGCGCGGCGGGATATCGGCGATCGGTATTCCGACCCGTAATCGTGCGGGAAGCGTGCTTGCAGCGCTTCGGTCCTATCATACGAATGCGTCCATGCACGGGCGTCGTGTACGTTTCGTTGTTGCGGACAGCTCGTCCGCACCGGATCGGGAGCGGCTCGCATCTGCTTTGGATGTCTTGCGAAAAGATATCGATATCGAGGTGGAGCATCTCGACGAGGCTTGGCGGGCGAACCCGATACGCACGCTGGCGGACGAAACCGATTGTAGCCCCGACGTATTGCGTTTCGCACTCTACGGGTGCGAAACGTGCGGTACGAATTACGGGGCGAATCGGAATGCGCTCCTGCTGGCTACTGCGGGCGAGCTTTCCGTGCATGTCGATGACGATACGACCCTTCCTCTGTTCGAGGCGCCGGATACCCTGTCCGGCATAGCCTTTTCCTCGCAACCCGCTCCCAACGAGTACTGGTTCGGCGCTTGCGGTTGGGGGCCGACGGCGGCGAGCTTTATCGAAGTGCACGAAAGGCTTCCTGGGCGTCCGGTTGCGCGGCTGCCGGAGGAATCCGGTCGGGGCTTTTAGACGCTGCGCGGGTCGTTGCTATTTCAAAATTCTTTTAACAAGGTTAAAGCCATGAAAACTCTTGATGCTATCCGAATGGCCGCCATATCCGGCGGCATCGGGATCCCGTGCGACGGGAAATCCCCGCGATACCTTCTGGCCTGGTTTATATGCACGAGTACCGGCCCATTCAATCCAATGGGATTGGCAGGGAACGGCCTGTGCTATGCCCTCTGCGGAAGTTGACGGGCGGTGGGGGCGGATACCGAATGTATCCGCCCCCGAATCCCTGATGGTCTTTTCCCCTTTTACAAATAGGTCCCACGAGATACAGGAAAGGAATCTGCAATGACATTCGGAAACGATACGGCGCGTGCTGCGCTACCTTCCAGCGGGTGGGCTTTGCCCGCCGACAGTACGGCGAAAAAAAGCCCTGACAAATGGTTGTTCTGGTTGCTTCCGTTCTGCTACGCGGTGCTGTACGCTATGATCAATTGGATAAGCGACGAATACGTGCAGGCGCCGCCAGCCGAAACGGGTATTCCGCAACTTCCTCGGGCAAGCGGATCGCTCCGCTGGATAGGGTATGCGTTTACGCCGCTGTACGTGTTCATGAAGATCGGTTTTACGACGGTGTGCCTTGCCCTGGGCGCTGCCGTTATAACATGGAACGTGCGTTTTTCCAGTCTTTTCCATGCTGCCTCCCTGGCCGAGGTCGTATGGATTGCAGCCGCGCTTACACATCTTGCCTGGGCGCTCGTTTTTCCGGATACAAGCACGTTTTTTTATCCGCTTTCCGCCGTGAATCTCGTGGAAATCGACCAGGGCAATATGTGGGCTGTGTATCTCTTGCGAACCCTGAACCTGTTTGAGGTTGCGTACGCAGCGGCGCTGGTGTACGCGATTCGCCTCGTTACCGACAGACCCCCGCATAACGTCACGCTGCTGGTTGTGGTCTCCTATGGCGGCGGCACGGCGCTCCTTGTCGCCGGATTCACGTTTTTCCTTCTTTCCGTTTTTTGAGGGTAGTGCGCGATGAAGAAGATCGGAGCCGTTTTGGCTATAGCGGCGATGCTCGGCGTTGTGGCGTGGCTTGGAGTGCAGGCCCGCGATATAAGGAACGAACGTCTCGAAGCAGCAGAACGTCGCCTCCAGCTTCCGGAAGTGTATCTCGTGAATCTGCAAGGGGTGCTTGTACCCTTGCGCTCCGTCGGGGGGCAAAGCGTCGTGCTCGTATTCTTTACGACCACCTGCGAGTACTGCCGTGCGGAATTGCACGCGTTCCGCGAAAAGGCGGCGCTTCTGAAAGGACATGACGTGTTTTTCGTGGCTTGGGAGGAGCGCAACGCGGTAGGGGGGTTTGCCCGGGAAACAGGAATCGACGCGGTGCCCTGGTTCAACGTGCTCCGGGATACGGCCTCGGTGCTTGGCGAAGAACTGGGCATCGATGTGGTGCCGACAACACTCGTATACGGTCCGGATGGGCGCCTGCGCAAGGCGTTCGAGGGTCTTGCGGCGGTCGGGAAAATTGCGGAAGCCGCTGCGGGGGAAGACAGGCCATGATTCGGAGCGACAACCTCCGCAGAGAAACGATAAAGCGGGTGACAAAGTCGATCGTCCGGCAACTCGACCAGTCCGATTGCGGGGTGGCTTGCCTTGCCTGGATCGTCCGTTTTTTCGGAGGCGAGGAAACCATGGAGAGGCTGCGTAGCCTCAGCGGCACCATGTCGCAGGGCGCCACCCTACTGGGTCTGCACCAGGCGGCGGGTAAAATCGGTCTTAGGTCGGAGCCCTACGAGGCGGGGATGGACGACCTTGCCGCGCTGGAGGCGCCGGCGGTGCTGCATGTAGTGCTGAACGGTGTTCGCCAGCATTACGTGATTCTCTTCGGGTGTTTCGGGGATGGCTTTCTGATTGGCGACCCGGAGGCTGGTCTTGTCTGGTATGACGCCGGGGAACTCGAAAAAATATGGGAGAGCAGAGCGCTCCTGCTGTTGCGTCCGGGCAACGGATTCGTGACTCGAAAGCGCCGGGCATCGGCCAAGCGGAAATGGTTGCGGGACGCTATCCGGGAAGACATGCGTCCCCTTGCTCTGTCGGTTGCGCTTGGCGGTCTTGTGTCTGTATTCGGTCTCGCGATAGCCTTCTTTTCCAAGACGCTCATCGACGACATACTCCCGCAACGGAACGTGGAGCAGCTTGCGGCCGGGCTGGCGCTTCTTTTCCTGGTGCTGACGGCGCAGGCGGGTATGGGCATCGTCCGGCAATTGCTTCTTCTGGGGCAGGCTCGCGCGTTCAATAACCGTATCACGAGGCGATTTCTCGACGATTTGCTTCGTCTTCCCTACACCTTTTTCAGTTCTCGGAAGACGGGAGACCTGATTGCCCGCCTGAACGACACCGAACGGCTTCAACAAACCGTAACGCATGTGCTGGGCGGCGTAGTCATCGAGGCGCTGGTCCTCGTTGCAGGGATGGCATTCATCTTTGCCCACAGCCCGGAGATTGCCGGAGCGGTAGCTCTTGCGCTCCTGTTTTTCATTCTGGTGTCCCGGCATTTTCACCGGCCTATCGCGAAGGGGCAGCAGCGCATCATGACGGCGCACTCGTTGAACAAGAGCGGGTATGTCGAAGCCATCCGGGGTATCGAGGCGATCAAGTCGGCCAATGCCGAATCGGTGTTTACCCGGCTGATGCGCGATACGTACACCCACCTGCAGGAAGAAATTTTCCGCTTGGGCCGGGTTGCCGTACGGTTCGGCGGTGTGCTGGCGATAGCCGGCGCCCTGATTGTTACTGGCGTACTTGCGTGGGCATCGCTGCTTGTGCTCGGCGACGCCATGGGCATGGGAGCGATGGTCGCCATCCTGCAAATGATCGGGATGATCGTACCGAGCGCCCAGGCACTGGCCACGGCGAACGTGGATTTTCAGGAGGCTAAGGTGGCATTCGACCGGATCTATCAGTTTACCTCGCTCAGTCCCGAATACGACATTGCGGAAGAGGCCGAAAAGAGTCCTGTCGATTTTGTACGCCGTCTTGAGGCGCGCCGCGTTACCTTCAGCTACCCCGGTCAGCTGACCTTGCTCGGCGATGTTTCGTTTACCTGCCATTCCGGGGAGCTCGTGTTGATTGTCGGGAGCACGGGATCCGGCAAATCTTCGCTATTGCGCATGTTGCAGCGCCTTGCCGTACCCGAATCGGGAGAGGTGCTGGTTAACGGGTGCGACTGGAACGAATTTTCCGTTACCGGATGGCGGGATATTCTTGGTGTCGTGCCTCAGAATGTCCGGATATTCAGCGGTACGCTGGTCGACAATATCCGGCTGGGTCTTGCGCTCGATCCGAAGGAAGCCATACGGAAATGCGAGGAGCTCGGACTTTCCGATTTTTTCGAGATGTTGCCCGGTGGGTACCTGACCCTTGTGGGAGAAGGGGGCGCTGCGCTTTCCGGCGGACAGCAGCAGCTGGTAGGTATGGCGCGGGCGCTGGTGCGCGATTCGCAAGTGCTCCTTCTCGACGAGCCTACTTCCGCCATGGACAGCACTACGGCGCAGCAGGCAATGGATGTGCTGGATCGCTATCGAAAGGACTGCATTGCGATCGTGGCTTCGCATTCGGCTGCGTTCCTGCCTCGGGCAGATCGCGTATATCGCATCGAGCAGGGGGTATTCCGTCCGGATTTCGCGCCGCTTGACCGGTTCCGGCCGGCCGGGAGCTGACCTGCGCGCCGTGCCCCTTACCCCCGAATCAGGATCATGGCCGTTCGTGGAGGCAGCTCCAGCGTGAGCTGGCCGTTCTCCGACTGCACGGAGGTTTCCGGCGCCAGCGCATCCGTGAAGCTTCCTTTGATCGCGATATCCGCCGTGTGCGCTTCTTCCGAGGCGTTGAACACCACCAGAGCGGCTTCGTCTTCCCAGGTTCGGACATAGGCGAGCAGTCGCTGGGCGTCGTCGGCCAGCGCATAATCGAGTTCCCCGCGCACGAACAGGTCCATGTGCGCCTTGCGGATGCGCGCAAGGTCCTGGTAGAACGCATACAAGTCCATGTCCGGCGCGACCTGGTCCGTCCGTCGGGGCGTTTCGTGGGGCATCGTGCGTTCGTCCTCATAGGTAAGATCGTCCCACACCAGCGGTTTGCGGCAGTCGGGATCGTCCGCGCCCCACATGCCCACTTCGTCGCCGTTCCAGATATGCGGCGCGCCGTAATACGTAAACTGCTGGGTCAGCAGCAGGCGCCGCACGGCGTCGGTCCGTTCGTCCGGACGGTCGATCTTGTATTCGGGATTGCCTCGGGGGTGGGCCTGGTATTTGTACTTCGTCTGGTTGTTGTAGAGCGAGGTTCCGAGGCGCGGGGCATCGTGGCTGGCGCCGAGATTCATCATGGCCTCGAGATGCGCCCGGTCGATCCCGCTTTCCACGGAATCGAGGTGGGCGATATACCCGGTTGCCGTAAGGTGGGGCGGCGCTTCGGCGAAGAAGCTCCGGGTGGGCATGTACCAGCGGTAATTCATCACCGCATCGAACACATCGCCCTTGATGTAGGGGCGGGGGTTGGCCATGTGATCCGGCCAGTCCTCCCACCATACCTCGCCCACGAGATAGGCGTCCGGATTGATGTCGTGCACGAAGGCCCGGTAGTCGCGCCAGAACCCCATGGGCACCTGCTCCGCCACGTCCAGGCGGAAGCCGTCTATGCCGTCGCTTGGATCGCCGTCCCCGTTCGGGTCCATCCAGCGCCTCGTCACATGATATACATGCTGTTTCACGGCGGGGTGGAGGTTGCCCCCGTCGTGGCCTTTCGTCTCCACATCGACTTTTTTCAGGTTAGGAAGCGTGGATACGCCGGCCCAGCCCTGGTATTCGAATTCGTTTTCCTCGGTGTCCGGGTCGTCGAATTGTACGATTTCATACCAGTCCGCGTAGGGCGAGGCGGCCTGGTTCTCCAGGATGTCCTTCCAGGCCCAGAACGTAATCCCCGTGTGATTCCACGAGTAATCGAGGATGATGCGTATGCCCCGCTCGTGCAAGGCGTCGACGAGTTCCAGGAAAAGCAGGTCCGCCGAGGTCCATTGCCAGGTGTCGGGATCGACCGGGTTTTCCTCCGCCATGATGGCGGCGTCCCCTTCGGGGTCCGGCCCGAAGTTGCGGTCGATATGCCGGTAGTTCCGGGCGTCGTACTTGTGCAGCGACGGCGCATCGTTGATCGGATTGATATACAGCGCCGTCACGCCCAGCTCCTCCAGATAGTCGAGCCGGTCCAGCACGCCTTGCAGGTCGCCTCCGTACCGCCTTGCCTGCACGGTCCGGTAGAACTCCTCCCCGGAGGCTATGGCCCAGTCCTCCTGCTGGTACCAGTCATGCGTCCACGGAGTGGGGCGCCATCCTTCGAACGGCCTGTTGGGATACGACCCCAGCGTGTTCTCGAAGACGGGATCGTTGGACGGGTCGCCGTTGCGGAATCGCTCCATGAAAATCTGATACCAGATCGCCTCGCGGCTCCATTCGGGCACGCTGGCCAGGTCGTCGGAGGCCGTCACGGATTCGTCCGTGCTGTTTCCTCCGGCCTCCGCCTGGCAGGACAGCCCGGTGATGGCAAGCAATACAGCGAGTAAGACGGTCAGGGTGCGGGTTTCCATAGTGCTACAGGGCGTGGTGGGGTGTTTCATAGCGATGCGCCGGTCATGGTTCCCGGAGGTACGGGGGGACGACATGATAATCTACCATATGCATATGGTAGATACCATACATCATGGCTCCGTGCGATGTGGCGAGATGGCGCATTTATAAATATTCATAGGATGCTCTGATTAAATCCGCAAAGATTCAGAGGCTGAAAGGGGCGTGCTGGCAAGGAATGACGAAGCAATGTGGTAGGCCCCACATAATGAGGAATGACGCGGTCAGCGCGTCTCTGTCTGCCTCCCGAAGGGCGCTTCACGGCCGAGACGACCCGAATCCGCCGTGTTTTTCGCTGATTCCGACGATGCAAGCATACCATTATGGATACTCTGATTAAGTCCGCAAAGCTCAGAGGCTTGCGAGGGGCGGGCTGGCAAGGAGTGACGAAGCAGTGTGGCAGGCCCCACACAATGAGGAATGACGCGGCCAGCGTTCTTCTCGCAGCCTCCCGGAGGGCGCGTCACGTCTGCGATGCCCCGAATTCGCAGTGCTTCCTCTGATTCCGACGGTGGAATCATGACAACCTGTACTTGCGAACGTGACGCGCTGAGCGAAGCGGTTTTGGTCAGAGTATCCATAGTCTTTACGCGTGAAAGTGAAGCGCTGAGCAAAGTGGTTTTGATCAGAGCATCCCATAATACACCGGTTCGACCAGTGCGCCCCTCGCAGTCTCCCGAAGGGCGCGTCACGCCCGCACTGCTCCGAATCCGCAGTGTTTTTTGCATATTTCGACGATGGAGTCATAATGTCTGTATTTGTGAACGTGACGCGCTGATCGAGGCGGTTTTGATCGGAGTATCCTTTACATTCTTGTATATTTCGCCTTCCGGTCCCCCAATCGAGATACCGTGCAATACCTCGCAGATATTGTACATATTTTGCACACATTTTTAGTAAAAATTGTGCCAAAAAGGTGTAAAAAATATACAAAAAAGGTATAAAAAATACTCACTATCGTTCGATTGCGCATGCCCGGACCGACGCATTCGCCGGACGATACGGTATCCAGTCGCGTATTGCGCCCTCCGTTTAGACCCCTTCATGCCCGGCTATCCCAGCCTCCGAAGGGCGCTTCACATCCGCGATGCCGGAAACCTCAGCGTTTCCTTAAATTCCGACGATGGAATCATGACATTCTTTACGCACGAACGTGAAGCGCTGAACGAAGCGGCTTTGATCAGAGTACCCTTATATATCTGCGTTTTCGCTGCGATCCTGCTGTCCGCCTGCGGCCGGACACCGGAAAGCGAGCCTGTCGCCGTCGTGGCGGGCAAAACGATCGGCGCCGAGGAATACCGGACGCGCTACGTGGATTTCCTGCTCGACAGCGGCTTGCCGGACGAGGCTGCCCGCCGCGCCGCCTACCTGGAACGACTGATCACCATGAAACTCATGGCCCGCGATGCGCTCGAAAGCGGCCTTGCGGAAGAGCCGGCCTACCTGTTCGCAGAGGAACGCATGCGCCAAAAGCTTCTCATAGACGCCTATGTGCACCGGGCCGTGTACGACACGATTACGGTTTCGGAGGAGGACCTCCAGGACATGTTCGTCCGGGTCAACACGACCGTCACGGCCCGCCACCTGTACGCCCCCACCCGCGAGGCTGCCGATACGCTCTACGAACGGCTCCGGCGCGGCGCCTCGTTCGAGGAACTGGCGAAAGAAGCGTTCGCCGACACGGCCCTGGCCCGCAGCGGCGGACATCTCGGCTCCTTCGGTTTCGACGAGATGGATCCCGCCTTCGAGGACGTCGCGTTCGCCCTTGCGCCGGGCGCGGTAAGCCGGCCCGTCCGCACCGCCCAGGGCTATTCGATCGTGCAGGTGGAGGACCGCTTCACGAAGCCCATCCTGACCGAAACCGAATTTGCGGCGCAAAAGAACAAGATGGAATCGTATGTCCTCGACCGGAAACGGCGCCGGGCCCGCACGGCGCTCTCCATGCGGCTCCGCGAGGAGGCGGCCCTGTCGTATCATGCCCCAGCGTTCGAACGCCTGCTGGCGCAGGTTACCGGGGAAGCTGCAATGCCGGAAGACGCCTCATCGACCGGGGCGGAAGGGGAGGACCCCGCCTGGCTGGACGCCCCGCTTGCGACGTTCGGACCGCCCGAGGACCGCCGGACCTGGACCGTCTCCGAATTCCGGGACCAGGCCCGGTTTACCGATCCTCGGCAGCGTGCGCGGGTCCGTACCGCCGAGGAGCTCCGGCGCTTCATCGACGGGCTGATCGTGCAGGAGGCCTTGCTCGAAGTCGCCCGCCTTGCCCGCGTCGATCGCGCGCCCGAGTTTACCCAGGCCCTGGACCGCGCCATGGAAGACTGGGCCTTCGAGCAGGCCTGGGACCGCCTCGCCCGCGACGTATCCGTGCCGGAAGATTCCATCCGCGCCTGGTACGAAGCGCATGACGAACCCTCCACGCCGCCGAGCATGATCCAGGCCCGTTTCCACGAAAGCATGATGGACGAGGCGCTTCGGGAACATGCCCGCGATCTTCGCGAACGATACAATGTCAGGACGTATCCCCAACTTGTATCCGAATTGCATATTTTAAGGCCACCTTGATCAAGTTCGCCTCGATCAGTGCTTCGCGTTCGTGCGTGAAGCGCACTTCGGGAGGTTGCGGACTTAATCAGGGTATCGCTTTAAGCGACGCTTGCTGATCCGGTTTTAATCCTCTTCCGCCCCCAAACGATGTTTCTTTCCGGCAACTCCGAACGCCGGTTTATTCTTCCGCTGCTTCTCCGCAGATGATGTCCCGACGCCTGATTCCGGTCCTGTTGTTCCTGTTCGCCGCCGGTTCCGCCAGCGCGCAGACCGGCAAGATGGCGGGGACGGTGACGGATAGCGCCACCGGCGAGCCCCTGCCCGGCGTCAATGTGGTCATAGAGGGCACTACGCAAGGCACCGCCACCGACGGCAACGGCAGGTACGTCATTATCGGCGTGCGCCCCGGCGTATACGATGTGGTGGCCTCGTTCATCGGTTTCTCCCGGCAGCGGCAGGAAGGCGTACAGGTGAACGTGGACCTGACCACGACGGTCGATTTCCGGATGGCGGAAGAGATTATCGAGGGCGAAGAGATCGTCGTCACCGCCGAGGCCGTGGCCGTTCGCAAGGACCTTACCAGTTCCGAAGCCCGCGTCACCGCCGAAACCATCGACAAACTGCCCGTGACCGAGCTTTCCCAGGTGCTCGACGTGCAGGCGGGCGTCACCACGCGGGACGGCATACATATCCGGGGCGGGCGCAGCAGCGAAGTGGTTTTCATGGTGGATGGCGTGCCGGTCAGCGATAGCTACGACGGCTCGTCCGTCATCCAGCTCGAAAACGACGGCATCGAGGAATTACAGGTTATTTCGGGCACGTTCAACGCCGAATACGGCAACGCCATGTCGGGCGTCGTGAATGTGGTTACGAAAGAAGGACGCAGCGACCGCTTTTCCGGATCGGCGCAGGTGTATGCCGGGGGATACGCGGTCGCCGGCGAAGGCGGCGACAATTTTTTGCGGGGCGTCCGCGTCGAGGAATACACCGAAGCGGGCATCCAGTACCGCGACGTCGATCCCTATTCCTATCTGCCGTTCCAGGCTAATCATTTCCGGAACGCCACGGTGTCTCTCGAAGGCCCCATATGGAAGGACCGCATCACGTTTTTCGCCCTGGGGCGCAACTTCAAAAACGACGGCTGGCTCTACGGCGCCCGCCTTTTCGGGATCGACGGTTCGGCAGGGGATTCCTCGCTGGTCCCCATGAACAATTTCGAAAAGACGAGCTGGCAGGGGAATCTCAAAATCCGCCTGAGCCGCAAGCTTATCCTCAACGTCATCGGGCTCGGTTCGTTTTCCAGCAGCCGCCCGTACAATCTGGTCCGCCGGTGGGCTCCCGACGGGCGGTATCGCAGTTTCGACGAGGGCTACGACGCCAAAATGAAGCTCACCCACCTCATAGGCCCCCGTACGTTCTATACGTTCAATGTGGGCATTTTCAACCGCGAGGCGAAAGGCTACCTCTATGAAGACCCGTTCGATTCCCGGTACAACGATTTCGACCTCGTTGCGCGGGATTCCGTCGAATACCTGCCGGGCCAGTACGTCGAAGTGCTCAGCGGCGGCCAGCGGTATGCGCGCGGGGGAACCAACCTGTCCCATTTCAACCGTACCTCCCGGTCGTACTTCGTCAAGGGCGATCTGTCCAGCCAGATCACCGATCATCACCTGATCAAGACCGGCTTCCAGGTGCGGATCGACGAGCTTGCGCTGACCGCGTTCAACCTGATTCCGGGGATCGACGAGACGGGGCAGCGGATCGAGCCGTTCCAGCCCGCCATTCCCGTGGAATCCAGCGTGGCCTACAGCACGTTCAGCGACCTTTCCCCGCGCACGATAAGCACCTATGCCCAGGACAAGATGGAGTTCGACGACTTCATCGTGAATGCCGGCATCCGGTTGGATTATTTCGATGCGCGCGCCCGCGTACCCGCGGACCCCGAGGACCCCAATATCTTCAATCCCCTCAAGCTCGCGAACCGGTTCCGCGACACGAACGGGGACGGTGTGATCCAGCCGGAGGAGGAGCTTCCCGAAAACGCCCTGACGATGGCGGATCGGGAGGCGTACTGGTGGGAGGACAGCAGTCCCAAATTGCAGATTTCGCCCCGGTTAGGCGCCGCCTGGCCCATCACGGAACAGGGCGTGATCCACTTTTCCTACGGCATCTTCTTCCAGATTCCCACGCAGAACAGACTGTTCGAGAACTTCGGCTTCAAGATGCCGGCGCTTTCCGGGTCGTACGGGCCTTTCGGCAACCCGGACCTCGACGCGCAGAAAACGACCATGTACGAGATCGGCCTGCGGCAGGGATTCGGCGGTATCGTGGCCGACATTACCGGGTATTACCGGGATGTGCGAAGCTGGGTGTCCACCTCGCAGCCCATCATCGCCGCGCTGCCCGGCATCAGCTACGTCATCTACACGAACCGCGATTATGCGAACACGCGCGGGCTGACCGTCCACCTGTCCCGCGCGTTCGCAAACTACTACGGATTCGACGCCAGCTACACGTATCAGGTGGTGGAAGGCTCCAACTCGAACCCTGCGGACGAGTTTTTCGCCCTTCTCAACAACAACCAGCCCACCCTGGCGCTTCTGCCTCTGAGCTGGGATCAGCGGCATAAACTGGCGGGCGCGTTTTACGCGGGCGCGGATACGTACGGCGGGTCGATCCGGGTCCGGTACGAATCGGGGTTCCCGTATACGCCCACCTTCGCTTCGGCGGCGCTGACCGGCAACGACGTGCAGCCCGAATTTCCTTCCAATTCGCGGCGCGCGTACACCACCTTCGAGGTGGACCTGAACCTGTACAAGGAATTCGTGATGGGAAGCGTGCGCCCCCGCGTCTTTCTGGAAGTGTTCAATCTCCTCGACGCCCGCAATGTGGCCACCGTGTTTCCCGACACGGGCGAGCCGGACGTAACGCTGGATCAGTTGCACACCGGACAGTTCGATCCGGGATGGTTCGTGCGCCCCGAACACTACCGCGAGCCGAGGAGAGTGCAGCTTGGCGTCGAGGTGCGGTTCTGATGCGGCGAGGCCTGCAATCCCCATGAAATATCTCCGCTTCATACGACAGGCTGTTCCGGCGCGTCCCCTTTCGGGACGGGCGCTTCTGCGCATGCTTGGCGCGCTCGCCGTCCTGGGTCTTGCGCCGCTGCCTGAAGCATTTGTCGGCACGGCCCGCGCGCAGGGCGTCATCGACCGGAATCACGTGCCGAGCACGGAGCGCGTCGATCCGTTCGAGCGCCGCCGCGACAACATCGACGCCAACAACGTCCGGACCACCATTACCAACTGGGCGCAATCGGGTCAGTCCGGAAGCCCGGGCGATTTCTGGTACGAGTGGCCCAAGAACACGGGCCGGCGCTATGTGGCGCTTACCCAGTTGTGGGTGGGGGCCGAGGTGGAGGACGAAAACAACGATACGTTGTGGGTCGTGGATGTGGCCGATTTTCGCAGCAACCCTGTCAACGACAACATTTCGTGGACCTTCGAGCCGATCAAGGGCTACGTGAATCCGGCGGGGGGAGAGTACGGCATCGCCCAGTCGGACGAGCCGACCTCCTGGCCGGCCGCCTGGCCGGACAAACTTACCGACGTACAGGACCCGGGGTGGAGCAATTCGTGGAACGGCTTTTTCGGCAAGGATGTGTTCAACGCCGACCAGGAATTTTTCTACAAGATCGGCGACGACCAGTACGACCGGTATCCCACGTATTTTCCCGACTCGACCGACTTCAGCCGCCGGGGCATGGGTCTGCTTGCCGAGGTGCGGGTGCTGGCGTGGAGCCAGATTCTCATCCAGGACGTGGTCTTTTTCATCCACGGGGCGAAGAACGACGGTACGCGAGACCTCCGCAAGGCGGGCATGTCCATGTGGCTGGCGGACTGCGTAGGCGGCGACTGCGGCGACGACATTCCCTATTTCGATCTTCTGGAGGACGTGGCCTTCATGACGGACCTGGACGGAGTGGGCAACGAATTTTTCGGAGCGGATCCGGTGGGGGTAGCCACCTTCGCCTTTCTTGAATCTCCCGGCAACGCGGAGGACCGCATCGACAACGACGGCGACGGCTCCACGTCCGACCTCTGCGATCCTCTGATCGGCGAATGCAACAGCCCGGTGATTCCCGGCTCCTTTCTGCAGGGCGAGAATCCCACCAATGCGCTGGACGACAACGGCAACGGGCTGATCGACGAGAACCAGACGCACATCCCGTTCGTCACGGCCAGCGGCATACCGCAGACGGGGGTAGGCTATGCGGATTATATCGACAACGACGGGGACGGGGAAGCGGGCAGCCCGGTCGTCACCGAAGAGATGGCGGCGCTCGCCTCGACCGATCACTGGCGCAGGTGGCCGCCCGCGCTTGCCACGGACCGGGACGTGACGGTGCATCTTGTGGGCGTGGAAGAGGACGATGTGGGCCGTGCGTTCAAGGACGGGATCGACAACAACGATACGTATCTCGAAGAGGGCAACTATCTCGCCGAACCCGAATCGCCCACGGTTACTCAGGAGATGGTGGATGCCGCCGCATCCGATAGCTACCGGCGGTACCGCGTGCCCGGCACGGATATCGTGTTGTACGACGTGGGTCCGGAAGATATCGGCAAGGCCTATGCGGACGGCCTCGACAACGACGGCGACGGCGCCACGGACGAGGGCATCGACGAGGAAATCGACGAAATGACCGACGAGAGCCGCGCCGACGGGATAGACAACGACAAGGACTGGAACCGTTTTCTCAACGACACCGGGCTGGACGGCGTGCCGTTCAACGGCGATCCCGGGGACAACGACGCGATGCCCACTTCGGGCGCCGGCACGGGCTTCCCCGGAGAGCGCAACATCGACGTGACGGACATTTCCGAGTCGGACCAGATCGGCATCACGAACGTGCGCATTTTCGGGGCCGGGACCCTCGGCATCGGC
This sequence comes from Rhodothermales bacterium, assembly GCA_951812335.1. GTDB lineage: Bacteria > Bacteroidota > Rhodothermia > Rhodothermales > VXPQ01 > VXPQ01. The sequence continues at coordinate 1,311,354 of OX638293.1, forward strand.
AGTTCTTCCGATCGTTTCCTGTTCCGCCGCTTCATGCTTCCGGGGAATTTCGATACGGAACTCCCCGATCCCGGCGACACCGACATCACCGTGTCCAGCGGCATCTTCCCGCTCAAGGCCGGCCAGACCGAGCGCATCTCGCTGGCGGTCGTGATGGGGAACACGCAGGAGGAGGCGCTCCAGTCCAGAGACTATGCGCTGCAGGCATACCATGAGGATTACCAGTTTGCCCAGGCGCCCATTACGCCCAAGCTGCGCGCCGTACCCGGCGACGGCAAGGTGACCCTCTACTGGGATTCGATCTCGGAGCAGTCGTACGATCAGTTTTTTGCGGGCCTTGGGCGTGATCCGAACGACTTCGAGGGCTACCGCATCTATCGTTCGACGGATCCCGCCTTCCTCGATCCGCAGATCATTACCGACGGGTTCGGCAACCGGCTTCTGCGCAAGCCGATCGCGCAGTTCGATCTCATCAACGGGTTCGAGGGGTTCCACCCCGTGGATATCAACGGCATCCAGTTCTACCTCGGAGACAACAAAGTGAGTCCGGGGGAGGGGAGCAACGGGCTGGCGCACCTTTTCGTGGACGAGGACGTTACGAACGGCGTCACCTACTTCTACGCCGTCTCCGCCTACGACTTCGGTTCCACGCAGGATAATATCCCGCCCACCGAAACCCCCATCCGCATCCAGCGCCTCGCGGACGGTTCCATCAGGACGGGCCCCAATGTGGTGGAAGTCACGCCCTCCGCGCCGGTGGCCGGCTATGTGGACCCCACGCTTGGCGAAGTGGAGCGCGTGGCGGGCACGACCAGCAGCCGCATTCTCTACGAGATCGTCGATCCGATCTCCATTGCCGACGGGCGCCGGTTCCGCGTCGTGTTCGAGGACACGCTCGTCTCCGGTGGACGCTTCAGTCCCGACACCCTGACGACCAAAAACTTCTCGCTCGTGGACATTACGGAAAACGACACGCTGCTCCGGCGCTCCACGACGTTCCGCGCAGGCCGGGAATTTCCCCTGCTGTCCGACGACGGCGATCCCATCGGGTTTTCTCTGGCGTTCTTCCCCGAGCCGTTCATCCTCTTGAACAAGGTGGAAACGGCCTGGAACAGCGAAGAAATCTACCCCATATCTCTGGACCCGCATTCGTCGGCCGGGTTCGTGCGCGGGTTGCGCAATCCGTTCGATTACCGGGTGAATGTCGTGGGTCCGGGGCAAGGACAGTCTATCGAAATGCAGGTGACCCGGCGGCTTACGTTGCCCGCCCGTCCCACTAACGTGGAAGTATACCGCCTGCTTCCGGACGGTACCGAGGTGCCTGTAGAATATGCCTTCTGGGATATTACAGGGGATGATTTCGTTTCGTCCGTTTCGACGGAGCCGGCTTCCTGGACCGCCGATCCGAGCATTGGCGAGAGCGACTTTATCATCCTCCGTGAGACCAAGGTGGGCGATGACGACGGCGAGCCCGTGATTACCTGGCGTATCGGCCTCAATTTCGTGTTCAGGGACAACCGCGACCCGCAGGAAGGCGACGTAGTGACGATTGTTACGCGGAAGCCGTTTCTTGCCACCGACGCGTTCGAATTCACCGCCACCGGGCCCAAGGTAGACCTCGACGCCGCCCGCGAGATGCTGGACGCGATCCGTGTCGTGCCGAATCCCTATGTGGCGACCAACCGGTTCGAGGGGCTCAATCCGTTCAGTACGGGCCGCGGTCCCCGCGTCATCAAGTTTATTCACCTGCCTCCGCAAGCGACCGTCCGTATCTATACGGTGAGCGGACGCCTCGTGCGAACCCTGCAGCTTTCCGAAGGGAGCAACGAGGGGCTCACTCCCACGGCCTTGCTCGACGGCACGCTGGACTGGGATCTGGAAAGCGAGGAGGGGCTGTCCGCTTCCTACGGGGTGTATTTGTACCATGTGGAAGCGCCCGGCGTCGGCGAGCGGACCGGCACATTCGCGATCATCAAGTGATATGAAGGGGAAAAAGAACATAGCGCTCCTGTTGCTCGCGGCGTGCCTTCTGCCGGTATCTTCCGCGTTCGCGCAGCAGGGCTTCGACAGCCAGACCCGCACCGTGAACAAGCGGGGCACCACGGCAGCCGACTTTCTCGGGATTCCCGTGGGCGCCCGCGCCACGGCCCTTGGCGGGGCCATCACGGCTGCCGTCTCCGACCCCATAGCGATCTACTGGAATCCCGCCGGGATCGCCGGGATCGAGGACGTGAGTTTCACGGGCGAATACGCCAACTGGCTCGCCGCCATCGACTTCAATTTCCTTGCGGTTGTGATCCCCAGCCGGTTCGGAGTGGTGGGCGTGGGCATCACCTCCATGCGCACGCCGGACATGGAAGTGACGACCGTGGCTATGCAGGACGGCACCGGCGAAACGTTCGACGCTTCCTCCTACGCCGTTGCGCTCACGTACGCCCGCGCGCTCACGGACCGCTTCTCCATCGGAGGCTCCGTCAAGTTGGTTCAGGAGCGCATCTGGAATTCGTCTTCCGGCGGTCTGGCCTTCGATGTCGGCACGCAGTTCGAGACGCCCTTGCGGGGGGTCCGTCTGGGGGCTTCCATCAGCAACTTCGGCACGAAACTGCAAATAGGAGGGGACGACCTGCTTGCCCGCGTGGATGTGGACCCCAACAACCGGGGCAACAACGAGAGCAACCGCGCGCTGCTCAAGACCGACCGCTTCGATCTGCCGCTCATCATGCGCATCGGGTTGGCCGGGGAGGTGTTCCAGCGCGACGGCAACCGCCTCACGCTATCCATCGACGCGCTCAACCCCAACAACAGCGAGCAGTACCTGAATGCGGGCGCGGAGATCGGGTTGCTCGGAGACCTGATCATGTTCCGGGGCGGGTACAGCGAATTGCTGCTGGAAAACAGCGTGCGTTCCTTTACGGTCGGCGGCGGACTGCGGTACGAGTTCGCCCCCATTCATTTCGGCGTGGATTACGCCTTCGAGCAGCACGAGTACTTCAACGCCGTCAACCGGTTCACGGTGACGATGCGGTTTTAGGGGGAGGGGCGGTTCCTTTTCCCGGAATCTCCTGTTAAGACACGCTAAGGCAGCCGCTTAACCGAGCAACCCGGCAGGGCTTTGTCCAGATCCTCGATACCTACGACGATACAGGAGGACATATATTCGCGTTTCCATGCTTCGCCTGTTTCGTTTCTGAGACGCGCTGTCAAGCGGTCGGTCAGGTTCATGAGCAGCGGCGGTTCGATGGACAAGCGTTCGATACCGATGACCACCACGTACCGCATGGGTTTTGTATCTCGCTCCATCAGGTGAAGGAAGCTGTAGGTGGTTCGCGCCTTGGGTACGAGATGCTCATGCACCCAGGGCTTCGTCCGCATTTTTTCAATAAACTCCTGTCGTTCGTTGTCAGGTGCTTTCGAGTGTGACGGATCTTTGACTTCTACCAGTACGATATCTTTCTTCCCCTCGGCGATAAAATCCACCGGATTCATTTGATGCGGCCAACTGGCTCCTTTACGGTCAAACTCTTCGGCCTCCCATGCATCGCCGAATGTGAACTCGAGTTCACCCTCTTGCAGAACACTCATTCATTTCCTCCCAGCGAGCGCTCGATGGAGCGGTCGTACAACGATGTGAACGCCTCGGAGATAGCGCTGTGTTCGAGACGGAACGGTTCCTCGGCCACTTCGCACTGTATCTCGTCGTCCGAATCGCTCCGGTAAAGCGCATAGAAACGCGCCTGATCGTCCTTCTTCATGCGAATATCCAGTTCCTTGAGGATCGCATAATCGTGCGTGGCGATGAAAATCTGAACGCCCATCCTTTGCAACTGCAACAGAATATCGACGAGCACGCCAACCACTTTAGGATTCAGATTCGCCTCGGGCTCGTCCCAGAAGAGGACAGAGCCGTTTAGTAGCGTACCGTTCTGAAGAAGAAGCCACAGGAGTCCCAGTTTACGCATACCTTCGGCAAGCAAGGTGAACTCAAGGTTGCCTCGCGTGTTTTTGAGGAAGAATTCCTCGTTTTTGACGATTACTTTGCCCGCAATCGCTTTCTGCAGGGAGTTCATGATTTGTTTACGCGGTTTATCCATTGCTCCGCGCAAGGGCGGTCGGTAGGCGCGGTCGAGAATATCTGCGTAGACTTCCTCGAAGTGGATATCGCGTTGCGCATAGAGCGAACGGAAACCAGGCCCATTCGAGAGCATCTCTTTAACAGGTATAAAGACACTCTCGATGGGTTTTTCTAACCATCCGGCATAACCGGTGATGTGGGCGGACGAGGGTTTCGACGAATGATTGGAAAAGGAAGCGCGGAGTTTCTGGTTCCCCCGCCAGACTTCGATGGCGCCTCGCACGCTTCCCTGTTGGCGCTTGACCAGACGTCCTATGGCGCGTCCGGACGGCAGAAAAACACTTGTGAGTTTTTCCGCAAGGTTTTTCTTCGTTTGGGCGATGTCGCAGGCAGCGTACGCCACTTTCAGCAAATGGGTCTTACCCGTGCCGTTGGCCCCAATGAACACATTGACGCCCGAACTCAAATTCAGATCGAGATGTTTAAAGGCAGTGAATCGCTCAAGGCGTATGCGCGTCAGCGTTTCGACTTCGTTTACTGACGAACCGGGGGCCGAGTCGGAGACTTGCGGCATTTCAGAAATTTCGTTCATTGGCTGTGGCGCAGAATATCCGTGTGCGTCTTGACATGGACTCTCGTCGGGTTAATTGTATTAGGAGTAAGGTCGCAAAAGTACACCTTAATTTCTGCAAAAATCTGTCCAATCAATCCGAACCGCCCCTGAGAGACATATCGAGCAAGTTCGCTTCAGTATCCCGCCTGCTCATACTGCACCTCGTACGACGCCAGGATATCTTTCCTGCGAATGTGATTTCGGCTTGCTTCGATTCCCCTGAAGGTATGTATGTCCGCCTGTTTGCGGAGCAGTTTGCTCAATTCTCGTTCCATGCGGGCGACGCCGAAAAAACCGATGGATTTTTCCGGTGCAAACTCCACCAGCACATCCACGTCGCTTTCGGGGGTGAAGTCTTCTCGCAAGACCGATCCGAAGAGCGCCAGACGCAGGATATGGTTGCGTCGGCAAAAGGAGGCGATTTCGTCGCACGGTATGTCGATTCGTGCAGGCATGGGTCCAAATTCGCCGGATGGTTATTGGTTATGGTACGATGAAAAAATGCGATGTTCCGTCCTTTTTGAGGTGCTTCCGCGTCGGGAAGCGCCTGGACGGCAGGTAAAAAATACCCCCTGCGCATACTTCGTTTGCACACCTCGACATGGAAAAAATCCGGTGAGGCCGTATATCGCCGTACCCGTATCGACGCCGTGCCGCATCGACATCATGCCGCATGTGGCGTCACGCCCAATCCCCATGACCCCCTCCACCGCCCCTAGTACGTATTTTAACTTGCATATTCCGTTATGAAATTGTAAAGTATTTACATTGTACCTTGCGGGAGGCACCGTGCGCGGCGCTCCTCATTCATCATATTCACTTGCTCATTCTCTCAGCACACAAGATTATGCAGGTTTTTACGACAACGAAAGCTCGGATCGTACGCGGCTCCGCGCTTTTTCTTATGCTCGCTTTCGCTGCGGGCTTCGGCGCGCAGGATGCGCTTGCGCAGCGTACCGTTACGCTGCACCTGAATACGGCCTCGGCGCCGGACACGCTTACCGCCGTGAATGACATCCAGGTTCGCGGTTCGCTCACGGACGCGAATGGGCATGTCGAGGGCGCGGACACGTTGCCCGACGGCAATGTCATCGACTGGAACGACGACACCACGCTCCGGCCCATGAACATTGGGGGCGACTACTGGTCCGTTTCCTTCCAGCTTCCGAACGACAACGGCCTCGAGTTCAAGTTCTGGGCTACGCTGGTCAACCCGGACCATAACATGGGCGTGGAATGGGAAGACGGCGACAACCACATCATCGAGGCGGGCGCGGACGATATCGAAATGGCCCTGCACTTTTTCAACAAGAGCGGCGGTAATCAAGAAGGCGGCTACGAGTGGCGCCCCTATGAGCCGGCAGGCGCGGACAGCATTGCGGTCTGGTTCCGCGTGTTCGCGTACACTGACGGCGGCGTCACCGCCGGATACGATCGCGCCGACGCGGCGCAGACCGCGGAAGTCCGTGGCACTCCCGATACGGGCGGCCCGCTTACCTGGGACGCCATGACGGGCGTGAAACTCGCCAAAGAGCGCGACGACGACACGATGCCGGGCTACGATCTGTACTCGGGCGTGGGCTACTTCCCGGTTTCTGCGGCAGGCATGGAGCAGGAGTACAAATTCGTCGTAGGAACGGACGGATGGGAATCCTCCGAAAACCGGAAATTCGTTATCCCGACGGCGGACACGACGCTGCACTGGGCTTCTTTTGCCGACACCGATCCGATCACGGAGGCGCTTGTCGAAGGCTCCGTCATCTTCGCCGTGGACACCAAGCCGCTGGAAGACATCAATGTGTACAATGTGGCCCGGGGCGATTCGCTCGAAGTGCGGGGCGATTTCAACGGCTGGGGGTGCGAAGACCCGACCTTGTGCGAACTCCTGCGCGAGCCCGGTTCGACGACCTTCGAAAACTCGGTCGTGCTTACGCTGGTCTCCGGCGCCGAGTTGAGCTACAAGTTCTTCATCAATTTCCACGATACGAACTTCATGAATGAGTTCGGCGTGGAGCCGGTTTCCGGCTGGGAGGAACCCATTACCCGGACGGGTGCGAACCGACTGTTCACTTTCGAAGGCGCCGCAGATCAGGACCTTGGGGTGCAGTATTTCAACGACATTGCGGACGGAAACATCCTTTTCCCCGGCACCTCCGTGAAACTCACGATGAGCGTGGACATGAACTCGGCGCTGAATCCCGTAACGGCCGATCCGTTCGATCCCGCCCGGGATTCCGTGGTGGTGAGTTTCAATGACGAAATCTGGAAATTCACTATGGATCTGCCCCGCACCGGCGACGACGCCTGGCGGAACGACGGCCGGCTGTATCTGCTTGACGACGACGGGGACATGGTCTATGAGGCCACCGTAGAGATCGGGGGCGTTACCCGTAACGGCATTGCGCTCGGCACGTACAGCGGCCTCCAGTACAAGTACCAGTACATCAATCCGGACGCCATGACGGAGAGCGGCGAACAGGGCGGCGGCTTCGGCGATCTGGGCCGGAACCGGGTCCGGTACATCGTGCCGAACGACGACGGATCCTGGCCCGCCTCGTTCACGTTCGAAACGGATATGTACCAGGAGGAGGGACTTCTTCCGTTCGAGGAGAATCCCGCCATCGTGACTTCCGTGGAGCCGGTCGGCGCCGAACTGCCCACGCAGGTGACGCTTGGGGCGAACTACCCGAATCCGTTCAACCCCGTCACCACGTTCGAGTACGCCATCGACCAGGCGCTCCATGTGACGCTCAAGGTCTACGACACGCTGGGCCGCGAAGTGGCCACCCTCGTGGACGGCGTGCAGCAGGCGGCGAACTACCAGGTGCGGTTCGACGGCGCAGGGCTGGCGAGCGGCATGTATCTGTACCGCCTCGAAACGCCCGGCCAGGTGTTGACGCGGCGCATGATCCTGATGAAGTAATTCGATAAGTAACGAGTTACGCACACATCTCACCGATGTGAACCGGCGCGGGTGGTGCGGTCAGGTTGCCGAAAGGCAGCCTCCGCGTCATCCGCGTTTCGGGTTTAAGGGGGATGTAAAGACAAAAGTCGCCAAAGGGATTCTCGGTCGGTCGCTGTTAATCCTCAATGACCATGCAGTGTATTCAATGGTTTGCATATAATACATTGTAAAGACCTTGCCAACCCACCGACCGCCATGTCTCCGCTTGCCAGAAAGGTCCGGTTTTTTCCAGCGCTGTGCGCCTTGTTTGCGGCGAGCGCGCTGGCGTCCCCGGATGCGGAGGATCGCTTTCGGCAGGACATATTTATACAGGGCAGCCCCCGGCAGGACCGACCTGCCCGGCACAATATTTTCTGGCAGGACCGGAACGGGCGCGACCCGGATTCCTTGCGCGGCGAGGCGGACAGCCGCCGCGCGGGGCATTCCGCCGCCGAGCCGGTGTTTATAGGCGCCGATCTCTCCTACGTCAACGAAATGGAAGAATGCGGCGGGGTCTACCGCGAAAACGGGTGGAGGGTGGACCCCTTTGTCCTTTTTGCCGAGCGGGGCGCCAATCTCGCGCGCGTTCGTTTGTGGCACACGCCTCCCAGCGAGTACAGCGCGTTCCCCGACGCGCAGCGCACGATTCGGCGCGCCAAAGACGCCGGCATGCAGGTGCTGCTGGACTTTCATTATTCCGATCACTGGGCCGATCCCGGCAAACAGGTTCCCCCTGCCGCCTGGGATGGGTTGACCGTAGACGGGATGCGGGATTCGGTCTATGCCTATACCCGCCGTGTGCTGGACCATCTCGCAGACGAAGACCTGCTCCCCGAAATGGTGCAGATCGGCAATGAAATCAACCCCGGTTTTCTCTTGCCCCACGGCAGCCGTAGCCGCTGGGCGCAGTTGCGCAAATTGCTGGAGGCCGGCATCCGGGCGGTGCGCGACGCAGCCGAGGAGCGCGAAACCCACATCGACGTGATGCTGCATGTGGCGCAGCCCGAACACGCCATGAGCTGGTTTGCCGAAGCCGCGCGGGCGGGTCTGGAAGATTACGACGTGGTGGGCATTTCCTACTACAGCCTATGGTCCACCGTCCCGCTGGCGGAATTGTCCGACCATATCGAGGCGCTTATGTCTTCTTTCGCGCCCCGAGACCTGCTGGTGGTGGAGACGGGCTACCCCTGGACCTTGTCCGGCGCCGATCCTGCGAACAACATTCTGGGGAGGGATGCGCTGGTATCCGGCTATCCCGCCACGCCCGCAGGGCAGAAAGCGTACCTTACAGACATGACGCAGGAGGTATTCGACGGCGGCGGCGGGGGCGTGGCGTACTGGGAGCCGGGCTGGATTACCACCCGTTGCTCCACCCCCTGGGGGAGGGGTTCGCACTGGGAGAACGCAACCTTTTTCGATTTCAGCGAAGGCAACGAAGTGCTGCCGGGCATCGACTTTATAAAGCATCCCTACGATTTTCCCGAAGGGCGCACCGGCCCGGTCCCTTCCGATCCCACGTCTGCGGAGCATGAAGAACTGCCTGTTTCCGTGGAGCTTTCAGGGAATTACCCGAACCCCTTCAATCCGGAAACGACGATCGAGTATGCGCTGCCTCGGGCGGCGGAGGTGCGGCTTGCCGTATACGACCTGCTGGGCAGGGAAGTAGCGCTTCTTGTGGACGGCGTCCGGCAGGCCGCAACCCACCGGGTGCGGTTCGACGCTTCCGGGCTGCCAAGCGGCATGTATATTTATCGTATAAAAAATTTCGATCAGGTATTGACAAGGCGCATGATTTTTCTTAGATAAGCAACTACGGACACATCTCATAGATGTGAATCGAGTGCGGTTGGTGCGGTCAGGTTGCCGGAAGGCGGTCTCCGTGTCAGCCGCGTTTCGATTTTCAGGATGTTTCTGCGCGCCTCAGATTCGCCCGTTCGCCGGTCGCCATGTCCTCGTTCGTCAGGAAAGGCCGGTTTCTTCTCGCCCCGTGTGTCTTGCTGGCGGTATGCGGCGTGATGCTCCAGCGACCCGCTCCCGGACCGTGCGTGGTGACAGGGGAGCGGTGTTTTTGTGCCGGAGGAGGCTATCCGGACCGGGGAAACAGGCCTAATCCTGCGAAACCAGTATATACGGGTTGACGATCGCCCGTTCGCCGAAACGCTTGAGGAGCATGTGTTGGATTTCGTTTTCCTCCCGGAGGTTCTCGTCGCGGATTAATCGCTGAACCCTGGGTTGTCCCATGCCGGGAATGCGCGCTACGAAAAACGGCCAAAGCGCCCTGGATTCGTAGTGTTCCTCAAGCTGCGGAAAGTTTACGACAGGGCGGACATCGGCCCGGCGTCGATAAGCGTCGGAGTACTCGAAATGCCATGTTCCATTGTGTAGCCACAGGCGCCCTATATCCAGATCGCGATCTTTCAACAGGAAGCAGGCTTTTTCTTCTCGGGATTTCGGGCGTTTGCTGGCGCCTGCGAGGGATCATATTTTTTTCAGCATTGCGATCATGGGGCGGTTCGGGTTTGCAGGGCACTGGATAACCGTTCCATACGCTGTTGCAGGCAATTCAGGATCATTTCCCGGCGCAAGTTGCTCATGAGCGGGCTTGCCCGGTCATTCCGGGAGGGCGCATGCGTATAAAGTCCTTGGGCGCATCCCCGGTAATGCCTCGATCTTCCACGGTATAATCCTTGCCGGGCAAGACAGATAGTGCCCCGGGAGCAATCTCGAAGCCCGAGAACTTGCGAATTTTCTCATGTGCCAGTCGGTGGGCCAATGCAATCAGGGTAGAGATGAATCGGGACAACGAAAATACGCGAAGGCCTCTGCTACGTTGCACGGAACAAACATGATCTGATGAATCTCGACGATGTTTTCACGGTTAATGCATTGTCCTTTGGCGTACGCCAACGAAGTGCTGCCGGGTATCGACTTCATGAATTATGCCTACGATCTTCCCTAAGGGCGCAGCCGCCCGTCCCCGGATCGTGCGCGGGAATCCGGATACACGCCGCCCCCTTTCCCGGGCGGGCTGCCGGCTCCATCCCCCCATCCTCTGCTTCCTTGCCTTCTTGTGGGCAGGCTCCTGGCCGCATCCCGCCGCCGCCCAAACCCTTCCCGTCACCTTCCGCTACATCCCCGAACAGGTTTTCGCGGAGCGGGCCTTTCTTCCCGGCGTATTCAACGGGTGGGGGACTCCGTACCGGGCGAACACGCCTTCCTGCATCCAGGAAGACCACGCCTCGGCCATGTCGTTCGTCCGGTTCGAGCGCTACTGGCTCTACACGATCCCCCTTGAAACAGGCAGCACCTACGAGTACAAGGTGCAGGTACACCTGAATATCGCGGGCACGGACTGTTCCTGGCTCACCGATCCGCTGAACCCCCGGTCCAACCCGGCGGCCAACAACAATTCGGTGCTCACCGTCACCGACCCCATGATCTTCCAGCCCGCCCAGGAGATCGACAACGGGGCCTTTTCCGCCGGACTGTTCTCCACCGAGCCGTTCGTTTCCATCGCGTACCATATCAACGGGGTCGAATATACCGACGGCCTGGACCAATACGACGCCGACACGGGCGTTTTCCGGGTCAAGACCGCCCGCCGCATTCCTCCCGGCGCGCAGTTCCGCATCGTAGCCACCGACCAGGCGGGCCGCAGCGTCGAAGCGGAAATAGGCCGCATCCTCGCTCCGGTCGAGTGGGTAGGTCCCGCCTTTTCCACGGTCAAGGAGGAAGTCTCCCTCCGCGCCCACGTCACGGGCCTCGACGGCGCCGTAGACCCGAACATCACGCAGGCCACGCTCCTGCGCAACGGGGAGGAGGTGGGTACGGTCCCCGTAACCGACGGGGAAGCGCGCGTCACCGCGCCGCTCGAACTGGGCGACAATACATTCCGGCTCCGCCTCGAGCCCGACGGGGGCGCCGTCCCGAGCCCGCTCGTCTCCGATCCGATCGTGATAAACCGCCGCCTGCACCCGCTGGACCGCAAACTGGTCGACGTGTCCGTAACCGGCTCCGGAAACCGGTTCGACATTGCCGTTACCCCCGTGCTTCCCGCGACTCCCCCGGATTCCGGCGCCGTGACTGTGCAGATTGAAGTCATCGTCGATTTCGACGATCCGTTCAACACCACCGGGGCCACGCTGCTTTCTTCCGGCGCGTCCGACATAAGCGGCCTGGCCGCCGGTCCCGGAGAAGTGTACGTGAATCTGCACATCACCCGCTCCGACGGCGAAACGGAGCGCCGCCGCGTGGCCATTATAATAGAGGAGGACGGCGCGGCGCGCGAAATGCGCTACGAGGAAACCGCCTCCTGGGTCCACAACGCGGTGGTCTACGAGATATTCCCCTTCAGTTTCGGGCCGGAAGCCTTCGGCACGCCCGCGAATCCGGGCCGCCGCCTGCGCGAAATAACCGGCGAACTGGATTACATCGCGCAGATGGGCTTCAACGCCATCTGGTTCATGCCGATCATGCACAATCAGGTAATGAACCAGGTTTCCGGGGGCTACAACATTATCGACTTTTACACGGTCGATCCCCGCCTGGGCACGAACGCGGATTTCAAGGCCCTCGTAGCGCGGGCGCACGAGCTCGGCATACGGATCATCCTCGATATTACGCCCAGCCATGTATCCCCGGCGCACCCGTGGGTCGCCAGCCTGCGCAACGGCGGTCCGTTCGGGAGTTATTTGCAGACGGAGCCCAGCCCCCACAGCCTCGGACTCGACAACCGGGGCGCGAACCTTCCCGAAGTCCGGCAGGCCGGCGCCGATTATTACAAATACCAGGGATTCGGGGATTTGGCGAACCTGGACTGGAACAACGACGACCTGCAAGCCGAAATGCTCGACGTGCTGGCGTTCTGGGTCAACGAATTCGACATCGACGGCTGGCGGCTGGACGTGTACTGGGGGCCGTGGCGGCGCTACGGGCCGGATCGCTTCGGGCGACCCATCCGCACGCTCATGAAACGCCTGAAGCCGGACGCCTGGCTGCTTGGCGAGATCGTGGGGACGGGCAGCGGCACGGAGGTCTACTACGCCGACGCCCTGCACGGCGCCCGTTTCGAGGGGGGCATCGACGCGGGCTACGACTGGCCGTTTTACCATAATGTCGTGCGCGGCGCATACGGACGCCTTGCCACGTACGACAGCCATGCGCGCAACAACGATTTTTATCCCGGCCCGAACGCCCGCTATTTCCGTTTTCTGGAGAATCACGACGAGCCGCGCATCGCCTCGCTGCATGCTTCCAGCCCCGACCGCCTGTTCCCGCTCGCGGGATTCCTGCTTACGACCACGGGCGTGCCGATGGTATACCAGGGGCAGGAGGTGGCTTTCCATGCGGGGGCGGACCCGCGCCGCGCGCCGGTGAACTGGAATACCCCCCGCAACGGCGACTTCGCCCGCCATTACCAGCGCCTGGCGCATGCCCGCGCCCGGTTCCCGGCTTTCGGTTCCCAGCAGCTCCATACGCTGACGACCCGGGGCGTGTATGGCTACGTACGCCCCTATTTGGACGAAAACGCGGTGGTTCTTGTCAATTTTTCGTCCGTTTCCCGCACCGTGACGATAGATCCGAGCGCGCATGTCGCGATGTCGAATACCGGGCCCATCCCGTATTACGACATTTTTGCGGATACTTCGGCGGCCTATGCGGGGGCGTTCGAGGTCACGGCGCCCCCTTACGAGACCGTTATATATATAACGAGTGCGGATCCCGGCTTTGAACCCCCTTCGCTTCCGCCCCTGCCGTACGGGGCGGTCTACACGGCTGCAGAGCGTGAGGAGTTGCCTGTTTCTGTGAAACTTTCAAGGAATTACCCGAATCCGTTCAACCCGGAGACGACTATCGAGTATACGTTGGCTCGAACGGGAACGGTGCGCCTGGTCGTATATGATCTGCTGGGGAGGGAAGTAGCCCGCCTCGTGGACGGTATACGTGCTGCAGGCCGTCACCGGGTACGTTTCAGAGCGGGGGAACTCTCCAGCGGAACGTATGTATACCGGCTCGAAACGGCCGGGAAAAGGCATACGCAGACGATGGTTCTGGCGAAATAAAGGAGTGGGGAGAGTCGGAACCCTGCCTATGGCCTCCGGTTGAAAAAAATATGGAACAGGGGTTGACTCTGTTTGTTCAGACGACGAACTTTCCACTTGACACTGGAAAAAGCATTGCCTATACTTGACAAGTATGAGTGCGACACCGTACATTGCCGGTATGTGTCCTTATGGATACATACTGAGCGTGTACGCCTGCCTGGACACACCCACCCATACCCCAATGATCACTCTCTGTGAGGGTGGCACGTCATTTTAACAAACATTGAGCATAAGTCATGACGTTCTTGCTTCAGAAATTCAATGCGATCAACCGCACTCGCGCCGAAGCGCGGGCGCGGAACGGCTTGCGGTCTTCCGTAAGCGGTATCGCTTTCACCGGCCGCTTTGCGGTTTGCCTGTTGCTTGCGGGCTTCCTGGGTGTGGGGTCCGCAATGGCGCAGTCCAAGATCCTCCGCGTGGGAGACGGTCATGTAACAATTGAGCATAGCACCGAACTCCAGGTGCATCACTATCAGATCGGAACGGCAGATGCCGTCAATAATCCCACTGGAATAGGTGGGACGGTGACGAACACGTTTCTCATCGGAGGAATGGCCTTGGTTACCGCTTACGCGGACGACGATTTGAACGACAGTTTGCACGTTGCTCCGATTAGCCCGGGCGCTTTCAAGATCGTCTTGTCTCCGAGTGCTGATGCTGATCTTACGGATGCAGATGATACTCCTAATGACAATCCGGGCACGCCCGTGCTGTTCGAAGTCATGTCGTCCGATGCGCCCAGGCTTGCGGGGATCACGACCAATGCGGACGTGCAGAGCGATATGATAGATATTGGGCTGATCCCTAGGGATGACAAGTCCAAAACCTACGAGAGCGTGAGTTCATGGTTCAGCGACCCGAATGATATTTTCCTTCAGTATAGCGCAAAGGCGGATACTGTTGGTAGAGGAAAGGCTGACGGGTCTGATGGTGAAAAGATCGTAACCGCAGTTATAAGTGGCGATGAACTGACGATTACGCTTACCGAAAAGGCAATGATGGGCGACGTAACCGATGTTTGGGTGTTTGCGCACGACAAAGACGGCGAATACGCCAGAAAGCGGATCCAAGTGGAGGTAGGCACAGCCACCAATCCGTATGTTGATACTGAGCTTGCGGAAGAGTTCCTACGCGAGGACAGCGATCAAACAACGTACTCCCTGAGTAACGGATTTATGGATCCTGATGTGGCTTCTGCTACCAGGGATGCGAGCACTGGCGATGCAACGACATTGAGTTACAAAGTCACCAGCAATGCGGATGCGCAGAAAGTATCGACGAGCGACAGCACTTTCACCTTGGTGGCAACGTACATGCTCGCGGAGGTGACAGAGGGCTCATCTGCCTCCGTATCCATCTTCCCGCGTAAGGCGGGCATTGTCACGTTCACGGTGGAAGCCACGGATAAGGGTGTGTTTTGCCGGGATGCAGGTACCGATGAGACGGTCAATATCGTCGCTGACGATGTTGATGCTTCCGTCAGCCATGATACGGATGGGGCCAGGTGTCAGCGCATAGACACCTCAGTCACCCCGAATGACACCACGTATACGGACCCGTTCCCTGACAGCAAGTCTGTTACGGATACCTTCGTCTTGACTATCATAACCGCAAGTACGCCGACCGTAGACAATGCGATTCCTCCTCAGGAAGTGGATTCTCCTCAGGAAGTGGGCTCAGGAAGCGATGCCGCCATAATGATTGATCTAGAGGATTTGAACGGCGACAAAGACGGCGCACCGGCTGCGTTTCAAGCTTTGGACGGCGACTCGCTGACATATTCGGCGGTTATTAAGGCGGAGGATGACGAGGAGGAGGACATCGTCACGGTAAGTGTTGAAGGCTCCGTTATAACGATTACGCCGATGTGGCGGAAGGGCGATAAATCCACTACCGTTACGGTTACGGCCGAAAATAACCGTCCTGAAAAGGAAACCGCTTCGCAGGACTTTACCGTAACGGTCAAGAGCGCCACGGTGCCGATCGTCAATCCTAAATTGCAACCGCTCCTTGCCGCTGGTATTACGCTGAATACGGGCGACGGTGCATCGGTTTGGGATCTGGAGGACTTGCGGAATCCGCTGGATCCGGAGGAATCCCTCGGGGCGCTCTTCATCGATCCGAATGCGAGTTCCAACGATCAGCTTCCGGGTGGGTTGTCTTTGGAAATGCGGCTAGATAGCGTGGAAGCCGATCATCGCTACGATAATCTGAGCACGGATAACGACGTGTACACGTCTGCCATGCGTATCACGTTGGATCCGTCCGAGGCTACGCTGACGATTATTCCTATCGCGCCTAACTGGGCGAAAGTGATGATATCGGCAACAGATCGTGAACTTAACGTAAAGTCGGTTACAGTGATGGTGACTGTCGTTTCGGGCGTTGGCATCGAAGGCGAGGAACTGCCGAAGGAAGTCGAGCTTTCGCAGAACTATCCGAACCCGTTCAATCCTCAGACGACCATCGACTACGCTTTGCCGCAGGCGAGCGACGTGAGCCTGATCGTGTACGACATGCTCGGTCGTGAAGTGGATGTGTTGCTTGACGGTCCGCAGGTCGCAGGTCGGCACACGGTGCGCTTCGGTGCGAACCACTTGCCGAACGGCGCCTACGTGTACCGCCTCGTGGCTGGCGACAAGACCATTACGCGCACAATGGTTCTTGTCAAATAAGCGACAAGAGAGAATTATCACCTCTCGGCTTATGCTCAACAAGGTCCCCGTTGCCGCAAGGCAGCGGGGACCTTGTGTGTTTGGAGGGATGTCAAGATAAATTCAGCCGGCGAACGTGCAAGCCGCAGGACACGCCCTTTGAAAAAATCGGGGTTATATTTGGCCGGACCATGAATCTATATGTATGGGGATCGGGCTTCTGAATGATTCTGAGCATTGATCCACCATTTTTAAGGCACTTCTATTGACAATCGTACATAAAGGTGCGAATTTGACGGACACTGAATTTCTAAAGAGAGCCAGACGCTATGCCAAACGACGTGGTAAAGGGTATCGCTATGGCTCGCGGCCCGGAAGGGGAGCCATAGCATCCTGTACGTTGGCAACCATCGCACGACGATCAAGCGAGGTGAACTGGCGGTGGGCACGTTTCGCAACATGCTGAAGCAACTTGATATCCGGAACTGTCCTGTTCCGCATGACCCCCGGCACTACCCATCATTACCTCCGGCACTACCCATCATTACCTTGAGCGGCTCGTTCGCCATTTCGAACGGCCAGCCTTTATTGACAGGGACCCTGTTTCTATCCCTCACGGATTCGACGATCCGCGTGACCGGGAAGTCATCGGTCTGTATGCCGCTTTGCTGGCCTGGGGCCGCAGGGAAACCGTGCTGGCGAAAATGAACGATCTCTGCGAGCGCATGCGTTTTCGCCCCTATGCATTCGTCCGCGGGTTCGATGGGGAACGAGATGCCGACCGGCTGCACGGGTTCAAGCACCGGACATTTCAGCCGGAGGATCTTTTCTGGTTCACGCACAACGTAGGCATCCTGCTGCACCGGTACGAAACGATGGAGGAGCTCTTTGCACGGCATTTGCCGGTCTCCGCCTCCCATGTCGGCCCTGCCATACAGGGATTCAGCGAAGCGGTCCTGTCCGCGCATCCGGATACCCCTGTGCGTCTGGGGAAACACCTTGCACGTCCTGCGACGGGAAGCGCCTGCAAACGGCTGAACATGTATCTGCGATGGATGGTTCGGCCAGGACCCGTGGACATGAACCTGTGGCAACGCATTACGCCAAAGCAACTCATGCTCCCGCTGGATGTGCATTCGGGGCGGGAGGCGCGTCGCCTGGGTATGCTCACCCGTAAGAGCAACGACTGGAAAGCCTGTATCGAGTTGACGGACAATTGCCGACGCCTGTGTGTTCAGGATCCTGCGCGCTATGATTTCGCCTTCTTCGGCATAGGCGCTTACGGCCCGCCCGACTTCAGCAAAACCGATTGACCGGTTGGCATTATTGTACATCAAAAGCACCGCTACCCTTTCCGGCAACGGGGCTTACGCACTGCCTTCGGCGGTAAGCATGCCGTCGCCTTTCCTTCACCGCCCCATCGAATACGCAAGGCCCCCGTCGTCGCAAGACAACGGGGGCCTTTTCCCAGGCATAAGCCGAGAGGCGCCTGCCCTTTCTCTTGTCGCTTATTTGAGAAGGACCATTATCCGCGTAATGGCCTTGTCTGCCGCCACGAGGCGGTACACGTAGGCGCCGTTCGGCAAGTGGTTCGCACCGAAGCGCACGGTGTGCCGACCTGCGGCCTGCGGACCGTCAAGCAACACATCCACTTCACGACCGAGCATGTCGTACACGATCAGGCTCACGTCGCTCGCCTGCGGCAAAGCGTAGTCGATGGTCGTTTGAGGATTGAACGGGTTCGGATAGTTCTGCGAAAGCTCAACTTCCTTCGGCAGTTCCTCGCCTTCGATGCCAGTTATAACGCCCTCGCATGGAGCACTCATATCCACGCCATCACAAGACACCACCGTGATCATCACCGTAGCCGGAATCCCGGTAAGTTCACGGTCTGTTGCTATTATCGTCACTTTCGCCGAGTTAGCAGCGATAGGAATGACCGTCAGCGTAGCCTTGGACGGATCCAACGTGATACGCATGGCAGACGTGTACACGTCGTTATCCGTGCTCAGATTATCGTAGCGATGATCGGCTTCCACCCTATCTAGCGGCATTTCCAAAAACAACCCACCCGGAAGCTGATCGCTTGATCTGGCATTCGGATCGATGAATAGAGGCACATAATCCTCTTTCTTATCCGCGTCCCCGAGATTCATCAGATTCCAGATCTTCGCCTCTTCGCTCGTACTCAGCACGATGCCGGCGGCAAGGATGGACTTCGCACCCGGATTGATGATCGGCTTTGTGGCCTCCTTGACGGTCACTTTGAAGGTCTGCGAGAAGGTTTCGCCTTTGGCGTCCGTGGCCGATACCGTAACGTACGTGTGCCCGCCGGAGCCCCAAATCGGCGTAAGCGTTAATGCGAAACCCCTCGCACCGGCTCGTACAACGCTGGCGTTTTTCGAGGTCGCCGCATACGTCAATGCGCCCCCGTCGGGATCTTCGAACGCGGGCTGCTCGCCCTCCGTTGTGGGATCCACATCCGTCAGGTCTATTCTGACAGGCCCGCCATCGGCGTCTATTACCTGGTCAGGAATCTGCGTCTTGATCTTCGGCGCATTCCTGGATACGATCGTCAATCTGAAGACATCCTCCACGGATTCACCCCCGGCCGAGGCTTTCACCGTAAAGGTAACGCTCCCTGTTTTGAGCGGACGGATCGTGATTTCGCCTGTGGAATTGGGCCCGACGTTCCTCAGGTCGATCTCCGTTCGCATGTACGACGTAATAATTACTTTGGGATTTTCGCCTATTTCCACCTTCGAGTCGTCGTGCACGATGACCTCGTATGTCAGGGCCTCGCCATCGCCGTCTCCAAAGGCGCCAAACAGGTACACTTTCGCGTCGGTTGTGGCGTCCTCACGTATGACTACGTCATCGAGCGCGTTGGCCACATAGGGTCCGGTTGCACTGGATACGTTTACGCCAATGCGCAATCGGGCGTATTCGTTGTCGCTATCCACTGCATAAATCCATATATCCGACGCATCGCCGCCTCTTGCCTGATCCGTAAGGGCGATGGTAAGTATGGAACCGGACAACGTCGCGGTCACCACATCCGGATTGGTGACTACAGGCCGGAGGTCGACATGCTCGTCGCTGTGATTATACGACAGGGTAATGTCGTTGGGGTCGTGGAATTTGCCGACCAGTTCCAGTTTTTTCGACGTTTCTCTGCCCAGCGCCAGGTTCAGGGTCTCTACGTAGCCGTTCGATTGCGCGTTGTAGTGCGCCCCGGAAGATACACCCTGCACCATGGGCGCATCGTCCGACATGATTTCCACTTTGAGGGGCAGAGGGGTATCGGTCCCGGGTTGCACGGCGATCTTGAAGACGCCGGGTCCTGTCGGGTTAATGGTCAGCATACCCGCCTCGAGTTGTACCCAGCCCAGCGATGGCACCACAAACAAGGAGTCGGGGGTATTCACCGTGGCTCCGCCGTCTACCACATAGTGATGCACGGTCCAGTCCGCATCGTTTTTCGCAAAGGCCGCATCGAGGTCCACCGTGAGCGGTCCGCCGTCCACGCGAAGAATCTTCGTTTGCGCCGGGGGTATGCCTTCCGGCTCCGCTTGGGGCGCATCCGCTACGTAGTTGCGCCCGACCATCGCTACGGTTTGCCACTCGCCCGGGTTTTTCCAGGCGCTGTCCCCTGCCTCCAGGGCACGGAGGCTCCAGGTGATTTGGTGACCGCGATTGCCCCCGTCCCGGTCGTTTATGGTGAGCGTCATGGGGGAATAGCGGATCTCGTTGGCGCCGGGAAAGGCATTCTCCCGGTCGATCGGGTCTTTGAACTCGGCCACAGGCAAAACTATCAGTATCTTGTAACCGCCGTCCATGGGCGCGTATACCCCGCTTCCTGAATTCAGTTTGGCCCCACTGCCGCCGGGCAGGTCGGAGATACTTCTGACGACTGCCGACGCCGCGGTGCCGTGTGCGGATATGCGCACCTGGTAATCGGGGTAATCGCCGCGTTTCCTGTCGTCGCTATCTTTATTGCCGTCGTTGTGCGGACTACTGACCATGATCGACCCCCCGGCCTCCCGCACATCGTAGTTGCCCCAGTTGAGTTCTATGGTGTCGTCCTGCCAGGTGTCCCCCTGATTCCTGTCGGCCGGGGAGATTTCCACCTGATCGTCGGTGACCTCGGCATAGATAAAGATTTCATTGGCGTCCGAGTACCCCACCAGGAAAGATCCGGAGATGTCGCTGTCGGCGGGAGAGTCGCCCCCCACGGTGCGTACCGAATGCGCCTGGTTGACCGTGAACGGCACGGTCCCGGAAGGAAAGCCTGAGCCCACTACGTTCTCTGCCGCAATGTTGGCCTTGATGGTCGCGGCCTGACCTTCGGTCAATTGCACCACCACCGGCGAATACGAAGTAGCAGCGAGCATAGCGGAACTGTTCGATATGTCCTTGTTCTCCAGTCCTGAGGCGTCCGCGGTCGTTACCGCATAGTAGATGGCGTTGCCGACAGAGGCATGGGGCAGGTCGCCCTGCGCCCGCACCGTGTGCACTCCGCCATTTGCGGTGAGGTCCCCTGTTATCGTCGAGATCAGTGCTACACCCTGCGCCGTTACATCCGTAATCGGGTTGTGGCTGG
Organism: Rhodothermales bacterium; assembly: GCA_951812335.1. GTDB lineage: Bacteria > Bacteroidota > Rhodothermia > Rhodothermales > VXPQ01 > VXPQ01. The sequence continues at coordinate 1,332,344 of OX638293.1, forward strand.
AGTATACCTTGTATTGCGCGATATCGGTTGCAGCGGCATTGTGGGTCCAGGAAATGACATGCCGGTTGCCGTCGACGCTGAAGTTCACGCCGGACACGGCCGGAGCCGCCTCCTCAGGCGGAAGGAGGCCCGTAAGGTCCAAGTCGGCCGGGCCGATATACACGTCGTCCAGGTAAATCGGAGCGCCTTCGGCTCCAGCCTCGTTCCAGTCCCATTGGATGCCCACAGACTCTACATTGTCCCATTCGAATTCTGTCCACAGATCATTACCATTAACAAGCCTTTGCTGCGAAGCTGGCCCCAGCAGATCAAGCGAAATCGCGAATCCCGCCCACGAGCCGGCGTATATCCAGTTTTCCTCCGGTTCCCCTTCGAATTGGCCGCCGGTATCCTTGGCGGCTTCGAGATTGTCCCAGGTCGCGGGCGGGAGCGTTAGCGTCACGTCGTGCCATTTCCCGTCGCGCATGCTGTCCGGTATGGCCCAGCGCAGGCGGAAGGGATTATTGTGAGCTGGCGTGTTTCCCTCTTCCGGCCCATAATCCTCGAACTGGATCGCAAGGCGGTTCCTGACTACTATGTCGGTGCTTTGGCCGTCGGTGGTCGGGTTGTTCGTATCCACCAGGATGCGAAAGTGGAGGACATCCCCGCGATTCCGATTGGCCGTCATGTCGCGGGGGGCGCCATCACTGTCCCCATCTGCGAAGAAAAACCTCCGATATTCAAATTGCCCATGTGGAAGCTTCGCCACCCTGTTGTCGCTGTCTTCCGGATCGTTAACCACCTCGATTCCATTGACCTTGAGAATTTCGGGGTTTATGCTGTCCACAAAGAAGACGAAACTGTCTCCGAGGGGCACAGCCGCCACTCCCTGACTCTGCCCCCGCGCGTCATGCGTAACCATTCCACCGACAAGCAGAAGCAGCACCGGGACGATGCCTCCTGCAAGGCGGGCGATGAGCGGGTAATAAGAAGAGTGAAAATAGCCAGGGATACTTCTTGCACGATATTTTTCCGGGTAAATCATGGGGGATCCCATTTAGAAATATGAAGAAAGATGCCTATGTAGCTTGCACAAACGCCTGTATAGTTTACATACATGCCCTCGGTATACATACGAAATATTTTTGTTTTTTCAAAAAAAATTCAAATATATATATACAGGAAACTCTGATTAAATCTGCAAAGCTCAGAGGCTGAGAAGGGGAGAGCCGGTTCGGTTTGATTGGACAGATTTCGGCGGAATGTAAGGTGTACTGTTGCGACCTTGTTCCGACCCAATCGACCAGAGGAGACCCATGTCAAGACGCACACGCAGAACCCACAGTCCTTCGTTCGAGGCGGAGGTAGCCCTTGCCGCCGCGCGAGGCGATAGCACACTGGCCGAACTCGCAGAACGTTTCGAGGTGCACCCGAACCGGATACAGTCCTAAAAGAAACAGCTTGTGGAGAGCGCCGAGGAGGCGTTCACCGGAGCGCTCAAGGCGCACGGGGTGCGTATCTCCATGGACGGCAAGGGCCGCTGGCTGGACAATGTGTACGTGGAGCGCCTCTGGCGCAGCCTCAAGCAGGAAGAAGTCTACCGGCATGCGTACGAGACGGTGGTCGAGACTAGGAAAGGGAATCGCCGATTACCTGTGCTACTTCAACGAAGAGCGCCCCCACCAGGGGCTTGACAACCGAACGCCCGACGGCGTATTCTACAAACGAAAACCGCTGCTTAGGGCGACGTAACCCGACGCAGCGCTACACGTAAAAACGCCTGAAAAACTGTCCGGTTTTTTCGGACCACTTCTGGTTTCCGGAGGCATTCCTGCGATGAAGGTCGGCCTGTTTGTGCCCTGTTATATCGACCAGTTCTATCCGCAGGTGGCTGTGGCGACGCTCGAACTGCTGGAGCGTCTCGGATGCGAGGTGGCGTATCCCCGCGAGCAGACGTGCTGCGGTCAGCCGATGGCGAATGCCGGGTGTGCGGAGGACGCCGAGGCGACGCACCGGCATACGGCGGCCTGCTTCCGGGAATTCGACTATGCGGTGGGACCTTCGGGAAGTTGTGTGTTGCATCTCCGGGAGCATGTCGAACAGACGGCAACCGTCCGGTATTACGAATTGTGCCAGTTCCTTGTGGACGTGTTGCAGGTGGACCGCCTGGATGCGTCTTTTTCTTGCAAGGTGGGTCTGCATGCCTCCTGCCATGGGCTCCGGGGGTTGCGTCTGGCAAGTTCGTCGGAGCGCCGCGAGCCGCCGTTCGATCATGTGGCGCATCTTCTGGGCATGATAGACGGGCTGGAACTGGTTGGCTTAAGTCGCCCGGACGAATGTTGCGGATTCGGAGGGATATTCGCGGTACAGGAAGAAGCGGTTTCGGTCCGGATGGGCGCCGATCGTCTCGACGACCACTTGCAGCATGGCGTGGAGGTCGTCACAGGGACCGATATGTCCTGTCTGATGCATCTCGACGGGCTCATTCGTCGCCGGGACATGCCGCTTCGGGTGCTGCATGTGGCCGAGATTCTGAACGGAAGTGCGGAGGCGTCTTGTGGAATACCCCCATCAAAACCACTTCGCTCAGCGCGTCACGTTCGCAAGTACAGGACATTATGATTCCACCGTCGAAATCAGGGAAAGCACTGCGGATTTGCGACAGTGCGGACGTGACGCGCCCTTCGGAAGGCTGCGAGAGGCACGCTGGCTGCATCATTCCTCATTGTGTGGGGCCTGCCACACTGCTTCGTCATTCCTTGCCAGCCTACCTTTCTCAGCCTCTGAGTTTTGCGGGCTTAATCGGAGTATCCCACCATGCATGACGCTGCACAGAACGCCGTGCCCGTCGATCATTCCGACCGGGCTGCGCGCTTCATTGCCAAGGGCGAGCAGACCACCTGGCACGATTCCGTGCTCTGGCGCATCCGCGAAAAGCGCGATGCGGTTTCCGGGAGCGTGGAAGGGTGGGAGCGGCTGCGCGACCTGGCCTCGCAGATCAAGGAACATACGCTGTCGAAGCTGGACGAATACCTGATCGAATTCGAAGAGAGCGCCACGGCGAACGGAGTGCAGGTCCACTGGGCTGTGGACGCGGAGGCGCACAACCGTATCGTGTACGATTTGCTGAAAGTGCGGGGTGTCCGCCGCGTGGTCAAGAGCAAGTCCATGCTGACGGAGGAATGCGGTCTGAACCCGTATCTCGAAGCGCGCGGCTTCGATGTCGTGGATACGGATCTGGGCGAACGCATCGTGCAACTCAGGGGAGAGCCTCCCAGTCATCTCGTGGCGCCGGCGATACATATCCGGAGAGAGGAAATTTCCGTACTGTTCCACGAGAAATTGGGTACGCCTGCGGGATCGTCCGATCCGCAGTTTCTGGCCGGAGCCATGCGCCAGGATCTGCGCGCCCGCTTTCTGGCCGCCGACGCCGCGATCACGGGCGTCAATTTCGCCGTGGCCGCTACCGGCGGGCTGGTGGTGGTGACCAACGAGGGAAATGCGGACCTGGGGGTGCATCTGGCGCCGGTGCACATTGCTTGCATGGGCATCGAGAAACTCATTCCGAAACCGGAGCATCTCGGCGTTTTTTTGCGTCTGCTGGCTCGCAGCGCAACAGGTCAGCCCCTGTCCATCTACACGTCGCATTTTCACCGTCCGGCGCCAGGCCGAGAACTCCACATCGTGCTCGTGGATAACGGGCGCACACGCCACCTGAGTCGGGAGGATTTTCGCGCTTCGCTCAAGTGCATACGGTGCGGAGCGTGTCTGAATACGTGTCCCGTGTACCGGCGCAGCGGGGGCCATAGCTACGGCGCCACGCCATCCGGTCCGATCGGGGCGATTCTGGCGCCCGGCAGGGATATGGAAAAATACGCTGCGCTGCCGTTTGCCTCGTCCCTGTGCGGCTCGTGCAGCGACGTATGCCCGGTCAAGATCGATATCCATGCCCAGCTATACCGGTGGCGGCAGGTTGCCGTGCGCGAGGGTCATATTTCCGGGAAAAAGCGCCTGGGGATGCAAATGGTCGGATGGATTACCCGTCGGCCGGCCCGGTATCGGCTGGCAGGTCGGTTGGCCCGGAGCCTGCTGAGGTATGCGCCGCGCCGCCTTCTTTACGGGCGCTGGAATGCCTGGGGACGGGCGCGGGAGCTTCCGGAACGTCCCGCCCGGTCGTTTGGCGAATGGTATGCCGCTGAGCGGGAGAAGGAATGAAGCAAGAGAACCGTCATAATACCGGGGGCGGCGCAGGGAACGGAACGCAAAACGGATCCCATGCCCGCGAAGCCATCCTTGAAGCGGTGCGTCGCGCGAGATTGCCTGCTGTGCCCCTTCCGGCCATCGCCGGCGTCCGGGATGCCTGTACCGGCGATCCGGTTTCCCGGTTCATGGTGTCGGCGAAGGTTGCTGCCGCGGCAGTACAGATCGTGGAAACGGGGAGTGTAGAAACTGCTGTGCGGGAGCGCTTTCCGGAGGGCGCCTCTATCGCGACGACGAGTGCGGCGTGGTCCTTCGACCGGATGGATGCCCGCACCGATGCGCACACCATGGCCCAACTCGATGTGCTGGTGTGCCCGGGCGAACTCGGCGTTGCGGAGAACGGGGCCGTATGGCTGGGCGAATCCGGGATGGGGCCGCGGGCTGCCCCGTTTCTGACGCAGCATCTGGTGCTTGTGCTGGACCGGAGCGCCATCGTGTCGGACATGCACGCAGCATACGATCGCCTCGATGTGGCCCGGGAAGGCTACGGGGTGTTTGTGGCCGGCCCGTCCAAAACCGCCGACATCGAACAAACCCTGGTTATCGGGGCGCACGGCCCTCGCAGTCTCACCGTGCTGCTTACGCAGGCGGCTCGGTTCAAATCAGTTACAATCTGACCTGATATCAGTTATGATACGATCTGAGATCAGTTACAATACGATCTGATATCAGATATATACTGACTTGGTCATGGGATTGGCGTGTCCCGCTCCGGACGATGGGAAAAATCCGGCAGGCCCGCATATATCCATGGCGCCGGCCGTGCGGATGTGCGCCGGCGTGTCAGAGGGGCGGGCATTATGCCCGGAAAGGCGCCAGATGCTTTTCGAAATGTCGCCGGACGCCTTCCCGGTGTGCGTCGTCGTGTTCGGCGAGCGCGGCATATATCTCGTCGTAGTATTTTTCGAGCACCGCGCCGAACGCCACATGAACGACCTGCCGGGAGTGACGGTCGTCGAGCAGGGTGGGCAGAGCGCCTTCGTCCACGTCCGGGATCCGTTCGATGCGCCCGTCCAGATGGTAACTCTGGCGGTTCGTTGCGTAGCCGTCCACGGCCAGATCCAGAATGCGGCGGAACAGGCCGGGCGCATACTTCGCGATGACACGCAATGCCTCCAGCCAACTGGTGCCGGATGTTTTGACGTGTACGTAGTCCGGCGTGCGTTGCTGGATGGCTGGGTAGATGGCCAGTTTGTCGCTGCCGGAATGCACACTCAGCTTGTAGGGGCCGAGTTCTTCGGCAATAGCGGCATGCGTGGCGTAGTCCTTGTCGAAAGCATCCACATCGCCCACATAGTCCACGCCCTTGTAAAAATCTCCGACAAATCGGGGGGCAAGGCCGATGAAGTCGATTCCGAGGCGGTGCAGTTCCAGCGCAATGAAGCGGTGTTGTTCGGGGGTTGTAGGCGTATCCGTTTCATCGACCGAGATCTCGAGATCGAAGGAGGCTATGCCGAATCGGCTGCGCAGGTGCGCATGGAGCCGGGCCGTTTGCGCAAGAGCCGAACCGTACTTGACGGTGGCCCGCAGGTAGGCCTCTTCAGAGAATGCATCCCCCGACGTTTGTCCGGTTACATAGCGCCGGCGATGATCCTTCGGGTTGCTTTGCAGGATATCCCAGGGCAGTTCGGCAAGGTGTTTTTGGAGTACGACGGCGTCCTCCGTATCGGCCGTGGCGTACACATATTGCCCCGGGTCGAGCGTGAAGCCGATAAAGCCTGCGTCGATGCACCGGTCGATTTCCTCCTCGGTCTTGACATGGTCCGCGTCGCAGCCGAACCCGCCCCGGTATCCGGTTTCGAGCACGGCCCAGGCGACATCGTCCATCACCTGTTGGGGGCTGCGCCGGGCCCGCGCCATTTCACGCATGGATTGCTGCGCGAGAACAGGAAAGAAGCCGCTTTCCGGCAGGTTTTCGAGCGCATCGAGGTGCCCAGGCGTGGCGATACCCAGCCGGTCTCCGAACCCGAAGGATTTGCGCAGGCCCACGATTTCCGGCGCCGTCCATGGGAGTGCTTTCCGAAGGGCCCCGGCATTGTGCGCATTGAGGGGGCAGTGCAGTCCGCCTGCGGCTTGTTCGCCCTGGAATCCGCCTGCGGCGGTATTGTCTTCGAATCCGTCCGGTGGATCCCCGGCAATGTGCAGCAAGCGCCCGGCGCCGTGCCGGACGATAGTGAAGGGATTTTGCGTCGCCATCCGATTATCGATTGATTTGCAGAATGAAGTATGAAAAATGAGCGCAAGGCCGATGTTTTGCCAATCGCTTGCTCCGATGCAACGCGCCTGAGCGTGCCGGATAACCCTCGTCGAGGGACCCTTTACCTGTCGAAACATGCTCGCGTGCGCGTCGGGTTTCCATTGTACTGTCCGTTTTTCGTTGCTTATCTACCGGAAGCATACCATGTTGCAGGCAGTTCGGGGCGTTGCGACCGACCATGCCACGGGGTCCCGTACCGGTTGCACAGCGCAGCGAGGGTTTCCATACGTTGGCGAGCGGTGGTCTTCATAAAAGCATTCAGGGCATCACCTTCCAATGCCACCCCCTCGCCCCAGACGGCCCGTCCCGCGATGACTCCGCTGGCGCCCGCCCGGCACGCTGCCTCCGCCTGTTTGGAGAACAATTCGAACGATACGCCCCCGCTCAATAGCGTCCACGGGATCGCGCATGCCTCGTCAAGGTCCCGCAGCGCCGGTTCCCAGGTGTCCGGGTCCGCATCGGGATTCAGCGGGAACGGCATCTTCAGCACATCCACGCTGCGCTGCGAGAAATGCCGCGCGGTTTCCACCGTGACCTGCGTGCGTTCCTCGTTCGAAAGCGGTTGGTCGGGATCGAGCGGGCAGACCACCGGTTCCAGAAAGAAGGGCAGGCCCCAGGCGCGGCACTGCGCTCCGATCCGGTCGACCCCTTCCGTTTGCGCGGCGGCGCGCGCGGACTCCGGGTGAAAAAAGAGCAGCAATTTTGCGCCATTGCCCCCGGAACGGACGATGCCTTCTACACCCCAGTTTTCGATGAATACCGTTTCCCGCCGGCTTGGGTGCGCGCTGTAGTCGGTGACCTCCAGGGGGGCAAGGAGGCCGGATTCGCGTTCGGGGTTGCCGGGATTGTTCGTTAGTGCAGGGTCCGCCAGTGCGGGGAAGCCGTACTCCGGATCGGCCAGTACGGCATCGTATGAACCGGCAAGTCCGTGGATCGCCGCTCGCTTGAACGCCAACATGTCTTGCTTGCTTGTCGGTCGGCCCCGCGCCTTCGCCATATCCTCTGCAAGATTGGCCCGGTGATCGATGGCGAGCACGGCAAACTTGCCTGACGCCCCCGCGCATCGGCTCAAATGCCGCTGGATCGCAAAGTGCGCCGCCGGATAATCCTTAGGGCTTCCGTCCTTACGGTCTGTCCGGTCTGTCCGATCTGCCCGAATCGGTGCGATCCCCATCAGAATCCTCCTTTGTCTTCGATAAAGCAAGTCACCTCATCGTACTTGGGCATATCGTTCGCGCAGGCGTGGCGCGTCACGATGATTGCGCCGGTGGCGTTGCCGAACCGGGCGCATTTTTCCCAGGTCCATCCCTGCAAAAAGGCATAGACGAATCCGGCTGCCCAGGCGTCCCCGGCGCCAAGCACATTGAGCACCTCCACGGAAAACGGGGAAGCGCGGTGTACCCCTCCGTCTTTCGCATACACCTCCGAGCCGTTTTGACCGCGCTTGACGGCGACGGCGCGTTGCACGAGGTCGAGCAGTACGGGCACGGCTTCCTCGACGCTTGGCCGGTCGGCGGCGGCGGTGATTTCGTCCTCGGTCCCGATGGCGATATCCACAAGAGGGAGGGCGTTGCGAAGGTGGCTGCCGAAAGCGTCAAGGTCCGCCCAGAGCGTGGGCCGTCTGTCTATATCGAGGATGATTTCGGCGCCTGCCGCACGGGCGCGTTTCATGGCGTCCAGCGTGGCGCTGCGGGCGGGCTCGCCACTGAACCGGGTCCCGGCCACGAACAGCGCGTTCGCATCGTCGAAAGCGATGGGGGCGATATCCTCCGCCGTCATGTGCATGTCGGCCGGATCGGGACGGTAGTAAACGAGCGGGAACGTGTCGGGGGGGAGGATGCTCAGAAAAGCCAGCCCCGTCAGGTGCTCCGAATCGCGCACTATATATCGGGTATCGATACCTTCTTTCGTCAGAAAGTCGACCAGACCGTCGCTCAAGCCGTCTGTACCGATCCGGGACGCCATCGCTACGCGCAGACCCAGTCGCGCCGCGCCAGTGGCGAAGTTGGTCGGGCATCCCCCCGCATAGACGCTGAAATGTCGTACGCGGGACAGTTCCACGCCGATCTCGTCGGCGTACAGGTCGATCGCCAGCCGTCCCAGGCTGATGACGTCAAACGTTCGTTCGGACATGCCCTGACCGGGGAGATCGGAAAAAAATCAGAAGGTGCGGGTCCATTCGCTCGGCCAGCGTTCCACGACCACTTTCGTTTGCGTGTAGAACTCCACGCCGTGCCGGGACTGCGCATGCAAGTCCCCGAAGAAACTTTCGTTCCATCCGCTGAACGGAAAAAAGGCCATCGGGGCGGCTACGCCGATGTTGACGCCGATGTTGCCGGCGTCCGCTTCATAGCGGAACTGCCGCGCGCTTGCGCCGCTGCTTGTGAAGATGCAGGCCATGTTCCCGTAGGGACGGTCGTTTACGAACCGGATCGCCTCGTCGAGGGTATCGACATGGGATAGACTCAGCACCGGGCCGAAGACTTCGATCCGGGACAGCGTGCCTGCCGGGGGAATATCCGAAAGCACGGAGGGGAAGAGAAAATATCCGTCTTCGTAGCCCCCGACTTGTTGGCCCCGTCCGTCTACTACGAGCCGGGCGCCCTCTTTTGCGCCCGTTTCGATGAGTCCCTCGATGCGTTGCCGGCTTTGTTCGGAAATCACAGGCCCCATTTGTACGTCTTCATCCAGACCGTAGCCCACTCGGCGGGATGCGGCGGCCTCCGCAATCCGTTCGGTAAATGCCTTGCCTGCGCTGCCTACCGTTACGGCTACGGAAGCGGCGAGGCAGCGCTGTCCGGCGCAGCCAAACGCGGAATCGGTCATGATCTGCGTGGTCATGTCCATGTCCGCATCCGGCATGATCACTACCGGGTTTTTGGCGCCTCCCTGGCACTGGGCGCGTTTCCCTGAAGCGGACGCCCTGCCGTAGACATACCGCGCCACCGGCGTCGAGCCTACGAAACTCACGGCGCGCACCAACGGATGATCGAGGAGCGCATCCACCGTGTCCTTACCCCCGTGGACAAGTTGCAGTACGCCCGGCGGAAAGCCGCAGGCGTCGATCAGGTCGAATAGCCGGGTGCTGGTCATGGGGACGCGCTCGCTCGGCTTCAGGATGAAGCAATTGCCGGTGGCGACGGCGTAGGGCAGGAACCACAAGGGGATCATGCCCGGAAAATTGAACGGGGTGATGGCCGTGGTCACGCCCAGCGGTTGCCGGATCATGTGCTCGTCGATGCCGCGCGCAATGTCCTCGTTGTTCACGCCCTGCATGAGTATGGGCGTTCCGATGGCCACCTCCACGTTTTCGATGCCGCGCCGGAGCTCGCCCAGGCTTTCCCGGAAGGTCTTGCCGCATTCGTTCGTGATGGTTCGGGCAAGGTCTTCGACGTGTTCTTCCAGCAGTTGCTTGAGCCGGAAAAGGTATTGTATGCGTTCCGTGATCGGCGTGGCCCGCCATGCGGGGAATGCCTTGTGCGCAGCCTGTACGGCGCGATCCACTTCTTCCTTCGAGGAGAACGGAACCCGCGCCAGCGGCACAGCGGTGGCCGGGTTGATCACATCCAGCAGGCGACTTTCCCGGCGAAGGCGCCAGTCGCCTTCGATATAATGGTGGAGCGGGGCGGGAGGCATGATTTTCCGTGAATATTTTACAAAATATTACGCGCCGCAGAATGCATTGCGCATCGGCAGGCCCGCAGCGCGTAACCGGCGCCGCAAAGGGTAAATCCGGCGAATGGCTTCTGTGTTCCTGCATAAATGCGCCATTGTTGGCCCGGACAGGAACCCGGTTTTCGGGCGCTATGTACAGGGAGGGCTAATGCGCTTGGGGGAAATCGCCCTGCAGACAGACATCGAACGAAACGGTTGCCATGAGAGCCGTAATGAAAGTGGCGCCGGGCGTGGGGCATATCGAACTCCGCGATATCCCCGAACCCGACCCGGCTCCCGGACAGGTCAAGATTCGCGTGCAGGCTGCCGGCATCTGCGGCACGGACCTGCATATATATAACGACGAATTTGCATCGCGGCCTCCCGTTGTGCTCGGACACGAGGTGGCGGGGGAAATTGCGGACGCCGGAGACGATGTGGATCATCTGGCACCGGGCCTTCGCGTAACGACCGAGACCTACTTTTCCACGTGCGACGCATGCCGGTATTGCCGCGCGGGGCGCGCCAACCTGTGTCTTGATCGCCTGTCGATCGGCTCTGCGGTCAACGGGGGATTCACCCGGTACGTGATCGTGCCGGCTTCCAACATCCATGTCTTGCCGGACAATGTGGATTTCCGCGCCGGCGCCTTGACCGAGCCGCTTGCATGCGTTGTCCACGGCGTTTCGAGCACCCCGACGGTGTCCCCTGGCGATGTAGCGGTCGTGGCGGGCCCCGGAGCCATCGGTCTGCTCACGTTGCAGGTGGTCAAGGCAGCCGGTGCGACCGTAGTCATGCTTGGTACGGACAGCGACGGGCGCCGCCTGGAAATGGCCCGTTCGTTCGGGGCCGACCATATCGTAAATGTGGAGCGCGATAATGCTTTGGAACTCGTAGCCGGCATCACGCCTGAAAGAATGGGGGCCGACGTGGTGTACGAATGCTCGGGCGCAGGACCTGCCGCTGCGGGGTTGCTGGACCTTGTTCGCCGAGGGGGGCGGTATGTGCAGATCGGCCTTTTCGGCAAACCGGTCGCATGGGACCTTGATCAGGTGTGCTACAAGGAACTTGTCGTTACCGGAAGCAACGCGAGCGTACGCGCTGCCTGGCTGCGCGCGTTGCAGTTGCTGCAAACCGGGCAGGTGCGTACGAAGCCGCTCATCACCGATATCCGTGAAGTAACGGAGTGGGAGCAGGCCTTCGAAGGGTTTGAGCGCCGGCGCGGTGTCAAAACGTTGTTAATCCCTGTGGATTGACGGTGTTTTCGTTTGGGGCAAGGGGGGAGCAGAGAAAAAAAACTTCTATTCTTGCTTTATTGTTTATGCTATCGTATCCTGTGCGCCGTAGTTGTATTTCCCCGCAATTACTTCGGGTAGATACCTGACGCGCAGGACATGTACCATGCACGAGTTGCTCTGCATCGGGATCATTACATAAACGGACGCGAAAGCGCTTTTTATATTATGGTAACGTGATTAAACGGCGAAATCCGCGACCTTTCTTCGGGCGCTAACGCGAGTGCACGAACGCCACGGTATGCGATACCGTGGCGTACTTTTGAAATGTTACAGCCACCAACATCAATCCAGAGGGTTATGCAAATGAGACTGGCAAAGCTACTGTTTACGCTTGCTCTGCTTATTCCGGTTACTGCCTGGGCGCAGCAAGGCAAGATCGCTGGTCAGGTAACCGATGCGAGCACCGGGGAATCGCTTCCTGGCGTGAACGTTGCGATCGCGGGAACGACGCAAGGCGCCGTTACCGACGGGGACGGGTTCTATCACATTCTGAATGTGCGCCCCGGCACGTACAATCTTCGTGCATCGTTCATCGGATACACGGCGGCGGTACAGGAGGGAATCCACGTAAGCACGGATCTCACCACCACGGTTAACTTTGCGATAGAAGAGGAAACCGTGGGTCTCGACGAAGTGGTCGTCGTGGCCGAGCAGCCTATCGTGCAGGCCGACGTGTCGGCAAACGTGGCGAATCTCAGCGCCCAGGATTTTCAGGACTTGCCCGTAGCGGGCGTTTCGGAAGTGCTGGACTTGCAGGCGGGCATCGAGCCCGGGATGAGAGTGCGCGGCGGCGGACTGAACGAGGTTGCTTTTATCCTGGACGGATTGCAGATGCGTACGGGCCGCCACAACGATCCCATGACGAGCGTCAGTTATACGTCGCTTGAAGAAGTGCAGGTGCAGACGGGCGGGTTCAGTGCGGAGTACGGAAACGTGCGTTCCGGCGTCGTGAACGTCGCCACGAAAGAACCTTCTCGCACGGAATACACGGTGGATGCGCTCATTCGTTTTGCGCCGGCCCAGGACAAGACGTTCGACGCCTACCATCAGTTGCCGTCTAGTTGCAACTATTCCGCCTCGTCCATTCCCATCGAATGCGACACATGGTATGCGCGCCCGGTGCTGGACCCGGATGTTCGGTTGACTGGTCCGGGGGCCGACTCGTCGCCTTGGGATGAGTACCAGGCTCGGCAGTACTATGCATTTCCGGGCTGGCAAGGAATTCTCGACCGTCTTCATTCCGAGAATTTCGACATGACCGAATCGGACCTGATCGAGTACTGGCAATACATGTGGCGCAAGAGCAACGAGATCACGATGCCGGATTACGACGCCGACATTACGATCGGCGGTCCGATTCCCGGCATCAGCCAGTATCTGGGTGGCTTGCGCTTCCTCGCTTCGTATCGCGGCAGCCAGACGGCCTATCTGTATCCGCAGGACCGCGAGGCGTACACAAACAATACCTATCAGGTGAAGCTGATTTCCAACGTGGCTCCCGGCATGAAGATTACGGCGCACGCTCTCGGCACCCGGGAGCGCGGCCAGCTTTGGCAGGAAGCGGCGGCCGGGACCGAGCTTTGGACAGGCGATATTCCGGCGTATCCGTGGTGGCAGAACGAAGGACGCAACGTAGGCAAACAGATATGGGCGATCGACGTTCGCGCCGACGAGTTGTTCACGGATGGGCAATGGCCGATCGGCGACATCGATCACGACATGCTGGGTTTGCAGCTTACGCATACGCTGAATCAGAACACGTTCTATGAGGTAGGCCTTCAGCGAATGGCGTCGAATTACCAGACCCATCTTCCGACGTTGCGGGACGGATCGTACGTATGTCCCTCGGGTGGCGCGGGCCCCGACGGTGAATCTTGCCAGCCGGGCGAACTCGTTCGCGTTCCCTGGACGGACAACTTCGGACGCATCAACCCTGGCTTTGAGAATCTGGTCGGACAGGAAAACGGCATCGTGTGTTTCGGCGGCGGATCCGACGTCACCGGCGACGGCGAGGTTACGCCGTATTGCTCCGGCCAGGAACCCATGGGCTTCGCCGCCATCGGCGGGAATCTTCTCACGAACGAATCCACGGGCGGCCACTGGGTCAAGACCCGCGACACCTCGTCTGTAACGGTGTACACCGGTCGCTTCGATCTTACGAGCCAGCTTAATCGTTTTCTGTTGCTCAAGACCGGCGCCGAGCTGATTTTCAGCGATTACGCAATGAACTACGCGAGCATCAACGTCGCGCTGGAAGGTCCAAAGTCTGGCGCCCGCTGGCCGTGGGACGGTTCCCCGGTACAGGGTGCCGCCTATGTGCAAGGCAAGCTCGAGTTTCAGGGCATGATCGCGAATCTCGGCGTCCGCCTCGATTATTTCGACCCGAATACGGAATGGTGGCAGTACGGATTCTACGATGGCGTCTTGCGTTTCGACAGAGACAGACTGGACGAGGTGCTAGAGAAAGAATCCGTTGCTTCCCAGTTGGGTGTTAGTCCTCGCGTCGGTATTTCCTTCCCGATCACGACGAATAGCAAGTTGTACTTCAACTATGGGCATTTCCGCCAGATGATGGATGCGTACGACGTACTGGGCATTCAGCAGTCCACCACGAGTGGGATAGATCAGTTGGCGAACCCGAATCATCCGTTGCCCAAGACGGTGGCGTACGAACTCGGCTTCGACCAGAACGTGCTGGATCTGTTTCTGGTGCGGGTTTCCGGCTACTACCGAGACAACAAGCAAGAAACCCGGAACGTCAATTTCCAGAGCCTTGGCAACGTCGTGGGTTATACAACGAAGATGCCCTGGCATTACTCGGACACGCGGGGAGCGGAGTTAAGCATCTCCAAGAACCGGGGCAAGTGGGTCCAGGGTTTCGCGAATTTCACGTACCAGCAGCGCAAGTCGGGCAACTTCGGGTACTCGAACTTTTTCGAAAACTCCTTCCAGATGGTGAACTGGTTGCGTACCACCACGGATTACAGGCAGCAGGCCCCGGTGGCCGAGCCGTTCGCCCGTGCGAATCTGCGGGTACTTACCCCGCAGGGCTTCGGCCCCGAGATCGCCGGCGGGAATCCCTTGGCGAATTTCCGCATCAGTCTCCTCGGCGAATGGCGCAAGGGTCTTGCTTTAAGTTGGACGGGCTCTGTGAGCGGGAGCATTCCGGAAGTGCGCAACAACGTCCGCTACCGCGATTACTGGAATTTCGATCTCCGGTTCACGAAGCACTTCGCCGCCGGGCCCACGCAGTTGCAGTTGTTTGCAGACATCGACAATGTCTTCAATTTGCGGCATTTGAACTGGGGCGGCTCCTTCCTAGAAGGTCAGGGGAGCGATGTCGATGACTACATGCGGTCGTTGCATCTGGACGAGGATATTTTCCACCAGCTACCTGACGGCACGTCCGATCCCTACGTATGGGTTCCGGGCGACGACAAGCCAGGCACCTTTCGCGACTGGGATGTCAAGTGGCAGCCGATCGAGGCCAAGGCCACCCTGCCGGATGCGCCCGATTCAGGCTTCGAGCGCGGTTGGGTCTGGGCCCAGGATACGGAAACGTACCATCGGTGGACGGGCAGCGCTTGGGAGGACGTACCCCCGGGCAAAGTGGATCAGGTCCTGAAGGACAAGGCCTACATCGACATGCCGAACCACCGGTTCAACACCTTCCTGAACCCGCGCAGGGTCACGCTCGGTCTGCGAGTAAGCTTTTAGGAAAAATTGATTCGTTCGGGGGTCGGCGGCCATTGCGCCCGTCGGCCTCCGGCCGATTCATCCAGAGATGAAAATCGACGGCAGTTATTATGCACATTCGAACGAGATCATGATGAAAGCCAGTTACAAACTTTTTACCGGCACTGTTCTTGCGTTCACGTTAGGGGTACTGGACGCCGGTACGGCCGTGGCTCAGTTCACCACGACATGGCTCGACATCGGGGATTATCAGGACTCGTATACCCAGGTTGGGGTCAGGAACGAAGTCTCGAGTCTTGGCGCCCCGATGTCCTATCCGGCCATTCTCCGGGGATCTGAACATGAACGCGCCGCGGCCTTCTGGATCGGCGCTAAGGACTGGACGGGTCCCGACGGGCTGAACTATCCCTATTACACGTCCCGCATCGGCCCCCGCGAGCCTGGCGTCGAGTTCGCCTTTCCGGTGGAGGACAAGTTGATCGCCAAGTGGGAAGACACGGAAGTCACGGTGGATGGTGTGGCTTCGTTCGATCGGATAGCTGTCGTGAACGAGGTCGATCCGAACCTGCCGGCCGACCGGGTCCATGAGGCCGTATGGAACATGAGCGTCGGCGTTACCGTTCGCAAGCGCGCCTACGCCTGGAGCAGCGCGTTTCATGACGAATATCATATTGTCGAGTATCTCTTCACGAATACGGGCAATACGGACGACGACCCCGAAATCGAGCTGGATGGCCAGACGCTGAACGAAACCTATTTTTACTGGATCCATCGCTGGCGCGGAACGGACAACGGCGCGTGGATCGGCGACGGCGGTCAGGTATGGGGCAAGTACAGCATGGTGGACGCAGTGGGCGATGGCCATGCCGATTATCCCCTCGATATTACGGCCTATTACCTTTGGAAGGGGTACGAGCCGGATTATTCCGCGTCCAACTGGGACAACCTGGGCGCGCCCATTCTCGAGGCGCACTGGTCCCAGGCCACGGGGGATACGGTCGGTCGTCTTTACGGAGCCTTCTTCGACGGGGAGATGCCGCTGTACGCTCCGAATTCCATGAGCGACGCCTCGTTCGATCGCCTGGTGCAGCCGCACACGATCGGCTTCATGGATCAGGACGAGAAACTGACGGCGGCGGGGGCTGCGCACATCGAGTATTACGAGGACGGTATCCTGACACGCGAGGATCACACGCCGGCGCCGGCAGGATGCTCATCGGACGTGCCCCGTACGCGCATGTGCCCGATGTGGGCGGATCGCATCGAATCCGACGGCAATTTCTGGGAGCCGTCGAACAATCCGAGTCAGGGTCGCCAGGGCGGCCATGCTCCTACGGTGGCGTATGGTCCCTACGACATGGAATTCGGCGACGAGGTGCGCATCGTATTCGTTCGTTCGGTGGGTGGCCTGGACTTCGATGCATCGCTTGTGATCGGTCGAGAGTACAAGTTGACTGGCAGGGACAGGGACGCGATCATTCGCTACGACGCCAACGGCGACGGGGTGATCAAGGACGGTGTGGAGTACAGCTACCACGATGTGTACGATCTGGGCCTCGAAGCCATGACGAAGAACCAGTGGACGCTTACGGCCAGGGATTCGCTTTTCAAGAATTTTCTCAAGGGTCGAGCCGTTTATGAAGCGATGAACGATTTCACGACGTATCCGATCGCGCAACCGCCGCTTCCGCCGAGGACGTTCGCGGTGAACGGCAGGCCCGGCCAGATCGAACTCTCGTGGGAGCCGTTGTCGGGCGGTCCAAGCCGCGTCGGATGGGAAGTGTACCGTACGGAGCGAAATGTATGGTGGAGTCCAGCCTACGACTATGTCCGCGAGGCGGGCGATTTGCTGGGGGCGCTGAGCAGCACGGACGAGGAGGTGATGAAGCAGCGGCTTCGCCGGAGGGAAGACGAATTGCCGTATACGTGCCTGCGTGGCATGCGTCCCGACTGCGAAGGCCCCATGCTGGACGTGGGCTCGACCGCGTTCAACGATGAAACGGCTGTTCGCGGTACGGATTACTACTATTATCTCGTTGCGGTGGGCGAGGAACTTCCGAACAATGAGTACGAAGAACTTGGATTTGGGCTTACAGGGGTGCCTGGTGGGGGCGTAAGGTTGCGCAGCAGCCGGTATTTTACGCAGACCTACCAGCCTGCCAACCTAAAGCGCCCGCCGTTCGGCGCTACCGGGACGATCGAGGATGTACGCGTAGTGCCGAATCCGGTAAATCTCGGCTCCGATCAGTCCATTCGGTTCACGAAGGAAGACGAAGTAGCTTTCTTCAATATTCCGGGAGAGTGCACGATCAAGATTTACTCGGAGATCGGCGAACTCATCCAGACCATCGAACACACCGACGGGAGTGGCGACGAGAAGTGGAATCTCACCACGAGCGCCCGGCAGCTCCTCGTGAGCGGTATATATATTGCGTTGGTCGAGACGCCGGAAGGTGATCGCGTATTCCGGAAATTCACGGTTATTCGGTAACCCGGTTAAGGGGGCGGACCGTTCGTCGGTTCGCTCCCGAGGCCTCGACACACGAGATCCTTTATCGACATTCAATCAGGCTTGATTATGAAAAGGGGTATTTTTACTACGTGCTTCCTCGTAGCCATCGGGTTACTGACGGCTCCGTCGGCATTTTCGCAGACGTTTATTCCCGGTCCGGAAGATGAGGTGGAAACGGTGAAGCGGGGCCAGACCGGCTTCAAGTTTCTCTCGGCGTCCGTGGATGCGAGGGCGACCGCCATGGGCGGTGCGGTGACGTCGTCCGGGACAGGTTCGTCGTCGGCGATGTTTTATAATCCCGCGTCCATGGCTCGCATGGACGGCAATTTCAGCGCGGGATTCGGCATCATGAACTACCTCGTGGACATCCAGTACAATGCCGCCAGCGTGGCGTACCGCCCGGGTGGAGGAAATTACGGGGTGGTCGGCCTCTCCCTGGTGAACGTGGATTACGGAGATTTTCTGGGGACCGTTCGCGCGGAGAACGAGCAGGGCTTTCTCGATACGGGCGTATATAACCCGACCGCGCTTGCGGTAGGTGTAGGGTATGCTCGGTCGTTCACGGACCGCTTTTCCGTGGGCGCCCACATCAAGTACGCCAAGCAGGACCTGGGTTCGCACGCCAAGGCACGTTCGGACGAGGGAACCACGGATCTTGGCGATGGCACATCCGCCACCCTCGAGGATTATGGGTTGAATACCATCGCATTCGATTTCGGCGTGCTGTACGACACGGGCTTCGAGAGCCTTACGATCGCGATGAGCACCCGGAATTTCTCGCGGGAGCTGGTCTACGAGCGGGAGCGTTTCGAACTCCCCCTGACCTTCCAGATCGGCGTTTCGATGGACATGATGGATCTTACGAGCATGGATCCGAACATGCACTCCTTCATGGTTTCCGTGGACGCTCAGCGTCCGCGTGACTTTGCGGAGCATATCAAGATCGGCGGCGAGTACACGCTCATGAACATACTGTCCCTGCGGGGCGGTTTGGGACGCGCCTTTGTGGGCGAAGACTCGGAAGAAGGAGTCAGCTTCGGAGCGGGTCTGAAATACAGCGCCGGGAATATTGGATTCGGTGTGGATTATGCCTACACGGACTTCGGTGATTTCGACACGGTTCAGCGCTTCGCCGTTAACATTTCCTTCTGATAAGGTCTCCTGTTTCTGCTTGACAAGTTGGCCGGGCATTGTTCTTGTCTGTTTCACTGCGTGCTGGTTGAGCGCTTGTTCGCTCTCTACGCCGCAGTTGGTAGATGAGGAGGGGGTCCGGCTTCCTGTTTTTACGAATGTGGCTGCGGAAGCCAGGCTTGGCGCCTTCAGGCATGTCAATGGCGCCGCCGGAGACAAGTGGTACCCCGAGCAAATGGGGTCCGGTGGAGGATTCTTCGATTACGACGGCGATGGCTGGAGCGACATTCTGCTCCTTGGCGGGGGCAATTGGGACCCCGGAATACCGGTCCAGGCCATCTTTCTGTACAGGAACAATGGCGACGGCTCTTTCACCGAGGTAACGGAAGCGGCGGGTCTGGCCGGTGTGGATGGGTATACGATCGGGATGGTGGCTGCCGACTACGACAACGACGGGGACGCGGACCTCTATATAACCTGTCTCGAGGACAATTTTTTCTTTCGAAACGAAGGGGGACGATTCGTCGAAGCCACGCAGGAGGCGGGTCTGAAAGGGAACGATATCTGGAGCAGTTCCGCGATCTTCTTCGATGCGGACCGGGATGGGGATACCGATCTGTATGTTGCGAATTATGTGGCATGGACGCCTGAGACGGACATTTTCTGCCCGCTTCGGGGAACGGTCAAGTTGTATTGCCATCCTGCCGTGTATACCGGGGTGCAGAGCCGGTATTATGTGAACGACGGGAACGGCGCGTTTGCGGATCGTACCGAGGCCGCCGGTTTCATGCCGACGCTTGGCAAATCGCTGGGTGTTGCCGAACTGGATTTTAATTTCGACGGTTGGCCCGATCTCGCTGTAGCGAATGACGGAGAGGGCGATTTGCTGTTCCGGAATAATGCGGACGGCACGTTCACCGATATCGGTGTGCCAAGCGGCTTTGCGTTCAGCGAACACGGGGAAGCTCGCGCCGGTATGGGAATCGATGCGGGGATTACGGACAGCACGGGGCGTTATTCCCTGTTCGTCGGTAATTTCGCAGGCGAGATGATCGGGGTGTATCGCCACGAAGAGAGCGAATCGTTCATTGGCCGGGCCGGGTTGTCCCGTGTCGGATTCCCGAGTCTGCTGTCCCTTACGTTCGGGCTGTTTCTGATGGATGCGGACCTGGATACGGACCTGGATCTGTTTGTGGCCAATGGACACGTACACCCCGACAGAACCGGAGAGAACGACCGTATCCGCTACCGGCAGCCCGCGCAGCTTTTTCTGAATCGGGGCGATGGGGTGTTCGATGAGTTTACGCCGGGAGAGGGGGTATGGACGGATCTGCTTGTCGGTCGCGGGGCCGCCTATGCGGATTACGACCGGGACGGAGATCAGGATATTCTTGTGACCGAAAATGGAGGCCCGGCGCACCTTTGGCGCAATGACACGGCGCCGGGGCGTTATCTGCGCGTGCACGTCGAGGGGCGCAGCAGTAATCGCGACGGCCTCGGAACCCGCATTACGGCCGGACTGGGCGAATTGACCATGGAACGGCGTATTCGGACGGGGTCCAGTTATCTTTCGCAATCGGAGCCGGTGGCTGCGTTCGGCCTCGGCAGCCGGGAGGAGGTCGATTCGTTGACCGTGTATTGGCCGAGCGGCCTTGTGGAGCGGTTTACCGGGGTGGCGGGCGGCCAGGATGTGCTTCTTGTCGAAGGGACGGGCGATCTGACACCTATCCGGCTGCATCCATGAGTATACCCAGGCCTCCGGTTTGCCGGACGTGTCGGGGAGTGCATTGGATCATGCGCTGCGCCGGCATCGCTATAGCCGCATGCTGCACGGGACTTTTTGCCGGGTGTGCGGGAGGGGAAGATGCCTCTTCCGGGTCCTCGTCTGCTGCGCTTGTTTTTACGGAGGTCACCGAGGAGGCTGGACTTGGTGCGTATCGACACGAGAATGGGGCTTTCGGTCAGAAATGGATGCCTGAAATAGTAGGGTCCGGCGGGGCGTTTTTCGATTACGACAGCGACGGCTGGCAGGATATTCTGCTGGTGGGCGGCGGGCGTTGGGCGCGCGTTTCCGACGAGCCGACCGAAGCGCTGCGGCTGTATCGCAATCTCGGAGACGGCACGTTCGACGATGTCTCCGTCGCAGCAGGCCTCAGTGGCATAGAAGCATACGGGTTCGGCGTGGCCGCCGCCGATTACGACAACGACGGAGACACGGACTTTTTTCTGACCACCCTACACGAGAACCTGCTCTTTCGCAACGACGGCGGACGGTTTGAGGAAGTTGGCGAAGAGGCGGGGCTTGCGGACGAGGCGCAATGGAGCACATCCGCCGCATTCTTCGACGCCGACCGGGACGGTTGGGTCGATTTGTTCGTGGGCAATTATGTGTCCTGGACGCCCGAGACGGATATTCCCTGTTTTCATGGGAGAGAGAAAGCCTATTGCACGCCGCAGAATTATGCGGGCGTCGCCAGCGTCTTCTATCGTAACGAGGGCAATGGCGCCTTTGTCGATGCGACGCAGGAGGCCGGTTTTTCGGGGGCTATCGACCCCGTGCTGGACAAGACGCTCGGGGTGGCCGAACTGGACGTAACCGGAGACGGATATTCCGATCTGTATGTGGCTAACGATACGGAACGGAACCTGCTGTTCGTGAATCGGGGAGACGGCACGTTTGTCGAGGTCGGTGTGCGCAGCGGCGTGGCTTACGACCGGCATGGGCAATCGCGGGCCGGTATGGGGGTGGATGCGGGCGTGGTGGACAGCACCGGGCAAACGACCATCTTCGTGGGCAATTTCACCCAGGAAACGGTCAGTGTTTTCCGATATGCCTCTGACGGCTATTTTAGGGATCGGGCGACCGCATCCCGAATCGGCTTTTCCACGATGGGCACCCTGACTTTCGGCCTGTTTCTTTTCGATGCGGACCTGGACGGAAGCCTGGATCTTTTTCTGGCCAATGGTCATGTACAGGAGCATATCGCCGAGATTCTCGAGGGAGCGACGTTTGCGGAGCCGGCGCAGCTTTTTCTGAATCGGGGCGACGGGCTATTCGACGAGGCGCTTTCGACGACCGGCGTGTTTGCGCAGCCAATGGTGGCCCGCGGTGCAGCCTATGCGGACTATGATCGGGACGGCGACCTCGACATATTGCTGCTGGAGAATGCCGGACCGGCACATCTCTGGCGCAACGATCTGAATGGAGCGGGATGGCTGCACATTCGATTGGAAGGGCGCGCCAGCAACCGTAGTGCGCTCGGCGCCCGGATTGAGGCCGTGGTCGGCGATTTGCGCATGGAACGCCGCATCCGGTCGGGTTCGAGTTTCTTGTCGCAGTCCGCATTGCCTGCGGTATTCGGGTTGGGAGCACGTCGGCAAGTAGATAGTCTAATAGTACATTGGCCGAGCGGTCTGGTTGAACGCTTTGCGGGCGTGGAGGCCGGGCAAGAAGTAATTCTTGTCGAGGGGTCCGGCGCGTTGCGTCTGGCGGGGGCCGCCGCAGGGCTACAGTAATCGTGTACAACGGTTCTTCGCGGACAGGAGCAAGGGTATGATACGACGGTTTTGCATAGTGGCGGCCACCTGCCTGCTTGCAGGATGTGCGCAGCAAGACACGGAAGCGCCGCGTACCCGGACGGAAGAACTCCGCGCATCGCTGGACCTGAACGTACAACGATTTATGCTTCAGGCCGAGGCGGCGTGGCGTCAGGGGAATTACCTGCATGCGCTGGCGCTTACCGACAGTATAGAGCAATATGTACCGGAACTGGCGGATACCTACTTCCTGCGCGGAAGAATTTACACGGATCTGAATCAACTCGACATTGCAAATGCGGCGTATGCCACCGCTCTCGCCGCAGACGAGCAGTATCGGGGGGCGCACATGAATATCGGCGTCAATTATTTTCGCAGGGGGCGCCTCCGGGATGCGATCACTGCATTCCGGCACGAGGAAGCGGTCATGCCGAATACGCATCTGTATCTCGAAATGGGTCGCACCTATGCGAAACTTGGCATGGCCGATAGTGCGCAGTGGTCGTACGAGCAGGCTATTGCGATCGACAGCACGAACACGACAGCGTATATGTGGTTGGGGCAACTCCACGAAGAAATGGGGGATTTCGAGACGGCCATTGCTTTATCGAAACGCGCCGCGGAAATCAGGCCCGAGAGCGCGGACTACCGCTATGTCATCGGGACCCAGTTGCTTCGCACGGGGGAGGTTGAGGAGGCTGTTGCGCAGCTCCGCACCGTGGTCGAAGAGCGCCCATGGCATCATGGTGCACAGTACAATCTGGGGCAGGCGTTGATGCGTCTTGGCGAGGAAGCCGAGGCGGAAGTTCATTTTGCTCTGGCCGAAGAGGCGCAGCAAATGCAGCAGGAGGTCAACGAGGCGCAGGAAGCCGTGAACCGGAATCCGCGCGATGTGCAGAACTGGTTCCGACTGAGCGAGGCGCACCGTCAGGCGGAGATGTACGATCGGGCGCTGGACGCTTACAAGCGGGCCATTGCCATCATTCCGAACGATCTCCGTATGCACATTAATCTGGCGTCGCTGATGCTGGAGAGCGGCGATATCGACGGAGCGATTGCGCGATACCGGATGGTCGTCGATCACGATCCGTCGTTAACGGATGCCTGGCTGAATCTGGGTGTGGCCTATGGCAATGCCGAACGATACGACGAGGCGCGCCAGGCCTGGGAAATGACGATTCGGCTCGATCCGGGGAACCGCACCGCCCGGAACAATCTGAACAGGCTTGCCCGCATGGCAAGCGAAGGATAACCCATTTATTGCTTTCTCTGCGATGATCCAACCGTTTTACGTCTCCATGCGCTTTGCTGCGATGGTGGCTTGCGTCGCTGTATTCGTTCTTTCGTGGGCTGTTCCGTCCGCCCGGGCCCAAACCGCCATTCCGTCCGGCGATATGCCGGAGACGGGCACATGGACCGGGTTCATGCAAAATCCCGGCGGCACGCCTTTCGGCATCACGATCGTTTTTCCCGACGCCGGCGAGTCGATGCCGGGAGTCTTGAAGGTCGAGCACCTTACCCAGGAGGAATTCCGTGTGGAGGAAGCGCATTTGCTGGAGGGAATTTTGTCGTTTGCCTGGTGGCCTTCCATGCGAATACATTGCCAGCTCGAGCGCGAACCCGACGGAGTGTTCGTGGGGGTTTGTTCCGACGATGAAGCAAGCATGGGGCCGGTGACGCTCTCACCGCCCGGCAGCGCCACCTCTGTGGAGCGCCTTTCCCGGGAACGGGTGGAACAGCGTATGGATCGGCTTGAGCGGCAGATGAAATACCGCGAACTGGATATGCTTGAGGGTCCTCTCGGGCGGAAAGTGGATGCAGGGGGGTACCACCTCTATGCGTTGGACGAAGGCGAAGGCATTCCCGTCGTTTTCCTGTCCGATCTGGGCGAGAGCCTGCGCGTATGGGATTATGTGCACCACGATGTGCAGGCGTTTGCCCGGGCCATATCGTATTCGCGTTCGAGTCTGGGATATTCGGATGATTTTCCGTCGTCCAGTGAGGTCGAAAGGACCCCTTCCATGCTTGCGGAAGAACTCCATACCCTCCTGCAGAATCTGGAGGCCGGGCCGCCATACATTCTGGCGGCGCACGGACTTGGAGCCGTTTTCGCCCGGACATTCGTCGCGCAGTACCCAAGCGCCGTAGCGGGGTTGGTCTTGGTGGAGCCGGTGCACGAAGGGGAGGGGCAAAGGCTTGCCGCCATAGATGAGGATTCCATGGATCGGTATCTTGCCGGAAAGAGCATGTTATACGGTCTCGCCTCGGATGCCGAACGCAGCGAATTCGGGATATACAGGAATATGATGGAAACAGGCGCTTTTCCGGGCGACGGGGCGCTGCCGGATATACCCGTGGCTGTGCTCACGTCCCTGCAAATCCCGGAAACCCCGCGCTGGGTGGGTAAAACGGAGGCCGGGGTCCGGGCCAAGGCCGCATTGCGCGAAGAACTGCTGGATAGCCTTACGTGGAGCCGGCATGTGCAGACGCGTCGCAGTGGAACGTGGTTTCACCGGGAGGCGCCGGATTTCGTAGTCGAGGCCATTCGGGAGGTCATGGATGCTGCTTCGACGGGCGTACCGAACGGGACGCGCTGAAAATGAAATGGACGGCTTTCCGGTTGCGCAATAAACGAGGGTAGCCGTGGAGTTCGGAGTGAACATGGGGAAGGAACGGTGGTGCGATGCGCCCGAAGATTTCCCGCATATGGATGTGCGCCCTAGGTTTTTAGTGCGGTGTTCAGTCATGCTGTGGGCGGGCGTATTGTGTGGGTTGGGTTCTTTGCTTGCACCGGGTAATGTGCAGGCGCAGCAGGCTTCTGTCAGCGGGTTCACCACCGACGTTACGGATGGGCAACCGCTGGAACTGGTCAATGTGGCGCTGGAACAGGAGGGGCTTCTCATCCGCGGGGCGGCAACGAACGAGGACGGGTCGTATGTGATTTCCAGCCTTCCGCCCGGCGCATACCGGATCGAGGCCCGCTTTGTCGGATATCGCCCGCACACCGATTCGTTACGACTCCGGGCGGGAGCGGTCCGCACGTACAATATTGCGCTCGAACCGGATGACGAGGAGATGGACGAGGTGCTCGTGGAGTCGGAGCGCCAGGGCGGCGGGGCCCGCGTGACGGCCGGTCGGCAAACGATCCGGGCCGCCGATATCGAATATGTGCCGGGACCGGACGTGACCGGCGATCTGGCGACCTATCTGTCTACGCAACCCGGCATTGTCACGACGGGGGACCGGGGCGGGCAGCTTTTCATCCGCGGCGGAGAGCCTTCCCAGAATCTCATTCAGCTGGACGGCATTCTGCTGTACCAGCCGTTTCACATCATGGGGTTCTATTCCGCCTTCCCGTCCGATAATATCAACCGGGTCGATATTTACGCCGGCGGGTATGGAAGCGAGTTCGGGGGATGGATTTCTTCGGTGATCGACATCTCGTCGCGGACAGGCAACATGCATCGCTACGCCGCTTCCGCCGCCGCATCGCCGTTTCTCAGTTCGGCGCGCATCGAAGGTCCCCTGTGGCCGAACCGCATTTCCATTGCCGCTTCGGTTCGCCGGTCGAACATCGAACAGGGCGTGGCGCGTTACCTCGACGATGAACTGCCTTTTACCTTCGGGGACGCCTTCGTCAAGCTGCATGGGGTGGTGAAGAGCAATATGCGCGCCTCGGTGACGGGTCTGAAGACCTGGGATCGCGGCTTTTTGACGGGGGATACGGGCGGGGTACAGGAGGAAATAGGCTGGCGAAATGATGCAGTCGGGATGCGCCTGTTGATGCTGCCTCGCGTCTTTTCGGTTATGGCCGATTTCCATGTCTCGTATTCGCGGCTCGAAACGGAACTCGGGCCTCGCGAAGAGCCCGTGCGCTGGTCAAGGATCGAGAACACGCATGTCTCGGTAGGCATGACGTATTTCGGCGACGGGATCGATGCCAGGGGGGGCAGCGAACTTCGCACCACGAAGTTGAATAGCGCCATCGGAGGCCTGTATCAGAATCTCGAACTCCGGTATGCGAGCGTACCCCAGTGGGGCAGTTATCTGGAACTCGATGTGGCGCCCGGGGGCGGGTTCAGTATTCGCCCGGGGCTGCGTCTCCAGTTTTACAAGGTCCGATTCGAACCGTATATCGAACCCCGGCTGCGCGCGGTGTGGCAGCGCGGGATACATGAGGTAAGCGCTGCCTGGGGTGTCTATCACCAGGAGATTCTGGGCATCAACGACCGCCGGGACGCCGCCAGCGTTTTTACGGTCTGGGCGAATGTCCCCAAAGACAACCCCAATTTGCTGGATGTCTTGCAGGGACGGCCGCAACGGGCTTCCCATGCCCTGCTGGGATACCGTACCCAACCCTTGCGCCAGCTGGAGTTGTCCGTGGAAGGGTATTATCGCAACCTGTCGAATCTTTTCATTCCCGAATGGACGAGTTATCCCCGGCTCACGTCGAAATTGCAACCGGCTACAGGCCGTTCGGTGGGGGTAGACATTCGCCTGGAGGTGCGCGGGCGGAGATCCTACGGATATATAAACTATGGCCTTTCCTCGACCCAGTATAAGGCGGAAGATGCGTCCATTTTACTCTGGTACGGCGAGGAGACGTTGGATTTTCGCCCGGCTCATGATCGTCGCCACCAGCTTAATATTGTGGCGGTCACCGAAGTGCTGGGATTCGATGTGAGCGCGCGATGGGATTTCGGATCGGGGCTTCCGTTCAGCCAGGCTATCGGGTTCGACGGTTTTCTTCTCGTGGACGATGTGGAAAAGGCCGTGGACGCGCCGGCCACGCGCCGGGTCATTTACGAACGGCCGTTCAATGCGTTGTTGCCGAAGTACCACCGCCTGGACCTGTCGGTGGAGCGGGCTTTCTCTGTCGGACCGATGGAGGTTGCGCTGCTTGCAAGCGCCATCAACACCTACGGTCGTCGCAACATCTTCTACCTCGATATTTTTACGCTCAAACGTGTCGACCAGCTTCCTTTTGTGCCTTCTCTGGGCATGAAAGTATCCTTCGAATGAGCATGTCGCGCAGCATACCGTTCCGTTTCCGGATGATCCGGCGTTTTGCGCAATCCGCTGCGCCCGTTGCGCTTGCCATGATGGCGTTCCTTGGCCTGAGCGCCTGCGAGGAGGATGTGGTAGCGGTTACGGGGACGGGTGTGCCGTATTCGATCTATGGCGTGTTGTCGCCGCAACTCGATTCGCAGTGGGTACGGGTTTTTCCGGTGGAGGAGATCCTTGCCCCCGCTGCGCCGGAGCCGTTGGATGCGCAGGTTGTTTCCATAGATCGTATGACCGGTGAGCGATACGATTGGCGGGATTCCGTCATCATCGATTTTGCAAACCAGTACGCGCACGTGTACTATGCCCCGTTCCAGGCTCGTTTCGGGCATACCTACGAGATTGCAGTGAGCCGTTCGGACGGCGCGAAATCCTCGGTCGAGGTGACGGTGCCGTCCGAAGCGGAAATACTTCCGCAGGAGCCGGTTATTCGCCTTGCTTCCGTGGTGCAGCCGGTATTAGTCCGGGGAGATGTGCCCGGTCTCGTACAGGTAGAGGTTAATTATGCCATAGCGTACAAAGTTGCCAACGAGACGGATATTGAATCGGACCACATCGTCATCCCTTATATCCTTAGACATGAAAAAACGGACGGCGGCTGGATCGTTCCGATTGACTTGCGCCAGGATTTTCTGGAGGTCGTTTCGAACCTCGCGGACCTGGTCGACATCGGTATCGACCAGCGCGTGGGCGTCATTCTGCTGAATGTTACGTTGCGGTTTATCGCCGCCAGCGAAGCTTGGGATCCGCCCGGGGGGGTATTCGATGAGGAAGTGCTGATACAGCCGAACGTGATGCGGAACGTCCGCAACGGGTTCGGGTTCGTCGGAGCGGGATATCGTCTTCGCAAGCAGTGGCTTCCGCCGGTCGAGGCGGTCGAAGAAGCGGGTTTCCGTTCACCGGAAGAAAACTGAACATTCCCCATCCATACAGCCATCACAGCGTATTGCGGATTGTGAAGTTTTTTGACCGCAAAGCGAAAAAATAAAAATTTCTTGTTTTTTTCATACAAGAAGTTTAATATCCATACTCTACAGGTGCATGACACGCATTGCATACGTCTGTGCCACTTGCCTGAAACTCCTTCTTTCACGGATTTCCACCTAAACCATATCCGGAGGATCCTGCACATGAGATTCGCAAAGCTACTGTTTGCGCTCGCTCTTTTCCTTCCAGCCTCTGCCTGGGCTCAAACGGGTAAAATAGCCGGTCAGGTTACGGAGGCCTCTACCGGTGAGGCGTTGCCCGGCGTAAACGTGGCCATTGTGGGTACCACGCAGGGCGCCATAACCGATGGAGACGGCTACTACTTTATCGTGAACGTGCGTCCCGGATCGTATGATATTCGGGCATCGTTCATCGGATTCGCCCCCGAGGTGTATGAAGCCGTCCGCGTCAATATCGGCCTGACGACCGAGCTCGACTTCGTTCTGCAGGAAGAAGCAGTAGGCCTCGATGAGGTGGTTGTTACGGATGTGCGGCCTGTCGTGCAACGCGACGTGTCGGCCAGTGTGGCGAACATTACGGCCGAAGAAATCGAGAACCTTCCGGTTACCGACATCGAACGGGTCATCGGACTGCAGGCCGGCTTCGAGCGCGGTCTTACCGTGCGCGGTTTCGGCGGCGATCAGATCCAGTTCATGGTGGACGGCCTGTCGATGTCCAGCGGGCGCGACAACACGCCGTATACGGGCGTGAGTTACACCTCTGTCCAGGAAGTGCAGGTGCAGACAGGCGGTTTCAATGCGGAATACGGCAATGTGCGTTCGGGGCTTGTTAATGTCGTTACGAAAGAGCCGGAGCGGAATACGTATTTCGCGGACGCCATTGTGCGCTACAGCCCGATATCGCAAAGAAACTTCCCGGGCGTCGATGTCGAGGGCAATGACGTTGACATGTTGAGTTCCGACAACAGTTTCTACCTCCGTCCGCTTTTGGATCCGGATGTGGCGCTTGATGGAACAGGAGCGTGGCCGTCCTGGATGCAGACGGAATACTACACGTTTGCGGGATGGAACGCGATAGCGGAGGGCTATAATGGTCGGGAGGGAACCAGTTTTACGGGTCAGCAACTGCGGTCGGTCTTTTTCGATCACTACCTGCGGAACGACATATCGGTGTCCGCGCCCGACTACGAAATCGACGCCACCATTGGAGGACCGGTACCGGCGCTGAGTAATCTGCTCGGCGACCTGCGGTTCACGGCCTCGTTCCGGCAGACCCAGACGGCCTATGCGTTCGGTGGGCATGCGCGGGACGCGTTCAACGAACGCACCAGCCAGGCCAAACTGATCTCGAACGTTGCCCCCGGCATGAAACTCACGCTCTCCGGCCTGTATGGACAGCAAATGGGGCTCAATCGTAATGAATCAGGGTGGCCCGATCTCACGACGGGCGACAGGCTGTATTACCCCTGGCAAAGCTCGGGTCTCCACCAATCGATGTACGGTTGGCAGGACAACGAAGAGATCGATCAATTCGGGGGATACTTCTCGCCTATGCTGTACAACCTGATGGATATTGATCGCCTGATGCTCGGTGTGCAGTTCACGCACGCGCTGAACGCGAACACCTTCTATGAGATGCAGCTCCAGAACGTCACCACCGACTATTATACGCGCACGATCAGAGATCGGAACCTTGAGCCTGATCCGCAGAATTACTCCTATTTGAATGGCGGGATCGTACTCAATGAAGAGCCTTTCGGCTTCAGCATCAAGGACCAGTTCGATAAAGTGCTGGGCATCCGCACGTCGGGCCACTGGGGCAGCGGGTACGATAATTCGAGCGTAAACCGCTTCACGGGCCGGTTCGACGTCACCAGTCAGCGCAACCGTTTCCTGTTGGCCAAGGCGGGTGTCGAGTACATCTACTCCGATTACGACACCGATTTCGGCGAAAACGATCCGGAGCATCCGCACCACACGAATCCCAAGAGGGATTGGCGCCGCAAGCCGCAACAGGCGGCGGCCTATGCCCAGTCCAAGCTTGAATTCCGGGGCATGATCGCCAACGTGGGCCTGCGGTTGGATTACTTTCACGCGGGCGGAGACTGGTACACATACGACACATACGAGCGTACGTTTTCAGCGGCCATCGGGCGGCACCAGATCGACGAACTGCTTGAACAGGAACCTACGGAGCGTCAGCTTGCTCTGAGTCCCCGCCTCGGCATTTCCTTTCCGGTCACGGACGACAGCAAGTTGTATTTCAACTACGGCCATTTCCGGAATGCGCTCAACCCCATGAGGCTCTTCAACATCGAGGAAGGATCCGCCGGTGCGCTCGTGAACATCGGCAATCCCGACCACCCGATGCCGAGAACGGTGGCCTACGAACTGGGTTTCGACCAGAGCCTTTTCGACCAGTACCTGCTGCGCCTGGCCGGGTACTACCGGGATCTGGGTAACCAGCCGCGCAATGTCCGGTACATCAGCCTCGACGACCTGGTCAGCTATACCACCGCCTTGCCCTGGAATTACGGCGATGTGCGAGGCTTCGAGTTTACGATCTCAAGGAACCGGGGCGATTGGGTGCGCGGATTCATCAATTACACGTACATGGTGCGCAAGACGGGTAATTTCGGGTTCAGCCAGTTCGACGAGAACCGCACGGCGCAACAGAACTACGTCACGACCACGTCCGAGCACTACACGAGCAAGCCGATCCCCGAGCCCTTTGCCCGGTTCAATCTCGAGTTTCTCATGCCGAAACAACTGGGCCCCGAAGTCGGAGGCGCCCACCCGCTTGGCGACTGGCGCGTGAACTTCCTCGGCGAATGGAGGCGGGGAGTGTCCATGACCTGGGACGGTCTGAATCTGACCGGTGCTACGGGCAGCGGCCCCCGCGAATTGCAAGGGAATGTTCGCTGGAGAGATTTCTACACGCTCGACATGCGTTTCAGCAAGAGCTTCAACACCAGTATCGGCTCCGCCCAGCTATTCGTGGATATCACGAACGTGCTCAACCTTCGCCACCTGTACTTTGCGGGCGGCGCACTTTTCGGCGCCGGCGACCAGGATCTGACGCGGTATATGGAGTCGCTGCATCTTCCGGAGGACACGATTCCTCTTCCCGATGGTGCTGATCCTGATCCTTCCGCCCTCTACGGAGACGACCGGCCGGGTAATTTCCGTGGTCCTGATGTAGCCTATGTGCCCATCATTCAAGGCGCATTGCCTGAGGCCGGCGAAGCGGGTCCGCTCTATTATGCAGAGGGTAGGTATTACGAGTGGAGGGGCGGTTCCTTTGCGGCTGCGGACCAGGGCAGAGTGGACCAGGTGCTGGACGACAAGGCATACATCAACATGCCGAACCGGATGTCCAGCCAGTTCCTGAACCCGCGCAACGTATTCTTCGGCTTGCGGATATCCTTCTGAACATAGCCGGCAACCATTCCTGACATCCTGAAGACCGAGAGACATTATGCGAATCCTTCAATCCATCCGCACATGGGGATGCATGGCAGCCGGTTTGGCGCTGGTGTTTTCGCTGGCCGGCCCCATTGAAGAGGCGAAAGCTCAGTGGATCCCCAAATGGCTCAATGTTGGCGATTTCCAGAGTTGGTACCTTTCCGGAGGAGCCAATCCGGAAAGAAGCAATGTGGTCTGGAATTATCCGGCCATCCGGCCTAATGCGGGCTATAGCCGCTGGAAGGGATTCTGGGTCGGCGCAAAAAACGTGCAGGATGTGGAAGGTGGGAGGACGTTCCCCATTCGCATTTCGCACACGGGGCCCCGCGCGCCCGGTATCGGTGAGGTGTTCAGTATTTCACATGTCCTGTATTCCCGATACGAACCGACGACGGTGCAGGTGGACGGGAACGAC
The DNA here is from genome assembly GCA_951812335.1 of Rhodothermales bacterium. GTDB lineage: Bacteria > Bacteroidota > Rhodothermia > Rhodothermales > VXPQ01 > VXPQ01. Next base: position 1,364,559 of record OX638293.1, read on the forward strand.
ACGTTCCTGCAGCCCGTGATCCCCGACCAGATCGATCCCGGCCTGGCGGCCGACCGCATGGTAGTCTCGGAGATCAATACCTCCATCGGCTTGACGGTGAACCGATCAGCGATGCAGTGGAGCCATCCGGACCACGAAAACTATCACCTTATCGAGTATACGTTTGTCAACACGGGCAACCAGGATGGCGACCCCGATATAGAGGCGGAGAATGACCTGGAGGGCGTTTACGTCATGTTCCTCGAACGCCCGACGGGTACCGGCTTTGCGGGCGCCTGGGGCAACAGCGCCGGTGGAGTAGCCTGGGGGCAGTACACCATGAACGACGCCGTCGGGGACGGCCTCAGCGATTACGGCGTCGATCTTCGCGCGTCGTTCGCATGGCTGGGCAATGTCAAAGAAGCTACCGGATACCCGGTGAACACGCTCGGCAACCCCTTCTGGGCCAACCACAATTGGAATCCGATACCTGACGACACATTGGGCCGCCTTGGCAGTCCCTACTTCTCGGGCGTCGTGACCGTTCATGCGGATACGGAGGCGCATGTCGAAGGACAATCTTCGCCCGATGACCGGGGGCAACCGAGCATGGTATCGTATTTGAACTCGGATTTCGGTTCTCTCACCAGTACCTCGGATCATAACAACGAGACGAACATGGCCCTGGAGTACCAGTGGTTCGAGTGCGGCTCCGCGCCGGTACCCACCGGGGCGGTTGCCGAGCCGGGCACGCCGGAATGCGTTCCACGCAGTTGGCCGACACAGGCACGACTCGTTCAAGGTCACACGGCGAGCACCCCCTATGACGAGGATCCCGATTTTGCCAACCAGACAGCTGATCCCACCTTTGGCGGCGGCGCAGGTGGCTTCGGGTTTGTACAGGCCTTCGGACCCTACGACATCGCCTTTGGCGAGGAGGTGAAGGTCGTCATCGCGGAAGGCATTGCAGGGCTGAGCGACGAAGCGGCGTGGGACATCGGTCGGGCCTACAAATTGTCCGGCTGGGACGACGCCATGGTGCACGAGTTCGACGCCAACGGTAACGGGATGATCGATCCCGACGAGGCGATGACGAAGAACGAGTGGTTTATGACGGCGCGCGATTCGATGTTTCAGACCTTCCAGCGCGCCATCGATAACTACCGGGGAGGGTTAAATGCACCGCACCCGCCTGCGCCGCCCTCCTCGTTCATCGTGACGTCCGGAACGGATAAAATCAACATCTCGTGGAACGCCTCGCAGTCACCGGCCACGTGGGAACTCTACCGGGCCCAGAAGCACTACTCCGGGGTCGTGACGGCTCTTGAAGTGGGGTCTGATGGCTTGGCCGTGCCGGATCAGGCGCGTGCGTATGAACTGGTCCAGACCCTGCCGGGCGGTACGACGAGTTATGACGACACGGATGTGGTGCGGGGTGGCTCCTACTACTACTACCTGCAAGGCGTCGGCAGCGACGGTTCGAGGACCAATCGCTACTATGCACAGACCTACAACCCTGCGTTCCTGCGGCGTCCGCCCGGGCAATCGCTGAGCGAGGTGCGCATCGTTCCGAATCCCTATCATATCGGGGCCGATCCGGCCGTGCGTCTCGATGTGCAGGACCGTATGGCTTTTTACGAGATTCCCGGAGAGTCTCGTATCGAGATATACTCCGAACTGGGCGAGTTGATCAGGACCATCGATCACCTTGACGGGAGTGGTGACGAGTTCTGGGATATGACGACCTCTTCGCGGCAGGTGGTTGCGAGCGGCATTTACATTGCCGTCATCACTGACCTCGAGACGAACGAGCAAGCTATCCAGAAATTCATCGTCATTCGATAGATATGCGGTCACAGCGGTTTGTACCCGTTGCTTGCCAAACCGAAGCCTCAAATCGAGGAAATTCAATGACACATTGCAACCATATGAAACGGATCGGCATTCTGGCGCTTCTTCTTTTCCTTGTGCCGGGCGCATTTGCTCAGATTTCCACGGAGGATGTCGGTACGGACAAACTCGCGCAAACGAGTTTCAAGTTCCTGGAAGTATCCCTCAGTCCCCGTGCTGCGGCCTTGAGCGACGCCATGACCGCCGCCGATTTTAATTCGTCGGCCGCCATGTTCTACAATCCGGCGAGTATGGCCCGGCTCGATCATCGGTTCAGCGCGGGTTTAGGGGTCACGAACTGGATTGCAGACATTACGTACAATGCTGCAAGCGCTGCGGTGAACACGAGTTACGGGGTGTTCGGGGCGTCGCTGATGTTTTCCGACTACGGGAGCGACATCATCGGCACGGTGGTCGCGCCCAACGAGAGGGGATATCAGGAGTATAGTGATTTGAAAGTATCCAACCCGAGTCCGTCATCCATGGCGATCGGCTTGGGGTACGCTCTGGCGGTGACGGATCGCTTTTCCGTCGGGGGCAATGCGAAGTACGTTTCTCAGGATCTCAGTGCGGCGGTGGTGTCGGCGGACGGAATGACCGAAGACAACAAGGTTTCCACGACCGCATTCGACTTCGGGATGCTCTACAAGACGGGTTTTCGCAGCCTGAATCTTGCCATGAGCGTACGGAATTTCTCCAGGGAGCTCCGGTATGTGGACGAGAATTTCGAGTTGCCGCTCACTTTCAATGTGGGCGTATCGATGAATATGCTCGATCTGACTAACATGGATCAGAATATGCACGCTTTCCGGTTTTCGCTGGAGGCGGAGCGCCCGCGCGACTTTTCCGAACAGCTTAAGGCGGGCGGTGAGTACACGCTTAGGAACATACTGTCGCTGCGGGCTGGATATACGTATCCGACCGACGAGCAGAGCATCAGTTTCGGAGGGGGGGTGCAGTACGGCGCCTCGGTTGTCGGTTTCTCGGCGGATTACGCCTACACAGAGTTCGGCGTCTTCGGCGCTGTTCACCGCGTGGGCGTCAGTTTGACCTTCTGAATGACAACGCACCGGTCTTTGTAACCGCCCCGGGTCTTTTTCGATGTTTCTTTTTTCTCGATGACCTTCCCGGCGGTGCGTCTGTGTGAGGACATCCGGGTAGCGATTTTCATCGTGACAGGGGGAGCGATTATCGGTGGATGCGGAGGAAATGAACAGGGAAATCCGCCCGAGGAGCTTCTGCCCATTGCATTTCATAACGTAGCTCCAGACGCCGGTCTCGGCGATTTCCGGCACGAAAACGGAAGCGAAGGCCGTTTCTGGTTTCCCGAACAGATGGGCGCCGGGGGAGGCTTTGTGGATTACGACGGGGACGGCTGGGAAGACATCGCCTTGGTGGGTGGGGGAAGTCTGTCGCCGACGGGGCCTCCGGACGTACGCGCCCTACGCCTTTTTCGAAACAACCGGGACGGGACGTTTACGGACGTTACCCGCGAAGCAGGGCTGGACGATGCCCGCGCCTGGGGCACCGGGGTAACCGCTGCCGACTACGACAACGACGGCGATCAGGATATTTTTCTTGCGACCTTCGGAGAAAATCTGCTTTTCCGCAATGATTCCGGGTCGTCGGGCGCGCGTTTTTTTACAGAGACAGGACGTGCCGCAGGCGTGGCAGGTCCCGCCGGATGGAGCAGTTCACCGCTGTTTTTCGACGCCGACCGGGACGGACATCTCGACCTCTACGTGCCCGGGTATGCCTTGTGGTCGCTTTCCACCGACATGGAGTGTTTTCGAGCGGACGGTCGACCGGACTATTGCCGTCCTGCCATGTACCCGGGCGCCCGGAGTTATTTCTACCGTAACAACGGAGACGGTACGTTCACCGAGCGTACGCACGCAAGCGGTTTTTCGGATACGCCCGGCAAGTCGCTGGCTGTTGCCGAATGGGATTTTAACCAGGACGGCTGGTCCGACCTGGTGGTGGTGAACGATGGGGAGCCGGACCTGTTGTACATCAACGACGGACGCGGCGCTTTCACCGAGCAAGGGGTTTCCAGAGGCATTGCCTATGGAGAGCACGGGGAAGCCCGTGCCGGAATGGGCGTGGATATCGGGATCGTGGATACGACGGGGATGCCGTCTGTTTTCGTGGGTAATTTTTCCAGTGAAATGATCGGGGTATACCGGCGTACGGAGAGCGGATGGTTTACGGATCGTGCGGCGGCGTCTCGCATCGGGAGACCCAGTCTGACCACGCTGGCTTTCGGGGTGTTGCTCTTTGATGCCGAACTGGATGGCGATCTTGACCTGTATGTGGCTAACGGACATGTGTATCTCGATCCCATCGATGGCTCGGCATACAGGCAGCCGCCGCACCTGTTTGTAAACGAGGGGGGCGGAACGTGGGTGGATCTGGCCGATTCCATTGGCGGCGTATTCAGGGAGGCTATGGTGGCCCGGGCTGTGGCGAAGGCCGACTACGACCGCGATGGAGATGTGGACTTGCTGGTGACCGAAAACAATGGGCCGGCTCGCCTGTTGCGCAACGATTCGTCCGGCGGGGGCAATGTGCTGCGCGTACGCCTCGAAGGGCGTCCGGAGGATGGGACGAGCAGCCGCGATGCGCTGGGGGCGCAGGTGACCATCACAGCGGGCGGCGTACGGCAGGTGCGCCGGGTGCGAACAGGTTCCGGGTATCTCTCGCATTCGGAAAAGACGCTGACATTCGGCTTGGGGTCGGCGGACCGGGTGGATACGCTCACCGTGCGTTGGCCGAACGGCCAGATAGAGAGTCATGCCGGATTGGCGGCCAGTCATGAGGTATATTTGCTTGAGGGGCAGGGTATCGTGTCCCGCACTGCATTACCTGTCGTTCCGTAGCGAATCGTCTCCGTACCGCTTGCGTTTGCATACGCGGCGACCGGGATGCGGCAAAACGATCTTCTGAAGGAGCCTCATGCGTAACGCAAGTACATGGATAGCCCCGGGGATCTTTATTGTTTTGATGACAGGGGGATGCGGCCCCGAGGCGGACGCCCCGTCCCGGACGGAACTGGTGCGCCGCAACACCGACCCGAAAGCCGTGCAATTCCTGCTCGAAGCCCAGCAGGCATTCGAAACAGGGTATTACAGCGCGGCGCTTGTGTTGGCGGATAGTGCGGGCCATTATGCGCCCGACCTTGCCGATATCCCCTTCATGCGCGGCCGAATCTTCACGGCGCTCCGGCAGCTCGATCTGGCTACCGAAGCCTACGAAAAGACGCTGGAACTGGATCCGGAGTATCCGGGCGTGTGGTTCAATATGGGCAATAATGCCTATATGCATGGCGAGTCGGCAGGGGCTCTTGCACTCTACCGAAGGGAGCGCGGCGTAGCGGAAACGACGGATTACCTGACGCAGCTCGGGCGAGCCTATGCCGACACGGGTAAGCCCGACAGCGCCCGCTGGGCGTACGAGCGGGCCATTGCAGCGGATTCCTCCAACTCCACGGCGTACATGTGGCTTGGGCAACTCTATGAAGACGCAGGAGATTTTGCAGAGGCCCTTTCGTACTCCGAACAAGGTATTGCACTGGACCCGGATAACCTGAACTATGCGTATGTGTACGGGGTGCAACGATTACGCAACGGCGATCTGGAAGCCGCCGCAGAGATACTGACCCGCGTGGCCGATGGAATTCCGTGGCACTATCCGGCGAATTACAATCTCGGGCAGGCGTTGAACGGCCTCGGACAGGTGGAGCAGGGCGCGCAATACCTTGCCCGTGCCGATACACTGCTTGCCATGCAGCAGGAGGTCGAGGAGTGGGTGGAACGTATCAAAACCAATAGCACGGAACCCCTGCTCTGGATAGAGTACGGCGAGGCGCTGCGCCGGTCCGGACGTATGGAGGAGGCCATCGAGGCCCTTACGGTAGCCTTTTCGCTTCGTCCGCAGTGGCTGGAACTGCAGAACAATATTGCTAATCTGTATCTCTCCGCGGGGGATACGACCCTGGCGCTCGGGCGGTACGAAGCGTTGCTTGAGGTGGCCCCGGACCAGCCGGACGTATGGCTGAATCTGGGTACGCTCCATGCGCTGACCGGCGACTACATGGAAGCCCGGACCGCATGGGAAACGGTGCTCCGGCACGCTCCCGATCATGCGGAAGCAAGGTATTACTTGTCCCAACTGCCCCGGTCGTCTGCGCCCTGAAGGTACTATCCGTTATCGTACCTTGTCTTTACGTTTTTTGTATGCCCGGCGCTTGCCGTAGCCCGGGTTGCCTCCCGGGCCGCTGCTGCCCGGAAACGTGCGGAAGAAGTAGCGGCGGAAGACATTCCGTCCCCTGAGTCACCCGTACCTGACACCATGAAAAGATAACGCCATGCGAGGCATCTTGTCCTGTAGCGCTTTGTGCGGCCGGTGGATGGCGCTGTGTATCTCCGTGGTATGCTGTCTGCTTTGGGCGGCAGGATGCGCGAACGAACCGCGCCCGGAGGAGCCCCTGAATAGGCAGCAGGCGAATGACAACCAGCCCATGTCTCCTGCTGCCCAGCGTTTTATCCGGCTGAGCAGTGAAGCGCTCGACCGGAACGATTTTTCGCAGGCCTTTGCCTTTACGGACAGTGTGGCTGCTCTGGCGCCGGAGCTTGCGGATATCCCGTTCCTGCGCGGCCGTATTTATGCCGGATTATACCGACTCGACAAGGCGGATTCGGCGTACAGGGCGGCGCTTGCGATCCGCCCAGCCTATCCTGGCGTATGGAATAATCTGGGCAACATGGCGTGGCTCCGGCAAGAGTATGGGATATCTGTGGGATACTACCGTCGCGAGCTGGAGATTGACTCCGATCCCCGTCCCTGGCTGGGCATTGCCCGCGCATACATCGAACTGGGCAAGACGGACAGTGCCCGCTATGCTTTCGGGCAGGCGCTTGCTCTCGACAGCACCTTTGCCCAGGCGCATTTCGGAATGGCCCTTTTAATGGACGATCTTGGAGACTTCGAAGGGGCGCTCCGCAGCGCCCGGCGTGCGCTCCGTCATGCGCCCGATAACCACGAATATCGTTATCATGCAGCTTCCTTTCTTGTCAAGGTCGGGCGGTGGGAGGAGGCGCTGGCTCCGTTGGAAGCCGTTGCACAGGAATGGCCCTGGCATCAGGGCGCGCATTACAACATGGCTCAGGTGCTGATGCGCCTGGGCTATGCGGAAGAGGCACAGGCGGTTCAGGAGTACGCCGAGGAACTCCGTGCGCTCCAGGCGGAAATTACGAACCTGACCACGGCCTCCCGAACGTATGCCGAAGACCCCTATACGCATGCCAGACTGGGTGCGTCATTGCGGAAGGCCCGCCGGTACGACGAAGCCATGCAGGCCTACAACGTGGCGCTTTATCTGTCCCCCGGCAATCCCGATTTCCGGAACAATGTGGCCGTGCTGCATTTGTTGCAGGGCGATACTCTTTCCGCGATTCGATCGTTTCGGACCATGGTGCGGGCGGATACCACGAATGCCCATGCCTTGATCAATCTGGGAAGTTTGTACGCGTTGTCCGGGGATCCGGAGAATGCGCGCCGGGCATGGGAAGCCGTCTTGCGTATCGAGCCGGACAATCGCATAGCGCGCAGCTCGCTGGCAACACTCTCTTCCTCCGGACGATCCTTCCAACCGTAGAACCTTCGACCATGATATTACGGGGCATGAACAGAGGGTACATTCGCGGGTGGATACTGGTGGCTGCGGCGTATGTAATCATGGCGGCGGCTCCGGGTCTGTTGTTTGAAGCGAGCGCGCAATCCGCTTCTGTCCGCGGTTTCATTACGGCGGATCCGGGTGGAGAATCTCTTCAGGGCGTCAATGTGTCGGTCGATAATATGACCGGTGGGCTGAAAGGAGCGGTTTCCAACGGGGACGGCTTTTTTCTTATAGGCCGCATCTCGCCCGGGCAATACATTCTCCGTGCTTCCTTTATCGGATTCGTTACGTATGTCGATACGCTGGATATCGAAGCCGACGATCGCCTGCTGGTCAATATTGTGCTTCGGGAGGATGCGCTGGAGATGGAAGGCATTTCCGTGGAGGCGGAGCGTGACGACGGCGCGGCGCGCGTGACCGCCGGACAGCAAACCATCCGCCCCGAGGATATCGACCTCATTCCCTCGCCGGACATTTCGGGCGATCTGGTTTCCTACCTTTCCACGATCCCCAGCGTGGTGTTGATGGGCGACCGGGGCGGACAGGTATTTATCCGGGGCGGGGAGCCTACGCAAAACCTGACATTGCTCGATGGGATCGAGATTTATCAGCCCTTCCACGTGCTGGGCTTTTATTCGGCCTTTTCTTCTGAAATCGTCAGCCGGGCCGATGTGTATGCAGGGGGGTTCGGCAGTGAATTTTCGGGAAGAATATCCTCGGTCATCGATGTGCATTCGCGGAACGGAAACAAGCGTGGATTCCATGCTTCCGGGGCATTGTCGCCGTTCACGAGTGCGGGGCATCTCGAAGGGCCTATCCTTCCCGGCCGTATATCTTTTCTGGGGGCCGCCCGGTATTCGATGCTGGACCAGTTGGCTTCCCGGTACATGTCTGCCCCGCTTCCCTATGTGTTCAATGACGTATTCGGAAAAATACATGTGCGCATAGGACCGAATCGTCAGCTTTCCGTGACAGGATTGAAGACGTTCGACCGGGGCACGCTTACTCCCACCGACGATGTGTTCCGTCGGGACGACGAGGTCAGTTGGCGCAACACGGCGCTCGGCGTACGCTACCTTGTAGCGCCTCGAATTCTTCCCATTCTGAGCGAAGTGCTCGTGTCCGTTTCGCGTCTGGAAAGTTCCTTCGGTCCTCGTGGAGAACCGACTCGGATCTCCGATCTCGAGCTGTTCAATCTCGCTCTAAATATGACGAATTTCGGCCAGCGCTCGGAGATAAAATGGGGATTTTTCCTGCGTACGCCTCTTACGGAGACCGTGCTGGGGGGATTGTTTCAGAATCTCACGGTAGGCCGTGGCGCCCCCACAAATGTGGGCGCGTATATCGAGCCGGAGATATACGTGGGCGGCGGGATGTACGTGCGGCCTGGACTCACCGTCCAAACGATGGGGAGTACGGGCGATTATTTCGAACCCCGGTTACGGCTACGCCTCCAACGCGGCGTCCAGCAGTGGAGTGCAGCGGCGGGCGTCTATCGGCAGGTGACCGTAGGTCTGAGCGATCGTCGCGACGCGACCAATATTTTCACCGCCTGGGTCCAAACGCCAGCCAGCGAGGCTATGCGCTCCATGCATGCGCTGCTCGGGTACCGGGTAGAACCGACTCCCTGGCTGGAATGCTCCATCGAGGGGTTTTACAAGAACATGGGCAACATCTTCATTGGGGAGTGGACCGCGTTTCCGGGTTTCACCACTCGCCTTCAGGAGGCCCATGGCGATGCATACGGATTCGATCTGCGCATGGAAGTACGGCGCTCCCGTTTTTACGGATTCGTAAACTACGGGTTGTCTTCCACCCGGTACGAGATCGATCCGGCAAGCCCGGCGGTGACGAACCCCGGGCGGTTTCGTCCGCCCCACGACCGGCGCCACCAGGTCAATGTTTTGGGGAAGGTTGTGGTATACGGTTTCGATATCAGCGCCCGGTGGCAATTCGGCTCCGGATTGCCGTACACGCCGGTCGAGGGATTCGATGGGTTCGTGCTGATGGACGGTCCTGTTGATGTCAAAAACGTGCGCGGATTTCCCCGCGTCATCTACGAAAGCATTCCCTATCGGGGGGTGCTCCCGACCTATCACAGGCTGGACATTACCGTGGAGCGGGCGTTCGATATATCCCTCGGAGCGGAAATGACGGTGCAGGCGGGCGTGATGAATGCCTACGACCGGGCGAATCTTTTTTCCCTGGACCTGCTCACTGCCCAGCGCACCGATCAATTGCCCATCGTGCCCATCGTCGGCCTGAAGGTCGAATTTTAGGGTGTTTGCATGAAAGACATGAAAAACAGGGTGTTTGTCCGGCTTTTTGCGGTGGTGTTATTGCCGGGCTTGCTGCTGACGACTGCCGGTTGCGAGGAGAGTGTGGACGCGATTATCGGGACCGACATTCCCTTCACGATCTGGGGCTTTCTGGACGCTGCCGCCGATACGCAGTATGTACGGGTCTTTGAAGTCACGGATCAACTGATTCCCGACCGGGACGTACAAATCGATGCACGCGTCTTTTCCACGAATCTCGCGACGAGTCAGCGCATCGAATGGACGTATCAGCGCGTACATTTCGACAGTCTGATCACCGGGCATTTTTTCATGGCTCCGTTCCGCCCGGAGCATGAGGAGCGTTATCTGCTCGAAGTGGTACGCTCGGACGGAGAAACGGCCAGTGCCGAGGCGACCGTGCCGCCCGCCGCACAATTTACCCTCGAAACCGGTGAGTCAAGCGTCCATATCCCTGTCTTTATCGAAGGAAACGTACCGAATCTCATCGGGCTGCGCGTGACGTACCACGCGATCAATGTTCCGCCTCCCCAGGCCTGGCCGCAGGGTACGCCGGTGGCCCCGGCCGTGCAATTGCCGGTGATTGTTTCGTACGACGATCGGGTCGAGCGCATCGCGGGAGGGTGGCGTTTCACGATAAATATGGAGCGGGATTTCGAGATCGTTCGGGCGGCCTATCAAATCAACTGCCTGATTACCGATCCTGAAGAAAGCGCCCCGTACGTATGGCTCCGGAAGATGGAATTCTCTGGCCTGCTTGCGGATTCGTCCTGGGCGCCGCCCGGCGGGGTTTTCGACGCCAACCTGCTTGCGGTGCCGGGGACGTTTTCCAATGTGATAAACGGCTACGGTTTTTTCGGGGCCGGAGAGGGGATAGGCAGGGAGTGGACCCCCGCCACGGAAACGAGTCTTGATGCGGGCTATAATTTTCAACCCAGATGCACGGGCCTGTTTGCCACGGATACGCCGGAGTGCTACAATCCTCCCATGCCCTGCGTGAGCGAGATATTCCAGGGGATCGAGGGATTTGCCCGGGGAAAAACCGGAAACGTATTGCATCCCGGAGACAAACGTCGTGAAGGATACGCTGATTAAGGATACTCTGATTAAGTCCGCAAAGCTCAGAGACTGCAAGAAGTGCGCTGGCAAGGAATGACGAAGAAGCGTGGCAGGCCCCACGTAATGAGGAATGACACAGCCAGCGTGCTTCTCGTAGCCTCCCGAAGGGCGCTTCACGTCCTTGGTGCCCCAAATCCGCAGTGTTTCCCGCTGATTCTGATGATGGAATCATAACGTCGTTTACGCGCGAAAGTGAAGTGCTGAGCGAAGCGGTTTTGGTCAGAGTATCCTTAAGTTCGCTCCTCGCGGCCTCCCGAAGGGCGCTTCGCGTCCGGGACGACAGCGCATTGGCGGCGTTCGCCGGGTCCCAATGATTCTTGTTTTATCTCTTTTTGAGTAATTTCTATACCTTTTCTGTATAATTTTTATCCTTTTAAGGAAATTTTTTACTCAAAAAAGCATAAAATACGCTGATTAAGTCCGCGAAGCTCAGAGGCTGAAAGGGGCGAGCTGGCAAGGAGTGACGAAGCGGTTTTGATCAGAGTATCCTTAACAATATCTTTCCCACATATTCTGTCAATACCTGATTGCTATGCGACACATCATCAGCCCCAATGTATACGACGTTGCTGTGGTCGGCTCCGGCGCCGGAGGGGGCATGGCGGCGTATGTGCTTGCCGAGGCGGGCGCGAATGTGGTCATGCTGGAAGCCGGTCCGATGTGGGACGCGGCCACGGACGGCGACATGTTTACCTGGAACTATACTTCGCCCAGACGCGGCGCCAGTTCGAAAGAGAGGCCGTTCGGGGAATTCGACGGGTGCATCGGCGGCTGGGAAATCGAGGGCGAGCCGTACACCCACGCACCCGGCACGGAGTGGGATTGGTTCCGGGCGCGCATGCTGGGCGGTCGTACGAACCACTGGGGGCGCATTTCATTGCGGTTCGGCCCGGACGATTTTCGCGGGTACAGCCTCGACGGCGTTGGGGACGACTGGCCCATAGGGTACGAAGACGTGGCGCCGTGGTACGACAAAGTCGATCGGCTTGTCGGGATTTTCGGCAACCGGGACGGTTTTTACAACGAGCCTGACGGCGACTTTTTGCTGCCTCCGGCGCCGCGTTTGCACGAACTGCTTGTGATGCAGGGGGCTGCAAAGATGGGTATTCCTGTGTTGGCGAACCGCCTTTCTATCCTGACGAAGGCGCACAATGGCCGGCCGGCTTGTCACTTCTGTGGCCAATGCGGGCGCGGCTGCGCCACGGGTTCGAATTTTTCCTCGCCGTCGGTGCTGTTGCCTCCGGCCCTGAGCACAGGGCGGTTGACTATTGTGGACCATGCCATGGCGCGGGAGGTGACCACGGACCGGGAGGGACTGGCCACCGGCGTGTCGTACGTTAACAGGAACGACATGCAGGAGTACACGGTGCGTGCCCGTACCGTGGTGCTGGCGGCCAGCGCGTGCGAAACGGCGCGGTTGCTTCTGAATTCGACATCGCCGCAGCATCCGGCGGGTCTCGCCAATTCGAGTGGTGCGGTAGGGCGGTATCTCATGGATTCCACGGGCGCCAGCGTCGCCGGCATTTTTCCGCAGCTTGTCGGGCGCACGCCGCACAATGAAGACGGCGTCGGCGGGGCGCACATCTACATTCCCTGGTTCGGGTATGACCAGAAGCGCGATTTCGCCCGCGGATACCATCTCGAAATATGGGGAGGTCGCCAGCAGCCCGGCTATGGCTTTGTGGACGGCATTCACACGGTCAATAACCTGTTCGAGGATCGTCCACGGGGCGGGGGCGGCTACGGCATGCGGCTCAAGCAGGATTACCGGGATTTGTACGGGTCCGTTGTGGGCTTTTCCGCCCGCGGCGAGATGGTCGCGCGGTACGATAACTATTGCGAAATCGACCCTGATGTGGTGGACAAGTACGGCATCCCCGTGCTTCGTTTCCATGTGCGCTGGAGCGACGAAGAGTATCTCCAGATTAAACATGCGCAGGAGGCGAGCCGTGGCCTTGTCGAAGCGATGGGGGGCGAGGTGCTTACGCCTGTGCCATCGAAGGAAGACGGGTACGGTATTTTGGCGCCGGGGAGGATCATCCATGAAGTAGGCACGGTGCGTATGGGAGACGATCCGGCAAAGGCCCCGCTCAATGTATGGTGTCAGGCGCACGATGCAAGCAACGTCTTCGTGACGGATGGGGCGCCGTTCGTGTCGCAAGCGCACAAAAACACGACATGGACCATTCTGGCGATGGCATGGCGCACGGCGGATCACATTGTCGAACTCCGTAACGCAGGCGCCTTGTAGCTCGGAAACATACCGAATGTATTGCTATTGACCCGATAGAACATTGACCTATGGATCGCCGCGAATCCCTTAAATTGCTGGCCCTGGCCCTTTCGGCCACCGCGCCGGGCGTACTGACGGCAGTCGGATGCCAGTGGACGGCTTCCGATGCCGAGCGTGCTGCCCGGGAGGCCGAGGAGGCCCGTTCCCGCGGGGATTTTTCCCCGCAGTTCTTTACGGACGAGAAGTACGAGACGGTGCGTATTCTTGCGGACCTGATTATTCCGGCGGATGACCGTTCAGGCAGTGCGACGGATGCGGGCGTGCCGGAATTCATGGACTTTATTGTGACGGATATGCCCGATATGCAGGAGCCCATGCGTCAGGGATTAGCCTGGCTGGATGCCTGGTCCGGGGAACGGTTCGGGGCGTCGTTTGCGGCGTGCTCCGATGCCGAGCGCGTTGATCTGGTCGATGCGATCGCCTGGCCTGAGGACGCCGATCCGGCGCTGGCGGATGGCGTGATGTTTTTCAACTTCTTCCGCGATTTGACGGCTTCGGGATTCTGGACGACGGAAGCGGGCATGGCCGATCTGGGCTATATGGGGAACGTGTTTGTGGCCGAATGGACGGGCGCCCGGAAATCCGAGATTGAACGGTTGGGGTTGTCGGAAGCGCCCTGGAAGACACTGTGACGAGACCGGCAGGAGAGGGGATAAGGCACGCTGGCTGATTACATTTTTTGAACCAAATCCGTACAACCATGCAACGACGTCGTTTTCTGCGTTCCTTTGCGGCTGCCTCAGCAGCGCTTCCCCTGGCCCATGCGGGTCTTGCAGCCGGTTTATCCGAGGGGGGAGAATCTTCCGGTTTTTCCGGAAACCGCCCTGAATTCACGCTCGACTATGCGCCTCATTTCGGCATGTTCGCGAACCATGCAGGGGACGATCTGCTCGACCAGCTTCGTTTTATGGCGGAGATGGGGTTCCGGTCGATGGAAGACAACGGCATGGGGGGGCGCACCCCTGAGATGCAGGAGGCTATTGCGCAGGAAATGACCCGTCTCGATATGCGGATGGGCGTGTTCGTTGCGCACAGGATCGACTGGCAGCAGGCCAATCTGGCGAGCGGCGATCCGACCAGACGGGAGGAATTTCTGGATGACATTCGCGGGGCGGTGGACGTGGCGAAGCGCGTCAACGCTACGTGGATGACGGTGGTGCCCGGGCGAGTCGACCAGCGCCAGGAAATGGAGTACCAGACGGTGCATGTGGTGGAATCGCTGAAGCGCGCAGCGGAGATTCTGGAACCGCATGGCATGGTTATGGTCCTGGAACCCCTGAACTGGTGGTCGAATCACCCCGGCATGTTTCTAAGCCGGGCGCCCCAGGCCTACATGATTTGCAAGCATGTGGACAGCCCTGCCTGCAAGATTCTCTTCGATATCTACCATCAGCAGATTAGCGAGGGGAATCTGATTCCGAACATCGAGAAATCATGGGATGAGATCGGCTACTTCCAGATCGGCGACAATCCAGGCCGGAAGGAACCGACTACGGGCGAAATCAACTACCGCAACGTGTTCAAATACATCCACGAGCGGGGGTATACGGACATCCTCGGGATGGAGCACGGGAATGCCCAGCCCGGCAAGGAAGGGGAGCAGGCGCTGATCGATGCGTATGCTTCGGTGGATCCGTAAGAAGGAGGGCAATGCATCACAAAGGTGCGCCGGCTGGTCGTATCCCGTTGCCCCCGATAGCGGCATGCCTGGCTTTCAGTACACGTTACGATCATTTCCTGTTTCGGGGTTTCGATCGAATCCGGCAATGCCGGGCCCGGCGTCACCGAAGTATTCCCGGACGTGCGCTCTGGCGCCTCTTCTCCGATCATGAAATAGCGGGGCATCGTATTTACAACGTTGGTTTGATGGTTACGAGACCCACGCGATTCGTACTGCTCTGGTGGATCAGCAAATTACCGTCCCGGGTTACCCACACGTTACGTATGATCCCCACCCCGTTCCTTACACCTCCACCCATCTCCCGCCGCGGTCGATCGAGCGGTAGATCGCCTCGATAACTTTCATGTCTTTCAGCCCTTCTTCGCCGGAGACCCTGCTCGTTTCGTCTTCCGTGATGCACCGGGCGAAGTCGTCCATTTGCAGCGCTTGCTGTGTTACGTGCGCGAAATCCATCGGTCCCTCGTTCGTTTGTCCGGATTGCCCGTCGTACATGAAGGACGGCTCGATTCTTGCCCAACCCCGAGGGGCCATCATGTACAGGCGATTCGAATTGGCCGAATAGGATGTGCTGTGCGTGGATACGGCGCCGCCGGGAAATTCCATGTCCCACAGGATGGTCTCGTAAATCTCCGTAAAGATGTCCGGGCGCGTGTTGTGGCCTGACGCCCGGACGCGGACCGGCTCCTGGCCGATCGTATACCGAGCGCCCTGGATCGCATAGACGCCTACGTCCAGCAAGGCGCCTCCTCCCGCCATTTCCTTGCTGAATCGCCAGGCGTCGGTGTTGCGCGAGGTAAAACTGAAATTGGCCTCGACGAGAGTAACCGGCCCGAAGACCTGCTCCTGACCCAGGCGCATCATCTCCTGGTGATGCGGTTCGAAGTGGAGGCGGTATCCCACCGAAAGTTTCACGCCGGCCTTGTCGCACGCCTCGATCATGCGCTCGCAGTCGCGCACGGAGGTCGCCATAGGCTTCTCCGTAATCACCTGCTTGCCCGCCTCGGCAGCCCGGATCGCATATTCCGCATGCATGCTGTTCGGCAACACTACATACACGATATCGATATCCGGATTGTCCGCAATCTGGTCGAAGGTTTCGTAATTGTAGACGTTTTTCTCCGGGATATCGTATTCGGCCATCCATTTGTCCGCCTTGGCGGGCGTACCCGTAACGATGCCTGTGAGGCGGCAGCGCTCCGTTTCCCGGAGAGCAGGAGCCAACTGGTTCGTAGCGTAGTTGCCGAGACCCACGAGCGCCACGCCAAGAGGATCTGTGCCCCGAGGCAGAGGGGTGCGCCGTTGCATGTTTTGTCCGCCGGCAAGCGTGACGGCCGGGGTGCCCGACAAGGCAAGTCCACCCAGCAAGGCGCCGGTTTTCCGTAAAAAGGTGCGCCTCGTACGGCGAAAATGGACAGGAGCCATAACCGATTCGGCGAGATGGAATGATTCGGTTTAGATTTCAAACAAGGCGTTGTCGTAGTCGATGCGCGTTCCTTGAAGAATAGCTTCGTTGGCCTTTATAGTGATGACGGCCATCTCGAAACCGACTTCGTAAGACGCAGCCGGCGGATACGGTCCAAAGGCGTGGTTGTCGATGAAGTCACGTAGCGCGTACCACAACGGCGTCTCGAGGTTGGGGTCGTCTTCGGTCGGCGAGATATCCTGGGCATCCAGCTGGGTAGCATTCGCCACCAGCGCGATCCCGGTTTCCTTGTAGAACTTGTCTTTTCTGGCGTACACTTCCCACCCCAGCAACGGGGCATCGACTTCCTTGAACATCCAGGCCCGGTGGTCGCGGAACATGATGGTGCTGTCGCGTCCGGAATAGGTGTCGTAGGCGGCGTCGAAAGAGCTCGTCAGCGTAGCGTCATACAGCATAGGCACGCCATCCTCCAGCTCGAAGACGGCCTGGATCGTGTCGGGCACCAGGCGGCCGTCATTCCATAACATGATCTGTCCCAGACCGGTGACCGCTACTGGACGTTTGCCCAGAAACCACAGGGTGGGGTCGAGCTGATGCGTACCGACTTCGCCGATAAGTCCGGTGGAGACCTCTGCATCAAGTCGCCAGTTTTGTGCGATCTCACGCTCCCGATTGGGAGAGGCCCTTCGCCAGCTCTCCTTTGTATGCCACTGGGACCGGGTCATCGTGGCCTTTCCAAGGGCGCCGCTGCGGATGAACTGGAAGACGGAACGGTAATTCGGATGCGACCGGGCGTACAGTCCCACCTGAAAGATCAGGTTGGGATTGTCGCGGGCGGCCTGCGCCATGGCTCGTGCATCGTCGATGGTCGAGGCCATCGGCGCTTCTACGTACACATGCTTGCCGGCAGACAGGGCGTCGAGCGCGATTTGCTTGTGCAGGTGCGTGGGCGTGGCGATAAAGACCGTGGAAATATCCGGATTATCCAGTACCTCGCGGTAGTTTTCGAACGTGGCCACTCCCGGCGCCGAGCGCTGTGCTCTCTGCAGCATGACGTTGTAGGTATCCACTACAGCGGCAAGATCCACCTCGGGGATACGTGTCAGTGTGGCAGCTATGTCCCGCCCCTGCGGGCCGAAACCGATCACGGCGGCCTGGACTTGTTCCCGAAAGGTTGCCCGGCGCGCATCTGCGCCGATTGCAGGAGCCTGTGCAAGCAGGCCTGAAAGAGGTATCAGGGAGCTCCGTTTCAGAAAATTCCGACGACTCAGGAGGTCGCCGTACGTACGATCTTTCATAGAGTGGCGTTCAGGTTGGGATGTTGTTGCAAGGTTGTAATATGGCCGTTCAACATGGATGCAGAAAACGGAGTCGAGCCGTTTTTCGGTGTACGGTACAGGGGTATTCCGTGATGCAGAATGCGGGAGGGAAGAGGACCTTTCTCGTCCGATCGAATGACCAGGGACCGATATCCGGCAAGCGGGCGAGCATGCACGAGGAGGGCGGTCGAAACGGCGTCGGCGATGGCGGCGGATGAGGTAACGGTTGCTGCCAGCAGCGCTCCGCGAACAGGTTTCCCAAGGAGAGGGTCCAGCACATGTCCGTAACAGGTCCCCTCGACCTCGAAAGATTTACCCGAAACAGCCGAAACCGACAGGGCTTCGTCCCGGATTGCTACGAGGGCGACCGGTTCGTCCGGCGACCGGGGATCCACAACGGCCACGTTCCAGGAGTCGGCGTCGAGCGGCTTTCCGATTCCGTACATCGTGCTGGTTCCACCGTGCAGAAAGGCCCGCTCCACGCCGGCCTCTCTCAATACGTGCATGGCTTCGTCCACGGCGTATCCCTTGCCGATGGCTCCGAAATCCAGAGCAACCCCTTCGTGCGCAAAACGCACCGTACGGTGCGCCTCGTCCAGTTCAACGAGGTGCATGCCTGTGCGAAGGCGGGCTTTGGCCAACTCGTCCGCACCGGGTACGCGCGCCCCGTCGCCGTAAAATCCCCACGCCTTCATGAGCGGGCCGACCGTCAGATCGAAAGCCCCGTTCGTGCAACGGTGCAGGTACAGAGACTGCTTCAACAAATCGAGCAACCACGGCTCGACCGGCACGGCTTCCTGCGAAGCGTGCGTATTGATCCGGGATACATCGGAGGCGGGAAGGAATCTGGAAAGCCGTGTTTCCAGGCGTTCGATTTCCCGGAGCGCTTCCTCGCCGGCGGCCCGTAGCCACGGCTCGTCCTCGCCCTGGAGGACGAGCTCGAAGCGACAGGCCATCGCCATGCGCGCCAATCGAACCGTACCCATCCCCGCCTCCGCCGTTTGGCTGTTACGACAGTTCGAGCGTGCCGTAGGTGATCGGTTCGATCTCGCGTCCGCCGCCTGTGGTCATCTTGCGCGTTTTTTCGTCGAAGTAGAGCATTTCGCCGAGGCGGTCCGACATCTCGGCCATGCAAATCATCGTTTGCGCCTTGATCGACAGGTCGATGTTTCCGTTGGGTTGCGTGTTCTCGCGGATCGAGGTCAGCCAGTTTTCGATATGTGCCGGCACGCTTACGCCAGGCTCGATGTTCTCTTCCATCTGCTGGTCAACCAGATCGGCAAAGGGTCGTTCCGGACGCAGTTCGATGGAGTTGCCGGCGAAGTACAGCGTACCTTCGTGACCCCGGATTACCTGCCCGAGTCCTTGCTCGTTGACGGTGCTGCCGATAACGAGGAGGGTCAGGCCACTGGGGAATTCCGCCAGAACCTGCGTGTTGTCGGGCACATCGCGGTCGGGGGTGACCTTGCGAGTGCCGAGCGATGCAACCCGCATCGGAAATTCGGGAGATCCTGTTGCAATCATCAACGGGTGGATACGGTGGGCGAGCAGGTCGCCGAGGATGCCTGCACAGTACGGGTAGTACTTGCGCCAGCGGTGATACTCGTCGGCGCTGAACGGACGGTCGGAAACAGGTCCAAGCCAAGTGTTCCAGTCGATGTTTTCCGGGGAGGAATCTTCGTCGATACCGTAATTCCACTCGCCGTCGGGATTGTTGCGGCAGTAGGAATCCTGTCCCAGCACGAGAGGACCGATCATGCCTGCCTGGATCATCTCTGCAGCGCGGTGCCACTTGCCTTCCGTGCAGTACTGGGAACCGATCTGGAAAATCATCCCGGTTTCCATGGTTTTATCGTAGATATCGAAGGCTTCGTGCAGGTAGCGCGTCATCGGCTTTTCGCAGTAGACGTGCTTGCCGGCATCCATGGCTTCAATGGCGATGGTCGAGTGCCAGTGGTCTACGGCGCCGATAAAGATAGCATCCACATCGTCTCGTTCGAGCAGGTTGCGGTAGTCGTGGTACGCATCCGCATCGGTGAGGCCGAGTTTTTCGACTGCGCGATCCCTGCGCTTGTTAAATACGTCGGAGACAGCCACGCCGACCGCATTGAATTCCGCGCTATTATTGGCGATACCGCCTACATGGGCATTGAAACCCTGGCCGCCAACGCCTACGAATCCGATGTTCAGGCGGTCGTTTGCACCGAGGACCGTTGCAGGGGCCGTTTTATGAGCGATGGTTTTGCGCTGCGGGGTCTTGGCCATTGTCGGGGCATACCCTGCCAACATAGCGGCAGCTCCGAGCGCGCTCTTCTTGACGAATTCGCGCCGGGATGCACTATCTTTGGGAGTCTTTTTACTGGTCATGATTCAGGATGGTTTGATAGGGATGTTGTTTCGATACGGGTATTGTGGCGAAACGATGATATGGAGTAGAGCCGGAAGCCCTTTCAGCGGCAAGGCTTTCTGCGGAGCCTTGTTCTGTATCCGGGCCAGATACCGACCCGTGTGCGTAATCCGGTTCGGGAACGTACTATCTTTGCAAAGTTACTAAATAGTTACATATGTTGCGTACCGTAATTTCAGGTTCGACCATCGGGATATATTAAGGGATACTCCGATCGAAACCGCTTCGCCCGGCACTTTACTTTCGCGCGTAAAGGATATCATGATTTCATCGTCGGAATCAGCTGGAAACCCTGCGGATTTGGGGAGTCGCGGTCGTGAAGCGCCCTTCGGGAGGCAGACAGGCGTGCGCTGGCCGCGTCCTTCCTCATTGTGTGGGGCCTGCCACACTGCTTCGTCATTCCTTGCCGGCGCATCCCTTGCAGCCTCTGAATTTCGCGGACTTAATCAGAGTATCTTGTACAGCCAGCCAGGGGCGTTTTGTATGACTTTGCGGCGTCTCGCAACAACCTCTGGCGGAAGGCGTCTCATTGAAAAAACCGGAAGCGATCCATGAAACACACGATAATCTGGATAGCCGCCTTCTTTGCGATGGCGGCTTTCGTACCGGCGGAGATCGCCCAAGCGCAAACGCTGGCCTTGTCGCCGGAAAGTTCAATCTGGATTGACGGCACGTCGAACCGGAGCGACTGGACCGTATATGCGAAAGACATGACCGGAGAAGTTCGGATGGGAGAAGGGGAGATGCCGGACAGTCTGGCGTTCACTGTGGTTTCCGGACAGATAAAGAGCGACAAGAGCACGATCATGGACCGTAAGATCGCGGATGCGCTGAAGGCCCGCGAACATGCGAACATCGCATACCGGTTGACGGGCGCCACCGTTTCGGAGGACGATTCGGGCATGCTTTTGGCCCAGGGGCTCCTCACCATTGCGGGCGTAACGAAGGACATCGAGATGGAGGTAACCGCAGAACAACTCGAAGATGGGTCGGTGCGCTATACCGGCATGACCCCGATCCAGTTTACGGAGTACGGGATGACGCCCCCCACGGCTTTGTACGGAGCGCTTCGCACCGGCAATGACGTGACCGTGCATTTCGACGTAACGTTCGTGTCGGGCGAGTAGGCGAGAATATTCCCGGGACGGCTCAGGAAGAGTTGCGCCGGTTTACGCGCCGGCTTGTTTGCCCACTTCGATGCCCGATAGTCGCTCGAGCGCTTTCACAAGGGCATGGTTGCCCTCGCTCCCAAGGCCGTTGCGCTGGAGCGAACGGTACAGGTGAAAACATGCGCCCGCGCCAACGAGCGGTACCCCCAGTTCGTCCGCGGCGTCGAGGACGAGGCGCAGATCTTTCAGTTGCAGGTCGATCGTGAACCCCGGGCGCCAATCCCTTTGCGTGCATTGCGGGCCCCTGTTGGCGAGCATCCAGCTGCCTGCCGCACCGCCGGTTACCGCCTCTAATGTTTTTTCGAGGTCCAGTCCACCGGCCTCGGCGAACGTGAGCGCCTCCGATACGGCAAGCATGTTCACGACGACCAGTATCTGGTTGACCAGCTTGACGGTTTGGCCGGCCCCGTGCCCGCCGACATGCGTAATCGTCGTGCCCATGGCTTCGAAACAGGGCATGGCCCGCGCCACTTGATCCTCCTCGCCTCCGATCATAATGCTGAGCGTGCCGTTTGCGGCTCCTTCGCTGCCTCCGCTGATGGGGGCGTCCAGCATATGCATATTCCGGGCCCCCAGTTGCGCCGCCAGTGTTTTTGTTACGGACGGGCTGATCGTGCTCGTGTCGATGAAGAGGGCGCCGGGCCGCGCTGACGGGATTGCTTCTTCGATGACGGCGACTACATCCGGGGTGTCGCTAACGCACAGAATAACGATCGTGCAATGCTCAGCCAATGCACGAATCGACGAAGCTACCCGGGCCCCGGCTTTCTCAAGAGGTTTCGTTCCGGAGGCGGTACGATTCCAGACGGTCAGGTCGACGCCGTGCCTGACGAGGTTGTGCGCCATGCCCCGACCCATTACGCCAAGGCCGATGAATCCGACAGGTTCGTTCATGGATATTTTTCTTCTGCTGCTTCGAGTTGCACCCGAGTGCGATGTACGCGCGCGCGGGATGCTGCCCGACCGATTTTTGCATTTGCCACCACTTCCTGGCCAGCGAGAGCGATCAGGCGCTGCACGGCGTCCTCGGTCCGTTCTTCCTTGAGTAATTCCAGCACATCGCTATCGACAATAGCGTACCAGATACCCTTTCTTACGTCGAAATCCGGATATCGGATGGACATCGGTTTGCGCATGGCCGCCATCCAATCGAGAAATGTCTCGTAATGGGTCCCGAATTCCGTTTCCAGGCGTTGACGCAGCCGCACGGAGAGCGCCGGCGCTGCGCCGCTGGTGGAAATGGACAAGGCCAGTTTGCCGCGCCGTACGACCGATCCGGCCACGAACGTGCAATGGGGGATGTCGTCCATGGCGTTTATCAATACGTTTTTCTGCTGCGCTTCTTCCCAGATAGGTCTCGTTTGCGAAGGATTGGTCTCGCAGACGATGACGAGGAAAGCGCCATCGAGGTCACCGCAGCGGTATGCCCGAGGAATCCATTCGACCCGGTCCTGTGCGGCGAGCCTTTTCGAAAAAGAGGGGCTGACCACTTTTATGTGGGCGCCGCACGCCAGAAGTTCCTGGACCTTGCGTTCGGTTTCTCCGTCGTGCCCTCCTCCGAAGACGACGCATTGTCTTCGCCCAAGGTCGCTAAGCCATACCGGGTACATGTTCATCGGCCGCCGAGCGTTTTTTCCTCGATGCCATACGAATGAATTCCGCATTCCATTTTCTCGTGCTCCTGCCAGCGGCCCGAACGAATATTCTGGCCATTCTTGACAGGTTTTGTGCAGGGAATGCAACCGATACTCGGGTAGCCCCAGTCATGCATTGGGTTGTAGGGCAGTTCGTGCAGGGTTATGTATTGTCGGACATCCCGGTCTGTCCAGGATGCCATTGGATTGATCTTGACAAGATTATGGATGGGCTCCCATTCCACGACCGCAGTATTTCTACGCGTGGGGGATTGGTCGCGCCGGACAGCAGTGACCCAGGCGTCTTTCGAGGCCAGAAATTGCCTGAGCGGTTGCACCTTGCGAAGAAAACAGCAACGATCCGGATTGATTCGCCATAGATTGTCGCCTTCCCGGGCCGCCTGATCTCGCAGGGATAGTTCCGAATGAAGACGAAGAATTTTAATTCCCAAGCGCTTTTCGAGCTGGATTTTCAGGTCGTATGCTTCGGGGAAGAGCAGGTCCGTGTCCAGATAGAATACGATAGCGGTTGGCCGGACGCGCGAAAGTATATGCATCAACGCCACGCCGGACAGGCCGAAGCCGGTACCCGTGGCCACGTTCGAACCAAAGGTTTCGAAGGTCCATGCGAGTACGTCTTCCGGCCAGGCATGCTCCAACCGCATGTTCGCTTCACGGATTTCGTTTTGTGTCAAAATCATAATACGGAAGCAGTTGGGGGTTGATTGTGAACGAACGAATCATGCAATGCTCCACCTGAAAATACGAGTTCTTTGTTAAACCATGTTGTTCGGGAATGAAGCGATACCACTTCGCCTATAACGATGGTTGCGGGTGCGGAGCATCCGAGACTTAGCAGACCGATGGTCCTGAGCGTTCCGGACACAGTTCTCTGGTTTTGGGTTGCAGCGGATTCGACGATTGCGGCCGGAGTTTCAGGATCGAGCCCTGCCCCGATCAATTGTCCGGCAATCCAGTCGAGGCGGCCAAGGCCCATCAAAATGACCAGGGTACCCACGCGCGCCAGCGCATTCCAGTCCGGTGAACGGCTGGCCGTGCACGAATGACCCGTTACGACAGTGAATGCGGGGGATATGTTGCGGTGCGTGACGGGAATACCGCTGAAAGCTGGTGCAGCGATCGCGCTCGAAACGCCGGGGATCACCTGAAACGGGATGTTCGCCTCGGCAAGTGCAAGGCATTCTTCGCCGCCGCGTCCAAATACGAAAGGATCGCCTCCTTTCAGGCGAACCACGCTTCGGTATCGCCGAGCCCGGTCGATGAGTATACGATTAATCGCTTCCTGGGGCATGGAATGCTCCCCGGGTGCTTTTCCGGCATAGATGCGTTCGGCGTCCATGCGGATGCAATCCAGAAGATCGGGATGGACGAGTCTGTCGAATACCACTACCTCCGCATGGCGGAGAAGGCGGAGCCCGCCTGCGGTGATTAAATCAGGATCTCCGGGTCCCGCGCCTACAAGATAGACGGTTCCATGTTCAGGTCGGTTGTGCATGGTTTCGATATTTTTCGGCGATCCGGTCAAGTTCTTCGTTTCCGATTCGTGCGCAGTAGTTGCCGAATTGCTCTCCGGCCTGCTTTTCTTTTAGAAACGCATACAAAACAGGGCGGAGTACGGGGACAATCTCGTCGAGCGGCACAAGGTCTTTGAAAAGTTTGTTCAGGCGTGTACCGTCGGATCGCCCTCCGAGGAACAGTGCGTATCGATCGCGAGATCGCCCCACAAGTCCGATATCGGCTACGTAAGGGCGGGCGCACCCGTTGGGGCAACCGGTCATGCGGATCGACAGGAGTTCGTCCTGCAAGCCCAGCTTTTCCAGTTCTTTCTCGACGAGGTCGATCACCCTGGGCAGGACCCGCTCGGACTCGCTCAGCGCAAGACCGCAGGTCGGCAGCGCCGGACAGGCCATGGAATATTTCCGGGCATTCGACAGTTTGGCAGGGCGGACAATACCGTACTTGTCGAGCAGATCGTTCAATTCCGTGCGTACGGCTCCGTCCAGGTCGGTGAGCAGGATGTCATGATTGGGGGTGAGTCGTACTCCGGGTCGAAACCGCTCGACAATCGCTTTCAATCCTGATTTGAGCCGGATCCTGTCCGTATCCATGATGCGCCCGTTTTCTACGGAAAGGCCGAAAAACCAGCGTCCGTTCAGTTGTTTTCGCCAGCCAAGGTACAGATTGTTCTCCAGCGGTCCGGTGTTCCGCGGCGGTTCGAGAGAATAGCCAAGCCGCCTTTCCAATTCGCGAACGAACCGGTCGAGTCCCCAATCGTCGATCAGATATTTCATGCGGGCATGACGTCGGTTCGTTCGATCTCCATGATCTCGCTGTATCGTAACGATGGCGCTTGCGACCTCGATCAGTTTCGAGGTGGGCACGAAACCGACCGGGCTTCCCAGACGAGGGTACGTTTGCGGCTTCTTGTGGGTCATACCCAGTCCGCCCCCGGCGAGCAGGTTAAATCCGGCGAGCGTTTCGTTTTCGACGATGGCGATAAGACCCACATCCTGCGTATAAACATCGATGCTATTGTCGCCGGGATAGGCTGCGCCTATTTTAAATTTTCGCGGCAGATACGCTTGGCCGTACAGCGGCTCTTCGTTTGTTATTTCCCGGCGATCGTTCACGGGGCGTTCCCGGATCGTTTCGGAGAGGCTGTTATACACTTTATCGCCTTCGAGCCACACTTCGTGATAGGCGCGCGTCCGGGGTAGCAAAGCTTCCGCCAAGCGATTTACTTCGAGTTCGATCGCTTCGTGCACGGGATGGGTGGCCGGGGCGGGCGACAACATCGTATTTCGCACTACATCGCCGCATGCGGCGAGGGTTGTCAGCAGGATATCGTTGATCGCGCGCAGCGTACCCTTCAGATTTGTCTTGATTACGCCGTGCAACTGAATTCCCTGGCGGGTTGTGATGCGAAGCGTTCCGTTGCCATAGCGATCGGCAAGCATATCGTGCACCAGATACTGGTCTGCCGTGAGGCGCCCGGAAGGGATTCGCGAACGCACCATGAACATATATTGCTTGCCCCCCTTTTTATTGTCCCGATCTCGTTGCTGGTAGATTCCGTGGAATTTCAGGAGCTGTTTTCCCGTTTCGTCGAAGTGTTCGGCGGAATCGCGGAGGTTTTCCAGCAGGTTTCCGCGCAGGTTCCGTCCGGCGGTTTTTATATGCTCCAACCCCAACGACCGCGGCGCCCTGACCTGATCCCCTGAATCCGGACCGCCTTTTCTCTTGTCGGGCAACAGGGAGGACTTTTTCTGCCCGCCTCCTTGCGCGTCGGTTTGTTGCGGGATCGGGGTCGGAAGGACAGGTTTTCCTGTTTTTATTTTTTTGGAAGACATATATCAAGGGGTGTGGGTATAAACACTCGAAGCGTGCGAGAAGCCGAAAAACGGTCACAAAAAAACCCGCTTACCTTTGAGGGGAAGCGGGTTGGTATCTTGGGCGACCGTCAAGTGCGCGCATCGACTGCGCATTCTCAGGTAGTACAGGATCGTCAGGTTTGTCCTGATCCCTCCAGAGGTTTCGTAGTGCGGGTCATGCCCTGCATACACATACATAAAGATATACGCATTAGCATATTCACCGGCAGGCGATCCTTGTACGCACAGGGCGCAAAGGAGGTAGAAGGATCCGCCGTATGAATGAAACCATGCATGGGCACGGGAACGCGTATGGTTTTGGTTGTACTGCGCCGGGCTCGGGAATTCAAGTCGTTGAATAAGCGCCCTTGCACAAGTAAGGCGCAATTATACTGCACGGAATGTTGTAAGGCAAATTTTTTTTATACAGGAAGCGCTTTCATTCCTGTTGTAATAGATTAAAGCGAAAAAAATTTTTGTTTTCACGAAAATTGCAAAAAAGGATGCGCCCTCCGGGGCCATCCGGTTCGGATGCGGACCCCCTCGGACCGCATTATGAGCGCCGTCTTTAGCCACTCCATCGCTCATAAACGGCAAGGGTCCCCGCCGCCGTACGGCAACGGGAACCCTTTGTTGAGCATAAGCCGAGAGACAACTTCGGCTGCCGTTTTTTACTTGACAAGAACCATCGTGCGCACGATCGTCTTCTCGCCCGCCGCCAGGCGATACACGTAGACGCCGTTCGGCAAGTCGTTCGCACCGAAACGCACCGTGTGACGACCTGCCGTCTTCGGACCGTCGACGAGCACCTCCACCTCGCGCCCCAGCATGTCGTATACGATCAGGCTCACGTCGCCCGCCTGCGGCAAAGCGTAGTCTATGGTCGTCTGCGGGTTGAACGGGTTCGGGTAGTTCCGAGAGAGTTCAACCTCCGTCGGCAGTTCCTCGTCTTCCGTGCCGGTAACCGAAATCACGTCGACCGTAAAGGTCTGCGAAACCTCCTCCTTCTCGCGATCAGTCGCCGTAAGCGTGACCTGGGCCGAGTTGTGCCCGAGCGGCAAGATCGTCAGCGTGGCCTCGGATGGATCCAGCGTCAACTCCATGGCCGAGGTGATCACATAGGTCGCGGTGCTCGACGGCGATATGTGATCGGCCGACACATCCATCTCGTAGAGCAACCCTCCGGGAAGCGCGTCGCCCGCTCTCGCATTCGGATCCAGGAAAGCGGGATCGGCCTC
This sequence comes from Rhodothermales bacterium, assembly GCA_951812335.1. GTDB lineage: Bacteria > Bacteroidota > Rhodothermia > Rhodothermales > VXPQ01 > VXPQ01. Next base: position 1,392,077 of record OX638293.1, read on the forward strand.
TTTTCCGCCCGACAGATTCCGCAAATCCAGAACCGTCGCAGGATCGCCCGTATTCAGCGTAATATCCTCGATGACGGTCCGCACGACCGGGAACGTGGCGCCGTGGACCGTCACGTCGAAGCTTTGCGAGATGGCTTCTTCGCTGGCGTTCGTGGCCACCACCGTAACGTCGGTAGATGCCTCGTCCGTACGCCACACGGGCGTAAGCGTTATGACGGAGCCCTGCACGGCTACCTCCACCACGGTGCTGTCCGCACTGCTCGCCGTATACGTGAGGCCGCTCATCGCAGGATCTCCAAACGCAGCCGGCTCGCCGTCTTCGTCGCCGTTCAAATCCGCCAGATCCACCGTTGCGGCGTCGCCGTCGGCATCCAGTTCCTGGTCAGGAATAGCCTGCGCTACGGCCGGCGTAGTCTCGCTCACGATCGTCACCGTGAAGGAATCCGATATGGATTGGGCGTCCGGATACCCCGCTTTGGCGATCTCGTCCGGTTCGCCGTCCTTCGTACAGTCAGAGGTTGCCGTTACAGGATTGTCGTTTGTCGCATACCCGGCAGGACAGACGTACGTCGGCTCTCCCTTGTCCGTGGCGGTCACCGTAAAGGTGCTCGTGCCCGATCCACGCGGAAGGATAGTGAGGGTCTCCGCAGCCAGATCGACCGCCGCCCTCATGGACGACGTAACCCACGTAAAGCGGTCGCCGTCGCCCACTTTTATGGCCGTATCGTCATCGATGTCGATCGTCAACTCCAGCGAACGCCCGCCCAGGTCGTCATCCGCGAATCCGTCGCCCAGATCGCCGATCGTGGTGTCCGTATCGTCGTCTTCCCGCAATGTCCAATCCGCAAGCGGCGCTACGACATACGGTCCGGTTGTCCCGGACACGGCCACAACAACTTGCAACCGGGCATATTCGCCGGCGCCGTCCGTCGCAGTCACCCAAACGTTGGTCGATTCGCCACCTTGCGCCTGGTCCGTAAGTGCGATCGTCAGCTTGGAACCCGATACCGTCGCCGTTACGATATCGACCGCATCGTCGCCTGCGCCCACTTTATCGGCGCTGGCTTCGTAGGTCAGGGAGACATGGTTCGGATCGTAGAAGTAATCGCGAAGCTCCAGTGTCTTCGACATTTTCTCTACCTCTCTTGTCGTCAGCATTACCGGATCCGTATAGCTCTGGACTTGATCATTGTACTCTTCTCCCACGGCAATATCCTCTCCTATCAGCACGGGCGCATCGGCGGACATCACTTCCACAAGCATGAGCTTCTCGTCGTCCTCTGCGCTCGCATCCGGATCCACAGCGAGTTCGAATGCGCCTACCGAAATCGGATCCAAGGTGAGCTCATTGCCGGTAAGGACGACGTTGGCGTACGAATCGACCGTAAACGAATGGCCGGGATTGTTCACCGGGTCGTCGTCCCCCACGCGGTAGTGACGTATACTCCAGTCTGCCCCCAAATCGTAAGGATACTCTTTATCCAGGTCAATGGTAACGGGCCCTCCGCCCACGCGGAGAATCCTGGATCGAACCGCCGGCACGGCGACAATGCAGATGTTATCGCTGTCGCCTGAGAATTCCACGAGATCGCCAAGCCATTCCTGGAATGCGGTATCTCCCGGCACGCACAGCCCGTTGTCGACATCCAAGTGCGTGAGATTGCTCAAGTTGCTAAGCGCCGCCGGGATCGATCCCGTCAGGTCGTTGTTGTGGAGCCACAGTCTCTGGAGGTTGGTCAAGTAGCCCAACTCCGCCGGGATCGAGCCCGTCAGGGAGTTATCCTCGAGACGCAGTCTCTCGAGGTTGGTCAGTTTGCCCAACTCCGCCGGGATCGGCCCCGTCAGGTCGTTGCTGTGGAGATCCAGGTGCGTGAGGTTGGTCAAGTCGCCCAACGCCGCCGGGATCGAACCCGTCAGGGAGTTATCCTCGATACGCAGTCTCTCGAGGTTGGTCAGTTTGCCCAACTCCGCCGGGATCGAACCCGACAGGGAGTTGAGCCTGAGAATCAGATATTTTAGGCTGGTCAAGTCGCCCAGATCCGCCGGGATCGAACCCGACAGGGAGTTTTCGTGGAGATACAGTTCTTCAAGGTTGGTCAAGTCGCCCAGATCCGCTGGGATCGAACCCGTCAGTCTGTTGTCTTGGAGATCCAGTATCTCGAGATTGGTCAAGTCGCCCAGCATCGCCGGGATCGCCCCCTCCAGGGAGTTTTCATGGAGGCTCAGAGAATCCACCCGTCCGGCGTCGTCGGTGGAGACGCCGAACCACGTATCGAGGGCGGCGTTAGTGCCCCAGTTGTCACTTCTTTCCCAATCGCCCCCGTTGGTCGAATCGTAGAGCGCAAGCAGCACCGCTTTGTCCTTCGACACCGTCACCAGCACTATGTCCGCCTCGGAGTCGTTCACCCCGTCGTTCACTGTCAGCGTGAACGTCAGCACCGAGTCCTTCAAAAGCCCCGTCGGCGCCTCGAACGTCGGCATCGCCACCGTATTACCCGGAATGAGCGTGATACCCTCCGGAAAATCCCAGTCGAAGGCCACCAACGCATCGCTCAGGTTGTTCATGCTGTTACTCCCGTCCAGCGTCACCGTCGCCCCCTCCGCCACCGTCTGGTCGGGGCCTGCGTCGGCCCCAGGAGCCGGCTTGACTGTCACCAGCACCGTGTCCGCCGCGGATTCGTTCACCCCGTCGCTCACCGTCAGCCAGACCGTCACCACCGAGTCCTCCTGAAGCCCCGTCGGTGCCGTGAACGTCGTCGTCGTCGTCGTCGTGGAATCCAACAGCGTACTCCGGGAGTCCCAGGTGTATTCAAGCGGATCGCTATTCAGGTTGTTTGTGCTGGCACCCCCGTCCAGCGTCACCGTCGCCCCCTCCGCCACCGCCGTCTGGTCTGGGCCTGCGTCGGCCACAGGAGCCGGCTTGACCGTCACCAGCACTATGTCCTCCTCGGAGGCGTTCACCCCGTCGTTCACTGTCAGCGTGAACGTCAGCTCCAAGTCCTCTTCAAGCCCCGTCGGCGCCGTGAACGTCGTCGTCATCGTCGTCGTGGAATCCAGCGAGATATTATTATCCGAGGACTCCCAGGTGTATTCAAGCGGATCGCTATTCAGGTTGTTCGTGCTTCCACTCCCGTCCAGCGTCACCGTCGCCCCCTCCGCCACCGCCGTCTGGTCTGGGCCTGCGTCGGCCACAGGAGCCGGCTTGACCGTTACCACCACTATGTCCTCCTCGGAGTCTTGCCGCCCGTCGTTCACCGTCAGACTGAACACCAGCGTCATCAAGTCCTCTTCAAACTCATCCGGCGCCGTGAACGTCGGATTCTGCGCCGCGGCGTTCGACAGCGTGATACCGTCGCGGGAGATCCAGGCGTAGGTCAACGCATCCTCGGGGACGCTGTTGTCGTAGCTTTGACTCCCGTTCAGCGTCACCGTCGATCCCTCCGCCACCGTCGTGTCGACGCCTGCGTTGGCCACAGGAGCCACATTGACCGTCACCACCGCCGAGTCCGCCGCGGAGTTTTGCAGCCCGTCGTTCACCGTCAGCCAGAACGTCAGCACCGAGTCCGACATAGTAAACCCAGCCGGCGCGTCGAACGTCGGCTCCGCCGCCGTAGTACTCGACAGCGTGATACCCGTCGGAGCCGTCCATGCGTAGGTCACCGTCGCATTGGCAGCCGTGTTGGCCGTACGCTTACTACCCAAACCCCTCAGCGTCACCGCCGTCGCCCCCTCCGCCACCGTCGTGTCGCGGCCTGCTTCGGCCAAAGGAGCCGCACTGACCGTCACCACCGCCGAGTCCGCCGCGGAGTTTTGCACCCCGTCGTTCACCGTCAGCCAGAACTTCAGCTCCAAGTCCTGTTCAAGCCCCGTCGGCGCCGTGAACGTCGGCTCCGCCGCCGTAGTACTCGACAGATCGATACCCTCCGGAGCCGTCCAGGTGTAGGTCGGGATGCTCAGCGGAGTAGTGCCATCACTTTCCGTACCCGAACCCCTCAGCGTCACCATAGTCGCCCCCTCCAGCACCGTCGTGTCGCGGCCTGCTTCGGCCACAGGAGCCGCATAGACCGTCACATTGACCGTGTCCTCCGCGGAGTCTTGCAGCTCGTCGTTCACCGTCAGCCGGAACACCATCACCGAGTCCTCTTGAAGCCCCGCCGGCGCCATGAACGTCGGCTGCACCTGCGAGGTACTTGACAACAACAACAGCGCGCTAGCATCGTCGGAGTTCCAGGTGTAGGTCAACGCATCCTCGGGGACGCTGTTGTCGTAGCTTTGACTCCCGTTCAGCGTCACCGCTGCCCCCTCCACAACGGTCTGGTCGTTGCCTGCGTTGGCCACCGGAGCCACATTGACCGTCACCACCGCCGAGTCCGCCGCGGAGTCTTGCAGCCCGTCGTTCACCGTCAGCCAGAACGTCAGCACCGAGTCCGACATAGTAAACCCAGCCGGCGCGTCGAACGTCGGCTCCGCCGCCGTAGTACTCGACAGCGTGATACCCGTCGGAGCCGTCCATGCGTAGGTCACCACCGTCGCATTGGCAGCCGTGTTGGCCGTACGCTTACTACCCAAACCCCTCAGCGTCACCGCCGTCGCCCCCTCCGCCACCGTCGTGTCGCGGCCTGCTTCGGCCAAAGGAGCCGCACTGACCGTCACCACCGCCGAGTCCGCCGCGGAGTTTTGCACCCCGTCGTTCACCGTCAGCCAGAACTTCAGCTCCAAGTCCTGTTCAAGCCCCGTCGGCGCGTCGAACGTCGGCTCCGCCGCCGTAGTACTCGACAGATCAATACCCTCCGGAGCCGTCCAGGTGTAGGTCGGGCTGCTCAGCGCAGTAATGCCATCACTTTCCGTACCCGAACCCCTCAGCGTCACCATAGTCGCCCCCTCCAGCACCGTCGTGTCGCGGCCTGCTTCGGCCACAGGAGCCGCCAAGACCGTTACATTCACCGTGTCCGGCGAGGAATCCGTGCTCGCCGTGTTTTGCACAGTCAGCTTGAACTGGAGCACCGAGTCCTCTGCGAGCCCAACCGGCGCTATGAAATACGGACTACTCACCGTGGAATCCGTCGCCATACCCGTGCTCGGATTCAACAGCGTGCCACTGTCGAGGGCGACCCAGTAGTATTCCAACGCACCGGTCAGGTCGCTCGTGCTTCCACTCCCGTCCAGGTCCACACGAACCCCCTCGTTCACCGTCTGGTCGTTGCCTGCGTTGGCCTCAAGCGTCTGGGCTTGCGCCGATGTCGTGAAGCCGAGCAATAAGGCGGCGGCGATCAGTGCGCCAATGCCTTGTCGCGCAGAGCGGATTCTCATTGAAGAACCGTTCCCTTCTGCGTCCGTTGCGGATGCGACCAGCGAAGCGACCGCCACCGGTCGAAGGAGAAGGGCGAACGTGCGGCGCAAGCGGTGGCCTACGATGCGACGGTCGATATGGAGCACGTCGAAAGACGCATCGTTATGATTTGCAAAACGGGTTGCTCGATGCTTATTTATAGTCATGGTTCGGGAGTGGGTACGTGTGTACCATCTTTTTAGAAGATGAAAGCCTGGAAACTCACAGCGCGCTTGCGCTCAGGCCGCTTTATAGTGACGGCTCTAGTTAAATTACGTTGCCGGATGTCGGTTGTCAAGTTGCTGACGAAAATTTTCCATGTCGAGGTTGACGAGGCCTATGTGAGCGGTAGGAGAGCGAACAAGCGCGCATCGAAAACTCCATGTCGGAAGGGGTGTCGCAAGCGTCGCCAAGGCCTAAGAAATCTGGATACGCCGGAGCGAATAGGCCGTGTGGCGGAAGCAATGGCAGGGAAATTCCCGCCATACAGAACGTTGGCGGCAGGCAACCGACAAGGCATCCGTCAATCTTTTCGGATAATTCCCTAAAAAAGATGCGTCGCTGCGTTCCATTTCTTACGTTTACCATGCCGGAGTGGGTCAGAGGCGGAGGCAGGAGCAGAGATGGTCGTTTCGAAGTTCCGGCGCATTGGCCGCATTGCCTGAATCGCGGGCTTTACTAACGCACATTGTGAGGACATCATGAAAAAGGGGAATTTTTCTCGCCGCACCTTTCTTCGGAACGCCTCGTTGTCGGCGGCAGGCGTAGCTATCGTGCCCAGGCACGTTCTGGGCGGCGTGGGATATCGCGCTCCCAGCGACCTGCTGAACATTGCAAGCATAGGCGCCGGCGGCATTGCAAATCAAAATCTCGGGAATGTGGAATCCGAGAATATCGTGGCGCTGGCCGATCCCGACTGGGACCGGGCTTCGAGGGCCTTCGATAAGTTTTCGCAAGCGGTTAAATACAAGGATTTCCGACGGATGTTGGACGAAAGTGGCGATGACATCGACGCCGTGGTCGTGGCGACGCCGGATCACACGCATGCCGTGGCTGCCAGCATGGCCATGCAACTCGGCAAGCATGTCTACGTGCAGAAGCCGCTCACGAGGACGATCGGAGAGGCCCGGCGGTTGCTTGAATTATCCGAGCAGTACGGTGTCGTCACGCAGATGGGTAATCAGGGGCATTCCCACGACGATGGACGGCGCCTTATCGAATGGGTGCATGCCGGCGCGATCGGGACGGTTCGGGAAGCGCATATCTGGACAAATCGTCCTATCTGGCCGCAAGGCATACCGATCCCCCAGGGCAGCATGACACCCCCGGAGCATATGGACTGGGATGTCTGGCTTGGACCTGCTCCAGAGGTGCCGTACCATGATTCGTATGCGCCGTTCACGTGGCGGGGCTGGGTGGATTGGGGCACCAGCGCATTGGGAGACATGGGCGCTCATCTCATCGACCATGCCTACTGGGCTTTGGATCTCGATTATCCCGAGTCGGTCTGGACCAGTTCCACGCCGTTTGAACATGTAGACCATGCTGCGTGGCCGCAGTCCCAGATGACGCAGTACGAATTTACCGGCAAGGACGGCAAGGCTGTCCGGATGATGTGGTATGACGGGGGTCTCATAGCCCCGAGACCGACGGCGTTGCCCGACGATGTAACGCTCATACCGGGGGGCGGCGCGCTTCTGGTTGGCGACAAGGGCGTACTGCTGTACGATACGTACGGCCACAATCCGCGTATGTATCCGGAAAGCCTGATGGAAGAATATGCAGATGTTCCGCAGACGCTTCCCCGGATTTCGGATAGCCACGAGATGAATTGGGTGAATGCATGTAAGGGGCTTGCCGAAGCCACTTGCCCGTTTTCCTATGCCGTACCGCTTACCGAGGTTATGTTGCTTGGTGTCGTTGCCATGCAGCATAACGGGTTGATCAAGTACGATGGGGAAACGATGACCATCCCCAATGCTCCGGAGGCTGAGGAGTATCTGCATCGTCCGTATCGCGAGGGCTGGGAGATATAGCGGATGTTTGCGGCCGTTCGCGGCTGGGAGCACAGGCTCTTCGAGCTTGTTTTGCCGGTATCGGCGCTCGCAATGTTCGCGAATGTCGGGGGCGGGGGACAGGGCGATTTCAGGGAAGGCCCCCCGTACGATTCCTTCGAGGCGCTTGCCACGCTCGAAGCGGCCGAAGGCTTCCGGGTCGAAACCTTCGCCGCAGAGCCGCCGATTGCCCCAAGGTGGTAGCGCTGTGTGCGGAGATTGAAATATTGCGGAGGCTCGATGCGTCTCCGATGCCCGTTGGCCTCGAGGAGGACATCGATATACAGGAGATGGCCGACCTCCTGGCGTTTTTGATCAGAGCATCCTAAGGTCGGCTACGCCGTGCCTTCCAGCGCCTCGCGCATGGCCTCTACACTCGTGAATTTTACCCGGGGGCGTCCGGCTTCCTTGCCCCGAGCGGTTTCCAGTTCGTCGAGGCGCATCCAGTCTTCGTAACTGAAATAATCCCGACAGCGGTTGCGTATCGTGCGCTCTGCCTCTTCGGCCGATGGGGCTTCCGGGCAAAGAAGAATCCCCTTGCGCACATCTTCCAGCATACAGGTCGCCGTTTCCAGGGAATCGGCCTTGTTTGTGCCGATGACCCCCGAAGGTCCCCGCTTGATCCATCCCCCGGCGTATTCGCCTGTCGCATGCTTGCGGGTAGCGAGGTCCACTACGCGGCCTTGCTCGTTAGGAATTACGTTCCGCTGTTCGTCAAAGGGAACGTCGGTCAGTGGGACGCCCCGGTATCCTACGGATCGAAAGATCAATCCGGCGGGGATCGTTTCGAAACGATCGGTGGCGCGCGGGCTCAGGCGTCCGTTTTCGCTTCGATGCAATTCGTTATGTACTACCCGTATTTCCGCTACCCGGCCTGCGTTATCCCCGACGATCTCGGTGGGTGAAACGAGGAAGCGTATGTGCAGGCGTTTTGCCTTTCCGGAGGGACTGCATTCGGCAAATCCCCGAACGATCTGCACGTTGCGGCGAATGCCGCGGCTTGCGGATGCGAGTGCTTCCTCGCTAAGTGGGTCAAGCGTCGCTTCTTCCGGGCGCACGATGGCGTCGGCGCCCTCCAGCGTACCCAGTTCCTTTACCTCGGGAGGAGTGAATGCAGCCTGGAGCGGACCGCGTCGGCCCAGCATATGAACCTCGCGGACCTGGCTTTCGCGCAACCTTTCGAGCGCATGATCTGCAATATCCGTAGCCGCAAGTTCTTCCGGGGTGCGGCACAATATGCGCGCTACGTCGACGGCGACATTGCCGACGCCGATGACGACAACGGATTTTGCGGACAGATCGAACTCGAGATGGCGGTAGTCGGGATGTCCGTTGTACCATGCCACAAATTCTGTCGCCGAATGGCTGCCATGCAGGTCTTCGCCGGGAATACCGAGTGAGCGATCCGTTTGCGCCCCGGTGGCATAAAAAATCTGATGGTAATGGCGCTGCAGGTCGGCGCGGGTCACGTCCGAACCGAAACACACGTTTCCAAAAAAACGGAACCCGGGCCTGGAGGCGGTTTTGTGGTAGACCCGGGTGACGTTCTTGATACTCTGATGGTCCGGCGCCACGCCGCCCCGGACCAGGCCGAATGGCGTAGGAAGCCGGTCAAACATGTCAATCTCGACATGCAGATCGGATTGCTTCAGTAAATAATCGGCTGCGTAGAAGGCGGCGGGGCCGGCGCCCACAATAGCGATGCGAAGAGGTTGGTTTTCGGCGCCCGGTGCTGACATGGAAATTGAGGGACTAAGTGACTATTTGTCGGGTACCGTGCTGGCGTATGTATCCTGTAACCATGCGCCATCATGCGATAAAGCAGGCATTTCACCGTAAGGGGGATACCTGTTAATGCATCGCATGCTGAGCGAAGCGGTTTCGATCAGAGTATACTGAACCATATCCGCATAAAATACGAACAGTTAAGGATACTCTGATTAAGTTCGCAAAGATCAGAGGTTGCGAGGGGTGGGCTGGAAAGGAATGACGAAGCAGTGTATATGGCGGCCCCGCACAATGAGGAATGTTGCAGGCGTCGAGTAGCGGCCGTTTGCCGGGCAATGCCGCAATGCCTATCATGCAAAACGCTTTTTTGTTTGTTCTGGAATCCCCTTGTCGGGGATATAACAGCACGTGTTTGCAGCTCCCGGTTCTTCATCGACAGCATCCGCTCTTCACTTCAGACAGTGGGTCGGTCTCGGCGCAGGCGCGCTTTTATGCGTGGTCTTGCTGCTTATGCCTCCCCCCGCGGATATGCCGCTTCCTGCTTGGAGAGTAGCGGCCGTGGGCATACTGATGGCAATCTGGTGGATGACCGAGGCCATTCCCATATCCGCTACGGCGCTTTTGCCGCTTGCGCTTTTTCCTTTACTGGGTATTGCGGATATACGCGCTACGGCAGCTCCCTACGCGAACCCGCTGATTTTTCTGTTTCTTGGCGGTTTTTTGATTGCGGCGGGTATGGAGCGGTGGAATCTTCACCGTCGCCTCGCCTTGCGTATCATCGCCATGATGGGGCCGCGTCCCTATGCGATTCTGGCCGGGTTTATGATCGCGTCTGCGTTTTTGAGCATGTGGGTGAGTAATACGGCGACCGCGCTGATGATGCTGCCGATCGGGTTGTCCGTGGCGGAACTCGTGCGCCGGACCGACTCGAAGGAGGTGCAGCATTTTACGATAGGGCTTATGCTGATTATTGCGTATTCGTGCAGCATAGGCGGTATTGCGACACTGGTTGGAACCCCTCCGAATGCGTTTTTTGCGGGATTCATGCTGGAGACGTACGGCGTGTCCGTCGGGTTCGTGGAATGGATGCAGGTCGGCGCGCCCATGGCCCTGATCGCTCTCCCGCTTATGTATTTTGTGCTTACAAGGGTGATCTATCCGATCGAAATCCGGGAAATTCCTGGCGGAGCTGCATTCATCCGTTCCGAACTGGCTGCAATGGGGCGCATGAGCCGCCCGGAAAAGATGGTGATGGTTCTGTTTGTCATCGCTGCCGCCTTGTGGATGACGCGGCCTCTGCTCGCGCCGATGATTCCGGGTCTGTCGGATGCAGGAATCGCTATGGGGGTCGGCTTGCTCTTTTTTCTGTTGCCGGTCGATATCCCTAAAAGGGTGTTTCTGCTCGAGTGGAACGATGCCGAACGTTTGCCATGGGGATTGCTCGTTCTGTTCGGCGGCGGGTTGAGTCTTGCAGCGGCGATCAATGACACCGGGCTGGCGGCCTGGCTTGGCGGGCAAGCCGTTCTTATCGAAGAATGGCCGGTTTTCCTGATTGTACTGGCTATAGCAACTACGATCATTTTTCTGACGGAATTGACCAGCAATATCGCAACGGTTGCCGCGTTTCTTCCGATCGTGGCTTCTATCGGGGTGGGCCTCGGCGAGTCTCCTCTGGTGTTCGCCGTGCCCGCCGTACTTGCCGCAAGCTGCGCATTCATGCTGCCCGTTGCGACGCCCCCGAACGCCATCGTATATAGCAGCGAGTACGTAACGATTCCCCGTATGGCGCGCGCCGGTATTCTTTTGAATATTCTTTTTATTTTTCTGGTGAGCCTCATAGGGTACATCTTGCTTCCTCTGGTAAATCTCGGATAGCGCCACATGCTGCGGCAGCTGCTTGCTTTGGGCATCGTTCCGATCCGTTGCCTTGCAGGATGCGAATCGCTACATTGATTTCCTAATGAACACAATCCGTGCGCGCCCCTCGCAGCTTCTGGGCTTTGCGGACTTAATCAGAGTATCCCGTATTCGATTCCATAACGAACTATCATGGCGATCATAGCAACCGGAAACGTTTGGTGGAAAAAATTGCACTGGCAGATACTGATCGCGATGGCGATCGGTATCGGGGCTGGTATGATAGGAGGGGAGCCCCTCGCCGATAGGGTGGAATGGATCGGACAATTGTTCATGAAGCTGCTTCGTATGGTTATCGTTCCTCTGGTGTTCGCATCTATTGTCGCCGGGGTCTCGTCGGTGGGTAGCGGTCGCGCCGTAGGGCGGCTGTTCTCTAAAACCCTCGGGTATTATGTACTGACAAGCCTACTGGCTATCGCCACCGGCCTGATGCTTGTGAATATTTTCCGTCCGGGCGAAAAGACGGATGTCGCGAATGCTATCCAGGCCGATATGCCCGATCTCAAAACGCCCAGTTCCCCGGTGGATATTCTTATGGATATCGTACCGGCCAATGTGATCGAGGCGGCGGCGGGAACCCAGATGCTTGCGATTATTTTCTTCAGCATCATCCTGGGCCTGGCAATTGTGAGTTTGCCGGAGAAGCCGCAGGCCACGCTTCGGAATGTATTCGATGCGTTTTTCCAGGCCATGATGAAGATTACCACCGGTGTGATCATGGTGGCGCCCATCGGCGTTTTCGGTCTGATCGCCACGCTGGTGGGCCGTACGGGCTTTGAAACGTTCGGGGCTCTGGGGCTATACATGTTCGTGTTATCGCTCGGCCTGACGATTCACCTGTTCGTTACACTGCCTCTGGTACTGTTTTTCCTCGGGCGGATAAACCCGATCGTGCATTTCCGGAATATGATCGAGCCGCTCGTTACGGCATTCTCGACCGCTTCGTCGGGCGCCACGCTTCCCGTCACGATGCAGACCGTGGAAACCAAGGTGGGTGTGTCGAGTCGCGTATCGTCGTTTACGCTGCCGATGGGCGCCACGGTGAATATGGACGGCACGGCGCTCTACGAATGCCTCGGGGCGATTTTCATTGCTCAGGCGCTGGGCGTGTCGCTGGGTTTCACGGAACAGGTGGTTGTCGTGCTTACGGCGTTACTGGCCTCGATAGGAGCTGCCGCCATTCCTTCCGCAGGCCTGGTGGTGATCTTTATCGTGCTGGAAGCGGTGGGGCTGACCGGAGCGGGTCCGGCATTCATCGTGGGCGCCATGCTCGCCATAGATCGTCCGCTCGATATGTTCAGAACCGCCGTGAATGTGTACAGCGATTCGTGCGGTGCCGCGATTATCGCCCGTTCGGAGGGGGAAGAAAACGTGGACACGCACGTCGTTACGTAGCTTGGGCTATGCCTTTAAGGATATTCTGACCCGAACCGCTTCGCTCAGCCTCTGAGCTTTGCGGACTTAATCAGAGTATCCTTCTGCAAAACCGGTCCGCCGGCGAGCATATCCGGGGACGCCTTGTCCCTGTACCGTTCGAAATTTTCTGCGAAACGGTTCGCCAGATCGCGCGCCTGCCGGTCGTACGCTTCCTTGCTGGCCCAGGTTGTGCGCGGGGACAGGAGGGTGTCCGGCAGGCCGGGGCATGCGGTCGGCACGGCAAAGCCGAAGACCGGGTCGGTTCGCATGCGTTGTTTACGCAGCGACCTATCGTGAATCGCATCGATTATCCGGCGCGTGCGGGCAAGGGAAATGCGCTTTCCGACGCCGTACGGCCCTCCGGTGAATCCGGTATTCACGAGCCATGAGTCGGCGTCGTGTGCACGCATTTTTTCGGCCAGCAATTCCGCATACTTGCCGGGATGCCATACCATGAACGCTGCCCCGAGACAGGCCGAAAAGGTAGATTCGGGTTCCTTCACGCCTTCCTCGGTACCTGCTACTTTTGCCGTGTATCCACTGATAAAATGGTACATGGCCTGCCCGGGGGTCAGTTTTGCAACCGGGGGGAGAACGCCGAATGCATCATAGGTCAGAAAGATAATATTGTGCGGGTGCCCCCCGGTACAAGGTATCTTCGCATTGGCGATATACTCGACAGGGTATGACGCTCGTGTATTGACGGTGATGCTCGTATCGGCAAAATCTACCGCCCGGGTTACGTTGTCGTATACCACATTTTCGAGAATAGTCCCGTAGCGGATCGCCTCGTAGATCTCCGGTTCTTCTTCACGAGATAAATTGACCACCTTGGCGTAACAACCGCCCTCTATGTTGAAGATGCCGTTTCCCCCCCATCCATGTTCGTCGTCCCCGATCAAGCGACGACGCGGATCGGCGGAAAGCGCGGTTTTACCGGTGCCGGAAAGACCGAAGAAGAGGGTAACATCTCCATCTGCGCCTTCATTGGCCGAGCAGTGCATCGAAAGTACATGCTCCTTTGGCATCAGGTAATTCATGATGGTGAAGACGCCCTTTTTCATTTCTCCTGCATACGCCGTTCCGAGGATAATCATTTCCCGATCCTCGAAACTGAGATCGACGCTGGTTTTCGAGGTCATATGCGAGGTGAGCCGGTTACAGGGAAATTCGCCGGCATTGAAGATCGTATAATCCGGTTCGCCGAAATTCGGCAAGTCTTCCTCAGGAACGCGGATCAGCATGTTGTGCATGAAAAGGGCATGGTACGCCCGTGAACAAACGATGCGCACCTTGATCCGGTGATGCGGATCCCATCCGGCATACCCGTCCAGGACATACAAATGATCTTTTGTGTTAAAGAAATCAATAGCCCGTTCCCGGTTGACGAGGTAGGTATGATGATCCAGTTCAATATTGATGGGTCCCCACCAGATGTCGTGGATGCTGTCGGGATGCTCTACGAGTCGCTTATCGGCAGGGCTGCGTCCCGTCTTATCGCCGGATCGGATGGCGATGGCTCCACTGTCTACGATAGCGGCGGGTTCCTGTCGGATAATATGCTCGTAAAGCTGCGCAGGGGCGAGATTGCGGTATACCGGGTCCACGTGTATCCCGGCATATTCGAGCGAAATCCGGTGGTGCATGCTGATTTTTGCTGGTGAACGAGGCGAGTAGCCGTTGGGCAATGCAAGCGGGGGTGGGGATGGCAGGCCCATATCCCACCTCTTTTACAGGTCGGCTATGGTGCGAAAAGAAGCGCGCAGGGCGGGGTAGAGATCGCGGTATGCATGATAGCAGGTGCGGTAGCGCGCCGCCGTTTCCGGGTTTTGGGGGGTATTCCCGGTGACGCGGATGGCAGCGCCGCAGGCCTCGTGTACATCGCGCCAGGCTCCCACGCCTGTACCGGCGAGCAGCGCGGCGCCGAATGCGGCTCCTTCCGTGGTATTGACGGTGACCAATTCTGTTTCCAGCACGTCCGCAAGAATGTTTCTCCAGAGCATGCTGCGGGCGCCGCCGCCGGATATCCGCACCTGCTCGATGGAGGCCAGGCCCGCGCTCCGCATAATTTCAAAGCTGTCACGCAGGCCGAAGGCAACGCCTTCAAGGACGGAGCGAGTCATGTGTTTGCTTTCGTGGCGAACCGTTAATCCGACAAAGGCGCCGCGCGCCATGGGATCGGCATGGGGGGTGCGCTCTCCGGTCAAGTAGGGAAGAAAAAGGAGACCTTGCGCACCGGGCTGTACATCCTGTGCAGGATCCAGAAGATCGTCCCATGATTTGTTCGGGAAGAGCATGTCCCGGTACCATCGCAAACTTCCCGCTGCCGAAAGCATGACACCCATCAGGTGCCAGGTATCCGGCACCGCGTGACAGAAGGCATGCAGTCGCCCATCCGGGTCAATAAAAGGGTTGTTCACGGAAGCGAATACCACCCCGGATGTTCCGAGCGTGAGCGCCACGATGCCTTCCTGCACCGCTCCGACCCCAACGGCCTGCGCACTTTGATCGCCGCCGCCCGCGACGACGGGCGTTCCCGCAATCAAACCGGTAGCTTCCGCAGCTTCGTGTGAAACTGTTCCCGTGATGTCCGGACCTTCGTGCGTAGGGGGGAGCCATTGGGAGGGAATATCGAGCTTTGCAAGCAATTCGCTTGACCAGTCGCGCTTGCGCACATCGAGCAACAACGTGCCTGCCGCACCCGCCCGATCCGTTGCGTACTCTCCGGTGAGTCGAAACCGCACATAATCTTTCGGGAGAAGCACTTGCCGGATTTTGTCGAAAATCGCCGGTTCGTGCCGGCGGACCCACAGGATCTTTGGGGCGGTGAATCCGGTCAGCGCATCGTTTCCCGTGCGTGCAATCAGTTCCGCGCGTCCTACCCGTTCAATAATATCATCGCATTCGGCGGAGGTGCGCTGATCGTTCCAAAGGATCGCAGGACGCAGCACGCGGCCGGCGGCATCCAGCAAAACAAGACCGTGCATCTGGCCTGTCAGTCCGATAGCGGTCACTTCCTTGCCGGGGATATCCGCTCCGGCCAGGGCCTTGCGTATGCTTTCCGTCGCGCCATGCCACCACAAGGAAGGGGCCTGTTCGCTCCATTGCGGGTGCGGCGTGTCTAAGGCATACTCCGTGGACGCCGTTTGCAGGACCGTGCCTTGTTCGTCGATCACGAGCGCCTTTGTTGCCGTGGTCGAAACGTCTATACCAACGAAATACGACATGGATTGATCGGTAGGAAGGAGATATTTGCCGGAATGTACGAGCAGGAAGCTGCATAAGCATGAAAGAATATAGGATACTCCGATCAAGACCGCTTCGCCCGGCGCTTCACTTTCGCAAGCACAGGACGTCATGATTCCATCTTCGGAATCAGCGGAAATCACTGCGGATTCGGGGCGTCGCGGGCGTGACGCGCCCTTCGGGAGACTGCGAGGGGCGCCCTGGCCGCGTCATTCCTCATTATGCGGGGCCTGCCACATTGCTTCGTCATTTCTTGCCGGCGCACCCCTCTCAGCCTCTGAGCTTTGCGGACTAAATCAGAGTATCCTGCAAAAAGGGATGGCCCGTCCGGCGGACCATCCCTTGATAATTCTCCTTTACAAATTTTTCAAGCGCACCCCGGTGCGAGGGCCGGGAATATGCTTGCCGATGCGTCAGGCTGACGCCGTAACCCAAAGATCGCAATACCCTTTCGGGTGAATGGGGCCTTTGACGACCGTACATCCTCCGCACTGCATGCCACCCTCGGGTATCGTATATAGCTGGCAATTGGAGCACATTTTCTCCATGTCTGCCGTCATGTCCACATAGTTGGTTGCTTCCCGCTGCATGATCTCGGCATCCGTCAATCCTGACGTATCCATGCAGGAAAATCCCTCCTCCATGGGAGCCTCTTCCACGGTCATGCTTTCTTCCTGCATATCCATGGATTCCTCGCTGCCTGCTTCGCTACCACCGCCGCAAGCCGAAAGAATAAGGGGCGTGGCTACGCCGGCTGTGCCAAAAACCGAGAGTTTCCTGAGGAAATCCCGTCGGGAGGTATTTTCGTGGTTGTCGTGCATGTTCCTGTGGCTTTTGTATACTGTCGTTGCGAGAAAACCGCCCTCGTGTCAGGTACATCGACATACCGACAGCGCAAGCGATGCACATTATGCGTGCCAACGGAGATACTATTTATTGATTGATTAAAGTTCCGGTTCATGCCTTGCGGAAGCAAATTTAGAAGTGGTCTAAATTTACGTATGCATAGAACGGGGTCGGTTTGGCTGGAAAGATTTCCGGGAATACTCCCAATGGATCACTTGCCCGCGGATGTCACGATGCGTTATCTCCACTCCGAAGCCGGAGGCGTGGACAGGATGCGGGCCTTGCTTTCCGGTGAGGAAATCCAGCGTGTTGAGGCATTTGCCGATCCGAAGCGCCGCAGGGAATTCGTGTTGGGGAGGACGGCCGCCCGCTTGCTTTTGTCCGAGCGC
The DNA here is from genome assembly GCA_951812335.1 of Rhodothermales bacterium. Lineage (GTDB taxonomy): Bacteria > Bacteroidota > Rhodothermia > Rhodothermales > VXPQ01 > VXPQ01. Next base: position 1,409,002 of record OX638293.1, read on the forward strand.
CTCGATGTGGCGCCGTCCGAGGTGGCGCTCAAGGTGGCGGAGAGTGGCGTTGTTGAGGTCGCTTCGGGTGGATTGTATCTTTCCATTTCCCATTCCGGGGATTGGGCTGTTGCCGCCGCATCTCCACGTCGGATCGGGGTGGATATCGAGCGGATAGCTCCGAGGTTTCCCGAACTTGAGCAATACATGTTGCATCCCGACGAACCATCCTTGACGGATGTGCTGCCTCTCGACAAGGAACGGGCGAATATTTTATGCTGGACCCTGAAAGAGGCAACGCTCAAGGCCATGCACAGAGGTCTGGCTTATTCCCCGAAGAAACTTCGCCTCGATGTGGATTTCAAGAGAGGTCGGGCAACTGTTCTGGATGCCGACGGTTGCCTTTGGGAAGCCTGGTTCGAAGAGCGGGATGGTTATTATGCGGCGGTATCGATTGCCCTGCTATAAAGCGGGTTTAATGAATGGATACCAAAGGGACATTCTGTAAACCTGTCTTGTGAGTGCGGTATGAGCAGCGCAAAGGAATCGCTTCCATCCGGTGACAAATACGCCGAAGCAGCACCGGGGAAGGTCGTTCTGGGACCCGGATGGAACGGATGCGGAGGGGCGGTCTTGCAAGGGCTGCAGCAAACATTCGCGGCCTATGCTCTCGACGAGGTGCGTCCCATGCTGGACAAGGCCTGTCGGGCGGCGGAAGACGGGCTGCATGTGGCTGGTTTTGTGGCATACGAGGCGGCGCCTGCATTCGATCGGGCGATGCGATGCAAAATTCCCCGCACGCCCCTGCTCTGGATGGCCGCTTTTTCCGACCGCAGGGCATGGGCGCCCGAAAGCGCCCCGTCTGATTTGGCCTGTCTTCCGGTTCCGCTTCCTGCACGCTTTGCACACGATCCCGCGCACTACCTTTCTCTCGTCAAGACCGTCCGAAAGCATATTCGGGAAGGCGATGTCTATCAAGTCAATATCACCGGCCCGATGTTCTTTGTCCCTCCCTGCGAGCCGTGGCCCCTTTTTCAAGCCCTGCTGCGTCGTCAGCCGGTGCCGTACGCAGTCTGGCTTGACGCCGGATCCGTCCGAATACTCAGCTACTCGCCCGAATTATTCTTTGACCGCCGGGGCGATTGCGTAACGACCCGGCCGATGAAAGGCACGGCGCCCCGGGGGCGCAATGCTTCGGAAGACACGGCATTCGAGCAGTGGCTGGAACAGGACGAAAAAAATCGCGCCGAGAATGTCATGATCGTTGATTTGCTCCGCAACGATTTGTCCAAATGTTGCGAGCCGGGCTCGGTGCATACTACTGATTTGCTTAGCACGGAACGTTACGAAACGCTTATTCAGATGACCACGTCCGTCCGGGGACGTCTGTCTCCGGGTGCGGCCACCCAGGATATTTTTGCGGCATTGTTTCCATGCGGCTCCGTGACCGGTGCGCCCAAGGTAAGGGCCATGGATATTATCCATCGCTGCGAATCGGAGCCCCGCGGCGCGTATTGCGGCGCCGTAGGGTACATGCACAGGGACCGTGCGGTTTTCAATGTCGCGATCAGAACGGCCGAGATGCTGCCCGGGGAATCTCGGCTGGGCGTCGGCAGCGGTCTCGTGTGGGATTCCGTTCCGGAAGAGGAATACGAGGAATGCTTGCTCAAGGCCGGATTTCTGACCGGTTCGAGTGCGTCTCCGCCGGTGTGCGGTTCACCCGTCGTCTCGTCTCCTTCCGTGCTGTTGCGCGAGCGGGGATCGACAGGGGATACGCCTCGCGCCCTGCTCATCGAGACCATGCGCTGTGAAGAGGGCGCCATTGCGCTCCTTGAGAGACATGTGGATCGCGTAAGCGCCTCTGCCCGAACACTGGGGTACGCTTTCGACGAGCACATCTTTCGCCAGTGCGTGGCGGATGCCGTTTTTTTAGAGGGACTGTGCAGGATCCGCGCCACGTTGAATGCCGCCGGGCACATTGAGGTCTCCGTGCATCCGCTTGATGGGGCGCATGCACCCGGGGCATGGCGTCTTTGTCTGGCCGATGTACGTATCGATTCCTCCGATCCGTACCGTCGTCATAAAACGACATACCGGGAGCGCTACGATCGCCTGCACCGCGAGGCGGTACGGGAAGGGTTCGACGAGGTGATTTTTTTGAACGATCGAGGAGAAGTGGCCGAGGGTTCACGTACGAATGTCGTGGCGAAATTCGGCTCCCGGCGCATTACCCCCCCGGTGGATTCGGGGGCGCTTCCGGGGGTATACCGGCGTTTTCTTCTGGAGACGTGCAGCGATTTGGAAGAAGGCGTACTGTTTCCCGAGGATTTGCGTCGTGCGGACGCGCTCTACGTATGCAATGCCGTGGCGGGATGCGTCCGGGCCCGCTTGCACGGCGCGGACGACCGGGTCGATGAGGAATCTCCAACCTGAAAAGAATCTCCAATTGCATTGCCGTGTAAGGATTTCCATGCGAAGCGGACCTGTATTTTAAGGATACTCCGATCAAAACCACTTCGCCCGGCACTTTCCTTTCGCGCGTAAAGGACGTCATGATTCCATCGTCGGAATCAGCGGGAAACACTGCGGATTAGGGGCGTTGCGGATGTGACGCCCCGAGCTTTGCGGACTTAATCAGGGTATCCTTTATGGAATGGATTGGACGAATTGCCGTACGTTTAGTACGTTACAGGGTTGTGCAACGAACCGGGTGAACGATCAATGAGCGATCAGGTAACTGCTGCGTATTCCGGACAGGCTGATTTGTATTCGCCGTCCGCCGCCTTCAGGAAAAGGGCATGGATTTCCTCCCGTGAGGCATACGATACCCTCTACCGTCGATCCATAGCCGACCCGGAAGGGTTCTGGAGAGAACAGGCCGCGCGCATCGACTGGTTTCGCCCCTTCGACGCCGTCAGGAATGTCTCCTGGGCGAGCAACGACCTGTACATTCGCTGGTACGAGGGGGGAACCCTGAATGCGTGCTACAATTGCGTAGACCGGCATCTTGCCGAACATGGGGATCGCACGGCGTTTATTTTCGAGCCGGACGATCCGGACGAAGCTCCGCGGCATATTTCCTGGCGCGAACTGCACCACGAAGTGTGTGTATTCGCCAATGTGCTCAAGCGTGTCGGTGTGCAGAAGGGAGACCGCGTCACGATCTATTTGCCGATGATCCCGGAAGCTGCCTACGCGATGTTGGCATGCGCCCGGATCGGTGCGGTACACTCCGTGGTGTTTGCGGGTTTTTCCCCGGACTCTCTTGCAGACCGTATCCTCGATTGCGATTCGACGGTGCTTGTTACCGCCGACGAAGGGGTGCGCGGCGGCAGGAAAGTACCGCTCAAGCGGAGTGCCGACAAGGCGCTTGAACGTTGTCCGGATGTAGAAGCGGTTGTGGTTGTCCGGCGTACAGGATCGGGGGATTCGCTCGTTGAAGGACGCGATCACTGGTATCACGAGGCGCGCGAGCATGTGGATGCCGATTGCGATCCGGAGGAGATGGATGCGGAGGATCCTCTTTTCATTTTGTATACGTCGGGTTCTACCGGCAAGCCGAAAGGCGTACTGCATACGACCGGGGGCTATCTGGTGTATGCCTCGCTTACGCACCAGTACGTGTTCGATTGCCACGAGGACGACATTTTCTGGTGCACCGCCGACGTAGGATGGATTACGGGGCATTCCTATATGGTGTACGGCCCCCTTTTGAACGGCATTTCCCAGGTTTTTTTCGAGGGTACGCCGACCTGGCCCAACCCGTCGCGGCTCTGGGAGGTGGTGGACCGGCATGACGTCACCATTTTCTACACGGCTCCGACCGCCATTCGCGCGCTGATGCGAGAAGGCGACGAGTACGTTACGCGTACGGACCGGAGCTCGCTCCGGGTGCTTGGCACCGTAGGCGAACCTATTAATCCGGAAGCATGGAAATGGTACTACGATACGGTGGGGCAGGGGCGTTGTCCGGTTGTCGATACCTGGTGGCAAACCGAGACCGGTGGCATCATGATTGCGCCGTTGCCTGCAGCCATCGACCAGAAACCCGGCTCGGCAACCCTTCCTTTTTTTGGTATCCGTCCCGAATTGTTGAGTCCGGATGGGGTCGTGCAGGAAGGTCCGGGCGAAGGATTGCTGGCCATTGGGGATTCGTGGCCAGGGCAGATGCGCACCGTCTACAAGAATCACGACCGGTTTGTCCAGACGTATTTCAGCCGGTTCGAGGGCAAGTATTTCACGGGGGATGGATGCCGCCGTGACGAGGACGGGTATTACTGGATCACAGGCCGGGTGGACGATGTACTCAATGTGTCGGGGCACCGGATGGGTACTGCGGAGATCGAGAGCGCACTCGTGTCGCATGGCCAGGTGGCGGAAGCCGCCGTAGTCGGGTTTCCCCACGACATCAAGGGACAAGGTATCTACGGATTCGTGACGCTCGTGGCGGGGATTGATTCGAGCGAGGCGCTGCGCGCCGAACTCGTGCAGCATGTTCGCAAGGAAATCGGCCCTATCGCCAGGCCCGACTGCATTCAATTTGCGCCTGCGTTGCCGAAAACCCGGTCCGGCAAGATTATGCGCCGAATTCTTCGTAAAATAGCAGCCAACGAATATCGGAACCTTGGCGACACGTCCACTCTTGCCGATCCAGGGGTGGTCGAGGAGCTGGTTGCAAGCAGCCAAACCCGGTAAACACATGGAGCGAAGAACATTTCTCAGGACAGGCGCAGCAGTTGCCGCCGGTTCCGCTCTGGCGGCGCCAACCGTTCTCGAAGCCTCGAGCGGCTCTTCCCGCATTTCATCCCGTGCGCGCAATGCGGGTCTTAAACATTCGGTATGCCGATGGTGTTATTCCGGCTTGACATTGGAGCAATTGAGCGCCGGCGCGCAGTCTATCGGGATGCACTCCGTGGAATTGCTGAGCGCCGAGGAATTTCCTGTCGTCAAGGAATATGGCCTCGTGTGTGCGATGGCGAACGGGCCAACCTCGATCCCGGATGGGTTTAACCGCACGGAATTTCACGAACGGTTCATATCCGGATTCAAGCAGCTTATTCCTCAGGTGGCCGCTGCCGGTTTTCCGAACATTATCTGCTTTTCCGGCAATCGTCGGGGTATGGATGACGAAACGGGGCTGGAGAATTGTGCCCAGGGTATTCAGCAGGTCGCAGGGGATGCGGAGCGGCACGGCGTCACGATATGCATGGAGTTGCTCAACAGCAAGGTAGACCACCCCGATTACATGTGCGACCATACGCATTGGGGTGTCGAATTGGTAAAGCGGGTTGGTTCCGAACGCTTTAAGCTATTATATGACATCTATCACATGCAGATCATGGAAGGGGATGTTATTCGTACGATCCGCGAAAACCACGAGTACATCGGGCATTACCATACCGGGGGCAATCCGGGGCGAAACGAAATAGACGAAACCCAGGAATTGAACTACCCTGCAATCATGCGGGCGATCCGCGAGACGGGGTACGCCGGCTATATCGGTCAGGAGTTCATCCCCTCGCGTACGCCGCTTGTCAGTTTGCGTGAAGCGGTTGCGCTTTGCGACGTGTAACGTTTCTTTAATCTGTCCACTTGTTATGACTTCCCGAAGAAAATTTCTGACCCGGATAGGCTCGGCGATAGCTGCGCCGGCTGTATTGCCTCTCGTTGGTTGCGGCGGGCAGGAAGAAGATACCGCTCCTGTTTCCGAGCCCGGCGTGAGCACCTCCGCGGGGATCGATACACCCATCGGTGTGCAGTTGTACAGCGTTCGAAACGAGCTCGACATGGATCTTGCCGGTACGTTACGGGCCGTTCGGGAGGCGGGATTCGACCGGGTAGAGACCTACAGCCTGCACGACATGCCAGTAGTCGATTTTCGCGCCTTACTGGATGATTCAGGTCTTTCGGCGGGAAGCATGCATGCTCCGTACGAGCGGGTCGCCGGCGATATCGGAGCGGTTACGGAAGAAGCGCATGCGTTGGGGTCTCCCTGGGTCGCTGTCGCCTGGATCCCCCACGAGGGCGATTTCGATATGGACGATATCGACCGTGCTATCGCCGACTTTACGGCAGCCGGCGAAGCGCTCAAATCGGAGGGGCTGCGTTTTGCGTACCACTGCCATGGCTACGAATTTATCGAGGCGGAAGGAGGCGGCACGCTTTTCGACCGCTTCATGGAAAACACCGAGCCGGGCGTAGTAGACGTGGAAATGGATGTATTCTGGGTCAAGTGGCCCGGTTTTGACCCGGTGGCGCTGATCGAAAAATATCCGGGGCGTTTTCCGCTGTATCATATGAAAGACATGCGGGAAGGTACTGCAACGGGTGATTTAAGCGGCCACGCACCGCTTGATACGAATGTACCCGTGGGCATGGGAATGATCGATTTCCCGGCGATCGTTCAGGCGGCCGAAGCAAATGGGGTAGAGGAGTATATCATCGAGTACGAGCATATCGATGCGCTGATTTCCATCCAGCAGAGTCTTGAGTATCTGCAATCGCTGGAGGCGTAATATCCCCATGCATGTCGCCAAGGCTTACTGGCGCCGACAGCTTCGGCGAACCGGTCTACTACTTGTTGTCTGGGCCGTCGCCGGCTTTGGATGCAGTATTCTGTTTGTCGAGCAACTCAACCGGATATCCTTCGGAGATATGCCGTTCGGTTTCTGGATGGCGCAGCAAGGGTCCATTTACGTATTTATTCTGTTGATTTTTCTGTACGCGCTGCTCAGCGGGCGCGCCGACCGCCAGGCGACCCTTGAAGCCGATACCGAAGAGGATACGGCGCCACTACCGGCAAACGAGGGATAGGCTCCATTATTACTATGAGTATTCAAGCCTGGACCTGGGTTACGGTCGGCGTTACCTTCGCTGCCTATTTGTATATCGGCTACCGGAGCCGGGTCAGATCCACCAAAGGTTTCTATGTAGCCGGGCAAGGCGTTCCCGCCATCGCCAACGGGGCCGCGACCGCTGCAGACTGGATGAGCGCCGCCTCGTTTATTTCCATGGCCGGCCTGATCTCGTTCATGGGTTTCGACGGGGCGGTCTATTTGATGGGATGGACGGGGGGATATGTATTGCTGGCCCTTCTTCTGGCGCCGTTCCTGCGTAAGTTCGGACAATACACCGTACCCGATTTCGTCGGCGTGCGGTACTATTCCCAGGCGGCGCGCGTTGTGGCCGCCATCGCCGCCATTTTCGTTTCCTTCACGTATGTAGCCGGGCAGATGGCGGGCGTCGGTGTGGCGTTTGGGCGTTTTCTGGAGATCCCGTTCGAACTGGGCGTTGCCATCGGCATGGTTGTCGTGGCGTTTTTTGCGGTTCTTGGCGGCATGAAAGGCATCACGTATACGCAAGTGGCGCAGTACTGCGTGCTTATTTTCGCTTATACGGTTCCCGCTATCGCCATTGCGCTGCTGCTTACGGGAAATCCGGTGCCCCAGCTTGCCATGGAAGAGATTCTTCCCAAGCTGAACGCCATTCAGCACGACCTGGGACTGTCGAGTTATTCGAATCCGTTTACTGGTCTCTCCAAGCTGAATGTGTTTGCCATTACGCTTTGTCTGATGGCCGGGACGGCGGGGTTGCCGCACGTCATTGTCCGGTTCTATACGGTAAAGAACGTGAAGGCGGCGCGCTGGTCGGCATTCTGGGCCCTGCTTTTTATCGGGATCCTCTACACGACGGCGCCTGCGGTGGCCATGTTCGCCAAATACCACATTTTGCAGCAGTTTGCGGAACTGGGACCGGCCATCGCCGAGCAGAGCTGGATGCAGAATTGGGCGGCTACCGGGTTGGTGACGATTCCAGAAGGGGGAATACAAACGGCGGACCAACTCCTTGAAGCGATCAATCGCGATATCATTGTTCTTGCAACGCCAGAAATAGCAAGGTTGCCGGCGGTTGTCGTGGCCCTCGTGGCGGCAGGCGGACTTGCGGCGGCGCTATCCACGGCGTCCGGCCTGTTGCTCGTTATTTCCTCGGCGCTGGCGCACGACATTTACGGGTCGGTCATAAACCCCCAGGCCTCGGAAAAACGCCGCCTTTTTGTAGGCCGGGCTATGATCTTTCTCGCGGTTGTGGTGGCGGGCGTGCTCGGCGTGTATCCGCTGGGCTTCGTAGCCGAGGTAGTGGCCTTCGCCTTTGGATTGGCCGCCGCCTCGTTTTTCCCGGTCATCGTACTGGGTATTTTCTGGAAGCGCGCAAACAAGCAGGGTGCGATCGCCGGCATGAGTATCGGTTTGGTCTTTACCTTCGTGACGATTGCGCTCATGCGGGCGCAAAACGTGATTCCGGGGATGGACGAGCCAGTGCTTGACCACTTCCTTGGCGTCGGCGCGCAGGGCGTCGGCGTGATTGGCATGCTGCTTAATTTTGCGGTTATGATAGGGGTCTCTCTGTGCACCCCCGATTCTCCGCTTTCCGTCAGGGAGCTGGTCGAACGCGTTCGGTATCCGAACGAATAGGACTGCGATGCGTCAGGCGTCCGTTCCTTTTTCCGAACCTGCGACCTCTTCGTCTCGCGTCATGTTGTTTGCCATGCGCCATGCGCCGATGACGGGTCGGTTCAGCGGTTGCATGCATTCCCATCCGGTCAGACGCTCGAGCAGGGCGTCGGAGAGGCGTTGGCGGAAGAACGGATTATTCGCCAGTCCGCCCAGCAGAGTGATCCGGGGGCGTATCGCTGAACACCGATCGACAAGCCAGCATACTTGCTCGGTGAGCAGGGCAATATGTTTCCGGACGATCGCTTCGGCGACGGCGTCCCCGTCGCACGCTCCCTGTATCACGATACGGGCGAATTGTTGCAGGGGTGTTTTTTTCTTGTACACCACCTCGAAGAGGTCTTCCTTGCTCGTTACATCTCCGGACGCCGCGAGAAGGTTGCGTAACGCCGTATCCGGTCCACCGTCGAATGCATGCGCCACGGCGCGCAGGCCGGCGGCCCCGAGCGCATATCCGCTTCCCTCGTCGCCTATGAGGTAGCCCCATCCCCCAGCCCGCAAGAATTCGCCCGAGTTTGTGCGCGCCAGGCATACGGTGCCTGTACCGGAAACCACTATAATTCCGCTCTCGCCTTCGAAGGCGGCTTCCAGGGCGATGAGGCTGTCGTGCGTAACCTGTACCGGAATATCGCGCGCGGATGTCGGGATACGATCCCTTAGCCGGGCCCGAATGCCTTCATGGAGAAGGCGCTGATCTTGCGGGCGCCCCGCCCCGGCTACACCGGCGCATATGGAGGCAATGGACTCTCCGTGAAGGCGTTCGATAGCCTGCACGATCAAGTCTGAAATCACATCCGCCGAATCCTTGAATCCCACACGAGCGGGGTTTCCACAGGGACCAAACAGGTTAAGGAGTTCTTTTCCCTGCCTTTTTGCGGCCACCAATTCTGTTTTGGAGCCGCCGGCGTCTATGCCTGCATATATTCGTGCGTTGGGCGGCATGCCGTTATTCAGGAAAAAGCGTGGTGACATATCGTACCGGTTGCTCTCTTTCCTCTTGCAGCATGTCTGCACGCAAGAAAGCGAACACGGGCGCACCCTTCGAAACGAGATATCTTCCAAAAGGGCGGTTCACAGAAAATCGGCGGGTCCGATAGCGGAGGGCGCCCCGCGCGGATGTGGAAATCCATGCTTCCCACCGGGCTGGTGAAGGCGGTTCCCTGTCGGATAGCGACGTGCCATACTGTAACGTGGTTACATGACCGGATCCGGGAATGAGAATCGGTGCGTATCGGGTTGCAGCGGCATTTTCCGTTTTCTCGACATATAAATCGCCCGCAGACCATACCGGGAAATAATATCGATGCGGCTGTGCGTCTTCCCAGCGCCATCTTTCCTGATTCATTCCGAATTTCTCGGCGAGATGCGTCACTGTCCGCTCCATGATCCGGCGTTCAATGTCATGCTCTCTTGGACCGGATCGCCCGGAAGCAGTGCTATCCGGCCATACGGCCGGCCACATGCCCGTACTGTCGAAATACAGGCTGGCCCATGTATCCATGATCGTCGCAGGGATGCTGGCCTTATCGAACGTGTATTCCCAATTTCGCAGGTAGGTCAGTGCGTTTGCGACAAGCGCAGGGTGTTTATCTGCTCCGTCAGGCGAGATTGTATCGATTAGTCGAGGCGTTATGTTTGCCGCCCATGTGCTCTGGAGATCTCGTATCCCTGCCGGGTTTTCCATGGAGCCCGGTTCGCTCGTTGCACGTTCCGCAAGGCGTTTTGCCGCCATGGCGGACCATGGGTTATTGCTTGTGGCCGTTACTCCGGCATGCCCGCTAACGAACAAGGGGGTTCCTGTTATGTACACCGAGTCGTTTCCGGATACGACCAGTCCATCGCCGTCCTGTAGTACAAACGGCGCATCCGAACCGGACAATAACCCGAACCAGGCTGCAGCGTCGCTTACGGATTCCCAGCCCGGCCACTTTAGAAACGGCACGGTTTTCGCCGGATCCCGGGTTTCGTGCATATCCCGGGGGAAATCCGCTGCCGAAAGCAGGGAATCCGGCGCAAGAGAAAAGGCGCCCTGGTCTCGTCGGAAGCGCATAACCACTTCCTGGCCTTCGGCGATCGTCCATTTCTCATATTCGAAGGTTGGAGCCGGGTCATCATCTGTGGCGGGATGCAAGGATACAGTGCTTGCAGGCAATACCGCCCATGATCGAGTGCTTGTATGACCGGCGGGCATGAACGGTGTGCCGATCCATGTAGCCCCCATAGCGGTTTCTTCCGGATACGTCATCGTTACTTCCTGAAAGAGGGGCAATGCAGATGCTCCGTACACATGCCGCTGGGCCAGATGCGTTCCAAGGCTATCGGTTATCGCCCAGGCCATGCTGCGGTCGAATCCGTGCAGGTGCAGCCACTCCTTCAGCAGACGATTTTCTTCGTGAAGCGCACGTAGCGTCGTCGGAGCATTCCGCAGCGAGTCGGGATGCGGCAACTCTGCGGCAAGCCATGCGAAGAGACGTTCGATCGCAAGCGGAAACCAGGGTTCCCACAGATCCGGTACGCTGCGAAGCAGGAGAAATTCGTGCAATTGCGCCGGGCGACGCTGGCCGAGTGCTGCATTAACCCCGTGTACATAGGCATCGAGAATGTCCCGGTCTTCGGGGGATAGCGCTGCGTATGCCGCTTTGCTCATCGAATCGAACCGGAGGCGTTTAGTCAATCTGTCGAGTACGAGCAGTTCTTCGCCAAGCCATGCCGACAGGTTACCCCGGGCGGTTCGCTGCCGCAGGTTCATGGTCCATGCGTGTTCCTGCGCATGTAGATACCCAAGCCCTGCGTACGCGTCGCGGGCCGACTGCGCATGTACGGCCGCCGATCCGTTTTCGTAGACGACGACCTGGGTTGTTTCTCCTAATCCCGGTACATATGCTTGCGCCGGAGGGGCAGGCGCCCTGTACGACAAATAAAGTACGATACCACCGCCGATTACGAGGCAGAAGGCAACTGTCGCCGAGATGGCGATCGATTTTCTCATGTCAAATGGTTTCGTAGCTGTGCCGGGATCGTTTCCTGTCGAGCCAGGATGAAAATTCGTCCAGGCTTTTCGCATTGAGGCACTGTTCGGGGGTAAGCCATCCCTTGCGAGCGATTGAGACGCCCGGTTTCATGTAATCCAGCTGGTCAATAGCATGCGCATCGGGGTTGATGGAGATAGGAACGCCGCGATCCGTTGCATGCCGTATCCAACGCCAGTCGAGATCGAGCCGGAACGGATTGGCGTTCAGTTCGAGAGCTACCCCGTTCGCTGCACAAGCGTCGATGATTTTTTCGTGATGGATGGGATATCCTTTTCGCCTCAGCAACAAACGGCCGGTCGGATGTGCAAGGATCATAGTGTACGGGTTTTCGATCGCCCGGATCAGTCGTTCGGTTGCTTCCTTTTCGGACATTTCGAAGCGGGTATGGATAGCCGCTACGATCAGATCGAACGTGGCCAGCACGTCATTGGGATAATCGAGCGATCCGTCCGCGAGTATGTCGCATTCGGTACCGCTGAATACCCGAAGGTCATTTCCGTATACCTTATTCAGTTCGCGAATTTCTTTCTGTTGTTCGTACACCCGCTCGATGCCTAGCCCGTTTGCAATGACCAGAGATCGGCTGTGATCGCATACGCCGTAGTACGCATATCCTCTCGCGTATGCTGCGTCGGTCATCTGGCGCAGGGTGTGCATCCCGTCGCTCCAGGTAGAGTGGTTGTGCAGCGTGCCGCGAATGTCTTCGTACTTGATCAGGTCCGGCAGTTCGTTCTTTGCAGCAGCCTCAATCTCTCCCATATTTTCCCGAATAGCCGGATCTATGAACGGCATACCGGCGGCTTCGAACAATGCATGTTCGGAGGGCGCACCGCCGGGAAGGTCACATCGGGTCCGGACAGCGGCTACGTGCGCCGGCGATCCGGTTGCTTTCCATAATGTCGCTCCGTATTGCGCTGGAGTCGTTACATGAATACGCAGAGGGAGCCCATCGGGAAGTGTGGCGAGGAGAATACGTTCTTCGCCTGCATCCTCCTTTAGGGTTTTCCACCAACCGGCCAGTGCGCGGCAAGCTTGTTCGGGGACGGCAGCCACTGCTACAATGACTATATCTTCCACGGTGTCGAGACTTCGCCGGAGCCCTCCCGCCAGATGGGCTTCGAGGACCTCGTCTATTCCCTGGATCGCTTCGAGGCAATGCAGGGCTTCCGCCATCGCCTGATCGTATCGCCGCCGCCCCTCATATTGTTTAAGGAGGCGAATATTTTCGAGAATGGCTTCCTGCATTTTCGACCCGAAACCGCTCAGGTCGGCGAGGCGCCCGCTGGCGGCGACTTCTTCCAGTTCTTCTACGGAGGTAACTTCCAGTTCCTGCCAGAGCCGCCTTACCTTTTTGGCCCCAAGTCCCTTGATACGCAAGATGCCGGGAAGCCCGGGCGGGATGGCGCCGAGCAGATCCTCATACAGATCGAAGGAGCCGCGTTCGAGAATTTCTCCTATTTGCGCGGCCAGGCCAGGGCCGATGCCAGGCAATTCCTCAAGAGAGTCATTGGCGGTGAGCGTTGCCGCCTCTTTTTCCAGGCGTCCGATCGCCCGGCTCGCGCTTGCAAAAGCACGGGCCCGGAATACGTTGCCGCCGGTAATTTCGATGAGTGCGGCGGTTTCTTTCAGAAGGCGGGCAATCTCTTTGTTGGCGGTCATAAAACATTCACGAACGAACTGTGCACGGGATCCTGTGTAACCGCTTCCTGTACCACAATTGCTGTCTTTTTTAGTGTATTATGCAGTTGGCGGCAAGCGGTGCGCTGGCGTTCCTGCTTTTATGCAGGAGTGTCCCGCGCAGGTTAAAAAAAACCTGTTCGCGCTTTTCCGTATCGGAGGTTTTCTCCGCCTGAACGAAGGGATCGATAATGAAGAAGTATCGGAAGGTGTTTACCTTCGGCTCAGTCGTTCTGGCCGTGGGTATAGTGCTTGGTTTCGAGCTGGGTTCCAGTATCTCCTGGGATAATACGGCCGAGTCGCTCAGAAAACTCGAGAACGCGTACCTCATGATTAATGAGCGGTACGTGCAGAACGTTTCTTCTTCGAAGTTGACCGAGAGCGCCATCGACGGGATGCTCTACGAACTCGATCCCCATTCGATATATATCGACGCGGAAGCGATGAAGAAGGTGCGAGAGGATTTTGATGCTTCGTTCGAGGGGATCGGCATCGCGTTCGAGATCATTGCCGGGCCGAACGGTATGGATACGGTAGCGGTGCTTAATCCATTGCCAGGCGGTCCCAGCGAGTCGGTGGGTATGCTATCCGGGGACCGGATCGTCGCCGTGGACGATTCGTCGGCCATCGGTTTTTCCTCGGAAGATGTTACGCGTACCCTGAAAGGGCCGCGCGGCGCCAAAGTCAAGGTTACGGTACGGCGTCCCGGCTACGAAGACCTCCTCGATTTCGTTATTACGCGCGACAAGATTCCTTTCTGGACTATGGACGCGTGCTACATGCTGGACGACGAGACAGGGTACATTCGTCTGAACCGGTTTGCAAGGACAACCTATTCCGAGTTCACGGAGGGTATGGACATGCTGCGCCAACAAGGTATGCGACGCCTTGTTCTCGATTTGCGCGACAATGCCGGCGGATTCATGGAAATGGCTGTGCAAATTGCCGACGAATTCCTGATGGACGGACAAATGATCGTCGAGGCTCGTAGCCGCCATGAGGAATATAACCAGCAGAACTACGCTCGCACCGGAGACGGTTTCGAGCGGGGGCCCCTCATGGTTCTTGTCAACGAAAACTCCGCTTCGGCAAGCGAAATTGTTGCTGGCGCAGTCCAGGATCACGACCGGGCGCTCGTTGTTGGGCGACGCACGTTCGGCAAGGGCCTTGTTCAGAAGCAATTCCCACTGCACGACGGTAGCGCCCTGCGCATTACGATCTCGCGCTTCTATACTCCCTCGGGACGTCTCATCCAGACGCCGTATACCACTGGGCAAAACGACGACTACTACGCATCGAAGCTGGATCGCCATCGCCTTGAAAGAACACTGACCATGTCGGAGATCCAGGATACGATGCCCGATTCTCTCAAGTATACGACTGCCGGAGGCCGAATCGTTTTCGGGGGCGGAGGGGTTCTGCCGGACGTGATCGTATATCCGGATTCCCTGTCGGCTTTTGCCCGGACGGTCGTCGGGCAGCTACAGGATAATACCTTTGCCCGGGCATGGCTCGACCGAAACGGCGTTGCCTTTCAGGAAGAATGGGGGGAGCGTCGAGATGATTTTGCAACGAATTTTGCATTCGATCCGGGCGAATTCGACGTTTTTCTGGCTTTTCTCGATCAGTACGATATACATGTTACGCCGGACGGCGACCCGGAGCTTTCACGCACCGACGGGGCAGGGCGGTGGTTCAGCCGATCGGAGGTGGAGAGCGATCGGGAATTGCTGATGACTCGTATCAAGGCGCGCATTGGGCAACGCACCTACGACCGGGGCATGTGGTACGAAACGATAAGCGATGTCGATCATGTATTGCAGGAAGCGATGCAATTGTGGGATCATGTCGAGGAGGTACCCTTGCGGTAGTATGGGTCGTTTGCCGCGGGGCCCCGTGCAAAAAAATGGCAGAATGACCTTCTTCGCCGTTCCCTCGTTGACACTTCGCTTTTCAATAAGTATACTTGCTTGGTACGGCGATTAGGGCGTTGACGTGTTTCGGCATAGCGATGTCCGGCAAATGTTCCTGAACATTGCACAAACGCCGGATATCGGGGGTATCTTGCACATAGTGTACTACCTTCCGTACATTCCTTTACTTTATAACCGAAACACCGTGTTTTCCGGAGGAACCAATCGATGACTCTTCCCAACTTGATGGTATTGCTTTTGCAAGACGCGGCCTCCTCGGACGGGGGCGTCATCAACGTTCTTGTAGAGCGCTTTAACGAGGGCGGCCAGTGGATGTGGCCCGTTTTGATCTGTTTGATCATCGGGCTTGCTATTGCGTTCGAACGCATTATCACGCTCAACCGAGCCGACATCAACACCCGCAAATTCATTGTTGGTATCAAGCATTCGCTTGATGACGGCGGTGTTTCTGCAGCCGAGGAGATATGCGCAAAGACACGGGGTCCTGTCGCCGCCGTGTTCCAGGCAGGTCTTTTGCGCCACGATGAGGGCATCGATGCGGTTGAAAAAGCAGTTGTATCCTATGGCTCGATCGAGATGAGTTTTCTGGAGCGCGGACTGGTTTGGCTTTCGCTTTTCATCAGTCTTGCCCCGATGCTCGGGTTTCTTGGAACGGTTGTCGGCATGATCGAGGCCTTTGACGCCATTGAATCGGCGGGCGACATTTCGCCGAGTCTTGTGGCGGGTGGTATCAAGGTGGCGCTCCTGACCACGGCATTTGGTCTTATCGTAGCGATCGTCCTGCAATTTTTCTATAACTACGCTGTGTCGAAGATCGACCGGATCGTAGTGGAAATGGAAGATGCTTCCATTGAACTTATCGATTCGCTGGTGCTGTTGCAGGCCGGCCGTCCGGTTGCGCCGCAGGTTGCCGATGTCGGCGATTCCGACGAATCCGTCTAACCGCAAACGTTTTTAGACCATGGACAACATAGTTCCCATCGCCATTTGGGCCGCTGCGGTTATTCTTGGGCTCGGTTTGCTCGGGATGCTGCTTTTCGGCATCCGGAGCATCGTTAACGGGAAGATCAACCTCGTTACGAGCGCCATCATAGTCATTCCGGTGATTCTCTTGCTTATTCTTGGCCTTATCGTCGGAGATTGGGCTGTAGCGGGCATATGGACGCTGGTTATCATGTTCGTGCTGGCGGTCGTAAGCCTGCTGGTATCCGGAATCAGAGGATTGTTCAACTGACAGGGCTCGTGCGTTGCTGCCGTTATCCGGGGCCGCTTTCTGAATCCAAGTATCCATACTCCAAAGTACGCAAGGCGTCATGGCTGGATTACTCAAAAAGAAAAAGGAGAGAGAAGGGGGGGAAATACCCACCGCATCCATGGCGGATATCGCCTTCCTGCTGCTCATCTTTTTCCTTGTTACGACGACCATCAATGTGGACACGGGCATTGGTATGACCTTGCCCCCGAAACTGGACGAGAACCAGGAGCCGCCTCCGGTCAGGGAGCGCAACATGCTCAAGATTCTCGTGAATGCCGAGGGGCGTGTGCTAATCGAAGACAAACCTTCGGGCATTCCCAGGGTCAGGCAGGAGGTCAAGAAGCATACCCTGAACGAGGGAGAGGATCCCAATTACGCCGAATCGATGGCCAAGGCCGTTGTTTCCCTGAAAACGGATCGCCAGACACCGTACGATATCTATATCGGCGTGCTTGACGAGATCTGGATGGCCTATTTCGAGATGTGGGATGCCGAAGCTCGTACAATGGGTTTTCCCGATTATACCACCTATCGGGACTATATCGATGAAAACGATGAAGCAAACCTGATTCGAAATAAGATCAAGGCGCAGATATCCATCGCAGAGCCGGATGCAGGATAAGCCGGAATCGGCCTGTTCCGTAGTACGATAAGCAATCACGCGATCGCAGGGCTTATGTCCACACACTTTAAGAAAAAAAGCGCGAAGTCGAGCCCGAGCATCCCGATGGCGTCCATGCCGGACATCATCTTCATGCTCATCATTTTTTTCATGGTAACGACCGTGCTCCGAGAGACGGAGATACAGGTGCGCACCATGTTGCCGCGCGCCGAGGCGCTTACCAAGATCGACCAGAAGCGTCTGGTTTCGTATATGTATCTCGGCCCCCTCAAATTGGCCAACAACGAATTGGGCGATACCTCCGTTCAGATTGACGATGCGCTTATCGAGGACTTGTCCTCGATTCGTAACATCATGTACCGCAAGTTACTCGATCAACCGAGGCTCATTGTGTCTCTTCGCGTGGATCAATCGTCGGAAATGGGGATTGTAACGGACGTGCAGCAGGAATTACGCGAGGCTGGTACATTGCGCATCAACTACTCCAGCAAGCCTGAAGTGATATAGGTTGTAGGCGCCAGCCGTATGCATGGAAGTTTTTGAATATGCTAAAAAGCCTCGCCGGGTCCGGCGGGGCTTTTCCGGTTAATGAAGTTATGATTCAGCGCAAACAATCGGCATATTTATTCCTGGGTTCACTGGCGCTCGGTGCTGTTCTTTTCTTTGAGGCTGGCGCCGTCTTCGGGGTGTTTCCCGGATATGTTCATGTGGTGTTTGGGGTGGGTGCGTTGGCCGGTTTGCTCGGCGCGATTTCCATTTTTATGTATAGAAATCGGGAGCGTCAGCATACATTGGCGCTCCTGGCGCAGATTCTCACGCTGGTATCGATGGCTCTGTTTGCGGTGGCCATGTATATCGATGGTATTCCTGACGTACTTGCCTCATCCCCGGATAAGGACACTACCGGCAGAGTGGTCACGATGGTACTGCTTGTTTGCGCCTATGCGTTCTTCCGGCTGGCCCGGAGGGCGATCCGGTCGGATATCGAATTGGTGCGTTCGGCGGGTCGTATTCGCTGACTGTGGACAGGAATCGAAAACTACGCAATGTGTAAGGGAAACAGACCGGCCTTGGTGTATTGGGTGCTTGCTGCCGGCATGATCAGTTTCTCGTTTAGTCCTATCCTTATTCGGTTTGCAGGCGGTGAAGCAGGGGGGGAAGCTCCCGGTCTGACGGTTGCTGTCTGGCGCACCATGATGGCGGCCGTAGTACTGGCGCCGTTTGCGTGGGTGCGTGCAAGGGCTGAGATAAAAGCGTTCGATCGCCGCGAGTGGTATATGATTTTGTCGGCCGGTATCCTGCTTGGGATGCATTTTGTGCTATGGATCGAGTCGCTTTATCACACGACGGTAGCAGCGGCGTCGGTTCTTGTCACTACCAGTCCCGTTTTTCTGGCGGTGCTCGGCTACATATTTCTGAAAGAGCGGCTTTCCAAACCGATCAATGGGGCCATTCTGCTGGCCGTGGCGGGAGCAGCGACCATCGGAGTGGGGGACATGCTTAAAGGGGGCGGCGCCGGAACGCTTTTCGGCAATGGCCTGGCTCTGACCGGCTCGTTATTTTTCAGCGTGTACCTTCTCGTGGGCCGGGTCGTGCGCCAGAAGCGTTCCTGGCTGGCGTACGTGTTTCCATTGTATACTGTTGCCGCCGCCACAACACTGGTCATTGCCCTTCTGCTTAACGCCCCCTTGTGGGGTTTCCCTCCAATGTTTTACTTGCTGTGCGCAGGCCTGGCGCTGGGGCCGCAAGTGCTGGGGCATGGGTCTTTTAATTACGCCGTACGCTATTTTTCGGCAGCCCTGATCGGGTTGCTGGGGCTCATTGAACCAGTCGGTGCTTCCCTGCTTGCGTACGCGATATTCGACGAGTTGCCGAGTACCATTGCCATAGCCGGGATGCTGGTGGTGCTGGTGGCCATCACCTTCGTAGTGCTATACCACAGGCGTACTCGGCCCGTCATTCCGATAACAGACTGAGAGAGAGAAGGGGGAGGGAGCTGCACGACAGGGAATGGCCAATTTATCTATGCCGGACTTCGTGCAAAGGGTACGCGAAGGCTTTCTTCGGCAGCGCGTCGAAGCGCCGGCGTCCCCGCGCGAAATAATCGATGACAATACTGTTCCTGTAGGTGGGCAGCACGGTTTCCGAAAGCGTTTCCGGCCGGATCGTGCCACAGGTCCAGGAGCCCTTCATGCGGTGCGCATCGGTGTAAGCCCGCATGATAGCCGTATATTCGGTGGGATGCCCTGATGCAAGTGCGCGCGCCGCCGCCGCCGCGTCCAGGGCGCATCGCGCCGCAAAAACCCGTTTCCATTCGGACTCCGGCAGGTTTTTGTACAGCATCAGCAGGTTATTCCGGAAGGTCAGATAGACCTTCCGGGGGTTTCCACGGTGCAGCGATCCGCCGCCGATGTGGTACACTTCGCTGGCGGGTTGTACGCGGATTCGGTACCCGGCTCGTTGGAGCCGCCAGCATAAGTCGATTTCTTCCATGTGCATTTCGAAGCGCTCGTCCAGCAATCCCACCTTGTCGAGGGCAGATCGGCGGAGCAGCAGCGCCGCACCCGTACCCCAGAAGATATCGCAAGGCTTGTCGTATTGTCCGCAATCCTTTTCCAACCGGAAGAAAATGCGCCCGCGAGCAAAGGGATATCCCAGCCGATCCATAAATCCCCCCGAGGCGCCGGCGTATTCGAACAGGGACCGGTCCTCGTATTGCAATACCTTGGGCTGTACGGCAGCGATGTCTTCGCATGCCTCCAATTCATCCACGAGGGGATTGAGCCAACCGGGCGGCACAGTCACGTCGTTATTCAGCAGAACTATATATTTTCCCGTAGTATGCGGGATCGCTTCGTTATTGCCCTGGCAAAACATGGTGTTTTCCGTATAGCGCAGCACCCGGATGTTCGGGAAATGCTTGCGAATCCATTCGACCGAGCCGTCGTCCGAAGCATTGTCGGCCAGAATAATTTCCAGATTTTCGTAGTCGGTCGCCGCTACGGAAGGGAAGCATTGCTTCAGGAGCGGCAATGCATTCCAGGTAACGACGATAATAGACACGCGGGGGCGTACGTCTGCCATACCGATTGGGCTTTCTTTCGTAGGGTCGTATCTTCGCTGCGAATCCGGCGGAGAGCGGGCAGGCATTTACAAGTATCCAACGAGTTGCGCGCAGTATCGTTCGAACGATATGGCAGGGAGATATCCATCATACGAAGACGCCCGTCGCGTTCTCCATGAGCATTGGGGGTACGACGACTTTCGTCCCGGTCAGTGGGACATCGTTCGACCCATTGTCGAAGGGCGGGATGTGCTTGCCATTCTTCCCACCGGCGGGGGGAAATCCATTTGCTATCAGGTCCCCGCTCTTCTGTACGAGGGCCTTGCCCTCGTGATTTCTCCGTTGATCGCGCTCATGCAGGATCAAGTGGCGGGGCTAGAGGCTCATAATGTCAAGGCTACGTACATCAACAGTGCATTGCCCCGGCGCGAGATAGAACAGCGATGGCTCGCCGCCGAGCACGGGAAGTATCGCCTTCTATATCTGGCCCCCGAACAGCTTTCTTCGGAGGCGTTCGCTGTGCGGGCTTCGCGCATGAACATCTCCCTGCTCGCCGTGGACGAAGCACACTGCATCTCCGAGTGGGGGCACAATTTCCGGCCTTCCTATCTGCAGATTGCCGCTGCGCGCAAGCAGATGGGAGATCCGCCGACCATTGCCGTTACCGCGACGGCTACGCCCAATGTGCGCAAGGACATTGTCGAACATCTGGCGCTGCGTCGCCCGGAACGCATCGTTCGGGGGTTTGACCGTCCCAACATCGTCTGGTCCGTTTTTCGGACAGAAAACAAGCGATCGAAGGTGCTTGACATTCTCGACGGTGTTCCGGGTTCCGGTATTCTGTATTCTAGTACCCGAAAGGGTGTCGAACGATGGGCCGACTGGCTTACCCGACGCAATCGGTCTTGTGTATTTTATCACGGCGGCATGGAAGGTTCCGTGCGCGAGCGGGTGCAGAACGGATGGATTCGCGGTCATCAGCGGATCATGGTTGCCACCAATGCCTTCGGCATGGGTATTGACAAACCGGATGTTCGCTTCGTCATTCATGTCGATCTGCCTGGGACGCTCGAAGGATATTATCAGGAAGCAGGGCGTGGGGGAAGGGATGGAAAAACGTCCTGGGCCACGCTCTTGTACCATCGGGGCGATCAGGAAACGCCGCGCATGCTTATTGAGGAGAGTCATCCGACGCCGAAGGAAGTGAGAAAAGTCTATGATGCGGTGTGCAATTTGGCGCAACTGGCAGTGGGCAGTGAGATGGACTCGCCTGTGCCTGTTCGGATCGATCCGATCGCTCGACTCACGGGGTTTTCTGCGGGAAAAATAAACACGGCCGTGACGCTCCTTGCACGTCAGGATGCATGGCGGGTGCTTCCGCAGCGGGGGTATGCCGGGCTGATTCATTGCCGGCGACCAGTCTCTGTGTTTCGGGAGTATGCGGAGGGCCATGCCAATGTCTCCCTAACGGAGTTTATCCATGCACTATTGCGAACGATGGACGCAGGGGTCTTTTCGGATTGGCGGGAGATCGACACCCGGATGCTTGTTCGCCGGACGGGGCTTTCCCTGGAGCATCTTTTGAAGGGTATGGAGTACCTGCAAGGACGCCAATTGCTTGATTGGATTCCTCCGGATCAGGTAGTGCGTGTCGCCTTTTTACATGCTCGAAGCGCTCGCCTTCCGATCGACGGCGACCGGGTGCGTACTGCCCGTAAGCGAGCGGAAGCGCAGCTCGATCAGATGATCCGTTTTGCACGTTCGACGACATGTCGCCGCCATTTTTTGCTGACGTACTTCGGAGAGACGGTTCCGGAGCGATGCGGCACATGTGACGTGTGCCTCGGTCGCCACTCAGCATTCGAGCCGCCCCCCCTGAATGCACCCGTCGTCCAATGCTTGTTGCGGCAGATCGCTGACGGGAAACCGCGCGGAGAATGGCTGGAAGGTATGCGCACGCCTGCGTACCGGATCGATCGGTTGCTCGGCTGGCTGATCAACGAGGGGTATCTTATGCAGCCTCGGCCGCCGGGAGATGTCTTTGAACTCACGGCAAAGGCAACATCGATGCTTGAGGCGTCTTTATGACCGAATCCGCTCCGATCCCAGGTATTTGCCGCACCTGAAGCGTATCGACGACCCGCCCGTATATTCCGGCAAAGGTTTCCGGATGCGATGTGTGCCAGGCGATGGCGTCTGCCCAGGCTGTACTGTCGAAGCCGTGGGCGGCGAGGAGGGAGTCTTGCGCCTCCCCAATGTCGATCTCCGTTAGTTCTTCCTGGGCTTGCAAGAGGTGCATCTCGGCCAGCACGGCGACCATGGCGACGTCAGAAACGGGCGGGGGTGCGTTGCCGCCACATGCGGCGAGCGAGAATACCGCAAGACACAAGATGCTTGCTGCAAGGCGCCGAAGAAGGACGACCACCCCGGGCAGGCTGTACAGTCGGTTGAAGACCGGATGCGTCATGCCTGTTGCGGCAGGCCGCCGTCGTTACGGAATGATTTTGTTCAGCGCGTACTCGATAATGCCTTCGGCGCCGAGTCGCTTGAGTTCGGGAATGAGGCGCCGTACGTGCCGTTCTTCAATGACCGTCTCGATGGCTACCCAGTCGTTCCCGTTCGCCAGCGGCGAAACGGTCGGCATGCGCATGGCGGGGAGCATCTCGATGATTTGCTTCACACGATCGCGCTGCACATTGAGTTTGAGTCCAACACGGCCCTCGGCCCGGATCGCTCCTTGCATGAGCAATGCAATGCTTTCGATCTTTTGCCGCTTCCAGGGGTCTTTCCATGCTTCCCGGTTGGCGATAAGCTGCGTATTCGAGTGCATCAGCACATCCGCGATGCGAAGTTTGTTGGCGCGCAGCGACGAGCCCGTCTCGGTAACCTCGACGATAGCGTCCACGAGATCGGGACATTTTGCCTCGGTCGCTCCCCATGAAAACTCGACATCGGCATTCACGTCATTTTTTCGAAGCCATGTGCGCGTGATGTGAACCACCTCGGTCGCAATGCGCTTCCCTTCGAGATCTTTTACGGATTGGATATTGGAATCCTCGGGAACGGCAAGGACCCATCGTACGGGGCGCATGCTCGTTTTCGAGTAGATCAGGTCACTTACCGGGTGCACATCCGACTGCGTTTCGAGCACCCAGTCCTTTCCTGTAATACCTGCATCGAATACTCCGTCCATGACGTACCGCGCCATCTCCTGGGCACGGACCAGCATGGCCCGCAGTTCCTCGTCGTCCGTAGACGGAAAGTACGATCGCTCGCGCGTCGAAAAGTTGTAACCGGCCCGGTGCAAGAGTTCCAGGGTAGCGGTTTGCAGGCTGCCTTTGGGCAGCCCGAGTCGCAATACGGGGGAATCCTGTGTCGGTTTTTCGACGCTGGGTCCGGGATCGGTTGCCATGGATCCGTTCGCTATTCGCGTGGGGTACGGTAGTTCGATGATGTGCCGCAAGTCGGGTATGACGGCGCCGGACGCACAGAGTATGGCGGGCGCGTCGGATGGGCGGCTCGTTATCCCTTAGCTTTCCGCAGGAACGTCTCGAGAGCGAAAAGTATAGGCGATGGCTTCCATCTGGCGCAGAAACTCTCTTTTGTTGTATCCCGGGGCAAAGACCATCCCGTCGATCATATACAGACGCCCTGTCGGCTGATCGTAAAACGTATAGGTTATAAACGGTCCGCCCATCCCGAATTCCACTTTTCGACCTTCCTCGACGCCGACCATATGCCAAAGTCCGCGTGTTTCAAAGCCATATCGCCCCAGGAAATCGATGTTTTTCGTTTCAAGCGGTCTGCTTTCCCGGCGGTCAATCTCGACCCATCCTCCGAGGTTACCCTGAATGTACTGGCGGGCAAGCGAGTCGCGCGTGTTGTAAATCCATTCAGGAGAAAGCTGCTCGGGGTTGGCGTAGTCGACAAAGTGTACGAAAACACTTCGCCATGTTTCGGGAAGGATACGCCGGAGCCAAACGAAGTCGCTTGTATCCACAGCAACCAGGTAATCGTGCTGTACGTTCACGGCGAAGTCATACATTGCCGTCAGTTCTTCCTCGACATCGACCTGGCGCCCCCGATCGAACATTTCTTCGGTAAGCCGTCGCCGGGCGGCCCTGTTGAAGTCGCGGGACACCCCTTCCGACGCACTGTAGATTGCGTCAATGACATCTTCCTTGTTCTCGCCGGTGATGTAGTAGACCTGCTGATCTCGCCGGAAAATGTTTTCACGCGAGACGGCGACCCCGCCTTCCTCGCGGATAGCTTGCTGGGCGGTTGGATCGAATACGTTCCGGATGTATTCCGCCTCGTTGGTCGAATCACTGAATGCCGCGACGAAGATCACATTCTTTTGCCGGCGCGCCGTCTCGAGGTCGTCTTCCGTTTCAAGAGGTACGTGCCGCAATTCGAACTGCCGTTCGGGGGCGGGTAGCGTGCTGATGAATTGCCCGACGGTTTCACGCAGCGCTTCCCCGATGGCGCCGCTCCAATCCAACGAATCGGCAACCACGAGGATTTCGGTGTCCAGCCCGACAGCTCTCGGACGAAAATCACTTTCGCTGCTACAGCCGACGAAGGCGAGAAGACATGCGGTGAGCAGAGCGATTTTTATGCGGAACCGTGCGGTTTTCTTCGCGGATTGTATCATGACCTGTCAGGAAGATGGTCCGAAAAAGAAAAAATCCCAGGTAATAACGTCTTTGATCGGTTCCGGTTGCCGTCGCAAAGGCTATGCTTTCTCTTGCTCTACAGTCTTGTCTCCTTCCTTCAGAGCACGTGCGAAACGGCGAATTTCTTCATAGAGTGTTTTTGTGGGTTTCGACCCGTCGTTCCACAGCGTTTCTACCTTTTCGATCAGTGCCGATCCGACAATGAACCCGTCGGTATGATGGCTCAATCGTACTGCGTCTTTATGGGTTCCGATGCCGAATCCGGCCAGCAGGGGGTGTGTACGCACCATGTCACGCGCCCGCCTCAGGTATGCTTCCACCTGTTCGATGGCGCCGAGGCCCGAGCCGGTCAATCCTGTTATGGATACGGCATACACAAACGCCGTCGTGGCTTTATCGATCTCCCGAATGCGTTCGTCAGGGGTATTCGGGGCAATCAGGCGGACCAATCCCAGGCTGCTGGCTGCAGCCTCGCTGGCGAAGGGAAGATGTTCTTCAAGGGGTACGTCCGCGAGAATCAACCCCTCGACCCCGGCGTTGCGCGCGTCTCTGCAAAATGCGGAAATACCGTATCGGTTAATCGGGTTGGCATATCCCATCAGGAGGAGGGGGGTGTTGCTTTTGGCGCAGAAGGCGTCTGCTGTATTGAAGGTATCTTTCATGCGCACACCGGCTTGCAGGGCTCGTTCGCTCGAGCGCTGGATAGGCAGCCCTTCTGCAAGCGGATCGCTGAAGGGCATGCCGAGTTCGATGAAATCGGCGCCCCCTCGATCCATCTCGCGCAGGATCGGGAGCGTACTTTCGGGGCCCGGAAAGCCACTGGTCATAAACAATCCCATGGCTTTCTCGCGACGCTGTATGCAGCCCGCAAGTCTTTCCTGAAGTCGTTGCATTGTTTTCAGAGATGCTTTGCGATCGTACCCATATCCTTGTCGCCGCGCCCGGAGCAATTGACAACGACTACCTCATTGCGCGCCATTCCGCGTATCCCATTCGGCAGCCAGCCTATCGCATGGGCGGTCTCCAGGGCTGGAATGACGCCTTCCGTTTTCGACAGCAGTTTTACCCCCTCGATGGCCTGTGCATCCGTTGCGGATGCGTAATGCACGCGTCCCGTATCCCGCAGCCAGGCATGTTCCGGTCCTACTCCCGGGTAGTCCAGTCCCGCCGAGATGGAATGCGCGAGTTGCACCTGTCCCTCTTCGTCTTGCAGCAAATAGCTCATGGTTCCATGCAGTATGCCTGGCGAGCCTTTGGTAAGGGTGGCCGCATGTCGTCCGTTCAGTCCTTCGCCGGCAGCCTCCACGCCATAAAGCTGTACGTGCGGATCCCGCAGAAAGGCATAAAAAAGCCCGATCGCATTCGAGCCGCCGCCCACGCAGGCTACCGCCGCATCTGGTGCAGGGCGCCCCTCTACCCCCTGTAATTGCCAGCGGGTTTCGTCCCCGATGACCCGGTGAAAATCACGCACCATCATCGGATAGGGATGCGGGCCTACGACCGAACCGATGATATAGAACGTGTCGCGTACGTTGGTTACCCAATCTCGAATGGCCTCGTTGGTGGCGTCCTTCAGGGTGCGACTACCACTGGAGACGGATCGTACATCGGCGCCGAGCAGCTGCATGCGCAGCACATTAAGGTGCTGTCGTTCGATATCTTCTTCGCCCATGTAAACGATGCATTGCAGGCCGAATCGTGCACAAACGGTGGCAGTTGCCACGCCATGCTGTCCCGCCCCCGTTTCTGCGATGATGCGCGTCTTGCCCATACGACGCGCCAGCAATATCTGCCCTATCGTATTGTTGATCTTGTGTGCTCCCGTGTGGCACAGATCTTCCCGTTTGAGATAAATTTTTGGTCCGCCGAGCGCTGCGGTGAGCCGTTCGCAAAAGGTCAACGGTGTGGGACGCCCGGCATAAGCGGTGAGCATCGTATCGAGCTCTTGCCGGAAAGCCGGGTTTTTGCGGGCGGCTGCATATGCTTTCCGGAGCTCCTCGATGGCAGGAATAAGCGTTTCGGGCACAAACACGCCGCCGTACAACCCGAAATGCCCGCGTTCGTCGGGAAGGGGATGCGTTTTTTCCATAGGATACTCTGTTTGTGCCGTATGGCGATACGCGCTGCCGTGCGGCACCGTGAATCATCAGGTCTCGAGTTCAGAATGTACCGAGCGAAATGCCTGCATAAAGGCGTCGATTCTGGAAAAATCCTTTTCCCCGGGGGCCGATTCGAGACCACTCGACACATCCACGGCAAACGGACGCAATGTACGGATAGCCTCGGTCACATTACCGGTATGGATGCCTCCTGCAAGAAAGATACCGGGGCTTCCGGAATGAGCAGACCGTTCGCCCTGCTCACAAAAGTCTTCCGCCGGGGGGCTTGCTACATGCCAATCGAAAGTCCGGCCGCTGCCGCCGTACGCCTTGTCGCTGTACGCATCCAGCAGGAAATACGCGGCCACGTGCTCATATGTCCGCATCAGGCGATATAACCTCTCGGGGGTCGTGTCCGGAGCGATGCGAAACGCCTTGATGACGGGGTATTCTATGTTCAGGATATCGGAAACGGGTTCTTCGCCATGGAGCTGCACAAAGGCGAATCCCGCCTTTTCGGCGGTCCGGTTGACCGCATCGGCAGAGGCATTCACGAACACCCCGACCGGCTGCGGTCCATGGATCCATTCCACAATGTCTCGCACGCGCTCCGGTGCGATATAGCGGGGGCTGCCGGCATACTGCACGAATCCAAGGTAATCGGCCCCCGCGGCGGCGGCATACCGGGCATCCTCCAGCCGGGTTATGCCGCATATTTTGAGTTTGGTCGTCATGCTTTGGCTCCTTCCGCTTCGCTCCTGAGTCTTGCCAATGCATCTCCTGGCCGTTCGGACCGCATGAAGGTTTCGCCGATCAGAAAGGCATCGATTCCGCGTTCGTGCAAAAATCGCAGTTCCGCCCCCGACGTAAGGCCGCTTTCCGACACGCGCACCACGTTTTTCGGAACCTCCGAAAATACCCGGATGGAGTGTTCGATATCCACCTCGAAGGTGCGCAGGTCGCGGTTATTCGCGCCCACAATGCGTGTCTCGTCAAAATCGATGCGGTCCAACTCTCGCGGTTCGTACACCTCCACCAGCGCATCGAGATCCAATTCGCGCGCTGCCTGCAGCAGGTCCCTCAGATGCGCCTTTTGCAGTACGGCGGCGATCAGCAGGACAGCATCCGCACCGTAGGCCCTCGCTTCGACGAGTTGATACGTATCGATAATAAAATCCTTTCTTAACAGAGGAATAGAAACAGATTGACGGACGCCAGCAAGGTCGTCGAGCGAACCCTGAAAATGATGGGGCTCGGTCAGGACGGAAACGGCGCCGGCGCCGCCGGCTTCGTATTGCCGGGCAATCTCTACCGGTCGGAAGTTGTTCCGGATCGCACCGCCTGACGGCGAGGCTTTTTTGACCTCGGCAATAATCGAAGGTCCGTTTTTCCGCAGGGCGTCTTCCAGGGAATGCCGGTCCCGGCTGAATCCCGTCATATCTTCAAGATGTCCCGGCGGTACGGCGGCTTTCCGCGTGGCCACGACTTCTTGCGTGTCCGCTACGATGCGGTCGAGAATAGTCATGGGGCGGGTGCGTTATGCGAAGCATGGGCTAGCCGCTCGAGTGTGTCTTGCGCCCTCCCCGAATCGATACTTTTTTCAGCGGCGCTACGGCAGGCGGCAAGGTCCTCGAATTTTCCTGAAACCGACAGGGCATGGGCTGCATTGAGCACGACGACGTCGCGGCGCGGCCCCGGTTTGCCTGCAAGAATCGCCCGCACGATGCGTGCATTCTCGTTGCGGTCACCGCCCGCAAGCGCATTCCGGGTACAGCGAGCGAAGCCAAGATCTTCGGGACGCACGAGGCGCTTCACAGGGTCGGTTGGAGGAATATCCTCATGCACTTCGAACGCCACCGTTTCATCCGCCAGCGAGATCTCGTCCAGTCCGTCTCGCGCGTGTACGGCGAGCACACGCCGGGCGCCGAGACGCTCGAGAATGGACGCCATAATATTTGCTGTTTGCTCATCGAAAGCTCCGGTCAACTGGCGTCGTACCCTGCCGGGATTACACAAAGGACCCAGAATATTGAAGAAAGTGCGCACCCCCAGTTTTCTGCGCACGGGCATCACATGCTTCATTGCGGGGTGGAAGAACGGAGCGAACAGGAATGCCATGCCTGCCTTCTCAAAACAGTATTCGACGCCTTCCTTGCCCAGCGCCGTTTTTACGCCGAGCGCTTCCAGCACATCCGCCGAGCCGCATTTCGACGAAACGGACCGGTTTCCATGCTTCGCTACGGTAACCCCGGCGCCTGCACACACGATAGCGGCGACGGTAGAGATATTGAATGTGTCCGTACCGTCTCCACCCGTTCCGCACAGGTCGATGGCATCCGGGTCACCGGTTTCTACCGGGACAGCGTATTCGCGCATGATCTTCGTGAAAGCGACCAGTTCGTCCAGCGATTCCCCACGCGCCCTCAGACCCAGCAGAAAGGCTGCCGTGCATTCGGGTTCCGATGCGCCCTCCATTAACAGGCGCATTGCGTTTTCGGCCTCTTCGCTTTGCAGCGTACCTCCGCCGGCGAGGGTGTTCAGGTGTTTTTGCATGATATGCGTGAAAGAGCGTGGATCGGATCAGGAAACTGCTTCGGGGTTCTCCGTTGCACTATCTACGGTGCTGCCCAGCACTTCTTCCAGCCAGTTGTCGAGGATCCGGGGCCCTTCGTCCGTCAGCACGCTTTCGGGGTGGAACTGGATGCCTTCAACCGGATGCTCCCGGTGCCGCAGGCCCATGACGACGCCGTCTTTCGTTTCTGCGGATATATCCAGACAGGCGGGCACGCTGGCGCGGTCCACCACGAGGGAATGATACCGCGTGGCCGTGAATGGATTGCTGACGTTCCGGAACACGCCTCGTCCGTCGTGTGCTATTTCACTCGTTTTTCCATGCATCAGCGTGGGGGCATAGCCGATGCGTCCGCCGTATACTTCGCCGATCGCCTGGTGTCCGAGACATACGCCGAGGATCGGCACGGAGGGCCCCAGGGCGCTCACGATCGCCTCCGTCACGCCTGCATCGGCCGGCCGGCCCGGTCCGGGCGAAATGAGGATACCCTTCGGCGCCCGTTCACGCACAGCGTCCACGCCGAGCACATCGTTTCGAACTACCTCGAGGTCGCTCGTGCGGCGCCCTGCAAGGTGTACGAGGTTGTACGTGAACGAATCATAGTTGTCGATGACGAGAATCATGGCGCTGCCCCATAGGTGGCGATCAGCCCAACGCGCTCTCGTACGCGTTCCATGTATTCCCCGGCTCGTTTCCGGGCCTTGCGACCCCCTTCGCGCAATATGTCGAACACATCGTCCGGACGTCGGGCCAGTTCCTTGCGCCGGATACGCGCTTCCGCAAAATGTTCGTCGATGAGAGTGAGCAATTCCTTTTTTGCGTGCCCGTATCCAAACCCTCCTGTGCGATACGCCTCTGCAATACGTTCCTGCGTTTCGTTGTCGGCGAATAGCCGGATGAGCGTAAACACATTGTCGTGCTCCGGATCTTTCGGCGCTTCGAGCGGTGTCGAATCGGTCACGATACCCATCACTTTTTTCTTCAGGGCTTTTCCTTCTTCGAAGATACCGATCGCATTTTCGTAACTCTTGGACATTTTCCGGCCGTCCAGTCCGGGTACGACCGCAACGTCGGAAAGGATGCAGGGTTCGGGTACGGGAAAGACCGGATCGTCCTCCGGGCAATACGTACGATTGAACCGCTCCGCCAGGACTCGCGTCATTTCGATATGTTGTTTCTGATCCGCTCCCACCGGCACCAGCGTACCTCCGTAGATCAAAATATCCGCTGCCTGCAATACGGGATAGGTAAAAAGACCCGCATTGGCGGTCATGCCCTGTGCAACCTTGTCTTTGTAGGCAACCCCTTTCTCCAGTTGGGATACCGTGGCGAGGTTGCTGAAAATCCATGCCAGTTCGGTGACTTCCGGCACGTCGCTTTGCATGAAGAGGCATGCGGCCCGGGGGTCGAATCCGAGGGCAAGGTAGTCGAGCGCCACATCCAGTGTATAGCGTCTCAGTTTGTCCCGATCCCGCAGTGTCGTCAGGCTATGGTAGTTGACGATAAAGTAGTACGCCTCATGCGTTCGATGAAGCTGGATGTGTTGTCGCAGCGCCCCGAAATAATTCCCGAGATGCAATGCGCCCGAGGGTTGAATACCGGAAACGATCACTTCGCTGCCTTTGCGGAGAACAGGGGAGGGCATGGATGTGTCGATGCGTTCGGAAGACATGGTTACAAACGGTGCGAAAGGCTGGCTGGAGAAATCAGCGATGCTGCAGGACCAGTTTTCGTACGTACTCCAGCCGCACACGAGTGTTTTTCAGGACAGCGTCGAGGATGGCCCGTGTGCGCATCTGGTGTTCCATGCCAAGTTCGGCATGGAGTAACTTCTCGAAGTCGCTCTCCAGATTTCTGAGCGCTTTCACGATATCGCTGTCGCATTTCCCCAGGGCAAAATCCTCTGGTTCCATCTCTGTGCCGTTGAACGGTACGCCCCCCGCACTGAGTACCACTTCACTCAGTTTTCCTACATCCATGCGGGCCGTTCTTTGAAGCGAGGATAATTTCCCGGCAGCATCCCGGTCTTCAAGGCAACGCACTGCATATTCATGCGAATGATTCAGTGCGCAATGAGAACGAATAACGGGATTTAGTCGTGTGGCGGTTTCTTCGCGCGGTAGGGTTTTTCCCGCCCATCCCTTGTTCAGAAAAAGGTCTTTTATTCTCATGATACAAGGCAAATAGCCGGTGATACAGATATACGATGCACGGCGTTCATAGCAATCCCTCCGAGGCAAGGAGGATCGCTTCTTTCAGCGCGCGCGCCTTGTTGACCGTTTCCTCAAATTCGTTGGCCGGCTTGCTGTCTGCGACCAGACCGCATCCCGCTTGTACGTAGACGCGATCTTTTTGAACGAGCATGGTTCTGATGGCGATGCAGGTGTCCATATTGCCCGAATAATCCAAATGACCGACCGCGCCGGCATAGGCGCCTCTTGCGGACGGTTCGAGTTCGTCAATGATTTCCATGGCGCGTACCTTGGGCGCTCCGCTTACGGTGCCTGCCGGGAAGCAAGCCGCGAGTACATCCATCGCCCCTCTTCTGCGATCCAGCTCGCCGGATACCGATGACACGATATGCATGACATGCGAATACCGTTCCACGTAGGCGTACCTGTCTACTTTGACGGAGCCGTGTCGGCAGACCCGTCCCAGGTCGTTCCGGCCAAGGTCCACAAGCATCAGGTGTTCTGCACGCTCCTTTGGATCGGCCAGCAGATCTGCCTCGAGTCGCCGGTCGTCTTCCTCTGTGGCGCCCCGGGGCCGTGTGCCTGCGATGGGTAACACCTCTGCCGTGTCGCTTTCGATACGCACAAGTACTTCGGGCGAGGAGCCTATCAGCGAAAAATCGTCGAAATCGAGGTAGAATAGATACGGGGACGGATTTACCTGCCGCAGCGCGCGATACAGGTTGATGCGGTCCCCCTCGTACGGCATGGAGAAACGTTGCGACAGCACGGCCTGAAAAATATCTCCCTCGTAGATATATCGCTTGACCTTTTCAACGGCTTCTTCAAACTCTGCCCGCTCGAAATTAGAGTCCATTTTCTCCTGCGTAATCCGTATGGATTCCGGTTTGGACAGAGTTGTTCCCGAGAGTTCCGCTTCCAGCGTGTCGATGCGTCCGGATGCTTTGAAGTAGGCGTCGGTGGGGTCGTCCTCCTCGTCCACGAACGCGCAGGAGATCAGAACCAGTTGGCGCTTTACGTGGTCGAAGGCGACCAGCGTATCGTAAAAACACCAGATAGCGTCCGGAATGTGGAGGTCGTCAGGCGGCACATTGGGCAAGCGTTCGACGAGGCGTACCGCGTCGTAACCCAGATATCCCACAGCGCCGGTTGCGATCTGGGGGAGGCCATTTGTTCGGACTTCCGTATACCGGTCCATTTCCCGCTGCATCGCCTCGAAAATATTTCCCTTCAGTTCTCGCGTGGTTCCATCGGCGTCTTCGGCGGTAGTACGCGGACCAAAAGCGCGCACAATGCGGAACGGGTTTTTTCCGAGAAAGGAATAACGCGCCAGTTTCTCGCCGCCTTCGACGCTTTCGAGCAGGAAACAATACCGGCTTCCTTCACGGAATGCAAGGAAAGCCGAGACGGGCGTCAGGAGGTCGGCGCTGAGGCGCCGGCAGATCGGTACGACCAGATTGCCCTTGTCCCGGTGGGCGTCAATAAGGCGTATGAAATCTTCAAGCGACATGATCTGCAAATAAAAAACCACAAAAAAAACCCACTGTTCTATGTGAACAGTGGGGATACGGCCTGACCGCGCATACTGCATGGCGGCAATTATGGCGTGCATGCAAGGCGGATCCCACTGTCCGGCGATCTGCGCCACCAGCCGCCGGCACGGATGTGGATGCTTCTATGTACACATTGTTCGATCATATCGCCAAAGATATACCCTGAACCAGTGAAAAGCAAGGATATCCTTAGGCGCAAAGTGCTTGCATTATAACGGATCATTGGCTGAACTCGCCGGCTCCAATGATCCGTTTTTACCCCTTTTGAGTAGTTTCTATACCTTTTCGGTATATTTTTTATACCTTTTCGGTGTATTTTTTACCCAAAACGGTGTGTTAGAGTGAACCGGTTTAGACAGTTCGCGCCGCCAGCAAAGGTCAAGACAGGGGGTTTCCATTTTGCTCGCCGCCGGATTCGTACCCGATCATCATGTAGGAGAGTTCGATGTCTCCATGTTCCCGGAATGCTTCCAGGATGCGCATCGTGAGCATATGTTCGGTATTCCGGCGTTTCCGAACCTCGGTAAGGTGTCGGAGGGATAGGCGGATCCCGTTCTGCGTTGCGCGCACGTACACAAACGGGGTCAGTACCTTGTAGTAAACGAGGTATTCACGGGACATCTGCCGGATTTCTTCCCGGGCCTGCCGCTCTACGGATCCGGTCGTTTCGGAGGCCAGTTTCATAAGGATATCCCGGGCCGCTTTCCAGTCCGAACGAAGGGTGACGGTAAAAGGGATTTCATTCCACACAAACCGGAAGCCCTGCGTGTAATTATACACTCCGTGCTGGTAGAACCAACTATTCGGGAAATGCACGATGCGGCCTGTACTCTGATCGGCGTCGACCCATCCCCCCGTTTCCATCATTGTGCTGTGCAGGGGGCGAATGTCGATCACGTCGCCGTGCAGGCCGTTTACCTCAATACGGTCTCCGCTTTTGTACGGCGACCGAACCAGCATGTGGATCCATGCGACAAAGGAAAGGAGCACCTCCCGCATGGCAATGGCGAGCCCTGCGCCGACGACCGTAAGAATCGTGGCCGGTCCTGGCCCCTGCCCCGCCGACCATACATAGAGGATTGCAAGGGCCGTGAACAGGCCGAGGATCCGGCCGGCGACTTTAGACACCCGGTACCGCCGCTCCGCTTCTTCGATATAGCGCGACAAGACGCGTCGCAGGGCGTATGCCAGAATCACAGCAGTCAGCACCAGCAAGATGGAAATCCATACGTCCTGCGCCGCACCCCCGGCGAGGAAGGATCGGAACCGTTCGCTCTGGAGAAAATCTCTGAAAGGCATACCTTAATTCTTTTCGCTCACCGCCAAAGTACGAAATCCGAACAATAAGGGAGACAGGGGGAAGATGTATATTCAGGTATCCTGTAGATAAGATGTCGGGGCGCTAAATTACGTTGCGTCGTCCAGGCAATTTTCTGCAAAATCCCGACACGATACGGCGTTATCCCTGCATTACGGCGGGATCATAACCGGGTGCGCCGTTGTTGTTGAATTTTGCATCCGTCGAGTCCATTTCCGCGAATGCCTTCCCCCGCAGCGCGTTCCATGTACCGTTATCTGTACCGTTTCGATTCCTGGCGTGCTACACTCGACCGGACTGTGTATGGTCTTGCTCTCGTCGGCATACTTGATGCGGCGCATATAGCGCTTCAGAAGCGAGGCGGATTCGAACAAGGTTGTACAGGTTTTTCTTCCTCGGCGTTTACCGGTTCCGTTTTCGATTGCGCTGCCGTAACCGGTAGCGCGGCCGGCGTTTTTCTCGGCGTATCCAATGCGATATGGGGCTTGCTGTTCTACGCGGCGGTAGCGGCCCTGACGGCGGCGGCTGCCTGGAATTTCAAGGAGAAGCGAGCCTTGTACAAGGCAGTTCGCACCGTACTCGTGGCAGGCGGGTTGGCCTACACAGCCTATCTGGTCTATTATCAGGTGGCCGTGCTGGAGCAACTCTGCATTCTCTGCCTCTTTTCCGCAGGGATTGTCGTTCTGCTTGCCATTTTGCATGGCATGGATGTAAAATTATCCCCTGTTTCCCCCACCGAATCTTCCAGTAACATGACTCACAAACCCTTGCGTGAAATAGCCTGGATGGGCGGGCTTCTGCTGCTTCTGGGAACGCTCATAGCGGCAGACGCCGTGTATTCCAGCAATTCCGAACCGGAATTTCCGGATGTATTTGCCGCCGAAACGGAGATGGATGCGGCGGCTTCTTCGGAGGCTCTCCCGCCGGCGCCTGCAGAGGAAGAACCTCCCGTAGACGTTGTGCCGGACTCTGCGCCTTCCGAATGCCCGTACGAACCAGAGAAAGAACCGGTGGAGGACTTTCGGCGCCTTATCAACCTTTTCGATCCGACCGTAGGGGAAGCGGACGCTCCGGTTACGGTGATCGAGTATTTCGATCCCAATTGCCCTGCCTGCAAGAGCTTTCACGACGTGATAACGCCCGTTGTGCGGTCTCATGCGGACCGCGCCTTCTTCGTATTCAAGCCGTTTGTATTGTGGAATTATTCCATTGTGCAGTCGGAAGCGCTTTATGCGGCTACCCGGGAAAAGAAATTTTTTCCGATGCTTGAGGCGCAGTTCGAAATGCAGAATCCGGGGACGGGCCTGTCGCTGGAACAATTGCGCGGGATTGCCGAACGGATCGAGATGAATCCGGATGTGCTCATGCAGCGTTTGGAAAGCCGTCTTTATCGTCGCACGCTGGAGCAACAAAGAAACGAGGCGATCGAGGTTGGCGTGACTCATACGCCCACTGTCCTGATCAATGGACGTTTCGTTTCCTCCGAGTCCTATACCGTCGAATGCCTGCAAAGCATGATCGAGGAGGCCGCTGCCAAGTGAGTACCCCATTTCCGCCATCTCTTCCTGCGGATGCAGATATTGCCCGTCTTTCGATCGACACCCTGCGTTTTCTCGCCGTCGATGCCGTGCAGGCGGCTCGCAGCGGACACCCCGGAATGCCCATGGGGGCTGCATCCATGGCCTATGTGCTTTGGAAGCGCCACATGAAGCATAGTCCCGCGCACCCGGATTGGTTCGATCGGGATCGCTTCGTGCTGTCTGCCGGACATGGTTCCATGCTGCTTTACGGTATGCTGCACCTCACCGGTTATGCTATGCCTATGGAGGAGATTGAACACTTTCGACAGTGGGGAAGCATCACGCCCGGTCACCCGGAAAATTTTCTTGCAGAGGGTGTCGAAACGACGACCGGGCCGCTGGGTCAGGGATTTGCGAATGCCGTGGGCATGGCCATGGCCGAAAAGCATCTTGCCGCGCGTTTCAACGAGCCCGGCTTCGAGATCGTTGACCATTTCACGTATGGCATATGCTCGGATGGAGATCTTATGGAGGGCGTCTCGCATGAGGCGGCGTCGCTGGCCGGACACCTCGGACTGGGCAAACTCATTTTTCTGTACGACGACAACGGCATTTCCATTGACGGGGGCACGGAGCTTTCCTTCACCGAGAATGTGCCGCAACGCTTCGAAGCTTACGGGTGGCATGTCGACCGGATCACCGACGGGAACGACCTGGAGACCATCGACCAGACGTTACGCAGAGCACGTGCCGAGACGGATCGTCCGTCACTGATCGCCGTGCGCACGGTGATCGGGTACGGTAGCCCCAACAAGGCAGGATCCGCTTCTTCGCATGGGTCGCCGCTGGGAGAAGAGGAGGTCGTGCTTGCGAAGCGTTGTCTCGGATGGCCTGAGGATAAAAAGTTCTTTGTGCCGGATGAGGTCTATGCGCACATGCGCGATGCGTCTTTGAAGGCCGGGCATGCTGCCTATGCTGCCTGGGACGAGCGGCTTTCTGCCTACAGGAATCGCTATCCCGGGCAGGCGAAGATATTCGATGCATGGCGCAGCGGATCTCCGGAGGAGGGCTGGGCAAAGCGTGTGAAGATCCCTGTGGCAGGGACCGTACAAGCTACGCGTGCGGCAAGTGGCAAGGCCCTGAATGAGTTGGCTCCTTCCGTACCGTTTCTCATCGGCGGTTCCGCCGACTTGACGCCCTCGAACAATACGGCAGTGAAGGATCGTGAGGATTTTCAGAAGACATCGCCGATGGGCGGTTACCTGCGTTTCGGGGTCAGAGAGCATGCTATGGCGTCGGCTTGTAACGGGATTGCATTACATGGCGCCGTGCGACCCTATTGTGCAACGTTTCTGATATTCAGCGACTACATGCGACCCGCCGTACGCCTGAGCGCGCTTATGAAGACCCCGGTCCTCTACATATTTACGCATGATTCCATCGGTCTTGGAGAAGATGGTCCGACGCATCAGCCCATAGAGCATATCATGTCTCTGAGGGCCATGCCTAACCTTACAGTGATTCGCCCCGCCGACGCCGCCGAGACGGCCGAGGCCTGGAAATTGGCTGTCGATCGGAAGGACGGCCCCATTGCCCTGATCCTTACGCGCCAGGGATTGCCGGTGCTTGAAGGGACTGGCGAGGGGCTCCGGCGAGGCGCCTATGTCGTCTTTGCCTGCGAAGGAACTCCCGACATCGTGTTGATAGGAACGGGAAGCGAGGTGCAACACGCAGTGGCGGCGGCAACGACGCTTCGGAAGACGGGCGTAGCGGTGCAAGTTGTCAGTATGCCTTCGTGGGAACTCTTCGAGGAGCAGCCGGCAGCATACCGGGAAGAGGTGCTTCCCCGTGCGGTTCGCAAACGTCTTGCTGTCGAAGCCGGTATAGGCACAGGATGGGAACGCTACGTAGGCCTTGAAGGAGCCGTGATTGGGATGACCGGGTTCGGGGCTTCTGCGCCAGGTAGCATCACAATGCAGAAATTCGGGTTTACAGCCGAAAACGTGCTGGCCCGAGCGCAAGCATTGCTTGCGGAATGAGGGAATAGCGTTGCCGTCGCGATACCCCGCCGATCGGCGTCATATTCGGGTCGAAATTTGCAAAAGGGCGTGTCTTGGGGAACCGAGAAGCGCAGGCCGCGAGAGGTAGTGGTAATTGAGCGCATTTCGGATATGCAGCGTGACCCGAACTCCGCGCCAGTATGAACCGATTCGTACATCCACGACCTGGACGGGGCTGCTCAATTCCGCATCGCGGACGAATCGGGCAAAATCCGAATCGACCTTTTCCGGGGCAGACGCCAGTCGCAGATCCACGCCGGATTCAAGCGGCCCGACCGTTAAGGCGACGCCGGCCTTGAAAAGATGGGTTGAGCGAAATGCAAGCGATTCTTCTGTTTCGAGATCTTCCGCATCGAGGTACGTGTAGCCCGTATGCAGCGAGGTGCGTCCGCGCAGTATGCGGGCGCGTAATTCCAGTTCGCCGCCGCGGATGCGGGCTCTCGTGAAATTTGTAAACCGGAAGGAGCGCTCTTTCGGTGCGAACTTCGGTTCGACGAGTTCCCGGTACTGGCTCAGAAACAGGGCGGCGTCGATCGTGAATAACGGTGCGCCGCCAAACGAAGGCCGCCCTCGTATCCCGATCTCGTAGCTCCGGCTGGTTTCGGGCTTCAAGTCAGGATTCGATACGATAGGCAGGTAGTCGCTGCTTTCGATGAATCGTTCCAGTACACTGGGCGCCCGGAAACCCTCGCCGTAGGCAAGCCGGACGGTCCACGACGGTCCCATACCGATCGTTGCACTGGTGCGCGGACTGATTTTACTCAGGGTTTCGCCTTGTCGGACGCGGTACATATCGAAACGCAGGCCGCCAGTGATTTTGACCTCCCCGATTTCTTCTTCCCATTGTGTGAACGCCGCCACTTCGGGTTGACTGCGGGGCGCGTCGTCGCCGATAAAACTCGAATTCGTGAGGTTGGCGTCGCCGGAGACGCCGGCAATAATATATCGCCCCGGGGCCCCTTCGTAATCGAGTTGCACCTCGCCGCCGTACCGAAATCCGATCGTTCCCTTCGATAGCGGCTTCGGCTTTTTCTCGTCGTCGAGCGGCTGGATAAAGATGCCGAACAGGCGTACTTTCGCCTGAAGAAGCGTACTGGTGGATAGTGC
Source organism: Rhodothermales bacterium (assembly GCA_951812335.1). Lineage (GTDB taxonomy): Bacteria > Bacteroidota > Rhodothermia > Rhodothermales > VXPQ01 > VXPQ01. The sequence goes on from OX638293.1 coordinate 1,448,172, forward strand.
GTTCGTATATGCTGGCAGCAGGCTGACGTGCTGCGTCCGGTTATCGCTCGTTCCTGAGGAGCCGCTTGGGCCGCCAATGTTGATACTGCCTGGATTCAGCGCATCGCGGGCGCCATTCCAGTAGATGAAGGTGTTGCTCGTTTTGCGATTGACGCCCGCAAGGATATTTACGTGGGAATCGGGTGAGGTGCGCCAGGTAAATTTGGAGAACCCCTGGAGGCTTCGGGAACTGTTCATGTTCAGGTGGCTTGCGTCGTACCGGTAGGTCAGGTTCGTCCACAAGCCCGTATTTGGACTTAAGGGGCGTGCATGGTTGATGGCGACGCCGCCAAGCGGTCTCGGGTTTTTTGCACCTTTCCACTGCCGGCGCCATATAGCGTGGCGCGCCGGCTGGTATGCTCCTCCGTAGGCTTCAACGAACGTTTCAGGTTTGGCAGGATATGTTTTCGTGATGACGTGAATAATCCCGCCAAGCGCTCCACCGCCGTACAATGCCGAGCCGGGCCCCTTGAATACCTCGACACGCTCGATTTGATGTACCGGAATCAGGTCGAACGGGATGCGTTCCGCGTCGGGGCTCAACATGGGCATACCGTCTACGAGCAGCAGAACCCGGCTACCCGTGTTGTATGAGAATCCCGACGCCCCCCGGATATTCACCTCGTTGCCGGTCAGTTGTACGCCCGGGACATACCGCAAGGCATCGTCCAGCGCCAGTATGTTGCGTACCGCCAGGTCGTCGGCAGTGAGCACGCTTATACTGGCGGCGGTATTTCCGGCGTCTACGTCGCGGCGCGTTGTAGTGACGACGATTTCCCGGGATTCGACAGCGATGGGCTCAAGGACGAAATCAATATGAACCGTTTCATTCGCCACCACGTCGATTTGCCGGATTTTTGCTTCGAATCCCACGCTTGAGGCTTGTATTCGGTAGGATCCGACGGGCACTGTCCCGATACGGTACGTTCCATCTGCCGACGCGGCGTCCCCATACGTTGTGTCGAGCAATACGATGTTGGCTCCCGGCATGGGATCGCCCGTAGTGCTGGTCACGCGGCCCGCAACGGCGCCGTCCTGTGCTCCGGCGACATTCGTTCCGGCGAGTACCCGCAACACGCACAGGCAGGCCGCAAATCTCCACCATGTTTTCAGGACGTTCATTGGATTTCAGGCGGCGGGAATGAGGGCGGATTGAGAAAATCGGCCGACATGGAAACCCGGGTGGTTTCCCCGGTGGAGACGACAATTACTCCGCCGCCTTCTTCCACAAGGCCGATGGGTCGCCAGTCGAATAGTTCAGGACCGTATTTGTGGGCAACTCCGGCATAAGGATACAGACCCGCTCCGATGCTATCGAGCGTCACGGTTTGCCGTTCCACATGAAACTGCAGACGGTCGCTGAAAACAAGCCGGTTGAGTTGCAGAAAGTCGGTAGTGTCTTTTGGAACGAACCGCAGGGCAACGAAAAGCAGTTCGTAAATGTCCTCGGTGGCGGGCCAGGTGTCCGGGTAATTCTCGTAGGTGATATCTACAACGAGTGTACCGGTCGGGGGGGCATCGGGCGGGGCGAAACCCTGGTCGCAGGCGGCAAGGAAGACGGCGAGCGTCAGTACCGCCGGCGGCAGGATAGCGGAGCAGGGAAGCAAGAATGTGCGTCGCAACACGGTAGGAAAGGAAGCCGGGGAGCGCCCCGACGAAGAAGTCACACCGCCCACATAATGGGAGCAATGCGGATTTTTCCAAAATATCAAAAACATCATTGTCGAAAAAGAGCCTTTTGTTCAAACCGTTTCCGTGTTGCTTTGGAAACACCACGCCTGTTCGAGCGTTTGGGGCGCGTTCCCGTTTCTTCTTGTATGTACATCTTGCATGAAACTATCGGATTTCAAGTACAATTATCCCAGGGAGCATATAGCAAGGTATCCTGCCGAACCGCGCGATGCGGCTCGACTTATGGTGCTCGATCGCATAAACAGGACAGTCCGGCACCGGCATATCGGCGATCTCCCGCAGTACTTCAGGGAAGGCGATGTCATTGTCGTAAACGACACGAAAGTTTTCCCGGCTCGTCTGTACGGGAATAAGGAAAAGACAGGAGCGAAGATCGAGGTGTTCCTGCTTCGGGAGTTGAATCCCGAAAGCAGGCTATGGGACGTCATCGTCGACCCTGCGCGGAAGATTCGCATTGGAAACAAGTTGTATTTCAACGGGGGTCTGATTGCAGAAGTGATTGACAATACGACCTCGCGGGGACGAACCATCCGCTTTGTGTTTGAGGGGACAAACCGGGATCTCTATGCGAAGATAGACCAGATCGGACAGACCCCTTTGCCACCGTACGTGAAACGTGCTGTCGAGGCGGAGGACCGGGAGCGCTACCAGACCGTTTTTGCCGAAAAGCGGGGAGCAGTCGCTGTTCCTTCGGCAGGGTTGCATTTTACCCCGGAGTTGATCGAAACGCTGCGTGCCAAAGGGGTTCGGATCATGCCCACTACGTTGCATGTCGGACTAGGCACCTTTCGTCCTGTTGAAGTGGAAGATCTGACAAAGCATCGGATGGATTCGGAGCGCTTTATGATCTCGGAGGAAACCGCCAGCGCCGCGAACGAGGCGCTGTTGTCTCCGGACAATACGGTAACGGCGGTAGGTACGACCGTGGTTCGGGCTATCGAATCGAGTCTTTCCGCCTCGTATTTGTGCAAGGCCGGCAGCGGATGGACCGACAAGTTCATCTGCCCGCCCTATAAATTCAGAATTACCGAGCGGCTGCTGACGAATTTTCACCAACCTGGAAGTACGCTTCTTATGCTCACAGCGGCGTTTGCCGGCTATGATTTCGTCATGGAGTCCTACCGGCTTGCGATAGAAGAAAAGTATCGCCTGTTTTCCTTTGGGGATGCTATGCTCATATTGTGATCCGGTGCATACTTGCCTGCGGATACAGAGGTCCCTGTGAAGAAAGAATTGCCTATCGTTACGGTACTCGTTCCGGCTGCGGGTCGCGGCGTACGCATGGGCGGCCTACGCAAGCAATATCGGGATCTCGGCGGGGCGCCTCTCCTGATGCAAACGCTCCGTATATTTGAAAAGCGCCCCCGGGTTGATCGTATTGTGGTGGCTGCTCCGGAGGGCGACACGGAGTGGCTGGCCTCGGAGTTGCATGCTCTCGGATTTCGAAAAATCCATACGGTGATTCCGGGCGGAGACAGCCGGCAGGCATCTGTTGCGGCGGCTCTCGATGCAGCGCCCTCCGCCGCATCCGTATCTTCCGATATGGATATTGTGCTTGTGCACGATGCGGTACGTCCCTTTGTCCCCGCAGAGTGTATCGACGCTGTGATTACCACGGCCCTCCGGGAGGGTGCAGCGGCCCTTGCGCTTCCCGTTGCAGATACCCTGCGCGCAGTATCCCGGGGCGTATTTGCAGAAACCGTCGACAGGGAACGACTCTACCGTATGCAGACGCCGCAGGCATTTCGCCGGGTTTGGCTCGAAGAGGCGCACCGCGTGGCTCGCAGCGAGGGACGCGAAGCTTCGGACGATGTGGCGCTTGTCCAGCATACCGGTCGACCGGTAGTTCTGGTGGAGGGTAGTGCATTGAATATCAAAGTGACTACGCCGGCGGACTACGAGCTGATTGGAATCATTCGGTCTTCATTCGAACGAACCTCGTCCGCAGACCCATGAGGATCGGCTTCGGATACGATGTACACCGCCTTGTCGAAGGCCGTCCTCTGGTTATTGGCGGGGTAGATATCCCTTTCGAGAAGGGGCTTGACGGGCATTCCGATGCCGACGTGCTCATGCACGCCGTAGCCGATGCGCTGCTGGGTGCTGCGGCCCTCGGGGATATAGGCGCCCACTTTCCCGATACGGACGAGCGCTGGGCAGGCGCCGAGGGCGCCGATCTGCTTGGCAGTGTGGCCGGTAAACTCTCGGAAGCCGGATACCGGGCGCATAACGTCGATGCGACGGTCGTGCTTGAACGTCCGCGTCTTCAGCCTTACGTTCCCCGGATGCGTACGGTCATTGCCCGCTGCCTTTCCGTTGATGAGGGTGCTGTTTCCGTGAAGGCCACGACCCACGAGAAAATGGACGCTATCGGAAGCGGGGAAGGAGCGTCTGCGTTTGCCATGTGCACGATCGTAGCGATGGATCGGGATGGGTGATTTGTTGCAGGATCTGGCGATGTGGTTAGACGGGCTATCTCCGGCATGGGCCTATACCGGCATTTTGCTTGTCGCCTATGCGGAGAATGTGGTTCCCCCTGTTCCCGGTGACATGGTGGTTGTGTTCGGGGGATATCTTGTCGGCATCGGCGAGCTGCATTTTGTGCTTGTGGCCTGCATGGCGACACTGGGCAGCGTTATGGGATTTATGACCATGTATCTTATCGGGTATCTGGTCGGCGACGCCGTACTGGGATCGCGCTGGTTCCGATGGATTTCCCCGGAGAGGATTGACAGGGGGCGTCGTCACATGGACCGCTGGGGATACGGTCTTGTGGCGGCCAACCGGTTTTTGGCGGGGCTCCGAGGAGTTGTCGGGTTTCTCGCCGGCATGGCCCGCCTTGACGGTTTGCGTACAGCGGCGATATCCACGCTGAGCGCCCTCGCGTGGATATTGCTGATTGTCTGGGCCGGATACGCCGTGGGCGACAACTGGCAGCAAGTCGGCGATTGGCTTCGCGATTACGGGCGAGCCGTTCTGTGTCTGATCGGGCTGGCCTTACTCGCAGGCGGGGTACGCCGATATGTTCGCAAGAAGAAGCGTTCCTCAAAGAAATCAGGGGAAAATACACCAAGCAAACCCCGGTAAGGAAACTTTGATGTCTCTACGGGATATGCTGCCTCTGTTTGCGACATGCAGGTTGACACCGTGCACCGCGAATACGTAATTTGAAAAATTGGGGTCGCTTGGAAGGCGGCGAGGCTGGCGTAGCTCAACCGGTAGAGCAGCTCACTTGTAATGAGCAGGTTGGGGGTTCGAGTCCCTTCGCCAGCTCTTCATTTGAACAGGCGTTTTTGAGAGGGCCTTTTCGGAGCGTGTTCTCCGGCAGTACCGGGCAGGTTGCCGAGTGGTCAAAGGCGGCAGACTGTAAATCTGCTCCCTCAGGGTTCGGAGGTTCGAATCCTCCCCTGCCCACCCTTTTTCGTTCGACGGCTTTATGTGAGGGAGGGCGCCCGTGTGGCGCACCTTCCCGGCCGCAGTACCGTATGACGACGTATCGTAGCGGAAGTAGCTCAGATGGTAGAGCATCAGCCTTCCAAGCTGAGGGTCGCGGGTTCGAATCCCGTCTTCCGCTCCAGCAAGCGCATGCCGATTTCGGCCGCCTTAGCTCAGTGGTAGAGCACTTCCATGGTAAGGAAGGGGTCATCGGTTCAAATCCGATAGGCGGCTCATGCGATGCGATACCGCTTTTCGCATACGAATCATGTAGCAGTAACCATCGCCGTACACACGGGCGTAGCTCAATTGGCAGAGCAGCGGTCTCCAAAACCGCAGGCTGCAGGTTCGAGTCCTGCCGCCCGTGCCCGCAACATTCATGGCGTGATGCGCCGTAATCGGGATCGAACATGAAGGTGGCCAAATATCTGGGCGACGTAAGCAAGGAGATGCGCAAGGTCAGTTGGCCTGCGCGTAACGAGCTGGTCAGTAACACGCTAATCACTTTGCTGGCGTCGATGATCGTTTCGCTGTACATTTGGGGAGCCGATCAGATCATTAGCCGGATTCTGGAGTTCATATACCGCTGATCCGGTCACTCCGAAGTATATCTCGTCGAGACATTTTTCTCAGGTACAAGGAAAGATGGTCAAGGAAAAGGAAATCATCCGCAAATGGTACGTGCTGCGCACGTTTTCGGGCCACGAAAAAAAGGTCAAGCACTATCTCGAAAAGGAGATCGAGCGTCTCAATCTGCAAGACAGGATCAATGAAGTCATGATCCCTACCGAGACCGTTTTCGAGATGCGTAGCGGCAAAAAGCGTACGCGCGAGAAGACGTTCTTCCCGGGGTATTTGATGCTGCATATCGCGCTTGATACCGAGTTGCAGCATGTGATTTCCAATCTTCCCTCGGTGATTGGTTTTCTGACGACAGGCGACGAGCCCACGCCGCTGCGCCCCGATGAAATAAACCGGATCATGGGCAAAATGAACGAGGTCCGGGAGGCGGGCGAACAGCCGGAGATGCCGTTCAAGAACGGGGATCTCGTGAAGGTAGTGGATGGCCCGTTCAACAATTTCAGCGGTTTTGTCGAGGAGGTGTATCCCGACAAAATGAAAGTCAAGGTGATGGTATCTATTTTTGGGCGCAAGACACCCCTGGAACTGGATTACCTGCAGGTGGAGCGGGACGATTAACGTTCTGCAGGACACTCTGATTAAGTCCACTTCGCCCGGCATTTCACTCTCGCGCGTTAAAGGGATGTCTTTATGCCATCGTCGGAATCAGCGGGAAACACTGCGGATTCGGGGGATCGCGGGCGTGAAGCGCCCTTCGGTAGGCGGAGAGGGGCGCGCTGGCCGCGTCATTCCTCATTATGCGGGGCCTGCCACATTATGCGGGGCCTGCCACACTGCTTCGTCATTTCTTGCCGGCGCTCCGCTTTCAGCCTCTGAACCTTGCGGACTTAATCAGAGTATCCTATTGTGAATAATATTAGAACCTATACGCGTGTCCCGTGTTCTTTATGGAATATTTCCCAAAAATTTCCGATCTTGGTTAGCTGAGATTTGTTGCCGCAATTAACGGAAGGCGGGAGTCGGGCGTACGAAACGGTACGATTTTCCTAGCGTTTTCACCGCGCTTTACAGTATGGCGAAGCCGATCGACGGGTACATTAAGCTCCAGATCAAGGCCGGACAGGCGAATCCGGCCCCCCCAATAGGCCCCGCATTGGGACAGAAAGGGGTGAACATCATGGAGTTCTGCAAGCAATTCAATGCGGCGACGCAGGACAGGATGGGGCTTGTCCTTCCTGTCGTGATCACGGTTTATACCGACAAGACCTTCAGCTTTATCGTCAAGAGCCCCCCTGCAGCGGTTCTTCTGAAGACTGCTGCGAATATTTCGTCGGGATCCGGCGATTCCCTGCGGCACAAAGTGGGAACGGTGACTTGGGAGGATTGCCGTCAGATTGCCGGGCAGAAGATGCAGGATCTCAACGCATTCGACATGGACAAGGCAGCTTCCATGGTAGCTGGTACGGCGCGTTCAATGGGCATACGCGTTGAAGGCGGACCCTCTTGAGCGAGGCCGTTTTGTATGATCGGGGCAGTGTTCCTGCATCCGTTGCATTCCATCATCGTTGACACAAGCACCACATCCGCTACATATTCGGATGGCGAAAAAAGGAAAACGTTATCGGCAGGCGGTCGGGATTGTTAAAGGGGCAGGAGGTCCCTTCACGCTCGAAGATGCCTGCACCCTGGTTACGAGGACAGGCGGCGCCAAATTCGACGAATCGGTCGATATAGACCTGCGGCTCGGAGTCGATCCGCGTCACGCCGACCAGATGGTGAGAGGCACGGCGGCATTGCCTCACGGTACGGGCAAGGAGGTGCGCGTGCTTGTACTGGCCAACGAGGGCAAACAGGAAGAGGCCAGAGAGGCTGGCGCCGATCATGTCGGCCTGCATGATCTTATCGAACGCATCCGGACGAAAGGGTGGACCGATTTCGATGTCGTGGTCGCTACGCCTGATGTGATGCGCGATGTGGCCAAACTCGGGCGCGTACTGGGACCCAGAGGGCTTATGCCTAACCCCAAAAGCGGTACGGTAACTATGGATGTCGGTCCGGCTGTGCAACAGGTCAAGGCGGGTAAAATAGACTTTCGCGTGGACAAATCCGGAAACCTGCATACGCCGATCGGGAAAGTATCGTTTTCCGCAGACCATCTCCGGGAAAATGCGGAGGTGTTCCTGAAGGAAGTGCTTCGGCTGCGTCCCGCATCGGCGAAGGGTACGTATGTCCGATCGGCTTCGATCTCGACATCGATGGGGCCGCCGATCCCGCTGGATCGTATCCAGGTCGTGAGTGCGCTTCGGTAGCGCTTCTCGCCTGTTCATCCCTAATACCTGATTGCAAGCAGTATAGCCGGTTTATGCCGGATAGCCCGAGAGCAACCGATCGAGATAGCGAGGCGCCGACATGCCCATGACAAAAACAGAGAAGGAAACGGTCGTTGCGGAGATCGCACAGGTGCTCGACGCAAACACGATCGTGTATCTGACCAATTATTCCGGGCTGACCGTCAGTCAGGCGAACGATTTACGCAATCGTTTCCGCAATGCTGGCGTGTCGTTCAAGGTGTATAAGAATACCCTGGTGCGCCTCGCAATGGAGGAGCGTCCCGCGTATAGCGAATTGCTGGAATACCTGAAAGGCCCTACGGCCATCGCATTTGGCGGGGAGCCGTCGGCGCCGGCCCGCGTCATCCGGGATTTCCTGAAAGACGAATCAGCGACTCGCCCCGAAGTCAAGGCCGTTTATATAGATGGCGCTTTTTACGGGGAGGGCTCGCTGGATACCCTGGCCTCACTCAAGTCGAAAGACGAGCTCATAGGCGACGTAGTCGGTTTGTTACTTGCTCCTGTTTCGAATGTGGTCGGCAAGGTGCAGGCGCCTGCCCGCAACCTGGCCGCGGCGATTCGCGAGATCGCAGATCGCGCCGCATGACCGTGCGTCATGCCTCACCCTGAAACAATCATCGTCACTTTCATCATCCATCCTTAAATATGCGGCACAGTTGCCGGAGTACGGCGGCAGAGACTGCTCGCAGGAGAACGAATCCAACATGGCGGACATCAAAAAAATCGCAGAAGAACTTGTCAATCTCACGGTCAAGGACGCCAACGATTTGGCTACCCTGCTCGAAGAGGAGTACGGTATCAAGCCGGTTGCAGCGGCCGCGGCAGTCATCGCCGGACCTGCTGCCGGAGGCGACGGGGCAGCCGGCGCCGAGGAGCAAACGGAATTCGATGTCGTGCTGAAGGGTATCGGGGGCAACAAGATTGCCGTCATCAAGGAGGTGCGCAGCCTCACCGGCCTTGGTCTCAAGGAAGCGAAGGAGCTTGTGGACGGTGCGCCTAACACCGTCAAGGAAGCTGTCGGTAAGGACGAGGCCCAGGAGATCAGGACCAAGCTTGAGGAAGCGGGTGCTGAAGTCGAACTCAAGTAAACGAGAGGGGCATGGCGCCTTGTGTGTCACGCATCTTTTGCATCTTTATCGTTCGATACGTTTTTCTCCTTTCCAGCCACTCCATCCATGCCCCATACTAACGGTCAAGCAACGAAAGGCAAGCGCATATCCTATGCTCGCATACCGACCGTACGCGAATACCCGGATTTTCTGGATATCCAGCTCCAGTCGTTCGCGGATTTTGCACAGCCGGATGTGTCGCCGGAAGAACGAAAGGATATTGGGCTCCAGGGGGTTTTCAGGGAGCATTTTCCGATCCAGGACAGCCGTGAGCGGTATACGCTCGAATTCATAGACTACGATCTGGATGCTCCGAAGCATTCGGTGTCGGAGTGTATCGCACAGGGCCTGACCTATGCCGTGCCGCTGAAGGCTCGACTTCGCCTGTCGAGCAAAGAAGACGAGGACGAGGACGAACCGGAAGAAGCGATCGAGCAGGAAGTGTACCTCGGTAATTTGCCGTTCATGACGCGGCAAGGCACTTTCGTCATCAATGGCGCGGAGCGTGTCGTCGTTTCACAGTTGCACCGTAGCCCCGGGGTGTTTTTCGGTCTAAGCATTCACCCTAATGGAACGGAGCTCTTTTCGGCTCGGGTAATCCCCTTCCGCGGCTCTTGGATCGAGTTTTCGACCGATGTAAGCAACGTCATGTGGGCTTATATCGATCGGAAGAAAAAACTTCCGGTTACGACGCTTTTGCGTGCGCTGGGACACTCGTCCAACGACGATATTCTGAAAATATTCGATCTGGCTGACGAAGGAGACGTTTCGACGAAGCGTTTGTTCGGCAAGTCGGTCGGTCGTACTCTGGCCGCTTCGATTACTGTCGAGGAAGTGCATGAGATAATCGATGAGGATACCGGAGAGATTCTTGAGGAGCAAAAAAAACGCAAGATTATCTTTCCTGCCGAGCATATGCTTCAGCAGGAAGATTACGCAAAACTAAAGGAAGCGGGCGTCAAGACCGTCTGGCTACTGAAGAAGGACGAACAGGAGCAACTCGACAAGTCCACGCTGATCGAAACCCTGCGCAAGGACCCTGCCCATTCGTATGCCGAGGCGCTGGAATACATGTACCTGCAACTTCGAGGCAGCGAGGCGCCTGATCTGGATAGTGCGCGGGGTATTCTGGACCGGCTCTTTTTCAGTGAAAAGCGTTACGACCTTGGAGAAGTGGGCCGGTACCGCATTAATACCCGTCTGGAACTCGATACGCCGTCGGATACATTGACGTTGACGCCCGAGGACATCGTGGCGATTATCCGTGAGCTTGTCAATCTTAAGAATGGCAAGAGCAATGTAGACGATATTGACCATCTCGGCAACCGCCGGGTGCGCACTGTAGGCGAACAGCTTGGAACCCAATTCTCGCTGGGCCTTGCACGTATGGCTCGTACGATCAAGGAACGCATGAACCTGCGCGACGCGGACAAGTTTTCGCCGCAAGATCTGGTAAATGCACGTACGGTTTCGAGTGTGATCAACACCTTCTTCGGAACCAATCAGCTCAGCCAGTTCATGGATCAGACGAATCCGCTGGCAGAGTTGACGCACAAGCGCCGCATGTCGGCGCTGGGTCCGGGTGGGCTAACGCGTGAACGCGCCGGTTTCGAAGTTCGCGATGTGCATTACACGCACTACGGGCGGTTATGTCCTATCGAAACCCCCGAAGGTCCGAATATTGGCCTGATTTCCTCGCTTTGCGTACATGCCACCATCAACGATTTCGGTTTTATCGAAACGCCGTACCGGGTCGTTAAAGACAGCAAGGTGACGACGCAAATCCGTTTCCTTTCCGCAGAGGAGGAAGATAATGCGGTGATTGCTCAGGCGAATGCCCCGATCGACGAAGAAGGAAATTTCGTCAATGAGTACGTGAAGTGTCGCTACCGGGGTGATTTTCCCATCGTGCAGCCGGGCAGCGTCGAGTATATGGATGTGGCTCCGAACCAGATTGTGTCTCCCGCAGCAAGTCTGATTCCTTTTCTCGAGCACGATGACGCCAATCGTGCGCTTATGGGGTCGAATATGCAACGCCAGGCTGTTCCCCTGTTGCGTGCCGAGGCTCCTCTGGTAGGTACGGGTCTTGAAGGTCGCGTTGCGAAGGATTCGCGCGCGGTGCTCGTTGCGGAAGGAGAGGGGGTCGTCGAGTATGTCGACGCTACGCGCATCGTTGTGCGCTATGATCGAAACGCGGAGGATTCGGATACGGGTTTCGAAGAGCCTGTGCGCGAGTACCGACTTGTCAAGTTTCGCCGGACGAACCAGGATACCAGTGTCAACCAGAAACCGATCGTCAGGCAAGGACAGCATGTCTCCTCGGGCACTGTGCTGACGGATGGGTTTGCCACGGAAAACGGCGATCTTGCGTTGGGCAAGAATGTACTAGTTGCTTTCATGCCCTGGCGCGGCTACAATTTCGAGGACGCCATCGTGCTGTCCGAGCGTCTCGTAACCGAGGATGTGTACACTTCTATACATATCGAGGAATTCGAGTTGCAGGTGCGCGATACGAAGCGTGGCGAGGAAGAGCTTACTCGTGAGATTCCGAACGTCTCGGAGGAAGCCACGAAGGATCTCGATGAGCGAGGCATCATTCGCGTAGGCGCCGAGGTGAACGCCGGCGATATCATTGTGGGCAAGATCACGCCCAAGGGCGAAACGGATCCCACCCCGGAGGAGAAACTGCTTCGCGCCATTTTCGGCGACAAGGCCGGCGATGTAAAAGATGCCTCCCTTACCGCGCCCCCGGGCATGAAGGGCGTTGTCATTGCTACGGAACTGTTTGGCCGGCGCAAACTGGATCCTGTCTCGAAGAAGCTGGAAGGGAAACGCCTTGCCGGGATCGAGGCGCAGTTCGGTCGCCAGAAAGAAGAACTGGGCAAGATTTTCTGGGAGAAATTCTTCCGGATCGTGGGTCGGAAATCGTCTGCCGGCGTGGAAGACCGCGAAGGCGCCGTTCTGCTTTCGAAGGGCGCAAAATTCACGAAGACCGCATTGAAGGATATTACGCCTGATCAACTCGGCGCCGGCAAGAATATGACGAACGATCGGGTAACGAACGAGCGCATTCGTCAATTGCTTCGCAATTATGCGCGAGCCTGCAGCCGCATCGATGGGGAAATGAAGCGCGACAAGCATCAGGTACAGATGGGGGACGAGCTGCCTCCGGGCATCGTGCAACTTGCGAAGGTGTATGTGGCGCGGAAGCGTAAGGTGCAGGTGGGGGACAAGATGGCTGGTCGCCACGGAAACAAGGGGGTGGTTGCCCGCATCGTTCCGGTGGAAGATATGCCATTCCTCGAAGACGGAACGCCGGTCGATATCGTGCTCAATCCGCTTGGCGTGCCTTCGCGCATGAACCTCGGCCAGATATTCGAGACACTTCTCGGATGGGCCGGTAAAAGACTCGGCACTTCGTTCGCGACGCCCATTTTCGATGGTGCGAAGATGGACGACATCCGGGCCAGACTCGAGGAAGCGGGCCTGCCGATCGACGGGCGCGCCCAACTCCACGATGGACGTACCGGCAAGAATTTCGATGAAAAAACGACGGTGGGTTACATCTATATGCTGAAGCTGAGTCACCTTGTGGAGGACAAGATTCATGCTCGCAGCATTGGACCGTACAGCCTCATTACACAGCAGCCGCTGGGGGGTAAGGCGCAACTTGGCGGGCAGCGCCTGGGAGAGATGGAGGTATGGGCACTGTATGCCTACGGCGCTGCACATAGCTTGCAGGAGATGCTAACCTACAAGTCGGATGACGTCCAAGGGCGATCGAAAGCGTACGAATCGATTGTAAAGGGGGAGAACATGCCTGAGGCCGGTATGCCGGAAAGCTTTCAGGTCCTTGTTCGAGAGCTTCAGGGGCTTGGCCTCGAAGTCCGTCTCGATTGACCGCACACTGTAGCCGGTCGCCCTGCACGGGAAGGCGTCACGCCCCCGTTCCAGCATTCAGAATTGCGAAAGAACCAATATGCCCTACGGAAAGACGCAGCAGATCAAGAAGCATTTCAGTCGAATCACCGTAAGTTTGTCCAGTCCGGAAAGTGTGCTGGAGCGGTCCCATGGAGAAGTGCTCAAGCCCGAGACGATCAATTACCGGTCTTTCAAGCCGGAAAAGGACGGTCTTTTTTGTGAGAAAATATTCGGGCCCGTCAAGGACTGGGAGTGCCATTGCGGAAAGTACAAGCGCATACGGTACAAGGGCATCGTCTGCGACCGCTGTGGCGTAGAGGTAACGCAGAAAAAAGTGCGCCGCGAGCGCATGGGGCATATCACGCTTAGTGTGCCCGTTGTGCATATCTGGTATTTCAAGACATTGCCGAACAAGATCGGTCATCTCATTGGTCTCAAATCGAAAGATCTCGAGAAAATCATCTATTATGAAAACTATGTCGTCATTCAGCCGGGAAGCGCCGCAGAGTTCGGCGTCGAGGGAAATCAGCTCCTGAACGAGGACGAGTATTTCAACATCTTGTACCAGATCCGGGAAGATAACAATCGGCTTTCCGACGACGATCCGAACAAATTCATTGCCCGGATCGGAGGCGAGGCTGTGGAAACGATCCTGCGGCGCCTGGATCTGCCTTCTCTTTCGCAAAAACTGCGTCACCAGATCAAGACCGAGACAAGTCAGGCTCGCAAGGCCGATGCCCTGAAGCGCCTTGCAGTCGTCGAAGGGTTCCGCGACGCCAACACGCGGCTCGAAAACAAGCCCGAATGGATGGTTATGCGGGTCATTCCGGTTATTCCGCCGGAGCTGCGCCCCCTGGTTCCGCTTGAGGGTGGGCGCTTCGCCACTTCCGATCTGAACGATCTGTACCGCCGCGTAATCATTCGCAACAACCGGCTGAAACGGCTCATCGACATCAAGGCCCCTGAAGTCATTTTGCGCAACGAGAAGCGCATGCTGCAAGAGGCGGTCGATTCATTGTTCGACAACAGTCGGAAGGCAAACGCCGTGCGCAGTGATTCGAACCGGGCCCTGAAGTCGCTCAGCGATATGCTCAAGGGCAAACAGGGACGGTTTCGGCAGAACCTGCTCGGCAAGCGCGTGGATTATTCGGGTCGTTCCGTTATCGTTGTGGGCCCCGAACTGGATATACACCAGTGCGGCTTGCCGAAAGAGATGGCTGTCGAACTGTTCAAGCCGTTTGTCATTCGCAAGCTTATCGAGCGCGGTATTGTCAAAACGGTCAAGAGTGCAAAGAAAGTGGTGGACCGTCGCACCGCTGACGTATGGGATATTCTCGAGAAGGTGATCGAAGGGCGTCCTGTCATGCTCAATCGGGCCCCCACGTTGCATCGCCTTGGCATACAGGCATTCCAGCCGATTCTCATCGAGGGCAAAGCCATCCGGTTGCATCCGTTGGTATGTACGGCCTTCAATGCCGATTTCGATGGGGACCAGATGGCGGTGCATGCGCCCCTCAGCCATGACGCCTGCTTGGAGGCCTGGGTGCTCATGCTTTCGAGCCACAACATTCTCAGTCCTGCGCACGGCGGTCCGGTCGCTGTGCCTACGCAGGACATGGTCCTCGGCTTGTACTACCTTACGAAAATGCGTTCGGACCAGAAGGGGGACGGCATGCGGTTCGCGAGCGTTACGGAAGTGCGTCAGGCGTACGACCAGGACCAGGTTGCTCTGCACGCCCGTATCCAGGTGCGCATAGTCCCCGGCAAAATGGAGGAAACGACGGTAGGGCGCGTTCTTTTCAACGAGGTGGTTCCCGAGGAAGTCGGTTTCATCAACGAAGTACTCACGAAGCGCAATCTGCGCCCGATCATCACACGCGTACTCAAGGCCAGCGGGTTCCAAAAGGCCGCTCGTTTCCTCGACGACATCAAGCATTTGGGCTTCGAACAGGCTACCACGGCAGGGCTCACCTTCTCGCTGGCCGATATCATCGTGCCGGACATGAAGGAGAAGATTATTTCGGACGCCCAGGAAGAGGTGGACCGCGTGCGTGGCAACTACGAGATGGGCTTCATGTTCGAGAGCGAGCGCTACAATCAGGTGATCGATATCTGGACGAAGACCAACAATCGGGTTTCCGAAACGCTTTTTGAAACCCTTCGGAGCGACAAGGAAGGATTCAACGCTATTTATATGATGGCGGATTCGGGTGCGCGTGGTTCCAAGGAGCAGATTCGCCAGCTGGGGGGTATGCGTGGCCTCATGGCCAAGCCGCAGAAAAGCCTGGTGGGCTCGGTAGGGGAAATTATCGAGAACCCGATCATTTCGAATTTCAAGGAAGGGCTTTCCGTACTTGAATACTTTATTTCGACGCACGGCGCCCGTAAGGGTCTTGCCGATACGGCCCTGAAAACGGCCGACGCCGGATACCTGACTCGCCGTCTGGTGGATGTCTCCCAGGATGTGACCATTACCCAGGAGGATTGCGGCACGCTTCGCGGCATCCGGATATCGGCTCTGAAGGATAATGAGGAGATTGTCGAGCCGCTGGCCGACCGTATCGTGGGGCGTGTCTCCATGCACGACGTTCGCGACCCGCTTTCCAATCAACTCATCATTGCCGCCAATGAGATGATCGATGAGCAACGGGCACGGCAGATTTCCGAAACGTCGATCGAGGAAGTCGAAATACGTTCGGCCCTTACATGCGAGTCGCGCCGCGGCGTGTGCACCTTATGCTACGGGCGAAATCTTTCCACCGGACACATTGTGGAAACGGGCGAAGCGGTCGGTGTGGTCGCTGCGCAGTCCATTGGAGAGCCGGGTACGCAGCTTACGCTCCGGACCTTCCATATCGGAGGGACGGCGAGTCTTATCTCCGCTGAAAGTACGCTTCAGACGAAATTCGCCGGTAAGGCGGTTTACGAAAACCTGCGGACCGTCACGCTTGACGATGGCGAAGGGGCAAAAGATGTTGTTCTGACTCGTCAGGGAGAGGTCTTGATCGTCGATCCCAAGGATTCGGGTCGACGCCTGATTTCGTATGTGATTCCGTACGGGGCCGAGATGCTGATTTCTGACGGAGAGATCGTCGACAAGGGGAGTGTGCTGGCCAGTTGGGATCCCTACAACAGTGTGATTCTCTCGGAAGTCTCCGGTAAGATATCCTTCAAGGATATTGTTGAAGGCACAACATACCGGGAAGAATCTGACGAACAGACCGGCCACAAGGAAAAAGTCATTACCGAGAGTCGCGAGCGCGTGTTGACGCCGGCCCTCATTGTCCAGGGGGACAAGGATACGGAGCGCGAGTATACGCTTCCTGTGCGGGCGCGCATTCAGGTGGATAAGGGGGAGAAGATTCAGGCAGGGCAGGTCATGGTAAAGATTCCGCGCCAGTCTGCCAAGACGGGCGATATCACGGGCGGCCTTCCCCGCGTGACCGAATTGTTCGAGGCCCGGATGCCGGTCGACCCGGCGGTTGTTTCCGAGATCGACGGCGTGGTTCGTTTTGGGGGGCGTCGACGCGGCGCACAGGAAATCATCGTTACGTCTCGCGACGATTCGGAAAGCCGGACGTACCTTGTACCGCTCTCGAGGCACATGCTTGTACACGAGCATGACTTCGTACGTGCGGGCGGACGGCTTTCGGACGGGCAGGTATCCCCGCAAGATATTTTGTCCATCAAGGGGCCGCGCGCTGTGCAGGAGTATCTCGTGAACGAGATACAGGAAGTGTATCGGATGCAAGGTGTGACGATCAACGACAAGCATATCGAGGTGATTGTTCGCCAGATGATGCAGAAGGCGCGCGTTGCCGACCCGGGCGATACGACATTGCTGGAAGACGACACGGTGGACCGATTTGCCATGGAGGAACTCAACAATCGCCTCTACGACCGGTTTGTGGTCACCGATCCAGGCGATTCCGACCTGTCGGTCGGCGATATTGTAAGCCGGAGGCAAATGAGAGAAGTGAATTCGATGTTGAAACGCCAGGACCTCAAGCAGGTCGCGGTGCGCGAAACGCAACCGGCCGTGGCGCGACCGATTCTTCTCGGCATCACGCAGGCTGCGCTTTCGACCGATTCGTTCGTGTCGGCAGCCTCCTTCCAGGAGACTACCAAGGTGCTCACCAACGCGGCTATCAAAGCTCAGGTGGATCCGCTTTACGGACTCAAGGAGAATGTGATTGTTGGACACCCGATTCCGGCAGGAACCGGCCAGCGCCGTTTCCGTGATGTTGTCGTCGGTTCGAAGACCGAGCTTGCCGAGTTGCAGGCAGCGCTGGGCGGGAATGGAGACCGGGTTTCGGCAGTGCCCGGTGCGCCGGACGAAAAGACAGAGAAAATTGAAATATCTTAAGGATACTCTGATCGAAGTGGACTTGATCAGAGTATCCATAAAGTGCCGGGCGAAATGATTTTGATCGGAGTATCCTGTAAGACGTTCTTCAGACAGGTGAGACAGGGCGAAGAGCCTCTTTAGCAATTCTTCGCAGCGTTTTGTAACTCTGGAAGAAATATTCCGTATTACGGAGT
Source organism: Rhodothermales bacterium (assembly GCA_951812335.1). Taxonomy (GTDB): domain Bacteria; phylum Bacteroidota; class Rhodothermia; order Rhodothermales; family VXPQ01; genus VXPQ01. The sequence goes on from OX638293.1 coordinate 1,465,843, forward strand.
AATGCCCCACGAATTGCTCTGCCAAACGACGAGGCCAGCACCATGTCGAAACGCCCCTTCCGATGCACCGGAAAGTTTCCCGTGCTTGTCGCTGCGTTTCTGATTGCGGCGAACGCCTACGCCGGCGGCCCTGAGTTGATCGATATCAAGGATACGGTCAAGCGTTCCTACAAGGTTCGACCCGGCGGTATGTTAGAATTGGATATAGATCGGGGCCGGGTTGAGGTATTGCCAGGGCCTGGTAAAGAGGTGCTCATTGAGGTGGAACGCAAGGTAACGACCGACGATCGGTCGAAGGCCGAAAGTATCTTCGAACGGCACGATCTGCAGATTGAGGAACGCGACGGCGGTATCTACGTCGGGTCGCGCTTCGACAATAAGGATAGCTTCTGGAACCGTATCCGTTCCACCGATCGGCTCAGGGTCCGGGTGCGAGTCAGGATTCCGGAGGATTATAATATTGAATTCAAGGCCGGCGCCGGCAGTGTCGAATTAGGATCCTTTTCCGGAAACATTTCCGGTGTGACCGGGGCGGGCAACATTGAGATCGGTTCGGTCAGCGGGTCGGTTAATGTGGTGTCGGGGTCCGGCAATATTGTCATTGAGGGCGCAGGAGGGAAGGTGGAAGTGCATACGGGCGCCGGCAACGTGGATGTCCGGTCCGTACGCGGCGAAGCCACGGTCAAGGCGGGCGCCGGAAACGTCAAAGTGTTCATCACCGAACAACCGGAGGGAGCGTCCGATTTCAGCACGGGGGCCGGGAACGTGATGGTGTATCTGGCGGGCAGCATAGGCGTGGATGTCGATGCGGAGTGCGCCGTAGGATCGGCGAGTACGGATTACCCACTCAAGATGGAAGGCAAGTGGACCAGAAAATCCTTCTCCGGCAGCGTCAATGGCGGGGGGCCGGACCTGCGTCTGTATGCCGCGGTGGGCAATGTGACGTTACGAAAGAGATAACGACCGGAGCGCAGCGCTCCAGAGTTTTCGAATGCGAGCAAATAGGGCTGTCCGAAGATATCGGGCGGTCCTTTTTCTATGTGGTTTTTATTCACGCGAAGTCTTTTCCTGTCATGTTTTTTTCTTTTCTTTCAGGGGGTGTATTATCTACAGGATACTTCTTATTCGGAACAGGAAATAGTCGTACCGGACATGGTATCGGAAAAGATATACGTTGCGCCGCTAGGTAGCGGCACGCTTACGTTGGGGAAGACCTTACCGGATCTACTGTACGAGGCATCGGATAGATACGTAAACCGCCGGGCGCTCAATCAGCCGGATGGAGATGGTTGGAAGTCTCTTTCGCTGGACGAGTATCGATGCCGTTCCGAGGAAGTGGCGTTGGGCCTTGCTCATCTTGGCCTGTCCCGCGGGGATCGTCTTGCGCTCTATATGGAGAGCGATGTGTCCTTCTGCATTGTGGACATGGGTTGTTTGCTCGCCGGCGTCGTCAACGTGCCCATGTATCTGGCGCACGCACCCGACCAGATCCGGTATGTTCTTGCGCATTCGGAGGCCAAGGCAGTGGCCGTTTCGAGTGGGAAACATTTGGAAGAAATCCGGGATACGTTATCCGCATGCCCTGCGGTTTCTACTGTGATTCTGGCGGAAGGGGGCCTTCCTGACGGGATGTCTCTTCCTGACGGTATGGAAGCGTACACGTTGGAGGCGGTGCGGGAATTCGGGCGCCGCCGGCGACAGGAGAATACAGAGGCAATCCAGGAGTTTCGCGATCGGGTCGGACCGCAGGATATGGCCACCATTCTTTATACGAGCGGCACGACCGGGCAGCCGAAGGGCGTCGTGCTGACGCATGAAAACATCAGCGCCAACGCCCTCACATCCTTTTCCGGGATGCCGGATTACCGCACGGGCGAGAATGGCGAGCAGATCATTTCGTTTTTGCCCTTGACCCATATCTTTGCCCGGACGCTTCATTACGGCTTTGCGTATCATGGCTCGTCTGTGTATTTCACGTCGCAGGATTTTCTTATGCAGCACATTGCCGAGGTGCAGCCTACCATATTCGCCACGGTGCCACGGGTTTTGGAGAAGGTGTATGCAGCTGTAGCGACACGTATTGCCGGCATGAGCGGCGTCCAAAAGGCCATTGCTTCCTGGGCGCTTTCTACGGGCGAGCGCTACAACGTATTATCGAAGCCGGGCGGAATGTATGCGTTTTCACTCAAGGTGGCGGATCGACTCCTGTTCGGCAAATGGCGGAAGGCGTTGGGTGGACGCGTCCACTTTCTTATTTCGGGAGGGGCGGCGCTTGGCGCCCATCTGACGAATTTGTTCGCTGCGGCGAATATTGCGGTGCTGGAGGGGTACGGTCTCACGGAAACCAGCCCGGTGATCTCCTTTAATCGAAAAGGGCGCGTCCGACCAGGTACGGTGGGAGAACCGATTCCGGGAGCGGAGGTGAGGATCGCGGAGGATGGAGAGATTCTGACGCGCGGGCCGTACGTCATGCAGGGATACTACAAGAACGATGCCTTGACGAGCGAGGTCATTGACGAAGAAGGGTGGTTCCATACCGGCGATATCGGGGTGTTTACGCCGGAGGGCTATCTGCGAATTACGGACCGGAAAAAATCTCTTTTCAAGCTCTCGACCGGGAAATATGTGGTTCCCCAGCCTGTCGAGAACCGGCTTCGGGCGCACCCGACGATCGAAGAGGCGATGGTTTTGGGCAGCGGATTCAGGTATTGTACAGCGCTTGTTTTTCCTGATATGGAAAAGCTGGAAGGATATGCCCGGTCCTTCGGTATAGGGGAAGGCATATCCGGGGAAGGGCTGATTGTTCTGCCCGAAGTGCGATCGCATCTGCGCCATTTGGTAGAGGAGGCCAATGCGGGTATGGATCCCTGGTCCCGCATCAAGAGATTTTGCATCGTGCCTACTTCGCTGACGACGGAAAACAATCTTCTTACGCCTACGCTGAAGGTGCGCCGCCGGCAGGTTGAGGAAGCATTTGCAGAAGATATCGGGGAGATGTACGGCAACGGAGATCTGCCCGCAGCGATCGTGGTTGTCGAGAAAGAGAAACAGGACCACGATGACTGATCGCCGTCCGTTACGACTTCAGCCGCTAAGGAATTAATCCATGCACGCACATTCAACGGCAGCCTGTGACCGTGCCTCGGGCGCATTCGCTCCACTCCATGCTCATCTCCCGTTTCGCAAGGCCGCTGTCCTGGGCGCCGGGACCATGGGTGCGCAAATTGCGGCACACCTCGCCAATGCGGGCTTACATGTATTTCTGTTCGATGTGCCGTCCGGAGAAGGGAAAAACCGAAATGCCGTAGTCGAGCGAGGACTGAAAGCGGCAGCCCAACTCAAACCGGCTCCGTTTTTCGACGAGGCGGCGCTACGTCGTGTCGAAACCGGCAATTTCGAGGACCACCTCGACCGGCTGTCCGGCGTGGAATGGGTGATTGAGGCAATCTTTGAGCAACTGGACGCCAAGCGCGCCCTGTTCGAGCGGGTCGAGTCCATAATCCGGCCCGGGACCATCGTGTCCACAAATACGAGCGGGCTTTCCGTGGAGCAGATCGCAGCCGGCCGCGGCGAGGCATTCCGGCGCGCTTTCCTCGGCACGCACTTTTTCAATCCCCCCCGCTATTTGCGGCTGCTGGAACTGATTCCTTCTACGGATACGGATCCGGATATTTTTTCCCGCATTGCCCATTTCGGACGGATTCATCTTGGAAAAAGCATCGTCGTAGCGAAGGACACCCCCTATTTCATCGGAAATCGCATCGGCGTGTACGGCATGATGCAGGCGGTCCGTGGCTTTACGGAACAGGGCTACACGATCGAAGAGATCGACGCCCTGACGGGGCCGCTGGTTGGGCGTCCGCGGTCCGCCACGTTCCGAACAGCGGATGTGGTGGGTCTGGATGTGCTGTGGGCTGTGGCCCGCAATCTGCACGAGGCCGTGGCAGACGACGAAAGCTGCGCCGCGTTCAGTCCTCCGGAACTGCTGGGCCGGCTTGTACAGGCAGGCAGGCTTGGGCAGAAGACCCGCGCCGGGTTTTACCGGAAAGAGGACGGCGAAATAAAGTCCGTGGACCCGGAAACCCTGGAATATTCTTCCGCCAGGCCCATCCTCCTGCCCGGCCTGAAGAAAATACGCAAGCTGCGCACCACAGGCGACCGGCTGCGGGCGCTGTACGAGTCCAAGGGACGCGCCGGGGCCTTCGTTCGCGGCACGACACTGGATTTATTGGCCTATGCCGCCCGCAGAATTCCTGAAATTTCGGATCGGCCTGCCGATGTGGACCGCGCCGTACGCTGGGGATTCGGCTGGGAACTGGGCCCGTTTGAAATGTGGGACGCGATCGGTGTGGGGCGGGTGTTGAAGGATTTGAACGATTCCGGACTGGACGTGCCTGCCTGGGTGGACGATGCGGTGCGGGCCGGCGGGTTTTACCGGGACGACGCGGGAGCGCGTACGGTCTATGTGCCGGGCAGCGAAGGATATGCCTCCGATCCTGTTCCGGAAGATTATGTGGCGCTTGCTTCGATTCGGTCGGAGGAAGGGCGGACATTGTGGGAATCGGGCGCCGCCGGACTGCTTGATCTCGGAGATGGCGTCGCGTTGCTGGAGTTTCGCTCGAAGGCGAACACGCTGGGGAAAGGCGTGATGGAGGCCGTCGTGCATGCGATCGAACACGTCGAAGCGGATCGCTCGCTCAAGGGGCTTGTGATAGGGAACGAGGGGCGCAATTTTTCGGTGGGGGCGAATCTTCTGGAATTGGGGGCCGCCTTGAAACTGAGGGGCGTCAAGGTGGTAGATCGACACATCAGGGCATTTCAGGAAACGATCCAGCGCGTGCGGTACGCCCGCAAGCCGGTGGTCGTCGCGGCCCACGGGCGGGTGCTTGGCGGCGGGTGCGAGTTGCTCATGGCTTGTCCGAATCAGGTGGCGTCGGCGGAATGCTACGCCGGTCTGGTAGAACTGGGCGTAGGCCTGATTCCTGCGGGGACGGGGACGATGCGCCTGGCGGCAGAGGCTTGCCGGCGGACGGCGAACGGCCATCCTTCCGAAATTCAGGCCTGGATCCGACAATTTTTCGAGACCGTAGCGATGTCCCGTGTATCGTCGAGCGCTGTGGAAGCTCGGCAACTGGGTTTTCTGGCGCCGCATGCCCGCATCGTCATGCACGACGACCGGCGGCTGCATGTGGCCAGAGAAGAGGTTTTGCGCCTTTCCGCCGCAGGGTATCGCCCGCCTGTCCCGACAAGCATCCGGGTGCTGGGGCGCCCCGGAGGCGCAGCGCTGGATGTCATGGTGCGGCAATTCGTCGAGGGCCGATTCGTGTCCGAATACGATGCGTTGCTTGCCGGACGCCTTGCCTTCGTGATGACCGGAGGCGATCTGACCGCTTCCCAGGAAGTGGACGAGCAATATCTCATCGACCTTGAGCGCAGCGTGTTCCTCGAACTGATTTGCGAGAAGAAAACGCAGGCCCGCATTACCCACATGTTGAAGACGAAAAAGCCGTTGAGGAATTAACCCATGCAAGACGCTTTCATAGTCCGCAGCGTACGTACTGCCGTCGGCAAGGCCGACCGGGGAGCGTTCCGGTATGTCCGCCCTGAACACATGGGCGCTGCGGTCGTGCGCGAAGCCATTCGCCGCGTCGAAGGGCTCGAAGCGAGCGCGGTCGAGGATGTGCTGATGGGGTGTGCTTTCCCCGAGGGCGCTCAAGGGCAGAATGTCGGGCGCCTGATTGTGCAGAAGGCGGGCTTGCCGGACGAAGTGCCCGGCGCCACGGTGAATCGATTTTGCTCCTCCGGCCTTCAAACGATTGCTATGGCGAGTCAGGCGATTCACGCGGGCATGGCGGATGTGGTCGTGGCCGGGGGCGTCGAGTCGATGAGTATGGTGCCGATGACCGGTTTCTTTTTCCAGCCCGACCCCGTGTTGGCTTCCGAGGACATGGATGTCTACGTTTCGATGGGCATCACGGCGGAGAACGTGGCCGAACGCTACGGCGTTTCGCGGGAAGATCAGGACCGGTTTGCGCTGCGTTCTCACGAGCGGGCGCTGGAGGCCATTGAGGCGGGGCGTTTTGTGGACGAAATTCTTCCCATGGAGGTAGAGGAGACGCGCTATGAAGGAGGCGCTGCACAGACGGCTCGCCGGACGTTCGATACGGACGAGGGACCGCGCTCCGACACCAGCCTCGAAGCCCTGGGGCGCTTGCATCCGGTTTTTCGCCACGGCGGCACGGTAACCGCGGGCAATACGTCGCAGCGTTCCGACGGGGCTGCTGCGGTGGTCCTTATGAGCGGGGATCGCGTGAAGCAACTGGGCGTGACGCCCGAGGCCCGGCTTGCAGGATTCGCGGTTGCCGGCGTAGCGCCCGGAATCATGGGCATGGGTCCCGTGCCTGCGATACGTAAAGTGCTTGTGCAAACGGGCCTGAGCATTCAGGACATAGGCCTCGTAGAACTGAATGAAGCCTTTGCCGCCCAAGCGCTTGCAGTGATTCGCGAGGCAGGGCTCGATGAGGATACGGTGAATGTAAACGGGGGTGCGATCGCACTGGGTCATCCGTTGGGATGCACGGGCGCCAAGCTGACGACCACGCTGATTCGCGAAATGGCGCGGCGCAAGGTGCGGTATGGCCTGTGCACAATGTGCGTCGGCGGAGGGATGGGCGCCGCCGGCGTGATCGAGTATCTTGGGGGTTGACGGAGCAAAGAACTATGCCCTATTACCATTTCCTGCAGGATGTGGCGATCGTCTGGGTAGTGATCGTATTTGTTCTGGCGTTTTTCGCGGCGGGGTATGCGGGCGCGCCGTTGCTCGCGCACACTCTCCTGTGGTCAGCCCTGCTTTACGGACTGGGCGCCCCTGTCTGGCTCTGGATACTGCTGGGCGTGTTTGCGCTGGTTTTTCATGTGCCTGCGCTGCGTCGTGTCCTTGTTTCCGGCCCGGTGATGCAGATGTTTCGTTCGTCGGGTTTTCTGCCCGCGATTTCCGAAACCGAACGGATGGCCATCGAAGCGGGAGATGTATGGGTGGACGGGGACTTGTTTTCCGGACGGCCCGATTTCGGGAAGTTGCTGAATATGCCGTACCCCGCCCTGACGGATGAGGAACGCGCATTCATGGAAGGGCCGCTGGAGCGGCTGTGCGCCATGACGGACGATTGGGAGGTACACCGTTGCGGAGACCTTCCCGAAGTCGTGTGGGATGCGCTCAAGGAAGGGCGTTTCTTCGGCATGATCATCCCCCGGGAATACGGCGGTCTGGGTTTTTCGGCGCTCGCCAACAGTACGGTCGTGATGAAAACGGCGACCCGGTCGTCGCCGCTGTCGATTACGGTCATGGTGCCGAACTCGCTGGGGCCTGCCGAATTGCTTATTCACTACGGTACGCAGGCCCAGCGCGATTATTACCTCCCGCGTCTTGCCTACGGCGAAGAGATTCCGGCGTTTGCGCTCACTGAACCGGGGGCCGGTTCCGATGCGGGCTCTATTACCTCCGAAGGCGTGGTATTCCGGGCGGACGACGGATCGATCCGGTTACGCCTGAACTGGAAAAAGCGGTACATTACGCTGGCGGGGATAGCGACCATTCTGGGGCTGGCCTTTCGCCTGAAAGACCCGGAAAACCTGCTTGGCAAAGGGACCGACCCAGGTATTACGTGTGCGCTTATTCCGACAGATACTCCCGGCGTGGAGACCGGCTGGCGGCACGACCCTCTTGGCATCGCATTTATCAACTCGAAGACGGAGGGGCACGATGTCGTTGTGCCGGTGGACGCCATCATTGGAGGCAAGGAGGGGGCCGGTCGCGGCTGGCGCATGCTCGTAGAGTCGCTGGCTGCGGGACGGGGCGTCTCGCTTCCGGCAATGAGCACCGGCGGGGCGCAGCTTGCGTGCGATGTGGCCTCGGCGCATGCGGCGGTGCGCAAGCAGTTCGGGTTACCGATCGGACGGTTCGAGGGCATTGAGGAGCCATTGGCCCGTATCGGAGGGTACACGTATGCTATGGAGGCTATGCGCCGCTATACCTGCGGGGCCATAGACCAGGGGGCGAAGCCCGCTGTCGTGACGGCTATCGCCAAATACAACGCGACGGAGATGCAGCGCCGGATCGTGAACGACGCCATGGATATCCTCGGGGGGAACGCGATCTCGTGCGGTCCGCGCAACCTGCTGGCCCATATGTACATGGCGGCGCCGATAGGGATTACCGTCGAGGGAGCCAACATTCTCACGCGCACGCTTATGATCTTCGGGCAGGGGGCGATCCGGTGCCATCCGTACGCCTATGCGGAAATCGATGCGCTGGGACGGGGCGATCTTGCCGCTTTCGACCGGAATCTGTGGAAACATGTGGGCCATGTGTTCCGCAACGGTTGCCGGATGAAGGCGCTCTACGTCACCCGGGGGAGGCTTAGCCGCTCGCCCGTGCGGGGACCGTCGGCGCGCTATGTGCGGAAGCTGAACTGGGCGTCCGCTACGTTTGCGTTCATGGCGGATCTGGCGATGGGCGTCCTTGGCGGGGACCTCAAGCGCAAGGAGAAACTCACCGGTCGGTTCGCGGACATTTTTTCGTCGCTGTATATCGGGACCGCGGTGCTTCGCCGTTTCGAGGCGGACGGGCGCCGCAAGGAGGACGCCCCGTTCATGCACTGGGCCATGCAGCATGCGCTGATCCGCATTCAGGCCGGTTTCGAGGGGCTTTTCGGGAATCTGCCCCTGCCGCTCGGGACTTCCTGGTTGCTTCGCGGTCCCTGCGCACTCTGGTTTCGGATAAACCGCTTCGGCGGATATCCTTCCGATCGGCTTGGGCGCAAGGTGGCCCAGGCCCTGCAAACGCCCGGCGAGCAACGGGATCGGTTCACAGCCGGGATATACCGTCCGGACGAGGAAGACGAGACCGGAAGCCTTGGCAGGCTGGAACGGGCCTTCCGGCTTTCGGTGGAAGCGGAACCGGTGCTGGCCCGGATCCGAAACGCGATGCGCCAGGGTACGCTGGTGCGCAGCCGTCCGGAACAGGCCCTTGATGCTGCCTGCGATGCCGGCGTCATTTCAACAGAGGAACGCGATCTCGTACAGGAAGCGGAAACCGCCCGTGCAGCCTACATAGAAGTAGATGCGTTCACGTTCGAGGAGTACGCGGCGATGCGGGGGGGAGATGCTCCCGTCGCATCACCGGGTAGTGTCGCGCCAGCATAAGCGCGAGCACGAACAGCCAAATGAGGCGCCCGGCCGTGCATTGTTATGAGGCCGTCTGCTGAAGCGCGTAATACCCCTTTTGAGTAAAAACTATCCTTAAAAGGAGAAAAAATATACCGAAAAGGTATAGAAATTACTCAAAAAGGGATAAAAGGGTCATTGGAGCCCGGCGAGCTCCGCCTATCGACATTCACTTATTCTGCCTGTTGAAACTATCTCATTTTGCCTGTTGAAAATTCCTCATTATGCCTGTTGAAATTCACTTATTTTGCCTGTTAGCCTTGTTGTTTTTTATCTGAAGGGTTATATTTCGTTCTCCTGTATCTCCTTTCATTACCACTGTAAAGACCAGTGTATAGGCCAAGAATCGTTGACCGGGAATTGACCGAGCGACTTGAGGCTACCGGAGCCGTCGTTATAGAAGGCCCCAAGGCCTGCGGAAAGACGGCCACTGCAAGGAATATAGCGGGGAGCGAAGTATTACTGGATGTGGATAAAAATGCCCGTCGAATGGTTGCCGTTAATCCTGCCGCGGTGCTTGAGGGCGCCACACCTCGCCTGCTCGATGAGTGGCAACAGGAGCCGGACATTTGGAACCATGTTCGTCGCGCAGTAGATGATCGCGGTATTCCCGGACAGTTTATTCTCACTGGTTCCGCCATTCCTGCCGATAGCGTCACTCGTCATACGGGAGCCGGTCGTCTCACCCGGCTCCGCATGCGTCCACTATCGCTCTTCGAGACCGGTCAATCTTCAGGAGAAATTTCGCTGAAAAAATTATTAGACGGGGAGTCTCAGGAGGCTGGTAAATCCGACCTGACGATTCTGTCGCTGACGGATTTGATATGCATTGGGGGTTGGCCGGGTCATCTGGGCAAATCAATGAAGCAATCCATGCGAGCGAACCGGGACTATCTCAAAGAGATTCAGCGAGTGGACATTTTACAGGCGAGCGAAAAGAACAGAGATCCTGTCAAGATGGGGCGTCTCTTGCAATCTCTTGCCCGGAATGTGGCGACGCCAGCGCGTATCTCTACATTGGTTACCGACATTCGCGGAGACGGTACGACCATGCACCGGAATACCGCTGCCGAATATCTTAATGTTCTCCAACGACTTATGATTGTGGAGGATCAGGCTGCGTGGATGCCTCACCTGCGATCTTCAACGACACTGCGAACAACGCCTGTTCGACATTTTGTTGATCCGTCCCTTGCCGTGGCCGCATTAGGGGCAACACCCGATAAACTTCTGAATGATCTCAACTTTTTCGGCTTTCTCTTCGAGTCCATGGTCATTCGAGATATGCGTATCTATGCCCAGGCGGCAGATGCCGAGGTATTCCACTATCGAGAGGAATCCGGGTTGGAGGTAGATGCCATTGTCGAAACGCCCGATGGGTGCTGGGCGGCATTCGAGGTTAAACTTGGAGAGCGTTGGGTAGATGAAGCTATCGAAAACCTGCGCAGAATGGCTGGTCGAATGAAAACAAAACCAAAGGCTCTTGCTGTTATCGTTCCCAATGGGTATGGCTATGTGCGAGATGGTGATGTGGGCATTATTCCGGTCGGTGCACTGGGACCGTAGAAGCTCGGCGCCGTGACGGCTGCATGGAAGTAGATGCGTTCACGTTCGAGGAATACGCGGCGATGCGGGGGTAGGGGGTGGGGGGATAAGCTCTGCAAGTTCCGGCAATTCATTACGCAATTGCGCCGGCGATGCGTTTTCGATTATTGATTCCCAGAGTTGGTATACGAGAGAGGTGTTGGCGCTGGGGATGTCTCCGCCGTGTCCGCTAAACTGTGTAAGCGGGATTATTGTTCGATGGGGACTCTGTCCCCGTAGAGTATGACGAACTGGTTGAGGGCGGCCTTCCAGTCCCGGATCGGCCGCTTCCACTTCTTCGAGGCTTCCGGATCTTCCCGAAAACGAAAGACCCTACGCCCAGTCCCCGCACCTTTCTTCCTGCCATTACATGCTATCTTTTTCAAATAATAGAGCGCCTTAAAGAAATTGGATTTACCCGCGCCGTTCGCTCCGTACAGGACACCGCCTCGCAGAACTTTCACATCGCTACCGGGAATCGGAGCGAGGTGGTTTTCATGGTGGCCGGAGAACCGGTTGCTCGCTACCATTGAGAAGGTCTCTTCCTCGTTGAAGGAGAGAAAATTTTCAATGGAAAAGGTTACGATCATGATTTTTAGAGCAATTTTTTCTCGAATGGACCTCCATTATGCATAAAAAACAGAATAAAAATGCAATTTTTCGAGATTCTTTCACAAAACACTGTACTGCCATCAGGCACTGCATACCTTCCTGGCCGCCTCTTCCCCGGATTTCGCGGCATCGCCGATGGAAACCCCCATGCGGTAATTGCCCGCCATAAACCAGCCGGGCCAGGCTGCTTCGAGCCGTTCCATGGCGGCGAGGGTTTGCCCATACCCGATATGGTACTGGGGAACGGCCCGTTTCCATGCGGTATGCCACCGGAAAACGGGCTCGCCGGAAATATTCAAGAGGCGCCGCAGATCACCCAGTACCAGGTCATGCGCTTCCTTTTCCGGCAGCGAAGCCAGCGCCGGATTCCGCATCCCGCCGATCATGGCGGTAAGCAGTACATGGCCCGCCGGTGCTCGCGCGACATCCGATCGAAACGTCGATGAAGCGGAGGATCCGCCCGGAAAAATGGACGACGCAAACAACGTGCCGAGGATGCGGATACTTCGCTCTACGCTTGGAACCAGCATGCCGAATCCGTCGAGGGGATGGCCCACATGCTCCCGCCGGAAACCCAGTGCTGTGACGGCAAGCGGGGCATAAACGACGCTGGTCAACGGTTCGAGGGAAGGCCCTTCAGGCAGTGCGATCAGGGCAAGCGCGTGAAGCGGAGCGGCATATATAACCGCGTCGAAGGTTTCGCTCCATGTGGTTTGTGCATGCCCGGACTTAAGGCGATCTCCGGAAACGATCCAGCGGGCCCCTTGCCGCTCGATGCGCCGCACGGGAGCGCACAGGCGCAGGCGATCGCCCAGGGCGTCGGAAAGCGCCTCCGGCAATTGCCCAAGGCCTTTCCGGAAAGAAAACATGCCGCCCGCCATCCGGTTTTTCTTGTCCTTGCGTCCTCGAAGCAGCGCCCGGACGATAGACCCCGATTCCTGCTCCATACGCCAGATGCCCGGAAAGGCATGGCGGATTGCAAGACGTTTCGGATCCCCTCCGTAGACCCCTGCGACAAACGGGTCCATACCATAATCCAGCACCTCGGGCCCGAAACGCCTGCGCGCAAAATCGGCCACGCTTTCCTCTTCCGTCGAACGAGACCTGGGTATAACAGGCTCGCGAAGCGCCCGCCGTCGGGCACGGGCGGAAAACAAGGAGCTTGTGACAAGGTCGGCCGGGGAACCCGGTGCGGCAACCGGCTTGCCGCCGCGTACGATATATCTCTTTCGGGCGGTCTTTGAGGCGGGAAGGAGGTCTATATCCAGGCCGGCGTCGCGAATGAGCGTGTCAAGGACCGGATTCGCCGTTTGAATGGTGGTAGCTCCGAACTCGACAAGGAATCCCTCTATGCGCTCCGTACCGATTACGCCCCCTGCCCGCGCCTGCGCCTCGAACACGACGGGTTCTGCGCCAGCCAGACGCAACCGGAACGCAGCCGTCAGTCCGGCAATCCCTGCTCCTATTACCGCCACGCGCATCATTCGAGCTTGTCTTGTGTGTTTGTCGCGTCAAAAAATAGTATTTTAAACGATGCCCTGCCCGTATACAGGGCAGAAATGCGGTCGTATACCTTGCCCACCGCCTCAGGCCGTATCCGCACGGCTACTACGTAAAACGCACCGATTTCCCGTACCGCCATGCTGACGATCAAGAATCTTTTTGTGCTGTTTCACGTCGTGACCGCCGCCGGATGGTTTGGCGTTGCGCTTCTTCTGGGCCGCATCGCCCGCGCCGCTGCGGTTTCGTCTCCCGGCGACGCCGTGCGCGAGATAGGAGCCAAGGCCGTAAGCCTCACGGGCATGTTCGCCGTGCTTACGTTCCTGTTCGGGCTTGCCGCGTTTTTGATCGGGGGAGGATTCGGGTCCTACGGGCCGGAATATCACACGAGCTTGCTGTTCATGCTGGTCCTGGTGGGCATCCAGTTCTTTGTGATACGCCCTGCCTGGGGAACGCTGGCCGCGGATGGCGACGAAGAATCCCGGCAAGCGGCTCGCAAGCGGTTCGCCATGAGCATCGGAGCCGGACACCTCATCTGGCTGTTCGTGCTCGTGCTGATGCTGGCTCGGTACTACCCGGTGATGTGATAGGGGAGTTACTCCTCCGCCTCCCTCATCGCCTCCAATTCCTCGACCGTCCAGGGCTCTTCGCGCTCCGCTACGGCTTCCCGCACCCGCGCTACCGTTTCGGGCGTGATTTCTGTGCCGTCGTTGCCCCATTCCGTCCGGATATAGGTGAGAAGAGACGCCATCTCTTCGTCGTTCAGAAAGGCTCCCCAGGGCGGCATTGCGCCAGTATACACCATGCTATTCACCTCGATCTCCCCGGTCATTCCGTTCAGGATGATCCGGATGAGCACTTCCTCGCTGCCCGTTACCCAGTCGGTTCCGGTGAGCGGAGGAAATACGCCCGGCACGCCGCCCCCGTTCATCTGGTGGCATGCCATGCAGCGCGTCAGGTAAATCTCGGCGCCGTCCTGCGGAGCAGAGATTGGATCGGGATGCTTTTTGCTTTCGGAATATTCCGTCGCCGGGCTTACGGGATTAGACGGCGCCGGGCGATCCATAAAGACGGCCCCTGAACCGATCAGTCCCACGAGGCCTGCCAGGAACAGGGTTGCGAGTTTTTTGCGCCGGGAAGAGGGGGCGCCGGAGCAATACATGGACTGCCGGGAGCGGTTTTTGCGTTTCGTCCCTGTAGTATGATCGGTGAGCTGATTCATTTTTACGAAGAACTGTTCGGGTTTGTTTAGTATCCAGCGGTATTGCGCGGGCCAGCTATTTGTCGCGGCGTATCGTATAATCGACCAGACCAAGCATGGCGTTCCGTGCTTCTGTCGGGGGCATATCCTCGAGCAGTTTTCGGGCCGAATCGGCGTGTTCGTACATTTTCCGGCGAGCATAGGCTATGCCACCCCGGCGTTCGGCATAGGCATATATAGCCTGTCTGTCGCGGCGGTTCTTCCTTTTTTTACGGACAATGTGCAAAATATCGCGTCGTTCTTTGGGGTGAGCTTCCGCCAGCGCGTGAATAAGCGGGAGCGTCATCTTCTTTTCCTGCAGATCGATACCGATGGGCTTGCCGATGTCTTTGGCCCCGTAGTCGAAAAGATCGTCCCGAATCTGGAAAGCCAGCCCAAGGTGTTCGCCGGCTTCCTGCATAGTGTGTAGTACGCTGCGGTCGGCGTCGGCGCTCAGAGCGCCGCATTCCATACAGGCTGCAATGAGAGAAGCCGTTTTGTCCGAGATAATCCGGAAGTAGGTTTTCTCGTCGATGTCGAGACGGCGGGTCTTTTCGATCTGAAGCAGCTCTCCCTCGCTCATGCGGCGGACCGCATCGGAGAGTGCATGGAGCAGTTCGTAGTCTCCGTAACGCAGTGACAGCAGCAGCCCGCGGCTGAGCAGGAAATCGCCGAATAGAACGGCGATTTTGTTTTTCCAGAGCGCATTGACGGAGAAGGCGCCTCGCCGTCGTTCGGCGGTGTCCACCACATCGTCGTGCACCAGTGTGGCGGTATGCATCAATTCGACAAGCGCCGCCGCCCTGTATGTGGTTTCGCTGATGCCTCCGCACATTTTCGCCGACAGAAGAACGAGCATGGGGCGAATCTCTTTGCCCTTCTGACGCAGCATGTACCGTGTTACCTTGTCGAGCAGGTTGGCGTCGGAACGTACGGAGTCCCGAAAGTACCGACGGAAGACGCCGAGTTCCTCATCGACTGCAGCGCGAATGTCCCGTAGCGTGCCGGGAATATCCCCGACGGCCGGCAGCGTATCGGAGCGTTCGGGCAAGAGAGTATCCGTTTCCGGCATGCAGCGATGAAATGCGAAGAGTTGCTGTGCGCTTATCCTGGACGAAAGGTAGCGTATACGTCGGTTTATTGCAGATGGTTGCCTGCTCTGAAGAAAGGGAAAAAGGTTGTTGCGCGGGCAGATGCGTTGCCGGGTCCGCCGCCGCTTCGCACATCGTATTCCGGAAGACGCAATATCCCGGCGATACCCATGTCGTGCATTACCGGGTAATGAGGATCGTATCCGGTACAATGAACGCATCGGTAAATCGCCGGGCAAGCACGCTATGCAACGCCTGGGCTTCTTCGCGCGAAAGAAAATCCCCGACGCGAACACGGTAATACGGTTGGCTGTATACGTTGTAGACAGGGAGTTCCCCGGGGAAGATTTCCTCGGAAACAGTACCCTCGTCGCGCTGTTTCCGCCACCAGGCCTGTACGCTTTCTTGTGCCTCCGTGGCTGCGTTGCGTTCGATAGACGAAAATATCTGTACACGGAATCCCGGCACTTTCGATCGGATACCCTCGGCAGCGCGGCCTTCCATTAGATGTGTCGGGACGTCGTGTACGATCGCCGCCAGCGTGTCGAGGGGCGCGTCGGGATATGCGGCGGGATCGAAGTCCTCGTAGCGAGACATATCGATAACCGGCGTCGGTAGAGCGCCTGCACCAACGGTGGTGCTTTTCTCGGAAGAAGCGCAGCCCCATAATCCCGTAATCAGCAGCGCTACAGCGCCGCATCGCATTGCATTCATCACTGTTCTCAGATTCCGATAATAGAAATGGTCCGAAAAAACCGGACAGTTTTTCCAGCGTTTTTACGTGTAGCGCTGCGTCGGGTTATGCCGCTCTGGGCAGCGGTTTTCGTTTGTAGAATACGTCGTCGGGCGTTCTATTGTCAAGGCCCTGGTTCGGGCGTTCCTCGTTGAAGTAGCGCAAGTAGTCGGCAATGCGTTTCCTGGCTTTGGCCACCGTCTTGCAGGCATGCCGGTAGACTTCTTCCTGCTTGATGCTGCGCCAGAGGCGTTCCACGTACATGTTGTCCAGCCAGCGTGCTGTCGCCTCGCACGGCGGCGAGGGCTACCTTCGCCTCGGACGAAGGACTGCGGGTTCTGCGTGTGCGTCTTGACATGGGTCTCCTCTGGTTGATTGGGTCGGAACAAGGTCGCAACAGTACACCTTAAATTTTGATAAAATCTGTCCAAAAAGTCAAACCCCGAACCACCTCTGACTGGACGGTATTTCGGTGCCCGATAGCACGGTCATGGCGCGCAACCGCAGCATTAAGGACACACAACCTGTCAAATGGATATAAGTCTCATAAAAAAACTTCCTCCCGGCCCGAAAGAAGGTTTCGGAATAAAACTGCGCCTGTGGCGAATCCGCGACGCCGTCGGATTCTTCGAGGCAATGCACGAACAATATGGAGACGCTGTGTATTTCAGGCTCCTGAATCGCAGGTTCTGCGCTGTATACTCCCCCGAGTTGATCGAACAGGTCCTTGTTACAAAACGAAATTCGTTCCATAAGGGCCCGGCTTTCAAGAAAACCCTGATTGTACATAACCCCACCACGCTTACGGGAGACGGCGACGCTCACCAGAGGCTGCGCAAATTGGCCCAGCCGTCCTTCAGGAGAAAAGCTCTCGACGAATATGCCAACATGATGATTGAGGAAATCGTCAGGATGCAGGCCGGTTGGAAGGAGGGGGACAGCTTTGATATCGTTCCGGTGATACATCAACTGACGCTGGACATTGCGAGCGCGACGTTTTTCGGGGGGGATATACGAATTTCCGCCTCCCTTATTAAGGATGTTCAGGAAACGTTGAACTGGAGCATGAAGCTGACCATGCTCCCTATGGGCGACCTGATAGCAAAGCTGCCTTTGCGCAACAATCGTTTTAGAAAGGATACGTGCAAGGCTATGGATCGCCTGATTTTCCAGGTGATCGAAAAGGCCCGCGGCGATGAGGAGCGCGTTGACCTCATATCTTCCCTGGTTCGCGCTACCGACGAAGACGGAATCGAAGATCCGTTAAGCGATGACGAGGTAAGAGACGAAGCGTATATCCAGATTCAGGCCAGCCACGAAACGTCCGCGAATGCCCTCGCATGGTGTTTCTATCATATCGGACTGAATCCGGATATACGCGCTCGCCTGGAACAGGAGGTTGACGAAGTATTGCAAGGGCGCCAGCCGTCGGCGAAGGATTACAAGAACCTGCCTTACACGCAAGCCGTATTCAGCGAAGTGATGCGCATTACTCCGCCGGTGTACGTTGTCGGTAGAGAGGCGATTGAAGATTGTACGATCGGCGATTATTTCATCCCGAAAGGAACGATCGTACAACCCTTCTGGCGGGCGCCTCAGCGAAGTGAAAAGTATTGGCCCGAGCCCCTGAAATTCAAGCCGGAGCGGTGGCTCGAAAAACAACCCCCGGAGCGGCCCAAACATGCCTACGTTCCTTGGGGCGGAGGCATCCGAAATTGCCTCGGTACGGGATTCGCCAAGATGGAAGTGATATTAACGCTTGCGTCCATCGGTCAACGTTGGCGGATCGACCCCATTTCCAAAGAATTCCCTGAAGTAAGAACATTGGGATTCTACCGGTTCAAACATGGCCTTCCGGTGACGCTTACGGAACGGAAATCGTTTTATACCTGATTTGCCGGAGGCACACATGTTGTTGTCGAGAGTTTATTCGGCGGTCGATGGGCGCACAGTGTATCGAGTCGGTCTGCGAGCTACCTTTGCGTGAGATCGAGGTTGGTGTACTTGTGGCCCGCAATTAGCCGACATGGTACGCTCGAACGGGATGAAAGGTAAATGTCATGCTCTTGCGCCTGACCGGCCTTTATTGTTCCGCTGCCCGGATACACGTTCGATCAGAGTATCCTATAGATGTCCAGCGCCCGCTGACGCGCTTCTGCGTGATCGACGATGGGATAGGGGTAATTTTCGCCGAGTCGAACTCCGGCTTCGGCCAGGACGGCTTGCGGCGCCTGCCACGGAGCATGGATTGCTTTGTCGGGAAGTCGCCGAAGTTCCGGCGCCCAGGTCCGGAGGTATTGCCCGGCAGCGTCGAAACGCTGTGACTGCGCCACGGGATTGAAGATGCGGAAGTACGGAGCGGCGTCGACGCCGCAGCCGGCACTCCATTGCCAGCCGGCGCTGTTGTTGGCCCAATCCGCATCGACCAGGGTATCCCAGAACCAGTCCGCGCCGTGCCGCCAATCGATCAACAAATGCTTCGTCAGAAACGAAGCGGCGATCATGCGGACCCGGTTGTGCATCCAGCCGGTCACCCAAAGTTCGCGCATGCCTGCATCGACCAGCGGATATCCCGTCAGACCTTGTTGCCAGCACTGCAAACCGGTCGGGTCGTTCCGCCAGGGCATGCGGTCGAATTCCGGCCGCATGTTGACCCTTCCCATGTCCGGGTTGTGAAACAGCAAATGATGACTGAATTCCCGCCAGCCGATCTCGCGCAGAAAGGCGTCTTTGTCCGGCCCCGGTTCGATTTCACCGAGCGCGGCAACGATCTGGCGCGGTCCCGTCTCACCGAAATGAAGATGGGGCGACAGTCTGCTGGTGCCCCGTTTTCCCGGCTCGTCGCGGCCCGCTCCATATTTGCCGATCCCGTCACGCAGAAAATCGTCGAGCCGTTGCAGGGCGCCTTCTTCTCCGGGCCGCCACACTTTCCGAAACCCTGCTGCCCAGTCCGGATCATGGCGTCGCAGATTCCATGTTTCGAGCGCTTCGGTCAATGGCCATGACGAGGGCGGAACCGGCGCCGGCCTTTCGTTTTCCGGATACTCAAACCCATGTTCGAGGCATCGACGCCAGAACGGCGTGAATACCCGGTAGGGCGAACCGCTGCCTGTCCGGATAGTCCAGGGTTCGAAGAGCAGCGCGGCATTGAAAGATCGCGGCGCCGCGCCTGCTGTCTTGCACTGCGCCTCGATTTCCGTGTCCTGCCGGATGATTGCCGGATCGTAAAGCCGGTTCCATACGATCGCCGATGCGCGGGTTTCGCGGGCCAGTGCGGCAATTGTTGGCCCGGCAGGCCCCCGGCGAAGAATGAGACGACTGCCCAACTTCTCCAGAGAAGCGTTCAGGGCATGGAGGCTGCCATGTAGCCACCAACGGGATGCGCCCCCGGCAGGACGGCTACCGGTATCTTCGTCCAGGATGAAAACCGGGATGACCGGTCGCCCGGTTCGGCTCGCCCATGACAACGCGGAATTGTCCGTCAACCGCAGATCGCGGCGAAACCACATGAGGATTGGCCGGTTGCCGTCTTTGTCGGGATGTTGTTTGCTTGCAGGCATTTGGACACATGAGGTGATTGCCGACCTTGAGAGATGGTTCGGCAGGATTGCGTATGCAATGAACGAGCGCGCGCGATCGCGGTTTTACTCCGATGCTTCTTCATTGCGAATCCACGCAGCCTGTCCGTATCATAATACGCTCTTTCCTCGGACTCACATCGCGAGACGATAAATCGTGCCATTTCCTGAAATTTCCAAAACGACGACGATGGCCCGGATCGCCGGGCTGCTGATTCTTTGCGCAGCGCTCCAGGGATGCGGATCGGCGGAAGACACTGCCGAGTCCGCTTCCGATCTGCCGAACATTCTGTGGCTCACGTCGGAGGACATGAGCGCCGATCTGGGCGCGTACGGCGACGCCTATGCGGAGACGCCCCACATCGACGGGCTGGCGCGGCAAGGGATCACGTACACGAATGCGTTCGCTACCGCGCCCGTCTGTTCCCCGGCCCGGTTTACCCTGCTTACGGGCATATACGCCACGACGGCGGGCACGCAGGGTCTGCGCTCGAAGGCGCCCATTCCGGCCGACATCAAGGGATTCCCGGCGTATCTGCGCGAGCTTGGTTATTACACGACGAACAACGTCAAGACCGACTATAATACGGCGGACGAGCCGCGTCTCATCGCCGAATCCTGGGACGAGAGCAGCACCGATGCACACTGGCGGGGGCGCGAGGACGGACAGCCGTTCTTCGCCGTCTTCAACCACATGCACACCCATCAGAGCCGTATATCCTTTCTGGATACGAAGTTTCCCGAACTGGCCGATGCGCTGGGTACGCACGATCCCGCCGCCGCGCCGTTGCCTCCGTATTACCCGGACGACCCGGACGTGCGCAAGACCGTGGCCCGCTATTATGACGCCATTACCGCCATGGACGCCCATGTGGGGCGCCTGCTGGCCGAGCTGGAGGAGGACGGCGTAGCGGACAACACCATCGTGTTTTTCTACGGGGATCACGGGATGGGCCTTCCGCGCGGCAAGCGGGTGCTCTACGACTCCGGTTTGCATGTGCCGCTGGTTATCTATTTCCCCGAAAGATGGCGGCATCTGGCGCCGGTTCCGCCCGGCTCGTCCACGGATCGACTGGTGAGTTTCGTGGATTTCGCGCCCACGATGCTCCGCCTGGTCGGCCACGACGCGCCGGGGCATATGCAGGGCATGCCGTTCCTGGGCGAGGATTCGCTGACGAAACGGGAGTTCGTATTCGGTGCGCGCGATCGGGTGGACGAGGCGTACGACATCGCGCGCTCCGTGCGCGACGAGCGCTTTCTGTACATTCGCCATTACCATCCGCATCTGTCCTGGAACCAGCCCGAATTCTTTTCGGATCAGGCGCCGATCCGCCAGGCTATCACGCGGCTGGCCAGGGCGGGCGCCCTGAATGTCGCACAGAGGACCTACGCCGGTCCATCGAAGCCGTTTGAAGAATTGTTCGATACGGTGACCGACCCGTACCAGCTCCGCAATCTGGCTGCTTCTTCCGCGTATCTCGATGTGCTGGATAGGATGCGTGCCCGGCTGACGCAATGGGAAGTGGAGGCGCGGGATATCGGTTTTATGGATGAAGCCGAAGTGTTGCGGCTGGCCGATCGGACGGGCCAGACCCCCCTCGAATTTACGGCAGATCCGTCCGTCTACCCGCTTACGCGTGTACTGGATACCGCCACCCTCGTCGGTCAGCCGCGCGCTTCGAACAGGCAGGCGGCGCTTCTGAGGGATCCGGACGATGCGGTGCGGTACTGGGCTGCGTTGGGGCTGCATGCGGCCGGAGCCAGGGATCCCCTGAGCCGGGATGCATTGCGGAACGCCTTGCGGGATGCGGTTCCCGCCGTACGCACGGAGGCAGCGGCAGCGCTGGTTGCGCTGGACGGTTCTTCGGAAGCCCTTGCCGTGCTTGAGGAGGTACTGGAAACCGGCGATCCGCTGGATGTGCTTCGGGCGGCTCGCGCTCTGCAGTTGCTCGGCGACAAGGCGGGGCCTGCCGCAGAAACGATGCGGCGCGTGATGGAGCAGGCGCAGGACGATGCCGTATATGGCCCCGATGCCCTGTACATCCGCTTTGCGCTGGAACCGGCCCTTGCCGAGGAAAAGGGTGTGACGGAGGTGTATTAGGGGGGTATATGCCCGTTTGCGATTCGTTTATACCCGATGAAGCAAGGTGCGAACGGGCTGCCCGAGTACTCCATGCAGGTCACGAATCCATTGCCGGTAACGCTATCCGGCGCCCGAACGGTTGTCCGGGATCAAGTCAGTACATAATTTTTATCCATGAACGATATTCCCCCTGTGTTCATATTCAGTACCGGGCGCTGTGGGTCCACGATGGTATCGCAGATGCTCAAAAGGCATCCGGATATCCTCAGTATATCGGAGTTCTTTGCGGCCCTGGGCCAGAACGCCTTCGCCGGAAAGAAGGTCGCCGGGGACAGCATGTGGCGCCTGTACAGCGAGCCCGGAAAGCGGATGAGCATCATCGCACGGGAATCGTTCGGCGAATTGCTTTATCCCTTCAACGATCCCGATGCGCGTTTCAACGCCGCTACGTTGCCGCCCATCATGGCCGCCTCGGTGCCCCATTTCTCGGATCGTTACGAAGAACTCTACGACGAAATCGGGCGGTTCGTATGCGTACAACCCAAGGCATGGCCCGCCGACCATTACCGCGCGCTGTTCACTTGGCTGGGGGAGCGTTTCGGAAAAAAACTATGGGTCGAGCGCCATGGCGGTTCTCTCCTTATGGCTTCCCGGCTACTGCGTCATTTTCCCGAAGCACGGGCCGTCCACATGTTCCGTGACGGGCGTGAAACGACCTTGTCGATGAGCGGGCACCCGTCCTACCGGATCGCGCTTGCCCTGATGCGTAGAGCCAGGCGGTGGGGTGTCGACCTGTACCGGTTGATGGAAAGGATCGAATGCAACGATCGCTTGACCAACATGCTGGCGGTGCTGCAATGGCTGCGGTCGGATCTTGACGATCTGTTCTCCGAGCCGGTCGCCCTGCCGGAGTTTGCCGAACTCTGGAGCAGAATGATCGAAACGGGTCACCGGGTGTTCGGGCACTTTCCGCCCGACCGCCTGCTCAACCTCCGGTTCGAGGATATCCAGGAGAATCCGGAACGCGAGGCGCGCCGCCTCATCCGATTCATTTCCCCTCGGTTGGAAAGCGAGGCGTGGATCCGTGACGTGGTCGGGCTTCCGCGCCGGACCCGGTCTAAATTCGCGCGTCTCGACTCCGGCGCACAGCACTCGATCACCGAGGCGTGTCGTCCGGGACTCGAGCGGCTTGGCTACAGGACACTCTGATCAGGTCCGCGAAGCGCTGATCGAAGCGGTTTTGATCGGGATATCCTAATATATCATGAGCCGCGAAAAACGTCGCATTTCGCCCGGCGTCCCCTATACGGACGGCAGTTCGTCGTTCGGATCGGATGGCGTGTCCGGCGCATTGTCGAGATAGCGCGCCAGGTCTCCTTCGACCGCTTGCGCAGCCCGCTTTTGCATCGTCATCCGTGATATCTCCTCTACCGTCATCCGTGACGCTTCGTCCACCCGCACCGTGCACGGGCTCCCGTCGGAGGTTTCGGCGGGCATTTCCGCGATCCAGCCTTCGCCGTCGGAGGTCAGGCGAATGTTTTCCGTTAGGGAATCCGGTAGTTCCTCAGGGGATTTCGCCCAGCGTCCGTGCTTCTTGAAGAAGGCCCTCTGCGCATAGTACACGGCCATGAGCGCCTCGCGCGCCGGGAAGGTCGGATCCGGCCGGAACGCCGTTTCTCCGGGCCGCGCCCGCGTGAACTGCACGAAGCCCCACCGCTCGGGACGGTGCATATCCACCACGCCTTGCGGGGACCAGACCCAGTTGTCCTCCGGCGTATCGGGTTTTTTGCGGTACGCGCCTTCGCGGATTTCGTGCTGCCACTGGACCCGGGAGAAGTTCATTCGCCATTGTGCGCCTTCTTCGGGGGGTACGCCCCCCTGTGGAGCGTAGGGCGCCAGACCGCGCCACGGGATGGCGATCTCCACGGACCAGTACGTATCCGTGTCGTGCGGGGCATTGAGGGTGCCCTCCACATATACCGCCGACCGCAGCCCCGCAATGGGCGCCGGAGATATGGGAGGCCCCCCGTCCCGGTACGGTTTTTCCAGCGCCAGTTGCCAGAGGGTGTTCAGCGCGTTGACCTCCATTTCCCAGTACCGGTGGTGGTCGCCGTCCGGATCGATGAACACCTCGAAGTCGTTGTCCTGAAAGATCACGCTGTTCGGCTCGGTGAGCGATCCCCACACGTGCGTTTCTTCGAGGCGCGCAGCGATGTACAGGCACGCGTTGTCCCAGCGCATCGCCATGCGCGTTTCCTGCCGCGGCGCAGGTTTCCGGTCTCCCTCGATGTCCGTAAAGGGCTCGCTCCAGGGAGCTTCTTGCCAGAGCGTTTTGTCCAGTTTGCCGTCTATCCGCGGAGCGTCCTCGACAAAATGACACACGTAGCGGCGGGGGACGATATCCGCCATATGCTCCCACGACGCCGCGTCGAGGTCTTTGGGCAGGTCCCAGGCAGGTTCGGTCATGATGCGTTGCGAGCGGGTGCGTGAGGCATTGCGTACGGGCGGGTTACACCTTTTCCGGATCCGGATGCGTCCACGGGGCGCGGTAGGGCCGGGCCAGCAGGGCGTTGGCTTCCTCGTCGCCCGTGACTCGGCCTGCGGCGGCGTCCCATTCGAGAGTCCGGCCCAGGGCCATGGAAATGTTCGCGAGAATGCAGGAGGCTGCCGAGATATGGCCTTCCTCGATATCCGCTACCGGCCGGGATCGTTGTTCGATCGCATCCAGAAAGTCGACCATGTGCCCCCGGATCGCGGACGCCACATGCCGCTCGAGGTTCTGCTCCGTACGGTCCTCCGGGTAACGTTCGTACTCGTACAGGGCCTCGCCACGCTCCGGTTCTTTGTCCCCGCGCGGAATGAAATCGTACGAATGTACGCTCATCTTGAGCGTGCCGTGTTCGCCGTACAGGGTGGCTCCCCAGGGATAGTCCGGGTCGGCGGCGTGTCCCCAGGCCCTGTGCTGCCACAGGATCGGCAGTTCGTCGTACTCGAAGGTGGCCGTCTGCGTGTCCGGCGTGGTGGCGATGCTGTCGGTATCCACCAGAATTCCTCCGGTGGATGCGATGCGTTTCGGCCATCCGAGGTCGAGCATCCAACGCACCGTGTCCAGCATGTGTACGCACATGTCGCCGATGATGCCGTTGCTGTATTCCATGAAATTGCGCCATCCGCGCGGGTGGACGATCTCGTTGAACGGGATTTTGGGCGCCGGGCCCGCCCACATTTCGTAGTCGAGTTCGTCCGGGGGCGCGATCGCGGGGGGATTCCGGCGCGTGCGCATGTGGTAATAGCAGTACGTTTCCGCAAGCCGGATTTTCCCGAGCCGCCCCGAGCGCACATACTGATCGCGAGCCTCTATGAGGTGGGGCGTGCTGCGCCGCTGCATCCCTACCTGCACGACGCGCCCGTACTTGCGGGCGGCGGCAACCATCGCCTGTCCTTCCACCACGTCCACGCCGACAGGCTTTTGCACCCACACGTCCAGCCCGGCGCGGCAGGCGTCGATCATGGGCAGCGCGTGCCAGTGATCCGGCGTGTCGATCAGCACGAGGTCGAGGTCGCCCGCCTGGAGCATTTCCCGGTAGTCGGCGAACGCGCGCGGACGGTTGCCGGAAGCCTGCCGTCCGGCGACGATGTCCACCGCCCCGTTCAGCATGTTCCGGTCCACATCGCACAGCGACGTAACTTCCACGGGGGCCACCTGGATCAGCCGGAGCAGGTCCGTTTTGCCGTACCAGCCGCACCCGATGAGCCCTACGCGGGGGGCGTTCCGGCCCCAGGGGGTCATGGCCATGCCGGGGAGCGCGGAGGCTGCGGCGAGCATGGCGCCGGTTTTCAGAAAGTGCCTTCGTTTCATGATCTTGCGGAAAGGAGGGCGATGAATAGGCTGCGCCGGATTTTACGGCGCGTTTCGCGGGAAAGATAGGCCAACGGACCGGGTATGCGCCACTTTCTTTCCCGCGACGCCCTGTGCGGGATGGAATCCGGAACCGATCCGTATGTCATGTTTCCATATCTTTTACGCACGAACGTGAAGCGCTGATCGAAGCGGTTTCGGTCAGAGTATCCTTAAAGATTATTCATGAGATCAAGGGACATGCCTGCGAAGGAAGCGGAAGCATCGGCGACGGGTCGCCTTGCCGCCATTTACATTTACCCGGTCAAATCGACGCGGCGGGTAGCGCTGGAAGCGTCGGCGGTCGAGCCGCAGGGTCTCCGTATGGACCGCCGGTGGATGGTGGCCGATCCGGACGGCAAATTCATGTCGCAGCGTACCGCGCCCAGGCTGGCGCTGGTCCGGGCGGCGGTGTCCCCGGAGGGACTGCGGGTGCAGGCGCCGGGGCAGGAGGATCTGGTTGTGGCGCAGCCGAACGGGGCGGCGCGTGCATCCGTGGAAGTATGGGGAGACAGTATTCCCGCCGCCGAGGCGGATGGCAGGGCGCACGAATGGTTCAGTCGGTTTCTCGGCACCGAATGCCGGCTTGTTTACCTGGACGATCCGGCCAGCCGACCGATCGAGACCGGGTACGGCAAGCCCGGGGACGTCGTGAGTTTTGCGGATTCTTTTCCGGCGCTGCTTATTTCCGAAGCCTCTCTGGAGGCGCTCAATGCGCGGCTGGACGAGCCGGTCCCCATGCATCGTTTCCGGCCGAATCTGGTCGTGTCGGGGGTCGAGGCGTTTGCCGAGGATACCTGGGATCGCGTGCGCATCGGGGAGATGGATTTTCTTGTGGCCAAGGCATGCGCCCGCTGCATCGTGACAACGGTCGATCAGGAGACAGGCGTACAGGGCAAGGAACCGCTGCGGACCCTGGAGACGTTTCGCCGCGGCGAGGACGGGAAAGTGTACTTTGGCCAGAATCTCATTCCGCTACGCCCCGGAACCGTCCGCCGGGGCGATATCGTACAGCCGACGTTGCGCCGGTAAAGGATACTCCGATCAAAACCGCTTCGCTCAGCGCGTCACGTTCGTGCGTAAAGGTTATCATAATTGCATCGTTGAAATTAGCGAAAAACGTTTCGGATTCGGGACATCGCGGACGTGACGCGCCCTTCGGGAGGCTGCGAGGAGCACGCTGGCTGTGTCATTCCTCATTATGTGGGGCCTGCCACATTGCTTCGTCATTCCTTGCCAGCGTACCCCTCTCAGCTTCTGAGCTTCGCGAACTTAATCAGAGTATCCTTTACCGGCGCCGGACCGATAAAAGAGAGCATTTCGCCCTGAATCCGATCCTTTTCGCGCCGTACCTTACAGCTTCGCATCGCCATTCTCTCACTGATTCATCTACCAGTCCGCCATGTTTATTCATTGCGTGTTTTTCCGGCTTCGAGACGATTTGACCGCGGAGGGTCGCCGGGAATTCGATGAGGGAGTCCGGTCCCTGCTCGAAATCGAAACGGTCCGCCACGGGTTCGTCGGAGCGCCTGCCGATACCCACCGCCCGGTCGTACTCCGCGACTATAGCTGCGGCCTCGTGGTCGCTTTCGACGACAAGGCGGGGCACGATTTCTATCAGGACGACCCCGTACACGATCGCTTCCGCAACGAATGCAGCCACCTCTGGGAGGACGTGAAGATATACGACGTGCAGGAGTAGCCTGAGGGGCGTGCAGGAGCGATATTCGCCGGGCGCGCTGGAGTCTGTTGCGTCGCCTCTATGCGACCGGATTGCGCGGGATCGGGACGGTTTCGCCGTTCGGACGGGGTCTAAACGATCGGATGGACCGAATATAACCGCCCGGTTCGTCAGCTTTATCCCTGCATGGTGTGATCCAGCAGCCGGATGAGTTGTTCGCGCAGGCGCCGCCGGTCCACCACGAAATCCAGGAAGCCGTGCTCCTGCAGGAATTCCGAGCTCTGGAAGCCGTCCGGCAGGTCCGCCCCGATCGTTTCCCGGATCACCCGCGGCCCCGCAAAGCCGATGAGGGCGCCCGGCTCGGCCAGATTGAAATCCCCCAGCATGGCGAACGAAGCGGTAACGCCGCCGGTCGTCGGGTTGGTCATAAGGGAGATGAAAGGGAGGCCCGCCGCATCCAGCCTGCTTAGCAGGGCGCTCGTTTTCGCCATTTGCATGAGACTGAGGGCGCCTTCCATCATGCGCGCTCCGCCGCTTTGCGAAATAATGAGCAGGGCCGCCTGCTTTTCTTCGGCCCGCTTGATGGCGCGCGCGACGATTTCGCCCACTACGGACCCCATCGACCCGCCGATGAACGAGAAATCCATGGCTGCCGTAGAAAGGAGGTGCCCGCCGACCCTGCCCAGCGCAGCGCGCGCCGCGTCGTTCAAGCCGGTTTTTTGTTTGGCGGCGTCGAGTCGGTCCGCATACCGCTTGCGGTCGGCGAATTCGAGCGGGTCGGTCGAATACAGGTTTCCGTCGAACAGCTCGAACTCTCCGTCGTCGTAGACGAGACGGAAATACCCGAGGCTTTCCATGAAAAAGTGATAGCCGGAGGCGGGTACAACCATGGCGTTGTCCTCGATCTCGCGCCGATTGACGATCTCGCCGGTTTTGGGGCATTTCGCCCACTGCCCATCGGGGATCTCGTTCTTTTCCGCCAGTTCGGTCAGGATACCCGCCTTCTGTCGTTTGAACCACGTCATATCAGGTTATAATCGGATGGCCAACTTTTGGAACGCTGTTTTTTGAGGTATCGCGGCGGCGAATTCCTTCAGATAATGCGGTTCGAAAGAAGCGATGTCCTCGACTTCGCCTCGTTCCAGTTTCGCAGCGCCGAGGTGCGCTACCGCTACGGCGGGAGGGGCAATGCGCTCGTCGTCCGGGGCGAGCATCTCCGTTGCATACCCGTTCGATCCGTATTGCTGCGCCAACTGTGCGTACAACTTCGCCTGCCCATCTCCCGCGATATACAGGCGACCCTTTGCTGTGTTGCCCAGCCATTCGGCTGCTTCCTCGACCCGGATAACCGAGGTTTCGCGCAGCGTTTCGAGCGTGCCGCCTGGAGTGACTCGGAAAGCTGCTGCGTACGCCTCGTTCCGCCGGGCGTCGAACGCGGCGACAATGCAGTCGTCCGACGCCGCCAGCGGAAGTGCAAGATGCGCCCATGCCTCCGGCCCCGGCACGGCTACGAGTTGTGCGCCCGTTGCCTCGGCCAGCCCTTTTGCGGTGGCCGTACCGATCCGCAAGCCGGTGTACGATCCGGGGCCGCTCGATACGACCACGGCCGTCAGATCCGGAGCCGCAATCCCGGCATACCGCAGGGCATCGCCGATCATTGGAACCAGCTGGGCGTCATGTGCGCGAGCGCGCCGCAACGTCAGCTGGGCTACGATCTGTCCGCTGCGCCAGACGGCGACGCTGCACGCGTCGGTGGCCGTTTCGAGGGCAAGAATATTCACAGTATCCTGCAATGCATTACCGTATGGATCATAACGTATCCGGGCGTATTTTAGACGAATGTGCGCCGTATGGGTTCTGAGGCGGGTGCGGCTGGTCCTGTGGCGTCCCTCTCGGTCTGGTCCTGAGCGCCCTTTGCGGGTGCATTGGATCCTGAGCGCCCCTTTCGGGGACGCGGTGAGTTTTGAGCGCCCCTTTGGGGGACGCGGTGAGTTTTGAGCGCCCCTTTGGGGGACGCGGTGGGTTTTGAGCGCCCCTTTGGGGGACGCGGTGGGGATGCGGCCGATTTTTTTCCAGGAGATGTTTACAGAAGCACCTATGAAAGTATACAACGCCGATCATATTCGTAATGTGGCGCTGGTTGGACACCAGGGCAGCGGGAAAACGATGCTGGCCGAGGCCATACTGCTCGCAAGTGGCGCCCTGCGGCGCATGGGCGGGATAGAAACCCATAGCACGGTTTCCGATTTTCATCCCAGCGAGCACGAGCGGCAAATGTCGATCTTCGCCTCGCTCCTGCATGCCGAATGGGAAGGGCACAAGATCAATGTCATCGATACGCCCGGTTATCCCGATTTCGTGGGCGAGGTAATCTCCTCGTTGAAGGTAGCCGATACGGCCATCTTCGTGATGAATGCCGTCGAGGGCGTGCAGGTGGGAACGGAACTGGCCTGGAACTATGCCGAGGAGATCGGCAAGCCGTCCATGTTCGTCATTAATCACCTCGACAAGGGGGATGCGGATTTTCGGATGCTCGTTGCGCAAATGAAAGAACGCTTCGGCCACGGCGCCACCGTAGTGCAACTTCCTGTCGGAGGCGGTACGCGGGCGATCATCGATGTGCTGCTCATGAAGCAGCTTACCTTCCCGGAAGGAAACACCGAGCCCGTAGTCGGCGATATCGACGAAGCGTTCCGAGAGGAAGCCGAAGAGCTTCACACGACGCTCATCGAGGATATTGCGGAGAACGACGAGAGCCTCATGGACCTCTATTTCGAGAAGGGCGAACTCAGTGAAGACGAGATGCGGACAGGCTTGCGCCAGGCCATGCTGCGCCGGCAACTCTTCCCGATTTTCGTGACGTCCGCCACGGGGGCAGTGGGCGTTTCTCGTCTGATGAGCTTTATCGACAATGTGTTGCCTTCTCCGGTGCAAAGCGATTCCGGCGAATCCGTGCAGGCCGATCCGTCCGGGGAGGCCGTGGCGCTCATCTACAAGACGATGGCGGAACAGCATGTGGGCGATTATTCGTTCCTGCGCGTTTATTCGGGCACGCTTTCCCAGGGCATGGACCTGGAGAATGCGCAGACAGGCACGACCGAGCGGCTTGGGCAACTGTTCGCCATCAGCGGGCGCGACCGGGATCCGGTGCAGAAAATGGTTGCCGGGGATCTCGGCGCGCTCGTGAAGCTCAAGAATTCGCACACGAACAACACGTTGCGGCCCAAGGGATCGAAGACGGTTATCGAGCCGATCGCCTTTCCCGAACCCCGTTACCGGACTGCGATCGGCCCTGAAAACGAGGGGGAAGAGGATCGTCTTGCCCAGGGCATTCACCAGCTTCGCGAAGAAGATCCGTCTCTGGTCGTCGTGCACGATCCGCACTTGCGGCAGATGACGCTGGGCGGACAGGGAGAGATGCATTTGCAGGTAGCGCGGTACCGTCTGGAAAATCGTTTCGGCGTGGGGATCCTGTTCTCGAAACCGCGCGTGGCGTACCGCGAAACGATTACGAAGCAGGCCCGGTCGAGCTACCGGCACAAGAAGCAGACCGGCGGCGCCGGACAATTCGCGGATATTTCGATCATGGTCGAGCCGCTCCGGGGGGACTTCAATCCGCCGTCGGACATTTCCGTGCGCGGCGAAGCCGAGGTTGTGACGGATTGGGGATCGAAAATTCACTTTATCGATGGGATCGTGGGGGGCGTCATCGACATGCGGCGGTTCTTCGGCGCTATCCAGAAGGGGGTGCTCGAAGCGACACAGGACGGCCCCATCGCCCGTTATCCGGTCGGGCACTGCCGGGTCGTCGTATTCGACGGCGGGATGCACCCGGTCGATTCCAACGATGCGGCCTTCAAGACGGCGGGGCGGATGTGTTTTCGCGATGCGTTCCGGTCGGCTTCGCCCGTCATTCTCGAGCCGATCTACGATGTGACCATTACCGTGCCCGAAAGCTTTGTCGGGGAGGTGATGGGGGACATGAACACTCGCCGGGGCCGCATACAGGGCATCGAGGCGGAAGGCGTGTTTCAGAAGATCATCGTGCAAGTGCCGGAAGCGGAGTTGTACCGCTATTCCACATCGCTCCGGTCCATGACGCAGGGGCGCGGGATTCATCATGCTGCGTTCAGTCATTACGAGGCGATGCCCCGTCACGTGCAGGACGAGGTGGTGAAGGAGGCTGAGGGGTAGGGATTTCGGGGAAGGCCGCTTGCGTTTTTTTCATGGGATTTTTATTTCTGGCTTGACCGATCTGATCGGTTACACGAATAACCATGCCGATCACCTATTCTGCATACGAAGCCAAAGCGCGCTTTTCCGAAGTGTTGCGGCAGGTGCGGGCAGGGAAGACCGTTACGGTCTCCTACAGGGGAGAGCCTGTGGCCGAAATTCGTCCCGTACAACCCCCGCCCGTAACGATAGAGCGACGCTTGGACGAACTCGAACGGCGCGGCGTTCTGGTTCGTTCGGATGAGCCGAGGCGACCGCTCCGCGCCGTGGAGCGCTGGCCAGGCGCTCTGGATCGTTTTCTCGCCGAACGCGATGGTTGAGCGCCCAAGCGCCGCATTCCATCCCGGCGAAACCGGGTTGAATGAGGCAAGGAGCGTAGTGGACAGGAAGTGGACATAAATCAGGACATTATTTGGGACATAAAAATGGACATTTCAGGTGTAATAAATCTTGTAATCCAGCGTTCGTGCGTTTATATTTGACGCTGTGCGGCAGTTCCCCGCATCAGGTGGCGCTCATGTTTTCCCCCGGTGCGCCAGAGTTTTTCGGCTTCTGTCGGGCTTTCCGCCCTTCCGGACAATACGTCCTCTAAAGGACTCCATGTCATGACCACCCAGCGTAAATACGAGCAGACGCATCCCTGGATCACGTTCCGGCTGGATTTGACCCGGGCGCATCCCAATCTATGGACATTGCTTGGGCAGGCGGTGACCTTTTGCAGACAAGTGTCTCAAGCAGCCCTGCCCCCCGATATCGCCAAAACGTTCAAGACGCTGTACCTCAGTAAGGGGGTTCGGGCTACGACAGCTATCGAGGGGAACACGCTGACTGAAGAACAGGTGCAGGCCCAGATCGAAGGGAAGCTCGACCTTCCTCCATCGCAAGAATATCTGCAACAGGAAGTGGAGAATATCTTGCATGCCTGCGAAGTCATCGAGTCGGATATAAAGGAAGATAAGCCGCTTCTGCTTACTGTGGATCTGGTTCGGAAATACAACGGGTGGGTGCTCGAAGGGCTTGGCGAGCATCTGGCCGAAGGCGTGGTTCCCGGCGAAATTCGCACCTATTCGGTGGGCGTAGGTAATTACATAGGTGCGCCGCCGGAAGATTGTGACTACCTGCTGGAACGTCTTTGCGAGTGGCTGGAGGAGGAAATCGAGATCCCGTTTTTTGCGGAAGAGGAAGATCGCCGGGTCGCGGCGGGCATTCTGCATGCCATTCTTGTGCACTTGTACATCGCCTGGGTTCATCCCTTCGGGGACGGCAACGGGCGGACGGCGCGGCTTCTGGAGTTTATGGTGCAGGCTCGTGCGGGCGTTTCGTTTCCTTCGGCGCACCTTCTCAGCGATCATTACAATATGACCCGGACCCGATACTACCGGGAATTGGACCGGTCAAGTCAGATCCATGATGGCAAGGGAGACGCTTTCGGATTCCTGCAATACGCCTTGCAAGGGTTTGTAGACGGATTACAGGAGCAGTGTGAAAAAATTCAGGGGCATCAACTTGAAATTGCGTGGGAGCATTTCATCTATGGCCTATTTGCGAAGCAGAAACGTTCCAGCGCCATGCAACGCCGCCGCGAACTGGTGCTGGAACTTGGTCGCAAAAGAGAATTCGTTTTCAAAGCGGATATCGTAGACCTGAGCCCATCCATAGCGAGGTATTATGCGGACAAGACGGATAAGACGCTGACCAGAGATATGAACTGGTTAGTGCAGAAGCACCTGATCGTGCGAGAAGGTCGAATGTATCGAGCGAACATCGGGCTCATGTGGGCATTTGTGCCGCATTTGAAAGTGGATCGATTTGTTTCTTTACTGTTTTCCACCCATAGCAGCAGGGACGAAAATGAATAAAATCGACACGGTATGCACTTTTCGCATAGAGCAACCCCTGTCTATGCAAAAAACGCATAGACACAATTCCTCCTGAGGAAATGGAGTTTCTCTGGTACGACTACGAGACGTCCGGCGACAGGCCGAGGCGGCATCGCCCGGTGCAATTCGCGGGCGTGCGGACCGACGAGGACCTGCAGGTCATAGGCGATCCGGTCATGTGCTACTGTCGCCCCGCTCCGGATCGATTGCCGCAGCCCGAAGCTTCTCTGGTGCATGGTATCGCCCCGTCGTACCTCGAAGAGCATGGCCTTTCCGAAGCGGAATTCGCCCACCGGATTCACCGGGAGCTTGCGCGGCCCGGCACCTGTTCGGTCGGGTACAATGCGATCCGGTTCGACCACGAGCATACCCGCTTCCTGTTCTACCGGAATCTGCTCGATCCGTATGCATGGCACTGGCGCGACGGCAATACGCGCTGGGATATCATCGACTTGTTCCGCGCCGCGTATGCGCTGCGCCCGGAAGGGATCGCGTGGCCGATGCGGGAGGACGGGAAACCGTCGTTTCGTCTTCAGCATCTTGCCGCAGAGAATGGGGTCGGCGGGCACGGAGAGGCCCACGAGGCGCTCGCCGACGTGATGACGACCATCGATGTGGCCCGCCTCGTTCGTGCCCGACAGCCGAAATTGTTCGAATGGTCCCTGCGCATGCG
This sequence comes from Rhodothermales bacterium, assembly GCA_951812335.1. Lineage (GTDB taxonomy): Bacteria > Bacteroidota > Rhodothermia > Rhodothermales > VXPQ01 > VXPQ01. The sequence goes on from OX638293.1 coordinate 1,499,854, forward strand.
GGACAAAAACGAGGCAGCCGCCGTTATGCGGGACCGGTTCGTATGGGTGGCGTCGCTGTTTCAGGGCAGGGGATGCGCTGCGCCGGTCGTTCGCCTCGGGGATAAGCCGGGGAATCCGAACGCCGCGATCGTATTCGATCTGTCGCACGATCCGTCCGAATTTTCCGGTCTTTCCGTCGATGCGTTGCACGAGCGGATATTCAGCCCCGGCAGCCGTTCTCCGATCTTTGTCGTGAAGGCGAATCAATGCCCGTTCGTGGCTCCGTTCGGCATCCTCACGCACGAAGTCATGGACCGGCTGGGTCTCGATCCGGACATCCTTGAAAAAAATTATCGTTTGTTGCGAAGCGACCCGTCGTTGGCGAACGACGTACGGGCCGCGTATGGGCGGCCTCCGGAAGAAGCCCCGGACCATGAGGGCGGCGCAAGGGATGTGGACGAAGCCCTGTACGATCAATTTATACCGGATCCGGACCGGGAAACCCTAAGGCGTTTGCTGGACGAAGACCGGACCCTTGCCGCTGCCGGCGACGTCTATTTTGTCGATTCGCGCCTTCGCGAACTCGTATTCCGGTACCGCGCCCGGAATTTCCTTGACGATCTCGGGGTCTCGGAGCAGGGTCGCTGGCGCGCCCATTGCCGCGCTCGCCATCTGACGCCCGGCGTAGACGGCCGTACATCGCTGGATGCCTACCATGCATGCATTGACGAACTGCGCAGGAAGCACGCCGATGCGCCCGACAAGGTGGCGTTGCTCGACGATCTCCACGAGTATGGCCGCCGACTTGCAGCGTGGCTGGGGTAAGCCGCTATGAAACCCCTGCCGATTATTTCGCCTTTTCGGTCTATTTTCCTTTTCTTGTGCCGTTCGCGTTTATCTATGCCGTTCTTTTGCACGGCCACGGACCATAGCATCCATAATACCTTTCAGGCATGACGCTATCCCGCGAAACCACGGCCCGACTTCTTATCAGCTGTCCGGATCGTCCCGGCATCATAGCGGCTGTGACCGGTTTCCTGTACCGTCACGGGGCGAATTGTACGGCGCTCGATCAGCATGCCACCGAAAGGGAGGACGGAGTCCTGTTCATGCGGCTGGAATTTCAGACGCCGCACCTCGATGTGTCGCGCTCGATGCTGGAGGAAGCGTTCGCCGAGGAGGTTGCCGGAAAATTCGACATAAAGTGGCGATTGAGTTACGCGACCGATGCGCCGAGAATGGCCATCTTCGTATCGAAGCACGATCATGTCCTGATGGATTTGCTCTGGCGGCTGCACAGAGGGGATTTGCATGCCGAAGTGCCGATGGTGATCAGCAATCATCCCGATCTGGAGCACGAGGTGGCCCGTTTCGGCATTCCCTATTACCATGTTCCGATGGTGAAGGGCGAAAAACACACAGGGGAAGCGCGTATGCTGGAGATAATGGGCGACGGCATCGATGTCATCGTGCTGGCCCGTTACATGCAGATATTGTCCGGATCGTTCGTCGACCGGTATGTCAATCGGATCGTCAACATTCACCATTCTTTTCTTCCCGCCTTCGCCGGAGCGGATCCGTACCGGCAGGCCTCCGACCGCGGCGTGAAACTCATCGGAGCGACAGCGCACTACGTCACCGAGGAGCTGGACAGGGGAGCCATTATCGACCAGGATGTGGTGCGCGTAAACCACCGGCAAAGTTCGGAGGATCTGAGACGTCTTGGCCGGGATGTCGAGCGCAGCGTGCTTGCGCGCGCCGTCCGCTGGCATCTTGAAGACCGCTTGATCGTACACGAAAACAAGACGGTCGTGTTCGTTTGACATTTCCTTCCTTCTCCCTTGTTCATGAGCGATCGTTCCAGTTGGTATTGTGTGTTGTGCGTCCTGGCGTTTGCCTGCGGAGGATGCCGTCTGGTTTCGATCGAAGAGGAGGATGTACCGTTTTTCGAGGTGACCATTGCCGATGTCAGGTTGGAGGGCGTGGGTGCGGGTCGTATGGAGCAGGAGCATGTATTCCAGCTATGGGGGCAGTTCGTCTATCCTGACAGTTCGTTCCGGTTCATCCAGTTTTCCATAGCGAATTCCGAAAAAACAGGGACGTACTCGCTGGGGCAATTCGTGGGCTCCTATGGCCTGATAAACGATCGGGAGCGGGTCGTACGGCTTGCGGCTTCCTCCGGAAACAGCGACGACAACGTTCGGATCGACCGCTTCGGGAGTTCCGGCATCGTTCAGGGAACGTTTTCGTTTGAAGCTACGGCCCTCCGTGATTTCGATAATATCCCGTATGGGGAGCATTTTACGATACAGGGGCAGTTTCTGATCGAATTGCCGTGAGCGTTGGGTATGCGTCTTGTCAAACTTGCGATCGGCCTGGTTATCCTGTTGCTGCTGCCCTTTTTGCTTTGGGGGCGTGGAGTGGAGGAACTGTTTACGATCGACGGCACGATCTCCTGGCTGCGCGGTTTCGGAGCGTGGGGCGTAGCGGTCGCCGTGCTGTTGCTGGCCTCCGACATCCTGCTGCCCATTCCCGCCACGCTGGTCATGACTGCGCTCGGCATGTTGTACGGGCCGGTAGTCGGCGGTCTGATCGGCGCCGGGGGATCTTTTCTGGGGGGGATGATCGCTTTTCTGGTCTGCGCGAAGCTGGGCCGCCCGGCGGCGCGTCGTTTCACGGGCGATGCCGAACTTGTTCGGGGAGAGGCGCTGTTCGAGCGATGGGGCGCGTGGATTATCGTGCTTTCGCGCTGGCTTCCGATCGTTCCCGAAGCGGTTTCCTGTATGGCGGGGATCGTGTCCATGCCGCGGAGCCTGTTTACGGGCGCACTCGCTTGCGGAGTTGTCCCGCCTGCCTTTACTTTCGCTATGGTCGGTCATCTGGGCGTGGAGCGTCCCGCCCTGACCTTTCTGCTGAGCGCTCTTTTGCCCGCGGCGTTCTGGCTGGTCGTACACTGGAGAATGCGTCGGGCAACATCCATGAACTCAACCTGACGGCTCCATGAATGTATTTCGCACCGTTCGCCTTGCCCTGATGATGTTTGTGCAGTTTTTCATTTGGGGCTCTTGGGCTACTACGCTTAGCAACTACATGAATACCCCGGATGTCAGTATGGGGGGCTATATCCCGCTGGCGTTTTCGTTCGGCCCCCTTGCCTGTATCGTGGCGCCTTTCTTCGTAGGCATGGTGGCGGACCGGTTCTTCAACACGGAGAAGGTGCTGGCCGCGTTGTTCCTGCTGGCCGGGGGCGCCATGGTCGCTATGCCGGCTTTTGCGGGCACGCCGCTCTTTTTGACCCTGCTTGCCGTACACACGCTGTGCTATTTCCCGACGCTCGGTCTGACCTCTTCGCTGGCCTTCCATCACATCGAAAACCAGGAAAAGGAATTTCCGGTCATTCGCGTCTTCGGAACCATAGGGTGGATCGTTACCGGCCTGGTCATCAGCTGGGTGCTTGCGGCGGATTCCTCCGCCACGCCCATGTATCTGGGCGGCGGCGCATCGCTTTTGCTGGGTCTCTATTGCTTTACCCTGCCCAAGACGCCCCCGCCGTCGAGGGGCGAGCGTACGTCCTGGCGGCAGATTTCCGGGCTGGACGCCCTGAAGCAGGTTCGTTCGAAGCCGCTCATCGTGCTTCTTGTTTCCGCCACGCTGGCGTACATCGGGTTCGGGACGTATTTCCCCTACGCCCCCGTGTATCTGGCGGACGCGGGTATCGAGAAGGTGGCGGGCACGATGACGTACGGCCAAATGTCCGAGATCTTCTTCATGCTGATGATCCCGTTCTTCTTCCGGCGGCTGGGCGTGAAGTGGATGCTGTTTATCGGCATTGCGGCCTGGTTCGTACGTTTCGGACTATTTGCCGGAGCCGCGGTCGACGGCGTCTACTGGATGATTCTGTTCGGCATCCTGATTCACGGCCTGTGCTACGACTTCTTCTTCGTCACCGCGCAGATCTACGTGGACAAGAAGACGCCTCCCGCCATACGCGGCCAGATACAGGGGCTGCTCGTGCTGCTGACCTTCGGGCTCGGTATGTTCCTCGGGGCGCAGGTTTCGGGGTTCGTCGTGCAATCGATTTCCGGCGGCGACGTACTTGCCTCCGCAGAACACTGGCGCTCGTTCTGGGGCATCTTCGCCGCGGCGATGCTTGTGTTCTCCGCCTTCTTCTTCCTGATGTTCAACGATAAGGTGGATACGGAGGACGCCGCCCCGGCGGTTTGACGGTCCGGATTGGAGCTATGTCGCTTCCGCTGCGCGTAATGGTGTGGCGGGGGCGGCGGGCTCGCTACGGGTCACGGTGCGTACCGGCAAATCGTTTCCTTCTATTCCTTCTCCTCTCTGTCTGCTTCCTGCCCGTCGCTCCGGCGGCGGAGCAGGGGCGGTTTGCGTTCAAACTGCGCATGCCTGAATGGGCCGGGTTAGTGTGTCTCCTTTGTCTTTCATGGCGCGCGCGGCTTCGACGATTGCGGGCCAGTGGGTAAGCAATTGTCCGTAGGCAAGTACTTGCCGTCGGAACGTAGCAAGGCGTTCTTCGGGGGTTCCCGGCAGGTCGATCGGAACGGAGAAATCGGGGTTTGCCGCCGATTCCCGGGCCGAGGTTAGGTAGCGCATCACGTCGTTTCGCCAGCAATCCGGCCTGTCGGGTTCGTTGCCGAGGCGGTGCTCTGCGCGGAGTACGTCGATGTGCATTGCCTGAAGGGCCAGTTTGCGCAGATAGTCCGAGAAGGCTTTTTCTGGAAGGCGGGCAAGCCGTACAAGCATGCCTCCGACCGTATGCAGCGCCTCGGCGCCCTCGCCGATCGGGTTCTGGTCCTGTGTCAGGGTGATATATATGAGCAGATCGTTGGCCCGCAGCGGGCGAAAGGCGATATCGTTTTTCGGATAGCTCCGCTTTTTGGGCGGCAGATGCCGCACGGCATACCGCGGGAGATATCCTCTGAAGGCGTTTGGGAGGCAGAGTCGGATCATGGTACCGAAGAGACCATCCTGGTTACGCCCTTCGGGCATGAAGGGGGGGAGCAGCCGGCGGTTATCCAACCCCATGTTCATCCCCATGCAGAAAACGCCGTCGCTGATGGCAAGACGCGCGGATGTGCGTAGCATATGGCGCGAACGAAGAAGGTGAGGATAGCGATCCGGATCGCTCACAAGGCGATCCAGTATTTCGCCTCTCATAAACAATCGCTGCTGAAAAAACTCCATGCCGGTATCGCCGACGACCCCCGGAAAGGAAAGCACAACCTGCGCGTCGGGCATATCCAGCCGCTTCAGAAAGCCCCCCGAGACTTTCTCGACGTCTACATCGCCGCCGTTTTGCGCAAACTGCGCAATGATCGGAGCCACTGGCCTCCCAAGAATCTGCTCGTGAACGCTCAACAGATCGACTTCCGCCGGCTTGACCGATCGGAGCGCCTCTTCAATATTCTCGAAGAACCGATATTCGTTCGATTCGGCGTCCGAGTTCAGAGAAAGACCGTCTTCGTATCGAGCGATTTCCATGGCGTCCCCCGTGGTGTCGTCATCGGCCTGCACGTGGATTTCTCCAGTCGTTGCCAACAGGAGCGCATTACGTGCCGCGCCGGCTGTTGGCCCCTTGTCGCCCGGCCCGAGAAGGGCAAAACGCACGACTTCTTCCGGGACGCTTGCATACGCAGCCAGTCTCGAACCGTATTCGGCAAGGCGCGTACGGTCCGCGTAGAGGATATTGGCGGCGCTCTGTCGATGCACATCTTTCAGGACATCCACGTTGCGGCGACGGGTTGCTTCTTCTTTCGAGTCGTCCATGACCATGCATGCAATGTCCCGGCCCGTACGCCGTGCCTGATCGACATAACTCGCGACCGCGCGTTGCAGGCACTGGGGGCGGTTTGCCGTAGGGAGGCCGATCGAGGTAATGGAGGTTTTCTCAGGCTCCTCATGGGCCAAGTCGCCGATTCGACGGTCGATATCCGTACGGATATATTCCTCGGAAACGAAGAAACCTCCCTGCACGAGTTCATTCAGCATATTTGTCCAGACCGTCCGGTCAATGCGTTCCATCGGTACGCCTGCCGTTGCACGGTCGAATCGCTCCATCAGCGAGGAGACATGGCCGGAAAGGTCGTTGAATGTCTCAAGAGAAAAGATCAGATTTGCAGGAAGGACAGGAAGTATTCGGGCAGCGCCGTTTCGCCTGGACCATACCAGAATTTCCTGGGAACTGAACGGCATGGCTTCTATGTCGAATGGCCTGAAGCGCCGGGAAGCGTTGCGTTTGGAAACGCCGTCCGTATATCCGACTTCGGTAGACGAGAGACCGTTAGCGCTGTCTTCCGGGAGATCCAGTGACGCAGATGCAATCTGCGCCAGGCATTCGGGAAAGTCTTCCTTGGGCGTCAGGGTCAGCAGCGCCCGGGATGACCAGATACGTTCCATCTTGGCGGGCGAGCATTCCATGGCTCCCGCTGCGGGATCGCCTATGACGAAGCGGCCTTCCTCGAAACCGTAGCACACGATGTATTCCGCCCTTTCGTCGCGCAGGACATGCAGGATGCAGGGAGCCTCCATCTGCTTCAGGTTGGGCAGGTCGGCTTCGTAGGCGCTTGCTGTGAAACCCATTGTCCCGGCTGCCCGATACAGGTCGAGCAGCGTAACTCCGTACTGCGTGGTCCTGGTCAGTCTGATCAAACGATCCATGACCATCTCGCCGCCGTGATAGCGGATGATGGATGCGAGGCAGGCGGCGCCCGACTCGGTGGGCGTGCGCTGAAGGACGACAGTGGTCTTTGCCTGTTCCTTGATGGAAGCCATGGTTGTGGGGAGATTCAATTGCACCGTAGCGGTCGATCTGCCGGATCAGATCGGCTTCTAGCGTGTCGGTTCCGGAATTGTCCGGTCAAGACGCATTATTGGGAGAATATGCAATGCGCGGGGGTTGGGAGGATTGTTATAATAGACCTCCAGAGGCGTTGAATCGCGTTCAGCGCATACCCGTTATCAAACGAAGGAGGTGTATTATGCAAGCGTTGACAATAGAGCGGATGGAAGCGATATATGGAGGAGGGTGGCAAGATCAATTACAGGCGGGACTGAGTGCGGTCTCTATGTTTTGCCAGATAGCTATAACGGCTGGCTGGGCTACTATAAATCTTATGATGACATTGCCCGCGTGGAATGGTGTTGTGGGTGGTTTTTTGCTGGGATGTCTTGCGGCGATAGGGCTTGATATCGTAATCAATTCTTGATTTAGTATCAAGTTGATCCTGAAAAAAACAAGGGGGTTACGTTGGACAATTTCTAAATGTAACTCCCTTGTTTTTTTAAATATGCACATTCAGATATGAATTTTTAAAGAACAAATTTATTTTTTTGAAATATATGGAATGGATAGGTAAAATATTTTGGAAATGGGAATTTGAATCATTTTCGTTTATTGAACAAAGAAAATATCATTAAGTACTATTTATTAAATACTTAGATCGTTACGCTATGTTAATTCATTACAGACGCTGAAAGAACTGGAACGATTCTTTACCCGGTCGGTGGCTGTCGGGGAATCTGGCTGGGACTTATCAAGAATGCTTGACAGAATCGGTTTAAGCTCTTATTTTACAAATAGTTATATAAAAGATCATCGAACAGGCTACGAGACTATGTACAAGGCTCCGGGGAGATCGCAAAGAACGGGTATTACGCTGTTTCAGCTGTTGGGGATGTTCCCCGATGAGGAAGCGGCGGAGCGCTGGTTCGAAGCCCAGCGTTGGCCCACGGGCGAACGCGCTTGTCCGAAGTGCGGATGCATGAGAACCTCTCGTGTCGAGAGCCGCAAGCCGATGCCCTTCTGGTGCAGGGATTGCCGCTCGTACTTCTCTTTGAAAACTGGCACCGTCATGGCGGATTCGAACCTGTCGTTGCGTACCTGGGCGCTCGGTATATACCTTATGGCAACGAACTTGAAGGGCGTATCGAGTATGAAGCTGCATCGGGATTTGGGCGTGTCGCAACCGACCGCATGGTTCATGGCGCAACGCCTGCGCGAAGGCTTGCCGTTCGCAACCGAGAAGATGGAAGGGATCGTCGAAGTAGACGAGACCTACGTAGGTGGCAAGGAATCGAACAAACATTTCCGCAAGAAACTCCATGTCGTGGGCGGAACCCAGGGCAAGGCAACGGTTATGGGGGCGAAAGAGCGCGGCGGCAAGGTCTTTGCTCGTCCTTTAGGCTGGGAGCCGGGCGAAACGCTTGCCGGATTCGTCCACGAGACCGTGGAGGCAGGCGAAACGGTCTACACGGACGATCATGGGGCCTACCGTAGCTTGAAAAACACGTACCGTCACGCAAGCGTGAAGCACTCCGTATCGGAGTACGTGAACGGACAGGCTCACACGAATGGTATCGAATCCTTTTGGGCGCTCCTGAAACGCGGCTACCACGGCACGTTCCACAAGATGAGCCGCAAACATCTGCATCGCTACGTTACCGAGTTTGCCGCGCGCCACAACTTGCGTAGCCTCGACACGCTGGAACAGATGCAGGTCATGGCCCGGAGTATGGAAGGGCGTCGTATCAAGTACCGCGAGTTGATTGTATGACAGCAAGGGACAAAGGCTTGCAAGCCCCATGATTTTCAAGCGCAGCAACCGTAAACCTCGAGAGGATCGCCCGAAGGACGGCGAGGCCGTCGTAACGATGGCCGATATGGAGAACATTGCCCGTTCAATCTTCGATCAGGCCGATCGCAAGGCGGGCATCAAGACCGACCGATCCAGGGCGGCTGTCAAGCATTCTTGATAAGTCCCATCTGGCTTCATACTCCCATGAAGATGACAAGAACGGTATCCCTCTCCAAGGACACGACACAGTGGCGCATATACGGCTGGCCCGTATTTCTAATCGTCTGCGGCCTTTATCTGATATTTACGATCATTGCAGACTGGTTCGTTCTGACCGAAGTAGTCTATTATCGAAGCCTTTCCGAGCAACTTTCCGCAGATCGCATTGCATCCTATCTATCGCTGCGCGAACAGTATGCGTGGATCGGCTATCTCGCTTTACCTCTCATGATTGCCGCCAAGAGCGCCTATACGGCTTTTTTTCTTGCAGCCGGCGCCGTGATCGCCGAGCGCGAAGACGTTCGTTTCAAACAGTGTTTCAAGGCGGCGGTTCTTTGCGAAGGGGTTTTCGTTGCGGGGCTGGGAATACGTCTGCTTTGGGCTGGCGTCGTAGGTATTGAGACCCTGGAGGATTATACAAGTATGCAGATTCTTTCGCTGATGAGCCTGTTTAAGGGAGTGGATATCGAACCGTGGCTGGTATCTCCGCTCCAAACAATCAATGTATTTGAAGTTCTTTACTGTATATCGCTCTGTTGGGTCATGGCTCTCCAGAGCAATCGGTCCTTGGGCGAGAGCGCCCGGTTCGTTCTGCCAGCTTACGGCATGGGTCTGCTGCTATGGCTCTCCATAGTCATGTTCCTTGCTCTTCAATTCAATCCCGCATAAGAATATCATGAAGCGCTATTTGACTATCGTCGCACTGGTCGTCATGCTGGTTTTCGTTGTTCTGCTGGGTGCGCGTATCCGCGAGGGGGTGAAGGCCCGCCGCGCCATCGTTGCCCGGGTTGCAACGCTTCCGAAATTCGAGTTGGCGACGCTGGAGGATCAGCGTTTCGGAAGTGAGAACCTTCCGACGGACCAGCCTGTTATCCTCGTGTACTTCACAACGGTTTGTCCCTATTGTCAATCGGAGTTGAGCAGTATCCGGCAGCACGGCGAGCTCAAAAAGAAGGGATCGTTTCTGATGATTTCGCGCGAATCTCTCGATGTGCTACGGCAATATCAGGAGACCGAAGAGCTGGATAAGGAGCAATCCATGCCCATTTTATGGGACAGTCTTGGCGCGGTTCACAGGCAATTCGGCGTTTCGATCGTGCCCAGCACCTTCATCTACGGAACCGACCGCAGGCTTGTGAAGAAGTTCACCGGAGAAACAAGCGCAGACGTTATCTATCGCGTGCTCATGGAGGCTGTTGCTGACCAGACCTCCGCAGAAGTTGAATGATATTCCCTGGGCAGTGCAGCATTGAAGTGAAGAAATTTATTAAGCATATAATACCCAAAGCGTTTCGTACGGTGGAAAAAACCGCTGCGAAGACGCTTGTTCGGCAGCAGGATCAATCGGATTGCGGCGTTGCTTGTCTGGCGTCGATTATCCGTTATTACGGCGGGCAGGCGAATCTGGAGCGCTTGCGCGAATTAAGCGGCACAAGCCGCCAGGGCACGACCCTGCTTGGGCTATATCAAGCCGCGCAGCAGTTCCATCTGCAAGCCGGAGCGTACGAAGGCGACATCGAACATTTGAAAGAGCTCGCCTCCCCCGCCATTCTCCATGTCGTGAAGGATGAGCATCTTCTGCATTACATGGTTTGCTACGCCTACGACAACGGTCGCTTCGTAATCGGCGATCCGGCTTCCGAAGTAAGTAGCTATACCCCTGAAGAAGTGGACGAGATATGGCAGTCGAAGTCGCTTCTGTTGCTTGAGGTCGACGAAGGCTTCGCGTACAAGAAGCAAGTCCGGAAGGATCAGTGGCGATGGATCAGGCGACTCGTGGAAAACGATCTGCATATACTTGCTCTCGCTCTCGTTCTGGGTGTTTTTATAGCGCTTCTTGGCCTTTCGACGGCTCTTTTTTCCCAGATGCTTATCGACCGTATACTTCCGGAGAAAAGAATTGCGGAACTTGCAGTCGGGCTCGTTCTACTGGCGGTATTGTTATGGTCCCGAAGCGTTCTGTCGTATGTGCGGGGACGATTTCTGCTTACCCAGAGCCGCGATTTCAACAATCGGGTTATCGGACGCTTTTTCGGTTCTCTGGTGCATTTGCCCCAGCCGTTCTTTTACACCCGTAAAACGGGGGACCTCATCGCTCGCATGAACGACACGCATCGCCTGCAGGGGGCCGTTACCCATATTTTGGGCAACGTGATGATCGACGCTCTGGTTCTTATCGTGTCGGCCGTTTTCGTGTTCATCTACTCCGTACCGCTTGGCTTGCTTTGCGTGCTCAGCTTACCGCTGATAGGGATTCTTGCCTGGATCTATCACCGCCCCATCGTGAAGGGACAGCAAGGAGTTATGGCAGCCCATGCAATGAACGAAAGCAACTATGTCGACGCCATCCAGGGCATGGAAACGATCAAGACCGGGAACAAGGAGAATGCCTTTGCCAATCTGACGAAGACGATCTACGGATTCTTTCAGGATCGGATATTCGGGCTGGGCCGGATCGGCATTCGTTTCAACATCTGGGCGGGATTCATTTCCGTGGCGTTGTCCGTGGCCGTGCTTGGTTATAGCGCTATGCTGGTGCTGGACGATCGTTTACAGATCGGACAGCTTGTGGCCGTATTGCAGATGTCCGGGATGCTTATCCCGGCTGCGATGAGTCTGGCCCTCACGAATCTCCGATTACAGGAAGCCCGGGTCGCTTTCGAGCGAATGTACGAGTTCGCTTCTCTTAAACCGGAATACGAGCAGGAGCCGGACAGTTCGGGAGCCGTGATCGAAGCCTTCGAGAATCTGGAGGTCCGCGGCGTGTCTTTCCGTTTCGCGGGCCGCTCGGAACTGCTCAGGGACATATCCTTTCGCGTGAAGCGCGGCGAAATGATTGCGATCCTCGGAGAAAGCGGGTGCGGCAAAACCACGATGCTGCATATCCTGCAGCGCTTTCACCAGCCCGGCCAGGGGGATATCGTTGTCAACGACGCGGCGGCGGCGTGGGACGAAATCTCGACGAATGCCTGGCGCAGCCTGCTCGGCGTCGTTCCCCAACAGGTCAAGATGTTCAATGGTTCGCTGATCGAGAATATCTGTCTGGGCAATATCGTCGAGGAGGCGGAAGCGGTGATCGATTTTTGCAAACGGCGCGGGTTCGATCGGTTTTTTTCTGCGTTTCCGCAGGGATACATAACGCTTCTTGGCGAAGAAGGGATCAACATTTCAGGCGGACAACGGCAACTGGTTGCATTGGCCCGGGCGATGTATCAACAGCCTCAACTGCTTTTGCTCGACGAGGCCACGGCGGCCATGGATCGAGAGACCGAACGCCTTATTCTGACTATGCTCCGGGATATGCGAAAGGAAATCGGCGTCGTGCTGGTGACCCATCGCGCTCAGGTTGCCCGGTACGCCGATCGTATCTACATTCTTGAAAATGGCCGGGTAACGTCAGCCGGCAAGCCTGAGGAGTTGGCTGTGGGCGACAACCTTTTTGCACGGTCGCTTATGGACTTCACCCTTATGTCGCATAATGCCGGGTAGGATATGTCTATGCCGATGGCATGTAGGGTTTCGTGTCGTGGATGATTGGCCTGGAATGGTACACGACGATCCTGGCGCTGTCAACCCGCCTTCCCGTTCGTCTTCACCGCTTCCGCCGGTTTGCAACCGAGATGCTTACGACACGCCCGCCAGAAAGTCGAGTACGAATTGAATCCGAGCGCGTACGCCAGTTCCGTCAAATTGCAGGCGCCGTGTTCAAGTATGCGCCGGGCTACCTGGATGCGCGCCCATGTTATGTATTCTCCGGGCGTTCTTCGTACATCGCCGTTCGGCGTAACTTCGCCTGCGAATCGGTCGTGGAAGCAATGAGTCTTAATGCTGCATTTTTTGATTACATCCTTTACGGACAAGGAAGACAAAAGAAGGTTCTCATGAATATACCCGAGCGCCACTACAATGTCGTTCTTTTCCGCATGCGAGGCATCTGTTTCGAGGAAGTTTTTTCGAGCTTCTTCTACGATGCCATTGTCAAGTATTTTATTATTAAATTTGTGTGAATTCGGGGGGGGGGGGGTAAATAAGACGGTTTAAACATTTCGACTGCATATCGTTGTACATCCGGTTTTTTGCGTGTTTTCCGCACACGATATTAAAGAATATTTCGAAACAAATTCTCAATCATTACATTTTTAGGAGTATTTGAAAACTTTACTTCAAGTTTAATAATTACCCGGCACTTGGGGCCTCCGGCTGTGTGATCGGGCGGCTTGTTTCCGGGTCTCTTTTTGCTCGGCTGGAACGCCTCCGGGACGTATCCTGTCAAGCTTCATCGCGTTTGAGTATCCATTCGTCATGCGCATCGTATCGCTATGACGGACACAAATATGGACACGCCCGATCTCCGGCAGTCTGTCCGGGAAAATCCGCTTGCGCTTTCGGCCCGGATTGCGGCGTTCCGCAATATGGCCGTGCCGGGCGAAGGCAATGCATCCGGCGCCTTGCCGCACGGGCGGTTTCTGGTCAAGGCCAGCGGCGCCGGGGCGCACATTTTTTTTGCGCCAATCCCTGCATTGCCCTACATTGCAACGAGCCTTCATGGGCTCCTCCAGCCTTTTCATCCAATACCTTTTATGACATCATGATTACAGGCATGCGTTCCGTTTCTCTTTGGAGCCTTGCGGTCGTTGTACTGATCCTGAGCGGTTGCGCCGGTTCGGGCCAGATGCCCCATCCCCTTGTCGGCGAGTGGAACTACGCCGTCGAAACGCCCGACGCCACCTACGAGGGTACGCTTACGTTCACGGATAACGAGGAAGGGCTCATGGGTTCGATTATCGGAGACGGTTTTTCGGAAGCCCTTCCCCTGGCGGGCATTACGTTCGCGGAATCCATGCTCGATTGCGAGTTCACTACGCCCGATTTTGGCCGAATGAAGATCAACGTCCAGGTGGACGGCGACTCGTTTTCCGGGAACTTGAATGTAGTCTCCTACGGCATGGACGCGCCCCTGACGGGCATGCGGGTTACCTCGGATGACGAGTAAAACGCATCTGCTGAGGCGGTGCGCGTTTCGCCTGCGCGCATCCTTGCAGATGTACGCTGCGGACGCTTTCAGGGAAAAGCGTCCGCGCCGGAGTGATGCGTCCGCGTGGTTCGTTTTGTCGTTCCGGCGAGATATTGCCGGTATGTTTGCCGTAGATACGCCATGGAGCGCCTGATCGGTTTTCTGGGCCTTGTCGTCTTCGTAGCGCTGGCATGGCTGATCGGCGAGCGCAGGAAGTCGATAGACCTGCGCATTGTACTGGGTGGCCTTTTCCTGCAATTCGCCCTGGCTCTTTTCATTTTCAAAACGCCGATCGGAGCCGCCGTATTCCGGACGGCGGGATATTTTTTCGAATCCCTTCTGGGGTTTGTGGACGCCGGGACAAGTCTCGTATTCGGAGAGGAGTACGCGCACCACTTCTTTGCTTTCAAAGTGCTGCCGACCATCATTTTCTTTTCGGCGCTCATGTTCGTTCTGTATCACCTTGGCCTGTTCCAGAAAGTGATCGGGGCGTTCGCATGGGTCATGCAGCGCACGTTGGGTACGTCGGGATCGGAAACGGTGTCCGCTGCCGCGAATATTTTCGTGGGCCAGACCGAGGCTCCCCTGATCGTGGGGCCCTACGTGGAAAGCATGACAAAATCCGAACTGATGGTGCTGATGGTGGGAGGGTTCGCCACCATTGCCGGAGGCGTGCTGGTCGCCTATGTGAGTATAGGCGTGGATGCGGTGCATCTGCTGGCCGCATCGGTGATTTCCGCGCCGGCCGCCCTGCTGGTTGCCAAATTGATGATCCCCGAAACGGAACGATCGCCTACCATGGGGCATGTTTCCGTGCAGGTAGAGAAGAAACATGCGAATGTGGTGCACGCGGCGTCGGAAGGCGCCCTCGAAGGGTTGAAGCTGACCCTGAACGTGGCGGCCATGCTTATCGCCGTGCTGGCGATGGTGGCGCTGATCAACGCCGTGTTGTCCGCAACGGGCGGATGGGTAGGCGGGCTTTTCGGGTACGACCACTGGGATTGGTCGATGTCCAATATTTTCGGGTACGCTTTTGCTCCTTTTGCCTGGTTAATGGGGATTCCCTGGGCCGATGCGCTCCGTGCCGGCGAATTGATGGGCATGAAGATGGTGTTCAACGAGTTCATCGCCTACACGCAGATGATCGAGTGGCAGCAACCGGATTCGGGCGTGGCGCTCAGCGAGCGCAGTACGCTTATTCTGACGTATGCCCTGTGCGGCTTCGCCAATTTCGGGAGCATAGGCATTCAGATCGGCGGGATCGGCGGAATCGCGCCCAAGCGCCGCGCGGATCTGGCGCGACTTGGCATACGCGCCATGATCGGCGGCACGCTCGCCATGATGATGACGGCGTGCGTGGCCGGCATACTGCTTTGACCGTTTCGTGCAGGGGGGGCCGTTCGCCGGTTTTGGGTAGACGGGCGCCCCGGGTTCCGCCTGAAGATGCGGGCGGGAGCTACCAGGCGCCGAGAATGCCGCCCATCACGGTGAAGTTGACGGCATGGTATCCCGCATTGATGAGAAACAGTTTCAGGGATTTATTTTCGAAGAGGTACGAAGTGCCGAAGGCGGCGCCCACCCATCCGATCCCGACAAGTGCGCCGGCGGTCAGACCCCAGGAAAATGTGGCTTCCGCTCCGAGGAACATGTCCAGATTAAAGGCAATGATCAGTGCCAGCACGAAGGCGGCGCCGTAGATGCGCAGCATATTGCCGCCCTGCACGTCTTCGTCCGAAAAGCCGTTTTCCGCCATCCAGGCCTTACCGAAAAGGACGGGGGAATACCAGAGCATGCCTACGACGAAGCTGGACAGGGCCGCCACGACGACGGAAAGGTAGTTTATCGAGGAGAAATCCATGATACTGCGGGAATTGGTGGACGAGGCATTGGTTCAGGCATTCAACCTAACAAAAACTTCACAGTAAAGCGAGGGTGCGGGGAAGAGGGCGTCTTGCGAGGGGGATATAGAGGCGTATGGGGAAACTCTACGGGAAGGGTCGTACATTGGGTTTGTAGCCCCAATGCGCGATTTCCTTACCAATGCTTCCTTGCGAAAGCGTTTTGGCGTGGGAGACGGGAATAAATCAACCGTATCTCGCTATATCAGGGAGGCGATAGAGGAAGGTTTTATCAAGCCATACGATCCCGGTGCATCTCGCAAGATGATGCGATATGTTCCTTTCTGGGCCTGATTTTAATTGATCGCCTATGGAAATTCAGATGCTATATTGACGTAATGCGTTGGGAAGCAAGGATTTTTTTAATTGACGGGTAATTGATCGCAGTTCTTTCCATGCTTTTCCGTTTCCGTCATTTTCATCGAAGCACATCGCCGCTACTACGCGTTCGATATATGCCCGGGATTCCGGGATTCTCTTGCACACTATTGTCGGACACATAGGCTGTGGAGCATTGATCGGGTTTTCGAAGAACTACGGGAAAGCAACGATCCTTTGTCCGACTGGGTAAAAGACGCGCCGGAGGGGCTTTTCGTATCGACCCGGAGGTCATCTTCTATCAGTCGTCTCAACCGGAATACACCAGGAATACACTGAAGCCCCATGAAAATCTATACGCTCGAGAGCACGGAGATCCTGCCTGTTACGTTGGAAGAAGCATGGGAATTCTTCTCCAATCCGCATAATCTTTCGAAGATCACTCCTCCGGAACTCAACCTGCGAATCACTTCCGGAGCGAAGCGGGAAATATATCCCGGCATGATCATCACCTACTCCGTAACGCCTTTTCCTTTTGTCAGGAGCGGTTGGGCGACGGAAATCACCGCCGTGGATTCGCTGCGGTATTTCGTGGACGAGCAGCGATTCGGGCCCTACAAATTCTGGCACCACAAGCACTTCTTCGTCGATGCGGGGCAGAAAACGGAAGTGCGGGACCTGGTGCACTATGCCCTGCCGCTCGATCCGTTAGGCAGGCTGGCCCATCCTCTTTTCGTACGAAGAAAGCTGGATTCGATCTTCGATTACCGGAGTGAACGGCTGCGGTCCTTGTTTGGAGGTTGAGCGGGAAGCGGGTGTTTTGCAAGCCGACAAGGCTGCTCCGGTCTTTCGGATCAGGTCAATTGCAACTGGAGGTAACCGATGTCATCAACTCGCAAATGTCCCCTCTTGCAGGCATAAAATCCCGATCCTACCCCCCAAACCAAACAGTGGCGCGGGAGAGACTCGAACTCTCGACCTTACGATTATGAGTCGTACGCTCTAACCTGCTGAGCTACCGCGCCGGATCCGGAAACCGGACCGCATTATACGAGCCGCGCCGCAGAGGGTTCGAGCGCTTCCGCATGCGTATGCCATCTGTGGGCTTCGTACATTTGGAGCGTATCGCTGCGCGAGCCGGGCCGGCGCGGATGCGCTGCCGCTCGGGCAGCGGGGCGTACGGCCCGCAAGACCGCAAGCTATGCTTCCGTTTCTCGATTCGCAGTAATGTCCTGGATTTCCGTCATCGGCCAGCAGCGCGTCTCGGATGCGCTCCGGCGCACCATCTCCGCCGAGCGGGTAGCCCATGCCTGGCTGTTCTACGGGCCGGAAGGCGTGGGCAAGCGTGCGGCCGCCATAGCGTACGGCAAGGCGCTGCTTTGCGAGCAGGGCGGGGAGGAAGCGTGCGGCGCCTGTCCGTCTTGCGGGAAAGTGGACCGGATGGTGCATCCCGACCTGCATATCCTGATGCCGTATCCTTCGGACGCCGACCCTGCGGATATTGCCGAACGGATCCGACTCGTCGGCCAGAATCCGTATGCGGCGGTCGATTTCGTACGCCGCCCCTCGCTGGACGACCCGACCCGATCCTCCAACAAACAGGCGCTCTACACCGTTGCGCGTGTTCAGGAAGAGATGTGCCGGGCCATGAGTTTTCAGCCGGTGGAGGGCCGCTACAAGGTGGCTGTGGTCAGCGATGCGGAGCATCTGCGTACGGACGCCGCCAACATGTTTCTCAAGATGCTGGAAGAGCCTCCGCCGAAGACCGTTTTCATTCTTACGACCAGCCGTGCGGACCGCATCCTCGCCACCATTCTTTCCCGTTGCCGCCGCCTGCGGTTCGATCCGCTGCCCCCCGAGGCCATCGAGCAGGCGCTCATCGAGAAGGAGGGCGTGGCCCCGGAGCTCGCCGGAACGCTTGCGCGCATGGCGGACGGGTCGCACACCGCCGGACTCGATCTGGCGCAAAACGAGGATTTGCGTGCGCTGCGGGAGCTCGTGCTGGACTTTTCCCGGGCAGCGTACAGCCGGAATGTCGCAAAAATAGCCGATATCGTGGAGCGGACCGCGCGGTTCGGGCGCGATCGGGTGGGGCATGTGCTGGAACTGCTCCTCCGGTGGATTCGGGACCTGATGCTCTACCGGGCGATGGGCGAGGCGGCTCCGCTGATCAATGTGGATCAGATGGAAGCCATTGCCGGATTCACCGAACGCCTTCCCCGGGCCGATATCGAAGCCATGGCGTCGGTCATCGAGGAAGCGATCGTGCTGATCCGGAGCAACGTACACGTGGCCCTGACCCTGAACGTGCTGGCCGGGGCGTTGGGCGAGGCCATGCGCGGGCCGCATTCCGGCAAGTTGTATATGCCGCTGAGCGATGCGTACGGCGGCGAGGACGGATCCCTTGGAGGCACCGGATAGTTTCCCGTTTCCAGTTGCTTCACGGATTCCATGCGTAACGAAACAGTGTATCTGACCGCAAGCGGGGACTTGCGGCTTGCGGCCAACCGGGTGTGCTGGCCGGCGCAACAGGCGCTCGAAACCGCGCTGATCCAGGCGGTGGAGGGGATGGGGTATACGGTGGACCGGCGCCCAGCATTCGATGCGGACAAAGGACACGGCTTTCTCGACAGCCAGCGGATGGGGCTGGAGACGTTTGCGAAAATCGACCCGGATCGTCCGCTGATCGTGGCCTGCGCCGCCTGGCAATACTCCCACCACGTGTTGCCGGGCCTGACCACGCACAAAGGCCCCATCCTGACGGTCGCCAACTGGAGCGGGCAATGGCCCGGCCTGGTGGGGATGCTGAACCTCAACGGCAGCCTGACCAAGGCGGGCATCCCGTATTCGACGCTCTGGGGAGAAGATGTGACCGATCCCGCTTTCGCGGCCCGGTTGCGCGCCTGGCTTGCGGACGGCGCGATTGCGCACGATACGAGCCATGTACGCCCGGCGCCGGACCTTTCCGAAGGCGAGATCGCTGTGTTCGCCGGAAAGCTTATGGCCCGAGGCCTCTTGCGCTACAAAGCCATTCTGGGCGTGTTCGACGAGGGGTGCATGGGGATGTACAATGCGATCGTTCCGGATCGCATTCTCAACGCCGCGGGCGTCTTCAAGGAACGCCTGAGCCAGAGCGCCCTGTACTACGAAACCCTGCAAATCTCCGACGACGAGGCGGACCGGTGCCGGGCATGGCTCGACGAGCGGGGCATGACATTCCATACCGGGCCCGATCCCGCCACGGACCTGACCGACGAGCAGATTCGCCTGCAACTCAAGACGTATATCGCTGCGCTCCGCATTGCGGACGATTTCGGGTGCGACGCGATCGGCATCCAGTACCAGCAGGGCCTGAAGGATTTGCTTCCGGCCTCCGATCTGGCCGAAGGATTGCTCAACAATACGGAACGCCCCCCGGTCTATGCCCGCGACGGAAGCCGCGAACTCTTTGCAGGCCGCGCCCTGCCGCATTTCAACGAAGTGGACGAATGCGCAGGCGTGGATGCGCTTGTGACGCACCGCGTATGGAATGCCCTCGGCTACGACCCCGAAACGACCCTGCACGACATCCGGTGGGGCGATCCGTACGGCGATCGGTATGTGTGGGTGTTCGAGATTTCCGGCGCCGCGCCGCCGAAGCATTTCGCCGGGGGATATGCGGGCGCGTCGAGCAAGCGCCAGCCGCCCATGTACTTCCGGCTGGGGGGAGGTACGGTAAAAGGGGTCGGCAAACCCGGCGAGATTGTATGGAGCCGTCTTTTCGTCGAAGACGACCGGCTCAAGGCCGATCTGGGACGGGCGACCGTCGTGGCCTTGCCGGAGGAGGAAACGGAGCGCCGGTGGCAGGCTACGACTTCGCAATGGCCCATCATGCACGCCGTGCTCCACGGGGTGACGCGCGATCGGATGATGGCGCGCCACAAATCGAACCATATCCAGGTAGCGTACGCGCCTTCGGCGGAAGACGCTGACCGGGCGCTTGCCGCCAAGACGGCGGCGTTCGCGGAAATGGGAATCGAGGTCTATTGGTGCGGGGTGTGAGGGGGCGCCTACCGCAGCAGATCTTCGATATCCATCTGCTCGATATCTCCGGCAAGGTCTTCGGATTGCCGGCGCACCAGCGCGAGAATGGCGGAGTGGGGGATGATGAGATAATCCCGCCCGTTGAACTTGATCTCGACCGCTTCCTTCTTGAGAAAGAAGGCGTGATCGCCCGGTTGCGCCTGCAAGGGCAGGTAGCGCACCGAATCGCGGTCTGCGGTCCAGGGCTCTCCCGTATAATCGGGATTGGGCATCACATAGCCCGGGCCGACCTGCTCGACTTTGCCCATCCGCACATCCTGGCGTTCGGCCACAGACGCCGGAAGCACCAGCCCGGCTTCCGTTTGCGTTTCACCCTCTTCAGGAGCGATGAGGACGCGATCTCCTACGACAATCAGTTCACTCATAACCAAACAAGTATGCGCGTTGCGGCATATCGTTCCGCCCGGGTATACTCTGATTAAGTCCGCAAAGCTCATCGTCCGCCCAGGCGCCGGAGCTCCTCTGCATACCGGTCCAGGACTCGCTCGCGGTCGTAAAACGCGGCCCGCTTTGCGGCGTTCGTCTTCCACGCAGCATACTCGTTCCCGTTCACGGAGGCGAGCAGAGCCGGCAGGTTTTCCGCTTCCGGCCATGTAAACAGCGGCCCGGGCCGCTGCGCCGTCATTTCCGTCCCCAGCGGGCTATCCGCGTCGCAAACGGCGAGGACCGGCGTCCCCGCCGCGAGCGCCGGAATCAGTTTGGAAGGGAGAAAAGAACCTCCGGCGTCCGATCTTTCCGGAATAACCCAAAAATCCGCTTCGTGGAGCGCCCGGGCCAGCTTCTCTTCGTCCGACAAACCCCGCACGTCGAACCGTTCGTCGCCCGTCTCCTCCGCCCAGTTCCGTAGCGCGCCGGCGCCGCTGCCCTCTGCCTGTATCCGAAACGCGAACGGGGCGTCGCTGCGGCGCAGGATGCGGCACAGCTCGAGCAGATTCTGTTTCGTGCCCAGATTCCCTGAGTACAGGAGCCGCACGGGGGAGCCGGGGCCTTGCGTTTTCGGCGCTGCGTCCAGGTGTGTGGCCAGCGATTCGTGCAACCAGTTCGGCAGGTAGAGGAGAGGTTGATCGCGTCGCCGCCGATGTTCCAGCCGCTCGACCATGGTCGGGGAAATCGTGCTCCACACGTCGGCCTCGTTGAAAAGCGCATTCTGTACGCGAACCATCCAGCCCCCTTGTCCGATACCTCCGGCCTGCGCGGCTTCGGCAGGCAGATCCTGGACGTTCAGCCACAGGGGCAGGCCGGTTTTTCGGCGGCATGCGGCGGCGTAGGCCACCGCACCCAGCAAGGGACAGAAGACCATCATGGCGTCGTAGTCGCTGCGCCGGGGAAGGCGCCGCATGAGCGAGGCGCAAAAGGAGCCTTCGTAAATAAGCCGTTCGTGCAGTGCTTGCGGGTTCCGGGGAATGTACAGGCCGAACCGCTCGATGCGTACGCCGCGCCGCGTTTCGGACCGGATGCGCAAGCCGTTCTCCCCCGATTTGTCGCGCCATTCGGGATAGTAGGACGAGGCGCACCGCACGGTCACCTCGAAACCGCGCTCGGCCAGCCCGTAGCACAGGTCGCTGAAGAGCACGCCGCCCCCGAGATCCGGTTCGAACACATTGACGATGACAAGCAGGCGCATGGCCGGGCGACGGAATGAACGAAACGATCAGGCGTCTTGTGCGGGGGCAGCGGACGAGTCGAGGCGGCTGAGGCTTCTCCATAGAAAGGCGCCGGCGGCAACGATTCCGCACAAACAAAGCAGCATCCATCCGGTGTGGCCCATCAGCAGGTGTCCCACCCCGAACAGGGCGCTGTAGACCAGGACGATCCCGGCCACGCAATCTCCTGCGAGCCGGGCCATGCCCGTGTCCTGGCGTATGTCCGGATTACGTTCGGCAACGGGCTTCCACCCGGGGCCTCCGGGGTGAATCCTTTGGTAGAAACGGTCCAGCACTTCGTTTCGCGTGGGCTGGGTGAGGAACGTGGCCGTGACCCATACCGCCGTGGTGAATGCGGTGACGGCGAAAAGATTATCGGGAAACTCGGCTCGCAGGCCGGGTATCTCGACGCCGAATGCTCCGAAGATCAGGGCAAGCGCGAGCAGCAGAACGGGCGACAGCGTAGCGGCCAGTTCGCTCCATGCATTGACCCGCCACCAGTACCAGCGCAGAATCAGGACGAGCCCGAGTCCGGCGGAAGCGGTCAGGAGCAACCCCCAGGCTTCGCTCACGGAACCGAGGTTCGCCGTGATGAAGACGGACGCGCCGGCCAGGACGAACGTCAGCACGCGGGACACGAGCACGTAATGCTTTTCGTCGGCGTTCGGTTTCACGAACCGTCTCCAGAAGTCGTTCACGAGATACGACGCGCCCCAGTTCAGTTGCGTGGAGAGCGTGCTCATGAAGGCGGCCAGAAAAGCGGCGATCATGAGACCGAGCAAACCCGGCGGCAACACGTCCCGCATGGCCAGCACGAACCCTTCGCGCGGGTCCTCCAGGCCCGGATACAGCACCAGGGCGGCAAGAGCCACGATAATCCAGGGCCACGGGCGCAGGCAGTAGTGCGCGACGGTAAACCAGAGCGTGGCCAGCAGGGAATGCCTCTCGTCTTTTGCGCTCATCATGCGCTGGGCGATGTAGCCCCCGCCTCCGGGCTCGGCCCCCGGATACCAGCTCGACCACCACTGCACCCCGACATAGGCGAAGAAACTCACGGCGGTAAGCGCCAGCACGGCCCCGCCCTCGGCGGCGTTTCCAAGGGTGGGAAGCATGCGGAAGGTCGATTCCGGCAGGGCGGCCATCAGGCCGGTCATGCCGCCCACTTCGGGCATGTCCAGCACGAATGCGGCGAGAATGATGCTGCCCACGATGGCGATGACGAACTGGAACGCATCGGTCACGACGACGCCCCACAGACCGGAAAGCAGCGAGTATACGCCCACCAGCAGCATGAGCAGGACCACCACGACGAGCGGCGCCCCGATCTCCGCGCCGAGAATCTGAAAGGATTCCTGTCCGAACACGGTCAGGCCGGGAAACAGGATGTCGATGACGGTTTCCATGGCCAGCGCCACCCACCCGATGATGATGCCGTTGAGCACGAGGCCGAAGTAGATGGCCTTGACGCCGCGCAGCACGGCGGCGGCCTTGCCGTCGTAGCGCATCTCGACGAATTCCACGTCCGTGAGCACGCCGCTGCGCCGCCACAGGCGGGCGAAGAAGAAAACGGTCAGGATGCCGCCGAAGGCGAAATTCCACCAGAGCCAGTTCCCGGCGATACCGTTCTGGGCTACGAGTTCGGTGACGGCCAAAGGGGTATCCGCTGCGAAGGTGGTGGCCACCATGGAGGTGCCGGCCAGCCACCAGGGCATATTTTGTCCCGACAGGAAGAATTCGGAAGTGTTCCGCCCGGCCCGCCGGAAATAATACACGGCGATTCCGAACGAGAGGGCGAAATACCCTGCGATGAGAATCCAGTCGATGGGGGCAAGAAGCATGGCGGCGCCGAGTGTGTTCCGGGGATCAACGAATCTACTGCATGGACCGCTTAATAGCACGGGTCGGGGCAGGGCGCATGCTTGACCGGCAGGTATCCGGTGCGTATTCTTATGTGCGCAAGTCGCTGCACCAAGGCGGCATACGAACCGCACAACGGCGCGCATAAAGCGCTGTTCGGCCTTTATGCGCTATTTCTATACCATTTCCGAACCTTTTTTATACCTTTTCTCTACCATTTCTACTCATTTCACAAAAATCCCGGTTTTGGCGTAATGCGTAACAGGACAACATTATTGGCGCTGGCAGGGATCGTTTTTCTCGCAGGATGCGCCGATTCCGGCAACCGCGACTCGTCCGAGCCGCCGGCCCCGGAACGGTTCACGAAGGTCGTACTCGACGAAGTGCTCTACGAACCCATGGAACTGGAGCTGCTCGACGATGGGCGCATCCTGTTCGTCGAGCGGCGCGGCGCCGTAAAGATATATGATCCGGAGACGGGCCAGACCGAGACGATCGCCGAACTGGATGTTTTCATAGAGTTTGAAGAAGGGCTGCTCGGCGTAGCCCTCGATCCCGAGTACGCAGACAATCGTTGGGTCTATTTTGCGTATTCCGCGCCGGACGAGACGGTGATACGGGTGGCCCGTTTCGTGCTTGAAGATTCTCAACTCCATATGGAGTCCGAGCGGGTCCTGTTGGAAATTCCCGTTCAGCGCGACGAGTGCTGCCACGTAGGCGGTTCTCTGGAATTCGGTCCCGAAGGCAACCTGTTCGTGTCCATAGGGGACAATACCAATCCGTTTGCTTCAGCTGGCGCTGCCCCGATTGACGAACGCGAGGGCCGCAAGGCCTGGGACGCACAGGGATCCTCCGCCAATACCATGGACCTGCGCGGGAAGATATTGCGGATTACTCCGGAAGACGACGGATCCTACCGCATTCCGGAAGGCAATCTCTTCGCGGACGATCCAACGAAGGGGCGGCCCGAGATCTACGTAATGGGAAACAGAAATCCCTTCCGTATCTCCATTGACCACCGGACAGGTTATCTGTACTGGGGAGAGGTTGGACCTGACGCGGGGGGACCATCCGCCGAGAGAGGCGCCATGGGGCATGACGAAGTGAATCAGGCGCGGCAGGCGGGTAACTTCGGCTGGCCGCATTTCGTCGGAAATAACAAGGCCTATCACGATTACGATTTCCAGGCGGAAGTTGGGGGAGCGCCTTTCGATCCGGCCGCTCCCGTGAACGACTCTCCCAATAACACGGGATCGGAGATCCTTCCGCCGGCGCAACCGGCCTTTATCTGGTATCCTTACGAAGCGTCCGAAGAATTTCCGGTTGTGGGAGACGGGGGACGCAACGCCATGGCGGGCCCGGTCTATTATTATGACGATTATGCCGATTCCGATCGCAAATTCCCGCGCTATTACGACGGGAAGCTGTTTATCTACGACTGGATGCGGAACTGGATCAATGTCGTCACGATGAACGAGGACGGAGACTATGCGGACATGGAGCGGTTCATGCCGACGACCGAGTTCAGCCGCCCGATGGATATGCTCTTCGGCCCCGACGGGGCGCTCTATATGCTCGAATACGGCCAGACCTGGTACGGGCATAATCCGGACGCCCGGCTGTTCCGCATCGAGTATGCGGTCAACAACCGCGGCCCCATTGCGCGTATATCGGCGGATCGTCCTATCGGCGCAGCCCCGCTGACCGTGACGCTTTCCGCGGCCGATTCGTTCGATCCGGACGGCGATCCCGTGACCTGGTCCTGGCGCCGCGAGGGGGATGGGGACGAAATATCCGGCGAGGAGGCCGTCTACTCGTTTGAGGTGCCGGGGACCTACCCGGTAACGCTCACGGCGACCGATAGCGAGGGCTTAACAGGCACGGAAACCATCGACATTCTCGTGGGCAACGACATACCGGAGGTTCGCCTCGAACTCTCCGGCAACCGCACGTTTTTCCGGGACGGCAGGGTCATTGAGTACGACGTGGTCGTGACCGACCCGGAAGATGGCGATATTGCCGCCGAGCAGGTCGCCTTTACCATCGATTACCTGCCGCAGGGTAGCGATCTGACGGTTCAGGCCCAGGGTCACCAGGCAGCGCTGGAGCGCGCTTCGGGGCTTATCGGACCGGCCCTCGTCGAACGGCATACCTGCGGGGCGTGCCATCTCCAGGCGGATGTATCCATAGGGCCGTCCTTTGCGGCCATTGCCCAAAAGTATCCGGACAACGATGCGTCGCGCGAATATCTCACGGATAAAATCCTTAACGGCGGCATGGGCGTCTGGGGAGATCGGGCGATGGCGCCGCAGCCGCAGGTTTCCGCCGAGGAAGCGAACCGCATGGCGGACTTCATTCTTGGTCTGGAGAGCGTAGCCGTACAGGGAGCGACGCTGCCGTTGCAGGGCACGTATGTCACCGACAAGCACAGTGCGGACGAAGAAGAAGGACGCTACTTCCTGGCGGCCTCGTACACCGATCAGGGGGCGTCGGGTATGCCCCCCCTCACCGGTCGGAGTGTCGTAACGCTGCGGCATCCGAAGTTGCAGGCGGAAGACTATGACGAGGGCGAAGAGGTTATGGCGTTTCCCATACCGGAGGAGGCGTCCGGGGAGGGCGCCACAGGAGATGTCCTGGCAGGGAATGACGGGGCGTACTTCGTTTTCCGGGACATCGATCTTACCGGTATCCGGTCGTTTACCGCGCAGATCGGGACCATGGCCGGGGTAACCACCGGAGGGCGGCTGGACCTGCGCGCTGGCGGCGTGGACGGAGAGATGCTCGGCACGTTCGAAGTACCGATACCGAACGAAACCAGCCTGCAGACCTATGAAGTGATGCTTGAGGCAGCCAGCGGTGTGACCGACCTGTATTTTGTGTTTTCGGCGGACGAACCGGGCAGACCCTTTCCGGTTTGCTTCATCGACTGGATCTTGGCGGAAAAGTAGGGGATTGGGGTTTCGGCTCAGAACGATATCCGGGCCCCCAGGGCCAGACTACCGCCCGGGTGGATCCTGATCGTTGGCGTAATGGACATGCCCGCCGCAGCGCTCTGACCGGGAATATCCACACGTTCCCATCTTTCTGTCCGGATTGATGCGCCGACCAGTGCGCCCACTAAGGTGCCTCCTACGGTTCCAAGCGCAAGTATCGCTATCGCTAAGGAAGCAGCGACAAGGCCGGCATCGTCCTCTGGATACTCGATTCTACTTGCTGCGAAAAATCCCGCAACCGTGCCCGTGCCAAAGCCGATCGCGGTGCCTTTCAAAAAACGCGAGCGGGTGCCCAAACTCCTTTGCAGCCGCACCATATCGGCATACGCTATACTTTGTTCTGTCGAATCTGTAAGGATGGTCAGGGAAACGGCATCGTATTCCTTCATTCTCCCGATGAGCTCTTCCCCGTTTTCAGTCGTTATCCGCATGCGGTTTTCCAGGGCCGAAAGACCGGGCGGTTGGACGCCGATATCCGGCCTGATAGCCGAGGCCTTCCGATCGGGAAGATCCGGTACAACAGGCGCGGCGCCCTGACGGGGAATGTCCAGACGCTCCCATCGCTCCCGCCGGATCGCCGCGCCTGAAATCATGCCGCCCAGGCCGAGCGGCGGGGCGATAACTATCGTCCCCAGCAGCACCCCGGGCTCGCGCAGGATGGCCGCGGCGGCTATGCTGCCACCCGCACCCACTAACAAACCCATCTTCGCGCCGTCTCTGGAATACGAGCGAATCCCCAGACTTTTTTGCAGCCGCGCCATGTCGGCATACGCTATGCTTTGTTCTGTAAAGTCTGTAAGGATGGTCAGGGAATCGGTATCGTACCTCTTCAGTTGCCCGGTAAGCTTCTCTCCGTTTTCGGTCGTTATTCGCATGCGATTTTCCAGGGCCGAAAGATCGGGCGGTTGGACGCCAATAACCGGCGTAACAGGCGCGGCGCTCTGACCGGGAATATCCAGACGTTCCCAGTGCTCTCGCCTGATCACCGCGTTGACCAAGCCGCCCGTCCCTCCAAAAAGACCTATCCCGGCCACTGTTGCGAATTGGTCGAAGGTTCCCGTGACGCTACTTGCTGCGACAAGCCCCCCCGCAACCACACCAGCGCTCAGGCCGATCAGGATGCGTTTCGTATAACGCGAGCGTCCCCCCAGGCTCCTTTTCAGCCGCGCCATATCGGCATACGCTATGCTTAATTCTGTCGAGTTTGTAAGAAGTATCAAAGAATCGGCATTGTACCCCTTCAGTTGCCCGGTGAATTTCTCTCCATCTTCAGTTTTTATCCGCATGCGGTCTCCGATGAACTGCGCATGCGCAGGGTGCGCAAGGAAAAGTATCGCTCCAAGGGTCAGGGTTAGCCAGGCGTTTCTTTGCATCGTTGTGCTCCGGTTGGAAAGGGTTCGTAAAATCCGGATCGTTTTATACGTGCACTGGCGCGTCGGGGTATGTCGTCCTGATGATGTGGCTTGTGTTAGCAGGATACGTTGTCGGGGTGTGCTTGTCAAGCCGCGGGGGTGTCAGGCAGCAGTGCTGACGTCGTCAATGCAGGCGTGGTGGCCTGCAGTGAGCAGCGCATGGTCATTTTTTCAAGGACCTTCTATGCATTGCCTGACGAGATATAACACAATGCTTATGTCAATATCATGATTTAATATTGGAATTGACATGATCGATTATCAACTTTTTCCGGATAATCCGATCATAAAGCAAGAATAATCCGTAGTAAACAACGCTAACCACTAACCCTGTAGCGGTCCGTTTTACTGCCCGTACCGCCACGCGCAGGGGCTTCCGTGCCGAGCCTCAATACCCTGCCGCCGCATCGTCTCCTCTCGGATCGGCCCCGCCCCGATACAACACGCCTTCCGTGTCCCGGCGCACCACAATGCCGTCCGCTCGTCCCCAGGCGCCGTTGTTATCCAGGGTCCAGCCCCGGCGCTCCAGCCCGCGCCGGGCGTCTTCGGAAAGCGCCTGCGCTTCGTAGAACAACACATCCGGAAGCCACTGGTGGTGAATCCGGGGGGCCGCTACCGCCTCCTGGATGTTCATTCCGTGGTCGATCACGTTCAGCATCACCTCGAATACCGTCGTGATGATGCGCCCTCCCCCAGGCGATCCGATCACCATGAATAGTTCTCCGGAGGGATCCTCCACGATGGTGGGCGTCATGGACGATAACATGCGCTTGCCCGGCTCGATAGCGTTGGCCTCCGAGCCCAGCAGCCCGAACATGTTGGGTGCTCCCAGCTTGGCGGAGAAATCGTCCATTTCGTTGTTCATGAAGAAGCCGGCGCCGTCCACCACCACCTTCGATCCGTAGCTGCCGTTGATCGTGGTGGTTACGCTGACGGCCTGCCCGTCCGCGTCCACTACGGAATAATGCGTGGTTTCGGACGATTCGAAGGCAAGCGGGTCCCCGTACGACACGGCTGCGCTGGAATCCGCCCGGTCGGAGTGTCGTAACCCTGCGGCATCCGAAGTTGCAGGCGGAAGACTATGACGAGGGCGAAGAGGTTATGGCGTTTCCCATACCGGAGGAGGCGTCCGGGGAGGGCGCCACAGGAGATGTCCTGGCAGGGAATGACGGGGCGTACTTCGTTTTCCGGGACATCGATCTTACCGGTATCCGGTCGTTTACCGCGCAGATCGGAACCATGGCCGGGGTAACCACGGGAGGGCGGCTGGGCCTGCGCGTCGGCGGCGTGGACGGGGAGCTTCTCGGCACGTTCGAAGTACCGATACCGAACGAAACCAGCCTGCAGACCTATGAAGTGAGGCTTGAGGCAGCCAGCGGCATGACCGACCTGTATTTTGTGTTTGCGGCGGACGAACCGGGCAGACCCTTTCCGGTTTGCTTCATCGACTGGATCTTGGCGGAACAGTAGGGGATTGGGGTTTCGGCTCAGAACGATATCCGGGCCCCCAGGGCCAGACTACCGCCCGGGTGGATCCTGATCGTTGGCGTAATGGACATGCCCGACGCGGCGCTCTGACCGGGAATATCCACACGTTCCCATCTTTCTGTCCGGATTGATGCGCCGACTATTGCGCCCAATAAGGTGCCTCCTCCGGTTCCAAGCAAAAAGCTTCCTATCGCTGCGAAAGCCTCGACGACACCGGCTTCCGTCGATTGCTCGATGTTACTTGCTGCATGAGCCCCCAAAAACATGCCGGCGCCTAAACCGATCAAAGTACCTTTTATAAAATGCGAGCGGACCCCCAGACTCCTTTGTAGCCTGGCCATATCGGCATACGCTATGCTTATTTCTGTCGAGTCTGTAAGGATGGTCAGGAAATAGGCATCGTATCCCTTCTGTCGCCCGATGAGTTTTTCTCCGTTTTCGGTCGTGATCCGCAGGCGGATCTCCAGCGCCGAACGATTGTCCGGGTAGTCGTCAATGCCCGCCCTAACGGATGCGATATCCTGATCGGGAATATCCGGCATAACAGA
This sequence comes from Rhodothermales bacterium, assembly GCA_951812335.1. Taxonomy (GTDB): domain Bacteria; phylum Bacteroidota; class Rhodothermia; order Rhodothermales; family VXPQ01; genus VXPQ01. The sequence continues at coordinate 1,529,901 of OX638293.1, forward strand.
TATCGCGCCCTGGTCGGAAATATCCACACGTTCCCACCTCTCTCGCATGATTAATCTACCTATAACCATACCCCCTACGCTGGTCATAGGTGTGAAAAGACCTATCCCAACCAGTGCCGCCCAAGGATCGCGCAGGATGGCTCCTACGGCTATGCTGCCTCCCACGCCCACTGTCAAACCTATCCTGGCGCCGTCTCTATAATACGAGCGGATTCCCAGGCTTTTTTGCAGCCGCGCCATGTCGGCATACGCTATGCTTTGTTCTGTAAAGTCTGTAAGGATGGTCAGGGAATCGGTATCGTACCTCTTCAGTTGCCCGGTAAGCTTCTCTCCGTTTTCGGTCGTTATTCGCATGCGATTTTCCAGGGCCGAAAGATCGGGCGGTTGGACGCCAATAACCGGCGTAACAGGCGCGGCGCTCTGACCGGGAATATCCAGACGTTCCCAGTGCTCCCGCCTGATCACCGCGTTGACCAAGCCGCCCGTCCCTCCAAAAAGACCTATCCCGGCCACTGTTGCGAATTGGTCGAAGGTTCCCGTGACGCTACTTGCTGCGACAAGCCCCCCCGCAACCACACCAGCGCCTAAGCCGATCAGTACGCGTCGCTTATAACGCGAGCGCCCTCCCAGACTCCTTTTCAGCCGCGTCATATCGGTATACGCTATGCTTATTTCTGTCGATTTTGTAAGGAGTATCAAAGAATCGGCATTGTACCCCTTCAGTTGCCCGGTGAATTTCTCTCCATCTTCAGTTTTTATCCGCATGCGGTCTCCGATGAGCTGCGCATGCGCAGGGTGCGCAAGGAAAAGTATCGCCCCAAGGGTCAGAATTAGCAATGCTTTTCTTTTCATCGTAGCGTTCCGGTTGCAAAGGGTTCGCAAAATTCGGGTGGTGCTGCTGTAATGTACTGGTTTAATGTAATTGGCGCGTCGGGGTATGTCGAGCTGGCGGGCGGCTTTGTAAGGATATTCCGAGCGAAGCGATTTTTCTCAGCGTATCCGTACGTAGAGTACGCGGTCGGGGATGGGTTGTCAAGCATGATCTCTCATACCCATTGTTTCGTTCGTCCATTGACTTCCCGGGGGCGTTGCTATTTATTACCCGTATACCTGCATCCCGAAACCCGGCGTCGGGACCAGGGATTATCGGCGGTTTCACGTACAATGGGGGGACGAAACATGATCTACTGGCTTGCAAAGGCAAAAAGGGCTCTATGTTCAAGGCATGCCGCCCTTGTGTGCTTAACCTGTACGGTTTTGTTCTTCCCTGGGGCTTTTCTTTCGACGCCGCTCTTTGGGCAGATCTTTTGGGATAACCTTGGCATGGGGCCGGACTTTGCGCATCCCAAAAGCCTTGTGATAGAGGCCGACGGGAGTTTTGTGATAGGAGCTTCTCCCCGGTGGGGACGCTGGTCGTCGATATTTCGGATCGATCCGGTCAGCGGCGACCGCATGATCGTATCGGATGACACCACCGGAAGCGGCCCGGATCTTCGGTATCCCGGCGACCTTGTGGTAGAGGCCGACAGCAGCATAGTGGCGCTGGATTTGTGGCGAAAAGCAGTGGTCCGGATTGACCCGGTCACTGGCGACCGCACCATCGTATCGGATGATACCACTGGCGGTGGGCCGGTTTTTTCGTCACCTCGTGGTCTTGCGATAGAGGCCGACGGGAGTCTGGTGGTAGTAGAGAAGCGCGTGTTGAAAAGGGTTGACCCGGTCACTGGCGAGCGCACGATCATATCGGGTCATACTACCGGCAGCGGGCCAAATCTTATATCTTCTTTTGCCCTTGCAGTAGACGCCGATAACAGTATAGTGGTGTTGGACAGGAGCCGAAAAGCAGTCATGCGGATTGACCCGGTCACTGGCAACCGCATGATCGTATCGGATGAAACTACCGGCAGCGGGCCGGTTTTTTTGTCGCCCGCCGCTGTTGCGATAGAAGCCGATGGCAGTCTGGTGGTGACAGATGAGCAACATTTGTTTCGCAGAGGGGTGTCGGCGGTGGTACGGATTGACCCGGTCAGCGGCGATCGCGTGATCGTATCGAATGACACGACGGGCATCGGGCCGATTCTTTGGGCGCTCGCCGCTCTTGCGATAGAGGCCGATAGCAGTCTGGTGGTGGCGAATCATTACGACGGTGCAATATTTGATGCGGTGGCGGCGGATTTGATGCGGATCGATCCGGTCAGCGGCGACCGAACGGTCTTCTCAGCCAGTTCGTTCGGGATCGGCGTCGAAGACGAGGTAGAAGTGCCGGAGCGTTTCTCGTTAACGGGGGCCTATCCTAATCCATTTCAGGCCACGACGCGCATTGGATATGAATTACAGTCCCCTTACCCCGTCGAACTGGCGGTCTACGATGCATCGGGTCGTCAGGTGGAGGTGCTGGTTTCATTGACGCAGCCGGCGGGCCTGTACGAAGCGAGCTTCGAGGCGAAGGGATTGCCGAACGGGGTGTATTTTTACCGCCTGTCCGCAGGATCTTCCACCCAAACCGGCCAGATGGTGCTTTTTCGGTGAGCGGGCGCAGGGGGTAACCTTGTGAGCGTTTCAGAACGATATTCGGCCGCCCGGGCCAAGCGACCGGTCGGGGCATTGCCTAAGGGGATATAATCCAATGATTATTGTCAATATCATTATTAAATATTGAAATTGACATGACGCCTCATTTGTTACCTGCTCGGTATTCGCGACGGCGCCACACTGGAGCGACATCCGTTGCGCGGGGCCATTTTCGAATCGTTCGTGGCGGCGTGCTGGTGTACGGCGGGGGCGAGTGCTTCGCCCTGAGGGATTATCGGGTACTGCCCTGGTTTTTGAGGTGATGGGGATGGTCGGGTGTTCCTACAGGTTCTTTTCTACAAAGTCCGCGAAGACCTGTACGGCGCAGTGAAATCCTGTAAGGTAGGCGGCGCCCGGATAATTCGCCGGGTCGGGCGCGTCAATTTTCTTGTCGATGAACACGCTTCGGTGACGCAGAAAAACATCTCGCGCCCGAGAACTCTGCACATACTCGCTGGCGGATTCCGCAACGCAAGAGCGCGCCAGTTCATTCACATGGGTCAGGAATGCGAATGCGGTCTTCCAGAAGCCCCAGTGCAGCCTGTCTGACGGTTTTCCCGAAAGGCCGGAATCAAGTAGTGTTGTCCATTGCGCGCGCCGGGCATAATAGCGCAGCGGATGTTCTTCTGTCTTCCCGATAAATCTCGCCAGCGTCAGGTCCCGCACGGCATCGCGAATGGTTACGCCCGAGTAGCCTGTCGCGCGCGTAATCTCCTGAACCGTTGCAGCGCGTTCGCCAATACTTAGGAGAAAGGCGAGCATATCCGGCTTGGCGCTCACGCCGAGACCGGCCCGCAAACGTAGCAATAGCGCCGGGGGTAAGGAAAGATCTGGCGCCATTGCTTCTTTGTCAGTCCGTTTGCGCGTCTCCAGCGGTTCTCCGGCCGCATACCGTTTCCAGCGGGCGTCTTTCGCCGCGACGGCGGATTGCGCAAACTGTCCCGGATATCCCTTTATCTCCGCCGGATATATTCTGGCCACTACCTTCATGCGCTGTACGCTGAGAAGTCTAGCTCCGACACGCACCCACCAAGCCAGTATATCGGCAAGACGACGCTCCTCGTCGAGCATAGCGAGCGAGGCCAGCACAAGGGCCTCCGGGTCAATTACAGATCGGGCGGTGCTCCCGCCCCCCGTGAGCGTACCGGCTCCAAGGCTTCGCCACTGCATCCATACTACATGGGTCGTCGCCTGACGCGCCAGATTACCGGTCTGTTCGAGTATCTCGTTTGACATGATTCATTACCTGATCAAGCATTGAGGCGAATGCTTCGGATGCGTCCTGCGTAGCTACCCAGGCGCCGGCGCTGTCAAGTTCCTCTTCCGTAGGCGAGAGGGTAATCAGGTCCTGATAATGCACACTACGCGGTCCCTGGTCTGTAGCTGCGAAAAGTTTCAGGGCAATGAGTGTTCGCCGCCCCGCCAGACCTGTTTTCAGACCTCCATACCGGCGCCATACCAGATCGTTGTTCAGCCACGGGGGCAGCCCCTGTCGCCACTGCGCGCCGATCTCTGTATTCATCCAGGTTTTTGGAAGGCCAAAGTCGCGGGCAACCCGCAGAATGGTGCGTTGCAAAGCTTCCGGCAAGGGCTCGGGCGGCAATAGTTTTGGTTCTTTTCCATGACCTTGTTCCTTTGCCTGTGCGATCACATCAATGTCATCGGTAGTCCGGGTAACGAACCCCAGCATGTTTAACGCGGCTCCCCCAACCACGACCACGCTGGCGCTCAAGCCTTCAGATTCCAGCAAATCGCCCGCGGCGTGCAGGACCTCTTCAAGTCGTTGTGATTGCAGCATATAATTATTACGGATAATCCGACTATATAATAAGAATAATCCGTAATAAAACCAAAAATTTCCTAATTTCCAAGGTGATGGGGATTGACGAACATGCGTGTGGTTCAGCGGATACGCCTGTTCCTCGCCGCACCTCAATATCCCGCCGCCGCATCGTCTCCTCTCGGATCGGCCCCGCCCCGATACAACACGCCTTCCGCGTCCCGGCGCACCACGATGCCGTCCGCTCGTCCCCAGGCGCCGTTGTTATTCAGGGTCCAGCCCCGGCGCTCCAGGCCTTCCCGGGCGTCTTCGGAAAGCGCCTGCGCCTCGTAGAACAACACATCCGGCAACCACTGGTGGTGAATCCGGGGGGCCTCTACCGCCTCCTGGATGTTCATTCCGTGGTCGATCACGTTCAGCATCACCTCGAATACCGTCGTGATGATGCGCCCTCCTCCCGGCGATCCGATCACCATGAATAGTTCTCCGGATGGGTCCTCCACGATAGTGGGCGTCATGGACGATAACATGCGCTTGCCCGGTTCGATAGCGTTGGCCTCCGAGCCCAGCAGCCCGAACATGTTGGGTGCTCCCGGCTTGGCGGAGAAATCGTCCATTTCGTTGTTCATGAAGAAGCCGGCGCCGTCCACCACCACCTTCGATCCGTAGCTGCCGTTGATCGTGGTGGTTACACTGACGGCCTGTCCGTCCGCGTCTACCACGGAATAATGCGTGGTTTCGGACGATTCGAAGGCAAGCGGGTCTCCATACGCCACAGCTGCACTTGAATCCGCCCGGTTGGGGTCGAACCCCGCCATGCGCTGCCGCATGTATTCCTTCCGGATGAGGGCGGCTATCGGAACCTCGAAATAATCGGGATCGCCCAGCCACTGCGCCCGGTCGGCGTAGGCACGGCGCATTGCCTCGCCCATCAGGTGGGCCGCGGATGCCGTATGATGGCCCATGCTTGCTATGTCGTACGGCTCTACGGCATTGAGTAATTGCGCCAGAGCCACGCCTCCGGAAGACGGGGGCGCCATGGCGAAGAACCGGTAGCCCCGGTACGTGCCCGAAAGCGGGGCGCGCTCCACGGCCTCGTAGACGGCAAGGTCTTCCATCGTGATCCATCCGCCGCCGCGCGCCATCTCTGCGGCGATCAGTTCGGCGGTCTCGCCTTCGTAGAATCCGGCCCGGCCCCGGTCCCGGATTCGCCGGAGAACCTCCGCAAGGTCCTGTTGCACAAAGCGTTCTCCCGCTTCATAGCGTTCATCGGGGGCGGATTTCGTGAAATACTTCGCGGTGCTTTCGAACTGCGTAAAAGCGTCGCGCTGCGCATTCAGTCCCGCCGCATCCCGCCGGCTCAACAGGAATCCTTCCTCCGCAAGGCGAATCGCCGGAGCCATCACCTCCGACAGAGGGAGACGGCCATATTGCTCGTGCGCCATGACCAGTCCCGCCGGAGAACCCGGCACGCCAGAGGCAAGGTATCCCAGCCGACTGAGTTGGGGCATGGCCTGTCCCTCCTCGTCGAGATACATGTCCCGATGGGCCGCAGCAGGCGCCTTTTCGCGGTAGTCGATGGTGGTGACTGTCGGGGCGGGGGATTGTTTCGTTTCATCCCCTGTTTGTCCAGCTCCGCTCCCTGTTTGTCCCGTTTCACTCCGGCCATGTCCCGCTTCGCTCCGGCCATGTCCCGCTTCGCTCCGGCCATGTCCCGCTTCGCTCCCTGGCCCCCCGTTCTTGTAGCTATCCGCGAAACGGATCACCATGAAGCCGCCGCCGCCGAGGTTCCCCGCCGGAGGGTACGTAACCGCCAGCGCAAACCCGGTAGCCACCGCTGCATCCACCGCATTGCCGCCTTGCCGGAGCACTTCGACGCCGGCCTCGGAAGCCTCGATCTTCGCGGAAACGACCATGCCGCGCCGTGCTTCGACCGGCGTGGCGGACTCTTCGACAGGAGTGATCGGCACGGACGGGCGCGTACATCCGGCGATCCACAGGAGTGTCGCAGCCAGCGCCGCTGCGAAGAGGCGCCTTCCCATGCGGAAGCGCAGAAACTGAAACGAAGGCATGGTCCGGGTACCGTTCATCGGGTTCGATTTGCAGGGCGTTACGCCGCCAATATAGGCAGGGGGGTGGAATGGCGCACTTCAACCATCCCCCTACAACTCCACCTCCACTCCCAAACCGCGCTTCTCCGCCTCCTTGACTATATGCGCGGCTGCCGCCAGGTCCTGCGCGGCATTCCCCACCGATTTGAACAAGGTGATTTCGTCCGGCGAGGTTCGCCCCGCCACATCCCCTGAGACGATCTCGCCTATCTCGCCGTAGATGTGGTTTTCGTCGATGAGTTTCCGATTCAGGGGCTGTATGATGTCCCCTGCTTCGGCCAGACAGGCTGTGCGCTGATCCACGACCACTTTTGCCGCCTGTATCGTCTCCACAGGAATTTCGGCCATGTCGGGGCGAAAAGAACCCACGCCGTTGATGTGCGTGCCGGGGGCCACATCCGCGTGCCCAAAAACCGGAATGCGCGACGAGGTGGCGGTGCATACGATATCCGCCTCGCGTAGTTGTTCCGGCCCTGTCGCCGGGAGTACCTCATGGTTCAGCAGCGCCGTCATTTCGTAGGCGAACGCCTCGGTTTTTTCGAGGGTCCTCCCGAAAACGTACGTACATCGAATGTCGCGCACTGCGCATACGGCTTCCAGTTGCGTCCGCCCCTGCACGCCGGGGCCGAAAATGGCGGCCACCTCGGCGTTCTTTCTCGCGAGCAAATCCGTCGCCAGTCCCGCCCCGGCTCCGGTCCGCAGTGCCGTAAGGTATTCGCCATTCATCATGGCGAGAGGGCGGCCGTCTGCAGCGTCCAGCACCATCACAAGGGCCTGGATGAAGGGCAACTTTCGATCCGGATTTTCCGGATAGGCCGATACGATTTTAATACTGACCGCCCCGGTGTGCGGCAGCCAGGCCGGCATGATCAGGACCTGCCCCTTGTTTTCGGGGATGGGCAAGCTCTGGCGTACGGGTACCGTGGCTCGTCCGCCGGACAAGGCGGCATAGGCTTCTCCCATGCGCGCAATAGCGGTGGGCATATCCAGCGCTTGCCGGACATCCTCGCGGGACAACAAACGAATCCGGGGCATGCGTGGCGCAGTTTAGTCAGCGTAGCAAAAAGCCATGACGCAAAGGATCGTCGGGGTCCAGACAGAATGTGCTGCGGCCGGTGATATGGGCCTCTCCGGACACTTCCGGGATAATCGCCTCGTGCGGACCGAATGTGGTGGAGGCTTTGACGCGCACGGTGAACGTGCTTCCGATGATGCTTTCGATGATGAGTGGTTCGTCCGGCGCAATTTCTCCCCGGGCATGATGGATGGCGGCCCGTGCGCTGACTCCCGTACCTGTGGGGGAACGGTCCACCTCGCCTTCGGCAAAGATGCACACGTTCCGGCTGTGCGAGCCGTCATGCTTGGCCGGACCGATGAAAATCGTCCCATACAGGAAACCCATGTCTTCTTCGAAGGGATGTCGAATGGTGAAGCTATCCATAATGGCGCGTTTGATCGCCATACCCGTTGCAATGAGTTCCTGCGTATGATGCGCCTCGCAGGCGAGACCGACCTCTTCCGCCTGGACAAAAGCATAGTATGCTCCGCCAAAAGCCAGATCGTAGCGTACGGAACCCAATCCCGGCACCTCCACCGTCCGGTCGAGACTATCTACATAAGAGGGCACATTCTCGAAGGAGACACGCCGTACTTGTCCGTTTTTCCAATGCCCGAAAGCCGTAACCAGGCCCGCCGGGGTGTCGATGCGCACGCAGGTTACGGAATCGGTTTTGGGAAGCAGGCCTGTTTCGAGCGCCACCCTGGTCACGGCGATGATCCCGTGGCCGCACATGGTGCTGTACCCTTCGTTGTGCAGAAACAGGACCCCAAGATCCGCTTCCTCCGTGACCGGTTCCGTAAGCAGGCATCCGTACATGTCCGCATGACCGCGGGGTTCCCACATAAGCGCCCGGCGAAGATGGTCCAGGCGTTGTTGCGCATGACGCCTTCGGGCCAGAATGGAATGGCCTTCGAGGGAAGGGTAGCCGTCGACGATCACGCGCAGCGGTTCGCCCGCAGTATGCGCATCGATCACGGTGATCCGGGGCCATTCCGGCGGCGGTCTCCAGCGAGAAATGTTTTCGATATGCATGCCGGTTCGATGACCGAGAAATCGCCGGGTCTGCGCTGGTGTGCGATCCGGCAATCTTCGCTCCCTGGTTTGTCCCGCTTCGCTCCCTGGTCTGTGCCGATCGGCCCGAAAGCTGTTTTGTCGGCGGCGCTGCTTACGCCAGGATCTGCCGCACCCCGCCGTGGCATGTTACGCAGTTTTCGTTCAGGATCGGACGGATGTTCTCGTTGAAATCCACCTCGCTTCCGTCGATCCTAAATACACACAGGACGATGGCGTTCACCGCCAGCACGACGGCGACCGTCCGGGTTGGGCGGCGGAGCAGAAAAGAGAACATCGACGAGAGATTCGATGTGGAATATTATTCCGGACGTTTCCGGCGTACAATCACCCGGTAAAAGGTGTGCAATTCATCAGGAATACGTACTTCGTTACCACTCGTTTTCTTCCTTGACGACCGGGGCGTGCACCGGTACCGGATAGTTTCCTGTAAAACAAGCATTGCAGTAGCTCGCCTCGCCCCGGTTAGCGCTGTGCACGGCCTTCATCAATCCCTCCACGGACAGGTAAGCCAGCGAATCGACGCCGAGCCATTTCGCGCGCTCCTCGTCGGAGCTGAACTCGTGCGCAAACAATTCGCTGTGGCTGGGAAAATCCATGCCGTAGTAGCAGGGGCTGATTACAGGCGGCGCCGCCACCCGGAAATGCACTTCTCGTGCGCCTGCCTCGCGGATCATATTGACAATATACCGGGCCGTCGTGCCGCGCACGATGGAGTCGTCTACGATGACGACAATGCGATCCTTGAGTACGCCCTCCACCGTGTTGAACTTGCAGCGTACCCGCATTTCCCGCCGGTCCTGTCCGGGGGCAATGAACGTGCGTCCCACATAGTGGTTGCGAATGAGGCCGATCTCGAATTTGCTCGAAAAACCCAGTTTTTGGCATTCGCTCACATACCCCAGTGCACTCGTGTTGGACGAGTCGGGCACGGAGATGACAATGGGGAGCTTGTTTCCTTTTTTTACGGAGGGGACCGGCGCCTCGCGCGCCAGTTGTTTGCCGATCTGCCGACGCACCTTGTCCACCATCTCTCCGTAGATCCGCGAATCCGGACGCGAGAAATACACGTATTCGAAGACGCACTGGCTGATCTCGTGCGACCGGGGCAGATGGAAGCTCCGGAATGACCCCGTTTCGGCTCCTTCCCGGTCGATCACCAGGATTTCCCCGGGTTCCACGTCGCGCACGTATTCGGCCCCGATCAGGTCGAAGGCGCAGGTTTCGCTGGCTACGCACCACGAAGTTTCGTTCAGGCGTCCCAGCGATAACGGACGGAATCCGTTCGGGTCGCGGATGGCGACGAGGCTTTCGTCCGTAAGGATAAGCAGCGAAAAAGCCCCTTCCAACTGGGCGAGTGCGTCCCTGATCTGGTTGATTTGTTTGCTTCGCCGGCTTTGTGCGATGAGGTGGAGGACCAGTTCCGTATCGCTGGTCGTCTGGAACAAGGTGCCCTGGTCGCTAAAGGACTGGCGTAGCTCGCGTGCGTTCGACAGATTGCCGTTGTGCGAGATGGCGAGATTGCCGTCTTTGTAATGCACAACGAACGGCTGGATGTTCGCCTTGTTGTCCGAGGCGCCCATCGTGGAATACCGGTTGTGCCCGATGGCGGCGGCGCCGAGGAGTTTGGTTTCGAAGAGGGATTGGTCGGCAAAAACATCCAGCACCAGTCCTCGGCCCCGGTGGGCCTGCATGACGGGCCGCTGTTTCGTTTCGTCGTAGGTGGAGGTGACGATTCCTGACGACTCCTGGCCACGATGCTGGAGAGCGTGCAATCCGTAGTACGTATGCCGCGCCGCATCCTCGGCGTTGAAAATCCCGAAAATGCCGCAATACTCTCGTATCTGACGCATTCGGCTCCGGTTAATTGATGGGAGGCCTGTGCCTGATATTCAAGGTAGGCAATTTCCGCGCCTTATACAATGGACTCAAGCCGCATTGTCGGGTGCATTGGCGTCGTTTGCCCGCTTGTCGGAAAGCGGAGCGCGTCGTACATGCACGCGCCCTATCCGGTTGTTCTCGACCGTCACGATCCGCATGACGAGACCCTCGATTTCCATCGTGTTGTCTTTCTCCGGGATCGTTCCCATCTCGTGGAAGATCAGCCCTCCGAGCGTTTCGAAATCGTATGATTCGGTGTCGAGCGAGGCGCCGAGCAGTTCGTTCACGTCGTCGAGATCGATACGCGCATCGAACAGGTACGTAGCGTCGTCGAGACGCTCGTAGAGTTGCTCTTCGCTTTCGTCGTGCTCGTCGCGGATTTCTCCCACGATTTCTTCCAGGATGTCTTCGAGCGTGACTAGTCCCGCCGTGCCTCCGTATTCGTCGACGACCACAGCCATATGGGTTTTTTTCGCTTGCAGATCCTTGAGCAGATCGTCCAGTTTCTTGCCCGGAGGCACGAAAATGGCTGGTCGGGCCACGTCCATCCAATCGAGAGGTGTGTCTCCATTAGCTCCCAGCAGATAGGGAAGCAAGTCCTTGGCGTACACAATGCCCAGCATGTTGTCGAGGTGATCGGCGTACAGCGGAATGCGCGAATGCCCCGTATTGCGGATCAATTCGAGGGCTTGCCCGATGTCGGCGGTCACCGGAAGCGCCACGATATCGAGGCGACTCACCATGATTTCCCGGACGGACGTTTCTCCGAACTCTACGATCGAATAAATAAGTTCTTTTTCTTCTTCTTCGAGGGTGCCGTGCGCTTCTCCCACATCGGCGAGCGTTTTCAGGTCTTCCGGGGAAATGCGCGTCCCTTCGGTTTCGAGGCGCTCGCGCATGAATCGTGTCGAACGAGCCAGGAAGTCGGACAGGGGATACAGGATGCGATGCAGTGCCGCCAGCGGTCCGGAAACCGCCCGGCTAAAGGCCTCGGCATAGCGTACCGCGAGCAACTTCGGTGTGATTTCGCTCATGACGAGGATGATGAAGGTCAGCACCACGACTTCCAGAACGACCGTGACGGCGTAACTCCAGTCCATTGCCGCTGCGACCCTGGCGGTCAGCAGGGCGGCTACGATGGCGGCGGCCACGTTCGCTCCCGTGTTCAGGATCAGAATGGTGATGAGCAGTCGCCGGGGGCGTTCGAGAAGTTTCAGCACCCGCCTCGACGCGCGGTCGCCTGCTTCCGCAAGAGATGCCTTCGCCAAACCGGTGAGCGAAAAAAGCGCCACCTCCGAACCGGAGAAGATTGCCGACATCAGGAGGAGTGCGAGCAGCGCAATGACGCAGGCGGCCACGAATGTCCCGCTCAGCAATACGGGCGCATTCTGCAGGAGAATGAATAACGAAGCAGTGTCAGGGTCCAACGGAGGGGCGGCAAGTTACTGATGACAGATGGAAATGGATACTCTGATTAAGTCTGCAAAGCTCAGAGGCTCAGAGGAGTGCGCTGGCAAGCAATGACGAAGCAGTGTGGCAAGGCCCCACATAATGAGGAATGACGCGGCCAGCGTGCTCCTCTCAGCCTCCCGAAGGGCGCTTCACGCCCGAAACGCTCCGAATCCGCAGTGTTTTCTGCTGATTTCAACGATGGAATCATGACGTCCTTTACGCGTGAAAGTGAAGTGCTGGGCGAAGTGGACTTGATCTAGCGTATCCAAAGTAGGGATTTGCGCATACATTCGCGCAGGAATAACGGGTGCAGGGAAGTATGGCAGGGATATGCGGGAGCGAGCGCTAAGCCGTCGGCTATTCGTACAGGTCGTCGAGATCGGCGTCCGCCAGTTCTTTCAGGAACGCCGCGATTTTCGTGGTCACGTCGTCGAAGAAACGCGCTCCCTTATCCGGAGTGGCGCGGGAAGGGTCGCCAACCCCGGTACTCTCGGTTACCTTCGACCACTGCCGTTCGGCCCAGACCCATTTTTCCCGCAGCCCCTCGATGTTGAATCGCCGCTCTGCGCCGTCGCCGGCTTCTTCGAGCGGAAGCACCCGTTCGGGATAAAGGTGCATCATAAGACTCGTTTCCATTTCACCGGCATGATCCCCCGGCATTTCGAAATACTCTGCGGGGTTCATAATCCGGAACCAGTGCATTTCGCACAGAAACATCTCCGGATGCGCGGCGCCGATTTCCCGGATCGTTTGTCGAAAATCGTTGCCTCCGTGGCCGTTGAGTATAAGCAGTTTACGGATTTCGGTGTGCGAGACCGCATCGACGACATCCTCGAGGATAGCGGCTTGCGTACTCGGATAGAGGTTCATGTCGAGTTTAATGTCCAGTTGCCCGGTGTTGACGCCGAAAGGAATCGTGGGCAGGACAATGATATTGGCGCCGGCCTCCCATGCCTTGCGCGCCGCTTCGGCGGCGATATGGTCGCATTCGACCACATCGGTGGAGTAGGGCAGGTGGTAGTTGTGCGCTTCCGTTGCGCCCCAGGGCAGGACAGCGACATCGTATGCGGTTTGCCGAACGGTCTTCCAGTTCGTGTCGGCAAGGATATACGGGCGAATGGACATGATAGGGGCAAGGCGGTTCGTCGGAGAAAATTACAGGCGTCTTCGGGTAACGCTTTTCACTGCCCGCTATGCCGCCGGTAGGGATCGTATATCGGCTTTCCCATGGGGCGTGTGCGGAGCGTGCCGTCGCGCAGCGCCCGGACCCGCTCGCGGGCGATCGCCACGTATTCGGGCACGATATCGCAACCGTATGCCTTCCTGCCGTGCATCCGAGCTGCGACGATCGACGACCCGACGCCCATGTACGGATCGAAGACCGCATCGCCCGGATCGGTCATGGACAGTACGAGCCGCTCCGCCAGTTCGACAGGAAACTGGCACGGGTGGATCGTTTTTTCCACGTGATTGCTCTTGACGTTGGGAAATAGCCACACATCGCTGGGGTTTTTTCCGTTCGGGTTGCCCGAAAGCCGCCCGATGTTAGGCCCCTTGAAATGTCGTTTGTTCGGGTATTTGGCCGGAATTCGTACCGGGTCGAGGTGAAACGTATAATCGTTGCTCCGGGTCCACCAGTTGATCGTTTCGTAGCGCCCTGAGAACCGCTTCGAGCAATGCAGGCCGTGCCCGAAGTGCCAAACGATCCGGTTCCGCATCTTCAGATCGTGCTTGCGGAAAAGCGGGTACAGTACGGTATCGAGCGGGATAATTTCTCCCTGCTCCACATAGTTTCCGACCTGCCAGCACAGGGAGCCCGAGGGGTGCAGGAGCCGCACGCATTCGGAGATGACGAGATCCTGCCGGTGAAGGTACTCTTCCAGCGGCGCCCGTTTCTCGTAGGATTTGCCGAGGTTATAGGGAGGCGACGTGACGATCAGTTTCATCTGCCCGTCCTCGAATTCCCGCATGAATACAAGGTTATTCTTGCATTCCATGACCGGCGTGTCCTGTCCGTTCGCCTGCATGCGGCGCGTTTCGTATCAGGTGGACGTTTCTCCGCGCAACCACGGGATCAGCGCCTTGCCCCTGTCGGCGATCTCCTCGATGGAAGTATACCACCAGCGTTCCCATCCCTGGGCCGGAAGCCCTGCGAAGAGCATCAGGTTGAGCGGGTAGGTTTCGCTGTCCGTAGAGCGCCGGAAGTCGTCCCGGAACAGGAAGGTGGGTTTGCCCCAGGCAATAGCCAGACCCAGTTCCACCATGACGCCTTCGTCCGGGGGACAACCGTTTACCACGGCGAATATCCCGTCTGCATCGCGCACATCGCGTACATCCGCCTGGCCCACCTCGTACGCCCAATCTTCGTTGCTGAAGTCGATCTGGCTACTGCGCTCGAAGGGTTCCCATACTTCCGCGCCGGCTTCGTTCAGCGCCGCTATAAGATCGGCCAGCGGTCCAGCCTTTTGCTGCGCAGAGAAGCCGTAGGGATTGGCGAGATACAGCGTCTTGCGGGCGTGTTCCGGCATGGGTCAGAACGGGAGATCGTCGTCCGGTTCGAACCCCGAGGTAGCCTCGACGGGGGCTTTGTTTGCGGTTGCCGCGTTCCGGGTCCGATTAGCTCCTCCTCCGGAAGAACCGCCTCCCGATCCGCTTTCGCCTCGCGAGTCCAGCATCATCATTTCGCGGGCGCGGATTTCCGTGGTGTAGCGCGTGTTGCCGTCGCGATCTTCCCAGGAGCGCGTCTGCAATTGCCCCTCGAAATATACCTTGGATCCTTTTCGCAGGTATTCGCTGCAGATTTCCGCAAGGCGCGACCAGGTTACGATGCTGTGCCATTCGGTCCGCTCGACCATTTCTCCGTTTGCGTCCTTGTACCGTTCGGTGGTTGCAAGCCGCATGTTGCACACCGGCGTTCCATTCCCGGTGTAGCGCATTTCCGGATCTTGTCCCAGATTTCCAATGAGAATGACTTTATTGATGGCATATGCCATGAGAATACCTCTGCATGTGTGGTGAGTACGATGCCGGCCGACGAAACAGTGGTTGCAGGCTCGCGCTTATAGACCCGCGCCGCCCTCGAACATAACTCCCGGGACGAATTTTTTGCTGGCCTCAAGGAGGAAATACCGAGTTTCTACGTTACGCACAAGTTCGGAAATCATGGCGATTAGTTACGCACATTTTTTGGACATGTATCGCTTCGGGCTGTGGATAAAAGCCTCGAATTCCCCGAGGCCGGTGTACATTTTGTGGAAAAAGAGGGGGTTTGATCAGAGTTTCCTATAGCTATGCGCATCCTTTGCATACACCGCCCCGTATGATCCTTATAGGACTACTCTTGTGTCGACAATAATATATGTACATCGAACATATGTCCTCGATTCCCACGAAAAAAGGCTCCACGAAAAAAAATGCGTACGATCGCATCGTTGACCCCGTGTTCGCGCCGGGAGAAGAAGAGCAGACGGCGTATGCCGCATTTTCCGCGATTGTCCGGCAGTTGCGGCGGGATTGCCCCTGGGATCGGGAGCAAACCCACGAATCCGTCAAGCACCTGCTGATCGAGGAGGCCTACGAGACCGTTTCGGCGATCGACGAAGGGGATATGGAGGGGTTGTGCGAGGAACTGGGCGATCTGCTGCTGCATGTGGCGTTTCATGGCGTAATTGCCGAGGGGGACAAGCGGTTCTCTATGACGGACATTATCCGGAAGGAAACCGCGAAACTGGTGCGTCGCCACCCGCATGTATTCGAGGATACGCAGGTGGAAGATGCGGGAGAAGTGGTGCGTAATTGGGAGCGGATCAAGTTGGCGGAGGGGGCGAAGAAATCGGCGCTGGAGGGCGTGCCCCGGCATCTCCCGGCTCTCCTCAGGGCGCATCGCATCCAGCAAAAAGCCTCCGGCGTGGGGTTCGATTTCCCGAAGCGGGCAGATGCCTGGGAGAAAGTCGTCGAGGAGATCCGGGAATTTGCGGAGGCGGACGCCCCGGGCGCTTCGCCGGAAGAAAGGGAGCGCGAGTTCGGCGATGTGCTCTTTGCGCTGGTGAATTATGCGCGGATGAGCGGCCTCAATGCGGAAAATGCGCTCTCCCGCACGAACGGTACGTTCGTACGGCGCTTCAGGCATATCGAGGAGCGGCTGGCGGCGTCGGGCCGGACCCCCGCCGAATCGGATCTGGCGGAAATGGATGCTTTCTGGGAAGAGGCGAAGGAACTGGATGCGAAAGGCGGCAGCGGCTCGGTTTGACCGCCCTTGTAGCCGAGCCGGTCATTGGCGGCGGAATTTTCTCGCAACCCTTCGCAATAATCAGTGTCGCCGCATGCATTCCGCAAGGCCCTGAAGCAAAGCGCTCGCGCCCTGCTCTTGCCCGTCCATCCCCTGCGGAAATCCAATCAACCTGCTATCCCACGAGGTCCTTCAATTCTTGCACGCGCCGGATGATGGCCGCCCGTTCCATCGTTCGATATTTTTCGGGCAGCAGGGCCCTGCTTGTGCATTCCAGCACGGCCACCAGCGTTTGCAACTCCACTTCTTCGGGATAGGCGGGCGGGATGAAATCGCGTACGGCTTCTTCGAGAATCTTTTTTGTAATGGGCTGTACGCCGTTCGCCATACCGGCAGAGACCGCGTCGTCTTCTGTCCGTTGCACGCCCGCCCGGAACTTTGCGCGCGTAAACAACGCCTCCATGTCCGCTCCGCTGAAGGGGCGGTCGCTGTCGAGCAATACATCCGGCATATCGCCCATGTCCAGCCGGGCGCCTGTCCGCCGCATGGTGACGCGAAGCAGTTCCTCTCGTTCTTCTTTGGCTTCCGGGTAGAACAGGGCGATGTGTTCTTCGGCGCGTCCCTGTCGCTTCAGATCGATGGGCATCAGGTCGGGGCGCGCCGTGACGAGGAAGAAGAGAATGCGTCCCCGGTGCGACGGGTCGCTCATAAAGGTGGCGATCTGCCCGAATACCCGGCTGGAAACGCCCGAGTCGCCCTGGGCGTCGCGGTTGCCGAGGGCCGTGTCCGCCTCGTCGATCATTACCGCCACCGGCGTCATGGCCTCGAGCAAATGGAGGATTTTTTCGAGATTGCCTTCTGTGACGCCCTGCCACTGCGAGCGGAAGTTTTTCAGCGTGACCATCGGGATGCCTATTTCGCCCGCAAAGCAGGTGATCAGGAATGTTTTGCCCGTTCCTACGGGACCGCTGACCAGATACCCCATGGGCAATACATCCGGGCGGGAGGCCCGCAACGCCCCGGCGGCCTGCCGGAGATGCTCCTTTGCTTCGCGGTGCCCCGCCACCATGTCGAGGTTGAGTTCGGTTTCCACGAATTCCAGCATGCCGTACGCTTCCGCTTCGATGAACTCTTTTTTCATGCTGGAAAGCGCCTCGAATGTCAGCAGGGTGCGGTTTTCGAGCACGTCGGCAAGAATCGTGCGGAGTTGGATATAGCCCAGTCCGGCGGTATGGTGAGCCACAGCTTCCGGGGAGACCTCCGAATGTTGTGCAAAGATATTCGCCCGATCAAGGAGGGCCCAACGTACGAAGGCGTGCCGGGCTTCCTCGTCCGGCATGGGGATCCGTATTTCCGCCGTGTACGGACTCTGCACGAGTTGCCGGTTCAGGTCCGTGAGATTTTCCGCAATGAGGCAGAGGGTGAAGTCGCCTTCGAGGAAGAGGGGATCGTGCGCCCATTTCTGGAGGAACACGAGCGCGTTTCGATCTTCGGCGGAATACATGGACGCCTCGGCCATCGGAACGATGGTTTCCGCAAAATCCACGATACAGGCAATGCGCAAACCGTCGGCAAGGCGGGTTCGAAAATAATTTTCCAGCACGGAAAACACGCGGACCGGGTCTCTCGGCAAGGCGCGCGCATATTCGGTGCCGAAAATGGCGTCGTACCCCGAAACGGCCCGGTGGAAGTCTTTCCGCGACGCTGCGTCGGCAAAGTGGATGCCGGCGGAACGGTCGTAAAAAATCACCACGTCCCGCGCCGCAAACAGGTCGTTTATCAGAAATTCGCGAAGCGGTGCGTATCCGGGGTCTCCGTCTTCGGTTTCTCCGGGCACGAGATCGCGGACATTGCCGTAGAGGATGAACTGTGTGAGCGTCTTGGTAAGGTATTTGCGCGCCAGATCGCGGGCCCAGGATGGATACCGGGACCAGGTGTCGGGCATGGGAGCCCGGTTCGGCCCGGCGGGTGCTTCCCGGGAAGCCTGCTCTGCCGCCTCCCCGGATTCGGGGGAATGCTGTTCCACCGGAGAAGCCGTGTGGCGTTGATCGGTCATGGTCTCGCGTCCGGGCCTATGCGCCCTGGTCAGGGCTTAAAAAACAGCGGCGGCCTTGCCGAAACTCACCGCATTCGCACAAGCGAACGGGTTTCGTTGTAGGCCGTGCCGGAAAAACCTTCTATCCGTAAACGATAAAAATACGTACCCGACGGGAGTCCGGTTGCATCGAAGGGGATATGATACCATTGTTCGCCTTCCGCCGCTCCTTCGACGAGATTCGCCACGCTGCGTCCGAGCGCATCGAACACGGTCAGGTGGACGATGCCGTCCTGGGGCAGATAATACCGGATCGTGGTGGCGTGCAGGAACGGGTCCGGATAGTTTTCGGTGAGCACATGCCGTTCCGGGCGTTCGAGGACGGCGGCGACAGTAGCCAGCAACTGTTCTCGCCCTCTTACCGAACGGCCATAGAGCCGGTACGATATTTGCCCCGGATACGTTGCGCCCCCGTCCGTGAAATCGCCCGGATGCGGCTCCTCTTCCTCGAAAATGATCACGGACGCGCTGCCTTCCACGCGCTCTACGCGATAGGCGGCGATGTCGCGGGCGTCGAGAAATTCCCAGGACAGATGCACCACGCCGTCCTTGTCGCTCCGGGCGGCAAGCGCGGCGCGGCCGAGCGGGGCATTGCCGGTTACGAGCAGGGTGCGGATGCGCTTGACCAGATCGTCGAAGATCGCAAGATTGTTCTCCCCCGGGCAGCTCGTAGCGGCGCCGGGAAACTGGCCGTGTCCGCGCAGGTTGTCCGGCGAGACGCCGTAATTTTCGGAAAGGAACGAAAAGGTAACGGCCAGCGAATCGAAAGTCGGCGGCGCCAGCGTGTCTATGCACCGGGCGATATAGGGGGGATGGTAGCACCCCAGCATGCATACCCCGATGTTGCCGGTGTTATGGCCGCCCACATGCGCGCCCATCGCCAGCGCGGGCACGGAATCCAGCGAGGCGTCGCCCTGCAAAAAGGGCCGACCCTGGTAGAGCCGGCCGCTTTGATCCAGTACGAAATGGTATCCGATGTCGCTCCATCCCCGGATATTCTGGTGCAGGTCCTGGATGGCTTTCAGTTGCTCCAGTCCCTCTTCGTGCGTGGTAGCCCAGAAACCGGCGGCATGGTGGAAGGCCATGTTCCGGTAATCGGGCCGGGCCAGCGCCACGGGATCGCCCCGGAAGGGGTCGGCGTTCCATGCCGCCCTGTCGTACATGAAGGGCGGGACGATGATACCCGTTTTCTGCAGATGCGCTTCGCCGGTTTCTTCGGGAGGCGCTTCTTCCTGATCGCCTCGTTCCCCTTCGCGCTTCTCGACGGATTCTGCTTCCCGGTCCGCATCCCTGCGGTTATCGAAAACGCCTGCGGCGGAGAGGCGAACGGACGCCCGCGTTTCGAAGCGCGTCTCGAACCGGCCCGCCGTAAACACGTCCTCCCCGTGAAAACCGGCGAAGAAGGTATCTCCGGTGGCGGAAAACACGATGCGCAGCGCGCGCCAGGGACCGTCTTCGAAGCGTACCCATCCGGTCAGATTCCGGTCCGAAGCGGTTCCCTGTACGACGAAGCCGGTAGCCTCGGCGGGGATGGGTTCGGTGATCCATGCCGGTTCTCCCGTTTTGGAGAGAGGGGACGGCGCCAGCGTGACGGCGTCGGTTCCCAGATCGGCGAACAGGGAAGTCGCAGGCTGCGCGGCGGCGGGAAGGGAGGCCGCAGTCCACCCCATACATCCCAGCAGGACGGTCATACACAGCGACAATGCGCGCAGCCGCTTTTTCCGGAGTGTCCTGACGGGATACCGCATAAAAGATCGGGTCATACGCAGGGGACAGGACGCTTACGCACCCGCATGGCGGACGGGTTTCCACCGGACAGCCATATATGATTCGGGAGGGCGTTTATGCCGCGCGCACGGTTATGCGAAAGCGCAGTCTCCCGAAGGGCGCTTCCCGCCCGCGATGCCCCGCATCCGAAGCGTTTCTCGCTGATTTCAACGATGGAACCATGACATGGATTCTGATTAAGTCCGCGAAGATCAGAGGCTGCGAGGGGTGGGCTGGCAAGGAATGACGAAGCAGTGCGGGGCCTGAGAGCATTCTTAAAATCCGAGATCGATCGTGAACCAGTGCGTCTGTTCGAGGCGCCCGAAATCCGCCCAGGCATAGTCGATGCGGACACGGAGCGCCCTGTCGATACGAAGATTCAGACCTCCTCCCATGGTAAGCCCCTGTTCGCCGTTTGCCTCGAACAGGTTGCGGTAGCCTGCCCGCAACGCGATCAGATTCCGGAAGTCATACTCTGCGCCGAAGTTCAGGTATTCGTAGTTATCGTTCGGGTGGGTTGCGTCGGTGGAAAGCACGAAGGTATGATTCGCGGTCTCCAGGGCATCCCAGGACAGGCCGATCCGAAACAGGAGCGGCAGCGGATGCCGGTCCAGCAGGTATTCGGAATTGACGATCTCCACCACGCCGCCCTGGTTGGGCGTCGGGTCCGTGCTGAACACGATGTCGCGCCCGCCCATTTGCATCTTCGGCCCGAAGTTCGAGAAACTGGCGCCGAGGCGCAGACGCTCGTAGGGCGTCGTGAACAGCGTACCCACATCGAGGGCAATGGACGACGCCGTGCTGTGCCAGATGCGTTCCTGAATGAACTTGAAGCTTCCGCCGATGGAGAAGCGGTCCGTCAGCCCTCGCCCGTACGATACCTGGATAGCGTAATTCTGCACCTTGAAGCGTTCTCCGGTGCCTTCCGGCTGTGCGATCGTCCGCACGAGCATATCCCCGGAGTCGAGGTAGATCAACGAAGCGGCCAGCGTGCCTGCATTGCCGAGCGAAGTACCGAACGCAGCGAAATTGTAGGCGATGTCGGCAAGATACCGGGTGTGCGCCAGCTGCACGGAGGCGCCGGACAGAAGAGCGAGGCCCGCCGGATTCCAGTACATGGCGGACAGGTCGTTTGCCTGGGCGACAAACGCGCCTCCCAGCGCAATGGGCCGGGCGCCCACGCCGAGTTTCAGGAATTGCGCTGCCGTCGCGCCCGTTTTTGTAACGGTCTTGTTCCGGGGCGCCGCCGCATTTTCCTGCCCCCGGACTTCAAGGGGCAGCATCAGGAGGACAGCTATCGCAGCGAGATATCTCATGTCAGAATATCCGTCACTTTATGACGGCGAATTTTCCGATAGCCGATCCTTCCGGCGAATCCACATGGAAAATGTAGAGGCCGTAGGCGATGTTCATGTTGTCGAGGGTCCGCAGGTCCCAGAAGACCTTGCCGTCGTCCACGGCGCTGCTGTGTTCGATCGTATCGACCAGTTCTCCGGCCAGGGTGTAGATACGGATCGTGCATTCCTTCGGCACATTGGCGAAATACAGACGGCGGTCGCCCCGTTCGGTATTCGAAATCGGGTTTCTGGGTTCGATTTCGTTGGTGGCGACGTGGGGATTGGGCACTACGTAGATATTGTCTAATGCTTCCTGCGCCAGGACGGGGTCCGATCCGGCGGCCGCCGTGCGGAACGTATACGTATCCTCGTCGGCGAACGGTTTGTTCGTTCGGATGAAAAACACGTCCCCGGCGCCGGGCGGTTCGGCGTCGCCCCCCGCTTCCACCGGAAAGCGGACCTGCCAGGTGGCCAGGTTGCGTCCGTCAATCGTTTCCACGAAAATGACGGCTTCGTTCAGGTCCCAGACTCCGTTCCGGTTGGCGTCCGGTACGAAGGCCCGGATCGATTCGTTCGCTTTGGTCAGGTTGACGATTTCGAAAGGAAGATCCAGATTCGTTACGAAGGCCTGCATGACCGTGGCGTCGTCGAACCGTATCTCGTAGTCGCCGGGTTGTCCGCGCCGCCCCGGTCCGGCGGAGGCCACCCGCACTTCGAACGGCAACGTGGCGTCGCCTTGTGTCCATCCCGTCTGTTCGGCGTCGATCTCCAGGACGTGATTCTGTACAAACACGTGCAGACCTTCGAAGACGGGGTTGCCTTCCTCGTTTTTCAAGAGACTGCTTTGGTAGACTGGTGCGTACAAAAACGAGGCGACAAGCTTCTGGAAGGCCTCGATATTCGCATCGGACAGGATTTCGACGGATCCTGCCTCCGGATGCAGCACATATTCCGATCCGGCTTCCAGCGTACGCCCGTCTTCCGTGCGCAGCGTGAAGGAATCCGCGACGATATTCTTGTGACCCAGCCCGGAAAACTGTCCCGGCCGCCCGGTCACGGTCACCGTGCGCGGTAGCTCGTTGGTTACCGTGTAGACCGTTCTGGCGCCCACCTTGTCGAAGTCGATCCGGTACGGGTTGCCGTCCGCTATAGCCGGTGCGTCCACGATCACGATCTCCAGGTTGCCGGTAGCTACGCCCTGTGTATGATCGAGTTGGATAGAAGGCGCCACATACCCGGCCGCCGGGGGACGGGGTATGGCGGACATGACGTTCACATCGAAGACATATTCGTCCGTCGTGGGGTTGTACGTGATGGTCTTGCTCGTTTCCGTGGGGGGAATGCCGCCGGAGAATCCCTGTACGTCGCTGCCTGCATAGCCCCGGTCGTAGGCGCTGACCGCATAATAATAGGTCTGTCCGTTGCGTACGTTGTTCGAGTCCACGTAGGTATGGAACAGACCCGTATCGTCTCCGAGGTCGTAGGCGATGCCGCGGTCGGCGAACGGAATGGGCGATGGGCCGGTAATCCCGTTTTCTAGGTCGAATTTCGCTTCGACGCCCCGTTCGTCGGTGAGTGGGCGGAAAAGAAATTTCGTGCCGTTGACGTCCGTGACAGTCTGCTGATCGGCGAATTCGTGATCGGTCGAGCGGTAGATCACGTAGCCCTCGAAATCCGCCTCTCTCGTGAGCGGGTCGAGGGTGCCTTCGGAGCGGGTTCCCCAGTAGAGCGTCACCTTTTTGTCTCCGGGCACGACCTGTACGAGCGGTTTGCGGGGCGGCTTCGCGAACCGGTACCCCACATCGTAAATCTGCTGCACCGTGCGGGCGTTCAGGCGCAGGTCCGAGAGGTTTTCGCCTACGAGGAGCGCAATGGAAAAACGCTTCGTTTCGCCGGCGCGCAGCGGGAAGTCTCCGGCCCCGTAGATGAATACGTAGTCGCCCGGCTCGGAGGGGATGTCGTCGAAGCGGCCCGGCTCCACGAAATTCCATACCCGCGCATCGTTGGAGATGTTGTTGCCGCCGAACGGGGGCGAAGCGAACGACGTCAACCCGATCATGTCGCTTTCGTCAATGTCCGTGAACTCGAAATTCGGCTCGCCCGGCTTGGTGATGTCGAACTGGGAGCCTCCGGTGGGCATGCCGTCTCCTTCCCCCTGATCTCCCGTGCCGGGTACGCCGTCAATGCCCACGTCGTCCGTTTCCGGGTCCCAGTCTCCGTCGTTGTCGAGCCCGTCGGTCCACGATTCGTCCAGCATGCCGTCCCCGTCGTTGTCCACGCCGTCTCCCGGAAAGAACGTGCCCCCGGACGCTTCGCACGTAGCGGCGTCGGCGCCGCTGCCGTCGATGCATTCGCGGCCTCGTCCGGGACTTTCGAGGAACTTGTACCCGAAATAGCCCGGCGGCCGCCCGGCTACGTCGGATCGTCCGTCGTCGTCCCAGGCGTAGACCATGTTCAGGGCCGTATCGAAGTTGGCGAGGTCGTCGTGCCAGTCGCTCGGCCCGCCCACATGCGGATCGCCCCACATGCCGAAACGGACCCGCTCGAGGTTCCTCTCGCTCTTGTTCGTGATTTTGTAGACGAGAAAAATAGCGTCTTCCGCCAGCGGGTTCGACCACTGGTAAAGCCGCGTTTCGACTTCCAGTCCGAGACCCCTGCGGGTCGGATCGCTCGGAAACGGCAGGTATGCGTATTCCCTGTTCGAGTAGTCGTTCATGAAGTACAACGCTTCCTTGTCCGCATTGGAAGCGCCTTGCTGGAGCGCTCCGGGCCACACGTATTCTCCAAGGTTGACGTTGTACCAGTCTTCCGGCCACGGATCCGGCCTGCCGTCGAGGTCCTTGTCCCGGTCGTCGCTTGTGGGGATCAGTTTCGATTCGGCATTGACCACCTGGATGCCTTCGAAACTGCCCACCGGTTCGGCGCAGGGGATGGGCTGCCAGCCCCAGCGTTCCTTGCCGTCCGGGGAGACTTCGCCCCCGTTCGATGCAAGGCCGTCGGACACGATATGCATCACATACACCGTGTCGCCCGCCGCGTCCCGCACGATCCGGCCGTTCTCGTCGCGTTTCGGCACGCTTTGCGGGTCTTCCCGGTTCGGATCGACGATCTCGGCGCCCACGAACGGCCCGAATTCGTACCCGTAGCCCAGCCCGTTCCATACGATGTCGGTAATCGTATTGCCCGGCGAGGAGATCGACCCGAAGTTGGTGATCTGGGTCGTGATCTTGTTGCCGTTCATGATGGCGTCGCGCCGGTTCGTGAAGTCCGGGCATGTGTTGCTTGCCGCCGGGCTTCCCGATACCGACTGGCGCTCCAGCCAGTTACCCACTTGCCGGTACGACCAGTCCCGCGAACGGCTCTCTACCTGCTGCGCCCGGGCGCTATGCGCCGAGGGGAGAAGGAGAAAGGCTGTCAGGCAACCAAGGAAGAGGGTGCGAAAGGGCATGTCGCGGGGCGTGTGCTTGCGCAGGGGTGCGGTTCGTGGATCAGAAGGCGACGGTTACGCCGACGCGGATTTCGCGCGGGGCCGAGAAATACTGGGGCCGGGTTTCCCACTCGTCAAGCGTGGGCACGCCGGGCAGGCCGTAGCCGGGGCGCCATGTGGCGTGCCGGTTCAGTTCCTCGCTCAGCGAATAGGAGGCGCGCCCCGTATCGTTGAACACGAACACCTCGTTGCGTACGTCCAGCACATTGAAAATCTTGGCGAAAGCGCGCAGGTCGAGGGTTCCTACGGTAAACGTCTTGAAAATCCGGGCGTCCAGTTTCAATTGGGTCGGTTTGCGCCCGCTGCGCGGCAGATCGTCGATATTCTGGTCGATGAGCAGCGGCGTATACGGGTAGCCCGTGGCGAATCGTCCGATGAACGAAATCCCCCAACTGGCGGGCCGCGAAACGGTCACGATCGACGAAACGATGTGGCGCTGGTCGAAGTCCGTCGGAATGATTTCCAGTTCCGTTTCCCGTCCGGACAGAAAATTGAAGAAGGCCGCGTTCGGGTTGTCGTTGTCTCCCTCGGCGATCTGGTAGGTATAGTCGAGGTTCGCCGAGAGCAGGCCGTTGCGCGCGCGCCGCTTCGTAAGCGCAAACGTTACGCCTTTCACGTTCACGTAATTCTGGTTCGTGTAGATGCCGTATACGTCCTCGCCGGGGATCGTGCTGTACCGAATCGTACGCCGCGTCAGATAATCGCGGATATCCTTGAAGTAGCCCGTCAGGTCGAAGGCCAGCGTTTCGGTGAGCTGCTGTTGCAGGCCGATTTCGTACTGCACCGTGCGCTCCGGGCGCAGGTTGGCATTCCCGAACGTGGGTACGCTGCCCACCGGAAATTCGAACTCCGGGTTGATGTACATATTGCGCAGCCTCGGCATCTGCGCAAAGTGCCCGTAGGAGAAATGGACGATGCCGCGCGCCGTAATGGGGAACGATACGCCGATACGGGGCAGCACCATCGTTTTGGGGCTGGCGTCCGCCGGTTCGTTCTGCGGATCGAGCAGGTCGGGGATGTATCGCCCGTTAGGGATGAAATGTTCGGCGCGGACCCCTGCATTGACGATAAAATCGGTGAACTCCAGTTTGTCCTGGACGTAGGCGGCAAGGTGCGTGGCGTTCTGCTCCGCGCAGTCGTAGCCGTCGTACGCTCCCTCGGTACTAAGGAATTCCGTGCAGCCGTACTTGTCCCGCGAGGGATTGTCGATGTCCACTACCGTGGGACTGCGGTAACGGTTGCCGTCGTACAGGACCACGAAGTTCTCCCGATCGAGCGTGTGCAATTCCACGTCCAGGCCCGCCATGGCCTCGTGCACCAGGCCGAACTGCCGGGTGAAGTCGAGCTTCGCGCGCAGCGACGCCGCGTCCTCGTAGATATGGGATTTTTCGTTCCCGGCGAAGAGGAAGTTGGTTCCCGGAAAACCGATCATGTTTCCCTGGCCGATGCCGTTGCGGTCCACGACGTAGCGGCTGTCCTGCGGGTCCTCGTAGCGATACTGCCGGTACCGGTTTTTTGCGTACGAGAACCGGGCCGTGTAGAAGGACCGATCGCTAAGGGTGTGCGTCCAGTGCAGGGCATGATTCCAGCTGTGATCCCTGTAGGGCGCGTTGCCGTCGGGATTATACCGGTAGCTGAAATCGAAGGGCGTTCGCCGTACGCCGTCGCGCAGGTGGCTGTATTCGATTTTGGCGCCCCGGAAGGGCCGGAAGGTGATCTTTCCGAGGATGTTGAAACTTTCCCTCGGATTCAGGGCGACGATTTCGTTCGGCAGGGCCTGCGTCGAATCCGCCGCGTATTCCCACCACGGGCGCCCGTGCATTTCGTAGTACCAGTTGGGACCGTCGTAGTCGGGGAGATATTCCCGGATCGTTCCCAACCGGTCGAGGTCCGCATTGAAGTTCGCCGAATCGGACGGGAGGAAGCGCCGCCATCCGTAGATATGGCCCCGGTCCACGTCCCGGCGCCCGGAAACGAAGAAGCGCAGTTTGTCCGAAAAAAGCGGCCCGCTCAGAGAGCCTTCCAGCACGTATACGTTCAGGTCTTGCCCATCGGGCGTGCCGTAGGCGGTCTTGTTGTTCGTGAACGTATCGCCGCCATAGACGCTGACGGACCCTTCGAAGGAATCGCCGCCTTCCTTGGTGACGAGATTCACGATCCCGGACATGGCCTTGCCGTACTCGGCGTTGAAGGCGCCCGAGATCACGGTCATTTCCTGGATGGCGTCGGCAGCCACTTCGGTGGCGAGGCCGTTCGTGTTGAAGGGATTCCCCACCGACATGCCGTCGACGAGATAGGCGATCTCGTTGGAGCGTCCTCCCCGGATGTGGAAGGCCCCGCCGGGTCCCTGCGTGACGCCCGCCTGGGTGGCGAGTACGCCGAAGAAACCCTCCACGGGCAATAGTTCGATTTCCTCGGCGACGGTCGTTTTTCGCGAGGACGTCAGGTCCTTGCGGATGAGGGGCCGGTCGGCCACGACAACGATTTCCTCGCCCTCGATGGTCTCTTCCGCCATCTCGACGTCGATACGCGTGGTGTGGTCCGAGGAAATCTGCACCTCCTGGACTACCTGCCGCGCAAACCCGATGTAGGTGAAGGCCAGCGTATATTCGCCGGGGCGCACGTTCAGGATGACGTACTGACCGCTGGCGTCCGTGGTGGCGCCTTGGGTCGTGCCCTCGATGACCGCGTTCACGCCGATGAGCGGCTCGCCGTTTCCGGCGTCGGTCACCTGTCCGGCAATCTTTCCCTGTCCGTATGCGGGGAGTGCCGCGCCGAGTCCTGCGAGGAGTACTACTGCACAGAGAAGGGGAAAGCCGGTCGTCTTGCGCATATCTCCGGCGTAGATAAGAAGGGAGCGCCGGGGCCTGCCGGGTATGTCCGACAGGCCCCAACGCAGGAGGGGTTACTTGAGGAGGATCATGGCTTTGACGTCGCGGCGTCCGAGATATTCCAGACTATAGAAGTACGTACCGCTGGCCAGGGTTTGGCCCCCGTCGCCGGTCCCGTCCCAGACTATTTCATAGGTACCCGGAGTATGCGATTGTCCGTGGATCAATGTTTTTACGATGCGCCCGGTAATGTCGTACACGCGCACCGTCACGTTCGTCTCGGACGGGATCGTATATCCGATGGTTGTGCTCGGGTTGAACGGGTTCGGATAGTTCTCGTGCAGCTCGAAGCCAGTGGGAAGAGTGTTCGGATCCTCTTCCACTGAGACCACGAAACTCGCATCGAATTCGTAGATGCGCACGAAGGCGCGTACAGGGGACGGAAAGGTCTCCCGGACCGTACGATCGAACCGGGTACTGTCGGGATTGTATACCTCGTCGATCACCTGCAGGCTATCGTCGACACCCTGGAAGGAAAGGGCGACCTCGTTGAACCCGTCGTAGTCCGCATCTCCGAGGAAGACCACGCCGGACGGAAAGACAGGATCGCCGGCGTTGGATGCCGTGGTTCCTCCTTTCGATTGCGCCACCTCATAGTAACTGCTCATTGTGCCCAGCGAATCGCGGTAGACGCGGTTGAATCCCGTCGAGTCGATAGAGGCGCTTGTGTCGATAAGGTGCAACGTATAACTGGCGGAACTGGTTGGGTCGCCGCCATTGTATTTCGCGAAATGCAGAAAATTGGATGGTTCGCCTTGCATGAAACTGGCCGCGCTGTACCCGGAGCCGCCCACGAGGACATCCATCTTTCCATCCTGATCCAGATCGCCGAGGTCGGCGCCTCCCGAGCCGGCGCCCTCGATGACGCCGGTTACGAAGTCATCCGCTGTAATGGAGAGTACGCTTTGATTGTCGTCGTAATCCATCACGGCAACATTGCCGGTATGCCAATTCGGGTAGAAGGCCTCGTCGTTTCCATCCCCGTCAATATCGCCCATTACTCCTCCAAAAAGAGCTACGTGGTCGCCGATTCCGGCGGTTGCCTGCAGAAAAGGATTGGACGTCGAGGCGTCTGGTAGAACCACCGTATTCGGGCCTGTCACCGTTCCGTTGAAGAAGTTGAAGCTATTCCATGCGTGGTACGAAATGTCCATCATGCCGTCGCCGTTCATGTCGCCGGCAAGCATGGCGTTGGGACTCCCGCCTCCCAGTTCATGCTCATCGCCCTCATCGCCGCGAGCGTTCACTCTCGATTCGATGTTCCAGGTGGCGAACGTGTTTTCGGCCTGTCCCGTTTCGATATCTCCGGTCAGGGACAGCACATAGAACACGTCATGGCTGCTTGGTCCGTTTGCAGGGATGAGTAGTTCTTGCTGGTCGTCGTTGTCTATATCGAGGGCTGTCATGTTCTCGGCGCCCGCATTAGCCGATGCAAGCCCGTCGAGTTCATAGAAATTGCCTACGGCTGCGGGGAAGTCGCCATAGTTATCGGAGCCTTGTCCGTCGTACTCCCATACATACGCTCCTACGGTCAAGATGGCGTTCGTAGTGTCGTAAGCGGATCCGGCTACATAGACGATTTCTCCCATGCCGTCTCCGTCAAGATCTGCGCCTGTGGCGTATCGCGCATTCCGATCAAAGTTCGTGGAGTCGATGATAGCAGTCGAGTAGACGTGTTTCCAAGCGTCTATTCCCTGATTTTCGATGACGTGCACCCGGCCCCCGGCAGAGTGTTGGGCCACCAGGATTTCGATCTTGCCGTCTCCGTCCAGGTCGAACGGCCCGGAGATTCCGCGGGCGCCATTCTGAACGCCCACGGCAAAGGCGTCCACGGCAAAGGGGTTCGAAAATTCAGCGTCTTCGGGCGAAAAATAGTATTCCAGATTCTGCGCCGAAGCCGTCCCGGCGCCGGTAACGAGCAGGACGAGAAGCGAAAGAAAAGAAAAAGAGGTGGTAGCGAATTTCATGAGTCTCTATTGGTCGGAGATGGAGTGGTTAACAAGCATGGTACGTACAAACGCAATAAAGGTAGCGAGAGGCACCCATGTTTTCAAGATGCTACCTTCGAGCGGGTTCCAGGAACCGGAAAACAGGAAATGATTCAGTATCTCTGAAAAATGCTGAAGCGTTTCAGCGTTCCGCTACAGCGAAGGTCGCATTTCTATCGCCCCCTGATCATTCCCTTCGAGGCCCGGTGGTTTCCGGCGTCGAGTACATAGTAGTACGCGCCGGAAGCGACAGAGCGGCCTGCCGCATCCCGGCCGTTCCAGCGCAGGGTATGGAGACCTTCCGGCATCCATTGCGCCTCGGATAGTCCCACGACTTCTCTGCCCAGCGCATCGTATATGCGCAGGGTTACAGGGGCGGGCTGCCGCATTGAAAACCGGATTTCCACCGTTTCCCGGAACGGATTCGGGTAACTCTGGAAGAGGGCGAACGCTTTCGGCTGTTCGGTTTCCACCCCGGTCGGGTCTGCGTCAAGGGATACCGCATTGCTTGCCCCGCTTTCGATAGAATTTGCGCTGACCGACGTCACGAAATAATGCAGAGGATCCGCACCGGCAAGCATTTCGGGACGATCCGTGAAGGACGTTTCTCCTGTCACGGCGATCAGGTTGTTCGGATCGTCCACCGCAAAGGCCGTGGGCGGGGGCGCAGGAGAACGTACCCGGTACACTGCGTAGCGCCGCACGTCGGGCATGGAAGATGCAGGCGTCGTCCAGGAAAGCACTACTTCGTCTGAGCCGGTCCGTGCGAAGGTCAGCGTGCCGGGCGCCTCGGGCGCGGACATATCTTTCCAATCCATGGGCGGCGTGAGCGCCGGGGTATAGTACAGATTCGTACGCAGCGTGTCCGCGAAGCCCCTTGACGAAAAGACGCTGATGTTTTTCGCCCGGAAGAACACGCTTCCCTGAATGTCGTCGCGGGCGCGATTAAAGCGAACTTGCCGGGGCACCTCGCTGGTCGAAAACAAATTGCCGCTGAAGGTGGCCCTGTCGGCCCGGTACAGGCCGTGGCCCGTATACAGATGGCGATTCGTTTCCTGGGTGCGGGCGGCCCACCAGGGCGCCAGTTTGGCGTAATCCTGTCCGCCCCCGAATGCCCAGTAGAGTTGCGGGACGATATAGTCCACCGTTCCGGCTTCCAGCCAGGCCGTCGCGTCGCCAAAGATCACGTTATACGCGTCCAGCCCCACAATGCCCAACGGGACTCCGTTTTTCCAGATGCCGAAGGGGCTGATGCCGAATTTTACGGACGGGCGGATCGCGTTCACGCTGTCCGCCACCTGGGCCACAAAAAGATCTATGTTATCGCGTCTCCAGGCCCCGATACTGATAAATCCTCTCGGGTCGTTGTTGAAGGTTTCTCGATCCTCCGATCTGATTTGGTTGGGCGGATACGGGTAGAAATAATCGTCGAAGTGGACCCCGTCGATGTCGTAGCGCCGGACCACATCCGCAATAACGGTCGCAACATGATCGCGCACTTCCTGCAATCCCGGGTTTGCTACCGTTAGATTTCCGATCGTAAGCGTCCATTCGGGATGTTGTACCGAGATGTGCGAGGCATGGTTTGTATACCCCGAACCGCGCACGGCCCGATAGGGATTGAACCAGGCATGCAGTTCCATACCGCGTTTGTGCGCTTCCTCTACGGCGAAGGTCAGGGGATCGTAGAAAGGATTGGGAGGAACGCCTTGTCTGCCCGTAAGCCAGTAGGACCATGGCTCATACGGTGATTCGTACATGGCGTCGGACTCCGACCGCACCTGAAAGAAGACGGCGTTGATGCCGGCTT
This sequence comes from Rhodothermales bacterium, assembly GCA_951812335.1. GTDB lineage: Bacteria > Bacteroidota > Rhodothermia > Rhodothermales > VXPQ01 > VXPQ01. Next base: position 1,561,430 of record OX638293.1, read on the forward strand.
CCTTAAGCTTGTCCAGCATGGTGGTGAGTTGTGCCTTCTGCTGGTTACTTATAGAGGCGCCTCGCGAACTTGGCCAGTCGAGATTGATGACCGTAGCGATCCATGCTCCCCGGAACTCGTGCTTGGGGGCCGGTTGCGCGGATACAGGCTGCACGAGCCCCCCAGTGAGCGCAAGGAGCAATACCACCGCGCCGCAGGCGATGTGTTTTTTGGAAGCCATGGTGTCCCGTGCTCGGATTTCTTTGGGCGGGCACTGCGCGGAAAATATCAAAAAATATCTAGCGGTGCTTCTTTATTCATGCCCCATGGCGGTGCCATTATTCGAAAAATTAATGAACGAAATGGAATGATATGGGCGGGGTTGAATATCTGTTTTGTGATGCTATATTGTAACTCTCATTGTAACAAGAGCCGATTCATCCCGTAAAAAAATCGGGGTGTTGTCTCTTGGCTCCATGCGCACCGGAAAACCCCCTGTGTAGACCGGAAAGGTACCAAGGCATGAAGGACCATCTTCCTTCCTTTCTTCTGAGCGTAATTCTGGCGCTCCTGACCGCTTCAGCATCTCTTGCGCAATCCGGCAAAATCGCCGGACGCATCATCGACGCAGCCGGAGAGCCGATTCCGGGAGCCAATGTAGTGATCGATGGCACGGTCAGGGGAGCAGCGTCGGATGCCGACGGGTATTATGTGATCCTGAATGTGTCGCCCGGCACCTATGCGCTCCGGGGCTCCTTTATCGGCTCTACGCCGCAAACGATACAGGATGTTCGGGTCAACATCGACCAGACGACCGTCATCGACTTCCTGTTGACCGAGGCCGCCGTCGGGCTCGACGAGGTCGTGGTCACGGCCGATCTTCCCGTCGTGCAGGCCGACGTGTCCAACAGCCAACTGAACGTATCTTCGGACCAGATCGAGGCGCTGCCTGTCTCCAGTATATCCAGTGTAGTGGGTCTGCAGGCCGGCGTACAGGGGTTGTCCGTGCGGGGAAGCGGCTCCGACGAGCTGGCTTTCATGGTCAATGGCCTGGGCCTCCGGGACGAACGCAATAATGCGCCCTTCACCAACATCAGCCTTACCTCCGTGCAGGAAGTGCAGGTGCAAACCGGCGGTTTCAATGCCGAATACGGCAATGTGCGTTCCGGAGTCGTCAACGTCGTCACCAGGGAAGGAAACCCGAACCGGTATGAGGTGGACGCCATCGTTCGTTACAGTCCGCCCGCCCAGAAACACTTCGGCGCTCGCGCCGACGATCTGAATGCCTACTGGATTCGTCCGTTTATGGACCCGGACGTAGCCTGGCTTGGCACGGAAAGCGGGGCATGGGATGAAGCCACCCAGCAGCAATATCCCAATTTCGAGGGGTGGGTTGCCGTATCCGATCAATTGCTGCGAGACGACAATCCCGACAACGACCTGACGCCGGAAGCGCTTCAGAAAGCGTTCCTGTGGCAACACCGGAAAGAAATGGAGGTCGTTACGCCGGACTACAACATAGATGTGGGTCTGGGCGGCCCTCTTCCGATCGTTGGAAAATCATTGGGCAACCTTCGTTTCTATGCCTCTTTCCGAACCGATCAGGACATGTACCTGATCCCGCTTCACACCGATCGGTTCCGGGCGCATACGGGCCACATAAAATTGACGAGCAACGTCGCTCCCGGCATGAAATTGACGGTGGAAGGTTTACAGGGCCGCACCACAGGCACGGCAAGCAGCCGGGCCGGGCAACCGGGCATCTTCCGCTCTCCTTTCAGCATCGCTGCACAACTGAACCGGGTCAGTTTTATCGATTCCCGCACCTTCTCGACCGACTATTGGGGTCCTACGACTGTGAACACGTGGATGGCCGGCGCCAAATTCACGCACTTACTGAGCAATGCTTCGTTCTACGAAGTGCGATTCAATACCTTTGGATCCCACTACGATTCCAATCCCGGTCCGCTGCGTGACGAAACGCCTGTTGTAACGTTCGGGGGCGTAGGTTTCGATGAAGCGCCTTTCGGTTTCCAGCCCAAACCCACTTTCGGCGTGGACGGCATGAGAACCGGTGTCGGCATGAGCAATGCCCGCGACAGCAGCCGCGTCATCACCTATAATCTGCAGGGCGATTACACCAGCCAGTTAAACCGTTTTCTGCAATTGAAAACGGGACTGGAATTCAATCTCGCCGATACCCGGGTGAATTACGGGCGGTACGACGCATTTCTTCCCAGCGGCAACTCGCACTCGACTTGGGAGAAGACGCCTGTACGGGGCGCAGCCTATGCCCAGAGCAAACTAGAATTCAGGGGCATGATCGCCAACCTCGGATTGCGGCTCGATTATTTCAATGCGGGGGGAGACTGGATTACCTATGACGATCCGTTCACCAATGCATTCTCGGCCCGATTCGCCCATCAGATCGATTCGTTGCTTGCGAAGGAACCGACTGCCAGACTCGTCAAGTTGAGTCCCCGCATGGGGGTTTCGTTTCCAGTGACTGCTGTAAGCAAACTGTTTTTCAATTACGGGCACTTCCGGTCGCTCCCCGATCCCAACAATATTTATCTGATTCGCCCCTTTACGGAAACCGGGCAAATCAGTCGGGTGGCGAATCCCAACAATCCGCTGCCGAAGACGATTGCGTACGAACTCGGATACGAGCAGGCTTTCTTCGATCAGTTTCTGGCCCGTCTGGCGGGGTATTACAAGGACGTATCGCTGCAACCCTACCTGGTCGAATACATCAGCCGTGACGGACAGGTCAATTACGACGTAACGGAACCCAACTCCTATGAAGACATCCGGGGATTCGAGGTTACGCTTTCCCGGACGCGCGGGCGCTGGGTGCAGGGGTTCGTCAACTATACCTACATGGTTTTCACCTCGGGGTATTTCGGTCTGCGGCGCAATTTCGAAAACCCGACGGCGCAGCGGGAATTCGAGGAAAGCGACACGGAGCGGCGGCGCGCTTCCTCAAGACCCGTGCCCAGACCGTACGGACGCTTGAATATCGATTTCCTTTCGCCCCGCAACTTCGGACCGGATGTGGGCGCGTTTTATCCCCTGGGCGGCTGGCGGGCCAGCTTTATCGGAAGTTGGCAACAAGGCAGCAAATATACCTGGACGGGGGGAGGCGCCGTCCCGGGCGTGTTGAACAATGTCTCGTTCCGGGATTCCTGGAACCTGAATCTGCGCCTTTCGAAACAGTTCGATATCAAAGGGCGGCGGGCGCAATTTTTTGTCGATGTTTTCAATCTGCTCAATCGCAAGACGCTTTCGTTTTCCGGATTTGTGAACGGCAACGACCAGAATGCCTATCTCCGGTCGATTCATTTGCCCGAATCGGACGATTACAACACCAACATTCCGGGCAAGGACAAGATCGGCGCATACCGCAGTTACGACACGCCCTTCCAGCCTATGGAACGCATCCCTCAGCGCTCCAGCGTGACGGCGCCCGATCCCGGCGTGATCTACTGGGAGTACGATACCCGAAGTTGGCTCGAATACCGGAATGGCGCGTGGACTCCTGCCGATCAGCAAAAGGTCGATGACGCGCTGGAAAACAAGGCGTACATCGACATGCCCAACCAGAATTATTTGACGTTCCTGAACCCCAGAGACATTTACTGGGGCATCCGGATCACGCTGTAGCCGCCGCAATGAACCCCCGGGAAATACATTACAAATCAGGTATAGGCAGCCGACTGCATCGAATATACCTCGGTGCGGCCGGTCTTGCTTTCCTTGTACTGGCCTTTGCAGGCGGGATGCGCGGAGCCCAGGCCCAGTTTGCGAACAAATGGCTTTCCGCCGGCTCCATGCACAACTGGTATTCCGAAATCGGGAGCGAATGCGAAGGGTGCGGCTTCGTAGGAACTCAGCAGGACGGCCTGCGCTGGCCCGGCATCTATCGCTTTACCGACATGCAGGCGGCCAAGTCGCTATGGATCGCAGCCGCCAACGTAACAGACGAATTGGGCACCACGTATCCCGCGCGCGTGGTGCATGCCGGTCCCCGGGTTTCAGGCTCCGGAGAATTTTTCCCGTTGCGTTTCGAAATGATAAGCCGCCGGGATCCTCCGGCGGTGTTCGTGGATGGGGCCCTCTCGATACCGGAAGCGGAAATGGCCAACGACAATGTGGATCCGGAGCAACTCCCCGATGTGATGATCGTGAATGAGGCGAACACGCTTCTCGGCATTACGATGGAGCGCAAAATCATGCAGTTCAGCCAGGAATATCACGACAATTATCATGTGCTGGAATATACCTTCACGAACACAGGGAATACGGACGGCGACCCCGACATCGAATTACCCAACCAGACGCTGGAAGGGGTGTATTTCTTTTACCAGTGGCGCTTGTCCGTAGCGAAGGAAACCCGCTACGTGATCGGTAACGGCACCGGTTGGGGCCTGAACGCCATGCTGGATACGCGCGGCGATGGTGTCAAGCCCGATCCTCCCGAGGAGGATTTCCGGGCGCAGTTCGTCTGGCATGGCAAATTTCCTCCCTTTACGGCTTATGACAACGTGGGCGGCCCGATTCTACCCCAGGTCTTGCCGGCGGTGAACGTTGCACCGACCGACACGCTCGGGCGTCTGGGCGCTTCCCAGTTCGTCGGTGTGGTTACGCTGCATGCGGACACGTCGCCCGCCGATCCGGTGGACGATACCAGCCAGCCGACCACGACCACCTGGGTCGGTTCGGACGAGCCCTACACGTCGCAGAACGATGCATTCAATCCGGCGAAAATGGATGTGGAATACGGCGTCATCACGAGCGGGCACCGATCTCCGCGTCATGCCGATGTGGTGGAACCTTCCGGCATGGACGGTTTCCTGAGTCCGACCGGCGATCCTTCTCTCGGTACGCCCGGCGGATTTTCCAATGCGAACGGTTACGGTCCTTATACGCTGGGGCCCGGCGAAAGCGTCCGTATCGTCATTGCGGAAGGCGCGGCGGGCCTCAGCCGGGAGGCTAACATCGCCATCGGACGGGCCTACAAAGAATCGGGCGCGAACGACGATCTGGCGATTTCCTACGAAGTGGACGGATCCGTCCATTCGATGACGAAAAACGAATGGGTTTTCACCAGCCGGGATTCGCTCTTTCAGATGTTTCGGCGAGCGCAGGCCAATTTTAACTCGGGATATGCGATTCCGCGGCCGCCGGCGCCTCCCGCCCAGTTCGAAGTAAACGGCGGGGGCGACCGCATTGCGCTTTCCTGGCAGCCCTATGCATCGGAACCCCTGCCGGACAGTTGGGAAATTTACCGGGCCCGTGGGCGCTTCGACAGCACCTACACGCTCATTCACACGGCCGGAAGCGGCGATACTTCCTTCGATGACACGACCCCCATACGGGGTATCGATTACTATTACTATATCGTGGGGGTGAGCCAATCCGGCGATACGAGCGGACTTACGCCTTCCGGTCCGCTGCGGAGCAGCCGCTATTTTTCCCAGACCTACACGCCCACACGGCTCAAGCGTCCAGCCGGGGAAATGCTGTCCGACATACGGATCGTACCGAATCCGTTCAACATCGCGTCCTCGCCCGACGTACGCTTTCCGGACCAGACCGATAAACTGGCCTTCTTCAACATTCCCGGGCAGTGCACCATAGAAATATTCACTACCCTCGGGGAATTCGTCGACCGCATCGAGCACACCGACGGCAGCGGGGACGAATTTTGGGATCACACCACTGCTTCTCGTCAAGTAGTTGCCAGCGGACTGTATATCGCGGTCATTACGGACACGGAAACGGGCGAGCGGGCGATCAAAAAGTTCGTCATCATCCGTTAGAGAGGCCACGACGCCATGAAAGGATCGGTACTCATTGCTATCGGATGCTGCATGCTCGTCTTTTCGGCGTTCGTGCCCTGCGCACACGCCCAACAGGATAAAATTGCCCAGACCGGCATGAAATTCCTCAGTTTTTCGCCCAGTCCGAGGGCTGCCGCCCTTGGCGACGCCATGACGGCGATGGAAGGCGATGGACAGAACCTGTTCTACAACCCTGCCGGCATGGCGTGGCAGCGTTCGGTCGTGAGCGCATCTATGGCCACCACCCAGTGGATTGCCGGGATCGAATATTACGCCGGGAGTTTGTCCCTCCGGCCTGGCGGGGGGCGCCTGGGCGTGTTCGGTTTTTCCTTCATGACCGCCGATTTCGGAGACCTCGAAGAAACGATCCGGTTCGATAACGACCAGGGATTTCTGGACATCGGTACGTTCAATCCCGCGTCCTGGGTTTTCGGCTTTGGGTATGCGCGGCCCTTGAGCGATCGCTTCTCCGTGGGTGGGCAAGTCAAGTACGCTACGGAGAATCTGGCCGAAAGCATTACCGGCTACGATACAGCCGGGGGAAACGATTACGTTCGCTCCGACAATAGCGCCAGCGTGTACGCTTTCGATTTCGGCGTGCTGTACAAAACCGGCTTCCGCAGTCTGAATTTTGCCGTCAACGCCCGCAATTTTTCGGAGGAAATATCGTACGAGGAGGAGAGTTTTCAGATTCCCCTCACGCTTGCCATCGGGGTATCGATGGATGTCATGGACTTGCTGACCAGGCCGGGGACAGGGGACGTGGCCGGCGCGCGGAACCGCAAAACGCATGCGCTGCGCATCTCCCTCGATGCGTCCAACCCGCGCGATTTTTCCGAACAGATCAAGGTGGGCGGCGAATATTCGTTCCTGCAAACCTTCTCCTTGCGGGCCGGATACGTATTTCCGACGGATGTACAGGGCGTCACGCTCGGCGTCGGCGTACAGCGGTTGTTCGGAAACGGCGGTTTCGCGGCGGATTACTCCGCCACCACCTTCGATATTTTTTCCACCGTGCACCGAATTTCCCTTTCGTTGTCCATCTAACGCTCTGCGTGCCATGAACCCGGGATCCTCGGCGCCGCACCATAGCAACAGTTCTGGCAGAAAACCGGTTTGCATACCGTGCATACCGGCCGGCCGGCTGTATGCATTGCTCGCGGCTCTTCTTCTGGGCGTTGTCATTGCGGGGTGCGATTCCGGGCCTGCCCCCAGCCTGTACGATCCGGACAGGGCTTCGGCGCCGGATCCCGTCATTACCTCCATCTCTCCTGAAGGATTTGCGCTTGCCGGAGTGGATGTCGTAACGATTGACGGAAGTAGCTTCTCGGCGCAAGTTTCGGACAACCTGGTGTATTTCAACGAGGTGCGCGGCGAGGTGCTGGAAGCTTCGGCCACGCGCCTCCGGGTGCAGGCGCCCGCGACGCCTGGCGCCGACATCGAGGTCCGGGTGTCCGTACTGGGCGCGGAAAATTACAGCAATGGCATTGCCTACCGGCTTGAAGCGGCGGTCGAACCATTCGGCGATATCGCCGGGTTCGAAGAACCGTTTTCCATTGCTTCCGATCCGGCGGGCAACCTGTATGTGTCCATGAATTCCGACAACCGCTCCGTGGGAGTGCTGCGCATGGCTCCCGACGGCGCCCGCAGCCCGTTCGTCGAATCGACCTTTATATGGACGGACATGGCGTACGGTACGGACGATATGCTGTACACGGTGCGCGCAGTGCGCGCGGTGTTCCGGTTCGCGGAAGGGGGGAGGCAGGAGGTCTGGGGTATTGTTCCGGACAACTCCGTCAGACTCTCGGCGATTACGTTCGATCCGGAAAACAACCTGTGGGCCGGCGGCAACAACGCCAACATTTACCGCATTGCCCCGGACAAATCGGTGGAAGCCTTTCCTTTCGAGGCGAACGTGCGCTCTCTGCGTTTCTTCGAAGGGTATTTATACGCTGCCGCTACTCGGGATAACGCAAGCGGAATATGGCGCTGGCCTGTCACCGGAGGGCGCGCCGGCGAAGCCGAACTGTATTTCGACGTGACCGGAGAGACCGGCGCGGAAGCGCTGGCGCTCGCCTTTGCTGCAAACGGCGATCTGTTCGTCGGTACGAACGGGGCGGACCCCGTGCTTTTGGTAGCGCCGAACGGTCAGGCGGATGTGTTCTATCCGGGCTTGTTCATGCCGGCGGCGACCGCGTTCGCATGGGGCGCTTCCCCCAACCTGTATATGGTGCAGGGAAGAACGGATACGACCCCTCCCGGTTTGTTTCGAATCAACACGCGCCGGGAAGCAGCGCAATAAATTACCTTTTCCTGCATAAAATGGTGCGTGGACTTGCGTCTTTGTAGCATAGCGCATTTATTACTTCGTTGTTAACAACCACTTGCCGGCCTTACTTTGCTTGTCCTGGCGTATTTCCGGAAAAAAGGTACGGCGTTTTTGCGTCGCCGCAAGTAAGGAGTGTTCCTGTTCCGAAGCGTGCTGCGTTGCCTCTGTGAACCACACCCCCTGAAAACATGAAACGATTTCTACTGATTCTTTTTGCGATCCTGCTTGCTCCGGCCACAGCCTTCGGGCAATGGACCTACGAGGGCAGCGTTTCTCCTGTGGCGGAAGACGCCGACGGGAATCCGCTTCAGTGGAGCAGCGTGCATGGCGTGGCCGTGGACCCGGACGGAAAGGTTTGGGTACAGCCGTTCGGCGCCAAGGACAGCGTGCAGGTTCCCCAGATGGACAATGCCTGGCAACCTACTCGTGTCATTTACGTGTTCAATGCGGATGGCACCCCGTCCGACTTATCGCCCATCAAGTTCGTGTCCTCAGGCGATGGGGCCATTGACGATACGCTCGGGGGTTTCTGGAACGGGACCGCCTGGGAGGGCAAAAGCGGACGCGGCCTTTCCACGGACATGGATGGGAATATCCTCGTATCCCAGTGGACAACGCTCTATAAGCTGGACTATAAAACGGGCGTGGCCATGGCCAAAAACACATTCTCTGACTTCTGTAGTCTGGCGGAAGCAGCGGCCAGCAACGACAACATCTTCGTGGCCGCCGTATGTCCTGCGCAGCCCATAATTATGCTGAATCCGGATGATTTGTCCGTTGTGGGCAATGCGGTAGATGCAGCTCAGGGCTTTTCGCGGGATTTCGCCGTTTCTCCGGACGGGCACCGCATCTTCTGGGCAGGTTATACGAACAGAGGAGTCACCGAATACGCTCGTCCCGACGAGTTCTCTCCGTATGATTCCTTAGGCACAGTGATTCCGGGCGTTTCCGCGGAATCGTTCGGCTTTGATCCGGCTGGGCGCCTGTGGGTAGGCGCCGGTTCGGCAAACGATGCGGCGAACACGTACGTAGACGCAGACGGCAACCCCGTTGCAACGTCCTGGTCGATCCAGACCCATTACGCGTTCAATATCGATGATCTGGCCGTGGACATGATTCCCACGGCGCTCGATAGCATCAAATGGGATATATCTACCCCGGAAAATCTTTCCGACCTTGCCGGGGCGGATGGTATTCCGGATGGGCGTCCTCGGGGCATTGCCTTTTCTCCGGACGGAAATACGGCGTATGTATGCCAATTCAATCAGCTTCCGCCGTCTGTGCAGAAATTCTCGCGCATGGGGCCGACGAGCGTAGAAGATGCGCCGTCCGAACTGCCCGACCGGTTCGTACTCCACCAGAACTACCCGAATCCGTTCAATCCCTCCACCACCATCGAGTACGAACTCGGAGAAGCGGCTTCGATTACGCTTCGCGTGTACGACAGCATGGGCCGCACGGTGGCTACCCTGGTGAACAATGTCGTACAGCAGCCAGGCGCGTACAGGGTGCAATGGAACGGGCTCTCGGATGCCGGCATACGGCCCGCAAGCGGCATCTATTTCTATGCGCTCCAGGGACCCGGTTTCCGTCAGGTCCGGCAGATGGCGTTGCTGAAGTAGGTTGTCTGTTCAGGACGGTCCGTAATTCCTGTTCGCAGGGATTGGGGAAAAAAGGAAAAGGCGCCTCTCCTTTCGCGAGGAGAGGCGCCCTCGAAGCGTTCTGCGAGTTCGACCAGCGTGCTGTCGCCGCGCATGGCGTCGAGGGCAGAGGTGGTTCGGTTTGATTGGACAGATTTCGGCAAGTTGTGTGCTTAAACACTCATCAATTAAAAATTTCATGCAATATCAGGTAATTCATGCAAATTAATTTTTAGTGGAGGAAAGCAGTTTTTTCTTTTCCCAACCGGATACCTTGCGAGGGCGGCCACGGCGAGGATAGGCTGAGGCATAGATGATAGCGCTCTCTATCTTATCTTTCGTCAAAGCCGGATATGCTTCCAGCAGGTCAGGAATCGCATCTCCGTTGGCAACCATATCCGCGATGTCGTGCCCACGTATCCGCGTCCCCGGAACCCCTTCATCCCCGAATCGTGCATGAGGCACGCCCGGCTTTCGCATTACAACCTGTTCCCATGCTATGGCCTCCCCGCACCTGAATCCCGACGACGCATATCTTCTCGAGTCTCTGTTGGCGGAGGAAGACCGCCTGATCATGGAATCGGCCCGGGAGTATGCGCAGTCCCGGCTGGAGCCGCGCGCCCTCGAAGGTAATCAGGACGAAGTATTCCATGAGGAAATCGCCCGCGAGATGGGGGAACTCGGCCTCCTCGGCGCTACCATCTCGGAGGAATATGGCGGCGCCGGCGCGAGTCATACGGCGTACGGCCTCATTGCGCGCGAACTCGAACGGGTGGATTCGGCCTACCGGTCGTTCGCGTCGGTGCAGAGTTCGCTCGTCATGCACCCCATCTGCCTTTTCGGTACGGAGGAGCAGCGGCAACGACTCCTGCCGCTCTTGGCGTCCGGCGAGTACGTCGGCTGTTTCGGATTGACCGAGCCGGATCATGGATCGGACCCCGGCTCGATGGAGGCGTCGGCGCTCAGGACCAGCGGGGGCTGGATTCTGAATGGCGCCAAATCGTGGATCACGAATGCCTCCATTGCAGATGTCGCAGTGGTCTGGGCGAAAGCCCGCACAAACAAGGGGGAGCAGGGGCGTATCCGGGGATTTCTGCTCGAACGCGGCATGGAGGGGTTTTCCACGCCGAAAACGCACCACAAGATGTCGCTTCGCGCCTCCATAACGGGAGAGATTGTTATGGAGGATGTGTTTGTCCCCGACGAGAATGCGTTTCCGGATATCGAGGGGCTGCGCGGGCCGTTCGAATGCCTGAACAGCGCCCGGTTCGGCATCGTGTTCGGAGCGCTGGGCGCTGCCGAAGATTGTTTCCGGCGCGCGCGCCGCTACGTGAGCGAACGGCGGCAATTCGGCCATTCGCTTGCTTCCATGCAGCTTGTTCAGACGAAACTGGCGCACATGCTGACGGAAATCACCCAGATGCAATTGCTGGCCTGGCGGCTGGGGGCGCTCAAGGACGAGGGGCGGCTGGCGCCGCCCATGATTTCGCTGGCCAAGCGAAACAATTGCGGCAAGGCCCTCGAGATCGCCCGGATGGCGCGCGACATGCTCGGAGGCAATGGCATTTCGGGAGAATACCGCGTGATTCACCACATGGTGAACCTCGAGAGCGTCAACACCTACGAAGGCACGTACGACATCCACGGCCTCATTCTGGGCCGGGAATTGACCGGCGTCCAGGCCTTCGTGCCCCGGGGTAACGAGGGGTAGCGATCCTCTGCTGTTTTTCGCGTACGCTTCCTTGGCTCTTATGCCTCGTTCAGCGCTTCCTGCGCCGCCGCAAGGCGGGCGATGGGTACGCGGAAGGGCGAGCAGGAGACATAGTCGAGGCCGATTCGGTAGCAGAATCCGATCGAGGAAGGCTCTCCGCCGTGTTCGCCGCAGATGCCGACCTTGAGATCGCTGCGCGTGGCCCGCCCGCGTTCGGTGCCGATCTGCACGAGCTGCCCGATACCCTTCTGGTCCAGTGACTGAAAGGGATCGTCCGGGAGGATCTTATAATCGACATAGTAGGGCAGGAATTTCCCGGCGTCGTCCCGGCTGTACCCGAAGCCCATCTGGGTCAGGTCGTTCGTGCCGAAGGAGAAGAAATCCGCCTCCTGGGCGATCTCGTCGGCGACCAGCGCGGCGCGCGGCACCTCGATCATAGTACCTACCAGGTAATCGACGGAAGCGCCCTTTGCAGCGAAGACATCCGCCGCCGCCCGGTCGATCACGGCCTTCTGGTTTGCAAACTCCTCAAGCGTGCCGATGAGAGGCACCATGATTTCGGGAAGCACTTCAATGCCTTCTTCCGAGAGTTCGACCGCCGCCTCGAGAATGGCGCGGGTTTGCATCTCCGTAATTTCCGGGTAGGTGATGCCCAGGCGGCAACCCCGGTGTCCCAGCATCGGATTGAACTCATGCAGAAACGTCACTTTCGCCTTTACATCCTCGAGGCTGATGCCGAGGGAATCTGCCATCTCTTTCTGCCCGGTTTCGTCGTGCGGCAGAAATTCGTGCAGCGGCGGGTCCAGCAGGCGCACCGTCACCGGCTTGCCGGCCATGGCCCGAAAGATGCCCAGGAAATCTTCTTTCTGGTAGGGGAGCAGTTTTGCCAGAGCCTTACACCGGTCCTTTTCGGATTCCGCCAGGATCATTTCCCTGACGGCCTGAATGCGTCCCCCTTCGAAGAACATATGCTCGGTGCGGCACAGGCCGATCCCCTCGGCGCCAAACTCGATCGCCTTGGCGGCGTCCGCGGGCGCGTCGGCGTTCGTACGCACCTTCATAGTGCGGAATTCGTCGGCCCATTCCATGAACTGTCCGAAGGCGCCGCCCATCTTGGGTTCCACAAGCGGCTGCTTCCCGGAGATCACTTCCCCTGTGGCGCCGTTGATGGAGAGCCAGTCGCCTTCCTGGAAAGTGGCCTTGCCGTTCGTGAAGGATTTCTCCCGGTAGTTGATCACAATCTCGTTACAGCCCGCCACACAGGGTTTCCCCCAGCCCCGGGCCACGACGGCGGCGTGCGAGGTCATACCGCCCCGCGACGTCAGGATGCCCTCGGCGGCGTCCATGCCTCCCACATCTTCCGGGCTGGTCTCGATACGCACCAGGATGACCTGTTTGCCGTCCGCTTTCCAGGCTTCGGCCTCGTCGGCGGAAAAAACGACCTGTCCGACGGCGGCGCCCGGCGATGCCGGCAGCCCCTGTCCGATCACATCGCTCTTGTAGGCGTCCATGTCCTTGAATTGCGGATGCAGCACCTGATTCAGCTGATTCGGCTCCACAAGGTCCCGCACCGCCGTTTTCTTGTCTACCAGTCCTTCCCGCACCATATCCACCGCAATGGTCATCGCAGCCGTGCCGGTGCGTTTTCCGTTGCGTGTTTGCAGGATGAAGAGCCGGTTATCCTGTACCGTGAACTCGATATCCTGCATGTTCTGATAATGTTTTTCGAGGCCGTCGGTGACCTCGAGCAGTTCCTTATAGGCGTCGGGAAAATGATCCGCCATCCGGCTAATGTCTTCGGGCGTGCGGATACCGGCTACGACATCTTCTCCCTGTGCATTCACCAGGAATTCGCCGTAGAGGGCGTGCTCTCCGGTGGAGGGGTTGCGCGTAAAGCAAACGCCTGTTCCGCTGCTCCGGCCCATGTTGCCGTAGACCATGGCCTGCACGTTTACCGCGGTACCCAGCAATCCCGAGATTTTGTTGATGCGTCGGTATTTAACGGCTCGTTCCGCATCCCAGGAAGAAAAGACGGCGTTAACGGCAAAGCGAAGCTGTTCCCGCGGGTCCTCGGGGAACATGTGGCTGGTGTTCTGCCGGTAGATCGCCTTGTAGCGTTCCACCAACACCTTAAGGTCGTCGCCCGAGAGGTCCACATCGTTCTCGACGCCCCGCTCTTTCTTGAGCGCTTCGATCGCTTCCTCGAAATGTTCGTGAGGGACGCCCACCACGACATCCCCGAACATGTCGATGAACCGGCGGTAGGCGTCATAGGCGAAGCGCACGTTGCCGGTGCGGCGGGCCAGCCCTTCCGCAACCTCGTCGTTCATGCCCAGATTCAGCACGGTATCCATCATGCCCGGCATCGAGATCGCCGCGCCGCTGCGCACGGAAACAAGCAGCGGATTATCCGGATCGCCCAGCTCGGCCTGCATGTCGGCCTCGAGACGGGCAATAGCTTCTTCGATTTGTTCTTTCAATCCGGCAGGCCAGGTGTGTCCCTCCGAGGAATAATACTGGCAAGCCTCGGTGGAGATGGTGCATCCCGGCGGCACAGGCAAGCCAATGGCGCTCATCTCAGCCAGATTGGCCCCCTTACCACCCAGCAGGGATTTCATGCTTCGGTCGCCTTCCGCACGGCCTCCCCCGAAACTGTATACATATTTGATTGCTCGTGCTGTATCGGTTTGTGCGTGCGTTTTCATGGGCAGAGGGCTGGTTGCAATTCAAGCGTTCCGGGCGAGTATCGACGACCCGCTCAGGGTTTGTGTACGGGCGCTGCAGGAGTATCCTTGACGCCAAGCCGAAAAAAGGCCTATCCTCACAAACTACGAAACATCTTGAAAACAGTCGAGCAGTAATATTTCCGTCCATTTGTTCGTTTCCTGCATCCGGGAACGATGCAAGGGGGATAGCGTGAGAGGGGCGCGCATCCCATAGAAGTTTACGCACGCATAACTTTCTCTACGAATGAAGCGACTGGTTGTCGTCGAATCTCCCACCAAAGCCCGGACGATCCGGAATTTTCTGCCCGCGGATTGCCAGGTGGAGGCAAGCATGGGGCACATACGCGATCTGCCCCAGTCCGCCTCCGAAATACCGAAGGCCCGCCGGGAGCAATTATGGAAGCACTATGGCGTGGATGTAACCAAAGGGTTTGCTCCCGAATATGTTATTTCTCCCGAGAAAAAAAAGGTCGTGGAGCGGCTGCGCAAGGCGATCAAGTCGGCCGATGAACTGTATATCGCCACGGACGAAGACCGCGAGGGCGAATCTATAGGGTGGCATCTCGTCGAGGTGCTGGCGCCCAGGATTCCGGTGCGGCGCATGGTGTTTCACGAAATCACGCGGGATGCCATCCAGCGCGCGCTGGAGGAAACGAGAAGCATCGACCGAAGTCTTGTAGACGCCCAGGAGACGCGCCGCATTCTCGACCGTCTTGTCGGGTACAGCATTTCTCCGCTGCTTTGGCGAAAAATTGCCCGGGGTCTGTCGGCGGGGCGCGTGCAGAGCGTGGCTACCCGATTGCTCGTACATCGGGAGAAAGAGCGAATGGCTTTTGTGCCGGCGGCCTGGCTCGACCTGAAGGCCCTTCTCGCGATACGCGGGGAGACGTTCAAGGCGGAGATGACGCATTACGGAGGGGTGCGGCTCGCCGTGGGCAAGGATTTCGACGATCACACCGGGCAACTCAAGGAGGGCCTCGTTCCTGGCAAGGATCTGTTTCTGTTGGGGGAAGAGCAGGCCGGGGCGCTGGCTGCTGCGTTGCCGAAGCGGTCATGGCGCGTTGTCGGGGTAGAGGACCGGTTAACTTCCCAATCTCCTTATCCGCCTTTTATCACGTCTACCCTGCAACAGGAAGGAAGCCGCAAACTGGGGCTTTCTGCGCGCCGGACCATGCAAATAGCGCAGCGCCTCTACGAGCAGGGACTGATCACCTATATGCGGACCGACTCGACCCAGCTTTCGGACGAGGCCATACGCGGAAGCCGGAAAGCGGTCGAAAGGCGGTACGGCAAAGAATACCTGAGTCCGAAACCCAGACGCTACCGGGGTAAGGTTGCGAACGCTCAGGAGGCGCACGAGGCGATCCGGCCTGCGGGCAGCGCCATGAAAACGAAGGACGAACTGGGCTTGACCGGCGCCGAGGGCGCCTTGTACGATCTTATCTGGAAGCGTACGGTGGCTGGCCAGATGGCCGATGCGCGGGTGCGCCGGGTGACGGCCCGCATCGAAGCCGGCGAAGGGGAAGAAGCGGCCCGGTTCCGCGCATCGGGAAAGCGGGTCGAATTTCCAGGGTTCTACCGTGCCTATGTGGAAGGGTCCGACGATCCGGAAGCTGCGCTGGAGGATCGTGACAATCCATTGCCGCAGATGGCTGAAGGCGCCGAGCCGGATTGCCGCAAGGTGGAAACCGTGGCGCACGAGACGAAGCCCCCTGCTCGCTACACGGAGGCCACACTGGTCCGCATGCTTGAGAAAGAGGGTATCGGACGACCCAGTACCTATGCTTCGATTATAGAAACGATCGTCCGCCGGGACTATGTGCGCCGCAACGGCTCGCAACTGGCGCCCACGTTCACGGCGTTTGCGGCCGTCCAGTTACTCGAAGACCAGTTTGAGCAACTGGTCGATGTGCGGTTTACTGCGGGCATGGAACAGATTCTGGACGACATTGCGACAGGAGATCGTGCATCGGCGGGTTGGCTGGAGGATTTTTATTTCGGCGATGGGGGACTCGTACAGCAGGTGCAGGACGGACAGGAAGGCATTGACCCACGAAAAATATCGACGATCGATTCGCCGAAATGGGATGATATGGTTGTGCGTGTCGGAAAGTACGGTCCGTATGTAGAAGGGAAACTGGACGGTGCATCCGTCCGGGCTTCCATTCCGAAGGAACTACCGCCCGCCGACATCTCCGCAGAAGATCTGCAGGCTCTGCTTAAAACGTCCTCCGAGGGAAACGAAGAGCGCACAGTCTGTACGCATCCGGGCGAAGGGCTGGACGTACTGGTTCGCAATGGCCCCTATGGCCCCTATGTACAACTGGGCCGGGCAGAGGACACGAAAGGCAAGCCCAAGCGTGTTTCGTTGCCTAAGGGTACGCCCATGGACGCCGTGGATCCGGAGATGGCGCTTTCGCTTCTGGAGTTGCCGCGGGTGCTGGGCAAGCATCCCGAAACGGGCAAACCGATTCTCGCAAATATCGGTCGTTACGGTCCTTATGTGCAGCACGAACGCGCCTTCGTTTCGCTCACGGAAGCAGACGATGTGCTGTTTGTTAAACTGGACCGCGCCCTTTCTCTTCTGGCGCAATCCAGGAAGGCGGCGGGCCCGCTCCGTGTACTGGGGAATCATCCGGAGAGCGGCGATCCGGTCGATGTGCGGGAGGGCCGGTACGGTCCCTATGTGAAGCACGGGAAAATCAATGCCTCGCTTCCGAAAGACCTGTCTCCGGAGGAAATTACGCTGGAAAAGGCGCTAGACCTGTTGGCTGCGAAGGCCGGCGCCAAAAAAAGCGTGCGCGGAGGATCGCGCAAAAAGCGGGCGGCAAAGAAGTAAGTGTGCGGCCCTTGTCGCTTAGCGTCCCACGTCCTTGTCTCCGAGACGGATAGCGTCGAGGATATTCATGTAACTCTGGTAGCGCTGCTCGGAAATACCGCCTTCCTTCACACCTTGCTTGACCGCGCAATCCGGCTCGTGATCGTGGGTACAAGTGGGAAATCGGCATCCCTCGATGTACGATTTGAACTCGATAAAATAGTGCGACAGCTCCCAGGGGTCTATATACAGGACGCCGAACTCGCGGACCCCCGGGGTGTCGACGATGCAGCCGCCGCTTGTCAGGGAGAAGAGCGTTGCGCAGGCGGTCGTGTGTCGCCCTCTGCGCGTTTTTGTGCTCACATGCGACGTCCGGATTTCGAGGTTGGGTTCGAGCACATTGATCAGCGATGATTTTCCAACCCCCGACGGTCCGGTGAATACGCTTGTTTTTCCAGCGAGATGCTCCCTGAGAGTATCCATGCCTTCCCCGGTTTTGGCGCTAACCGTCAGGACGGGATACCCGATGTGCGCGTAGTTATTACGCAGTTCCGCAATGGTCCCGGTGTGTTTTCCCCGTATCAGATCCGACTTGTTGAGCACAATACCCGCCGGAATTTCGCTTGCTTCCGCAGTGACCAGCACCCGATCGACAAAACCCGCATTTGGGCGGGGTAACCTGATCGATTGCACAATCCATACGCAATCGATATTTGCTACCAGAATATGCTCGCGCCCCACACGCCGTCCGGCGCCGCGCCGTCCGAGCTGATTCTTTCGGTCGTCAATATGGGTGATGATCCCGGTGGCGTCCGCATTTCGTTTCACCATGACCCGGTCTCCGACAGCGACCGGGCTGGTGGCGCCGTGTTCTCCGAGTTGAAACCGTCCCCGTACTCTTGCAGGGATCGTTTCCTCGTCGGTGCGTACATCGCACCAGCTACCTGTCGATCGAATAACCGTCCCCGCCACAAGGTCGATGGGGGGAATATCCGAAGTGCGATCCGTTTCAGGCGAAGAAGTCATGGGCGCCAGGTATAGGAGGGTGCTGTGAAACCTGTGCGTATATTTTCCGTCTACAAAGGTCGGGTAGATCCATCGTATAACGGTATTGCAATACACATATCCTGAAAAAGGTCATGAGCGATAACGGCAAAGAGAACGGGAACGAAGAGTATCAACGCATTCGCTCCGATTTCGATGCGCTTTCTCCTCAAGAAAAGGTTGTTTTTCTTGCGGAGGCTGCGTCGGCTACGGTAGTTCGAGGCTTCCAGCAATTCGGGCAGGCGCTTTCGCACGAAATCGATGATATGCTCAGCAAGCGTTCGCGAGAGGGGGAAGAACGGCGAAACGAAGACGGTCCGGAAGCGGATGAGGAGGATGTTTCGCCGGTGGATGCGGCGGTTGCAGTAGTGCGCAGTCTTCAGCGCTTTGGGCAAGCTCTTTCGCACGAAGTCGAGGATATGCTCGGCAAGCATTCAAGAGCAAGCGATTCTTCCAGGGAAGAGAGTTCGGAAGTGGACAAGGAGCAGGTCGTCGATGCAGGCGATTCGGAAGCCCCCGGAGATGCCAACCATCCATCGTCATGAACGAGTCGGAAGTAAATCGGGAAGAGCGTCTGGTCGAGTTCGAGCGGCTCAATATGCTCGGTAGACTGGTATGCCTTGGTGGCCTTGCCGCTCGGTTTACCACCGGTGCGATCCACGCTGCGGCCCGGCGGGCTACCGACATCTACACGGATGCCGAAAAAGCCTTTAAGGAGGGCCGGGATCCGAATGTCGAGGACGCCCGGATACTCGATGAGGAATAACAGGACGTTTTTCGTAAAGGACCCTGCCTGAACGGGTATGGTGCTCCGTTACGCAATCTCGACATCCACATCCACTACTGTCGAGCCATTGGCGTCCTGTGCAAGCGGCTTCCCTGTACGCTTTTCCTCGGGAGAGACGCAGAACATCTTCTGTATATCCGTCGCCGGCTCTTCCTCCAGCACCTGATCGAGGACATCCTCTACGCGGTGTGCAAAAAGGATTTCCAGATCGTCCAGTGCATCGTCGGTAATTTCCTTGATGTCCTTTTCGTTTTTCTCCGGAAGCACCACGGTTCGGATGCCTGCCCGCCTCGCGGCCAATACTTTCTCCTTGATACCTCCAACCGGCAGGATCAGTCCTCGCAGCGTGATTTCACCCGTCATGGCCACATCATGCCGGATGCGTCGCTGCGTATAGATAGATACCAGCGCGCTCAGCATGGCGGCGCCGGCAGAGGGTCCGTCTTTCGACACCGCTCCTGCAGGCACATGTACGTGTACGTCCCAGTGCCGAAACGCATCTCCCGGGATACCGAGGGCGTCTGCGCGCGATTTGACGTACGAAAGAGCTGCCTGGGCCGATTCTTTCATTACTTCACCCAGTTTCCCCGTCAGGATGTGTCTTCCGGTCCCTCTGGATACGGATGCTTCTATAAAAAGAATGTCCCCGCCCACCGGGGTCCAGGCCAGACCCGTTGCGACGCCGGGGACCTCGGTGCGTTGGGAAACCTCTGGAAAATGCTTACGCCCGCCCAGATAATTTTCAAGATCTTGCGCCCGGATCGTTGCGGAGTCGGCTTCGCCCGTGGCTATCTGTTTGGCGACTCCCCGCGCCACAGCTCCTATCGTGCGTTCCAGCTTGCGCACGCCTGATTCGCGTGTGTATCCATCGATGATGGTGCCGATAGCTTCGTCTTCAAGGATCATTTGTTCTGGCGTAAGGCCGTTATGCTCCAATTGACGGGGCGCGAGGTATTGTTTCGCGATCCGGAGTTTCTCCTCCTGTGTGTATCCGGTGATTTCGATACTCTCCATACGATCTTGCAAAGGTCCGGGAATCATTCCCGGAAAATTCGCCGTCGCGATGAAGAAGACCTTCGACAGATCGTAGTCGAGTTCTACATAGTGGTCGTTGAAATTGTCGTTTTGCTCCGGATCCAACACTTCAAGCAGGGCACTTGACGGATCCCCTCGAAAATCCGCCCCGATTTTGTCTACTTCGTCCAGCATGAAGACAGGGTTATTGACCCCCGCTTTTTTGATTCCCTGGATGATTCGCCCCGGAAGGGCCGCCACATAGGTGCGACGGTGGCCGCGAATTTCCGCCTCGTCCCGGATGCCTCCCAGACTCATCCGGACGAATTCCCGCCCGATGGCGCGAGCAATACTTTTACCCAGGCTCGTTTTTCCAACGCCCGGGGGGCCGTGCAGGCAAAGGATGGGCGCTTTCATGTCCCCCTTCAGATGCAGGACAGCGAGGTATTCCAGGATGCGCTTCTTAACCTGGTCCAGCCCGTAGTGATCTTCGTCGAGCACCTCGGCGGCACGCGCAATATCCAGGTCGTCTTCCGAATATTCGAGCCAGGGCAATTCCAGCAACCAGTCTACGTAGTTGCGTGTGACGGCATAATCCGGCGAGGCGGGGTTAGAGCGCGCCAGACGTGCTATTTCCTTGTCCAGCGTTTCCCGCACATGGTCCGGGAGTTCTTTCTTTTCGGCCCGGTTTCGAAGTTCCTGCACATCGTTGCCGCCGCTGTCGCTTTCGCCCAATTCGTCCTGGATGATTTTCATCTGCTGGCGCAGCAGGTATTCGCGCTGCTGCTTGTCCACGTCCGTCCGTACGCGGCTGCGGATGTCTTCGGAAACCTGCAGCACCTGGATCTCGCGATTCAGGTACTCCATTAGCTTGTCGGCTCGCCGGGTCAGTTCGTTGAGTTCGAGGAGCGCCTGTTTTTCCTCGACACTGATCTGAAGATTAGAGGCGATAAAATGGATAAGCAATGGCGGCGAGTCGATCTGCTGAATGGCAAGAGCGGCTTCACCGGGCAGGTGAGGCGACAAATTGATGAACTGGATCGCCAGTTCCTTGACCGATCGGATACGAGCTTTCAGTTCCACCTCGTCCGTAGCCCAGTCCTCCGCTACGGGGGACACCCTTGCCTTGAAATACGGCTCGGTTTGTATGTACTCCCTGATCTCGAACCGGCGCTTCCCCTGGATAATCATGGAGTTGGGGCCACCCGGAATTTTGATCAACTTGAGAATGTCGGCCACCGTGCCGAGGCGATACAAGTCTTCTATACCGGGGGTTTCGACCTCGCTCCTTTTCTGTGCAACGGCTCCGATGATGCGTTTTCCGGCAAAAGCATCTCTTACAAGTTGCATGGAAGTATCCCGTCCGAGCGTAATAGGCAGTACCACGCCCGGGTACAACACCGTATTGCGGAGGGCCAGCACGGGCAATTCTTCCGGTATATCCGACATGCCCATTTGCTTTTCTTCGTCGGGCGTCGGGAATGGAATGGATTGCTCGGCGTCATCGACGTCGTGGACGCTATAGCTGTTTGTATACGGATATGTGTCCCGCGGGGGCATAAAAGGTGTTCCGGTGTGCGAGGAGGCAGGCGAAGCAGGTTAGCAGGCGCCCGCGAGCCCTGGTCGGTGCATGGAGAAAATACGACGCGTCAGGCGTATGTATGCAATCATACCGTAGCGCGCAAAAAACGGGCGGGAAAACACGGTATCATCAAAAACCGGGCCAACAACATTGTCTGTCAATATGCGGGTATTTTTCAGGGCTATTCCGGTTTTGGCGCAATACCGTCGTTTTTTTCTGTCCGGTTTCTCGTTACAAGAATTTTACAATCGGGCACGGGCGCGAGGCGAGCAAAACGTAATCTGATGCGTACCACATGCGCAAGACAATACAATCGGAAAGCGGCATTATGTGGCACGACAATATCATTGGTACCATAGGCAAGACCCCTCTCGTACGGCTTCGCAGGATTACGGCGGACTGGCCCTGTACGGTGCTGGCCAAACTGGAGTATTTCAATCCGGGCGGGTCTGTCAAGGATCGCATCGGTATGGCTATGATCGAAGAGGCCGAAAAAAACGGTTTGTTGGGGCCGGGAGGGACCATTGTCGAGGGTACGAGCGGGAATACAGGCGCAGCGCTGGCAATGGCGGCCGTGACGCGTGGATACCGGTGTGTTTTTACGACCACCGACAAGCAGAGCCAGGAAAAACTGGATGTTTTGCGGGCCTTGGGCGCCGAGGTGATCGTATGTCCGACCAACGTAGCCCCTGAGGATCCGAGGTCCTATTACTCCGTGGCGCAGCGTTTTGCCGAAGAAATCCCCGGTGCGGTATACCTGAACCAGTACGACAACCCGGCAAATCAGGCAGCTCATTACGAAACGACCGGGCCCGAGATATGGGCGGACACCGATGGACGGATCACCCATTATGTGGTGGGTGCGGGCACGGGCGGAACGCTTTCCGGCGTATCGCGCTATCTCAAAGAGCAGAATCCGGAGGTGCAGATTATCGGCGTCGATCCTTGCGGCTCGATCTATCACGGATATTTCCATACCGGGCAGGTTGCCCCGGGCGACATTTACCCCTACCTGACGGAAGGGGTCGGCGAGGACTTGCTGGCTGCAAATATGGATTTCGATTTGCCGGACGATTTCGTGCAGGTAACGGATCGGGAGGCGATGCGGATGACGCGCCGACTTGCCGCGGAAGAAGGCCTGTTTTGCGGGCAATCTTCCGGCATGGCGCTTGCAGGGGCGCTGTCGTGGATGGAGGCACACGCCGAAGAGCTTTCCAGCAACGATGTGTTCGTGTTGCTTTTGCCCGATTCGGGATTCCGGTATCTTTCGAAGACGTACAATGACAATTGGATGCGTAATCACGGTTTTATGTCGAGCATGCCGGAGGTTACGGTGGACCGGGTTCTGGGTGCTAGGGATGACAACGAGCAGCTGGCATATGCTACGCCCGAAGACACGCTTGGCTCGGTAATCGGAGTCATGGCCGAGCGCGGCATCTCGCAGATGCCCGTGATGCGAAACGATGAGCTTGTCGGAAGCCTTACGGAAAGTGTGATTATGGACCGCCTCGTCAAAGACCCGGAAACGCGAGACCAGCCTGTGGAAGACATCATGGATGCGCCTTTTCCGGTGGTTCCACGTACACTTGGCCTTGAGCATCTTTCCATGTACCTTGAGCAGGGAGGCGGGGCCGTGCTTGTTAAATCGGCGCCGGGAGAGACGTATCAGATCATCACCAAAAGCGACCTGATCGGCGCCTTGGCGCCGTCATGAAAAGCGACCCGATCGGCGCCCTGGCGCCGTCATGAAAAGCGACCCGATCGGCGCCCTGACCCCGTCATGAAAAGCGACCTGATCGGCGCCCTGACCCCGTCATGAAAAACGATCCGATCGGCGCCCTGACCCCGTCATGAAAAACGACCGGTGCTTTGTCCGCCGCAAGCGTACCCTAAAGGATTGCCGGTTCTTCCGAACCATCTCTCAAATCGCGTGAATCCAGGATGAGGTTGCCGATCGTATTGATTGGAGCTGGTCGCATTGGACGGATCCACGGCGCCAATGCCAGTGCGGACAACCGCATCGAGTTGCGGTACATCGTTGATCCAGTCGCGGATGCGGCAGCAGAGTTGTCCGCCATGACCGGAGCCAAAGCCGTATCTCTGGACGAGGCCCTTGACGACAGGGACGTTGCCGGCGTGGTGATTGCCAGCGCCACGCAAACCCATGCAGACCTCATCGAACGTATCGCCGCCCTAAGTATCCCAATCTTTTGCGAGAAGCCTCTCGACCTTTCGACAATCCGCGCCAAAGCTTGCGTCGATGCTGTCACAAAGAGCAACATTCCTTTCGTACTCGGCTTTAATCGGCGCTATGACCCCGATTTTGCAAGACTTCACGCATTAGTAAGAGATGGCGTTTTAGGAAATATCGAGTCTATTCAAATCATCAGTCGGGATCCTTCTCCTCCATCGCTTGACTACATCCGGGCAAACGGGGATTTGTTTCGTGATATGGCGATTCATGATTTCGATGTTGCACGCTGGCTGTTGGGAGAGGAGCCCGACGAAGTTAGCGCCAGTGGCAGCAGCATCGTGGATCCTGCGATTGGCGAAGCCGGTGACATCGATACCGCTTTGATCGCACTTCGGACATCAAGCGGCCGATTGTGCAGTATCAGTAATAGTCGACGTACCTCGTATGGATACGACCAGCGCGTCGAGGTACACGGTTCCTTGCGGACCGCACGCGTTGAAAATCAACCGGAGACACAGCTCCTCGTTTCCGGTGACGAGGGACGAACCGGATCCGGGATCAAGCACTCTTTTCATGATCGTTATGCAGAAGCGTATCGCATGGAGATGAGGCACTTTGTTTCCGTAATAACGGGCAGTGAGACGCCGCGCACAACCGTTCGGGATGGCTTGCGGGCGCTGGAGCTCGCCGATGCTGCGGCGCAGTCACTGAAAGAAAAAAGAACTGTTCAAGTGCAGTACGTTCGGTAGCTGACGGCTCCTTGAGAATTTTCGTACATTAGTTCACGTGCGGCAAAGCGCCTGAAATTGAACACCTGGAACCATCGGGAGATACATCTATGCAGTTGACGATGTCGCAAGCACTGGTGCGATATCTCGCCAACCAGTACATCGATGACGACGGCGATATCCACCCGTATTTTGCCGGAGTCTGGGCCATTTTCGGCCATGGAAATGTTGCGGCAATGGGCGAAGCCCTTTTCGCAAACAAGGACATTCTGCCGACCTACCGCGCCCACAACGAGCAGGGAATGGCGCTGGCTGCCATCGCTTATGCCAAGGCGTTGATGCGTCGGGGGGCGATGGCCTGCACGACGTCCATTGGGCCCGGCGCCACGAATCTGGTCACAGCGTCGGCACTGGCTCATGCCAATCGCCTGCCGGTGCTTTTTTTGCCGGGGGATGTTTTTGCCAATCGTCGTCCGGATCCTGTACTGCAGCAAATCGAAAGTTTTAGTGACGGCACGGTGAGTGCAAACGACTGTATGCGCCCCGTATCCAGATACTTCGATCGGATCACGCGACCCGAACAGATCATCACCGCCTTGCCCCGGACGATGACCACATTTATGAATGCATCGCGCTGCGGCCCTGTCACGCTCGCGTTGTGTCAGGATGTGCAGGCGGAGGCCTATGATTATCCGGAAGCCTTTTTTGAAAAACGGATATGGAAGGTGCAGGCGCCTGATTCAGCGATGTCGGAAGTTCACGATCTCGCACAGCGCGTGAGATCGGCGAAGCGCCCGTTGATAATTTGCGGCGGGGGCGTGCTCTACAGCAAGGCAAGTAACGCATTGGCGTCTTTTATGGACGCGGTCGGTATCCCATGCGCCGAAACGCAGGCCGGAAAAGGCGCATTGCATTGGAAAGATCCGCTCAATATGGGCGCGATCGGAGTGACCGGATCGGCCGCGGCCAATGCGGCGGCGGCGGAAGCCGACCTGGTTATCGGCATCGGCACAAGGCTGCAGGACTTCACCACCGCGTCGAGATCCCTGTTCAGCAATCCGAATCGGGAACTGGTGCAAGTCAATGTGAATCCGATGGACGCCGGCAAACATGGCGCCACGCCGATTTTTTCCGATGCGAAGCGTTTGCTGTCAAGTCTTCAATCGGCCCTGGGCGGGTACGCCGTCGATGACGCCTGGCGGTCCCTGTCGATTAAAAGGGCCGACGAATGGCGGGCCGTGGTCCACCATGCGCTCACCGACTCCGGCGATCCGCCGTTCTCCTACGCACAAGTTCTGGGCGCCATCGATAGGGTGGCGGACGAAAACTCGGTGGTGGTTTGCGCAGCGGGAACGCTACCCGGTGAGCTTCACAAACTTTGGCGAACGTCGAAGCCCGGCGGATATCACGTCGAGTATGCGTATTCCTGCATGGGGTATGAGATTGCGGGCGGCCTCGGTGCAAAACTGGCTCTGCCGGATCGCGAAGTATTTGTCGTCGTCGGGGACGGCAGCTACATGATGATGAATTCCGAACTGGCCACAGCAGTAATGATGGGCCAAAAGATCGTCGTCGTCGTATGTGACAATCAGGGTTACGCCTGTATCGACAATCTGCAGCGTAGCGCCGGTTCACCCGGCTTCAATAATATGTTCGAGGATACGGTGCACGAGGAGCTGCCGGCCATCGATTTCGTTGCTCATGCGAAAAGTATGGGCGCCGATGCCGTGCACGTCGATTCCATCGACGCCCTCGGATCCTCGTTGAAGGAGGCACGGACGGCCGAACGTTCGACGGTAATTACCGTTGCCGTCGGACGTGCCGGAAGCGGCGATATCGGCGGCGCCTGGTGGGATGTGGCGGTTCCCGCCGTATCCGATCTGGATACGGTTACGGATGCCCGCGCAGCCTACGACGCCGCGACAAAGAAACAGCGCGTGGATGGGTAGTGGCATGGAAATACGATTTGGCGTCAATCCCATTGCATGGTCGAATGACGACTTGCTGTGGTTGGGCGGCGACACTCCTCTTGAGACCTGCCTGGCCGATACGGCGGAACTCGGCTTCGCTGGTATTGAATTGGGCAATAAGTTTCCACGTAATGCGCCCGAACTCCGGCCGATTCTCGACAAGTACGGACTTGCCCTGATTGGCGGCTGGTATTCGGGCAACATTCTGCAAAACGATGTCGATGCGGAAATTGTCGGCCTCCAGGATCACCTTGCGTTGCTGAAAGCTCTGGATTGCGAGGTGTTTATCTATGCGGAATGCAGCAACACGATTCACCCGGACATAAGCAAAGGTATGCAGGAAAAGCCGGTCCTGGACGGAGAAACCTGGCCGCTTTTCGGACAGCGTTTAAGTGGGGTGGCGGACTATATCCAAAAGAAGGGACTACGCTTCGCCTATCATCATCACACAGGCACTGTGGTTGAGACGGCGGCGGAACTCCAGCGCTTTTTTGCCGAGACCTCGGATTCGGTCGGTATCGTTCTGGATACCGGTCACGCATATGTTGGCGGTATCGATCCGGTTGAAATAACCCTTTTATTCCCGCAACGGATAGCTCACGTGCATTGCAAGGATGTCCGTCCGGCGGTTCTTTCGGACATCCGTGCAAGGAATGCCAGCTTCCTGGCTGGCGTTATCGAGGGGATGTTCACGGTTCCCGGGGACGGCGTTATTGCGTTCGACCCGGTGATCGGTGCTTTGAAAGAAATTGGATATAGAGGCTGGGTGGTGGTGGAGGCTGAGCAGGATCCCGCTAAAGCAGACCCAAGACGATACGCCGAGTCGGGATTGTCCGCTCTGCATGCATCGGTTCGAACGGCATCTTAAGGATACTCCGATCAAAATCACTTCGCCCGGCACTTTACTTTCGCGCATAAAGGACGTCATGATTCCATCGTTGAAATCAGCAGAAAACACTGCGGATTCGGGGCGTCGCGGACGTGAAGCACCCTTCGGGAGGCTGCGAGGGGCACGCTGGCCGCGTCGTCCTTCCTCATTATGTAGGGCCTGCCACACTGCTTCGTCATTCCTTGCCGGCGCATCCCTCTCAGCCTCTGAGCTTTGCGGACTTAATCAGAGTATCCCTCAGTAACACGGAGAAAGCGACGATGAGCAAGTTAGTGGCGCCAACGGTCGAACGAAACGCGGACGGACGAGTGTTAAGCGTTACCCCCCAATCCGCCGGCTGGCAATACGTAGGATTTTCCGTGTACAATTTGCTTTCCGGGCAAAGCCTGAAAATAGAGGCGAGCGACCGGGAAACCTGCATCGTTCTCTTGACCGGAAAGGCCACGGTCGTTGCGGGTGGAAAATCGTTCATGACGATTGGAGCGCGCGATGACCTGTTCGATGGTCCCCCCACAGCCGTTTACGTTCCCCATAAGACCGCATTCTCGATCACGTCCGATACCGATCTGGAGGCGGCGTTGTGCACGGCGCCCGGTGGCGGCGATTACGAACCGCGGCTGATCGCGCCGGGCGAACACCCTCTTGAGATTCGTGGGGCGGGAACGAATACGCGGCACGTGCAAGACATTCTCCCTGAGTCGGAGCCGGCGCATAGCTTGCTGGTGGTGGAAGTGATTACTCCCGCTGGACATTGGTCCAGCTACCCGCCCCATAAACACGACGTGGACGCACTGCCAGAGGAGTCTGCGCTTGAAGAGACGTATTACCACCGGCTTCGCCCGAAACAGGGGTTCGCATTTCAGCGTGTCTATACCGACGACGGATCGCTTGACGAAACCGTCTCGGTACACGACGGCGACTGCGTGATGGTACCCCGTGGCTACCATCCTGTTGGCGCCCCTCATGGGTACGATCTCTATTACCTTAATGTTATGGCCGGACCCAAACGCAGATGGATCTTCAGAGACGACCCGAAGCATGCGTGGATTTCCGAGCGCACTGTCTAATGGCATCGGGGTCGTAAACGACAAAAAGGCATCGGTATTCACAGGAGGTTTGCAATGAACGACGCAGATAACCAGAAATCAGACAATCAACTCAACATAGAACTGGATGAGAAAACGGCGGAGGGCGTCTATGCCAACCTGGTGATGATTTCTCATTCTCCCGAAGAATTCATTCTGGATTTTATTCGGGTGATGCCCGGCGTTCCGACGGCGCGCGTCAAAAACCGGGTCATCGTAACCCCGCATCATGCGCGCAGATTTCTGCGGGCGTTGCACGACAACATCGAGAAATACGAGGCGATACA
The DNA here is from genome assembly GCA_951812335.1 of Rhodothermales bacterium. Lineage (GTDB taxonomy): Bacteria > Bacteroidota > Rhodothermia > Rhodothermales > VXPQ01 > VXPQ01. The sequence continues at coordinate 1,590,056 of OX638293.1, forward strand.
CGGCGAAATCGAGGAGCGGGAGCATCCCGGGCAGTCTATCCGGTTCGGCGGCATGGCCGGGCAGGCGTAGCGTAGGCGCTTATTTCCGCACCCGCACCAGCAGGAAAATAGCCGCGGCGAGAAACAATGCATGAGGTAGCCCTACCGCTACGGAAGGGGGTAATACCCCCGTATATCCCAACGGCTCTGTGAGCTTTTGCACGGTAAGGTATAGAAAGGCGACAAAGAGTCCGATACCCATCTGCATGGCTTGCCCGCCTCGCCGCCGGATTGCCGCGAGCGGCATACCGATCAGGACGAGAATCAGGTTCGCGAAAGGCCAGGCGAATTTGGCGTAATATCCGACTTGCGCGCGTCCGAGTCCACTGGCGCCGGAGCGCTCAATATCGCTAATGTATCTTGCAGCGGCGGGGATCGTCATGGATTCCACATCGCGCTCGGTGCGGGCGAGATCGCGCGGCAGGATCGTCAAGGCCGTGTCGATCCGGGCCGGGACCTGCCGTGTCTCGACGCCATTCGAAAAGGTGCGCACGACCGGTTGGTGAATTTGCCAGATCGACAGGGAATCGACCCAACTCATGCGTATCCCGTCCACGCGCTGTGCGAGACGGTCCGTTTCGTTGAAATGCTGCAGGGAAATTCTATGGGCGGTCTTGTTGCGTCGATCGTAATATCCCACGGAGATATACGAGTCCGGGCTATGTTGCCGGTGGATGTTGTTCGTTTCTATGATCCGGGGGGCATCCTTCAGAAACCGCAGCTCGAATTCGAGCACGGTACGGTTGGTCTCGGGTACGACCCAGCCGTTGAACCAGAACATGCACGCGGTAACGGCGATACCGGTTGCGAGATAGGGGACCAGGAGCCGATAGAGGGAGACGCCGCTGGTCTGAAGCGCGGAGAGTTGCAGGCTTTGGGACAGATGCCCGGTCAGATATACGCACGCCAGAAAAAGCGCCAGCGGCGCCGTAAGTCTGGCGATTTCCGGGATATAATTGGGATAATAGACAAGAAAAACTTCGCGCGTCGTAGCGCCTCGATCCAGGAAATCGTCAATGAATTCGACGTAATGAAGGACAATGAAAAACACGATCAACGCCGCGACGAGCGCTGCAAAACCGCTTAGAAGTCGGAAAACAATATGGCGGTCGAATCGGTTCACGGGTACTTTGCAGGGGGTGGGATGGATTCTTCGAACGTGTGCCGTACCTTGCTAATCGCCGTTCTGCGCTGCGTATTTGAATTTAGGGTATACACACCATGAAACTGCACGAATTTCAGGCCAGGGATATCCTTGAAGGATACGGCGTTGCCGTACAGCCGGGGAGTGTGGCGTACACTGTAGGGGAAGCAGTGGCTGCTGCGGAAGCGTTGCAGGAGGCGGGGATATCCTCGTTTGTCGTGAAGGCCCAGATCCATGCAGGCGGACGGGGAAAGGGAGGGGGAGTCAAACTGGCCAGAGGGCTTGAAGAGGTACGCGAGAAGGCGGAGGCCATTCTCGGGATGCAACTGGTTACACCCCAGACCGGACCCGGAGGACAGCAGGTGCGGGCGGTGTTGATTGCCGCGGCTGCCGATATCGCGAAGGAATATTATGCAGGCGTAACGCTCGACAGGCAGCGGGGCATGAACGTGATTATGGTTTCTACCGAGGGGGGCGTCGAGATCGAGAAGGTGGCGGAGGAAACTCCCGACAAGATAAGCAAGGTGTGGGTGGACCCCATGACCGGCCTGCAGCCGTTTCAGGCGCGGGCCGCAGCGTTCGCACTAGGGCTTGAGCGAGCGGCTTTCAAACAGGGTATTCGTTTTATTACCGCCCTGTATGAAGCGTATGCAGGCATGGATGCCTCGCTGGCGGAGATTAACCCTCTTGTACGGACAGCGAGTGGGGATTTGCTGGCTATAGACGCCAAGATCAATCTCGACGACAATGCACTCTATCGCCATACGGATCTTGCTGCTCTGCGCGATTTGCACGAAGAAGATCCGCTTGAGGTAGAGGCGGCGGAGCATCGCCTTAACTATATTCGCCTCGACGGCGATGTAGGGTGCATGGTGAATGGCGCCGGCCTTGCCATGGCTACCATGGACATGATCAAATTGGCCGGGGGAGAACCGGCAAATTTTCTTGATGTGGGCGGCGCTGCAGGCGTGGAAACCGTGGAGCAGGGCTTTCGAATCATCCTGAAAGACCCCAATGTCAAAGCGGTGCTCGTGAATATTTTCGGCGGTATCGTGCGGTGCGACCGGGTGGCGGCAGGCATTGTGGAGGCTGCGGCGAATGTGAACATTACGGCGCCGCTCATCGTGCGCCTTCAGGGCACGAATGCAGAAGAAGGACAGAAAATTCTACAGGAGAGCGGTCTCGAACTGCAGACGGCCGTCTTGCTGAAGGAAGCTGCTGCAAGGGTTACGCACGCACTCCACGGGGCGGCGTGAGTTGCTCCGCTTTCCGGTTTTGCGTTCGTCAGTACGCATCGGTGCGGTGAATCAAAAAGATCGGATTGTTGAATCGGCCGTAACGCTTGAAGGCGTTACGAAGCGGTACGGCACTACGGTGGCGGTGGATGACGTATCGCTGGAAGTGAGAACGGGCGAGTTCTTTTCATTGCTTGGGCCGTCCGGGTGCGGAAAGACTACCCTGTTGCGAGTGGTAGGCGGTTTCGAGCGGCCCGATGCAGGCACGGTGCGCATTGCCGGTCGCGATATGACCAGCACATCCCCACGTCGCCGGCCCACGGCTATGGTGTTCCAGAACTACGCGCTTTTCCCCAACATGACCGTTGGAGAGAACGTGGCCTATGGGTTGCGTGTGCGCAAGGTGCCGCTGGCTCGTCGTCGGGAGCGTGTACACGAAGCGCTCCGGCGGGTCGAGATGGATGCGTTGGTGGACCGGCCTGTTACAGCGCTTTCCGGTGGACAGCAGCAACGCGTGGCTCTGGCGCGCGCCGTGGCCGTGGAGCCGGACGTACTGCTTTTCGACGAGCCGCTTTCCAATCTCGACATTGCGCTGCGCGAGCAGACGCGGCGGGAATTGAAGGTGCTTCAGCACCGCCTGGGTATTACCAGTATCTATGTGACCCATGACCAGCAAGAGGCGCTGGCGTTATCGGATCGCATCGGGGTCATGAGAGCGGGGCGTCTGGTGCAGTCGGGGGATCCCGAGCGCCTGTACCGGGAGCCGAAAACGGCGTATGTGGCCGAGTTTCTGGGGGGGAGCAATATCGTGAGAGATCGTCGTCTTGCGGCGCGGCTGGCTCCGCAAGAGGATTCGCCGCCAGGATGCGTTTTGTCTATTCGTCCAGAGCATTTTGAGGTATCCCCGGACGGCGTCGAGGCGCGGATTGTAAGCCGGCAGTTTTTGGGAACCCTAACCGAGTGGTGGGTGGAGATGGACGGACATCCCTTGCGGGCGTGGCTGGATCCGCAGGAGACGTTCTCGGAGGTCGTAACTTTACGCCCCTCGTCGGTGCGATGGGTCTTCGACGACCGGAAAGAAGGCTACCAGACAGGCAAAGAGTATCCCAGGGTGCGTTAGTTTCGCAGCCTGCCGAACCGTCCCTTTATGTCGGAACGCGGTTGTCGGAGGCGAAGCAGGTCGCGTAATTGTCCGCTTTTCACGTGCAGATCGAAGCTGTACGACTGGTACGGCCCGAATGGCACCCAGTTGATGGCCATTTCCCAGCAGTCGAAATCGCGAAAAACGGACACGCTGGTATAGATGAGTTTTTTCGCTTCGAAATCGTACCCGGAGCGGCCCTGTATTTTCCAGTCCGGCGTCAGGTTGAAATCGAATTGGGCGTTCAGCGCTGCGGTTTTTCTGGCTTCGCTGAATAATTTGGAATAATTGTAACTGAGGTCGAGGCGCAGGGACCACGGAATAGCAAAGTCGGCATAACTGTCCAATGCCCCCGAATAGGAGGACCGGAACGTGTCGTTTCCGGTGAATGGCGCCCCTCCCGGTATGCCTGCGCCGGCGGGCAGATCACGGGAGCGCAGTCTGTTGAAGGGGCGTTCCGGGCCGGTTCGTTTGCTTTGGAACGACGTGTTCAGGCTCATCCTGAACAAGGTGGCTCGTACGGGGAGCCACGGTCGGTCAGAGAAGAGGAATCGACCGACTACACGGGTACCCTCGCTGTTCAGCGTATAGGGAGAGAGGGTTGCCCCCATGTTCAAATTGAGATTGCCGGCGATGCGCGTGCGTGCGTTCAGGCGCAGATCCCCCAGTTTCATGGAGTCGGCGGCGAAGTTGTAGCCGGTTGCTATGCCGGTGTTCAGTATCCGGACCACATTTCTGCGTTCTGTCCCGGTGGAGTCGGTGGAGATGTGGCGCGTCTCGAATACGTTATCGACCGAAAAACTCATGCTTCGTTGTCCGAGGCGCTGTACGCCGGGGACGAGCGGATATTGCTGGCGTTCTCCGTTCGCATCGGTATACGAGGATGTATAGCCCCAGGCGTCCGCATAAAAATCAGGGCGGTAATTGAAGCTCATGCTGGGGCGGACGGTATGGCGCAACCCGTCCAGGGGCCCCACCCGAAAAGGAAAAATCCCGTAGAATGTCGTATTCATGGAAACCCCGGTCGAAAACTGCCGCAGGGCAAGAAAATTCGGTGTTTTTTCGACGGCAACCCGGCCTGTTTCGTCAACCTGTCGGCGTTCCGTCTGGATAAACCAGTCTTCCGTGTACTTGACGTTAGGAACGAGATGCAGAGGCAAGGCCCTGGAAAGGGCTGGAAACCCGGCGCCAATATTGACCCGATGCGCTGCTTTGAAGGCAAATGGCTCCGACCCGCCGGTGGCCTCCCGGTATTTCGAAGGAGAGATCAGCGCTTCGTACCATGCGATATCCGTCGAATCGTTCGGGATAAAGTTGTACCGATTGTCCGTATTCAGGCTGTAATCGTACGTGATGTGTTCGTACCATCGCCCGCTGCCCGGGCTGTTCTCGCGCGCAAAGGGCTTGCGGGTGTTCTGTCGGAACGTAAGACTGGGCAACACCACCCGGACACTACCGTTTTCGAGGTTTTGCCGGTGGCTAAGGTTCATGGCCAGATTGCGTCCTGCTCTACGCCAGGTTTTACTGAATCCTGCGCTCGACTGGACCGTTTGCCGGACACGGTCGTCGTACTGTTCCGAAGAGGTGCGCAGGTAGCTCGAGGAGGACAAATCGACATTCGCGCGAAGCCTGGTGGTCGGGTTCAGTTCCTGATTGTGTCTCCAGCGTAGCCGCCCCGTGCCGAATTCCGAAAAATCGGGATCGCCTCGTTCCCCGTTCCGGTTCTTAAGGTAGTCCACGAGAATCTGCCCGGAATAGCGGTATCGCTTTGCGTAACGGAATTGCGGCGTAACCTGGAAACTGCCTCGCGTCCACAGCCCGAATTCAAGCCGGGCGTCCATATAGTCGTTGATGGCCTGATACCACCCCCAGTTGCGCAGATAGAATCCCCGTTCGTCTTCTCCGTAGCGGGGGGGCAGGGGGCCGCTGCGTCGCCCCTCCTGGGCAGGCACAAACCCGAACGGCAGCCACAGCGGCGTGGGGATGTTGAACAGATAGAGACGAATAGGTCCCGTGTAGATCCATTCCTGATCGACGATTTTCATTTTGTCCGACCGGAGCGAGTACGACGGGTCGTCCAGGCATTCGCAGGTCGTATAGACCCCTTCCGCTACATGCAGCGTGCTGTCTTCCCCGACTTTCACCACATCGGCTCGTATAAACCCCTCGTCGAGGGTAGTGCGTGCGCCGGTTACCCGCCCCCGCTCCGTGGCCGCATTAAAGGAGATTCGATCTCCCTCGAAGCTTTCGGATCCCTGGGTAAAGGATGGCCTGCCGACCGCGCTGGTATCACTTTGGAGACCGGATGCATGCAATTCATCCTGGTCGAAAAGGATGTCTATGCGAAATGCGTATAGTTCAGCTTCCTTGTATGCAATTTCTGCATAGTTGTACAATTTCCCTATATCGTTCTCTTCGTTGAAGGAAATCACCAGCGAGTCTTTTGCGGAAAACCTGATGGGGGCGTCTGTATTCTGCGCCAGACATGGAATGGGCAAGGCAGTGCCTGCGAGAAAAAGCAGCGCAGCAAGAAATGGTCGGCGAACCCCGATCATGAAACAGGGCGGATGGTGGACATGCGAGCCCTCTCAAGGGTGCAGGCGGCTATCGGGATGTCGGCGGCTATGCGGGCGACCTGACCGCCTCTTCGTCGAGAGACTGAAAGACCAGATGGGCGGCTCCGAGCATACCCGCTTCGTTGCCGAGGGTTTCTCGCACGATCTCGATCTCGTCCCGGTGATCCGGAATGACGTATTCGCGAATGCTTTTCCGAGCTGCCTCAATGATAAAATCGCCTGCGGCCGAAAGCCCGCCGCCTATCACTACCTTGCGAATGTCCAGGAGATTGATGGATGCCCCGAGCACTACGCCCAGTTTATGGCCCGCCCATCTCAGAATTTCCCGGGCAGGTTCGTCCCCGTTGCAGGCTGCTTCGTAGAGCATGAGAGGGGTAAGATTTTTCAGGTCCTTCCCCGCCATCCGGTGTATGATGCTTTCGTGCCGGGTGAGCAGTTTGTGGCGTCCGTAGCGGGACAAATATTTCTGACCCAGGTAGGCCTCGATCGAACCTGCAATGCCATATCGGTCGATGTCGCCCGCAAAATTGATCGTCATATGCCCGATCTCGGCAGCGGCCCCGGTGGTTCCACGGAATATTTTCCGGTCGTAAATGATGGCGCCGCCTACACCTGTGCCCAGCGTGACCATGATGAAGGAAGGGTAGGGGCGTCCCCTGCCGTAGTGTGCCGAACCAAGCCCGGCCAGATTGGCGTCGTTTTCTACGAATACGGGAAGTTCGTCGCCCAGGCGCGCCTGTAGCGCTTCCCGGAGATTTACCACACCCCATCCAGGCAGGTTGGGTGGTTGTACGACCGACGTACGTTCCCAGTTGATTGCCCCTGGCGCTCCGATACCGATGCCGCTGATGACCGCATCCGGGGCCTCGTCTGCGACCGAACGGATAAGCTCCGCAATACGGTCCAGTACATGATCGGGGCCGTGGCTTGCCTCGGTGTCGCGTGCTTTCTCGACAACGAGTCCCTCACCACGCTGGACCAGGGCCGCCTTGATCATGGTCCCTCCGAGATCGATCCCTATTGCGAGCCGATTCATGCCGAGATTTTTTGATACAGGCGCCGAATCATTCCGGGGGGTCCGTGAGAAAATTTGTGTCGGAAGGGTCAATCTTTTGCAATGCGTTTGCGGCCGGACGCATTGTCCGGAGATTCGTTCATGGCTTTACGTTGCCGATTTTCCGGAGCATTCTTTTTGGCGTGGGTGCGTTCTTCGACGGGATACACCGTTTCGCCGGGACGATGCATTCCATATTCTTCACGCGCGATTTTTTCTACCGCTTCGTCGGAGAGGCCTTCGCTAACTTCTTTTTCGAGTTGTTCGATGTCGGTCCGCAGCCTTTCGTTTTCCTGACGCACTTCCGTGTATTCGTTGCGCCACGTCATACGCTTCAGGAGACTGTGGCTGTCGAGGAATGCGAACGAGCCAAGCGCAGCCGCTACGATAGCCCACAGGATTATTTTTCGCAGGCGCCGTTTCGTATCCGTAGACAGAGATAACAGAGATAACGGAGAAGACGGCGTATCCGATCCGATTCGATCCGACGAATGCTTGCGGGATTTCTTCTTCATGCAGCTATTGTTCTATATTGCCGGGACGTATGGCGCCCATGCCGGGGAAAGAAGCCGCAGATTCGAGCAATTCCTCAATACGCAGTAATTGATTGTACTTTGCGATGCGGTCGCTGCGGCTCGCGGAGCCCGTTTTGATCTGACCGGCGTTCGTAGCTACGGCAAGGTCCGCAATGGTTGCATCTTCGGTTTCGCCGGAGCGGTGGCTGATCACTGCCGTATATCCATGGGTATGCGCGAGTTCGATGGCCCGGAGGGTTTCTGTCAGCGTACCGATCTGGTTCAGTTTGATCAGTATGGAGTTGGCTGCTCCGTCGCTGATGCCTTGTTGCAACCGATCGGTATTCGTCACAAAAAGATCGTCTCCTACGAGTTGGAGACGATTCCCGAGACGGCTCGTAAGTGCTTTCCAGCCTTCCCAGTCATCCTCGGCCAAGCCATCCTCAATGGAGAGGATGGGATACTGATTGACCCAGTTTTCCCAGAAGTCGATCATGTCCGAGGCGGACCGTTTTGTATTCGGGTCGCTCTTCCAGAAAAGATAATATCCGTCCCGGTACATTTCGGAGGTGGCCGGATCCAAGGCCAGATAGACATCCCGCCCTGCTTCGTATCCGGCTTGCGCAACGGCTTCGAGAATGACCTCCACGGCCTCGTCGTTGGAACGCAGGTCGGGGGCAAAGCCGCCTTCGTCGCCGACCGCCGTATTGTATCCCTTTTCCTTGAGCACCCTTCGCAACGTATGGAAAATTTCGGCGCCGATGCGGAGCGCTTCACTGAAGGAACTTGCGCCGATCGGCATGATCATGAATTCCTGCATGTCCACGCTATTGTCCGCATGGTGTCCTCCGTTGATGATGTTCATCATCGGTACAGGAAGCGTGGAGGCATTGGTTCCGCCGATATACCGGTAGAGGGGAAGGCCGAGGTTTTCAGCGGCGGCTTTTGCGACCGCAAGCGATACGCCGAGCAGGGCATTGGCTCCAAGCTGTCCCTTGTTTTCGGTGCCGTCGAGATCGATCAGCGTATTGTCGATAGAAACCTGATCCAGCACATCCTGCCCGATCAATTCCGGGGCGATCGTTTCATTCACGTTGCGGACCGCATCCAGTACGCCCTTGCCCATGTAAGCGCTGTCGTCTCCATCCCGTAGTTCCACGGCCTCGTGTTCTCCAGTGGATGCACCGCTCGGGACAGCGGCGCGCCCACGAAATCCATCCGATGTGACGACATCGACTTCGACGGTCGGATTGCCGCGGCTGTCAAGAATCTGCCGGGCGGCGATGTGTTCTATCTGCATAATGCTGCCAGGAATTACAGGATACTCTGCTTAAGTCCGCGAAGCTCAGAGGTTGAGCAGGGTGCGCCGGCAAGGAATGACGAAGCAGTGTGAAAGGCCCCGCATAATGAGGAATGACGCGGCCAGCGCACCCCTCGCAGCCTCCCGAAGGGCGCGTCACGTCCGCGACGCCCCGAATCCGCAGTGTTTCCCGCTGATTTCAACGATGGAATCATGACGTCCTTTATGCACGAAAGTAAAGCGTCGGGCGAAGCGATTTTGATCAGAGTATCCCATACTACGAACGGGCCGCAAGTGCAGGCCGCTACATGGGACGGAAATAGTGACAGGGGAGCCGAATGCGAGGCGTTACGGGGCACGCACGGTGGTCGTTTCGTTGATCCATGCGTAACAGCCGTAATCCACTCGGTAGGGTTGCCCTGGCTCCCAGTTATTGAAAAAGAGAGCTTCCTGATCCGGAAAACTGCGTCGGTAGGTGGCGATTTTTTGATTCGCCTGCGCGGATATACTCGAATCCTTTGCCCGGGCCTGCTGATAATAATCTACTGCCAGCCAGTAAACGGCCCGGTCTTCCCGCTCGAACGTGCCGCAATTCGATACGGCGGAGGCGTACAGGTCGCCGATGGCGATATATGCCTGACCGAAGTTTGCATCTACCTGAATGGCCTGACGGAAAAAGGATCGCGCCTGGGACACGGCGCCGTCCTGTTGCCGGGCGATTCCCAAATTGTAGAGAATGTCCCGCTTGATTGTGGCGTCTGTATCGTCGCCGAGCAGCGCAAGAGCCTCCTCGTAGTAGGATATTGCCCGGGTGGCATTCCCGTCCTGGAGATGAAGTTGTCCGAGGCGGCGGTACGTGAGGGGCGACGGATCCATTTCGAGCAGGCGATCGCCGAGTTCTGCGGCTTCGTCGCGGTAGCCCAGTTCGAGATAGATGTCGAAGAGCTCCGCGGCTACCTCTATGTTATCCGGGGTGTTTTCCAGTCGTGTCTGGAGAAATTCAAGGCGTTCTTCCGGGGTGCTGAACAGGGCGTTACGTATCTCCGTGAGGTACGCAGCGACATCTGCATTGTCGGGATAGCATGCCTCGGCTTCGTCCGTCAGGTTAATGGCGCGCTGCTTGTCGCCGTTTCGGGCGGCGTCGTCGATGACGATGCGTACATAGTATGCATCGATATTACACCCGATCATGGTGTAAACCTCGTTGTATACCGAGGCGAACGCAGGGGCATCGCTGCTCAGCGATTGATGGTGTTCCTGCAGGAAGCGTCCCTTTCGGAGTTTCCATTGGGCTTCATCGAACTCAACGGCGCCTTCCTGCATACGGGCGATGGATCGATCGAACCATACATAGGCGGAATCGAGATATGTTTGCCTGGCCTCTTCGCTTTCCGAGTCCTCGGCCAGTGCTGTGTAGAGTTCGACGGTCCGCTCGAAGTTTCGGTCGTCATTCCGCGGGTAATCGGGCGCATTACGGAGGATCCAATGGAGATTCGGCAGGGCACTCAGATAATTCCTGTTTTTGAAATCCTCGTAGTAGAGGCTGTAGTGCACGCCCTTGTCCTGGTCGCTTACTGCGTTTGCCTCGTCGGATTGAGCGAGCACGGGCTGCACCGGCCCGGTGGCGCATGCGGCTGCAAGCAATACGGATGCGATGAGGCCCCGGCCACAAAGGGAGGTATGCTTTATAATGCGCCGCATGATAAAAAATCGTCTTGTGAAGAGGGATCGCCTGCCGATCAGGTTACACCTGTTACACCCTGCGCCGTTAACGTAGTTTCGGGGTCTGGAACCATCGTTCTCCTATATTTATCGACATGGAGAGCCGGTAAAAAACATCGCGTACGAGATCGGCGTTGGCGGCGCCGCGTATGCCTGCCTGCATATTTATATCGAAGCGCGCACCCGGTATCAGGGTCGGTAAACCAAAGCCTGCCGAAATCGTTGTTGTTTCGATGTTCATATTCCGGTCAGGGGAAATATAAGCCCGATCCCAGGAAATTCCGAAGCGGTAGGCGATGCGCGCTGGCCACGATGCAAGAAGATCGGTGCCTGCAGGCAGGAATTCAACGCCAGTTCCGAGTTGCACTACGTCCGACAACCCATGGGCTGTTCCCGAGTCATATCCAGGCAAGGGGATCGTGCTCCGCAGATCGGTCCACGGGGCGAATTTTCCACTGGCCGATAACGTCCATCGCGTATCTGGATAATACGCAACGCCCAGGCCCAATTGCCAGGGCATGTCGATTTTTCCGGAAATCGTTGTTCCCAACGTATCCCTGTCGAGGTTCTCTCCCAGTGAAGTAACCCGTTTGGCCGACAACGTTGCGGGGAACGTAAAGGCTCCACCCACACTGATAAAATCCTCTTCGGCAAACACGTTTTGCACGCTGAACAAGGCTCCGAACGTAGCCGAGAAGCCGTTCAGCCGGGTCGACGTTTCAAGATTCGTATCAAGGAACAAGGGACCGTTAGGTCCTTCCAGAAAGATGGTTTCTCGCCCATTGTCGATGAGACCAAAGAGCGCATTGAGTGAGGCGCCGGCGCTGAAACCGGGACTGAACCGGTATCCGAGGCCGCCTGTAACTTGCTGTATTCCTCCCGATCCGAAAAAATTCACGAGATACCCTACCGTGTCGGGCCGGGCCGGATCTCCAGAGAAAAGAGTACCTTCATTCGCCACATTGTAGCTCACGCGCGAAAAGGGAGCAAACCCCAGCGCTATCCCCAGTTTCCGTTCAATCAGGGGAAAACCGAGCTGTATGCCACTCAGATGGCCGGAGCCAAGCCGACTGGTTTCCTTGTTTTTATCGGAAATCACAAGGTTCTGGTAGGCAAATCCTGCCGAAATGCGGGTGAGCACCTGATCGGCCCAGGCGCCCGGATTGTTCGGATTCACGTATTGCAGCGAATGAAGTGCAAATCCGGCGTGACCGATTCCCGTACCCTGCCCACCTGCATGGAGTTGCAATGCGCCGATACCGAAGCGGGAATACAAGGATCCGTCGCGAGCGTCTTGCGCCATTCCGGACGATACGGCGAGCATCGCCGTGGAGAGGAACAGGATAGCGCATGCCGCGAGCGATCTGACGAAGCGGGCAGATCTGGCCCCGGCGCAGGAAAACGAAAGCGATGGCATCGTTGCTCGACGGGGTGCGGTCAATAGATCGGGGTGAGCGTGATGAACCCGGCAGGCGCCCGATCGCCGGCGTCGGCGTCATAAAAGAGCATGGGATTCAGGGAGTTGTGATAATAGTAATAACCTGCCTGGTCCGAGGGCAATAGAGTAGAAAGATTTCTCGAGTCGGGCATCCGGATCTCGAATACCAGGTTTTCCGTGATGCTCTCCTGGATAATATGCGCAAGCGCACGGCTCTCGAATACGAAGCGACCCTGGTCGTCCATCGTGCTTTGAGCTGCCAGGGCATAGACGCTATCGCCAGGAAATCGACTGTAGAGATCCAGCGTTCGGAGAAGGGGGCGCTCAAAATGCACCGGCGTGTTTTGCCGGAAGGTCAGGGTATCCGCCCATAGCGTAAAAGTAGCCCGGTTTATGGAGAGTGGTTCGTCGGACGTATAGATGTCGCCGGGGACGGATAGCGAAAATTCGGGGTTAGGACCAATGCCTGCCTGCATAAGGAACCGGTTTCCGGGGATATCCGCGGATGCAGAACGCTCTACGAAGGGATAGGCTTTACCCACCGGATAGAAAAGAGAGTCCGCGCCGGTCGTTGCAAACAGTGTAGAACCCGTCGGGCCAAATCCGACCACCGCGTTTCCTTCGACAGGGTCGATGCGGAAGCCATGGAAAAGATTGCCGACATCGGGGTCCCGGAGCATGGAATCGTGTTCCGAAACCCAGGAATCGGGCAACGGAACGATGACCAGCGTATCTGTAGCTAAAAACGTGAATTCCGTGATGATCGGCCCGGTAGCGAAGGAAGTCCCGGTTGGTATATCGTCCAGGTCCCAATCTTCGCCGATGTCTCTCAGCACTGCTCGCAGTTCGCTCGTTGAATCACCGTATACATAGGTGCGCCGCAGGCGCAATTCGACCGCTTCGACGGTACCGGCCCGAAAATCCTCCGATGTGACGGCCGTAATGTCGAAATATCCCTGCACTTCGTATTGACCGAGCACGGGATCCTGAACCATGCCCGTGAGAACACGGGGGGGGCTGGTTGCGGGTTGTTTCAACTCTGCAGCCCGCAGGGATGATAGGGGCTCGACCGCATTGAAGGGATCTCCTCCGGCCGCGCCGAGCAGGTCGCCACCGACGTTTGCAGGATCGTCGCAGGCTACCAGCAGGGCGCCCATGCATACGAGCAGAGTAGGCAGGGCCGTCTTCACGCAGACTCGATTTTGGGACAAGGTATCCGGTGGCATGAGGAACGTCGTCGACCGGATTTTTATTGTGAAGGGACAAAAAACGGGTACGCACAAGATGATTACAGGTTCCTCGTCGTTTACACGATGCAAGCGAACCCGTTATGCATTCAGGCGGCTATCTTGCCCAGCAGTTCTTCATAGACCGAGCGGGCTATTTCGACCTGTTCTCCGGACGTGTCGGCGAAGGATAATGCATTCGCCGTCTTTTCTTCGATCTGCGGGAGTGAGATAGTGGCGTCTGCGAACATGTCGCCGACATTGTTTGGGTTCTTGCCGATAAGAGGCAGTGAATCGGCCAGACGCTCGGTTTCGACAAATGCCTCGTCGATGGCAGCATCGAAAAGAACCGGGTGCGCGGTGAATACGCTTTGCGTGTTCTCGAAAATATCGTCGTCGGCATATTCGGTTTGCAGCAGCATGGGAACGAAGCCGCTCAACCACCCGAAGGCATGAATAATGTCCGGAGCCCATCCCAGCTTTCGGATCGTTTCGAGCGATGCCCGGCCCAAAAATAACGCCCGTTCCAGATTGTCTTCAAAAAACTGGTCGTTCTGGGCCGTGCGATAGATGCCTTTCCGTTTGAAATAATAATCATTGTCCATGAAATAGACTTGCAGGCGTATTCCCGGGATGGAAGCCACTTTCACTTTGAGCGTTTCCGCACGGTTACCCATTTTGATGCGCGTTCCCGAAAGCCGAATCACCTCATGCAGGCGGTTCCTGCGTTCGCTGACGATGCCGTACCGGGGCATCATGATGCGCATTTCGTATCCGCCCTCGTTGTGGAGCTGCTCGGGGAGTTGCCGGACTATCGTCGCTGTACTTGAAGATTTGGAAAAAGGATTAACCTCATCGGATACGAAGAGAATCCTTATTGGATTGGCCATGCCCGAATTTGTAACGATACATAATGACGCAATATGTAAACTGTAAGAATACGGAAAACGAAAGAATTTTCCAAGCAGGCCACCTGGCGGTTTCCGCGAACAGCGCCCCGCTTATCTTTGTTCTCGCTCTTGCTCTTGCTGTTGGCGTTGCAAGATTTCGAAGTAGCGCCTGATCCGCTCCTCGAAATCGGGTGCGTAGCCACTTTCGAGTGCGCGGATGAGATCGCGATGGAGTTTTTCCGCAGTTTCTTCGCGGGGTACACTGGGCGGCCCATCGCGCAGGATGTTCGTCCCCTCCCGCGATTCGCGCCGTCGTTCGCGGCCCCGTTCCTGCATGGAGCGCTGGGCATCGAGCAGGCGTTGCAGAATCCGTTGTTGCCGCTCGATCGTTTGTGGAGCCACCCGTCGTGCTTGTAATTCCCGAAGCGTTTCTTCCATGTCTTCGGCGATTTTGTCCAGATCTCCCAGCAACTTGCCGCGGGCTTCGGGATTGCGGCGCACCTGGTCGAGTCGATTCCTTATGGCTTCCTGCTGCGCACGCATTTGTTGCAGCCGCTGCTCCATGTTGGACCCGAGGCGATTTCCCTGAAGATCGTTCAGGAATTGCTGTATTTGCCGGTTCAGTTGTTGTTGCTGCTGCGCCATCTGCTGCATTTGCCGGATTACCTGCTGCATGCTATTGCCGCCACCGGATCCCTGCTGGTTCATGAGCTGATCGAGTACGCCGGCAAGTAGCAAAGCCAATTCGTTCAGATGCATCATGGAGGCGGTCTGGTAACTGCCGGCTTCTCTGCCGGCCCGCTCTGTCATGGCGCTCATGGCCCGTTCCATTTCGAGGAGCGCCTGCCCGGAAAGTCGTTGCACTTCCCGGCTGAGTTGGGGGATATTTTTTTCAAGGCTCCGCAGGGAATCGATGACGGTCGTAAGCCCTGCCGATAGCGCATCCTGGAGGCGAGTATTCTCACGTAGCGACGATTGATCCGAGGCGCGCTCAAGCAAATTTTTCCGAAGGGATTCCTGTTCCTGCGAGAGCGTGAGGACATCTCCGAGCGCCCGGCGTAGCCCGGTTGCGTTTATTTGTCGCTGTGCGCCCTGCATGCTTTCCTGCATCCCGACAAGATCGTTCTGGAGTTGCCGGAACCATTGCTGCATGCGTTGCTGACCGGATTGCGCCTCATTCAACCGATCGGAACGTAGTTGGCCGGCATTCTCCATCAATTGCCGCTGCATATCCTGTTCCCTGATCGACCGGTTCAACCGTTGTATATCCTGGACGGGCCCCTGTTGCATCTCTTTGATCCGCTCCTGCGCTTCTTCCATCAGTTCCTGAAGTTGTTTCATTTCTTTCTCGGCGCTTTCCTGACGGCGTGCGAGCCGTTCCCGATCGGAAGTTTCTTCCGGCGGCTGACCGTTTTCGGAGGTCTCGGCAGGGGTTTCAGGGGAATTTTCGGAAGAGGGATTTGAATCGTCAGCTCCGTTTTCCGTTTCTCGCTGCTGCAGCAATTCGGTCGTTTCTTCCTCCATGCGCGCCTGCTGGCGAGCCAGCTCCTCAGCTCTCCGTGCTGCTTCTTCAAGGCTTTGCTGGGCGCGCAGATTTTTGAATAAATCCAACGTTCGTTCGAGGCGCTGCCGATACTGCGTTTCGCTGAATTCAAAACGTTCGATCGCCTCATGAATCTGTGCAATGTCCATGTTGGCGATGGATTCCTGAAGTTGCTGTAACGCCTCTCGGAATACAGGCGAATCGATCTCTTCAATTACTTGCTGCATTTCCCGGTACAGCGAGAGCGTTTCTTCGCTTAGCAGATTGTTTTGCTCGGCGGTGCGATTCATGGATTCGACCTGTTCGGCCAGGTCGTTTACCTGTTCCTCCATGCGTTGCTGTTGTTGCTCGATCTGTTCGATCTGGCGCTGGTCTTCCCAGTCCGCATTTTGTTTGCGGCGCACCTCGTCGCGTAACTTGTCAAACCGTTCGTCCAACTGCTCTGCCTGCCCCAGTATATCTTGAAGCCGGGATTCAACGTCTTCCCGATCCCGACGCAAGGATTCGTATCGTTCGGCGAGCGAGGGCATCCGGAGCAGGCGTGGAGGCGTTCGGGCGGCTTTGTATCCCGCCCAGGCATCGTTGTCGCGCACACGCACAAAATATTCGATGACGTCTCCTGGCACGGGGTCGAGGGATGTCGTGGTGCCGATATTCCAGTCGTACACCACTTGCTGATCCGGCAGCCGCGGATCGGGGACGGGCAATTGTACTTGCTCGAACGTGTCGGACGGCTCGTCGAAACGACTTTCGGCAAGGCGGTAGAAGAGCGTCAGATCATGGAATCCGAAGTCGTCGCCGATGCTCCCTTCGAGCGTGCGCTGGAGCGTCTCGTCAAGCAAGTCGTCAGGTTCCGGGCGCACGAGCAGGATAGACGGCGCTACATCTTCCTCTGCATCGATGGCGTACTCGATGGGAGCTCTGTTGCGGGCGCCGCGGGCGCTTTCAAGCATGATCCGGTATGAACCCTTTCGGGATACCGTGAATTTCCCCACCGCGCGTTGCCCGTCTGTCTCGAGTGGGATGTATGTACCGTCGTCGAATGCAATGACGGCGGCGGCGATCTCGGAGCCGCCGAGGATAAGATCGAGTTCCACCAGTGTGCCGGGCAATCCCGCTACATCGCCCACATCAGGGTCGAGTCGACGTACAGGGAGGCCGGAATAGGCCGGGGGGCGTAATGTGATCCGGAAGCTGCGGACAAGCGGATAATCGGTGACGGATACCCTGTACCAGGCGCTTGTGACGGGCGGCGCCGCGACACGATAGCGAAGAGACCGCCGGATGTTCGCGAGTTCATGTCGGAAGACGCCGCTCGAATCCTCGCTCAGGCGTATGCTCTCGATGTGATCTTCGTTTTCCCGGTTGACGGATATTTCGAGGGCGGCAGGTCGTTCTTGTCCTTCCGTGCGGACCTCGATAGCCAACGTGGAACCCCGCGCCATTTCGATGGAACCCGGTGTTACGTAGAGCTGGAATGGCGCAGGTCGATCAAAATGGATTCCCGGTGAGAGCAGACGGCCCGAGGCCTCCATGAATGTGCCCGGCGCTGCTGCAAGAAGGCACAATAGCAAGAGGACAGGAATAGCGGCGAACCGTATTGTTCGCTTCGCCCTGGAAAAATCCGCGACGGTTTCGAAAGGGACCGAATCGACTTCCGTCCCAAGCATATGTACGGCCTGGTCGAGCAGGGGCTGCGATGTGTCGCTGTGCCGGCCTTCCGAAAGATCCAGCAGGTTCACGAGGCGATCCCCGATGGGCGGCATCCGGCGACCGACCTCGCGGGCAATCGCCCTCGGAGCCCGGTTACGAAGAAGCCCCAACATTTTCAACAGAGGGCGCATCGGGAACCAGGCTGCCAGGCCGAGCGATGCCAGCCCGACAATCCGGAAGAGCGCTGTTCGCGGGGCGACATCCAGCCGCCATCCCGCTTCGATCAGGGTCGCAACGAACCACAACCCGGCGATGGCGCCGGTGGTCAGGACGCACCCGAACAGAAAATCGGCCAGCGTCATGCGACGAGCCGTAGTCTGCAGGCGCCCACGAATGCGCTTCAGGAGTTGAGAGGATTTTTCGTGCATGTCATCAGCAACCGCAGCGAACGAATTTTGTGTGTACCGCATCGCACATGGAGGGTTTCCGAAAGCTGCCCCGGCCGCCCGGAATTAGTGCCCGTGCATTCGTACCTTTACAGATGCGGCCATGCTACCCTGTTCTTATAAAAACTCAAGGTGGTTCCGGGCTTATGGACGAATTACTTGCTGTTATTCTTGGGGGAGGAGCCGGAAAACGGCTCTTTCCCCTGACTATGCACCGCTCCAAACCCGCGGTTCCCCTTGGGGGGAAATATCGCCTGATCGATATCCCGGTATCGAACTGTATTAATTCGGACATCAGCCGGATATTTGTCCTTACGCAGTACAATTCCGCGAGTTTGAATCGCCACATAGCCCGTACGTATCAGTTTGACCGGTTCCGGGAAGGGTTTGTCACGGTGCTGGCCGCCGAGCAGACCCCGGAATCCGAGACATGGTTTCAGGGAACGGCGGACGCTGTACGTCAATCCCTGTCCAATCTGAGAGCGCACCGGCATTCCCATGTGCTCATTTTGTCGGGCGATCAGCTCTACACCATGGACTACCGGAAGTTGATGCAGCATCACTTCGATAGCGGTGCGGGCGTTACCCTGGCCACCATCCCGGTGCATGCCGAGGAGGCTCCCTCGTTCGGCATCGTCAAGACAGAGGACGGGTTGATCACTGCGTTTCACGAAAAGCCTGCCCCGGAAAATCTTGCGGGCAAGGAAAGTCCGGTGAGTGAAGAGATGCGCAATCAGGGACGCACATTTCTTGCCTCCATGGGCATTTACATGTTCGATGCAGAGGTTTTGCAGACGTTGCTTGCCGGCTTGCCGGATGCGAATGATTTTGGACAGGAAATTATCCCGGAGGCTATTCGGAAGCACCCCGTGGCGAGCTATGCGTTTGAGGGGTATTGGAGTGACGTAGGGACCGTCCGGTCTTTCTTTCAGGCCAATCTGATGTTGGCGAAGCGGCATCCCCAATACGACATTTATAACACGATGGCGCCGCTGTACACCAATACGCGCATGCTTCCGCCCGCAAAGATGCTGAGTTCGTATGTTGAAGATTCCCTGATTGGGGAAGCCGCCGTTATTTTCGACAGCAGGATATCGAACTCTGTGGTAGGCATCCGATCATACATCGGCGCCGGCACTACGGTCGAGAACACAGTGTTCATGGGGGCCGACTATTATGCATGGCACGATCCCCGCTTGCGGAATCCGGTGGGGGGGCCGCCCAGTCCGGGTATCGGCGATGGAAGTTACGTCGAGGGGGCTATCGTAGACCGGAATGTTCAGATAGGAAAGCGGTGCGATATCAGGAGGCGGGAAGGGGTTCGACACGTGGATGCCGAAAATTATTTTGTGCGCGACGGCATTATCGTAATTCCCAAGAATGCGCATATTCCCGACGATACCGTGATCTGAGCAGGATCGCTGTTTCCCGTACAGGGGCGACCGACCAGTGAGGTGTCGGTTTTGATCGGCGCTTCACGTTCGTGCGTAAAAGATATTGTAATTGCATCGCGGGAATTAGCGAAAAACATTGCGGATTCGGGGCGTCGCGGGCGTGAAGCGCCCTTCGGGAGGCTGCGAGGAGCACGCTGGCCGTGTCATTCCTCATTATGTGGGGAATGACAAATTGCTTCGTCATTCTTTGCCAGCACACTCCTCGCAGCCTCTGAACTTTGCGGACTTATGGAGTATCCTTAAGACAAGGCGGGTATAAGGGACGTTCGCAAGGCTTCAGCCGCTTGCCGGGCCGCCCGGTCGAAGTCACGACCGGCGGAGGCGTACAAGATAGCCCGGCTGCTGTTGACAAGGACCGGTCCGGAACCCTCGCGTATGGTCTCCAGCACGTCGCTGCTATTGCCTCCTTGTGCGCCCAGCCCCGGAATGAGCAGTGGGGAGTCGGGGGCAAGGGCGCGGATACGGCGCAATGCCTCGATATCCGAAGCCCCGGCCACGAAGCCAAGGGAGCCCTTCTCGCCGTCGTTTCCGGGTTCCCCCCATGCCAGTGCCGTGCGTACGACGTGTTCGTAGAGCGGTCGGCCCTGATATTCGACTGCCTGGAAATCCGATCCGCCGGGATTGGACGTACGGGCAAGGAGGAAGACGCCTCGGCCCGGATGATCAAGGAACGGCGCCACGCTGTCTCTACCCATGTATCCCGATACGGTGCACGCGTCGAAGTCCAGCAGGTCGAAGCATGCGTGTGCGTAAAAGCGCGCCGAATTGCCGATATCTCCGCGTTTTCCGTCGGCAACGACAGGTACGGCCCCCGGGATGATGTCCAGGGTTGCTTGCAGGACGCTCCAGCCCTCGGCTCCGAGGGCCTCGAAGAATGCAAGGTTCAGTTTATAGGCGGCAGCTGTGTCTACCGTTGCTTCGATGATGGCCCGGTTGAATTCGATGACTGCCTGGGCGGCGTTCTTCCGGCTGGTGAGATGGGGGGGGAGGCGCTGGAGGTCGGGGTCGAGGCCAACGCAAACGAGGGAGGTTGTTTCTTCCATGCGGGCGGAAAGGCGCTCCGCGAACGAACGTACAGTCATGCGGTTTACCCGATGCGATCGAAGCCGGTATAGGGTTGCAGCGCATCCGGGATTGCAATGGTCCCGTCGCTCTGCTGATATTGTTCGAGGAGTGCGGCCACTATGCGGGGGAGCGCCAGCCCCGATCCATTGAGCGTGTGAACGAGCGCCGGCTTTTTTCGGTCTTCGAGGCGGCATCGAATCTGCATCCGCCGAGCCTGAAAATCCTCAAAGTTCGATATCGAAGAAACTTCGAGCCACCTGCCCTGCCCCGGGCTCCAAACTTCAAGGTCGTATTTTTTGGCTTGTGCGAATCCCATGTCCCCTGTGCACATCAGCAGTACGCGATAGGGTAATACCAGCGCTTTCAGCGGGCGCTCCGCATCGCTGCGCAGGGTTTCCAGCGCTTCGTAACTTCGCGTCGGATGGGTAAACCAGACCAATTCCACTTTGTCGAACTGGTGCAGGCGGTTCAGTCCGCGTACGTCTTTACCGTACGAGCCGGCCTCTCGTCGAAAGCATGGGGTCCAGGCCGCATATTTGACCGGCAAGCGATTCCCGTCCAGGATTTCTGCGCGGTGTACGTTGGTAACCGGTACCTCGGCGGTGGGGATCAGGTACAATTCATCCCGGGACACTTCGTACATGAGGTCCTCCTTATCGGGCAGTTGCCCGGTGCCGCGCGCACTGTCCGCATTGACCAACAGGGGCGCTTGCATTTCCTGGTAGCCCCCTTCGTCTACGGCGAGGTCAAGGAAGTAATTGATCAGCGCCCGTTGCAGGCGCGCTCCCTTGCCTGTATAAAACGGAAATCCGGCTCCTGAGACGTTGGCGCCGCGCTCAAAGTCGATCAGGCCATGCCGTTCGGCCAACTCCCAGTGTGGAAGCGGGTCGAAATCGAACATGCGCTGCTCACCGTGCCGGGCGATGATCTTGTTGTCCTCCGGCGTATGCCCCAAAGGCACATCGGGGTGGGGAATATTGGGGATTTCGAGGAGGCCCCGTTCGAGGCGCTCGTTCGCTTTCGCAGCAGCTTCCTGGAGTTCCCGGATGGATGTTTTCAGTTGACTCGATTCATCGATCAGCGTTTTGGCTTCATCGGCGCGCCCGCTTTGCATGCAGATGCCGATGTCTTTCGAGACGGCGTTGGAGCGCGCCTGCGCTTGCTGGAGAGCTGCCAGGTGATCCCGGCGCCTGCGATCCAGTTCCGTGAGTTGATCGATCAGTTCCGGATCTCCGGTTCCCTTGTCCCGGATCGCTTGCCGTATGCGTTCGGGGTTTTCGCGAAGTACCTGAATGTTTATCACGTAGCGGACGATGCGGTTGTGCGGTTAGAAAATCTTCCGTAAGCAAGGCTACAGGATACTCTGATTAAGCCCGCAAAGCTCAGAGGCTGCGAGGGGTGCGCCGGCAAGGAATGACGAAGCAGTGTGGCAGGCCCCACACAATGAGGAATAACGCGGCCAGCGTGCCCCTCGCAGCCTCCCGAAGGGCGCGTCACGTCCGCGACGCCCCGAATCCGCAGTGTTTCCCGCTGATTTCAACGATGGAATCATGACGTTCTTTACGCGCGAAAGTAAAGTGCCGGGCGAAGCGGTTTCGATCGGAGTATCCTATACAAGACCAAGGCGGACTCCGATCCTGCGAAGAGTCTCCCGGACAGGTCTGGGGCGGTAATCGAGTTCCGTTTGCGCTTTCAGAATAATAAATCCTGTTTTTGCCGGTCTATCGGCGGTTTGTCGGAATGTCGAGGCATCGACCGGCCGTATCAGTCTACTGTCCAGGCCGAAAACGTCGGCGATCATGTGAGCAAAATCATAGATGGACATCCATTCCGCACCTGAGAGATGGAAAATTCCTCCACGCCGCCGTCGCACGATGCGCTCAACGCCCCAGGCAAGATCGGCCACGCAAGTAGGGGTTCGCCACTGGTCCGTAACGACTTGAACGGATTGTTCGGAAGACAGCCGGTCAAGCAACCAAAGTACGAAATCGGATCGGTCCGTATGCGATCCTGCGCCGTAGACAAGTACCGTGCGGGCAATGGTCCACTTGTCGAAACCCGCTCTTCGCACCGCATTTTCGGCGGCCTGCTTGGACTTACCGTAAAAATTCACGGGATCCGGACGAGCGTTTTCCTCATACGGTCCATTCAGCCCATTGAAAACGAAATCCGTAGAAAGCTGGATTAGCCGGGCGCCGGTATCGCTGCACTGCTGCGCCAGCGTTTCCACCGCTTCCGCATTCGCCTTCCAGCATGCCTTCCGATCTGTTTCACAACGATCGACATCGGTCATTGCTGCACAGTTTATCACTACGGTGGGCTCGAAATCCCGGAAGGCATGTTGCACGTCGCGCCGTACCGTAATGTCCAGGGGCATGTATCCATACGAGCCATCGGACTGCGTCGTCGCACTGCGTCCAGTGGCGAGTACGTCGTATTCGGAGAACCGGCCGAGCAGGCCAACCAGTTCTCTGCCAAGCAGACCGTTCGCTCCCGTTACGAGTACGCGCTCGTACAACATCAATTCCTGAAGGGATTTCCGTTCACCCGGGAAACGCGGGGGCCGGATAACCGCTGTTATTTCCTGAAGTAGTAGCGCACTCCGATCCCGCCCCCGATATGGCCTGTGGTGCCGGGGAGCAGGTCGAGACGAGGATTGACCTGTAAAAACACCTCGTAGCGCTCCGCAAAAAAATGGACTCCGAAGGTTCCACTGACGCCAACGACGAAATCGCTTTGCGCATCTTTTTTTTCTATCCCCGCTACTACGCCCGGTCCAAGATAATACCCGAGGGGGGAATCGGGAATGGCGCGTTCGTGCAGCGCGTGCCCGCTCAGGAAGAAGAAATCGCTGAGATTCCATGCAGCCAACCCCTCGTATGCGAATCCCGGCTTTCGATACAGTTTCACAGAAACGCCGCCGGGTTGCCCGAACTGCACGCCGACGCCCGTCCTGCCCGGGGGCTGCTGCGCATGCGCCCGCCCGGCGCCGGTCATTGCGAGCACGAACAGAGTTATTGCCGTTGCGGCCCACTGTACACTCGTTTTGGGGATACCCATGACGACTCTGTCGTTGAGGAAAGAATTTGCGAAGGACACGACCAACCGGCGTAGCGGTCAGGTTTTTTGTTTTTTCTTCTTCGCGGCGGGAAAGAGGATATTGTTCAGAATGAGGCGGTAGCCCGGTGAGTTTTTGTGCAGATCCAAATCGGTGGGAGGATCGCCTACGTAATGCTGATAATCTTCGGGGTCGTGACCGGCATAGAACGTGAAGGTCCCTTCTCCGAAATTCCCGTGCAGGTATTTGACTTCATCTCTGTTGGGCGCTTCCGCCAGTACGACAACCGACGGCTTGACGAACGCCTTGCGAAAATTGGTTGTTTGTCCAATAAATCCCTTGAGCGTTGCAACATGGTTCTGGGTGAGCATGGTAGGTACCGGATCCCATTTTGCACTGAATTCAAACAGTGTGAAATAGTCGATAGCCTGATTACGCAACGCAGGGGGAGGAGGCCCGGCATCGATGTTCGCGTGTTCGTACTCTGCGGGATGAAAGACGGGTGTGAAGTTTTCGAAGGCAAGCGTCATGTCGAAATCGAGCCGCGACAGTGCGTCAGGGTCTACCGGGTCGCCGTCATATTCCGACGGGACGATGTCCGTTCGATGAGCCGCCAGCGCAAGGTCGTAGGTGTCGGTGCCGGAGCACATGGCAAACAGGAATCCCCCTTGCCCTACATACTCCTTTATGGTTCGGGCTACTTCCAGTTTCAGGTGGCTTGCCTTGCGAAAACCGTACCGCGCAGCCATTTGCTCGGTTTCACGCTGCTGTTCGATGTACCAGGGTATATTTCGGTATTGCAGAAATTTGCCGTACTGTCCTGTGAAATCTTCGTGATGAAGGTGTAGCCAGTCGTATTCGCGGAGATGCCCCTCGAGAATCTTGTCGTCGTACAGAATGTCGTACGTTACCTCGGCATATTCGAGCGCAAGCAGTACGGCGTCGTCCCACGGAAGCGTTTGTTCCGGAGCGTACACGGCAATGTTCGGCGCTGTCTCCAGTCGTACGATGGCTGTGTTATGTTCTTCGCTTTCCACCTCTGCAACGATGCGGGCGGATGCGCCCGTGCCGATACGTTCGAACTGAACCTCACGTACCTGCAATTCCTGTTCGAGACCGTTGAACCCGCTGGCGAGGAACGAGCCTCCCCGGTAGTTTAGCAGCCAGTCCACCGTTTCGCCCTGTTCGAGTAGCCAGAATACGATTCCGTACGCCTTAAGGTGATTGGACTGTCGGATATCCATGGGTATCAGGATATCCTGCGCCCTTGCGGATAGCGTGGCGAGCGACAGGACAGTCGCCAGAAAAAGAAAGCGAATGCTGCACAGAGACATTGTTTTTCCCGAGATGCTGCTGCGGAATGCGGGCTGTTTCATACGCCGTCGCCTCGGAGGCGGCGTATTTGATCGCGGGCTTTGCCGGCAAACAGGGAACCCGGATATTCGGACAGCAAACGCCGGTACGCGGCGATTGCTTCTTCCCTTTTACCCGATTCGCGAGACAATATCCCGGCAGCTTCGAAAAGCGCCCGATCCGCCAGAAAACTTGCCGGATACATCAGGGGGATTTCCGCAAACGTTTCGTATGCCTCTTGTCCTCGTCCAGCAGCAAGCAGAATTTCCCCGCGCAGGAAGCGGGCTTCGTCGGCAAGCGCATGGCCAGGGTACATGGAAAGCAATGCGTCCGCCGAATCGAGGGCGGCGAGGGGGCGTCGTTGTTCCCGGGCGAGCAGGGCGCTCGCATACCTTCTCAGCGGCATGTCGAGCGAGTCGGGGCCACGATTTTCAAGCAGCAATATTTTCAAGGCGATCGCGTCGTTCGAAACGTCTGTCGAGGTATGTGTATCGATAATATCGAGCAGTGACTGGGCTGCGTCGAATTCCCCGGCGAACATGTGAATACCGGCCAGCTTGAAACGGGCCTGTTCGACAAGGTCTCCCGTTCTGAGTCGTTCGATGAGCCGGTTGAAACGAAGGCGGGCATCGTCGAGTTGGCCATGCAAGATCGCGATACCGGCCAGATCGAAGGCTGCCTGATCGGCGGCGCGGGTATTCGGAAAGATGGAAACGACCTGCCGGAAGATCGACTCGGCAGAACCTGTGTCAAGAAAAACATCCTGTTGTAATCGCCCAATGCGGTGCAGTACATCCGGATACAGTTCGTGGTTTGGATATTGCTGAAGGAAGGTTCGGTATGCCGCGAGTACTTCGTCGTAGTGAGGCGCATTCACTCGATCGCCGGTTTCGTCGAAGGTGCGTTCGCCGATCTCCGCCGCCCAGCGCATATGCATTGCTCCGAATGCAGCGAGCGTTCGAGGCGCCGCCGGTGCATCCGGATACCGCGCCAGTACTTCCCGGTATGCCTCTGAAGCTTTATTCCAGGCGCCTGCGTCGGCGGCCGTGCGGGCAAATTCGAACAGCATACGGCCTTGTCCGCTTTCCAGTCCATCCACTGCCCGGTATTCCCCGAGAGCGTTCCCGAAGTCCTCTGCTTCTATGTACAACCACCCCAGCAATTCGCGCCATGCCCGGTATAACGGATCGGTGCGGACGGCGTCTTGCACTACGGCGAGGCTTGACGCCAGCGCTTCTTCCTCTTCCAGAAAAGATCCCAGACGCGAACGCACGAAGTTGAGATGCTGGTCGTTCTCTTTCAGAAGGGCGAGGTATTCCTCCGCGGCCTTCTCGTGCAGCCCGGAAATGCTGCACAGATAGGCCAGTTCCACTCTAAACAGAGCGGCTTGCCCGGTGGCTGAACGCGCCTGTTCGAGTAGTAAAACGGCGCGTTCGAACTGCCTTACGCCGAGGAGGGACCGGTAGACGACGCGATATGTGTTCGGGTCGGTTGGGGCCGTTTCCACGGCCTCTTGCCATGTAGCGTGGGCATCTTTTTCGTTTCCTTGCAAATAGCGGATGTGCGCAAGATCCGAAAGCAGCGCTGCAGATCGCGTATCCACCAGCCGCGCCTTGACCAGCGCGGCGGCCTCTTCATAGCGCTTTACATTTTCGTACGCCTCTTTCAGCTTTTCGTAGAATGCATCGTTCCGGGGCGCTTCCGCATAGAGATCTTCCAGTAAGCCGATGGCCTGGTCGAATTGCCCCGAGCGCAGGAACGTGTCGGCCAGGCGGAATCGGACAATTTGAGGATTTTCCTGCTGTTGCCCCGCCGCATCCGCAGCCGGCGCCCATATCGGAGCGGTAAGTACAACGACGCCGATCCATGACCGGATCGGCAGGAATGTTCGTTTCATAGGGGTATCCGCAGAGCGAGGGTGCGGGAAACTCGGATCTGACTGCCTTTTGATATTGCAATCCCGCGCGGTATGTTTCATGCCATGGTCGTTGCCTGGAGCCGGGCAGCGGATTTTACAGGGATATACGCAAAACGGACCAATCCGTCAGTGCTATATGCGCCCGAAGCGTGCAGAGAATCGGAAACCGGTAAACCGGGAGGCAGATGTCAAGCGGCTCAGTGTATTGGGTTCGACCGGCTCCATTGGCACGCAGACGCTGGATATCGTACGCCTTTTTCCGGAGCGCTTCGACGTCTGCGCCCTCACTGCCGGTACGAATGCCGATCTTTTGATTGCTCAGGCCCGGGAATTTTCGCCAGAATGCGTTGTTCTGGGCGACGCCCGTCGCCGGAAACAGGTCGAACAGGCGCTCGAACCGCTGGGCATACGCGTGTTGTCAGGGCGGGAGGGGCTTTGCGAGGCGGCTGCCCTGGATGGGGTAGATACGGTTTTGGCGGCGCTTGTAGGGTTCGCCGGACTCGAGTCGGTAATCGAAGCTGTCCGGGCCGGCAAGAAAGTCGCGCTGGCGAACAAGGAAACATTGGTTGTTGCCGGACAACTGGTCACTCGTCTCCTGAAAGAACGCAATGGTACGCTTGTACCTGTCGACAGCGAGCACTCCGCTATTTTTCAATGCCTTGTCGGGGAGCCGGCGAATAGTGTCGAATCCCTTATTTTAACCGCATCGGGAGGACCGTTTCGGACCCGCCCCGCGGAAACGTTCGGGACCATTACAAGGCAGGAAGCGCTGGCGCACCCGAACTGGTCCATGGGGGCAAAGATTACGATCGATTCGGCCACTATGATGAACAAGGGGCTGGAAGTAGTGGAGGCCCACTGGATTTTCGACATCCCCGCAGCATGCATCTCGGTGCTGGTGCACCCGCAATCCATTGTGCATTCCTTTGTTGTTTTCTCGGACGGCTCCGCCAAGGCGCAAATGGGCTTGCCGGATATGCGTTTGCCGATCCAGTATGCGCTCAGCTATCCGGAGCGTTGGCCCGCGCCGCACGAACGGCTTGATTGGTCGGGAGCAATGCATCTGCATTTCGAACCCCCCGACCGCGCCAAATTTCCATGTCTCGACCTGGCGTACGAGGCGCTCGAGATCGGGGGTGCGGCGCCTGCGATTCTGAACGCCGCAAACGAACAGGCGGTTGCTCTTTTCCTGGCGGAGAAGATCCGCTTTACGGATATTCCCGACGCTATCGATCGGGCGCTTGGCGGCATGCCGGTTCAAGAGCATCCGGAACTGGAAGATCTCATTGCCTGCGACGCCGAGGCTCGGCGAGTCGTACAGGAACATGTCCGGGCAATCACTATATAATGTAGCCCTTTTATATTGCTCTGCACCCCGTTCGTCTCGAACTGCGCGGATCGGCGTCTTGCACAGTGCGCCGGACATGTCTGATGCCGGGCTCTTCACAGCACACCGCGATCAATGGAGATGATTGTCGAGATTTTCCGGATGATTCCCGGAATCCTCCTGTCGTACGTTCTTCCGTTCCTTCTCGCCATTACCCTGCTCGTATTCGTGCACGAGATGGGGCATTTCCTTTTCGCCAAACTGTTCGGGATGCGCGTGGACCGGTTTTCTATCGGATTCCCTCCCAAAATTTTTAAAAAACAGATTGGAGAAACAGAGTACGTCATCGGCGCCACGCCTCTTGGCGGATACGTGAAAATAGCGGGTATGGTGGATGAAAGCCTGGATACCGATCGTCTCGACAAGGCGCCGGAATCCTGGGAGTTTCGTTCGAAACCCGTTTGGCAGCGCATGATCGTTATTTCCGCCGGCGTTGTTTTCAATATGCTGCTGGCGTTTCTGATTTTCACGGGTCTCCGGCTTTCTTACGGAGAGACAAACATCCCGGCGGAAAATATCGATGCGGTTTTTGTCGCCGATACGTCCATTGCCTACGACATGGGGCTGCGCACGGGAGATCGCCTTCTGACGGTAAACGGCGAACCCCTGGAGCGTTACGAGGATTTCGAAAGCATCGAGTCGCTGGTTGCAGACCCGTTCACCGTCACGGTGCTCAGAGGGGACGACACCCTGCTCGTTCGCGGCCCGGAAGACATTTTCACGCAGATCAACCGCCGGGGGCCGCGCCTGGGCGTGTATATTGCGCCGGCTGTGCTTGGCGGCGTCATGCAGGATACGCCGGCCGACTCTATCGGCTTGCAGGCCGGGGACCGTATTGTTTCCATAGCCGGCGAGGAAATTCGCTTTTGGGCGGAAATGACGGAATACATACGGCGTACGGAGGGAAATCCAGTGACCGTCCGCTGGCAACGGCCCGATTCCGTCGGGATGGATGCGCTTCCCGTCTACGAAGCGCTCGTGGCGCCCGTGTTGCGGGAGGAGGGATACCTCCTCGGTGTATATAGACCCGGTGCGGATATCCTGGCGCAGGAGTTTGGCGCTATTCAGCGCCGTTTTTCGCTGTTCGAAGCGCTGGGCGCAGGAATTGGCGATACCTGGGGCAACACGCGGGTCATTGTTCTGAGCCTGGGGCGTATTTTCACGGGTCGGGAAAATCTTCGGGAAAACCTCGGGGGGCCGATCATGATCGCACAGGTTATCAATCAGGCTGCCGAAGTCGGTGCGGGTCTCTTTTGGGACATTGTAGCGATGCTTTCCATTACACTGGCCATTATAAACATCCTGCCCATTCCGGCGCTCGACGGAGGCCACCTCGTTTTTCTGATGTACGAAGGGGTTATTCGGAGGGAACCGTCCTTGCGGTTTCGCATGGTTACGCAGCAGGTCGGTATGTTTCTGCTGCTTGCCTTCATGGTATTCCTTGTCTTTAATGACATTTTGCGTCTATAGCACCTTTTTCGACGGTGAAGGTCACGGCCAACAGGGATATACGTGCGGATGACGACGCTGCGTTGCAGGAGGCATTGAAGCGCCGCGGGGAGATCCCCTCCCACATTGCCATGATTATGGACGGCAATGGGCGTTGGGCGCGAGAGCGGGGTAAGCGCCGTGTGGCGGGGCACCGTGCAGGGGTCGATTCCGTACGGGAGATTACGGAAACGTGCGCGCAATTGGGGGTGGATTATCTCACGCTCTATACCTTCAGCCATGAGAACTGGGATCGTCCTTCCTCGGAGGTTCGGGCCCTGATGCGGTTGCTTTTAAACACTATTCGCCATGAAACCAGAACATTGGCCAGGAATAATATTCGTCTGCACGCTGTAGGCGATTTGTCCAGGATGCCCGAAGAAGTACGCCGCGGGTTGCATGAGGCGATGGAGGAGACGCGTAACAACGATCGGATGACCCTGACCATCGCTGTATCGTACAGCGGGCGGCTCGAGATCGTGCGCGCTGCACAGAAGATGGCGGAGCGTGTCCGGGCCGGCGTTTTGCAGCCCGAAGACATTGACGAGGAGCTTTTCGGAACCGCGCTGATGACCTCGCATATGCCGGACCCCGACTTGCTTGTTCGTACCGGCGGGGAATTCCGGATATCGAATTTTCTGTTATGGCAGTTGGCTTATACGGAGTTGTACATCACCGATCGCTACTGGCCGGCCTTTCGTCGACATGCACTGTACGAGGCTATCCGGGATTACCAGGATCGGGAAAGACGTTTCGGGCGGATACTAACGGGCGAATAATTTCGTTATGAGCAAGGAGGGGTGTCGATAAAGGGCGTTTTCGTCCCGGTGGCGGTGCGGCCCGCCGGAAACTCTCCTGACGAGTTTGGGTATACCAATGCTTTCAGCCGGCATATTACGGCTGTAGCTGTTTCCGTTGGCTATGAGCGCAAGATTTTCCATTCTTCTATTATGCTTTGTTCCGCTGACCATTCCGGCCAGTGCGCAAGGCATAACGGGGTCCTTCGAAACGGGTTCCTTCGATACGTCGGGGCCCTATGCGTCGCCTCCTGCTCCCTATGAGATTCTCGACATTACCGTCGAAGGCTCGGATAGTGAAAGCGCCCGTTCCATTATTGCTCAGGCAAGCGGTCTTATTGCGGGTGAGATCGTTACGTTACCCGGCGACGAAGCCATTGCGGATGCAGTCCGTTCGGTGTATCGGTTGGGCCTTTTTTCGGATGTCAAGATCGTGGAGGAGCGCCGTGCAGGGGACGGCGTGTATCTTTCTATCGAGGTGAAAGAGGAACCTCGCCTCGCAGAGTACACCTTTTCCGGCATCAAAAAGGGACAGCAGAAAGATTTGCGCGAGAAGGCGCCGCTATTGAAAGGAAGTCCTGTTCGCCCTTCCGACATTGAGCGCACGGATCGGCAGATCAAACAGTATTTCCGCGACAAGGGGTATCTGCTTGCTCAGGTGGATGTGCGGCGCGAGGAAACCGCCGACGGGCAGGTAAAGGTTGATTTTGCGATTGACCGCGGGCAGAAGGTCAAGGTCGAGGAAATCCGGATTACGGGTAACGAAGTCGTTTCCGATTTCCGCCTGAAGCGCAAGATGAAGAAGACGAACGAAAACAAATGGTGGCGTTTCTGGAGTGGGGCGAAGTTCGACCGGAACGAATACGAAAACGACCTGAACAATGTCGTTCGATACTACAACGATAACGGGTATTACGATGCGCGTATTCTAGGCGATTCCGTGTTTGTGCAGCAGGGAGAGAAGCCGGGCATGATTGTCGAGCTGGCTGTCGAGGAAGGCCCGCGGTATGTTGTTCGCGACATTATATGGGAGGGCAACACGATCTACCCCGATGATTTTCTGGGCGATGCGCTTGGCATTGTACAGGGGGAAGCGTTCGACCGATCGAAGCTGGAACAGAATCTGTACCAGAACAAAAACAGCAGCGATATTTCCAGCCTGTACATGAATCGCGGGTACATGCGGTTCAGTATCGAGCCGACGATACGTGTCGCCGAAGGGGATTCGCTCGACGTTCATTTCGATATCGTCGAAGGAGATGTATATCAATTCGGCGACGTGGGCATTTCAGGCAACACCAAGACCAAGGAGCATGTCATCCGCCGGGAATTATATACGATTCCGGGTCAGACGTTTAGTCGTGACGCCATTCAGGAGTCGATTCGGCGCCTGAGCCAGCTTAATTATTTCACGCAGGAATCGCTGGGCGGCGGCCCGGGGATAGACATTGACGAAACGGGAAAAACGGTCGATCTGACCTACTCGGTTGTTGAGCAGAGCAGCGATCAGCTGGAGCTTTCCGGTTCGTGGGGTTCCTTCGGACCCATTCTGATGCTCCGGTTCGGTTTTAACAATTTTTCGGCGCAAAACCTGTTCAACGGGTCTGCGTGGGATCCTCTTCCCTCCGGCGATGGGCAGCAGTTGTCGCTGGCTGTGCAGACTACGGGTTCGTTTTACCAGAATTATTCCCTTTCCTATACGGAGCCGTGGTTCAGGGGACGCCCTACGCCGATCGGGATGTCGCTTTCGTATTCGAGTTACGGCGGCGGAAGCAGCAGTCGCCGATTTTCCGGTTATAGCTATGGGTTCCAGTCGGACGGGCATTTGAAAACGGCGTCGGCGCGCGTGTTCTACGAGCGCCGCCTGCAATGGCCGGACGACAAATTCAGCATGGGAAGCGCCCTCCGCTATCAGCATTACGACAACCAGAATCTTTTCCGTTCGATCCCGGAAGGCATCAGTCGAATCGCTACCTTCCAGCAGAGTCTTTCCAGAAATTCGCTGGATCATCCGATTTTTCCCTCCAGGGGCTCGAGTTTTTCGTTGTCTCTTGAAATCGCTCCGCCGATCCCGGGATTTGTGCAGTATTACAAGACTCGTTTCAAGACGGAATGGAACGCGCCATTGGCTTCCAAACTGTCCATCCGATTCGGCGCCGACTTCGGATACGTGGGCTCGCTGACGGGGAATCGGGTGAATTTCGAACGCTTCGTCGTGGGCGGCTCGCCGTTCGATACGCAAGGGTACTATAACTATTTCGGACGGGACATCGTGTATATGCGCGGCTATCCCTCCGCCTCGATAGGTCCTCGTCTTAATGGCGAGCCGGTCGGAGGAGTCGTTCTGAACAAATACATGTCCGAAATAAAATTGCTGGCGATCCAGACCGAGCAGCTCTCGGCGCAGCCCTACGTGTTCCTCGATGCGGTCAATGCATGGGATCGTTTCGGGTTGTACAACCCCGCAGAACTATTTCGATCCGCCGGCGTTGGGATGCGCATGTACCTTCCGATATTGCGGATGGTCGAATTGACCTACGGGTATAATTTTGACGAATTTTCTTCCGGTTCTTCCACCGAGCCCGGTTTAAGCAAATGGAGATTCCAGTTTACGCTCGGGCAAGGGTTCTGAGGCCCAGCGCCATGAATGGGTCGTATCCTTTTGTCTCGTTATTCCTTGTGGCGATGCTTGGGGTTTCTCCGGTATACGCCCAGCAGAAGTTGGGTTATGTGGATTCGGAGTATATCCTGGAGCAATTGCCGGAGTACGCTACGGTACAGCAGCAGATTGATCGTATGGCCCAGGAGTGGCAGCTGGAGGTTGAGGAGCGCCGCGACGAAGTGGACGAGCTTTTTCGGGAGTATCAGGCCCGGGAATTGCTTTATACGAACGAGGAACGACAGCGGCAACGCGATGAAATCATTCGGGCCGAGGAAGGGATAGAACAGCTCAGGATGCAGTACTTCGGTCCGGAAGGACGTGTTTTTCAGGAGCAGGAACGGTTGGTGCGCCCCGTTCAGGAAAGCGTGCTTGAAGCCATTGAAGCGGTGGCCATCCGAGACGGATACGACTATGTGTTCGACAAGGGAGGAGATTATATCTTCATGTATGTTCGGGAGCAATTCGATCTGAGCGACGATATTCTTGAGGAACTTGGTATCGATACGGATAGTCAAAATTGATTGCCTCGGCACAGTACCCGGGAGCGCATGCGCGCCGCGTACTGTGCATTGCCGGTGAAGCCACGAACCACACAAAAAACGTCAACGATCTATTATGTTGAAACGCATATCTGCAGGATGTTTTCTTTTTGCCGTTGTCTTGCTTGCTTTTGCAACTGCCGGCTGGTCGATCGATGCTCGTGCTCAAGCTCTTTCGATCGGCTTCACCGATCATGAGGTTATCCTGATCAATATGCCGCAGTACCAGGAGATTCAGCAGCAGTTGCAGACGGACTTCGACGCCAATCAGGAGGCTTTACAAGCTCTCTATACCGACTACCAGGACAAACTGGAGCGCTACCAGCGCCAGCAGTCTCTTCTTTCCGAAGATCGTCGTCAGGAGCGTGAACAGGAATTGGTCCAATTGCAACAGCAGATTCAGCAGGATGCCCAGGATCAGGATCAGCAATTGGCTGTGCGTCAGGCTGAACTGATGCAACCGCTTCTAGAACAAATACAGGACGCTATCAATGAGGTGGCTGCCGCAAACGATCTCGATATCGTGTTGCGCACGCGGGTCGGTACGGAGCCCCTTCTGTTATTTGTTAACCCGGAGACCGTCCGGGATATAACGCTGGATGTGGCGCGTACGCTGGGCCTGGACGTGGATGGGGAAGCGACGCAATCCACCGGAGAAGCGGCCGCCTCGGACTCGAATTAGCGGCGCCTCGACGCAGGCTGCCGGGTGTGCAGGGAAAGGGAAGAGGAAGCCGATCAAATGAGCAGCGAATCTGTTACCGGGGCGCTTGACGCGAGGCGAATCACCACGCAGACCCTGCAGGACCTGAAGCGTGCCGGTGTGCCGATCGCCATGCTGACGGCCTATGACTATACGTCGGCGCGTATCCTGGATGCCGCGGGTGTGGATGTACTTCTGGTC
The DNA here is from genome assembly GCA_951812335.1 of Rhodothermales bacterium. Taxonomy (GTDB): domain Bacteria; phylum Bacteroidota; class Rhodothermia; order Rhodothermales; family VXPQ01; genus VXPQ01. The sequence continues at coordinate 1,624,600 of OX638293.1, forward strand.
GGCGATTCGGCGTCCAATGTGATGGCGGGGTACGAAACGACGCTTCCCATCACGCTGGATCAGATGATCTACCATGCGCAGTCCGTTATTCGGGCGGTGCGGCATGCCCTTGTAGTGGTGGACCTTCCTTTCGGATCCTATCAGGGCAATTCGAAGGAGGCGTTGGTGTCGGCTATCCGGGTGATGAAAGAGGCGGGTGCGCATGCGGTCAAGATGGAAGGCGGAGAACCGGCCCTGGAGGCTGTGCAGCGTATCACCGACGCCGGCATTCCCGTGATGGGTCATCTCGGTCTTACTCCGCAGAGCATTTATCGCTTCGGCACATACCGCGTGCGTGCACAGGATACGGAGGAAGCGGATGCCATTCGGAAAGATGCACAGTTACTGGAAGAGGCAGGATGTTTCGGCCTTGTTCTCGAAAAAATCCCTGCAGGCCTGGCGCGCGACGTATCGGGTGATCTTTCGATCCCGGTTATCGGCATCGGCGCCGGGGCACGTTGTGACGGACAGGTGCTTGTTACCCACGACTTGCTGGGCCTGAATACCGATTTTAATCCCCGTTTCGTGCGACGTTACGCTCATCTTGAAGAAACGATTACGGAAGCGGTGCGACATTACGTGCAGGATGTGCGCACCCGCGCTTTTCCAACCGGGGAAGAAAGTTATTGACGGCGCGGTAGCCCGCTGCGTACGCGCGAAATGCGAGAAGGCATGCACATGGATTCGCATAATGGAGCCCGACCGCTTATTCTTGTCAGTAACGATGACGGCGTGAACGCTCCGGGGATCGCGGCGCTTGCGGAGGCCATGGTCAGGCTGGGGGATGTTTATGTGGCAGCTCCTCTTCTGGAACAAAGCGCCGTCGGGCATGCGATTACGCTGCGCGATCCTGTGCGCGCTTTTCCCGTAGATGCGAACATGGGTGGGGCGATGCGCATCTACGGCGTTCAGGGCACCCCGGCCGATTGCGTAAAACTGGCGATCAGGGAGTTGCTGCCCCGTGAGCCGGACCTTGTCGTCAGCGGTATCAATCGGGGGGCGAATACGGCTCTTAACGTGATCTATTCGGGTACCGTCAGTGCGGCGACGGAAGCCGCTATTCTGGGTGTCGACGCTGTGGCCGTATCTCTCTGCGACTGGGATGCCCGCGACTACGAGGCCTCGCAGGAGATCGCTTTCACGGTGGCGGAGAAAGTGCTGGAAAAGGGGTTGCCGCCGGGCATTCTGCTGAATGTGAATATCCCGCCCCTTCCGCTATCGGCCATCAAGGGTATGCTGGTTACACGTCAGGCGCGTTCCCGCTGGAAAGAATCGTTCGATCAGCGCGTCGATCCAAACAATCGGCCCTACTACTGGATGACAGGTACCTTTGTTAACCTTGACGAAGGACAGAACACGGATATAGCCGCGGTGCAAAGCGGACACGTTTCCGTAACACCCATTCACTACGATCTCACGGCGCACGATTTCCTTGAGCCCTTATCGGAGTGGAACTGGAACCGGTAGCGGCGCCGTATTTTATTTCGCTTTGTCCGGCGCCTTGACGATCCGGTTCAGTCGTTCCATGACGATGTCGGGCCGACACCGCCCGGGATACCCATCTACGCGGTACGCTTCCAGCGCTTCTTCTGCCGGAGGTTTCCGGATAGCGTCCAGTTCGCCGGCGGTCCGGCGATACGCTTCCCGAAACGGCGTTCCCTTTTGCACCATGCCGATGGCGCGGGCGGTGGCGAACAAATCGGGGGATACGGCCTTGTCGAGGCGCGCCTTGTCGAAGCGCATATCCCTGAGTACAACGGCCATTGCTCCGGTTACATTCGAAGCCGTGTGTACGGCGCGTAGAACGGCCTCCTTGGTGAGTTGCAGATCTCGATGGTAGCCTGAAGGCAGGTTTGCGGGGAGGGACGCCAGCAACTGCATTTCGGCAAAAATTCGGTGGTACGACGCCCGCACAAGTTCCGGTACGTCCGGATTCCTTTTCTGAGGCATGATGGAACTTCCCGTGCTGTAGGTATCGCCGGGTTTCAGAAAACCGAACTCTGCTGTGTGATACAGCACAATGTCTGCGGCAAGGCGATTGCATGTCCCCGCGATTTGTGCGAGAGCATGAACGACATCCAGTTCCAGCTTTCCGCGCGATAACTGTACGGCGGTAACATGCTCCTGGACTCCGTCGAAGCCGAGTCGACGGGCCATCTTCTCGCGGGGAAGCCCCAGAACAGGGACCCCGTACCCCGCCGCTGACCCGAGAGGGGATACGTTGATGCGCTTCGCCGTTTCCTGCAATCGTTCGATATCGACCGTGAGCAGTTCAGCGAAGCCCATTGCCCACAAACCTACCGTTGCGGGCATGGCGCGCTGCATGTGCGTATATCCGGGTATAATCCAGTCGTCTCCCTCTTCGCCCCACCGACACAGGATCCGAACCATGTCTGCGGTTTGCCGCATTATTCCCGACAAGGCGTCTCGGAGATACAATCGAAGCGCGGCGAGCACCTGGTCGTTTCGGGAGCGCCCTGTGTGGATTTTCCTGCCGATGTCGCCGAGTGCTTCCGTCAGGCGATTTTCGATCACGGTGTGGGAATCTTCGTCTTCGGGGCGGACAGAGAGTTCTTGTTCCGCCAGCGCATCCAGTGTTTCGACGACCGCATCGAATTCCGCCTGTGTCAGGATCCCGATTTCCATCAACCCCCAGGCATGGGCGCGGGTTGCCCGTATATCGTACGGCAACAGGAGCGTATCCCACCGATAGTCCTCTCCAACGGTGAATTGCATCACCTGGTTTTCGAGCGTTTCGGGTGCGTCCGATTTCTTCCAGAGCGGGGGGGGCGATGGGTGTGTCATGATTCGAAGTAAGCTTCAATAACGGAACGATAGACCTCCACGGCGCGCTGCACCTCGGCGATCGGGATATGTTCTTCCGAGGTATGGGACAATCGACTCGATCCCGGTCCGATTTTGACGGTTGGGACATCAGCCAGAAATATCCAGTCCGACGCCGTGGGAGACCCGATCGGTTCGACATCGGGAATTGCGCGGAGGCATGCCTGGACGATCCGTTCGTTCGGATCCGTAGCGACGGGCACGATCCGCTCGCTATGCACATGTACTTCCGATTCGAGCGCATCCTGAACGATATCGATCAATTCCTTGTGGGTGTAGACCGGTGTCGACCGGATGTCGAGGGTAAACGTACACCGGTCCGGCACGACGTTGCGCGCCGAACCTCCCGTTACGGTGGTTACGGTAACCGTAGGGTATCCCAGAAAAACATCCTCCCGTTCGAAGACAAGGTTCATAGCGCGCTCAATGTCTCTCGCAGCGCCTGCTATAGCATTTTGCCCGAGATGCGCCCGGGCGGCATGGGATGTTTTGCCCTGTGCTTCCACGCGCAGCACCAGCAGGCCCTTTTGGGCGATGCACGGAACGAGGTTGGTGGGTTCGCCTACGAGAGCCGCCGCCGGATTCGGCAGATGCGGGCGCAATGTCTTTAGTCCATTATAGTCTCCGCCCGTTTCTTCGCAGGCAGTCAATGCCACCACGATCCGCCCGGAAGGCCGGAAGCCATCGGCAGCCACCGAAAGGAGCGCAGTGGTCATGGCGGCGACAGACGCCTTCGCATCCACGCTGCCACGCCCGTACAGGCATCCTTCCGATTCGATAGCATCGAATGCGCCGTGCGGGTGATGCTCCGACGGGGGCACCGTGTCGAGGTGCGTGTTCAGCAACAATACGTCGTCGCCTTCTCCGAATCCGAAGAACACGTTATCGTCGATGCGGCCCGTTTCTATCCCGTGATGTGCAACATATTCCTCCATAAATCCGGCGGCGTTTTTTTCCTCGCCGCTGAGCGAAGGGATGCGCACGAGCTCTTTCAAAAGCGCTATGACATCTTTGTGGGGCATGCAGTGCGGGATAGCATGGGTATTGCAGGTATCAATGCATAATACGAGTGCCCGTCGAGGGGTCCCGAATACCTTCCGGGGACACGATGAATACGTTCGGAATGCCGGCATCGAGCGCGGCGAAGCCCACGTCGATCTTTACACGCATTCCGTCGGCGATCCACCCTTCCTGTACACCCCGGGAGCATAGTTCAGCATTGAAGGAAGATAAAAGCGAATCCGGATCGACAGCATTTCTGCGAATGCCGCCGATTTCCGTGACGAGCAGATATTCGTCTGCCCGCAAGGCCTCCGCCAGGGCGCAGGAGACCGTATCGGCGTTCACGTTGTACAACTGCCCCGTATGGTCGATACCAAGCGGGGCGATTACCGGGACATACCCCTGATCGAGCAGGGTATCGAGAAGCCCCGTATCGACAGATGCAATATCTCCGACCCATCCGAAATCAATCGTTTCCCCGTCGACATTCCAGGGAGGCCGTTTTGTAACGCGCACAAGGGGGCCGTCGGCGCCGGACAGCCCCACGGCCTTGACGCTATGCTTGACTGCGCAGGCTACAAGACGCCCATTCAGCTCGCCCCGCAGAGTCCATTGCACGATGTGCAGGTCGGCGTCGGTGGTGACGCGACGCCCATGCACCATGCGCGGGGTATGACCAAGACGTTCGGCGATCTCGGTGGCCCGGATCCCGCCGCCATGCACGATAACGACCCGCCCGGTTTCCGCCAACCGGGCCACGGAGGTCCAAAGCGTATCGAGGGGCTCGTCGCGTATGACGGATGCGCCTCCCATCTTGATGACGGTCGTTTTCATCAGAGCCCCCAGACATACTCGAGAATCGCTTTCTGTGCATGCAATCGGAATTCGGCCTGTTCCAGGTGAATGGCGCCCGGTCCGTCCAGGACATCGTCTTCGACGACCACATTGCGCCGTACGGGCAAGCAATGCATGAAGCGCGCCTCTCGCGTTTTCTGCATCCATTCCGTGGTAATACACCAATCCCGCAAGCTTTCCCGCCGCGCCGCTTCATGTTCGGGATCGGAATAGACGAGCGGTCCGCTCCATGCCTTGGCGTACACGATATCCGCGCCGTCGAAAGCTTGTTCGCGGTTATCCGTTTCCTCGACTTGTGCGCCGTAGGACCGGGCCATTTGCATGATCCCGTAATCGAGCGCGTAGTCGTCGGGTCTCGCCACGGTCACGTTCATTCCCGATCGGGCAGCCATCAGCACGGCGGAATTGGGCACGGCCATGGGGAGCGCTTTGGGGTGATACGTCCATGCCAGCACAAACTTCTTGCCGCGCGGATCGCCCAGTTGCCGCCGGATGACCGCGGCATCGGCCAGGGCCTGACATGGATGATAAAAGGCGGATTCGAGATTGATGATCGGCACGGACGAAGCCGAGGCGATCGTGCGGATGAGCCTTTCGTCCCGATCCTTGTTGAAACTCTTGAGCGAGGCAAAAAGCCGTACGCCGAGCGCGTCGTAGTACCTCGACAGCACGCCGATGGCTTCCCGGATATGCTCTGCCTCCTGACCATCCATGACAGCGCCCTCTTCAAAGGCGAAACGCCATGTCTCCTGACCGGGGGTGAGTACGGTTGAGTAGGCCCCGAGTTGTGCTGCCGCCAGTTCCATGGAGGTTCTGGTGCGCAGCGAAGAATTGAAAAACATGAGCCCGATACTACGCCCCCTGGCGGTATCCGTCCATTCCCCGGCATGTTCGTAGTAATCCAGGGCCCGTTCCACAGCCGCATTCCATATCACGCGGCTGAGCGATTGCCAGTCGATCAGGTGTCTCATGTGTCGACATCTACGGTTTGACCAATGGTTAATACGGATGAGAGCGCCTCGCAAAACGCATCCAGCGCTTCGAAGGGGGTATTAATGGGGGGCATGAGCCGGATCACGTTCGGATCGTCTGCTCCGCCTGTAAGAATGCCCTGTTCCAGCAGCGCTTCGCGAACCGGAGAGGCGGGGCGATTCAGCACGATGCCAATAAGTCCGCCTCGCCCGCGTACGCTGCAGTCGAGCGGTCCCAGCCCACTGCGTATGCGTTCGAACAGTTTGGTTGCACGTGGCATGAGATGCTCTTCAACCAGCGTCCGTAGCGTAGCCTCCACAGCGGCCATGGCTATCATCCCGCCCCCGAAGGTTGTTCCCTGATCTCCGGGTTTCACGGTCGATGCAATCTCGTCGGACAGGAGCACGGCGCCCACCGGCACACCTGCTCCAAGGCTTTTCGCCAGCGAAATGCAATCCGGGCGCACCCCGTATTGCGTACTGACGGAGAATGTACCCGTGCGTCCTACTCCCGTCTGTACTTCGTCAAAGAGCAGCAGGGCGCCATATCGGTCGCATAGATTCCGCAATGTGCGGTAGTATGTCGTCGTTGCCTCGACCATACCCGCCATACTCTGGATAGGTTCGAGGAGCACCGCTGCAATATCGTCATGCGCCTCGAAAGCCTTCTCGACAGCGGCGGTATCGCCGAACGGAACGAACGTGGTTGCCGGAAGCACGTCCCGGTACGGCGCCCGGTACGCATCTTTCCACGTTACGGCGAGGCAGCCGAGGGTACGTCCGTGAAAGCCGCCCTCCATGGCAAGGATGCGCGGCCGTCCGGTATGCTTGCGCGCCAGTTTGAGCGCCGTTTCGTTTGCCTCGGCGCCGGAATTGCAAAAGAACACGTGCCGGAGCCCTTCGGGGGCCAGTGTTCCGAGACGTTCAAGGGCGCGGGCTCGCGTATCGTTATAGACGGTATTGGAATAAAACAGGAGTTGCTCGGCCTGCGCCCGGATTGCTTCCACAACCCGGGAGGGACTATGCCCAAGGAGCGCCACGCAGTGTCCCCCGTAAAGGTCCAGATATTTTCGCCCCTCGATATCCCACACGTAGCTGCCTTCGCCCCGGGCGAGCACAATGGGCATGCGGGCGTAGGTGGGGATCTGGTAGAGGTTTTCGAGTGCTATAGCTTCCTGCGTAGTCATGCGTATACGGCGCGTGTTCATAATTACGCCCCCGGAGCGGGAAGAAGACCTGCCGTTTCAGGCAAGCCGAGAAGAAGATTGAGGTTCTGGATGGCTTGTCCGGCAGCTCCCTTGATCAGGTTGTCTTCCGCAAAACCGACCAACAGGCGGCTGTCCCGGACGATCCACCCGATGTCGCAGAACGGCGAATGCACCGCAAATCGAAGTTCCGGTAATCCATCCGCATAAAGCCGCACAAACGGGCGGTCCGCATAGGCTTCCGCATACCATTGTTCCACATCGGAGGTCGCAGCGCCTGCAGGCAGCGCAATATCCGCTACGCCCCAGATGCCGCGTGTCCAGGGGCCGGAAACGGGTACAAAACGGATTTCCGCATCTGCTCCCAGCACCTGCTTGATTTCGGGGAGGTGCTGGTGACTTAGCGCCTTGTAAGCCCGCACATTTCCGTCCCGGGTCGGAAAGTGTGTTGCGGCCTTGGGGCGCGCTCCCGAGCCCGAAGCGCCTGTCCAGGCTGTCACAAAGGCATCCACCGTTTCCATATGCTGCGTAACCGGCCACAGCGCCAGACTGATGCCTGTCGCAAAACAACCCGGATTCGCAATACGCTTCGTTCCCGGGGGGTACGGTGCACAAATCTCCGGCAGGCCATATACGAATGACGAGAGCAGGTTAGGCGCCGGATGCGCGAAATCGAACCATGTTTCGTACAGGGAGGCGTTCCCGAGTCGGAAATCTGCGCTCAGGTCAATGAGTAACCCATCGAATCCGTCCGCGAATAACTTCGTTGCGAGTCCGGCGCTTTTACCGTGCTCGGCAGCTATGAAGATAATGTCTGTCTCGACGGGGTCGAACTCGTCCGGATCGCTGAAGATCAGGTCCAGTTGTCCGCGCAGGTGCGGGTGTGCGCACCACACCGGTTTCCCGGTATATGCTCGACTGGTAACGGTGTTGAGTCGAGCCACCGGGTGGGTAAGAAGGAGGCGGATCAATTCGCCGCCTGTGTATCCTGCGCCGTGAAGCAGGGCTATCCGGTTATTCATGACGGAATGCAACGAGTGCGAGTATTCAGGCGGGCGATTCTTTCGGCGCGTTTTCCGCATTGCGGCGCGCTCTGTGCGCCAATAGAGCCTGCACGCCGTAAATCTGCGTAAATCCCTCGGCGTCTCGTCCATCCCACAATGCGTTGGTTTCCCCGTAGACCGCCACGCGGGGGTCGAACATCGAATAAGGACTTTCGCAACCCAGCACCTCGATACGTCCCTGACGCGCTTTCACTCGCACGGCGCCGGTGACGGCGGTCTGCGACGAATCGACGAGGGCTTCAATATCCCGCATTACCGGGTCGAAATACTGTCCTTCGTGCAGCATCTGCCCATAGTAGTCCGCCAGATGATCCTTTTGGAAGCGTTGCCGACTCGTCAGCACGATCTTTTCCAGTTCGCGATGTGCAGGGAGCAGGATTGCCGGCGCCGGCGCCTCGAAGGCTACGCGTCCTTTGACCCCGAGAATCGTATCTCCCACATGCATGCCTCTCCCGATTCCGTGTGCAGCTCCCTCGGCATTGAGTGTTTCAACAAGTGTGACCGGATCCAGAAGCGACTCATCGATAGAAACGGGAAGACCGGCTTCGAAGCCAATCGTCCATTCCTGTCCTGCGTCGGGAGCGTCGGCGGGCGCTACCGTATCTACCCATCCCTCTTCGGGGAGCGGGTTGGCGGAGGCGAGTGTTTCACCCCCTCCGATCGTGGCGCCCCAGAGACCCCGGTTGATGGACCACACCGTTGTTTTGCGGGGTACGTCGAAGCCGCGTTCCTGTAAAAAGGCTGTTGTTTCCTCACGACTCAGCCCCAGTGACCGGATTGGGGTCAGAATGTCCAGATCGTCCGCCAGCAGACGCACGGCGACATCGAAGCGAACCTGATCGTTTCCGGCGCCGGTCGATCCGTGGGCAATGGCCCGTGCTCCGGTTTCCTGCGCCGCATGAACCACCATACGAGCTTGCGTTACCCGTTCCGGTCCGACACACAACGGGTATACGCCGCCGCGCAGGACGTTTCCCTTGATCAGGTAGCTCAGGTGATCGTCGAACAGGGCCTTCCGCGCATCCACGAGGATGTGCCGGGCCGCGCCAAGCGCCCGCGCTCGCGCTTCAACAACCTGTGCCTCTTTTTCCGAAAGGCCCCCTGTGTTGACTGTAACCGTATATACCGGCTCGCCGCAGGTTTCGGCGAGATACGGTACGCAGAAAGACGTATCGAGGCCGCCGCTAAAAGCAAGTACTATGGCCATCGTTATAATGTGGGGAAAGATAAAAGGCTGTGCGGTTGGACCACTGCGGACCCGCGCGGTACAAAAAAAGCGCTGACCCAAGTGAATCAGCGCTGTGCAGGTAATTTGGCCAGGATTAATCCCCGCCGGGCGTCATAGTGAAGCGCTTCTCCACGCAAAAAGAAAGCATCCTCGTCGCAGGCGCGACGAAAATGCAACAAAACGACGACTATGTGTGCGGGATGCATGCATGGGGCCTGTCAGGCGTTATGATCAACCGTCAGGTACATAATATAACATAATAACTTTCGCTGATACCCCTGTCAAGGGGACAAGGTTTCCGGGAATGCGTTTTCTCTACCGGCCTTCAGGGCATGCTCTGGAAAAGTGCATTGCCTTCTACTGCGAGAAGGTCCCTCCTAACGGTACGTTCCCTGCGCAGCGGCCAGCGTGTTCCGGAGCAGCATGGCAATGGTCATGGGGCCTACCCCTCCGGGCACGGGGGTGATATGCCCTGCTTGCTTCGACACGCCGTCGAAGTCCACATCTCCCACGAGGCGATAGCCCCGCTCTCGCGACGGGTCGTCGATCCGGTTGATGCCTACGTCGATGACCGTTGCGCCAGGTTTTACCATATCCTGCGTGATAAATGCAGGCCGGCCTATGGCGGCCACGAGGATATCGGCTTGGCGCGTCACGTTCTCAAGGTTCTGTGTCCGGCTGTGGCACACGGTCACGGTGGCGTCCGTTCCGCGTTGCATCATTAGCGCCGCCAATGGTTTCCCCACGATATTCGACCGCCCCACGATGACCGCCCGCTTGCCGGGAATGTCGATCTTTGCCCGGACAAGCAATTCCATAACCCCCGCCGGGGTGGCGGATACAAACGCCGGATCGCCAATCAACAGGCGCCCCACGTTCTCGGGATGAAATCCGTCGACATCTTTCGCCGGGTCGAGGGCATGGATGACCCGTTTCTCCGAGATATGCCCAGGGAGCGGTAACTGCACGAGAATACCATCTATGCCGTCGTTCGCATTCAGCGCATGGACGAGTTCGAGCAGGGCCTGCTCGGATATATCGGCGTCCCGGCGGATCGTTTCGCTTTCGACGCCGACTTCGGCAGAGGCTTTTCTTTTACCGCGTACGTAGGAGGCAGAGGCGGGATGATCTCCCGCCAATACGACTGCGAGCCGCGGGGCGCGATGGCCGCTTGCGACCCATGTCGCCACTTCTTCGCGAACTTCTTCACGGACGGCTTGTGCCACGGCGCGTCCGTCCATGATTCTGCAGGGCATCGTATCGTATCGGGAAGTGTGGGCGGGGGGCGTTGCAGAAGGGACGTTATTACCGAATATCCTCTGCGGTAAAAAACCTGTTGAAAGATACGGAAGGGAAGGGTTAGAGGGCAGGGGCATCCATGAAGTCGAGGTGAGATTCGATACGATGTTTTTTTATGGCATATCCGGATTCCCGGTGCGCTTGCTGCGATACCGCTTTCGGGAAACGGCTTCCTGTTTTTTCGTTCTCATGACCGAAATTTTTTTTTGAGACCCGGGAACCTTCGCTGAAACCCTCTGTAGCAAGGTCTTATGAAACGATGTTTCAGATAGCTCATCCAGAAGGGTGGAGGGTGCAGGCCCTTTGAAGCCCTGGCAACCGCCGCGTTCGACCGGTTATAAATCGGCGAACAGGGAAAGGTGCCAATTCCTGCCTCGCTCCGGCGCACTTCGGTGCAACGGAAACGCGCGAGGAAAGATGAGCGGGAGAGATTCCCTGTCCGTCAAGGACTTTGCCTCTTCCGCACGTCAGCGCGGAAGGGGTTTTTTTATGCCCCCTTTCGTTGGCGAAGGCTGCACCGCCCTGCGGCCTCCATCTCTTCGGGAAGAGCCGTCTCGACATCCTAACCGGAAATCCATACTCTCACCACCATCGCGAAACATCATGAGCAACAACGGACAAGCCGCCGGGCCTCATTTTGAAACCCTGCAGCTTCATGCAGGGCAAGCGCCCGACCCTACTACGAACGCACGCGCTGTGCCGATCTACGCCACGACGTCCTACACGTTCAACGACGCCGATCACGGCGCTAACCTCTTTGCGCTGAAGGAATTCGGCAATATTTACACGCGGATTATGAATCCGACGAACGATGTCCTCGAACAGCGCATTGCAGCGCTCGAGGGAGGTGTGGCAGCCCTTGTCACATCCAGCGGCCAGGCTGCTCAGTTGCTGGCGATCTCGACGATTGCAGAAGCCGGCGACAACATCGTGTCGACCAGTTTTCTGTACGGAGGAACCTACAATCAATTCAAAGTGACGTTTCCCCGGTTGGGCCTCGATGTGCGGTTTGCCGAAGGGGACGACGCCGACTCGATCGAGCGACTGATCGATGACCGAACGAAGGCCATTTACCTGGAGACGATCGGCAATCCCCGTTTCAATATCCCTGATTTCGAGCGTATCGCGAAGGTTTCCGAGCGATACGGAGTGCCTATCGTCGTAGACAATACGTTCGGCGCCGCCGGATATCTGTTCCGACCCTTCGAGCATGGAGCGCACATTGTCGTCGCCAGCGCGACCAAGTGGATCGGCGGTCATGGCACGACCATTGGCGGCGTGATTGTGGATAGTGGATCGTTCCCTTGGGATAATGGTCGCTTTCCGACGTTCACGGAGCCTTCTCCGGCTTACCACGGCCTGAATTTCTGGGAGGCTTTCGGGCCGGAGGGCGTGCTGGGCGTCAATGTGGCGTTTATCATCCGCGCACGCGTGGAAGGCTTGCGCGATCTCGGACCGGCGCAAAATCCGTTCGGCTCGTTCCTTCTCCTGCAAGGACTGGAAACGCTGTCCCTGCGCGTAGGCCGGAGCTGCGAGAATGCACTTACGCTGGCTCGTTGGCTGAAAGATCAGGAGCATGTATCCTGGGTCAGCTATCCGGGACTGGAAGACGATCCATACCATGCGGCAGCGAACAAGTATCTTAAAAATGGATACGGTGCGGTGCTTGCATTTGGCGTCAAGGGGGGCGTGGAAGCAGGTCGGACGCTCGTGAACAATGTCAAACTGGCCAGCCATCTGGCGAATGTCGGGGACGCCAAGACCCTGATCATTCATCCGGCCTCGACGACGCACCAGCAGTTGGCCGCAGAGGAGCAGCTGGCGGCCGGCGTGACTCCGGACCTCGTTCGGGTTTCCGTAGGTATCGAACACATCGATGACATTATCGGGGACTTCGCGCAGGCATTCTCTGCAATCAATGAACCGGTTCCTGCCTGAATAAACCGGATCTATTTATGGCTGAGGCGTTCAGGCTTCCGACGCTAAAGCTCGATTCGGGACGTACGATGACGGACGTATCCGTCGCCTGGTCGTCCTGGGGCGAGCTGAATGCACAAGGCGACAACGCGATCGTCGTTTGCCATGCTCTGACGGGCAGTCCGGCGGCGGACGATTGGTGGGCGCCACTCATCGGGCCGGATCGAACGCTCGATACGAATCGGTTCTTCGTCGTTTGCCTGAACGTACTCGGTTCGCCGTACGGTTCGGCCTCGCCGGTCTCGAACAACCCCGAGACCGGCGAGCCGTACGGCTCCGGGTTTCCGGCCGTGACTATTCGCGACACGGTGCGGGCGCACCGCCAGGTGCTGGAGGAGGCGCTCGGCGTACGCCGGGTGTTGTTTGCCCTCGGAGGGTCCATGGGCGGCATGCAATCTCTCGAATGGGCCTTCGAAGACGATTTCGTGGACGGTATCGTACCGATTGGAGTGGGGGGGCGGCATTCCGCGTGGTGTATCGGATTCAGCGAAGCCCAGCGGCAGGCCATCTATGCGGACCCGGTCTGGAACGACGGGCAATACACGGAGCAGCCCGGGCAGGGCCTGGCGACGGCTCGTATGATCGCCATGCTGACGTACCGTTCTTCGGGTTCGTTGACCAGACGATTCGGGCGCAAGTTACAGGACGGTGCAGAAGATATGTTCGCCGTCGAGAGTTACCTTGGCTACCAGGGGGCCAAGCTGGTGGATCGGTTCGACGCCAACTGTTATGTACATCTCACTCGTCAAATGGATACGCACGATATCGCCCGCGGGCGTGGTGCGTACGAAGATGTACTGCGCAATATCGAAAAGAAAACATTGGTTATCGGTGTCGATTCCGACATACTGTATCCGCTGGCCGAACAGGAAGAGCTGGCTTCGCTGATTCCCGGCGCTCGACTCGAGGTCATCCGTTCGCCGGATGGGCACGATGCTTTTCTTATCGAATTTGAACAATTGGGGCGGTTCGTTCGCACATGGATGGAGCAGGAATTGCGGAGTCCGGAACCGCCGGGCGTGTGCGCGGTTCGGAGCGAGAAGTTTATCGGTGTCTGAGGCGTTCAGGTGCTGCGACGGCCTGCAGGGCGCCATAACAATCAGAGTATCCTGTAGATTTTTCGTCCGGAAGACGCCGCAATCGGGTCATGCCGGGCGGCGTAGCCATGCAAGAAAGCAATTTGTCGGTGCGAGATATGAAGGACAAGTTCAGGGTGGGCATTCTCGGCGCCACCGGTGCGGTGGGCCAGAAATTCATTGAAGTGCTTGACGGACACCCCTGGTTCGAGATTACGGCATTGGCTGCATCGGAACGCTCTGCCGGCAAGCGGTACGCGGACGCTGCGAACTGGATCGGATCGGCGTCTATCCCGCCGGGCATTGCGGCTATGGAGGTTGTGGCGGCGGCGCCGGACCTGGATGCCGATTTCGTGTTTTCCGGTCTGGATGCATCCGCGGCGGGCGATATCGAGGCGCTTTTTGCGCGGGCGAGCTACCCTGTGATCTCGAATGCGCGCAACTACCGCATGGCGGAGGACGTTCCGCTTCTGATTCCCGAAGTAAATCCGGACCATACGGCGCTGGTCGATCGGCAGGATCGCGGAGACGGTTTCATCGTCACGAATCCGAATTGCAGTACGGTCGGCCTTGTGTGTGCGCTCAAGCCGCTGGTTGATCGTTTCGATGTGGACGCCGTACATGTGGTCACCATGCAGGCGCTTTCCGGGGCCGGGTATCCGGGCGTATCGTCGCTGGATGCTCTTGGCAATGTGGTCCCGTACATTGGCGGGGAGGAGGACAAGGTGGTCACGGAGCCGACAAAACTGCTGGGGCGGCTGGTGGATGGCCGCATCGAGCCGGCGGCCCTTCGCGTAAGTGCTCAATGCACGCGGGTTCCGGTTCTTGAAGGACACCTTGAAGCCGTTTCGGTGCGATTCCACGATGCGGTTTCTGCGGAAGATGTCAAAGAAGCCCTGCAGACCTGGCGTAATCCGATCGCCGGATACGATCTGCCGTCTGCACCGGCGCGGTTCATCGAAGTGTTTGAGGACGAGCGCTTCCCTCAGCCTCGTCGTCATGTCGGGCTCGGACGGGGCATGACCGTATCTGTCGGGCGCATCCGTCCTTGCGAAGTGCTGGACGTAAAGTTTATCGTACTTTCGCACAACACGATACGAGGCGCCGCGGGAGGGGCTGTGCTGAATGCCGAATTGCTTGTCAGGCAGGGGCGTCTTGCCAAACGGGAAGAAATCGCTGAAGCGGTTGCAGGGTAACGAAGGCCTCTCTTTCTTCTCTGCGATCCGGTTTGTTTTTTCGTAGCGTTTCCTTCGCCGCGCCGTAGTTACGGGGAACATGGATACGCACGTTCCGTTTGCATACGCCGCTTCCTTTTTCGGGGCGATGGTTGTATCTGAAGGGTGCACATGCGGAAGTAGCTCAGTTGGTAGAGCATTTGCTTGCCATGCAAAAGGTCGCGGGTTCGAATCCCGTCTTCCGCTCCATATCGTTGCCCAAAGGCTCCCCGCGGAAGTAGCTCGGCGGTAGAGTGCTCCATTGTCCTTCAATGAGCGATGTACGCTGCCCGTGAGCCTGAGCCGATGGGGTTTGGGCCTCGGCGGCGTTTTGGTTCGTCGCCCGGCATGTCCTGGCAAAGGCTTCGACGGCACGGAAACGATGAGTAAAAAATCCTCACAGGCGTACGCTCCGACGCCCATCTGGTTTGGCAAGCCCGATCTGGATGCGCTCACCGAAATGACGGCCGGTACACTGGCCTCGCATCTTGGGATCGAGTATACGGAGATCGGTCCCGATTTCTTGCGCGGCACAATGCCTGTAGACGAGCGCACGATGCAGCCGCGAGGCATCATGCATGGAGGCGCATCCGCTGCTTTTGCGGAAACGCTGGGGAGTGTGGCGGCCCACCTGTGCGTGAATCGGTCCAGGAAGCGTTGCCTGGGACTCGATATTTCCGTAAACCATATCCAGCGAGTTTTCGCCCCCGGCAAAGTCACAGGAACGGCGCGGCCGTTGCACATAGGGCGAACCACCCACGTCTGGGAGATTCGCATCGAAAATGCCGCCGGCGCCCTGGTCGGCGTGAGCCGCCTGACGATCATCGTCTTTACGTTGCCGGAGCGTCGTTCCTGACGCCTCCCATTACCAGGGACCTGCTTGCCTGTAAGGCGGTGCTTTCGTCCCGCCTACCTTGTCCGGAGTGCAATGTCCCCATGCGATGCCTGGGCATACAGTTCGGGGCCGCCTCCGTTCACACGTCCCTGCACTTCTTTTTCCTTGCGCATTCCCTCAAACCGGAAGGCATCGTCCATGGAGACGTCGGAGGCTTTCAAATCGACATCAAGTGCTGTACGCGCCGGGGCGGACAAGTCGATATCTCCATGCGCAGCGCTGAATTTGCCGCCGGCCGCCCGGAGAAAATGCAGGCTGATGTCGCCATGCCGGACTTCTATGCGCGGATAGCCGTCCATTTCGTGGACGTCAATGTCCCCGTGGGCCGCTTCTACATCGATTTTCTCGGCGGTAATGCGATTCATGGCCAGATCGCCGTGCGCCGTACGGATGCGGACGGTTTTTGCGGTCGCGTAGTCTATATCGAGATCGCCATGCGCTGTAGATAACTCGACATCCGTTGCGTCGATGCGATGTGTGGACAGATCGCCATGTTGCAAATTCAAGCGGATGCGCTCGCTGCCCAAATGGCTGGTTTGCACGTCGCCGTGCGCTATGTTCATGGACAGCGAGGAACCGCTCAGCGATCCGGCGTCTATGTCTCCATGGGCAAGGTCTACGTTCAGGGCGCCTTTCAGGGCATTGATATCCACATCGCCATGGGCTACATCCATTTTGGCGTCAAACAGCTCCGGTACGGAAATATACACATGGACGCCTGCGCGCATGCGCCACCCCTTCCGTCGCCAACTCCAATTGCCGCCGGGGTCCGTACGCACGAACAGTTTGCCGTCCGTTTGCCCAACCTCGAAGTTCAGATAATCGAAGAAGTCGCGTGCCCGGTCGTTTATCTCCTTGCCTTCAAGCGTAATGCGAATGCGCGCTTCGCCTCCCTCGCTTTTTTCGATATGGATGTCGCTGTGAATTACATCCACCAGCAGTTGTTCTCCAGGTTGAACGGAAAATGTCTTGTTGATCATTTCCTCTTCAGCCCGGTCGCCGATGTGGTCCAGGCCGTTTGGGCCGGCATGGGAAGTAAGTCGAACAGGGATATTCGGGCCAGTGCGAGAGACGAATTCGGCACGGTTGAGTTCGGCACGATTGAACAACGTGGTTCCGGCGACGGCAAGAAGCAACAATGCGCCGGCGCCAAGGCCTGCGATACGGAGTGCGGAATGCATGGGAATCTGTGATTTGTTACGGGAGGATCGGAAAACGCACTATGACGAAGGCCCTATATTTTGAGGGCGGACGTTTGGAGGGGGCGATATACGCCGCTGTGCTGTATGGTCCGCGGTGTATGCACGGTGCAAGGCCTCTTTCACCGGAGTTTAGGATACTCTGATCGAAACCGCTTCGCCCGGCACTTCGCTTTTGCGCGTACAGGATGTCATGATTCCACCGTTGAAATCAGCGGGAAACGCTGCGGATTCGGAACGTCGCGGGCGTGAAGCGCCCTTCGGGAGGGGCACGCTGGCCGCGTCATTCCTCATTATGTGGGGCCTGCCACATTGCTTCGTCATTCCTTGCCGGCGCATCCCTCTCAGCTTCTGAGCTTTGCGGACTTAATCAGAGTATCCTTTAGGGCTTTTTCGCTGGAAAATTCGAGGACGTATACCCCGATTACGGGACGTTCGGTTGTAAGGTTACATCGGGAATGCACATATTGACGGAAAATTTTTACGATCGACCCACACTCGAGGTGGCGTGCGACTTGATCGGCAAGCATCTTGTACGCGTGCTGGACGACGGTACCGAACTCTCCGGCCGCATCGTGGAAACGGAGGCCTATACGCAGGACGATCCCGCGTTCCATGGATGGGGTATTCTTGACCGGGAAACCGGATTGCTGAAGCCGGAAGGCCGCGGGCGCGACCTGTTCGGCAGGCCCGGGACGGCGTACGTATACCTGACCTATGGAATACATTGGCTGATGAATGTGGTGACGGAGCGGGAAGGGATCGGCGGCGGCGTACTTTTGCGCGCCGTGGAACCCCTTGAGGGTATTGCGTCCATGTACGAGCGGCGGGCATCGGCGCGCAAGGACATTGATCTTGCGAACGGTCCCGGGAAATTGGCCCAGGCCTTTGCTATCGCCGGGGCATTGCACAATATTTCCATCACGAAACCGCCCCTGTATGTGAGAGAAGCCGACGCCGGAGGGCATCCCGCCGTCGAGGCGTCTTGCCGCATCGGCATCGCTCGCGGCGTCGAACTTCCCTGGCGCTTTTATGTGGCGGACAATCCGTATGTCTCGCGTGGCGTGCCCAGCGATATAGTCCGGATGCGGAAACGCGGCAGGATTTCGACATAGGGGTAACGAGGATTCCGGCATCCTCATCCCCGGATTTGGGCACATTGCGCCCTTCCCTTCGTTCACTTGCGATTCGTGAACTGTCAATGCATGGCGTTCTTCGCCTGCTCTGTCATGCCCGATCTGCTTTCTTCCAACGACATTCGTAGCGCTTTCCTCGATTTTTTCCGGGATCGGGGGCATGAGGTAGTGCCGAGCGATTCGCTGGCGCCTCATGGCGATCCCACACTGCTTTTCACGAATGCCGGGATGAACCAGTTCAAGAATGTTTTTCTCGGAACAGGCGAGCGGGACTACCGCCGTGCAACGGACACCCAGAAATGTCTCCGGGTATCCGGAAAGCACAACGATCTCGAAGAGGTAGGTCTCGATACGTATCACCATACGTTTTTCGAGATGCTGGGCAACTGGTCGTTCGGCGACTATTTCAAGAAGGAAGCCATCGGGTGGGCGTGGGAGTTACTCGTGGATGTATTCGGGCTGGCCCCGGATCGGCTGTATGCTACCGTGCATGAGGGCGACGATGCATTGAATCTGCCGCCCGATTCGGAGGCGGCCGCTTTGTGGAAGTCCGAAACGGCCATCGATCCGGATCACATCCTCTACGGAAGTTCGAAAGACAATTTCTGGATGATGGGCGACGAGGGGCCATGCGGACCCTGCTCGGAAATTCATATCGATCTGCGTTCGGACGAGGCGCGTCGGGCCGTATCCGGCAAAGAATTGGTCAATGCAGATCACCCGGGCGTAATAGAACTGTGGAACCTGGTGTTCATCCAGTACAATGCGCGGGGTAACGGGTCGCTCGAACCGCTTGCGGCCCGGCATGTGGATACAGGACTGGGACTGGAGAGATTAGTGGCGGTGCTGCAGGGGAAACGGTCGAATTACGATACGGATCTGTTTGCGCCGCTTCTTGCCGGCATGGCGGTGTTATCGCCTCGCGAAGAGATTGTATCCTACGACGCCATCGATATTGACGACGAGGCGGAGCACGAGCGGTGCCGCATAGCGATGCGCGTTGTAGCCGACCATGTACGCACCATCGCGTTTGCCATAGCCGACGGGGTGTCTCCCGGCAATGTGGGGCGTTCTTACGTGATCCGGCGTATTCTGCGCCGGGCCGTGCGATTCGGCTATCAGGCGTTAGGGATGAGGGAGCCGTTCGTTCATCGGCTCATCGCGCCGCTTGTCGAAAAAATGGGCGATTCTTTCCCGGAGTTACGCACCCGCCGGGAGCATATAGAGCGTGTCGCGCGAGCCGAAGAGGAGCACTTCCTGAGAACGCTCGGTACGGGCATCGACTTCTTCGAGTACATTGCGAACCATGTGAAGGCATTGGCCGATGCGATCGAAGAGGCGGAACATGCGGTCCAGGAAGCGGCGGCCAGGGAGGGAGTATCTATCCATACGGTAAACAGCAGGGCGAGGGTGGAATATTCCGGCGAGGGGTACCGCCGGGTCAGGGAAACGAAATCGGCTGCACAGAAAGTGCTCAGCTTACTTGGCTCCGATCGCAAGATGCTGGATATTCTGCAGAAGGCATTCGGAAAGAGACCGGGGTATGAGGCCTACAGAGTGTTCATCTTTGCGGCAATGGGAGGCCGCGTTGCCGGAGAGATCGTCTTTCTGTTGCATGACACGTACGGGTTTCCTGTGGACCTGACGCAACTTATGGCGCGCGAGAAGGGCCTTGTTGTACATGACGAGGATATTGCGCGGTATGAGGAACTCATGCAGATGCAGAAGGAACGCGCTCGTGCGGGCGCCTCGTTCAGGATGACCACGGATTCGGAGGAAGCCTGGCAGGTATTCGTGTCAGGAGAGGATTCCGCGCCCGGGGATTCGCTATTCGTCGGGTACGCTGCGCTGGAGGCAACGGATGTCCGCATCGCTGCGATGCGAGTCGTTTCGCCGGAGACGAACGGTAAGGATGAAGAAAAAAGAGGGCGCCATGCAGCCCACGCAACGTATGAAATCGTACTCGACCGTACGCCTTTTTACGGAGAAAGCGGCGGGCAGGCAGGAGATACCGGCGTCCTGGATGCAGGCGGGGAGCAGATTCGGGTGTTGGATACGAAGCGGCGGCAGCACCGAATTGTGCACTGCGTCGACCGATTGCCGGACGACCCCTCTGCACTAGTGCATGCCGCGGTGGATGCGGATCGTCGCCGCCGCATCGAAAAACATCACACCGCAACACATTTGCTCCATGCGGCGCTGCGCGAGGCGCTGGGGGAGCATGTACAGCAAAGAGGGTCGCTCGTGGCCCCCGACCGGTTGCGTTTCGACTTTAGCCACTACGAGCCTGTGGCGCCGGAAATGCTGGAGACCGTGCAGGCGAGAATCAACGAGGTAATCCAGCGCGATATACAGGCGCGTGTCGAATTCGATGTGCCGATCGCGGAGGCGCAGGCCCGGGGCGCTATGGCGCTTTTTGGGGAAAAATACGAAGATCGCGTACGTGTCGTTACGTTCGATCCGGCTTGGTCGGTTGAATTGTGCGGCGGCACACATGTCCGCGCCACCGGCGAATTGGGTGTTTTCCGCTTGTTGTCGGAGGGATCGGTTGCAGCAGGTATACGGCGTCTCGAGGCAGTGGTTGGCGAGGAAGCTCTGAAGGTAATCGAACGGGAACGGAAAGAATTGGTGGGTATCCGGAAGCAACTTGGTTTCGTACAGCGTCCGGCCTCGGAGGAAGTTGCCCGGCTGGTCGCAGAGAACAAACGCCTCCGGCGCGAAGTGGAGATGCACCGGGAGCAGGCGCTTTCCGGGCAGCTGGAGGGTTTCCTTGAGAAGGGGCGCGAAGTGGGAGGAATTCGCGTAATAACGGGCCGGATGGAAGCTGTGCCGATGGATATGCTGCGCAGCCTGGCGGAAACGATGCGTGAGCGCATGGGCGAATCTTCCGTGGCGGTGCTGGGCACTCCGGATTCCGCAGGGGAAAAGGTATACCTTGCGGCTGTGGCATCCGACGATCTCATCCGATCGGGCGTGTTGAAGGCGGGCGATCTGGTAGGGCGGCTTGCCCGGATCGTAGGCGGTGGCGGAGGGGGGCGTCCCGAATTGGCTACGGCAGGGGGGCGTCGTCCGGAGAAATTGAACGAAGCACTGGACTCGACCGGCGAAGTGGTCCGCGACTTCCTGGAAAATTCCGTATCCTGACGGGTTTTTGTTTTTATGCCGGCTCTTGCACGATGCTGGCGTAGCCTTAAGGAGTGTCGAAAAACCTGTACCGGATGGAATGAATGCTTGCTCGCAGGGATCGAATAATTGCATGCCGTTTATGCGTTATGCGTCGGCTGCTTGTGAGCACGACAAGAAGGGCTGTTGAGGACGAACCGCACGAATACGTTATGCCGCATGCGGCGGGGCCTACGGACGAGGAATTAGTGGAGCGTGCTCTTGCCGGAGACTCGCGTGCATTCGAGCAGATCGTACACCGATATGAGGGACAAGTGGCCGCAACAGTGATCGGCATGATGGGAAGGCGCCCTGAGGCGGATGATGTGGGTCAGGAGACGTTCGTTCGCCTCCATACCTATCTCCATAAATACCGGGGAGATGCTGCACTCGGTACGTACATCGTGCGGATTGCGATTAATCAGGCGCTCAAGGCGTTGAAACAGCGCAAGCGGTGGAGGCAACGGTTTGTCGGGTACGATCAGGAAGCGCCGGAGTCGATAGAGCCGGTTACAGAAGCAGGCGATGCAATCGATGCACGAGAGCGTGAGCGACTTGTGCATGTTGCCCTGGGGAAAATCAATCCTGAGCAGCGCGCTGTTGTGGTGCTGCGCATGCTCGAGGGGTATTCGACCCGCGAAACGGCTGCGATGCTGAATGTCCCGGAAGGCACAGTCATGTCCCGGTTGTCTCGGGCGCTGGAGCGGCTAAAGAGCTTGCTAGGTCCACTGCTTTTGGACAATCCGTAAATATATGAGGTACGCAGATGCTAGCGGATAACGAAAAATTATTGCGATACATCGAAGGCGGTTTGTCTGCTGCGGATCGTCGCAACATCGAAGAGCGCCTTGCAGGGGAGGCTTCCTTACGGAAAGCTCTTGATACGCTTCGTGGACTGCACGGCGCTCTTCGGGCGACCCAGGCAGAATCTTTTGGGCCGTATTTCAGCGAACGGGTGATGCGGCGTTTACAAGGCGTCGCGCAAGCACCGGCCGAGTCGTTCTACAACGGGTTGCAATGGGTATTTCTGCGAGCAGCGACAGCGAGTCTCGTTGCGGCAGTTGCGTTCGGTGTATACAATGCGATTACGTACCGATCGCTGGGCGCTGCCTCGTCTTTTGTGGAAGCAGTGTTCGGACTGCCGTCCGCTTCGCTGATGGATGCACTGTCCTATTCGATCATGTAACTAAGGATACTCTGATCAAAACCGCTTCGCCCGGCACCTTTAAGGATACTCTGATTCTGGACCCCATCTGACACCATGACCGCTCGCACGAAATCGATATTATTGCTGCTGGGTACGCTGCTCATCGGCATGTTGCTCGGCGTATTTGTCCATACGCTGATGGTGGAAGATCGTATCGAACGTATTACCTCCTTGCGTTCCCAGGCAGGATTTGTGCGTTTTATGGAGAATATGATCGAGCCGACGGACGATGCACAGCGGGCGGCCATTCGGGACGTGCTGGAGGAAACGGCCGAGAGGTTGGATGCGCATCATGCGGGGAGCCGGGAGGCGGTCGAGGAGATCATGGAATCTTTTCGCACCTCGCTGGATAGCCTCCTTACGGAAGAGCAGGTCAATGCGTTGAATGAACGCATGGAGCGGAAGCGGAAATACAGGGGAGACCGCGGGCGCAAGGATTCTTCTTCGCATCGTAGTCGCAAGGATTCTTCTGCGATGAGTTATGGGCGCAAGGGGGCGTATTCGGAGCGCTTCGGAGAACGCCCTGATCGATATGAAAAATCTCAGGAAATCCGGGATCGCGGTGAGTTGAAAGAGACGGGGCGGGCGTACCGGTGAACCTTATCGAATTTCCAACGTCGCCCCTGCAAGGAACAGATGCCGCCATCCCTTGTTGATTGCTCCGCCTGAAATCATGGTTGCCGGATCGTCTTCCGGCTATCGGGCAACGGAGGGGTGCCGGAGCGGTCGAACGGGGCGGTCTCGAAAACCGTTGCGCCCTTTGGGGCGCCGGGGGTTCGAATCCCTCCCCCTCCGCAAGAAAATGGTTGCCGGATTGCACGGCATATATTTGCTGCTGCCCCGGAATTTCATGAATTTTTATCGTATCCTTAGGGGTTATTTGCGCATGGTATCGTTGCGCAAAGATACCATGATCTATGTTTACCCCACCCTCCATTCGTAAACCGTATCCGAATCCGAAGATGACTCGTTCAAACTTTCTTCTGCCGATGCTCGCCGCTATAGTTTTTTCATTCGGCATAGCCATGAGCGCCCCGGCGCAAACCGGTGTGGGCGCGGAAGCCCCTGACGGCGCCGATATCCTTTTCGACGGGACGCGTACATCGCTCGACGAAAACTGGGAATACTGGGAGGGGCCTTGTTTTACCTCGTCTATGCCCATCAAATGGAATGTCGTTCCGAATCATTTCGACGGGGGCGAGGGTACGGCTATGTCCAGTAAGGAGCCTTACTCGAGCACCTATGGACAGGCCGACATTGTCACGAAGAAGAAGTACCGCGATTTCCGGCTGCATGTTGAATTTCTGATTCCGCGTAGCCGGGGCAACAGTGGTGTCTATCTCGACAACCGGTACGAGATTCAGGTTGTTGAGGGCGAGGAAGGGCTGCATGGCATGGCTTCTGTGATCAACGAGAAGGAAGCCCCGTACGAGTTGTTCAACGGTCTGCAGAAATGGAATGCATACGACATCCAGTATCGCGGCGCTCGCTTTGAGGAGAACGGCGATCGTAGCGACAAGGCGATGGTCACCATGTATTTCAATGGCGAAAAGGTACATGAGAATGTACCCATCAACCAGGTCTGGGGCGGTCCTTGCTCCGCGATCGACGGGGGAAACGATGGGGGCAAGCGTATTACCGCAGGGCCAGGCGGCGTGAAACTCCAGGCGGAAGGACACGATGTGCGATACCGGAATATCTGGATGCGGGAGATGAGCTTCGACGAGCCTGATACGGATTTCTGAGTCGTTGACGTTGAAGGAACATCGGGCGTTTCTTGCTCTTGGCTCGAACCTCGGTGAACGGTTCGATCATATCCGCTTTGCAGTGGAGCGATTGCAAAGCGCGAAAGACGTGCAGGTAGCGGATGTGTCCCCGGTCTACGAATCCGAGGCGCATGTATTGCCCGGAAGCGCGCGGCAGCCTCCCTATCTGAATCTCGTGGCGGCTGTTCGGACTCGTATGGACGCCCGGACGTTGCTTGCGCTTGCGCTTCGGATTGAGCGGGAAAGAGGTCGGCGGCGCCCGGAAACGATCCGGAGCACTCCTGACGCGGCCGATCCTTCACTCGGTTCATTCGCGTGGGCTCCCCGGACGCTTGATATAGACTTGCTCGTATTCGACAGGCTGCGCTTGTTCGGGAACGATCTTTCCGTGCCTCATCCCAGGCTTGCTCTTCGGCGGTTCGTACTGCGCCCCTTGTGTGATGTGGCTCCCGATCTGTATGTGCCTGCGCCATTCGACGCTCGGGTAGAACAGTTGCTCGCGAACTGTCCTGACAAAGGGCAACTTGTCCGGATGCCGTTCGAGCTTCTAAACGTAACGTCTTGAGCATGCTTCTGAAAATCTTCGCCTTTTGCCTACTGGTGTACATGATCTTCAGGATCTTAAGAGTGTTCTTGCGGGCGATTGTGCGCATTGCAGCGCCGCAGGGCCAGGAAGAAGGGAAATGGACTGGCCCCCAGCCACAGAAAACCTCCCGAACGCATGAGAATGTGGAAGACGCCACCTACGAGGATATTTAGAAGGCGTTCGCCGTATTCTCGAGGTATAAACGAAGCTTGCGCCGTCAACTGTCGACGCCGAACGTAACGGTTAATGTGATGTGGCTTGCTATCGCCTTGCCGTCCTTGCGCGCCGGCCGGAATATCCACTGAGTTACGACGGAAAGTGCAGCTTCCTCCAGGCCGTGCCCGAGGATGTCAACCGCCTCTTTGACCAGTCCGTCCTCGTCGATCAGAAATCGTTCGGTTATGGTTGCTTCCTCAACTTGCCCCCTGACATTCACGAGAACTCGCACCCCCAGTTTTGCGCGCACTCTCCTCCGCCTGGCCTCCTCCGTATACTTGGGCTCTACAAACCGCACGAGGCGCGGCCCTGCCGAGATGCCGGCGAGAGATTGAACCTGTTCTCCGGGATCGGTCGCGGGAGTCTCGACTAATTCGAGGGGGAGTGAGCTGTCGGTAAGATCAAGCTCATCTTCGGTAAGGTATACATCGTCCGGAACCAGAATCGGCGGCATCGGTGCGGGAGGGGCGGGCGCAGACGCGGCGTGTCGCGTAGGCCGGATCTCCTCGATTTCGATGCGCTCTCTTTCGCCTGCACGGTAGATTGGGCGCAGGTCGGGCGAAGTCTCCTGTACGGGCCAAAAGCGAACAGCGACGGTGAGCACGACAAGCGTCGTTGCAAGGCACGCCAGAAAACGGGTGCGGTGGTTCGCGATATGGTACGGGTCGGAACGCGGCATCGACGGGCTGCCGGTACAGGATTTCCGTTTCAACCCGCCTTGTGCGCAAGGGTTCACGGTAGACACGGCTCAACGGCTCTGCACTTCCCTATAAATACATCTTTGTCTTCAAAATGCACGTGAAGGTATTGAGACCGGGCGCAAGGATGCCTAATTTTAGAAAATGCACTTTTGATCGTTGCTTAACGTACCTATGAAACAAGCGCCGACGAATGGCTCTCCGTGCAAGTTGGCTTTGGCGGACGGGATTGTTGTGAACGGATACGCCATTGGCC
Organism: Rhodothermales bacterium; assembly: GCA_951812335.1. Classification (GTDB taxonomy): domain Bacteria; phylum Bacteroidota; class Rhodothermia; order Rhodothermales; family VXPQ01; genus VXPQ01. Next base: position 1,650,495 of record OX638293.1, read on the forward strand.
ATCGGGGCGAAACGGGCGGCGAGCTCTGTTTCAATACGAGCATGACGGGGTATCAGGAAATCATGACGGATCCGTCCTATCATGGGCAGATCATGATGATGACCTACCCGCACATTGGGAACTACGGAGCCATGGATATCGACATGGAGGCAGACATGCCGATGGTGGCGGGGTTCGTGGTGCGCCAATTCGCCGAGAGGTATTCCAACCTGCAGGCGGACGAGTCGCTGGATCGTTTTATGAAGCGACATCGCCTGGTGGGTATCAGCGGCGTAGATACGCGCCGTCTCGTTCGTCATATTCGGGCGCAGGGGGTCATGAACGCCGTGGTGTCCTCTGTGGACCTTGACGATGAGCGGTTGATCGAGAGAGCGCGAAGCTGGCCTTCCATGGATGGTCTTGAACTGGCTTCACGAGTCACAGTGGATGCCGCCGCCGATTGGTGTGGAGGAGACGGTCCGCGTATCGCAGTATTCGACTATGGCGTGAAGCGCAATATTCTTCGATCGTTCGAGGCGCAGGGCTGTGCAGTCCGTCTCTTTCCCGCCTCCATATCGCTCGAACAAGTGCTTGCCTGGGAGCCGGACGGTCTCTTTTTCTCGAACGGTCCGGGGGATCCGCGCGCTATGCCCGATGCGATAGAAACGGTCCGGGAAGCGTTTCGGACGGATATTCCCCTCTTCGGGATATGCCTGGGCCATCAGCTCATGGCGCTTGCCTCCGGGTGCGAGGTCTACAAGATGTTTGTCGGGCATCGGGGGGCCAATCAGCCGGTACAGAATCTCGAGACCCGCCATGTGGAAGTTACAACGCAAAATCACGGATTTGCTGTTCGGGAAGATTCCATTCCGGAAAAGGAAGCCCATATTACGCACCGGAATTTGAACGACCGGACGGTGGAGGGGCTGCGTTTCACGAATCATGCAGCGTTTTCGGTGCAGTATCACCCTGAAGCGTCGCCGGGGCCGCACGACAGTCATTATTTGTTCGATCTTTTTTTGAAGGCAGTGGGAATGCGCCGACGCGCGGCGGCAGGCGCCACAGAGAAGGTGACGGCATGAGCAAAGCGCACGCAATGGCAAGACGAATCATTTGCTTTTGGACACATGCCCAAACGTGAGGACATCCACCGGATTCTGCTGATCGGGAGCGGGCCTATCGTGATCGGTCAAGCGTGTGAATTCGACTATTCCGGTACCCAGGCTGCACGGGCGCTCCGCAGAGAGGGGTATGAGGTGGTATTGGTTAATTCCAATCCGGCCACCATTATGACCGATAAGCTCACGGCGGACAAAATTTATCTAAAGGATTTGATTCCGGCTTCGATCCGGGAAATTGTTGAGATAGAGAAGCCGGAGGCGGTGCTGCCGACCATGGGCGGGCAGACCGCGCTGAACCTTGCCGGTGTGCTCCAGGACGAAGGATTCTGGGCGGCGCACGACGTAGAGGTTATCGGCGTGGATATCGACGCCATACGGATTACGGAAGACCGGCAGGAATTTCGCGATCTGATGGATCGCATAGGGATCGATCAGGCGCGCAGCCGCGTGGCGAAAAGCTTGCTGGAAGCGAAGGAGATCGCCCAGGAAATCGGAGAACTTCCCGTGGTGATTCGCCCGTCGTATACGCTGGGCGGGTCCGGGGGCGGGATTGTATGGACGTACGAGGAATTCGATCGCAAGGTTATGCGGGGGCTGGAAATGTCTCCGGTTCACCAGGTGCTGATCGAGGAATGTTTGTTCGGCTGGAAGGAATACGAGCTGGAGCTTCTTAGAGACGCCAACGATAATGTCATTATTGTGTGTCCTATCGAGAATGTGGATCCGATGGGCGTGCATACCGGAGATTCCGTAACCGTGGCGCCGGCGCAGACGCTCACCGACAAGCAATACCAACGGATGCGGGACGCGGCGATTCGCGCCATGCGGTCGATCGGTACGTTTGCGGGAGGGTGCAACATCCAGTTCGCATTCGACCCGGCTGGCCGCCGTATGATCGTCATAGAGATCAATCCGCGCGTATCGCGCTCGTCCGCGCTGGCGTCGAAAGCAACGGGATATCCGATCGCAAAGGTAGCGGCACGGTTGGCGGCAGGATATACCCTGGACGAGTTGCCGAACGAGGTCACCGGCACGACAAGCGCCTGCTTCGAGCCGGCCATAGATTATGTGGTGACAAAGATTCCACGCTTCAATTTTGACAAGTTCGAGGGGGTGGATGAGGTGCTCACTACCCAGATGAAGGCAGTGGGCGAAGTGATGGCTATCGGTCGGACGTTTCCCGAGAGCCTGCAAAAAGCCTGGCAGAGTCTGGAGATTGGCTACAATGGTCTTGGCGCCGACCGCGAGGATGCTTCTCCTTCGGAGGTGCGCGAGCGCCTGGCCAAACCTCTTTGGGACCGTACGCTCCAGATTCGGAATGCCTTCAAACTGGGAGCTTCCGTAGAGGAGATTGCGGATGTGTCGAAGGTAGATCCGTGGTTTCTGTACCAGATTCGGGACATTGTCAGATTGGAGGAGGAGATCGGGAAGCGGACTATACAGGAGATGGATGCTGAATTTACGGGCCGGGTGAAGCAGTATGGCTTTTCCGACATTCAGATCGCATACCTGCTGAATGGGGATGCGAACGAGATGCAGGTTCGGGAACACAGAAAAACGCTCGGTGTGACCCCGTCGTATCAGGTAGTAGATACCTGCGCAGGGGAATTTCCGGCGGAGACGCCTTATTTCTATTCTTCGTACGAACAGGGTACGGAAAGCAAGGTGTCGGACCGCAAGAAGGTTATCATTTTGGGAAGCGGGCCGAACCGCATCGGTCAGGGCATCGAATTCGATTATTCCTGCGTACATGGCGTAAATGCTGCACGGGACAGCGGATTCGAGGCCATTATGATCAACTGCAACCCGGAAACGGTCTCGACCGATTTCGACATTGCGGATAAGTTGTATTTCGAGCCGGTGTATTGGGAACGGGTTCTGGATATCATTGAGTACGAACAGCCGGAAGGGGTCATCGTGCAGTTGGGTGGGCAGACCGCCCTGAAAATTGCGGAGAAGTTACACCGGCACGGCATCCGGATTTTCGGTACGTCTTACGAAATGATGGATTTGGCGGAGAGCCGGGGCAAGTTCTCGGAGATTCTCAAGGAACTGGAGATACCGTTTCCGCCCTATGGCATGGCGGTGACTGTACAAGAGGCTGTCGCTACCGCCGAGCGCATCGGCTACCCCATTCTGATTCGTCCGAGTTATGTACTGGGCGGACAAGGAATGCGCATCGCGATCAACAAGGAAGAGGTACAACACTACACGAAAAAAATCTGGACGCTGTTTCCGGACAATCATGTGTTGCTCGATCTGTTCCTGGAGAATGCCATCGAAATGGATGTAGATGCGGTGCGCGATGGGGAGGAGACGTGGATTGCGGGTATCATGCAGCATATCGAACCGGCAGGGGTGCATAGTGGGGATTCGACGGCGGTGTTGCCTCCGTTTTCCCTGTCGGAGGAAATTTTGCAGACCGTACGCAAGTATGTGCGGGACATTGCAGACCGGCTGGATATTATAGGAGTGATGAATGTGCAGTTTGCGATCAAGGACGGGATCGTTTATTGCATTGAGGCGAATCCGAGAGCATCGCGGACCGTGCCGTTCGTTGCAAAAGCGACGGGAATCCCTGTGTCGGATATTGCCACAAAGGTGATGCTGGGTCAGAAACTTTCCGATTTCCGAAAGGAGGGACGGCTTATTTCGAATCTTGAGGGATATGCAATCAAGGAACCCGTGTTTTCGTGGGATAAATTTCCCGAGGTGCCGAAGGAACTGGGTCCTGAGATGAAATCTACGGGCGAAGCGATTGCGTTCGTGGATGCGCTGACTGACGAGCACTTCCGGCGTCCGTATGAAATGCGGAATCTGTACCTGAGCCGATAGGGGGCCTTGAGTGGTTGCACGTGAAGGATACGTTATCATAGGTATCGCGCTCGTGTTTGCCGCGGCGCTTTCCGGTATCGTCCTGGTTGTATCCGTGTCGTGGGGTATACTGTGTCTGGTCGCTGCGGCGTTCGTCGCTGCGGGGGTTCTGTTTTTTTTTCGCGATCCTGTCCGTACGCCTCCACCCGTTTCCGATCGGCTGGTGCTTGCGCCGGCGGACGGCAAGGTGGTGGTCGTGGATAATGCAGTTCCCGAGCTACTGTACCTGGGAGACATGGCTAAAAAAGTATCCATTTTCCTTTCTCCGCTCGATGTGCACGTAAATCGCATTCCGGTGGATGGAATAGTCGAACATGTGAAATATGTACCCGGCAAATACCTGGTTGCGTGGCATCCCGAAGCGAGCGAGAAAAACGAGCGTTCGGAGATTGGCGTGCGACATCCGTCCGGTGCGCGAGTGCTTTTCAAGCAGATCTCCGGCTCCGTGGCGCGCCGTATCGTATATCATGTGGCGAAAGAAGATCAGGTCGCGGCAGGACAGCGTTTCGGGATCATAAAGTTTGGGTCCCGGATGGATGTGTTCGTGCCACAGGAGGTGACGCTGGGGGTATCCGTCGGAGATCGCGTACGTGCGGGGGAAACGATTCTTGGTCGCTTTCCGACTTTGAAGCGAGATCCATGACGAACGGCGATTCCGACTCCGAAGCTCGGCCCATGACAAACGGCCATTCCGACGAAAGGCGTAAGGCACTGTCCCGTACCGCCGTGCCTTCGTTTTTTACCCTGATGAATCTTCTCTCGGGGTATCTTGCCGTCGTGCAAACGATCGAGGGACGTTTCGAATATGCCTGCTGGCTTATCGTGCTCGCAGGACTATTCGATGCGCTTGACGGTATGATGGCGCGCCTTACGGACAACACAAGCCTTTTCGGCGTCGAACTGGACTCGCTCTCCGATATTGTGTCGTTCGGCGTGGCCCCGTCCGTTCTGATCTATGTGTTCGGATTACAGGAATATGGAGCGGTCGGTCTGATTGTTTCGGCCCTGCCGACGATTTGCGGGGCCGTACGTCTTGCCCGGTTCAATGTGCGGTTCGATGGGATAAAGCGGGATTATTTCATGGGATTGCCTACACCCGCAATGGCTATGGTTATTGTGGCATTCATTCTCAATTTTGACGAGGCGGGTTGGTTTCACCGGTTCAGTCCAGGGGGGTTGTCGGTTTTCATTCCTTTGGCGATCGGCCTGTCGATCCTGATGATTTCCACGGTGAAGTTCGACACGCTACCAAGGCCATCTCGCGCGTACATTCTCGGTCATCCGTGTAAGGCGGCGTTGTACGGAACAGGGTTCCTGCTGATTATTTCTCTGCAACAGATCGGGTTGCTTGTGGTGCTGACCGGTTATTTGCTGATTAATGTGTTTCGAGCCGTGTACTCGCTTTTCAATGGAATTCCTGTAGAGAAGAACAAAGGAAGCGCGTGACAGAAACGCATGGCGTATCTTTCTGTACATCCAAATGTTGTATCGTCATTGTATCGTCTCGTCTCGTAATTCCATGTATAAAGCCAGCGTCCACGTCACCTTGCGATCCTCCATTCTTGACCCCCAGGGAAAAACGACCCATCACGCACTTGAAAACCTTGGCTTCGAACGAGTGGAACGGGTCCGGATCGGGAAATTCGTGGAGATGTGGATCGACGAACGTACGCAGGAAGACGCCGAGCGCATGGCAAGGGCGGCCTGCGAACAACTCCTTGCCAATCCGGTGATGGAGGATTTCGAAATTTCCGTCGAGGAAGGATAGGCGCAAGGACCGCCTCGTTGAAGCCGGGGCGGTATACAAGCGGATATGTTCAGTCCTGCTTGTGCCGATGGTCGTGGCGGCCCTGGTGGAACACGACATGCAGCAACGATCCGCCAACGAATGCCTGGTAAAGCTCTACGCCGCCGCCATGCCCGAAGAATTGGGTTCCTGCTGCGTATCCTGCCACTGTAGCGACAAGGATTACTGCGATGCCGAGTGAAGCCCGCCCGAAGCCGTGCCGAGGTCGCAATAGCCACCATATGGCAAGGCCCTCCAGCACCCGGTGAAGAATGACAGCGGGCGCGATACCGGTTTCCTGGGACACCAGTGCGGCCCCCTCCAGAAACGCGTGCAGCACCAGACCGGATAGGCCGACCAGCAACGCTACATTGTCGGTGTGTGATGCAAACGAGGCCGATAGGCGCTCAATGAGGATGGGCAAGCCTGCGCCCAGAGCAAGCGCCACAAGAACCATCACGCCATGCTCGGCCCAGGCGTGCGGAACTACCTGCCAGATAACGAGCGCCGGGATGGCGACGTACATGGAGCCGTCAAAGAGGCGCACCGCGCCAGGTCGATTATGCAGCCACCCGTATAGCAATGCGCCCGCAATCGGGGCTGCGAGCGATCCGGCGAGCTGGAACATGGCGACGGTCTCTGCCAAATACCGATGAAATATCGCGCCGGCCGCAGGATCTTCCCCGCATCCGGTCCGAGTCCGTGCCGGGAAAGGCATTGTACATCGGAGATGTACGCGCTTCGTTGGGGTGTTCGTACCTCTCGATGGCTACGCCGCTTCGTCTTACTCGTCCTTGGGCGCTTCCCTGCGGTCATGGCAATGATCGCCGTGCGGACGGTGCATGCGGCCATCCGCAATATAGGATACTCTGATCAAAGTTCCCATTGAACAATAATGCCGCTTACACAGTTTAGCGGGCACCGCCCACATTACCATTCAACTGGAAGATTCGGCGGATGGCTGTACCGAACACCATCGCATCGACTACCTGTATGCCCACAGCGGGCCACAGAAAGATATTACATGGATGCAGAAGTTGAAGAAACGTATACGCCCACAGTGAAGGGTACTGCTTTATGCTCCGATATCTCTCTGGCGCTTGTATTCTTTCATGGCGGTGACAGCCGCTTCATCGACGAGGTTATTGAGCTCATTGTCGGCGTGCCCTTTTACCTTGATCCATGTTATGCGATGGCGGGCGCTTTCCTGAAGCAACGATTCCCACAAATCCTTGTTCTCGACAGGTTTTTTTCCTGACGTTTTCCAGCCGTTGCGTTGCCAGACGTCGAGCCAGCGCCGGTTGAATGCATTCGCGAGATAGGCGCTATCGGTGTGGAGTTTTACCTGACATGGCTTCTTTAGATGGCGGAGCGCCTCCAGGGCTGCCGTGAGCTCCATCCGGTTGTTTGTCGTATGGGGTGCGCCGCCGGTCAGTTGTTTGCGGTGTAATTTGTACATAAGAAGGGCCGCCCAGCCGCCGGGGCCGGGGTTGCCGCTGCAGGCGCCGTCCGTATAGATGGTTATGTTTTGCACGATCGGGTGTCTTGAAGAGGCGATGTTGACAGAACCGTAGCCGCATGGATCCGGTACGAAAGCGTCGGCAGGCGAAGTGTCAGGATACTCTGATCAAAACCACTTCGCTCAGCACTTCACGTACGTACAGGTTTTAATCAGAGTATCCATGTCATGATTCCATCGTTGAAATTAGCAGAAAACACTGCGGTTCCAGGCATCGCGGCCGTGAAGTGCCCTTCGGGAGGCTGCGAGGGGCACGCTGGCCGTGTCATTCCTCATTGTGTGGAGCCTGCCACATTGCTTCGTCATTACTTGCCAGCGCACCCCTCTCAGCCTCTGATCTTTGCGGACTTAATCAGAGTATCCTGTACGCATACGTAACGCACAAGTATGAAATTCGTCGATTACGTAACCATTACCGTACGCAGTGGACGGGGTGGGGCGGGCGCCGTCGCATTCCGGAGAGAGAAATACGAACCCAACGGCGGCCCGTCAGGAGGGGACGGCGGAAATGGTGGTTCGGTGATCATCGAGGGGGACAGCCACCTGTACACCCTCCTGGACTTTCGCTACAACCGGCGCCATTTCGCAGAAAACGGCGAGGCGGGCGCCGGTAACAACCGGACCGGACGTTCCGGTCAGGATATTGTTCTTCGCGTACCGCTCGGCGCCATAGCCAGACAGCGTGACACCGGTGAAATCATTGGCGAGGTGTGCGGGCAGGGCGAGCGAATGATCCTCGCGGAAGGTGGGCGGGGCGGCAAGGGCAATGCGTTTTTCAAGTCGCCGACGAATCGGACGCCGCGCCATGCCCAGCCGGGCGAGGCGGGCGATGAGCGGGAAATTACGCTCGAGCTTAGTTTGCTGGCCGATGTCGGGATTGTGGGATTTCCGAATGCGGGCAAGAGTATGCTTGTTTCCGTGTTGTCGGCAGCGAAGCCGAAAGTAGCCGATTATCCCTTCACGACGCTTGAACCTTCGCTGGGTGTTGTGCAGGTGGAGGAGTACCAGTCGTTCGTTGTCGCCGATATTCCGGGAATCATCGAGGGAGCTCATGAAGGCAAAGGGCTGGGTATCCAGTTTTTGCGCCATATTGCACGCAATGCGGTGCTGCTTTTCCTGATCCCTGTCGATTCGAAGGATCTGGCAGGGGAATACAATGTCTTGCTGAAGGAAGTGGCGGCCTACGATCCCGCATTGCTCGACAAACCACGGGTCGTGGCATTGTCGAAAACCGATTTATTGCCCTCCGAGGAGCGGATGCTTTTGCCGGACATTACACAGGAGGATTTTCCTGAAGGAGCTGCACCGATGGCGATCAGTTCGGTGGCGGGTTTTGGGCTGGACGCGTTGAAACGGCGACTTTGGGAGGTCGTTCGGCAGAGCAGGGGGGATCAGGATTTCGAATGACGGAGAAGTCGAGAAGAAGTCGGGCGTTGTCGGCATGCAACTTCCCCGCATCGGGTGTGCCGGATGATGCGGAGCGACGAGCGCTCGTTGCGCTTTCGCTGGTTCCGGGAGTCGGATCGAGGCGAATGAGGGCGCTTATGTCGAGCATGGGTTCGGCCAGGGCCGTGCTCGGCGCTTCGGCAGCATCACTGACTTCTGTTCCCGGCATTCGTCCGGACCTTGCAGTGCAGATTGCGGCTGCCGATTACGGGGAGGCTGTCGAGAGGCAGTTTTCCCGGGCCGAAGAGATCGGCGCCGAGATGATTGCCTTGCGGGATCCGCATTACCCGTTCCTGTTGCGCCAGATACACGATCCCCCCATGTTTTTGTGGATGCGGGGAAGGTTGCCGGTCAGTAATTCTCCGGAACGCATGTTGGCCATCGTGGGTACGCGGCGGATGTCGCCGTATGGCTTGCGTGTTACGGGAGAGTTAACGGAGGCGCTCGTTCGGGAAGGGTTTTCGATTGTCAGCGGTCTGGCGTACGGCATTGATGCGGCGGCGCACCGGGCGGCCCTGAATGCAGGCGGCTGCACGATCGCTGTACTTGGGTCGGGCATTGATCGGATTTATCCGGCGCAGCACAGTCCCCTTGCCGAAGAGTTGATGGTCGAAGGCGCTTTGCTGTCCGAATATGCGATGGGGGCGATACCGGAAGGGACGCATTTTCCGCGCCGGAATCGGATTGTGAGTGGACTTGCTTTGGGTACCCTGGTCGTAGAGGCATACGAAGAGGGAGGCGCACTTATTACGGCTCGATTAGCGCTTGAGCAGAACCGGGAAACGTTTGCGGTACCTGGAAGCGTACATAGCCCGGCCAGTGCAGGTGTGAACCGGCTGATCCAGAAAGGGGAAGCCAAACTCGTCCAGCGCGTCGAGGATATCCTTGAAGAGCTGGATATGGGGTCGAAAGCGATGTCCGTTCCCGTGAAGGACATTCCTGTACTTTCTCCGCAAGAAACAACCTTGTGCCAGGCCCTGTCTACTACTGCAGGGCCCTTGCATATCAATACGCTGTGTTTGTCTGCCGGTATGGACCCGGCAACGGCTCTCGTGCATTTGCTGGACCTTGAACTGAAAGGGATCGTGAAGCAGTTGGCGGGCAAGCAATTTTTTCTGGTTGCATCGGTGGGGTCGTAAGCGGAGATGCGGCCCCGCGCTGTAATAGAGGAGTGTATCGAAACGGTCGCGTGGCGCTGTCCTGAAAACGGTGTAATTGGTTATCCATAGTTTCATCAGGAGGCGAAGCCGGTGACCGAACTTACAGAAAGGCATATATCCCGTGGAATGGTTCGCCTGCGCAGAACGTTCGGATCACAAGCCGCATGAGAAATCAAGGTATTTCCGCCAGCCTGTCCTTTGAGAAATTTTCAAGTCCATATTGTTAGCCGCTTATGAGTCGTTATGTCCGAAGAACGGATCGAACAGATCGTAACGCTCCAGGTACCTGCCGGATATACGGAATCTCTCCGGATTGACCGGTACCTTGCCCGATTTCTGCCGAATGTTTCCCGCACCAAGGTGGGTAAGGGTATCGAAGAGGGCCTGGTGGCAGTGAACGGTACGACGGTCGGCAAGCCGTCACACATTGTGCAAGCCGGCGATGCGATCGTATGCACGATATTGCGTCCTCCGCCGATCGAGGCGCAGCCTGAGCCTATTGCTCTGGACATCGTATACGAAGACGATGCGGTAATCGTGGTGGACAAGCCCGCCGGTATGGTGGTACATCCTGCCTACGGGCATCGCACGGGCACACTTGTGAATGCACTGCTTCACCATGTCGGCGCCGCTCCGATAGGCGTAGATGCCGGTCTGGAAGGCGAAGAGTTTCCGAACGACGACCTGCAGGATGTCGGACTTTCCGTCCTGCACGCGCTCCCGGACCGGGACGACGATCCGGCGATCCGTCCGGGTATCGTGCATCGGCTCGATAAGGACACATCCGGTTTGGTCGTTGTAGCGAAAAACGATGCGTCCCATCGTCATCTGGCTCGTCAGTTCTCGGAACACACGATTATAAGGAGGTATCTCGCTGTGCTATGGGGTATTCCAGATCCGGCCAGCGGGCGTATCGAAGGAGATATCGGGCGCGATCCACGCGACCGAAAGCGGATGACCGTAGTGCCTTCGGGCACGGGAAAACACGCGGTGACACATTATGAAACGCTGGAGCGTTTGGACCATACCGTACTGGCTGCTTTTCGCCTGGAGACGGGCCGAACCCACCAGATCCGTGTCCATGCACAACACATAGGGCATCCCGTGTTCGGGGACGAGACGTATGGAGGGCGAGCGTTGCGGTTCGGTCCGGTTTCCGCAAGCCGTAAGGCGTTTGCGCACAGCCTTTTTACACGGCTCGACCGGCAGGCGCTTCATGCGGAAACGCTGGCGTTCGTTCATCCCCGGACAGAGCAGAAGGCATCGTTCCAGACCGACGTTCCGGAAGACATGCGGTATGTGATTGAGCGCTTGCGCCGTGCCGGCGGGGTAGACCCTGCACCCGGTTCCTGAGCATTGGACTGGCACAGGGGGAATGTGTGCCGTGGCGAACAAGGCGTACTGCGAAACGTTAAGAAGCGATCTGTCCGCTTGCTCGCATGACTTGCGTTTTGTAAAGGATACTCTGATTAATTCTGCAAAGTTCAGAGGCTTCGAGAAGCGCGCTGGCAAGGAATGACGAAGCAATGTGGCAGGCCCCACATAATGAGGAATGACACAGCCAGCGCGCTTCTCGAAGCCTACCGAAGGGCGCTTCATGTACGCCATGCACCGAATCACAGCGTTTTTCGCTGATTTCAACGACATCGTCATGATGTCCTGTGCGCACAAACATGAAGCGCTGATCGAAGTAGAATTAATCAGAGTATCCTAAACACTTCATATTCTCTGCGCATTTTCTGTGGCGAAGATCTGGCGGAACATACGCGGTGCGTTCGATATCCTACCCTGGCCATCCGTAGCCGATGGGGCTGCCGTGCCTGGCAGTTCGGCCTGGCAGTATGTCGAGGATGTTATCCGCAAGACCATGGCCCGCTTTCATTTCGAGGAGATCCGTACGCCTGTTCTTGAAGAGGAGGGGTTGATTGTCCGGGGCATTGGCGCAGGGACGGATATTGTCACGAAGGAAATGTTTGTGGTAGAGCGGGGGAACGACCGGTATGTGCTGCGTCCCGAAGTGACGGCGCCAGTGATGCGCGCCTGGCTTCAGCACCGCCTCGAACAGCGTGGCGGGGTACAGAGGCTATACTACATCGGCCCTTGTTTTCGGGCGGAACGCCCCCAGAAGGGGAGATATCGGCAGTTTCACCAGTTTGGATGCGAAACGATCGGAGCGGATGATCCGCGGGCAGACGCCGAAGCCATTGCGCTGATGCTAGCTATTTACGACGCCTTTGGCATAACCGGCAGCAGGCTCCGCATCAATACGCTGGGTCTTCCGGAGGAGCGGAAGCGGTATACAGAGGCACTCCGCGCCTGGTTGACTCCGCACAAGGAGACCCTTTCCGAGAGCGGGCAGCGGCGACTAGAAAAGAATCCGCTTCGCATCTTGGACACGAAAGACGAGCGCGAGCAGGCATTGCTCCGGGATGCTCCCTTGCTGATCGATTTTACGAGTGAACAAACCCGGGAACGGTATGAACGCGTGAAAGAATGTCTGGGCGAAACAGGGATCGACTTCATTGAGGATTTTCTCCTGGTTCGTGGGCTGGATTATTACATGCATACGGCGTTCGAACTAGAGAGCCCGGACCTCGGTGCGCAGAGTGCATTGGCAGGCGGCGGTCGATACGATCTCCTGGCTTCTGCATTGGGATCGGATCGTCCTGCTCCGGGTGTAGGCTTTGCTGCCGGGATCGAACGATTGTTTCTGGCGTTCGATGCGCAAGATGCGACTATTCCGGAAGCCCTTCCCCCGGATGTTTTTCTGGTGGCGCTCGGTAACGATGCACAGCGATGGGCGTTTCGGGAGGCCCAGCGTTTGCGCCAGCAGGGTATATCGGCGAGTTTTGATCTGAAAGGCCGTTCCATGAAGGCGCAAATGCGCGAGGCCCACCGGCAGCGCGCGCCTTTTACGCTGATCGCAGGGCAGACCGAACTGGAGGCCGGCGTTGTTCAACTGAAAAACATGGACTCGGGCGAACAGGTGCAACTTCCCGCCGACAAGGCGCCTGAGCACATATCGAAATGTTTACGGGATCCTCGTGGGAGCGAGGATTTTGCCTCGACATCTTCCCGATAAACGCCACGAGATGCCGCTATAAACGATGTATCCACGACTGAGCGACATATTTCAGGACGTTTTCGGCTTCAGCTTGCCGTTTCCTGTTTATTCGTTTGGCGCCATGGTGGCGGTGGGAGTCATTACGGGCATGTGGCTGGCGCAGCGCGAATTGGATCGCATGCACGGAGCCAGGCGCATCGGCAGCGTGCGCGTGGGCGTGAAGGGGGGCGGTAAAAAAGGGCGTGCTGCGGTGCGGGAAACGGTTCCGTCCGCGCTGATGGGTACCGTCACCGTGCTGGTGGTAGTGTGCGGCATTGCCGGGGCCAAGGTTTTTCACATTCTGGAAAACCTTGAGGCGTTCTTTGCCGATCCTCTCGGTATGCTTTTCTCTTCCGGCGGTTTGACCTTCTACGGGGGACTGATTGTGGCCGGCGCCGCCGTTACGCTCTATGTGCGCAGGAAAGGGGTGTCGGGAGCAGCCTTTGCCGATGCGCTGGCGCCGTCTCTTATGCTTGCTTACGGCATCGGGCGGATCGGTTGTCACCTTGCCGGGGATGGCGATTGGGGCATTCCAGCGGATATTCTCGCCAAACCGGGGTGGATTCCAACCTGGTTATGGGCGGAGACCTATCCGAATAATATCCTTGGCGTCACGTTGCCGGAATCGGGGGTGTACCCGACGTCCATCTACGAATTCCTGATGGCGACGGCGTTGTTCGGGGCGCTGTGGGCGCTTCGGAAACATCCGTACCGCAATGGGTGGCTCTTTTCGTGGTACCTTGTTTTCAACGGGGTCGAACGGTTTCTCATCGAGCAAATACGAGTCAATAACACGTTCGATGTGCTCGGCGTGACGGTCACACAGGCCGAAATCATTTCCCTCGTAGCGCTTCTGCTCGGGCTGGCCGGACTTGCGTATACGTGGAAACGCCGTCCGGAGCAAGCGTTGCCCGATCTCTCTTCCACTACTCCGGGGGTTCAAGCGGCCGCCGGCCGCTGAGGCGCCATGTCTTCCGACCGGAACGAAGATTCCCTGCTTGTTTTGGGGCGGCGCCCCGTCCGCGAGGCGCTCGAACGTACTCCGGACCGGATCGAGAAAGTGTTGCTTCAGCGTCAGGGCGGGGGCGAATTGACGGAGATACGCAGGATTGCTGCCCAGGCCGGCGTGCAGGTGCAGTTTGTCCCGGTGGGGCGACTGAAGCACCTGGCGCGTGGTATTGCACATCAGGGGGCAGCCGCGCTCATGGCGCCGGTGGCGTATGTATCCCTGGACAATTTGCTGGCGTCCGTGGCGCCTACTCTTGAGGAGGTAAAACAGCGCAAGCCTCGGTTGCTTGTGCTCGACGGGATGCAGGACCCGTTCAATTTTGGAGCGGTGCTGCGCAGTGCAGTAGCTTCGGGCGTGGTTGGGATTATTGTACCCCGGAGCGGCATGGCCCCGCTGAATGCCGCAGCTATGAAGGCAAGCGCCGGCGTCGCCGGACGCATCCCCATTGCCCGCACCGCAAGCATCGTCCATGCTATCCACCAGCTCAAGGAGCGGGGGTACTGGGTTGCAGGAGCCGATGCCGGAGGAGATGTAAGTGTATGGGCAATGACATGGAATCGTCCCATGGCGGTCGTTATCGGGAACGAAGCAAAGGGTATCCGTCCGGCGGTTCTCACGGCATGTGACTACCGGGTGCGCATTCCGATGACCGGTCCGGCGGAATCGCTGAACGCATCGGTGGCAGCGGGTATTGTCCTTTTTGCCGCAGCGCGGACAGACCCTTCTTTTCTGAGTGTGTAAGGGTTTTTCATTCCGGTCTCCGCACAGGAATCCTGTCCCCGGAAGGGGTTGTCGCCATTCAGGGACAGGGGCGTATAGCTCGCAAGTAAGACGGTGCTCCGTACGTCGCCGCCGGTTCGTTTTGTCTGATGCGTAAGAAAAGGCGCCTTGCTGCGCTGCGCAGGCGGAGCGGGTATGTCCCCGCCGCGAACCGAAGTCCTTCGGTCAGTGCTTCGCCGAGAACCTTTGGGGGTATGTTCTCCTGAGGCGCTTGTTCTGAATCTGTCGCGGCTTGCGTTTTTTCTTCATCCGTTTCCGGTGTATTGTCATGGGCGTATGCATGAAGTATACCCAGTGCATCAAGCCCCGCTATCCGAATGATTTCGTTCCGGGAAGGTGTAATCAATGCCGAACGGGCCACTTGTAATGCATCGGACGCGCGCATCCTGGCGAGCGCCCGAACGGCCTCTGCTTGCACGGACGGATCCGGATCGGTTTGTGCGGCGCGCAATGCCAGCGCGATCGATGAGGAACTGGATAACGTTTGGTCGAGCGATGCGAATACGGCGTTTCGAACTTCCGGTGAGGCATCTTCATAGGCAGCGCTGAGCGCCCGGTCGGCAGTTCCACCGGAGGCAAGGTGTGCCGTGGCTTGCACGATGGCCACCCGCACCCGGGCATCCGGTTCTTCGCCAAATGAGGTTCGCAGCCCGAGAATCAGGGCGGGATCGGGCGGAAGGGAACGTAATGCCTGGGCAGCGGCGAGCCGTGCGGCCGAGAAGGATGCATGGCGTAACTGGGCGATCCAACCCGCGGCCGACTGGCTGGTCCGGCTTTCCATGAACCGGTGTGCTTCCGGGTAGACTGCAACGAAGCGCGGCCGGTATGGGAAAGGCAAGGCGAATTCCTCAACCCGCCCGTTCAGTGTTACCTCGAAACGTTCTATCGTTCCGAGCGCACCGGCCTCGAGCGTAAGGACCATCGGATAGGCCGCCGGGGTACGTTCGTTTTCCCGGATTTCTTCGATGCGTACGTGTAACATCTGGCCGTCGCTTTCGTACTGTAAGGAAAACAGGGGGCGATCCAGCCAGGCGTTTGCGATTCCGACAACGTCTATGCCTGTCGTTGCGCGGACGGTTTGCCTCCAGATGCTTTGTACATACCGCATCGTGTCCGATTCGGCATAGGAAACGACTATGCACTCGGTACGTTGTTGCGCCTGCATTGCGTGGGTCGTTTCCGGCCCTGTTCCCCAGATCGACAGCAGGAGCCACGCCGGGAATATCCAGCGCGCGGGCAAGGCGGCCCAGGTGCGAATCATGCCGGGAAGAGGCGTTGATACGTTCGGATGCCGCATGGTTTCATAATTCCTGCATCTCGTCCGGCGCAGAAGATGTAGACGTGCGTAGCGGGGGTATCTTCGATCCCTGGAGGACAACGCATAGCCCCCCCGCGGAAACGTGCAACACCAACTGGGCGGCATGACAGAGCACGGCGTAGGTTGCGGCGGCTTCATGGCTGAAGGCAAAAAGATAGACGAGTGCCTGGATCGTAATATAATGATAAGAGCCTGTTCCTCCGGGCAAGGGAACGAGGATGCCCACCGTGCCGAATATCATGACGATCCATCCGTCGAGCAAGGACAGGTTGTAGATTCCCGCCGTATTCAGCATGAGGAAGGGGATGTAGGCCATCAGCAGGTAAAGAAACCACATAATAATCGTGCTCCATACGATCCGTTGTTTTCGCGGTGCGCGAAGGATCGTGGCCATTCCTTCCCGAAATGCTTTGAAGGCTGCAGCCAAACGTGGCTTCAGGGAATGTTCTCCGCTGGATACACCGGTTTTGCGACGGTTTCCGGGCATCTTCGCAAGGAGTCTGTAGAGCAAAAAAACGGCCAGTGCGATGGCAACGACGATCGGAAACACAACCGGCAACGAAACCCGGCCAAGTTGTGCGGTAACCGGCTCAATCAGGAGGTCGCCCAGTATGGCTGTACGACCCGTCAACAGAAGAAAAACACTACCCAGGCCTATGCCGAGCACGATTACGTCGAGAATGCGTTCCGTTACCACAGTGCCCAGCAAACTGCTGAAGCGCAGGCGGCTATGTGCGGAGAGATTGGCCGCCCGCGCCACTTCGCCCAGCCTCGGCGCCGCAAAGTTGACCATATAGCCGATTATTACCGAGTAAAAGATCGGTTTTATCCCCGGGAGTCCGGGAGTGTCGGCATCCGTTTTTGCGTTAACGAGCTGTGCGCCGGCGATCTCGGGGAGCGCTTCGATGAGGAGCTGCCATCGCCAGGCCCGCACCAGGATGCTGAGCAACATGACGGCCACGAGAATCGGGATCCATGCATAAT
This sequence comes from Rhodothermales bacterium, assembly GCA_951812335.1. GTDB lineage: Bacteria > Bacteroidota > Rhodothermia > Rhodothermales > VXPQ01 > VXPQ01. Next base: position 1,667,574 of record OX638293.1, read on the forward strand.
TCGCCGTGCGAAGAGCATCCGCTATTGCCTCTATATCGACTCCTCGCAACGCCAGATACAGCAATAGTGCTGCGAGAACAAGGCTTGCTGTGTATACGAGGCGGTTACGCATGGGATTTCTTGTGCAAGGGACCGTCCATACTGCAATGCAGCTTTTCGAAGGTGTATTCCGTCAACTCCTGGTCTGCATTGCCGTATCCAGTGCTTCGATCAGCGCTTGTATGTCTCGCTCATCGTTATAGACGTGAGGCGAGATACGGATGGCGTTTCCCCGCACCGATACGGAAATGCCGCGTTGGCCTAGAATATCGTGCAGGCGATTAGGATCGATGCCATCGGTGTTTCTGGCTCGCAGTCCGAACAGGTGATTAGCTCGTCCTGCTGAAGATTCAAGTCGAAATCCGAGTTCCCCTGCACAGTTTTCCAGTGGCCGGGCCAAGTTCCGGCAGTATTCCTGAATGGCTGCCGGCGTCAGGTTAAGCACCATTTCCAGCGCCGCCACCAACATGGGAACGAGTACGAAGTTGCTGCGCTCACCCATGTCGAATCGGATGGCCCCTGGGTGATACCCATCCCGGTAAGCAATGATATTGCCGAATTCCTCGCTTTTTTCCCGGCCTATCCAATTTTCCTCGAGGGGGCGCCCGTTATGCCAGCGCTCGGAATAGTAGGCAAGGCCCAGCGAGTAAGGACCGAGCAGCCATTTGTATCCGGCACAGATCACTGCGTCGGGGCGGATGCGTTCGGTATCGAAGGGGAGGGCGCCCACAGACTGCGTTCCGTCCACGATCAGTGCCGCTCCTGCCTCGCGGGTCCGACGGGAAATGGCTTCGAGATCAAAGAGCGTACCGTCGATCCAGTGTATGTGGGGCATGGCTACGATCGCCGTCCTTGCGTCGATCGCCTCCAGGATGCGCTCGTTCCATCGGGTCGTTCGATTTCCGGGACCTTCACCGGGGCCGACGGTCTCCAGCGAGGCGCCTGCGTCCGCTGCTGTCCGGCGCCAGACATACACGTTGCTCGGAAACTGTTCTGCCAGAACTACGATCCGATCACCTCTCTCGACAGGCAGATTGGCGGCGATGGCAGCCAGGCCATACGAGGCAGAGGGAACGATAGCCACGGAATTGGCCGGAGCGTGAATCAATTCCCCAAACAATGCCCGGAGTCGGTTACTTTCCTCGAAAAAATCCACATGCTCTACACCGGAGGGGTCGCGGCGCTGCCGGATCCCGGCTATGCCGGCTTCCTCCACATTCCGGGCCGCGGGGGCCATGAAGGCGCAATTCATATAGTGGAGGCGATCCGGTAGCGAAAAGAGATGTTTTTGACAGGCGAGCATCGGTCGTTTCGCGAACGCGGTTGTGATAGAAGTATCTTGTATTGGTTGTTTGCGGGGGTGGGTTGGGCGTATAACGTCCCTCCGTTATTCCACTTCCTTCAGGCGCACGACTACTCCCTGGTCGTGCAGGAAACGTTTGGCTTCTGCAATGGAATATTCCCTGAAATGGAAAATCGAAGCCGCCAGTACGGCATCGGCGCATCCCTGGACAAGTGCGTCGTGCAGATGCTCCAGCGTGCCGGCGCCCCCTGAAGCGATGACCGGAACCGATACGCTCTCAGCAATGGCCCGAAGCAACTCCGTGTCATAGCCGTCCTTCGTACCGTCGCAGTCCATGGACGTGACGAGCAGTTCGCCCGCCCCGCGTTGCTCGGCCTCGATTGCCCAGTCGATAGCGTCAAGATCGACCGGATTGCGTCCGCCGTGCGTATATACGCCCCATTGTCTCTCGCCCGTCCGTTTGGCGTCGATCGCCACGACAATACATTGCGTCCCGAACGCTTCGGCCCCTCGTGAGATCAAATTCGGGTCGCGGATGGCTGCAGAGTTGACGGATATCTTGTCGGCGCCTGCGTGAAGCATGGCTCGCATGTTTTCGACCGTCCGGAGTCCGCCACCGACTGTCAGGGGGATAAATACCTGATCGGCGGTGCGGCGCACCACATCATGCATGATCCCCCGGTTTTCGTGCGTGGCCGTGATGTCCAGAAAAACGAGTTCGTCGGCCCCTGCTGCGTCGTAAAATCGCGCCTGTTCGACCGGATCGCCGGCATCCACGATATCCACGAATCGCACGCCTTTTACGACACGACCCTCGTCGACATCCAGACAGGGAATGATACGTCGGGCGAGCGCCATCATGGATTGAGATTTTTGTCGGGTCGGGAGGCCATGTTTGCCGTCGAGAACCGATCGAGATCGACATCCTGCTTATAGTTCCAGCACCAGAATTGCTGGCAGGGGAAGCGATTTTCGTAGAGCGCCCGACCGATGACGATCGAATCCACCCTGTGCGAGGCAAGCTCCTTGAGGCGGACCAGATCCGCATAGCCGCCCACACCGCCCGAGGCCGTTATGCGCGCATGACGGAGTTTTTCGCCGAGCGCCCGGTAGGCGCCGAGGTTGGGGCCTTGCAATGTCCCGTCCCGTCCGATATCCGTATATACGATACGCCGCACCCCCCGATTTTCCATGTCTTGCGCCATGGCGACGGCGTCGAGTCCACTGCCTTCGAGCCATCCCTCAATGCGGACTTCCCCGTTGCGAGCGTCAATTCCCACGGCGACACGGCTGCATGAATAGTTCGCCACGGCTTCGGAAACGAGGTCGGGATGCCGCACTGCAGCAGTGCCCAGAATCACCCGATAAACTCCCAAACCGATGGCTTCTTCAATATCCTCCATGGTACGGATGCCGCCGCCGAGTTGCACCGGGATATCCAGTTCCTTGCATATGGTGCGGATCACCTCTCGATTTGGCGAACGATCCCCGCGGGCAGCATCCAGATCGACCACATGCAGCGTACGTGCGTTCTGAACGCGCCACAACTTGGCCATCTTAACGGGGTCTTCAAAATACACCGTTTCTTTGTCATACGAGCCCTGGTATAGCCGTACGCATTTTCCGCCGCGAAGGTCTATGGCCGGAATGACGAGCATGACGGAGGGTTTTTGAATGACCTTGCGCGGGGCGCTTGTCGCAAAAACGACGGGCGGAAAGCCGTCAGCTTCCGCCCGTTCGCTATGCTGCACGGGTCTGTGCGCAAGTTCGCGCTCGAACTTTAAGCCGAGCGCTATACCGATTCTGCAAAATTCTGCAGGATACGCAGGCCGTTTGCCTGGCTTTTCTCGGGGTGAAACTGGACCCCGTATACATTGTTTCGCTGTACAATCGCCGGAAAGGCAACCCCATGCCGGCAGCTTGCCAGCATGTCGGATGAGGTGGTCGGCGCTGCCGCGTAGGAATGCACGAAATAAAAATATGGTTGGTCAGGGAGTCCGCGTAAAAGCGGATCTTCCCGTTGTCGTTCCACCGTGTTCCAGCCCATGTGCGGGATTTTCAATGGACCTTCCTCAGATTGCCTGTGCAGATCGGTCTTGCATGCGGTCGTGAAGTGCAATACGTGGCCTGGTAAGACCCCGAGTCCCGTGTGCTGCCCCATCTCTTCGCTTGATTCGAAGAGGAGTTGCATGCCCACGCATACGCCGAGGAAGGGTTTGCCCTCCCTGATTGCGCCAAGGATCGGTTTTTCCAGCTTTCTCCGGCGTATTTCGTCGATGCAAGCTCCGAAGGCCCCCACGCCGGGCAAGACGACCTTGTCGGCGGTGCGCATATCTTCCGGACGATCCGACCGGACGACATCGGCTCCCACGGCTTCGAACGCTTTCTCGATAGAGCGCAGGTTGCCGATACCGTAATCGACAATCGCAATCATCATGGGATACCCTGATTAAGCCCGCAAAGCTCAGAGGCTGCGAGGGGTGCGCCGGCAAGAAATGGCGAAGCAGTGTGGCAGGCCCCATACAATGAGGAATGACGCGGCCAGCGTGCCCCTCGCAGCTTTCCGAAGGGCACGTCACGTTCTTGATACCCCGAATCTGCAGAGTATCCCATATTATTCCCCACTCAATTCCGCGGAACGCTTGGCAGCCGTGGCCACCGCGTTGATCAGCATGGTGCGTATGCCGTGCGCCTCGAGTTCAGCAACCGCCGCAATGGCCGTTCCGCCCGGCGTCGTGACCTCGTCTCGCAGGATGGCCGGGTGCTTGCCCGTATCCCGGACCAGTTTGGCCGCACCGTATACGGTCTGCGACGCCAACCGAAATGCGGTGGGGCGAGGAAGTCCCTGCTTGACCCCCGCATCGGTGAGCGCCTCGATGAACATATATACGTAGGCAGGGCCGCTGCCCGATAATCCCGTCACGGCATCCATCATGTATTCGGGCACGACTTCGACCGTCCCGATGGCTTCAAAGATGTGTCTGGCGAGTTCCAGATGCTTCGATTCGGCGAACTGCCCGCCCGTAATTGCCGAGGCTCCCTCGTCAACGATAGCAGGGGTGTTGGGCATGGTGCGGACCACAGGGATTTTTTGGCCGAGCGCTTCTTCCAGGGTATGGGTGGTAATGCCGGCGAGTACGGAAACAACCAGCGTTTCGGGGTGAACATTACTCTTTATTTCCTCGATTACTCCTGTTAAGTTTTTTGGCTTCACGGCAAGAATGACCATAGTGGCCCCCTGTACGGCGGCCGGATTGTCGCTGGTCGTAGAGATACCGGGAAAATCCTTTTGCAGCGTTTTTAGTGCCGCTTCGGTGCGGCGCGTGGCGCGCAGCTGAGCCGGTTCGAACTCGTGACCTTCGATAAGGCCGCCGATAAGTGCGCGGCCGATATTCCCAGCGCCGATGACCGTGACGGTTTCGTTCTGAAGCATGTGCGGAAGCGTCGATTAAAGCGTGGTAGCGTTGCGCTGGAGCGGGTAACGGGGTGCGGAGGGTTTTGCCGGGGGCGATCCGCCGGGGTTAGAGAGAGCCCTTGGTGGATGGCATCCTGGCGAAAGACGGATCCCTGCGGACAGCGTCCCGCAGGGCGCGGGAAACCGCTTTGAAGATAGCCTCTATCTTGTGGTGCGCATTTTTTCCGTAGAGCGCTTCGATGTGCAGGTTGCACCGGGCATGTTCGGCGAACGCATGCCAGAAGTGCTCGACCATCTCGACGGAAAGGTCTCCCACCCGATCGCGATCGAAATCTGCCTGGTAATGCAGATAAAAGCGCCCGGACAAATCTACGGTGGCTCGAGCAAGTGCATCGTCCATCGGTACATACGCGTGCCCGAAGCGGCGAATGAAGGTTTTGTCGCCCAGTGCGTCCCGAAAAGCGTCCCCCAGCGAGATGGCCACATCCTCGACGGTGTGGTGTTCGTCCACATGCAGATCTCCGTCGCAGAAGGCCTGCAATCCAAATCCTCCGTGTTTTGCGAACAGATCGAGCATGTGGTCCAGAAAACCGATGCCCGTTTCGTTCTTGTACGTTTCCGCCCGATCGAGCCGTAACTCGATGCGTACGCTGGTCTCCGAAGTTTTGCGGATAACGGAGGCGCTGCGTGCGTCGAAATCGCCGGATGAGGACATGGCGATGGGTGGGATTGAGGTTCTGAACATCAGGTTCGGGTCGGCGTACTGTATGCTATACCTGCGAAATTGTTCGCTTGCGCGAAGTTTTCCCTGTTGCTTTTCTGCTTGATACCGGCCATGGCTACATCCTGGTTCTTTTCCCGGCGGTTTGGCAGGCGCATACCGACATGGACGCCTGCTTACCCGTTCATCCGCATTACATTGGGGTTGCCGGCAGCGCTCGTTGCGCTGATAACGATGATCCCGGCACAGGCGCAGACGACTCCCGATCTCGCGACGTACACGATGACGTTCCAGGGCAACTGGACCACCGCAAGCACACCCGGCGGAGTTGTGGGCGGGGCGCACTTTACCACGCTGGTCGGCGCAGTGCACAATGACATGGTGACGTTCTGGGAGCCCGGCGGCATAGCCACTCGCGGGGTCGAAAGGGTAGCGGAGCTCGGCGTCACGGGGACCTTCGAATCCGAAGTCGCTGCGGAAGGAGCGAATGCTTTTCTCGTCAAGAAAAGCATCGGAGGAAGCCCTACCGTTACAGCCACATTCGATATTGAAGTCGCAAGTGACCGCCCGCTGTTTACCCTGCTGTCGATGATCGGCCCCAGCCCGGACTGGTTCGTCGGCGTTTCCGGGTTGTCTTTGCTCGACGATCAGGGCCAATGGCTGTCGGAGCGTGCGGTCGATCTGTTTCCCTACGATGCCGGGACCGAGAACGGAGACGGGTTCTCGCTAAGTAATCCCGCGACCAATCCTCAAGGAACGATCATGAGTATCAAGGGAACGGGCAAGTTCTCCGACGAACCCATGGCGATGCTTGCGTTCGAGCTCCAGGGCACCAGTATAAACACAGAGATTCGGGAGCTGCCTGTGGAGGTGACCCTCTCGGCCAACTATCCGAATCCTTTCAATCCGGAGACGACGATACGTTATGGATTGCCAAAGGCGGGGCAAGTACGTCTTGCGGTGTACAATCTGCTCGGTCATGAAGTAGCTATACTGGTCGACCGATCGAAGCCTGCGGGCAATCATACGGTGCGTTTTGGAGCGGGCGACTTGCCAAGCGGTTTATACGTGTACCGCCTGCAGGCAAGAGGCGAGATCATTGTGCGTACGATGATGCTGGTGAAGTGAGCCGTTGGCATCCGAACATCGTACAGGGGCTGTCGTACTGTATGCCGTACGTTCAGAATTGCCCTGTATGGTATCGTTTCCATGCCCCCGCGTGATTTCGACCGCATTCTTGTTACTTCTGCGCTGCCGTACGCCAACGGGCCTCTTCATCTGGGTCATCTGGCGGGAGCGTATCTGCCGGCCGATCTCTATTCGCGCTACCAGCGCATGAAGGGGCGGGATGTGATCTACGTGTGCGGCTCCGACGAATTCGGGGTGGCGATCATGATGCGGGCGCACCGGGAAGGCATTACCGCTCAGGATATCGTGGACGAATACCACCCGATAATTCGCGACAGTTTCGAGCGTTTCGGGATGAGTTTCGACTACTACGGACGAACGACCTCCGACGTACATCGAAAAACCAGTCAGGATTTTTTTCGCCGATTGGCCGAAAAGGGTCTTTTCCGGTTGAAGACCGAAAAGCAACTCTACGACCCGGAAGCGGAGATTTTTCTGGCCGATCGATTCGTGACAGGCACATGTCCGGCGTGCGGGTACGAAAGCGCCTACGGCGATCAGTGCGAGCAGTGCGGCGTGTCTCTCAGCCCGGCGGAACTCGGTAATCCCCGGAGCACACTGACGGATGCGGTTCCGGAACTGCGTGAAACCACTCACTGGCACCTGCCGCTGGGCGATTTGCAGCCGAAGCTCGAAGCGTGGATTGCGACGCATCCGGAGTGGAAGCCCAATGTGCTGGGGCAGATACGGAGCTGGTTTCAGGATGGATTGCGGGATCGGGCCATTACGCGCGATGTGTCCTGGGGCGTGCCGGTGCCGGAAGATGTGGCGGAGGCAGCTGGCGTGGATGCACGCGGCAAAGTGATCTACGTATGGTTCGACGCTCCCATTGGATATATCTCGGCCACGAAGGAATGGGCGACTGCGAAAGGGGAGCCCGAAGCGTGGAAGCGGTACTGGCAGGACGATGGGACGAAGCTGTTACACTTCGTTGGCAAGGACAACATCGTGTTCCATTGCCTCATGTTTCCGGCGATGTTGATAGAACACGGGGAGTTTGTGCTCGAGGATAATGTGCCGGCCAACGAATTTCTGAATCTCGAAGGGGAAAAATTGTCCACTAGCCGCGGCTGGGCTGTGTGGCTGCACGAATACCTCGAGGAATTCCCGCCTGACTTGCTGCGATACGCTATGGCGACGACGCTTCCCGAAACCAAAGACGCCGATTTCAGTTGGGGCGATTTTCAGGCGCGCGTCAATGGAGAATTGGCTGACGTGTTGGGAAATTTCTTCCATCGGGCGATGACGTTCGCTGCAAGATACATGGACGGGAAAGTGCCCCCCCTCAAAGATGCGTCGCAGGCAGATCGGGAAGTACTGGATGAACTTGCGGAATTTCCGGCAAGGATAGGGGAGCGGTACGAAGTTTTTCGCAATCGCGAGGCCGTTTTCGAGACGATGCAGTTGGCCCGACTTGGCAACAAGTATTTCAACGACAGAGAACCCTGGCGCACCGCGAAGACCGACTTCCGCGCTTGCGCCAACACGGTGCATGTGTCCTTGCAGCTTTGCGCGGCGCTTTCCGTGTTGCTGGAACCGGTGCTGCCGCACAGTTCGAGACGGTTGCAGTCCATGCTACGGTTAGAGGGGGTCCGCTCGAGCGATGCCGGCGGAAGCGCAGGATCGATCGGTTGGGATGAAGCTGCCGGACCCTTACTTGAAGCCGGTCACGAACTGGACGAACCCGAAATTCTTTTCCGCAAGGTCGAAGATACACAGATCGCAGCGCAGTTGGAGAAACTTCGCAGGAGCGCGGCGGAATCGGGGGAGGGAAGGGGTGCACGGTAGCCGGGTGCACCATGGATTGTATATAATTCCCCAAATAAACGAACGTATGCCGGTCGTAGTTTTATCGCTAAAACGCTTCCCCATATCTTTTTCTCACAGATGCGAAACTATCCGGTGTGGTCCAGATTACGATGCTCGTCAAGTAAACCGGTGCATCCGTTAGGATCGGAGTAAGGCGAAATGTTGGCCTGATTCGTAAACGAGACCGTCCAACCCGGCGGAACCGTATGCGCAGACGATGATCATAAGACAGGCGTACCCTGTTCCTGCCTGACATGCACCGTGCGGGTGGGAAAGGCGAACTGAATCCCTTCTTCCTCGAAGCGGCGGAATAACGCAAGATTGATCGCCTGCTGAATGTCCATGAAGGTCATGTAGTCAGGCGTCGCCATGTAATACACCACTTCAAAATCGAGCGTGGAATCGCCGAACCGGGTAAAGTGCGCCCGGTCGAACCGGGTATGCTCCTGCGCCTCGACGATCTCCTGCACCATGTCCGGAATGCGTTCGAGCTGTTCTGCAGACGTGTCGTAGGTCACTCCCAGCGAAAAGACGATGCGCCGCTCCTGCATCCGCTTGTAGTTTCGTATCCGGCTGCCAAGCAGATCCCCGTTGGCAATCACGATCTGTTCCCCGGACAAACTGCGCAGGCGCGTCGTTTTCAAACCAACTTTTTCGACCGTCCCCAGCGTATCTCCCACGATCAGAAAATCGCCCACTTCGAATGGCTTGTCGAGCACGATGGTGAGCGAGGCAAACAAATCCCCGAGGATATTCTGCATGGCGAGCGCCACGGCGATACCGCCTATCCCGAGCCCGGCGATAAGCGTCGTGACGTCAATGCCGAAGTTGTCCAGCGCAACCAGCAGAAGCGCCGTATAAAGAAGAAGACGGACAAGAAACCCGATCGCCTGCATGGACGTGACTGCACCGGCGTCTTCCTCAAGTTTCCGCTCCTTGTACAGCCGGACCCAGTCTGTGATAGCGGCATTTCCCCAGAACACGACCTGCACGAGCAGAAACACGAAGGCGATCCGCGATATATAGCTCGTCACCTGTTCCGACAATGGTACCGCACCCACCGCTATATACAGGGAGAGCGCAACGAGGAAATACAGCTTCGTGCGCTCCAGCAGCGTCACGAAAATGTCGTCTATGATCGTCGTTGTGCGCGTCGCCAGCCGGTGGAAACGCCGGAGGAGGATGCGGTGGGCAAATACCAGAGCAACAGCGATCGCCGCCCAGAAAACACCCAACATAAACCAGGCGTCAAGCGGCGAACCCAGCCATACCACTTCTCCCAAACCATTCAGAAAATTTTCCATGCCGATGTCTTATGCATTCGATTCGGGATCGGGAGAAACGGGATCGCTTTGCACCATAGTAGATATTCTCCGATCGAGGATGCGACCGGCGATCTCGATAAAATCTTTCTCTGTGATAATGCCGATCAGGCGCCCGTCCCGAATCACCGGAAGCGATCCTATTTTCAGGTTCCGCATCTTGTGGATGGCTTCTATCGCGAGCGTATCCGGAGAGACCGTAACCAGATCCCGGATCATCACATCCTTCACCGGCAGATTCTGTTCTCCCCCGCGTTGTTCCGCCATCAGGCGAAGCAAATTCCTATGGCTGACAAGTCCCACCAGCCGATGCTCGTTATCTTCGACCAGCACATGCCGGATGTGCTTCCAGTCCATCAGGCACGCCACCAGTTCGACCAGTTCTTCTTCGTTGACCGTGACGAGGTCGGTGCTCATGTACTCCTCCACGCGCGCTTTGTCGAAACGGCGTTCCGAAATACCTTCCTGCGCCTCGGCTTCCGGCCACGTATGTACAGGCGCACCCTCTTTTTGGCGATTTACCGTGGCGGCCACCACAGCGCTCAGCCGCTCGGCCCGCGTGGCTTTCGGGCGCATCGTAAGCAAAGAATGGAGTTGCCAGTGGGCGCCGGTCCGGCGGGACATTACACGTTCCTCGATAACATCCAGATAGCGAGCAATGTCTTCGGCGACGATTCCCGCTTCGCGCAAACCCTCTCGGGCGAGCGGAAGCAGTTCGTCACAAATCAATGCACATGCGGAAACGCGCCGTCCGTCGAGCCACACGAACTGTGCCGCCAGTCCGAGGCGGGCCGCCGACACGAAATTCCCCATAGCGTCGTCAAAATCCATGACGCGCCGAATATCCGGACAGGAATTGGATAACCCCATGGTCAACCCGAACCAGAATGCGGCGTTCGCCATTTCATCGATCACGGTCGGACCGGAAGGTAGAATACGGTTTTCGATTCGCAGTGTCGGTTTTCCGTCCGTTACGCCATAGCAGGCTCGGTTCCAACGGTATACGGTACCATTGTACAGTTGAAGAGCCTGGAGTTTCGGAGCGCGCCCTGCCTCCAGCGCCTTCATAGGATCTTCTATCTCGGATTTCGAGAGCAGAATCCGGAAACGGGAAATGTCTTCCTGAAAAATTTCCAGCACCGACCGGTCTATCCATTTTGTTCCGAAATGCACGCGCGGACTCATCTCCCGGATGTACAGATTCGAACTGCGCGTATCCACAGCCTGCTGGAACAGGGCGATGCGCGTTTCCTGCCAGAGACGCTTTCCGAACAGGGTTGGTGAATTGGCGGCGGCGGCAAGCACCGGACCGGTTGCTGCTTGTGCAATGTTGTACATCGCGGCGAATTCGTCGGGATGCACCTGTAAATGCGTCTGAAAACTTGTGTTGCACCCTTCCAGCGTGATGCTGTCGTGCTTGACGTAGAGTTCGTCCGTACCCCGGATCTGCAGTTCGGCGGGGCCGCCGCGCAGCCGAGCGATCGCCTCGTTCAGCGCATAATAACGCGGGGCAGGCATCATATGTGCAAGGTCCAGATCGGACAATGTAATCGTGGGCAGGATGCCTGCCAGTACGACATGTGCTCCAACTTCCTCGACAACCTTGCGCACACTTTCCACCGCTTCCTCGACAGAACGCTCCATACGGCGCAGGCAATCGCCACGGAACACGACCGGTTCCAGATTCAGTTCGAGATTGAACTTCATCAACTCCGCGACTACCCGGTCGTCATCGGTCGCCCGTTCCAGTACCTGTTCGGCGACCGGAGCCGGACGCCAGCGATCATCCACCAGAAACATCTCCTGCTCCACTCCGATTCGGCGCACGCCCGACTCGAATTTATTCTCTTCCAGTAAATATTCCAGCGCCCGAACGTCCTCAATGAGCCGATACGTAAACCGGCGCAAGGAGGCCTCGTCCATCTCGGGCGTCAGGTTCAGTTCTCCCATCGGAACACTGAGATTGGTTTCGAATCATGTTCGAGGCGGCGCCTTGCGGCGATGCGGCTTGGCCTAGGGCTGACTCCGCAACAGAACCCTCTCGAAATTATAGCATACGGTGAAATCCATTCCGGCGCATATGGTTTCTTTTTGCTGCTTGCAGAGGATTTGAGAAGGGCGGGGCCTTCTCCTTCGTAGATCAGATCGCAGAATGCTCCGAGTCCCCCGCGCCACCTGCCGATTCTTCCTGAGTCGGGTCGCAGTGTCGTGGCGCTGGATGAAGAAGGGGAGGGGGAGAAGGTTTACGCAATTCTAACCGTAAGCCGGAGTTTCCCGGCGTATGAGAACGCTGAAGGCGTTGCCGGACTGGAAAGGCCGACTTGAACGCACTGGGCGCCGGACAGCAATCCGGTAAACCCCTTTTACTTTGGCGCGGCGTCCGGCTTTAGCGATGGCTTTCTGATACTGGCCCTCCCGGCGATCGTCGCTTTGGCCCTGTTACTGCCCTTAACTAATGTTGCCAAGCCAACCGTCGCCGGGGCCGCGATGCAAGCAGAACCGGATGAGGTCGCAAGCCCTGGATGGACTGCCGATCGTTCCGTGCCCTGGACGCCCCAGTGCGTGGAACATCTGGAAACCGCCCCGGCTCCAGCAAGCTAGGTCCGAAAGAGAGCCAGGATCCAGTTACGGTGTCCTGGCCTAGTTTATCGATCGGCCGTGGCGCCCACTGGCCGGTTTTCCGAACGAGGATCCAGTCGTCCCAAGGCGCCTAGATGCGCCGGGTCTTGGGGGTTTCCGGGCATATCCCCTGCAGCTACCCCAACGTCCAACGGTATTGATCGATGGTGTGAAGCGACAGTCCGCGGAATGCGGCAAATGGCCCGCCTCCATATCCCGCACGCATAAACCCCCATTCATAGAAACATGCGAACGGTATCTCCGTTTTTTCACAGGTTATATCTACCATCCGCCGGCTGCTCCGATGCACTGCGTCCCGGATACCGTTACATCCTTCCTGGTTGCTTTTCTCCCGGCTATCCTGATCGGCATGGCCGCAAGCGGATGCGTCCCGGTGGCGGCAATCGTTGAGAACCAGGAAATCGTTTCGAATACCCCGCCCTCGTCTCCTGATCCTGCGGGAGAGGAAATGCGATCGATACGGGCTCAACAACTTTTCGTACGTGGCATGACTCGGGCACAGACAGGCGACCAGGGCGCTGCACTCGATCTGTATGCACAGGCGCTCCGTATGGCGCCCGAATCACCCGCCATTCTTGCTGCGTCGGCTGAGTTGTACGAGATCGTTGGCGACCACGTTACGGCGCATTATCACTTGAACAAGGCGTATGCGCTGGTCCCGGAAAACATACACTATGCCTTGCAATTGGCCGGTCTTTATACAGCAATGGGTGAACGGAGTAAAGCCGCTCGTTTGTACGCCGACGTGCTGGAAAAGGCCCCGCACCATCTCGATGCGCGCTACGATCTGGCCCGGATATACATGATGGAAGGCGAGACGGCGAAAGCAGCGGTAGCGTACGAACGTATCCTTGAAGAAAACGCCGGCGATCGAGCTGTTCGGCGACAGCTTCTACATCTGTATAACCGGCTGGACGACCTGTCCAACGCGGAGCGCATACTGGGAGCCATGCTGAAAGACGAACCGTATAACGTCGAGTTGCGCCGCATCCTGGCCGAAATACGCCTGAAGCAGGGCCGACATGAGGAAGCCGCCGACAACTTCCTGCGTATCCTTGAGCAAAATCCGCACGACGTGCAATTATGGATATACGCTGCGAATGCCTTCCGTGATGCGGGAAGCTTCGTATGGGCTGGAAACATGGCGGGAAAGGGGCTCGCGATCTTTCCGAATGCGCTTGACCTTCACAAGATCGCCGGGTATGCAGCGATGGCTGCTTCCCGCAATGCCAAAGCGGTTCGCCACTTTAAAGAGGCGGTGCAGATCGCAACGGAGAACGATTATGGGAATGAAGAAGAACTCGGCAGTCTCCGTTCGATGCTCGGTTCGCTATACGCGCGCATGGGCGACACCCAACGGGCCCGGCAATCGTACGAAGAGGCGCTCCGGCACATTGGAGTGGCAGCAAAGCGTCCCGACGCTTCCGCAAGCGTGCTTGAAAACCTTGGCGATGTGTATGAAGCGTTGGGGCACAGGCAATCTGCAACGGATGCGTGGCGCCGGGCGCTGGAGATAGATCCGAACCATCCGGAGCTGCGGAAAAAAATCGATCGGAAGTAATCCCTCGCTCGCTATGCACCGTCTCATCTTTATGGTTTTCCTGATGGCTACCCTGTACGCCGCGCTGCCCGCCGGGGCCCAACAGGCGGTGTCCCAGGAAGCACTGGTTGCGTCCGGGCAGGAAAATGATGCGGCGGATCGCGAGCGGCAAGCCACCCGGCAGCGCCTTGCCGAACTAAAGGCCCAGATCGCCGAGGACAAGCAACATCTTTCCGAAACCGCCCAGGCAGAACAGGCTTCTCTCAAAACGCTTGAGCAACTCGACCGGCAGATTGCATTGCATAAGGAACTCATACGCAACTACGGACGGCGTATGAACCAGATTTCAGGCGAGATGGGCGCCTTGCGAGCCACGCTCGCCTCTCTTGAAAACGAACTTGAAACACTGAAAACCCAGTACCGAAGTCGGGCGGCACATGCCTACAAGCACGGCCGCATGCATGATCTTGCTCTCATTGCATCCTCGAAATCCATCAACCAGATGTTGGTTCGGGTGCGCTATCTGCATCGTTTTGCCCAACAGCGGCGCGACCGGCTTACAGAAATCCAAACCACGCAAGAAGAAACGGAAGAACGCAACGAGCAACTGAAAGACATCCTGGCCGACAATGAGAGATTGCTGGACGAAGAGCGCAGCGAACAGCGCAACCTCGAGCGCCTGCACCAAAGCCGGACGCGCGTGATCTCCGACCTGCGAGCTACACGCTCGACCATCGAACAATCTCTTGAAACGAAGCGCGCCGCCGCCAGGGATCTCGAGAATCGCATCCGGGAACTCATAGCAGCCACCGCCCGGGATCGACTGCGTGCACGGGAAGATCTGGCCACGGCTGAAGAATACGCCGCCCTGTCCGGTTCCTTTCTCGAAAACCGGGGACAACTTCCCTGGCCCGTGAAAGGGGTCATGCGCGAGCCTTTCGGCGATACCGTAAACCCTGTCTACGGAACGAGAACGCGCAATCCCGGCATTATTATCGAAACGCCGTCCTCCGCAGAAGTACGGGCCATATTCGACGGACGCATTATCGATATTTCAGTGCTCCCGGAATACGGACGATACGTCGTAATCGAACACGGCCTGTACAAAAGCGTCTATTCCAATTTTTCGGACACCTTCATTGCAGAGGGCGATATCGTACGAACCGGGCAAACCATAGGTCAGGCCGGCACACCGGACGAACCCAAGGGGACGGCGCTCTTTTTCGCGCTCTTCAAGGAAGGTTCTCCCATCGATCCCTCGCCCTGGCTGGCGGTTCGCTGATGCGGCAAATTTCGTCGGTGTGCGTCCGTGCACACTTGGCCATCTAATGCCCCGAATAGCATGCAACAAGCGAACTTTTCCCCCTGCATATTCATTTACTTCCACGTTTTCCGTTTCAACCGAATAACCTGTATCTGCCGTGAAATACGATGTCGTCGTTATCGGGTCGGGGCCAGGCGGCTATGAGACCGCCATCCGCGGATCCCAGCTCGGACTCAAGGTCGCCATTGTCGAAAAAGACAAGTTGGGCGGCGTGTGCCTGAACATCGGTTGTATACCGACCAAGGCACTGCTCAAGAGTGCGGAAGTCATGGAAGAAACGCGCCATTTGTCCGATTACGGCCTGCGCCTTGACGGCAATATTGCGCCGGATTTTGCCAAAATTGTCGAGCGAAGTCGTGGTGTGGCCGGCAAGATGAACAAGGGCGTCGGCTTCCTGATGAAAAAGAACAAGATTGACGTGCTCTACGGCAGAGCGCGCCTTGCAGGGAGGGGCAAGCTGTCCATCGAGCCGTCTGTCAACATGGACGGGGATCGCATCGGCAACACAGGAATCGTCGAGGCCGACCATATCGTTATCGCCACGGGTGCGCGGGCGCGAGAAATTCCTCCTCTTCCCGTAGATGGCGAAAAAATCATCACATACCGGGAGGCCATGCTTCAAAAGAAGCCGCCGAAGCGGCTGGTTGTTTGCGGCGCAGGAGCGATCGGTGTGGAATTCGCCTATTTCTACAATCAGATGGACGCCGAGGTCACCATTGTCGAACTACTCGACCGTCTCGTCCCTGTGGAAGATATCGAAATTTCCAAGGCGCTCCAGCGGGCGTTCGGCAAACAGGGTATCCGGTGCCTGATGTCCGCGGAGGTGCAATCTGTCGATACCCGTGGACAATCCCTCGCCGTAAATGTCAAAACCGGTAAGGGAGCAGAGGCGATTCCATGCGATCAGGTGCTTTCCGCGGTGGGCGTTCGGGGCAATATCGAAGATATTGGATTGGAAAAATTGGGCGTCAAAACCGAGCCTGGGCGCATTGTTGTGGACGAGTACTACCGTACGAACATCCCCGGCGTGTATGCCATCGGCGATGTTGCGGGCGGTCCCTGGCTGGCCCACAAGGCCAGTCACGAAGGGGTTCTCTGCGTAGAACACATCGCGGGGGAATCGGTCCATCCGATGAATTATGACAACATCCCGGGCTGCACGTATTGTCAGCCGCAAATTGCGTCGGTAGGCTACACCGAGGAAAAGGCCAGGGAGGCAGGCTTCGATGTCCAGGTCGGGAAGTTTCCTTTCTCCGCGTCGGGCAAGGCCGCCGCGCTTGGCGATACGGAAGGATTCGTTAAAGTCGTCTATGATGCGAAGTATGGAGAATGGCTTGGATGCCACATTATAGGACGCGACGCTACCGAACTGATTGCGGAAGCCGTTACGGCTCGCGCCCTGGAAACGACGGCGCATGAGATTGCCGAAGCAATGCACCCGCACCCTACGCTCTCCGAATCTCTCATGGAAGCCACCCGTGCCGCATTGGGCAAGGCAATTAATATTTGAAGGATACTCTGATCAAAACCGCTTTGCTCAGGGCGTCACGTTCGAAAGTACAGGACATCATGATTCCATCGTCGAAATCAGGGGAAGCACTGCGAATTCAGGGCGTCGCGGACGTGACACGCCCTTTGGGAGGCTGCGGACTTAATCAGAGTATCCTGAATGGATATTTCTTCCAACTTCTGTCACCCGGCCACTCGATAGGAATGGCGCGCCTGGCTTGCCGAAAACCATGCGCGCAAGGAAGGAGTCTGGCTGATCCGCTACAAAAAGGCTACGGGCAAGCCATATGTCGGATACCATGCTTCGGTGGAGGAAGAAATAGCCGATTTGCGTTCGCTTCCGACGCAAACGAAGCGTGCGGCGTTGCCGATGTATCGCCTGATGGAAGGGGAGTAGGGAGCGGTGGTTTGGCTGGACAGATTTTGGTCAGATCAGGTATACGACCTGCCAACCGTCCAATACTTCACATTCAAGCCGGATACGCCACAGGATCCGTTTGCCGGTTTTCCCATCTCCGGAAGGCGATCAGATCATTGTGGAGGGAGTGAATCACCGCGTGGACAACGGCTGCATCGTCCACGAACCCGATGCCTATGAGCATGTCCGGAACAAGGTCTATCGGATTAATGAAGTACAGCATGGCCGCCACTACATAGGTTACCGTGCGCCAGGGTACACGCCGATATTCTCTGAAAGCCCATGCTTTTGCAAGGCGCACCAGCGTACGCAGGTCCTGTGCGGCTCGCGCTGGCATGCTCCTGCTTCGTTCGAGTTTTGCATACGCATGCTTCGATAGACGTATCACGCGGGTTTTCCGACGCACGATCCGGCGGGCCGCAAGGCGAGCCAGTTCCAGAGCACGTTGCGGCATGGAATACGAAGCAATTTCTCGAGAGATGCCTGAAGTGGTGGGCGGGGGCATGGGGGAATGGTTTCAACAGCGCGTCGTGTTACATCAATGCTTTGCTCGGCAGATTCTGATCTTCCGGAACATCGCTGTTTGCGATATAGGGAGGAACGACCCCGAGGATTTGCGGCATGATTTCATTGCGCACGGTGGCGAATCGGTCCATCAGTTCGGGGGTGACCGCACTGGCGGGGGGGAGGGTGTCGGTATACGGATCGATTTGGGTACCGTGTTTCCAATATCGGTAACAAACGTGCGGTCCCGTGGCCAGACCCGTGCTTCCCACGTAACCGATCACATCTCCCTGTTTCACTCGTGTGCCCGGGCGTATGCCTGAAGCAATACGAGACATATGCAGATAGCCGGTCGTATACACCGAATTGTGCCGGATCTTGACGTAGTTGCCATTATAGCGCTTGAATTGCGCTTCAAGGACTACGCCGTCCCCTACCGAATAGATCGGCGTGCCGGGCGCGGCGGCGTAATCCGTACCCAGATGCGCCTTATACCTTTTTTGGACCGGGTGAAATCGTCTCCGCGAATAGCGTGAGCTGATGCGGTCGTATCGTATTGGCGCCTTGAGAAGTTCCCTGCGGAGGCTATTCCCGTTTTCGTCGAAAAAATCGGGGCGCTCCCCTTCTTCGAACCGAAAACCGAAATAGTCGGTTTTCCGGTGCCCGAACCGGGCCGCTACGATTCGCTCGACACGGAACGGTTCTCCGTCCACATCGAGCACTTCGTAGATCACGTTGAAGTCATCCCCCTCGAGAATGCGAAAGAAATCCACCTGCCATGCAAACACTTCCGCCAGGGCATGGGCGAGTGGCGGCACAAGGTTTGCAGGTATCTGCCTGGATTCCAGTGTCCGGTAGAGGGAGCTTTCGATGCGTCCGGACAGTTGCCTGCGCTTTATTTCTCCTTCCCGTTTTCCGGCGTAGACGGCACTGGATGTAGAATCGGCGGCAAGATCGAATACTACGTAATTGAGCTTGTCCTGCTCGTACACCACGTAGCGCGCCTGGTAGGCCCCGGCAAGAGAGTCGCTGTATACGCGAAGAGGTTTCCCGGCCTGGATGCGCCGTACGTCGAAGATGTCTCGTGCCGAAGAGGCGATCGTAAGGACCTTTTCGTACGGGATGTTGTGCCCGGTCAGAATTTCTCCGAACGTTTCGTTCCGGCGTACGCTACGATCAATGACGTCATAGCCGTCGGATACGAGGCCGTATTTGTCGAGATCCGCTTCGGGCGGCGATATTTTCTGTGTAACGGATATCGCCCGGGGCGATTCGAGAGATGCGTCCTTGTCTCTGATGAGGAGGAGCGTTGCGGCAAGCAGAAAGACGCCGACAGCCGCTGCGATTCCGGGATGCTTTATACTGCGCATGTCTATAAATAATCGAAACATGCCGAATCCGATGCCGGAATAATATACACCTTGCAGGGCCGATTGAGCGGGTGGGAGGCCGTGTGCCGGATGTACTATTCGAAACTGCCGAATATCGACGAAATTCCGAGAAGCAGCGTATTTAATTAACCTACGGCATTTACTGCGATTTTGCAACCGGCAGCAGCATTATTCCGGTTTCCATAGGTGTTCCTTTCCTCCTTCGGTTTTATTCGCCCAGCGCGCCAGCACGAACAAGTAATCGGACAGACGGTTCAGGTACGCGACAACGGCTTCATTGAGGGATTCGCATGCTGCCGCTGCAACGACTCGCCGTTCGGCCCGGCGGCAGGTCGTTCGTGCAACATGGAGTATGGATGCGATCGGTACGCTTCCGGGAAGAATGAAATTCTCCAGGGGCGGCAAGTCTTCTTCCAGGCGGTCGATTTCCTGTTCGAGCCGTTCTGTGTGTGCGTTTGCAAGGCGCGGTACAGCAGCTTTGCTGTCCAGCGGCGTAGCAAGGTCGCTTCCGGCTACGAAAAGATCGTCCTGCAAGGCTGCAAGGAGGCTGTCCAGACGTTCGGAGGCCGGGTGTTTCGAGACGAAGGCCCGCGCCATGCCGAGCAGCGCATTCGTTTCGTCGACGGCGCCATAGGCTTCGATGCGTGCATGTGCCTTGGATACACGGTTACCGCCAAAGAGGCCGGTATCCCCGTGGTCTCCCGTGCGCGTATATATTTTCATGGGACGAGCATTCTTGTTTCGAAAGGGTACGCGTAATTTTTATCGATGGAATATGAAAGGAATCGGGACCCTTGGAAGCATCACGTCGTGCAAGCGGTGGCCGATCGTTTTCGTCGATCGCTCCGTCGATGTGATCCGATGCCTTTTGCGCAAGGTAATGTTTTCTCGAAAATGCTTTGCCGGTTTTTGCATTACGATGCTTGCGGGCGCGTTCCTGTCTGCCGGATGCGATACGCAGGAAGAGCAGGACGATTTTGCGGAGCAGGCAAGTCGTTCTCCGGAGAACATTACGCGCGTCGATGCGTCTGGAAAAATTCTGTCCGACGACAAGGACGATTGGCGGACGGCACCCGTATATGCGGGAGAGATCAGGGTAGACCCGGCCATGCCGAATCCGGCGCCGATCAGGGATTTTATCACGATCCGCGTCACCGTGACCGTGTTCGATGCCGTGTATTCCCCGCTTCGTTTGAAAAATCTGCACGACAACCGCTTGCAAACGCTTTCCGAAATCGAACAGGCCAGCGATCCGGGAGCCTATCTGTTTCATGTGCCGGTTTCCCTGATCGGACCGGTCGGCCTGCATCGCCTGCTCGTTTTCGATGGCATTGGCGAGATCGTTTCGTACGGCGACGTACTTGTGCAATAATAATCCCGTCATGAAGGGTCACGTACTCGTACTCAACAACGACTACCGCGCATTGACGACATGCAGCGTCGAGCGTGCGGTGGTGCTGGTCTTCCTGCAAAAAGCCGAACTCGTCGAGTCCGTACCGGATCGATACGTCCGGTCGCCGACGATCCAGTATCCTTTTCCCAGTATTGTGCGGCTCAGAGCATACGTACGTGTTCCGTACAAGCGGGTCATGATTTCGAGAAAAAACATTCTCCGGCGGGATCGATTCCGGTGCCAGTATTGCGAATGTCGCGAGAATTTGACCGTGGATCATGTGCAGCCGCGGTCAAAAAGTGGACGGGATACCTGGGAAAATCTTGTAACGGCCTGCACCCCGTGCAACAACAAAAAGGGGGATCGTACGCCCGAAGAGGCCGCCATGCCGCTGATTCGCAAGCCGTACCGGCCCAGTCACGTGATGTTCATTCGCGATTATATCGGGATATTGCACGAGGCATGGAAACCGTATCTTTTCCTGAAATAGTTAAGGATACTCTGACCAAAACCGCTTCGCTCAGCGCTTCACGTTCGCAACGCCCCGAATTCGCATATTTCCCGCTGATTCCGATGATAAAATCATGATATCCTGTACTTGCGAACGTGAAGCGCCCTTCGGGAGGCAGAGAGGAGCACGCTGGCCGTGTCATTCCTCATTATGTGGGGCCTGCCACATTGCTTCGTCATTCCTTGCCAGCGCACCCCTTTCAGCCTCTGAATCTTTGCGGATTTAATCAGAGTATCCTTGGCCGAACGCTTTTCGGCGCCGTTTTCCAAACCGCCTTTTTATGCGTCATCGTGCTTCGCGGCTTGTGGCTCGCCTGTTATGGGTGTTTCCCGGTCTGCTCTTTTTACTGGCTGTTAATCAGGCGGCGGTGACAATGAATCTCCGGGAAACGGTGCGGACCGGCGCCGTGGTTAAAGCGGAGGTGGTGGCGCTCTCCACCACCGACCGGGCGGATATCACCATGGCGTCGGCTCATCTCCGGGTACCGGGAGCGGACGGCTCGTATACCGAGCACGTATTGCCGCTTCCCATTACGTTCGTACGGGCGCTCGAAGGAAGCGATTCGCTGGACGTGTTTCTGTCCGGAGACCCATCGCAAGAAGTAGTGATCGCAGCGATCGGTCGCGCCCAATGGCGTCTTGCCGGTATAAACGGCGGAATTGCCCTCTTTGGATGCATCCTTCTTTCCTGGGGCGTGTACGCCTGGAATAGATACCTGCACAAGAAGGGAGATCCGGCGGAAGTCGCTGCGTTACCGCGCTAAGGGTCTGCCGGGCTGGCGGGGTTCGTCCGGGTACAGTGCGGATACCCACTCGTCGTATCCATTGAAAATCTGCGTGGGGACACGTTCGTCGGTTTCCAGCAACGTTTCCGAGGCCTGACTCCAGCGCGGGTGGGGGATATTCGGATTTATGTTCGACAAAAAGCCGTATTCCCGGGGTTGCAGATCGTTCCAGAAGGTCCCCGGTTGTTCATCCGTAAACTCGATGCGTACGATAGCTTTCGGTCCCTTGTAGCCGTATTTCCAGGGAAGGGCCAGTCGCAACGGAGACCCGTTCTGTTTCGGGAGCGGCTCTCCGTACATTCCGGTCACCACGAAGGCCAATTCGTTCATCGCCTCGTCCATGCGCAGGGCTTCGTAATACGGCCAGGGATACCAGGGCTGCTTTTCGATGCCCTCCATTTGGTTTGGGCGGTTGACCGATACGAAGCGCACATGCGTCGCACGGGAGAGCGGTTTGCACCGCTCGATGAGTTTGCTGAGCGGGAACCCTGTCCATGGCACCGTCATGGCCCAGGCCTCAACGCACCGGAAGCGGTAGAGGCGTTCTTCGAGGTCCATGGTGCGGATCAACTCCGCTACATCGAATGTGAGCCGTTTTTCGACAAGCCCGCGTACCCGGATGGTCATGGGAAACGGTTCATAGGGCTCCGTAAGGGGCCAGATTTCCTTGGAGGTCCCGTCGAATTCATAGAAATTGTTGTAGGCAGAGGCGAAGATGCGTCCGGTTACTTCGCGTTCCGGGACAGAGAATACCTCGTTGCGCGCGGCTGGATATCCCTCACGCGGCGCATTGCCCGGGATGGTGTCCAGCGGCCCGAACGAAGTCATGGAGCATCCCATTGTGCCGAGGACTGCCATGCCGACGGCGCCCAGGCCCAGTTCTTCAATGAATTGCCGCCGATTCCGGTACGTATGTTCAGACGTTACGTCGTTTTCTCTGGCTTGCCAGCGTGGATGCAGAACGATATTAGCCATGGCCTTCGGAAGAATCGAGTGAAACGGCGGTTTGCTCAACATATATCTCTTTTCCTTTTTCCGCAAATTCCCTGGCCTTGGAATCCAGCCCCTTCCGGACAGCGTCCGTTTCGGAAAGACCGTGCTCCTGGGCATACTTCCGTATATCCTGCGTGATTTTCATGGAGCAGAATTTCGGGCCGCACATGGAGCAAAAATGCGCGACCTTTGCGCCCTCGGCCGGCAGGGTTTCGTCATGGAAGTCACGGGCGGTATCCGGGTCCAGCGAAAGATTGAACTGATCGTTCCATCGGAAGTCGAACCTCGCCTTGCTAAGCACGTTATCCCGAAGTTGCGCAGTGGGATGGCCTTTCGCCAGATCCGCCGCATGAGCGGCAATCTTGTAGGTTATGACCCCGTCCTTCACGTCTTTTTTGTTGGGAAGCCCCAGGTGCTCCTTGGGCGTCACGTAACAGAGCATGGCAGTTCCGTACCACCCTATCATCGCTGCTCCTATGGCGGAAGTTATGTGGTCATAACCCGGGGCTATATCGGTCGTAAGCGGCCCCAGGGTGTAGAAAGGAGCTTCCCCGCATGCCTCCAGTTGCCTGGTCATGTTCTCCCGGATCATTTGCATGGGGATGTGCCCCGGACCTTCTATCATGACCTGGACGTCATGCTTCCAGGCTATCTGCGTAAGCTCTCCGAGGGTGTCGAGCTCGGCGAACTGGGCGGCATCGTTCGCGTCGGCTATCGAGCCCGGACGGAGACCATCGCCCAGCGAAAAGGCTATATCGTACGCCTTCATTATCTCGCATATTTCTTCAAACTCCGTGTAAAGAAAACTTTCCTTGTGGTGCGCGAGACACCACTTCGCCATGATGGAGCCACCCCTTGAAACGATTCCTGTAACCCGGTTGGCCGTAAGCGGTATGTAGCGAAGAAGAACTCCCGCGTGTATGGTGAAATAGTCGACCCCTTGCTCAGCCTGCTCTATCAGGGTATCCCTGTACATCTCCCAGGTAAGATCTTCCGGTTTTCCATTCGCTTTCTCAAGCGCCTGGTATATGGGAACCGTTCCTATCGGAACCGGGGAATTTCTTATGATCCACTCTCTGGTTTCATGGATATTGTCTCCCGTCGACAGGTCCATTATGGTGTCGGCTCCCCATCGGCACGCCCAGACCGCTTTTTCCACTTCCTCTTCAATGCTTGAAGAAACGGCGGAATTCCCGATGTTCGCATTTATTTTTACGAGAAAGTTCCGCCCTATTATCATGGGCTCGCTTTCAGGGTGGTTTATGTTATTCGGAATGATGGCGCGCCCCGCGGCGACTTCTTCCCGTACGAATTCCGGGGTGATGTGGGAGGGCTGGATACGAGCGTCGAAATCAATCCCTTCGTGATAAGAGCACAGCTGCCCGTAGTAGTTTCCCCTGAGTTCGTCGATCCGCTGATTTTCCCGTATGGCTATGTACTCCATTTCAGGAGTTATGACGCCCCTCTTGGCATAGTGCATCTGCGTTACATTGCGCGAGGGGGCGGCACGAAGGGGTTTCCGGGTATTTCCGAAGGTTATCCCGTTGGTTCTCTCGAGTCTTTTCCGCGCGAATGCCGAAGAAAAATCGGGCAGTTCCAGGACATCTCCCCGCTCTTTTATCCACGTTGAGCGAAGAGACGGAAGTCCTTTATGCACGTCGATATCGGCTCCGGGATCGGTGTAGGGGCCGCTGGTGTCGTAAAGAGGTATCCTGAACTTTTCCGCCTCGAGGCCTTCAGAGATTGTATCCTCGGTTTCGACTTCCCTCATCGCAACCTTTATATCGTGGATCTTCCCGTCCACGAATATTTTCTTTGACTTCGGGAAAGGATCTCTCGTGATGGCGGATTGCGCAGGTATTTTTTCTGTTTTCCGAGAAGAACCCATGGACGGCCGACCTCTTGGCGAAAATGTGTTGGACGTTACACCAGTGTGGGGGATTACAAGCCTGTTGACAGAGAACCCCGGGACAAAAAGCGCTTCAGGTTTTCATCGTTTGGAACCGTCCCTGCATGGAGGAAGCCTTGCAGAATGACCGGTCGTAACATGAACCCTGGTCACTTCGTACCCTACCCTGCGGGGGTGCTTCTGTTCCATGAGGTATCTCCGGTATTGAAAACGGGCAATACGGAAGCCTCCGATGAAGTCCGGAGGTTATCCAGTGCGGGCTTCCTCTTTTTCGTACGGATACCGGCTTGCAAGGGTATTCGGGTCCGCTCCGATCACATACCGGACCCACAGGCAGCCGTTGCGGAGTTGTTGCAGAAAAGGTCCGCGTTCCCGGAAGCGGCGCGCCGAGGAGGTGACGCATTTCTTTAGAAAGACGAAGCCGCCGCGTTCGTGGAGTTTACGTACGAGCTCGATATCCTCGAAAATGGGAAGATCCGGATAGCCGCCCAATTCCTCGAATACGGAACGCCGGACGAAGCAGCCTCGATCCCCGAAACAGAGGAGGGGCGCATGCAAGCGCGTGAACCAACTGTAAAAACGAAGAAGGGGTGTATTGCGATCGAATCGGAGTCGAAAAGCGCCTCCTGACAATACAGGGTCGGATAATGTAATCCGCACCTTTTCGAGGCCGTCGGGGGGCAGGACCGTGTCGGCATGCAGGAAAAGCAGGATATCTCCTCTGGCTTGTGCAGCGCCCGCATTCATTTGCCTGGATCGTCCGCGCGGCGCCTGGACGACTCGTCCGTACCGGCTGGCAATAGCTGCCGTTTCGTCGAAGGAGCCGCCGTCCGCGACAACGATTTCGTGTTCGGGTGTCTGCCGGCGTACGGACCGCAACGTGTTTTCGATGCCCGCAGCTTCGTTCAATGCGGGAATGATCACGGAGATGAGCGGTTTCACTTCAGGGATACTCTGATTAAGTCCGCAACCCTCCCGCAGGGCGCGTCACGTCCGTGACGCCGTGAATTCGCAGTGCTTTTTGCCGATTTCAACGATGAAACCATGATGTTCTGTACGCAAGAACGTGATGCGCTGAGCGAAGCGGTTTTGATCAGAATATCCCTTACCACATGGTTAACTTCATGCAATACACCGAGGCGCCGGCCTTCAGAAATTCTCCGACGTCGATTTCAACCGGCACGAACCCTGCATCCCGCAGTCTTTGCGTGGTTTGCGGACACCCTTTCTGGAGCAGCACATGCCGTCCGTCCGGGCAATGCGCATTACACGCCAGCCGTTCTCGGGCCTCGGCTTCCGGGACTTCAACGATACGTTCGAAGAGCCGGCGGATCATGGATATATCTTCGGGACGCAGTGCGGCCGGGCAGATGAGCGCCGTGCGTTCGTCCAGCACGCAGAGGCACGTATCAAGATGATAGAAGGCTTCGTCGTCGAGCCGAAGCGGAATAACGGGTACGTCCAGCATGGCCGAAATGGCGTCATGGGTAGCCCGGTCGGTGCGTTGGCCGTACCCTCCCCAAATCAGACGTCGTCCGGGATGCCAGATGGCGTCTGCGCCTCCCTCGAAGGTAAGCCCCTCGGGGAGATGGCGTACGTCAACCCCCAGTTCGCGGAAAAACCGCTCGTAGTGTATGCTTTCGCCGTATCGAGACGGTGTGGCCATACGACTCATAATGATCCCCGGCGATTTTTCGTCCGGGGACAGGAACGCCGCTGCGGCATTGGCCGCAAAGACCATGTCGTACAGCCCCTCTACACCTTCTGCGCTGTCCACTTCCATGCCAAGCGCCCGGTAGGTATCCCGCAGCGTTTCCCATTGATGCTGCGCCCGGACACGGTCCACGTTTCCCACATGGTCGGCCATATGCGGGTTGATCACGTATTGCACATCGTAGTGCGCCGGCGTGGCCATGACAACACGCCCCTGCAGGGGCATCGCCGGGCAATCGCCGACAGCGAAGTCTATCCGGTCGACGGCTTCGTAAACCATGATCGTATTGGCGCGAATTAAGCAGATAATGTAGCAAAGGCCACAGCGCAAGACAGGGGGATGCCGCCATCGCTTGCCGGGCCCGCCAGAATGAGCAGGCACCGTGAAACCACATTTTCCAATGAACGAAGAATATCGGGCGCGGTGAGCTATCTGTCGCTCAGCGCCGCGATACCGGGCAGGGTCTTGCCTTCCAGAAACTCCAGCATGGCGCCGCCGCCCGTCGAGACATGGCTCACAAGCTTTTCGTACCCTGCCTGAGAGACGGCCGCCACCGAATCGCCTCCGCCCACTACCGTAAGAGCGCCGTGTGTGGTGGCCTCGGCAAGCGCTTTGGCCATAGCGAACGTCCCTGCGGCGAAATTCGACATTTCGAATACGCCCATCGGACCATTCCACACGATGGTGCGCGCTTCTCCGATAGCGCGAGCGTATTCTCCGATCGTTTCCGGGCCGATATCGAGACCCATTTCGCCTTCCGGAATGGCGCCGGAAACGATGCGTCGAGGAGCTTCGTTGTCGAACGCGTTCGCTGTCACATGGTCGACCGGCAGCCTGATTTTGCCGCCGGCTTGCTCGTACAGCGCTTTTGCGTCGTCGAGCCGATCTGCTTCCACTTTCGAAGCGCCTGTTTCGTGTCCCAACGCTTTCCGGAACGTGTAGCTCATGGCGCCGCCGATGAGCAGCGCATCGACCCGGTCGAGCAAGTTCTCGATGACGCCGATCTTGTCGGACACTTTTGCACCGCCCAATACAGCTACATACGGCAGCCCCGGGCTGTCGAGCAGCCTTGACAGGTATTCGATCTCTTTATCGAGGAGTAAACCCATGCCCGCTTCCTCAACCCGGTGCGCTACACCCTCCGTCGAAGCATGGGCGCGATGGCAGGTCCCGAATGCATCGTTCACGTACACATCTGCAAGAGCGGCCAGTTCCCCGGCAAGCGCAGGATCGTTCTTCGTTTCTCCCACATGGAATCGGGTGTTTTCGAGCACGAGCGCTTCCCCTTCGTTCAGCACGTCGATGGCCTGCCGGGTTTCCGGGCCCGTGGGCCCCTTAGCATGATTCACGAAGTGCACGGGCGCATCCAGCAATTCTTTCAGGCGGTCCGCGACGGGGCGCAGCGTAAACGCAGGGTCCGGCGCTCCCTTCGGGCGGCCAAGATGGCTCATCAGGATAGCCTTTCCGCCGCTTGCAAGGATGGCGCGTATCGTAGGCAACGCGGCCCGAATACGCGTATCGTCTCCGATGGCGCCATCTGCGATCGGTACGTTGAAGTCAACGCGCACCAGCACGCGCCGCCCACGCACCTTCATGGTTTCGATGGTCCGTTTGCGCATGCGTTCGTACTTCCGGTCAGCCGGCGATTTTTTGGACGAGCTCCGCCACCCGGCACGAGTATCCCCATTCGTTGTCGTACCAGCCGACGATTTTTACGGTGGCGCCGTTCGCCATGGTGCACGGCGCATCGAAGATACAGGAATGCGGGTTGTGGAGAATGTCGTTCGATACGAGCGGTTCCTCGCTGTACTCGAGCAGCCCTTTCAGGCCGTTTGCCGCCGCTTCGCGGAACGCAGCATTGACTTCTTCGCTGGAGACTTCCTGTTCCAGTTCGGCCGTGAGATCCGTAATCGAACCGGCCGGCGTCGGCACACGGAGCGCCATGCCGTCCAGCTTTCCTTGCAAGTGCGGCAGAACAAGGCCCACCGCCTTGGCGGCGCCGGTCGTGGTCGGTACGATAGAGAGGGCCGCAGCTCGTGCACGGCGCAGGTCCGAATGCGGACCGTCCACGAGCGCCTGGTCCGATGTGTAGGCATGCACCGTGGTGATAAAGCCGCGCTTCACGCCGAACCGGTCATCGAGGACCTTAACCATCGGAGCGAGGCAGTTCGTGGTGCAACTGGCATTGGAAAGGAGTTTTTCTTCACCGGTCAAGGTGTCGTCGTTGACCCCGATCACGACTGTGGCGTCTACCGCACCCTTGGCGGGCGCCGAGACAACCACTTTCGAAGCGCCGGCCTCGATATGCTTGCCGGCCTGCTCCGCCGAGCGAAAGATCCCGGTGGATTCCACAACGATCTCCGTACCGAGGTCGCCCCAGGGGAGTTGGGCGGGGTCCCGCTCCGAGAAAACCGGGTATACCTTTCCGTCTACGACGAGGGAGTTCTCATCGACGTGCACATCGCCCGGGAAACGGCCATGCACCGAATCGTATTTCAGGAGGTGCGCGAGGGTGGCGGCACTGGTCAGGTCATTGATGCCAACGATATGAATGTCTTCAAGGCGACGTTCGAGGATCGCGCGAAATACGAGTCTTCCAATGCGTCCGAAACCATTGATTCCAAGCTTGATGGCCATGAGATTTATGTGCGATTTACTGAAAAGGGGGACCCGGCAGGGGCGTATGCAGAGTTAATGGCAGACCGGCGCATGCCGGACGGTGCAATAAACGGCTTCCGACGAGCTTCGATCCATGTCGATTTCCCGGATTTGGTGAAAATCTTGTCTAAAAAATGACGTATTGCCGGATCGGATATCCTTTTGCAGGGAAACGACGGACCCTCTGCACGTACATACGCATAAAAGCGGGATTCCGTATTATTATGGCAATCCATACGGCGAATCCTCGCAATGTTCCCCGAATCTTCCTGCGCGTATCCCGCGAATCTATGCCAACCCTGAATCCCCCCCGAAGTATTTCCAGAAGACATGAGTTGCGTGAGGACAAGGTGGTCACGTTCTATGCACGTGCGTGGCGATTTTTGGACGCCAACAGAAAGATGGTCTACGGCGGGGCCGCTGCACTTGGGGTGCTCGCCGTTGTTATCGTCGGGTATGTTTTCTATCAGGGGCAGCAGGCCTCCGAAGCAGAGGTTCTTCTGGCCGCAGTCCTGCCTCTGTACGAGGAAGCATCGTACCGGCAGGCGCTGGATGGATCGCTGGAGCACCTGGGGTTGCTGGAAATCGCCGATAAGTATGGCGGCACACCCGCAGGAAATCTTGCGCGTTTTTATGCAGCGGATGCACTCTTCAATATGGGTGAATACGACCGGGCGCTTTCGTATTTCGAGGATTTCGACAAGGGGCCGGATTTTATCGGCGCGGGCGCTATTGCGGGCGAGGCGGCGGCTTGGGAACAGCGCGAGGAATATGCCCGCGCGGGTGATTTGTACCGGCGCGCTGCACGTCACTTCGAGAGTGAGCTGACGACTCCGGAATATCTCCTGCATGCCGGTCAACTCTACGAGCGGGCAGGGCGGTACGAGGATGCCCTCGAACAGTACGAAGCTGTCGAGGCGGAGTACCCCGAATCCACCCAGGCCTCGAGTATCCGGGTATATATTGCGCGCGCAACGGCGAAGCAGTCATCCTGACCGATCGCATGCCTCCTGTCATTCTTGTTGTCGACGATGAACAGAGTATTCGACGTACGCTGCGCGAAATATTCGAGTACGAAGGATTCGGCGTAGAGGAAGCCGTCGATGGGGAAGAGGCCCTTGCCCGTTTGCGCGCCGGGCGGTACGATGTCGTCATGCTCGACGTCAACATGCCGAAACGGGATGGCATGGAGGTGCTCGCTGTGGCGCGCGAGGAAATGCCCGAGACGCCCATCGTTATGCTCTCCGGGCACGGCGCCATCGAGACGGCCGTGAAGGCAACCAAACTGGGCGCGTACGATTTTATCGAAAAGCCGCCCGATCTGAATCGCTTGCTCGTTTCCGTACGGAACGCCATGGACCGCGGGGTTCTGGCCACGGCGAATCGCCGGATGAAGGAGGCAATAGACGCCTACGAGGGCGAACTCACCCCTATTCTTGGCGATAGTTCCGCCATCGGCGCCGTCCGCGATACGATCGAACGCGTTGCGCCTTCGGAAGCCCGTGTGCTCATTACGGGCGAGCCCGGTACGGGAAAAGAACTTGTTGCAAAGTGGATTCGCCATCTGTCGCCCAGAAAGGATGGGCCGATGGTAGACGTGAACTGCGCCGCGATCCCCGACGAATTGATCGAAAGCGAGCTCTTCGGCCATGAGAAGGGGGCTTTTACCGGCGCTGTGAAGCAGCGTATCGGCAAGTTTGAGCAGGCTGACGGGGGTACGTTGTTTCTAGACGAAATCGGGGACATGAGTTTGTCTGCCCAGGCCAAGGTTCTCCGGGTGCTTCAGGAAAACAATATCCAGCGTGTAGGAGGGGACCGGGTCATCCCGGTGGATGTGCGCATCGTCTGCGCTACAAACAAGGATCTTGCTTCGTGCATCCGGGAGGAAACCTTTCGGGAAGACCTGTACTACCGGCTCAGCGTGATTCCCATACATCTCCCGACCCTGAGGGAGCGCCTTGAGGATGTCCCCGTCATCGCTGCCCGTTTTTGCGAGGATATGGCCCAGCGCAACGGCCGGCCCGGAAAACATTTTACGGCGTCGGCCCTGAAGCGCTTCACCGAGCAGGAATGGAGAGGCAATGTGCGCGAACTGCAAAACGTAATAGAACGCCTCATTGTGCTTACGACCGACGAAGAAATTCGGGTAGAGGATATCGATCGCTATGCGTTTCCCAGGGAAACGTCCCGGGATCCCCTGATGGATATGCTTGCAAAGACGGAAGATTGGGGCGATTTTCGCGACACGGCGGAAAAAATGTTTCTTGAGCGGAAACTGAGCGATTTCGATTGGAACATTAGCCGAACCGCGGAAGCCATTGGGATGCAAAGGTCTCATTTGTACAACAAGATGAATAAATACGGTATCGAACGCGAAAGGAGGGCATAGTTTGAGTGTGGCGGAAAATACCTTGGAATCCATAGGAGATGCCCCCCGGGATGTGCCGCTTCTCAGTGTGCGTGCGCTTAGAAAGAGCTATCCTTCGGGGGGCGGTCGGTCCTTGCAGGTGCTTCGCGGCGTGGATTTCGACGCTCGTTCCGGCGAAGTGGTGGCCATCGTAGGGGAAAGCGGAACCGGGAAAAGCACCCTGCTGCATCTTCTCGGGGCCCTTGACCGCCCCGACGGAGGTTCGGTGTATTCCCGGGGTAAGGAGGTTTTTAGCGCATCGGACGAGGAACTGGCTGCGTTCCGCAATCGGGAGGTCGGGTTCGTTTTTCAATTTCACCACCTGTTGCCGGAGTTTACGGCCCTCGAAAACGTGGCCATGCCGGCGCTCATTCGCCACCGGCGTCTTTCGGAGGTCCGCGACCGTGCGATGATGCTTCTCCGGATGCTGCATCTGGACGATCGGGCGGAGCATCGGCCCGGCGAGTTGTCCGGCGGGGAACAACAGCGGGTTGCTGTGGCCCGGGCGCTTATGAACCAGCCAGGTCTGGTATTGGCCGACGAGCCGTCGGGCAACCTCGATGCGAGAAACGCTGCGCATCTGCATGAGGAAATGGTACGGCTTAGTCGCGATTTCGGGTGTACGTTCGTGCTTGCAACGCACAATCTTGCACTGGCGGCGAGTGCCGATCGGGTATTGCGGCTGGAGGAGGGCGTACTTTGCCGGGAAGAACCGGATAGCGTCTGATTATTCCCTGCATCGCGGCGGCGTCCGTCGTTTCCGTTTTGGAGAACGCACGGAGTATTGCGGCGTTATATCTCCTTATATCTCCTTCATACTTTTACGAGCGGATATACTCTACCGTACGGTCACTATTTCTCCTGTGCATTATGGTGGACATTCCGGTATTGGACAGGGAGGCCGGTTTTATCGACGCACCCGTCGATCCCATGCTGAATCTGTTCGAGGAAATCGAACGGATGAAGCAGGACAAGAACGCGGTGCTTCTGGCTCATTATTATCAGGAGCCGGACATTCAGGACATCGCCGATTATATAGGCGATTCGCTGGGGCTTGCCCGGAAAGCTGCCGAAACGGACGCGGACATCATCGTATTCGCCGGAGTGCATTTCATGGCGGAAACGGCAAAGATCCTGAATCCCGGACGCAAAGTGCTGTTGCCGGATCTAAATGCCGGGTGCTCTCTTGCGGACTCGTGCCCGGCGCCCGAACTGGCTGCGTTCAAAAAGCGCTACCCTGGCCACCTTGTTGTCTCCTACATTAACTGTACGGCGGGCGTGAAGGCGCTCAGCGACATTATTTGCACTTCGTCGAACGCCGCACATATCGTGTCCTCCATTCCGGAGGACCAGCCGATTATTTTTGCGCCGGATCGTAACCTTGGGCGACACCTTGTGCGCGAAACGGGACGGGACATGGTGCTTTGGGAAGGGGCGTGTATCGTCCACGAAACGTTCAGCGAGCGCAAACTGCTGCGACTGAAAGTGCGCTATCCGGAGGCGCTGGTCCTGGCGCATCCCGAGTGCGAGGAGCCGGTGTTGCGGCATGCGGACCATATCGGCTCTACGACGTCCATTCGCCGTTTTGCCCGGGAAAGTGCGCATGACGCCTTTATCGTAGCGACGGAGGAAGGCATTCTGCATCAGATGCGCAAGGATAGCCCCGGAAAGACATTCATCCCGGCGCCGCCGGAAAGCGGATGCGAATGCAGCCGGTGTCCCCACATGCGGCTCAATACCATCGAGAAAGTCTATCTCTGCTTGCGATTCGAGGAGCCCGAGATGCATATGGAAGAGACGGTGCGGCGGGCGGCGCTCCGTCCCATCGAGCGCATGCTGGAGATGAGCGAGAGAGTGGGTACATGATGGCTGTGCAATGCCCCGGGCATTCCCCCTCCGGCAGGTCGAACGCATACGATCGGTAGGGCGGATGGCGCGCATAGGTTCCTACGAATTGCATACGATCGAGGCGGGTCGATTCGGCCTGGACGGCGGCGCCATGTTCGGTGTGGCGCCGCGTGCGCTGTGGGAGCGTCATATTCGGCCGGACGATAAAAACCGAATCCCTCTTGCCCTGCGTTGTCTGCTTCTCGAGGGGGACGGGCGCGTTATTCTCATCGACAACGGCATCGGCGCCAAGGGCAGCGAGAAGTTCGCAAGCATCTATGCCATCGATTATGCCCATACGGAGTTGCACAGGTCGCTTGATCAGGCGGGTTTCTGTGCGGAGGATGTGACGGATGTCGTGTATACCCACCTGCATTTCGATCATTGCGGCGGCGGCACCGCAATAGGCCGGAACGGGCCGGTCCCGGTTTTCGAAAATGCGCGGTATCACGTGCAGCGCGCACACTGGGAGTGGGCGCTCCACCCGAACGTACGCGAAGCCGCGTCATTTATAAGAGAAAATATGGAACCGCTCGAGCGTGCCGGGCAATTGAATCTGGTAGACGGACCGCGTACGCTTTTTCCCGGGGTCGAGGCGATCGTTGTGCATGGCCATACGGAAGCGCAGCAACTGGTGAAAATATCCGACGAAGAGCGCACGCTCGTTTTCGTGTCGGATCTCTTGCCTACAACGGCCCATTTGAGGGGGGCCTGGGCTACGGCGTACGATGTGCGCCCACTTGTGACGCTGGAAGAGAAGGCACGTTTTCTCGAAGATGCGGTCGAGGGAGGATGGCACTTTTTTTTCGAACACGATCCGGTGACGGTTGTGGGTACGCCTGTGCGTATGCCCCGGGGCATTGCTGTTGCAGAGGAGCGTTCCCTCGATGAACTATAGGATACTCTGAACTTCGCGGACTTAATCGCAGTATCCTGTAGCTGTTTCGTCGAAACTTCATCGGTTGGCGTATTGCAGGCGGAACCTTGCCGGGCGGATTTCGTTTTGTGCGGATAAAGGGGCCGTTCTTGCCCGTCGAACAAGGGTGCCTCGATTCATGTAATCGGATATTCCCGGAGTTGTTCGGTATTCGGTATAATCGGTGTAAAACGTCCCCCTCCCGTATCGCTTCGCTTCCTTTTTCTTTTCGCCTATCGACCTACGACTGTTACGAAACCGGGCGATCTGCTCCGCCCTCGTTCCCTTATTCGTTTTTCTATTTCGTAACAGCACGCTTTTCTCTGCCGAATGAGCGATCCGGCGGGAAAAGCACGATATCATGAGCGTTCGGTTTGCGTTCCTTGCGGTTTTCCTGTGCGTCGTTCGGGCGAATGTGTCCGTGGCGCAGGATGTGGATATCCGTACGGTGGAATCTTCTTCGGAGGGCGTAGTGGTGGAGATTACGGTGGATTGGCCGGCTTCCATGCAGTCCGTTGCCGATTCGGCGGCGATCGAAACATTTACGATATCTGCTGCCCGCGCGTTGTCTTTTGGGGTACCGGTCGTTTCGGAAACGCTCGAACTGCCGTCGGGGGATGCCCCAAGCGTTTCACTGGCCGCAACCGCCTACGACGAACTGGACCTGCCCGTCGGGGATACGCTGGTCGTGCAGGAAACGAGCGGTCCCGTAGTATGGCTCGACGGGTTGGGTACGAGCCAGGGGCGGCACCTCATCAATCTGGGTGTGCGGTTGCTTGTCTACGAGAATGGGGTTGTCCGCCGTTATCGACAGGTGCGCGCTGCCGTACGCTACGCAAGCGGGGCCGGCAAACAGGGCGTGGCTTCCCGTCTTGTCGTATTCCGCCGTAACGACAACCCGCACCTCGCCGTTACGGAGAGTGTACTGGCCCGCGGCGTCGTCTACAAGATTCCCGTTCACGAGACCGGGCTGTACCGAATCGACAGGGATTTTCTTGCCGCTCTGCCCGATTTTCCCTCTCCGGACGCCATCGATCCGGACCGCGTAGCTATTTACGGAAATGGGGGCGCGCCCGTACCGGCGCTCAATTCGACGCCCCGGATTGCGGACCTTGTCGAACAGCCCGCATACCGCTCGGGTGGCGGCGACGGCAGTTTCGATGCAGGGGATGCGGTTGTTTTCTACGGGAAAGGCCCGTACGGATGGACACACGGGGAGGAAGGATGGGAGCATTACGTACATCCCTTTTCCAACGAGAATTATTACTTCGTCAAGATCCTGGACGAAGACGCTGCTTCGCCCGTACCCGAACCTTCGCGTACGTATACGGATGTCGAAACGCGCTACGAGACGGAAGGGAGATACATGGTGGATTTCGACGAGTACATGTGGAGCAAGGAGAATGGAACCGGCCATACGTGGGTCATGACGCCGATCCATGCCGGAGATTCGCGGGATCTGGTCGAAAACCTGATGCCGCCGGGTCGCGTGCAAGGACCTGTTCGCTACCGGGCGCGAGTGGCTATTCGCTCCAATCCCGCCGCCACGGTGCGTTTCGAATCGGATGGTGCGTTTGTGGGTTCTCTCAGGGCGGCTCGCGGCATCTCTTTTAACAGCCAGACCACTACCATTGCGGTTCCCGGTATCGCCGCGTTCGAGCGCGATACGGGCGCCAATGAACCCCTGCATCTTTCGATAGGTCTGGAGGGAGGCGCCGAAAACGACGCGCAAGCTTCCGTGGACTGGGTGCGGGTCTTTTATCCGAAGAGGCTGCGGGCAGCCGGCGACTCGCTCCATTTTAGTACGCCCGAGGGCGAAACGGGGGTGTTCGAATTTGTTCTGGAAGGATTTGCTGCCGAGCCGCTGGTGTGGGATGTGACGGAACCTGGTCATGTTCGCAGTTTCGAGGCCAGGCAGGTCGGGAACGCCTGGCTCGTCCTGGTTCAGGTAGTCGATGCATCCACTCCGCGCGAACTGGTGGCGTTTCGTCCGTCGGCAGCCCGACCGCTTCGTGCAGAAGGTGCGCGCGTCGCTTCGCAGAATCTGCACGGACTTGCCGCATATCCGGATTTCGTGATTGTAGCGCCCGATGCATTTCGTTCTGCTGCAGACGAACTGGCAGAGCACCGCCGCAAGGACGGGCTCGACGTGCTGGTGACGGACATTCGTCAGATATACAATGAATTTTCCGGAGGGCTTGTGGACGTGCGGGGCCTGCGCGATTACCTGCGTTTTCTGTACGACAGGGGCAACGAAGCCGGCAAGCCGTTCCGGTATGCCCTGCTTTTCGGAGACGGGCACTTCAATTATCGCAATCTGGACCTCGATTCCGATGAGGTTGTCCTCGAAAACTGGATTCCGCCCTACGAAACGGAAGAATCGTTCAATCCGATCGCGTCCTACACCAGCGACGATTATTTCGGCTTGCTGGACGCGGACGAGGGAATATGGGTTTGGCCTGGCGGCTCGGGGCGGCTGCCGAGCCGGGAGCGTGTCGATATAGGCATCGGACGATTTCCTGTGCAGACGCCGGAAGAAGCCGCTGCCATGGTGGCCAAGATCAAGCATTACGAGAATCCTGCTACATACGGTTCCTGGCGCAGGAAGTATCTGCTTGTGGCTGACGATGCGTACAACGGGCGCGAGACAATGAAAGAAACGCATCCGGATCTGCATACCCAGAATGCAGATGTGGTGGCCGAATTGCTTGCGCAGGAGTATCCGCAGATCGACTTGCACAAGGTGTATGGTATTTCTTATAAACGG
Source organism: Rhodothermales bacterium (assembly GCA_951812335.1). GTDB lineage: Bacteria > Bacteroidota > Rhodothermia > Rhodothermales > VXPQ01 > VXPQ01. Next base: position 1,704,636 of record OX638293.1, read on the forward strand.
AAATACGCCAACGGTTGGCGTCTGCCCGACGTCGAGCGGGATATCCTGACCGATTTGGACGACGGCGTACTGGTGATGAATTACAGCGGGCACGGAGGGGAAAAAGCTCTCGCTCAGGAAGACATTTTCACCCTGGAGGATGGGCAGGAGTTGCGCAATTACGACCGCCTGCCGCTGTTCATTACGGCGACCTGTTCGTATGGGTGGTGGGATCTGTCCGGGGAGCAAAGCGCCGCGGAAGTTCTGTTGCTGAATGAATCAGGGGGAGCGATTGCGCTGATGACGACAGTACGGTTGGTCTTCACGGATTCGGCATTGAACCAGTTGAATGTGGGACTGAACCGGGCGCTTAACAGGGAACTGTTCAAACCTGCACAGGACGGAAGGCCCCGCCGGCTGGGCGACATTCTGGTGAGTACGAAAAATACCCAAGCGGGTTTGCAGGCGAACAATCGCAAGTTCAATCTGCTGGGCGATCCGACGATGCGCCTCGGGTATCCTTCGCGAGAGGCTGTGGTCGGGCGGGTGAACGGAACGCCTGTTGAGGATATGCCAGCCCTCCGGGCGTTGGACGAAGTGACCATCGAGGGGAATGTGCGCACAACTGCGGGAGCGGTGGATTCAGGTTTCGCAGGGCAGGCGCACGTTGTGGTTTTCGATGCAGAGCGCCGTGTCAACGTGCCCGATCGCTCTGTCCTGTCCCGGGATTACTATACGGTTCGGAAGGATCTGCTCTGGCGCGGTACCGTACCGGTAACCTCGGGTCGTTTCAGCGCCACGTTCGTAATGCCCAAAGATATTTCCTACAGCAACGAACCCGGGCGCGTGAGCGTCTATGTACGAAATGCCTCCGAACATGCCGCCGGCTATACGGAGCAAGTCGTGGTTGGCGGGACCGCCGCCACGTTGCCCGATGACCACGTTGGACCGGATATTTCCCTCTTTCTGAACGACACCACGTTTGTTTCCGGCGGACTGACCCCGGCGGATCCCCGACTCATCGTGAAACTGCGCGACGACAGCGGCATCAATACGGTAGGAACGGGTGTGGGACACGAGATGCTGCTGGTTGTCGATGGAGACGAGCGTTCCGCCATAGACATAGGCAGCCGCTTCCAAAGCGATCCCGGTTCGTTCCGAAGCGGCCGCGTCGAATATTCGTTCAGGAGTTACACGGACGGGTTGGCCGACGGCCCGCACTCGTTGTCGGTGCGCGCCTGGGATGTGTTCAATAATTCGAATATCGAATCACTGGATTTCGTGATAGCTTCCACGCAGGACGTGGTGTTGGAAAATGTGTACAATTACCCGAACCCGACGAGCGGCCAGACACGTTTCGTGTTCGAGCATAACCAGCCTGCGGGTAGCGTCGCTTCCGTGCAGGTACGTATTTATGCTCTGTCCGGACGCCCGGTCCGTACCATCGATACGGAAGAGGCGTTGCCTTCCGGGGTTTTGGCAGCCGGTCCTGTACAGGTGGTCTGGGATGGGCGGGACGAGGACATGAACCTTCTTGCCTCCGGTATTTACCTGTACAAGGTGCGCGTGCGCGTGGACCAGCCGGACGGCGGTCGTTCCGTATCCGAACACATAGAAAAACTGGCAATCATCAGATAGCCATACCCATTGCAATCAGAAACCTTTCCCCCTTGGGAATGAATCATGCAGCCATTCAACGAAAGCAGCAGGTACATCCACATGAGCCGAAAATTTCTTGCCGCGGCTATCTTCACCGTGTTTTGCGCATCCGTCGCCGGGCAGGCGGCTCATGCACAGGTCGGCGGAGCCGCCGTGGTTTTTTTGCAGATCGAGCCGGATAGCCGTTCGGCGGGTATGGGGAATGCAGGCGTCGCCATCGCAGACAACGCCAACGCGATTTTCTGGAATCCGGCGGGCCTGGCCCGGCAGGAGGGCACGGAACTTTCGCTAACCCATTCCAACTGGCTTCCGGAGTTCAATGCGGGACTTTTCTATGAATACCTCACCGCCAAGCATCGGGTAGACGGTATCGGCACCTTCGGGGCACATCTGACGTACCTGTTTCTTGGCGAACACGAAGGCCGAGACGCTCAAAACAACCCCACAGAGGATTTCAAATCGTACGACCTGGCCGCGGGCGCTTCCTACGGGACGAATGTGTTGAAGAATCTGTCCCTGGGCACGGGTATTCGCATGATCTACTCGAATCTTGCGCCGGGGCAGAGCGTGGGGGCGCAGGAAACGCGCGCCGGCGTAACGATCGGGTTCGATCTTGCGGCTTTGTACAGTGTGCCCCGCTTCCAGGCCGGGGATACGGAGGTGGGTATTGATCTCGGATTCAATCTCGCCAATATGGGCCCCAAGATCCAATATTCGGATCAGGGGCAGGCCGACCCCATTCCCCAGAACCTTCGGTTCGGATATGCCTTTACGTTCGATTTCGACGAATATAACAAACTGACGCTTACACAGGATTTCAACAAAATGCTGATTCGCGTCCGCATGTCGGAGAAAGATTCACTTGGCTCCTCCACCAGGGAAGCAGATCCATTCTACAAAGCGATCTTTTCCGGTTGGCAGCCCATAGAGGTATGCACCAGTGTATGCAACGGTGAGGCAGAGTCCGTCGATGAGACGCTCAGTGCATTCGATCAGATGACCATAAGTATGGGTTTCGAATACTGGTACCGGGACCTGTTTGCGCTGCGCGCCGGGTATTTTTACGAGAATCCGTACTTCGGCAACAGAAAGTTTCTGACCTTCGGCTCAGGCGTCCGGTGGAACATCATCGGGGCCGACTTTTCGTACATTTATGCGCTGGAGGAGAATCACCCATTGGCGAACACGATGAGGTTTTCTCTCCTCGTGAATTTCCTGCGCTAGGGATACTCTGATTAAGCGCCCCCCGCATCCGCTTTTCCATGAGCCGTATATGGCGAGGATGTGCATGATCGGCGGCGATGCGATGCGGCTCCTTCTTTTGTCTGCACTTGTCTGGGCGGTAGTCGGGTGGTCTGCGCCGGGGTATGCGCAGGTGCATTCCGGATTGCTGCGCAAGCCTGCGGCGCCCGCGTACGACGTGGTGGCGCTTCGCGTCGAGTTCCAGCCCGATACGACCCGTTTTTCGACCGGCGACGGTACGTTCGCGGGCGATCCGTACCATGGAATCGAGCCCCGGATAGATCCGCTGCCCCATGACGCGGCCTACTTCGAGGCGCACCTTGCTTTTCTGGAAGATTACGTGGCGCGCGTTTCCGATGGCAAAACGGTAGTGCGCACGCACCTTGTGCCCGGCGTGGTGCGGCTTTCCCGGTCTATAGGAGCCTATGCACCTACGGGCCTCGACGCCGATAGCGACACCGAGCGGGCGAAACTGGCCCATCTGGTGTATGACGCCTGGACGTCCGCCGAGGCGAACATCGATTTCGATATGAGCAGATTTGTGCCGGGGCGTACGGCGCTTCTCCTGTTTCATGCCGGCGTGGGACGAGATACGGAATTGTCCAGCACTTCACTGGATCGAACGCCGGAAGATTTACCCTCGATCTTTTTCGATACGGAAGCGCTGCGCAAGCTCGGCGCCGGGGGGGCGACGTTTCACGGATTTCCTGTCGATCACTCCATGATCGTTCCGCGCACCGAAACCCGTCCCGGCACGGATCCCTTTAGCGGGGAGCGATATCTGCTTGAACTTTCCATCAATGGCCTGCTGGCGGCCAGTTTTTTTAATTTTCTGGGCGTACCGGATCTGTTCGATACGGAAAATGGGCAAAGCGCCATCGGGCCATTCGGCCTGATGGATGCACAGGGAATTTTTGCATACAGCGGACTTCTACCGCCCGAGCCCATGGCATGGACGAAGTATTTTCTGGGCTGGACGGATCCGGTGGAAATTACCGGGGACGGTCCGCAGACCGTCCGGCTTCGCGCTGTCTCGTTTCCGGACGCCTCCGAGTCGGCGCGTGTGCTCGTTTCGGATGTCGAATACTTTCTGGTCGAGAACCGTTATCGGGATCCGGAAGGAGATGGCCTGACGCTGCGCGTGTTTAAAGAGGGGCATATTGTCGAACAGCGCGTGAACAACGGCGATTCGCTCTTCAACAGCGTGACGACGACGGGCTTTACAGGGGGCGTGGTGGTGGGCGCGGACGGGTACGATTGGGCGCTTCCGGGCGGCGTGGATAGCGAGGACGACGCGATTGAACTGAATGGGGGCATATTGATCTGGCATGTGGATGAGCGACGGTTGCGGGCCGGACTGGCCGATCATGCCGTCAATGCAGGCGAGAAGCGCGCTATCGATCTTGAGGAAGCGGATGGGCCGCAGGACATGGGCTATCCGTCCGAGGGTCTGTTCGGACACCGGCGGCATTTGGGCACCCCCTACGATTTTTTCTATGAGGGAAATCCCTTTGCGCCTCCAAATGGGCTGTACCGGAACCGCTTCGGTCCGGATACTTATCCGGGCAGCGAAACGAACGCCGGCGGGCCCAGTTTCATGGTGCTGGATGCATTTTCTCCGCCCGCCGCCGATATGTCGTTCGTGCACCGGCGGGAAACCGTGGGCGGGGCCATCCCGATCGATGCACCGGAATTGCAGGCATTGCGCGGTGCGCTTATGTCGCTTCCCGGCGGTTCCAAAGTGTCGCAAGCAGGGGACCACCTGCTGCTGTACGGGCAGGATAGCGTGGCCGTTGCAACACAGGATCGCGCGGTGCTGACGGGACGTGTTCCTACGGCAGCATCTCCTGCCGTAGCTCCGGGCAATCGCATGGCTACGTTCGAATGCAGAATGGATGGCGGTGACGAGCGCTGCGCCATCGTCGTACGGAACCTCGGAGAGTCGTTCGACGCGCCCGAGGTCGTTTGGCAACTTCCTCCCGATATAAGCGCCGGGCGCCCGGTTTCTCCTATTTTGTATGTACCGGAGGGGAGCGGCGATACGTGGCATGTGCTTCTCGATGGGGAAACGGGAGGGGTGCATGTGCAGGCGTCTGCGTCCGGGGTCCGGGTTGTTCCGGGCAAATCCGGGGGAGCGGTGGCGCTTGCCGCATGGCGCGGTCCGGCAGGGGATTTGGCGCCTGTGATCTTTGAATCAGGGGGCGTCGAAATCGACGGAACGGCTTGGAAGTATACAGTGGACGCTGCTTCCGGAATCGGGAATCCGGCGGTAGGCAGGGAGCGCGCGGGCGGCATGGCGGTGCTTCCGCTCACTGGAACGGGGGAGCTGCTGCTGCTTGCACCGGGCGGCGTAACGCGCCGTATCGACGTACGGGCGGTAGCCGCATCCACCGGGAAGGCCGGTCAAGGCGTGCTTTCAAACTACCCGGTACTCGCGGATGTGGATGGCGATGACCGTCTCGATGTGCTTGCGGCGATGGATTCCACAATCTTCGCATTTACGCAATCCGGGGCGCTGGCCGCCGGATTTCCGGTTACGTTTCCGGCGCGCATTGTTGCCCAGCCGCTCGTATTCCGGTTCGAAGGCGCCGAAGACTGGACGATGCTTGCTGCCGGGACGGATGGATATCTGTACGCCGCTGAGCCCGGCGGCCAGGCGGCAGCGCCGTTCCCGCTTGAAGTGGGGGGTGCTGTGTATACCACGCCGTTGCTTCTGGACGATCGCATCATTGCCGTATCCGCGACCGGCTTTGCAAAAGCGTGGCAATTACCCCCCATCCCGGAAATCTGGTGGGGGGAGTTGTACGGTTCCGGCGCCCAGAACAGTTTTTCAGCGCTGGGGGAGCAGGCCGATCCGTTTGTACCGGATGGGTTGATCGATTCGAAAGAGACCTATAACTGGCCCAATCCGATCGAAGGCGGCATCACGCACTTGCGCATCCGGACCTCCCGCGATGCCCAGGTGCGCGTGACGATTCTGGACGCGGGAGGCGCCCAGGTGGGCGATGTGGACATGGGCAGCATCGTGGGGGGCGTCCCCACGGAAACGGTTTGGCGGGCCAACGTGCAGAGCGGTCTGTATTTCGCGCGCTTCACGGCAAAGGCGGCGGACGGGACCCGGGCCACCAAACTCATCAAGATGGCGGTTATTCGGTAGAGTATCCAAGATGAAAGCCGGGCTACATACATACGGCAGAGGGCAGGGAGCCTGGCGTCGGGTTGCCGGGCGTTTGGCGTCGGCGCGGGTGCTTTTTGCGGTCGCGCTGGCTGGTATGCCTTTTGTGGGCGGCGCTCCGGCGTCGCAAGCGCAAAATATCGTGGATCTGTACGATTTTACTCGTCCCGCGCTGGATTGGTACACCTTTGAAACCGAGCATTTCAGGGTGGTTTTCCATCATGACGGGGCGGATAAGGGAAGCAGCCGGACGGCCCGGGTCGTTGCCCGCATTGCAGAGGAAATATATGGCCCGATCACTTCGTTGTACCGGTATGAGCCCGACGGCAAGGTAACCTTCGTGCTCAAGGATTTTGAAGATTATTCCAACGGCGCCGCCTACTTCTTCGACAACAAGATCGAGATATGGGCGCCTGCCCTGGATTCCCCGCTTCGCGGCGACCACAACTGGTTGCGCAATGTGATCACGCACGAATTCACGCATATGGTGCAGGTGCAGGCGGCGATGAAAGCGGGCCTCCGGTTTCCGTTTCTGTATTTCCAGTATCTGGATTACGAGGACGTAAAGAGGCCCGACGTATTGTACGGCTATCCCGATGTGATTGTTACGTATCCCGTGCCGACGCTCAACAACCCGGCCTGGTTGGCGGAGGGGACGGCGCAGTACCAGCGCGCGTTCATGCACTACGATCGCTGGGATACCCATCGCGATATGGTGCTTCGGACCCGGGTGCTGGCAGGCGAAGAACTGACCCTTGCCGAGATGGGGGGATTCTATTCCCATTCCAGCTTGCTGCGCGAGGCGGTATACAATCAGGGGTTTGCGTTCACGCACTATCTCGCCGCCACGTACGGGGAGGACATACTGCGCCGGTTGACTTCCGGGCTCGGAAAATGGGATACCTGGAATGTCGAGAAAGCCCTGAAGGATGCAACAGGCCGCGATGCAGCCGGCATCTATGCGGACTGGATAGAGACGCTCCGCCGCGAGTACGAGGAGCGCATGGGCCCCGTTCGGGATCATGTGGTTGAAGGACGCCTCATCGAGGCGGAAGGATTCAGCAATTTCTATCCTCGTTTTTCGCCCGATGGCCGCCGCCTTGCCTATGTATCGAACAAGGGCGAGCACTACAACCTTTCTTCCCTGTACATTCTGGATCGGGAGAATGGAGCAGCGGAGGCGTACCGGCTGGAGGGCCTGGATCTGCAATACGGGACGGCGGCAGCAGGTGGGCATCGGGATTGGGGCGGCGCGCAGTCTGTGTGTTCGCTGGGGTATACGCAGAAAGCGAAAGCCGGTGTGGGCGGGTCCGTAACCTGGCATCCCGATGGGGATCATCTTGTATACGCCCGCACGAAAACCAGTGCGGAGGGGTATCTGTTTTCGGATCTGTACCGGTTCGATCCGGAAACCAAGAAAACGGAGCGGCTGACCCGCAACCTGCGCGCGGCGGCGCCCGCTTACAGCCCGGATGGTTCGCAAATCGCCTTTCTGGGGCAATCCGACGGCAGCGCCAATCTGTATTTGCTGGATGTGTCGACCGGGAAAACGCGCCGTATCACGCACTATGACGACGGCACACAGGCAGCCGAGCCGGTCTGGCGCCCGGACGGCGCATGGATATACCTGACGCTTTCGCGGGGCGGCGGACGCGATCTCTACAGGGTTGCGGTTGATGACAGTTCCGCCACTCCGGAGGAGGTGTTGGTCTCGGATGCGGACGAACGTTCTCCTGCGTTCGACGTCTCCGGCGCCTGGTTGTATTACGCATCGGACCGGTCGGGAATTTTCAACGTCTACCGGATGCGTGTGGATGACAAGGGGGGCGTATCCGGTGCTTCTCCAGAGGCGCTCACCAACGTAACGGGGGGCGCTTTCATGCCTCATCTTGCCCAGGACGGCGCAATGGCGTTTGCGCGGTACGATGCAGACGGCTACCGCATTGCTATATTGGATCAGCCTGGGTCCATTCCCAATCCGGCGATGTATGTCCCGCCTGCCATTACCGGCAAAGGGGAGCCGGAGCCGGTTTCTCCAGACCAATGGGCGATGCTCGATGCGTTCGACGATACGGATATTCGTCCATTCGACGGGGAGACCGTGTTGCGGGTGCGGAGGAACCGAGGCGATTCGAACGCCGGGCAGGAAGCGCAACCGGAAACGGTAGAAGCGGCGGTGATGGAGGGGGTGGAGCAATACCGGAATGTGTTTACTCCGATCGGATTTTTCCCTGTGCTACGCATCGACAATTACGTGTCGCGGCGCGGCCGATCGTTGGGGGCGCGTCTTCCGAAACGCTCTGCGGGGGGGCATCTCTTGCGCACGACCAAACTGGGCGTGTATGTAAGTTCACGCGAGATGCTCGAAGAGATGTCGTTTTTCGGCGGGATCATGGTGGGCCCGGGTTCCACGAAGGCGAAGGGAGCAGGCGATTTCCTGGCGCCCTCCAATCTCCTGAAAATGGAGCGCGACGCCTTCCTTACCATAGCGTATAACAGCGGCTTCAGGTTTCTGCCGAAACGATGGGCGCCGCAGTTTTCCATCGAACTGTATAACATCCGGCGGAATGTAGAGAACGGGCTTCGGATCGAGGAATTTCCCTGTACGGCTTGTTATCCGGATACTACGCAGGTGGACATTGCCTACAGCCTGTGGGAAGGCGATATCTACGCTCGCAGCAAAGTGAACAAGGCCCTGCTGCTTGAAGCCGGATACCGATACAGCCCTTACCGCGTTTCCACCGAGCGGTTTTTCTCCACGGAGGAAAAGGGTTTCGTACCCGGTACGGCTTCCCGGTATTTTATCGGACGCGCGTTTACGGCTAGCGCCCGGTTCCAGTCTAAAAAGCTCCACCGCCACAGCAATGTGCTGCCCCAAGGGATACGCGCCGATGTGCATTACGAGGTCGAATCGGGTCGCTTGCTGCAGCGATTCGATGTGGAGGACGGCGTCCTCGTACCGTCGTACGAACGTGGGCGCAACCGCCGATTTACCCTCGATGCGCGGGTGGGCTTCCGGCTTCCGGGTTTGTCCGCTTCCAGAAGTCATGGCCTGGGGTTTCGGTTGCGCGGCAGCACCATTCCGGGAGCCGAGGTGGACGATTTTTATAACGACTATGTAGGCGGCCTGCTCCGTGCAAGGGGGTATCCGTTTTATTCCCTCGGAGGCAACGAAACCTTATGGTTGCAGGTGGCCTATCACTTTCCGATATGGTCCCATGTGTCGAAGCAAGCGCTGTTCGCTTATTTCGACAAGGTATATGGCCGCGTCTACGCGGACGCGGCGCTTGCCTGGAGCGAGGGGGCGCCGAAGGCTGCGGACATGCGGCGCGATATCGGTATGGAACTGCGTGTCGGGCTCGGTTCCTTTTACCTCTTGCCCACTGCGTTCTTTGTCAGCGCAACCTACGGATTGGACACATTCGCGTTCGAACCGGACGAGAATTTGCTGCCGGTGGACGACAGTCGCTTTGTCCGGTACGGGCACGAGTTGTTATGGCATTTTGGGCTTCTTTTCGACTTTGACCTTTGACGGCGCATTTCGCCGCTTTTGCTTATGGATTTTGCGCTTTCCTATTTTGCTGCCGCCGGCATGATCGCTGCCGGGATCGGTTTTCTGATATTCCTTTACCGGAAGACCGGCACGCTGCTGCCGTCAGACGCCGTAGAGCGGCTGGGGTCGCTCATGTCCATGGCGCTCATTGTGACTGCCGGGCTCCTGGTGTATGTAACGTACAGAGTCGATTCGGGGAGTGGATTCGTTTTTTCCGGAGAGCCCCGACTGGAGGATACCGAACTGGGTGCTCCGGCCCCGGATTTTGCGTTCGTGGAACTGCTTTCGGAAGAGGAGATGCGCCTCTCCGATTACCTCGGAAAGGTCATCCTGTTAAACTGGTGGGCTACCTGGTGCGCGCCCTGCCTCGAAGAATTGCCGGCGCTCAATGGGCTCCAGGATCGCTATGCGGACCAGGATCTGGTCGTGCTCACGATTTCGGACGAATCGCGGGCGACGCTCGTTGATTTCAACAACGAGTTGCCGCTGCGCACGGTCGCAGGGTATATCCAGAACGAACATCTTGAAAACCTTTCCGATCCGTTCCGGCGCACCCTTCAGATTCGCCCGACGACCTATGCGATCGATCGGGGCGGCGTGATCCGCGATTTCGTATTGGGAGCGCAGGATGCGCCGGCGTTCGAGCGTATGATCGCCCCCTGGCTTAAACAGACCGTTCCTTCAGAGTGAGGATATGGGGAGACTCTGACCAAAACCGCTTCGCTCAGCACTTTGCGTTCGTAAATAAAGTACGTCATGATTCCATCGTTGAAATCAGCGGGAACTACTGCAGATTCGGGGCATCGCGAACGTGAAGCGCCCTTCGGGAGGCTGCGAGGAGCACGCTGGCTACGTCATTCTTCATTATGTGGGGCCTGCCACACTGCTTCGTCATTCCTTGCCAGCGCACTCCTCGCAGCCTCTGAGCTTTGCGGACTTAATCAGAGTCTCCCTATGAAACGCATTGTTTTGACAGGGTTGGTTGCACTTGCTGCCCTTGCGGTAGTCCAGCCGGCGCCGTTGGCGGCGCAGGATGCAGGCGGGGGTGTCATTTCAGCAGCGCAACTGCGTTCCCGGATGTTGCATCAGGATATGCCGGATATGCCGGGGCAAGCTTCGGAAGGCGTCGCGCGCAGCGTGCCGCTGGCGTTCGGCATGTCGGTGGTCTTGCCGGGGCTTGGGCAGGCCTACAACCGGAACTGGATCCGTTCCGCGGCGGCGTTTGCGGTAGAGGGTGGCTTACTGGTTGCCTATTTCACCTGGAGAGATCGGGGGCGCGATAGCGAAAGCGCCTACCAGGCGTATGCACATCGATTCTGGGATCCGGTCCGGTACGCTTCCTGGTTGAACGATTACGCTGGCTGGCTCGAAGCAGGCGACGCGGAAATGACGCTGGGCGCCGCCGTGATTTCCCCGCCCTCCGGAATCGACTTCAGGAGGCCGGATGCATGGACGGATGCAGATCGCCGGCTTGTCCAGGAGTTTTTCAATGCGATGCGTGCGGTCGAGCGCGAGGTATGGCATCCGGAGACCGGTGCGGCCTTTTCGCACGAGATCCCGTATTTCGGCGAGCAGCAGTACTACGAACTGATCGGGAAATACTATCAGTTTGCACCCGGATGGGTTGATTACCCTGTGTGGAAGAATGGCGAGAATTTTACCGACGCCATCGATCCGGAGCGGACCGGGGCAAACGGTTCCAAGCCGAACGTGCAGGGCCGCTTTCTGGACTACGCGGAGGATCACGCCCATGCCAATACGTTACTCCGGCGCGCTTCGCGCGTGTCGGCGGTTCTCATTCTGAACCATGTGCTTGCAGCGTTCGATGCGGCTATTGCCGCTCGGCTCCACAATCACCGCATCGGAACGAATATGGGCGTGGGGTATACGGGATACGGGGCGTCTCGCACGCCGGAAATATCCGCTGCGGTAACGTGGAGGTTTTAGGAGGGGCGCAAGGACGCTATTGTCTACATTGCCAGATGGACAAACGACCACATTGTCGCTGACGACCGCGAGGTTTTCCGCGAAATGGCGCGCCCGGGAGGATTCGAACCCCCGGCCTTTGGAACCGGAATCCAACGCTCTATCCAACTGAGCTACGGGCGCGAGCATGCGTTGCGCTATAGATAACGATTGGCAGGCGCCAGGTTCCCTTTCCGTATTAGCCGGACCCGTTTTACACTGTTTTCATTCCACCCGTACGAATCATGGATGAGTCGCCCCAACATCTTTTTCCGGGCACATCGTCCGGAGAGTCGAGCGCCGTGCCGGATATGCCGAGGCCTATCCCGCTGGACGGATGGTTTGAACGCCGCGCTTTTCCGCCGCTGTGGACGACCTTTGCCGCTCTGATCGCGGCCTTTATCCTTTTTCAGGCGATCATCGGTCCTCTGGCCGTAGTGGTGCTTCTCCTCCTGAAGGGGGTTGCTCGGGATGCGTTGCTTGCCGATCCGTCTATACTTATAGAACAGCATGCCGGCATCTTGCTTACGGCGAATACGATAGGCCAGGTGCTGGGGTTGTGTCTGCCGGCATGGTGGATGGCGCGGATGCATACCCATCGACCCCTTGTTTTTCTCCGGGTTAGGCGACTCGATGCGTCTTTCATGCCGCCTGCGCTCGCCGCGCTTATTGCACTTATGCCCGTCGTACAGTGGCTTGGCGCGGTAAATGGAGCGCTTCCCCTTCCTGAAGCCATTCGGGAATTCGAGGCGTCGCAGATGGAACTCATCCGGCAGGTGCTTCATGTAGACACCAATATTGCCTTTCACCTGATCGTGCTGGCGCTTACGCCCGCCTTATGCGAGGAGTTGCTGTTCAGGGGCTACGTACAGCGTCAGGCGGAGCGCAGTCTCGGAGCGGTGGGCGGCATCCTTTTTTCGGGTATTGTTTTCGCTATATATCACCTGCGTTTTTCACAGATTCTGCCGCTTGCGGCGCTCGGTGTGTTCATGGCGTATCTTGTGTGGCGGACCGGAAGTATCTGGCCCGCCATCGCCGTGCATTTTACGAACAATGCCGTTGCCGTAGCGGTGGGCGCGTATGTCGCACAGCATCCGGAACACGAAATTACCGATATCGAACACATAACTATACCGTGGTACCTGATCGTTCTGAGCGGATGTTTGTTTGTCCTGTTCGTGCTGGCGATCGAACGCAAGGCGCAGCGCCGGGCCGGTAATACGCTTGCTTCCGAAACGCTTCCGGGTTTCCGGCGTGAATAACAGGCTCCGGCCCTTTCCATACCCTGCGGTACACGTGTACAAAAGCATCTTTCTTCGTCTTCTTACCGCACTGGTGGGCATTCCGTTTGTCGTCGGACTGCTCTACCTCGGTTCTTGGCCGTTCGTCCTGCTTGTGCTGGCTCTGGCTTTGATATGCCAGCATGAGGTGTACCGCTTGCTGGAAGAGGGAGGACTGCATCCGCATCGCATTCCGGGCCTGCTCATCGGCGCGCTTTTTGTCCTGCAAGCCGCCTGGCGTCCTGCGCTTTATGTGGCCGCCGCCGTTGTGGTAGGCGTGGTGGCCTGCTTTCCCTTGTATTCCGGATTATCGGGGCGAGAGGGGGCGCAGACGCGCGTTGCAGGACCAGGGGGCGTCCGGCCCGATTCGCCGGGGACGCGCCGCCTCGGCGCCACGCTGCTGGGGGTTGCGTATCCGAGTGTGTTGTGGGCCTTTTTGATCGAACTGCGTTTTGCAAACGGGCTGGGTATCGACGATGAGGCGGCATTCTATCTCACGCTGGCCGTTTTCGTGATCGTATGGACCGCCGATACCCTGGCGTATATTACCGGGCGTCTTTTCGGGCGGTATCCGCTTGCGCCTGCGGTGTCGCCCAAGAAGACATGGGCCGGCGCCGTCGGTGGGGTGTTCGGGGCGCTTGCGGCGGCGGTTCTGTTTCAGCTGTTCGTATATGAGATAACTTCCTGGATAAACATGCTTGTTCTGGGTATAGGCGCCGGCGTGTTGGGCCAATTGGGCGATCTTGCGGCCAGTCGGTTGAAGCGGTTGGCCGGCGCGAAGGATTCCGGCTCGCTGTTGCCCGGGCATGGCGGCGTGCTGGACCGGTTCGACGCCATGCTTCCGGTAGCGGCTGCGATGTATTTGTATCTGCGCCTGGTCGCCGGCGTCTTGTAGGGAGTTGCCTGCCGGTTCGGAGCGACGCCGGCAAGGCTTGCCGTGTACAACGCGCGGACAACCGTTCCGGAACGGGGTATCCTTCCTCGTGTATATTCGATCAGGAAATCATGGGGGAGTGTCATGGGTATTTTTATGCCGGGGTCTCGCGCGAAGCATCGCCGGTTCTCCTACGAGCCGCGATTCTACGACCCCAAGAAGGAGCAGGACTTGCGCCATCGCATGCGCATCAAGAGCCTTTCGCGGCGCAAACGCAGAAACCCGGCGGGAATCATTCTGTTTTCGATTTTGCTGGGGATGGCCCTGTTTGTGTATTTCCAGCTTGGTTGACCCTGTTCCGGTCGCACGTTTCTTATACGTTGTATCTGTTGTCGTATGGCGCATGACGTAGCTATGGATGCTCTGATCAAGTCCACTTCGATCAGCGCTTCACTTTCGGACGATATGCTTGCATCGTCGGAATCAGCGAAAAACACGGCGGATTCGCGTCGTCTCGACCGTGAAGCGCCCTTCGGGAGGCAGACAGAGACGCGCTGGCTGTGTCATTCCTCATTATGTGGGGCCTACCACATTGCTTCGTCATTCCTTGCCAGCGCGTCCCTTTCAGCCTCTGAATCTTTGCGGACTTAATCAGAGCATCCCTATGGATATCGAAGGAAGCATCCGGGTAATGCCGGAGGCGCTTTCCAATAAGATTGCTGCCGGAGAAGTGGTGCAACGCCCGGCTTCGGCGGTGAAGGAATTGCTGGAAAACGCGGTGGATGCCGGCGCCGGGTCCGTTACGCTGATCCTGAAGAGGGCGGGCACGGAATTGATCCAGATCGTGGATGACGGTTGCGGTATGAGCCGGGAAGATGCGGCCGCATGCTTTCGGCGGCACGCCACGAGCAAACTCTTTGTCGCCGAAGATCTGAACTGTATTAGCACCCTCGGTTTTCGGGGTGAGGCTCTTGCATCGATCGCGGCGGTGGCGCAGGTCGAGTTACGCACGAAACGGGCTGTCGACGGCGCCGGGCTCTGTATCCGTAACGAGGGAGGACGTATCGTTTCTTCAGAGCCATGCGCTACGAGCGATGGCACGTCGCTGGCCGTGCGCAATCTGTTTTACAACGTGCCTGCCCGGCGAAATTTTCTGAAAACCCCGGCCACCGAACTCCGTCATATCATAGAGACATTCCAGGCGCTTGCACTGTCTCGTCCCGACATTGCTTTTACGCTCATCCACGACGATGCGGAAATGCATCGACTTCCCGCCGAAACCGGGGAGCCTGCCGAGGCGCTCCGCCCCCGCATCGGGGCGTTGTTCGGCGACCAGTACCCCGATATGCTCGTTCCTGTGAGGGAGCAGACGAGCTACCTGACCGTGCACGGGTTTGTCGGTATGCCCGAATTGCACAAGAAACATCGTAGTGAGCAGTTCTTGTTTGTCAACGGGCGCATTGTGAAGAGCCGTTCGCTGGGACATGCAATTCAATCGGCCTACGAGGGGCTCGTGCCTAAAGGGACCTGGCCGTTTTTCTGCGTTTTCCTGTCGATGGATCCGTCCCGCGTCGATGTCAATGTGCATCCGGCAAAGGCCGAAGTGCGATTCGACGACGATCGGGGCGTCTACGGATTTCTCCATGCGGTTGTACAGAAAGGGCTCGGCGCCATGTTATTGACGCCACTCGTCGATGCGCCCTCTGCCGATACGACCGAACCCTGGGTGCTGAAGTCGCCTGCGAGGGAATTTACCGTTCCCGGAACAACCCACTCGGCAAGTGCTTCCGAATTTTCTTCCGATGCGTCTTCGGCAGGGTATTACCGGAAGGACGAACAACGGGATGCAGGCCGGCAGTCCGAGGAATTGTATCGCGGCGTGGCGTCCTTGTCGATCCCGGATGCGGCGTCCGGGAACGAGGATATGCTCCTCTGGCAGCTTCACGATCGCTACATTCTCACGCAGATCCAGTCGGGCCTGATGATCATTGACCAGCATGCCGCGCACGAGCGTATTCTGTACGAGCGGGCGCTTGGTCATCTCCGGCAGGGACAGGGGCTATCTCAACAATTGCTGTTTGCCCGCACCGTAGATTTTTCTCCCGCGGATTTCGAGTTGCTCAAGGAATTGCTGCCGGATCTGAGCGCCCTCGGGTTCGACATAGAGCTGCTCAGCGGGCGGACGGCCGTCGTGCGGGGCGTGCCGTCGGAAATACATTCCGGGGACAAGGAGGTCCTGCTGGAAGACCTGCTGGCTCAATATCGGCGCGACAACGAGCAAGCCGGGGCGGAGCGTCAGGAGCGCCTTGCGAGGAGTCTGGCCCGGCGCGGCGCCATCCGGTCCGGCGCCGTGCTTGTGCCTGCAGAGATGCGATCCGTTATCGACCAGCTCTTCGCATGCGACAAACCCTATGTATGTCCGAGGGGACGCGCCACAGTGGTTCGGATCCCCATTGACGAGTTGCAGAAGCGCTTCGGTCACTGACGGCGCTTTCGGCATGAATTCCTTCGAGCGACGTATCGACGCTTTTCTTCGCCGGCATGCCCTGCTGGAAGCCGGCGAACCGGTGGCGATCGGTCTGAGCGGCGGGGTGGATTCGATCGTGCTTGCCTCGGTGCTGGCTTCGCTGGACATGTCGGTGCGGGCGGTGCATGTCAATTACCGGCTGCGCGGGGACGCATCGGATGAGGACGAGGCGTTCGTGCGGACCTGGTGCGGGGAGCGGGGTATCGATCTGATCGTGCGTTCATTCGATAGAAAATGGCCTTCCAGCGCCTCGGTGCAGCAGGCCGCGCGCGATTTTCGCTATGCCGTTTTCGAGGAGGCGGCCCTGGCGATTCCCTGCGGTAAGGTGGCTGTTGGCCATCATCGTGACGATCAGGCGGAGACCGTACTTCTGAACCTGTTTCGGGGATCGGGTCCCGAAGGGTTGGCGGGAATGCCGGTCCGGCGGGAGATTTCTCCCGGATCGTCCGTGCAGGTAGTGCGCCCCCTGCTGGCTGAACGGCGGCGCGACATTGTAGCGTATGCTCGTACACAGGGTCTTACGTGGCGGGAGGATGCATCGAATACCACCCCCAAATACCGGCGCGGCGCACTGCGGGAACACATTTTGCCCCTGATCGAACAGCATTTCGGGGAAGCCGTCATGGAGAATATCGCCCGGTCGGGGTCGCTCGTCCGGGAATATGTGGACGAAGTGTTGCGCGACGAACTGGAAGCCTGTTTCGATGCGGCATTGGCAGGGGAAGGCACTGTGGACGAGGCCGCGGTCCGTGCTTTGCCGCCGGTGTTACGCCGCCGCGTATTTATCGAGGCCCTGCGCCGCTGGGCTCCCGGATTCGAGGCGGATGCCCGTGCGGCGGCTCGCGTCGAACATTTTCTGGGTATGCAACCGGGCCGGCGGCTCGTATTCGGACATACCGCGGTGTGGCGGGAGCGGGACCGGATCGTTTTTGCGCCTTCCAATTCCGGGTCTCCCGGCGAATCCGCTTCTGCATGCCGCCTCGATGCGGAAGGGGCCATAGAAATCCCCGGAGGATATCTGCATGTCGAGCGGCTGGGAGCGCCTCCCGGCGATGTTTCTGTCGGTGCGCCCGATGAGGTGTATCTTGATGCGCGGACGGCCCGGTTTCCCTTGCTGGTGCGCCCTTGGGCGGCGGGCGACCGGTTCGTGCCGCTCGGCATGCGCCGGGGCAAGAAAATCAGCGACTTTCTGACGGACGAGCATGTGCCGCCGCACCGGAAACGCGCGGTCCATGTGGTCGAATCGGAGGGGCGGATCGTATGGGTGCTTCCGTTGCGGATTTCAGAGGAGGCACGCATTAGGGAAGATTCTTCGGAGGTAGTCCGGTTGCGGTTTGCAAGGAACCGGGAAGATTCAAATTTGTGAACCTGCAAGCGCTCTGCGAGAATTCTGAAAAAGCACAGCCGGCCATGTCCGATACTTCTAATTTTTCCAGATTTTCAGACACTTCCGTGTTGTGCCGGGGCGAGCGCTTCGAGGTGTACATCGACCGCGATGGAATCCGGCGACGCGTGGCTGAAATAGGGGGGGAGATTTCCTTGCACTACGCAGGAAAGAATCCGGTGCTCATAGGCGTGTTGCATGGCGCCTGCATGTTTCTCGCCGATTTGTTGCGTGTGCTCACGATAGATTGCGAAGTGGATTTTCGGAGACTGTCTTCGTACGAGGAAGGGAAGACTTCCAGTGGTCAGATCATTGAACGGGAAGGCGTGGCCCGCATTAATCTCCGCGGGCGCCATGTCATTGTGGTGGAAGACATTGTGGATACGGGACTTACTATGGCATATCTCATAGAACGCATCAAGAAGCAGGGGCCGGCCTCACTCCGTATCGCTACGCTCCTGCACAAGCCCGAAGCGGCCCGTGTGCATGTCCCCCTCGATTATGTAGGGTTCCGGGCGCCCAATCGCTTTCTGATCGGCTACGGAATGGATTACGAGCAAACCGGGCGTCACCTGCCGGAGATATATATTCAGGTGGAGGAGTAGGGGACAGGACGGAGACATCCGAAACCAGCACCGTCATGATATTTACTCATCCATTGGATTCATTTGATGGAGGTTCTGCCATTTGGCGGTTCAGTTCATGCACCGATATGCCCAGCAATTCGGCAGTTCTGGATTCCGAAACCGCATTTATCGGACAAGGCGCGAAAGCACGAGCGCCTGGAGCGTTGCGGCTTTTCCCCTGGTAATCGGTGTTTGCTCCTCTGGCTTATGCCCGGGGCATAAGCCAATAACCCGCAGCCTTGTTCCATACACGCCGCATTATTTCACCCTCCCATCTCCAATCCTACTTCCTTCGGGTAGCACACGAACGGCTTCACCACCACCTCCCCAAGCGAAGAAACCGTCGTAGCCTCGGCCGTTTGGGAAAGCTCCCGGACGGTTCCGCTTCTATCGAGCACATGCACCGAATCCCGCACGTGTTCGTAGGCAAGATGCCGCGTGTCGTCCCGGATCAGATAGCAATGGGCGTTTTCCCTTGCGCAAGCCGCATCGCTCAACCCCTTGCTTACAAGCCATGCTGCGATGCGGTCTGTCCATTCTTCTACCTGCTCCTTCGACGGGAGGTCGGACAGAAACGTAACGCGGAAGAAATCCCGTTCGATAAACCGGCGGCAGAGATCGGCCAGGATACGGTCCGGGTGGCGCATACATGCTTTCATGCAATACATGACATCCACATCGTCGATTCGGCAAAAGTGCTTCCGGACATCTTCCCGGCGTATATCGTCGAGGGTCAGATGATTTGTCAGGAAAAAGAGCAGGGAAGGCGAGCAGCATCCGTCCAGGTTTTTCGAATCCCGCGCAAGGTGTCCGCGTATCCGCCCGAAAGCGGTGCGCAGGAGCCTGTCCCCCGCGACCACGGTTTTGTGCAGATAGACCTGCCAGTACATCAGCCGCCGGGAGATGATATAATTTTCGATAGCGTAGATGCCCTTGGCTTCGATGACGATACGGGAATCCGGGCCGCCCCCCTGGGGATGCGCCCGCATGGTTTTGATGATGCGCTCTACGCCCACATCTCCCTCTACGACACCGGTATAAAAGGAATCGCGCCGCAGGAAGTCCAGGCGGTCCATATCCAGTTGGCTGGAAACAAGCTGGTGAAAAAAAGGACGTTCGTACGTACCGTCGAATATCTTCAGCGCCAGGTCCAGGGCGCCATCGAAACGTTCGTTGAGCGAAACCATGAGCTCCCGGCTCATGTTTTCATGACGGTAACCCTCAATAAAGGTATGTTCCAGCACATGGGAGAACGGGCCGTGTCCGATGTCGTGCAACATAGCCGCTGCCTGCGCGGCAATGGATTCTTCGGAAGATACAGGCGTTCCCTTGTCGGCAAGATTCGAAAGAGCATCCTGCATCAGGGCCATGGCGCCGAGCGCATGGCCAAACCGCGTATGTTCGGCGCCGGGGAACACGAGATGCCCTATACCCAGTTGGCGGATGCGCCGCAGACGTTGCATCTCCGGCGTTCCGATCAGCTCCATGAGGATATTTTTCGGAACGGAGATGAACCCGTGCACCGGATCGCAGAATATCTTGAATCGACTTACCATGGATTGCGTGACATGAAGCATTTGGATAGGAACGCGCGGTCGATCTTCCTGCTCCGAACTTCGAGGCAAGTTACAACCTTGTTACATTGTCATCCCTACAACCGGACGTGATCGTTTCACGCGGCGCCTATATCGCCTGTTGCGTCGACGTGGCGCCCGACTTTGCGTCCCGGGCAAAATACGCCCTGCGGATGCTGCTGACGCCGCTCGGACTGGAGCCGCGGTGGATCGAGCCCGACGCCCTCGCCGGCACGGCGCCAGCCGATGCTCCGGTGTTGTATTACGGACGGCATGAGACTATGCCGCCGGATCCGCGCATGATTCCGTTTACCCATGCACCGGGCGCCGTCGTTTTTCTTGCGGGAACGTCTCCTTTCGATCCCCGGCATGCTTCCACCTGCGAGATCGAGGGACAACCCGTCCCGGTTTGTTTTACCGATGAAAACGGACGCCCGGACATCGTTGCTTCCGCATTCCTGTGGCTGAGTGGTTGGCAGGAGCGGGCGGCAGTAAAACGGGATGCGCACGGGCGCGTTCTATTTGCGGACTCGCTGCCGGCGCAGTTTGACACGGCCTGCTTTCCTGTAGTGGATGCCTATCGCGTATGGCTGGCCGAACGGCTACGGACCGGGGGCGTACCGATCTGGCCTCGCCGGTGGGCAGGCAGCGATTGGGCGTTCTGTTCCACGCACGACGTGGATTACGGGAGTAAATGGCGCCCCGGTATTCTGTATCGCGAAGGAATAGAGTATTTCGTGCAGAATCGCCGAGGGGAATCCTTCCGGGAGCGCTGCCGGCGTCTCGGGCGCGTAGGCCGCCAGATACTTGCAGGGGATCCGTTCCGACGTTCGATCCGGGAAATTCCTCACGAGGTTGTTTCGCAGGGCGGAACCGCTACGTTCTTCGTAAAAGCGGGCGCTGATCACTGGCGTGACACGAAATATCGGCTCGGTTCGCCTTTCCTGAGAAACTGGATGGCCCGGATTTCGCAAGAAGATTTCGAGATCGGCTTGCATCCTTCGTACCGCGCTATCGACGAGCCGGATCGTTTCGGGCTCGAGAAAAAGCGGCTGGCCAAGGCATTGGAACAAGTGGGCGCCCCCCCTCCCATATCGGTGCGGCAGCATTATCTCCGGTTCGATCCGGTGACAACCCCCCGCCTTCAGGCGGCGCGCGGTTTCCGCATAGACAGCACGCTGGGATTTGCCGAACACGAAGGATTCCGGCGCGGCACTTGTTTGCCGTTCCGGTTATACGATCTCGAGGAAGATCGTTCGCTGGATGTGTGGGAGATGCCGCTCACCGCCATGGATTCCACACTGTTCGGGCATCGCGGACTCGATCCCGAAGAGGCCATTCGGACGACATCGGGCCTGATGGAGACATGCCGCCGGTACGGAGGGGCGTTCGTGGGGTTGTGGCATCCTGTGCTGGGGGATGAAATCGACTTTCCGGGATGGGAGAAACACTTCCTCGCAGTACTGGACGAAGCGAAGCGGGAAGGCGCCTGCATCATGGGGTTGGCGCAGGCGTTGGGGGCGTGGGAGTAATGCGTCAAGGCTCTGATCGACACCCATACTTACCACTGCGGCCCCCATTTCTCATCGTTTCCCTATTGCTGATCTGCCCCGGCAGTCCGCGGATTTCCCACGCATTTTTTCCTTCCGTATGATTCCCCTTAAAGATTGGTTTTGTTAATATGTATGATGTATTATATCACTGCCTTTTCCCAATCAGGTTTTTTGCTGAGTAAGACCATTTTTCCCCCACCATGCATCGATTTTTTCTCGTTGGCCTGTCTCTGTTGTTTGTCGTCGAGCATGGCGCAGCGCAACATGCAGGTATTTTCATTACTCAGGAAGAAGCCGCCGAAATACGGGATGCACTGGGGAAGTACGAGTTGCTTGACAATGCCGTCGCCCTGGCCAAAGGGACGCTGGAAGAGGCTTTTTCGCAGCCCATAGAGGCGCCGCTACCGGGCGAAGCGGGCGGCTATGAGCACGAGCGGCACAAGCAGAACTACCGGGAGATGCGATACGCCGGGCTGCTCTACAGCATTACCGGGGAAGAGAGGTACGCAGCGTTCGTGCGGGATATGCTGGAGGAATACGCCGTTTTGTACCCCACCCTCGGTCCGCACCCGCTTGCGCGGAATCAAAAACCCGGCAAGATATTTCACCAGACGCTCAATGAAGAGGTCTGGCTGGTCCATACCAGCATCGCGTACGATTGCATCTACGAATGGCTTTCCGAAGAAGAACGCGCGCGCTTCGAGACGCACATCTTTCGTCCGATGGCGGAATGGTTCTCCGTACGCAATAAAGAGGAATTCAACCGGATTCATAACCACGGTACCTGGGCCGTCGCCGCCGTCGGAATGATCGCTTACGTGATGGGCGACCGGACGCTCGTCGAGAAGGCTTTGCACGGCACGGAACTGGACGGGGAGGGGGGGTTTCTTGCGCAGCTCGACCTGCTTTTTTCGCCCGACGGCTATTACATGGAAGGGCCGTACTATATCCGCTATGCGCTCATGCCCTTCTTTTATTTTGCCGAGGCGGTACACCGCATGCAGCCTGAAGCGGGCATCTACGACTACCGTGACCGGATTCTTCGCAAAGCCCACTATTCGGCTGTGCAGACCGCTTTTCCCAATGGCATTTTCCCCCCTATCAACGATGCTTCCCGCACGATGGATGTGGCGGCGCCGGAAGTGATTTTGGCGAATGCATTGACGTACGGTCAGTACGGCGCGGACGAGAGCTTGCTCGGCATTGCCCGGATTCAAGATCGGGTGATTCTGAATGGTTCGGGGCTGGAGGTTGCCCGTGACTACGCCGCACTGGATGCGCCGCCCGATATGAACTGGCCATCGATCGAATTCACGGATGGTCACGACGGCGAGCAGGGGGGACTTGGCATCCTGCGTATGGGCGGGGGCCAGGATGAATCCATGTTGCTGATGAAGTATGGCGTACATGGCGGCGGGCACGGTCACTTTGATAAATTGCACTTCATTTTCTTCGATCAGGGGCGTGAGGTTATAAACGATTATGGCTTTGGCCGATGGATCAATGTCGAGCCCAAATTCGGTGGACGCTACCTGCCGGAGAACGACTCCTACGCGATGCAGACGATTGCGCATAACACGGTGGTGGTAGACGGTTTGACGCAGAACCTTGGGGATGGGAATGCGGCCGAGGAGACTTCCGGTCAGCGCCATTTCTTCGATAGCGAGGGGGCGCAGGTGAAAGTAATGAGCGCGCGAGCCGACACGCATTATGAAGGGGTCGGGATGCAGCGGACGATGCTGCTGGTCAAGCAGGACAGGTTGCCGTACCCGGTCGTCATCGATCTTTTCCGACTGGAAAGCGACGAGATCCGCCAGTACGATTATCCGTTTCATTACTCGGGTCAACTGGTCACGTCCAGTCTCGACTTCCAGACGCACACCGGGGCCCTCCAGCCTCTGGGCGAGGATTCGGGATATCAGCACATTTGGGAGACGGCTCGCGCCGCAACCGACGAGACCATCCGTTTTACCTGGCTGGACGGTCATCGGTACTATTCCATCATCTCGGCGGGGATGCCCGACACGGAGGTGCTTTCAGGGCGTACAGGCGCCAACGACCCGAACTTCAACCTGCGGGCCGAACCTGTGCTGATCGTGCGGCAGCATGGCCAGGATCATCTGTTCGCCTCCGTCATCGAGCCGCACGGATATTTCAATGAGGCTCGGGAACGGTCTGTCCAGGCTCGTTCCCTGATCGAACAAGTGCGCGTGGCGGGACATGACGACAGGGCGAGCGTCATCGAGATTGAAGACGCGAATGGTCTTTTCTGGCGCGTGATGGTGAACAATGGACCGCCATCCGGGACCACAGAACACAATGTTTCTTTCGGCGGGAAGACGTACGTGTGGACGGGTAACTTCAAGGTCGAGTTCATCGATGAATCTGCCGAGCCATCGGATGAATAACGCATTGAAGCCCTCTGCTTCGTCCAGCCGTTTCCGTTGCAAACCACATCAGGAGGTAAGTATGCCTACAAAAGACAGATACCATGATGTATTGGGGATAAGGAGGGGGGTGTTTCATGTACGGTGACCTGAAGGACAAAGTAGCCCTTGTAACCGGCGGCGGACGCGATATCGGAAGGGCTATTGCATGCAAACTTGCCGAAAGCGGAGCTTCTGTTGCTGTCAATTACCGGTCCAGCAAAAAGGAAGCGGAGGCTACCGTTGCGACGATCGTGGAACGAGGAGGGCAGGCGGTAGCCATCCAGGCCGATGTTTCCCGGAGCGACGATGTTGAGCGCCTTGTTGCAGAGACCGCCAGCGCGTTGGGCAACCCCATTCACATTCTCGTGAACAATGCAGGTGGATTGATTGCCCGGAAGAAAGTACTCGAGATGGATGAAGCGTTCTGGGACGAGGTGATGGCTGTAAATCTGAAAAGTGTTTTTCTGGTGACGAAGGCGACGTTGCCCTATATGGCCGATGGAGGGGCTATTGTCAACCTGTCGTCACTGGCCGCCCGGGATGGCGGCGGTGGCGGGTCGATAGCCTATGCTGCGTCGAAAGGCGGTGTACTGACCATGACGCGGGGGCTGGCCAAGGAATTGAGTCCCCGCAGCATCAGGGTCAATAGTGTTTCGCCGGGTCTGATCAATACCACGTTTCACGATACGTTTACGCCCGATGCGGTTCGTGAAACGGTGGCCGCGAAGACGGCAGTGGGACGTGAAGGCGAGGCGGCGGATGTGGCCAACGCGGTCGTCTTTCTGGCCTCCGAGGCGTCTGCATATATCAACGGCGAATCGGTGGAGATCAATGGCGGGTTGTATTTCATCTGACCGGGCTTCTTTGGATTACGTTTGGGGAGTTTTATCCGCCTTGACGCCCACAAAAAACCTTTTTGCATGATGGATTCGGATACCCCGGCAACCCGTCTTTTCATCAAAAGCGACGATGTTGCATGGAAATCCCCGGATAAAGGGATTACCCGGCAGATTCTGGGGTATGATGACAGCCTTATGCTTGTACGGGTGTGTTTCGAGCAGGGCGCCGTGGGGGTCATGCACAACCATCCGCATCGCCAGGTTACCTATGTGGAATCCGGCTCATTCGAGGTCAGCATCGACGGAAAAAAAGAAACGCTCAAAACGGGCGACTCCTTTTTTGTTCCACCCGAAGTTGCGCACGGGGCCCTTGCCCTCGAAGAGGGATGCCTGATCGATGTGTTCGCGCCTGCCCGCGAGAGTTTTCTTGAGGGGAAATAGCTGCTTATAGCCCCAGGCCCTCTCTGATTCAACGTGTGTTACCCTTTGTACGAACGACACAAGGAGCGTTACTTCGCTACATGGTCCGCTGGCTGAAGATCACATATTTCCCAAACGTGGACTTCCTGAAAATGCTCGGGGTGGCGGGATTCTTTCTGCTGTCCGGGGCCGGTTGCCAGGAGCAGCAGAGCGTCATTGAGTTACGTTTGGCGCATATCCTCGATGCGACGCATCCGGTGCATCAAGGGATGGCTTACATGGGAGACCGCCTGCAAGAACTTTCCGAGGGGACTATACAGGTGAAGATATATCCGAGCGGTCAGCTTGGTAACGAGCGCGAGTCGGTGGAACTGCTGCAACTCGGCACGCTCGATATGGCCAAAGTGGCCTCGAGCGTGATTGAGAATTTCGTGCCGGCGATGGGGGTCTACAGTTTGCCGTATCTGTTTCGGGATCAGGCGCATCTTTGGGAAACCCTCGAAGGCGATACCGGACGGGATATCCTGTTGCAAGGCGAACCCTACAGAATTCGCGGGTTATGTTATTACGACGCCGGTTTTCGAAGTTTTTACATCCATGATCGACCTGTTGAAGCCCCCGAGGATCTGAGTGGACTGAAGATTCGCGTGATGCGCAGCAATCTCTCGATCCAGACCATCAATATGCTCGGAGCGAATGCCACGCCGATGGCCTATGGGGAGCTTTACACGGCGCTTCAGCAGGGCGTGGTAGACGGCGCGGAGAACAATCCCCCCAACTTTTATGGCTCCAGGCATTACGAGCAAGCACGCTATTATACTCTTGACGAGCATGCTGCGCCACCGGATGTCCTGCTCATCGGTACGCACACCTGGAACAAACTCACGGATCGGCAGCAGGCCTGGGTGGAGCAGGCCGTAGCGGAGTCTGTGGCGTATCAGCGGGAACTATGGCAGGAAGCTACCGAGGCGGCATTGCGTGCTGTCGAGGAAGCCGGAGTGACCGTGATTCGTCCGGATAAAACCCCTTTCCAGGAAGCGGTGCTTCCGCTGTACGAAGCGATCCGCGGAACGGAACTGGGCATATGGGCCGACCGGATCCATGCTCTGTCTCCTCCTGCCGTAGACAATTCCGTGGATGAAACGCACGTAATTCCTTAAGGGCGTATGCAAAAATTGACCCGTATCATCGACAAAAGCCTGTCCTGGTTTCTCGTCGTCCTGATGATCGTCATGGTTGCGACCGTCTCATGGCAGGTGGCCACACGGTACATACTCAACAATCCCAGTTCATACACCGAAGAACTGGCCAGCTACCTGCTTATCTGGATTAGTCTGCTGGGAGCGGCTTATGCGCTTCGGTTACGGGCCCACCTCGGTATTGACATCCTGGTGCGGCGCTTTAAAGGAAAGCAGCAGCGTTCCATCGAGGTGTTCGCCTACGGAACGATTATTGTTTTCTCGTTGGTTGCACTGATATTCGGCGGCGGATGGCTCGTCTACGTTACGCTCGATCTCAACCAGCTCTCGGCTGCCTTTCAGGTCCCCATCGGATACGTGTATACGGTTATCCCCTTGAGCGGCCTGATCACGATCTACTATGCCGCCGTCGCCATTCACGATCTCCGGCAGGCGAAAGATGTAGCGCAGAAGGACGACGAAGAGAATTATACCCGGGCCATTGCCTGATCGCGGCGAGGATTTCGATATGACCTTCTCCATTCCGACCATGTGCATATACATCCTGAAGGCATGAGTTTGGCTATCGTCATATTGGTCGTTTGTTTTCTTGTGTTGCTTCTCATGGATGTGCCTGTGGCCTATTCCATCGGGATGGCGACATTGCTGACTATGCTGGTGACCGTCGATTTTACGCCTGCGGCAAGTACAACGGCCCAGCGGATCGCCACGGGGCTCGACAGTTTTACATTGCTGGCGATCCCTTTCTTCATTCTGGCCGGCAACCTGATGGGCCGTGGAGGGATTGCCCGGCGTCTTATCGCTTTTGCGCGGGCTATGGTTGGCGCGCTTCCAGGCGGGCTTGCGTTCGTAAACATTATTGCCTGTATGCTCTTCGGCGCTATTTCGGGTTCGGCCATAGCTGCCGCGGCGGCTATCGGCTCGGTCATGCATCCGAAGATGGTCGAGAACGGGTATGCACCCAATTTCAGCACCGCCGTAAACGTTTCGTCGGCCACGACGGGTCTGATTATTCCGCCGAGTAATGTGCTGATCGTCTACTCGCTGGCCAGTGGCGGCGTTTCCGTAGCGGCTTTGTTCGTCGCCGGATACCTGCCCGGTCTGCTGCTTGGCGGGATGCTCATGGCGGTGGCGGCCATCGTAGCCCATCGGAAAGGATTTGGCAAGGACGAACGTGTTCCTGTCCCGGAAGTGCTCAAGCGTTTTGTCGACGCCTTGCCCAGCCTGACCCTCATCGTTGTCGTCATTGGCGGGATTGTAGCAGGCATTTTCACGGCAACGGAGGCCGCCGCTATCGCAGTCCTGTATGCGCTGCTGCTTGTCTTGCTCTACCGTGAAGTGAATCCCCGCGAGTTGCCGGGCATCCTGCTCAACTCCGTAGTGACGACAGCCGTCGTGATGCTTCTTATAGGTACTTCGTTGGCGCTTTCCTGGGTGCTCTCGTTCGAAAATATTCCGCAAGACGCCGCCAACGCCCTTATCTCATTAAGCAACAACAAGATCGTCATCCTGCTTATCATCAATGTGTTACTCCTTGTGGTAGGCACGTTCATGGATATGACTCCGGCGATCCTGATTTTCACCCCCATTTTTCTGCCGATCGTCGTTACCTTGGGAATCGATCCCTTGCATTTTGGCATTCTGATGGTCTTTAACCTGTGCATCGGGCTTTGCACCCCACCGGTCGGCACCGTGCTCTTTGCCGGGGCCGGCATTTCCAGGGTTCCGGTGACGGACGTGGTCCGGCCCCTGCTGCCGCTTTATGCAGCCATGTTGCTTGGCCTGCTTTTAGTCACCTTTATTCCGGAAATTACCCTGGTCGTACCGAGATTATTCGGGCTTTAAGGATACTCTGATTAAATCCGCAAAGTTCAGAGGCTGAAAGGGGTGCGCTGGCAAGAAATGACGAAGCAATGTGGCAGGCCCCACATAATGAGGAATGACGCAGCCAGCGTGCCCCTCTCTACCTCCCGAAGGGCGCTTCACGCCCGAGATGCCTCGAATCTGCGGTGTTTTCCACTAATTTCAATGATGCAAATACAATATCTTTTACGCACGAGCGTGAAGCGCTGATCAAAGTGGATTTAGTCAGAGTATCCTTAAGAACCATTACGGGGAACGGGGAGAAGACGCATAAGGACAGGGGGCGGTGTCATTAGACAAATTTTTCCAGTCGAGTCTTCGATGGCCCACGACTATTTTCGCCGGAAGAGCCGCAGAATCGCGCCCTGATGAAACAAGAGGGCACGTGAGGTGTCTAAAATAGTTTACTATAAGATTGCTCAATCGATGGCTAAACAATTCGAACCCGTTGGAAAAACACAGCTGCTCAGTCATGCTGTAGGGAGGGCCATTGAGGATTCTATCCGGTGTGGACAATTGGTTCCGGGCATGAGGATGCCCCCGGAAATCCAATTGTGCGAACAGTTCGGCGTCAGCAGAACCGTTCTTCGCGAAGCATTGCGCATGCTAAGCGGGAGGGGATTGCTTCGGATCGAGAAAGGCCGCGGGATTTTTGTGAATGAACTGACGACCGAAACCGTTACGATTCCTATGGAATTGTATCTCCACCAGAAATTCGGTTCGCTTCATTGGTTGGACGTAATCCGTGCGCGTCAGATCATCGAACCCGCTATTGCTGCCGAAGCCGCTCTGCATCGTACGAGTGAAGACATCGATCGGCTTGATCAGGATTTCCGGGAGTTAAAGGACTGCGAGAGCGGGAGTGGGAATCTTACCGCGCTGGACATGGCTTTTCACCTGCACATCGCCGAGGCGTCCGGCAACCCCGTGGTACCTCTTCTTGTTCAGCCCATTCATGCCCTGATGCCCCGGATTAAGTCGTCCGTTCACCAGGTGGTTATAGACGCCAGAGAATCGGCAATAGAATGGCATAGCAAGATTTTGCAAGCCATTGCAGCGGGTATGGCCGATGAAGCCCGCCTATGCATGGCGCAGCATCTGGACGTGTCCGAAGATCATGTACGGCAGGTTATGGAAGTCGAGGCTATCGAGAACGGGCAACCGGAAGAGCTTGTAGCCAGTGCCTCGTAACCGGCTTGGTCGTGTCCTTCATCCGAAGGTCGCGTATCCACGCGAGCAGCAAATTCATTGCTGTGATGAGGTGATTTCACCGAGCCGTCGGCGCAGTTGATATCGGTAGAGGGAGGGTACCGTAATACCGGGCCGGTTGACGCCCTCGATGTACGTATCGGATCCGTACTCGAAGCGAACCGGCACATTGGCCTTCAGTCCGACGATCCGGACCGCCCGGCCTTCTTCCACGGCGCCGAGATAAGCGGGAAGACGGATCGCGCCGGGCTGCTCAAAGGAAATGCGGATATTCCAGAACGTATTACCTGCGCCGTACGTTGCTTCCGGGGACGGTTCCCCGCTGTACCTGAATAACGTACTGTGGTTGCGGTCCTCGACGAGCGTAAGGTCATCGAAAAGATTCTGATGATTGAAACCGCGATCCTGGTCGAGGCTCGGTCGCAAAATCCGGCCCTGGGTGAATACGCAGGCACGGCTGCCGGCGCCGAAACTGACGGAATGGATTGACGAATTTTGGGCGTCGAAGTCTTTAATCAGTACATGATGCGCATCGCCCATATGTATGTTGTAGTGACTTGTCCGGCCCGTGAATGTCAGATTCCGGAGGGTCAGGTTGGAGGAGGAAGTACTGAGGATGCCGGCGTCCGCGTTACGGATGTGTACGTTTCGTATCCAGCCGTGGCGAAGACCGGTGAGATAGAACGCATTGTAGCCGTCTTCCAGATGGTGACCGGCATACGGTACATCGGCAAATTCGATCCTCAGGCGCTCGATGCCGACTTCCTTCAGAAAGGCTGTCGTCGTCAGCTTCGCTTCCCATTCCGGGCCAAGGTCATAGAGTAGAGGCTCTTTGATCGAGACCGTGTTGTCCACAATGCCCGTGATGGTTACGTCCTGCGTGGTAAGTGGGCTGTCAGGGCTATTTTCCGGGTGGTCGTCGGATTTTTGCTCCGCTGCTTCGCCGGTGCAGGGCGGGGAGCAGACATCGTCCCGGGTAAACCATGCCACGCGCACTACCTGGCCGATTTGCAGCTCCGTTGCGTCAGCAACTTCCATCCGGTGCGCGCCACGCGCCCCGTCCACGATCGGCGTCAGCATTTCCGGTCGGGACAGAGTCGGCAAGCGTGTCCAGAACACACCGCCCATCCGGGAAAACGGGGAAGGGGGCAGTCCGTTTACCCGTTTATCCTTTTCGATGAGCGACTGCCGCATTTCCTGCAACACGGGGGGCATGTTCATTGCTCCCAGCGCTTTTTCAATAACGATCACGGTCCCGTTCTCTCCGCTGCCTGCGCCTTGTACTACAAAGTCGCTCCGCTCGATGAACAGGATGTCCGAAATGTGATATCGACCCGACGGTATGTGGAGAACCACCGGGTCTTCCATCGATTGCACCGCCGAAAGGGCGCGTTTGAATGCGTTGGTGTCGTCGTTCATATCGTCGCCGGTGGCGCCGAAATCGGTTACGTCGATCGTCGGAGGAAGCTCGGGAGGCGAGCGCTCTCCCCAATGGTAGCCTGCATAGGAAAAATCCGGGGGATGATTTTCGTCTTCCGACAATACGCGCGGGGTCCACGGCAGCGAGAACCATGCAGGCCCCACATCGTCCGGCGTCAGCGGTTGGCTTTCGGGTGTGGCGCCCTTGCCTGCCGCCGGACCCGCGGGATCGGGTCGCCAGAGGCCGTCTTCCCCAGGAAGGAGTTGCGGATTTTCCCATTGGATTCCTTCCGGCAGAGGTACGCCGAGGTCGGAACCATACATCACATTGCCGCGCCATGCGATGTCCTGAGGCGGCGCCATGGCGAACACCACTGGCGCCGGGCTATCGGTGTACACGACATTGTCGACGAACGAGACCCCTTGCGGCGGCAGGGACTTTTCGCTGTCCATTCCCAGTCCGTACAACATCGTAACGCGGGTATCGACAAACGTGTTGTTGGCGATGTGTGCGTTTTTGACCTGGAAATACCGATTCAGGGGCGAATCGGGTATGCCGTTCATGATGGGGAGCGCGGCCCGCGAGGAATCTCCCTGCAAGTTTGCAAAATAATTATGCCGGACAAGGTGATCTTCCCCGATCACGCGTACCCCACCCGTGCCGGGGCGTCCGTTCCCGAGGAAAAAATTGTATTCCACCACGGCCCGGTTGCCATGACGCAGCGTGAGCGCCCCCTGGGATTCGAGGAAAGTGTTGTAGCGGTAGACGTTTTCTCCGGATTTGTTGGAAATGATTTCGTGTTCTCCGTCGGTTCGCTCGAACAGGTTGTATTCGACGACCGTACGCGAATCCTGCATCGAACGGTGGCTCGTGCCTATGCGGATGGTTTCTCCGCCGTTCTTTCCGAGAGGGGGGCGGGGACCGAAATGATTATGATCTACACGGTGGTAGTTCGGTTGGTGGTCCGGCGGGTCCTCAAGCCACACGACCAGTGTGGTTCCGTCGTGTGTTTTTCCGGCGAAATAATTATGGTCCACACGGTTGTGTGCGCCATAGATCGAGACCCACTTGTAGCCGGTCAGCCAGTTGGGCGGATTGTATTCGGTGATGGCGCAGTTGGTAAGGCGGCTGTGATACGCTGCCCGGTTCCGGTTTATACGGAAGGCAATCACATGTCCCCCCTCGAGAGCGCCCCGGTGAAACCATAATCCCTCCACTTTCAGGTAGCTACCTCCGATGCGGAGCCTGGATGTTCCTGTCAGGATCACCTGTCCCGGAGTTTCCGCCCTGACGGTAATGGTGTCTCCCTCCATGCCGTCCGCATCGAAGTCGAGGTGGGCATCCCGCCAGACGCCATTGGCCAGAAGGATGGTATCGCCTGGCTGTGCCGTCTCCACGGCGCTGTGGAATGCATCCACCGACCGAACAAGGGTATCGTCTCCCATGGCGGGCAGCGCAGCGAACCAGCAAAGCGCTATGAGGAACGATACCCTCATTGCCGGATGAGCATGTGTGTCTGCTGCTGATCGTTTACGTTCAGTCTGACCATGTACAGTCCGGCCGGAAGGCCCGAGGCTTCAAAAATCACGCGGTGCTCGCCCTGCGTTCGGAGCGCATCGAGCAAGCTGGTCACTTCCCGTCCCAGTATATCGTACACGACAAGTCGTACATGACCGGATTCCGCAAGCGTAAAGGATACATGGGTGCGGGCGTTAAACGGGTTCGGTGCGTTCGTGATCGTTACGCTGGTGGAAGGTAGTTCCTTCGGAGGGGATTCCACCGACAGGACGATACTGAGGAACGAGGGGCCTACGTCGGCTTCCGTCAACGGACGATTTGTTATGGGCGAGGCTGCCTGTTCATCGGCGCCGATATCGGGGGTGGCGTCCCGCGCCTGACCGTCCATGTCGGTGGTGGCGAAGGCGAGGGCTGCGGCGGCATTGAGGGCGGGGGAGGAGGCGGAAGGCCGCCACAATAACCCGCTTTGCGTCAACTGGGGGTCCACGGTGGAAATACCGTCGGGCTGCTCAATGCCCAGTGTGCTCCCATGCATGATATTCGTGGCGTAGGAGATGTTGACAGGGGTGTCTTCGTATTCGAGAATCGGCCCCATCGATGTCTCCACAAGGTTGCTGGCAATGGTCAGGTTCTCCGGGGGTAGCGACTGTTCGTTGCTTTTTCCTGCCCCGATGACGAACGTTTCCTCCGTATTGACGAATGTATTGAAGGCGACGATTGCATCCTTGACCTGGAAATAGCGGTTGAGCGGCGAATTTTCCACCCCATTCACAACCGCCAGCGTGGCGCGGTAGCCCGTGCCGGTCAGATCCTGGAAATAGTTGTTGTATACTTCGTGCCGCTCTCCGATAATCCGAACCCCGCCCGTTTGGGATTTGCCCTCCCCAAAAAAGAAGTTACCGTATACATGGGCCTCGTTTCCGTGGCGTAGCGTCAACGTGCCTGCCGAGCGACGGAAGGTGTTGTAGCGAAACGTGTTTTGTCCGCTTTTGTTGGAGATGATTTCGATCTCGCCATCGCACTCCTCGAAGAGGTTGCGTTCGACCGTTACAAAGGAATTTTGCATCGAGCGGCTGCTCGTTCCGATACGGAGGGTTTCTCCCCCGTTTTTGCCCAGATCCGGGCGATGGCCGAAGTGGTTTTGATCCACCCGGTGATATGAGGGCGTATCGTTTGGGGGGTCGCGCAGCCAGACGACGACCGTGGCCCCGTCATGGGTTTTTCCGGCGAAATAACAATGGTCCACCCTGTTGTGCGTGCCGTAGATGGAGACCCATTTGTACTCCGTCAGCCTGTTTGGCGGGTTATAATCCGTGATGGCGCAATTGGTAAGCCGGCTATGGTTCGCGAGGCGTGAAGACGAACGCCTGAATTGGATAATGTGCCCGTCTGTGAGCGCTCCCCGGTCGAACCACAGTCCATCCACCTTCAGGTAGTCGCCGGCGATGCGCAAGGTGGACCGCCCGTTCAGGATGACCTTTCCCGGGGTTTCCGCCCGTAACGTGATGGTGTCGCCTGGGGCGCCCTCGGCGTAGAATGCGATTTGCGTATCCGTCCACACCCCGTTCGCCATCACAATGGCGTCGCCCGGATCCGAGTTCGAGATGGCTTGAGCAAGCTCCGTCGGGGTGCGGACAAACCGTTCTTGCTGTGCGAACGCCGGGAGCGTCCACCACAGGACAGGAAGAATCGATGCGGTGGCCAGACAGGCCAACCGGAAGATGGACAAGCGTCTGAAGGGGGTTTGGGGCAGGAAACGAGGGGGAAGAGGAAACCATCCTCTCGCTTCCTGCCCGTTGTCCTATTTCAGTAATGTGAGTGTGCGGTGTTGCACCTGATCGTCCACGCGAAGCCGGTACACATACAGACCTGCCGCGTAGCCTTCGAGCGAGAGGTCTACGATATACTCGCCCGGCGCAGCGTGCGTGTTCGCAACGCTGGTTATCTGGCGTCCCAGCATATCGAAGACCTCCAGCGTAGCCATACCTGGCTCATCGATTTGATAGGGTATGGCGGTCTGCCCATAGAAAGGATTGGGATAGTTCTGTCCCAAAGTCATCTGCGTGGGCAAAACGATCTCGTCCTCGCTCGAAACGGGTCCCATGGTCCAACGCGGGTCGCCCCAGCCCGCTTCCTGCAGAATTCTGTGGCCGAGCGTAAAGTCCAGGTTGGCCGGGTCTGCGAACGTGGGATCCAGATTGAGGATATTGTGCTGCGTGGCCCCGCTGGACAGTATGATGGGGGATACTTCGAACAGGTTCGAATGGGTAATGCTCGAATTGCCCTCGATCAGGACCGAGCCTTCCGTATCCACGTTGCTATGGGCGAGGATGCTGTTGGTGATCGTCGCATTGAGGATGTTGCGGGGAAAGATCGCGCGTCCGTTGCCGGAGCCGCAGTTGTAACAGGTCAGGCCGTCCACTTTGAATTCCGGCTCCGGCGTGCTCTCGTCTTCGTCGCCGCCATCCACGTAAATGCCGTCGGCTTTCGTGTTCGAAATAGTCGAATTCGAGACCTCGAAATAATTGACGTTGTGAATTCCCAGCGCCTTGTTGTCGCTGGACTCGTCCTTGATCCGGAGACCTTCCTTGCCGCTGTTGTCCAGCACCACGTTCCGGAAAATGACGGAATCGGCAAGCGTTCCTGCGTATTGACGGAGGAAGTTGCCGTCGCTGCCTGCCACCACGTCATGCAGGAAGCTGTCGTACACCTTCAGGTTCATGCCATCCACGACATCATCGCCGTCGATACGCAGGAGGTATTTCGCATTGAAATCCGTCCCGGCCTGTCCGTCGATTTCTACGCCATGAAGCGTGAAATCGTCGTAGATGCGAAAGACGACACGCGTACTCTCGTCCGGTTCATTGTTTTTGATGACCGGTTTATCGGCCAGACCGTAAGCAGCCCGGACCGTAAGGGGGACTTCGATGTTGATCTGGTCGTCATTGAGGTATTCCCCGCCGCTATCGGTGAGTTCGATGATGTCGCCTGCCGCAGCGGCCTCCACGGCCTCCATCAGCGTATTCTGGCCGGCCGCCACCTGGTGTACGGCGCCGCCGCCACCGCCTCCGGAAGGCCACCAGCGCATGTCGCCCAGGTCCGAACCGTCTTCGCCCGCGCCGATGAGGGGCGAAGCGCTGGAGAGCGTGAAGTCTCCGTTGTCCGGATCGGCAAACATGGGATCGACCGCGTAGAGGGATTCAACCGTGGGGTTTCGCCGGTCTTCCGGGGAGCCCGAGGCGAATGTCCAGACGCCATCGTCGCTGACATTGAGCGTGTCGGTGTAGGCGATGCGCGCACCGGTCACAAGCCAAGGCGCTCCAAACGACGATGCGCCGGTTGCATTGACGATATCGTAGTTTCCGACCAGAATAGAATTGGTCACCTGGGCGTCTTCCACATCTTTCAGGTTGATGACGTAATGTCCGGCGTTGTGGATTGTCACATGGTCAATGAGTACTTCCGGCCCGGGCGTATTCGGATCTTCGTCTCCGCCGTAGACGCTGATGGCGTCGTTCTTGATATCCCAGAAGGTGGAGTGCGATACCTCGAAGTAATTCACGTTGAAGAAGCCGAAGCCGCGCCGGTCGCTGTCTTCGTCACGCACCCGGACGCCTTCCTTCCCCATATTTTCGAACAGACTGTTGCGTACAATGATGGAATCGGCCATCGTACTCCCGTAGGCGCGGAAGGCGTTGCCGTCGGCGCCGCTGACGATATCGTGGAAATAGCAGTCTATGATTTTCAGCACGTAGCCTTGCTTCACGTTGGCGGCGTCCCCGCTCCCTGAGCCGGTGCGGATACCGTATTTCGCTTCGTTGAGTCCGTCGAGTTCCAGCCCGATAAGGGTGAGGTCGCTGTACAGCCGGATAATGTCCTTCGTGCTGTCGCCGCCGGTGTTCTGCAGCACGGGACGATTCGTCAGGCCGTCCGCGGCCTTGATCGTCAGGGGAAAGTCCGGTTTGATTTCGTCGGGGTTTGTGTATAGCCCGCCGTCGGTAGTGAGCACGAGTATGTCCCCGGGGTTCGCTTGGGAAACGGCCGCGAGAATAGTGCTGTCCCCCGCTGCAACCTCGATTTCGACCTGGGCCAGAGCGGGCGAAGAAGCCCATAGCGCAAGCGTGAAGATGGCTGCAAACGTCTGGAAATACGTAGCAAGTCGGTTCATGGCGTTTTGTGCTGAGTGTTTTCGATAACGACGGGGATGCGCTCGTACCGGCGCCTGATATGCATATGCCCATGCGGACATATGAGACATATCATGATAATATGTATGTTGTATGACAAGTTGAAAGAGCAAACTAAACCACAAGGGTTTTAATTACAAGACGCTATACGTTTTTATTACGCTTTTACTGCACGCGCACGACTTTTCGTACGACGATATGCTTTTCGGAATGGGTCAGTCGCACCAGGTATACGCCGGCCGGAACGTGCGCGCCATCCGAACCGCGACCGTCCCAATGCACTTGCTGCTTGCCCGGTGCACCGCTTCCTTCGGCAAGGGTAAGCACTTTCTGGCCCAGCAGATTGAACACGTCCATTCTGTATGTACCGGGTTTTTTTAGTTCTATGACGAACGATGTGGCGTCGCGGAACGGGTTAGGATAGTTGTGTACCTCTAAACCGGGCGAAGCAGGCAGTTCGTTTTGCAATCCCAACACGTGCGTTCCGATCGTGAGCGAGATCCGGTCCTCGTTCCTGTCGAACGGGACAGTCGCCCCGCGCACCCTGACCTCGGTTACATTGGCGGCTTCCGGCCAGGAGACCTCCAGCCGAAACGCTTGCGTCGTTTGGCTCGGTTCGATGACGAGCAAGCCCGGCGTCCCGATATCCAGCGCAAGCGTTGCAGGCTGTTCCGCCGTTAACGCTAATGCGCCGCTGCGGAACATGGTGGCGTCCCGGAATGCAAAGTGCGAAAGATGGCCGTCGGTGGTGCGCAACCACGCAAAGGCGGCGTCTGTTGTAAAGGCGGCGAGCGTCTGTTCTGCCGGTTCATGCTGGAGCAGGAAAACATCGGCCGTGTTGTTTTTTTCGAGGGAGGCTGCAACGTATGCGTCCGTGCTCAGATCGATGGCCGCAGGTTCGGGCCCGTTCTGGGGGCCTGGTAACAAGAGTTGGAGGAATGCAGCGTTTTGTCCCGTTTGCGTGACCTCGACGTACTGTTCGAACCGTTCGTCCTTGAACAGGCTGATATATCCGGTGGTATTGGTCACGGATGCGGTCGTTGGAAAGAAGAAGGCGTCCAGGCGGGCGTCTTCGCCGTATCGGTTGGCGAAGGGTTGCCATGAGGCATGATGCCCGCTGCGATCGAATCTGCCGCGTCCGTGCAGGTAGGAACGATACGTATGAGATTCATCGCCCGTCAGCAGATCCGCCACAACGAAATAGTCCTCTCCGACAAAACCGACGATGCGAAAAAGATTGGCGTCGTTCGGACGGAGGTACCCGCTTTGTTTTTCTGCAAAGTCGAAAAAGGACGAATTGATATAGTGATGGGTGAGGGGAGTGACATTGTACACGTACGGCTGATAGAACAGACTGTCGGTAAACGGCGGAAACCCGTCCGCGGTGACGATATTGTGCGCCTTTGCGGTGGTGTACCACGAACCGCGCCGGTTGTCCGAGAAACCGTTCGGGCCGTAGCCGGCGTCGGGGGCGAGGAGAGCGTCATTCCCGCCGAGAAAGAAGGAGAGTTGGTCGGGGTGATTATGGTTGTCTGCCTCGGCGACGCCGTGGAAGAGGAGATAGCGGTCGTTCGGGCTGCTTGTCCACTGGTTACGGAAAACGATCTGTCCGGTTTGGAGAAACTGCGTGGGCGAGACCGTAGGCGGGGCCGATGGAATACTGTCGTCAAAAAGGATGTATTCGTCGATTTCCCAGGTTACGTCTACGGTAGCCCCGGTGTAGTCCTCGTTGAAGATGTGGGTGTTTTCGTAATTCCACTGAGACAGGGCGGCGAAGTCGGCGTTGGGGTTAAGATCGGTTGGACTTCCATGGTACGCCGCCGCCACCATGTGCGTAGGCGCGGGCTTGATATAGGAATCTTCCATATTGGGAATCCATCCCCGCCCGGTGCGTATTTTGATGGGCCACTCGAACACCGGTTTGTAGTCCTCGAACAGGTTGACGCCGGAAACATTTTTGTAGTGCCACAGAAAGGGAATGAAATTCACGGCATTATACATCCAGTAGTGCCCTCCTTCCCGGTAGATGCCGTCGGCGCTGAACTGATAGCGGGTGACGGAGTTGGCGGCTTCGAGCGCGTACCGGAGCCAGTCTTCGGCGTGCGGGTGGTCGGTCAGGGCAAGCGCGGCGGTACCAATGGCCCAGGCGGGCTTGGAGCGATGGTTGTGCGGGCGCGGGGCCAGCCGGGCTCCTTCTGTCAGGTTGTCGCGCAGATACTGAACCTCTTCGGCAATGCGGCGGCGGATTTCGGTGTTTTGCTCCGCGTTCAGCCGGTCGAACACCCAGTCGTAGGCGGCGGCGTAGTTCTGCAACCAGGTTGCGCGGTAAATCTCGTCGTACGGTTTCTCTCCCGTCTGGGGAACGCCTTCGTAGGCCAACAGAAGCATCTCGATGGCCTTTTGAAGCGCCTGTTCGTCTTCTTCGATGAGCCACCAGAATGCAAGGGTTTTTGCGGCGCGCGGGCGGTCGTTCTCATCAAGGTCTCCGGCGTTTTTCGTAATGTACTTGAGCGCATCGGCCCTGAAGCGCACCCACAGCGTATAGTATCGGGACGAGGTTTCCGTTTTTCGCGCGCGGAGGACGGGAATGTCGCTCGCAGTGAAATACAGCGAAGGATGTACTTCGCTTGCTGGAAGCACGGGGGTGGCGTCCACTGCGAAACCGTTGTACGTATCGTACTTCGGATGCTGCGCCCAAAGCAAGGCGGGGAAGAGGAAGGGCAAAAAGCATCCGAGGCGTTTCATGCAGGCGATGCGTCCGACGTAAGGATACTCTGATTAAGGATACTCTGATCAAAACCACTTCGTTCAGCGCTTCACGTTCGCAACGCCCCGAATTCGCATAATTCCCGCTGATTCCGATGATAAAATCATGATATCCTGTAACTTGCGAACCTGAAGCGCCCTTCGGGAGGCAGAGAGGGGCACGCTGGCCGTGTCATTCCTCATTATGTGGGGCCTGCCACATTGCTTCGTCATTCCTTGCCAGCGCACCCCTTTCAGCCTCTGAATCTTTGCGGATTTAATCAGGGTATCCTTAAGTCCGCAATTTGCCGGCATCCCCCACGTACAGGCTTTTTCAAAACCGGTACGTTGCGCCGAAGAACAGGCTGTTCTTGCGAATGCGATTGTAGTCCACGTTGGATTCCCAGCGATCCTGATACAACAGACGTTGCACATCATACGTCAGGTCGAAGGTGACCGGGCCGATGGGCAACCCGAGGCCGGCGCTGAAAGCGTTTCCGCGCGCCGTTTGTCCCAGCAGGCCGAATCCTTCGATCAGGAAGGGCTGCGGATCCTGCCGGAATCCGGCCCGGATAAACCAGTGTTCCCGCAATTCCCACTCCAGGCCCAGCCGCACTCCCCGGATGGTTCCCCAATCGAGCCAGGCGTCCGCAAGACTTCCTGGATCCGTTAATGCTCCCTGACGAAATAGTCCATTTCCTGCAAGCGCCTGTACTTCAAGTTCTTCGTAATGGTGTATGAAATAATCCACCGTCAGCATGAGGTTTGCAGCTGGCCGGAACGCTGCTCCGGCAGTGAACCGGAACGGTAATGTGATTTCTTCCTCTTCCTCGACCGTGTGATTCGAGGAGCGCCCATCGAGGTCTACGTGGATTCCGTCATAACTAACGCTGCGTGTAAGCTGAATGG
Source organism: Rhodothermales bacterium (assembly GCA_951812335.1). Classification (GTDB taxonomy): domain Bacteria; phylum Bacteroidota; class Rhodothermia; order Rhodothermales; family VXPQ01; genus VXPQ01. The sequence goes on from OX638293.1 coordinate 1,744,765, forward strand.
GCAGTTGGTACAGCACGCCGAGGCCCAGTACGTCCGTTTCCCAGTGTAAGCCCCCGGCCGCTGTCCAGCCGCTGTAATCCGAGGACCCGTTCCATCGGATGGAGCCGTCCAGCGTAGTGAACGAGTAATCGTGGGCATCCTCGCGGAGGAGGAATTGTCCCCGGCTGCTGTGGTGCTGGATATCGTCCGAACTACCTTTCCAGTAGGAAAAACGAAGCCCAAGATGAACACGCGGCAGGATTTGTAACGCCACAACAGGCGACAGAGCCCGGATCGCGCCTTCCCGTTGCCGTTCGAAAGACGACCAGACTACTTCTATCTCTTCGCCCGGATTAGGGCGGTCGACCGGGACCGGGCGAAATTGGCCAATGTAGGGATCGAGTACGTTGTCGTTCCTGTCGTAATCGCTCAGATCGGCAACGAGGCGCCAGGCTATACCAACAGTAACCGTGCGGTTGCCTATAGAGAACGGGAAAACGCCCCCTGCAAAGGCAGGGTAGAATGTGTCCTGGGCGTGAGACCAGTCGGGCACGGAAAGGGCGTCGGAGCGATACGTTTCGGGATCGGAAAAGTAAAGCGATATGCCGGCATAGTACCGATTGGGATTCCAGTGTTGCGTTTCCGCCCAATTACGGGACTGCCATGCCCCGGCGACAGAAAGGGCAGGACGCGATATACTGGTCAACCCTGCCGGATTCAGCAACATGGCTTCCGGGCTGCCGCCGCCGGAAGCCGCGAACGCCCCGCCCATGGCGCGCGCCCGTACCGCCACAGGGTCCTGTTGCTGTATGCCTTGTATCGTGAGCGGCTGCATGACCCCCTGAGCCTGGACGGCCGGGATAAGCAGGAGATTCAGCAAAAGGAGCCGGATACGCATGACCCTGTATTACTCGACGGAGAAAGAAAGGCCGAGGCGATGGACGCCTCCGAAAGCATCGCTCATGTCGCTGTAGGAATAATCAAGGCCTAACTCAAAGGATCCGATGGATTGTTGCAGTCCTCCTCCAAAACTTAGCGAGGCCGTGTCGAAATTGTGCTGGTAGCCCCCGCGGAGCATGAACCGCTCGAGAAACACATATTCAAGACCGGTCGCCCATTGCTGATCGTAGTCATTGGGCTGGATGAGGTCGAAGGTGGTGGTAAGACGACCAATTCCGGAACGGGCGAACAATCCGTTTGCGCCGATCATGTCCATGGCCGCGCCAATGCGGAACAGCAAAGGCGCAGGGTAATCCTCTTCTTCAAAAGAGACAGGCGATCCGAAGTTTATGACGGACGCCCCGACGCGCAGCGAGCGAAAGCCCGTTTCATAGTTCATTCCAAAGTCAAACAACAGCACCTGGCTTGAAGAGAGCCAGAGGTCTTCCCGCGCAAGTTTTGCGGTGAGGCCTGCCGAGAAGCGGTCGGTAAAGTTGCGGGCATACGTAAGACCGGATATCCAGCTTTTAGGGGAAAACGACTGCCCGGTAAGGCCGGGGTTATAGACCTGTGTTCCATTTCGATCCACGAAGCCGAGGTGATCCACCCGGGTTTCCTGGAAATCGCCCATGTCCGCGAAATAGAAGTGGAAGCCCAGGTGTCCGAATCGGCCCAGAGAACCGCCGTAAGCCACTGCGTAGTGGGCTGCATCGAGGAACCAGTCCACCCTGTCAAGGGAGAGGGTGTGCCCGGCTGCGCGAGCCAGGCCCGCCGGATTCCAGTAGAGCGCGTCCGCCCCGGCGCCCAAAGCCACATAGGCCGTACCGAGACCCGCCGCATGGGCGTTAGGGGCCACTTTCAAAAACTGCATGGAGGACGTACCTACCTTTTGGGCCCAGCCCGTCGTCGCCGGCAGCAAGAGCAGGAGCACGATGCTGCATCGAAAGACTATTTTTGCGATGGCGCTCATTTGATGACCACGAATTTGCCCCGGTATGTCTGTCCGTCCGATGCGTGTACGACGAAGAAATACACCCCGGAAGCGATCTCCTGATCGTTCCGAGTCACCTGAAACCAGGGGGTGGAATATTGCGCCGCATCATGTTCGATCGTTTGCACAAGCTGCCCGCTGTACGAATAGATCTCGATGGTGGCTTGCTCTGGAAGTCCATAGAAGCCGATTTGCTGCCCTGGCGAGTTGTTTCCCGTTCCGCCGCCGGTAAAGCCGCTGTTCAGATAGAATGGGTTCGGCACCGCATGGACCTCGGTGAGTTCTACGGCAGGTCCGAGTCCGGCCGTGGATTGCGTGAGGTTTGTTCTTCCGCTGACGTTGCCTGCCGCATCCACCGATGTTACAGAATACCACTGCGATTCCCCGACAATCGTTTCGTCGTCTATGACCTCGTACATATCTCCATCCACGAGATACTGCGCACTGCCTACCGGCACTTCGGCCAGAAGCGTCCACGGCCCGATAGCGGCACTCGATTTATATACATGGTACGTCGCCGGAGGACCCGTCAGGCGGGGATGCGTGAATTCCTCTTGCGCGCGTCCCCATCGAATCACCGAGTGCGCGAATTCGTTGTTGCTTATGACAGTGATGGGGGCGGGGGGCGGCGTGGGGATCTGGTACAGCCCGTCCGGAGCGTTGTCCTCGGGCCAGAGCGGAAGAACGGGAGGCTTGCCCGTATAGGCATTGTAGGCCATGTCCGCGACGTCCTTCACCGTTCGTACGTCGGAATTCACATAGTCGGGATAGCCGTAGTCGCCGAGGTAATTTTGCGTAAGAACCTGTCCCGAGGCAGGATCTTTCACTACGTCGTTCCATCGCGGGACCAGATGCCAGGGCAGTTGCTCGTCGATCACCTCGCCCAGCCCGCCGCCTTCGTCCCAATCGTTGGGATCTTCCGTGGCGCCGTACCCGACCACTTCCGCGTAAGAGAACTCGATTTTCTCTCCCTGTTCCAGGATGTAGGGACCGAAAACGATATGGTGACCGACCGCTTTATACGACTGGCGGAAATTGTATGCGCCCCGCCCGGTCCAGCGTAGTGAATCCGAGTCTTCCGTTCCGGGCGGAGGCGGAAAGACCGTTTCCCGGTATGGGGTGTAGGTGCCGCTCCAACGGGTATACGGCACCAGCTTGGGTATCATTTTGTCTTCCCGCGAATTCCCGCTCTCCACCTTGTTCATGAACGGTTGCTTGAGCGTACTGTCCGCGGTGATCATCCGATCGTTGGAAACACGGGGATCGAGGGCGAACGTTTCGCCCCGTTTGGCGAGGTGGTTTCTGTCGTAGAACAACATCTGGATACCGGGAACCTGAGGCGACATCAGTCCTCCTCCTTGGTCGCCCGAACTGGCGAATGTCGAGAAATACTTCGGTTCCGGCTTGCCGCCATCGGAAAAATCGGTGTCCAGACCATTGCCGTTGTTGACGACATAGCGCAGCCAGCGATGGCGATCGAAATATCCGAACAGATCGTTTTTATACATGAAATCGTATTCCCACGTCCCGTACCATCGCTGGAAGCCTAACATCGAAGGGGCTACCCCGTAGTGAAAGCCGATAAGAACCTCATATAGCGTCTCGTCGGTATTCGCTACGCCGTCCCCGTCCGTGTCCCCCGTGTTTTCGAAAGTATATTCGAAAATGATCAGATCGTCGTAGTCCGGGTAGCTCCAGGCTCGCGTGGTGCGGGTCACGGTGATGCCGGTGTTTGTCGCCCATTGGGACACGATGATCTCTTCCGCCTCATCCGGATCGTAGTTCGGGTTGAGCGTGCCGTCGTCGAGCAAGGGATAATTCTCGATCCGCTCGATGGAGATGGGAAACGAATAGACGCCTGCCACGGTGATCGGAATGTGTTGACCGGAAGACCCGCCAAACGAGTATAACCGCTCCGTAAGATCGAACGGATTGGCGTCTTTATAAGAGGCGGCGATGGAAATACCCCCTCCTATGATGTTATGCTGTCCGCTGTACTGAAGTCCGTCGATGTTGGTGGCGGAGTTGCCGGGCCACTCCATCAGCGGTTCCAACGTGATATCGTGGTCGCGGTAGTGCCACCTTCGCCCGATTTCGCCGGTGTTATAGACGGTCTCATGCAGCATTCCGCGCTTGTGCACACGCGACTCACGGAGTTGTTGCCCCTCGACCGTGCCTGTACACAACAGGAACGGCAACGCAACAAGCGCGGTGGCGCGTACCGTCATGGCGGATATTTTTCTTCGTTCGATCTTTTTCACAGGTCCACGACCACCCCCAGGCGAATGGAACGGGGCGGGTTGCTGTAAATGCGGAAGGTCTGCAGGGCGGCAAGGTTGGGATTGTTGCTATCCGGCAGTGCGTATTCAATGTCGTCCCCGTCCTCGTACCGCCGTAGCGTCTCGGAGTCAAGAAAGACCCGATTGTAGTTATACACCCTTACGTTGAAGAGATTAAACACCTCGGCGAAGACAGAAAGACGTGTTCCCTGTTGCGACACGCGGAGGGTCTTTGTGACCTTGAGATCGGTGTTGTGCTCTCCCGGGGTTCGTTCCGTATTCAGCTTGGCGTAATTATCGCCGAGGAGTTCGCTGGGCGTGTAGGGGCGCCCGCTCCGGCTGTTATGGAGTATGTTGATTCGGATTCCCCCGAGCGGATGTATTCTGCCGAAGCCTGGTCCCCATACATCGGGCGTGTTCAATCCGACGATGAGTATCAGGGCATGGCGGCGGTCGTAATTGAGTAAAATATCCCGCGTGGAAGGCGCTTGTGTCTGGTCGTTATTCTCGTCAATAATCGGGCTGCGCCCCGTTGGCGAGGAGTTTTTGCCCGTGGCGACGGAGAAGTGATAGCGTACGGAACCCGACAGGAATCCTTGTCTTTTGTTCAATCGCAGGCTGAATCCCCGGACATCGGCGTAGTCCCGGTTTCCGGTGGTCTCGTACAGGTTATCGTTGGCGTCAATGTAAACGACCCGCTGAATAAGGTTCTTGACGTCTTTATAGTACCCGCTCAGGTCCAGCGTAAAACCCTTGGCCAGCCCGAATACGAGTCCCACGTCGTAACTTTTTGTTTCCTCCGGTTCCAGACGGGGATTGCCCAACCGCCGGGGCTCAGCGGTTCCCAGATTTTCATTGAACAGGGTGGTGCGCTGGCCGATCAAATGCTGCAGGCCGGGCCGCTTGAGGTAGTTGCCGTAGTTCAGGTGAAAGACCGCCCGTTCATTGATTGGAAACGAAAAGCCCAATCTCGGTTGTAGCCGCGCGACCAGGGGGGTCTCTGCCTTTGCCGCCGATTCCTCGTTGATCAAAGCGGGGTTGTCCGCATCGCGAAACGGGGAGAACGTATCCTGATAGTACTGTACGTTCTGATCGTAAAAGTCCAGGCGCAGCCCAAGGTTGGCGATCATCCCCTGGAATTCCATCTTGTCCTGCACGTATACCGCGCCTTCATAGGGTTTGGCGGCATAAAATTCGCGCACCGCACTGGAGCGGGAGGAATGGTTCAGGCGATTCTCTACGTTGATGTCGTACAGGTTGTTTTGTATGCCCGCCTTGATCTGATGGTTGTTGGTGACCTGACTGGTGATGGATCCTGTCAGCGACCAGGTCCATGAGTTTTCATCGAAGAAGTCGTCGTCCATGACGCCGGTACGGAAACCGTCATCCCAGTACAGCCGCTCCCAGACGGCACGATCATAGATGTCGTCCCGAAAGCGATCCGGATCGATCACATCCACCCCTTCTTTCAGGCGGGTATGCATTCCATTGAGGTTCACCTCATAGAATGTGCGGTCACTGACGATCTGAGAGAAATTCATTCCCAGACCTGCCGAACGATCGAGGACCTTATTCGCCCCTATCACCCGATCGTAGACCCACCTATAGAATCCTCCCGAGGAATAACTGAGTTCCTGCTGGTAGGCATTGCCATACAGCCCGTTGATCTTGAACTTGATTCCCGGGGTCGGTTTGTACACGTAGTTGCCCATGACCTGATACTGCCGGTTCGGCTCCGGGGCGGGCAGCATGGGCCAGACACGGTGGATTTGCGTTGCAATGAACATCCTGCTTTTGCTCGAAAGCGGGCCGCCGGTAGTGAAATCCACAAGGGCGTCCCACTGGTTGTCATATTCGTACCCGATGTCGCGGTGCGTCTGCCGCCATAGATCGTAAGCCAGCTGTGCTCCCGCATCAGGGTCTACCCTGGATCCGAAACCACGTCCGACCGCACCCTGCCATCGGGGGCGATCGTCGTTCTCCGGGTCCGGGGTTTTCCACCACTCCAGATTGTTCAGTAGGCGGATATAGGGATTCGTCGCCGGGTCGTATACGCTGCCGCCAAAATGCTTGTAGTTGGGGACGCGAGTGCGAAATTCGCTGCGGCTTCTCCATACGGATCCGCCCTCCTTGGTAGAGATGTTGATGACGCCGCTCATGGCGTTGCCGTACTCGGCAGAAAACCCGCTTGTGATGACTTCGATCTCCTCGATCGCGCTCATCATGGGAGTGAAGGAGCGGGAAGAGTGAAGCGGGTTGACGATACCCATCCCGGCCAGCACATACAGTTCCTCGTTTGATCGTCCTCCTCGGAAGTGGCCGTCATTCACCTCGGCCTGTAGACCCAATACGTCCCCCAGATCTGTTACGCCTGCAATTTGCTCCACATCTTCGGGTCGGACAATCTCCAGCGTTGCCGTCTGATCCATTTCCACGTCGGGACGCTCGGCGATGATTATCACCTCATCTCCCTCGATGGTGGTTGCCTCAAGCGCGAAATTCACGGTCGTCGTGCGGTTGATATTGACGACGACCCCTGTTTGCGTTACTGCCTGAAAGCCAATGAAGGACGTAACGAGATTATAGGTGCCTGGCTCGATATTGAGGATAAAGTAACGTCCATCTCCGTCGGTGGAGGCGCCGCGCGTGGTTCCGTCGATAACCACATTTACGTTGGGCATCGGCGCGCCCGTATCCGCTTCCGTAACGACGCCTGTAATTTTTCCGGTCTGAGCGGCAACCGGGAGGGCTACCGCAAGACCCAGAATACCGGCGAACAGAAGTTTCCAGAGGCTATGAAGAGATGACATCGGGTTACGCCGGCGGTATGTGTTCTTAAGGCATCCCTGATTTATAACATGTCATACAAGTTAACGGTTCATAAAGGTATTGGCAAGAGTATTTTCCCGTTCTCCGTAAAATATTTTCCCGGCTTTTCCCGGTCATCCGCTATGGGCAGCGCGCTTGCTTATGGCGCAAGTCATCGGACTTTTGCTCATTCGCAGGATACCTTTATCCCAACGCCGCCCACAACACCACCGTCATCGCAAACGGCACTCGGATATTATCGTTTACGGGCAGCTTCGGCGCTTCGACGATAGCGCCTGCAAGGGCAGCCAGCGCAGCTGTTCCTGCAGGGATATGTCCGAACGGCAAGAGGACGGCCCATGCTATGACTACGAAGGCGATCGATCCTTCCAGCGTGCGATGCGTTCCCGGCCATGGCGTGCGTCCGTACCGTATTCCCGTGATGGCGGCGGCGGCGTCCGCAACCATGAAGGAAGCAAATCCCGGGACCACCACATCGACAGGGAAGAGGAGGGTAAGTAAGGTGGCGGAGACGACCACCCATGTGGCGCCGTTTATGACAACGTGTTCGCCTATAGCCGGTACTTCGGCGGGGCGCATCATATATCCGAAGAAACGGGCAATGAAGCGCGCAAACTTTTCCGACCTCGTGCGCAACGCATCGGCGCCTATGGCGACAAGCGACAGGGGCAGCAGTACAAAAAGCGCAAGCGGCTTATCGAGAATATAAATACCCGCCGGGATGACCAGCGCCAGCAGATGAAGGCCTTTGCGCAGCGGTTCGTTGCGGGACAGGCGACGCAGGGGGGGCATTGAGAACTGCGGACAGAAGTTGGGGTCTTCACTACCCGATGCGGGCACGTCAGCGAACGGAGCCGATTTGAAAATGTTCGGAAATATATGTCGGAGCCGCTTGCATACGGAACATCCGGGGCCCGGACACTTTCTTTCGAACCATGTACGATTTCCCCCCTCTGCAAAACGATCTTCTTCTGCGCGCTGCCCGCGGGGAAGACACGCCGCGCACCCCCGTATGGATGATGCGCCAGGCCGGGCGCTATCTTCCCGAATACCGCGCGTTGCGCGCCGGAGAGTCGTTTTTCAAGGTGTGCCGCACTCCTGCCCTGGCCGCCGAGGTCACATTGCAGCCGATCGAACGGTTCGATCTGGACGCGGCGATCATTTTCTCCGACATTCTCGTGGTGCCCCAGGCCATGGGTATGGAGGTTCGTATGGAGAAGGGGGAGGGGCCCGTGTTTCCCGAACCGCTGCGCCAGCCGGACGACCTGGATCGCCTGCTGACGCCCGACGTATCGACTGAACTGGGCTACGTGTTCGATGCGTTGACCGCAGTGCGGCGCGCCCTTGCCGGCCGTGTCCCGCTCATCGGTTTCTGCGGCGGCCCGTGGACGCTTATGGCCTACATGGTCGAAGGGGCAGGAAGCAAACAATTCGCCCAGGCGCGTTCCTGGCTGCACAGATATCCCCTGGCGGCGCATGAACTCTTGCGTTGCCTGACCGATATTCTTGCGGACTATCTGATCCGGCAGGTTGAGGCAGGGGCGCAGGTTGTGCAGGTGTTCGATTCGTGGGCAGGTCTTCTTGGTCCCAGAGAATTCGCCACGTTTTCGCTTCCTTATTTGCGCGATCTGGCGCATCGTTTCAAACAGGCGCATCCCGAGGCGCCGTGTATCGTATTTGCCCGCGGCGCGCACCATGCCCTGAAGGCCCTGGCCGATACGGAGTACGATGTGATCGGGCTGGACTGGACGATGGATCCTGTAGCGGCCCGAAAAAAGACCGGCCATAAAACATTGCAGGGCAATCTCGATCCTGCCGTCCTTTTCGCGAAACCCAGTACGATTCGCGCCGAAGTACGTCGCATGCTGGAGGCATTCGGTCCCCGGCGCCATATCGCGAACCTGGGCCATGGCATGCACCCCAACCACGACCCGGCGCATGCCCGCATTTTCGTGGACGCCGTGCATGAATTTTCCGAAACGATGCGCGCCCCGGAATGAACGCATCCGATGCGAATATATGCGGTCCGGACCTGGTCGACCCAAACCGGCCGGATCTCCACATCCTGTACATGGACAACCACCTTCTGGTGGTAAACAAGCCGCCCGGAATGCTTGTGCAGCAGGACGAAACGAACGATCCGGACCTTCTCCGCCTCGGAAAGCGGTATCTCAAGGAAACTTTTAAGAAGAAAGGGCAGGCCTTTCTCGGCCTCGTACATCGTCTTGATCGCCCCGCCTCGGGGGTTGTCGTATTGGCCCGTACCTCGAAAGCGGCGGCTCGTCTTTCGGATCAGTTCCGGAAGCGGATCCCCGAAAAGGAGTATCTCGCGTTGGTGGAAGGCGCTTGCACCGGGGGCGGTACGCTCCGGCATACCCTTGCAGCCAGTGCGCGGAGCGGCGTGCGCATTGTGCCCGCCGGAGATGTTTCAGGCAAGGAAGCCCGGCTCCGGTGGCGGTCGCTCGGCGTGCGGGACGATCTGAGCCTCCTGTCGGTACGGCTGGAAACAGGCCGAAAACACCAGATTCGCGTACAATTTTCGGCGGAGGGGCATCCGATCCTGGGGGATTTTCGGTATGGCGCCGTGCGGGAACTGGACGGGCGCAACCTTGCGTTGCATGCCTGCCGGCTCACGGTGGCGCATCCGATTACGCACGAGCGCATGACGTTTTGCACGCCGCCTCCTCCGGCCTGGAGAACGTTGTTCGCTCGGGAAATCGCACAGATGCTTGCGTCATCCGATACCCCGGCGTATCCGGCAGAACCCTGACGGAAGACCACGGCTATCTTTTTTTCATGTCGATGTCGCCCATTCATAACCCGGAAACCGTCGGCGGACGCATGCAAGCCTTCGTACAAGAGCTTCAGCGTACGATCCGCGACGCGATCGAGGAAATGGACGGGCAAGCCGTTTTCCGGGAAGATGCGTGGTTGCGGCCTGGTGGCGGGGGCGGTTTGTCGGCTGTGCTTTCCGAGGGCGCCGTGTTCGAAAAGGCAGGCGTCAATACGTCCGTTGTGCATGGAGAACTGCCCGAACAGGTGCTTGCAGATCTCTTGGGGAATGTCTCGGGGGGGGGTACGCGCCATTTTTTTGCTACGGGTATTTCTCTGGTTTTCCATCCGAGGAATCCTCATGTTCCTTCGGTCCACGCCAATTTTCGGTATTTCGCGCTGGGCGATGACCTTGCCCGCCCGGTGGATCAATGGTTCGGGGGAGGCGCCGACCTGACGCCGTACTATCCTGTTCCGGAGGATGTACGGCATTTCCACCGGACCTGGAAAGATGTGTGCGATGCGCACGATGTGGCCGATTACGAGGCGTTCAGGAAACGGTGCGATACGTATTTCTATTTGCCGCATAGGGGAGAAGCGCGTGGTGTCGGCGGCGTCTTCTTCGACGGTTTGCGGGAGGCGCCGGAAGAAACGTTCGCGTTTGTGCAGGAAGCCGGCAAGGCCTTTCTGCATGCATACGTCCCCATTGTGGCGCGTCAACAGCAGGAACCCTATGGCGAACGCGAACGGACATTTCAGGCGTTTCGGCGTGCGCGATATGTCGAATTCAATCTGCTCTACGATCGCGGTACGAAATTTGGCGTAGATACCGGCGGGCGGACGGAAAGCATTCTGATGAGCATGCCGCCAGTAGCACGGTGGGAGTACGACTGGACGCCCGATCCCGGTACGCCCGAGGCTCGCCTTCAGTGGTTTTTGCAACCCAGGGACTGGCTTTCCCTGCCGCCCGGAAGCGATGCGCCGTGAAGTGACCCCTTCGGAGTTAGTGGAAACTTCAACGTCCGGGCGAAACCGCGAGGGTATTTTATCCGAATAAATGGCGCCCCTTTTTCCGTACCGTATCTTTCTCCATGACGCCTCTAGAATTTCTGAAGGGATATTCCTACGACCGCCGTCTTGTGACAAGTGCGTTCTTTTCTTCCGATTCGCTCAGGATCGAGCGGGGCGATACGGTGGGCGTCGTACTCTTTAACCTGGGCGGTCCGGAGAAAGGGGAGGACATTGCCCCGTTTTTGTACAACCTCTTCATGGATCCTGCCATTATCGATATCCCTGTCGGCGGGCGTCTGCGGCACTGGCTGTGCCGTCTCATCTCCCGACGGCGTTCGAAGATTGTAGGCAAGGATTACGACGCGATCGGAGGGGGATCTCCCATTAACCGTCTGACTCGCGAGCAGGCGCGCGCGCTCGAAGAACGCCTGATGCGGGATTATGGCCGGGCGGAAGGCGTTGTGTTCAGAACGTATCCCGCCATGCGTTACTGGCATCCCTTAAGTGAGGAAGCCGCTATGAAGATGCAACGCGACGGGGTTACCAAGGTAGTGCTTTTGCCACTGTACCCGCAGTACTCCAAGACGACCACGGGCGCCTCGCTTGTGTACTGGCATGCGCTTAAGGAAGCGGGGGAGATTCCGGACTGGGAGACCACCTCGGTGTTCGAATATGCGGCGCACCCCAGGTATATACAGGCCGTCTCCGAGCGTATAGACGAGGCGCTCCAGCGTTTTCACAGATCCGCGCGCACGGGCACCCGTTTACTTTTTAGTGCGCATGGTACGCCGTTGCGGGAAATGAAGGAACGGCGGGACCCCTATTGCTGCCTGATCCATTCGACGGTGGATCGGGTCATGGCCCACCGCAAATACGACCACCCGTACCATGTTTCCTTCCAAAGCAAAGTGGGGCCTATGGAATGGTTGACGCCGAGCACGATCGATAAAGTCGAGGAGCTCGGCGCCGAAGGCGTCGCTTCGCTTGTCGTGGTGCCCATTGCCTTCGTGACCGATCATATAGAAACGGCCTTCGAACTGGATGTGGATCTGCGCGAACGGGCCGAAAATGCAGGCATACATCAGTTCGAGGTCATGTCGGGCCTGAATTGCCATCCTCTTTTTGTGGAGGCCCTTGCAGAAGCCGTGGTCTCGCAGCTCACCTTTCCGGAAGCTTTGAAGAAGCCACCTCGTACCGATGCTCCCGATCTGCTTTCCGGGATCGATGAAGTTTCGCGTAAGGCCCATGCGCTATGCCCTGTCCGGGCATCCTCTCGACCGTCGGAGCGGCGTACGCGATGCAGGCAATGCGAACTGATTGCCGAAGCGCAGAGATGGGTGGCGCCTGGGTCTGCTTCGCCGACACCTTTGGTTTCGGAAACGCCCACGTAAGCAAGGGCGTTTTTCTGTCCATTGCATCCTCTTTTTTGAAGAGACAGTCTCGCAGGTTCCGATGTTCAAGACCAGTGCGGCGTTATACGAAAGGGCGCGGAGCGTTATTCCGGGCGGCGTAAATTCTCCGGTCCGGGCTTTTGGGGCCGTCGGTGGGACTCCTGTCTTTTTGCGAAGCGCCTCGGGGGCCTGGGTCGAGGATGAGGACGGGCGCCGCTATATCGATTATGTGGGATCATGGGGCCCCATGCTTTTCGGTCACGCGGAGCCGGCGATCGTGGAAGCCGTGGCGGAAGCAGCGAAATCTTCCACGTCTTTCGGCGCCCCCACTCGCCTCGAGGTCGAGATGGCCGAGATCGTTTCGGAGATCGTGCCTTCGATAGAGATGGTCCGCATGGTGAATTCCGGAACCGAGGCGACCATGAGTGCAGTGCGCCTTGCTCGCGGATTTACCGGGCGCGACAAGATTGTCAAGTTCGAGGGGAATTATCATGGCCATGCCGATTTCTTTCTTGCCGCAGCGGGCAGCGGCGCTACCACATTCGGGTATCCCGATTCGCCCGGGGCGCCGTTTTCGGCAATCCGGGATACGATGCTGGCAAAGTACAATGACCTGCAAAGCGTAGTCCGGCTTTCCGACGCACACGGGGACGACATTGCCTGTGTCGTCGTGGAGCCCGTAGCGGGAAACATGGGCTGTGTCCCGCCCGAGCCGGGTTTTCTCGAAGGGCTCCGGGATATATGTACGGACCGGGGCATACTGCTTGTTTTCGATGAGGTGATGACCGGGTTCCGTGTGGCGCGGGGAGGCGCTCAGGAGCGCTATGGAGTGGTTCCCGATTTGACCACGCTCGGGAAAGTGCTGGGCGGTGGCTTACCTGCGGGTGCGTATGGCGGACGGCGCGACATTATGGAGCATCTTGTCCCATCCGGCCCCGTATACCAGGCGGGAACACTTTCCGGCAATCCTCTTGCTATGGCGGCGGGCCGGTCGGCATTGACGCGTATTCTGAACGACCCGACTCTCTATGACCGACTTGAAGCGTCGGGCCGTGCGCTGGAAGAGGGGACGCGAAAGAATCTCCATGATCTGGGTCTTGACTATTGCTGCACGCGAGTAGGCTCTATGGGGTCGCTTTTTTTTACCAGCCGTCGCGTGAAGGATTACAAAGGGGCCCGGTCCTGCGATACAAAGCGCTATGCGCGTTATTTTCACGCAATGCTGAGACGAGGAGTTTATCTTGCTCCTTCGCAGTTCGAAGCATTTTTCGTATCGACGGCGCACGGCGACGATGAAATCGAGCAAACGCTTGCGCTGCAACGTGAAGCGCTTGCAGAAATTCATGCATAGGATACTCTGATTAAATCCGCAAAGTTTAGAGGCTGCGACAAGTGCGTTGGCAAGGAATGACGAAGCAGTGTGGCAGGCCCCACATAATGAAGAATGACGCGGCCAGCGTGCTTGTCGCAGCCTCCCGAAGGGCGCTCCGCGCCTGCGACATCCGAAACCTCAGTGTTTTTCGCAGATTTCAGCGAGGGAATCATGATGTCGTTTACGCGCGAAAGTAAAGTGCCGGGCGAAGCGGTTTTGATCGGAGTATCCTAATAAATCATCCAGCGAGGCTATGCGACAGAAAATCGGTGCTTCTTGGAAAGCGCTTTCCGGTTCGGGCATGTATCCCGAGCGTGTTCCTGTCGAAATTTTCGACAATCCTGTGTCGCTGGCGTGCAAGGCCGCCGGGCGTATTGCCGGTTTAATCGGGGAACACCAGGCTGCCGGTAAAAAATTTGTGCTTGGTCTTCCCAGCGGCTCCACCCCTATCGGCGTATATCAGGAGTTGATTCGGATGCACCGCGAGGAAGGCCTTGATTTTTCCGAAGTGGTTACATTCAGCCTCGACGAATACTATCCCATTTCGCCAGATAGCCTTCAGAGTTATCACCGGTTCATGCGAGAGAATTTTTTTGACCATGTGAACATTCCCGACGAGCACATTCATGCGCCGGATGGAGCGCTTCCCGAAGAGGATGTCGCCGCATTTTGCAAACGATACGAACAGGCTATCGAAGAAGCGGGCGGCTTTGATCTGCTTCTTCTCGGCATTGGCCGCAGCGGGCACATCGGATTTAACGAGCCGGGTTCCGGTCCCCGAACCGTCACCCGCCTTATCGTTATCGACGAAATTACGCGGAAGGACGCCGCCTCCGATTTTTTCGGGGAAGAGAACGTACCCCGGCAGGGCATTACCATAGGCGTTCGCTCTTTATTGGCCGCACGAGAAATCATTCTTCTTGCGACGGGGGAGCATAAGGGACCCATTGTCCGGCGGGCCGTAGAGGAGGATCCCAATCTGCAGGTTACCGCCAGCTACTTGCAGGAGCACCCGAACGCCGTCTTTTATCTGGACCGCGCGGCCGCCGGTGCGCTTGTCCGCGAGAAAACCCCTTGGCTGGCCGGCTCCGTGGACTGGGACCGGGCTATGGCAAAGCGGGCGGTTATCTGGTTGAGCGAGAAACTCGAGAAAGCTGTTCTTACCCTTGACGAATCGGATTTCTACCGGCATAATCTGCACGACCTGGTCTATGCGTACGGCAACATCGACAACCTGTGCCGCACGGTGTTCGAAGATCTCCGTAAGCGCATCACTTACGCGGACGACCTCATATCGGGTCAGTCGGTGATCGTGTTCAGCCCGCATCCGGACGACGATGTGATTTCGATGGGGGGCATGCTCGACAAGCTTGTGGCCAAAGGCAACAACGTGCTTGTGGCGTATATGACGAATGGTTCCGTGGCCGTTTTTGACGCTGACGTGCGACGCCATCTTCAGTTTCTCGAGTTCAGCCGGGATACGTTGGGACTGGATGACGGGGACTGCCCGGATTTCGAGAAACGATGCGAAGAAATGCTCCGATTTCTCGAAGACAAGGCGCCGGGCGAGGTGGATACGGAGGAGATACGCGCCATCAAGGCGAACATTCGCTATGCAGAAGCCATTGAGGCGATCGAGGTGATGGGGCTCGGCAAAGAGAATGCACGATTCCTCGATATGCCATTTTACAAGACCGGACGGGTACGCAAGGATCCTGTCGGGCCGGCGGACGAGCAGGTCGTAATGGACTTGCTTGAGGAAATCCGCCCGGATCATGTGTTTGTGGCGGGGGACCTGTCGGATCCGCACGGGACCCATCGCATGTGCTATGAAGCGATTGACGAAGCCTTCCGGGCATATACGGCTCGGCATGAGACCGAGACCGGTTTTCGCAGGCCGCTCATCTGGTTATACCGTGGCGCCTGGCAGGAGTGGGATATCCACATGGCAGACGTTTTTCTGCCTCTCTCCAAGGCCGATCTGGATCGCAAGGTCGAAGCCATTTACAAGCACGAGAGCCAGAAAGACCGTGCGATGTTTCCAGGGGCATACGATGAGCGTGAATTCTGGCAGCGGGCCCGGGACCGGAATACGAACACGGCCCGCGCATTGAACAAGCTTGGCTTGCCGGAATTTTATGCCGCCGAGGCGTATGTAACCACGTCCAGTCTGTAGAGGAACGGCATGCTTTGAGCGTCATTCGCCGGTGGCGGTCTCGGCTGCGATGTCTTCGGGCGTTTCGTTGTCGTCTTTTATGGCGGCTCCCGGTCCGAACAGACGGCTGAACAGGCGTCCCCAGGTAGAGAAGCCAGTTTCGTACGAAAAGCCTGCCCCGGTCGTATTGACGCCGTTGATCGATTCCGTACTGAGTAGAATACCGTCTTCCCGACGGTGGAACACATCCATGGATACGTGCGGGCCCAGACGCACCTCCACGACGAATTCGTCGAGTCCGTTTTGCTGCTGTCTCGTTTCGTCGTTGTGATAGATGATGCCATGTCCCCGGATAATGAGGCGCTCGTCGAGCAACTGCAGGGCCACGCCGACGGCGACACCGAGATCCTGAGCATTTTCTCCATGTACATTGACGTTGAATTCTACGCCCGGCAATGCATCGTTGATGTACCGGTTGAGTTGGCCGGTAACCAGTTGGGAGAGGCTGTGAAATACCAGGCCGCTACTTTGCGCCAGAGGCTGTTGCTCGGCAAGCAGAAACGAGTTCGTAAGCAGCACGCTGGTGGCGTACTGGGCAGCTCTTTCGGGCTGGTTGAGTAGTGTTTCCAGCCCTTCGTAATCGCCGATATAGCCGCGTTTTTCCCGGTCCACGGAGAGCTTTAGATCGACGATGGGCGTTGCAACGCGCCCACTCACGCCCAACTCGATGACGAGGGGAATAAGTTGGCGCTGTTGAGTGCCGAGGCCAAGGCCTTCCAGGGACGCACGGGTCCGGTAAGAGGCCACGATGTCCATCTTGGCGTTTAGCGGATCGCCGTCCCAGGATATCGTACCGCTGTCGATGAGAAATCTTCGGGAGAATATCTCGGTTGCCGTAAACAGATAATCCCCGGAACTAACTGTGAAGGCTCCGAATGTGAAGAATTCGCCTTCGTTTCGTCCGAGTTGCACACGTCCGTTCCCCCGGGCGTTGATGACGTCGCCAAGAAGCGGATCAATCACAAGATGCACCGTGGCGCCTTCCGGACTCAGAATGTTGATGTCCATATTGAGACCGTCCACGAATGGCCGTTCGCCGGCAGGGCGTTCCGTCAGTAGATTGCGCCGCCGGGTAATCCGGACGGAATCGGATGGGGTATATCCTGTCGAGTCCGCGAATACGATGAATCCGGTATCCGTATTTTCGGCTGTTTCAGCGACCGGGATGTAGATCTCGCTGCCCGCAGTGGTCCTCAATTCGCTCGATTCCAGGAGCGCATTGGAAATCGGTCCCCTGAGTAGTACGTCACCGGAAGCCCAGATGCGTCCGTAGAAGGGCAATTCTCTCGAATTGCGCACATTCATCACATTGAGTCTGTCGAGCGCGCCCTCGAGCCTGAAAGAGAAAAAGCGATAGTCGTTGAACATGATCGATCCCCCCACGACAGCTGTTCCGTTTCGGGTATCGGACAGGTGCAAGTTCGCGAGGTGAATACCCTGTTTGTCAACGACAAGGGGGCCGGTTGCCTCGTATGCAAGTTGGAATTCGGGGATGTGAAATCGCACGCCGTGCAAAGCGAGGTCGGCGTTGAAAACAGGTTTTGAAAAATCTCCCCCGATGTGTCCGCTTCCCTCGACATATCCCGTTACATCGGCAACGGTCTCGCTGAACAGGTGCTCAAAAAAGAAAGCATCCGCTCGTTCGATCCGTACGTTCAGGTCCAGAGCCCCGGGATCCCGCGTTGCGGAAGCGTTTTGTGGGCCGGGGAGTCGGAAAGCGCCGTTCACGGCCAGATCGTTACGATTAGACAACAGGTCTGCATCGCCGGAGATTGAAGGAGTGAGGCGGGCCTGCAGGGCTATGTCCGGAGAACCGGGAATATAGCGACTATCGAGTGCAAGATGTCCCAACGGGCGATCTTTGAATGTCAGGGAGTCCACGAAAATACGCCCGGTGAGTTCGGGCCGCCGCCCCCATCCCGTAAAAGCCAGTTTTCCTCCAAGTTGTCCATCGATCAGATTGCGCAGGCCCACCAGTTCTCCCGCATGCTGCATGCGAATATCTTCTGCACGGATAAATAGCGTGTCTTGCAGCGAAGCGGAAAGTGCACCGGTAATATGCAGGTATCCCTGTACGCCTGGAACGAGGTTGTCTTGCCGGGTAATTCGGATATCGGGAATATGAACAGCGTCTTTATAGAAATCGACGATCCGGTTATCGGTCGCGGTCCATATCTGGTCTTTGGCGGCTATCCGAAGGTCTTCGATGAACAATCGGTTTCGGTCGTTAAGGATATCCATGCGGGCGCGTAGCCGTAATGGCGTCACCGCCCCGGGTGTGTTTGCCTCTGCCGTGAAATCCAGGGCCCGGTTTCGGAAATCGCTCTCCAGCGAGGCCTGTTCGAGGCGCCTTCCCTTGACGCTCATTTCCGAAATCGTTGCCGACAGGGTGGATCTCAATGTGCGCGCGATAGCGCCTGCATCGTCGCTTGAGGCGGTCAGATTTCCTGCGACGTTGTAGGCCCATAACTCGCCGGTATGCAGCGAATCAGCCTCGACATCCATGTCGAGATCGAAGCGATCGGGCGCCAACCGGAGACGGCCTTCTGCCCGGAGGTCGGTATATGCTGCAGGCAGGCCGGGAAGCAGGGCAGTAAGGATGTCCGAACGAAGCATTTGCAGCTTTACGTCGAGTTGCCTTGCTTGCAGACCGGTTACCGTGCGGCTCCCGGCGCCTCGTCCCGGGCCTACGAGTTCTATCTTTGCGCCCGCCGTACGGTACGGCTTCGATGTTTCGTATGCTGCCGACCGGGCGATAGACCCTCCCCAGTATCTTGCCAGTCGGATCACCGGTTCCAGCGCTACATCGCCTGTTATTTCCAACGCTGCCATGTCTCCGTCCAGCACAACCTGCGGCCCTTCCAGGCGCCCCGTATGGTCCTGACGGATCGACAGCGAGGAGCGGTGGGCCGGGATAGTGCGCCGGGTCGTTCCCGTGGACATGAAAGATGGCTCGAACGCTACCTCCATATCCCCTTCGAAACTCGACCACGATACGCCGCTTCCTTTCAACTCGAATTGGGTATTGAGCGACGAAGAAAGGGAGTCGTTTCGGAAAACATTTCCTATGTCCAGCCCGGTTGTGGCGCCTTCCATGCGGTACTGGAGAGCGGTTGCAGTCAGGTCGGCCTGGAACGAAGCATTTAGGGATCCGCCGCGTTCTGCCACATGCAGGGTTCCCTCGAAGGCATGCCGTGTGCCTGCTACGACCACACGGAGCGTATCAAGTCGCCGGTTGGCGGCATGCGAGCGGGTCAGCGCCAGTTCGGCTTCCCCGGTCATCTCGGCAAAAGAGGAGCCGTCTCCGTGCAACGCGATATGCCCCGTGAGATCGCCCGCAAGGTTCGGTTTCCTGAATATGCGGCCGGCGTCTACGCCAGTCAGGTCCATAGCGCCGTCTACAGAGAACGTTCCCCCGTTGAGCGTAATCCGGGCGTCTCCCTTGATGGCGCCGGCATCGCTTTCGATCGCAAATTCGTGTCCGCCTTGCCACCGGGGAGCGGCTTTTCCCCTGCGAAAATGCGCTGTACCTCTCGCATAGCCCGTGAATGCGATGCGGCCCAGGTGTTCGAACGACGGGATGGCCATGGTGTGCTGGATCGGACGTATATCCTGCCAGTGTATTCGCCCTTCCCGTACCGCCAGATCGTAATCCAGCGAGTCCGGTAAGCCCAGGATCGTTCCTTCGATTTCCAGGGCGGAAGTGTTTCTTTCGAGCGTGATATGGTCAATCACGAGCGCCTCGACAGGGCCTCGCACTCTTGCAGCAGCCGTAACGGTTTCCATGGAGGGCAGGACCGGGAATACCCTGCCCAATTCTTCGGAGTGGATAGTACTGCGATCGAGGTGGAGGTCCAGTAAAGGAGAGGAAACATGACCGGAAAGCGTATCGGGGGCGGATATCGAACCGTTCAAATACAGGTTGCTCGCCAGCGTACGCAGGTTAACTTCGTGGAGCGCGATGTCGCTTCCCTCTGCCGTCAATTGTCCGCGCAGGAGGGCGATTTCCATGTCCGGATCGATAAGCCGGGCCTTGAAATCGAGCGCCTCGACGGTTTTTATTTCCGGCGTCATGTCGATCGTCAGCCGGGCGTCGATATCCTCCATCGAGGCATTGCCCCAATCGAACAAAACCTCCGAGGAGGAGGAAAATGCCGATCGGGTCCGAATGCTTCCCCCTGCGATATCTACGAGACCGGACCGGAAAGACCAGGAGTTGGGGTTCGATCGGGCGGTATCGGTCACAGACCGGAAAAGCTCGGCGATATTCCAGACGCCCGACTCATTTCTTTGTAATGTGAGGCGCGGGCGAACGAGCGTAACATGTCCCGTCGAGATAGTGCGGCTTATCAGCGAACGCCATGTGGGGTGCAGAATTACCGAATCGATGTGGGCGATCGTTTTCCCGTCGGGGTCTCGCACAACGACTTGCTGCGCGGTGAGCCGTCCGGGTACGCTGCCCGACAGGCTGCCGATATCCAGGCGCCCTGCCAGCGAATGGTTTATCAGGCGCTGGGTCCCCGTGCGCAGTGTTTCTCTGCCTTGCTCTGTGCGCGCCAGAGCGAAGAATGCCAACACTCCGAAGAGCGCCGCGTACAAGGCGAACCGCAGGAGCCGGCCGGAGAAGCGTATGACTCGGCGAGAAGACAAGGCACGAAAAAAGTTTGATATAATGAATACGCAGGCGTTCCGAAATAGTGCCTGTGTTCGGAACACGTTGTACGCTTGTCCAAATTTCCTCTGCTCAGCCGATAGCTTCCTGAGCGAACGCCCAGGTTTTTTCTATTAGGGTAGAAGGTATGTCTCCGGCTACGAAAGCATGACCAATTCGGTCGATTAGCACAAGCCTTATGTTGCCCCTGCTCACCTTTTTGTCGAGCTTCATGGCGTCCATGAGGTCCGCTATCGAAAGAGAAGCGAGTCCGGGAGGCACTGGAATGCGACGGACGATACGATCGGCTCGCTCGGCGTCGAAGCCTGCCGTTTTATACTCGGAAAGGTGCAAGGCGGCCCGCATGCCCGCTGCCACGGCTTCCCCATGCGTGTATGCTCCGTATCCGGCTACTTTCTCGATGGCGTGCGCGAACGTATGGCCGAAATTCAGAATGGCGCGTAGCCCGGTTTCGAATTCGTCTTCGCACACGATCCGCACTTTCACGCCTGCTGCATGAGGAACAATGCGTTCTACGACGGACTCGTTTCGATCAAACAACGCCTCCATATGCGTTTCCAGCTCTGTAAAGAGCGCGTCGTCGGCAATGAGACCGTGTTTGATCACTTCCGCAAGGCCACTGGTCCATTCGCGTGTTGGGAGGGATTTCAGTAAAGCCGGATCTGTCAGGATACCGATAGGGCGATAGAAGGCGCCGATCAGGTTCTTTCCGGCTTCATGATTGATGCCGGTTTTGCCCCCTATAGAGCTGTCCACCTGCGCGACCAATGTGGTAGGAACCTGAAAGAGCGGAATGCCGCGAAGTAGTGTAGCGGCTGCAAAACCGGCGAGGTCGCCTACGACACCCCCCCCGAGGGCCACGAGGGGTGTACCCCGTTCGATGCCCCATGCAAGCGCCCGGTCGCAGATTTCGGCAAGCCGGTCTTGCGATTTGGTTGCTTCACCGGGCGGCAAGACGATGAGGTGCGGTTCGAGTCCTTTCGGTACAAGGCTGTTGCATACGGCGTCGCCATAGAGCGCTGCCACGTGCTCGTCCGTTACCACGAGACATCGGTCGGCCTCGACGCCGCCGGAGCGTATTACCGCAGGCAATGTGTCGAGAGGGGCGAAAGAGATGGGGATGGACATGGTCGTCGTATGCATGGAACGGTACGGACGAGTCCGTTGAGAGGCGCAATATAGCGTTTAGGAACATAAAGGGCGTAAGGGGAACCGCGTGCAGCCGATACGATAATAAATACAGGCGTTGCGTACTTTATGGAACAGGGAGGTGTGGCTTGATCATCGCAAGACTTGTTGTAACGCTGGCCGTTTCGGTTCCACTTCTTGCAGGTTGTAGTGCGCCGAAAGACATGGTGCAGGGGGACGAAGCGGTAGCAGACTCGCTTCTCTACGGGAAGGCTGTCTACGTACTTATCGACGGCAGGGACGCGGGTCCCGTTCCCAGGACCATTCGAGTTTACCGTAGTTATGGCACGCGGGAGGTATCTCTTTTTCAGCAGGGCAAGGAGATTCGCAAGTACGAAATAGGCATTTCCGCCACCGGGGTCGGCGAGCAGGCTCGCATGGGATTCTGGAGCAGCCGTTCTGCTGACGGGGAGACCTACGATGTGCGTACGTTACCGCACAAGGACGAGGTGTACCTGATCCCCTTTTCCGAGAGCCCCATGCGGATCGAAGATCGCCAGTACGGGCTTACCATGCTGATTCGGGAGTAGCCGGGGCCGGATCGCTTCGCATGCGCATTGCTTATTCCTCTTGTGCCTGGGGTTTTCTCAGCGCGGTTATTCCGGCGCCTCCGTTCGGTGTGCGTAGCCGGACAATAAAGGCCTTTCCTTCTTCTATATTTTCGTAGACCGTCTCGAATTCCTTAAGGTTGCGGATTTTCTTCCGATCGATCTCCGAGATGATGGCGCCGCGGCGCAGGTTTGCTTCGCGGGCCGCGTAACTCGTCGGGTCTATATCCGTAACGATCACGCCTTCGACCGTTTCCTCTTCGAAACCTTCTTCGCGGGCCATATCCGGGGTAACGTTACTCAGGGCGATGCCCAGTTCGCCCATCAGGCGGTCACCGATTGCATCCGGCGCGTTCTCGTTTTCGGCGAGGGGCGATCCGTTGTTTTCCCAGCCCCCGAGTTTGATTCGGAAGGTTTTCCGATCGCCTTCGCGGTTCACCTCGACATCCGCATAGTCTCCCGGCTTCATGGCGCCGATCCACAACGAAAGCTGCTGGTGATCGCTCAGTTGCTTCCCGTTCAGGCTGACGATGACATCTCCCGGACGGATGCCTGCATTCTCCGCCGCAGAGCCGGTTACTACGGACCCGACAACTGCAGCGCCCTGAGGCAGGTTCAGCGCCTCGACAAGGGCTTCGCTCGCGGGGCCATAACTTACGCCAAGCTTCCCGCGCTCGACGCGTCCGGTGGATATCAACTGATCGGCCACGTTGCGCACGGTATTGACGGGGATGGCGAAGCCGATCCCCTGATATCCGCCTGTGCGGGTGATGATAGCCGTGTTGATACCGACCAGTTCACCGCGCAGATTCACCAACGGCCCTCCGGAATTTCCCGGATTGATGGCTGCGTCCGTCTGAATGAAGTTATACGTGGGCGCCGGTCCGCTTGCAGTTTCGTCATTCGATATGCCGTTTCCTACTCGAATCCGGCCTGTTGCACTGATAATACCTGCTGTAACGGTATTACTGAGCGATGCTTCGATAGGCGATCCGAAAGCCATGACCCACTGTCCGACCTTGATATGATCGGAGTCGCCCATGCCGACAAAGGGCAATGCTTCTGCATCGATCTTGATCACGGCGACATCGCTCACCGGGTCCGCCCCGATGACTCGCGCATCGTATTCCGTGCCGTCCATAGCGATGACGGTCAACTCGTTCATATTTTCGATCACATGATTGTTGGTCAGGATGTGCCCGTCCGGCCGGATGAGTACGCCCGACCCGAGTCCCCTTCGGGGAATTTGCGGAACATTGAAGTCGAAATCTCTGAAGAAATTTCCGAACGGGGTGTTCTCGAAAGGATTTGTCCGCGGCTCATCCGGGTTCCAGTCGGTCGGGACGTTTTCCGCCTGGATCTGTACGACGGCCGGATTGACGCGCTCGACTACCTGCGTAAAGGAGTCTTCCAGGGTGGTTGCTTCAGGGAGCACATCGACAACCGGAACACTTTCGGCGGCCCGGGACTCGACGCCGGTTTTGTTCCCTATACCGAATACGTTGGCCCCCATCATTGCGAACAGGCCGCCGGACAGGAAAACGGCAACGATCACGGCCAGCGAAACGGGATAATTTCTTTTTGTGCGCATGTTCGGATGTGGATTGGATTGCAACTATGTATGAGATACGCCGCCGCCGCACAATGCCATGCAGCGACTTTAAGGATACTCTGATTAAGTTCGCAAAGCCCAGACGCCGAGAGGGGTGCGCCGGCAAGGAATGACGAAGCAGTGCGGCAGGTCCCACATCATGAGGAATGAGGAATGACGCGGCCAGTGTGCTCCTCGCAGCCTCCCGAAGGGCGCGTCACGTCCGCGATGCATCGAATCCGCAGCGTTTTCCGCTGATTTCAAAGATGGAATCATGACGTTAATTTACGCGCGCAAGTAAAATGCCGGGCGAAGTGGTCTTGATCAGAGTATCCTTAACTCTTTGGCAGACAAAAACGTGCCAAATCCCAAATTATTGCGGGGAGGGCGCATCCAGGCATTCGTTTGGCTCATGTAGTGCATTCCGCGCATGGTTATGTACCCGGGATTCCCGGTTCCGTCATGGGGCGTACATCGAGAATAGCGTCGATGTCCGCCTCCGGGAGCAGATTCATTTCCCGGAGGACATCCCGCACCGAGCGCCGTCCCAGGGCCGCCTTTTTGGCAACCTCTGACGCTTTGTCATACCCGATAGCAGCATTGAGCGCCGTTGCGATCGACGGATTCAACTCCAGCAATTCGCGGCAGCGTGCGCGATCCGCCTCAATACCTTCTATGCATCGAATGCGGAACGCATCGCATGCCCCGGCCAGGATCGAGACGCTTTCCAGCATGCAGTGCGCCATAACAGGCATCATCACATTCAGTTCGAGGTTGCCATGCTGTCCGCCGATCGTGATGGTCGTATGGTTACCCATCACGCGGGCGCAGGTCATCATCATAGCCTCGCTGAGCACTGGATTGACCTTGCCTGGCATGATGGATGATCCGGGCTGTACGGCGGGAAGCCGGATTTCGGCCGCTCCACTGGTGGGGCCTGCTCCGAGATAGCGCAGATCGTTCGCTATTTTCATCAACGAGACAGCCAGCGTATTGAGTGCTCCGGACGCACTGACGTACGCATCTCTGGCCGACTGTGCCTCGAAGTGATTTTCCGCTTCGCGGAATGTCAACCCGGATAACCCGGAGAGGTTTGCAATGGCTTTTTCGGGAAATTTCTTGTGCCGGTTGATCCCTGTTCCTGTGGCCGTACCTCCGAGAGCCAGTTCTTCCAGTTCGCCGGAAGCATCCTGCAGGCGGCGTATGCCCTGCGCTATCTGCGATGCGTATCCACCAAACTCCTGTCCGAGTCGCACGGGTGTAGCATCCATCAGGTGGGTGCGTCCGCTTTTTACAATGTCGTCGAATGCGACGGACTTGTCCGTAAGAGCCTCCCGGAGCCGATCCAGTGCGGGGAGTAACGTACGCTCGATGGCAATGCGTGCGGCGATATGCATGGTCGTCGGAATAACATCGTTCGACGACTGCGACATGTTGACATCATCGTTCGGATGGATAGGCCTGCTATACCGCTTTCCGCAGAACGCCTTGTTTGCAAGCGTTGCGATTACCTCATTGGCATTCATGTTCGTAGAGGTGCCGCTGCCTGTCTGAAAAATATCCAGAACGAATTGGTCGTCGTATTTTCCGTCGATGATTTGTTGCGCGGCGGTAGCGATGGCCTCTGCCTTGTCTTCCGCCAGCATGCCCAGCGAACAGTTTGCGCGAGCGGCGGCATGCTTTACCATGCCGAGGGCCTGGATGAATGTCCGCGGAAAGCGAAGACCGCTAATGGGAAAATTCTCGGCGGCTCGTTGGGTCTGTGCGCCGAAGAGCGCGTCGGTCGGCACGCGAACCTCGCCGAGCGAATCGGTTTCAATACGAAACTCAGGCATGGGATTACAATATGGATACTCTGATTAATTCTACTTCGATCAGCGCTTCATGTTCGTGCGCACAGGACATCATGACGATGTCGTTGAAATCAGCGGAAAACGCTGCGATTCGGTGCATGGCGTACATGAAGCGCCCTTTGGTAGGCTTCGAGAAGCGCGCTGGCTGTGTCATTCCTTCATTATGTGGGGCCTGCCACATTGCTTCGTCATTCCTTGCCAGCGCGCTTCTCGAAGCCTCTGAACTTTGCAGAATTAATCAGAGTATCCATATGATGATGGCAGGAGTACGGAGCATTATACGCTGCACACCATGAAAATAATCACTTCCGTCCGGAAGATGCAGGCATGGGCCGATCGGCGCCGCAGCGAAGGGCGCTGTATTGCGCTTGTACCCACCATGGGGGCTTTGCATGCAGGGCATGACGCGCTCGTTCGGGCGGCGCTTGCTTCGGCGGACGATGTAGTGGTGTCCATTTTCGTAAATCCGACGCAGTTCGGCCCCCGGGAGGATTTTAATGCCTATCCGCGTCACTTTGATGAGGATGTGGAAATTCTTGGAAAGTTGTCTTCCGGGCTCGCCGTGTTTGCCCCTGGAGTAGAGGAGATGTATCCGGGGGGTGTACAGGCGGATCGGATATCCGTCGATGTTGGATATCTGAGCCGGTATTTGTGCGGAGCATTCAGGCAGGGGCACTTCGAGGGAGTGGCTACTGCCGTGTTAAAGCTGTTCCATGCGTGTCGTCCGCATGTGGCTCTTTTCGGACTGAAGGATGCACAGCAATTTGTCATTTTGAGCAGGTTGGTTCGGGATATGTTGCTGGACATCGGGATGGTCGGTGTGCCGACGGTCCGCGCCGCGGATGGATTAGCGTTTTCGTCCCGCAACGCCTACCTGTCTCCTGGGCAGCGCAAGGCGGCGGTCGTCGTTTCGCAAGCAGTGCATGGCGCTGAGGAGGCTATCGGGAAGGGGGAACAGCGCCGGGCGGCACTGGTTGAAATCATGTACTCGATACTGCGCCGGGAGGACGATGCGCGTGTGCAATACGCGGATGTGGTGGATGCGGATACATTACAACCGATCGAAGAAATATCGCCCGGTCAGCACGTACTTGCTGCGGTAGCCGTTTATTTCGGGAGTACACGGCTCATCGACAGTGTTTTTGCGCAAGCTCCGGGGGCAGCGTGTAGAAAAATATGACGAAGAAAGTTAGATTCCCTGTAATACGTACACCCGATTATGTAAAACACCGGACAGGCGGATTGTTATGACCGTTACGATGTTCAAGGCGAAGTTGCAGCGGCTTCGGGTTACCGAAGCCGATCTCTACTACGAAGGCTCCATTACCCTGGACGAAACGTTGCTTGAAGCAGGAGGGATCCTTCCCTACGAAAAGGTGCAGGTGGTCAATGTAAACAACGGTTTGCGCCTTGAGACATACGCTATCCCGGGCCTGGCAGGCAGTGGTATCGTCAAGTTGAATGGTCCGGCCGCTCGCTCGGCCGCCCGGGGGGACGAAGTGATTGTCATCGCGTATGCCCACATGACACCCGAGGAAGGTCGCCATCATCGTCCTCGCGTGGTTCTGGTGGACGAAGAAAACACCCCGGTGGATATAAAGGATCTCCCGGCGATAGAGTCAGCAGGCATGCTGGCGTTCTGATCTTCTCCTTACGGATATTCCGATTCAAGTCGCATGAGCCGGTGCAGGACATCCGTAGTAGGGGCCGGCGCCATGGGAAGCGGCATTGCCCATGTCTTTGCTCTGCATGGGTATCCGGTGCATCTCGTCGACGTGTCCCCGGTTGCTCTCGAACGGGCCCTTCTTTCGATCCGGAGAAATCTGGACCGGCAGAGCGTGGCGTATCCCGAAGAGGTCTTGCATCGTATTGTTTCCTTTTCCGATCTACATGAGGCGGTGGCGCACGCCGATCTGGTTATAGAGGTCGTACCGGAGGACCTGGCGCGCAAACAAACCGTGTTCGCAAGGCTGGATGCTGTTGCACCGGCTCATGCCATATTGGCGAGCAACACCTCTTCCATATCCATTGCCTCGCTAGCCTCGGCTACCGCCCGTCCCGAACAGGTCATCGGTATGCACTTCTTCAATCCGGTTCCGGTTATGAAGCTGGTTGAAGTCGTACGCGGCCCGGCGACGAGCGAGGCGACATTCGAGCGGGTGTTCCGCCTCGCGCGCGACCTGGGCAAAGAGCCGGTCGAGGTGAGGGACGCCCCGGGATTCGTTTCGAACCGGGTCCTGATGCCGATGATCAACGAGGCCTGCCGCTGCGTCATGGAAGGCGTAGCATCGCCGGAGAGTGTCGATAAAGTGATGACCCTTGGAATGCGTCATCCGATGGGACCGCTTGCCCTTGCGGATTTCATCGGGCTGGATGTGTGTTTGTCCATTATGGAAGTGCTCTACGAGGGACTGGCCCACGAGCAATACCGGCCCTGTGCTCTCCTCAGGGAGATGGTGGATACGGGTCGGCTGGGCCGCAAATCCGGACGCGGGTTTTACAATTACGAAGCGGCTTCCCGATCGGGTGTACCATCTTTGACATCCGGGCCGCCGCGTTCGTAGGCATCGATAATATTTTGCACGAGGCGATGACGCATAACGTCATGGCGGTCAAAGTAAACGAATCGGATGCCTTCTATGTCTGCCAGTACGTTCCGGACCTCCACGAGGCCGCTTCGCTCGCGGGCCGGCAGGTCCGTTTGGGTAATGTCCCCGGTGACGATCGCCTGACTGTTTACTCCGAGGCGGGTCAGAAACATCTTCATTTGCAACGAGGTGGCATTCTGGGCCTCGTCCAGAATGACGAACGCATTGTTCAGCGTACGCCCGCGCATGTAGGCCAGCGGCACAATCTCCACCACTTTCTTTTCCATGAGTCCCCGTAATTTTTCGCCGGAGAGCATGTCTTCAAGGGCATCGTAGAGCGGGCGCAGGTAGGGATCGACCTTTTCCCGGAAATCCCCCGGCAGAAAGCCAAGCCGTTCGCCGGCCTCTACCGCCGGCCGGGACAGTACAATCCGTTTCACCTTGCGTGATTTGAGCGCAGATACCGCCAGGGCAACCGCGGAGTAGGTTTTCCCCGTGCCCGCCGGGCCAATAGCGAAAACGATGTCGTTCGACCTGGCGGCCTCCACCAGGCTTATCTGGCCGCGCATCGTGGCCCGAATGGCTTTGCCTGAGGGTGTGAACAGGATGACATGGTGGGCGCCCAGGGAGCGGGAACCCGCGCCGTCGCCAGCGGTGAAGAGAGCCAGTACGGTGTCTACATCGTTTTCGGTCAGGCTACCGTTACGAGTAATGACGTCAACGAGTTCTTCGACGATTCGCTCAATATCTTCCACGGCGTTTTTTTTACCGTTGAGCATAAGCGCATCGCCACGCGCCGTTACGTGCGTTTCGGGAAAGGCCTGTTCGATCTTGCGTAGATATGCGTCGTTGAAGCCGTATAGGAGGAGTGGTTCGACGCCTTCGATCGTTAGTGTCTTTTCCGCCAAGAGGTCACCTTGCTTGCTATGCGAATCATTGTGGAATTTACGAAAATGAATGGGGCCGGAAACGATTTTATCGTGATTGACAATCGTTTCTATCGTTTTTCCGATGAAGAGTTGAGCAGGTTCGCCCAGCGCCTGTGTCCCCGGCGCAAAGGGATTGGTGCGGATGGCTTGCTGGCGTTCAATTCCCCGGACGATCCCGGGCATGACTTTCGGATGCGTTACGTCAACGCGGACGGTACGATCGGCACGATGTGCGGAAACGGCGCCCGTTGCCTGGTCCTTTTTGCCCGGCGAGCCGGTATGGATAAGCCGGAAATGCGGGTCGCGACAGATGCGGGTGTTTTCCGGGCGGAAATAACGGAAAACGGGTCCGTGCGTGTCTATCAGCATGCACTGGCCGGCTATACGCCGCACCGGGTACTCCGCAGCATGGCGGAAACGGGTGTTGCCGATGCCCATTATATTTGGCCCGGTACGGAACACCTGGTGTGTTTCGTGGATCGTGTGGCGGACATTCCCGTGGGGGCATGGGGGCCGGCTATCCGGCAGGACGAAGCGTTGGCTCCGGCCGGGGCCAATATCGACTTTGTCGAAGTCGTAGACGATGATCGCTTATTTGTTCGTACTTACGAGAAAGGCGTTGAGTCAGAAACACTGGCATGCGGCACGGGAGCCGTAGCGTCCGCTGTAGTGGCTCGTATGCTGGAGCGCACGGAGTCCGACCGAATCTATGTGGATATGCCCGGCGGGCGTCTGACGGTGGGGTTCCGACTGGAAGAAGGGGGCGTACAAGACCTTTACCTCGAAGGTCCCGCAGAGGTGGTATATCGGGGAACCTTTGAGGCCTGAAGCCGACTGCCCGCTATTGCTGCTGACGGAAACGACTGCGGAAATCCTCGATATCCGCGTGTTCGCGCAGGGATGCAATCCATTGTGTGCGCACGGCGTTTTGTCGCTGCTGCAATAGTTGCAGCCGGATGTTCTCCTGTTCGTTTTCCGTGATAGGCGCCGGCTCGTTGATCTGGGTCACTCGCAGTGCGAAGACGGTATTGTCTCCAGCGACGATCCCTGAGGAAGCTCCCGCTTCGAGAGCGAAAGCAGTGCCTACGAACAGAGGTTCTGCACCGAGTCCGGGCACCACATTCGATTCGAAGGTTACGAAGGCATTCTGCGTCCGGATGCCGGGGATGCTCGAAAGATTGTCGAAGCCTTCGGTCTCGTAGGCGCGTTCCAAGCGCTCCACAAGCACCTCTTTTTTCTTTTCGA
The DNA here is from genome assembly GCA_951812335.1 of Rhodothermales bacterium. Taxonomy (GTDB): domain Bacteria; phylum Bacteroidota; class Rhodothermia; order Rhodothermales; family VXPQ01; genus VXPQ01. Next base: position 1,775,157 of record OX638293.1, read on the forward strand.
TATAAGCCCGGGGTTCTATCTCCGCTTGCACTTCCTCGAAAGGCTGGTAGCCCTCCGTTATAATCTCGTCGACATGAACGGTGATAAATGCTTCGTCCAGTTCGATGATGTCGCTTATATCGCCTTGCTCTGCCGTTTCGAGAAAGTCGAGCACGGCATACCCGCTCCCGATACCCGGAATGCTTACCTGTTCCTCTTCAACCCGGGCTCGCTGAATGCTCATACCCATACGTTGCGCTTCCTGGTCGAAATCTCCCGTTTCTTCCGCAAAGTACCGCAGGTCTTCCAGTTGTTCCTGAATCCGGTTGAGCGTGGCGACGTTCGCGTCGATTTCCAGGGCGAAATCCGCGATGCTAACCTCGTTCTCCGCACGTGCGACGACAAGAATCAGGTGATACCCGTATTGTGTTTCGATCGGACCGACAACCTGGTTTAAACGAGCCCCGAAAGCCGCTTCTTCGAAAGAGGCTACCATAAGGCCGGGACCGAACCAGCCCAGGTCACCGTCCTGCGCAGCCGAGGCGTCTTCGGAATATTGCCGGGCCATTTCTGCGAAATCGGCTTCCCCCGACTGGATGAGGTCTCGTATTTCCACCAATTGACTGCGTATGTTCTCATCCTCTTCCGGGGCGCGCAGCAATATATGCGATGCACGTACGGTAACGTCCTCCGCCGGTCGTATGTCCCTGACCTTGATAAGGTGCGCTTCGCCGCCGACAGCGACCGGGCCCAGCACCGCGCCCTTTTCCGGGTTTGGGAAAAGCACTGACGCAATCTCCGTATCGAGGTCGCTGGCGCCAAACCAGGCATCGGAGAAGGGGCGCCGGGATATATTACGAAGGAGAAACAACGAATCGTCTTCCGCTGCCGCAAAATTGCCCTTCATTCGGTCCAGTTCTGCATACACGGCAGCAGTATCTTCCGCGACGGGCAGCTTGGACTGCGAAACGTACGCTATGTCGTATGCGCGATTGCGGGCATACTCGTCCCGGTGGTCGTCGTAAAATCTCCTCAGGTCACGCTCCGAAACCGCCACGGAGTCATTTGGAATGGATGCGTAAGGCAATCCTGCCCATTCTACATTCACGCTCAGGTTCCGGCGCCGGTATTCTTCCTCTACGTTGCGATCGGTGATGTGCACCGTGGCCGATATAAGGTTGTCCATCTTCTGACGCCGGCGCTCCGAACGGAGATAGTCTTCGATCTGAATCCAGTCTTCGCTGGCATCCGGATTTTCAATGAAATTTTGAAGAAGGGCTCGATCTACATTGCCCTGTTCGTCGCTGAAATACGAGCGAATGATCGCATGCGGATTATCGCCTGTCACCATTTCGTAGATTTCCTCGCCGGTAACCGATATGCCCAGACGATTCATCTCATGTTCGCGCAACTTGTTTTCGATCAGAGACTGAAAGATGAACTCTCGCTGTTGCTCCAGCATTTGCGGGGGCATCGATTCGCCCGCCTGCTGCTGATATTGCTGTGCCTGTTGCTGTACTGTCTGGACATATGTCTGATAGGGAACGGGATCTCCATCCACCACCGCAATGTCTACGCCAGTGCCGATGCCGACGGCGTCCAGACCGCCGGAATCCTGAAGCACCCAGATTACTCCGAACGCGAACACCAGAATCCACAGGACGATGCCTGTATTCTCGCGCATCTTGTTCATCGTGCCCATCGGATCACCTCGTTGAAGATACTATCCATGCGTATGTTTGCCGGATCGGCATTACCAACCGCATTACACTACTCGGCAGCCGTTTTGTTCGGAAAAACCATAGAATCGTGCAAGTGGTGAATCGAAAAACTGTGGCGTTTTCGCTGATGCTGGCGGTGTTGACAGGTGCTGGCGCAGGCATCGCGACCGAGCCGTCCACCTCGGTGGGATGGGTGTTCGGCACCGCAACGTTTATCCTTGTGGCAGGTTGGGGAGCCCGGTATCCATTGCGCCGCTTCCTGGCCGTACGCAAGCCGTTGTCTCCGGCTGTGGCCGAGTGGTTAAGCGCGGATTTTCCCTTCTATCGTTATGTCGAACGGGAGCGATTCGAGAGCGATATGAAAATCATCCTTTCCGAATGGATGTTCGAAGGCGTAGCAGGAGTGAAAGTGACCGATGATCTTAGGGCGGCGGTAGCAGCCGGCGCCGCACTTCTTCTGCATGGCAGGCCGGATCGGGAATGGCCTTCGCGCTACACGATACTATTGTATCCGCACCGTTTCGACGATGAGTATACAGCCGGAGAGGAAGGGGAATTCGAAGGAATGGCGCATTCGCAGGGACCGGTGATTCTTTCCGTGGAATCCGTTCGTCAGGGGTGGGAAAATCCGGGGGACGGCCATAATGTGGTGCTTCACGAAATGGCCCACCTGCTCGATTACGAAAGCAACTTTGCGAACGGGGCGCCGTCTCTCATTGCTTCGGGATCTGCGGCGGCCTGGCGGGAACTGGTGCGCAAGGAGATACGGCGCGTACGTATAGGGCGATCCATGCTACGGCGTTATGCGGCCCGGAATCCGGCGGAATTATTCGCCGTAGCCGTGGAGAATTTTTTCGAACGCCCCGAGCTCATGGCGAGGAGACATCCGGAATTGTTTGCAGCGCTCAGGAATATTTTTCGAATCGATCCGCTGACATGGGATTCGTGAACGGTGCGTGTCGATGCGCCCGCCATGCGTACGGCGCAATCATTATTTATCGAGATCGACATGCACGAACCGGCGTCCGGCACGACCGCGCGAGAAGCGCACGGTTCCGCTCGACTTGGCGAACAATGTGTCGTCGCCGCCGTGACCGACATTGCGACCAGGGTGAAACCGGGTTCCGCGCTGACGCACGATAATGCCGCCAGACTGGATGGATTGGCCGGCGTAGACTTTCACCCCGAGCATTTTGGGGTTCGAATCGCGGCCATTTTTTGTGGAACCTACGCCTTTTTTATGCGCCATGACGGCTTTTTCGATTTAGTGGTAAAAACGCTCTGTCAAAGTGAAATTTCAGGAAGCGGCTTCGTTTTCGGGATGGATGATTCCTCCGGCGGGCTTAGAGGCAGGCTTCTTTCTGGCGGTTTTCGCGGCGGCGGCGGCGGCTTCTTTTGCCTTGCCCGTCGTCTTCTTTACGGCGGCGGCTTCTTTTGCCTTGCCCGTCGTCTTCTTTACGGCGGCGGCTTCTTTTACCTCGCCTGTCGTCTTCTTTACGGCAGTACTGGCTTCTTTTGCCTCGCCTGCCGTCTTCTTTACGGCGGCGGCTTCTTCTTTTGCCTTGTCTGTCGTCTTCTTTACGGCGGCGGCTTCTTTTACCTCGCCTGTCGTCTTCTTTACGGCAGTACCGGCTTCTTTTACCTCGCCTGCCGTCTTCTTTACGACGGTTTTCTTTTCCTTTTCGCCGCCGGGCGACAGGCTCCCGATTTCAATGCGCGTATAGGGCTGGCGGTGCCCACGCTTTACCTTGAATCGCTTGCGTCTTTTCTTGCGAAAGACAACTATTTTGTCGCCCCTGACATGCTCCAGGATAGTCGCGTTGACCGAGGCGTCAGGTACCACCGGCGTTCCGATTCGTACCCCATCGCTCCCCGCTATCAGCAGTACGCGGTCGAATGTAACGGAGTCGTTCGAATTTCCTTCCAGATGTGGGACAATCAGCCGATCTTTTTCGCGAACCGAAAATTGCTTGCCGGCAATTTCTACGATGGCATACATATTCTTGTCTCTTCTTTTGGGCGCCGGATTGGGTACCGGCGCGAGAGTGTGTTTTTCTAAGGATACTCTGATTAAGTCCGCAAATCTCAGAGGCTTGCGAGGAGTGCGCCGGGAAGGAATGACGAAGCAGCGTGGCAGGCCCCACGTAATGAGGAATGACACAGCCAGCGTGCTCCTCGCAACCTCCCGAAGGGCGCGTCACGGTCGCCATGCCCAAAATTCGTAGTGTTTCCCGTTGATTTCAACGATGGCGTCATGATGTCCTGTATGCAAGAAAGTGACGCGCTGAGCGAAGCGGTTTTGGTCAGAGTATCCTTAAGACAACGGATTCATGCTTGCGGCGTTGAAGGTGCTTTCGGAGCCTGCCTTAGCGGGGCTTGTCTTCCACCTTCCAGGTGCCGCATTGAATGTGCAGCACAGTTTAACAAAGTAAAAAATGTCGTGTTCCGTATAGAATATCCTGATCCTGTGCAGAAAAGCCTCTTGGTAAGAATGTCATGAACATACGTCTGCCCATGTCCGGTTTGAAGATCCGGCCGGGAAAAGTACTGTGTATCGGACGCAATTATGCTGCGCACGCTGCCGAAATGCGGAGCAATATACCTGTGGTCCCGGTGATTTTTCTAAAGCCTCCGACCGCTTTGGTTGGGCATTGCGGAGAGGTGCTGCTGCCACCCGCCTCGAAGGATGTGCATCATGAGGTGGAGCTGGTTGTCGTCATTGGGAAAAAGGGGAAGAACATTCCCGTATCCGATGCACTGAATCATGTGGAGGGCTACGCCCTTGGAATCGATATGACGGCTCGGGACCTGCAGGCCGAAGCAAAGCGATGCGGTCTTCCCTGGTCGGTTGCAAAGGGCTTCGATACCTTCGCCCCATTGGGCGCTTTCACACCCGCTCGCGATATCTCCGATCCTCGGCGCCTCCGTATTTCCCTGCATGTGAACGATATGCTGCGGCAGCAGGGGAGCATTTCTCACATGTTGTTTGGCGTGGACGAACTCGTTGCGTATGCCTCGTCTATCTTTACGTTAATGCCTGGCGATCTTATGTATACGGGTACGCCTGAGGGCGTTGCGGCCGTGGAAGACGGTGACCGGCTTGTGGCGACGGGAACGGGTTTGCAGGATCTGGCGGTGGATGTGCGGCGCATATAAGCCGGGAAGCGGGCCGCGCATTACCGGCTTATTTCCAGGACTTCCATTTTCACTTTGCCTGCCGGGACGTCAACCTCTATGATGTCGCCGGGCGCTTTTCCAAGAAGGGCTTTCCCGATGGGGCTCCTGACGGAGATTTTTCCCGTTCGGATGTCCGCCTCCGCCGCCGAAACCAACCGGAAGGTGTGCCTGGAACCCGTTCCATGATTTTTTACACGAACGTTCGATAGAATATATGCCTTGTTGGGATCTACCTGTTTCTCGTCCACAAGGCGAGCTTGCGAGACCGTCTTTTCCATTTTGGCAATCCGTGCTTCGAGAAGCCCCTGTGCTTCCTTTGCGGCATCATACTCTGCATTCTCGGACAGGTCGCCCTTTTCCCGTGCGTCCTGAATAGATTTGGAAATACGAATACGCTCTTTTGTCTTCAGGAAACGCAACTCTTCCTTGAGTTTGTCGAGTCCCCCCTGGGTCAGGTATACGATATGTGAGCTCTGCGTGGAGATACGCGTTCCGAATGACGGACATCGAATGGTGGACGAAAAGATGGATGACAATGCGGGTAACGGCACAACAGGTACGAAGGTCGCGGAAAAGCTCAAAAAAATAAGGACCCCTGGCAAGCTGATAAACGTATATCCGGTATTATTTGTTCCGAATCACCAGCCCGGTCTTTTTACAGGCGGCCGTTCGGGTTCGATCCGGTTCTTATCCCGCGCCTTCCGAGTGAGATTGCTCCGGTTGTCGAGCAGGCGGCGAGAGGTCCAATATGCGGATTGCCAGTATGCCTCATCCATAGAAGACAGGGTAACGCCTTGCGATGTGGAAGCGTGCGTGAACGTCCCGTTTCCCAAGTAGATACCCACGTGTCGCGAGGCGCCTGGCGGTCGGAAAAATACAAGATCTCCGGCTCTCAGTTGCGCCGGTTGTACCCGGCGCCCTTCCCGGACCTGATCTGCGGTAGAGCGCGGAATATCGATCCCGAAAGCATCGGCATATACGTGCTGCACGAACGCCGAACAATCGATTCCCCTGGCCGTCGTGCCGCCCAGCAGATATGGGGTTCCTCGCCAGCGGGCGTACTGGGCGCGAATGCGAGTTTCAACCGTCCCTGACTTGCTTGCTGCACCGGACGATGCGCATCCGGAAACAAGCAGGAAAAGCGCCAATCCTGTCAGGAGACAGAATCTACGGTTCTTCGGGGGATTCCTCATGACGGCATTTCCGGCGCGTGCGGGGTACGATCGAAAGGGAGAACCGACTGCGAAAACACTTTCTGCGTTTCTATGCCGTTTTCGTGCGGTGGCGGGATCAAAGGAGAGGCATTGCAGGTACTTGCATGCAAAGATACGGCATATGTACTATGCGATGCATACGCAAGCAGTTTGTTGCGTCAGTATGCCGTACCCGAACGTTTTATCGAACCATCCGACCTTGTGGTATCATGCCTTATCCCGAAGCCCTTGTAACGCCTATGCGGCAAGAACTCGTGCAACTGGGCGTCGAGGAATTGCTCGATGCGGAGGCGGTCGAGAGATCTCTTGAGGAAAGCAAGCAGGGCGCTACGCTTGTCGTCGTCAACACGGTATGCGGCTGCGCTGCTTCGAGTGCTCGTCCGGCGATAGCCATGGCGCTCCGTCATCGCGTGCAACCTGATCGGAAAGTAACCGTGTTTGCCGGTCAGGACCTTGAAGCCACTGCTCGCCTGCGCGAGTATCTCGTGGGCATTCCGCCCTCGTCGCCGTTCTTTGTACTACTGAAGGAAGGCGAGCCGGTGTATGTCATGGAGCGGCGCCATATCGAGGGGCGTAGCGCCAGTGCGATAGCCAGCGATCTTGTACATGCATTCGACACGTATTGCGCCGATGCCGGGTCTAATGATGCGCAGCCTCGCATCGCCGAGGATTCGGAACCGGTCAACGTGGAGGGGAACGGATTGCCGCCAACGTTTCGCTCTATCTTGTAACGGACAGGTTCTGCACTTCTGATTATTTCTCGTTTTCGTCGCTCTGGCTCGTTCCCGGGGTCCCTTTTACCCCCGGCCACATTCTTTCCCGCCATACGACGAAGCCGAAATAGGCTACGCCTGCCATGATTGCTGTCAGGGCAACTGCCCACGCAGGAAATATGCCCCGGATGAGCCAGACACATGCCACGGGGGGTAGTGCGATAAGCGCATAGCGAATATAGGCGCTTCCGGCGCGTCGCAAGGATACTTTCGCAAACTTCAGCATTACTGCGATCTGGAAGATGCGCGCGAATGCCCCGGCGCAGGCCATCAGGCCCATCGTAAGCAGGACGTTTCCTGTGGTCCCTCCCCAGGCCAGGGCCGCCGCAAGAAGAAGGAACGATCCAATACTGATTCCCAATTCCGGACGTTGCAGTTCGAGAATGTCGAAGAGCCGCGTGAGCGGGGAAGCTACGGCGCTCAAAAAGAACCAGCAGGCAAGGTACTGTTCGTAGACGCCGGCTGCACGCCAGTTGGCTCCGAAGAAGAAAGCAAACAATTCCGGCCCGGCAGCCACAAGAAGCATGCAAGGAAACATACCGATCATGACCAGGCGCGCATGCACGTTTTCCGTAAAACCGGCCAGTCGGTTTTCCCGGTGGGCCATTGTGCCGTCCACGAAAAAAACCTGCGCTACCGCCGTTCCGATGAGACTCAACGGGATTGCCAGCGCGGCGAAGGCGCGTCCGTACAGGCCTGTTACGTCCCATCCTAAATAGACCGGGAGCAGGAGCACCGGCAGGCGGCCCAATACGGTATTCAGCAAAGCGGAGGGCGCAGCGTACAGGGGAAACCGCCGGTAGCGCCGGGCCACGGATCGAAGTTCGCCCATCGAAGGGCGCCGGACGCCAGGCGTTCTGGTGCGGCGCAGAAGCGCTGCCGCGAAATACGCCGCTCCCAACGCCTGTCCGGCTATGAACCCCCCGATTAGTCCGCCTGCGCCGAAGGCCGTTCCTGCGCCAAAGCCGATGCGGCTGGAAATTACGGCTATCTTGTTGGTTGCTTCCGCACCGGTAATCGTACGAAACGCCCGTTTACGCGTGAGCCATGCTTCGGCGAGCTTGCCGAACCGTATCAGCAGCAATACGGGCGCAACCAGCCACAACCAGGGGGCTATCTCTTCAGGGGCGCGGAGCAGGGAGGAAATTTCCCGGCTCCATATCGATGCCACGGCTACAATGACTGTGACGCCAATCGTGAGGATTCCCACCAACCACAGGACGGTGCGTGCCCTCTTGTCGCTTTCGGGCAGCATGACGGCGTCGTCGTAGCGTAAGGCAGCAAGCCCCGTGAGGATACTCACGATCGTTACGAAATAATCGGAGATCCCGAAGGCCTGGGTTGTGAATAAGCGGGTGATTACCGGAAGGGCCAAGTACGAGATGACGAACGTGACCGCCGTACCGGAAAGAAGGGTCATTACCGGCCCGCGGAATCCCTCCCGCGCATAAAGCTGTCCGATCCAGGCCCGTAGGTTCTTCATATCGTTGCATTCGAATCTGTGGGGGACGGAGAGCGTACTCCGCGGGATTTCCCGGAACGGCCTGATTCGTCCGGATGGTCGGGCTGTTTGGACGTATCCGGCTTGTTGCTTTCTCTGTGGTCCAAACGCTCATATACAAACAGATTTTCCGCGGTAAATACCTGCCGGAATGCATAGAGCGGCTCGGGTATCGGTGTGCTCCGGAGCACATGGCCAAATCCGTACTGTTGCCCGAGTTCGACAAGCTGGCGCTCGGTTAGCGACTCGAAGGCGGTATCCATTTTGTAGAGCAAGTCTGGCGCACCGCGTTTCGGCTGGCCGACCGGCGCCAGATCAGTCAGGCGTTCGAACCATGTAATCATGTGCCGGTCCGTGAACGGGATCGCCTTGTGGTTCACCACGATGGCTCGCTGAGCCTCCGGCCGGAAGCTGGACAAGGAGGGAGGTGTTGCAAATATGGCGTCGTGCGGTGTGTGCGTCCGTGCCCATTTCTGCACGGCGCCTATTGGGGCCGAGGCCCTCTGCCAGGGGCCTATGTGGTTGTGCAAGTATCCGTTTTCGGGCAGGGTGAGCGCCATGGCAACAACCCAGGCTGTGGCGACTGTGATTGCTCCAATGCGTCCGTGAGGCAAAAACCCCTGCAGCATCCGACGGATTCCATGGGGTAGCAAGGCGCTTACTGCGCTTCCTGCAGCAACGATCAGCAACACCTTTGCCAGCACGGTAGCCTTGAACAGTTGCAATTTCGTAATCGCCAGCACGGGAATGATTTCCGTGAAAACCCATCCCGTTATGCAGAATCCGGCTATTGCAACGAGAATGCGCAGAAGAAATTTCGTGTGATGAAGCTGTTGCCGGACCGGTTGCCATGCAAGGGCCGCGAGGCCGGCGCCGGCGATCAAGGCAAATCTCAACATTCTTATGGGATGAAACGATCCGGGCAGATAGTGATGCGGATTCCGGAATTCCGCCATAATGTAGAATAGCGAGGGGTCTGTTTCCTGCGGCGTTGTGGCAAGAACCTGCTGATGGAAAATCGGCCCCAGTGTCGGCAGGGCGCAAACCGCAAAGACGAGGGAAAATGCGGCAAGGCTTCGCAAAAGGCGTTTTCGCTCCCCCAACCGGGTGATGCACAGGAGGACGGCAAGCTGAAGTCCTACAAGGGCGTGCATCCAGCAGGCAACACCGAGTAGTGCCGCCGCTGCAAGCGGGCGGGATTTCAGAAAAAGATATATAGCAAGGCCCCCGATCGCCCAGCCGGCCATACTGGGGACGAGCATGCCATGCACCATATCGTTGCCGCCCAGCGTCCATACCGGGGTGACCACAAGCGCCACGAACACGGCTCCCGAAGCAACGAGGCGATCTGCGGTAAGGCGCCAGGCGATTTTCCATACAGCCCATGCAATGCACAGCCAGCAGACTGCATACAGTAACAATACGGCGAGCCAGACGGGCATGATTGCGGAAAAGGCCTGCACAAGCCATACGAAGTAAGTGCGTACGCTGAATTCGGTGGCTTGAATGCGTACGAGCCAGTCTTCGGCAAACAATGCCGGATCCAACCGGTGAAGCAGGTACGGAATGAATTCGTCCTGATCGCTGTGGGCATAATCGTATCCGAAGCGCAAATAATAACAGAGCAAGGCGCCGGCCAGCACAAAGAGCGGGGGGCGGGATTCCACTCTTTGCCGACCGCGATCGTCCGTATGATGCCGATCTGTCCGAAAAGTCGGGATATGCATCGGTTTTACGATGACGTTACCCCCTCATTTCCCGGAGTGTACAGAGCCATTGCAGCATGGGCTTCTTGCAGAATCCGATGCGGTAGTATGGCGTGAGCCTGGCCCCGAAGCGTCGCTTGAATTCGGCGATGGTCGGTGTGTTGGCTCCCATCAGATCAAATTCTTCGATACCGGAAGCATGCAGCCTCGGAAGCATTTTGCCGACGAGTACCGTCATGGCCGGCCCCGGGACACTACCGACTACCCAGTAATAGCCCCTTCGGTTCGAGTGGAGCGCTACGATGCCGGCTTGTATGTCTCCGCCGTCGCGACGCCGGACGGCAAAGGAAGAGGCCACCCCGGCACTTTCGATGTTTCGCACAAGCGTTTCGAGCGAATCCTTATCCAGCGGGATTTTGCGGCGTTGCCGGACGTAGCTTGCCGCAGCCAACAGGGCCGTGGCGCTGCCGACCCCGTTTCCTTCGAGCAGGTCGTAGTCGTTCTTTCCATTACGAAAGGTACGGGCGGCGCCTTTCGACCAGGTTTCCGGACCGTCAGCGGTACTCAGCCGGTATGTGTATAGAGGATGCGTTGTCCATCCCCTCCACTGTGCGGAGCGTATATCGGTGTATTCCGGGTCCAGGTGCACATGAATGCGATCGTATCCGACTTCCAGTTCGGCAAGCAGGGATTCCAGCGGAGTGGTCCGGGAATGAATATCGGCCGGATTCAGGGCATCGCGCAGAATCAGCGCCGAAAACGGCGTGAAGGGGGGCACGATGACTTCACGCCAGGGGCCGCGTCGTTTCCATGTAACTGCCGCGCCTGCCAGATCTTGCCCGTTGTCCGAAACGATATGGATACCGAGATGTAACCCTGCCCCGGAAGCTACGGCGCGTACATAGTCGAGACGGGAAAACGGCGTGTTCGAGGCGGAAACGTTCTGCAGCGCCTTCCAGCGTTCCGCTTCGTTATCCTGCACAGGTGCGGCGTGATCCGGGCAGACGCGGTTCATGGAATACGATGAGGGTTATGTGTTTCCCACAGGGCGCCGCCGTGCACGACATTTCCTGTCCGCTGCCTGCCTGGCGTCGTCGCAGAAACGTCTCGACCGCTCGGATCCGATTTACAAAATATACTGGCTTAGGTCTCGGTTTTCGATCACCGAGTTCAATGTTTCGTTCACCATCTCTTCGTCGATGACGATCTCGGCCCGGCGATCGTTGGGAGTATCGAACAGGATGTCTTCGAGCAAAGTGGTCAGGATGGTGTGCAGCCGGCGCGCCCCTATGTTTTCCACCTCGGCGTTCACTTGCGCCGCAACGGCTGCGATACGTCGTACTGCGCCGTCCGTGAACTCGATGTGCACGTTTTCCGAAGCAAGGAGTGCTGCGTATTGCTTCAGGAGTGCGTTTTTCGGCTCGGTGAGAATCCGGTAGAAATCTTCTTCCCCCAAACTTTGCAATTCGACCCGGATCGGGAAACGTCCCTGCATTTCCGGGATAAGGTCGCTGGGTTTAGAGACATGAAATGCACCGCCTGCGATGAAGAGGATATGGTCCGTTTTTACCATACCGTGCTTCGTTGTTACGTTCGATCCCTCCACCATAGGGAGCAGGTCTCGCTGCACGCCTTCCCGGGAAACGTCCGGGCCACCGCTTTTTGCGCTGCGCCCCGCCACTTTATCGATTTCATCGATGAAGACAATGCCGGAGTTCTCGACGCGCTCGAGGGCCTCTTTCTTCACCTTGTCCATGTCGATCAGTTTCTGCGCTTCCTCCTTCGAGAGGAGCGTACGGGCTTCGGCGATTTTTACCCGGCGCTTTTTCCGTTGCCGGTTTCCTGCTTCACCGAAAATATCCTGGAGGTTCATCCCCATTTCCTCCATACCCATAGGACCGAAGACCTGCAGCATCGGTGCGTTGTCTGCCGATACTTCCACCTCGATTTCCCGGTCCTCCAATTCGCCCGCGTCAAGCTTTTTACGGAATTTTTCACGCGTTCGGTTTATCGAGTCGTCCTCGCTTTCGACAGCATTTTCTCCATTTCTTTCAGGCCGCTGTACGGAAAAACCGGCTCCGGCGGCAGTCGCCCCTGGCTTCTGTATTGCCGGGACAAGAAGATCCAGGATGCGCTCCCGGGCCAGTTCCTGCGCGCGTTCCTTCAGAACCTCCGTTTGTTCCTCCCGAACCATATTGATAGCGATATCGACCAGATCCCGGATCATGCTGTCTACATCACGCCCTACGTAGCCGACTTCCGTAAATTTTGTGGCTTCCACCTTGATAAAGGGAGCGCCTGCAAGCCTCGCAAGACGACGTGCGATCTCGGTTTTTCCGACGCCTGTCGGGCCGATCATCAGGATGTTGTTCGGGATGATCTCGTCGCGCATGTCCTCCGATGCATTCCTTCTCCTCCACCGATTTCTCAGTGCGATCGCCACGTTTTTCTTGGCGTCGTTCTGCCCGACGATATATTTGTCGAGTTCCGCCACGATTTCGCGTGGGGTCATTTCATCGGGTTTGCAGATCGTTGTCGTCATGCCGTACATAATCGGGGGTTCGGGTTCCGCGCACTATGCTCGCCGCCATTGTTCGAGCCGTTACGCGCTGGCGCCGATATCCCGGTCGTATTCGTCGTAATCGAACGTATTCTCTTCGTATTCCCCGGATTCCTCATCCTTGTCGACATTCACTCGGATACCATTGTCGGTATCTTCGGACGTATCGTCTTCGCCGTAGTACCAGGAAGAAGATGCGCTGGCCGGGTCCTGAAGGTCTGCGCTTCTTTGTCTTCCGGACAGGATACGGGCGACGGTCGGATGCCGCTCGTCGAGGATGAGCACGGTATAGTCGTGCGGGAAGCCGCTGCGTTTTTCAAGCCGCACGGCCTGTTGTTCTTCAAGGTCGCTGATGAGATTTTTCGGGTCGTACCGGCGTTCGTCCACGAGATCGGAGAGTTTACGAAGCAACGGCGTCAGGTATACCTCTTCATATTGTCCGAAGTGATCGTCGATGATTTCCAGCGTGCGAACGAGAATTGGATCGTCGATTTCTTTTAGAGATTCTGCAGGGGCAAGCGGGGTTGTGCGGGGCCTGCGTTCGACCGGTGCAGCCGGAGCTATACGGGGCCTGCGTTGGATCGGGGACATGTTCGCCCGAGGCGCTGCTGTCGGAAACGGTGCATTTAAGAACTCTCGAGCCGAAGCGCTCAGTAGTTCCCGGGCCGAAAGGAACCAGTCGCTTCCTCCGGAAAAGCCATGCTCCGAGGAAGCGGTGTCCGCAAGGCTCGCAATCAGGATGTCTCGTTCGTATTTCCTGAAAACCTGTACGAGCGGAAGATACATGCGCAGCCCGCTGAGCAGTACTAGACGGGCAACGTCAGGGCGGCTGTGGAGTAATTCCATGGCGTCTACGCCAATCTGCAGTTCGATCGTACTTTCCCGGTTTGCGTTCGGTGCATAGCGGGTTTCGATGCCCTTCATATAGAGCATGTTTTTAGCCTGATCTCCGGCACTGTGCAGGGATGCGAAATCACCGTATGCCCGCGTTTCTGCAATGGGGCCTTTTTCTTCCGGAACGTTATTCCGGAGCGCATCGATCATTTCCGAAATCACTTTCACGGATGCATTTTCATTTCGAGTGAGTCGGGCCAGGCTCCGGTGCAGATCGTCATAGTCGACGAAAAGTGCGGTGCTTCCCTTGTCCTGAGCGGTTTTGCTTGTTTTTGGCGTATAGGTCATGGCAGGAATACTTTTTTGTTATATAGATATTGGGGAAATTTCGTGTTGTATCCGGGCGAGGTTAGCCCATTCGCCGTTTAGTCGGCGTCTATTGCGTCTATTTCCAGAACAGACAGATGGTCGTTCGTGTAAATACAAATGCCTGCGGCGATGCGAAGCGCTTCTTCAACAATGTTTCGGGCTTCGAGATGGTTGGCGTGGAGCAGGGTGGCGCGGGTAGCGGCAAGCGCATAAGCCCCGCCTGACCCTATAGCGACAATCTCGTCGTCCGGTTCGATGACGTCTCCCGTGCCACTTACCAGCAATAGCCGTTCGGGAGCACCGACGGCAAGCAACGCCTCGAGCCGGCGCAAGTAGCGGTCTGTTCGCCAGTCTTTTGCAAGTTCGACGGCCGAGCGAGTTACGTTTCCTCCATAATGTTGCAGTTTTTCTTCGAAGCGTTCGAATAACGTGAAAGCATCGGCGGTAGCGCCTGCAAACCCTGCAAGTATTTTGCCGTCGTAGAGCGTGCGTACCTTCTGTGCCCGGTGCTTTACGACGACACTGTTCATGGTGGCCTGTCCGTCGGAACCGAGTACTACTTTTCCGCGGTGCCGCAATCCCAGAACAGTCGTTCCATGCATATCGGGGTATACGGAAACATTCGCAGGCGTCATCCAGATCGTTCTTCGTTCGCTCCTTGAAATAATGTTCTTCTCATTCCTGATAAACACGAGGATACTCTGATCAAAACCACTTCGTTCAGCGCTTCACGTTCGCAACGCCCCGAATTCGCATATTTCCCGCTGATTCCGATGATAAAATCATGATATCCTGTACTTGCGAACGTGAAGCGCCCTTCGGGAGGCAGAGAGGGGCACGCTGGCCGTGTCATTCCTCATTATGTGGGGCCTGCCACATTGCTTCGTCATTCCTTGCCAGCGCCCCCCTTTCAGCCTCTGAATCTTTGCGGATTTAATCAGAGTATCCACGAGTCTGTATTCCATATAGACGTGAATATCCCTGAAAGGTTCTGAAAAAAGGTTCTGAAAAAGCTGTTCCGAGGTTGGAGCGGCATACCTGTATTACGTACATGATTACTCGAATCCCGCAAGCAATTCCACGATCGCATCCTGCGTTCTGCGGATGTCGTTGGATCCCGAAGTATGGTGATTGGACATAATGGAAAAGGCGAGCATGCGTCCGTCATTGGCCCGAACATACCCGCTCAAACTGCTCGCAAAGGTTAATGTACCTGTCTTGCCGCGCATATTTCCTGCAGCGAATCCTTGTCGCATACGGTGTTTCAATGATCCGTTTTCCCCTGCGACGGGGAGCGAATCGTAAAACGCATCGCGCACCCTTGTGTCCGGGTGCGTCCACATGAAGGACAGGAGTGTAGTGGTCATCTCCGGCGCAACAAGGTTCAAGCGTGACAAACCCGATCCATCCACCAACCGGATAACGCTCGTGTCGACGTCGGCCCGGGCGAACGTGCCCATCGCCGTTTCGATGCCCATGGCTGCCGATCCCGGGTCGAGATCGCTGTCTTCTTGAGGAAGCGCCACCCCGAGCATTTTCATCAACAGGTCGGCGTAAAGGTTCTGGCTTGGTTTATTGATGAGAGAAGCCACTTCCGGGAGCGGCGCCGAACGATGGATCGCCACCCGGCGATATGGTGGCGTTTCGTAAGCAGGTTTGATGGACAAGGCGTCTACGTCCACGGGATCGCCTGCCACGGCGATTCCTGCTTCAAGCAGCGCTTCTCGCAGCACATACACCGTGTATCCGGTCGGGTTTTCGATCGTAATTTCCTCAATTTCATTGGCCCCTGCGGGTACGTGTGTAGTAACCTCGATCGTGTTCGTGCCGCGTTGTCGGCGGTACCCTTCTCTCAGGGCCGTGCCCGGTTCTGTAGTGAGCGTCCGATTAATAACCTGTACGTAGTCTGTGTTCAGCGGCTCCCAGGTCAGTTTGGCAGGCATGCCGGGTGTACGCCCGTCTACGTACAAGTGAATGACATTGTCATGGAAAGCCAGTCCCCCAAGCTGTGCGGAGTAATACCAGGTTTCGTCGTCCCATGACCAGTTTACTCCCAGCGGGACGTCGTCGATCACGTCGTCGTCGCCTATGAGATCGCCTGTAATGCGGCGTATGCCGGCGGCGCGCAACGAATCCGCCCAATCGCGGAAGATACCGAGGGCGTCGATGTCTTCGTCCCAGCCCCCCGAATCGCTCAGGTAATGTCCGCCCAGTGTGGGGTCGGCCCCGCCTCGCACGATTACATTGCCGTCGAGCACCCCTTCTTCGTCAACGGTTCCGTCGATATATAGCCTGGTTTCGAAGCGATAGTCCGGGCCGAGCAGATCCAAGGCGGCAGCCGTGGTATACAGTTTGGCGTTCGAAGCAGGTACAAAAGATTTGGCGGCGTTACGAGTGTAGAGAACGCGCCCGCTTTCGATATCCACAATATGTACGCCCCAGAACCCGTTCTTAAACGGCTCTGCATCAAGCAGGCGATCGATGGGGTTGCGGAGGCGGCGAACGCCCTCGCTTTCCTGCTGGGCATGCGCTGCCGTGACGTAGCTCGCTGCAGAGCACAGAAGCAGTAGGATGACCAAACGTTTTACGCCCATATCGCTATCGGGCAGGCTGACGATGGAATGGTACGGTGTGGGGGATTAGCGGATGTCCTGTTGTTCGAATTCGATGCGTTCCGGGTCCGGCCGATCTCGAACCACAAAGACATGCTCTGCCGTAGATACGGATGCGGCGGGGCGGACGAATATAGCAAGCTCATCCCGTCCGGGCCTGACCGAGATCGAATCTATAGAGCCGACAGGAAGGCCCGCGGGGAAGATGCTGCCGTACCCTGCAGTGACGACGGATTGGCCCGTTTCGACGGGTTCCGTCTTGACGATAAAATCAAGATGCAATCGATCTGCTCGCACCCCGTCCCAGCGAACGATTCCGTAGGCTTGCAACGGCTGAATTTTTGCAGGAATATATGCTTCCGTATTGACGTAGGGCATCACCTTCGAATAATGTTTGCTCACCAGTATGGTATACCCGATAATGCCGCGTTCGTTTATGACGGCCATGTGGGTCGTCACGCTGTCCACCTCGCCTACATCGAGCGTAAGGTAGTTCCATTGTCCGGTTATATCCTTGTTGATAATTCGTGCGGGAAGCAGGTTGGAGGTGGCTTCATTGCGATATCCGATAAGATGACGGAGTCGCTCGTTTTCGATCAGTGCTTCGCGAGAGCGCGCAATCTGACCGGAGAGTCGGATATTTTCTTCGCGCAAGGCGCTGTTTTCGGAGATCGCATTGAAATTCCGGACCACCCGGGCGTAGCGAGCTTCCAGCCACGCCGTGGTTTCAAGAGCCCCGGCCTGCATGCTGCGTACGATACCCCGGTTGGAGGTCAGTATGGTTAGCCCGGCAACGACAAGGAGCGTGCCGAGAAATACCCCATCCCGGATATGCGCCAGAAGACGGGTATTCATGAAAGGACATTCTGGTAATCCTTCAGGTTTTCAAGCACTTTTCCAGTACCCTGCGCTACTGCATACAATGGATTTTCCGAGAGATGCACGGGCAGTTCCACACGGCTTCGGATCAAACTGTCGAGGCCTTTCAGCATAGCGCCTCCACCCGTCAGCATAATACCGCGTTCCAATACGTCGGCGCCGAGTTCCGGCGGCGTGCGTTCAAGGCAACGCAGGATGGCCGTAGCGATTATTTCGATCCGATCGATCAATGCTTCGCGGATTTCTTCCGAAGAAATGTTACGCACCTTGGGGATACCGCTTACCAGATCCCGTCCTCGTACTCCGATCTCCAGTTCCGGATCTAGTTCCTGAGCACTCCCCACCTCGCATTTCATACGTTCGGCGGTTCGTTGGCCAATAAGCAGGTTGTGATTCCGTTTGAAATACTGCACGATGGCGTTGTCGAGTTCATTGCCCCCGATGCGTATGGACTCGTTAATCGCGATACCTGAAAGCGTAATGACCGCAATTTCCGTGGTGCCGCCGCCGATGTCCACGATCATATTGCCGACTGGCTCGTTCACGTCCAGCCCGATTCCAATGGCAGCAGCCATCGGTTCGTCAATGAGGTACACCTTTCGTGCGCCCGCGTGCTCGGCCGAGTCGCGCACTGCCCGCTTTTCCACCTCGGTGATGCCGCTGGGTACGCAGACAACCATGTTTTGAATGGACGAGAGCCAGCCCGTTCGCACCTTGCGAATCAGCCCCCTGATAAGCTGCTCGGCAATCTCAAAATCGGCGATGACGCCATCCTTGAGAGGGCGGATGGTTTCTATTTGCTTATGAGTACGCTCATGCATTCTTTGCGCATCGTACCCGATCGCCATAGTTTTCCCTGTCCTCCGGTTCACGGCAACGATGCTGGGCTCGTTGAGCACAATGCCTTGTTCCTTGATGTATATGAGCGTGTTCGCCGTGCCGAGATCAATGGCAACATCCGAAGAAAAATTCAAAAATCCCATTGCGTTTCCAGAAGAACGGTTCGGAAGAACCGTCAGTATTCCTAATGTGCTTGCACATCGTAAACGAGCGCGCCGGGGAATAGATTCTCCCAGCCTGCCGGTTTACACAAGGCGACTAATGGCGAAAATGGCGTACTCCCGTACATACCATCGCCATGCCGTTTTCATTCGCTGTAGCGATTACTTCGTCGTCTCGCCGGGAGCCGCCTGGCTGAATGACGGCTCGGACCCCGCTTTTGGCCGCTATGACCAGTCCGTCGGCGAATGGAAAGAAAGCATCCGATGCTATCACCGCATTTTTGAAATCGAATTCCGATTTCCCCCCCTTCATTATAGCGATTTCCGAAGCGTCGATGCGGCTCATTTGCCCGGCGCCGATACCGAGCGTACGACGGTTGCAGGCATAGACGATCGCATTACTCTTGACATGCTTGACAACCCTCCAGGCAAAATCGAGATCTTGCCATTCGCGCCGGTCAGGAGCCCGTTCGGTTACTACCTGCAGGCGGTTTCTCATAACTTCCGGAGAGGGGAGGGGAGCGTTTGCCGTTTGCACGAGCAGATTGCCGGAGACGCTGCGTATGTCGAGCGCTGGCGTTTCGCTTCCGGCGGCGCCCGAACGGATCAGGCGCCGATTTTTTTTCTGCTCCAGTAATGCCGTAACGCCCGGTTCGAATTCCGGCGCGATAATTATTTCCGTGAAAATGCGATCGATAGCTTCTGCGGTGGCCCGATCAAGCGAGCGGTTGACGATCACAATGCCGCCGAACGGCGATTGTCGGTCGGTGGCGAAAGCTCTGGCCCAGGCGTTTTCCAATGTGTCGGCTACGGCTACGCCGCACGGATTGGTATGCTTCAGGATCGCGCAAGCTGGCGTGTCTGTGTCGAATTCGCCGATGAGGTGCAACGCCGCGTCGAGGTCTATGAGATTGTTGAAAGACAACTCTTTACCATGGACTTGCGTCCAGGTATCCTCGACTTCGCCATATACTGCCGCCTTCTGATGAGGATTTTCGCCATATCGGAGCGAGCGTTTTTTCGGCAGACCGGTACGTAGCCTTGCGGGCAGAGCGGATACATTGCTATCGTTGTCCGACTTGTTCTGTCGTCCGAACCAGGCCTCGATGGCCTGGTCGTAAACCCCGGTGCGCCGGAATGCTTCCTGAGCGAGCGCCCGACGTGTGGTCATGGTAAGCCCACCGCTTTGTTCAAGCAGTTCGCAGGCCACCGCCTCATATTGTGTCGGCGAGGTAACAATCCCGGTGTAAAAATAATTTTTTGCGGCGGCGCGAATCATTGTTGGGCCGCCAATATCGATATTCTCTATGGCCTCAGCCTCTGTAACCTCCTTCGATGTGACTTCTTCGAAGGGATACAGATTAACCACGACGAGTTCGATCGGTGTAATGGAGAGCGTGTGCAGCGCGTTCATGTCTTCCGCATCGTTCCGCCGGGCCAGCAGGCCCCCGTGTATAGCGGGATGTAGCGTTTTGACGCGCCCGTCGAGTATTTCAGGATATCCCGTCACGTCGGAGACATCGGTGACCGGCAACCCGGCTTCCCGCAGGCTGCGGCATGTACCGCCCGTGGAAATCAGGTGAATGTCCTGTTCGCGCAGGCGTTGCGCAAAAGGGATGAGGCCGGTTTTGTCGAATACGGAGAGCAGGGCCTGGCGCACGGGAAAAATATCGTCGGGAGCAGGCAGGTCCTTTACGCGAATCATCGGGTTGGAGGGGTCGGTGAGTTTCCGGAAAAAAATCGATCGGCTTGCGGAATGTCGGTTTGCGATGCGGCAATATGCACCCGGCGGCCTTCGAATGTCACTCGGCCCTGCGCAAATAACCGTAATGCTTCGGGAAGGAGACGGTGTTCCACAGCAAGCACTCGTGCAGCGATATCGTCCGGAGAATCTTCGGGCAGAACAGGCACGGCTTCCTGCAGGACGACAGGACCGGTATCGTAGACTTCCTCTACGAGATGTACAGATGCCCCCGTCCAGTGGACGCCGTATTCTATGACCGCCTCATGTACCCGGCGTCCGTACATACCCGGGCCGCCAAAAGCCGGCAAGAGAGACGGATGCACGTTGACGATGCGTCTCTTGAACTCTTCAATGACACTTGCAGGAATTTTCTTCAGGAATCCGGCCAGTGCGATGAAGTCGGCGCCGTGCGTACGCAATTTTTCGAGCAGTATCCGACTGTAGTCCTCTTCGGTCGGGAAATCTCGCGGATGGAGGATCACCGCAGGAATGTCTCGCTCGGCAGCCAGATCGAGTGCGCCCGCATTGCGCCGATCCGATACGCAGCAGACCACCTTGAAGTCAGGGTCCGGCTTGTCTGTCTGGTCCAGAATGGCTTGAAAATTTGAGCCGCGCCCGGAAACGAAGACAGCTATGCTGAGACGGGATCGCGTCATGAAGCCTGTAGGCACATGGCTTTACAATGGGGCAGAAACAACGGGTTCGACGAGACCGAGCCGCGCCATGTCGGAAGTTACCTGCAGACGGGCGCGTCCGCCAAGGGGAAGCGAATTTTTCATCGGAAAATGACCATAGACGAGTCCCTCGGCGACAGGGAATTTTGCGTCGGCGAAATATTCGCGAAAAATCTCGCCGGGCGAAGGCGATGCGCAGGCCTTGTCGGTTTCAGGTTGCCACCGGGTGAAGCCTCCCAGAACAAGCCCTCCCAGTTTGTCGAAAGCGCCCGCAAGACGTAACTGGGCAAGCATGGCGTCGATGCGATAAGGAGATTCACTCACATCTTCAACGAATAGGATAGCATGTTCGAACGAGGGAAGATAAGGCGTGCCCAGCAGCCGGACAATCGTGGAGAGGTTCCCGCCAAGCAGGGGGCCTTCGGCGGTTCCTGGACGGAGCGGTCGAAGAATTTCCCCGGACGGACCGATCAGGGAATCACAGGTTTCTCCCCGGGCAACCCCCCAGAACAGCGCTTCCGAGGCTGGGTCGAGATCGGGCCAGTCGACGGCGATCATGGGTCCTGAAATGCCCGGCAGATCGGCATAACGCCACAGCGCGAGATGTAGTGCCGTTATGTCGCTGTATCCAACAATAAGCTTGGGATTTGCACTGGCCGCTTCGTAATCGAGGTGCGGCAACAAGCGCAGGCAGCCATACCCGCCTCGTACGGCGATGAGCATCCTTACGTCGTCTCGTCGGAGAAAACCATTCAATTCGCCGAGACGCTCGGCGTCCGTTCCCGAGAGGTAACCGTCTTTTGCAAACGAAGATCGCCCCGGTTCCACTCGGTAGCCTCGGCGTTCGAGTTGCACGATGCCCGCCCGGAATCGGGCCATGTCCGGCGGGGCGCTTGCCGGTGCGACGACACCGATCGTATCGCCCGGTTCGATGGGAAAGGGTTTCACGCTGCGAATCGAGGCATCCTGACAGGAAACGCAGAGCCAGAAGTCTGCATCATGCGTTCCGGTTTGTTTCGGACAGTTAAGAATACTCTGAACTTCGCGGACTTAACCAGAGTATTCCTAACATACGAAGAAAATGTTGTGCATTGTTTCGGATTTCATTCTCGTTTTCCCGTTTTATTCGTAAACGGAAACGAAGCGGCATCGGTGGAGACGCCATACCATTCACCGAGGGGCTCGCTACTTGTCCAGTTGGTCTTGCTGGCCCAATCGTCCCCGCTCGTCCTGTCGTAGAGCGCGACCAGCGCCGCTCTGTCGATCTGAGCGTTCTGAGCGTACGCCGTCCCGGATGCGGCCAGCGAAGCAACCGCGACAAGAGGAACCGCCACTTGGAGAAGGATTTTTTATCGAAGGCGCTCGGTCCCGACCGTTAGCCGAGCGCCGCGCCATGATAGCGCGCACGCATCGCTTGCCCGTAGTTCGCCAGTGCAAACTTCTCGAACCGGGCCGTTCTACGGCTTACTACCGTCTCCGGGCAAGGGGCACAAGATTTACCCCTACCTGCTCGCGAGCACGGAGGTGACCGGGCCCGGTCAGGTCTATACGGCGGACATTACGTACATCCCTATGGCGAAAGGCTTTCTCTATCTCGCAGCCGTGATCGACTGGCACAGCCGCAAGGTACTCGCCCACCGGCTCTCGAACGCACTCGGCGCAGCTGTATGCTTAAAAACGCCTGAAAAACTGTCCGGTTTTTTCGGACCATTTCTGTGCGCAGGGTGGAGGTGTGAAGGCGGGTTCCGGGGGCTTTTGAGCAGTTTTTATTCTTATGAATAATAAGCGAAGAACTTTTTTGTCCTTGTGTTCCACCGATTTCTTAGATAGGATTTCCGCTCTTGTGACGCAAGGACATAAAAAAACAACCATAAGTATACATACCTCCTGGAGAAGTAAATGAGAACTATATCCTGGATCGTCGCGGGCATGGCGGCTATAACGGTCTCGCTCTTGGCGCTGAGCGCGTGCGACGACGGGGCGCTGACGGGCCTGGACGATGTCGATCCGTCTGCGGGGGCTAATGCGCGTGTCGCCCCCGGGGACAGTACGGCCCGTGCAGGCGGCGTTCCCGGAGAGGCTGCGTCTTCCCTGGATCGGTATGCGCTTTTGGGTCGGATCTTGAGCGCCGACGGCAATCCGGATAGCGTGCGCGTACATGTCAAATCCTGGCATACGGATTATAACGAGACCGGTTACGCTACGCTCGGCATACCTGCGAAGGGTACGATATACCATTGGGGGGCCGCGCATTCGGAGGGGGTAGATATCCATGGAGAGGGAGGCGTTCCCGCGCTTGGACGGGATGCTTTGTACGCCCTCTCTTTCGATAGTCCTGCGAGAGGCGATGCGTTGCTGGTCCTTTTGCCCTCCGCTGTCGATGTCGATACGTATTTCACATGGGATAACGGCGATATCGCTATTACGTCCCAGGCCATCGGGGCCAGGACGCATATCCTTGAGGATATATCGAGCTATAACGATATTGGTTGGAGAAAAGCTGTTTGCGCGGGCGGGCGGTTCGGACGAATCGTTTTCGAGGGAGATAGCCTGGATGTGTCTACCGTGTTGCACCGTCGTTTTTATGGCGCCATATCCGGCGAAGCGGAAGGGGAGATCCCGAAAGACGTTTCGGGCTGCGGAACGTCCTCGGATGCTTTCGATGTGCAATTGCTGGGATTCGCGGACGACGATGCGTACCAGATGATCGATTGGCGTCCGATCGTTTCGGAGTCGATATCCGAATCGGAATCGGTATTGGTTTCTAAATCTAAATCCGAATCGGTATCGGAATCGGTTTTTGTATCGGAATCGGTATCTGCGAAGAGTTCGACGGCGAGTACGACCGCGAGCGGCAGCGGCAACGGATTGAACCGGTCAAAACCGGCGGTCGATGTGGGCGCCGACCAGACGGTGGCGGAGGGGGCGATGATGATGGCAACGTCGGACGCTCAGAGCGACAGAGCGGCGCTGGTCGCGCTCTACGACTCGACCGACGGGGCCAATTGGGACGACAATACCAACTGGAACGGTAGCGCCGCCATCGGTACGTGGTACGGCGTCACGACCGACGCCGCCGGACGGGTGGTTTCTCTGGATCTCGGTTTCAACTCCCTTTCGGGCTCGATCCCTGCGGAGTTGGGCGACTTGACCAACCTCGAAAACCTGTATCTCAGTGGCAACGATCTTTCAGGCTCGATCCCTGCGGAGTTGGGCGACTTGACCAATCTCGAAATACTGGATATCTACGGCAACGATCTTTCGGGCTCGATCCCTGCGGCGTTGGGCGACCTCGCCAACCTCGAGATACTCTATCTCCATGACAACTACCTTTCGGGCTCGATCCCTGCGGCGTTGGGCGACCTCGCCAACCTCGAGAACCTGAATCTCCGGGGCAACACCCTTTCGGGCTCGATCCCTGCGGAGTTGGGCGACCTCGCCAACCTCGAGGTACTATATCTCTGGAGCAACTCCCTTTCGGGCTCGATCCCTGCGGCGCTGGGCGACTTGACCAACCTCGAAATACTGGATCTCTACGACAACGACCTGACTGGTTCGATCCCTGCGCAGTTGGGCGACTTGACCAACCTCGATACCCTGCGTCTGTGGGGCAACTCCCTTTCGGGTTCGATCCCTGCGGAGTTGGGCGACCTCGCCAACCTCGAGATACTCTATCTCCAAAACAACTCCCTTTCGGGTTCGATCCCTGCGGAGTTGGGCGACTTGACCAACCTCGAGAACCTGAATCTCCGCAGCAACTCCCTTTCGGGTTCGATCCCTGCGGAGTTGGGCGACTTGACCGGCCTCGAGGTACTGGCTCTCTACGACAACGACCTGACTGGCTCGATCCCTGCGGAGTTGGGCAACTTGACCAACCTCAAACAACTGTGGCTCCACGACAACTCCCTGACGGGATCGATTCCGACAGAGTTGGGCGACTTGACCAACCTTGAATGGCTGTGGCTCCAAAACAACTCCCTGACGGGCTTGATCCCTGCGGCGTTTGTCAACTTGAGCAATCTATCGAACTTTTCTGTCGACAACGGGCTGTGCGTCCCGGGAGATACCGCGTTCCAGCAATGGCTTGGCGATCTTACTGTATTCTCAGGCGACAGCGACAACATCTGCAACGATCCGCCTGTGGCCAACGCAGGCCTCGACCAGACGGTTGCGGAGGGGGCGACGGTGACGCTCTCCGGTTCGGGTACGGACAGTAATGGCAATGCGCTGATCAACCCGACCTACGCCTGGGGCGCGTCGGCGGGGATCACGCTCATGCCGGATAGTACGGTGGCGGCGCCGACGTTCACGGCGCCGACGCAGCTTGTGTCGGACTCGGTGCTGACGTTCACGCTGACGGTGAACGACGGGACGCAAGACTCCGCGAAGGACACGGTCCTGGTGACAGTGTATCAGAAGGACAGAGCGGCGCTGGTCGCGCTCTACGACTCGACCGACGGGGCCAATTGGAAGCACAATGACAACTGGAACGGTAACGCCGCCATCGATACGTGGTACGGCGTCAGGACCGACGACGCCGGACGGGTGGTTTCTCTGAATCTCTTCCGCAACGACCTTTCGGGCTCGATTCCTGCGGCGTTGGGCGACCTCGCCAACCTCGAACACCTGAATCTCGCTAGCAACGACCTTTCGGGCTCGATCCCGGCGGCGTTGGGCGACTTGACCAACCTCGAGAGCTTGAATCTCTTCCGCAACGACCTTTCGGGTTCGATCCCGGCGGAGTTGGGCGACCTGGCCAACCTCACGAGCCTGTCGATCGGTGAGAACTCCTTTTCGGGCTCTATCCCTGCAGCGTTGGGCGACCTCGCCAACCTCGAATGGCTGAATCTCGCTAGCAACTCCCTTTCGGGTTCGATCCCTGCGGCGTTGGGCGACCTCGCCAACCTCACGGGCCTGTCGATCGGTGAGAACTCCCTTTCGGGTTCGATCCCTGCGGAGTTGGGCGACCTCGCCAACCTCATGAGGCTGTGGATCGGTGAGAACGACCTTTCGGGCTCGATCCCGTCGGAGTTTGTCAACCTGGACAATCTCATTTCCTTGAAAGTCGACGACGAACTGTGCGTGCCGGGAGATACCGCATTCCAGCAATGGCTTGGCGATCTCGATGAGTTCGAGGGCGACAGCGACAACATTTGCAACGATGCGCCGACGGCCGATGCAGGCCCCGACCAGACGGTGGACGAGGGGGATACGGTGACGCTGGACGGGAGTGGCAGCTCCGACCCGGAGGGCGCGGCGCTGACCTATACCTGGGTCTCCCTCGATAATATCGCGCTGTCGAGTACCGCGGAGCCGCACGAGCGGACGTTCACGGCGCCGACGCAGCTTCTGTCGAACGCGGTGCTCGAATTCACGCTGACGGTGAACGACGGGACGCAAGACTCTGCGGCGGACACGGTCGTGGTGACGGTGACGGGTACGAACGATGCGCCGACGGCCAACGCAGGCGCCGACCAGACGGTGGACGAGGGAGATACGGTGACGCTATCCGGTTCGGGTACGGACCCGGAGGACGCGTCGCTGACCTATACTTGGGTCTCCCTCGATAATATCGCGCTGTCGAGTACCACGGAGCCGCACGAGCGGAGGTTCACGGCGCCGACGCAGCTGCTGTCGGACTCGGTGCTGGAGTTCGAGCTGACGGTGAACGACGGGACGCAAGACTCTGCGCCGGACACGGTCGTGGTGACGGTCAATGCGGGGCCGAACGATGCGCCGATGGCCGATGCAGGCTCCGACCAGACGGTGGACGAGGGAGATACGGTGACGCTATCCGGTTCGGGTACGGACCCGGAGGGCGCGTCGCTGACCTATACTTGGGTCTCCCTCGATAATATCGCGCTGTCGAGTACCACGGAGCCGCACGAGCGGAGGTTCACGGCGCCGACGCAGCTGCTGTCGGACTCGGTGCTGGAGTTCGAGCTGACGGTGAACGACGGGACGCAAGACTCTGCGCCGGACACGGTCGTGGTGACGGTCAATGCGGGGCCGAACGATGCGCCGACGGCCAACGCGGGCCCCGACCAGACGGTGGACGAGGGAGATACGGTGACGCTATCCGGTTCGGGTACGGACCCGGAGGGCGCGACGCTGACCTATACTTGGGTCTCCCTCGATAATATCGCGCTGTCGAGTACCACGGAGCCGCACGAGCGGAGGTTCACGGCGCCGACGCAGCTTGTGTCGGACTCGGTGCTGGAGTTCGAGCTGACGGTGAACGACGGGACGCAAGACTCTGCGCCGGACACGGTCGTGGTGACGGTCAATGCGGGGCCGAACGATGCGCCGACGGCCGATGCGGGCGCCGACCAGACGGTGGCGGAGGGAGATACGGTGACGCTATCCGGTTCGGGTACGGACCCGGAGGGCGCGACGCTGACCTATACTTGGGTCTCCCTCGATAATATCGCGTTGTCGAGTACCACGGAGCCGCACGAGCGGAGGTTCACGGCGCCGACGCAGCTTGTGTCGGACTCGGTGCTGGAGTTCGAGCTGACGGTGAACGACGGGACGCAAGACTCTGCGCCGGACACGGTCGTGGTGACGGTCAATGCGGGGCCGAACGATGCGCCGACGGCCGATGCGGGCGCCGACCAGACGGTGGCGGAGGGAGATACGGTGACGCTATCCGGTTCGGGTACGGACCCGGAGGGCGCGACGCTGACCTATACTTGGGTCTCCCTCGATAATATCGCGTTGTCGAGTACCACGGAGCCGCACGAGCGGAGGTTCACGGCGCCGACGCAGCTTGTGTCGGACTCGGTGCTGGAGTTCGAGCTGACGGTGAACGACGGGACGCAAGACTCTGCGCCGGACACGGTCGTGGTGACGGTCAATGCGGGGCCGAACGATGCGCCGACGGCCGATGCAGGCCCCGACCAGACGGTGGACGAGGGAGATACGGTGACGCTATCCGGTTCGGGTACGGACCCGGAGGACGCGTCGCTGACCTATACTTGGGTCTCCCTCGATAATATCGCGCTGTCGAGTACCACGGAGCCGCACGAGCGGAGGTTCACGGCGCCGACGCAGCTGCTGTCGGACTCGGTGCTGGAGTTCGAGCTGACGGTGAACGACGGGACGCAAGACTCTGCGCCGGACACGGTCGTGGTGACGGTGACATCGGGCGTTCAGAACGACAGAGCGGCGCTGGTCGCGCTCTACAACGCGACCGGCGGGGCCAATTGGAGTAACAATAACAACTGGAACAGTAGCGCCGCCATCGGTACGTGGTCCTTCGTCACGACCGATGGCGCCGGACGGGTGACTTTGCTGAATCTCAGATCCAACTCCCTTTCGGGTTCGATTCCGGCGGCGTTGGGCGACTTGACCAACCTCGAATTCCTGGGTCTCAACGACAACTCCCTTTCGGGATCGATCCCTGCGGCGTTGGGCGACTTGACCAACCTCGAAAAACTGTATCTCAACGAAAATTCCCTTTCGGGATCGATCCCGGCGGCGTTGGGCGACTTGACCAATCTCGAGAGATTGGCTCTCGACAACAACGACCTGACGGGTTCGATCCCGGCGGCGTTGGGCGATTTGACTAAACTCGAGACCCTGGTTCTCAATAGCAACTCCCTGACGGGATCGATTCCGGCGGCGTTGGGCGACTTGACCAACCTCGAACACCTGGATCTCGAGCGCAACTCCCTGACGGGATCGATCCCGGCGGCGTTGGGCGACTTGACCAACATTGAAAGGCTGTATCTTGGTAGCAACTCCCTGACGGGTTCGATCCCGGCATGGTTGGGCGATTTGACCAACCTTGAAAGGCTGTATCTTGATGGCAACTCCCTTTCGGGATCGATCCCGGCGGCGTTGGGCGACTTGACCAACCTCGAGAGCCTGAGTCTCTACAGAAACTCCCTTTCGGGTTCGATTCCGGCGGCGTTGGGCGACTTGACCAACCTCGAATACCTGGGTCTCAACGACAACTCCCTTTCGGGTTCGATCCCGGCGGCGTTGGGCGACTTGACCAACCTCGAGAGACTACATCTTTGGGACAACTCCCTTTCGGGTTCGATCCCGGCGGCGCTGGGCGACTTGACCAACCTCAAATTACTGTATCTTTATAACAACTCTTTGACGGGCTCGATCCCGGCGGAGTTAGGCGACTTGACCAACCTTGAAGTACTGGGGCTCCGCAACAACTCCCTGACGGGCTCGATCCCGGCGGCGTTTGTCAACCTGGACGATCTCCGTATATTGCGTGTCGACGACGAGCTGTGCGTGCCGGGAGATACCGCATTCCAGCAATGGCTTGGCGATCTCGATGAATTCGAGGGCGACAGCGACAACATATGCAACTGATGCGCCGACGGCCGATGCGGGCCCCGACCGGACGGTGGACCAGGAGGATACGGTGACGCCCTCCGGTTCGAGTAGGGACCCGGAGGGCGCTTCGTTAACCTTACGCCTGGACGGCGCCGGCGAGTATCACGTTGTCGAGCTCCACGGCGCAGGCGCCGACGTTCACGGCGCCGCAGGTCCAGTCGGACTCGGTGCTGGAGTTCACGCTGACGGTGAACGCCTTCTCGGCGGCCTGCTTATTCCAGGATTGGATACCGGATGCACCTCTAAACGCTCGGCGGGTTCGGCCAGCATGCTATCGCCTCGCATGGCGGCAAGGCCCCAGCCATTTCAGCATGCCTCGATCAGAGTATCCTTAACGTTTAAGGTCCATTATTCAGGGCGTGGAAGTGTTCCGGTAAATTCCGTATCCTTACTTCCTACCCCGAACCCCTGATTATCCGGTTCCGGATTGCCGGAACGATTTTGCACATTCCCGGTTACCCGCCTGAAGTTCGGGAAAGCTTCTCAAAAAGGATTTTCACGTCGGCTTTTACTTTTGCGCTCTGTGCAAGGCCAAGTGTTCCGATCCGAAAATCCGGTTACAAGGGCATATTTATGGACAAGACCGTCATGAAGAACCGTATTTCGTATACCGGCGCATTACGCACGCATTCATTATTGCGGCGCTTTGCGACCTGTATTCTCCTCGGCGTTCTCGCGTTTCTTCCCGCACAAGCCGCAAGAGGTCAGCAGCCATGTGCAGTGGTGTCGCCAACTTCCTTGTCGTTGAGTGAAACCGATGTGTTCGGCGAATATGAAACCTTTCTCACGAAGAGACTGCCGGAGGGCGAGAGCGTGTATGTGGTTCCCATCGTCTCGAACGCCGATTCGAATGTCAGGGTGAGCATTTCACCGGAATTGGTGCAGTTCGAAGGCCCAATTCAGGAAGTTGTTATGAAGAAGTTCCGGGTAGCCGTTCTTCCGGATGCCGACAGTATTGGCGGTACGCTTGAGATCTCTCATGTGGTGGTCGGAACGGATTGCGATATAGAAGGCGGAACCGTTACCGTGACCGTTTCCGACACCGGCGCCCCGCTTCGGGCTGTAAATGTTAGCGAAACAAGCCTCATCACAGTGGAAACCGATGGTGTGAACGCCGGTTTGTCCGACGACTATACGCTGAGTCTCTCCACGATTCCTTCGGCCAGGGTGTCGATCGTTGTGACGCCCAGCGATACGCTCGCCGTGGAAGTTGCACCAAAGGTATTGGAATTTACCCAGGACAATTGGTTTGAACCGCAGACGGTTACCGTTAACCCCCTGAACGATGGCGACGGGAATGACGAGAAGGTTACGATCGGTCATTCGGCAAGCGGAGGAGGCTACGACGATGTAGTTATCGCCGATGTTGAGGTGCAGGTCTTCGATCTGGATCCGTTCGTTCCCGTTCCGGGGGCGACCATTTCGTTGGAGGACGTGAACTTGCATGAGGGCACATCGAGTTATTATACCATACGCCTCGACAAGGAGCCTTCGGAGAAAGTGTACATCGTTGTACAGAGCGCGACCCCGGCCGCCATTACCGTTTCGCCTGCGGTTTTGGAGTTTTTACCGGGATCCCTCACCATCGACAATGTGTTGCAAAACTGGCAGACGCCGCATACCGTCACCGTAGAGGCCGTGCAGGATGACAACGCCATCTCCGAAAAGGTGGTGATCGATCACATTGCGATCGGGGGCGACTACACCGATGTTCCTGTCAGCAGCGTCAATGCGACGATATGGGACGATGAAGCGCGCCGTGTGATATTATCGGACTCGACGCTTCTTGTGGACGAAGGGGAAAGCGTCGCCTACACAGTAGACCTGGACGCATTTCCTTTGAATACGGTAACCGTCACTCCGACGAGCAGTGTCCCGGATAAACTTTCGGTGTCGCCGGAGAAGTTGCGGTTCACTACGTCCGTTTGGCATCTTCCGCAGACGGTTACGTTGACGGCGCTGCGGGATGCCGATACGGATACCGATGCGGCTACGATCACCCATCAAGCAGCGGGCGGAGGCTATGACATGGTGGCCATTCCCGATGTTACGGTGGTTATTAACGATACCGGCACGGTGACGGGCGTGGAAGATGCGGATACTACGGCGCCGACAGATTTTGTGCTGGAAGGAAATTATCCGAATCCCTTCAATCCGGCCACGGAAATCGAGTATGCTTTGCCGCAACAGGTCCATGTGACCCTGACGGTATATGACGCATCGGGTCGCGAGGTGCGGCGTCTGGTCGATACGTCGCAGGCGCCAGGGCGCTATCGGGTGCGCTGGGACGGGAAAGATACGCGCGGTCACTCGGTGCGCAGCGGCGTGTATTTTTACCGCTTGTCGACGGATTTTTGGCGCAAAACGCAAAGCATGGTGCTATTGAAATAAGTGCCGGCCATGCGTCCGCTTGTCGCCGTACGTCCGCCCGAATATTGGCCCCGCCCGCTTTTTGTGGCGCTCATGGATGCCGCCGACAGGGTGGTGTTGGCAGATACATTGTCGTATAGTCGCCAGTCGCGTCAGAACCGGACGCTGGTGCGCACTCCTTCGGGAGGGCAGTGGTTGAGCGTGCCGCTGGCGGGAGGGAGGCAAGGCCGATCCATCCGGGAAATCGAGATTAAGGGACCGTTTCGCTGGATACGCAAACACTGGCGGGCGTTCGCCTACAACTACCGGGCCACGCCGTTTTTTGAGTTTTACGAGCCGGAACTGGTTCCGTTTTTCGAGCGGGAATGGGATTGCCTTGGCGCGCTTACGTGCGCTTCCGTGGACAAGGTTGCCGAATTGTTCGGGATCGACACACCGCTTGTTCGCGCCTCGGAAGTAGAGGGCGCCCCGTCCACGGTCCGCGAAATTCATGCGTCGACAGGCGGCGCTTTTCTTTCGGCGGCGGATACGGCGGAAGCAGATCGGCGCTTGACCGAGGTCGGCGCCGTGGTGCATCTCGGAGAACTCAGGTACCGGCAGAATTTCGAAGGATTCTTTCCGGAGATGTCTGCGCTCGATCTGCTGTTCAACTATGGTCCCGAAGCCTTGCCGATGATTCGGCGCAAGGCGTATACGGATGCGGGGCGTTGAATATCGGGCTTTGCCTGCCACGCCGCTTCGTCACATTCCTTGCCAGCGCACCCCTTTCAGCCCTTGATCTTTGCAGACTTGATCAGAGTATCCTATACTGCTATCCCGATGAACGATCCGTTTGCCATGACATGATATGACATTTCATTTCAGACCGTGCTTTCCGGTATTTCTTTCGCATCCCCGCGGCAAGACGTTTCTGCGGGGTACGATGCGCTGTTTCGGGATGTTTTTCCTTGCCGGGGCTATGCTGTACCCGGCAGCGCGCGCCTCCGCTCAGCCGCTTATGGACGGCGAGACATGGTTTGCCGCGCAGAACCATGTGGCGATTGTCGGGGGCGCCTCCGCCGAGCGCATGCAGCATTTCGGGTATTTCGAGGCGCTGCTTACCGCGCAATATCCTGACAGCGTCCTGACGTTTCGAAATCTCGCATGGAGCGGCGACGAGGTGACGTTACGTCCCCGCCCGCTCAATTTCGGTTCGCTGGAGGTGCATCTTGCGCACCAGCAGCCGGATGTGGTGCTGATGTTTTTTGGAGCGAACGAATCGTTTGCCGGTCCCGAGGGGCTGGATGCGTATCGGGACGCCTTGCGGAACCTGGTTATCGATATCCGGTCGCAGCGGTTCAATGCCGTCGCCCCGCCGAGGGTCATGCTGGTTTCCCCGGCCGCGCAGGAAGAAGCGCCGGGAGTTTCTGTAGATATTGCGCAGAGAAACCGCGATCTGGCACTGTATGCCGAGGCCATGCGGGAAGTAGCGGAGGAACTGGATGTGGGCTTTACGGATCTTTTCGCTCCGACCCGCGCCATTATACGGGAATCGGATCGCCCCCTGACCTTCAACGGTATGCATTTCAATGCCTATGGCCACGTTGTCATGGCCGGATTGCTGCTTCGAGGATTCGGGATCACGGAAATGTCCGATACCGAGTTGCGGGAAGCTTCCGCGAAAGCGATAGAAGCGACCCCGGACGATAGCGGCTTCGAGCACTTGCGGGCAATGATTGCCTATAAGAACAAGCAGTTTTTCTACAGGTACCGCCCTGTCAACGGCGAATATGTGTACGGGCGTCGACGACGACCTTTCGGGGTGGTGAATTTCCCTTCCGAAATGGATACGCTGGATGCGATGGTTGTTCGCGAAGAGGGTGAGATTCAAGCATTTGCCCGGACCGTTGTCAGTCCCGAGATTTTTCCGCCCGCCGAAGGCCGATAAGGAGTTATTCATGATCCAGCGAAATAATCTCGTGTCTTTCCGTTTCTTGTCGCGCCGCTCGGCGTTCGCGTTTTTTTTCCTGTTTTGCTGCCTTTCATCCGGCAGTGTGTTTTTGTCCGGCGCACATGCCCAGGGGCGCTCGGCCCTGGACCGCTCCGTGGAAGCCATTGAGCCCAATCGGGGCGGGGTCATGGATATGGCCACCCTGGATACGGAGGTGGCCCGGCAGCATCTGAAGATGGCGGAAGGCTATACCGTCAATCTATTCGCCTCGGAGCAGGATTTTCCTATCGGGAATCCTGTCGCGATGACCTTCGATGCGCGCGGTCGGCTCTGGGTCATTACCATGCCCGCCTATCCGCACCAGGAGCCGGGGGTCGATCCCGACGACCAACTTATCATTCTTGAAGATATCGACGGGGACGGGCGCGCGGACAAACATACTGTTTTCGCCGACGGGTTGTACCAGCCTGTGGGCTTCGAGCTGGGGGATGGCGGCGCGTATGTGTCGCAGCCTCCCAATCTTATTTTTCTGCGCGATACGGACGAGGACGATGTGGCCGACGAGCGGCGCGTGTTGCTGCACGGTTTCGGTACGGAGGACAGCCATCACGCCATCCACAGTTTCGTATGGGGTCCTGGCGGAGCGCTTTATTTTCAGGAGGGCACCTTCCATCATTCGCAGGTGGAAACGCCCTATGGGCCCGTGCGCATGCAGTATTCCGGGGTGTTCCGGTACGAGCCCCGGAGTCACCGCCTCGAACGCTACGTGAGCTACCGGTTCGCCAATCCCTGGGGGCACGAATTCGATCGCTGGGGGCAGAACTTTATTTCGGACGCCTCCAACGGAAACAACTATTTCGGGCTTCCGCTGACCGGGTATCTGCCGTATCCGGAAAAACATCCCCGCATGAAGGTATTCACGACGATCGTACGTCCCACCGCCGGATCGGAATTCGTGAGCAGCCGCCATTTCCCCGAGGAGGCCCAGGGCGATTTTCTGTACAACAACGTCATTGGATTTCACGGGATCAAGCAGCACCGCGTCCATCCGGAAGGGTCCGGGTTTGCAGGCGAGGAAATCGAGCCGCTGCTTACGTCCACCGACATCAATTTCCGCCCGGTCGATATGCAATTCGGCCCGGATGGGGCCTTGTATATCGTGGACTGGTTCAATCCGCTGGTCGGGCACATGCAGTACTCCCTTCGGGACGCCCGCCGCGACAAGACGCACGGCAGAATCTGGCGGATTACGCACGAGGGCAGCCCGCTGTTGACGCCGCCGGATATCGCGGGGCGTCCGATCGGCGAATTACTGGATCTGCTGAAGACGTACGAAGATCAGGTGCGCTATCGCGTCCGCCGGGAATTGCGTTTGCACGATGCGGACGAGGTAAAGGAAGCGCTCGGGATATGGATCGACGGTATGGACCCGGAGGGCGAGCACTACGAGCACTATCTGCTGGAGGCGCTGTGGGTGCATCAGACGCACCATCTGATCGACGCCGGCTTGCTGGAGCAACTGCTCGATGCGGACGATCACCGCGCCCGTGCGGCCGCCACCCGCGTGCTGCGCCACTGGCGCCGGGATATTGCGGATCCGCTTGCGCTGCTTGCCCGTCAGGTTCGGGATCCGCATCCGCTGGTGCGGCTGGAAGCCGTCGTGGCGCTGAGTTACATGGATTCGGCGGAGGCGGCGTTTCGTGCGCTGGAAGCTCTCGACTACGAGATGGATTATTACCTCGACTACGGCCTCAACGAGACCATCCGGGCCTTGAAGCCGAGGTGGCAGCCGGTGCTCGCACAAACAGAGCCCTCCCTGTCTACGGAAGGGATTGTATACTTGTTGCGCCGGGCCGATCCTTCCGTTATGCAGCGGCCCGTATTTGCCCGGGACGTGTACGAATCCGTATTGCGCGGGGAGGGATTCGAGGAGGCGCACCGTGCGCAGGCGGTGGCGCGGCTTGCAGAGGATGTCTTTGTGCAGTCCGATGCTTCGTCCGATGCTATGCCGGTTGAGGATGATGGCGCACGCGCAGAGGCCATTATAGATGCGCTTTCGGAGGAGGACATTTCCGAAGAGGCCGCGGAGGCATTGAGTGCGCTTTTGCTGAGGGAGCCGGTTGAGGCGTTTGACGATCCGACCGGTTTCGGGATTGGTCTTGCCCTGGAGTTTATGGCGATAGAAGGAAGCACCGAAGTTGCCCGGGAAACGGGAAATGCCGCGCGGATGCTTCTTGACAGCCCTGAACAGGTGTTAGCCGAGGTGGAGGACCTGATCGCCAATCCGGTTGAACGGGATCCGGACATGGAAGAATATGCCGGATTCATGATATCCGCCTTGCGGGGCGGGCTCCGCATTCCTTCGGAGGATGTACGCCTGCAACTGCACGAGGCGATGTTGCGGCGCATGGATGACTGGGAGGACGCCGCGTGGCGGGATACGGCCGTGGAGGTACTGGCGGGATTGGGGGTGGCGCCTGCCGAAACCTTCGCATTTTTCGCCGGGCATCTGGAGGCCGGACGGATTGATCCCGTGCTGGCGGCGGCGGCAGATGCTGTCCCGGCAGAGGTATGGGGCGCCCACGATTACGCCATCATTGCACAACGACTCATCGAGGAGGCCCGCGAAATACCCGTCGAAGACCGGCACAGCGCCTGGTTCCGGGACCTGGTTTCCCTTGCGGAGAAAGCTGCTGCCCGTCTGGACGACTCCTCGGCATTCGCGGAAGCGCTTCGGGTGTTGCAGACCCGTATCGTCGAGATCGCGACGGTTGAGGCGCAAATGATATATGACGTGACGGCGTTTCGGGTAGCGCCCGGGCAGCAGGTGGAAATCGTCTTGCGGAATGCGGATGTACTCCCGCACAACCTTGTAATCGTACGCCCCGGGGCCGGAGAGATGGTGGGCAGGGCGGCGGACGCCATGGCGACGGACCCGGATGCCTTCGAGAAAGAGTTTATTCCCGACTCGCCTGCCGTGATGTATGCCACCGGGATGCTCCAGGAGGGCGAATCGGCCCGGCTTCGGTTTACAGCCCCCGAGCAGGAAGGAAATTATCCCTACATCTGTACGTTTCCCGCCCACTGGATTACGATGAAAGGCGTGATGGAGGTGGTGGCCTACGAAGAAGAGTAGCGCAGTTGCCGGCGCTTCTTCATGCACGTCCCTCGGCCCGTTCCAAACAATTCATTGTCTCCCATGCGGTTTTGTCGTTTTGTTCACAAGTCAGGTGTATTGTATACAGCGCTTCTTGCGCTTTCCGTGTGGGTATTGGCCGGCTTTATGGCGGGAGATGTCGAAAGCGATGGGGAGCGCCCTGCCGCAAACGACGATCATGCCGCCATCCTGCGCAGTCTTGATGCGGAGACCCTTGAAGCGGGGCGGGATATCTATATGCGGGCGTGCGCTGCCTGTCATGGGGTAGATGGGGGAGCGCTTTTGCCTTTCGCCCGGTCGTTCGATGCGGATACGTTGCGGTACGGCAACGACCCCTACGCCATGTGGCAGACCGTTACCTACGGGAAGGGGCAGATGGCGGCCCAGAGCTGGTTGACGCCGGAAGAGAGGTATTATGTTGTCCAGTACATTCGCGAGGAACTCGTCAAGCCGAAAAACCCCGGGCAGTATTTCGAGATCACGGAGGAGTATCTCGCAGGGTTGCCCGCCGGAGAAGAAGCCGGCCGGGATGTGGTCGAAGCCGCCGCGGAAGGGCTTCAGGAAGCCGGGATGCGTTGGGCCGTCGAGCACCCGGGAGATTACGGGAATGTCATGTATTCCCAGCTGGACGGCAGGACCAGCGATGCGCTTACCGTTGCGCTGGACGAAGATGTCTATCTGAGCTACAACGTGCTGCGTATGCGCCTCGCTGCTGCCTGGCAAGGCGCGCTGGACCTTTCCGAAACGAAGTTCGAGCAATATCGGGGCGAGGGCAAGCCAATCGTTTCCGGACAGGAGCTGGAGGGGCTCGCTGTGTGGCGCTGGGCATATCCCGGCGAATACGCCGCGCTCGATGCGGAAACCTCGCCGCGCGCGCCCCTCCCGGCGGAGGTAATGACGTTCCGTGGACATTACCGGTACGGGAAAGAAGTGGTATTGTCGTACTCGATCCTGGGGCGCGACGTGCTGGAGTGGCCCACGGCAACGCGCGACGGAGACGACCTTGTGCTCGTGCACACGTTGCAGATTGGCCCTGCGGAGCAGGAGCACCGTCTGGCGGTCGGGCATGAAGTGGTGGCGGAGGTAACCGGAGACGTCGAAGGGATGACATCGTCCGGGGAGGGCGGAGAGGTCTTTCTGCATATTCCCGCCAGTGACATTGCGCGTACGGTGCAGGTCCGCCGGCGCGCGGGTGCGCAGGGCCTTGGCGCTATCGAGCAAGTATCCGCCGGGGATATCCCCGATCTTGCGGCCATGACGGAAGGCGGTCCTTCCCAATGGCCGGAAACGATCGTAACCGGGGGCGAACTGGACGTACCCCGCGCTCATTACGATCCGATGTATTACGGAGACGAGGATCGGGACACCCCGGAGAAACTGGTCGATCTGCCGGAAGATTATCCCTATACGGTGGACAAGATCGGGTTGCCGTTCGTCAATCCGTGGAACAGCTGGATACGCCCCACCGCGCTTGCGTTTTTCCCGGACGGGCGCATGGTGCTGACCACCTATCTCGGCGATGTGTGGGTAGCCGATGGACTGGACGATGCCCTGGACGAGGTCACGTGGCGGCGCATCGCTACGGGGTTGTACGAGCCGATGGGGGTCGAGGTGGTCAACGGCGCTATCTATGTCTCGGCTCGCGACCGGATTGTGCGGCTACGCGACCTGAACGGGGATATGGAGACCGACTACTACGAAACGTTCTATGCGGACAAGGACGTATCGGACTTTTTCCATTCGTTTGCCTTCGGGCTCCAGGCCGATGCGGAAGGCAATCTTTATTACGCCAAGTCCGGGCAGTATACGAACAACGCCACGCCAGGCGATCTGGTCCGGGTCGCTCCGGACGGGACAGGCGGTACGATCGCTACCGGATTCCGTACGCCGAACGGACTTACCGTGGCGCCGGACGGGCGCGTATTCGTCACCGACAACCAGGGAAACTGGACGCCCGCCAACGAAATCAATCTCGTGGAGCCCGGCAAGTTTTACGGGTACGTAAACAACATCGCCGAACGCGGATGGTCTCCCGACGGCCTGGATGTAGCCATTCCCGAGGGAGAGTGGTCGGCGGTTATCGATACCGCCGCCGTACCGGATTCCTTCACCGAGCCGGTGATATGGCTCCCCCAGGAATTCGACAATTCTCCGGGCGGGGGCATATGGACGGACGCAGGCTGGGGGCCGCTGGGAGATCGGATGCTCAACACCAGCTTCGGTAAGGGCTGGGCGTATTATTTGATGTTCGACGAGGTGGATGGCGTGACGCAGGCTGCTGCTGCGGCGCTGCCTTTCCAGTTCGACGCCGGTACGCAGCGCGTGCGAGTCAACCCCGCGGACGGGCAGATTTACCTGACGGGCCTGACAGGCTGGGACGACGGATTCGCCACGCGGTATGCGCATCTCGACCGTATCCGGTACAGGGGGGGCGAGGGGCAATACGTAACCGAAACCCGTGTAACATCCGACGGCGTCGAGTTCACCTTCAATTTCCCGGTGGATGCAGCCGCTGCTTCAGATACTTCCCGCTACGACGTAAGCCGATGGGATTACAAGTGGCAGCGCCGGTACGGCTCCTACGACTGGTCCGTGGAGAATCCCGAAGAGCAAGGGCGTGACGCCGTGCCTGTGGAGGCGGTGCAGGCGGATGGCCGGCGCGTACGCCTTGTCCTGCCGGACATGCAGCCGGCGGACCAGATGCTGGTGCGCATGCAGGTTCCGTCCGCCAGGGGCGGTATCCTGAAAGAAGCCGTTTACCTTACCGTACACAAGGTGCCCGGGAACTGAGCAGGAGGCTCGTTTTAAGCGCCTATGTCCTTTTTTTCCTCCAATCGGGAACGGCGTCTTTGGGGCTGGACGCTCGTTGTTCTGGGGGCGGTCTACCTGTCTTTCGGCGTGGCGCAAAAGCTGGCTGCGCTATTGCCGAGCAGCGACTGGAACGCAGTTTTTTTCCTTCTCGGCTGCTTCCTGGTGTTGGGGGCCGTCGTTTCGCAAGGGCTGAAGATGCGCCCAAGCGGGGCCGAAATCAGCGTTGCGCTGGGCGTGGCGGCCGCCTATCTCATGGTGTTCGTTCGGATGACGGCCGTGACCGAGCGCTCCCACCTCGTCGAATACAGCGTGGTGGCTGTTCTGATCTATGAAGCGCTGCTGGAAAGAGCGAGCCAGGGGCGCCGCGTTCCCGCGCCCGCCCTGTTGGCCCTGGTTGTGACCTCCCTGATCGGGGTAATCGACGAAGGTATCCAGGTGTTTCTTCCGAACCGCGTGTTCGATCCTGTCGACATGTTGTTCAACTTCGTGGCGGCCGTGCTGGCGATCGGCGCGAGTCTGGCGCTGGGCTGGGCGCGCAGGCGGGCAAGGCGGTCCGGATAAGGGGATAGATATGATTTTCTCGCTTAACGAAGAGCGCCTCGATCACCTGACTCCAGGGAATGTCTGGCAGTATATGTACCGGGCAAATACCATCGCCATGCGCTTGCTTTGGTTCGAAGGCCCTTGCTTTAGCCCGTATTGCGTTCGTTCGCCTCCTTGCGTAGTATGGTAGTATCCTATAGGGTAAACCATTCCGCAGACAGGTCGCATAAACGTATCACCGAACAGCATCTTTCCGTCATGACTCCACGATTTTTTTGGCTTTTTGTCCTGTGCGCGTCGCTTACTGCAACGGCTCCGGCATTCGTGGCCGCGCAATCGCAGGACGACACGCCCTGGGTGGTGTACGAAGGCGCCGAGGGACCCGGCCAGGGCAAGCACATCGTTCTTGTAACCGGAGACGAAGAATACCGCTCCGAAGAGGCGCTTACCCAGTTGGCCCGCATCCTGGCGTTCCGGCACGGTTTCAAAACGACGACGCTTTACGCCATAGACCCGGAAAGCGGGGAGATCGACCCGGAATACCTGCACGATATTCCCGGATTGCACCTGCTCGAGGAAGCGGATATGATGATTCTCTTCACGCGCTTTCGCGATCTCCCGGAAGAGCAGATGCGGCATATCGAGGCTTTCACCAATTCGGGCAAGCCGATCGTCGGCCTGCGGACGTCCACGCACGCCTTTCTTTTCGAGGATAGAAATCATCCGTTCATACGATACGACACGAGGAGCGAGGTCCCCGGATGGGAAGGGGGATGGGGCAGGCAGGTGCTCGGAGAGACCTGGATCAGTCACCATGGACGCCATGCCGTGGAGGGGACGCGCGGCGTAATCAACTATCTCTACGAAGACGATCCGATTCTGAACGGGATCGGAGACAACGTATACGGGGATACGGATGTGTACGGACTCACGGTATTGCCGGAGGGCACGGAGGTGCTGCTCTACGGGTTGACCCTGAAGGGACTGGACCCCTATGCTCCGCCCGAATACGAAACGTCCATCGTGCCCATCGCCTGGCGGCGTCACTGGACGGGCGAAACGGGAAACGTCTCGCGCGTTTTCGCCACGACGCTGGGCGCCTCCGTGGATCTGCAAAGCGAGGGGGTCCGGCGCCTCCTGGTCAATGCGGCATTCTGGGGGCTTGGCATGGAAGACATGACGCCGGAAGAGGCCGATGTAGGCTATATCGGCCGGTATCGGCCCACGTTCTACGGTTTCGGAAGCCACGTAACCGGCATCTACCCGGCAGACCTGAATATGACCGCCGAAGAAG
This sequence comes from Rhodothermales bacterium, assembly GCA_951812335.1. Lineage (GTDB taxonomy): Bacteria > Bacteroidota > Rhodothermia > Rhodothermales > VXPQ01 > VXPQ01. The sequence goes on from OX638293.1 coordinate 1,816,364, forward strand.
CTTCCCAGTGGGTCCAATAGCTCCGTATCCATAATGCAGCCAATGGTACAGCGCATGAATGTTTCGTCGTCGTTTCGAAAAGGCAGAGCGGCCTGCGTATGCATCATTGCCTGCGCTGCGCTATGGAGTTTCGCCTGGCCTGCGCCGGCGTCGGCGCAATCCGCGGGCGTCTTTCCTGTGACGAGTTATTTCGGAGGATATCCGGGGGCTCGCGCAGGCGGCGGGTACATGGAAAACTTCTATCTTCCGCCTGCTCCCTCTTCCACGCCCTGGTATCCGAGCTGGCATCCGGACGGAGAACATATTGCCGTAGCCATGCAGGGGGCGGTCTGGAGCGTGGAAATTTCCACCGGCATAGCCACCCAGCTGGTGTCCGGCCCGAAGTACTATTCGTCCCCGAACTATTCGCCGGACGGGCGCTGGCTGGTCTACACCGCCGACGAGCATGGCGGGGAAATAGGCCTTGAAATACTGGACACGGAGACAGGGGAAACGCAGCCGCTCGGCGAGAGGAGCCTGCACCTTTTCGCGGATCCGCGCTTCAGCCCGGACGGAACCCGCATCGCATACGTTTCGACAGAGCCGGCGGGGTATTTCAATGTGTACGTCCGGTCGATTTCGGAAGGGCAGTGGACCGGGGAGCCTGTTCCCGTCACGCGGGATAACGATTTCGGGCGGGACCGGCTTTATTTCGGGCCGCAGGACATTCACACCAGCCCGGCATGGCTTCCCTCCGGCGACGAGTTGCTGCTGGTGTCGAACCGCGACGTAGCGCTGGGCAGCGGGAACGTGTTTCGGGTACCGGCCCGCGAGGACGGGTTTACGGATCGCGTGGTCGTGCTCCGGGAGCAAACATTGTATCGCACGCAACCCGACGTGTCGATCGACGGGAGGCGGTTCGTGTTTTCGTCCACGCGGGGCGCTGCGGATCAGTTCAACAACCTCTATGTGCAGCCGACCGTTGGGGGCGAGCCCTACAAGCTCACGTTTTTCAGCCACGACGCGTTTCATCCCCGCTGGTCTCCGGACGGGGAGTGGATCGCCTACATCGACAACCGGGACGGGCTGCCCCAGTTGAAGCTGCTCGAAACCTACGGCGGGAAGATCGTCGATGTGGAGATTGCTGAGCGTCGCTGGAAGCACCCTGTGGGCACGCTGTCCGTCACGACCACAGGTCCGGACGGAGTTCCCGCGGGGAGCCGGATACATCTCATCGCTTCCGACGGCAAATTTTATGCCCCCACCGACGCCTATGCGCGCATTGCGCCCCGCGCCGAGCAGTGGGCGTTTCATCATTCCGGATCGTTCGATCTGGAACTCCCCGAGGGGCAAGCGATCGTCCGGGCGGTCAAGGGCTTCGAATATGCGCCGGTAACGGATACGCTGCGGATCGTGGCCGGGGAGACGCTCCGGCATACGATGATGCTCGATCCCATCATCGATATGGCGGAGAAAGGCTGGTACAGTGCTTCCACGCACGTGCATATGAACTATGGGGGCAACCTGCACAACACCCTCGGAAACCTGATGATGATGTCCGAGGCAGAGGATCAGGATCTGGTGCTCGAACAGGTGGCGAACAAGGATAATCGCATCCTGGATCAGCAGTTCTTCGTGCCGGGCGGGGGAGCGCACCCCTTGTCGACGCCCGACCGGGTGCTGGTGGTCGGACAGGAATACCGGCCGCCTTTCTACGGGCATGTGTTCATGTTCGGGATGCGGGATCATCTCATTTCCCCGTATGTGACCGGCTACGAAGGCACGGCCATCGAGAGCCTGTATCCCTCGAACACGGACATGTTCAGAAAGGCGAAGGAGCAGGGCGCCTGGACCGGGTATGTGCATCCGTTTTTTCGCGGCGACCCGTTGGAAGAGAATCTCGGTCGGGCGAGGGGTTTCATGGTGGACGCCGCGCTGGGGACTGTGGACGCCCTGGAGTGGTCTACGGCCCTGGACGGCTATCCTCCGCTGTACGCCGTATGGAACAACGGGATACGAACCGCGCTCGTTGGCGGGGAGGATTCTATCGGTAACTTGCAGCAAACTCCTCTGGTGGGATCGGTCCGAACGTATGTCAAGCCAGCGGATGGTGCGCTGGGTATGAGGAGTTGGTTCGAGGGGATGGCTGCCGGACGCGCCTTCGCAACGAGCGGGCCCCTCGTCGATTTTACCGTGGACGGGCGGATACCGGGCGAAACCGTCGATATTGGCGGGGGAGAGGGCGTGACGGTGCGTTTCGAGGTTACTTCGATTACGCCGCTGGAAAAAGCCGAACTCGTATTCAACGGGGAAGTCGTGCAGGAACTCCTTTTTGAAGGCGACCGCACGTCCATGATCTTCGAGGACACGTTCCATCCGGAACGATCGGGGTGGTATCATCTGCGGGTAAACGGCGTACCCGAAGAACGATTCCCGCTCGATATTCCGTATGCCTTCGCCTTAACGAATCCGGTCTGGGTTATTGCGGACGGCGTTCCGGTGCGCTCGGTGCAGGCCGCCGATTACGGTATTGCCTGGATCGACAAACTGCATGCTATGGCCAAAGAATGGCCCGGCTGGCGCTCCCAACGGGAAAAAGATCACGTGTATGCACAGTTCGAAGAGGCGCGAGAGGTGTACCGGCGGCTGCGCACCGAGGCAGAAGACATAGCGCGTCGCCGCACCCGATAACCTTTTTTGGGGATTCGCCTTATTCTACGCAAAAAATGCGTTGATTATTTTTCCGTAACGCCTTGCGGCGCGGCCTAATTATGGCTTCCGTACCCAACTCGTCTTATTCTCCGCAAAAAATGCGGCGATTACTTCTTCATAACGCCCTGTGGCCCGGCCTGGTGGGTAAGGGGCCGGGTGCTGCCGAACCCGCCATTGGGCTGGAACGGATGCTCCGGCTTACGGCGGATGCCTGTATCGATGGGGAAGAGCCCGTTCGTTTCGATGGGGTAGACCTTTTCCTGTACCGCCCGCACATCGACATCGATGCTCCGGGGGACGACATCCGGCGTCTTGCGGACCGGATCGCATCGCTGGGTCTTGGCGTGGGGTCCGTGGTAGCGCCCGTGTACCCCGACATGTTGGGCGGCAGCGCGATGGGCGATCGCGACGATCGCCGGCGCTTTGTGGAAGCCGTGCGGACTGCGTGCCGGTATGCCTCCGTGTTGAATGCGCACGGCGTTCGATCCTGCGGGGTCGTCCGGATCGACTCGGCGGCAGGACCTGTCGAGTGGGCGGAGCATCCCGTGGAAAACACGGGAAAGATTGCGGACACGTTTCGTGAGTCGGCGCTCGTAGCGGAAGATCACGGGGAACGTATTGCCGCAGAGGGGGAGATTTGCTGGGCGGCCATGCATTCCTGGACAGAGATGCTGCGTCTCCTGCAAGAGGTCGGGCGCCCCGATTCGTTCGGATTTCAGGCCGATCTGGCTCACACTTATTTGTATTTGCTCGGATACAATGCGCCCGAAGCGGCTTTGCTGCAGGATGGGTACACGGAAGAAGAATTCAAAGAGGCCTACCGGATCATGATCGGTGCCCTGGCGCCCTGGCTGTTCGATTTTCACGTGGCGCAGACCGACGGGTCCGTGTTCGGAAGCGGCTCGCACGACAAGACAGGAAGACATTGCCCGGTCGATTCCCCCGACGGCAAGCTGGACATGGTATGGTGCAGTCGGCAGTGGCTACTCGACGATGAGGGCGAACTGCGGGAGGGCATCCGGCACATCTGCTGGGACGGGTGCATGTTTCCCAATGCCGTACTGGAGGATCAGGAAACGTGGAACCGGGTGCTCGGAGCGATGGAGGCGGTTAGGATGGGGTTGTAGGGGGGTGCCGGGCGTGGTCATGCTCCGAACACCTTCTGCATCTCCAGCGCAAAGCCCGGCAGGACTTCAGGGTCTTCGAGACGATCCGTGCCACTGAATCGGGTGGTTGTCCCATCCGCCTTGTGAATGAAGATCGTGCAGGCTTCCGGATCTACGATCCACACCCGGAGCGCTCCCGCATTGAAGTAATCGCTTGTTTTGTCGCGCATTTCTTGCGGGCTGTTCGAGGGAGACAGCACTTCGATCGCAATGTCCGGCGCGCCTCGCACGCGGCCAAGGAATGCATTCTCCGTATCGAACGGTTGGAGTAGAACGGCTACGTCAGGGATGCGAACGGTATCCGGGTCTTCGCCGACGAGGCAGTCGACCTCCACGCCCACTTCGCCGTGCCCGAATTTTTCCATCCATTCGTCGAGATAGCGGTACAATTTGCCTTGTACGCACGAATGGATCCAGGACACCCCCGGATCGCGTACGACCAGTGCGCCCCGCACCAATTCATAGGCGCAACCGCTTCCTTGGTCGGAGAGCGTAACGTATTCCTCCGCCGTCATGACTTGGGGGGCGTCGCCGCCAATTCGAGGGCGGTCGGTTGCCTTCCCGGTGTTGGTTGCGGGCATGGGAAGCCTCCTGCGACATCAGGAAAAGGGATACAACTGCATAAGCCTCTTCTTTTGCGGTGTTCCTGGCGCCCCCCGGCCATTGGCATGGACTCAGCCCGTATCAAAGGGCAAATGTTGCGATTTGACGCAATCCGTATGCCCATCCAGATATGGAAACCTGACCTGCAAATCTGCCGGGTTCTTCGTATCATCGAAACGGTTCCCCAACGCAGGAATGTCCTGAAACGAAATGGCCAAAAAAAATGACAGTGGCGCGACCGTCGGCTACGAGGCGGAACTCTGGCAAATGGCCAATACGCTTCGCGGCTCCATGGATGCCGCCGAGTACAAGCATGTCGTCCTCGGGCTCATCTTCCTGAAGTATATCTCCGACGCGTTCGAAGAACGCCACACCGCGATTCTTGAGGAATGGGGTAAAGAGGCCGCCGAGGACCGGGACGAATACCTTGCGGAGAACATCTTCTGGGTTCCGCCCGAAGCGCGGTGGGCAAATCTCAAGGTTCAGGCAAGGCAGCCCGTTATCGGGCAACTCGTGGACGACGCCATGTCGGGAATCGAGCGCGACAACCCGGCGCTCAAGGATGTGCTACCCAAGGACTACGCCCGTCAAGCACTCGACAAGCAGCGGCTCGGCCAACTCATCGACCTGATCAGCAATATCCGGGTGGGCGATGCCGAATCCCGTTCCAGGGACGTACTGGGCCGTATTTACGAGTACTTCCTGTCGCAATTCGCCAGCGCCGAGGGCAAGAAGGGCGGCGAGTTTTACACGCCGCGCTGCGTGGTCGAACTGCTCGTCGAAATGATAGAGCCGTACCGGGGCCGCGTGTACGACCCGTGCTGCGGTTCGTCCGGCATGTTCGTGCAATCGATCGAGTTTATCAACGCCCATGCCAGCGGTAACGGCAACGGCGGCAAAGCATACGGCGACATCAGCATCTACGGTCAGGAGTCCAACCATACGACCTGGCGGCTCGCCAAAATGAATCTTGCCATTCGGGGCATCGAGGGCCAGATCGCGCACGGCGACACGTTCCACAACGACCGCCATCCGGACCTCAAAGCCGATTATATCCTCGCCAATCCCCCGTTCAATGTCTCCAATTGGGGCGGCGAGCGGCTTGTCGACGACCAGCGTTGGAAATACGGCGTTCCGCCCAAGGGCAACGCCAACTTCGCCTGGGTGCAGCACATGGTTTATCATCTTGCGCCAGAAGGCATGGCCGGTTTCGTGCTGGCGAACGGTTCCATGTCGTCGGGCCAGTCCGGGGAAGGTCAGATCCGGGAGAAACTTGTCGAGGAGGATCTGGTGGATTGCATGGTGGCGTTACCGGGGCAACTTTTCTATTCGACGCAGATACCGGCCTGCCTGTGGTTTCTTTCGCGCGACCGGGACGGCGGCGGCAACCGGAAATTCCGGGACCGTCGCGGCGAAATCCTCTTCATAGACGCCCGCAAGCTGGGGCGCATGATAGACCGTACCCACCGGGAGCTTACCAAAGAGGACATCGACCGCATTGCGGAAACCTATCATGCCTGGCGCGAGGGACGGGACTACGAAGACACACCCGGTTTCTGCAAGAGCGCCGCGCTGGAGGATGTACGCAAACACGGCCATGTGCTGACGCCGGGCCGGTATGTGGGCGTGGAACCGCAGCCGGAGGATACCGAGCCGTTCGACGAGAAGATGCAGCGGCTTGTGGCGGAACTGTGCGAGCAGCAGGCGGAAGGCACGCGGCTGGACACCGCGATTGCAGAGAACCTGAAATCGCTGGGGTTCGGGTAGGATTGCTCTGACGCTTGTCATGAACATCGACACGGCCTATCTGAGACGCTGCATCGACACGCTGGAATCCATGTCCGATGCGCTCAATCGCAGTAGCCCGGAGGAAACCGTCTACGACATGTACAGCAATATCTGTATCGAAAAATTCGAGCTGGTGCTGGAGCAAAGCGGCAAGCTGCTGAAAAAACGCCTTCGTCCGTGGTTCGCCAGTAACCGACAGGCTGATCGTCTTACCTTCAGGAATACTTTCCGTTATGCCGCCAAGCATGGCTTAATTTCCGCCGACGCCTGCGAGCGTTGGCTGGAATATCGAGACAACCGAAACCACACGGAAAACAATTCCGGTCAGGCATTCGCGGAATCCACCTTGAGGCTTCTCCCTGCCTTGGTAGAGGACGCCAGAGCGTTGGTCACCGTCGTTGAGGAATTGAACAATGACTGACCCAAGCGCCGGACAACTACCCGCCGCAGGTCGAGCAGACCGGCTGCATCTATCGCCCAGGCATCGAGAGACACTGGAGGCTCTGCTGCGCGAACATCTGCCCGGAATCGAGGTCTGGGCTTACGGAAGCCGCGTGAACGGCGAGAGTCATGACGGCAGCGACCTAGACCTTGTACTGCGGGCGCCGGGCCTGCAAGAGGTTCCGATTGGCCCGCTAATCGATTTCACGGAAGCGCTTCATGATTCCACGCTCCCCTTCCTTGTGGAAGCACGCGATTGGACGCGGCTGCCGGAGCGGTTTCACAAGGAGATTGAGCGGGGGTATGTGGTAATTCAGAATTCAGCCAGTGAAGATGATGCGGATGCATTGAGCGATTGGTGCGAGGTAACGCTTGGCGAAATTGCTGAAATCGTGGGCGGTAGTACCCCCTCGACCAAGGACCTGGACAACTTTAATGGAGAAATCCCTTGGCTGACTCCAAAAGATCTTTCCGGAATTCATGACCGATATATTTCACGAGGCTCACGGAATCTGTCTCAAAAGGGACTTGATAGTTGTTCCGCGAAGTTAGTTCCGGCCAATACCGTGCTATTATCGACGAGGGCCCCGATTGGATACGTTGCTATCGCAGCGAATCCCATCAGCACAAATCAGGGCTTTCGCAATCTTGTGACCAGCGAGGATACGTGCTCTGAATTCATTTACTATTGGCTGAAGAACAACACCGAAACATTAGAACGCTATGCTTCAGGCTCGACTTTTCGAGAAATTTCAGGATCATCCCTAAAGAAAATCCGTCTTCGCCTTCCTCCTTTCTCTCAACAACGCGCCATCGCCCACATCCTGGGCACGCTCGACGACAAGATCGAACTGAACCGGCGGATGAACGAAACGCTGGAAGCAATGGCACGGGCATTGTTCAAGTCGTGGTTTGTCGATTTCGATCCCGTTCGGGCAAAAATGCAAGGTCGCTGGCGCCCCGGCGAATCGTTGCCCGGCCTTCCGGCGCATCTCTACGATCTTTTTCCGGATCGGCTGGTGGATTCGGAATTGGGAGACATGCCGGAGGGGTGGGAGGTGAAAGAACTGAATGAGTGCATGCATCTTACTATGGGCCAATCGCCCCCGGGAAATACCTATAACGATAATGGGAAAGGGTTACCCTTTTTCCAGGGGCGAACAGATTTCGGATTTCGATATCCAACAAATCGCAAGTACTGCACTGCACCAACCAGGATCGCGGAATGCGACGACACGCTTGTAAGCGTTAGAGCACCGGTAGGCGATATCAACATGGCCTGGGAGAAGTGCTGCGCTGGGCGAGGAGTTGCGGTTCTCCGTCACAGGTCGGGAGCGCGCTCCTTTACCTACTATTCGGCATGGGCGATACAGCAGGAGTTGAGGCAGTACGAACACAGCGGGACGGTTTTTGGCGCAATCAACAAGAAACAATTCGAGGGCCTGAGCATCGTCGAACCGACTCCAGAGATACTCACCCGTTTTGAAAGCCAAGTTGGCCCCATAGATGACTGTATCAGGAAGAACGTTTACGAGAACAGAACCCTTGTAAATATCCGTGATTTGCTCCTTCCCAATCTCATGTCCGGCGAAGTCCGCCTCCGCGAGGCCCCAAAAACAATAGAGGCTGTGGCATGAGTTCCTTAACGGACACCGAGAAGCGTTATTTCGAAAAGCTGTTCGATATGGGTGGAGGCTATGTCCTCGATTTCACCAACGACTCGTTTGGTGAGTTCTTCGGACGGCACAATGTCGATATCCACGGGCATAAATATCATTTCAAATCGTCCAAGGCTAAGAAGCTCCGTGCTTTCTGGAAAGTTGAATCCGATGAGTTGGTGGGAAGCGTGCTCTCGGAAATGCTGAATTCCTACGAGGCTTACTGTGAATTAAATGGCGAGGACATTGACAATTCCATCCTAGAGAAAGCGCGAGGCATCGTTGGGCGTTTGACCGGACAATCCGTTGCCCCCACGTCTCCCCAGGCGGAAGACGAGTTTCTGAACCGTGAGTTTATCATTCCGCATATCCAAAAGTTGCCAATTGATCCGCAGGTCGTGTCGATCATCGAGGCAAGGCTAAATGAGGCCCGCACAGTACTCGGGGCCGGTGCACATTTGTCAGTCATTTTTCTCTGCGGTAGTGTCTTGGAGGCGGTCCTGCTTGGAGCGGCTAATGCGGACCCAAGAAGATTCAACCAAGCGAAAGCAACACCGAAGTCGCGGGATGGTTCGCCGAAACACTTCCACGAATGGACCTTGGCCCAGTTGATCGATGTTGCTTGCGAAGTCGGTGTTCTGAAACTTGACGTTAAGAAATTTAGCCATGGCCTGCGTGACTTTCGGAATTATATTCACCCTTATGAGCAGATGGCTTCGGGCTTCACGCCGGATGAACACACTGCCAAAGTCTGCTTTCAAATCCTGAAGGCAGCCCTTGCCGGTGTGGCGGGAGAGAGATAAAAGATAAAAAGGTGTGACACGTAGGATGGCAAATACCGAGGAATCCTCGGTAGTTCAAATAAAGATGAAGCCCCGATCATTGTCTGGAATCCTGGCCGCATTTTTACGACCTCTTTCCCAACAGGCTGGTGGAGTCGAAAGTGGGGGAATACCGGAGGGGAGGAGAGTGAAATCGCTGGAAGAGATGGTGATGAGAGGTGGTTCGGGTTGATTGGACAGATTTTGGTGGAATACCCATACCCACTGGGCCGAGACACAGATTTTAGAGAGCACGCGATCCAGAACACGGCGGGAACCTCGGGGCGACAACGTGTTCAAGTCAATGCATTGACACCGTATTTGCTTCCTTGCCCTACAGTGGGGTTTTGGGCCAAGTTCAGTTCACTAGTCAGCCCTATGTTCGGAAACATTGAGGCAACCCGCAAAGAGTTTCGAACTCTTGCTTCCTTACGCGATGCGCTGCTGCCGAAACTCATCTTTGGCGAACTACGCATCAAGGCCGAGAAACAGCTTATCGAGAGGGCTGTCTAATGGCCAAGACCGACCTGACTCAAGCCGAGGCCGATGCCCTGATAACTATGGAGAAGCATCGCGTCAATGAGGAACTCAGTAGCTTCCCGGTCAATGGGGAAGCGATCGTCCTGCCGCTTCAATCGGTCGATCAGCGCGAGCAGTTTCTGCTCGACCTAAGCCGAGGCCGTATCGATCTGCGCAAGGTCAAAATGCAAAGCAGGGGGCGTCAGGTCGTCGTGCTATTGCGGCTTGATCTGGGCGGTGCACCGCACCGTAACCCGGATGACGAAGAAATTCCCGCTCCGCATCTGCACATCTACCGAGAAGGCTACGGGGACAAATGGGCCGTGCCAGTGCCGCCAGACCGCTTCGGCAATCTTGCTGACATCTGGCAAACGTTCTCAGACTTCATGGGATACTGCAACATCACACAGCCGCCCCGTATCCAGCGAGGGCTGTTTACATGATTCAGGATATCCAGCAGTTGCTTGACGACTACTATGCTTGGCTCAAAAGCAAGGCCGCTTTACGACAAATCGACCAGTGGGTGGAAATCACGACACCTTACCTTGATCGACACAACGACTACGTGCAAATCTATGCAAGGCAAGCGAATGGTAGATTTGTCCTCACCGATGACGGCTATACGATCAACGACTTAGAGCAGAGCGGATGCAATCTCGAAAGCCCAAAGCGGCAGGAGTTGTTGCGAATAACTCTCAACGGCTTCGGCGTTCAGATGGACGGAAAGATGCTCCAAGTTCATGCGTCGCCAAACGACTTCGCGCTAAGAAAGCATAATCTGGTGCAGGCGATGCTTGCTGTGAACGACATGTTTTATCTGGCCGTATCCACGGTGGCGAGCTTGTTCGAGGAGGATGTGGCCGCATGGCTTGACGTTAACGAGATTCGTTATACGCCGAGGGTCAAGTTCACCGGAAAAACGGGGTACGATCACCTGTTCAATTTCGTGATTCCCAAGTCGCGACTGCAACCGGAACGAATTGTCCGAACAATCAACAAGCCGAATCGAGACACGGCGCAGTCGGTTGTGCTCTCCTGGATCGATACTAGGGATGTGCGCTCCCCGGAATCGCGTGCTTATGCGCTGCTAAACGACTCGGAGCGCTCCGTATCTCCTGCTGTCGAGGATGCTTTGCGGAGCTACGAGGTTTGTCCCGTACCGTGGAGCCAGCGAGCGGACGTGATGGAGGAACTGGCAGCGTGAACGCTACTGGCGTTGCCGAATTTGTCGTTAATGAAATCGCCCTCGCCTGGATATCGAGAGAATCGACCCACATCAGGCCCCTTCCTCCCCCCGAAACCTTTCAATTAACCGCAAGGTAACCACCTTGCAATCAACCGAACCTAAAGGTTGCAATCAGCCGATGTCCATGCCAGACTTCAATCTCCTGCACGTCCAGCGCCCACTCGCGGAGGCGCTGGAAGGCCCCCCTGTCGTGTTGAGTTACGACCCGCGCCAGTGCGGCAAAAACCCTGTTCCAGATTGGAGCTAACAAATTATGGCTGGTCTAGACCGCCTTTCCGTTCGCGGCTTCAAATCTATCCGTGCGCTCGAAGACTTCGAACCGAAGAACTTGAACGTCCTTATCGGCCCGAACGGCGCCGGAAAATCCAATTTCATCAGCCTGTTCCACATGCTGGCGCACATAGTAGAGGAACGCTTGCAGTCCTTTGTTACCTCACAGGATGGGCCAGACACCCTTCTATTCGGCGGCAGAAAGCAAACCAAACGCATTGATGTTAATCTCAAATTCGGCCGAAACGCCTATCAATTCTCTCTTGTGCCTGCCGGAAAAAACCTTGCCTTTGATCAAGAATTGACCCACTTTTTTGGCGATTGGAAGGATTCCATACATTACCTCGGAATGGGACACATGGAATCGAACCTTAAAAACGCTATCGAAAAAAAGAAAGACAGCTTTGCGCCCTATGTACGATCCGCCATGAAAGAATGGCGTGTATACCACTTTCATGACACCAGTGTAGAAGCGCGGGTGCGGCAAGCATCGGCAGTGCGTGACAATCTTTCGCTAAAACCGGACGCAGGCAATCTTGCCGCCTTTCTGCGCCGCTTGCGTGAACTTTCCCCAGATAATTATAGACATATCGTCGAGACGGTGCGATTTGCGGCACCGTTCTTTGGAGATTTCGTCTATCGAGAGGATGAGAGCGAAAACATAGAACTCGAATGGTTCGAAACGAACGACCCCGATACGGTGCGCGGGCCGCGCCAACTTTCGGACGGTACACTACGCTTTATCTGCTTGGCAACGCTTCTTCTTCAACCAGTACACCGTCAACCGGATTTGATCCTGATTGACGAACCGGAATTGGGCCTGCACCCCTACGCGATTACTTTGTTGGCCGGAATGCTTCAGCAGGTCAGCGATTCAAAGCAGATCATTGTCTCGACCCAATCGGCGGATCTCATAAGCCAAATTGACCCTGAAGATGTCGTGGTGGTGGACCGGAAGGACGGTGCCTCTACCTTCACCAGATTGAACGAGGAGGACCTGAAGGACTGGCTGGAAGACTATGGATTGGGCGATTTGTGGAAAATGAATATATTCGGCGGCAGGCCCGGACAATGAACAATATCCATATCGTTGTCGTGTGTGAAGGTGAGACAGAAGAAACCTTCGTGAAAAGAATCCTTGCCCCGGACCTTGGGAACAAGGGCGTGTTCGTCATGCCCACGTTGGTTGATTCACGGGGCGGCAACCTAAAAGGGCAGCGGGTGCTGCGCTACCTTCGCAATACCCTTCGAACACGACAGAATGCCTACGTGACGACCTTCTTCGATTTGTACAGATTACCCCCAGACTTTCCGGGCCAGGTAAAAGTCGCTGTGCATACCAATCCGCTGGATCGGGCCACGAAAATCGAAACAGGATTCCATACGGAAGTCATCGAGAAGGTGCATTGCCACCCGGAGCAGTTTTTTCCTCATATTCAGCCTTATGAATTCGAAGCATTGCTGTTTTCAGATACGGCACAGTTCCCCAGAGAAGAGCCCGCCTGGCAACGACATGTCCACAAACTGGAAATCGCCCGACAATCGGCTGATAGCCCTGAGCACATAAACGATGGCCCTGAAACACACCCTTCGGCTCTGCTGGAGCGAATACTTCCCCTCTATAACAAAGTGCGCCACGGAACAGCCTTGTCCAGCAAAATAGGCCTTGACCGCATCCGCGCCGAATGCAAGCACTTCGATGCCTGGCTGACCCGCATGGAAACCCTGCCCCCTTTCCAGCCGGAAGCCTGACCCCATGGCCATTTTGTCCGAATCTGTTGTAGAAGACGCCGCGCTCGACTGGTTTCGAGGGTTGGGTTATGACGTGATCGGCGGGCCGGATATGCCGCCCGGCCCCGATGCCCTGCGCAAAACGCATGAGGACGTAACGTTACTGTCGGCGGTGCGCGGGTCCCTCGCCCGGATCAACCCCGGCCTGCCCAGAGAAGCGCTGGACGACGCCTTTCGTAAACTGACTCGTCCGGAAGGGGCTACGCTGGAAGTCCGCAACCGCGCCTTCCACCGCATGATTGTGGACGGCGTGAACGTGGAGTACCGTAACAACCAAGGCAAAATTCGGGGTGCGCAAGTCCGCGTGATCGACTTCGATGCCCCCGAAAATAACGACTGGCTGGCAGTGAACCAGTTCACCGTCGTCGAGAACAAAAATACCCGCCGACCGGATATCGTGGTGTTCGTCAACGGTCTTCCGCTGGGACTGATCGAACTCAAGAACGCAGTGGACGAAAATGCCACAATATGGACCGCCTATCAGCAATTTCAGACCTATAAGGCCGAACTGCCCTCGCTGTTCGCATGCAATGCCGTACTTGCCGTTTCGGACGGGCTCGAAGCGCGCATCGGAACGCTGACCGCCGGGAGAGAATGGTTCAAACCCTGGAGAACGATCGGCGGCGAGGAACTGGCCCCGGTGTTCTATACGGAACTCCAGGTACTGATTCAGGGCGTGTTCGAGAAAGAGCGGTTTCTTTCGCTGATACGGGACTTCATCGTCTTCGAGGACGATGGCAGCGGGCATCTTTCCAAGAAGATGGCGGGGTATCACCAGTTTCACGCAGTCCGGACTGCCGTGGGAGAAACCCTTCGCGCCGCCGAATTGCGAAAAACGGCGCCGGACAGGTGGATCGAGGAACAAGGCCGCTACGAAGCGGGCCTCAGGCCGGGCGGCGAACGGGGCGACCGGCGCATCGGCGTCGTCTGGCACACCCAGGGATCGGGCAAGAGCCTCACGATGGCCTTCTATGCCGGGCGCATCGTCCGTGAACTTGCGATGAAAAACCCGACTGTCGTCGTGCTCACGGATCGCAACGATCTCGACGACCAGCTTTTCTCCACCTTCTCGCGGTGTTCGGACCTCTTGCGCCAGCCGCCCGTGCAGGCGGAGAACCGGGCCGATCTGCGCAACAAACTCACAGTGGAATCCGGCGGCGTAGTGTTTACCACCATCCAGAAGTTCTTCCCCGAAGAAAAGGGCGATAGGCACCCGCTGCTGTCGGACCGCCGGAACATCGTCGTCATCGCTGACGAAGCGCACCGCAGCCAGTACGATTTCATCGATGGGTATGCGCGTCACATGCGGGATGCCTTGCCCAAGGCCTCGTTCATCGGCTTCACCGGTACGCCCATCGAACTGCAGGACGCCAGCACCCGCGCCGTGTTCGGAGACTACATCAGCGTCTACGACATCCAGCGTGCGGTCCAGGACCAGGCGACCGTGCCGATCCATTACGAAAGCCGCCTCGCGAAACTGGCGCTCGACGAAAGCGAGAAACCCGGCATCGATCCCGACTTCGAGGAGGTGACCGAAGGGGAAGAGATCGAACGCAAGGAAAAACTCAAGACCAAATGGGCGCAGCTCGAAGCCATCGTCGGCTCGGAAAAGCGCCTGAAACTCGTCGCCGAAGACATTGTCAACCATTACGAAAGCCGCCTTGAAGTCATGGACGGGAAGGCGATGATCGTCTGCATGAGCCGCCGCATCTGCATCGACCTCTACCGGGAACTCGTGCGCCTGCGTCCCGAGTGGGATGGCGAGGACGACGAAAAGGGAAGCCTCAAGGTGGTCATGACCGGAAGCGCCTCCGATCCGACGGATTGGCAGCCGCACATCCGCAACAAAACCCGCCGGGAAGCACTGGCCAAACGGTTCCGTAACCCTGACGATCCACTACGCATAGTGCTGGTGCGCGACATGTGGCTCACCGGATTCGATGCGCCGAGCCTGCACACGATGTACGTGGACAAGCCGATGCGCGGCCACGGGCTGATGCAGGCCATCGCCCGGGTCAACCGGGTATTCAAAGACAAGCCGGGCGGTCTTGTCGTTGATTACATCGGACTCGCGCACGAACTCAAGAAGGCGCTCGCGACCTATACGGACAGTGGCGGCACCGGAAAAACCGCAATCGACCAGAGCGAGGCGGTCAGGGCCATGCTGGAGAAGTATGAGGTCTGCTGCGGCCTGTTTCACGGCTTCGACCGGTCCGCATGGACCGCCGGATCGCCCACGGAACGACTCAGTCTACTTCCTCCTGCGCAGGAACACATTCTTGCGCAGGAGAACGGCAAGGACCGCTTCGTGAAGATAGTTCGCGAGCTTTCCCAAGCATTCGCGCTGGCCGTTCCGAACGACGAAGCGATCCGCATCCGCGACGACGTGGCGTTCTTTCAGGCCATCCGGGTCGCGCTGACCAAGCGGGCAGACACGGACAAGCGGTCCCAGAAAGAACTGGATCACGCCGTGCGCCAAATCATCGCCCGCGCCGTGGCGCCGGAAGGCGTGATCGACATCTTCGCCGCAGCCGGCTTGGAAAAGCCCGACATTTCCATTCTCTCGGACGAATTTCTTGCCGAAGTGCAGAGCATGCCGCAGCGCAACCTTGCCGTGGAACTCCTGCAAAAACTGCTGAAAGGAGAAATCGTCTCCCGGCGGCGCAAGAACATCGTACAGGCGCGTTCCTTCGCGGAAATGCTGGAACAGACCCTCCGCCGCTACCAGAACCGGGCTATCGAAGCAGCACAGGTGATCGAGGAACTGATCGGGCTGGCCCGCCACTTACGCGAAGCCCACGCCCGCGGCGAAAAACTCGGGCTATCGGAGGATGAACTGGCTTTCTACGACGCTCTCGAAACCAATGACAGCGCGGTCCAGGTGCTGGGCGACGATACCCTCCGCGATATCGCCCGCGAACTGGTGGAAACCGTGCGGGGCAATGTCACCATCGACTGGACGCTGCGCGAAAACGTGCGTGCGCATCTCCGTCGCTTGGTGAGACGCATCTTGCGCAAACACGGCTACCCGCCGGACAAGCAGGAAAAGGCAACCCGAACCGTGCTGGAACAGGCGGAAGTGCTGTCGGCGGAGTGGGCGGTGTGAGGGGGAATGGGCGAGTTCCTTTCCTGAGCTCGCCTACGGTCTGGCAGCGCGCCGATAGACTTCTTCTTGCTCGGGGCAGCGCCACAGACGCTCCACGTACACGTTGTCTTGCCAGCGGCCCTTGCCGGCCATGGAGATGCCTACGCCGCGCACCCTGAATATGCCTTTTTGAGTAAAAAATATACAAAAAAGGTATAGAAATAGTGCTGAAAAGGTATATAAATTACTCAAAAGGGGCGAAAACGGGGTTATTGGGGCCCGGCGAGTTCGGCCTGAAATAGTTTAGTGTTTTTCCTTCCTTTCCCACTTTTCCGCGCCTTCCTTATCTTGCTTCCGCCACATTTTTCCTGATCCTGTGCCCTGAAATCGCTCCCAACCCGCTATGCACCGCATCGGCTTCAATCTGCTCCCCTGGTCCGCCACCGTATCGGAAGCACTTTACCCGCACATTGAACGGATCCGGGACATTGGATACGATGGGATAGAGTATTCGATGGGGGCGCAGGACGCCGCCGCCTACCGCAGCCTCGGGGCCTTCCTGGCCGATCTGGATATGGCGTGCTCGTCGTGCCTTGCCCTGGCGCCGGAGCACAACCCGGCCAGTTCCGACGCCGCCGTCCGGCAACAAGGCCTGGAGAAAATCCAGTGGGCTATCGATCGGACCGTAGATACCGGCGCAAACGTGATCTGCGGACCGTTCCACTCCGCCTTCGCCTGGTTTACCCAAGCGGCGCCTACGCCGGACGAGGCCAAATGGAGCGCCGAAGTGCTGCGGAAAGCAGGCGAATACGCCGAGCAGGCCGGCGTCATGCTGGCGCTGGAGGCGCTGAACCGCTTCGAATGTTACTTGTGCAACACGATGCAGCAACTGGTCGAACTGACCGAAATGGTGGATCATCCGTTCGTGCAGGTCATGTTCGACACCCATCATTCGAACATCGAGGAAAAATCCTTCGCCGGGGCTATCCGTACGGCTGCGCCTCATCTGGTCCATGTGCATATCAGCGAGAACGACCGGGGCACGCCGGGCGACGGGATCGTAGCCTGGAAGGAGGTCTTCGAAACATTGGCGGAAGTGGGCTACGAGGGATGGCTTACCATCGAGTCGTTCACCCGGGCCGATCCGGATTTTGCGAATGCGATCAACGTGTGGCGGAGTTTCTCCGAGCCTTGGGACATTGCGGAACAGGGGTACGCCTTCATCAAGCGGCAACTACGCGAAACGGCCGCCGGTTAAATCGCCCCCGAATTCCCGGCTTCATTTTTCACAGACCTGTCCATACTCTTTTCCGACACATGTCCGGCACATTCATTCCTCCTTTTCGTTTCGGCGCCGAGGTGTACACCTGGTTCATGAAGGAGAACGGCAAGGCGCACGCGAATCGCCTCGATCATATGATCCGCGTGTCTGCAGAGGCGGGCTTTACGGGTATCGAACCGGTGCATTCCTGGATGGGCGACTTGTCCGATCCCGCGCGGCTCGAGGACGAACTGCGCCGGGCGGGCATCGATCTTGCCGCCTTGGCGCTCGTGCTCGAATGGAACGGTCCCGAAGAAACCGAAGAGGAGCGCCGGCAGGCCGACGAAACGATCCGGCTATTGCAACGCTTCCCCGGAGCGTTGCTGTGCACCGTCCAGATTCCCACAGGCCGCCACGAACTCGAAGCCCGCCGACAGCATCTTGCATCCATCGTCAACGCGGTGTCGCGCCGCGCCGCCGATGCGGGGATTATAGCTACATTCCATCCCAATTCTCCGCATACGTCCATTAGCCGTACGGAAGAGGATTACCGGATTATTCTGGAAAGCCTGAATGCGTCCGTCACCGGGTGGACGCCCGATGTCGGGCACATCGCCAACGGGGGGATGGACCCGCTTGCAAAGATGCAGGAGTATGCGAGCCTTATCAACCACGTCCATTACAAGGACTGGGACGGCAATCCGGAATTCGTCGTCATGGGGGCCGGAAAGATCGACTTTGCGGGCATTACGAACTGGCTTGTCCGCCAGGGGTACGAAGGGTGGATCGTCTGCGAGGACGAAGGGGTCGAGGCGGTGGACGATCCCGATGGCGTGACCCGTCACGACTGGAGATGGATACGGGACACGTTGCTGCCCGCACTCTCCGATTCGTAACCGATTCCCAAATTCGTCATAAGCGCAAGACCAGCCATGCCTATCGTCCGGACCAATGGAATCGACATGTATTACGCGGAAGCCGGCGACGGCCCGCCGCTTCTTATGATCATGGGCATTACCGCCCCGGGCTCCGTATGGGAGGTCCACAAGGAGGCCTGGAAGGCGCATTTCCGGTGCATCATGCCGGACAATCGCGGCGTAGGGCGCTCCTCGAAACCCGGCGGAAACTACACGAGCGCGCAGATGGCGGACGACATGGCGGGCTTGCTCGATGCGCTGGAACTCGACCGGGTGCACGTCGTCGGCGTGTCCATGGGCAGCATCATTGCGCAGCAGTTGGCTATCCGCTGCCCCGACCGGGTGCGTTCTCTCGTGCTTATGTGCCCCTGGGCGCGATGCGACCGGTACGCCGCCAGCATTTTCCGGCACATGATGACCATCAAGGCGCGCCTTCGGCCCGAAGAATTCACGGAGTACATTCAACTCCTCATTTTTTCGAAAGGCACCTGGGACGATATCGAAGGGTATGCCGAACTGATTAATGAGCGTACGCATGCTTCCGCGGGAGAGGACCCGCAACCTTTGCACGGGCTGGAGGGGCAGGGGCATGCCTGCATCGAACATAATGTGCTGGAGGCGCTTCCGCAGATTACGGCGCCGACCCTCGTAGTGGGCGGAGAGCAGGATATTTTCGTGCCGCCCTGGATGGTGGAAGAAGTGGCGGCGGGGATTCCGAATGCGGAGTTGCATATGTATCCGGGGGCGGGCCATGCGTTTCACTGGGAGCGCATCGAGGATTTCAATCCCCGGGTGGCCGACTGGCTTCTGGCGCACTAACGAAGGAGTCACGCACAAAAGCCGCATGGCTTCCGCATACGCCATAGGACTGGACTTCGGCACCGATTCGGTGCGCGCGCTGGTCGTGGATGTCGCCACGGGGCGTGAGGCGGGTACGGGCGTTTTCGAATACCCTTCCGGCGAGGACGGTGTGTTGCTGGACCGGGATCGGCCGGATCTTGCCCGGCAGCACCCCGGAGATTACGTACTGGGTGTGGAGCGGAGTATCGCTGCCGCGATGGAGGAAGCTGCGCGCGAAGACGATGGGTTCGACGTCCGCCGCGTGACAGGGATCGGCGTCGATACGACTGGCTCCACCCCGATCCCGGTGGACAAGGAGGGCGTTCCGCTGGGCCTCTCCGATCGGTTTCGGGACAACCCGGACGCGCAGGCCTGGCTCTGGAAAGATCACACGGGGCATGCCGAAGCCCGGGAAATCACGGATCGCGCCCGCGCGCTGCGCCCGGAATACCTTGCAAAATGCGGGGGAACGTACAGTTCGGAGTGGTTCTGGTCGAAGATATGGCATTGTCTGCGGACTGCCCCAGAGGTGTTCGAGGCGGCGTATACCTGGGTGGAGCATGCGGACTGGGTTCCGGCGATGCTTTCCGGCACGGAGCGGCCCGACCGGCTGAAGCGGTCGATCTGCGCAGCGGGGCACAAGGCCATGTTTCATACGGATTGGGGCGGGTATCCCGACGAAGAATTTCTGGGGTCGCTGGACGAGGCGCTCCTGCGTGTCCGCGGAACGCTGCCCGACCGGGCGTTCGACGTGTCGCAGGCGGCAGGCGCATTGACCGACGAATGGGCCGGGCGGCTGGGGCTGCCCGCCGGCATTCCTGTGGCTGTCGGCGCATTCGATGCGCATCTGGGCGCAGTAGGATCGGGGATTGCTCCCGGCACGCTCGTCAAGATCATCGGTACCTCCACGTGCGATCTGATGGTGGCGCCGCTGGAAGAGAATCCTGGGGACATTCCCGGATTGTGCGGCATTGTGCCGGAATCCGTCCTTCCCGGACACTACGGGATGGAGGCCGGGCAGTCTGCCGTAGGAGATATTTTCAACTGGTTCGTGCGTCGGGTGCGACCGGATGGGCAAGGGCACGAGGCGCTCACGGAGGAGGCCGGGCGGCTGCGCCCCGGCGAAAGCGGGCTCCTTGCGCTCGACTGGCTCAACGGGAACCGGACTATTCTTGTAGACCAGCGCCTGACCGGGCTGATCGTGGGATTGACCCTCCACAGTACTCCGGGGGAAATATACCGGGCCCTTATCGAAGCAACGGCCTTCGGCGCCCGCAGAATCATGGAGCGCTTCGAGGAGTACGGAGTACCTGTCGAGCGCATTGTCAACTGCGGCGGCATATCGGACAAAAACGAATTGGTCATGCAAATCTATGCAGATGCGATGGGGCGTCCGATCATGATTTCGCAGAGCGCCCGAACCTGTGCCTTGGGCGCAGCCGTGAGCGCGTCCGTAGTCGCAGGAAAAGCTGCGGGGGGGCACGACGGGTTCCCGGCAGCCATACGCGCCATGACGGGCGTACGTGCACGGGTGTTCGAGCCCGATCCGGAACGGTGCAGGACCTATGATCGATTGTACGCGCTCTACCGTCGGCTGCACGACGCCTTTGGCGTGGAGGCCGCACAGGGAGACGATGCGCCGGACAGGGCGCCGGGAGATCACCTGTTCGATGTGATGAAAACGCTGCTTACGCTACGCGACGAGGTGCGGGGATGAGTGCAGCGTATGCCGATCTGAGGGAACAGGCGTGGCGGGCCAATTTCGATATCGAGGGGCTGGTGGAAAGAACCTGGGGAAACGCCAGCGCCGCGGATGCCCAGATGGGCGTCATGGCGATCAAACCCAGCGGGGTTCCGTACGACCGGCTTGCTGCGGACGACATGGTGGTGCTGTCGCTGGAGACGGGGGAGGTCGTGGAAGGCCGGCTTCGTCCCTCCTCGGACACGCCGACCCATCTGGAGTTGTACCGGGCCTGGCCGAACACAGGGGCTATCGTACATACGCATTCCAGGTACGCCGTGAGTTGGGCGCAAGCCGAGCAGCCCATCGATTGCCTCGGAACGACCCATGCCGATCATTTTCGGGGAAGCATTCCGGTGACGCGCCGGATGCGCGAAGACGAGATCGCGGAAGAGTACGAGCGAAACACAGGTCTTGTCATTGTCGAGCGTTTCGAGCAGGGGGGGATAGATCCTGTGGAGATGCCTGCCGTGCTGGTGTCTTGCCATGGACCGTTTGCCTGGGGCGGGAATGCTGCCGAAGCGGTAGAAAACGCTATCGTGCTCGAGACCGTGGCGTGCATGGCGTGGCGGACCCGGCTCCTTCGGCCGGGGGTCGGTCCGATCGACGATGCGCTCCGCGACAAGCATTTTCTGCGCAAGCACGGCTCCGGGGCCTACTATGGGCAGTCCCGGAAAAGATGAACCGCGCCCTTGGATTGGCGTATTTAAAGGATACTCTGAGCTTTGCGACGTAATCGGAGTATCCATGGTGAGCGGTGAACGTGCTGCCGACATTGTCGTCTTCGATGCAAATCAAAGGGTGAATCTATGGTTTGGTGGGGCTGGTTGGTCATTGGATTTGGTCTGATGATCGTAGAATTGATGGGCGTCGAGGCAGCGTTCTATCTGGTTATTATCGGCTTTGCGGCCATATTGACAGGATTGGTCGGGTTGGCCGGATTGACCCTGCCCATCTGGGGGCAATGGGTGCTTTTTTCCGTGCTGGCTATTTTTTCCATGCTGTTTTTCCGGCAAAGCCTGTACACCCGCTTGCGCGGCAAGACGCCTAAATCCGGCAATCCCCTTGTTGGCGAGACCGTTAGTCTCTCCGAGGACGTAGGGCCAGGTGCGCGTTGCCGGGTGGAATTGCGGGGATCGACATGGAGCGCCAGAAACGTCGGCTGCGAACCGCTTCCGGCCGGCGGACAAGCCGAGGTAATCGCTGTCGACAACACCTTGCTGGAAATCGAAGCTCCGGCGGACGCGTAAGGCCGCCGTATCCATTTTAAAGGATGACCTGGCCAGAACCACTTCGCTCAGCACGTTAACTTTCGCGCGGACAGGACATCATGATTCCATCGTTGAACACTGCGGATTCGGGGTGTCGCGGACTTAATCAGAGTATCCTTATCAACAGGTAAAAAATATGCTGGACATTGGCTTGATCGTTGGCGGCGTCATCGCTTTGGCGGCCATCGTGGTTATCGTCAAAACGGCGGTGATCGTGCCGCAGCAAAGCGCCTATGTGGTCGAGAATCTGGGGCGTTATTCCCGCACGCTGGATCCCGGCTTCAATATTCTTATCCCCTTCGTCGAGCGGGTAGCGTACAAGCACAGCCTGAAGGAGCATGCAATGGACATCTCCGAACAGGTGTGCATTACCAGCGATAACGTGCAGGTGGGTATAGACGGGGTGCTCTACATGCAGGTCATGAACGCCGAGCGCGCCTCCTACGGAATAGGGAATTACGTATTCGCTATTTCCCAACTGGCCCAGACCACATTGCGCAGCGAAATCGGGAAAATCGAACTCGACAAGACCTTCGAGGAGCGCGCGGCCATCAATCTGAATGTCGTCAAGGAACTCGACCTCGCTTCCGAACCCTGGGGCGTGAAGGTGCTTCGCTACGAAATCAAGAATATCAACCCGCCCGACGATGTGCTCTCCGCCATGGAGAAGCAGATGCGTGCCGAGCGCGAAAAGAGGGCTGTCGTTCTGGAATCGGAAGGGGATCGGGATGCGCAGGTCAATCAGGCGGAAGGCGAAAAGAAGCGGGTCATTCTTGAATCCGAAGCGGCCATGCAGCAGCAAATCAATGAAGCGCAAGGCGAAGCGGAAGCTATCCTGAGGGTGGCCGAGGCTACCGCCGAGGGTTTGAAAAAGGTTGCCGAGGCCTTGCTCGCCGAGGGAGGCGACAAGGCGCTGCAACTTCGTATTGCAGAAAATTACCTGGAACGTTTCGGTGCGCTGGCTAAAGCCGGAAATACGTTGATTCTTCCCGCCAACATGGCGGATATGGCGTCCATGATTAGCGCCGCCACGAAGATTTTTCACGAAACGGACGGAAAGGCGAAAGATCATTGAAGGGGATGGCCCGGGTAGACCGGGCAGGACTTCAGGACGCTGTCCTGATGCGGTCATGTCGTAGAATCCATCCGCTATGTGCGACGATTCCTTCGAATTTGATTTCCATACTCGGGAAGATGAAGCTTCGTCGGTAGATCGTCCATGGATACGGACCTATCTCCGCTCCGATAAGGATACGGCCATGCGCCCTTCCTTTTCCCGTCAGGCTGGACATTCTCTTCAGATTTTCGGTGCGGGCGTAGGCGCTGTGCAAGCGGATGCTCTGCTGGATGGCGCGGACTGGATGGCGGAGCTTTCCCGTCCCCTTTCCGGGTACGACCAGATCGCTGTGACCGGCATGGGGAAAGCTTCCATAGCAATGGCTGCGGCACTGCAGACGCATCTCGACGGCCGCAAAACATTTGGATGGGTATCCGCTCCTTACGGGTATGCGGGGAAAGGGTGGTTCGGCAGACCGCCGGTCTCGGACGATCTGAAAATGAAAAACATTAATAACATTGGCGTTATCGAGGCGGGCCATCCCTTGCCCGATAAGGAGAGCGAGATGGCCGGGAGATTCGCACTGGTCGGAGCGGAATGTCTTGGCCCCGACGATTTGCTGATCGTCCTCGCTTCGGGAGGCGGCTCTTCGCTGTGCGTTGCTTTCCCGCCGGGCATTTCGCTGGAGGACGCCCGGGAGGCATTTTACTGGCTGCTTGTCGCCGGGGCGGATATTCACGCCATAAACAAGGTGCGCCGGCGCATCTCGCATATTGGAGGGGGCGGCCTGGCTCGAGCGGCAGCCCCCGCCGAGGTGCTGACGCTGTGTCTTTCCGATGTGCCTGGCGACGATACGCAGAATATGTACGTTATCGGAGGCGGTCCAACCCTGCCCGATCCGTATACGGCGCAAGAGGCGCTGGACATCTTGAAACAGTACGGCGACAAGGTTCCCGCCAGTGTCTGGCAATATGTCGAGGAAAGCGCCGGGCGTCCCGAACCGTCTCCGTCGAACTCCGGACGGGTACATGCCGTGCTACTGGGAAGCGTACGCACAGCGCTGGAGGCCGCTGCCGCCGAAGCAAAGCGGTTAGGTTATCGTGTCGAGGTTGTTTCCCGCGAGATGTCCGGGGAGGCTCGCGAGGTCGGGGACGCCATGGCCCGTCGCGCGCTGGCGCAGGAACCCGGATGGTGCCTGTTATGGGGCGGCGAAACATCCGTAACGGTCCGGGGGGATGGTCTGGGTGGGCGGAACCAGGAACTTGCGCTTGCTGCCGCCATCCGTATGGCGGGGGAAGAGAAAGACGTAAGCCTTATGAGCGCAGGTACCGATGGGATAGATGGCCCTACGGATGCCGCCGGTGCGATAGCTACTCCGGATACGGCGGTCGAGGCGCGTCAGCGAGATATGGACCCGGAGGCATTTCTGAAGCGGAACGATGCCTACGGATTCTGGCACCGGATGCCGGGATTTCTACAGACAGGCCCAACCCATACGAACGTGATGGACATACAGATTGTCCTCACATGACCGGGAGGAAAGAAAGAGGGGAAGCGCCCTGCGGCGCAGGCCGTGCGGCGGCGGCACGGAAAGACATGGCGTAAGCGGTCCGGACGGGACTCGAACCCGCGACCTCCTGCGTGACAGGCAGGCGTTCTAACCAAACTGAACTACCGGACCAATACGGTACGCTCGCTGTACCCTGAGAATGTGCAACGGTTCCGCCTTTACGGGAATTGCACAGAGGCGCCGGGGTCGTAGCGTCTGTTTTGGAGCGAGATGCTTTTTGAGCCTGGCTATGTCCTGTTTTTTGCCCGATTGCTGCTCAACTTGATGCGAGTGGACATATGGCCGAACCGGCGCCGCCCCCCGGATGAAGGACGGCGCCAGGACCGGCACTACGCAACACATCTTGCGAGATGCAATCTATAGACACGCACGGTAGCGTTGCATAACCTCGTAACGAAAAAAATGATGCTACGCAGCGTTTGTATAGCGGCGCTTTTGCCCGAAACCGTTGCGATGGGAGGGACGTACAAGGCGCTTTTTCCGGTCAGGTAGCTCAGTTGGTAGAGCAACGGACTGAAAATCCGTGTGTCGGCGGTTCGATTCCGCCCCTGACCACTGTTCACTTCTCAATGCGCCGCCCCAGACACGTCAGTGCAAGGGCACTGACGCCCGGATGCCTTCCGCTTATTTCGTTTTCATTGCATCGGCGCCGCTAATTCCCGAACTTGATAGCGAGCCTCCTGTACAGCCTGCCGGATTCGGCCAATACTATCCCCGAAGCGGAAGAAAATCATGCACGCTGGACCGATTCACACACTATTTGGAATAGCTTTGCTTATACCGCTTTTTGCAGGCGACGCCATAGGGCAAACCGTGAAAGTCGGCGGGCTGGCCTACGTGGATTATTTTTACCGGCTCGGCGATGACGAAGACAATTCTTTTTGGCAGCGGCCCCAGGATAATCTGTGGAATGGCGGTAAGCGCGATGACACCATAAATAATGCCCACCAAGGCTTCACCTACCGGAGGATGTACCTGACGACCGACGCGACGATATCCGAGAACTTCAGGACCCGCTTTCGCCTGGAGGCCAACGATAAACATGCCGGGAGCAAGGGGCCGATCCCTTTCGTGAAAGACCTGTGGGTCGATTGGAACTACACCGGTAGCCATTCTGCCAGGATAGGTGTCATGCCGCCCCCCGTGTTTCAGCTATCGGAGGATGTTTGGGGATTTCGCAGTCTGGAAAAGACCATCCTCGATGTGCAGGGAGTCAACTCGTCACGCGATTTCGGGATTCGGTTCGATGGTCCTATTCCCATACGAAACGGCCTTGTTCGCTATGCGGTGATGCTGGCCAACGGGGATCCGCCGCTGTACAGTAATTTGTTGGCGCTTGGTGGCAGGAGCGAAATTCTGGTAGAACACGACAAAAACAAGACGGGATATGCCCAAATCTCGATCGCTCCATCTGACAAAATGATCTTCTCGGTGGGTGCGGAGTACGGGAAGCACTCGTATCCGTCCGACTTGCGTGAGCCGCCCTTTTCTTATCGCCCGTACCGCGATTTCAGGGCATCCGTGTTTGGGGGATACGGCGGAGGTGTTACCCGATTCGGTGTAGAAGCCTTCCTGCATGAATCGAGGTGGGAGAGTACTACAGTAGTATTCTACGATAAGTTGGGTAGTGAAGAAGAAGGCGATACCGATACGCGCTATACGCGGCAGTTCGGTATCAGTGTGTTCGGATCGATCAAGGTCAATTCCCTGGTGGAGTTCGTGGGTCGGTTAGACCTGACGGAGAATAATGGTAATCTTTCCTTAAGCGATTCTGTGCTTTATGAAACATTTGTACTGGCAGGAGTGGCCTTCGCGCCCAATGAACATGTTCGCATCATCCCAAATCTGTGGTGGTTCGGATCGAATTATCGTTTTGAGCGGTACTATTACTGGGAAGATGGTACCTACGATAGGCTGGCCCTCGACCAAAAACGAAAAAACAGAATGGGGCGCGTCACGATCGAGGTATCATTTTAGCCCGGTCGATCTGCACGGACGAACTCTTTTTAGGCGACCGGCTTGTTTCAGTCCGGGGCGCAACGCCCGGAAATCCGTTTTCAGGAAGTTTTTATAAAAAAAGGCCCACCCCTATACCTCGGATAGGGATACGTACGATCCAACGGGCCGGCTCCCTCGTTGCCTCGGTGTCCTGGCTCCAGGAATACGCCTCTGAAAACCTTGTTAATCTTGTCCCCGGGCGCCCCACATCAGTTTGGAACGGAGCGTCTGGAAGTAGTGTTGTTCGGGTAGTTTGACAAGGCGCACCCGGTGGTTTGCCCTGGTGAAGCGAAATACTGCAGGATGTTCGTCGTGGTCGAAGGGTTGGCTGTTGCCGTCGAAGCCCAGCACATACGGCGTGTCGTTGCCCAATACTTCGGCTTCGATGACCGAATCGGCGGACAGTACGATGGGGCGTACCGTGAGGGTGTGCGGCGCAAGCGGGGAGAGAATGAACACCTCGCTTCCGGGGACGACAATCGGGCCGCCTGCGGACATCGAGTATGCGGTCGATCCGGTCGGGGTGGCGACGATCAGCCCATCGGCCCAGTAGTCGTTCAGATGTACGCCGTCCACGGTCACGCGGATGGATATGAGTCCCGCCGATCCGCTTCGCTCCAGCGCGAATTCGTTGAGCGCCCAGTATTCCCGGTCGCCACCCGGGCTTGTCACCCGCGCTGTCAAAGGGAGGCGTTCCTCGATCCGGTAGACACCTTGTTCCAGCGATCGAATCGTGTCCCGAACCTGCGTTACCTCGATATCGGCCAGAAACCCCAGCCGTCCGATATTTATTCCGAGAATGGGCGTCCCGTATGTTCCCGCTTCCTGGGCACTGGTCAAAAGGGTGCCGTCGCCGCCGAACGACAGAACGATGTCCGATTCCTGCGCCAGATCGCCGGTAGCGCCGGATTCGCATAGCGCGGCATCCAGCAATGCTCTCTCCCTCAGGCCGTTGGCAAGGTCGCTATTCAACTTGAAGGAGAGATCCTCGCGTTCCAGCCAGGCGACCAGCTCTGCAACCGGCTCCCAGAGGCGATTTTTTTGGGTGTTGCCTGTAATGCCGTACGTCATCGATCTGTTTTCTTACGGATGGAGTCGTAGCGGGTTGCAGGGAGGCGTTCGTGGAGCACAGAGGCCCACGCGTCGGTTATGAGATTACCCAAAAGTACGGAATATGCGGTTTGCAGGTTATGCCTGCCCGTTTTTCGTGTCTATAGGCGGGTTCGTCGTATTTCGCCTATCAAATCATGACACGCTTCCATGCTTTCGCACGTTCGGAGCGCCGCTACGTGTGGCATAGATGCTCTTCCCGTCGAGATCGAAACAAGCATTTCGACGGGATTGCCGAGTTATGCCGTAGTAGGCTTGCCGGACGGGGCGGTTCGGGAGAGCCGTGATCGTATATATGCTGCTTTCCAGAACACGGGCATCCCGTTGCCTCACGGAAAGATCACTATTAACCTTGCTCCGGCCGATTTCAGGAAGGAAGGGGCAGCGTTCGATCTTCCGATCGCGCTGGGATTAATGGCGGCTCATATGCAGGACGCAAAGCGCGAAACGCTTGCAATGACATGCGTCCTTGGAGAACTGGCGCTGAACGGCGATGTGCGCCCGATTCGGGGGGTGTTGCCTATGGTGATGCGGGCCAGGAGGGAAGGCATTAAATCGGTGATTGTGCCTTCCGGAAACGCCAGAGAAGCCTCCCTGGTCAACGACCTGGAGGTTCTTCCTTTGGCCAATATCCGCGAAGGGCATGCTTTCCTCAGGCAAGCGTCCGGCGGGCCGGTTCCGTTCAGGGAGGATACCTGTCGGCTTGTTCAGGATTCCCGGCGGGACGACTGCGACTTTTCGGACGTTCGGGGGCAGGCGGACGTGAAACGGGCGCTTGAAGTAGCTGCCGCGGGCGGGCACAACGCGATGATGGTGGGACCTCCCGGCGCAGGAAAGACCATGCTGGCCCGCAGGATTGCGACCATACTTCCCCCCCTGAGTCGGGAAGAAGCCCTGGAAACGACGCAGATTCATTCGGTCGGCGGGATATTGCACGAACGGGGCGTGGTGACGATGCGTCCGTTTCGTGCTCCCCATCATACTATTTCGGATGCCGGATTGTGTGGCGGAGGCAGCAATCCCATGCCGGGAGAAATTTCGCTGGCGCACAACGGCGTACTGTTCCTGGACGAGTTACCGGAATTCAAGCGGCAGGCCCTCGAGGTGCTGCGGCAGCCGCTGGAAGAAGGACAAATCACGATCAGCCGGGCGCGTATTACGGTGGCGTACCCTGCCCGGTTTATGCTTATCGCCAGCATGAATCCATGCCCATGCGGTATGCAGCATAGTCTGAACGGGAACTGCGTATGCACTCCGGCACAGGTTCAGCGGTATCTCGGGAAAATCAGCGGCCCTCTTATGGATCGTATCGACCTGCATCTCGAAGTGCTGCCCGTACCGTTCGATACATTATCTCAACGGGGAGAGGCGGAATCGTCGGAGGCGGTCCGGCGTCGCGTACTGGCCGCGCGGGATATACAACGCAAGCGATTCCAAGGCTTGCCGCACAATGCCTATTGCAATGCCCAGATGTCGATGCGGCTCGTCCGGAAATATTGTTCGCTGGACGCCACGGGGGAAAATCTTCTGAAAACGGTTATTCAACGACTGGGCCTTAGCGCCCGGGCGTATGGTCGCATACTCAAGGTGGCTCGCACCATTGCAGATATGGCGGCATCCCAGGCGATTCGGCCTGAACATCTTGCAGAGGCGATCCAGTACCGGGTGCTTGACCGGCGATCCTATTGAGAAAGAGTTGTTAGGGAAGCCCTTTGCACTTAAAAGAATTGTTTCACACTGATGCCGATATTGTAGTCGGGTTTATCGAGCCTGCGGGAATAACCGATCTTCAGGATGCCGAAAATGCCGTTCAGCGCAACGGTTATTTCATGGTGCATGCCCTTCGAGGAAAGATGCAGGTTGGGTCGTTCGACGCGAGGGGAGGACGATATCCAGGTCCGGGCATGGGCTCCGCCGACGATAATGCCATAGCCTCGCTGCGCCAGCCCCTGCAGCCCCAGCATTTCGAAGGGCGTTGTCTGAAAGTTGTGTTCCCAGAAGAATCCGGCATACCGGTCTCCTTCGTACGGGCGCCCGACCAGCGTACGCAGTGTGCCGAAGACCATGCCGTTCCCAAAGGCGCCGTCTATGATTCCAAACCGCTGAACGGGCAGATTTCCGCGGTGGGCGCCCGCCGTCAAATGGACAGACATAACGTTCGGCAGAAGTCTGCGCGAGAAAAAGGTCGGAAAGGTCCATCGGATATTTGTGGCGACGCGCAGGTAGTCCTCATAGATATTTTCATCGTCGCCCGTTTCTATTTCCAGTTCGGCGTATCGTCCCCCGCCCAACAGCATGGTCATCAGGTCTGCCGGGTCGCCATAACGAACGGTCACGGAGGCAGATCGTAGTTCCTTATTCGAGACCGGTGGATTCGGGCGCGGCTTGCCCGATTTGGCGAGAAGATCGTAGGCGGTGACCGCTTCGACCGACTCGGGGATTTCGCGTTGGACGGCAAGCGTGAATCGCAAGCGGTTCCGATCGTAGCCCCCGGAGATACCCACTCGCCGGTTATGAAGATAGTCGAAATAATCTCCGCCCCCGAAAAGACT
Source organism: Rhodothermales bacterium (assembly GCA_951812335.1). Classification (GTDB taxonomy): domain Bacteria; phylum Bacteroidota; class Rhodothermia; order Rhodothermales; family VXPQ01; genus VXPQ01. Next base: position 1,846,760 of record OX638293.1, read on the forward strand.
GTACATGGAAGCGTACATGGCGCCGTACCGGTGCGACCGTATCCGGGGCTCGATTCCGTAGAAGTACGATGCGCCGATGAAGCCGTGTCGTTCTGGCCCGAGCCGGATTTCGCCCGAAATATCGTACGACCATGGATCTTCCGGTTCACGGCTCCAGCCGCCGCCGCCCTTCACGTACAGTCGTTCCGATTCGTGTTTCATGGACAAACCTCCGTGGAATCCTTCCACGCGGTTGAAACGAAAACGTGGTTGCACCCACTCGGTCCCGGTAATGAATCCGGAGATGAAACCCGGTTCTTCCGTTTCGCCGTCTTCGTTTGTCTGTGCGTCTGTCTGGCCGGGGAGTCGCATCAACAACCCGGTCGGCTCGAAAGCCTTTCCGAACGTCATGGTGCTGTCTATTCCGGCGTACGCTACCCGCTCCGGTTCCTCGAACGGCACGGCAATGCCTTCGCGATCCAGCAGCGTGTCGGCGGCAACGGCTTCCTGGTCTACGCCGAGATATTTGCCCTCGGCGTACAGCGAATCCGGCAGAACCGCTTCCATCCGGTAATCGGTGATTCGCGAGACTTGCCGGACCTTGAAGGTCGGAAAGGTCAGGAGGGGGCCGAAGGATATGTCGATGCCCAGGTCGGATCGAAAATCGACGGGGAGCCATGCGCTTCCATCGAAAGAATCGTATTGCTGGTAGAGCGTGGCGTCTATGCCGGCGACCGGAGGCGGAAACAGAAAGGCCTCTCCCGGCTCCAGCGCGACCTCAAGCAGGGCGCACTCGTCGGAAAGGACCGCAATTTCCCCGACAAATCCGGTGTTCAGCCGGCTTTTCGGCGCAACCGTAATGTCATACACAAGACGTTCGTCTATAAGGCGCGTGCCCTGGAGGGAGAAACGGTATGTGTCGAGCGCATCCGGATGCGTTACGCCTACAAAATTGTATCCCGCCAGCCGTATATCGTCGTCGTAGAGATTGGCCATAAGCAGCGCTGCCGGTAAGTAATCGGTCAGTTCTATACCCAGATTCGAGGTTTGCCGCCGCGATTTGATCAGTTCGCGCATGCCTTGCTCCTTGTCCCAGAAGACCTCGCTGAGCGTTTCGATAATGGCGACGATGCTGGTGTCGTTCGACACGGTGAACCGGGTATAGGCTTCCGAGGCATACGACGAAAGCAAGGCCCTGCGCTCCTGTTTGCGGTCGATGACGCAGCGCATGATCCCTATGGCCGGGTTTTCGTCCGTAACGACGAGTTCGGGCATCCGGTAGGTGGTCGGCTGCATGCGGATTTCGATTCGTTGCATGGACCGATCCGTAATGGGGTAGCGCTGCGATTCGTAGCCGATGTACCTGAATACGAGCTCGGCGGGCGTCTCCCGGATGGCTATTTCGAAGACGCCGTCCGCATTGGTAATGGTGCCGCGCCAGGTTCCCTCGATCCGTATGTTGGCGGACGGCAGGGATTCTCCCGTATTTGCGTCAAGGACCTGTCCGCGTACGATGTGTACGGGTTGCTGGGCATGCACGACCCGGGCGCTGGACACTCCCGCCAGCATGGCAACGAAAATCAGTTTGCGGAGCATGGGGAGTATGAAGTAACAAACAGGTTGAAGGCTGGCAAACGTTGCGTGTTTTTGAGGCGATTAGGGCAAAAAGCATGCCGCATGCGAGATTGCAGTCGCAAGGCAGAAAAGATTATTGGCGACCGCGTTCCGTGGCCATGAGCACACGTAGATCCAAGGCGCGCGCGAGGTTCGCCACGAGTGCAAACTGCGCCACGGTCGCCTCTTCGTCGGCCCGCAGGACCAGAGCGTTTCGATCTCCTTTCGCTTCGCGCAGAGCATCCGCAAGTTGCTCGCGCTGGACCGGATTTTGATTCACGTAATATTGCCCATCTGCAGTAATGGCTACCGAGACGTACCGGTCGTCCATCGGGGCAGAGGTTTCGGCCTGCGGCAGATTCACCTGAATACCGAACTGGGGAATGAAATTCGACGTCAGAAGGAAAAAGACAAGCAAGAGCAACACGATATCCGTGAGTCCCGCCAGGCTGTACGTCGAAAGCGGTTTGTTATTGCTGGAGAAGTTGAAGTTCATGGTTCCGGTTGGCTATGTCGGGCTTGGGCAACGGCCGTAGGCCCTGGGAAATCAAGGTGCGGAATGCATGGAGCGGTACCGTGCCGAGGGTATCGCCTACCGGATTATTTTCCCGGCGGCGCCGGTTCCTGCAACAGGTCGATAAAGTCGGTGGCCGAACGTTCCATGTCGTTTACGAGCCGCCGGATTTTCGACAGGAGGAAGTTGTAGAAGAAAAAGGCGAGGATACCGACAACCAGCCCTGCCGCCGTCGTCAGCAAGGCTTCCCATATGCCCCCGGCCAACACGCTCGGATTCACATTGCCCTCAAGGGCCTGAATTTCCTGAAAGGCCTGAATCATTCCGGTTACCGTTCCGAGAAAACCCAGCATCGGCGCAATGCCTGCAATGCTTGCAAGGAGTTCGGTGCGTTTTTCCAGCTCGAAGGTTTCGTGCTTGCCCTGTGCCTGAACGGCATCCTGAATTTCGGATATGGGCCGTCCCAGCCGCTCCAGCCCGTGACGAAGAATGCGCGCGACGGGCTTGTCTCTGGATTCACAGTACCCCATGGCGCCTTTGACATCCCCATCCTGGACATAGTCGCGCACGCGCCGGGTCAGCGCCTCCGGATCGGTTTTCGCCTTGCGGATCGTGACAAGCCGCTCCACGAACAGGTAGATGGCGATAAAGGAAAGGAGGAAGATCGGAATCATGATCCACCCGCCCAGTATGAGGGTATCCAGCAGACTCGTCTGTTCCGGTCCGGCGACTTGAGACAGATTGGCCAGGGTATCGGTGGGCAAGGTAACGGATTGGGGTTGCAACAGGGTCGAATTTGTCATCGGGTATACGGCAAATGGATTCGATGGAAAGTGTAGCGGGGCGAATATGCCGGTTTCATGCCGGTCAGGTAAAGATAGAACTTCGGTTGTTAAGGATACTCCGATTAAGTCCTCGCAGCCTCCCGAAGGGCGCTTCACGTCCGCAACGCCCCGAATCCGCAGTGTTCAACGATGGAATCATGACGTCGTTTACGCGCGAAAGCGAAGTGGTTTTGATCGGAGTATCCTTAAATATGCAGAACCCATGCATCCCCGGGTAATTCGCTTCCCGCAAGTGCATCCCGTATTCGGGCGGCCTCTTCGAGAAGATCGAACTGTCCCACACATACCCGGTATCGGGTAGCGCCGTCCTGCATATCGGGAAGTATGACCGCTCGAAATCCCTGCTCGCGCCAGCTTTGGGCTGCATTCCGGGCGCGCTCTTCGTTCGTTTCCGAGGAGACGACGATCGTATAGCCTCCGAGAGTCTGGTCAATATCTTCGTCGCCTCGCAGCATTTCGGGGCGGGCTGTGAGGGTGTCGTTCGTGGCGGCAGGGGCAAGGACAGGAGGGGTTTCGGACTCGCGGGGTAGCTTCTCTTCAGAGGAGCTTAAATCGCCGGTTACCGATTCTCCCGAGGCACTGGCCAAAATATCCGATCTGGCAGGATCTGCAGTTCGATCGGACAACATGAACCAGGCGCCCGCGGCGATTATTCCGACGATAACGATCATGCCGATTCCGGGAAGCATGTGTTCCTGCGAACGTTTTCGCATACGCTTGCGGCTGGCATGCGGCATGCTTCTATTCGACCGCCGACTGCTTCGAGCCTTGCCCGTTTCACTATGCTGCACCGGTTGCGTGAGCGTAATAACATCCAGACCCGCAAACGGCGCATTGACGATTTCGGCCAGAGCGGGATCAGGCTCGAAAACAAGCCCTGTACCGCGATCCCGAAAGATGCCGATCCCCGTGAGGGTCGCTACCTTGCCCTGGCCCGTTCTTTGACGAATGCGCTGTACAACCTCTTCTAACAGAGGGCTCACTGCTTTGGGCGAAGACCCGAGGCGCCGCGCGATCTCATGGGTGAGGTCCAAATCCATCCCCGCACTCCATTACGCCTGTGGCGTGAATTCGATTTCGTTCCGAGGGGGGATGAACTCCATGTCGCCTTGCTTCGCACGCATGCGTGTTGCGGCATGGTGTACGATGCGAAAGCTTCCCAGGCCGGGTATCTGTATATCCTGGCGGGCTGCCAACATTTCCCTGACAATTTCCGCCAGTGCATGTTTGACCTGATCCCGAACATCGTTCTGAGGCATGGAGGATTTCCGGTTTACCATTGTGTTCGGGCGCCGAGCGATATGCCGAACGGGGTCCGGTCGTAATGCTCCCAGCGGGCTGCGTTTCCGGCAACGAGGTTGTCCACACGAAGCAGTACCCCGATGCGTTTGGTGACCGTATACAGGACGCTGACGTCTACGTCGAAGTAGCCTTCGAGTTTGTGTATGCTCCCGGCGGTAACATACCGTGCGCCCTCGTAGTCCAGCGTGGTTTGCAGGAAGCCCCTGCCGTTTCGGAATGACCACGAAAGGCCTCCACGCCCCGTAACCGGCCCGAAATAGGGAATATCCGTGTCGGCTTCCTTCAGTTTCCCGTTCCGGATCGTGAATCCTGCGGCTATGCTCAACCCTGCCGGAAGATGGACGGACAGATCCCCGCCAGCGTAGGCAATGGTTGCTGCGGCATACCGGACTGCTATCATGCCCTGTGCGTATCCGCGGGATTCGTCGATTCCGGCCGCTTCGAAGTAGCGATAATCAGGAGCATTGGCGTAGCCGCCATGCACGTCGATCCCGACTACGCCGATCTGCATGCGTCCGCCCACTCGCATATCGGTGGTGTAGACGGTAGGCCGTACGATCGGGCGATCCACGAGAAACGGATTTTCCCGGTGCATGGATGCGGTGGAGCGATGTTCCGCACGCGCATTGTTGCGCGTGTAGAGCTGCAGGGCCGGCAACAGCCGGAAATCGAGATGGATTTCCGGCGCGATCCAGGAAGAGGAACTCGAATCGCTTTCTGCAAAGGTCAGGAAACGTATACCTCCCATGCCATGAAGTCGCGGGCCAAGGCGGATACGGGTTCCGGCTCCGGCGTCCAGCATCGAAACGCCGCTTATTTCTTCCGTATCGAAACCGAGTTGCGTGTAGCGTATGTCCCCCGCGAGTTCGCTGCTGTTCGTTAGAGGGAGCGCCAGTTCGCTTTCCAGCACCCAGGCCGATTCGTTGCGGGTGAATTCGTCGCTGCCGGCTTCGAATTCCGGATGGGTTGCATTCGTCTCCCAGGAATGTACGCTATATCGTGCGCGGGCACTGAAATCTACTCGCGTCGTAGCGTTCGTTTCGATCCATATTGCGCCGCCGCCGCCCTGTCCCGTGCGCAGCGGGGTCGTCCGCAAGCCGAATATGCGTCCCGCGGCGCTCGGTACGGCCCCGTACATACGCCGGGCATTCACAAGGCCGTCCAGATCGAGGCCGAACGAAACGGGTTTTGTTTTCTGTTGCAAACCGACAAGCGCCTCGAAGGTATTGAAAGAAGCCGAGGCGTCTACGAGCGTATCGGGGTGCGAGTGTCCTTCGCTTCCCGCGTAATCGAGGCGTGCATGGAACGCCGTGCTGCGGGATAACGGCAACTCGGTACGCAGACGGATCAGTCGCCCCAGGTACCGCCCGGCGGCGGCTTCCGCCATACCCCGACCCGGCATGCCGCTACTCAGGGATGCGATGGGATCCGGATCCAGGGTAGCCAGCGGGCTCTCCGGAAGATCGGCGCTTTTCTGTTTGTAGACTTCTGCATACGGTCTCCGGTCCGCTGGAACGGAAGCGACGCGCGGCGGCGGGTTGAACCCGATCAGGGGTTGTCTCTGCAGCGATGGCAACGAGATATCCAGTCCCGTCCGGATTTCCACGACCTGCGGAGTAATGTCGGGGAGTACAGGGGCGGGTTCTTCCGTATCCTGCGCATAGACGGATAAGGCGGTACATACGCCTATCGCCAATGCAAGCAAAAGGGCTGTGCATCCGTTTCGTGTCGGGAATACGTTACGGAAGGCGCCTGTACGCGTAGCCGAGCCCCCATGAGTGCTGGTTGCACGGCGAGTGAAACGTCGTCCGTATATGTCGGCGAAGCGCGTATACATGAGTTAGAGCGTTTCTTTTTCCTGTTCCGCGACTACCGCATGGGGGGTTCCCCCGAATTCGCCGATCACGAGGTCGTATAGGCTGGCGGCCTCCCCCATATCCCCGAGCGCCCGGAAGGTGCGGGCCTGTTCCAGGTAGCCGCGAGCAACCCATTCGTTGAATCCGAGGAACAGCACAGGCAGACGCCCGAACTCCTCCAGGGCCTGCTCGGCTTGTCCTGTTTCTCTCAGTAGCACGCCGAGACGATACAGGGCTTCCGCGCCGGTCTCGTCCCGGCCGTTCCGCGCCACATGTCGGTACAGTGGCTCGGCATCCCCGTAGCGCCCGGCTTCCTGATATACGCGAGCAAGACCAAGGTATGCCGGGTATGTTTCCACGGCGTCGGGCGCCGCATCGATGGCGTCTTGCAGCAATTGTTCCGCTTCTTCCGATCGATCGAGCTGCAGCAGGGCCATGCCCTGACCGTAGCGGGCTTCCGCTAAAAGACGCGGGTCCCCGTCGCTGTCGGATTCGAGGTACCGAAAGACTTCGAGTGCTTCCAGCGGGCGCTCGCTTTGCAGGTAGATGCCGCCAAGCCGACGCGATGCATCCGGGAAGCGTTCGCTGCCAGTGTATTCCTCGATAACCTGCACAAAATGCGAAATGGCTTCTTCGTACTGGTCGCGTTCTTCGAAGATCGTTCCGAGGTAATAGTGCGATTCCGAGCGCAAGTATTCGCTGCTTCCTTGCTGGATGAAGTCAAGCAGCCTGGTGAAGGCTTCGTCCGTTTGCCCGCTTTGCAAGTTGATTTCGGCCAGTCGGAACCGGAGCTCGTCGGTGACCGGCGAATCCGGATTTTGCTCGGCGAATTCGTCGAGAAACTCCGCAGTCGCTTCCGTGTCGCCGGTGGAAAGCAGGGCGATCTGGACGCCGGCTGCGGCATCGGGAACGTATGTACTGCCGGGATATTCTTCGAGTACCACACGATAGGCCCCTACGGCCTCTTCGGCGCGCCCGGCATTGAATAGGGCGTCCCCGATACCGTACTGCGCTTTCGCAGCCAGCGGGTCTCTGGGCCAGGTTCTGAGTAGCATTTTGTATTCCTCGATGGCCTGATCGTAATCCTGATTTCTGAAGAAGAGATGACCAAGACTGTAGCGGGCTTCCTGGACCCACTCGCTGCCCGGATGAAATTCCAGTAATTCCCGGAAGGCGCTTACGGCTTCATAGGCTTCCCCCGCGTGGTCGAAGGCTTGTGCAATCTGGTACAGTGCGTAGTCGCCCCCCTGATCTCCAACGAGGCGGTATGTACGAATCGAATTTGCGTATTGCTTTAATGCATAGTAGCTATCTGCAAGGCGCAGAAGGGCATCGGTCTGGTAGGACACGAATCCATCTTCGTCGGAAGTGCGGTGACGGTCCAGGAATACCCGGAACGACTCCACGGCTTCCCCGTACCGGCTGCGCCGGAAATGCGTCCAGCCGAGCGCATACCAGGCCGCAGTAACGTGTTTTCCTTCAGGAACGTCCTGGATGTACCGCGTGAAGAGTTCTTCCGCACGGGCCATGTTATCCAGTTGATAGATGCTTTCGGCGGCCCAGAACAATGCTTCCTGACCACGCTCCGATCGGGGCGACTGGTCATGGATCTCCAGGAATCCATACATTGCTTCCCGATACGATGCTCTTCGGTACGATAGCCAGGCGCGCTGAAAGCGCACTTCTTCCCGCAGGCGTTCGGAAGCGGCCCCTGCATTGACGGCTCGGTCGAAATGGCTGAAGGCATCCTCGAAGTTGCCCAGTGCGATGGCCGCATTGGCCCGGTAGTATGCCGCTTCTCCGGCAAGGTCGTGCTCCGACCAGGTTTCCTGCAGTACGCCAAAAACGCGATGGGCGTCGTTCCAGCGATGTTGCCGGTAATACAGGAGGGCGAGTTCGAAATGGGCATGGGGCGAAAGTTCATGCTCCGGCCATTGCGACAAAAAGTTTTCAAGGAGTGCGATCGCTGCAAGGGGCTCGAGAGCAAGGTCCTGATTGATTGCTTCGTAGTACGTGGCGCTGGCGGCCAGATCGTCGTCGTGGCCGCTTCGGACTTCCGCGAACCGTTCGGCGGCCCACTGGTGTACGCCCTCGAAATAGTAATTCCATCCAAGGCCATAGACCGCACGCCGGTGGTAGGCGCTCCCGGGATAGCGATCCAGGAAGCGCCGGTAGTGGACGATGGCCTGCTCGCTGTCGCGTAATTGATTGAGGGATTCCGCTTGCAGGAAGAGCGCACGTTCCCGTCCGGCTTCGTCCAGGCCGCCGACCCGCCTTTCGATTTCGGACAATACCCGATCGTAATCGCCGAGTTCATAGTACACTTCGGCCAGCGCCAGCCCGATATTTCGTACATGGGGCGATTCCGGATAGCGTGCGGCAAGAAGTTCAAGGGCTTCGGCAGCCTCGTCGTAGCGCTCCAGCCCGATCCGTGTATATCCGCTTGCATACAGGGCAACGGGAGCATACTCGGTTTCCCGGTACTCGTTTGCAGCCTGCTGAAAATACTCGAGGGCTTCCTCGTTCCGTCCGAGATGCCGCGCCGAAGAACCCATGCGGTACAGGGTTTTTGCTGCAATGTTCGGCTTGGGGTGGTTGTCGAGCAGGTTCGAGAATACGAGAAGCGCCTGATCGTATTGCTCGCTCAGGTAGAAGAAATTACCGAGGGCCAAACGGGATTTTGAAGCAAGGGGATGTCCGGGGTACTCTGTTTCCAGGCGTTCGAAGAGGGCGATCGCTTCGTCTTCAAATCCGAGGGCCAGATGCGCCTCGGCTTCATAATACAGGGCGTCGATCGCATGGAGACGATCGGGATGATTCCTCCGGAAGCCGGAAAAGGCCTGAATCGCTTCACGATAGAGATGCGCCGTGTAGAGGGCGTGGGCCTCGACGAAGGAGCGCTCTGCCCGATCCGGGGCAGAACCGGGCGTATCCTGCCCCGACACATCTCCTACAGGCATGGTGCACAGGAAAAGAAGCGCCGTAACGAGAAGGGTCGGGAAGTACCGCATACATGTGAGAGCAATATATCGCTTTTCGGTTGCCCCGAAAGAAGCGGCTGGCGATGACAAGACAGGGAAAAACACTGGGGAAACGCTGTTGAACCGTACCAATCAACCGCCGAATATGTTGCAGCAGAGCAACGCTTTTTGGATAATATCCGAACAGGTATGGAAAAAAATCGTTTTTGGCGCGTGTAACCCCGTTGGTAACGCACTGTCACGCGAATTATTGACCGGGTAACCGGTTCAGCACTATGCCTGTTCGAAAATCTTCAAAAAGCAAACCGGACGAAGCAACATCTCCGGTCGATCCATTCAACGGAGAGTCGACAAGCGACCCGGCGGATCCCAGCGACGAGCCGATGACTCCGGAGGAACAGGCGCAACTCGAAGATGCGGAACACATGGTAACGGAAGCGTATGAGCAGCTTCTTCGCACGGTTTCCCGCGTTTCAGAGTACGCCAACGAAACGTGCGGTTCGGTATGCACGTACGCCAGGAAACATCCCGGAAGTGCGCTGCTGGTTTCCTTTCTGGTCGGCGTTGTTCTGGGGGCGCTCACGTCGAGGAGATAATGTACGGGCCGCCGATTCGGCCGCAAATCGTCTTTACCCTGCTGGCCGTTCTGACCGGATGCGCCACCGGAGAGACGCCGCATCGGGGAGCCGCCTCGTCACAGGAGGCGCCCGAAGAACAGTATGCAGGCGACGAAGCATGTGCATCCTGTCACGAGGAGCACTATCTGTCGTATCACCGGACCGGGATGGGCCGGTCCATGTCCAGGTTCGATGCGGCTTCCGCTCCGGAAATGCTGCCGGGCCCGCCGGTTTACCACGAAGCCTCGGATTTCTACTACGAGGCCTTTGTACATGCGGATACGCTGTTCCAGCGCGAGTACCGCCTCGATGCGTCGGGACAAACGACGTACGAGCGGATGCACCCTGTCGACTGGGTGATTGGTTCCGGCAATCATACGCGATCGTATCTGGCGAATGTGAACGGGCATCTGACGGAGATGCCTCTTACCTGGTATGTCGAGCGCCGCCGATGGGATCTGAGCCCTTCGTACGATCAGGAAAACCTGCGTTTCAGCCGGCCTGTCGTGGCGGAATGCATGGCTTGCCACAACGGGTTTTCCGGACACAGCCGATTCACGTTCGATCATTATCGGGACGTATCCGACGGGATTACGTGCGAACGCTGCCACGGGCCGGGTAGCGCACATGTCGATCTGCGTTTAGCGGGTCTTGGACCAGAAGCAGGCAACCCGGATTCTTCGATCGTTCATCCGGCCCGGCTATCGCGCGACAATCAACTGTCCGTTTGCCGCCAGTGCCATCTTTCGGGTACTACCGTGTTCAAATCCGAAGAAACGCCTTCCACCTACCTGCCGGGCGTTTCCCTCGATACCCATCGCAGCATATTCGTTACGGCCGGACAGATGAACGATCCGGAACGTTTCGGCATTGCGAGTCATGCTGTCCGCCTCGAAAAGAGCGCCTGTTTCCAGGAAAGCGATATGACCTGCACGACGTGCCACGATCCGCATGTTCCGGTCGCCGACCTTGGGAGCAGTCATTTCAATGCGGTATGTGCAGGGTGTCATGCTTCGAGCGGGAGAGAGGGGCAGGCGGGAGTGTGCGGGCGCGAAAGCGCGCACACCGAGGCAGAGGCCATGACCGGGGATTGCGTTGCGTGCCATCTTCGTTCGAGCGGCGCGAGCGACATCCCGCACGTGACGTTTACGGATCACTGGATACGCCGGGAACTGCCGCCTGCGGTCGCCCCGGAAGATATCGAACGCGTGTTCGTACGCCTCGAGCCTTTCCGGCTTGTACGGGCGACGGCGCCTCCGGATGAAGCCGATCGGGGTTTCGCATTGCTTGAGGAAGCCGCCGCCTATTTTGCGTTTTACGACCAGATTCATGCCCTGCCGGCGTATCTCGATTCGGTGACGATCAAGGCGGAAGCCGGTTTCCGGGCCGGGGCGGATCATGTCGAAGCTCGTCTTGCTCTCGGGAGAGCCCTGCTGGAACAGGAGCGGGTGAATGAAGCGGCAGCGACGCTTTCGGAGGCAGCTTCGGCGTATGCGGAGGATGTTCCTGTCCGGTATTGGCTGGGGGTGGCCTTGCTGCGTGCCGGTCGCTCCGCCGAGGCGATCGTTTCGCTTCGGCGCGCCGTGGAACTGCAGCCGGCGTTTACGGAGGCCCATCTGAAACTTGCAGAAGCGTTTTATGCGGCCGCCCGCTTTGCGGAAGCCGAATCGGCATGGCTGGCAGGCCTGGACGAAGATCCGGCGCATCATCCGGGCTCCTGGAACGATCTCGGTTTTTTGTATCTGCAAACAGGGCGATCGGAAGAGGCGGGACGGTTATTCGACCGGGCGCTTGCCCTGGATCCCGATCTTGTTCCCGCGCTGGTCAACGCAGCCAGCGTCCGTATGCAGGAGCAGGACCGGGAGGGGGCAATCCGGCTGTTGGACCGGGCTATCGAAGTGCAGCCTGATTTTGCGCCCGCCCTCGGTAATCTTGCCGTCGTATACGGGCAACTTGGGCGCACGGACGAGGCTATTCGTACGTTGCGTACCTTACTTCGATACTATCCGGGCGATCCCCGTGCTCAGGCGTTGCTGAATCAATTCCTTGCTCCTGAAACAGGCGACGACGCTTCAAGCGGCGCGCTGTTGCCGGAAGGACTATAAAAATATGTTCATCGTAAAAGATGGGATAAAAATATTTTCCCATAGGGGGCTCGTTCTCGGGATAGCATTGTCCATGCTGCCGTTCGCGTGTGCCGGTCCGGACGAATCGGGCCTTTCCGATGCATTCGTACGCCTGTCCGTTGACAAATCCGAGCCGCGTCGTTTCCTGCAGTACTATTTTGGCGGGTACGTATCGCCGCAAGCTTCCGATCCTTTCGAGGCCGGCATGCTCCATGAGCTTTCCGGGCGCTTTTATCTGGATCTAGACGTGTTCGCACAGCATCAGCCTGCTATTTCCGAACAACTCCGCGACGCCGACGGCAACAGGCGCATCGAGTGGGAGGAGCTGGAGGTCTTCATCGATCGCTCCTATAACCAGGCGCGTGGGATCCCGCTTTACCTCGATGCTTTTGCCGACAGTGCGGGTTTCACCCCCGACTCCGCCTGGATGCAGGTTGCGTTGCACGGGGTCATGACGACTGCGCAGCGGCGCATTTATGTGCGCGAAGAAGCTTTGCGCACAGCGCTCCGCAGAGCAGCGGAAGGAAACGGAAATATCCTGTATCCGGCGGGTACGATCTTTTTTGGCGAACATTACCTTAACGATGCGCTGGTCGAAACAACGGCGATGCGCAAACGTGCGGACGGATTCTGGGATTTTTTCGTATATGGAGAGGATGGCGCGCTGGCGCGGGGAACGTCCACGCCGCCCCGGGCGCTGAAATCTCCGGTGCAGTGTGTGGGATGCCATTTCGGTAACAAGTTGTTCGAGCCCGGAAAAAGTTTTCCGGCAATGGCCCCCCCGGGTCCGCATGGCCCAAGGCAAGTGTACCTCCCTGACGAATTCCGGGATGCGGAGGTCGTGCTTCGGTTCGATGAACATCGCCGCCGAGCAGACACTGTATTGGGGTTGTACGGTACCCTTTTCGTGTCGCAACTCAGGGCACGGCGCCGCTCCGGGACGCTTGATCCCGCAGACGCGGCGCTACTTGAGGCGCTCAACTTTTAATCCTGTCTGCAATCCTTCCACTATACGCCCGGCTTATGGCGAACGGAACGGTCAAACTGGTCAACGCGGTATTCTATGCGCATCACGGAGTGATGCAGGAAGAACATCGCATCGGGGGGCGCTACGAAGTGGATGTGGCGATGACGCTTGATTTCGAAGAGGCGGCGCGAACCGACGACCTAATTCATACCGTGGACTACGAACGCGTGTACCAGTTGGTGCAGGAGATCGTTTTGCGCAATCGGTTCTACCTGATCGAGAAACTGGCCTTCCTCATTGCACACGAGATTCGCGAGGCGTATTCCGATCTGGAGTCCATTGAAGTAACGGTACGAAAACGCAACCCGCCGGTGGGCGGCACTGCCGATTACGCAGAGGCTGTGTATCGCTTGCCGGATCGGAAGAAACAGGCTTGACCCCACACCTCATTTCCCGATCACTGTCTCCAGCAGAAAGTCGTGCAGCAGGTGGTCTACCTCTGTGGTCTCTGCGAGCGTTTCCTGCAGTGCCTGGAATGTTTCTTCATCGGCCAGTTCGGGGTAATTTTTCCGGTATACCCGAAACCGTTCGCGCATCCGGCGCGCATCCAGTTCGCTGTGAAATTGCGTTCCGTAGATCGGCGCGTCGCCCATGCGAAAGGCCTGATTGCCCTGCGTTTCGGAGACGACCAGTTCTACAGCGCCGGGGGGAAGTTCGCTTACCCGGTCGTGATGTCCCATATTTGCAAGAAAACGTTCAGGAAAATTGCCGAACACGGGGTCCTTTTTTCCCGCTTCGGTCAGCATCATGGGGCCGCATCCGATTTCTGCGAGGTCGGAGTCGTGAATCACGCGGCCTCCGAGGGCCCGGGCGATGACCTGATGCCCCCAGCACGATCCGAAGACGGGTATGCCGCGATCGGCCATCCGGCGAATAAGGTCGAGAGTGGCCTGCATCCAGGGGTAAGACCCGGTCGCCGAGTACTCCCCGGCGCCGCCGATCATGACCACATCCGCATGGTTTAGCATATTTGCGTCGAGCGGATCGCTCTGAACCTTTACGGCAACGATTTGGTCGGCGCGCACACGGCAGTGTTCGCGGAAACATTCCTGCTCCTGCGTACGGATATCTTCCGTGTTGCGGGCCTGAATGAGAAGGATGCGGAGATTGGCTAATTCGGGCATGGGGGGTTATGCTGCATAATCCTCTATCAGCAAGTCGGAGAAGTGCTTTTTGAGGATCCGGTAGAATCGGTGAAGGGGCAGTCCGACAACATTGTAGTAGTCTCCGTCGATACGCCGCACGAAGAATGGCGCCCGGCTGTCCTGAATGCCGTAGGCGCCGGCCTTGTCGAGGGGCGACCCCGAGGCTACATAGTCCGTTACCTCGGCAGCACTTAAGGTATGAAATGTTACGTCCGTGCGCTCCGAAGCGTGTACGGTCCGGTTCGACGGGGGATGCAGGAGAGCGATTCCCGTATATACGGCATGAGTGGCTCCACTGAGGCGCTTGAGCATCCGTTCGGCCTCGGCGGGGCTGTCCGGTTTTCCCAACAGATCTCCTGCCAGTACGACCACCGTATCCGCGCCCAGCGTAAGCGCATCGGGGCGTTGCGCCGCCACATGGCGCGCTTTCCGGAGTGCAAGGACCTGGACGATGTCTTCGGGGGACATGCCTGGCTCGACCTGTTCGTTGACGTGGCTTGGACACACCTCGAAACGCAAGCCCATATTCCGGAGCAGCCGCTGGCGGCGCGCCGAGGCGGAAGCCAACACGAATGGGGTCTGCAAGGTCATCTGCGAGGACGTACGAATGCGATGAACGACAGTATGAGGACGATGACGCCCGCTACCGAAGAAACGATGTCGCCCCATCGCATATAAGGCGTTAGGCCTTCCGCTGGTCCTGTGCGTACGATGGCGACACGCCGTTCCATCCAACCGATATGCGCCTCGATTGCTCCATCCGGTCGTATAGACGCCGTGCTGCCCGATACGGATGTCTGTACAAACGGGCGTCCCGTTTCGATGGCGCGCAGCCGGTTGAACGCCAGATGCTGACGATACCCGAACGAATTTCTCCACCAGCCGTCCTGTGTGATCGCGATCAGGAATTGCGCTCCGTCCCTGGCGTACTCCCGGGCTGTATCGTCGAAAAGGGTTTCGAAACAAATCAGCACCCCGAACGGGATTCCGTCGAGGTCCATGCGCGCAGGGGACGTTCCAGGTACGTAGCCGGCCACGCCGCCTGCAGGAATGGCAAGGCGCCGTATCAGGGGCCACCTGTCTTCGAAAGGGACGCCTTCGGCAAAAGGGACCAGCCGGCGCTTCCGGTACACCGCATCCGGTTTGCCGGGCCGCATGTACCGGGCCGCATTGAACCAGGGTGTTGCAGCATGGTCGGGGTTTCCGCCCGGCGCTTCGTCGATGGACCCCGTCAGCAGCGGTATGCCACGGGTCTCCACACGGCGACGGACAAGCCTTCGAAGCGATTCGTTCCCGGGCGGCAGCGCCGTTTCCGGCCATATGGCCAGGTCGATAGCAGCCGGGTCCAATGCATCGTACATGGCCAGTAGCGCATGCACGGCTTGCGGATCGTCGAAATTCGCCCATGTTTCGGCGGAAATCCCCGGTTGAATAAGCGCGATGGTGAGGGGCTGATCGGTTTCGCGGGATGTGTCCGGGGAAAGGAACGCGGCGATCAGTCCTAAACCGACCACGGCGCCTGACACAAGCACTGGACTCCTGCTGCGCAAAAAGCGAAGCACAGGGTTGCTTCGTTGGTGATTTTCCTGGATTGATTTCTTTACGGACAGGAGTATTGTGGCGCCGAGGACATTGGCAGCAAGCACGAATGCGGTCAGGAGCGGCACGCCGCCGAAGCGGGCCAGTTGGTTAAGAGGGAAAAATTCGGCCTGTGAATGGCCAAGAAGCGCCCAGGGGAGAGCAAGGGGGCCTCGTCGCAGACTCCATTCCATGAGAACGAAAAGGGCGGCTAGTAGCGCAATTGCGGCATGGTTTCCGAGGCGCCGCCGGCATGCGGACGATATGCCGAACGGCACGGCCATCCACAGGGGGATCGTAATCATCGCCGGGAGGGACAGGAGGGCCGTATCCGGGTTATGGTGGAAGAGCGGCCACTGGAACGCAACAAGGAACGTAATGAGAAAGGCGATGCTTGCATCCCTATACATTTTCCGCGCCGAGGGCTGCTCCGTCCACAGGACCAGTAGTGGGACGAGCGCTCCCCATGCCAGGACGGGAAAGGGAAACGGCGGAAAGCCAAGGCCCAGCAGCACGCCCGTCGATGCGGCGAGCGCATTCCGGCGTCGGCGAGAAGGCGACGAGCCGGATAAACCGGTCGGAAACGCCCAGCGCATCGGGACCTGTCGGTTTTTTGAGAGGAGAAGGCCTTGCGTTTGCAGGGGGCGGTTCGATTTTCAGGCGGCCGACATCCAGGCAACGAATGCAGGTAAGATAAGGACACTCTGATTAAGTCCGCAAAGCCCGGAGGCTGAGAGGGGTGCGCTGGCAAGGAATGACGAAGCAATGTGGCAGGCCCCACATAATTAGGAATGACGCGGCCAGCGTGCCCCTCCCGAAGGGCGCTTCACGCCCGCGACGTTCCGAATCCGCAGCGTTTCCCGCTGATTTCAACGGTGAAATCATGACATCCTGTACGCGCAAAAGCGAAGTGTCGGGCGAAGCGGTTTCGATCGGAGTATCCATAAGATATTATGCGGGGTTCCGTATGGCGCGGGGTATGCGCAGTACGGTTCTCCGCGCCGTATATTTTCCTCTGCGTCTACCTTTCCCGGATTCATTTTTTAGCGGATCATGCCCGGACATTCGGATACGGAGCAACGTTTCACGAGCCGCCTCGGATTATTGCTGAGCGTGCTCGGCATTGCTGTGGGCACAGGCAACATCTGGCGGTTTCCGCGCATTGCCGCACAGAATGGAGGGGCGGAAGGAGCTGGCGCTTTTCTTATTGCCTGGGTTGTATTCCTGTTCGTATGGAGCATTCCGCTGATCGTTGCGGAATATGCGCTCGGGCGGCATGGGCGGAAAGGCGTTGTGGGGTCTTTCATCAAGACCGCGGGCAAACGCTTTGCGTGGATGGGCGCCTTCGTGGCGTTCGTGACTACGGCCATCATGTTCTATTATTCCGTGGTGGCGGGCTGGTGCGTCTATTATTTACTCGCTTCGGTAATCCATCCGCTGCCCATGGACCTGCAAGGCGCCACGGCAGCGTGGGAGGGGTTCCAGTCCGGGGGGGCGCCGCTTCTGTTTCATGCCCTGGCTATGGGCGGGGGCGTGTTCGTCGTTGTGAAAGGCATTTCGTCGATCGAACGCGTGAACAAGGTGCTCATTCCCGTACTGTGCCTGATCGTTCTCGTTTGCGTACTGCGTGCGGTCACGTTGACCGGCGCAGGGCAGGGACTGGCCTTTCTGTTTACGCCGCAGCTCGATTTGCTGACCCGTCCGTCCCTATGGCTGGAGGCTCTCACTCAGAATGCATGGGATACGGGCGCAGGCTGGGGACTTATTCTAACCTACGGCGCCTATATGCGGCGGAGCCACGGCGTTGTAAAGAATTCGTTCATCACCGGTATAGGGAATAATGTGGTTTCGCTTCTGGCCGCCATCATGATTTTCGGGACGGTTTTTGCCGTACTGGGCGCCGAAATGTCCAACCCCGAAGTGCTCGAGGTGATGAAATCCAGCGGCCCGGCCTCCACCGGCCTGACCTTTATCTGGATGCCGCAGTTGTTTGCCACTATGCCTTTTGGACGAGGCATGGCTATGCTTTTCTTTCTCGGGTTGTCGTTTGCGGCATTCAGCTCGTTGATTTCGATGATCGAATTGGCGACTCGCGTGCTGGTCGACGCCGGGTTACGACGCAAACAGGCCATTGCCTGCGTAGGCATTTTCGGATTTGTGCTCGGCGTGCCGTCCGCTCTGTATCTCGATTTCCTGGGGAATCAGGATTTTGTCTGGGGGGTAGCCCTCATGATTTCCGGGGCCTTCGTAGCGTTTGCCGTGGTTCGGTATGGAGCCGGCGATTTTGCCCGCACCGTCGTTTCGGGTGGGGAGGGAGACTGGTCCGTAGGAAAGACATGGGCCTTCCTGATCCGCGTTGCCGTGCCGGTGCAGGCGGTAGCGTTGCTTGTGTGGTGGTTGTATTTGTCCGCCACAGAGTATGCCCCCGATTCCTGGTATAATCCGTTCGATGCGTACAGCGTGATGACCTGTTTCGCGCAATGGGGCGCCGTGGCCGTGCTTTTCGTACTGATGAACCGTTTTCTGATCCGCCGTACGATGCCGACAGAGGCGTAGGAACGCCATGGCGGATGGTTTTCAAACTGTTTCCGAATAGCTGATTGGCAAGCTATTTACTTTTTGCACATACGCTTGCCGGAATGCGTATTCCATGACGATCGACGACGTAATCCGGGTTTTTACCGACCTCAAGGCTTCCACCGCTTTTGACGAAATGATCGCGGTGGTGCTCACGCACCAGTATGCGCATAATCCCGTTTACCGCCGTTATTGCAAAGCCATTTATCCCGAATGGGACAAAAGCCTTTCCGAATGGGAAAACGCCGGCGACAAGGAGTTTTGGAGCGGTTCCGATGCGCAGAAGACCACCCACCTCCCGATACTTCTGCCCGTAGAAGCTTTCAAACAGGCTCCTGTCACCACGTTTCCGCCGGAGGAGGCGGAAAAATTGTTCGAGAGCAGCGGAACCGGGAACGGCGTACGCAGCCGGCATTACGTTCGGGACCTGTCGATCTACGAGCGGGCGATTTCTGTGCACTTTGCCCGTGAATTCGGAACGGGGCCGTTTCTGTTCGCCTCCTGCCTTCCCGGATATGCCGAGCAGGGTAGTGCTTCGTCGCTACTGCACATGGTGGATTTCCTCATGCGCCGGTTCGGAGTGGAGGGAAGCGAATCGGTGCCGGGCGCCCCGGAGCGTTTGCGGCATCTTTCGGATCGGAGCCGGGGCGAGGGGGTTCCGCTCATTGTGTTCGGTGCGGCGTTCGGCCTGCTCGACTTGCTGGAAACCGCCTCGTTTTCCCTGCCCCCCGATGCGATCGTCGTCGAAACGGGAGGTATGAAGACCCATCGCCGAGAAATCGCGCGTACAACCCTGCATAGGCGCCTCAAGGAGGGTTTTGGCGCCGCATCCGTTCGCAGCGAATACGGCATGTGCGAACTTCTCAGCTCGTGTTATTCCCGGCAGGGGGGCGTTTTTTATCCCCCTCCCTGGATGCGTTTCCAGGTGGTCGATCCGACACATCCTTTCGAGTCCCTGGAAGAAGGCCGGGAAGGTGCGCTGGCCGTGCTGGATCTCGCGAATGTATATTCCGCTTCTGCGGTGCTTACGCAGGACCGCGCCGTGCAGTGCGGCGACGGCTTCGAAGTGCTTGGAAGGCTGGAAAACGCCGATCTCCGGGGATGCAACTTCCTCCTGAAAGATGTTTGACCGGCGCGAACTCATGAGGGCTGTGGCGGCAGCTGCCGATGCCTGGATGGATCCCGATTACGACCACAGGAAGGTGGCCGTAGAGGAGACGCTGCAAGCCCCGAATACCTTTACGGAAGAGGCGGTGACCTTTGCGGTGAACCAGCAGATGTCGCTTCTTACGGCAAAGGCGTTGGGGGAATGGATCGGGGCACGGAGCGCCTCTTCTTGCTGCACGGTAGGCGTGCTGAATGCGGGCAACATTCCGCTCGCAGGTTTGCAGGATTTTCTCGCGGCGATATTGACGGGGCATCGTTATCTCGGAAGCGTCTCGTCGAAGTCCCCGGCGTTGTTGCCGACCTTTGTTGCCGATCTTTGCCGGTTCGAACGGGATATCGCAGCCAACTTCGCGCCTCTCCACGAACTGTTGGCCGGAGCCGATGCGCTCATCGCTACAGGTTCGAACGAAACGATAGCCCGGTTGCGCGATGGGGCCCGGGGTCTGGCGGCGGATGACGCACAGGACGAAGCCACAGGCAAGGCGCACGACATTCCTATGGCTCGATGCCTTTTCCGGGGGCATTCCTTTGCTGTGGGTGTGCTCGACGGCATGGAGCGGGCCGATACGTACGAGCGGCTCGCAGAAGACGTATTGTTGCACGAGGGGTTCGGTTGTCGTAATGTCGCCGTGATGTGGGCGCCCCGCGGCCTTGCCCCGGATGACTTGCTGGAGGCCATGGCCCGGTTCCGGGGGATTTTCCCGGTACACGGCAACACAGCGGGACGGCTTGCTATGCAAAAGGCCTTGCTGGAAGCGATTGGCGCTTCTCATGCCTACGGAGAAGATCTCGAATTTCTGGTCAGCCGGGGCGAACCCGAGGCCCAGCACCCCGGTCATCTGCGCTGGACTGAATATGACGACATTGCTGACGTGAATGCGTGGTTGTCCAGGCAGCCTGTACAACTCGTGGTCGCGGCGTCCCAGGTGCAAAAGCGCCTGACGTTCGAAGGATTGCTCCTTGCTCCCGGCGAAGCGCAGCGCCCCACGCTCGATTGGCGCCCGGACGGCATCGACACGGTGGATTTTCTGTCATGCTTATGAAGGAACGAATTTCTATCTCGTATCGACCACAGCTCGTTCCACCTTGGGGAGGATGTCGCCCCAGTTGGCGTCAGAGGCTTTTGTGATCGTAAGAAACCGGGGCATAATAAAGACATTGGCAATGCCTTCGATGCGAAACAGGCGTTCTCCCAAAGCGTGTCCGGTGGCTTCTTCCGCGGAATTGAACGATTCCATCCCATCCGGAATGAACGTGCCCTTGCCGAGCGTACACTTGAGGCTGTTCGGATTCGGGGTGGGGGATATGTCGAGTTGCGGCATGGGAAAACCGTATTGTCGAAATCGGGTATAACGAGGATGCCCCGCGGATTTATGCGGGCGCCCCCAAAATAGTGAATCCGGGCCGGACATGGAGCTGCAACATATTCCAGAGGAACATAAAGGTGCAGCGGCCGGGAGCGGTGCGGGACAAGCGGGAAAAGACCGTAACGCGACGGGAAAAGCGCACCGCATCGGCAACGAAACGCGCGGTCTTCTCGAAGATTTCACGGCTTGGGTCGAATTGCGATTGCGCCTGATCCAACTGGACGTGCAGGGTTATATTCGGCAGAAGATAGACGAGGCTGCGCTCAAGGCCGCGCTCATCGTCGCAAGTCTGGTCTCCGGATTGTTTATGCTCGTTACGCTGGCTTTGTTTGCAGGCTGGGCGTTGGGGCGCCCGGCCTGGGGGTTTCTCGCGGTGACCGGCTTGCTTCTTCTGGGGACCGGCATATTGTATGCGCAAAATCGCCGGGTAAGAGCCCGCAAGCCGGACGGTACGGACCTTTCGCGCCTTTCGGAAGAAGCGTTCCGGACTGCATCGAACAACGATAAACATTTTTCCGACGAGGAAGCCGGTGGGTGATCGCGCAGGACATGCAGTATCTTCTCGTGAAAGAGGGACCTTCTCTCACATGGGAGACCGGGAAGACAGGACTGCCCTGCAAAGGCGACTTGCGGATACGCAGGTATCTATACAAGGGCGGCTCAAGCGGATCGAGAGCGAGGTCGGTTCGGCGCCGAAAGCGGTCTGGGCGGGCGCGAAGAAGCATCCCGTAGTCAGTGCGCTGGCGGTTTTGGCGGCAGGTCTCCTCGTCGGAAGAATGATTTCCCGGAAACGTCGTCGCACATCGCAAGGAACAAAGGCAACCGGTATATCCGGCCTGCCCGCTGCGTCGGGCGCACCCGGCGGCTGGCGTTCCCTGTTATGGACCAAACTACTGCAAACAGGATTCGGGCTGGCCGCAGACTATGCGGCGGATTTCCTTGCAGGGCGATCTGGCGCCGCCTCGCGAATATTCCGGGAAAAACGAGAGGACGAGAAATTGAAAAAGAGCGTGCCGTACAATGAAGGCGGGAAAACCTGTGGTAAGTCGCAGCAAGAAGACCTTCCGCCTCTTTCGTAGTCCCCCCATTCGCCATTCCATTACATCCGGTGATCGGGGATCGAGCCGGTCGCTCTACACGGGTCGCTATTTTTATCGAGAATATCATGCGTATTGTGCTTTTCGGAGCTCCCGGTACAGGTAAGGGAACGCAGGCATCGTTACTCGCCGAGCGCCGGGATTGGCGTCACATATCTACGGGCGCCATGTTCCGGGACGCAATCCGGGCTCGTACTCCGGATGGCAGAATGGCCCAGGAGTATGTCCGTCGAGGCTGGCTGGTGCCCGACGAATTTGTCCGGGATATTGCCGAAGAAGCTTTGCTGGCGACCGGCCTGGATCGCTTTGTGCTGGATGGGTATCCCCGTACCGTGGTGCAAGCGACATGGCTTTCGGAGTTTCTTGAAGCACACCATGCCCCGCTCAACCTGGTTATCGCCATGGAATTATGCATAAACGACATAATAGAGCGGTTATCTATGCGTAGAATGCATAGGTTAACCGGGGAGCATTATCATCTCGCTTTCAAGCCTCCGCCGCCGGATATCGATCCCGATTTGATCGTGCAGCGGCAGGATGATCGTCCGGATGCTATTCGGAATCGAATCGAAGGGTACTGGGAAGCCACCAGGCCCGTAGTAGATTACTACCGGGAGCAGGGAATCATTGTCGATATCGACGCCGGCGGACCGCTTGAGGAGGTCTATGCACGCATTGAAGACGCGCTTGCGCAGGCTGCTTTCGGCACGCAAACCGTATGACGTCCATGCCATCCAAAGCCGACAAACAGGTTGTTTCCGAGGCCTCCGGGATTGATGAAGAAGTACAAGTCCTCCGGGAACGTGTCGAATCCGTTCTGTTGGCGTTTGCAGAGGGACACTTGACCCGGGCAGGCGCTGCATCCGTACGGATTCCTGCGGAGCCGGCGGCAATGTACGATCCGGTCCGGTATGTGCTGGCTTCCGGCGGCAAGCGGCTCCGGCCCATCCTGCTCCTGTTGGCCGCTCGCATTTTCGGTGCAGACGACGACGATGCGCTCCCCGCGGCATTGGCTGTTGAGGTTTTTCACAATTTCACGTTGGTCCATGACGACATCATGGATTGTGCGAACGAGCGTCGCGGCCGGCCGTCGGTGCACGTAAAGTGGAATGAAAACGCCGCGATTCTTTGCGGGGATTACCTGATGGGGTTGTCGTACGCCTTACTGGCTCAGGCGAAGCCTTGCGCCGACGCCCCCTGCTGGGATCCGGTGGGAGCTATTGGGCATTTTCAGGATATGCTGGGTCTTTTATGTGAAGGGCAGGCGCTGGACCAGGTTTTCGAACGGCGAACGGATGTGTCCGTCCGGGAGTACCTTTCGATGATAGACCGGAAGACCGGGGCCTTGCTCCGGGCGTCCCTGGAGCTTGGCGGGATGCTGGGCGGGGCGGACGAGACGCATCTGAAGCATTTGCGGACCGTTGGAAGACATGCGGGGCGGGCGTTCCAGATACGCGACGATCTGCTGGATCTGACGGCGGAAGATGTCCGTTGGGGCAAGGCGAAGGGGGGCGATCTCATTGAAGGAAAGCGTACATACATTCTGTTACGCGCCATCGAACGGACCCATGGTTCAGATCGCCGGTGGTTCGAGCGCATCGTTCAGGGGACAGGACTGCCGACCGATCAGGTGGACGAGGCGCGCGAACGGATGCAGCGCGCGGGCGTGATCGAGGAAGCCCAGGATGTCGTGCGACACCACACCGGAGAGGCGCTCCGTGCGACACGCCATCTTCCGGATGTTTCGTCCTCGGAAACCCTGCGCGGGTTGTTGCAACGCATGCAGGAGCGGATGCATTGATGCGAACGTCATGGTAACGAGAGAAGTAACCGTTATGAATCGGGCCGGTGTGCACACGCGTCCGGCATCCATGATTGTTCGTGCAGCAGCGAAGTTTCGGGCAGAGTTTTTGATTCGCAAGGACGAGTACGAGATCAACGGCAAGAGCATTATCGGAGTGATGACGCTGGCGGCCGAACAGGGCGCTCGTCTGACGCTTGTTTTCGAAGGAGAAGACGAAAACGAGGCGGTCGGGGCTATTTCCCGTCTGTTCGAAAGCGGTTTTGGAGAGGAATTATGAGCCTTGTCGACACAACGACCGAGCGTGTTGCAGAGGGAATAGGCGTCGCCCCGGGCATCGCGATCGGCCCGGCATATCTCTATGCGCGAGCAGCGTTCGAGGTAGAGGAGCGGCGTATTGCCTCCGAGGATATGGAGGGAGAACTCGCCCGTTTCGAAAAAGCCGTGTCGAGATCCGAGCGGGATCTGCGAAAGATCGCGGCGGTGGCGCGCGAAAAACTTGGAGAGAGCAGCGCGGACATTTTCGTAGCGCAGGCGCTCATGTTGCGCGATACGGCCTTCCACGAAGCGGTTGTCGAACACATACGCAGGGATCGTATGAGCGCCGATTACGCCACGCATGTAGTGCTGGGTCGCCATCGGCAGTTGCTCGAAGCCGGCGAGAGCGAATACCTTCGCGAGCGCGCCAACGATATGCTCGATCTGCAAGATCGGGTCGTACGGCATCTGCGCCGGGGCAAAATTCTTTCCGCAATCGACACCGAGTCGATCGTGGTAGCCGAGAGCCTGACAGCAGCGGACATTGTGCTCTTCAGTCAACGGGCGATTCTTGGCACGGCGCTGGATTATGGAGGAGCGACCTCGCATGTTTCGATTATGGCGCGCGCACTCGGGCTTCCAGCCATCGTGGGTATGCATGGGGTGACGGAACAGGTCGTTTCCGGAGACATGCTCGTACTCGACGGGCTAACAGGTCGCGTCGTCATCGACCCGACGGAAGACACGCTCGCGTTCTACCGGGATCGCCGGGAGCGCTACCGGCAATTGCAGGAAGAACAGAAGAAGATCGTTTCTTTACCCGCACAAACCCTGGACGGGCGCAAGGTGCGGCTGGCGGCGAATCTCGAATTCATGGAGGAACTGGAACTCGTCGAGGAATATGGCGCAGAGGGCGTGGGACTCTTCCGCACGGAGGTGCTTTTTCTGATGCGGAAGCGCGTGTCCTTATCCGAAGAAGAGCAGTTCAAGGCGTATCGCCGTATCGTCGAATCCGTATCGCCTCATCGCACCACGTTCCGCCTGCTCGATTTCGGGGGAGACAAAATGCTGCCGCTTGGACACCGCGAGCATAATCCGTTTCTCGGATGGCGAGGTGTGCGTGTGTTGCTCGATAAACCGGATATGCTGCATCCGCAATTGCGAGCTATCGTACGCGCAAGTCGTTTTGGGCCGCTTCGTATTTTGCTGCCTATGGTGACCGAACTGGACGAAGTATATGCTTTCAAGGATATTCTCAGCGCCTTGTATGAAGAATTTGAAAAAAAGAATGTGGAGTACGATCCCGATATTCCCGTCGGCATCATGGTCGAAGTACCCTCGGTAGCGATCAAAGCTGGCCGGTTTGCCAGGGAAGTCGATTTTTTCTCGATAGGCACGAACGATCTCACGCAGTATACTCTTGCCGTAGATCGCGGCAACGACCTGGTAGCCGACAAGTATCAGGAACTTGATCCGGCTATCTTGCAACTCATCCGGCAAATTGTCGAGGAGGCGCACGCCTGTAGTATCGAGGTCAGCGTATGCGGGGAGCTGGCTGCTCGTGCAGTTGCCACGCCGATCCTGATCGGGCTGGGGATCGACGAAATGTCGGCTTCCCCTATCTATCTGCCGGAGGTGAAGCGCGTGCTCCGCTCCATTCGTATGGAAGAGGCCCGGTCGCTGGCCGCTCAGGCTCTGCAAGCCCGCGATGCCCATGAGGTGACATCCCTTCTTGAGGTCTGGCTTCGCGAACACGACTGTGACGTGGCGAGCATGCTGGAGGCGTAACCGGGCGATAGGGAACGGGTTTCCTTCCCATCTTTTCCTGTAACCCGGGAACGCCTGCCTTATTTTTTTGTGTTACGCCTGTACCCGGATCGCATTGCATTCCGGTTTTCCTCTTTTGCCAGTCGCTTCGATTCATGGCCTGCCTTCAACTGCGACATTTTGCGCTTGCTGCGCTCTGGTGCGCAGTTGCTCTACCTGCTTCGGGGCAGTACACATCCCATTTCGGGCGCAACAAGATCCAATACGAGGATTTCGATTGGCACGTCCTCGAAACGGAGCATTTCGACATTTACCACTACTCGGAAATGAAGCAGCTGGCCGAGTATGGCGCCGCTTTTGCCGAGGAAGCATATGAGGAATTGCAGAACCGGTTCAACTTTTCGCTCACGCACCGTCCGCCGCTCATTTTTTATTCGTCGAACCTGCATTTCAAACAAACGAACATTACCCCGGGCTTCATTCCCGACGGCGTGGGGGGGTTTTTCGAGTTTCTGAAAGGCCGTGTCGTTATTCCCGCCAACGGAAACGTGCACCAGTTTCGTCGGGTCATTCGGCATGAGCTCGTGCATGTATTCACCTACGCCAAGGTGCTGCGCGTTATTCGGGATCACCGCGTTCCGCCGGAGCGCTTCCTTCCGCTCTGGTTTACCGAAGGACTTGCGGAATACTGGTCCGGCGCCCCCGATGCGTCGCACGAGATGATCATGCGGGACGCTGTGTATTCTAACTACCTCGTTCCGCTGTCGAATATCTATCGTATCAACGGCACGTTTCTCATGTACAAGCAGGGAGAGACGCTGTGCCGCTTCCTGGCCGAAACATGGGGCGAGGAAAAGCTGCTTCGACTCATGGAGAATTTCTGGAAGGATCGTGATTTCCGTCGTGTGATGGAGGTCACGTTCCTCGAGGATTTTTATGAAATAGACCGGAAGTGGCAGCAATGGCTCCGGGAGCGGTATTTCCGGGAAATCGACGACATCCAGCTGGCGTCCATAGAGGCCGGAGGGGTAGCTGCCGAGGGGTTCAGCGCCAAGCCGACTTTTTATCGTTTTGCGGACGGTTCGCGCAAGGTGTATTTCGTGGGCAACCTGACGGGGTACAGCAATGTGTACGAAGTGGAGGTCGATTCGCTGTTTCGTCCGCTTGGAGAGCCCGGAATACTTATCCGGGGCGAGCGGACGGACAATTTCGAGGCCCTGCATGTATTTGAAAGCCGGATGGGAATTTCCGGGGACGGGAAACTCGCTTTCGTCACGAAAAGCGGCGAGACCGATGTCATTCATGTGTACGATCTGGTTGCGGGCGCCCTGCTTGCCACGTACGGTTTCGACGATCTGGTAGCCGTGCATTCTCCGGCATGGAGTCCCGACGGGGACCGCCTCGTGTTTTCTTCCATCTCGACGAGCGGCTTCAGCGATTTGTTCGTCTATGACATTGCGGCGGGCCAACTGCACCGGCTGACGAATGACAGTTACGACGATCTCGATCCCGCATGGAGTCCTGACGGGCGCCGGATCGCGTTCTCGTCGGATCGTACGACTACGGGCAAACACAACGCCTATAATATCTTTGCATACGATCTCGACGAGGGTACGATCGGGTACGTGACGTTCGGTGAACGGCTGGATCATTCCCCGCGCTGGAGCCCGGACGGACGGCAACTCGTGTTTACGAGCGCCGTACGGGACGCGGACGGGCGGTACAGTGCGCAGAACATATGGACAGCGGAGGCGCCGCCGGATGCTTCCCCTGAGATGACTTCTTCCGGGCCTGGCGTCATGGCTCTCCGGTCGAATGTGGCGCCCGGCCGTGCATCTGCGGGGCGTCGTCTCCGCCGACTCACCAATCTGACCACTTCGGCGTTCGACCCGGTGTGGACCGGCGAAGGAAACCTTCTTTTTACCGGATTCGAGCACATGCGCTTTTCGATTCGCAGTTTGCCTGCCGCGGATTCGCTATGGGCGCACCCGCAGAGCGAGGAGATCGTCGATCCGACAAAGGCGGAAGAGCCATGGACATTTGCCCGCATCGGCGTCCAGGAAAGCGAGGAGTCCGTTCGATACAGGAAGCGGTTCACGCTCGATCTGGCGCAGACTCTCGTAAGCCAGAACCCTGTTTGGGGCACGCAGGGCGGCGCCGCGCTGGCGTTTTCCGACCTGATGGGTGACGACAAGTGGTTCCTGACCGTCTACAACAATGCGCGCGGTAGCAGCGATTTCCTGCGCAGCCTGAATGTAGCGGTTGCCCGCCAGCAGTTGCACCGCCGGACCAACATTGCGTATGGGCTGTACCGTTTTGCAGGATTGCGTTACGATATCACCGACCCGGACGCGGCGCGCGAATTCCCAACGCTATGGGAGACCATTTACGGCGGATTCGGACTCGTCAGCTACCCGATTTCCATGTTCCGGCGGATCGAGGCGGGCGCCTCCTTGAGTTGGGACGACAAGTCTATTCCCTGGGCGCAGGTGGACAGGCAGGCTCTACTCGTGTCGAATTCCGTGTCGCTTGTGCACGATAATGTGCTCTGGGGCATGAACGGTCCGATAGAAGGGTATCGGGGCAGCGTTATGACTGCCTGGACAACCGATGTGCTTTATTCCAACGTAAGCTATCTCACGCTTGTGGGAGATATCCGCCACTACTGGCGGATGCACCGCCACATTACGTTCGCCTCGCGCGGTATGGGCAGGATGAACAAGGGGCGCGAGGCCCGTTTGTTTTTCATGGGCGGCAGCTGGGACTTACGCGGATTTCCTCTTTTCAGCGTGCGCGGGCAAAAAATGTGGTTTACGTCCCACGAACTGCGCTTTCCTATTCTGCTTGCCCCCTGGCTGAGTTTGCCGGTGCTGGCGCCGCTCGGCGTCGTAAACCTGCGAGGCGCTTTTTTCTTCGATGCCGCTCATGCATGGAATGTCTTCTATTATGAACCGGGTTTGTCGGACCGGCTCCGAAGGCAGTTGAATATCGGCGAAACAGTAGGCGCGATAGGCGGAGGCCTGCGACTTAACCTGTTCGGGGGGCTGGTGCTGCGCTACGATGTGGGATACCGGTATCGGGATGGTTTCCGGGAACGGGAGCGTTTCTTCAAGCAGTTCTTCTTCGGGTGGGATTTTTAGAAACGGGAATTGGCCGATGGCGAGGAATTTTGGAAGCGGCCGGGTTTCCTGGCGCATTGCGCTTGTTGCCTTGGCGGTAGGGGTTGCACCTGGATGTTCTACCCTTCGTATAGACCCGCAACAGGTCATGCATTCCGTATGGCCTGTCGAAGGGGGGGATGCCCTCCGATCCAATGCCGTGTCCCGGCAAGTCGCTCCGCCCCTGCAATTACGCTGGAAGTTCAACGCGCAAGCGGGTTTTGGGCGTGTTTCCCCCCTTGTCCTGGGGGATGCCGTCCTTGTGGCCAATCGCAAGGGGGAAGTGCATGCCATCGATCTGGAATCGGGCAAGCGGTTTGGACGCGATACGTTCGGAGAGTCGATCGAAGGCACCCCGGTCTATGCGGACGGTGTACTGGTCGTGCCGATAGCCTGGGGGGGCAGGGCGGTACGCGCCAGTGACCTGCTGACCGGAGCGCGGTTGTGGCGGACCGGCGACATCCCTGTCAGTTCCGGGCTTACCGTATGGGGCGATTTCGTGCTTGCCGGGGATGTGGAAGGATATGTCCGAGCCTGGCGATTGCAGGACGGCGAGGAGGTATGGTCGGTGCAACCGGATGAGCGATCGGGCATCCACTCGACGCCTGTGTTGATTGGCGATATCCTTGTCGTAGCGAACGATCTTGGAAAAGTGACCGCGCTGAATCCGGCGGACGGATCGTTTTTCTGGTCGGCGGATGCAGGCGCCCCGGTGCAGGTTTCCCTGGCCGCCACGGAAGATATGGTGTTTGCTGCAACGACGCGGGGCAGTATACGGGCATTCGATGTGCGTACCGGTTTTTTACGATGGGCATACGATCTGACGGATAAAGAAGAAGGCGAATATCCCGCCGAACGGGGCGGTTTATCGACGCCGGGAGGCGGTTTTGCTCCTCCACAGAGGTATCTTACGGCGCCTGCGGTAGGAGAACGCGACGTGGTGTTTGGGGCATCCGACGGAATCGTCCGATCTCTGGATATAGAAACCGGATCCCTCAACTGGGAAGCGGATGCTTTGGACGCGGTTTCGGCTCCGCCGGTCATTACCGCCGGAACCGTTTATGCGGGTACGATGGGGGCGCGTCTGATCGGTTTCGATCGGAACGATGGAAGCCGGATATGGGATACGGAACTGGACGGGCGCATAAAGTCCGCTTTTGCGCTCACAGAATCGCGGCTGATTGTGCTGGCCGAGCCTCGTCATGTGTATGTGTACGAACCGGATCCGGGAGGCGATGAAACGGAAGACGAGTAAATCGGGGAGAGCGTGGCGTACATGGAAGTGGTCGTCTACCTTGCTTTGCATGCCGGCCGGAGCGATGAAGGCGCGGCGTGCGCACGGGCTGTCGCGTGTCTGCCGGCAGGTAGCGATCGGGGGCGTTGTGTCGTTTGCGGTGCTTGCCGATACGCCGGCGCAGGGACAGGACGCGGACCGCGGAAAGGGTCCGGCCTATGTGTATATCGATACGAACTTCCCCGAGGCGCTGGTTTTTGCGGACAGCCTGCTGATCGGTGGCGCCTCGACTATGCCGCTGGCCGTGCCGGCCGCCAGTCGTTCCGTTCGTCTTACCTCGCCGAACCCGCACACCTGGTCGATTGCCCCGATTGCCCGGCCGCTGGATGTGGTTGCGGGCGACACGGCTCGTATTGCGATGCGCTTTCCGTACCATTACCGGATCGAATCGGAGCCGTTCGGAGCCGATGTGCTCATTGAGCACCTTGAAGAGGGTCGTTATATCGGCGTGACGCCGTTATTGTACCGGTCGGCGGATCCGGTGGAAGGAAGCATTCTGGTGCGACGAGGCGGGTATATCCCCCGGCACGTACAGCCGGGGAAAGCTGTATGGAACCGCCATGTGGTGCACCTGGAGTTGCTTGATGAACTTGATCCTGCGGCGGTACAACTGAATTTGAATCCGCCCCGTGCGTATCGCGCGTGGATCGATTATGCGGCGCTGGGAACGGCGCTTGTCGCGGGAGCCGTCGCGGTGCATTACAAGTTCAGAGCCGACGATCTGTCGGATGAATTTGAGCGGACCCGCAACGACGCGCTGACATCACGTATAGAAACGCACGATTTCCGTGCTGCGGTGGCCTTCGGCGTCATGCAGGGAGGGGTGGCGGTTTTTGCGTTGAGGTTGGTGTTGAGGTAGGGGCGCCGGAGGAAATTGTCTGGAGTTCGTGACATTTTATGCCAATACATAGTTTAGCCCCCACGGCAGTGTTCCGGATCCGCTATCGATTTCAGTACCCACGGAGGTAACAGCAATGGCAAAGCCTATCTTTTCACGCGGACGTTTAGTTGTACTGACGCTCTTGGCGTTATTTGTCCTTCCTAACGATAGTCTGGCTCAAGAGAGGCTTTTCATGCCTCTTTTAGAAGGGGAGGGGGAGGAAAAATTAAATGCCGAGCAGCAAAGATGGCTCCGCAAGTTCAAACAACGAAGAGCATCGGCGCACGTTGAACTGGTACGCATTGGCGATCTGCGTCCGGCTTTTCGTAGAGGTGCGCTTGTGATAAACCTTCCCGACCGATATGAGGAATTCATCGCTGAGCAAACCGGCGAAGAGTATGATCCCCCCTATTACCTTTGGAGTGGCAGTGGTAGATTGCTTTCAGGAGAGGGCAATATAACCCTTGTCGGCATCCCTGGGGAGTTGGAGTTCACAGGCATTATCCATTTAGTAGGAGATCAATGGTATCAAATCGAACCCCTGGGGGACGGCCTGCATGCTTTAATCACCGTGGATGTGACTAAATTGTCGTTCGAAGGCGATACACCTCCGGAATTCCCCGTCTTGAACAAGGCGTATCCGAACCCATTCAATTCGTCAACGGCCATAGCGTATAGCTTACCCGAAAGCGGGGACGTGAAATTGGTGGTGTACGATGTCTTGGGTCGGGAAGTGGCTCGCCTGGTAGATGGCTACCGGGGAGCGGGCTATCACCGCGTCGTTTTTGACGCGCCGCATTTGTACAGCGGAGTCTATCTCTACCGGTTACAAACAGGTTCATTCGTAGCGTCCAGGCAGGTAACTTTCCTGAAGTAAGGATTAAGGATAACGTGTGGTCAGGACGGAGGCAAGGCAAGGCACGTATAGGGTTGACCTGCTCCCCGCACCGCTTCGCAGACTCGCCGGGAGTCTGCCCAGGCTTCCTCACGTGACCGCAAAGCGCCGTGCGACGAGGATAGAGAGCGGCAAAAGCGCAAGCACCATAAGGCCCGCGATCCAGGTTCCGAATCCCGCGGCAAGCGTTGCGTCAAGGGCTACCAGTGCGAGTACGCCTGCCTTGACGGCCCGGCGTATGTGCGCCGGAGATGGATCGGCGGCGGCGCGCCGGAAGGAGGGAAATACGAGGAAGGCGAAGAAGAGCAGAAAAGGCAGGGCGTCCAGCATTCGATAATCGGACCGGAAGCCGAGAGCAAACAGTGTTGCACATACGATGCCTGCAACGAGGATAGCAAACATTATGGGGCGTTTGTTGCCACCATGGACCTCACCCCGACTGATTACGACGATGGCTCCAACATAGGCGATGGGTACGAGCGCAAGAAACCACAGGGCCGCCGGCATGCCCGGCACGGCGCTGGCGCCCAGCAGCAGATTTCCTCCGCGGCATAGTCCCATCATAATCGGCCCTGCTACAGCATGATGCTTACCGGCTGCATCGTAGCCGAGGGCAC
Organism: Rhodothermales bacterium; assembly: GCA_951812335.1. Taxonomy (GTDB): domain Bacteria; phylum Bacteroidota; class Rhodothermia; order Rhodothermales; family VXPQ01; genus VXPQ01. The sequence goes on from OX638293.1 coordinate 1,879,222, forward strand.
AGCAGGCCACAGCCGCTGCAATGAAAAAAGACGAAAGGCCGACGCAAGCAGCAGCCGCAATCCCCGCAACAAGCAGAACGCTTCCGAAGACGGCCGCTTGCATTCGTGAGGTGCGGCCGCCTGGAATAGGTCGTTCCGGGCGTTCTTTTGCATCCAGATCTGCGTCGAATACATCGTTGAAGACCACGCCGCCGGCATACAGTCCTGCCGTGGCAAGCAGAAGAAATACAAGATCAGCGACCGGTGTGTTGACCTCGCCTAATAACAGGCCTGTCATGGCGCCGGCGGCAGTGAAACCGGCAAGGATATCGGCGAACGCCGTGACGACGTTAGCCGGCCGCGCCAGTTCCAGAAATGCTCGTATGCGACCGGTAGGGGTCATGCGGCATTTATTTCAAAAACCTGCAGTGGACGTGAAGCGCGCGACGACGGAGAGGTGGAATTCCATATAAAATACGGCGCCTGCGGGGTGAAAGCGCACCGGGTCGTTGAGCAGGTTGCGGAGGCCCATCGAGATATTCAGATGATCTCCGGCCATGCGTTTCGAAGCGGTCAGGTCCACGAGAAAGCGCTCGGGCAGGCGCCAGGGCCAGATTTCCTCGGCTTCGATGGAGGCCTCCCGGTATTCGGGCCAGCTTGTGGCCGAAGCGTATCGCACGAGGGCCGACAGGCTGAAACGATCCGTCGCCGCTAATGTGGTGATGGCGGCGATGCGCAGCCGGGGGATGCGTTCGCCGTAGGCAAGCCAGGGCGGACCGTCGCGCCGGACCGCTTCGAACGTACCGGAAACGCGCTGGAGCAGCGTTGGCGAGAGGCGTAAAGCCATCGTGCCGGATATGCCCCCCGTATGACCGCCTGCCCCCTGAAAGAGCCGTTTGGTAGTATTAAAGCTGCTTTCGTCGCCGTCCCATGCAATCGCGTATTCCGGCAGGATATCGTTCCAGAAGCCCCGGTAAAAAAGGAATACGCTGCCGGATATGCCGATCGGATCCCGATGTATCCATCCCGCATCGACGGTTGCACGGCGTGGAAGCGGCTTTTGGTCGTGCCCCGCACTCCCGAACGTACTATAAGGCAGCCGATAACCCCGTTCCTGCCATAGCCCCAGGCTTCGGGTATCGGGAGGAGCGGCCCCATACGATCCGGCGAGCCGGAGGCGCTGACGCGCTCCGGGCTGCATTTCCATGGAAGCGTACAACACGGCCCCGCTGCGTCCCTCGCGTCGGATCCACTCCAGCACGAGGCGTGTGCGTCCACGCTGGCGTATGCGTGCATTCAATCCCCCGAAAAGCCGCAGATCGAAGAGGTTTGCATCGCTCAGGAGTCCGGATGTCTGCCCGCGCAAGGTTCGCGCGCGTCCGCCGATGTGTAGCATACGTACGCGGGCGTCTGCTTCCGCCACGAATTGGCGCTGCATCCAGTCCAGTTCGATATCTTTCCGGTTCGGCCGCAGTTCGAATGCGTCGCGGCTCGACGATACCCCATAACGCAATACGCCGTCCCTCCGCAACGGCAGCGTTCCCGCCGCTCCGAGAAGGGCAATCCGATGTATGGTGGGGACTTCAAACCCCGTTTCCGGAAAAAACGCCATATCCCCGGTGTGCGAGAGACCCGCGAGCATGCGCTGACTCCGGGGCCGGGGTCCGAAGGCGCCTGTGAATCCGAGCGTCCGGGCTCGGATGTGTGGCTGTGTGCCCGGTATGTGGTAGAAGCGCCATGCCCGGTCGTGCAGCGCTGCGTCCGTTACGTGGTGCTCGTCGAGGCGCCCGCTCGCATGCCCCTGCCATGTTTTCTTGCCGACGGACACGCTTGCCGTGTGGGTAGGTCCGATGCGGTCGATGTTGATGGTTTTCGGTAGCGTGTAGCGGAACGGGCCGGGGTCGTTGATCTCGTTTCCTGCAGCGACGCTCGCCTCCATCGACAGTCCGAACTCCGGCTTTTTCGTGTAAATGCGGAGGGCGCCTTCGCGCAGGAGTGCTGGTCCCTCCATATCCATGCCGGATACGATCTCGATGCAGGCGGTGTCGGACAGGGAGAAAGGTAGCGCGTTGAGTCGATTTCTTCCGAGTACTCGGGGCGCTACGGGTATGTCGTCGATATACAGGGTCCAGCGCGCCGTACCGTCCGGGAAGCCTGACGGGGCGGTTTGCCAGTGAAAGCCCTCCAGGCCGGTAGTATGCCATAGCGTGGAAAGCGCCAGTACGTCGGAAAGGCGAGAAAAACCGTACCGGAAGATGTCTTCGCGCGTTACGACTTCCTTGCCGATGTCCGGGACGCAGGCAGTTTGCCCGTCATGCTGTCCGTACGCAGGGGGTGTGAGAGCCATCGTCTGCCACAAGAACAGTACAGCGAAAACGGCTTGCGCGCGTTGTCCGGATCGCTCTGGACAGGACGGGTATTTGGAGGCGCCGCATTTTCTTGCTTTCCCCATAGTCGGTTCTTATTTCAGCATGGCGCGCAGCCATTTCGGATTACGCAACCGCAGGCCAATCCCGCCTGTCAGGCCCGCGGTGTCGAGCCTCGGGAGCGTATACGTCCGCATGACATGCCCTTCGACGAACAAACGCACGGTTTGCGAGAGATGCAGATCGATCCGGGAAACGAGCGCGAAGGAAAATTCTTTTTCTTCCTCGTCTCCCACTTCTTCGTCGAATATCATATGGTAGATGCCCATACGCAGGCCGGCATACCAGGAAAACGCACGAGGGGCGGTATACCCGGCGCCCCATCCTGCAAAGGTAAAAAAGGCATTGAAGGAAGGGGTATCCCGGCGCACTGCCGAGTAGCGGTGCAGGGTAAAGCCTGTCTCCATCTCGCCGAAATAGAATGGAGTGGTTGCGGCGAATGTGATTCCGTAGGCGCTCTGCCAGTGCCTGTAGGAAGCATTGTGACGCACATCCGGCGTCATGCTACCACGCAATGTGATGTGCGAAAAGGGTTCCTGCGTTTCCTGGGCGCATACCACCGAAGCGAAGCATCCTGCCGCCAGGCATACGGCAATAAGAGCAGGAAACACCTGTATCGAGCGTGTCGAGCAGGTACTCACAGGGGTAAGGAAATGCGTTTTGCGCCGCCGAATCGCGCCATGGCGGAAAGCGTAACCGTGAAAATCGTGCGGTCGTTGCCGGTGCGGTGCGCTTCGTTCCGGATGAAAGCGGGACCGGCATCGATCTGTCCCCACCAGGAGGCGCCGCGCTGGGCGCGAAGACGCAGCCCCGGTCGCACGACCCGTTCGGTAACGCCGTCGAGAATGAATTCCACCGCATCCGCTACGACCGGATAGGGTTCGTGTATGCCCGCGGTTCCCTGAAAGAGTACGTCGAGGCGAGGTGACACGGTCAGATCGAGTTCCCCGCGCCCGGTATAGAAGGTGGCATATGCGGACGCATGGATATAGTCGTTGTATTGTGCGCCGATACCTCGAAGCAGGTGCGTATACCGGCCTTCCGGCTGGTGCGCGTTGTAGGTGCGCGCAGCCACCGCGGTCCATGCCGTTCCCAGATCGGCGCGGGCGAGGCCGGCGTACGTGAGGCTGCCGCTAAGCGCAATGGAAGACGGTTCGCCCGACTGGTTAAGCAGGTCTGCATCGTCAAGCAGTACCTGTCCCTGAAACGTCCATGCCCTGTACTGCGCCCATGCCATGCCGGCCAGCAATCCATTGTTTTCGTCGTTTTTTGGCCGCCCGTCTACGGCAAGGGCATGGAGTGTGAGCGGATTGAAGAATTTGAGAGAGAGTCCGGCGGACGAACCCGACCAGATAGTGGATTCCATCAGCGAAATCGCCACATTTCGCGAAGGACGCCAGTCGAGGCGATGAGCAGACAGGTAGCGTCGTATGCTGCCGGATCGGACGCTATCCGCTCCGGCGGTCCCGGTGAATCGCCCGTCGCCGGTTATGCTGTCGAGTTCCCCCACGATGCTTCGAAGCGCGAGTCGAGCTCCGCCGATACGCACATACATCCGATCGAAATCCACCGGATTCCGGCTCACGAGGAGCGCGGTTTCTTCATAGGGTCCCCAGTGCTGCGCCAATCGCCCGGCGTAGACCGACACATAGCGAGTTCCGAAGCCGATGTATGCCTCTTCGTTGCGCGCAACAAGCCGGTTGGCGGCTTCGAGCGCGTCGGGGTCGTATCTGTACCAGGCATTGAAGCGTATGCCGCCCTGCGCCACCAGCGGCCCGTGTTCCAGAAACACGCGGATAGCCGTTTGCGGGTATACGTGCAGCCCGCCGACCTGCAAGGGAACGTCGCTGTCCGGCGCCGGACGCAGCGGGTCGAGGCGCTGCGTCGAGGAAGCCCGTACGCCTGGCTGAACCTCGACGCCTGCCTGCGGGCCGCTTTCGTCTTGCGACGATCCATATTCCTCGTGCAACCGCTCGGCCCAGCGCCTGACCGGCTTCAGAAGCTCTTCGGGTTGCAGCGATTTCAATGCGGAAGCGATCTCGCCGCCGGTATAGGGCAGCGCTGTCGGATGCAGCGAGGTCAGATGCCCCCGGGCCTGCAGGCGATGGATATATTCATACGCCCAGTGATCAAGAGGTACCGGCCGGTTGGAGCCCGGATCGGTATGCTGTGCCGAGACAGTTTGCGCGCACGCGAGCCCTGCCCCGAGCAACAAGACGAGTGCCGGCACGAGAAACGGGCGGCATAGGCTACGTAGCATCGGCATGGCGGCGGATCGGAGAGGTTGCGTAGTGCAAGATACGGCGCGCATGAAACCATTTCGGGACGCTTTCATGTAAGAATGTCCGTCATGCGGACAGGCCGGGCGACGGCGAGGGACGATACAGGCTTTGCGTTCCTTGCACACCGACGCTCGGATTTCCCCCGATTATCTTTTTCCGACGGATTTTCTCACGCGTCGTGTCGCGCAGAACCGAACTCATATCCCTGTTCCTGGCCGATTTCCTGGCGTTCGGTATTGCCAACATACTCCTCTACATGGGCCGGTTTCAATGGGAATGGTTCGGTACGGAGTACGCGGAACCTCCCTGGATGTTTGTGCCCATTGCCGCGCTCGCCATCTACTGGTTTTGCCTTTTCCTGTTTTTCGGCATGTACCGCGAGCGGTATGCGGATAGCCGGTTCGATGAGCTGGTTTCGGTGGGGAAGGTGGTATCAGCGGGGGTACTTGTCCTCGTTTTCGCGATCTTCATAGACACGCTGGAGGCGGGCGCCACCCGGAGCCTCATTTTCTTCTACTGGGTCGTAACCGTGTCGCTTGTGGCATGCGGTCGGGTGATTGTGCGTTCGGTACAGAAGGCGCTGATTGTGCGCGGCCGGGGAGTTCACAAGGCGCTTGTGGTGGGATGGACCGACCGGGTGGAACAACTCTATGACGAAGTAGCCCGATATCCGGAAGCGGGACTCCAGATCGTGGGCGCGATTCGCATGCGCCGCGGCGAACCGGACTCTTCGGAGGGCGATGGAGCCATGTCGTACTCGATTGCAAATGGGGATAATGCCTTTGCACAAGCGGCGGACGACACCGATGTACATTCGATCGATGCCTTGCCCGGGCTCATTGATCGGCTCGGTGTGCAGGATGTGCTGATTGCCCTGGGATCGGAAGATCACCGCCCCCTTATCGATGTGCTGCGCTTGTGCGACGGGAAGCCGGTTTCCCTCAAACTGGTGCCCGACTTTTATACGCTCATCGGAGGCATGGCGCGCACCGAGCATATCTACGGCCTGCCGCTTATTGAAGTATTACCTGAACCTATGCCAGCTTGGGAAAAGAGCACCAAGCGACTCATCGATTTGGCCGTATCCTCCGCCGTACTGATTGCCGGACTTCCTTTCTGGATTTTTCTGGGCCTGATGGTACGACTGACTTCTCCGGGGCCTGCTATCTACCGGCAACGCCGTGTCGGGCAATATGGCAAGGATTTCACGATGTGCAAGTTTCGCACCATGCGCCGCGATGCGGAAGCCGGGACCGGGCCGGTGTGGGCGCAGGAAGACGATCCCCGGTACACACCTCCGGGCCGGTGGCTGCGGAAAACGCGTCTGGACGAGGTTCCTCAGTTATGGAATGTGCTGAAAGGGGAAATGAGTCTGGTGGGACCCCGTCCCGAACGCCCCTACTTCGTGGAAAAACTGGCGGCGGAAATTCCGCTTTACAACCGGCGTCACCGTGTCAAGCCGGGCATTACAGGGTGGGCGCAGGTAAAGTGGAAATACGATACAAGTCTCGAAGATGTGAGGCAGAAGGTTCGATACGACCTTTTCTACATCGAGAACGTAAGCCTCCGCATGGACTTCAAGATCCTGTTTCGCACGATTCGAACGGCTATTCTCGGCAAGGGCCGGTAACCGGCATGGCGCACGCTGTCGCGCAACAGGACGATCTTCTGGCGATCTACGAGCAATTGTACGTTCCCAGAGCGATCGAGGAAAAGATGCTCCGATTGATCAGGCAGGGGCGTCTTTCGAAATGGTTCAGCGGGTACGGCCAGGAGGCCATTGCGACAGGATGCGCGCTCGGCCTCGAGGAACGGGATTATATCCTGCCTATGCACCGCAACACGGGGGTATGGACCGTCCGGGGTGTGCCTCTTCGGCCCCTTTTCTGCCAACTCATGGGGCGGGAGGGGGGCTTTACGAAGGGGCGCGACCGTACGTATCATTTCGGGCTTCCCGAGCGGCGTATCGTGGGGATGATTTCTCACATGGCCGCGATGCTGCCGGTGGCGTGCGGTCTCGGGCTTGCTTCGCAGTTGCACGGAGAGCGCTTCGTGGCGTTGTGTTTTGCAGGGGACGGGGCTACGCGCGAAGGCGATTTTCACGAGGCGTTAAGCCTTGCAGGCATATGGAAATTGCCGGTGCTCTTTGCGGTCGAGAACAATGGATACGGCCTTTCGACGCCGGTGGAAGAGGCGGTGCCGATCGGAGACATTGCCGATGCCGCCGCCGGGTACGGGATGCCCGGCGTCGTGGTGGACGGCAACGATATCCTGAAAGTGATCCGGGCGGTGCGGCAGGCTGCGGACCGGGCGCGCGGCGGGGCCGGTCCGTCTCTTCTCGAAATGAAAACCTTCCGGATGCGGGGGCATGAGGAGGCCTCCGGTACGGCCTACGTGCCTGACGCGCTGTTCGCCGAGTGGGCGGAGCGGGACCCTCTGGAGCGGCTTGCGCGGCAGGCGCTGGACGCTGGATGCGCTACCGAGGATGAGCTGGAAGGCGTCCGGGTGCGCATTGCCCGGCAGATTGAAGAGGACATCGAATATGCATTGATCCAACCTGCACCCGAAAGCACCCTCGAAACGGAACGCGCCGGCGTGTATGCGCAGGCAGAACCTCTCCGCGAGCAATTGCCCGGGACCGACAGGAGAGCAGGCGTTCCGAAACGGTACATAGACGCCGTTTCGGAGGGGCTCCGGCAGGCTATGGAGGAAGATGCCTCCGTACTCTTGTTGGGGCAGGATATTGCAGAATACGGCGGCGTATTCAAAGTTACGAAGGGATTTTCGGAAGCATTCGGACCCGACCGGGTTCGGAATACTCCCATTATCGAAAGCGGGGCTGTCGGGGCCTGCATGGGACTGGCGATAGAGGGCTTCCGGCCCGTCCTGGAAATACAGTATGCGGATTTCATCGCCTGCGGATTCAACCAGATCGTCAACAATCTGGCCACCACGCACTACCGGTGGGGACAGCTCTTGCCGGTGACGATCCGCGCGCCTATCGGGGGCGGCATCGGTGCGGGTCCTTTTCATTCGCAATCGAACGAAGCCTGGTTTTGCCACATACCCGGTCTGAAAGTGATTTTTCCGGCCACGCCTTACGACGCCAAGGGATTGCTAATGCGGGCTATCCGGGATCCGAACCCTGTCCTTTTCCTGGAGCACAAGCGCCTGTACCGTTCCCTGAAAGCGTTGGTCCCCGATGCGCCGTACGAGATTCCGTTCGGCAAGGCGTGCATTGCCCGCGAGGGGGCGGCAGCCACCATAGTCACCTGGGGAGGAGGCGTGCAGTGGGCGCTCGATGCAGCGGAACAGTGGGCCGGGCGGGGATACGAACTTGAAGTGGTGGATCTGCGTACGCTCGTTCCTTGGGATATAGAGACGGTACTGGCATCGGTAAGAAAAACCAACCGGACGCTCGTGTTGCACGAGGCGCCGCTGCTCGGAGGATTCGGCGGAGAGGTGGCTTCCTGCATTGCCGAGGAGGCGTTCGGACATCTCGATGCCCCGCCGCTGCGGGTCGGCGCGGAAAACATGCCGATTCCGTTTTCCATCCGTCTCGAAGAAACCCTATATTCCGCTCGCGCAAAGCTGGACGAAGCGTTGCACAGCCTACTGGCGTATTAATCCTGCTGACGTATGGACATCCATTGAAATAACCGGTCTGCCGGACATTGGAGCGAAACGATCTCCAGCACTGCGCAGCATAGTATCGTCACTCATCGGAACATCTATTGCAAGACATGGCAAACGGTACGACGAACATGCCCCAAAAAGGAGAAGCGGCTCCCGATTTCGAGGGATCGGCGCAGGACGGCCAACGCGTGCGCCTCAGCGATTTGCGAGGCCGTAAGGTAGCCCTGTATTTCTATCCGAAAGACGATACGCCGGGCTGTACGAAGCAGGCCTGTAATCTGCGCGACGGTCACCAGAATTTACAGGACGCGGGGGTGGCTGTAGTGGGCGTATCGCCCGACGACGAAGCATCCCACGAGATGTTTTCCGGGAAGTACGATTTACCGTTTCCATTGCTTGCCGACCCGGACAGGGATATTATCGAGCGATACGGCGTGTGGGGCGAGAAGAACCTTTACGGCAAGAAGACGATGGGGCTCAAGCGCACGACGTTTCTTATCGATGAAGCAGGGCGCATCGTCCATGTGTTCAAGCGGCCGAAAGTAATCGAGCATACACGTGAAATCATGGAGAAATTCAATCTTGCGTAAGGTCCCATCGCAGCACGAACGGAGTATCCGCATCGGGGTTGAGGAGATGAATTTCAGGAGCTTCCAGCACGTTTCCGGGAAGGGGCACTACGATCCGGTCATGGAGGTATGCTTCGCAGGTGTCGCCGTCGTTGTCGTGGCGGAGAAGAATCGCTGCAGCCCTGCCTACCACCCGGACGCGCGGCTCGAAGGTATGATCGGCGCAACCTCCCGTATAGGCGACCAGCACCGAGAGCGAATCCGATACGATGGCCGGCGGCTCGTCCGGGGAATTGGGCGAAAGGTTGGTGAGAATCTCGTACGGGTCGCCGAACCGATCCGGATCGGGAGAGACAGATGGCGAGTTGCATCCTGTCCATACGCCGATGAGAAGAACACAGAGGCCCGCAAGGAAACGGTCGAGCGCTATTTGTCGAACCCTATGCTTCATTGATCATGTCGCGCGCTACGTACGAACCGGTAATCGGCCTGGAAGTGCATTGCCGGCTTCTTACCGATTCCAAGGCGTTCAGTTCTGATTCCGCCCGGTTCGGCGCCGGTCCGAATGTGCATGTGGATCCGGTCAGTCTCGGCCATCCCGGCACGCTCCCTGTGTTGAACCGGCGGATGGTCGATTACACCCTGCGCATGGGGCTGGCCACGCATTGCCGGATCGCGCCCCGCTCCGTACTGGCCCGCAAGCATTACTTTTATCCCGACCTGCCGAAGGGCTACCAGATTTCGCAGTACGAGACGCCTGTCTGCGCCGGAGGGCATGTGGATATCGTTCTGCAGGAAAAGGATGCGCCGTTCGTGACGAAGCGCATAGGGCTGACGCGCATTCACATGGAAGAGGACGCAGGGCGGTCCATCCACGATCAGGATCCGTACGACACTCTCCTCGACTACAACCGCTGCGGAACGCCGCTCATCGAAATCGTTTCCGAACCGGATTTGCGGTCGCCCCGGGAAGCCTGCCTGTATATGCGGAAGATCCGCCAGATCGTGCGGTATCTCGGTATTTCCGACGGCAACATGGAGGAGGGATCGCTTCGCTGCGACGCGAACGTGTCGATCCGCCCCATGGGGAGCGAGGAGCTCTGCGAGCGCACCGAAATCAAGAATATGAACTCGTTCCGGAATGTGGAACGCGCCCTCGACTACGAAATCGGCCGGCAAATCCGGCTGGTCGATGCGGGTGGAAAGGTTGTGAGACAAACGCTGTTGTGGGATACGGAGCGGCAGGAGACCCGGCCCATGCGCTCCAAGGAAGAAGCGCACGATTACCGGTATTTCCCGGATCCCGACCTGGCGCCGGTTTTCGTAACGGACGAGGAAATCGGCCGTATCCGCGCCGAACTCCCGGAAATGCCGGAAGCGCGCAGTACCCGTTTCCGGGAAGCGTGGGGGTTGCCTGCCTACGATGCGGCGATCCTGACCGAGGAACGCGAACTGGCGGATTATTTTGAAGAAACCTTGAAGGCATTGAGGATGGAAGGAAGCGGCAAGGAAGCGCATGGCCCGGCGAAAAGCGTTTCCAACATGATCATGGGCGATGTGCTTCGCGTGCTCAAGGAGACCGCAACGTCCATCGGGGAGCTTCCCATCCGCCCGACACGCCTTGCAGCGCTTGTCCGGCTACGTCTTGAAGATCGGATATCCTCTACGGCGGCCCGGAAAATTTTCGAAACCATGCTCGAACGGGACGATGCGCCGGAGACCATTGCGGAAGAACAGGACCTCATCCAAGTGTCCGACGTAGGCTCCCTTGCGCCCGTTGTGGAAAGTGTTTTGGACGATCATCCGCAGCAAGTGGCGGCGTATCTTGGCGGCAAGGAGGGCCTTATCGGGTATTTCATCGGACAGGCGATGCGGCGCTTCGAGGGTTCTCCCGATCCCAAACTTGTGCGCACAATGCTGGTCGAACGCCTGGAGACCCGCCGCGAGTAGATTCCTGCTTCCCGCGCTGTGTACGGGCGAGCGTTTGCGCCAATCCTTCTTCGTTTCCATCCCACCACACGTTAAAACTCATGCTTGTCGCCGGTAACTGGAAAATGCACACGGATATGGATGCGGCGCGCACCCTTGCGCGCGATGTCGTGGATTCGGTGGGAGATCCCGGGGATGTAACGGTCGTCGTGTGCCCTCCATTCGTGAGCCTATCCGCTGTGGCCGCGGAGATTGCCGGTGCGCCGGTGGGTCTTGGGGCCCAGAACATGCATGCGCAGGATACGGGCGCCTTTACCGGCGCGGTGTCGGCGCCGATGCTGACGTCGGCGGGGTGCCGGTACGTGATTTTGGGGCACTCCGAGCGCCGGCAGTATTTCGGGGAGACGGATGAGGGGGTATGCGCAAAAATCGGACAGGCGCATGCCCACGATCTTGTGCCGATCGTGTGTGTTGGCGAGACGCTGGAAGAGCGCAAGGCAGACAGGGCCGAAGAGGTCGTGGGGCGGCAACTGGCGCACAGTTTACATGGTGTGGCGCCGGATAGCCCCGATCAATTGGCGATTGCCTATGAACCGGTCTGGGCGATCGGCACGGGAGAAACGGCCACGCCCGATCAGGCGCAGGAAATGCATGCCTTCATTCGGGGGCGGCTGAACGAACAATTCGGCGAAGAGACGGGTCGCGCCCTGCATATTCTGTACGGAGGGAGCGTCAAACCGGGCAATGCCGCTGAACTGTTCGTGCAGACGGATGTGGACGGCGGGCTCATCGGCGGCGCCAGCCTGAAGGGGGGAGACTTTGCGGCGATTGTGAGAGCGGCCCAGGCCTTCAATCCGACTTCCCGATCTTACCGATCCCGGTGAACGGGATGATACGCGGGGTACTCGCCTGATATTCCGCATAGGACGGGTATTTGGAAAGCGAGATGGATTCTGCAAGCCGTGACGAGCCGAAGAAAACCATGGTCAGCATAATAAATCCCGGCAAGGTCCAGGTAACTAGTTGCCCCGAGGCCGCGATTGAGAACCAGTAGAAACTCCACCACATGCCGAGCTCGCAGAAATAGCTCGGGTGCCGGCAATAGGCGAACAAGCCCGAGGTTATGAAAACTTGATCGACCGGTTCGCCGGCTGCGATCTTGCGCTTCTTTTCCTGTTGAAAGCGCCACATCTGTTCATCGCCCACGATTTCTCCGATCCAGAGCGTGAAAAACACCAGCGCTGTCAAGGCATCGATCCAGTTCAGCGCCACATCCCGATGCGCCCAGGCAATGTGCACGGGCGCCGTGAACAGCCAGACGATGAGCATCTGACCTGGAGCGATAAACACCAGGTTCAGCAGCTGAAACCGGACGGGTCCTATGCGCTTGCGGATCTCCAGCCAACGGTAATCTTCCCCGCCTTTGGCGAATCCCCCCTTGCGTGCATAGTTGAAGGTGAGCCGCACCCCCCACAAGAAAACGAGCAAGGTCATCAGGTTCACCCGGGTGGATTCGAAATCCAGAGATGCGGCGACAATCAGACAGTAGATCGGCGGACAAATCGTCCAGAGACGGTCGACCCAGGAATACTCGCGCGTGATCACCGACAAGAGGTAGGCGGTAATCGCGAGGATAATGCACAGATCCAGCGCCGTACCGTAAGGCGTTCCAATCAATGGATGGGGTATGAAGTTGAGATCAGGCATAAGGCGAGGCGATGGCCTCCTGAACGGGGTGATCGGTTTGCGCCTTCATCATCATCGCGGCCCGTCTACAGCGTTTAGGGATAGGCCCTTCCAGGAAGGGATTTTCAGGGAGGCAAGTTACCGATCGGAGAGGTCCGCACCAACCGGAACAGCCCTTGCGCTCCATCCCCACTGGAACATTTCCAAGCGGGTGAAGCCGTTGCCGGAGTGCATCCGTCCTGAATGGGGAAAACTTTACGGTGATTGTACGGGCGTGGCGGAAGCAGGACAGGGGAACAATGCGGATTATCGTCTTTTGAAAATTCAGAAAGTAATCCCAAATTGTATAAACCATCGGAGAATACCATGAATGCTCCAGAAGGCCAAAGCTGCAAGTGCTGCCCTTGCGAGAAGTGCTGCTCCTGTTGCTGCTGCCGCCGCAAGGCGTAGCGCCTTGCTTCTATTAGGTCCTGTTCTCCGCAGGCATGCGGAGTAAGGGAACCTGCATGAATCTGCAACTCATCAAGGCCATTATCATCCTGCCCGGGACGGCCCTTGTTTTCATTCCGGGGGCAATACTATGGCTTTCGGCTGGCTCGCCAGGGGCTATGGCGTTGGCTGAGCCTGAATATCCCAGGTTCTGGATCGGCTCGGGACGGGGCGAGTTTCCAGCGAGGAAGAAAGGTTCTGATGGCAAGAGACCGTATGAAAGGCGTAGGGGGTTGGCTGCTGGTATTGTTTTCGAGTATCCTTGAGGGCCGACCGCGAGCGAGTAGCGAGGAACTGCTCGCCGCCCTGCCGATTCTTTTGGGAATCGTTATTTTCTCGCTACGCAGGTCGATTTCTATCATACGGGATGGCTCGAAATAAGCAACCACTATCGGGTTTGCTCATTCTGGTGGGGGGTGTATCTCCGGTTGCTTCGCAGATACATAGAGCAGGGAGAAGTTGTGCCCTACCATGAGCGAAATAATGCATAGCCATCTCGCCAGAATTGTTTGTTCCGTGCACAGCAACCCGTGGCATGCATAGACGACATGCGTTTATCGCTTTGCTATTCGCTTGTGCCGGTTTGAGCGCCGCCGCCTCGGTTCAGTCGAGCTCCGGCCTCTATCTGAGTCTGGAAGTCGGCCTCAACGCGGCGCCGTCCGTGGAACTGCTGGGCAACAGCACCGACCGGGCCAGCCGCTGCGACGAGTTCATCAATCCCCTGTACGCCGACGTTGCCGGGTGTACCGATCCGAACCGCGGGTCGGGTGCAGGCTGGAAAACAGACTATGATCCTGCCATGGGCATACTGGCGGGGGGCGCCATGGGCATACTGGCGGGGGGCGCCATCGGCTACCGGGTCGGAGGAAGGCTGCGCATCGAGGCGGAATGGTTCCACCGTGCATCCGGGTACGACCAGACATCGCCCGTAGCGAGCGCCACCGGCGATACCTTGCGGTACCTGTTCTGATCCTATACCACATACGCCCTTCGTCATGTCCACCTATACGCCGGTCGCTTCCGGCGAGCGCATCCGGAGCCTCGATGTACTCCGGGGCTTTGCCGCGCTCGGCTATCTGAGCCTGATCATGCTGGCGGTGCAGAAGGGCATCTTTGCGAATCTGCAACGCCGCCTTGCCGCCGTGGGCCGGCTGGCGTTCACGAACTATATCCTGCAAACCGTGTTGTGCACGACGCTTTTCTATGGGCACGGGTTCGGGCTGTTCGGGAGTTTCGAGCGCTATCAGCAACTCTTTGTCGTACTTGCCGTATGGCTTATCCAGTTGTGGTTGTCGCCCGTCTGGTTGCGGTACTTCGCGTACGGCCCGCTGGAATGGGCGTGGCGGGCGTTGACGTACTGGTACATCCCGAAGATGCGTTTGCGGGAGAGCCCGGCGCTGTGATCGGAACGCTTCGTGCCTTGCCATGCCATGAATCAAGACCTGCTTCTCAAACCATTATGGAGAGAAATTATGCAGAGGGAGATTTTTTCTTTCTCGTTTCTTGTGAAAACCAACTTGGCCATGAGGCGCATTCTTGTTTTCGGGTGCAGCCTTGTGTGTCTTATGCTGCTCACGCTGCCAGGCTTTGCCCAGCCTGCCTCGCGCGCTTACGTATCTATGGAGTTGGGAGGGAATTTCGCGTCAGGGTGGGATATGCAAGGGAAAGCCAATGACCGGGCCAGTGTGTGCGACGAATTTATTAATCCAATGTATGTCTCCGTACCGGGCTGCACTGGTGTACGCGGAGGAGATGACACATGGGCAGTGGCGTTTGATGGAGCACGGGGCATACTGACAAGCGTTGCGTTGGGGTATGCGGTACATCCCCTGGTGCGCCTCGAAGCCGAATATCTGTTTCGCACTTCCAATTATTCCCGGCAATCTCCCGTACAAAGTTCTGCGGGGATAAATGTAGCCAAACTGGGTGATGAACTGGAATTTGCCGCAGAGCGGCTGGGAATTGTCACTGCAAGTCACACCTTGGCCAATACCTATATCAGCATACCGACCGGCAATAACAGATACCTTCCCTACATAGGAGGGGGGATAGGGTTTGCTTTCACGAATGCCGGATATAGCAGCGTGTGGGCGCGCAACCCGGATCCTGCGGCTATTCAAACGGGGCGCGATCTACCCAACGCAGAGCAGATTGCCCAGACGCTGGCCGACGCCCTCGGGCCTTTGCACAGCACCCGCATTCCTTTTGTCGTACTCTACGGTATGCCCGTATTGCGTTCGGTTCCTTCCCGGTTTCTTCAGGCGTTTTCCGCTTTCACCTCCATATGCCTTCCACCATACTGGACATATTGATTGCCGTCGGCTTGCTGATAGGACTGGCGCGCGGTTTGTCCACCGGGGCGGTGCGCCAGATCGTCGGACTTGCAGGTACGGTCCTGGCCATTGTGCTTGCCCTCGAACTGATGCACCCCGTAGGGAATGCCATCGGCGGGATTTTGGGCGCCGGGGCGGGCATCGTACCGATACTTGGCTTCATTGTTGTGTTTGCGGCGGTGCAACTGGCGCTTTACGTGCTCGCCAAGATCATCGAAACCAGTCTCAAGATGCTCCGGCTGAGCATGCTGAATCGGGCTGCCGGGGCGGTATTCGGCCTATGCAAGGCGGCGCTGCTGCTGAGTGTGCTGTTTCTGGTCCTGAATTTCTTCAATGTGCCGGATCCTCAAAACCGCGACACGTCCGTTCTGTACGGGCCGGTGGCTGCGGTCTTTCCCGCAACATGGAATTTTGCCGCCCAGAGATTTCCTGCCGTTCGTAATTTGTCGGACCGGTTCGGCGAGGAGGTCCGGGGGCGGTTTCGAAATACGTTGCCCGATTCCGAAAACGCTCTGCCGGAAGAGTAACGACAAGATTATTGCCCGTGCGAAGAAGCGCTTACTGGAGTACACGGATATTCAGGTCGTCTTTTCCTGAGTCGTTATGCGCCGGCCTTTTTTTGAGCCGGGTCTTGTCCAACAGGTTTTCGAATTTCAAGGACCGGGGCTTGCAACGGCGCCGATCTTCTCAAGCCTTGAAAGTATGGATGTCCATCCGGATTTTCGGGATGACTGCATTCCAGCGGGCCGTACCGAAGGGCATGGAACCGGCCATCCTTCTCATCCCGGTGCAGGCATCCGGCGTATTTGGCGCAGGATCAGCAGGCCCCCGATCACGGCTCCGCCGCCGATGATCTGGATAGGCTTTACCGTTTCGCCCAGAATCGCATAACTCGCCGACAGCGCCATAAGCGGAACCAGATTACCGTACGCGGCGGTGTGCGAGGCGCCTACATGATTCACTGCATTGTTCCATAGCGCCAGAACCAAACCGGTGGAAAGCCCCCCCGAATACACGATGATTCCCCAGTGTCCCGGGGTCACCGCGCTCCAGTCCGTTCGGGCGATTTCCGGCAGGCCCATCCCGACAAGCACCGGCAGCGCGAACAGCAGGGCGAGAAACGTCAATCCCGTTGCGGAGACATGACGCAGCATGGGTTTGTTGAGCGCCGTATAGCATCCCCAGGAACAGGCAGCGCCCAGCATCAGCATATTGCCGAAGAATATCCTGCTGTCGAACGAAATCGTTCTGGCACCGCCCACCACGATCGTCATGGCGCCCGCCAGTACGAAAAAAAGGGCAAACCAGGTCGTTCCCCGGATTCGTTCCGTGCCCAGCATGGCGCCCATGCACGCGGTCCACAGGGGCACGCTGGTCATGATCAGAGCTGCGTTTCCCGCCGTGGTATGGAATATGCCGTGAATGAACAGGAACTGGTAGGCGATAAAACCCACCACGCCCAGTCCGGCGATCCGAAGAGGATATTCCCGTACGGGTCCCCAGACGGATACCCCTCTTTTTCGGCGGCGATAAAAATAAATCCCGCCGAGTACAAGAATTGAAATCGAAAACCGGAAGGTGTTGATCATGTGCGGGTGCATGACCTCCAGCACCGATTTCAGCAGCGGAAAATTCACTCCCCACACGGACACGACAAAGAGGAGAGCCGCTTCCGCGCGCCATTTTTTTCCGGAGGATTCGCTCATGCGCAAGACAGGATGCGTTGCCGCAAGATGGAGTTTGGTATTAGGATACTCTGATCAAAACCACTTCGCTCAGCATTTTACTTTCGCGCGGATAGGATGTCATGATTCCATCGTCGGAATCAGCGGAAAACACTGCGGATTCGGAGCATCGCGGACGTGACGCACCCTTCGGGAGAGGCCGCATCATTTCTCATTGTGTGGGGCCTGCCACATTGCTTCGTCATTCCTTGCCAGCGCACTCCTCGCAGCCTCCCGAACTTTGCGGAATTAATCAAAGTATCCTATGCCGTCGGCTTGCCCTGCGACATTTCCCTTCGCATTCGCTGCCGGGCTTTCGTACCTTATCCGCGATGTTGTGTTCTTGTTCGCAAAAGGTTCATGCGGAAAAAAGGTATCGAAAAACTGTACTATTCGATCGGCGAAGTCAGTGAAAGGACGGGCCTCGGAACGCATGTGCTGCGTTACTGGGAAACCGAGTTCAAGCAACTGAAGCCCCGAAAAAATCGCGCCGGGCGCCGAACTTACACAAGCAAGGACATCCGCATTGTGGAGCGCATCCGGTACTTGCTGAAACAAAGAGGGTTGACGATCAAGGGAGCGCAGAAGGTGCTTGCCGCGGAGGAATCCGGAGAGGGAAGCGAGCGCATGCGTAGCCTCGTCGAACTGCGACGCTTTCTCAAAGATGTGCTTGAGCAACTTGAAGAAGGCTGACGGGATCGATCCTCATAGCGATTCTTGTGGGGAGCGTCGTTTTCGTCATTGTGGCGACGGCCCGTTTTCGTGCGCATCCGTTTCTTGTGTTATTGGTTGCGGCCTATCTGGTCGGGCTTGCGGCAGGATTGCCGGGAATCGCCGTCGTTGCAGCCATTACGGAGGGGTTCGGAGGCACGATCGGCTATATAGGGATCGTCATCGCCTCGGGTACGATCATTGGCGCCCTGCTTGAAAAGACCGGTGGGGCGGCGCTTATGGCCCGCTCCGTACTGCACTGGATCGGCAAGGCGCGTTCGCTGCTCGCCATGAGTATCACCGGCCTTTTCGTATCGATCCCCGTTTTCTGCGATTCCGGATTTGTCGTGCTGGCGCCGCTGAATCGTTCGCTGGCCAAACAATCCGGCACATCGCTTGCCTCCTTTACGGTGGCGCTGAGCATGGGGTTGTACGCAGGTCATGTGTTCATTCCCCCGACACCCGGCCCGCTTGCCGCCGCAGGGGAGCTGGGCGCCGATATAGGCCTGGTGATGCTTCTCGGTTTCGCCGTTTCCGTGCCTGTCATTGCCGCAACATGGTTTTTTGCGCAAGTTGCCGGGCACCGTATCGTCATAGAAGGGGAGGGCGACCCGGAACAGACTGTTGAGGCGCCCGGAAGCGCTCTACCCGCCGACGATACTTCGGGAGATATCCAGCTCCGTTCCGCCTGGCTCGCCTTTTTGCCTATTCTGCTGCCTGTGCTGCTGATTGCGGCGCAGTCCGTAGCCTCCTTGCCCGGACGTCCGTTCGGGGAAGGCGCCCTGTTTGCACTTCTCCGGTTCATCGGGAATCCCAATTCGGCGCTGCTTCTCGGAGTTGTTGCGGCCTGTGCGGCGGTATGGCGCTCGGGTGGGCGCGTACGCATGGAATGGATATCGGAATCGCTCAAAACGGGAGGGCTGATTATTCTCATCACCGGAGCAGGGGGCGCTTTCGGCAAGGTGCTTCAGGCGACGCCCATAGGGGAATACCTCGGAGACCTTCTCGGCTCGATAGGGTTGGGGGCTTTCAGCATGCTCGTGCCGTTTCTGCTGGCCGCTTCGCTCAAGACGGCGCTCGGCTCCTCGACCGTGGCCATCATCACGTCCGCCGCCATCGTGTTTCCGTTGCTGCCGGCGTTGGGGCTGGCGTCTTCGTTCGGGCCGGTGCTGACGACGCTCGCTATCGGAGCCGGCTCCATGACGGTCTCGCATGCGAACGACAGCTACTTCTGGGTGGTGAGCCAGTTCTCCGGGATGACGGTTTCGCAGGCCTATAAACTGCATACGATCGGTTCCGCCGTGGCAGGCGTGACGGGCATCGCGGTCGTTCTGCTGCTGGGTTTTATCTTGTCTTAGTTCCCGCAGCCGGGAAAACATTTTCGGCTTGCGCGTATCATAGCATCGAAAAAAAGCCTATCTTCGGTTCTGTTTTCGGGACGTGGCGCAGTCCGGTAGCGCACTTGCATGGGGTGCAAGGGGTCGTGGGTTCAAATCCCGCCGTCCCGACATATTACACTGTTGTTCTGGATGGTATAGTCATGGTATAGTCCGTCCTTCCGGGTGATTTCTCATCCGTCTCCATCGGAAATCAGCGACCGAATAGCGACAGAATTATGTCTTTGAGCAGAAAACTCCGTTACGGAATGGTAGGCGGCGGCCCCGGCGCCTTCATTGGCGAGGTACACCGCAAGGCTGCCGCCCTCGACGGGCTTACGACCCTCGTAGCGGGGGCTTTTTCATCGGATCCCGCCAAATCGCAGCAGCAGGGAGAGGTGCTGCACCTGGATCCGGCCCGCGTGTACGGTTCCTACGAAGAAATGGTCGAACGGGAGGCGGCCCTTCCCGAAGACGAACGCATCGACTTCGTATCGGTCGTCACGCCCAATTTTATGCATTTCCCGGTAGCCAGGGCGTTCATCGAACGCGGCATACATGTCGTGTGCGACAAGCCCATGACGACCACGCTCGAGGAAGCGGAGGAATTATGCCGTCTCGTAGCGGCTCATGACGTCGTGTTCGCCCTGACGCACAATTACACGGGCTATCCGATGGTCAAGCAGGCCCGCGCCATGGTGCAGAACGGCGAACTGGGCGAAATCCACAAGGTGGTGGTGGAGTATCCGCAAGGCTGGCTTTCCACCAAGCTGGAAGACAGTGGCAGCAAGCAGGCCGAGTGGCGCACAGATCCCTCGAAAGCTGGCGTGTCTTCGGCGGTGGGGGACATCGGTTCTCATGCGGAAAACCTTGCGCGCTATATCACCGGCCTCGAAATAGAATCGCTCTGCGCCGACATCCACACGTTCGTGCCGGGACGGGCGCTCGAGGACGACGCCAACATGCTGATCCACTACAAGGGGGGCGCGCGGGGCGTGTTGCATTGCTCCCAGATTTCCGTAGGGGAGGAGAACAACATAAACATCCGTATCTACGGTGCGAAAGGCTCCCTCGCATGGGTGCAGGAGAATCCGAATTACCTGCACTTCCGGTCCAATGACGGGCCGGAGCGCGTGTACAAGCGGGGGAATCCCTACCTCGCAGAAGCGGCCCAGCGAAGCACCCGGCTTCCGTCCGGGCATCCCGAAGCGTTTCTGGAGGCGTTTGCGAACATCTACGTGCATGCGGCGCACGCCATCGAGGCGCACTGCACCGGAGCGGAGATCGACGATATCTCAATGGACTTCCCTACGGTGCAAGACGGTGCGATAGGCGTGCATTTCATTCATACGGCGATAGAGAGCGGCAAGAAGCGGGCCTGGGTGGATGCTTCGTATGAGGCGGTGTAGGGGGGTATAAGGGACCCCGGCGTCATCGTCATTTAGCAGCCAAGCCCCGTGCAGAACCATGCCACATATACTTGCAAACGAATATAAAGACAAATGTCCAATCTGGGGAACACCTGCACATATATCTCCATATGAAGGTCGTATAGAAGAAGTTATATCTCCTCGTGTGGGAGTGTCATATTTATTAGATAAATTTTCTTTGTTTAACCATGATCCTACATTTGAATATATAACCACTGATGTGGATAAAGCAAAACTAACGACGATGATAATTGACGATTATTGTAAACAAAAAGAAAAATCAAAAATCGTAATTGGAAATGAATATGTTCTTCAAGCAAAAGAACAGGCCGGAATGGGTTTTTCAGAACGTATGAACAGACTGCTTAAATATTTGATAAATGAGTCAGAAGAAAATTTTATAGGTTACAAGATTCATATGAATTCTGAATCATTGATGCACGAATTGGCACATCATGCTATATACAAAAGACTTGGCGATGAAGAATACGCAAAAAGTGTCAAACGATACTATGGAGCATTAGCATGGTCGGGATCAACCAAGTGGCAAGAAATTTCTTTTTTGGTTGAGCAATTATCAAATAATAATCTATTAAATATAGTAGATACTTATGGCCATGGCATGTCATGTCAAGTAATGGGAGAGGGATACATTACACAAGATGCGGAAGATGTACGTGGTGCATTATTTGGTGACTTTTTAAAAATAGCCGATAATCTCATGTTACAAGAACTCAAAGATCCATCCGCAGTTCTTGCAGGTGTGGCGCTTGAAATTCATTTGAGAAAATTGTGTATTAAAAACGACATAGACCTCGATAATAACAACGGAAATCCAAGAAAGGCTAATGATTTGAACTCGGAACTTTTACGTAAGATGGTGTATCAAAAATCAAACATGAAAGATATAACGGCTTGGCTTGATCGGAGAAATGACGCAGTACATGGATATTTTTGCAGATACGACCACGATCAGGTAAAACTATTGATCAAAGGTGTGAGAGGTTTTGTCACTCGGTATCCTGCATAGGTATGTGACCCAAATAATACAACTATAATAATTCCAGTCTATACAAGTTTGGTAATTACCCGACACATGAGACCTCCGTCGTGCGATCAGGCGGCTTGTTTTGTGGTCTGTTTTTCCGGCATTGGAACGACGGGCGGCAGTTTTCTTTCTTCCGAGAGCCTTGCGCAGCGCCGGCGTGCGACCCTTCAGGCGATAGCCCTGATGGCTGGGCTTGAGATGTGGAACTTACGCTGACTCCCTTCAGACGCAATTCGTTTGCGACGCGCTACGCACCCTAGGTCCAGCGATCAGGGGTAGGGGACGATCCGCTTTCCCCCTCCTGTACTGTCTCGTATGCGCGCTGGCCTCTGCCGTAATTGCAGGCGCACATAATTCACCCCCTACTCCCGCCCCTTAAACAAAACATACGCGGCGAAGGCGCGCCGCTCCGCGAGCGATTCCCCCTCGAAATTCCTGATAGCGTTTTCCGCTTCGTTAATCCTCTGAATCGCTTGCGATTTTCGAAATCCGGCGTCTGGAGCGTAATCCGCCCGGTGGCGTTGTTCCTGCATGCGGGCGAACGTCTCGGCGAATACGCGGATGTGTGCCGAAAACCGTTTGAGGCTTTCTTTATCGCTGCATCGTGCTTTAGCGGAACGGTGATTCAGCGCCAGATAGGTCAATGTCCAGGCATCCGACCCGCGACCTGCATGAAGACCGCCTATTAACGTATCCGCGCAGGAACCTGCAAGGCAGTGGAACATGGCGTAGTACGCCGTACTGACGGCGTGTTGGAGATTGGTGTTTCTCGGTTTCCCCTGCCCGGTTGGAATCAATTCCCGCGCCGTCTTGATAAAACTCTCCGGATTCATAGGTCTAATATCTTTAGCCGTATAGAATTATCTATAACTATTTATAACATATTCGGCTATTCGACGAAAAAACGGGGGAGAGGCCGCCACAGCCGCCTTCTTTACGCCTCTTCTGCCCAATCGGGGATGTCGTACGCCGGATCCTCCCACTCGGACTTTTCGATGAACGAAGTGATCGGGTAAGCGGTTATACCGAGTTTCTCCAGTTCGGGATCGATGAATTCGAACATCCTTACCGTCCAGGCAGGATCGAGATTGTCCTGGTCGCCATCGAAAATAATCTGTATCCAGAGGATTTCGTCCCCGTCCTGGTCGAGATCGGGTTTAACGATGATGGGATCGAAGGTAAATTCTTCAGGGCTGAAACGTTTCGCAAGAGCCCGGGCCACAATGTTACTGACCTTGTCCAGGTCCTGCTCCGATATTTTTGTTCCGATCATGATACTCCCCTCATAGCTGCATTTTTCAGCAAGAGGTTTCGGTAAGAGGGCACAAGGCGACGACTTGTCGCAATTTCCTTATGCCTCTCCCTTCGGGAAACTACGGATGCCTGCGTTGGCGGCTCCGTGATTTTGCCTTGCATTTGCTGTGCGTTGCCCATGAATACAAAAGCACCGGTGAGGAAAATACACTCCATCGTTGCGGTTGAGGCGCGCCTCTCGCGTCACGATTTTATATCGTTTACGCCAACGAACAGGCCCAGGCCGAAATGGCTGCCATAACCAAGAGCAATGGGGCCGGATACCGGGTATGGAAATTCGAGCCGGATCGCAAAACCGCAAGTAATAGGAGGTTCAGGCCCATGTTTACGAACAAGTTTGAAGTGCCGGAAACGATACTGGCTTGTTGCATCCTCTGCCAAAGCCCTTCCATACTGTGACGAGAAAGCCTTTCGGTTGCGATGTAATGGCATAAGCCTACTGATCGAACTGGGTTGGGGAAATCCGCGCGAATCCAATTCTGCTCGTATTTGTCCCTCGAGTGTGTTTTTGCCGTTTTTCTTGAGATGCCTTGGGGCAACAAAGGGGGTTATCGATTCCCACACTTTTCTATCGGATTGCAAACGAGCAATGCGTTGTCCATACTTTCCCGGCAGCCGGACAAGGTCTTCCCAACTCCCGTCCGCAGCTATGGCGAGGCGCAAAGGCTCCATGCCGCCCTTGGTAAATGTTCTGCGAATTCCCCGGATTGCATCCTGTGCCAGTTTTCCAAGCCCCATCGGCGCCCAGATGAGAATGTGCTCCAAGTGTCCATCGCCATCAAGGTCCAGAGGAAAGATATGCGCGTGTTCATGAGGACCTCGAAGTGGTTTGCGAAACTTGTCGCGACCAGTGAGTTCCGGTGGTGGTGCGCCTTGCTTGGCTGCAATGGAAACCAGGGCGCGATGCAATAATTCCGCTTGGGGCAAGGTTCTTGTCACCGGAGGCAGCGCATGATCGTTGCGACTGGCGTTCGTAAGAGACAGGAGTACGGCTTCGACTCGCTGCATCGGCCGAGCCGAAACTTTCGCCATCGGCGCACCGACCGAGACGGCATCGACCGGTCGCCAATAGAAGATACGCCGACTACCGGGCGGCTGGCTCCAGCCGTGGGAGCGCAACCAGTTTGTGTCCTTTTGCAAGCAGTCCAGTATATCTGTCGGATAAGGTTCGATGGCCTTATTTCTTTTGGAAAGCAGGGACTTTGAAGGCTTTCTTCCTGCGGGTGCTTGTAAGTTCGCCAATGCTGCTTCGACCTGTGTCGTCCGCCAAGCCGCGAATTCGGATGCGCTTTCGGATGCAAGAAGAGCCACTTGTTCCCAGCCGCGTCCCGGTTTTTTCTCTTCCTGATCAGGCAAGCAATTCGGCTTCGGCAACGATTCCCAATCTTCTACAAGCCGGCCTTCAACCCAACTCTCCGAGCGTCCCAGGTAATTCAATCGGGTCGCCAGAACGCTCAGGATATTTCGTTCGGATTCATTCAGGCGAACATTGGGCCAGGTAACGATCAGGTCTTTGTTTTCGACCCGTGCCCAAGTGTCGAATACCAGCGTTGTTTTCTCGATTTTTTTGTCATTCAATACGCCAATGGGCATGTAGTGCCTGCTGTGGGCGCCGACTGCAGCGGGCAGATGATAGGAGGGCAATTCAGAGGACAACTTCTCGACGAGGCTCCGGGCCGCGCCCGGCAGGCCGTCGCCATTCCATGCTCCGGACGTATAGCCAACAGAGATCAGCGCCCGCAACAGTCGCCAGGGCGACGGTGGCCACTCGATCAGGCCCTCGTTGACGTGGTGACCAAACGGCGTAGCGTGGTAGCGTCCCGAGACGAATCCAAAGGTGAGCGATACCGACATAAAGATTACTCTTGGTTCGACTATTCTTCGTTTGATGCCTCTTATCCGGAATCATCTTGGGTTTTACCCTTTTTGAGCTCGTCGTTGAAAGTCACTTCCGTTACTTTCATCTGCTCCTTGCACTTGGGAATCGCCATTCTAATGGCTTTCCGCAATTCGTCAATGCCGGGAAGCAGCCATCCTTGAGGCCGGGTGGCTTGAATTTCCTCTTCTGCAACTTGCAAATCGCAGGCGGTGCGTAGGCGCAGACCCTCATAGGCCAGGGCGCGCAGTTTATACAGGGACAATAGAATGAGAAGATTTTCTGCATCTTGTCCCAATCCGTAACCCCGAATCTGCGCCAGATCCAGATTGGCGTACAGGGTGATCGACGCAGCGGTGTATTCGTCGCGGGCGAAAGGAACATTGCCGAAACCGGTCTTGGTATCGCCCGATGGGTTCACATGGTCGTTTTTCACGCCCCCCGATGGAGCGATTTCCACGCCATCGGCCTCTATAAACGCCGACAGGGCCCGGGCGATTCGCAACCGTCCGCCCGCAAGACCCGGCTTAGCAAGGAATACTCCGTGGAGAAGCGAGTTGATGTCGTACTTCAGGAGAGCTTCAGCAAGTTTTCGCCGATCAATGGGCCCGGTTCCCATAACATCCATCTCTTCCCTGAGCTCATTGAAGAATTTTTTGTCTTTGCTCTCAAGCAGATAGGGACTATTCAATCGGTGGGATTCCAGGATGGTATCGGTCAGAAAATGGCCGTTTCGCGTGACGCGCACATGCGAAATCCCATTGAATTCTTCCTTCAAGTCGTTTGACGCCGGATCCCATAAGGTCAATTCAAGACGGTTGGCCATGCTTTGGGTCGACTCTACCAAAAGACTGACGCCTTGGCTTGTTTGAAAGGTTGCAGCGCCCAGAGAGGGGAATCCGGTCGGCTGAAATCGGCTGCCTTGCAGCGGTTTCAAGGGAATTGCAAACAGCAGCCGATTGGTGTCGGCCAATTGAGATATATCTATGGTCATGCTGTTCCGGGATCAAGGTTTGGATCGAGGCGGTGAAGAAATTGCTCAGCAGTATTTCTATTGATCGGGAAGGCCAAGGCAGCGGCCCATAGCCGAGCGGTTGAGTACGAGGCAACGCCGGTTCGCAATGTACAGCGCACGCCGGCCGCGCTCAGACGGCGTAACGCGATAGCCAATGCGGAAGCCGCATCGCCAGTGGCAAGGCGACGAACAATTGCCGGGTCTGTGCTTATGTCCAGTCTAAAGCCGGAGCGCGTTTCCAAAGGCCAGGGAAGCGTACAGAGACGAATCGCCAGCCAAGCGTCGTCAGGCCATTCTGTCGTGCGCGGATACTCGATTGGAATTTGTTGTTTGGCCCATGCCTTGTAGTCCAAAGCCATCAGAGTGCGAGCAAGGGCGAGGGTGTGGTCTATGTCCACCTTTCCCGCGAGCAGACTGTTGATATCTGCAGTGCTTGCCGCCGTGCGTCGTGCTGGTTTGAGGGGCAGGTGGCGGCCTTCGCGTTGGGAGGACTCTATCATCCTGCGCTCAACGAGGGCGATAGCATCGTCAAGACCGCGGCGACCGTGCATAACGACCTCGGGTTGCATGTCGAGCATGGTTCCGGCACCCGTTCCGGTCGTTGCGAAGCGCCATGGTTGTTTTTTATTGAGCGGGAGCCAATGTCGCCGGATCGGATTGATCGGAGTTCCCGAATCTCGGTGAAAGTTTCCTGCTTGCAGTGCGAAGGCAAGCGCCAAGCGATATTCAGGAGTGCCATCGTAGCTGGCGGTCACCCACTCGGGGCGCAGGCGAGGCACAGGCTGGGCGGCAAATCCGGTACCTTGGCGCATGACGGCTTCAATGTCACCAAGGCGAAACAAGATAAGTTGCCACTTTTTGGGTTCATCGGGATGCTCGGTGGCGACGAACATGGTTTCAACAAGGTCTTTTTCTGCATTCATGAGACGATCAGGCGCGGCTTTATCTCGTGCTTCCCGCCGCAACCGAGGCAGCCACATATCCAAATCGTCGAGGCAAGCCAAATTTCCTGATTGCTCTTCAGCTACTCTGAAGCGACCGAGCGGGACTGCGAGATTGGATTGACCATTGCGTTCGAGGTAGCCGTATCGCTGAAATGCGCTGATACCTCTGGACGTACCCAAACGAGTTACCGCACGAGCGAAATCTAGTGGCTCTCTGGCCGCCTTGGCGCCTAATTGGGAGCGGCCCTCTGCAAGCATTTGACGCAATTCCCGGTACGTTACGGGGCGAGACCATAGTGGCATCCACTGCTCGCCTCTTGCGCCTTCATCGTTTGCAGATGCGCTCGCATAAGCGGCTCCGCAGGCGTTCAAGGCAAAAGGCGAAGCGGCACGGGAAGTTTCTGATAATGCAAAACGTTTGGTTGTGTGTGAGGTGAAGGCAAGAGCGCCTTCCAGCATCAGAACGAAGTCCATTGGATTGGCCATGCTGTCTGAACGAGGGCCATTCCCATTGTTTGCGCCGCCTGCGGTCCCCGGTAGGAATTGTCCGACTGGTTTGCCGTTCAGATTACCCGGTATAGGACACCCCAACAGAGAACCTTTTACATAAAACGAGGTCGGGCTGCGAGGAGAGCCGTTTTCATTGTCCAAGTCGAATAACTCCCCCAAGCGCTGCATAAAGTTATTTGTAAAGTCTAGGTTGCCGTCATTTCCGCCGGTTCCAAGGAGTGCAGGAAAACTTGCTGATCCGTCATTGTTCAACACCATTGTGGCATCCATCCACTCCCTGTTCGGACCGCGCCATTTTTTACGTAATTCAGGGATCAACCCCGTCTTGAGTTGCTTGAAGTGTTTCTCGGCCTCTCGAAGTCGCTGCTTGTATTGTTCTGAATTCCTGACACGATTTTTTTCCGCAGCGCTCATGCCGCGAATTTTGGTTTCCGCCTTGATATTCCGAACCATTGCATCTGCAGATTCAAGTTCTTGAAGCTGCGATCTGCCAGTCGCAATTCCAAGCCGCAATGAAGCAAATCTGGGCCCTTGAGAAGATTCGATCGGAGAAAGTCCACGATCATTGTCTTGGAAAAAACCCGATCCTTTATTCCAAGGCGATACGATAGGCGTTGGTTGATAGGCATGAAGGAAAAAGTTTATGAGATCCCTCTGGGATAGCGAGCTTGCCAGCCGAAAGCGATCCCCATCCCACCAACCGCGTGCCTCATTGTCTACCTGTTCGGAAACGAGCCGAAGAATACCGATGGCCTTCAGATAATGCGCCAAGGGGGTCGGTGCGCAGCCGTCGAGTTGATGTACGTGAATCATTTTGGCGTCCCTCGCAGGCGCTGTCGCCAGATTGCGGCCAAGGGTTTCGGGTTTTGCTGATCATACGCGTGTAAGGCGCTAAAGTAGCGCCGAGCTTCTTCTGACGATGATGCAGCTGGATCAATCACAGGCAGATCAAGCCGATACAACAATTCGATGATAAGCAAGCGGGAAACTCGCCCGTTGAAATCCTCGAACGGATGAATATGCAGGAAGCGCCCCTCTGCAAATGCAAGGTCGTAAATGTGCTGTTCGCTGATATTGTCGCTTGGATTCTTCAAGCGCTCCTCGAGATCTTTAACATAATTGTGCATCATCATGGGAACCTGCCAGTACGGCGGTGCTTGGTGTTTACCGACGCGCACATTTCGAAGACGCCAACGCCCAGCCATATTTGGCGTCAAGTCTGCACAAATACTCCGGTGCAGTTCAAGTAGAAGAGCGTGAATGGGAATATCCGCGAATGCCCGGTTGAAAATGCCGAGTTCAGTGTCAGCAACGCGTTTCGCTAACAAGGGAGCGAGTTCCCGGTAGCTCAGGATTCCGAAGGACGTTTCGACATAGCGCGTGGCTGAATATGGCGGGATAGTTGTTCCCGAATCCATTCCTCGTCCACCGGCTCGCCCTCCATCGCCATCGAGTTGGCGACGTGTCGGGGAATCGCTTCCAGATGACGGCGACGGCGTTCCTCCAGTGGGAGTTTGCGCCAGCGCTCGACGGCCTCTATCCAATCTGTGTTTGACATCGTTATTCTCCTGATTCTGCAACAATGTATCGAGAATCGTTTGTTCCGAGGCGCGCTGATCGGCAGAACGCAGCAGCGCCTCCAGCCAAGCCAATGTAAACGGCCCCAAGTGTTCAACGAGGGACAACACGCGTTCGATCCAACTACGGCCGGTTCGGGGGTGTAATCCCGTTTCCGACGGTGAGAGATCAAGGCGCGTGGGCGGCAGTAGGTTTAAATCACCGTCGGCGTTAAGCAGCGGGATTGATGGTAGAACGTCCCCTTCCTGAACGCCTCGGATTCGCGGCCGGGAACTCTCTGCCTTTTGGTCGGCAGGACTTGCATGCCATGCCATCCTGACCTTGCCGTGATGTGCACAGACCAGATAGGCGAGAAGGTCGAACTTGCTAGGGCTCAGGCCGAGAATTTCTTGCTCTATAGGTGTGGGACTGGCATCGCTTGATTGCTTCTTTTCTGTTTCAAGTCCCTCGCCCATAGCCTCAAACCACTCTCCCCATGGCCCCAGAAGCGCCGGATGCTCCCGGTCATGCCGCTGCAGGACCCCGAACAGCCCAAGAGTGCTTGCCAACTCATGCCGGAATCCACGCCGCTGATCTTCTGCGTCAATGCAGTACATATTACTGACGTTGCATGGCCAGGCTTTGTCCGGCGCCTTGGCTATGTCGTCTCTGGCAGGCCGATCATTCGCCTGAATGGATCCCTGGAATGCAGGATGGCTCTTTCCGAGATCGTGCCATCGTCCGGCCAGATGCATTAAAGGCGCATGCGCTGGCGCCAATTCCTTCGCTATACGATGTGCTAAATCGCCGACTTGTTTTCCATGTAGGGCGATTGTTTGCCAATCGCTCAATATGCTCAAGGACTCGTCGTCCTCGGTATCGTCCGCATGATTCTCAGGGGCGAACGCCCGAACCCGCCGCTCGTCGAGTCGCCAACCGTCGTCATTGCGATGCCAGCACGGACGGTTCTCGTATCTCGAGTCGTCCGCTATTTCTACCGGCACCACCGGATCGCACGATTTCGGGCTCCATCCGCAATCGCGACGATAGCCTCCAACACGACTTTCCACTAATAGCGTCTGTCCGGGATGTATATCTTGGCGCTTCGCAAGGCGCCACTTGCGGTCCAGCCAATCCCAAATCCACGCTCGGACATCCGGCTTCAAGTTTTCCGATTTTGATGATTTGCACAGCCACTCGCGCGCCTTCAGGAAGGGTACGGAGCAGAGTTCGTCTCGCGTTGGCTTCAAGGTTGGCGACGGAGCATCGTCATCGATCTTGGCCCAGAACACCTGTACATCCCGTTCGTCGCCTGACCGGATGAAGCGGCTGATATCGATGTCCGCTCCCGACAGATCGGGCGTGGTGTCGAAGAGTTCGTCCAGCTCGTGGCGCAGCAGCAGGTGTCGGGGATCATAGGGGTAGAGTCGCGGCAACAAGGGGCGATTATTTTCCTCAAAGGCTTCGAGATGGATCGGCCCAACGTCGGATAGCGTGCCGCAGGCTTCGCGGGCAGCATCAAGTTCGCCCTTTGAATAAGGCGCTGCCTTCTTGTCATCTTTGTGTTCAAAATCGGCAATGAGAATTCTTCCCTCGCCGCCCCAGCGTGCACAGCGCCCGAAGCGTTGCACAAGACTTGGCCAGGGTGCGAGTTCCGTGACCAGAAGCGAAGCCGAAAAATCAACGCCTGCCTCGATGACCTGAGTGGAAACAATGATGCGGTTTATTTCCGGACCGCAGGCATCCCGATTCAGGAACTCCTTGCGCCAGGTCACGCGTTCGGTTGGACGAAATCGACTGTGCACCAAGCGAATGTCTGTGCAAGCCTCCTTCAATGCCTTATCCTTGCGCAATTCCGTCCAAACTCCAAGCGCCCGTTCGACCGTATTCAATACAACCAGCGTTGGTCCCGCACTTGCTCTGTCCGTGTGGCAGTGACGCTTGGCGACCTCTTTGGCAAGCCATTTTGCGTCTTTCGCTGTAGTTATTTCACAATGCTTTGCAACATCGTCCCATAAATGCCCATGTCGGTTTTTACGGGCAATTCGAAAGGTTTTCTGCGTCAGTTCTTTGGCGAGATCGCCAGTATCCGGGCTCTTTTCCAGCCAACCGGCTTGCAAGGTGGCGCTCATCCACCAAGTGAAGCAAGGGCGAAGGGACTTATTGGCCTTCATATCCTCGCCTCGAAACGTCTGGAGTTGCGCCGAGTTCGCCAGACCGACATCCATAAGTTGCACTTCGTCCATAATCCAAAGCGCATCCTGATTCAGTAGTCCAAACTCCATGGGCCAGCGCGCCCGCGGGCTGGCATAGCCTCGGTTCATGGCGCGGGACAGCAGCATATCCTGAGTGCCGATCAGCACGGAATGACTTTCCGGGTAGAGATGCCATCGACCGGCATCGGCGCCACCCATCAGCAGGTGAACGCCCACCTTGTTGTCATGTACGTCTTCGCCGTCCCAGAGAAGGTCGAGATGTTCAAGCGCTGATCGGACTTCGCTTTCCGTTTGCTCGACAAGCACACGCATTGGCAGGCACCACACGAGACGACGTGGCCAATTGTCGTTGCCGTTTTGAACGCGATGCCAGAGCCAAGTTGCAAACACCCCCAAGGTTTTGCCGAACCCGGTCGGTATACGGACCAGGCGGTTTTTACATGCGGAAGGCTCGGACAATTCGTATTGCCAAGGATAAGGATGACGGTGTTTTCCGCCGCTTAGCTGTTTGAAGTACTGATCAAACTCCATGAACCCCAACCATTCTTCTGTCGAACGGATGTCTATCTATGCGAATACCACGCGAGATATATTCAGACAGCCTCGCAATCGAAGATTAGCATTTCCCAGTGCGCCCGCGCTGATTCCATGCAGAAAATGTCGAAAAACAAGCCTTTAATCTCTCTATGCGCCAGTATCGCCCTCAATTACTTCACCCGCAACCTCAGCCATCTCCCTTTTGCTCCGCCGCAGCAAGCCGATTTCGTATGGCGTCAGCATCCGGGGAGCGGGCGAGATACCGAGCCTCCGATTGAGTAAGGCAGTCGAAGGAGTGACCGAAGCGCTTCTGCCACCACTTTTCGAAATCCGGCCCGTGTTTTTCGCGGAGTTCATATAGTTGTTCTCTGGAAGGGTTCAGTTTAGCAGAGTACGGTTTACCTGTTAGCGCAACGGCGCCGACAACCCGGCCTCCTTGATGTTCGACCCAACCGCGCAGGTTAGCCAGCGTTCCGCCTTGTCCGACGAAATCATCCACCATGATGTAGCCGCGTTCTTTACGTACGCTACCCTTGAATCGGGCTTGACGAGCAAGGCGACCGTATCCGTCCGCACCCGTGTGATGGACGATATTTGCCTGTACGACCGTAGTCTCGAAAGCGATCCCCAGTTTATCGCCGAGAAACGTCGCCAATGCGATCGGAATGGCATTGACGCCGCCGCGCTCGTAGGCATGAGCACTGACAAATACAGGTGCGCTTCCCTCATTGATTGGCCCGATCAGCGTTCGCACCGCATCGATGCCTGGTCTATCGACCAGAGCACGAACAAGCTTCGTTGCAGCCTCTGCATCGCCCGCTTTCGCGGCGG
Source organism: Rhodothermales bacterium (assembly GCA_951812335.1). GTDB lineage: Bacteria > Bacteroidota > Rhodothermia > Rhodothermales > VXPQ01 > VXPQ01. The sequence continues at coordinate 1,911,640 of OX638293.1, forward strand.
GATACTCCGGATGCCTCTTCGTATCGGATTCGGCGACCAACAAGACAACATCCGGAAAATCTTGCCAAGTGATCCTTGGAGGAGGAGAGAGAGGATTCACAGGGGCTCTGCCTCATCTGGTCCACACGGGATTATTTCTCTTCGACGACCGGGTCTGCATCGGAATCGCCGCCATCGGAATGCGCAGCAAGCGCTTCTTTCGCAACCTCGGCCATCTCCCTTTTGCTGCGCCGCAGCAAGCCGATTTCGTACGGCGTCAGCATCCGGGAAGCGGGCGAGACGCCGATCCTTCGCTTGAGCAGGGCGGTCGAAGGAGTGAGCGGACTGTCTCCGGCGCCGCTTTTCAAGGTCCGGTCCGTGTTTTTGACGGAGTTCATGCTGTTGCGTACAATTCGGGTAATCGCAGCAATTTCAATATAGCCGCCATGAACGAAGGTTCCCAATTCTCTCTTGCCCTGCCCCCACCGCCTGCTTCCGGTGAAACTCCCCTGATTCCCGCCCGCATGGTCAACGAATGGGTCTATTGCCCGAGGCTCGCCTATCTGGAGTGGGTTGAAAACGAATGGGCCGACAGCGGGGATACCGCCGCCGGGAAGCGTGTGCATGCCCGCGTGGATGAAGGAAGGGGGGATTTCCCCGCGCCGGACGAACTTGGTGAAGAAACGATCAAAGGCCGTTCCGTAACCATGTCTTCGGAGCGGCTTGGCGTCATCGCCAAAATGGATGTCGTGGAGGCGGACGACGGCACGGTAATGCCTATAGACTACAAGACAGGGAAACGTCCTCATGTTGCCGCCGGAGCCTATGAACCGGAACGGGTGCAAGTCTGCGTGCAGGGCATGATTCTCGAAGATAATGGATACAAGGTTTCTCGCGGGGCCTTGTGGTATGCCGGTTCGCGCGAGCGGGTACCGGTTTTTTTCGACGAGGAATTGCGTGCGCGAACCATGGAGGCTATTGCAGGGCTGCGCTACGCCGCCTCCTCTGCCCGTCGTCCGCCCCCCCTGGAAGACAGTCCCAAGTGTCCGCGTTGTTCTCTGGCGGGTATTTGTCTTCCGGACGAAACCAATCTCTTTCGCAAGGGACTAGCGAATCTGCGTCCGTTGAACCCGTCCGACGATCCAGCCCTGCCCCTGTATGTGCAAACGCCGGGGGCAAGGCTGCGGAAGCGAGGGGAGAGGCTCGTCGTCGAAACCGAGGTGAAGAAGGTGGAAGTACCGATGATCGATGTCTCGCAGGTTGCATTATTCGGGGCGGTTTCGGTAACGACTCCCGCGCTCCATGCTCTTATGCGCGCCGAAATACCGGTTTCGTGGTTTTCCATGGGCGGCTGGCTGCTTGGACACACCATCGGAACCGGTAACGGCAACGTTACGACCCGCGAAGCTCAATACCGATTCGCTTTCGACGCCAGGAGATGCCTCGTCCTGGCGCAAGGCCTGATCGAAGCGAAGGTTCGGAATACGCGCACCATGCTGCGGCGGAACTGGAGAGCAGAGCCGGAAGAGCGGGAAGAAGCACTGATCCGTCTTCAGCGTATGGCGAAGCGGGCTGCCAGAACGAAAGACGCTCAGCAACTGCTCGGGATTGAAGGAGAAGCGGCGGCCGTGTATTTCGGCCACTTCGAAAGCATGCTTGCAACGGAAATCAGAGAGCGGTTTCCGGCATTTGCCTTTGAAAAACGCAACAGGCGTCCGCCGCCGGATCCCGTCAATGCAATGCTTTCGTTTGCCTATGCACTTCTTACAAGGGCTTTCGCAACAACCATTTCTGCTACGGGGCTTGATCCCTACATGGGCTTCTATCACCGCCCCCGTCATGGACGCCCTGCACTGGCGCTTGATCTGATGGAGCCTTTCCGGCCTATAATTGCCGATTCATGCGTCATCCAGTCGATCAACAATGGCGAGATAAAGGCCAGCGATTTTATCCTGAACGGTCCTTCCTGTGCCCTTAAATCCGGTGGACGCAAAGCGGTAATTGCCGCTTTCGAGCGCCGTATGGACCAGGAAACGACACATCCCTTTTTCGGATATCGCGTCTCCATGCGCCGCTTGATTGAAGTCCAGGCTCGACTGCTGACTCGGTACTTTCAGGGAGAAATGTCCACGTATCCTCACTATCTTCCCAGATGACTTCATGGCCACCGAGCGACTTTACATCGTAACGTACGATATTACAGAACCCAAACGCTGGCGCAAAGTATTCAAAGCCATGAAGGGATACGGTCATTGGTTGCAGCTATCGGTTTTCCAGTGTCGGTTGACCGCACGACGTCATGCGGAGATGGCCGCTCGTCTGGAGTCCTTGATCAAGCCGTCGGAGGATCATGTCCTTATCATCGATATCGGACTTGTGGAACGAGTTTCCCCGCGAGTCGAGAGTTTGGGTAAGGTATACGAAACGCCAACTCGTCAGGCAGTGATTGTTTAGGGGTTTATAGCGAATAGTCGACATGCAACATTTCCGAGATTTTTTGATATAACTCTTTTCATGACAAGAGTTTACACATATCGTATCGAAAAACCGACGGCAACGAAACATCGCCGGCTGGAGACATTCTTCACGCACCTGACATGGCTGTACAATCAGGGCGTGGAGTATTGCCGCGCACAGTATGCCGAAGGCGAAAAGACTCCTTCGTATTACGATCTGTGCAAGTGGTTAACCGGCAAGCGGGGCGAAGATACCCGAACGGGGCAGTGGAATGTGCCGTGCCAACGTTCGGTTCCGGACCGCGCCCGCCGCGGGTACGACAAGTTTTTCCGAGATCGCAAGGGATTGCCCCGGTTCAAGTCTTTCGACCGGGGCGTGAGGTCGTTCGAGGCGGAAGCGGCGAAGCCGCGCAAGCGCCCGAATGGTGGGCATTACGTGCAGATCAAGGGTTTGGGCAGGCTGTCGTTTACGGATCGGCGCGGCGTACTGGATGCCGCCACCGTGAAGATCGTCCGCATTGTCCGGACTCCGTTGCATCTGCGGCTACATAGCGGACCGGGATGTACATGCGGCGCGAAATATCCGTCGCAAGGGCTTTCCCTTGCACCGGGCGGGACTATCCCCGGTGCGTCAGGCGGAGGCAGTTACCCCTTAAGATCGCCTTCCGGCAGCAAGGGTATGGCGCAGAATCGTAGCGATGTCAACTATTTGCTGTAAGTCCCATTGTTTAACGAGGGAAAGCAAAGCGCCTTGCGGATCGCGAGGACTTTAATGGGCAAATAATAATGGACAGTGCTCGCTTTATCATAACGCCTTGGTATCCAAAGAGATATGCCGTTCATTTTACGATTGGCCATAAAAATTCGTATCATTATCGGTGTTCTTGCCCAAAGCGCTCGCAATATGTCCTGAAGGGCTATCCCCCGCAAGAAGATAGCCATAGGCCGTTTTCCGGAGCCTTAGTGCTCCGGCCTCATTGAAGCTGTCATCGTTTCGTCTTGCTAGGTTGCGTTTGAGTAACGTTTTCCGGAGCCTTAGTGCTCCGGCCTCATTGAAGCTCGAGCGCGTAGCCTCGCAGCTGCCTCGAGCGCCAGTGTTTTCCGGAGCCTTAGTGCTCCGGCCTCATTGAAGCACATCCTACACCACCGCTACACAGGCGTGGCGGTCAAGTTTTCCGGAGCCTTAGTGCTCCGGCCTCATTGAAGCGCTCTGTGCCGTGTTTTGACTAAACACAAAGTATACGTTTTCCGGAGCCTTAGTGCTCCGGCCTCATTGAAGCCATGGCTATGGCATGAGAACACCGAGGAAACACTACACGTTTTCCGGAGCCTTAGTGCTCCGGCCTCATTGAAGCGATAAATATAGGCCCCCTATCATCCCCCTGTATGCGGCGTTTTCCGGAGCCTTAGTGCTCCGGCCTCATTGAAGCTCCGTCAGCTCCGCCGCTTCATCGTACGTTCCATCCTGTTTTCCGGAGCCTTAGTGCTCCGGCCTCATTGAAGCTGCAAGCGTTCGGCCTCATAGACTCCCGCATGGCCGCGTTTTCCGGAGCCTTAGTGCTCCGGCCTCATTGAAGCATGTCAGTTCTTGCCCTCAAACTCGCAAAACCAGTAGTTTTCCGGAGCCTTAGTGCTCCGGCCTCATTGAAGCGTAGCCAATGCAGCGCAATAGATAGGAGGGCATATCGTTTTCCGGAGCCTTAGTGCTCCGGCCTCATTGAAGCATTAATGGGATAGATGCAATTCTTGGCGCTCTTGAAGCGTTTTCCGGAGCCTTAGTGCTCCGGCCTCATTGAAGCCCCGTGTTTTGCCGAATTTACTGGGAGGTAAGCCCCGTTTTCCGGAGCCTTAGTGCTCCGGCCTCATTGAAGCAACCCCGGTAATTACCTCTATTGGGGCGGGGAAAGGTGTTTTCCGGAGCCTTAGTGCTCCGGCCTCATTGAAGCGTGCATGCGATACCGCTTTTCTCAGGCGGAGCCAAACGTTTTCCGGAGCCTTAGTGCTCCGGCCTCATTGAAGCCGCCCGTGTCGATCAATGCACTGCCCTAATAGGGGTGTTTTCCGGAGCCTTAGTGCTCCGGCCTCATTGAAGCCTGTTTGGGCTTACTTCAATATCATCAGGTGGAATAAGTTTTCCGGAGCCTTAGTGCTCCGGCCTCATTGAAGCCTTTTCCGGCGCGTGCAGCCGGGACCGGTCGTATATGCTTTTCCGGAGCCTTAGTGCTCCGGCCTCATTGAAGCGCCGCCCCGAATCGTATGGTGCGCGAGGAGGTCATCCGCGTTTTCCGGAGCCTTAGTGCTCCGGCCTCATTGAAGCAAGTTGATGGCGGCGGTCACCGCATCCCGATGCCTGTGTTTTCCGGAGCCTTAGTGCTCCGGCCTCATTGAAGCGAAGCTGCCGGCGGGTATCGTGCGATAGAGCCCCAGGGTTTTCCGGAGCCTTAGTGCTCCGGAAAACATTGAAGCCTTCCACTCTGCGGCATGACCGACAGTCGTTACGTCCTTCGTTCAAGGCAAAAGCACTCCGTCGCGACTCGGGCTGCGCCACCGTAGTCAATCCGTATCGTTTATCTCCACTCTTGAACCTCTATTAGCCTATAGCATACACCGCTTTCCACAAGCAGCGCCCATTATCGAGACACACGAATATTCACCCCCTACTCCCGCCCCTTAAACAAAACATACGCGGCGAAGGCGCGCCGCTCTGCGAGCGATTCCGCCTCGAAATTCCTGATAGCGTTTTCCGCTTCGTTAATCCTCTGAATCGCTTGCGATTTTCGAAATCCGGCGTCTGGAGCGTAATCCGCCCGGTGGCGTTGTTCCTGCATGCGGGCGAACGTCTCGGCGAATACGCGGATGTGTGCCGAAAACCGTTTGAGGCTTTCTTTATCGCTGCATCGTGCTTTAGCGGAACGGTGATTCAGCGCCCGATAGGTCAATGTCCAGGTATCCGACCCGCGACCTGCATGAAGACCGCCTATTAACGTATCCGCGCATGAACCTGCAAGGCAGTGGAACATGGCGTAGTACGCCGTACTGACGGCGCGTTGGAGATTGGTGTTTCTCGGTTTCCCCTGCCCGGTTGGAATCAATTCCCGCGCCGTCTTGATAAAACTCTCCGGATTCATAGGTCTAATATCTTTAGCCGTATAGAATTATCTATAACTATTTATAACATATTCGGCTATTCGACGAAAAAACGGGGGAGAGGCCGCCACAGCCGCCTTCTTTACGCCTCTTCTGCCCAATCGGGGATGTCGTACGCCGGATCCTCCCACTCGGACTTTTCGATGAACGAAGTGATCGGGTAAGCGGTTATACCGAGTTTCTCCAGTTCGGGATCGATGAATTCGAACATCCTTACCGTCCAGGCAGGATCGAGATTGTCCTGGTCGCCATCGAAAATAATCTGTATCCAGAGGATTTCGTCCCCGTCCTGGTCGAGATCGGGTTTAACGATGATGGGATCGAAGGTGAATTCTTCAGGGCTGAAGCGTTTCGCAAGAGCCCGGGCCACAATGTTACTGACCTTGTCCAGGTCCTGCTCCGATATTTTTGTTCCGATCATGATGCTCCCCTCGTAGCTGCATTTTCCAGTAAGAGGTTTCGGTAAGAGGGCACAAGGCGACGACTTGTCGCGCTGCCCTTGCTTGTCCTATCGAAAAATTACGGATGCCTGCGTTTTCGGTTCCTTCTTCTCGACCTTGTTACAATCAGACCGGAAATTGGACGCAATCCCTTCTGTGCAAGATGTCTCGCCGCCCCGATGGCAAGCACCTGCCCAACCCTGAAAACCTCTCGCGCCTTCTGGCTCGCAACCTCGGCAACAAAGGCGGTTTGGGTTGATTGGACAGACTTTCGTCGAATTTAAGGATACTCTGATCAAAACCACTGCGCTCAGCACGTCACGTCCGCAACGTACGGTCACATTCCAGCGTTGAGATCAGCGGGAACTACTGCGGATTTTGGGCATTGCGGACGTGACGCGCCCTTCGGGAGGCTGCGAGAAGCACGCTGGCCGCGTCATTCCTCATTATGTGGGACCTGCCACATTGCTTCGTCATTCCTTGCCAGCGCACCCCTTTCAGCCTCTGGGCTTTGCGGACTTAATCAGAGTATCCTTAAGGTATACTGTTGCGACCTTGTTCCGACCCAATCAACCAGAGGAGATCCATGCCGAGGCGTACCCGCAGAACCCACTCTCCTTCGTCCGAGGCGAAGGTAGCCCTTGCCGCACTCATCACGGCCCTTCTCGCCACGGGGTGTCTGCAGGAGGCCCCGCCCCCTGACCACACCGCCGTCTTCACCGGCGGCGCGGGCTCATGGGTCGAACTCTCCCACGCCTTCGGACCCTCCACAATCTACTGGCCCACCGACACGGCAGGCTTCCAGCTCACCGAACTGGCGTACGGCAACACGGACGCCGGCTACTTCTACGCGTCGTACTCCTTCGCCTCGGCCGAGCACGGCGGCACCCACCTCGACGCGCCGATCCACTTCGCGGAGGGGCGCATGACGGCGGACGAGATCCCGCTATCGAGCCTCATTACGACGGTGTCGGTGGTCGATGTCTCGGCCGCGGCCGACGCCGATCCCGACTATCTGCTGTCGGTCGAGGATCTTACCGCGTGGGAGGCTGAGCACGGCCAGATCGCCGATGGCGCCGCGCTGCTCGTCCGAACGGGGTGGTCGTCGCGCTGGGATGACCGCACCGCCTACCTGGGCACGGATCTCACCGGTCCCGAGGCTGTGCCCGAACTGCACTTTCCAGGGATCGGCCCGGAGGCCGCACAGTGGCTGGTGGACAACCGCAGCGTTGCGGCGGTCGGGATCGACACGCCCAGCATCGACTACGGCCAGTCGAGCGACTACCGCACACACGTGATCCTGTACAGCGCGAACATCGTGGGGTTCGAGAACCTGACGAACCTGGACGCGCTGCCGGCGACGGGCGCCGGGATCGTGGCGTTGCCGATGAAAATCGTGGGGGGAAGTGGGGGGCCGCTGAGGATTGTGGGGTGGGTGCCGGAGTGACGAACCCGCCATCATGACCGTACGTTGCACCCGAGGTTCAAAATTTTAACTATGTAGGCTGGCAATTGTCAATAAAGCTTTGAGCAAGGCGCGTATTGACGAAACCGGAGAGTGTCTGCAAGCACCTACCCAATCCCGAAAACCTCCTCCGCCGTCCGGCTCGTAACCTCGGCCGCCTCTTCCAGCGACACCCCTTTTTCCAGAGCCACTCGTTCCGCCACAAAGCGTACATAGGCAGGCTCGTTTCGCTTGCCCCGGTACGGTGCAGGCGCAAGCCAGGGCGCATCGGTTTCGAGCACGATCCGTTCCAGCGGAATGCTGCGCACGCACTCGGCCAGACCGGCATTCTTGAAGGTTACGATACCCCCGATGCCGACCACAAACCCAGCCCGGACGATGCGCGCGGCCTCTTCGGGCGTACCCGTGAAGCAGTGAAACACGCCTCGCCGGCCGTACATCTCCTTTGAATCCCCCCATTCCTCCTCGACAATCCGGATCAGATCGCCGAAGGCTTCCCGATTGTGAAAAACGACAGGCAGTTTCCGCTCCCTTGCCAGCCGGATGTGCAGGCGCAGAAATTCCTGTTGCCGCTCGTCGAAGGAGCGGTCCCAATAGTAATCGAGGCCGGATTCTCCTACCGCCACTACATGCGGATCGTCGCATAGCGCTGCCACCGCATCGGAATCCGAAGAGGTCGCCTCTTTGGTTTCCGTCGGGTGCAGGGCGGCCATGGCGTACAAGCCGTCAAACCGCTCGCATAACTCCAGGGCGCGATGCACGGACGGCACGTCGATAGCAGGCAGCAATATTCGCGTTACGCCGGCCTCGCGGGCCCGGTCGATCGCGGCTTCCAGATCGTCTTCGAACCGGTCGAGATACAGATGTGCATGCGTATCGATAAGCATGGCCAGACCGAAAGAATGGGCGTGTCAACGTGCGTCTGCGAACGAAGCCCGCAGGCCCGGGATCCCTGAGCGGCCATTGCCTGTCCCGTTCCTCTCTTGAGTTCGAGTTGTCTTTGTAAAGGCCGTTTCCCCTGTGGAGCAATATCGAGCCATGCCGGATAATCGCGGGAGAGCCTTCCTTCCGGAACCTCTCGACCTCGTGTTCATTGATCCAAACGGGTCTTTACCTTAAAAGAGGAGAGCGAAAATCCCCCGGATGGCCATGAGGCCATGATCGGGCGTGCTGGAAGCATCTCCGCGACACGTTAGCGATTTAATGACTCCCCTGTTGTACTCCATCCTGCCGTACAAAGCAGCGATCCTGCTTCTGGCGCTTTATACCCTGCCGGCACAAGCCCAGGACGTGCGAATACGCCTTCTCGACAGGCAGGCGCCCACAAGCATTACGCTTTCCGCATACGAGGGCGTCGTACGGCTTCACGCCGGGGAGTATACCGATGCCCTTCTGGAGATGGAGACCGGGCAGACCGTGCTGATCTCCCCATACGGACCCTCGAACGAACTCCGGGTATCGTCGGAAGCGCTCACCTTGTACACGGAGACTCTTCGCGCCGAACCGGTGGACGGCGCCTCTTTCGGTATCGAGACGCGAGACGATAAGGCCGCGCAGGCATCCAGACGATACACAGGGAATCTGCTTATTTCAACGGATCAAAACGACGAGGGATTAAAACTGATCAACGCAGTCCCGCTCGAAGCCTATGTAGCCTCCGTCGTATCCACGGAATACGGCCTCGACGACCTGGAAGGATCGAAGGCCATGGCCGTACTGGCCCGCACCTACGTACTGAACGCGCCGGGTAAATACGGACCGGACTACGATCTCGTAGACGACACCCGCTCCCAGGTATACCGGGGAGAGGACGTAATTCTTCCTCTGGCTCTCGAAGCGGCCCGCCTTACGGAAGGGGAGGTGATGACCTGGCGCGGGAAGCCCATTCAGGCCGTCTATCATTCCTCCAGCGGCGGCCACACGGCCGACAACGAATCCGTATGGTCAAGCTCGCCGGTTCCTTACCTGCGGGGCAAACCCGATCCGTATGGCAAACAGTCGCCCCATGCCGAATGGGTGTCCCGCGTTCCGCGCCCGAAACTGCTCGCCGAACTGGGCAAGAAATTCGGTGGGGAAGTCATTGGATTTCTACTGGACGAGCGCAGTCCGGATGGCCGGGTCGCCTCGGTCTCCCTACTCATGCAGAACGGGCACCGGCGTTCCGTCGCCGGAAACGAATTCCGCCTGGTCGTCATCTGGCATTTCGGGCCGCGGTCGCTTCGCAGCATGCGGTTCGACGCCGAGCGGCAAGGCAACGAATACGTCTTTACCGGACAGGGATACGGCCACGGCGTCGGGTTGAGCCAATGGGGCGCACACGATATGGCGAAGCGCGGCATGTCCTATAAAGAGATTCTGGATTTCTACTATACCGGCGCCACGCTATCCCGTCTCGAGGAAACGGATGCGCCGCCAGCCACCCGGTATTCGTCCGGCGCCATTGTCGGGAAGGCGCCTGTCGACACGGCTGTCGAAGAGAGTCCGTTGCCGCCTGTCGAGACGGTTTCGGAAAAGGAGAATCCGGAAAACCCGGTGGAAACTGCCGAGACCCCGGAAAATGCCCGATCACCGGCACAGACTCGCAGGGTCGGCTGGTAACGTCCCGGGGTCAGGCGCCTGTATTACTACATTTCTGTACAGGGGTTTTCTCGATTCCGGCATTACGAAGATTCAATGAAGGAGGAGTCGGGTTCAGGCGTTTTTCTTTTCTTGCGTTATCGGTAGGTTTCTACCCTTGAACGAAGTCCATATATCGCAACAAATATCGACCGAAAACACCTTATCGTATCATGGCGCGACCGGTTACTTTATTTACGGGACAATGGGCCGATATGCCCCTGGAAACGCTCGCAGAGAAGGCTTCCGAGTGGGGATACGATGGCCTCGAACTGGCCTGTTGGGGAGATCATTTCGAGGTGGACAAGGCATTGGCGGACGACGGCTATTGCCAGGGCCGGCACGATCTGCTTGCGAAGTACGGGCTCAAAGTCTGGGCCATCAGCAATCATCTGGTAGGCCAGGCGGTATGCGACCTCATTGACGAGCGCCACGAGGCCATTCTGCCCCCGCATGTCTGGGGAGACGGCGATCCGGAAGGCGTGCGCACCCGCGCCGCAGCAGAACTTGCGAATACGGCCCGAGCAGCCGCCAGGCTCGGCGTACCGGTCGTGAACGGCTTTACCGGAAGCTCTATCTGGCACTTGCTCTATTCCTTTCCGCCCAACAAGCCGGGCATGATCGACCGGGGGTATGAGGATTTCGCAAACCGGTTCAACCCGATTCTGGATGTTTTCGACGAGGAGGGTATCCGGTTCGCACTGGAGGTGCATCCCACGGAGATCGCCTTCGATATCGCCAGCGCCCGGCGCGCTCTCGACGCATTGGGGAACAGGGAAGCCTTCGGATTCAACTACGATCCCAGCCACCTCGGGTATCAGGGCGTGGATTATGTCCGCTTCATCGACGCGTTCCCGGATCGCATCTACCATGCGCATATCAAGGACGTGTGGTGGTCGGAGACGCCCGCCGCAGGCGGCGTGTTCGGGGGGCATCTCGACTTCGGACATCCGGACCGGTACTGGGATTTCCGTTCGGTAGGCCGGGGAGCGATCAATTTCGAGGAAATCATCCGGGCGCTGAACCGGATCGGCTACCAGGGCCCGCTCAGCATCGAATGGGAGGACAGCGGCATGGAAAGGGAGCAGGGTGCCGCCGAGGCGTGCGCTTTCACGAAGGATATCGATTTCGAGCAACCCGGCGCAGCATTCGACTCCGCTTTTTCCAAGGACGAACAAGCCTGATTCATGCGGATCGCCAATGCGGTTGCCCTGCTGTTCTTCGTCGCCTGGGGGGCATTTCAGCACAATGACCCGGATGCGCTGGCTTGGATAGGGGTATACGGCGCAGCCGCAATTCACTGCGCGCTCTTCGCATTGGGGCGATTTCCCCGTTCGCTGGCCTTTGCCTATATGGCGCTATGCGTCGTCTGGGCAGGGATCCTGCTGGGAATTCTCGTAGCCGGCGGCGAGGGAGCGTTTTCGGAGACGGCCCGGGAAGCCTACGGGCTCCTCATCTGCGCAGGCTGGGTTTTTGTGTTGTACAGGGAGAGTGGGTAGGGGGGTGTTCCGCCGTTTCACGAACGGCGGCTTTCTGCACTCCCTTGTGCCGCCCGTTGCAGGCGGTCCATGATGGCTGTACCTATCCCGGTCGGTTCCACGATCTGACAGTAGATAGTCTCCACGCCTGCCGCGTCGCATCGCCGCATGAAATCGAAGAGACGGTGTGCGTACGCTTCGGGGGTGGTAACCCTTTCCACGAGGCGCCAGCGCCCTCCTGAGTCGCTCTGCGCATCTTCTCCGGGGAATTCCATCCCGATATACCCCGCTGTTTCCCGGGGTGGAATGGAGGGCGACTTATCGACCAGCACCACACGGGCCACTGGCGCATAATGCCGGTGCCGCATACCGGGGCTGCGGGGAGTATCGCCCGGATCATGCTGAGGTCCTTGCATATCCGGAACCACTTCGCGGAGCGCTTCCAGCGTAACGCCTCCGGTTCGTAATACGCGAGGAATATCCGTCGTGCAGTCGACGACCGTCGATTCCAGCCCGACAACCGATGGTTCGCCCCGCAGCACGCAGGAAATTCGCCCGTCGAGGTCTTCCAGCACCGCCTGCCAGGTGGTAGGGCTTGGCCGTCCCGAGCGATTGGCCGAGGGCGCCGCTACGGGACACGCGCATACCCGCAGAAACGCCTGCGCTTCCTTGTTCTCCGGTGCGCGCACAGCGATCGTATCGAGGTCCGCAGTGACAACCAGAGGCACGTCTGTATGTTTGGGGAGCACAAGGGTCAGCGGCCCTGGAAAAAAGCGTTCTGCGAGGCGCTGGGCGATCCTCGACGAGAAATCCGCAACCCGGTCCGCCTCTCCAACATCAGCAATATGCGCGATAAGCGGATTGTCCGCAGGCCGTCCCTTGGCTTCGAATATCTTCCGAACCGCCGCAGCGTTGAAGGCGTCTGCCCCCAACCCGTATACCGTTTCAGTGGGAAAAGCGGCGGTTTCGCCGGACAGAATGAACGAAGCGGCTTCCTCGGGAGAATCTGTGACGATGGTCTTCATGGGGAAGACATACGAATCCACCTACTTATGATTCGTCCCCGGCGACTCCTCGTCCTCGTCGATCACTTCAAAATCGGCATCTACGGAGCCGTCTCCTGCGGCTTCTTCCTGGTCCGCTCCGGCGCCTGCGTTCGCTTCCTCCTGTGCAGCGGCGGCTTGCTGCGCCTTGTACATGTCCTCAGCGGCTTCGCCCCAGGCCTGGTTAAGCTGCTCCAGCGCCGAGTCCAGATCGGGGGCCTCGTCATTCTTGCGCACTTCCTTGAGTCGCTCGAGCGCCGCCTCGACCTTCGCCTTCTTTTCGGCAGGAATCTTGTCCCCGTAATCCTTCAGGTTCTTCTCCGTGGAGTACGCAAGCGAATCGGCCTGATTCCGCTTCTCGACCTGCTCTCGCTTCTTTTCGTCCTCCTCGGCGTGCGCCTTCGCATCCTGGCGCATTTTCTCGATCTCCTGGTCGGAGAGTCCGCTGGAGGCCTCGATACGGATGTTCTGCTTCTTGCCGGTTGCATTGTCCTTGGCGGTTACGTCAAGGATTCCGTTCGCATCGATATCGAAGGTGACCTCGATTTGCGGGATGCCTCGAGGCGCCGGAGGAATGCCGTCCAGATGAAAGCGCCCGATCGTACGATTGGCGACGGCCATCTGGCGATCTCCCTGGAGCACATGGATTTCCACGGAGGTCTGGCTGTCCGAAGCCGTGGAGAAAATCTCGCTCTTCTTTGTGGGAATGGTCGTGTTGGCGGCGATAAGCGAAGTCATTATCCCCCCGAGCGTTTCGATGCCGAGGTTGAGCGGGGTTACGTCGAGCAACAGCACGTCGCTGACGTCCCCGGAAAGTACGCCGCCCTGAACGGCTGCTCCCACGGCCACTACCTCGTCCGGATTTACCGAACGGTTGGGTTTTTTGCCGAAAAAATCCTCAACCACCTCTTGAATCTTCGGAAGGCGCGTCGAACCGCCGACAAGGATAACCTCGTCGATATCGTCCCTTGAAACCCCGGCGTCCTTGAGCGCTTTTTCCATGGGGGGGATGGTGCGCTCGACCAGATCGTCCACCAGTTTCTCGAACGCAGCCCGCGTGACGTCGAGCGCCAGGTGCTTCGGCCCGTCTTCCGTGGCGGTGATGAAGGGCAGATTGATGTTCGTCTGCGTTTGCCCGGAGAGTTCGATCTTCGCCTTCTCCGCGGCCTCTTTTAGCCGCTGCAGGGCCATGCGGTCCTTGCGCAGGTCGATACCTTCCTGCTTCTGAAATTCGTCGGCGACGTAGTCGATCAGTCGCTGATCGAAATCGTCGCCTCCAAGATGCGTGTCGCCGTAGGTCGCCTTTACCTCGAAAACACCGTCGCCGAGTTCGAGAATCGAGATGTCGTATGTGCCCCCGCCCAGATCGTATACGGCAACGATTTCGTCTTCTTTTTCCTTCTTGTCAAGGCCGTAGGCCAGCGCCGCCGCCGTCGGTTCGTTGATGATGCGCCGCACATTCAGTCCGGCGATCTCGCCGGCTTCTTTCGTGGCCTTGCGCTGTGCGTCGTTGAAGTATGCGGGTACCGTGACGACGGCCTCGGTCACCTTTTCGCCAAGATAGTCTTCCGCGGTCTGCTTTAGTTTCTGGAGAACCATCGCCGAGATTTCCTGCGGCGTGTACACCCGGTCGTTCACCTTGACGCGGGCCGTATTGTTGTCGCCGCGGATCACTTCGTACGGAACGGTCCTGATCTCGCTTTCGACTTCGCCAAACTGGCGTCCCATGAAGCGCTTGATCGAAGCGATCGTATTTTGCGGATTCGTAATCGCTTGCCGCTTGGCGGGCATACCTACAAGTCGTTCGCCATCCTTCTTGTAGGCAACGACCGACGGCGTGGTGCGCGCGCCTTCGGGGTTGGTGATTACGGCGGGTTCTCCGCCTTCCATCACAGAGACGACCGAATTCGTGGTTCCGAGGTCAATTCCAATAATCTTTCCCATAACGAGTATTTCGCTACCTTGCAGGTCTTTATTTTACGATGGCGCAAATTTGGTGTCCGCAGGACACTATCAAGAATGATGCCGGAGTTCATTCTCCGCCATAATGACAGGCTCTGCGGCGGACATTGCGCCGCCTGGCGGCGCTCCATACGCATTCGGATATGCATATGATTCGATACGGAAAGCATCTTACGGATGATAGCGCAGGGCGCTGGCAGGGAGGAAAATGAAACATCTTCCCAACGCGCTTACGATCATACGGATACTGATGACTCCGGTGGTTCTTATCCTGTTGTACGGCAACGCATTACCGGGTTTGGCTATTGCGTTGATTTTATTTCTTCTTGCGGCGGCTTCCGATTATCTGGACGGGAAAATTGCCCGGAAATTCGAAGCCCGGTCCGAGCTTGGGCAGGTGCTCGATCCGCTTGCCGACAAAGTGCTGATCCTGGGCGCCTTCGTGATGCTTTGTGTGATCGTTCCCGAGTTTGTACCATGGTGGGGCGTGGCGCTCATCGGATTGCGCGATATATCGGTGACCTGGCTGCGCTCGCATTCCCCGGTATCCGGTGGCGATGGCGGTGGGTTTACGTTGCCTGTCGCCAAGGGAAAGACAGTCAGCCAGATTGCATATCTGAGTGGGATACTGACCCTTTTGACGTTCGAGAAACTGGAGGGGGTTGCCGGAGCCTGGTCAAGGTGGATACTCGATACGCCTATCCCGCTTGCAGCCTTTTTACTGGTCGTTGCGTTTACACTGTGGACCGGATGGATATACCTGTTCAGAGAAAAGCGTACCGGATAGGGGCGTGACGCTGCCCAAGCCTGAATTTTTCATGGAAACGAATACGAAAAACGAAGCGGGCCGTTTGTTTGCACGGCAAGTGGCGGAACACCTGCTTGACGTGCAGGCCATTCGCTTCGCACCGGACGAGCCGTTTACCCTTGCGTCCGGTTTGCTCGCGCCGGTCTATTGCGACAACCGCCTGCTCCTTTCCAGTCCGGCTGCGCGACGCACCGTACGAGACGGATTCGTGCACGTATGGAAAGAGCAGGGACTGCACGCAGATGTGATCACGGGGACGGCCACCGCCGGCATTCCCCACGCGGCATGGCTTGCGGACATTCTGGAAATGCCGATGGCGTATGCGCGGGCGCAATCGAAAGAGCACGGGCGCCGCTGCCGTATAGAGGGGGGGAGTATCGCGGGCCGGACAACGATCGTGGTAGAGGATCTGATTTCGACAGGCGGTTCCTCCTGTGCCGTCGTGGAAGCGCTGCGCGATGCCGGGGCCGAGGTACAAGCGATCCTCGCCATATTTTCTCACGGATTCGCTGCCGCCCGCCAAAACTTCGAAAAGATAAAGATTCCCCTGTATGTGTTGACCGGCCTGGACGTGCTGTTGGCGGCGGCGCAGGAACGGGAAAAGCTGTCCGGAGCGGCGGTCCGGACGATTCTGGATTGGCGGGCCGATCCGGAAGGCTGGTCGATCCGGCATAAATAAATGTTTTGGGAAGTATGCAGGCCACCGTGCTGACCATTGGCGACGAACTGCTTATCGGGCAGGTACGCGATACGAATGCTGCCTGGCTTGGAGAGCAGTTGACGCTGGCGGGTGTGATCTTGCGCCGTGTGGTAACTGTCGGAGACGATGAGAAAACATTGCAATCCGAGCTCCGCCAGAGTCTGGCCGAAAGCGATCTGGTCGTTACGACGGGCGGCCTTGGGCCTACCGATGACGACAAAACACGCGAGGCGGTTGCGGGTCTGTTCGGAGTCGAAATGGCGTTTCAGGAAAATATTCTGGACGATATCCGGGGGCGGTTCAAGCTGCGAAGGCGGTCGATGCCGGAAAGCAACCGCTCTCAGGCCATGGTTCCTGCGGGGTTCGAGGTCTTGTCCAACCGACTGGGGACTGCGCCGGGGTTGTGGCACGAAACCAAACAAGGAGAAGCGGCAGCAAGCATGCTGGCCGTATTGCCCGGTGTGCCGTACGAAATGAAACATCTTTTTACGGAGGAGGTCCTGCCGCGAGTGCGGCGCCGGGGAGGATTGCACAATATCGTACATCGAACACTGCGTACGGCAGGCATCGGGGAATCCAGTCTTCAGGAAACGGTGGGAGATTTGTCCGGCGTGCTTTCGGACAATCTCCGGCTTGCCTGGTTGCCTGGCCCCGGGGGAGTGCGCTTGCGCATGACCGCATTTGGCAGGAACCGGGAAGAGGCCGACGATCGCATAGCGCAACTGGAAGCGTGTCTGCGGGATCGAATCGGTGCGTATGTATATGGGGCGAACGACGAGACGCTCGAAGAAATCGTAGGGCGCATGCTCCGGGATCGCTCTCTGACCGTGGCGGTGGCGGAAAGCTGCACGGGGGGATACGTGGCGCATGCGCTTACGAATATCCCCGGATCGTCCGCATACGTGGCGGGTGGGATAGTAGCCTATTCGAACCCGGCAAAGATGGATTTGCTCGGCGTATCGCCGGAGGCGCTCCGGCAACATGGCGCCGTGAGTGAAGTGGTTGCGATGCAGATGGCCGAAGGGGTGAGGCGGCGCCTCGGCGCGGATCTGGGTCTTTCGACAACCGGGGTGGCCGGGCCTGCTGGGGGTACATCGGAAAAACCGGTGGGTACGGCGTGGATCGGATATGCCGATACGGGTGGCGTCGCAGCGCACCGGTTACAGCTTGTGCGAGACCGCATGCTCAACAAGCAACTGACCGCTACATTTTTGATGGAAAGGGTGCGAAAAAATCTGCTGGCAGGGCGCCCATAATGGTTACGAATTGCGTATTGTATGTGTCTGTGGGGGGCAGCAGGAAATAAATTGGAATCAAAGACCTTGCGTATGTATATTGTATATGTACATCGCACATATACACATAAACGACTAACGTCATCATGACCCCCAACGACTCAGGGACAAACAGAGCTCTCGACCTGGCCGTGAAGCAAATCGAGAAGCAATACGGGAAAGGCGCGGTGATGCGTATGAGCGATGCGCCTGTCGCTCGCATCGAGTCGATTTCCACGGGATCGCTCGCATTGGACGCCGCGCTGGGCGTGGGCGGAGTGCCTCGCGGACGCGTCATAGAGATTTACGGACCTGAGTCGTCGGGCAAGACTACGCTGGCCACGCATATTATCGCAGAGGCGCAGGCAGCGGGCGGCATGTGCGCTTTCATCGACGCCGAGCATGCATTCGACATCAATTACGCCGAAAAACTCGGCGTAAAGGTGGACAATATGCTGGTTTCGCAACCGGATACCGGGGAGCAGGCGCTCAATATATGCGATATGCTCATACGTAGTGGAGGGTTGGACGTCGTAGTGATCGACTCGGTAGCGGCGCTTGTTCCCCAGGCCGAGATCGAGGGAGAAATGAGCGATCAGCAGGTGGGGCTTCAGGCTCGGCTGATGAGCAAGGCGCTGCGAAAGCTGACCGGTACGATTAGCCGCACCCGGACCTCGCTCATTTTCATCAACCAGATCCGCGAAAAAATCGGGGTCATGTTCGGAAATCCGGAAACGACCTCCGGCGGGCGGGCGCTCAAGTTTTATTCGTCCGTGCGGATGGATATTCGTCGTATCGGGGCTATCAAGGAGGGCACAGAGGTGGTCGGTAACCGGACGCGCGTGAAGATCGTGAAGAACAAGACGGCGCCGCCCTTCCGGCAAGCCGAATTCGACATTATCTATGGAGAGGGCATTTCGGGTCTCGGCGAGTTGATCGATCTGGGTTGTGCATGCAAAATCATGCAGAAATCCGGTTCCTGGTATGCGTACGGCAAAGAATCCATAGGACAGGGACGGGAAGCCACCAAGGAGTGGCTGCGAGAGCACGAGAAGGAACGCGAAGAAATCAAGCAGAGGATCCGCGAGGAATTGGGGATGGTTCCGGAAGAGGGTGAGAAGGTTTCTTCAAACGATGTTTCGGCCTCATAGAGATATTCGGGAACGGAGCATAGAGACAGTGAATCTGTGTCAAAAGGTTTTTTGCGTCCTGGTCTGCCCATTGGGCGGCTGGTGGCGGTTTGCCAACAGCTATCGCCCGCATTTCGCTAACGAACTATCCATTTCGGCGTCAGCGCTACCGGTGCGCTCGCCCTGCAGCGGATCGTCTGGAATCCATGGTGGATGCTCGCCTGTGGCCGTTGCCCACGTATTCCGCAATACTTTACAGGCGACAATGATCGCTATGCGGTTTTATCCCCGGATTGTATAGACAGGCGATAACGGTCATGATCCCATCCTATCGGGGTTTTGTCGCTGTGCAGGGCGGGGGTGAACAGCCTCTGACGCTACCCCCGCTTGTCCTTGTCGAATAAAATCGCCAAAACCTAACGATAAAATCGGTCTGGAGTTTTATTTTCTGATCCATTCCCGGGCCAATATCGTCATGTACTCTGCCGGTGGCCATCCCGGTCGCCACAAGATATAGTATGACGTGGACGGTAAGATAAAGCGAATCTGCTCAAGGGTTTTTTATGCTTTGGGCAACCAGTTAAGGGATACGACATGACCACGGACAAGACAAACCCTCTTTCAAGCGTTCGTTACCAGGCCGATGAATCGCCTCCCGCCACGCTTTCCTTCGGTCTTGGATTTCAGCTCGCCGTGCTTTGTATATCCGGCATCGTGTTTACCCCGATGATCGTGATCCGGGCTGCCGGAGGGACTGAAACCTTCTTGTCCTGGGCCGTTTTTGCCGCGGTCATGATCAGCGGGCTGACGACGATACTGCAGGCAGTCCGATTCGGCCGGATCGGTGCGGGCTATGTGCTGCTGATGGGAACCTCCGGGGCTTTTATCGCCGTGTGCATCACAGCCCTTGTCGAGGGCGGTCCGGCCATGCTCGCCACGCTGGTCATCATTTCCGCGCTTTTCCAGTTCGCGCTCGCGGCGCGTCTCTCGCTCTTCCGGCGCATCCTGACTCCAACCGTCACCGGGACCGTAGTCATGCTGATAGCGGTGACGGTGATGCCGATCATTTTCGACATGTTGAACGATGTGCCGGAGGGGTCTCCAGCCATGGCCGCCCCGATGACTGCTCTTGCAACCATACTGTGCATTAGCGGCATTGCTCTGAAAGCGAAGGGTACCTTGCGTCTCTGGGCGCCGGTCATCGGAGTGGTCCTGGGCTCTGTAGTCGGCGGATTCTACGGTCTTTATGATACCGTCCGCATTGGAGAAGCTTCATGGCTCGGCTTTCCGGAGAGCGGCTGGCCGGCAATGGATCTTTCGTTCGGACCGGTTTTCTGGACGCTGCTTCCGGCATTCGTGTTCGTGACCCTGATCGGCGCCATCGAAACGGTTGGGGATGCCGTCGCCATTCAACGTGTTTCCTGGCGTAACCCTCGGGCGGTGGATTTCCGGGCAGTGCAGGGCGCGGTAGCTGCGGACGGGTTGGGCAATTTGTTGTCCGGGCTTGCGGGGACTGTTCCGAACACGACCTATTCAACGAGCGTAGCGGTCACCGAACTTACAGGGGTTGGGGCGCGCAGGGTCGGCATTGCCGTGGGGATAATATTTCTTGTGCTGGCTTTTCTTCCCAAAGCGCTTGCCGGGGTCCTGGCGATACCGAGTCCTGTTGCCGCGGCTTACATCGCCATCCTTCTGGCGATGCTCTTCGTGGTCGGTATGCGTATCGTTGTTCAGGACGGGGTCGATTATCGGAAGGGCCTTGTGGTCGGCGTTGCATTCTGGGCCGGAGTCGGCTTCCAGAACGGCGTGATATTTCCGGAATACTTTGCGGAGTTTGCAGGCGGCATTCTGCAGAACGGCATGACGGCAGGGGGGCTCGTGGCCATCCTTATGACCCTGTTCATGGAGTTGACGGAACGCCGGCCCAGCCGGATGGAGGCAGCATTCGACATATCCGCCTTGCCGGAAATACGGAAATTTCTTGTGACGTTCACGTCCCGCAGCGGCTGGGACAGGGCCATGGGAGAGCGCCTTGAGGCCGCCGCCGAAGAAACGTTGCTTACGCTGTTCGACCGGGACGAGGGCAAGGAGAAAGATGAACAGCGGCGCCTGCGTCTGGCTGCGCGCAAGGAGAGCGACGAAGCGATTCTGGAATTTGTCGCCTCGGCCGGGGAGGAAAATCTTCAGGATCGGATGGCGCTGCTTGGCGAACAAGCCGCGGGAGCGCCGGTCGAGCGAGAAATTTCGCTTCGGTTACTGCGGCACGTCGCGTCCTCGGTCCATCATCAGATATATCATAACACCGATATCGTGACGGTCCATGTGAAAACCCCGTGATCCCGGCGCGGCAACACATAGCAGAAGCGCTCGAAAAGCATAGCGTACAATGGAAGCCCTGACGGAATCCTGGGTCGTTCACTTCCTGGGACGGCTGCATCCGTTGGCGGTGCATTTTCCCATCGGTCTGCTCGGTAGCAAGCGGCCCTGCTCGATCTGCCCACCGGACCGCTTCTTCCTATCCAACACTCACTCGTCGTCGTCCATATCGGGAATGACGACGAATTCCGGATAGGCCTCGATACCCAGTTCCGCCACGTCCTGACCCAGCCCCTCGACGGACAACGAGATACGGACCCCGATCGTTTTGTCGATAGCCATCCATGTCAGCCAGGAGGCTCCAAATGCGAAAACAGCAACGGCCAGAATACCGACAAGTTGCACCCCCAGGTTGCCGCCGGCTACAATGCAGACCGCAAGCGTTCCCCAGACGCCGGCAAACAAGTGAGCAGGCACTGCACCGACCACATCGTCGATTTTGAGGCGTTCCATGACCTTCAGCCCAAGAACGCACAGGCAGCCGCCTACCGCACCGATGACCACGGCCCATTGATGCGCAACGATATCGGGACCGGCCGTGATCGCCACCAGACCCGCGATGGCTCCGTTCAGGCTGGCCAGCAGGTCGACCCGTCCGAAAAGGGGGCGCGACAGAAAAATGGCGGCTATGAAGCCTGCGGCGCCCGCAAGGTTGGTGTTAGCAAGAATATTACTGATCGCTACGGCATCGACCACGCCGCTCAGGGCCAGTTGCGAACCTCCGTTAAAACCGAACCAGCCGAGCCACAGGATGAAGACACCCAGCGTCACGGCGGGCACATTCGATGGCGGAGTGATCTTGATCTCGCCGTTCTTTCGGAATTTACCCCTTCGTGCGCCGACGATGAGCACGCCGGCAAGCGCCGCCCAGCCACCGGTCGAGTGCACGATCGTCGATCCGGCAAAATCCTGGAAGCCCATTTCTGCAAGCCATCCGCCGCCCCATGTCCAGGCTCCGATAATTGGGTAGATGACTGTCGTCAGCACGGCAATGAAGATAAAGAAGGACCATAATTTTACTCGCTCGGCCAGTGCGCCCGACACGATGGAGGCGGTCGTCCCCACAAACACCATCTGAAAGAACCAGCTCGACATAACCGAACTGCCGTTCCCAAGCACTTCGGAAGCAGCGTCGCCCTGTCCGCCAAGAAGAGCAATCTCATGTTCGGATGTACCGTAAAACAATTTTAAGGAGCCGAACCAACTGCCCGGTTCGACACCGACATACATGATATTGTAACCGATCAGATAGAACGTCAGTCCGGCGATTGAATAGAGACCCACATTCTTCAGGCAAATCACAGAAGCGTTTTTGGTTCGTACGGAACCGGCCTCCAGCATGGTGAAGCCTGCACACATCCACATTACCAGCGCACCCCAGACAAGAAAGGAAAAACTGTTCAGGACAAACTGGACTTCCTCCCCTAGGGCGGTTTGCGCTTGCGCGGTGGAAACGGCGAAGAAAAAAATGGCTCCGAGACCACTCAGACCGATTGCAAGCCGCCGCGCCATTTTATTAGAAATATCGAATTTTTCGAGTTGCACTTCAGATTCCCCTCGTTCGATTGAGGCTGGTTCCATACTGCTATAGCCAATCCTTAAGGAAATATACCGGCTATGATTTCGAAGGTACAAATAGGGAACACCCGCCTGCAAGTGCTGGAAAAAAATATCTACAGGATACTCTTATTAAGTCCGCAAAGCTCGGAGGCTGCGAGGGGTGCGCCGGCAAGGAATGACGAAGCAGTGTGGCAGGTCCCACATAATGAGGAATGACGCAGCCAGCGTGCCCCTCGCAGCCTCCCGAAGGGCGCGTCACGTCGGCGACACCCCGAATTCGCAGTGTTTCTCCTGATTCCGACGATGGAGTCATAACGTCCTGTCCGCACGAACGTGACGTGCGGAGCGAAGCGGTTTTAATCAGAATATCCTGCAGGCAATGGTACGATGGGGTGCGGGGACAAAAAAACCGACACCCCCTGTTGGGAATGCCGGTTTCTGCTGTAGCGGGGGCGGGATTTGAACCCGCGACCTCCGGGTTATGAGCCCGGTGAGCTACCAGCTGCTCCACCCCGCGATGTGATTATGCAGTAATGTAGCCCGCATTGTACGGATTTGTTCCGGCAAGGACAAGAAATCAGCGATTTTGTCGTTATGGACATGTCGGCGGCGACGCCCGGAATTTGGCATGCACTCTCTTTATGCGGTGGAACATAGGAGAAACGGGAAACGGAACCCCTCGATTCGCCGCACCGTAAGGCTCGTCGACACGTTGTTTTCATGCACTCGGTACACGCATGCCCTTTTCTTATTTTACCCCTGCAACGTTTCGGTTTCTCGATGACTTGGGGGCAAACAACGATCGGGACTGGTTTCAGGCCAACAAGAGCCGCTATGAGGGAGAGGTGAAAGACCCGGCGCTGCGGTTCATTGCGGATTTTGCGCCGCACCTGCAGGAAATCAGCCCGCATTTCCGAGCCGATCCGAGGGCCAACGGCGGTTCGCTCTTCCGTATCCACCGGGACACACGCTTTTCCAAAGACAAGAGCCCGTACAAGACCCACACGGGCATCCACTTTCGCCACGAGTCGGCCAAAGATGCGCACACCCCCGGTTTTTACCTGCATATCGAGCCGGGAGGATCCTTTGCGGGTTGCGGCATATGGCGCCCCGGCTCGCCGACGTTGACCATGATCCGTCAGGCAATCACGGACGACCCGGATGCATGGGTGCAGGCGCGGGACGACGCAGGCTTCCGCGTAGCGTTCGAGTTATCCGGCGATTCGCTGAAGAGGGCGCCACGGGGCATCGATCCGGAGCATCCGATGATCGAAGATCTGAAGCGCAAGGATTTTATCGGGGTGACATCGCTTGTGGACGATGCGGTCGTTTCGGACAGATTTCTCGACGATTTTGCGGCGTTGTGCCGGAACGCATCCCCCTTCCAGCACTGGTTGTGCGAGGCGTTGGGGGCAGCGTACTGAGGATGTGGGTATTGTAGCCGGGATTAAGGAAATGCACAAAAAACAACACACACGGAGATGGCTTGCGGCCCTGATCGGGGTAGCCGCAGGCCGGCCAAGGTTCCGATGACGCTACCGTTCGCGTTCAGGTTGAAGTGAAGACGTCCGCACATATACTCATTACCCAAACGCAATAACCTAGCAGCACCCGCCATCCGGTAGCCGAAAACATCTTTAGAAAAACCATGGACGCAACGGAAAACGGCAACGCGGCCGCGGAGATGATTCGCACGGAAACGACAATAGTCATTGCCCTGGCCATCCTTGCGGCGCTTGCCGTAAAAATCCCGGCGCTGTTCGGGCTGGAGATGCACGAGGGAAGCGAAGTGTTCTATGCACGCAACGTCAGCCTTTTCGTGCTGCCGTTTCTCGCCGGGTATTTTGCATGGAAGCACACCCTTGGCGTCCGGAACTGCCTGTGGATAGCGGCGCCGTTTGCGGCGGCAGCCGTTCTCGTCAACGTATTCCCGTTCGAGCCGGAAGCCGCCACCGAACTCCTGACTATTCTGCACCTGCCCATAGCACTTTGGCTGGCCATCGGAATCGCTTATGCGGGGGGAGCGTGGGGGGATAGTGCCAGGCGCATGAATTTTGTCCGATTCTCCGGCGAATTTTTCATTTACTATGTGCTTATTGCGCTGGGCGGCATTGTCCTGACGGCCCTTACAATGTTCATGTTCACCGCTATCGGCCTGGCCCCCGAATGGTTCGTGACGAACTGGCTTATCCCTTGCGGGGCGCTTGGAGCCGTCCTCATAGCCGCCTGGCTGGTGGAAACGAAGCAGAACATCATGGCGAACTTCGCGCCGCTGCTGACCAGCCTGTTCACGCCGCTTTTCGCGATCGTGCTACTCGTTTTTCTGGGGTCCATGCTATGGACCGGGAATAACATCAGCATGGAGCGCGAAGCGCTCATCGGATGCGACCTGCTGCTCGTGGTGGTTCTCGGCCTGCTTCTTTACGCCGTGTCGGCGCGGGATCCCGAGAAAAAGCCAGGCGTGTTCGACATCTTTCAACTGGTGCTTGTGGTCTCGGCCCTGATCGTGGACGTTGTGGCGCTAACGGCCATCGTGGCTCGCATATCGGAATTCGGGTTCAGTCCGAACAAGGTGGCTGCGCTGGGCATGAACCTTATCCTGCTGGTCAATCTTGCCTGGTCGGCCTGGCTGTATGTGCGATTCCTGCGGGGCGCCGGGTCGTTCACCGCCCTGGAGCGCTGGCAGACCGACTACCTCCCGGTGTATGCTGTCTGGGCAGGGCTCGTCGTGGTCGCGTTTCCGCCGCTGTTCGGATATGTATAGGATACATCCCGCACCCTTATCGCCGCCGGGCCCCGGCGACTCCTCTTCTTAACCGCTTATTCGCTGCCATTCCGCTGCACAGGAACCGGGTATTTCCGAAATTATACCGGACTGTTTTTTGTGCACTATTCCGGGCTTTTCCCGGCTCCTTCCATGGCGGTTCTGCACCCGTTTCGCGCTCTTCGTCCCGTTCCCGACAAGGCGGCGGAGGTGGCTTCCGTGCCCTACGATGTCGTCGATACGGAGGAAGCCCGCGCCCTTGCCGAAGGGCGCCCGCTGAGCTTTTTGCACGTCGTCCGCCCGGAGATCGACCTGCCGGTGGACGCCGACGAATATGCTCCGGCAACGTATGAACGCGGCGCCGCCAACCTGCAGGCATTCGCTCGAAATGGCGCCTGGGTGCAGGACGAGTCGTCCGTATACATCTATCGCCTGGAAATGGACGGACGGGCGCAGACCGGCGTATTCGGGTGTGTATCCGTGGAGGAATACGACAATGGGACTATCCTGAAACACGAGAAAACACGCCCGAAAAAAGAGACAGACCGTGTCCGCCATATCGTGACCCAACAGGCGCATGCCGAACCGGTTATGATGACCTACCGGAACACGGATCGAATCGATGCTTTGGTTGTCTCCGAGACGGCTTCGGCGCCGCTCTACGATTTCACGGCAGAGGATGGCGTTCGGCATACGATCTGGAAAACGGAGCAGCAGGAAGAACTGGTGAGTGCTTTCGAGCGCGTAGAGTACCTGTATATTTCGGATGGGCACCATCGGTGTGCGGCAGCCTCGCGGGCGGCGGCGGAGATGCGCGAAGCGTCTGCCGGGCTACCGGAGGCGGAATTCTTCCCGGCGGTGCTGTTTCCCATGAGCGAACTGCGCATTCTCGCCTATAACCGCATCGTACGCAAACTGCCCGCCCACGCAGACGAGTTTCTAAATACGCTCGTCGCCCGATTTGCTTTGTCGGTGCATTCCGGAGAGAAAACGCCTGCCGAATCGGGCAGGGTATGTTTGTACCTGAATGGGCGGTGGCATACGATGTTGCTTCCGGCGACAGAACGCAGCGAGGTGGCCGACACACTCGATGTCGCGCGGCTCAGCGAGCATCTGCTGGAGCCCGAGTTCGGTATCGTGGATCAGCGTCTGGATCCGAACATCGACTTCGTAGGAGGCATTCGCGGTACGGGCGAACTGGAACGGCTGGTCGATTTCGGGCGGGCGGAACTGGCTATTTCCATGTATCCGACCAGTGTAGAGGAACTGCTCGCCGTGTCGAATGCGGGTCTGCTCATGCCGCCTAAATCCACATGGTTCGAACCGAAGCTCCGCAGCGGGCTGCTGGTGCATCTGTTCGAATAGAACCGAATCTCTCTCGTTCTCTTGCCGTAGCACTGTTTTTTTTCCGAAGGCTACGGCTCCTTGATAATCTCTTCGCCTGTACCCTGCCATGCGCTTGCATAACTTTTCCGCCGGCCCCGGGGCGCTTCCGGAAGCCGTACTGCTGGAAATGAAAGAAGAACTCCCGGCGTATGGCGACCTTGGCGCCTCCGTCCTTGAGATCAGTCACCGTTCGGCGGCCTATACGCAGATCGAACAGGACGCCAAAGAACGCATTCGACGTCTCCTGAACATCGGCAACGAATGGCATGTGCTCTTCCTGCAAGGGGGGGCCTCCATGCAGTTTCACCAGATACCGCTGAATTTCCGGGGAGAGGAGGTGTCGGCGGATTATGTGGTGACGGGCCGATGGGCGGCGAATGCACTGAAAGAAGCGCAGCGTACGGGTAAGGCGCGGGCAGCGGCATCGAGCAAGGATCGTAATTTTGCATACATTCCGGAAGTAAACGCATGGGATATCGACCCCGAGGCGGCATACTTGCATATGACCTCGAACAACACGGTAGTGGGAACGCAATTCGAAGAGGTTCCGCAGGTCGATCCGCCCATCGTATGCGATGCGTCCAGCGATTTCCTGAGCCGTCCGATCGACATGGAAAGCCACTCGTTGATCTATGCGGGTGCGCAAAAGAATATCGGACCGGCGGGCGCCACGGTCGTACTGGTGCACGACCCTTTTCTGCAACGCCGCAATGAATCGCTGCCCGTTATTCTGGATTACGGGATACATGCGGCGAAACTGTACAACACGCCTCCCGTATTCGCCGTATACCTCATAGGCAAGGTGCTGGCATGGCTGGAAGCGCAGGGGGGACTTGCGGCCGTCGAAGAAATCAACGAACAAAAGGCCGGCAAACTGTATGCCCGGATCGACCGGACGGATTTCTACCGCGGGACAGCGCATAAAGACGCCCGCTCGCGGATGAATGTGACGTTCCGCCTGCCCTCGGAAGACCTGGAAGCCCGTTTTCTGTCCGAAGCGCACAATCGGGGATTGCTGGCATTGAAAGGACACCGTTCGGTGGGGGGGATGCGCGCCTCTTTATACAATGCCTGCCAGGAAGAGTCTGTAGATGCACTCGTTGCCTTTATGGACGATTTCGAGAGAGAACGCGGGTGATCTACGATGGTCTTCGTATATTCCGGGTGTCTCATGCACAGGGGCATATCGCTCGCACTGCCTGCATGACAGAATCTTTATTCGGGAGCGTATGGCGTTAACCATTGGGGTTCCAAAGGAGACCGCTGCCGGCGAACGGCGTGTGGCTATCGTTCCCGAGGTAGTTCGCAAGCTTGTAACCCAAGGATTCGAGGTCGTCGTGGAAGCGGGGGCCGGCGAGGCGGCATATTTTACCGATGACGCATTCCGTGAGGCCGGCGCGCGCATAGGCACATGCAGCGAAGCGCTCGGCGCCGACATCGTCCTGAAAGCGACTCCACCCTTGAAACCCGAGATCGGGAAGATGAAGCCCGGTAGCCTCTTTCTGGGCCTGCTGGATCCGCTGGGTATGCCTGCATTATGCCTGGAGTTGGCCAATCGCTCCGTGACGGCGCTTAGCATGGAGTTGGCGCCCCGGATATCTCGCGCGCAAAAGATGGATGCGCTCTCCGCCATGAGCAGTGTGGCCGGGTATGAAGCCGTGTTGCAGGCCGCCGCGGCATTGCCCCGGTTTTTTCCACTTCTGACCACGGCGGCAGGTACTTTGAAGCCGGCGAATGTGCTGGTGCTGGGGGCGGGTGTTGCGGGCCTGCAGGCCATCGCCACGGCAAGGCGGCTCGGAGCCCGTGTGTCTGCCTACGATATTCGCGATGCAGCGCAAGAGGAAGTCCGCAGTCTCGGCGCAAAGTTCGTGGAATTGGTTTTCGAAACGCAACAGGACGCCGATACGGGCGGATATGCTACGGCGTTGACCGCAGAGAAGGCAGCGCAACAAACGGCCCTGCTGGTTCCGCACATTGCAGCGGCGGATGTGGTGATCTCGACGGCGCTTGTGCCGGGCCGTCCTGCTCCCATCCTCGTCACCGACGAAGCCTTACAAGCCATGAAACCTGGATCTGTGGTGATCGATCTCGCGGCGCCGGGCGGGGGCAACTGCACAGCTACGAAACCGGGAAAAACCGTTACGTCGCATGACGTACGTATTTTCGGCCCGCTCGATCTACCGTCGAAAGCACCTGTCGATGCCAGCGCCATGTACGCCCGCACGCTGTTTGCTGTCCTTACGGAATTTTCCGACGGCGAGGCGTTCCGCCCGAATTTCGAGGACGAGATTTTCAAGGGTATGTGCGTGACGCACGAAGGACAAGTCGTACACGAACGTATCCGCACCCTGCTCGATACATAGCGTATTCCCAATCCGGTTCATTCCGATGCTGAGCAATCTGGTCATATTCATCCTGGCGGCATTCATCGGGTTCGAGGTAATCAGCAAGGTGCCGCAGACCTTGCACACGCCACTCATGTCCGGCACGAATGCGATCAGCGGCATTACCATTGTAGGAGCCCTTGTGGCGACCGGCATGATCGAGAGCCCCTGGGCCAAATGGATTGGCTTTGCGGCGCTTATCGTCGCCACGATCAACGTGGTCGGAGGTTTTCTCGTCACGGATCGGATGCTGCAAATGTTCAAGCCGAAGCGGCGCGACAGCAAGGAACCTTCCAGTAACGCTGCCTGACGCTTCGCTCCCATGCAGAACATTATCCTACTGGCTTACCTCGGCGCTGCCGTGCTCTTCATTCTGGGCATGAAACGGCTGCAATCCCCGGCCACGGCCCGTACGGGAAACAGGCTTGCCGCCATCGGCATGTTGATTGCCGTCGCGGCGACGCTGTTGCAGCAGCGGATTCTTTCCCCGGTGGAGATGATCGGCGGATTCGTGGTCGGCGCGGCCGTAGGGATGTTGCTGGCGCGGCGGGTGGCCATGACCAGCATGCCGGAGCTGGTTGCGGTATTCAACGGTTTCGGGGGCTTGGCGTCCGCACTGGTGGCAGGCGGAGAAATTGCGCGCTATCTGTCCGTTGAGCCGGGAGGCGGTGCAGTGGCTCAAGTCGCCCAGTCCATGGCGGCGCTGGCGCCGCTCGACGTACCGGAGGCAATCACCGTCGTGCTGTGTATTCTGATCGGCACGATCACGTTTTCGGGAAGTTTTGTCGCGTTCGGCAAGCTGGGCGGGCACCTGAGCGGTAATCCCGTTTCGTTTCCGGGCATGCGCGTACTCACGGTACTGGCGGCGCTGGGTGCACTCGGGGCCGGCGGATACCTGATCTACGGGGCAGGCGGCTCGTTTGAGGCGATGGATATGCAAGCCATTATGTGGGGCGCCTTGGCGCTCGGCTTCCTTTCGCTGGTATTGGGCATTTTCCTCGTCATTCCCATTGGAGGAGCGGACATGCCCGTCGTGGTGGCGCTTCTGAATGCCTATTCGGGGCTTGCCGCAGCGGCCACCGGGTTCATGCTCGATAACACGGCGCTTATTGTAAGCGGCGCGCTGGTCGGTGCATCGGGACTTATCCTGACCTCCATTATGTGCGAAGCAATGAACCGGTCGTTGCTAAACGTACTCCTGGGCGGCTTTGGCGGGGACAACGATGGAGGCGGCCCGGCGGTGGAAGGCGCCCGGCCCGACCTGACGGTGCAGGAAACGTCGGTCGAAGATGTGGCCATCCAGTTGACGTATGCCGAGCAGGTGATCGTTGTGCCCGGCTATGGCATGGCTGTAGCCCAGGCACAGCATCAGGTTCGAGAACTGTCGGATATGCTGCAAGCCCAGGGCGTTACCGTGAAATACGCTATTCATCCGGTGGCCGGCCGCATGCCCGGACATATGAATGTATTGCTTGCAGAGGCGGACGTGCCGTACGACCAACTCTACGAAATGGACGATATCAATAGCGAATTCGGCATGACGGATGTGTCTCTCGTGATTGGGGCCAACGATGTGGTGAACCCATCGGCGCGTACGGACAAGGCCAGCCCTATCTACGGCATGCCCATTCTGGATGTGGATCGTTCCGGCACAGTGGTGGTGCTAAAACGCAGCCTGCGCCCCGGCTATTCCGGCATCGATAACATGTTGTTCTATCACGATAACACACGCATGCTTTTCGGAGATGCGAAAGACTCGCTGGCAAAACTTGTAGCGGCCGTAAAAAATCTGTAGGCGGCTCCAGAAGCGTCATTCCCGGGAATGCAGCGCTTCAATGACCGGATGGAGTACGCTCCATTCAAATAGTCACTTCCCCAACATCTTTCTTCTGCTCCCTTCTTGCAATCCGGCTACTCAGCCAACCTGTAGCAACACACGTCAGCGTCCCGATTGCGCCGAAAAGCAAGCCATTGATCGACGTAAAAAAGGTGCAGTACGCGAGTGCAGCGGCAGACGCCAGGGCGCCAATCCACGCATGCAAGGCAGTGGTTCGGCGTGTGAAGATGCCCAGAATAAACAGGCCGCCAAGAGTGCCGAGGAAAAGGCCGGTGATATCCAGAAACAGGCCCCAGAGCGCTCGCAGATCCAGGGTACTGATGAGCATTGCACTAACTGTACCAAGGATACCCAGGACGAATACAATCCACTGGGCAAGGCCGAGCCACTGTTTCTCTTCCCGATCCGGTCGGAAGCGCTTGAAAAAGTCGGTGGTGACCGCAGTCGTGATGGAATGAATCGAAGAATCGAGGCTGGACATGGCGGCGGCAAACACCCCGGCAATAACCAGACCGCCCAGACCGGCGGGCATTTCCCTGACGATGAACCAGGGCAATAGCTGATCGGGTCTTTCGAGGGTAATGAGTTGATCCGGAAAGTGCCGATAAAAGACAAAGAGCGCTGTGCCAAGAAAGAAGAACAGGATGGATGCCGGCACAGCAAGCAAAGCACCTGTCCAGATAGCATTGCGCGCGGATTGCTCGGTCGGGGTGGTCATATACCGTTGCACGACCGCCTGATCCGTTGTGTAAGGTAGCAGGTTTGTAAAAACCATCCCGAAAAGGATGACGAATAGCGAATCACTGTACAGGTCCCAGCCAGGATTAATTAGGTTCCACTTGTCATGCTCGGCGGCTTCCGTAATGATCTGCCCAAATCCGCCGGGAATATCTGCAGCGATGATGCCCAGTGCAGCGAGCGCTCCGCCGATCAGTACGACGACCTGAATCACATCGGTCCAGATAACGGCTTCCATTCCGCCCAGTACGGTGTAGAGCGTACTCAGCAACCCCATGAGAGCGATGCACAGAAAGAGATGCAAGCCCGTTACAGCGCTCAGCGCAAGGGCCGGCAGCAGCAAAACGATGCCCATTCTCCCCAGTTGAAACAGGATAAACGAAGCAGAGCCGAGCAAACGCAATGAGACGTCGAAGCGGTTTTCAAGATATTCGTAGGCGCTTGTGACGCGAAGCTTTCGGTAAAAAGGCAGGAAAAAGAAGATGACGATCGGGGCAATAAGCGGGATGCCCATATTGACCAGGAAGCGTGTCCAGTCGCTGGCGTAGGCGGTTGCAGGAATAGAGAGATAGGTGATGGCCGAGAGCATGGTTGCAAAGATGCTCAGGCCTGCTGCCCACCACGGCATTCGTCCTCCGGCGAGAAAGAAATCCTGCGCCGTACCGGTTCGCCGGGAAAAGTAAATGCCCATGGCAACGAGCAAGGCGATGTAAACGCCCAGCACTATGCCGTTTACGGGCCCAAAGGAGCTGGCTTCCTGCGCCAGACCGGTGATCAGGAAGTGTGTCAAGGCTTCATGGTTCATTACGATGGACGCTGCAGATCGACGTTTTCGAAAATAGCCAACGCCCTGACCTCTTCGTAAAGAGACTGTTTCCGGTTGGCGGAAAGCGGCGTCAGCGGCAGCCTGACTTCGCCGCAATCGACGCCGCGCATGGCCATGATAGCTTTGCCGGCCCGGATTACGCCGTGTTTAAGCAACACTTCGACAAGAGCTACCGCGTGGTCGGCAAAGCGCCGGGCCGTTTCCATATCTCCCTGTTTAAATGCTTCCATCATCCATACATAATTCGGCGCCGCGTAGTTGTAGGTGCTGCCCACAGCCCCTTCCGCTCCCATCGCCAGCGCGCCCAGGAGCATCTCGTCCGACCCGAAAAGCATCGTATACCGGCCGGATTCCATCGCCGTACAGCGGTGGAATTGCATCAAGTCGCTTGCCGAAAACTTGACGCCCGACAGGGTGGGTATGCGCTTGCCGCCGACACGCAAAAATTCGGGCATGGACAGGTTAACGCCGGTCATGGAGGGGATGTGGTAGTAGAAAAAGGGCAACGCCGGCGCTGCTTCGGCAACAGCTGCGCAATACTCGACCAGGCCATCGAGGGAGTCCGGCTTGAAAAACGAAGGAGCAAGCGCCGCGATGCCGTGCGCCCGGATCGATTGGGCGTGCTTGGCCAATCTGCGTGCTTCATATACGCTGTTGTGGCCTGCGTGTACGATAACAGGCAATTTGCCTCCGGCATGAGCGACCCATTGCTCTGCCAGTAACATGCGTTCATCCACGGTCAAAGAGGCGCCTTCTCCCGTTGTACCGCAGATAAAAACACCGGCAACTCCTTCTTTTTGCAGATGATCGACCATATCCGGGACGATGCCGGGGTTTACGCTGCCATCCGGGTGCATAGGAGTGTACGGAGCTGCGATCAGGCCGGTAAGTTTTTCCATATCGGGCTATTGTGTATCTGTATGGAGCGTCATGCTCTCATTCCCGGGAATGCAGCGCTTCCATGACCGGATAGAGTACGCTCCAGACGTTTTCCGCAACGATCCGATGCCCGGATTCGTTCGGATGGATGCCGTCCATCTGCATGAGAGAATCCACGCCCCCTACGCCCTCGAGAAGAAAGGGAATCAGGTGGGTATTTTCCATACTGGTCAGCGTCGGGTAGATTTTCTGGAATGCCCGGGTGTAGTCCTGTCCGAGATTGGGCGGAATTTGCATACCGGCAAGAATAATCTCCATGTTCGGGTTCGCGGTGCGCGCCTTCTCGATAATCGCCTGCAGGTTGCTTTGCGTAACCTCTACCGGGATACCCCGTAAACCATCGTTCCCGCCTAACTCCAGCACAAGGATACGCACCGGATACTGTTGCAAATACCAGTCTATGCGCCGCAAACCTCCCGCGCTCGTCTCTCCGCTTAATCCGGCATTAATCGCCCGCACATCCCAGTCCAGGGAATCCATGCGATGTTGTATGAGTGCAGGAAAAGCGCTTGCGGGATCGACCCCTGCTCCTGCAGAAAGGCTGTTGCCCAGAAAGAGAACGATCGTAGCCGGCTTTTCCGCATTTTCTGTGTGCTCCGCGCCTTGGCTATCGTTTTGCCTCACCGCAGAGGAGACATTATTCCCGTCCGGAGCAGTCGTTCCGGTTCCCGTGTCCGTATCCCGGGATCCGCAGGCGAGGCACAGAACAGGAATGCAGGCAAGCAGGTATAGTTTGCCGATTTTCATGTATCGTGAGCAATGCCCTTGCATGGATGCAAGGCATACATAAACAAAACGAGGCCTATTTCCAGCAAACCCGTGGGAAGGAGGGCCTGTTTCAGAGAAATTTCGAATGGCTTCCATTCTTTCCGTCCGCAACCTTACCAAGACCTACCAGAGCGGCAACCGGTTACTGACCGTGCTGCATGACGTATCCTTCGATTTGCGTCGAGGAGAAACATGCGCAGTGGTTGGCCCCTCCGGTTCCGGCAAAACCACGTTACTGGGTCTGTGCGCCGGGTTGGACCGGGCCACTTCGGGAAGCGTGGATTTGTCCGGCGAACGACTCGGCGCCATGTCGGAGGATGCGCTGGCGAGGCTTCGGAACCGGGAAGTCGGATTCATTTTCCAGACATTCCAGCTGATTCCTACGCTGACGGCGCTTGAAAATGTAATGGTCCCGGCGGAACTGCGAGGCCAAAAGGGGCCCCGCGAGCGAGCAAGCGAATTGCTCGACCAAGTGGGGCTTGGGGAGCGGATGTCTCATTATCCTGCACAGTTATCCGGGGGCGAACAGCAACGGGTATCTATTGCGCGGGCGTTTGTAAACCGGCCGGCGATGCTGTTCGCCGACGAACCGACCGGCAACCTGGATACCGATACGGGTGCTACGATCGAGGAACTTGTTTTCGAAATAAACGAGACCGCAGGTACCGCCTTGCTGCTTGTGACACACAATCACGAACTGGCGCAGCGCACCGGCCGCATCATCCGGCTTCGAGGCGGAAACATCGTCTCGGATACCTTGACGCGAGCCTGATCGGCGTTCCTGTAAACCTGAGCGGACGATACAATGCCCAATCCCTGGATATTCAGGATGGCGTGGCGAGACAGTCGGGGCAGCCGGCGGCAGCTCGCGCTCTTTTTGTCTTCGATGATCGTCGGCGTCGCTGCCCTGGTGGCCATTTCGTCGTTCGGGAGCAATCTCCGGAAGGTGGTGGACGACGAGTCGAAGACGTTGCTGGGGGCCGATCTCGTGTTCGAATCCGGGCGTCCGTTCGGAGAGACAATGGAGGCGGCCATCGACTCTATCGGAGGAGCGCAGTCCCGGCTCATTTCATTTCCTTCGATGGCCTGGTTTCCTGCCGGGGAGCAGTCCCGCCTGATGACCGTGCGGGCTGTCGAGGGGAAGTTTCCCTTCTATGGGGACATAGAAACCACGCCCGCCAGCGCAGCCGATGGCTGGCTTGCCGACGGAGGCGCTCTGGTGGACGCGGCGGTTATGCGGCTTTTCAACGTGCAGCCTGGCGACAGCGTGCGCATCGGGCGGTATTTCTACCCTGTGGCAGGGCGCATCGACAGGATGCCGAGCGAAAACCAGATGATGTCGTTCTTCAGCCCGCGCGTGTACATCCCTGCCGCCAGACTCGATTCGACCCTGCTCTCGCGGGGCAGCCAGGCCGATTACGAGTTGGCCTTCCGGTTCGACGATGGGAGGGATGTCGAAGCGCTTGTCGAAAACATCGGCCTGTTCTTGCGCGAAGAGGAAGTGCGATACGACACGGTGGAAGAGGTCCGTGAAAGCTGGGATGAGGGATTGACCAATCTGTATCGATTTCTGAATGTGGTCGCCTTTGTTGCCGTGCTGCTGGGAGGTATCGGGGTTGCCGGCGCCATCCATGTGTACGTACGCCGTCGGCTCGCAACGATCGCAGTGCTCCGGTGCCTTGGGGCAGGGACCCGGCAGACATTCTCCGTATATGCGGTGCAGACGATCGCGATGGGATTGGCAAGCAGCGTGACAGGCGCCATGCTCGGCATAGGGGTACAGATGCTTGTACCGGTCGCATTGAGCGACTTTCTCCCCGTAGACGTACCTTTCATGGTTTCCTGGGGATCTCTTGGAGCGGGAATGACCCTTGGGGTTGGAGTAACTGCTGCCTTTGCCCTTTTTCCGCTTGTCTCCATTCGGCGCATATCCCCCTTGCTGACACTGCGCTCGACGGTAGAGATCGGGCAAACCAGCCTGAAAGACCCCCTCTGGTGGATCGTTTTCGGAGTTGTTGCAACAGGTATCACGACTTTTTCCGTAGCCAATGCGCCTTCGCCCGGAATCGGACTGGGATATGTAGTAGCGCTGACCGCGGTCTTTGGAACCCTTCTGGTCACAGCCAAGGGAATTATCTGGGCTGCGCGCCGCTTCTTCCCGTCAAGGTGGAGCTACATATGGCGGCAAGGGCTGGCTAACTTGTTTCGGCCGGATAACCAGACGAACACGCTCATACTATCGCTGGGACTGGGCGCCTTTATTATCGGCACGCTTTTTGGCATTCAGCGAACGCTGCTGGCCCAACTCGAAGTGTCCGAGGCCCGCCAACTGCCCAATATCGTATTGTTCGATATACAACCCGATGAGATCGATCCGGTTACGCGAATTGTGCAGGGCAAGGAATTGCCTGTGCTCGATAGCGTGCCTATCGTAAGTATGCGTCTCGCCTCGGTGAACGGGCGCACGGTGAGCGCAATGCGGGCAGACTCGACGGCAACCTGGGCGCACCGGCGCGAATACCGGGTAACATACAGGGATTATCTGACCGAATCGGAAAAAGTGGTTGAAGGCGTCTTTATCGGAGAGGCGGATCCGAACGATCCGGTGGCCCCCGTGTCTCTTGACCAGGATATTGCCCGGGATCTGGACGTCGGGATAGGGGACAGCCTCACGTTCAATGTACAGGGACAGTTAATCCCGACTCGGGTTGCCAGCCTGCGCGAGGTGGAATGGCGGCGTATGGGCACGAATTTTTTTGTGGTGTTCCCTGCAGGCGTACTGGAAAATATTCCCCGGTTTTACGTGCTACTCAGCCGGACGGAAAACGGAGAACAGGCAGCCGGGTTGCAGCGGGCTGTGTTGGGCGGTTATCCTTCGGTTTCCGTGATCGATCTCTCGCTTGTCCTGAGCACATTCGACACTATATTCTCCAGAATATCGTTTGTGGTCCGCTTTATGGCGTCCTTTAGCATTCTAACGGGAGTAATTGTGTTGATCGGCGCCGTAGTAGTAAGCAGGGTGCAACGGCGGCGTGAAAGCGTCTTGCTGAAAACGCTGGGGGCTTCGCAATCCGAAGTGCTCCGGATCATGACCGTCGAGTATCTTTTTCTTGGCTTCTTTGCGGCATTGACGGGCCTCGCGCTTTCCTTTGCATCCGTTTGGGCGTTTTCAGCCTTCGTATTCGACACGAGCTTCAGGCCCGATGTCGTTGCAACGCTTGTGTTATTGGGCGCAGTACCTTTCCTGACGGTAGCCATCGGACTTGTAAACAGCCGAGGCATTTACCGGCGCTCTCCACTGGATGTGCTGCGTACAGATATGTAGGATACTCTGATCGAACCCGCTTCGTCATTCCTTGCCGGCGCACTCCTCGCAACCTCCGAGTTTTCCGAACTTAATCAGAGTACCCTGTAACAATCCACCACTTGTTGGCCGGTTTTTTCGGTAAAAGTAATGGCAGGACTCGCAGACATGGAAGCAATTTCCCGCAATGTGCTCAGTATCCGGGCGCGTATTGCGGATGCATGTCGCCGGGCGGATCGTTCGCCCGACGAGATTACGCTCATTGCCGTATCCAAGACCTTTTCCATGGCGGCTGTGGAAGCGGCAATCAGAGCCGGGGTATGCCATTTCGGCGAGAATCGTGTGCAGGAACTGGCGACAAAGTGCACAGAAGCCCCGGGACATTGGAGGGGCGGGAACAGGACATGGCACATGATCGGGCATTTGCAGCGCAATAAGGCCAGGGATGTTGTTCGATTTGCGGATTTTTTTCATGCGCTGGACAGCTCCCGGCTGGCCAGGGCATTGAACGAACGAGCCGAAACGGAAGAACGGGTGTTGCCCTGCCTGGTGCAGGTCAATATTTCCGGCGAAGTCAGTAAATTCGGGCTACATCCCGACGAAGTAGCGCCGCTGTTTGACGAGGTGGCCCGCTGCGAACGTATCCGCGTAGAAGGCCTGATGGCCATGACATCGCTCCATGCCGGGCCGGATAAAATTCGCCGCGAGTTCCGGAACATGCGCACCCTGTTCGACGCCTTCCCGACACAGATCGCCCCGAATATCTCCATGCAACAGCTCTCCATGGGTATGAGCCGGGATTTTGAAGAGGCGATCGAAGAGGGAGCTACCCATGTGCGGATCGGAAGCGCCCTGTTTGGAGAGCGGATTCGATAAAAACCTCGATACCATCCATTTCGTCCGGTATCCTTACCATGTGCCGGGAAAAATTCAGTATCTTGCATCGATAATACGGCGATCGTCCTTACGATATCTGCGGACGCACGATCCTGATTCCCCGGCATAAAGCGTGTTGCGTCATGAAACTAACCCCGCTCGACATACGGAAGCAGGAATTTTCCCGCAAGTTCCGAGGCTACGATCCGGAGGAAGTACGCCCGTTTTTACAAATGGTAGCTACACAGTGGGGGGAAATCAGGGACGAGCACCAGGGGCTCGACAGCAAATTGGGCGAGCTGCGAGCCAAACTCGAGCACTACGAGAAAGTAGAGGAGGCCCTTGAGGAGGCGTTACGCATCACGCGAGAGTCGTCCGAAGAAACGATGCGAAATGCAGAGGAGAAAGCCAAGGCAACCGTAGAGAAAGCGGAAATCGAAGCGCGGGAGATAGAAGACCATGCACGGCAGACCGTCAATGAGATTCGCCGGCAAGCATCCGGGTTGAACGATTACCGCCTGGAGCTTATCGCCAGGCTTCGCGCTCTGCTCATGTCTGAAACCGAACTGCTGGCGCGCTACGAAGAGCATGCCTCGGTAGTTCTGAACAAACTGTATGCGGTTAGTGAAGGCGAAGCAAAAACCGAGGCGCCCACGGGCAAAACGGCCAAAGGGAAATCCGCTGCCCGCAGGAAAAAGGAAACCGCACAAACAACGGATGCACGCACTAAAGCAACGTCGGATAAGGCGCCCGGTGCACAAAAAATCGAAGAAATCCCGGAGACGGAAGATGAGAGAGAAGGAGAATCCGGTAGCGATAAGGATTCGTCATCGGATATCCGGCACATCCGTCGCATTTTGAGCGATCTCGATTAAAAAACGAGGCGGGGTACAGCACCGCCTCAGTACTGGCTACCTGAAACCTGACTGATTATGTTTGACGCCCTTGCATATCGCCGAAGCGTGGAAACCGCTGCCGAAGCCATTCGCGCACGGACCGGCCTGTCGCCCCGGATCGGGTTGATCCTGGGAACAGGCCTCGGCGAACTTGCAGAGAAGATCGAGGCCGAGACTATCGTTCCTTATGAAGAAATTCCCGGGTTTCCCCTGTCTACGGTCGAGTCTCATCCGGGCCGTTTGCTGATAGGTACGCTGGCCGGCGTTCCGGTGTATGCTCTGCAAGGCCGTTTCCACTTGTATGAAGGATATGACGCCCAAACCGTCGTGTTTCCCGTTCGGGTATTCGGTGTCCTTGGCGTTGATACGCTGCTTATCTCCAATGCGGCCGGCGGTATGAACCCCGTGTACAGAAAGGGAGAATTGATGTTGTTATCGGATCATATCAATTTCCAGAACGCCAACCCCCTGATCGGTCCGAATATCGACGATTGGGGAGCGCGGTTTCCGGATATGAGCGCACCCTATGACGAGGCGTTGCAACAACTGGCGGAAGAAAAGGCTCTTGAGGCGGGCATCAAACTGCACCGGGGCGTATACGTGTCGGTTACGGGCCCGAATCTGGAAACGAGGGCGGAATACCGGATGCTTCGTGCATGGGGTGCGGATGTGGTGGGAATGAGTACCGTTCCCGAGGTGATTGCGGCTCGTCATATGGATATGCGCGTTCTGGCCATCTCGGTTGTAACCGACGAATGTTTTCCCGATGCGCTCGAGGCCGTTTCTCTTGCAGAAATTATTGCCGCCGCAGGAAAGGCGGAACCCCTCTTGACTCGGCTCGTGTCGGCAATCGTATCGGCAATCGGCGCATGAGGGCGCATTCCACCCGCCATGCCGTGTCGGCTCCCCATCCATGCCCAGGTTTGAAGAAGTAAAGCGATTCGATCACGCTGCGCTGGAACGCGAGGTGTTGACCTGGTGGGAGCAGCGCCGCATTTTCGAAAAAAGCGTACGCGAGCGGGCAAATCGCAAGGCCTTCACGTTCTATGAAGGCCCACCCACCGCAAACGGGCGCCCCGGCATTCATCATGTGATGGCGCGAACCATCAAGGATGTGTTCTGCCGGTACAAAACGATGAAGGGCTTCTATGTGGAACGCAAGGCCGGCTGGGACACGCATGGTCTTCCTGTCGAGATTGAGGTGGAAAAGGCGCTTGGTCTGGCGGGACGCGAAGACATCGAGCGATACGGAGTCGGCAAATACAACGAAAAATGCCGCGAAAGCGTCCTGCGAT
The DNA here is from genome assembly GCA_951812335.1 of Rhodothermales bacterium. GTDB lineage: Bacteria > Bacteroidota > Rhodothermia > Rhodothermales > VXPQ01 > VXPQ01. The sequence goes on from OX638293.1 coordinate 1,952,087, forward strand.
ACAAGGAGGTGTGGGACGACTTGACGAAAAAGATGGGATATTGGGTCGATCTGGACAATCCCTACGTCACCTTCGAAAACAGGTATATCGAAACGGAATGGTGGCTCCTCAAGAAAATTTACGAAAAGGGACTGCTGTACAAGGGACACAAAATTCAGTGGTACAGCCCTGGTTCAGGGACGGTACTTTCGTCCCACGAAGTCAGCCTCGGGTATGAGGAGGTGCAAGATCCCTCCGTCTATGTACGGTTCCCCGTGCGAGATGAAGAGAACACAGCCTTTCTGGCGTGGACGACTACGCCGTGGACGCTCATTTCCAATACGGCGCTTGCGGTCGGCGGCGGCATCGAATATGTGAAAGTACGCCTGGGTAATGCCTCCGGAGACGAAGAGTGTCTGATCCTTGCGGAAGAGCGCCTGGATGTGCTGGATACCGTCTATGAAATTATCCGACGATTTCAGGGCAAGGATATCGTGGGTATGACCTACGCCCCTGTCTTCCCGTATTTCCTCGACGAGGGCGGCAAGCAGGGAGCCTGGCGCGTGGTGGAAGCGGATTTCGTATCCACAGAAGAGGGGACGGGCATTGTGCACCTTGCCCCGGCTTTCGGCGCAGATGACCATGCTATCGGGCAAAAGGAGGGGTTGCCCCTGTTCAATCCGGTGGATGCCGGGGGGCGCTTCACGGATCAGATCCCTCTTGTTAGCGGACAGTGGTTCAAGGAAGCCGATAAGCCGATCGTACGGGACTTGCGGGATCGCGGTATGCTGTACAAGCAGGAAACGCACCTTCACAATTACCCGCACGACTGGCGAAAGGGGACGCCGCTCTTGAATTATCCGGTAGAAAGCTGGTTCGTTCGGACGACGGCGATTAAAGACCGGATGATTGCGCTCAACGATACGATCAATTGGCAGCCATCGGCCATGGGTACGGGCCGTTTTGGCGAATGGCTGAAGAACAATGTGGACTGGGCGCTGAGTCGCCGCAGATACTGGGGGACTCCGCTTCCGATCTGGCAGTCGGACAAGAAAGGCTCCGACTATATAGAGGTGATTGGATCTATAGCGGAGCTGCGGGAGAAGTGTGGAGCCCAGCTTCCGGAGAACGACAAGGATATCGATTTGCACCGGCCGTTCGTGGATACCCTGACCTGGCCTGCGCCGGATGGCGGAACGATGCGCCGCGTGCCGGAAGTAATCGACGTATGGTTCGATTCGGGATCTATGCCGTTTGCGCAGTGGCATTACCCATTCGAGAACGGGGAAAAATTAGCGCGGCATTTCCCGGCCGATTTTATTGCAGAGGGTATTGACCAGACCAGGGGATGGTTCTACACCATGCATGTGCTGGCGGCGGCTGTTATGGACTCGGTGGCCTACGAAAATGTCGTTGTCAACGGGCTTGTTCTCGATGAGAACGGGGAAAAGATGTCCAAATCCCGAGGCAATGCGGTGGATCCGTTCGAGACGATCGCACGTTACGGGGCCGATACCGTGCGCTGGTACATGATGAGCAACTCGCCGCCGTGGGAAAACATCAAGTTTTCCGAACGCGGTTTGGGCGATACGCTCCGGAAGTTTTTCGGTACGCTCGGAAATGTCTATGCCTTTTTCGCTACCTATGCCAATATAGATGGCTTTGCGTACGAAGAAGCCCGTATTCCCGTGAACGAGCGCCCCGAGCTGGATCGCTGGATCGTGAGCTTGCTGCACAGTACGGTTGGCAAGGTGGATGAGGCATACCATACCTACGATCCGACACGGGCCGCACGCGGGATAGAGCAATTCGTCGAAGAACTTTCCAACTGGTACATTCGCAGATCGCGACGGCGGTTCTGGAAAGAGGCGGATACCAGCAAAGACAAGGAGGCAGCTTACCAGACCGTGTACGAGTGTCTGGCGACCATTACCGCCATGATGGCCCCGATCGCGCCGTTTTTCAGCGACTGGCTGCATCGTGCTCTGGAGGCCGGTACCGGGAGCGAAGAATGTGAATCCGTACATCTGGCGTTTTTTCCAAAACCGGTCGAGAATGAAATCGACCAGGATCTTGAACGCCGGATGGCGCTGGCCCGAACCATTTCGTCTATTGCCCTTTCGATGCGAAACCGGAGCGAAATCAATGTACGGCAACCGCTTTCCCGGATTCTGGTCGTTACCGGGGAGCATGTCTCCGAAAGCGACATAGAGCAGGTTCGCGCCATTATCCTCGACGAGATTAATATCCGGGCTATCGAGTACATCCCCGGCTCGAGCGGAATTGTGAAGCGTTCGGCCCGCCCCGATTTCAAGCGGCTGGGGCCCCGTCTTGGGAAATGGATGAAACCGGTCGACAGGGCGGTCCGGACGCTTGACGATGAGCAGATCGGCAGGTATGTACAAGAAGGAACGATTACCATCGAGGTGGGGAACCAGCGTATTGAACTGGGCGCCGGAGACATTGAAGTAACAAGTGAAGAGGTTGCCGGGTGGCTTGTAGGTCAGGAAAACGACCTAACGGTAGCGCTGGACACGACACTTACTGAAGAACTGATCGCCGAGGGACAGGCCAGAGAAATCGTCAACCGCATGCAGAATCTGCGAAAGGGGAATAATTTTGAGGTAACGGACCGTATTTTGGTCGAGTACCATACTACAGGGCGTTTGTCCGGGGTTATTCGCCGACACGGCGCCTGGATACGGAACGAGACACTGGCGCTGGAGTTTAATGCGACTCAAACACCGGATGGAGATATCGTTGATACCTTCCGTATCGGAGAAGAGATGCTCCGCGTGGGTGTCCGTCGTATCGAAAATTCATAACAAAACAAACGCGGTTCTGTATATCCAGGATATGGAGAAAGCCGTTGGGGAATGTTTCCCGCAGTGTACTTGGGCATGGCTGTAAAAAAATCAACTCGTAAAAGATCGGCGTCGGCGACCAGCAATGAAGAAGCGGGCGCCACGCAAGCTGAAGCCCGAACGAACACATGGTTTTCGGACGAAGATTTCGATCATTTCAAGCAAATCATCCTGTCGCGGCGCATGGAAGCCGTTGAGGACATCGATCGAATGCGCATACAATTGGACGATGTGCGAGAGCAGGCCGAAAACGATACTGCGTACAGTTTTCACATGGCCGATGCGGGAACCGACGCCATGGAACGCGAAAAGCTGTATCTGATGATGGCGCGCCAGAAGAAATACGTGGGATACCTCGATCGCGCGCTGGAGCGTATCAGGAACAGAACCTACGGGATATGCAGGGTAACCGGCAAAGCCATTTCCAGGGAACGCCTGGAGGTCGTGCCGCACACGGAGATGTCGATAGAGGCCAAGGCAAAGCAAAAGGGGTAGGCCGATACCGGGTGGCGGTCCAGGTATACGATTATGATACGCGTCCTCTGGATTTCTGGCCTTGTCATCCTTCTTGACCAGTCAACCAAACTGCTCGTGCTGCGCACGATGTATCGCGGCCAGCAGATTCCTGTCCTTGGCGACTGGTTGAAACTCACGTTCACGGAGAATCCTGGTATGGCGTTCGGCATTACGCCGGGACCAACATCTCTCGTGACCGTGTTTTCCATGCTGGCGACGGCTCTGATCGTATTCTATCTCTACCGCGTCCGTCACGATTACTACCTGTATCGGGCAAGTCTGGCGCTTATTCTAGGGGGTGCTGTCGGCAACATTGTCGATCGCGTTTTCTACGGGGATACGTTGCTTTTCGGCAAAGTAGTCGATTTTATTCACGTGAACCTATGGAGTGGATTTCTGCCCGAATCCATACCCATTATCGGCGGCATGTATATTTCGCTGTTCCCGATATGGAATGTGGCCGATATGGCTATCGTATGTGGGGTGACCGGTATTATTGTATTACACAAAAAATGCACCCGCTACGCAAGCGAACGGGAGGAAGGCGAAGCGGTCAAAGAGGGCGCGGAAGAAACGACCGAGACCCCGGAAACGGTCCTCGATCAAGGCGTTTCCACCACAGAATAGTGCAACCGGAACCCGTCGGGACGATTCCCGAAGGTTCATTCTGACAAGGTACGTACATGTCCGACGAAAGGCAGAGCCGGATACGCAATTTCTGTATCATTGCGCATATCGATCACGGCAAGAGCACGCTTGCCGACCGGTTGCTTGAGCAGACAGGCACCCTTAGCGAGCGCGAGCTGCATGCCCAGGTGCTCGACAGTATGGACCTTGAGCGGGAACGGGGGATCACAATCAAAAGCCATGCAATTCGCATGACCTATATGGCGGCAGACGATCGGGAATATATTCTGAATCTCATCGATACGCCGGGCCATGTGGATTTCACCTACGAAGTTTCCCGGGCTCTGAAAGCCTGTGAAGGAGCCATTCTGGTCGTGGATGCCGTGCAGGGCATTGAAGCACAGACGCTTTCCAATGTACACCTTGCCCTGGGAAACGACCTGGAAGTCATCCCGGTCGTCAATAAGGTAGATTTGCCGAATGCGCGCGCCGACGTGGTGGCCCGGTCCATTGAAAGCCTGCTGGGCGACGCTGCAGAGGATATCATCCGGATAAGCGCAAAAACTGGCCAGGGCGTGGACCGTTTGCTGGAAGAGATCGTCCAGCGCATACCGACCCCGAAAGGAAATCCCGAGGCCCCGCTTCAGGCGCTCATCTTCGATTCGATATTCAATTCGTACCGCGGGTCCATTGTCTATACGCGGATCTTCGACGGCTCGTTGAAAAAAGGCGAACGTATGCGCTTTATGTCGAATGCCAGAGAATACGACGCCGAGGAAATCGGCATACTCCGCCTCTCCATGCAACCGGTGGATGAACTGTGTGCCGGGGAGGTGGGATATGTGATTGGTTCGGTGAAAGAAGTAGGACACACGCGCGTAGGAGATACCATTACGCTGAAATCCCGGCCGGCGGAAACCGCCATATCGGGCTTCCGGGAGGTAAAGCCCATGGTATTCAGCGGCGTATACCCGACGAACCCCGATGATTTCGCCGACCTGCGTTCCTCGCTTGAGAAACTGCAACTCAACGATGCTGCGCTCACCTACGAACCGGAAACGTCTGTCGCGCTGGGATTCGGTTTCCGCATCGGATTTCTCGGTCTGCTCCATATGGAGATTATTCAGGAGCGCCTCGATCGCGAATTCGGGCTGGATATTATCGCGACCGTACCGAACGTCAAGTATGAAGTGCCGGTTCGCAACGGAGACGTGCATATTGTGGACAATCCCAGTAGTATGCCTGCCCGCGGCGACATCGAGCGCGTGCAAGAGCCTGTAGTCAAAGCTGAGATCATTACGCCGGTGGAATACATCGGCAATCTGATGCAATTGTGCCAGGAGCGACGCGGCGTCTACGTCAATCAGTCGTATCTCGGCGAAGAACGCGTAAATCTCCAGTACGAACTTCCTCTTGCAGAAATCGTCTTCGATTTCTACGACAAGTTGAAAAGTTGTAGCCGTGGCTATGCATCGTTCGACTACGAGTTTTTGGAATACCGGGAAAGCGCACTGGTCAAGTTGGATGTTTTGATCAATGGAGATCCTGTGGATGCGCTTTCGACCATCGTCCATAAAGACAAGGCCTACGACATGGGGCGAAAGCTTACGCAGAAGCTGAAGGAACTCATCCCGAGGCAAATGTTCGAGGTCGCTCTCCAGGCAGCCATTGGAAACAAGATTATCGCCCGCGAAACGGTGAGACCTCTCCGGAAAGATGTTACGGCCAAATGTTACGGTGGCGACATTTCCCGGAAACGAAAATTGCTCGAGAAGCAGAAAGAAGGAAAAAAACGCATGAAACAGGTGGGAAGAATCGAGGTGCCTCAGGAGGCTTTTCTGGCCGTTCTCTCGATGGAGGGTTAGCGACTGGACGGGGAAAATTCGATGAGTAGCATACGAATCCTTGCATTGCTATGGATATCGTTTCCGTCAGGGAGTGCGGTATGGAGCGCCATGAACGCCGCAGGTCAATCGGTCGAGTCAACCAAAACGCTGCTCGAGATGTATCAAGATGCTCGCCTGCGCACAGAAGCGCAAAACCTCCTTTTGCGCCGGGGCCTGCGCGTTGCGCCATTGCCGCTGGAGCGGGTTCCCTGGGTAAGCGAGTCGATACGAGAACAGATGGCCGTATTTCATGCGCTACGGTATCCGACGTTACCTCCTCTGGTGAGTAGCGTGCGTCTGACCCCCGCATCCGAAGCGGACGTATTTGAAGAAGCATTCCGGAACACGCAGTGGACGTACCTCGGAAGCAACGAGCGCATACCCGTCGATACGATGCTGACGAAGGAACTAAGGGCCATGCTGGAAGCGTACTTTGGCGCCCCCACCGGCACCGTTGTAGAGCAGGTCGACGCAGGGGAGGCTGCTTTCGAATATATCCAGTTCGAATACCGGTTTGTCCTGAACGACACCATTCCCCTGATTCTCGTAGATGTCAACGGCCCCTTCGAAAGGGGGGTGGTGACTATGACGGATCGGAAATACCGGAACCTTTTGCCAAAACTCAAACGCGCCCTGCTGCATCCTGTGCTGGATGAAGCCGTACACGCACCCTACGCGGATTATTACTATATGAGCGCCCTGGAATCCTGGTTTTTAACCGGCTTCGACGGGGAACGCTTTTTCCTCGAAGGAATACCCCCGCCAAATATGGAACGAGGCCGCCCATCTTACGATATGACGCCTGATCGCTAACGCAGGAATCAACCCACCGGATACTATTTTGGCAGCATCTCCAACAGGCCGAAAAAAACGCCGCGCATCGAAAAACGATCGCCTGGCCCGCATGGCTTCCTCTCCGGCCGGAAAAAAGCGTTCCGCCGAGGGGCCCAAACGTAAAAGCGCACTCAGGGAATGGACGGATGCATTCGTATTCATCCTTGTGGTCATGCTGATCGTGAGAACGCTCCTTTTCGATCTTTTCAGGATTCCAACGCCCTCCATGGAGAAGAGCCTGCTTGTCGGGGATTATCTCTTCGTCTCGAAAATACACTACGGCACAAGGACGCCCATAACACTCGGCATTCCTTTCACGCCTGTCTACATAAAGGATTTCCGCTTGCCTAATACCCGGTTTCCCGGCTTCGCCAGGGTAAAACGAGGAGACGCCATCGTATTCAATTTTCCTCCGGATGACCACCCGATAGATCGCAAGACACACTATATCAAGCGTGTAGTAGGAATGCCGGGAGAGGCTTTGGAGGTCATCGATAAGGTAGTCCACGTCGATGGCGATGCACTACCCCTGCACAAGAATATGCAGCAGTATTGGGATGTGCACAAAAATGACCCGCGTATGCATCTTTCCGGCGCCGCGCTCCGGGAACTGGGAGTATCCGAGTTCCAGGCAATGTCGGACATGAGTGTGGTCCGGGTGCAAGCTACCGGTGAGGCCGCGGAAACCATAGCAGGATGGTCATGGATCGACCGCGTCGAGCCGTCTATTGTGCCGGACGACGCCGGATACTACGATATGGCGATGTACCCGCCGGGACGAGGGTATACGCCCGATAATTTTGGGCCGATAACCATTCCCGCCGAGGGGGTCGCCATTACGCTGACGGATGATAACTGGGCTATCTATGCACCTGCTATTTCCCGGTACGAGGGGCTTGCAATCCGACAGACGAACGATGGCGCCTTCGAGGTGGATGGGAAACCCGTTACCTCGTATACGTTCCGACAGGATTATTATTTTGTGATGGGAGATAACAGGGACAATTCGGAAGACAGCCGCTTCTGGGGCTTCGTACCCATGGATCACATCGTGGGTAAGGCCGTGCTGATCTACTTTTCCTGGGATGGAGACACGATGCTACCCCGCTTCGGAAGACTCTTCAGCTTTATCGATTAGCGATGGCTCCGGTCCGTTTTTTTCGGATCGAAGCCTGTCGAAACGTTTCTGCTGCGCTGTGCCCGGCGGCACATCGTACGGATGGTTCGGTAATTCAACCTGCTTGAGCACCGGTGTTTTTCCGGCGAGGAAGGGAACGGGAGCGTTTTCGGGGTCTTGTCCGATGACAAGCACCGTGGTTCCCTGCTTGATAATGCGGTAGCCTTCATATCCAGAGTCGACCCGGCTGTTGTCCACCCGCCAGGGATTAGCCCACTCGTAGATCCATTTCGCGTCGGTCTCTACCAGCCGAACGCACCCGTGGCTGGTGGGGCCGCCCGTCGGCATGGGATACTGGTGAACGTGTATCCCCCGGGGATTGTGAAAATTAAATACCCAGTACATTTCCCAGCGTTCGCCGGGCGGACTCAGCGTGGATATACGGTACTCTGTTTTCCAGTTGAAGTTGAAACGACCTTGCGGGGTCGGGCTGGACGGCGTTCCCGTATTGACAATACCCCACCGCGCCAGTTCCCCATATTCATAAGCGGCCCAAGCCTGTACGGTTTTGTGGATGACAAATAGTTTGTCGAATTCCCTTGCTCCCGGATACTGTAACGGAAACGGAGCATAGGCTCTGAAATCTGTCTCGAATTGTCGGGGAACGACCAGGGTATCGCCGATCTGTACGGTACCCATCAGCCGGCGATTCAGAAGTTCAACCAGTTTGGAACGGGCATGGCCCCGCTTTGCGTCCCCCTGGCCCATGATCTTGTAAAAACTGTTGCGGGCAAGGACTGTGCTTTCCCTGCCGTCGCCCAATACAAAATAATCGTACTCTACCTCCGGAAGTTCAGCCACTTTCTCGACGCGGTACTTCTCCAGCACATCTTCAATGTCCTGCTGGTTAATGTAGGACTGTGCCGAGACAGCATCGCTCCCGGTCATGAGCAGGAGCACACCAAGGAGTCGTTTATGGACAAAAGCCATTAGATCCAGGCACAACGTGCCAAATCGTGTTCATGAATGAGATGTGACGGGCGTCCCGTGTAGTTCGCGCAGGCGCCGGATGACCTCCGAGTGTCCGAGCACGATAAGAATATCCTGTGCCCGAATGGCATCCCGGGCATTCGGATTGAAGCGCATTTTCCGAGTGGCTCCGTCTATAACCGCAATAACGATCAAGTCGAACTGTTGCCTGAAATTACTTTGCGCCAGGGATTTGCCAATGATCCCGGCGTCTTCCCGTATCGTTACCTCGTCCATTGCCCGGTCGAGCGATTCTGCCTGAAATATCTCGTCCATGAACCGATCGACGTGGGGCCGAAGAATAACCTGCGCCATGCGCCTGGCGCCTATCTCGTCGGGCGCAATGGCTTTATTTGCCCCGGCATGAAGAAGTTTTCGCGCATTTATCCGTGAGTTTGCGCGGGCAAGAATAAACAAGTCTTTCCGGATTTCGCGCGCGGTAAGGCTGACGAAGACATTCGTGCTATCTTCGGGCGTCGCAAGAATCAGGCCCTTTGCCGATCTCAGAGCCGCTGCATTCAGGGTTCTTTCGTCTTCGGCATCTCCCTCGACGAACGGAATCCCTTCTTCGCGTAACAATTCGATCTCGTCCCCGGCCCGGTCGATAACCACGAACGTCTCTTCGGCTCTGATCAGGTCCTTGGCGATACGTTTCCCTACTCGACCGTATCCGCAAATGATATAATGGTTCTTCATCCGACCGATTTGTCTTTTCATATGGCTTTCCCTGAGACTGCGACCGACCAGAAGCACCTGTGCGCTACGCCCCGCGATATACGCAACGGCGCCGATGCCGAAAAAGGCGATAAGAATCGTGAAAAAACGGCCGGTCGTTGAAAGTTCGTGTATTTCGCCGAACCCAATGGTGGTCAGAGTAATGAAGGTGAAATACAATCCATCCATCCAGTTCCATCCCTCGATCAGAATGTACCCCGCCGTACCCGTAGCGATAAGCGCGCACAGGAAAAGCGAAACGACAACGATTTCCCGGACAGTGGCTTCAAGCCAGGTAAAGGGGCTACGTACAGCCATACCAGGGCGGGAATGTCTATCGAATGGTGCACGGCAAAGAAAATGCCTGGCGATGCCAGGTGGCGCCTGCCGGTTGTTCGAACCTACCGGCCCTCATATCTCCGAGCCACTGCACCCCAAAATCGAACACAGCGGTCTCCATATGCACCTCACCGGCGTCGATACATGCTCTAAATTGCGACCGGGATACGGAGCGGATAGCCTGGTTGGCGTCCCGGTAATGCACCAGCAACGACGACAACCATTCAATGCCCAGTTCGGCGCGGGCCTTATCGAGCGCATGAACGGATGCGTCGATGCCGCATCCGGAAATATCTCCGCCCGGAATATGACCGGCTATCACGGCAAACCGACTCTCGAGCATACCCGCACCGCTCTCTACGGAGCGGCCATGTGACGCCCAGGAGGCGCAGAACTCCTGCAGGATTTCGATTACCCTGTTTTCTTCGAGTTCATTCAGGTCGCGATCCGCCGCGTATATCCAAATGCGCGCATCGTCTGGCAGATGGCTGAATGGATCGGGGAGAGCGTGTTCGATCATATGCGCATATACGGATGTTGCATGTATTTATCGTACAGATACGTTTTTATACGGAACACGTTCGCCATAGCAGGTTTTCCGGCCGTCGGGTATTAGAAATGGTCCGCAAAAACCGGACAGTTTTTACACGGTTTTAAGCGTAGCGGTGCTTCGGATAGATGCTCGAAGGACCATAAGGCGCATCGTACGACACGGCTTCCGACGATACGAACGCCTTGCGCCTGGAGCAACCGGAGATCGTCTCATAGGGCTTGAGCCGCCTTAAAATCTATGCCGTGTTTGGGGAAATTGCGCTCGCTTTCTCTGGGATCGGATTCGAATTGCATAACGATACAGGGAGATTAAGTGCGCCTGCAATTCACCATTTTGAGTAAAAAATACTCCTAAAAAGAGTAGAAATTACTCCTAAAAGGTATAAAAATTACTCAAAAAGGATAAAAACGGATCATTGGTAGCCCGGCGAATTCCGCCGACGCGCTGTCGCTGCGCACGGCGGCAAGGGTTGCCTTCGCCTCGAACGAAGGACTGTGGGTTCGGGACATCGCGGGCGGGAAGTGGCCTTTGGGAGGCTGCGAGGGGCATTTCGGGCAGCGGCCCGAGATCGTGTAATAGCCGAACTCTTCGAACACAACGAGGGGCGCCTCACCAGACGCTTGACAACAGAAAAGCGGCGCCCTGCCTTGCCGCACAGTGAAAATACTTCTCGCAACTTTTATGTATAATTCCCTTGGCAAAGATGTGGTAATCCATCTCACAGGAAGCGGATGCACAGGACGAAGCGGCGACGGCGATACGCCCTCTGCAATACGTCGGTGAGGTTTTTCAATATCTGTGCGTTATTGCTCGGCGTCCTGTTGCTTACCGGGCTGAGCCCCGTCCCTTCGCCCGCCACATTCAAAGCGCTCGTCTTCTCGAAAACGGTTGGCTTCCGCCATGCCTCCATACCCAATGGCATCGCTGCAGTACGCGACTTGGCCACACAAGAGGGCTTCGCCGTAGATGCTACCGAAGACGCTGCCGCTTTCACCGACGCCAACCTCGCGCAATACCAGGTCGTTATCTTCCTCAACACCACCGGCGACGTGCTGAATACCGTGCAGCAAGCTGCCTTCGAGCGTTTCATTCGCGCCGGTAAAGGCTACGTCGGGGTTCATTCGGCAGCGGATACCGAATACAATTGGCCATTCTACGGCGGCCTGGTAGGAGCTTATTTCCAGAGCCATCCTGCCATTCGGACAGCGACCGTAAAGGTGGCCGATGCCGTGCATCCCTCGACAGAGATGCTGCCCAAACGCTGGCAACGTACAGACGAATGGTACAACTTCCGGCACAACCCGCGCGGCGAGGTGCATGTGCTGGCCACCCTTGATGAGTCATCCTACACAGGCGGCGGCATGGGAAGAGACCACCCGATTATGTGGTGCCACGACTATGAAGGGGGGCGATCCTGGTATACTGCCGGAGGACACACAGAGGGGAGTTACAGCGAGCCGGCGTATCGCGAACACCTGCTGCAGGGCATTCGATACGCCGCCGGGATGGCGCCGGGCGATTGCGGCGCCACCGTCAACGGGTATTTCGAGAAGGCGATCCTCGATGCCAATACAGACAACCCGATGGACCTGGCCGTAGCGCCGGACGGACGCGTTTTCTTCGTGGAGCGAGCGGGCACGCTACGCCTGTATACGCCAGGTACCGGGCTCACCACCACCGTGGCGGCCCTGCCCGTCGTAACGAGTAACGAAGACGGTCTTCTCGGCATTGTGCTCGACCCGGACTTTGCCGATAACGGCTGGATATACCTCTTCTATTCGCCTGCCGGCGACGTGGCGAAGCAGCATGTTTCGCGTTTTACGCTGGTCGGTAATCGGCTGGACCTGGCTTCTGAGCAGGTGCTCCTGGAGATTCCGGTGCAACGCGAACAGTGTTGCCATTCCGCAGGATCGATGGTATTCGATGGTGCAGGCAACCTCTTTGTCGCCACAGGGGACAACACGAATCCATTCGAGTCGGATGGATTCGCACCGATCGACGAGCGCCGCGGCCGGGCGGCGTGGGATGCGCAAGGAACGTCAGGCAACATGAACGACCTGCGGGGCAAAATACTGCGTATCGCCCCGCAAGCCGACGGCAGCTACACGATCCCTGCCGGCAACCTTTTCCCGGCCGACGGATCTGCAGGACGTCCCGAGATCTACGTGATGGGCGTACGTAATCCTTTTCGCATCGCCTTCGACACGGAGACCGACCGGCTCTATTGGGGCGACATAGGCCCTGACGCCGGCGCACCGCTATCGAGCCGTGGCCCCGAAGGACTCGACGAATGGAATCGGACGCGCACGGCCGGCAACTATGGCTGGCCTTATTGCATTGGCCAGAACCGGGCCTACGTGGATTACAACTTCGCCACCGGCGCATCCGGTGCGCCGTTCAACTGCAACGCTCCCGTCAACAATTCGCCTAACAACACAGGCGGGGTCGATCTGCCGCCTGCGAAGCCGGCGTGGATATGGTATCCCTACGCTCCCTCGTCCACATTTCCGGCCCTTAACGATGGCGTGGGGCGCGCGGCGATGTCCGGACCGGTGTATCACTTCGACCCCGACCTTGACTCCAAAACCAGGCTCCCCGCTTACTACGACGACACCGTCTTTATCTTTGAATGGTCCCGGAACTGGATCCGCGAGGTGAAGCTCGACGACGACGGCGAGATACTTGTCATCAATCCCTTTGCGGAAGATATCGAACTGCTGCGGCCTATTACGATGAAAGCCGGACCGGATGGAGCGCTTTACCTGTTGGAGTGGGGTACAGGTTTTGGCGGCGACAACAACGACTCGAAGCTCGTGCGTATCGACTATGTGCGCGGCACGCGCGCGCCGGTAGCCGTTCTTAGCGCCGAGCCGACTTCCGGGCCCGTGCCGCTAACCGTGCAATTCTCCAGCAGAGACTCCTTTGACCCCGATCCGGACGACAGGCTTACCTTTTCCTGGGATCTCGACGGCGACGGTACGGAGGACGCTACGGACCCGAATCCTGTCTACACCTACAACACGCCAGGCACATTCACCGCCCGGTTGACGGTTACCGACGCCACCGATAACAAGGCAACGGCGTCGGTCGATATCATCGCAGGGAATACCAGGCCCTCGATCGCGCTCACGGACCCCGTGGACGGCGGTTTCTTCGACTGGGGCGACCGGGTGGCGTTTGCCTTCAGCGTGAACGACGCAGAGGATGGCGCTACCGCAGACGGTACGCTCGGCTGCGACGAGACGATCTTCCAGCCCTTTATCGGCCACAACGATCACAGTCATCCGCTCGACCAGTTCAATGCCTGTGAAGGCGTGATGGCAATTATCGACGCCCACGGCGGGCCTGCCGACAACCTGTTTTATATCGTCGAGGCCAGCTATACCGACAGCGGAGTAGGCAGCGCGGGTGCGCTCACAGCACGGACGCAGCATATCCTGCATCCTAAACGCCTTGAGGCCGAGCACTTCACGACGAATCATGGCGTCCTGCTCGAAAGAAGCGGTGACGTGCTGGGCGGGGGGCAAAACATTGGCTACATCGAACACGGCGATTATGTCTCCTGGACGCCCGTCAACCTGAAAAACATCGGATTTGTCACATTCCGTGTCGCCTCGGCAGGGTTCGGCGGACGCATCGAAATACGCATCGATAGCCCCGACGGACCGCTTATCGGCAAAACGCACGTAGAGCCGACGGGGGACTGGCAGCGCTACCGCGACGTAACGGCGGCGCTCACCGATCCGGGCGGAACGCATGAGCTCTTCCTTGTCTTCAAAAACAATCCGGGCGAAGACGGCCTTTTCAATGTCAACTGGATGGATTTTCATGGACCGGGGGTGGCGCTGGACCCCGGGGAACCGGAGGGGCTCCTTGCGATGTACTACGACGCGATCGATTTTACCGGGGAGCCTGCAGAGCGCGTCGATGCGCAGATCAACTTCAACTGGGCCGGGGATGCACCGTTGGCAAACCTGAGCAGCGAGACATTCAGCGTACAATGGACAGGCTCCGTCGAGGCCCAACATAACGAGAGGTATACGTTCTACGCCACTACCGGCAACAGGGATGGGGTCCGCCTGTGGATCGACGAAATGCTTGTCATTGATCAGTGGAGGAATCGGGCTGCCACCGAGGCGAGTAGTCCACCTATCCAGTTGGAAGCCCATCGGGATTACGCCGTCCGGATGGACTATTTCAAGGATAGCGGATTGGCCCAGGCGCATTTGCTTTGGAGCAGCGTCTCTACACGCAAAGCCGTCGTACCCGCGCGCGTGCTGACCCCCGCCCCTGCGATAACATCGATCAGGGACGATGAACTGCCTCAGCAGCCACTGCTCACGTCGATTCATCCGAATCCGCTACGGCAGCACGGGACCATCACGTTTACCCTGCCCGCCTCGGAATGGGTAACGCTGGAAGTCTTCGACATGCTGGGACGGCGCGTAACTACCCTGCTCGACGAGCAACGCGGGCCGGGCATTCACCAAACAGCATTAACGACAGAGCAGTGGGCAAGCGGCGCCTACCTGTGCCGCCTTACTACACCGTCAGGTACGGCGACGAAACGTTTCGTATTGCTTCCTTGAACGTTGTTCGGAAAGGGAGGAGGGGTTGCCCTGACGCAAAGGCCCGCTATTACCATCTAAAGGATACTTAAAATCGCTTTACCAATGGATCTCGAATTAGGAAACAAGGTTGCGATCGTTACAGGATCGAGCCGGGGTATAGGAAAATACATTGCCAAACGCCTTGCGACGGAAGGATGCCGCCTCACGATATGCGCCCGGGGTGGCGAGCGCCTTAGGGAAACGACGGCGGAACTGGAAAAGGAGGGAGCGTCGGTGTTGGCGTTGGAGGCAGATCTTTCCGGGAAAAATGTGCCGCTGGATATTGTCAACCGGACCGTCGAACGGTTCGGGCAACTGGATATTCTGGTGAGCAATGTGGGGGGTAACCGCCGGAAGCCATTCGAAGACACTACAGACGACGATTGGGAAAGTGTGCTCGACGTCAATCTCAGGGCGCATGTGCGATCGGGGCGCGCCGCGGCACCGCACATGAAGGCCGCGGGGGGAGGGGCCATCCTTTTTGTGGCGTCCATTTTTGGGCGAGAAGCAGGAGGCGCCGGGCTCTCTATCTACAACGCCACGAAATCGGCCCTGATAAGCACGGCAAAGATCATGGCGCTCGAACTGGCCCCGGCCGGCATTCGCGTGAACAGCATAGCCCCGGGATCCATCCGGTTTCCAGGGGGGAGTTGGGACCGGCGCGTCCGCGAACAGCCGGAACAGATGAAGGCGTTCGTGGCGGAGAACCTTCCCGTCGGGCGCTTCGGAAAGGCGGAAGAGGTGGCGGACGTGGCGGCCTTTCTCGTTTCGGCGCGGGCAAGCCTGGTAACAGGCGCCTGTCTCAATGTGGACGGGGGACAGTCCCGGTCGCTCATCTGAAGGATACCGTTCCGGGTGCTATCCTTACAGGGTACATCAGGTGCATTCCCTGAGCGTGGCGGTCACGGTGCGGCTCCCGCGCAGCGATTTTTTCCACTGGACAAGAATGGGGCTCTGGTATCTGCCCTGCAAAATGGACCCGCTCTCCTCCGGATGACCGTTACATACCACCAGAAAGCGAACGGATTGCTTCATGCCCAGAAAGTGCGACGCCGGCGCAGTGAATAACCGGTTGACCGTCCGGTCGGTGAACAATTTGCTGAACCCGGGAACGTTAAGGGTTCTGTTTACCATCCGAATGAAGTCGTACTTGACGTACTGCCAGGTTTTACCGGGGATCGCCAACGGATTACGGAAAAGATACTGCCCGCCTGCTGCTGCATACTGCATCGGGTTTTTCAACACCGAGGCCAGGTCATGCTGCATCAATAGCGTTTCGTACTCGTTGACTGTGAGTCCCGCTCCGGGCTGGTTGGGATCCAACTCGAATTCTATCCATCCTTTTTCAATCCCGTGCCGACGAATGAGGTCCTGGGATTTTTCGAACAGACCGATTTGCTCGTCCTTTAGATTGATCGAATCAATGTCCTGATCGGAGGATGGCGCCTCGATCTCGAACCGGTCTACAAGGCGATCCTTGTTGAAGCCAACGACCGTAGACAACCGGCGGCGCGCCTGATTTTTGTGATTTACCCCATCCAGGTCTACAAAGTAAACGGGCTGATCCCGCTCGTTGCGATAGGATACGCAACTTTGGAGACCGGAACTGATAAAGCTGAGATGTGAATCGGCGTTGGGGGGCTCATTTTCCCGTTCTTCTTCCGTCAACTCCGTGCGCAGGGACATATTGTCATGCTGATAACTTTTTCCTGGCGGAAAAAGCTTCTGAAATGTGCGCAGAAAAGCGTGTATGGAATCCAGACTGTGATTCAATCGCTGCGCCAGTCCCTGGTCGATATAGCCACCGGTGGTATGATGGGAACAGTAGAGGGTCCGGTCGTATTCGTCAAGGACATCTCCGTAACGCTCGCGGATACATTGCTGCACGTTGATAACAGCAAAACGAGTCGCCGGCGTTAACTCGATCTTGAGTTCAGTCATGGGATTATACGAGCATGGGATTATGCGGGGAGACAAATACTTCCCATGGATTGTGTAGCAGGTAAGGATGCAACGCGGAAGTGCAGCCAGTCACCCCGGCAACGCAAGCAATGTCCGCAGGTTTCCTGCGCAAGGTTTTTCAATACCTCTCCCTGATTTTCAATCCATCGAAAACGGTGAATCCGGCTGATCCTCATACCGGATCTCGTCCACCGGCTCGCCTTTGCTCTCTCCTGCATAGAGCCGGTTCGGGCAATTTACGATCCAGGCGCCTTCCGCACCCACGTTACGGTAGGCATGTACAACCCCCGGCGGAACGAGGATTGCAGCAGGGCGATCGGCGCCGAATTCTTCCCGAAAACGACACCCGAAAGAGGGGGAATCGGCACGTGTATCCCAGAGATACAGTTGGAAGGCGCCACTAAAAAAAAGAAACAGGTCTGTTTGCGCCACATGTTCGTGCGGCCCGCGAACCACTCCGGGGTGCGTCAAGGAAACGTATCCCATCCGAGGATGCACAACTTCAGGCAGTTCGTCGCATCGGAAGAACTCGGCCAGCCAGCCGCGATCGTCTTCGTAAAATCGGAGCGGATGGATCTCGCAGCCGTTTATTTCACCTTGCTTCCAGGAAGGAAATGCTGTACTCACTGCGTATTCAAGGATAAAAGTTCTTCATAAACGAGTTCACGGGCCAATTCATTCGCCTCGTGCCACCCACCCATCGTGCCTGCATCTCCCCACCAGCTGTTCAGCACACCCCAGGAAAGCCGACCTTCCTGGATGTAGGCATTGCTCACATCGCTGATTTCGTATTCTCCACGCCCGCTTGGGGACAGTCCCGCAATTACGTCAAATACGCCGGCGTCGTAAAAATAGAGGCCGGTCACGCAATAGTTACTTGGGGGAGCGGAGGGTTTTTCGATAATCTCGACAATCCGGTCGCCTTCGAAACGAGGGACGCCATAGCGTTCCGGGTCGGGCACTTCTTTTAGCAATACCCGGGCTCCTGCGCCATCCGCCGCCAGTTGCCGCCGAAACGCGGTAACCTGATTACCGATATCTTCTCCTATGATGTTGTCTCCGAGAATGACAAGCAGGGGATTGTCCGCCGTGAACGATGCACAGAGTGCAAGGGCCTGTGCAATGCCGCCGGGTTCGTCCTGCACACGAAAGGTCAGATCAAGCCCGAGATCGCGCCCGCTTCCCAGAAGGTTCACCACATCTCCCATATGTTCAGGGCTTGTAACCACAGCCACTTCCCGAATACCCGCCCGACGCATTCGCACCAACGGATGGAAAATCATCGGATAACGGCCTACCGGGAGCAAATGCTTGTTGGTAATCCTTGTCAGCGGATACAAACGGCTTCCCAGTCCGCCGGCTAAAAGAACGCCCTTCAGAGGTTGATCTGCGGACATGTAATCAGGATGTATAACAGGATGGGTTACGTTCGGGCCGCATACTGCTCGTTATACCATGTACGCCATGATTCGTCGAGAACGGTCTTTAACCACTCCTCATTCTCCAGATACCAGGCAATGGTGGTATCGATCCCCTGCAGAAGATCGTGCCGAGGGCGCCAACCGAGTTCGCTTCGCACTTTCGAGGTGTCCATGGCATAGCGGTAATCGTGACCGGGGCGATCTTTTACGAAAGAGACGAGTGCTCTGGACGCGCCTTCCGGCCGATTCAGCGCCCGGTCTACTCTATCCAGCACCATATGTACGAGTTCCAGATTCGTACGACAAGTTTCGCCGCCTACGCCGTAGGTTTCTCCGTCGGCGCCCGAAAGCAGAATGGTTTCGAGCGCTTCGCAATGATCTTCCACGAAGAGCCAGTCGCGAATGTTTTCTCCCTTGCCGTAGATCGGAATCCGGTTTTCCTTCATGGCCCGGACAATAACGAGCGGCACAAGTTTTTCCGGAAATTGCCGGGGACCGTAATTGTTCGAACAATTCGAAACGACAACCGGCAGGCCATACGTTTGCCCCCAGGCGCGCACAAAATGATCGGCGGAAGCTTTCGAGGCCGAATAAGGAGATCGCGGATCGTATGCCGTCGTTTCGGAAAAGGCGCCTTCAGGGCCAAGACTTCCGTATACTTCGTCTGTCGAGATGTGATGGAAACGATAGCGTCCGTTTCCGAAATCGTCGGGGGTCCAGGCGGCTCGAGCTTCTTCCAGCAGGGTCGCCGTACCCAAAACATTGGTTCGGACAAAGGAAAGCGGAGCTTTAACGGACCGGTCTACATGACTCTCTGCAGCAAAGTGCACTACGGTCGAAAACGCATGCTCCCTGAACAGGTTACGGACCATATCCCGATCGGCGATGTCTCCGTGCGCAAAAAGATAGTTTTCCGCCTTTTCGATCGGCGCAAGATTCATAAGGCTGCCTGCATACGTCAGGGAATCGAGATTCACGAACCGTACTTTGGGATAGCGTGGCGCCATCCTGAGCAGGAAGTTGGATCCGATGAATCCGGCTCCCCCGGTAACCAGCACGGATCGAGGGATATGTTTATGATGTGTTCGGAGAGCTTTCGGATCCACGAAAGGCGCAGGGAATGCATGGGGGAAGAACGAAATGCATCGCCGGGCTTTATACAGTACGGGTCCGGCGCGGTTTCGCGGACAGGCGCTCTCCATGAAAGATAGCAGAGCTTGATATGGCTCAGGAAAACGGGGCGAACACCCCCCGAAAAAACAGTCCGTTGTATCTGCTGGACGCTATGGCGCTGGCATATCGCGCCCATTTTGCGTTCATCGGCAGGCCGCTCATGAATTCGCGGGGGCAGAACACTTCAGCGGCGTACGGTTTTACCAATACACTCCTGAAACTGATCGAAGATCACGGAATCACCCATATGGCCGTGGTTTTCGATGTCGTAGGCCCCGGAGCAGGCACGTTCCGCGACGAACTGTTCGAGGAATACAAGGCAAACCGGAGTCCTATTCCTGAAGATCTTGCCGAAGCGCTTCCGTGCATCAAGGATATTGTGGAAGCTGCCGGCGTGACCGTTATCGAGGTCCCCGGGGTTGAAGCCGACGATGTGATCGGCACCCTGGCGCGACTTGCCGCCAAAGAAGGGACCGATGTAGTGATTGTGTCTCCCGACAAGGATTTCCAGCAACTTCTCGACGAACGTATCTCCATGTTCCGCCCCGCTCGCCGGGGAGAAGCCTTCGATCCTGTCACCGCGGATACGTTCCGGGAGAAATACGGTCTCCCGCCGATCCGGTTCATCGACCTGCTCGCACTGATGGGGGATGCCAGCGACAACGTGCCTGGAGTACAAGGTATTGGCGAAAAAACGGCAGGAGCATTGATCCGGGAGTACGGCTCCGTGGAAACGCTCCTTGAACATGCGGAGGAAGTGAAAGGCAAGCGTGCCCGGGAAGGCCTGCTCACCCAGCGTGAAGAAGCCCTGCTCAGCAAGCAGTTGGTTACGATCAAGACGGACGTGGAACTTGACGTAACGCCGGCGCAACTCGTGCGGTCCTCGCCGGACCGCGAAGCATTGCTTTCCCTGTTCAACGACCTCCAGTTCAATACACTTTTCCGGAAAGTGAAGGCCGGAGCGTTTGTGCAGATCGGGGAAAAGCCTGTGCAGACCGGAGAAGAGCAGCATACCACAGCGGACGTTCCGGAAACGCAGAGGGAGGAAGCGCCTCGCCCCACGTTTTTTTCCGGAGAATCGGTCGGGGCTTCCGATCTGGTATCGTACGACCCTGAAACGGCGAACTACCGTCTCATAAGCGACAAGAAAACCTTGCAGGCCATCGTTGAAGAATTACAGGCGGTGGACCGGTTCGCCTTCGATACGGAAACCACCTCGGTCGATCCGATGTGGGCGTCTCTTGTGGGCATTTCTTTTTCGCAAGAGGCCGGAAAAGGCTGCTATATCCCAACGCCCCTGCCGGATGGAACGTCTACGGCAGAGATACTCGCTCTTCTTGAACCAATTCTCCGCGGGAATGCGCTCAAAATCGGGCAGAACGTCAAGTATGACGTCATCACGCTGGAACGGCATGGAATGCGTACGAAAGGCCCGTTCTTCGATACGATGGTGGCGCACTACCTGTTGTCCCCCGAAGAGCCGCACGGCCTCGATTCGCTGGCGCTGAAATTCCTGCACTATAAGACCATTCCGATCGAGAACCTCATCGGAACCGGGAAGAATCAACTGTCGATGCGGGACGTGCCTCCCGATAAAACATGTCCATACGCCTGCGAGGATGCAGACATCGCCTTGCGCTTGGCGGATACCCTTGCCGTAAGGCTCAAGGAAGACGACTTGCTGGAGATTGCGGAACAGATTGAGTTTCCTCTCCTGCGCGTGCTGGCGGACATGGAGATGACCGGCATCCGGGTCGATCCGGATATGCTGGCGGCGCTCTCCGAAGAGATGGGCGGCCACATTCGCGATCTTGAGGAGAAAATCCACAAAGAGGCGGGGGAACCGTTCAATATCGGTTCCCCGCGCCAACTCGGCGGTATTCTGTTTGAGAAGTTGAACCTGCCGATCGTGTCAAGAACATCCACAGGCGCCCCTTCCACCAAAGAAGATGTACTGGAGACCCTTGCAGCGAGGCACCCCCTGCCGGCACTGGTTCTCGAATGGCGCAAGTTTTCCAAGTTGAAAAGCACCTATGTCGACAGCCTCGGCAAGTTGATCCATCCCGACACCGGCCGCATTCACACCAATTACAACCAGACCGTAGCCGCCACAGGAAGGCTTTCCTCCGCGGGGCCGAACCTCCAGAATATTCCCATCCGAACGGATAAGGGCAAAGAGATTCGCAAGGCGTTCGTCGCCAAAAAAGGGTGGAAGCTGCTTTCGTCCGACTACGTACAGATTGAACTCCGTATTTTGGCTTCCATGAGCGGGGACGAAGCGCTTAGCGAAGCATTTCGGCAGAAGAAAGATGTACATCAAGCTGTAGCTGCAATGATATACGATGTTCCACCTGAAGAAGTACATGAAGATCAGCGTCGCAAAGCAAAAGAAGTGAATTACGGCATTCCCTACGGCATTTCCGCATGGGGCCTGGCTCAGCGGCTGCGGTGTCAGGTCGGAGAAGCCCAGGAGTTGATCGACACCTATCTGAAGACGTATCCTGCGGTCACAGCCCATATCGAAAGGGTCGTCGAAGAAGCCCGTGAAAGAGGATGCGTTCGAACGATCCTCGGTCGGCGGCGTTTTGTGCCGAATATCAATTCGCGCAATCGAACCCAGCGATCTTTTTCCGAGCGTGTCGCTGTGAACATGCCGATCCAGGGATCGCAAGCCGATATGATCAAGATCGCCATGGTGAATATAGCCCGCAGGCTGAAGCGGGAAGGCCTCGCGGCGCGTATGTTGCTGCAGGTGCATGATGAACTTGTCCTTGAAATGCCGCCGGAGGAAATCGACGCGGTACGGACAATAGTTCGCCAGGAAATGGAATCGGCGCTTTCGCTCGATGTGCCCATTGAAGTACATATGGATGTAGGGGACCATTGGCTCGACGCACATTGATGGACATACCAAAAGGTTTCGCATTCGAGGAAACGTCGGGGGGCGTTGAGGCATACCGTCTGGAGGGCAACGGCCTGCAGACCTTGCTGCTCCGGGACGCCACGGCTCCCGTCGCAACATTCATGATTACCTACCGGGTAGGCAGTCGCCACGAGCCGGAGGGCCTCACCGGAGCTTGTCACTTTCTCGAACACCTGATGTTCAAGGGATCGGCCCGATTCAACAAGCAGGCCGGTACGTCTGTGTTCAATGTGTTGCAGCGTGTGGGAGCTCGCGTCAACGCCACGACCTGGCTGGATCGGACGAACTATTACGAGATGCTGCCCGAAGAACATCTCCCCCTTGCCGTGGAAATAGAAGCGGATCGCATGCGGGGAGCTTTGCTGCAGGATGAGGACATGGAACGGGAGCGCACCGTGATCCTGAACGAGTTGGATCGGGGAGAAAACGATCCGGTCCGCAAGCTTTTCCATGCGGTATGGGCTGCCGCCTTCACAGTACACCCCTACCATCATCCCGTGATAGGGTGGAGAGACGATGTAGAGCGCCTGACGCCCGACGGGCTGCGGCATTTCTACGATACATACTACCGGCCCGACAATGCGACGGTCAGCATCATCGGGGATTTTGACAAAACGGAGGCGCTGGGGCTTGTGCATCGCCATTTTGGCCAAATCGCGAGCCCGGAAGAGGCCTTGCCCGCCATGCATGTGTGCGAACCGGCCCAGGAGGAAGAGCGCCGCGTGGTCGTACGGCAGGCGGGTTGGCAAGGAGCCGTCATGGTCGCCTGGAAATCGCCTCGCGGGCTGGAAGCGGACACGGATGCGCTCGATATGCTTTCCGCCATTCTTTCCGCCGGCAAGAACGGTCGCCTGTATCGCCGGTTGACAGACACTGGGCTCACGACCAGCGCCTGGGGAGGTATTTCCCGATTTTGCGATCCGGGTCTCGCGTATGTTTTTGCAAGACCGGCCCCGGACAAAACCCACGAGGAAGTCGAATCTGCCATTCATGCGACGATCGACGAGATCAAAGAAAACGGAATCACGGAAGAGGAACTCCAGCGAGCCCGAAACCAGCGCAAGGCGCAGGCAGCTTTTAGCCGGGACGGTTCGTTTTCGGCCGCTGCAGAACTCAACGAAGCCATTGCTGCCGGAGACTGGAAACTTTACACCGCAATGCAGGACCGCATCAATCGGGTAACCGGAAAACACATACAGCGTGTCGCGCGCGAGTATTTCGTGGAGCATACCTGTACGACCGGATACTATATCCCTGACGGAGAGGCCTCCTCATGAGTGTTTCTCCATCGGGACAGGCCCGTACGCCGTCTTTCGCCGAGCGCATTTCCGAGCACCTCATCGGCCCTTGCCGCCTCATCATGTTGCGTACGCCCATCCACAATGTCGTAACGTGGTGCGGCTCGTTCCATAGCGCCCCGGACATGGGCAATAAAGAAGAGTTGCTGCTGCAGCATCTGGTCGTATCCATGCTGGACAAGGGCGCCGGGACGCTGGATCGATTCGCCGTGGCCGAAATACTGGAAAACAAGGGGGCGGAGCTGGCATTTTCGTCCGATGTGCTTCGTATCGATTTCTCGGGACGCGCTCTGAAAAAAGACGTTAAGGAAGTGCTGGGTCTGACTGCTTTGCAATTGCGGGAACCATTGCTGGCCGGGGAAGAACTGGCCAAAGCAAAAGACAGAATATCGGCATCTATCAAGCGTTCGATGGAAAGTACGAGCGCCCAGGCATCCGGGGCGCTGCGGCGGCGAATATACGGGGCTTCGCACCCTAACTATATAGAGGAATCCGAAGAGCGGTTGGAACAGTTGCAACGCCTCTCGATAGACGAGGTCCGGGCATATCATGCTGCACATTTCGGCGCCAATGCATGTACGCTCGTGGTCGTAGGAGATGTGGACGAGAGCGCAGTGAACGAAGCGGTGGAAAATCACTTTGCGGGATGGCCATCCCGCGATGCATCCCCGCATTTCGCAGAAACGCCGGAAGAACACGACCCCGGCGTGTCCACCGTTGCCATCCCCGATAAGGAAAATGTGGATGTACGCCTTGGACATGCCCTTGCGGTACGACGGAACGATCCCGGTTACATTCCGGCCTTTCTCGCCAATTTTGCGCTGGGCGGAAATTTCTCGGCGCGACTGATGCAGACCATTCGCGACGAAATGGGTCTGACATACGGCATCGGTTCATCCCTGTCGGGCGTTTCCACGGAATACGACGGGCACTGGCAAGTGGCGGTAACCCTGTCGAAGGAATATGTACAACGGGGGATAGAGGAAACCGTCAAACAAATTCGCCACTTTGTCGCTGGCGGCGTGACCCCGGAAGAACTCGAGGAAAAGAAAACCACGGTAACAGGAGCGTTCAAGGTGGGGCTTTCCACTACGTTCGGGCTGGCGAAAACGCTTCTCAGCAATGTGGAACAGGGATTCGAGATAGCGTATCTCGACGAATTTCCGGATAGAGTGGAGAGCGTTTCGGTGGACGAAGTCAATCGAGCGATCACACAAACATTCGTCCCGGATTCACTGCATATCACGCTGGCCGGAAACGTCCGGGAAGCGGATCTCAGCCTTTAGGGTATCCGCCTGGCAGGCATTGGGCGAATCCGGCACAGGCGCAACAGCCGTCAGGTGTTGTCCATGATCGGAGAAACATCCTTTTGCCCGGCAGCTTTGTGTCCGGTCACGACCTTGTCCGGGCTCGGCAAAATAAGAGCGAGCAGCAGGTAGGCAATAATCGCAGGGAGGCCGCTGGAAAAAATCAGAACGATCACGAATGCTATGCGAACCAGCGTAGGATCCAGGTCGAAATACTCCGCAATGCCGGCGGCGACCCCTGCAATTTTTTTGTCGCGGGACTTCACAAGCTGTTTTTTCATGCCCTTTTTCCTGGGTTTTGCCTTACTTGGCTTCGGTGCTTTGTATTTCCTCCGGGGGCGCCATGACAGCACGCCAAAACCCAGAAGGATAATCAGAATGCCTGCCATCCAGGGGAGCATCCCGGCAAGGGCGCGAACGCTATACCCTTGCCAGATACCCATTTCCTGAACGATATAGACGGCGCCCACAAGAATAAGGGAAAGCCCGGCTATCATGGGCAGATTCCAGAACGGTTTGCTCCCCGTATCGCTTTCCTCGAACAGGAAGCGTTCCATTTCTTGTTCCGATAGCGTTCCGGGGTCCACGGGTTGGGGTTCTTCTTCAGGCATATCCTTCAGCAATAGGCAAATGAATTTCCAGGTTGGCGGTCACTGGACGGGGCCGGATAATGCGGATAAGTGAACGCATGACCGGTTCGCATAAGACCTTAATTCGGCAACTACGTGTACGTAACAAAACCGCCCAAGGTTACACTGGGGTTTCCGTTCGGACAATTTCCTCCTCCGTGACCAGGATGTCCATCCGGATATCGTGCGGCTCGGAGAGAACGGAATCAATCAGGCAGGCCTGATACGTCACGCCGATTCGGATAGCCTGAAGACCTTGCAGGAAGGTATCGTAATACCCTTTTCCATACCCGATCCGGTGCCCATCCCGCGCGCCCCCAAGCATTGGGACAATCACCGTATCGATCCGGTGAGTCGGTGCCTGCTCGCTTCCCGCAGGACGGGGAATCCCCCAGGGAGACTCCAGAGAAGGCTCTTCTCCCGTATACCGCACCGCGTACATGGATGGGACGTCGATATCCGGCACCAGGGGAAGGGCAACCGCCACGTCCTGCTCCCGGAGCCGGGCGATCAGCGAACGGATGTCCGGTTCGCATAAGACCTTAATTCGGCAACTACGTGTACGTAACAAAACCGCCCAAGGTTACACTGGGGTTTCCGTTCGGACAATTTCCTCCTCCGTGACCAGGATGTCCATCCGGATATCGTGCGGCTCGGAGAGAACGGAATCAATCAGGCAGGCCTGATACGTCACGCCGATTCGGATAGCCTGAAGACCTTGCAGGAAGGTATCGTAATACCCTTTTCCATACCCGATCCGGTGCCCATCCCGCGCGCCCCCAAGCATTGGGACAATCACCGTATCGATCCGGTGAGTCGGTGCCTGCTCGCTTCCCGCAGGACGGGGAATCCCCCAGGGAGACTCCAGAGAAGGCTCTTCTCCCGTATACCGCACCGCGTACATGGATGGGACGTCGATATCCGGCACCAGGGGAAGGGCAACCGCCACGTCCTGCTCCCGGAGCCGGGCGATCAGCGAACGGATGTCCGGTTCGCGCCGCCCGGTCATCGGCCAGTATGCAAAAACGAACCCGGCGCAGTCCATTTCGGGAAGCGCAAGGATCCGCTCCACCATAGCGGCGCTCCGTCGCGCATAGTTGTCCTCCGTCAGGCTCTGCCGGTAGGTGCGGAACTGCTTTCGCAACCTCGATTTCTCGTTTGCTGCCTTGTCGGGGTGGGGGATCATGTGTATAGCGTATGCGTAGGGAAGAATTCCATGAAGATTCCGGGGCAGGAGCGACGATCTTGAAGTTGATCCGGGTGTTCTGATTTCATATCTTGTTAGGCTATTAAGGATACTCTGATCAAAACCGCTTCGCTCAGCACTTCACGTTTGTGCGTAAAGCGCCCTTCGGGAGACTGCGAAAAGCACGCTGGCCGTGTCATTCCTCATTATGTGGGGCCTACCACATTGCTTCGTCATTCCTTGCCAGCCCACTCCTCGCAAGCCTCTGAACCTTGCGGACTTAATCAGAGTATCCTTGAAAAATAAACAAGCGCCCGGGTTTCATCGTTCATCTGTTACGATGAAAACTTTTTTCTATATACGCAAGCCATTGTTGTGTAGCACACGTCGTCATGTTTGAGAGCCTCTCGCAAAAGGTTGAAGGCGCGTTAAAGCGCGTCAGTGGCCAAGGGCGCATCAACGAGTTGAATGTCGCGAACATGATGCGTGACATCCGGCGCGCTCTGCTGGAGGCCGATGTAAACTACCAGGTTGCACTCGATTTTACGGAACGCGTTCGCAACGAAGCTCTTGGGGAAGACGTTTTATCGTCGGTTTCTCCCGGAGAGCAACTCGTAAAACTGGTTTACGACGAACTGGTCCGGCTCCTCGGAGACGATCACAAAGGCGTTGCCCTTGCACAGCATCCCCCCACGGTCATTCTTGTGGCCGGTCTGCAAGGATCCGGAAAAACGACCTTCTGCGCAAAGCTTGCCCACTATTTCAGGCAGCAGGGCAACACTCCTTTGCTGGCGGCGGCGGATGTATACCGCCCGGCAGCGGTGGCGCAGCTTGAAACGCTGGCCCGCTCCATTGACGTACCGGTTTATTCCATTATGCAGGACGGGCAACCTGCCCGGGATGCGGTGCGCGTAGCGCGCGAAACCATTCGGGAAGCCCGGCGCACCGCGCGCGACATCGTCATCGTAGACACGGCAGGGCGGCTTCATGTGGACGAGGAGATGATGACCGAAGTGGCGGACATTAAACACGCCGTGGATCCGGATGAAATTCTCTTTGTTGTGGACAGCATGACGGGGCAGGATGCCGTTCAGGCAGCGCTTGCTTTCAATGAACGTCTTGATTTTGACGGCGTCGTGCTTTCCAAACTGGACGGAGACACACGAGGCGGCGCAGCGCTCTCCATACGCTCGGTCGTCCGGAAGCCAATCAAATTTGCCTCCATAGGGGAAAAGGTAGAGGCCCTCACGCCATTTCACCCGGATCGTATTGCACGACGCATCCTCGGCATGGGCGATGTCGTTTCGCTTGTCGAAAAAGCCCAGGAGCAATTCGATAACCGACAGGCCGAGCAACTACGTAAAAAGATACGTTCACAGGATTTCGATCTGGCCGATTTCTATGAGCAACTCCAGCGAATTCAGAAAATGGGATCGCTCAGCGACATTGTCGGGATGCTTCCGGGCATGGGTCGACAGATGCGCGACGTGAATATTGACGACAACGCCTTCACACAGATTGAAGCCATTATCCTTTCTATGACGCCTGAGGAACGCCGCCATCCGTCCATACTGAACGGAAGCCGCCGGCGGCGGATCGCGCGGGGCAGTGGAACAGAAGTGCGTGATGTGAATCAACTGCTCAAGCAGTTCAAAGACATGAAAAGGATGATGAAAACCGTTTCGCGCATGACGGATGCAAAAAGGCCGGTAGACTTTGCCAGATTAGCGGGCCAGGCATAGCATCTTTTATTGCAGCAAGGGGAAGCAAAAAATTCCGCACTACGCAACGCACTTAATCAATCATCGGAATCAAGAGGCATACACCGTGGCAGTAAAACTTCGTTTGCGTCGCATGGGACGCAAAAAACTTCCGCTCTGGACTATAGTCGCCGCCGATTCGCGTCGTGCACGTGACGGCCGCTATATCGAAAAACTCGGCAATTACAATCCTCTCGTTAAACCCTCTTCGGTCGATCTTAACGTTGAACGGATCCATTACTGGCTTGCGCAGGGAGCTCAGCCATCCGATACCGTACGTAATCTACTGAGTCGAGAGGGCATTTTACTGGAGCGGCACCTTCGCCTCAAAGGGAAGCCGGAAGAAGAGATCCTGCAGGCGGTAACGGAGCATCGCGAACGACATGCGGCAAACCGGGCGACTTCCGCGAAAGAAACTCCGAAAATCCGCCGCCGGAATGTGCTGGACGAAGAAAAGAAACGTGTGGCCAGGCAGGAAGCGGACACGGCAAAGCGCCGGAAGGAAGCAGAAGAAAAAGCAAGATTGGAGGCGGAAGCAGCTAAAAAGAAGGTGGCCAAAGAACGTATGGAGGCAGAGAAAGCCGCTGCCGAAGCTGCTGAAAAAGAGCAGGCTGCGTCTGCGAGCGGCGATGCCGAACAGAAAGATACTGTAAAGGAAACCCCTGCTGCGAGGGTAGACGCCGCGGGACAGGAAGCGTCTGCAGATACTCCTGAAGAGGGGGCTGCGTCCGCGAGCGGCGATGCCGAACAGAAAGATACTGTAAAGGAAACCCCTGCTGCGAGGGTAGACGCCGCGGGACAGGAAGCGCCTGAGACTACCCCTGTGGAAGACGATGCTCCCGAAGAAAAGGCGGAAGAAAAAAAGCCGAAGAAATAACGCCTTCTTCCGTACCCGTTCATTGATCTTATGACTACCCCCGGCCGAACCGATACGCTCCTGCTTTTGGGACGCGTATACCGGGCGCATGGGCTGTCGGGCGAAATCAAGGTAATCCCCGAAACGGACGACCCAACGACATTCGAAGCATTATCGGCAATGTATGTCGGGCAGACTCCCGACACGGCTCTTCTTACGAACGTGCAGGGCGTCCGTTATCAAAACGCCCGCAAGGGGCCGCTCGTAATTCTCAAATTGGAAGCCATCGAGTCGCGGGAAGCCGCCGAGACATTGCGAGGCGCTTTACTTTATGCTCCTGTCGGTGCGCTCCCCGAGCTTGACGCAGACGAATTTTATCTTCGCGATCTGATCGGACTTGTTGTCGTTGAAGAAAGTGGTGACCGGATTGGCGTTGTGGAGGATGTGTTGGCGTTCCCGGGACAGGATATGCTTGTTATTGCACGCGACCGGCAGTCCTCGGCTATGGTGCCGGCCGTGCCTGAGTTCGTGGTGAACATTGATTTTCAGGCGGGACAAATCACCCTTCGCGTTATCGAAGGACTACTTGACGGATAAACAGGAAATACACTGTGCGCATCGATATTGTCACCGTACTTCCTGGGTTGGTTGCCGGTATGCTGAAGCACGGCGTATTCCGGCGAGCCACGGAGAAGAGCCTGGTGGATGTCCGGGTTCACGACATCCGAACGTACACCCTGGATAAACATCGACAGGTGGACGACTACCCGTACGGAGGCGGCGCCGGCATGGTATTGAAACCGGAACCCGTTTTCCGATGTATAGATGCGATTCGGGCGGAAAGCGATGTATCCGTTGACGAGATCGTGTATCTCACGCCGGATGGCGAAACGTTGACGCAGGAGACAGCTACCGCAATGTCTCTCCGGAAACATGTTGTGCTCCTGGCGGGACATTACATAGGGGTAGATCAGCGGATCCGGGATGCGCTGGTTACTAGGGAGATATCCATGGGGGATTATGTCCTGAGTGGCGGTGAAATCCCGGCGCTCGTTCTCACGGATGCCATGACTCGTTTGATCCCAGGGGTTCTGGGAGATGCCGAATCGGCATTGTCCGACTCGTTTCAGGACGGATTATTGGGAGCTCCGGTGTATACGCGTCCCGCCGAATTTCGGGGTATGAGCGTGCCGGAGGTTTTACGGTCCGGAAACCATCGGGAGATTGCCCGATGGAGAGAACAACAGCGACAGCACCTGACGCAACGTCGAAGACCGGATTTATCCGGAAACTGAATCCGCATTCCGAAACCTGGTTCGTACCAGGCATCATCGTAATTTAGACATCATCCTATTTAGAGGTACAGCGCCATGGCTACGGATCTATTACATCTCGTCGAAACGACCCAGGTTCGGGACGACATGCCGAAATTCCGGCCCGGCGATACGGTGAACGTACACTTTCGCGTAGTCGAGGGGGATAAGGAACGTATCCAGCAGTACCAGGGCGTTGTCATTGCCGAACAAGGCTCCGGGGCGGGTCGGACATTTACGGTACGCAAGATATCCAATGGGGTAGGAGTAGAGCGTATTTTCCCGCTCTACTCACCCAAAATTGCGAAGATTGAATGTGTTCGTCAGGGGCGCGTGCGGCGGGCAAAACTGTATTTTCTGCGGTCCCGGCGCGGAAAGGCGGCGCGTATCAAGGAGAAAATCCGTGACGCGTCCAAACGATAGAGCATCGGGAGACATCACTCCTGTCGCAAAAAACCGCAAGGCGTATTACGAATACCACGTCGAGGAAACGATCGAAGCGGGGATCGCGTTGCGGGGCAGCGAGGTAAAGTCCGTCCGGCAGGGAAAAATCAGCCTGCAGGAAGCCTGGTGCCATGTTGAGGATGGAACGATGAAGCTGATGGATTGCCACATTGCGCCCTATGCGTTTGCCGATGCCTCAACGGCGCCCTCGCCGGTACGCTCCAGGCAGCTTTTGCTGCATCGCCGAGAGATCCTTAAATGGCAAAAGGCTTGCGCCCAAAAGGGATATACGATTATTCCGCTGTCCGTTTATGTAAGAAACGGGTATGCGAAGGTGAAGATCGGACTTTGTAAAGGGAAAAAACTGCATGACAAGCGGGCCAGTGTCGCCGAGCGGGAAGCAAAGCGCCGCATGGAACGGGCTTCTCGTGTTCGGCATTGAAACCCATGAAATTTCCTCCGATCGACAAACAACTTGCGCTGATCGAGCGTGGCGTGGCTGAAATAGTCCCGGAAGACGCCTTGGTCGAGAAACTGCGCAGGGCGGAAAAGACGGGCGAGCCGCTCATCGTCAAACTGGGATGCGATCCAAGCCGCCCCGACCTGCATCTGGGCCACTCGGTGGTGCTCCGCAAACTGCGGCAGTTTCAGGATATTGGCCACCAGGCAGTGCTTATCGTAGGAGATTTTACGGGAATGATCGGCGATCCAAGCGGACGTTCCCGAGAACGCCCTGCGCTGAGCGTCGAAGAAACCAGAGAAAACGGGCGCTCCTACTTTGAACAAGCCTCGCGTATTCTCGACCCCGAACGTACGCGGATCGTCTACAACTCGGAATGGCTGGAGAAGCTGAACTTCAGCGATGTGATCCAGCTGGCAGGGAAATATACCGTTGCCCGGATGCTCGAACGCGACGATTTCGAAAAGCGGTACAAGTCCGGCGAGCCGATAGGCATCCATGAGTTTCTCTATCCGCTTGCCCAGGCGCAGGATTCGGTAGCGATCCGGGCGGATATCGAACTGGGCGGCACGGACCAGAAATTTAATCTGCTCGTAGGGCGGGCGGTGCAGCAATCCGAAAAGATGGCGCCGCAGGTATGCATCATGATGCCTATTCTTCCCGGTACGGACGGCGTCGAGAAAATGTCCAAATCGCTCGATAACTATATCGGTATCTCGGAATCCCCTGAGGAAATGTACGGGAAGACCCTTTCCATTCCGGATGACCTTATTTACCAATGGTTCGAGTTGGCTACGAACGTACCGACAGAAGAACTTCCGGCGATAAAAGCCGCTGCGAAGAGGGAACCCCGAAACACGAAACATCGGCTTGCGTGGACGATCGCGAGCATGTACTACGGCGACGACGCGGCAGATCAGGCTCGGAGCCACTTCGAGAAAACCGTAATCAGGGGAGACGTACCGGAGAACATGGAAAGCGTCCGATTTGCTATGGATGAAGGGCCTCGCATGGGTATTCTTGATCTGATGACCCGGGCAGGACTTACGGGTTCGAACGGAGAAGCGCGTCGCCTCATTGCGCAACATGCCGTCTCCATTGACGGGGAGAAAATTTCTGATGTGCGGATGGAAGTGGACGTGCATGTCGGCCCTTCGTTCGTGATCAAGGCGGGCAAACGACGATTCGCCCGCATTTTGAGAGAGGAAGAAGGCATTTCCTGAGTGGAACCATTACCTCGGGGATACATATTTATCGCGTATCCGGGTACGCCGACCGCTGCGAGTACTACATCGCTTCTACTTGTTAATGCGCCCCTCCACAACCATCCTTCTTCTTGGCTTTTTTTTCCTGTCGCATACCGGATACGCCCAATCGGCGGATCACGACATGGAGGAGGGGCTCTCGGCTTTCCAGGAAGGATCGTACGCCAAAGCCGAAGAGGTCTTGCTACGTATAACGGAGTCGGATCCGGATCGGGCGGAAGCACATTATTTGCTTGCCCGTCTGTATACGGAAACCCCTTTATCCGATCCGGGCAAGGCTGAGGATGCGCTGGACGAGGCTATCCGGATCGAACCGGAGAATCCCGATTATCTGGTCGCCAGATTACTGCAATTGCGCAGGAAGCCCCGGAGCGCCCTGCAAGAGCGCCTTCGCGAGCAGCAGCGAATCGCTCTCGCAAGACAAGTTCTTTCTATCGATCCAGCCAATGCGTTCGCGCACGAGGAACTGGGAACGCTCTTTATCCGCGATTTCTGGCGTTATCGTAATGCCATCATGTTTCCGAGCATGACCTTTAGCGGAAATTTGTATCGCGGAAGCCAGGCTATGGCGTTGGGCGATCCGCCGCTTGCTTCACAGGAATCCCCTCTGCAAGAAGAAAGGGAAGCGGACGATTCTTTCGACGATACGGGGGCTTCTCCTCAGCAGACAACCCCCGCGTTCGCTTCCGATCCTGGCAACGTGTTCCTCGCGGACCGCTTCGACGTAGAAAAACTTGAGGAACAGGGAGTGCCTGTCCTGGATTTATCGCGACGAGCGCAGCAGGCATACGAACGTGCGGTCGCACATCTCGAAGGCGCCCTCACGTCCGATCCCCGCAGGCACTCTGTGTATCGTCAACTCATGAAGATATATGCCCTGAAGGGGGAATACGATGCGGCTCGGGAAATGCTTGAAAATATGTATACGTTTTTCCCCGAAGCTTCTTCTACATGGCTATATGCGGGATTGAGTCAGGCATACGGAGGCGATCCCGAAGGAGCCGCCAGTTCTTTCGAGACAGCCTTGCAGTATATGGACAACGAGGAAAAAATCGTCTTTGAAACACTCTCTTTACTACTTTTGCCTCAGGAAGAAAAGCTCTACGAAGAGGATCCCGTTTCATATGCCTCACGATTCTGGACAAGCAAGGATCCTCGCTATCTCACGCCCTGGAACGAACGCAAGATCGAGCACTATGCTCGACTTGTGTACGCTGATCTACTGTACGGTAGCGAAGCCCTCGACCTGCGAGGCTGGGATACGGAGCGAGGGCATATTCTGGTGCGGTACGGACCACCCGAGAAAGATGTCGTTATTGTTCCAGGCAGTTCGTCCGGTGTGAAAGATGTCGGACTCGCACCCACATCCCGAACGGATCCCATATCCGTATTAACACCGGCCGACATGAACTTTGCCCCACGAACGGCACACCTCGGCGGGGATTTCGACATGCTGGCGGAAACCAATACCTTCAACATATGGGACTATGGCGATTTCCGGTTCGTATTCGAGGATCCGTTCCGTAACGGAGAGTTCCGGTTATATTCTCCCAGCGCTTCGGATATGTCTGCCGGGGTTCCGGCCTGGCTGAACGATTATTCGATCATCGCAAAGGAAACGATCGCCCGGATTCCGGAACGATACGAATATGAAGCACCGGGCCGGCGAGTGGATATCCCGTTTGTGGCGAGCGCATTCAAGGGGAGTGGGGAGGATGCGGATATCTATGTGTCGTACGGCATTCCGATTTCCGAAGACGGAATTCAACAGGAAACCATAGCCATAGCTGCCCGGGTCGGAGCGTTTCTTGTTGGCGAGCGCCGAGACATCCTAATCGAAAGGCGACAAACGATATACGGGCTTCGAGGCGATCGCATTCGCTCCTTCGAAGAAGCTCATCTCTGGGTGGGAGGCCAGGTTATGACGGCGCCTCCAGGGCAGCATGAAGTATCCATGGAGTTTGAAACGGCCAGCGGAGGCACCGTCGCCGTGCAACGCAGAGCCATTGAGGTGCCTGATTTTACAGAAGACAAACTTCAGGTCAGCGACTTGATGCTGGCCTACGGTATCGAAGAGGCCGATCCCGAGAATGCAGAAAGCGGTACCTTGCACCGGGGAGGCTTTGCTATTATGTCCGCCCCATGGAACGTGTTCTCGCACAGACAGCCCGTTTATCTCTTTTTTGAGATATACCGGCTTACGCTTACCGAGGGCGGGGAAACACAGTACGAGACGGAGGCCCGTCTTGCGCCCAGAAACGATGCAAGGGGCGTAGCCCGGTTCATGAAAAATATTTTTGGGTCAAGCGGCGGCGTATCGGTGAGCGTGCCCGGCTCGGGGTCGTTGCCCGACGAAACGAACTACCTTATCCTCGATGCTGCAAATCAGGCGCCTGGACTATATACCCTTACGCTGCGTGTACGTGATCTCGTGAGCGGGAAAAGCGTCGAGCGCTCGATAGACCTTTTTCTGGAATAAAACGAGGCGCCGCGTTTTCCCGTACAGGCTGAAGAAAAACGTATCGGCCAAGTCGTGCCGGTGACTGAAAAGAACAGGCGTTGTCAGCCGTCCCCCTTGAGAAGATCTTCAAGCGCGCCAGAGACGGAGGCATCCATTTCCTCCACCTGATGCACCATCCCTGCCTTGTAATCGACAATCCTGTCGAGCACATCCTTGTTGGAAGCGCCTATAATCTGCGCAGCCAGCAATCCGGCATTCCTTGCTCCACCGATCGCTACGGTAGCGACGGGGACACCTCGAGGCATTTGCACGATCGAGAACAATGCATCCAGGCCGTCCATTTTCTTCCCGGGTACAGGAACCCCAATCACGGGAAGAGGGGAATAGGCAGCGATCATCCCTGGCAAGTGGGCAGCTCCCCCGGCTCCCGCAACGATAGTCTTGACGCCGCGTTCATGCGCCGTACACGCATATTCCGCCATGCGATGTGGAGTACGGTGGGCCGAAAGGACACGGATCTCGAACGATATGCCCAGAGTGCGCAGTACTTCTGTCGCTTCGGCCATGACGGGCAGATCCGACAGGGAACCCATTGCGATGCCTACAAGGACCATGGTAAGAAGTGATGTAGTGTCTAAAAGCGAAGGTGCGTAGCAGCCGTCTCGGCAAGGCGACGCGCAGCGACACGGTCGTTGCCGGTAACGGTAACGTGCCCCATTTTACGATGCATCCTCACAATCGGTTTGCCGTACACATGCAGGGCCACGCCAGGAACCGCAAGCGCTTCATTCAGCCCTGCAGAAGACGCTGTTCCGTCACGCGTTCCGAATACATTCACCATAATCGCTACGGGCGTGCGCAGTTCCGGGTTTCCCAGAGGGAAATCCAGCACGGCCCGGACATGGTTCTCGAACTGCGACGTATAGCTGCCCTCGATAGAGTAGTGTCCCGTGTTGTGCGGCCGCGGGGCCAACTCGTTAATCAGGATGCTTCCGTCTTCCGTATGAAAAAGTTCAACGGCAACGAGTCCCGTTCCCTGCACTGCTTCCACGGCGGCAAGCCCTATCCGGCACGCCTCGTCGGCCTCGGCGTCTTCGATGCGGGAAGGAACCTCTACCGCGTAACAACGATGATTGCGCTGTTCGGTATCCGCAACGGGATAGATGACATACTCGCCTCCGGGCCTGCGGGCCACAAGCACTGAAAGTTCTCTCTGGAACGAAACGAAAGCTTCTATTAACAGGCCGTCTTCTGCCGCAAGGCGCTCCCACGCTACCCGCAGCTCGTCTGCCGAACGGACTGTCTCGTTACCGTACCCGTCGTACGCATGCGTATATTTTTTTGCGAGTACGGGATACCCGAAGCGGTCCGCTGCCGCGATGGCCTCTTCCGGCGTGGCGCAACATGCAAAGCGGGGGGTGGGTAGTCCAGCGTCCCGAAGCCAGGTTTTTTGGCGACCCTTGTGTCGGATAATGTCGAGGGTAAAAGAAGCAGGACGAACGGGCACATGGCCCTGCAAAGCGGCCTCGGCTTCTTTTACCGGCGCCCATTCGCTTTCAGCCGTCACCACGGCACAAGTAGCTCCAAAATCGCGCAGTACGTCGGCATCGGTCCAGTCACCCACGAAGGATTGCCCCAGCCCTTGCACGGAGCCGGCTGCTTCCGGGAGCAAAAAGCGTACTTCGAAACCCATTCGCATGGCTGCGAACGCAGTCATCCGGGCCAGTTGCCCACCACCAAGAATCCCCACTACAGGAAAAACTTCTTTCGGAAAAGACGGCATGAACCCTACAGGATACTCTGATTAAGTCCGCGAAGTTCAGAGTATCCTATACCCTGCCCGAATTCCTGATGTCTGCGAGCAACGCATCCAACTCTTCCTCGGATTCGACAAGCACCTCACGCGCTTTGGACCCCACGAACCGGCCCACAATACCCGCCGTTTCGAGTTGATCCACAATACGGGCGGCTCGAGTGTACCCGACGGACAGTTTGCGTTGCAGAAGTGAAACCGAACCCTGGCGAGCGCGCACGATAATATGGGCCGCCTCGTCGAAGAACGGATCTATATCATCTATGCCGGAAGGATTACCCGCCCTGCTGTTATCTCCGAAAGGGGGCAACATATAGGGGCCGGGACCCTTTTGACGTGCAACAAAATCCACCACGCGGTCCACTTCTTCGGAGCTTACGAACGGCCCCTGCAGGCGAGCCGACCTGCTTCCGAGCATATACAAGAGGTCTCCGTTACCTACAAGACCTTCTGCGCCGTTCTGATCGAGGATCGTGCGGGAATCCACCTTGGAAGCAACCTGGTAGGCAATGCGGGCAGGAAAATTCGCCTTTATCAACCCGGTGATGACATCGACAGACGGGCGTTGCGTGGCAAGTACAAGGTGTATACCTACGGCGCGCGCCATCTGGGCGAGCCGTGCTATAGGTGCCTCTATGTCTTTGCCTGCCAACATCATAAGGTCTGCTAACTCATCTATTATTAAAACTATATAAGGCAAATGTGTGAAGGTATCTTCTTCCTCCAGTTTTCCGGCATGAACCTTTTTGTTGTAATCCTTGATAGAGCGGACTTGGGCTGCAGAAAACAGATCGTAACGTATTTCCATCTCGCGCTCGCAGGATTTGAGCACCCCCAGCGCCTGATCCACGTCGGTGATAATCGGCTCCTCGCTGTTTTCCGGCATGGCTACATAGTGGTCAACCATGTATTTGTATTGCTGCAACTCGATCTTTTTGGGATCGATCATTACAAACTTCAAATTGGCGGGGTGACATGCGTACATCAATCCGGTAATCAGCGTATTGAGCCCCACCGATTTGCCCGACCCCGTCGCTCCTGCAATAAGCAAGTGGGGAAGTTTCGCCAGATCCGTTATGAAAACTTCGCCTTCAATGCTTTTTCCGATCGGTATAGGCAGTTCCATCTCGGAATCACGAAATCGTGCAGTACCTACGACATCACGGATCCGAACGAGTTCGCGACGCCGATTCGGGATTTCAACCCCCACGGCGGATTTTCCGGGAATCGGTGCAATGATCCGGATACCTCCGGCAGCCATCGCCATAGCGAGATCGTTTTCTAGGGCTGTGATGCGATTTATCTTCACGCCGGGGGCCGGCGTCAGTTCGTACAACGTAACGGTCGGCCCAACGATCGCATTGATCTCGTGTATTTCAATGCCGTACGTATCGAGTTTATCGAGCAGAATTCGCTTGTTTTCTTCCAATTCCTCGTAGTCGATCGGCACT
Source organism: Rhodothermales bacterium (assembly GCA_951812335.1). Lineage (GTDB taxonomy): Bacteria > Bacteroidota > Rhodothermia > Rhodothermales > VXPQ01 > VXPQ01. Next base: position 1,990,877 of record OX638293.1, read on the forward strand.
TCATCGGCATCGCGTTCGTCCAGTAGAGCAATGGTCGGAAAACGATACCGGGTTGCGAGCTTCTCATCGGGAATGTCTACCTGTCGCTCTACTATATCGGTGTGCTCCTCCTCGATGCGCTGCTGGACATGTATTTCAATATCTCTTTCCGTAGCCGGAGCATGCGCTGCACTTTGGGCAGAAGGCCCCATGCGGTGAAAAGTATCATTCAACGCACGGTGCGGGCCCGATGGGATGGGGGCAGGCGTCTTGCCGGAAGACTGCGGGGATGCCGTTTGTAAAGGCTCGCGGGGGGGTTCGTCTTCGGAATCCCCCGTTTTCCGCTTTGCTCGTTTCGCTTTGCGACGTACTTCCACACGTTTTTCTAGTGCGACCCTTCGGCGTCCAGCGGCAGCTTTTACCGAGCCCGCCCAGGATCCGACCTTATCGAACATGCGCTGCAGATCATGGTCCACGAGCAGCAGGACAGCTATCGCAAGAGACATTGCGAGGAGCACTGCCGATCCGATCGTACCAAAAACATGCTGGAGCCACCCGGCCACGCCAAGACCAAGCCTCCCGCTCCAGAATGCAAGTTCTGCCTCAAAAACGAGCGCGACCCAACCCAAAAGGCTGGCCAGGGTGAAGGTGACGATAAAAACCAGAACGCCTATAGAAACCAGTTTGCCGGTTATTCGCCGCCGTAACAGTAGATACCCCGCCATACATAGCAATCCTGACAGAAGTACCACCGGATAGCCGAGAAAACGAAGTACGAGAAGGCGAGCGATCCATGCACCCGCCAGACCGAGAGCATTCGACACCTGATTTTCTCCAGGAATAAATGCATCGCTCAGCGTACTACCCCGTAAAATAGCGTCATCGGAAGGATCGTAAGTAACCAGCGCCAGCCCAATAAGAAAGGCCAACGTCATAACGACAAGGCCAAGCACTTCATGCATACGGTTAACGGATGCACCTTGAATGCTTTTTCCGGAAACCCTCCTCCGATTATGTTTTTTGCCGGGTAGTAAAGCCATTACTCAAGGTACTGCGCGCCGAAGAAAAAACCACAAATGCCGAGACGAGGCGCGGGTGATACGCACGAACGGGCAAAGCTTCGAACGTCGGTTACAGGATACTATGGCAGGTGAAAGCCCTTATTTATCCAGCACAATCCGGTTTTCCCGGTAATAGGGAAGGACAGGAAAGGTATTGAACTGAAAACAATATTCTACGTCGTCTTCAAAACCTTGCGATACAAGCCATTTGGCATGGCTGCCCTGTCGCAGGGTGGTGTCCAGATACATGCGATTGCGGTCGTATAAGGAAAAGGCGATGAGCGCCGTATCGGAAACACGGTCAGGTCGTCGTCCATCCCACAGCCGATCTATTATATACCCCGCACAAAGTGTGTCTTCCAGTGATACCCGGTGTTTTTGGCCTGCACAAATGATCGTCAGGTCATTGCCTGACTCGCGGATGGCTTCGACAATGCGATCGATATTCAGGAAACACCCGATCAGAAGATTCTTTGCATTCCGCCCCTTATGCATAGCTACCGTACCGTTGGTCGTACTAAGAATGATAGTCCGACCTTGCACCATCTCGCGAGTATACTCCAGGGGCGAATTGCCGCAATGGTACTCGTCGATGGGGAAACCGCCGCGTTCGCCGCCAAGCAGATAACTTGCCTGATCGAGGTTCGAGGCAATTTTTACTGCGTGATCCAGATCCGGCACCGGAACTACGTCCCGGGCGCCGTTGCACATTGCCGTCACGATCGTCGAGCAAGCCCGGAGCACATCGATAACGACCACTGTGTGATCCTTCACTTTTTCTTCCGGTACGAATTGGCCAGTAATAAATACTTCCGTGTTCATGAGATACAACGGCCTATCAGGTAAGGAACACAATGATGCGCAAAGCGCCGGAAAATAATTCTTGTCTTACCGCAATGCCGACAGGCGGTTCAAATTTTATGCAAGGGGGGCTTCTTAACGAGCGCACGGATAGTGCGGGATCGAATGGCTATACTTATTTGGGAATCCGATATTGTGCAGGCAGGTTCGTTGGGCACATATCCCAGACCGATACCGTGTCCGAGTATTGGCGACTGTGTCCCACTCGTTACAACGCCCGTGCCCGGGCCCGCCGGGGTCGAGATACTATGCCCACTCCTTGGAATGGCCCCCTGATCCTGGACTACAAACGCTACCAGTTTCCGGGACGGACCTTCCGCATGTACACGTTTCAGCACGGATTTCCCAATGAAATCTTCTTTGTTCATCCGTACAAATCGGCTAAGGCCGGCCTCGACAGGGTTCGTTTCCTCTGTAATATCGTTTCCATAGAGGCGCAAGCCCGCTTCCATACGAAGAGTATCCCGTGCGCCCAATCCAGCCGGTTTCAACCCCTCGTCCGCCCCGGCCTCCAGGATCGTATCCCAGACGGATCCGGCCACGTCGGCATCGCAGTATATCTCGACGCCCGCCTCTCCGGTATAGCCCGTTGCCGACACAATAGCAAAACGCGCGCTCGCAAAGCATCCGCCAGAGGTACGTCGGAAGCGGAACGGCTTCAAGTCATGCATATCTTCCCCGATTGCGGCTTCTGCAATGGCCAACGCGCGGGGGCCCTGTACAGCAATCAATGCAATCCCGTCGGATATATCTTCGATGATCGCCTTCGCCGGGTTATTTCGGATCATCCACATGAAATCCTTGTAGCGATTTGCAGCATTGACCACTAAAAGGTATTCCTCCCTGGCAAGGCGATATACGATCAAGTCATCAACAATACCGCCATCTTCCCGGCACATACAGGTATAGACGGCCTGTCCGACCTCAAGCGACATCGTTTCGTTTGTGACCAGATATTGTACGCAAGTGGCGGCGTGAGGACCGCGAACAAGGATTTCTCCCATATGGCTGACATCGAAGAGGCCTGCCTCCCGGCGAACCGCACGATGCTCTTCAAGGATACCGTCCGTATAGCGCAGCGGCATTTCGTAGCCGGCAAATGGCGTCATGCGCCCACCGAGCGCAATATGCCGATCGTAAAGCGGAGTTTTTCGAAGAGATACGGATTCGGTAGATGCCATAAATGTTCGTGTTACAAGCGCCAGGCGGTGTAGCCTGCACGAGTCAGTGTTTCGGTAGCAGCTGTAGCCGTGGCGTTTTCCGCGAAGCCAATACGGAAAGCGCCTCCGGTGCCTTCGCGTATTTTGAGAAGTTCAATATCCTTGATATTCAACGATGCCTCATAGAGTATCCTGGTGATCGAGAGCAGCTCGCCAGGGCGGTCTTCTGCATAGACATATACGTCCGCAAGCGGGTGTAGAAATCCTTTTGTGTTGCGGGGTATCGTTTCCCGCGTAGAGCGAGCATCTATGAAGCGATTCTGCAATGTTTCCATATCTCTACCGGCAACCTCCCGGCGAAGGGCCTCTATTCGCCGGGCAAACGAATCAAGCACTTCCAGGATGCAAGCATCGTTCGTTTTCAGAATGTCGCTCCACACATCGAAAGGGGAGGAGGCAATGCGGGTCATATCCCGAAACCCACCGGCAGCAAGTTGCAGAAAGGCGTCGTTGTGCCCGTTTTCGCTCGCTACATGGTTCATTAGCGCAACGGCAAGCAACTGGGGAAGGTGGCTGACAAACGCTGCAATGCGATCGTGCCGGGCAGGGGAGAGTACAATAAGACGAGCACCCGTAGCTTCAATTAGGGTAACGAAAGAGGCATACTCCAGCGCCACGACCGAAGCATCCATGTGGTCCGGAGGACAAAGCACATAGGCCGCATTTTCGAATAACAACGCATCTGCCTGGCCGATTCCCCGGCGTTCGGAGCCAGCCATGGGATGCCCGCCTACAAACAAGACACCCGAGGGCAACACTTTCGAGGCGCAGTCTGCAACAGGGCCTTTTACGGAACCTACATCCGTAACAATGGCGCCAGGCTTGACATAAGGCGCAGCCTGTTCCAGTAATTCCAGAATAGATTGGATGGGAGTAGCCAATACAATGACATCGGCGCCGGAAATCGCCTCCTCCAGCGAGGATGCCGCCCGGTCAAGGGCGCCGATTTCTATCGCCCGATCAAGTGTGGCAGGTTGATCGAAGCCGATGATCTCGATGTCCTGCGCCTGTTTTTTCCATACGAGGCCAAGAGATCCGCCGATCAGGCCGACGCCAATGATGGCAACGCTTTGCATGAGCAAACGACAAATCTATACGCGCTCACAAGATTGAGCAAAAAGAACCTATTCTCTCGCGACTTCTTTTTCCTGTTTCCCGTCAAGACTCGAGGAGGCAATATCTTTGTTTTCCGCTCCGTCATTCAGCGGCGCCTCAGCAACTTCCGCATCCGACTGCCCGGCCTTCGATGTTCTGTTTTTCCTTATGCTGAACGATAGCGCGTCAGTGTCTTTTTTGTTTCTCGCAGTGATACGGATGGTATCGCCTTCTCCCAGGTTTTTACCAAGAATGTGATCGGCCAGCGGATCCTCGACATATTTCTGAATAGAACGCCGCAATGGACGAGCGCCAAACTTCACATCAAACCCTTTCCGAACGAGAAATTCCTTGGCCGACTTTGTGATATCCACTTTGATGCCGAGTTCTCTAACCCGGTCGAGCAACTCGTCCGCCATGATGTCGATGATAAGGAAGATGTGTTTTTTCTCAAGCGAATGGAAAACGATCACATCGTCCACCCGGTTCAGAAACTCGGGGTTGAATACGCGCTTCAGAGCATCTTCCACCGTACTCTTCATAGTCCGGTAATTGAACGTCTCTTCCGATTGGGAGAAGCCAATACCCTTGCCAATGTTCTTTATGTCCCGAGCTCCGATGTTCGATGTCATAATAATGATCGTATTCCGGAAATCGACACGGCGTCCAAGCCCATCTGTAAGTACACCGTCATCAAGCACCTGTAGCAAAATGTTGAGCACATCCTGGTGCCCTTTTTCAATCTCATCGAGAAGAACAACGGAGTACGGCTTGCGGCGGACTTTTTCCGTCAGTTGGCCGCCTTCTTCATAGCCAACATACCCGGGAGGTGCGCCGACCAGCCTGCTGACAGAGAATTTTTCCATGTATTCGGACATGTCGATACGTATCAACGCTTCGTCCGAATCGAAGAGATACTGCGTAAGTACCTTGGCCAATTCGGTCTTGCCAACGCCGGTCGGCCCGAGGAAAATAAACGAGCCGATAGGCCGGCCGGGGTCTTTGAGACCCGCTCGGGTGCGACGTATGGCGCTCGACAGTTTCCGAATGGCCTCGTCCTGTCCGATCACACGCTTCATAAGCGCATCGTCCATGCCGATAAGCTTCTTCTGTTCGGGCTGGGAAATTTTATCGACCGGAATACCTGTCATCATGGCCACGACCTGAGAGATATTCTCTTCGGTCACGTCATGCACTTCCGCCTCGGCTTTGCGCTCCCATTCCCGTTTGGCTTCTTCAAGCTCGCTATCGATTTTCTTTTCCTTGTCGCGCAACCGAGCCGCCTCCTCGAAACGCTGGCTCTTGACGACACGGTTCTTTTTGTTCCTGACGACTTCAATTTGTTCTTCGAGGCGAACAATATCCTCAGGTACACGGATATTGGCGAGGTGGACGCGCGCACCTGCTTCATCCATCACGTCAATGGCTTTGTCGGGCAAAAAGCGGTCCGTGATGTAGCGGTCGCTGAGATTGACCGCAAGAAGGAGGGCTTCATCCGAATAAAGAACATTGTGATGCTCTTCGTAACGGCCCTTGATGTTACGAAGAATTTCGATCGTTTCGTCGGTTGTGGAAGGATCCACAATGATTTTCTGGAAACGTCGATCAAGCGCACCGTCCTTTTCGATATATTGCCGGTATTCGTCGAGCGTCGTAGCACCGATACATTGGATCTCGCCCCGGGCAAGCGCCGGTTTGAACATATTCGATGCATCAAGACTGCCGGAAGCTCCGCCTGCACCAACGATGGTGTGCAGCTCATCGATAAAAAGAATAACTTCCGGGCTCTTTTCGAGCTCGTTCATTACCGCTTTCATCCGCTCTTCAAACTGTCCCCTGTATTTGGTGCCGGCAACAAGTGCAGCCAAATCAAGCGTTACAATGCGTTTGTTATGGAGCACACGGCTGACCTTGCGCTGAACAATACGTATGGCAAGCCCCTCGGCAATAGCCGTTTTTCCAACGCCCGGTTCGCCGATCAGTACAGGATTATTCTTCTTGCGACGACTGAGCACCTGTGCAACACGCTCAATCTCTTTTTCTCTGCCCACGATCGGATCCAATTTGGACTCTTCGCCCAGCCTCGTCAGGTCCCTGCCAAAATTGTCCAGCACCGGCGTTTTACTTTTTTCCATCTTGCGTTGCGCTTTTCCGTGTCCTTCAGGCAGCGAAGGCTCCGGCCCACCACCGGTTGCAGGTATTTTTCCTCCAATGATGGAGTCCAATTCGGCCCGTACGGCATCGTACGTTACCGAAAACCCCTGTTGCAGAATCCGCGCCGCAACATTTTCTTCGTCACGAAGAAGGCTTAACAGCAAATGCTCGGTGCCTATAATATCGCTCTTGTATATCTTTGCCTCCAGATAGGTGATCTTAAGAACTTTCTCGGCTTGTTTGGTGAACGAAATATTGTTGCCTGCGGCAAGCGCTCCACCCGCACCGCGGACCGTATCCTCGACCGCCTTTCTGAGCTTTAACAAATCGCAACCGAGGCTGCGTAGAATCTTGACGGCAATGCCCTCGCCCTCGCAGATAATCCCGAGGAGAAGGTGCTCCGTACCAATGTAATCGTGGCTCAGCCGTATCGCCTCTTGCCGGCTGTCCTTGATAACATCTCTGACGCGATTGGAGAAATTGCCTTCCATGTTATAAAACGAGACTACGCGGCAAAGCTGGACCCGCACCCGCAGGTTTGCGTCGCATTAGGGTTTTCGAACGTGAACCCCCGTGCATTCAAGCCATCATGGTAATCCACCGTTGTACCCATAAGATACAATCCATGACGCTTATCCATGTACACGGTGACGCCGTTTATCACAAAACTCGTGTCGTACTCGCGCATTTTATCGAAACCGAGGATATAGCTCATACCGGAGCAACCGCCTCCTCGAACACCCACACGCAGGTTAAACCCTTCAGGGATGTCCTTGGTGGACATAATCTTGCGGATCTCTCCTGCAGCACGCTCGCTGAGTGCGATGGGTGCAGACTGCATTGTGGTATGGGTGTTGGTCCCGTCGGCCGGCATGATCCGGAGGCGTTTTCGTAACCTGAACGAAGCGTGTAAGAAAGAGCAGCCTCTCATGGGGTGAACGACGGGCTGTGGGGGCGGTTCCATGTGCAGGCACGACATCAATATCGGCGGGCAAGTACGATGGGCGCCTTGAGCACATCCATGACATTGTTCCGGGCGTCGTAGGCCTCGACAAAAGCAATGTATATACCGGTCTGCAGGCGGCGATCTGCATCATCCCGACCGTTCCACAATAACTCGACGGATTCCGCAACGAGCCGGGATGCGACCAATTGCCGCACCTGGTTTCCTGCCAGATCGAACACAAGGGCCCGGATTCTGGATATGTCGGAGGAGAAGGTACACCTGATGCGAACGATATCGTCTACACCGTCCCGGTCCGGGGAAAAAGGATTCGGTGCAACATGTATCCCCTTTTCCGATAACAGGGTTTTATCGGCAATACGTATCGAATTGGGCAGCCCCGGCGTTCCGCCGCCCGGTCCCACCGAACTGGTCCAGTTTTGAGGCTTATCGCCAGGTGCATCCACGTCGATCCGCTCCAGCGCAATACCCCTGGTTTCCAGAATATCCGGATGATGCCACGAAGGATCGTACCGTACGTCGTCAAGCACCTCGCCGTCTTCCCGGTGCATACGAATGCGGTCGCCTTCGTTCAGCAGGGTAAGCCCCTTGCCGGTAACCACGGAAGCGTTTGCGTTCTCCATACTTGCGGCGGCAAAAAGCAGATATTCTCCGGGATCCAGCCCGATAAACCGCTCTCGAACATGGACCGTGTCGGCGTCTCCATATTCGTCGGGGTCACGAGTCCGATATACCCCGTCGAGATAAATGCGACGAGCAGATCGGTTCACGAGCTCAACAAATTCCGCCTGGTTTGCAAGCCCGTCGTAATCGTCTGTAAGCGGTTCGTACAAAATTTCGTTCACAACGATATCCCGTGGAGCAGGCCGATAGAAAATCGGCGCCGATACTTTTTCCGAAACATTCCCGCGCAGATCGGATACCTGCTCGACCTCCACCGATGCACCCGTTACGGAACCCGCGAAAAACACGCGTAGCCAGTCCGGGCCCAACGTTTGCACCTCCTGGGCCACAAGGTTTTCCAGTCGGATAGAGGCAGGAGAAATAGTCCCGGTCCGTACGGGTTCATTGAAATAAAGATCGAGCCGGGTATCGTCGAAAACTTTGGCGAAAGACAATGCCGGACCGGATGCATCCGGTGCGTAGAGGCTGTTTTCCGCCCCCGGCGTGGCTCCGGAAGTATCGATAGATACGGCGAAATTATACGGATCCGACGGAGCGCCCGGATCGATGCGTTCCAGGGACCGGCCTGCTTCCACCGTGCTCCCGGCGTAAAAAAGCGAATCGATAACTACCCCGCCGGATTCTAGAATCACGGCGTCGCCCCCATTATTCAGGCTTGCCCAGCGAGCCGGCGCGATATATGGAACTCCGACAAAACGATCGGAAAAAGCGATTTCGTCCGCAACGAGCACCGTGTACGTTCCAGGAAGAAATGCCGATGCTTCTCCGGAAAGTGGAAACGGGAGGGACGAGGCATCCCGGATCGTCAAGTTGCGGAGATCGAATGTGTGCACGCTGCGGTTGAACAGTTCGACAAACTCCGAACCCGAAGAAAAGGGGCGGGGATATACCTCATTGATAACAATGTCTCCAGGTTGCGGAGGCGCCGGGGCGCCGATATCGATGTAGCCCGCGGCGGCGGACCTGCCTTGAAGGGACTGAGCATGGATGGGCAAGACGTACAGGCATATTGCCAAGCCGAAAGGAACAAGAATAAAGAAAAGGGCTCGCATGGGACCGCGGGGATGGAATCGGCCCCTTAAGACACAGCGAGTTCCAAAACGTAACCTTGTAACCTTCCGGGAAGCTTCTTCAGCCCGTGAAATCAACCGGCTCCCTGCTCCGGATGGATCCGGAGTACATGGGCCATCAGCGTTGCGGTGGGGGCCATAGCGCCCTCGTCGATATCGAAGCGATCGCTGTGCAGAGGATACGCACTCTCCGGGCCGGAACGGGTACCTGTCCTGAGAAGCATTCCGGGTATTTTCGCCAGATAGTGTCCGAAATCTTCCGACCCCATGCTGGGAAGAGGGATATGAAAGACGGCTTCCTCTCCGCAGAAGGACCGGATAACGGAGGCTACATGCTTCGTTAGTCGAGAATCATTGTTCACGGCAGGCGCCCCTGCCTCTATGTCGATGTGCGCCTCGACCCCGTACAAACGGGCAAGTTCGTTTGCGGTACGTTCCAGGCGCTGGTTTATAGCCGTGCGCTCCTTCGCGTCCGTGGTGCGGATCGTGCCCCCCAATTCTGCCTCGTCAGGGATCACGTTGTACGCATCCCCGGCATGAAACCGGCAAATCGTCAGAACGGATGATTGGCGCGCATCCGTAAAACGCCCAACAAGATGATAAAGCGCGTTCGCGATCCGATTGGCCACCCAGATGGTATCCACGACTTCATGGGGACGCGCCGAATGACCGGTGCTTGATGCCTTTACACATATGCGAAACCGGTCTTTGGACGACGTAATAGGGCCGCTCAGCACGCCATACCTGCCCGTCTCCAGCGAGGGATCGACGTGGATTGCATAAATACTCCGCACGCCGTCAAGAACTCCATCCCGGATCATATTCACCGCGCCTCCCGGCGTACCTTCCTCGTTCGGCTGAAACAGTACGCGGACCGTGCCGCGGAGATGCTCCCTGTTTCGATGCAGGATGAGCGCTACGCCGATCGCAACCGCCGTATGCGCATCATGGCCGCATAGATGGGCCACTCCGGAATTGCGAGATGCATACTCCACGGATTTTGCATCGGCGGTGGGCAATGCGTCCATATCCGCCCGGTACGCAATGACAGGCCCGTCGTGTGCTCCCTCGATATCCGTGTATAAGCCGGTACCGGCCAGGGGGCCTGTTACAACCAACCCGTGCTGCTCGAGAATGCTGCGAACGAATTCGCTGGTGCGATACTCCTCAAAGCCCAGTTCGGGATGCTGATGAATATACCGCCGTATGTCGCGCAGGAACGCCGCGAATGCAACCGGCTCCGGGCCTGTTTCGGCAAGGTCCGCAACATCCATGGAAGGAATGTCCGCTATGACGCTCATCTTCTTCAAACCATCCCGTTCCGTTTGCGGAAAAACCATTCCGCGGCAAGAAGCGCAATAATGAGTAGCAAAAGAACAGGCTGTTTACGCAAATCCTCTTCCGTCGTTTGGGATATCGTATCGGATGCTCCTTCCAGATAGGTCGAGAGGACCTCGATAAATGCCTCAGGGCGGCTTTGATCCAGCAAAACACCCCCTGAGCGCTGAGCGACTTGCCGCATCAATGTAGCGTCTGCTCCCGGTTCCCGATATTCCAGGGTCAACGATCCAACCACAAACTCTCCGCGATCCGAACCGAGAACTTTTTCCCCTCTGTGCGCTTCTGCTGTCCAGGCATAGGCGCCTTCGGGCAACGCTCCCGCATCGAAAGTGTACCGCCCGCTCCCTATCGCGCGCATAAAATAGGGAAACTCCACGCCATCCGGCGAGATCAACCGAATCTCCACGGACGCGTCCGGGACGGGATTAAGGCTTTCGTCGTACACTTGACCGGAAAATTGAACCGATTCTCCACCTCCGAAGACATCCCGGACAGGATATATGCGCACAGGGCGGTCATCTTCCAGGGCGGTAAGCCACTGGATAATGTTCGCAAAAAGTTCTGCAGGAAGTTGCTCGAAACGGGACAGGTCTTCAGGAAGGTTCTGCCATCTCCATGTGCCGGCGCCAAGCAAGGCGGCGACACGATGTTGCGCGCGCCGGCGAACGACGAGCAATGGTTCGGGGAGGTCAATTCCTCGTACTGACACGGTGGCAAGCACCTGGGCATCAGGCGCAATCGTCCATTGGGTTCGATTGTACTCCAGCGGGGGAAGGGCGCCCCATGCTTCCGAATCGGCGCCGGGAATATGCATGATCGGGTGACGATTTCCTGATGGCGTAGTTCGAAACGTTGCCTCCATGAAATCCTCTCGAAGACGCCCTGCCTTAACGGGAAGGGCGTCTTCGGGGATCGTGCTCAGCCGGGCGATAGAGGTACCTGAAGTAAGTAGAAAAAATACAGGAATCCCTTCGCGGACTGCCTCTCCGATGCGCCCCGATACCGTTTCGTCGCTGGCTCGTCCGGGATAACCGGCCAATACCATGACATCGAAGTCCGCAAGCGAGGCCGGGAACGCGCCTTCGTAAAAAGCGCCCGCGCTTTTTTGCACGAACGGAGACACGTCGAATGCCGCATCCTGCGCAAGCAATCTCCGGATTGCGGCGACATCCGGGCCGGGGGCCGCTGCAACGAGAAGGATGCGCCGTTTGGAAGAAAGCACACGAACCGTCAGGGATTCCCGGTTATTGCGGTGCGTCACTTCATCGGGAAACTCCGTTACAGCCACCGTATAGCGCCGGAGCCCTTCCGCTTCGGGCGTCAAGGACAAATCGACGACGATTTCGGCATTCCCCGGGGGAATTTCAAGGTTTTGCGAGGTTATCGTTTCTCCGTCGGCAGCCAGCGATACCGTAACCCGGCGGCCGCCCACACCCTCTGCACGGATGCCGACCTCAATAGGGAGTTCGGCGCCCACGTAGGCCACTTCGTTTGTGAGCACACGTTGCACTCGAATATCCTGCCGGCGCAACGTGTCGCCTACAACCGCCGTAAAAACAGGCACCGGATACCGTTCGGATACATAGAGCGGGTTACGACCCGTATTGTACCGCCCATCGGAAACAAGCAGTACGGCGCGCAAATTATCATCCCGCAAGCGCTCCTCGGTGGAAGCAAGCGCCTGGGCAATGTTGGTTCTGAATGCGTTCAGCCCCAATGAATCCGGTTCGAAACGGGGAAGCTCGCCGGCGTCGAGGTCCGGGCCAAAACGGATGTACCGCACATCCGCGCCCTGCGCAGCTGCCGGGACATGCTGGAGAATATCCCGGATACGGGCTTGTGCTACCGCAAAAGAAGTATCCGCACCGGACGCCAGACGAAGACTGGCGCTGTCGTCGAGGAGTACCGCTACCACCGGCTCTTTTTCGTCATGCTGGACAAGGCGTAAAACGGGTTCGAGCAGAAGCAGCAGAATGAAAAAAAGCGCGCAAAATCGCAGTGCGCCGAGCACGATCTTCTTGCTCCGCGGCAATACGGGCATCGTGTGACGATACAACCATACGGCCCCGGCGCCGGCTGCAAGCAAGGATACGGCCAACAGCCATGGACTCATGCCAAAAGAAAAAGACATTCGACGAAGGAGAAAGGGTGCTCGTTAAAGATACGGCAGGATCAGATAGACAAGGTAAGCCAGGAAACCTGTCAGGAGAAACGCTCCCTCCATACGACCGATCCTGGTGCGGAACCACACAATAGGGAGGAGCACCGCCCCGAACGCAAGCATGACCGGAAAATGTACGGCAAGCACATCCGCTTCCACGTGTAAGGGACGAAACAGAGAAATCGGCCCCACCACGAACAACACATTCAGGATGTTGCTTCCGAGTACGTTGCCCACCGAAAGTTCTGCCTGACCCTTCAGGGCGCCTACGAGGGAAGTGGCCAGTTCGGGAAGGCTGGTGCCGATAGCCACGACTGTCAGGCCGATTATCACAGGAGAAACGCCAAGCATGGTAGCGATATTCACGGCGGATTTCATCATGAGCCAGGCGCCGCCGGCAAGTAGCAAGGCGCCACCCACAAGCAGCAAGGGGCCTCCCCAAATGAGCAGCCATTTCCAACGTACCGGCGCCGGAGACTTTGCAACTTCCGGGGGAACGCCATCCAATGTCTGTCTTTCACCGCCATACGCGCTTCCCCGCACGAGAAGAAATACAAAAACGATCAGTAGGGCAACCAGTACCATGCCGTCGATCCGCGTAATCGTTCCATCCAGCGCCACCAGATAGAAAACGATCAGCGCAAGCATCATGGAAGGGTACCCTTTCGTAAGGACATCGCGCGATGCCAGAAGGGGAAGAACCAGCCCGCTTGCTCCGAGAACCAGAGCAATGTTGCAAATGTTCGAACCGACGATATTCCCCAGCGCGAGACCGTCTTCATCCGAAAAGGCCGCAAACAGGTTAAACACAAATTCGGGCATGGACGTACCGAACGCCACCACGGTACCGCCGACAATCAAGGGACTTACGCTATACCGATGCACCAGCCCTGTGGCACCCTTCAGGAGCCATTCAGCGCCGAAATATACCAGAGCAAGCCCTAGGGCAAAAAGAAACAATTGAAAAGACATGATATGTTTTACTCTTTGCTAAACAAGGAATTACATGATTATACTCGTGTTATTATTTAAGTTATGATAGCCGAATTGTCCGATCTTGTATTCTCTGAAAACAAAGAAAAGGGGACGGAGAATCATTTCGGAATGCAATCCTCATGGAAGTATGAAACGGGCAGGCGGATTTTCAGGAAAATGCCATGCCGGATTTTTTCTTAATTTTAGCAGGTTGCGTGCGACATGATCCTGTATCACAGAATATTAACGACGCGGCTTTGGGCCGGGATGGCGGAACGGTAGACGCAACGGACTTAAAATCCGTTGGAGCAATGCTCCGTGCGGGTTCGAATCCCGCTCCCGGTACAAAACCAGGCCCGCCTCCCTCATCGGAAGCGGGCTTTTTTCATAAATTTCCGCTGAAAAATAATCATCCCTCGCTGGTGCTGTGGGCCGGTAACAACGAGATCGATGTCTTCTACACGTTCGCCAAGCCGGCATGCGACCCGAACGTTGACGATCAAATATCGCGGGACGTATTGGCGTCTGCCTGCAGACGATATAGATCCGGGCCGCGATTATCTGCCCAGCTCGCCTTATTTCGCCCCCGGGCTCTGGAGTATGGGAGCCCCTCATAAAGCGAAACCGGAAGATCATTTGTGGGGGCCGCGAAACGATTTTAAAGGCTCTTATTACACGTCGTCCAACGCACACTTTGTCAGCGAGATAGGATACCACGGCTGTCCTGCACGTTCGTCTCTGGAAAAGATGATGACGCCCGAAAATCTCTGGCCGTGGCAGGACAATGAGGAGTGGCTCGTGCATGCTGTCCGCCCGCAGCCTCGGGGCACAAAGTACAATTATCGAATTGCGCTCATGACGCATCAGATCAGCGTACTTTTCGGCGAGGTCCCGGATACCCTGGATGATTTTGTTTTCGCCTCCCAGGTTTCTCAGGCCGAAGCCTTGAAGTTTTTCATCGAGCGTTTTCGTATCGGTAAAGGACGGCGTAGTGGAATTCTCTGGTGGAACGTGCGCGACGGCTGGCCCCAGATATCCGATGCAATCGTCGATTACTATGGGGCACGTAAGTTGGCGTATAACGTAGTTAAACGTGTCCAGCAGGATATTTGTGTGATGCTCGACGAGCCGAAGGGCAGTAACCACGAGGTCGTGGCGATGAACGATACGCTTCGTCCTGTAGCCATTGAGATTACGATTCATTGTGGTGCAGATAGCTTGCTCAGCGAAAGCATTGTGATTCCAGCCAATGGAAAGATCAGTGTCGGCACGGTGCCGGCTTCTGAGGCGCCGGCGCTGTATCAAATCGAATGGCGCGGCGCGGGCCCCATTTCCCACAACCACTACCTGGCCGGATCACGACCCTTTGACGTAACGGCATGCCGCGAATGGTATGAGGCAATAGAATCGCGAAAGCCATACCAGATGAAGAAGAGTGTGCCCATCACGTCATCGGTTCGCTAATGATGCTTGTTTCGTTCCGTTTGGCAGCCGGCCCGTTTGGGAGGACTGTTCCGTGCCGCGCAGCATTTTGTCCAGGACTTAAGGATACTCTGAGCTTTGCGGACTTAATCAGAGTATCCTTTATTTCCAATCCGTGTGCGGGTAGCAACCGGTCTTTCCGAACAATGATTGCGATGCGCCGTGAGATGTACGATCTTGTTGCCCGCACTTTTTGACAACAACCGGCGCCATGACCAAGCGTATCGTCGTCAAAATAGGAACGAGCGTGCTTACCGCTGGAACGCGGCGGCTCAACCATGCCCGGATGCTTGAAATCGTCCGGCAGTGCTCCGCACTCCACAAGGAAGGATACGAACTCATCGTATGCACCTCCGGGGCCATTGCCGCCGGAAGCGAACGGCTCCGTATTGCCCGGCAGCCCGACTCGTTGGCCGAAAAGCAAATGCTGGCGGCCGTCGGCCAAAGCAGGCTCATGGAAATCTGGGAGCAACTTTTCACGCAGTTCGATATCCATGTCGGCCAGATGCTCCTTACCCGGGCGGATGTGGAGGACCGCCACCGATTTCTGAACGCTCGCGATACGTTGCGCACCCTGCTCGAACATCGAATCGTGCCGGTCATCAACGAGAACGACGCCGTAGCCACGGCCGAGATCCGGGTAGGAGACAACGATAACCTGTCCGCACTGTGCGTCCTGCTTGCCGAGGCTGACCTGCTGATTCTCCTCAGCGATCAGCAGGGCCTGTTCACTGCAGATCCCCGGACAAATCCGGATGCGGAACTCATTGCGGAAGTGGAAGATATCGACGCCGACCTGCATGCGGCAGCAGGGGAAAGCAAATCCGGCCTGGGCATCGGCGGCATGAAAACGAAACTGGACGCTGCCGACATGGCTCGCCGCGCCGGGGCGCATGTGGTCATTGCGGCGGGCGACGCCCCTGACGTAATTCTCCGCATCGTGGCGGGGGAGCAGATCGGCACCCGTTTCCCGGCGTTCGATACCCCGATCGGAAACCGCAAACGGTGGATTCTCGGAGGCGCCGGTGCATCCGGAACCGTTGTGATCGACAAAGGGGCCGCGACGGCACTGTCCAACGGAGGCGGCAGCCTCCTGCCGGCAGGAATCATTCACGTGCACGGCTCGTTCGAGCGTGGGGATGTGGTGCGGATTACGGGCCCCGACCAAACGAATCTTGGCCGGGGCGTCGTTCGGTATGACAGTACGGATGTGAGCCGCATCCAGGGACTGCAATCCGATTCCATCCGCGAGACACTTGGATACGCATATGGCCCCGTCGTCATCCACCGCGACGATCTGATTCTTATGTAACGGATACCCTGGGCCGGCAGCAGGCCCGTGCGTACCCGGGCATACCCCAACATTCCATAACACCTTCATGCTTGTCGAAGAAATGATCTCCGTGCACAAAATGGGAGAAAAGGCGAAGGCTGCGAGCCGTTCGCTGGCCACGTTGGGCACAGAGGCAAAAAACGCGGCGCTGGCCGCCATCGCGGACGAACTGGAAAGCGCCTCCGCTACAATTCTCCAGGAAAATGCACTGGATATACAAGACGGGCGGGAGGCCGGGTTGTCCGAGGCTATTCTCGACCGTCTACTCCTCGATGAAAAACGGCTCGGCGATCTGGCAAGCGATGTCCGTTCCGTGATCGACCTGCCGGACCCTGTCGGCGTCGAATTCGAAAGCCGCGTGCTCCCGAACGGGATGCGACTCGTCAAACGCCGGATACCCCTCGGCGTGGTGGGCGTGATCTATGAAGCCCGTCCGAACGTAACCATCGACATTGCATCTCTGTGCCTGAAAACAAGCAATGCCGTGATCCTTCGCGGAGGCAAGGAAACCCTGCGAAGCAATCTTGCCCTTGTCGCAGCCATCCGGCAGGCGCTGGAAAAAACAGGAGTACCCCCTGACGCCGTACAATACATTGGCGATCCCGACCGGGCCCTTGTTGAAGAATTGCTGCGACTGGATGCCCACGTCGATATGATCATTCCCCGCGGCGGCGGCGGGTTGCATAGGCTATGCCTGGAAAAAAGCACCATCCCGGTCATTACGGGGGGGATGGGGGTGTGTCACATTTTTGTAGACGACTCGGCCGACCTGGAGAGGGCGGAGGCCATCGTGGAAAATGCAAAGGTGCAGCGCCCGAGCGTATGCAACGCCCTGGACACACTCCTCATACACAGGAAAGTAGCCCATACTTTTTTACCGCCTCTGGCGAAGCGTCTCCACGCACAGGGCGTAACGTTCCGTGCAGAGCCGGAAGCGCTGAGCATTCTCGAACAGACAGGGGGCATTGCGTGTCAGGCCGCCCAACCCGGCGATTTCGACCGGGAATGGATGGCGCTGATACTGAACGTCCGTATCGTGGACAGCGTAGACGACGCCATTGAGCACATACAGAACCACGGGACGGCCCACTCGGACAGCATCCTGACCAACGATTGGAAACGCGCCAATACGTTCGTCGACCGCATCGACTCGGCGGCCGTATTCGTGAATGCCAGTACGCGATTCTCGGACGGCGGCCAATTCGGCCTGGGGGCCGAAGTAGCCGTCAGCACCCAAAAACTGCATGCCCGAGGCCCGATGGGACTGGAAGAGCTAACGAGCTACAAGTGGATCGGGATCGGAAATGGACATATCCGGGCTTAACCCGACTGGAGCGTCGCGGCCAGCGTGATGTTCGTCCCCTGAAACAACTTCGAGACCGGGCAATTGGATTTTACTCCCTCGGCCAGCTCCTGAAAAGTCGATTCGTCGATGCCCGGAACGTCGGCCTTGATCGTCAGATCGATCTGCGAAATGGCGATACCTCCTTCCACTTTTACCAGATGGACCCCCGCAACCGTATGTACCCGGTTTGGCGTATATCCTGCTTTCGCCAGTTCGTTTGAAAGCGCCATCGAGACACATCCTGCGTGGCCTGCGGCAAGGAGTTCTTCCGGATTTGTTCCGGCGCCATCTTCAAAACGGGAAGCAAAGGAATACGGTACGTGCTCGTCCAGAACCGTCACGTTGCCTTCTCCATTTATCAAGTCGCCTTGCCAAACGGCTTCGGCTGTACGTACAGGCATGATCATCGTGGAATGTTTAATGGAATCACGTTCGGAATGCGTTTAGGATACTCTGATTAATTCTGCAAAGTTCAGAGGCTTCGAGAAGTGCGCTGGCAAGAAATGACGAAGCAATGTGGCAGGCCCCACATAATGAGGAATGACACAGCCAGCGCGCTTCTCGAAGCCTACCGAAGGGCGCTTCATGTACGCCATGCACCAAATCACAGCATTTTTCGCTGATTTCAACGACATCGTTATGATGTCCTGTGCGCACGAACATGAAGCGCTGATCGAAGTAGAGTTAATCAGAGCATCCTTAAATATACGCACTCTCCGAAATGCATTTCCCGGTAAATTTCAGGAAAACACGTTCGTATAACCCCTTTTCCCAATGCCCGAAAAAAAGACCGGAGCAGAAACCGTACGCTGGAATCTCGACGACTTGTACCCGTCGGAGGATGTGCTGGAAACAGATCTTGCCCAGGCGCTCTCCGAGGCAGAGGCCTTTGCAACCGCCTGGCGCGGCAGGGTGGCAAGCCTGTCGCCGGGCGAGATGGCCAACGCGCTTGAGCAGTTGGAAAACATTCAGGACCGGATAGGCAAGGCATATACCTATGCTTTTTTACAATGGTCTACGGACACCGGCGACGAGCGGCGGGGAGCATTGCTCCAGCATGTCCGCGAAGCGTATACCCGCACGCTGCGGCAACTCATCTTTTTCGGGCTCGAATGGGGAAAAACCGATGACGAGCATGCGACTTCCCTGATCGCTTCCGAGGAACTTGCCGGGTATCGCCATTACCTCGAAGTGGAACGACTGCAGCGGGATTACCTGCTCACGGAACCGGAGGAAAAGATATTGGCCGAAAAGGCTGTGACAGGGCGGGGGGCCTGGAACCGTTTCTTCGACGAACTGCTTGGCGCCACCCGTTTCCGCATAAACGGAGAGGAAAAAACCGAGCAGGAAGTGCTGTCCATGTTGCACGAACCGGAGCGCTCCCTGCGCAAACAGGCTGCTTTGGCCCTTACGGAGGGACTTGCAACGCATGGCCGCTCGCTTACCTGCGTTTTCAATACGATCCTTGCGGACAAGGCGCTGGACGATCGGCTTCGGGGCTATGCAACGTGGCTGTCCGATCGGAATCTGTCCAACGAAGTACAAGCCGAAACCGTGGAGGCCCTGATCGAGGCGGTAACTTCAAAGTATGGCCTCGCGGCTCGTTTTTATCGCCTGAAACGCGATCTGCTCGGGTACGACGAGTTGTTCGATTACGACCGGTATGCTCCTGTCGGCGAATCCGATCGGCAGTATACCTGGGAAAAAGCGCGAGAGATCGTGTCCACGGCCTACCGCGCATTCCATCCCCGCATGGGGGCCATCGCAGATCTTTTCTTCGACCGCAACTGGATCGACGCCCCGCCGGCTCCGGGCAAGCGGGGAGGCGCCTTCAGCCACGGCGCCGTCCCGAGCGCTCATCCGTACATCCTTCTGAACTTTGCGGGCAGATCACGCGATGTGCAGACGCTGGCGCACGAGCTTGGCCATGGCGTCCACCAGTATCTGGCAAGACAGCAAGGGGTCTTGCAAGCGGATACGCCGCTGACCACTGCCGAGACGGCTTCGGTCTTCGGCGAGATGATCGTATTCCGGGGAATGTTGGCGCAGGAGCAAAACCCCGCCAATAGGCTCGCCATGCTCGTCGGCAAAATCGACGATACGGTCGCCACCGTATTCCGGCAAGTCGCCATGAACCGGTTCGAGCATGCGATCCATACGGAGCGTCGTGAACGCGGAGAGCTCAGTGCCGATCGATTCGCCGACCTCTGGATACAAACCCAGGAGAAGATGTTCAAGGGCAGCGTAACGCTGGGGGACCATTACCGATATTGGTGGAGCTACATCCCGCACTTCATTCATACGCCGGGCTATGTGTATGCCTATGCCTTCGGGGAATTGCTCGTGCTGGCGCTGTACGCCCGGTATCTCGATGACCCGCAGGATTTCCCGGATCGGTACCTTGCCCTGCTCGAAGCAGGCGGGTCGGACTGGCCGCATGTACTTGCGGGAAGAATGGGTATCGATCTGCAGGATCCCGCTTTGTGGAACGCCGGACTGGCGGCCATCGAGGACCTGATTACGGAAGCCGAAGGACTGGCTCGAGACCTGTCTTAGTCCAGGGAAGCATATCCTTAACCTTCTACCGCGCCGCGATATCCACAAGTTCGCGGGGCAGGGTGGTCAGCGTATCGACGCTGTCTTCGGTAACCGCCACGATATCTTCGATCCGGGCTCCGGCCACCCCGTCCAGATAGATCCCGGGTTCGATCGTGAAGGTCATGCCGGGACGCAGAAGCACCGGATTACCGTCCCGGATATACGGCGCCTCGTGTATTTCCAGACCCACGCCATGTCCGGTTCGGTGCACGAAGCGCTCGCCGAAACCGGCCTTTTCAATCACGGCGCGAGCTGCACGGTCCACGTCCGAGGCAGACACCCCCGGTCCCGCAACCTGCTCTGCTGCATGCCGGGCATGTTCCACCACCTCGACGATATGGCGGACGTCGTTGCCCGGATCGCCATACGAAAACATGCGCGTCATATCGGAAAAATAGCCTTCCACGTTCGCTCCCCAGTCGCACAAAATCAAGTCTCCGGAACGCAGCGCACGGTTACCCGGCACGGCATGAGGGTTTGCAGAGGAAGACCCAAAAGCCACAATGGGAGGGAAGGGAAGTTCGGGAGCACAGCCCGCATCCAGAAGCCGGGCGGTCAGACGGGAGGCTACTTCCTGTTCCGTGATACCCGGCGCTATGGCGGAAAGCGTATTGCGCATGGCGTTTTCGGCCACCCGGATAGCCTTCCGCATCTTTTCGATTTCGTGCGCATCCTTGCATATGCGCAAGGCGGCAAGGGCTTCGTGCCCATCCGGATACGTAGACCCCGGCATCGCCTCCTGAAGCATACGGAGTTCGAGCACGCGCATGCTTCCGGATTCAATCCCGATCCGCTGACCATCCAATCCGCCCGCACGGGCGGCCTCCCGAAACGCCTCGGGCCAAATGGCAGGATCTTCCCCGTAGGTACAAACACATATATCAACAGGAAATCCGTCCAGTTTGCCCCCCTCGAGTTCCGGGATAATAAATACCGGAGCGCCGTGCTGCCGGAAAAACGCCACCGTCGGACGCTCGCTCAAGTGAAAATCCAGCCCGGTGAGATACATCAGCGAGGCGCCGGGAACGACGGCAAGAGCATGCAGATCGAGACGGGCCAGTTCGCGCGCAAGAGCGCATTGACGAGCCGGAAAGGGAGATTCGGACATCACATCTACTCAAGGATGCTCTGATCAAGTCCGCAAAATAGGGAATTCCGGTGAAACGCCTTTGCGGCTTTGCGAAAAAGAGAAGCGGTGCATACTTTATAAAATAGGGTTTTTTATCCCATCATTATTGCGATGCTTGTTGTAGTGAAAGCCGCTTAAGGCAATATCTTCCCCATGACATTTTACGCACTTGGCATCAATTATTTGCGTGCGCCGGTAGAGGTCCGTGAATCCTTCGCATCAGGCTGGGAGGAGGGGCATGGATTGTACCGGAATATCTCCCTGAATCCGGGTTCCGAGCTTGTCCTGCTCTCCACCTGTAATCGTACGGAAGCCTATCTGTATGGCGCAGAAGAAGACGTACGAACCGTGCGCGAAGCGTTTGAGCAACATGCCGGTTGTATATGGCCGGAAGACATGTCGTTTCTCTACCGGGACGAACAAGCGATCCGGCATATTTTCGAGGTGGCCGCCGGCATGAAATCGCTGATACCGGGCGACCTGCATATCTACTTCCAACTGAAGGAAGCGTATGGCGTTGCGGTGGGACAGGACTGTGTAAATACCACCGTGCATCGCCTGCTGCACACTGCATTCCGAACGGCAAAGCGAGTCATTAACGAAACAGATCTCTCGCAAAACAATGCCTCCATCCCTGTCCGGGCCGCGGAAGTCGTCAAGTCACGCTACATCCGGGCCGGTACTTCAAAAGGTGGGGAGACTCGAAAAGAAGGCCCCAACGCCCCGACCGCGCTGATTGTCGGCGCCGGACGTATAGGAAAAGAAGCAGGGGAAGCGCTCCGGATGCTGGGCATACAGCACCTTTCGTTTACCAACCGAACGGAGAGACAGGCCCGCGAAGCGGCCGACCGCTATCGAGCCCGCTACGTACCCTGGGGAAATCGCCATACTTCCGCCGCGCAATCGGACGCGATCATTGTGGCCACATCGGCTCCCGAGCCCGTGTTGCATGGTACGGAGTTTGCCTCGGAGATGAGGCATACCCCGACACTGATTATCGATATTTCCGTACCGCGAGGCGTAGAAGAGCAAATCGGCGCACTGCCCGGTATTGAACTCATTACCATAGACCAGTTAGGAAAAGCCGAAACAAGAACCCGGGAAATGCTTCAATCCTCTCTGGAAAACGCGGGCAGGATTGTCGACGAGATGATCGGCGAGTTCGTTTCGTGGGTGTTCCTGCATCAATCGTTGCAACCGGCCATTCAGGCGATCGCGGAGACCTTCGAAGCCATCCGGGCTCAGGAGGTGGGCAAACATCGCCAGCAGTTTTCGGAGTCAGATCAGGATCAACTGGATCGCCTTACCCGCTCTATCGTGCAGAAACTGCTTGCGGTACCTGTCGTGCGCCTTAAAAGCGTCGACCCCGAACGCATCGATTTTGCCCATGGGGTACGTCTGCTCCAGCATCTTTTCCTGCGGCAGGATTGCGACGACGAGGAGGTAGCCGCTGCATCGAACATCTCCTTATCTGACGCAGCTGAGCAGGAAGTATCCCGCGAAAATTGTCCGATAGACGTTCCGCATTCCGACCAGCTTCTTCAGGATGTAGAGCGTACCCTCAGCGATGCGTTACGGATTTCTTCCCGGGATCCGAATACCGTCCGTCATGGGTCGTAGCAGCCTGCCTCCATTGGTGCTTGGAACAAGGGGCAGCCCCCTTGCGCGGCGGCAGGCAACCATCGTCCAGGACAGGCTCAGGGCGCAAGGACATCTCGTTGAACTACGCGAGATCAAAACGACGGGCGACCATATCCTCGACATACCGCTTGCCAACATAAACAGTCAGGCGCTATTTACGAAGGAACTGGATGAGGCCCTGCTGGACGGCTCCATCGATTTTGCCGTGCACTCCCTGAAAGACTGGCCCACGGAGATGCCTCCCGGTCTGGTCATCGGGGCGGTAAGCAAGCGGGAAGACCCGGCAGATGTGTTCGTTGGCCGTCCGGGGTATTCCGGAGGACTCGCAGACCTGCCTGAAGGAGCTGGGCTGGCGACATCCTCTCCCAGGAGACAGGGGCAATTACTGGCCTGGCGTCCCGATTTGCGTATTGAGCCGGTTCGCGGCAACGTCGGCACACGCCTTCGCAAATTAGCGGAAGGTACGTGGACCGGCCTGATACTGGCGGCGGCCGGTCTGAAACGGCTTGGTATGCAGGAACGCATCACGGAGCATATCCCCCCGGATATCATGCTTCCCGCGGTGGGACAGGGCGCATTGGCTGTCGTTTGCACGGACCGGAACGAGGAGATTCGTAGCCTGCTCCAGGAAACCGTGCACGACGTACGCACTTCGCGGGAAGTACTTGCAGAAAGGGCCTTCCTGCGCACTCTGCGAGGGGGATGCTCCATCCCCGTTGGCGCATGGGGGCGCGTGCAGGACGACCGGATTGTGCTCGAAGGTTGTGTGGCGTCACTCGACGGTAGACAAATCTGCCGTGCCCAACGGACCGGTCCTTCCTCCGAAGGCGAAACCATCGGCGCCGAACTCGCCAACGAGCTGCTGGAAAAAGGGGGGAGGCGCATCCTGAAGGAACTCCGCAATCCGCATGCGTGATGAGAAATACGGTCCTCTTGTTGCGCTCCGGAGACGAATCCTCCGAAAATATACCGGGCCAGGAGGCATCCTGTGCCTGGGAAAAGGCGCTCAATGATGCCGGCTTCGATACGCAAACCCTGCCGGTGCTCACATTCGAGTACACAGGACAGGATGTGCTATACAACCTTTTAAAACATCCGGACCGGTATGCAGGACTGATTTTCACCAGTCCGCGGGCGGTGGAAGCTTTCAGCAGGGCGTTTCCTGAGACCGGAATCGGAAAAACGGGATGGGAGAATAAGACCCTGTTTACGGTAGGGCCGCGCACTGCCGCCGCTATACGTTCCCTCGGTTACGAACCGGAAGGGGAGCACACCGGCTCGGCGGAACAGCTTGCAGCATATATCCTGAAGCGGCACACGGGGGGCACATTGCTTTTTCTATGCGGGGACCGGAGACGGGATGTACTGCCCTCCCTCTTGCGTGAGGCCGGCATCCGCACGAAAGAAGTCGTCGCCTATCGAACCCGCTTGCGCACGCTGCACGTATGGCCCGGCGATAAAAAACCGGACTGGGTGGTGTTTTTCAGCCCCTCCTGCCTGGAGGCAATGCTTAAATCCCCGGAGACATCTCTGGAAGATATATCCATCGCCGCTATTGGGTCCGTCACGGCAGAGGCTGTGCGCAACCATGGCTTCCGGGTACGTGCTACCGCGCACGAACCCACCCCCGGAGCACTCGCCCTGGCGCTTCAGGGGGCGCATTAGGTACACGTCGGGGGAACTGCATTTTTTATGAAGATCTTGCAGGATATTCTGATCAGAACCACTTCGCTCTCGCAAATACAGGACATTATGATTCTATCGTCTGGAATCAGCGGGAAACAGCTTCGCGGGCGTGACGCGCCCTTCGGGAGGCTACGAACTTAATCAGAGTATCCTGTAATCACCGCATCCAACTCCTCGCGGAACGCCCGGGCGGCCCGGGCAGGGTTCTCTGCCGTCGTCACTCCCGTCATGACAGCCACGCCGTGCGCTCCGGCTCGAATCACGGGTCCGATGCGCTCCAGAGAAATACCTGCGATAGCGATGACGGGAATACGCACCGCCTTGCAGACCTGCGCCAGATTCGTCACCCCCTTCACCGGGGCCGGATTGTCCTTGCTGGTTGTAGGAAATACAGGACCGAATCCTACATAATCGGCGCCTGCTTCCTGCATCGCCAGCACCTCTTCGACGGTGGTGACCGTGCCTCCTATAATCGCTTCCGGGCCCAGGATACGCCGTGCTTCCCGAACAGGAAAATCCTGTTGTCCAAGATGTATGCCATCGGCGCGGCAAGCCAAGGCCACATCGAGACGGTCGTTGACAAGAAACGGCACACCTCGATCCCGGCAAACGGACGCTGCGCGCTTTGCCTCCGCGAGCATGTTTCGTACAGACCCCGATTTTTGTCTGAACTGGATCGTATCCGCGCCCCCCTGTGCGGCAAGGCAGGCAAGCTCCGCATGACTGAACCGTTGCTGGAAGCGAAGGTCCGTCAGCACATGAAATCGTCCGATGCGCTTGTTCATGAGGCAACCACACAATTCGCATGCCGGCACAACGCATGCGTTCCCGGATGGTTAGCCCGAATTCGGGCTGCAGGCAAAGGCACGCGGCACAGGCAGGTCCATCATGGTTTTCAGGCCCGGCGAGGCGTGCAGCACAAGGGGTATTGCATTGACCAGGACAGCAACCGTGGCCGTATCCCCGAATATACCGCCGCGAACCACGAGATCAACGGGTGGATCGCCTACGACATGCACGGCATCGCGGGGCTCTTTGGCTCCCGCAAACATCTTCAGGTCAAGAGAAAGCAAGGGGTTGCCACCTACATAGCCCGTGATGGAATGATGGATACCTGCCACGTTTCCCGATGCCACGGTCAGAAACGGAGTGGATATTTCCGCGTCCGCCAGAACAGGGTGCAGTTGTTCGTCCACCCGGTCGAGCGGCCAACCAAGGCCCTTCGCCACAAAAAAGAGCGATTCCCTCAGCCCGATATGTCCGAATACGCCCGTCGCTTTCTTTTCCTCGAATGCCTTGGCCGAAAGACCGGCCCCCACCTTGAGCTGGAGCGGCTTCCGGCGCTTTCCTGCATCCACCACGCGCACGGCATGCACCTCCGACACGTCGGTGCACACACCGGTCGCCATGAGCGCCAGCGTATCCATAGCATAGCCGGGGTTTACCCCCGTGCCCACGACAGCCACGCCGTGTTTTACCGCTTCCTTGTGCAGGGCGGCACTGAGTCCGGGATGCCGATCGTACGAAAAAGAAAGCTCCTCAGTGGAAGAAACCACAGGGACACCACAGCGAATGCATTCCTCGATCTGTCCATGCACGCGATCCAGAAATGAAGTAGTGGTATGCAACACCACATCGGGAGTGGTTTCTGCGAGCACAGCGGCGGCATCGTCGCTCACGAGGATCCCGGTAGGAGAGAGGCCTCCGCCTAACAACTCCGCCACGTCCCGGCCCACTTTCTCCGGAGATATATCCACAGCGCCTGCGAGGACAAGTTGACCCGTTTCCTGTTTGGCAAGAATCGTGCGGATGCATGCCAACCCGATCGGGCCGACGCCGTACTGAAGAACACGTACAGGAGACGACATAAAACATACGGATTGATTTAAGGATACTCTGATCAAAACGGCTTCGATCGGCGCTTCACGTTCGCACGTAAAGATATTATAATCGCATCGTTGAAATTAGCGGACTTAATCAGAGTATCCTTATGAACTACGGACCAGGCAATATCACAATTATTGTGGCATCTTTAAGCGTATTATGGAACAATCTAATTCGTTGAATACCAATATCTTCCCAACTAACACATAAAGGGATAAGCAAAGTGCCGTACAGGGGCAAAATTCTCTTTTACAACCCGGGGAGAAATCCAGCGCGTCAGGTTCAACTGCGACCCTGCCTTATCGTTGGTGCCCGACTTGCGGGCGCCCCCGAACGGTTGCTGGCCGACCACGGCCCCGGTGGGCTTGTCGTTGATATAGAAATTACCGGCGTTATCGATCAGCCGATCGGAAGTCTTCCGGATCACGTCCCGGTCGGCGGCAAAAACAGCCCCGGTCAAGGCATACGACGAAGTTTTGTCCAATACGTCAAGCATATCCTCATAACGGGCATCCTCATACACAAACACCGAGACAACCGGGCCGAATATCTCTTCCCGCATCGTTTCGTGCATGGGATCGCGAACCCGAAACACAGAAGGAGTAATAAAATAGCCTTCCTCGTCGGAGTACGTGCCCCCATGTACGAGGTCTGCATCCGGATCGGCATGCGCCCGGTCTATATATCCGGTGATGCGGTCGAAAGCAGGACGGTCGATCACCGCGTTGACGAAGTTCGAAAAGTCCTCGACCGGTCCTGTTTTTACCGCGTCGAGTTGTTGCGTCAACTCCTGCTCTATTTCCGGCCACAGAGAGGCCGGCAGGTAAACGCGCGAAGCAGCCGAACACTTCTGGCCCTGGTATTCGAAGCCGCCCCGCACGATCGCGGTGGCTACCTCGACCGCGTGCGCCGAAGGATGCGCCACGATAAAATCCTTGCCCCCGGTTTCCCCGACGATGCGCGGGTAGGATCGGTATCTGTCGATATTCGTCCCGATCATGCGCCACATGTACTGAAACGTACCCGTAGAGCCGGTAAAATGCAGACCTGCAAGGTGCTCCGAGGCCAGTATCGGGGCGCCTATCTCCGGGCCATGGCCGGGAAGCATATTGATTACACCCGGCGGCAAACCCGCCTCTTCGAGCAGTTGATACGTATACCAGGCCGACAAGAGAGCGGTCGTGGCCGGTTTCCATAGCGCTACATTGCCCATCAACACGGGAGCCGTGGGCAGATTGGCCTGGATCGCCGTAAAGTTGAAGGGGGTTATGGCGCTCACAAATCCCTCAAGCGCCCGGTATTCCATGCGATTGAGGATCTCTTCGGAAGAAAGGGGTTGATCTGCTATGATCCGCTCCGCATAGGCCGCGTTGAACCGCCAGAAATCGATCGTTTCGCAGGCCGCATCGATTTCCGCCTGAAAAACATTCTTGCTCTGGCCCAGCATCGTGGCCGCGTTCAACGTATCCCGCCAGGAACCGGAAAGCAGATCGGCCGCCTTCCTGAAGACCCCGAGACGATCCGACCATGGCGTGCGCATCCATTCCTCCCGGGCTTCCAGCGCACAGCGTATCGCTTCCGTCGTTTCCTCGGGACCGCAAAGATGCGCCACGCCAAGAATACATCCATGATCGTGGGGCGCCCTGATTTCCACGGTTTTTCCCGTGCGTACCTCGCGCCCACCGATAAGGGCCGGGATTTCGACCGTTTCACTGCGAAGCTTCTCCAGTTTTTGCCGAAGACGGCTGCGTTCCCTTGAATCGGGGGCATAATCGAGCACGGGCTCGTTTTTCGGCAATGGAATCTCCGGGGCGGCAGCAGAAGAATGTACGTGGTTCATGATATGCTCTCCGGAATGACGCAAGTGCGACACAGGGAATATGTACAGGATTAGCATACCCGCAGGTTACCCGGAGGTTTTGATTCCGGACGCAAAAATGCCGTGCTACCGATTCGAGAACCGGCGCCTACCCCGACGGGTATCAAAAACCCCTCCGTCATGTCGTTGCACCGTACCCCACGCCCATGCCTTCCCGCTTCGAACGCTTCATGGCGATGCGCTATCTCCGGTCTGTGCGCGGGCAGGAGGAGGGAAGCCGCTTTGTACGGTTCATTGCCTG
Source organism: Rhodothermales bacterium (assembly GCA_951812335.1). Taxonomy (GTDB): domain Bacteria; phylum Bacteroidota; class Rhodothermia; order Rhodothermales; family VXPQ01; genus VXPQ01. Next base: position 2,019,660 of record OX638293.1, read on the forward strand.
GATAGCTACAGCGGGTGTCGCCCTGGGAACCGCGGCCCTGCTCCTGGCGCTTTCGGTCGTAAGGGGGTTCGGCAATGAAATCGAAGCCAAGATCACCGGATTCGGGGCGCATGTACAAGTGGAAACCTTTCGGGATGCCCCCATTGATCAGGCCGCATCCATCCTGGATACGCTTGCCTCCACGCCAGGTGTTGTCGATGCGGCTGTCGTGGTACAGGAATTTGCCCTCCTGCGGCGATCCCGGGAGCATATAGAGGGCGTAGCCATACGGGGCATGGAGCGACCGCCCGCATATTTCCTGAAACAGATTGTGGACGGCTCTTTCGATACGCAACCCGACAGCAGCGGGCATGCCGGCATGGTCATCGGAAAGGAACTGGCCGATCTGCTCCAGGTGCAGCCGGGGCAACTCGTCACCTCTTTTTCCATGCGCTCCGCATCCGCAGGGGAAACGTCTTTCATAGCGGGCCTGACGGCGCCCCGCACGAAGACATTCCGCATTGCCGGCATCTATGAAACGTCCCTTGCCAATTTCGATGCCCTGTATGTCTTTACCTCCCTTTCCGCGGCACGGGAACTGCTTGCCTACGGCCCGGACCAGGCTACCCGGTTCGACGTGACGCTTTCAGAGGTGGACACGGCACGGAAAGCGGCACAGGTCATAGAAGATCGGGTGGGATTTCCGCTCATGGCGCGGAGTATATACGACGTATATGGCGGGCTGTTTGCCTGGATCAACCTGCAGAAAAGCATTATCCCTGTCGTGATCAGCATTATCGTCGTGGTGGCTGCATTCAACATCATCGGCACGCTCCTGATGACCACGCTCGAAAAAACACGGGAGATCGGCATTCTGAAAAGTATGGGCGCCTCCATGAGATCGATCCGAAAACAGTTCGTATGGTCCGGCTTGCTGATTGGCGGAGTGGGGGTAGTGCTTGGAGAAAGTCTTGCCCTGGCGCTGGTGCTTTTGCAGGACAAATACGGCCTTATTTCATTGCCGGAAGAGGCGTATTACCTGACCACGGCGCCGGTCGAGTTACATGCTTTCGACTTTCTTCTCACCGGCGCCCTTGCGATGGCGCTGTGTGTTGTGGCAGCGTATGTACCCGCCCGTGTAGCCGCCGGCATCGAAGCGATTCGCGCCATCAGGTTCCGTTGAACGCCCATACATGACAAAACATGGGCGACAAAAAACTACAGAGCGTACAGGTGTTGCTTTTCAGCGTGATTCGTGAACAGGCGGGGATCGATTCGACCACCCTGCAGCTCGATCCGGGAGAAGCCGTATCCGCTGGCTTGCTACTCGAAAGATTGGCTGCAACGTATCCTGCCATTCGTCCTATGCTCCCCCTCGTACGCATTGCGGTCAATCGAGAGTACGTGCCGCGAGAACATATGGTGCAGGCAGGAGACGAGGTGGCTCTCATTACGCCCGTCAGCGGAGGATGAGATGACCTTGATATCGAACGACTCGGCCTGGATAACCATCCAGGAAACGCCCCTCTCTCTGGAAGAGGTTTCGGAATTTCTCCGGGTCGAGGAGGCCGGCGCGGTGGATATCTTCCTTGGAACCACACGCCGGTGGACTGAGGTCGAAGAAAAAGAAACCGACAGAAAAACAGGGCGACCAGAAACGGTACTCCTTGAATACGAATGCTATAAACCTATGGCCCTCAAAGAGATGCACAGGTTTGTGAACGAAGCGTTTTCCCGTTGGCCTGTTTGCCGAGCCTGCCTGCTGCATCGCATCGGCGAAGTGCCGCTACGCGAAATAAGCGTCATTGCGGGAGTCGCGGCGCCCCATCGTGCGGATGCTTTCGCAGCATGCCGGTACCTGATCGACACGCTGAAGACCCGGGCGCCGATCTGGAAGAAGGAACACTTCGTCGACGGGGACTCCAGGTGGGTCGAGGGGGATTCCGCACCCGAACACCTCAGCTCGCCAGATACGATGTGACGGCCTGGCGTATCCGCTCGACCGGATCGGGATGGGTGTCCGGTTCGAACGCCAGCCCGGTCACCGCCTCGTACAACTCGATGTAGCGGGCCGCTACCTGTACACGGAAATCGTCCGGCAAGTCGGGTAGATCCTGTCCTGGTTTGCCCCGGAAACCCTGCTCCATCAGCCACTCCCGGACGAATTCCTTGGAAAGCTGCTTTTGAGGCAGCCCGGACCGAAGCCGCTCCTCATATCCATCCGTATAGTAGTACCGTGACGAATCGGGGGTATGCACCTCGTCTATAAGCAGGAAAGCGCCATCCGGGGCGCGGCCGAATTCGTATTTGGTATCTACGAGCAGCAACCCTCGCGCCTCCGACATCTCCGTGCCCCGTGCAAACAAGGCAAGCGCAATATTTTCCAGTTCATCGAATGCATCGCGCGTCAACAGGCCGCGCGCTACAATTTCCTCCCGGGAGATATCTTCGTCGTGTCCCGTTTCCGCTTTGGTGGCGGGGGTGAGCACGGGCCTGGGAAGACGGCTGCTTTCCTTTAGGCCGTCCGGCAGCGCCACGCCCGACACGCTGCGCCGCCCGGCGCGGTATTCCCGCCAGGCATGCCCTGCAAGATACCCCCGGACCACGAATTCGACGGGAACAGGGGTACAAGACACCGCCATCGTGACATTCGGGTCCGGAACCGCCACAAGGTGATTGGGCGCAATATCTTTTGTTCGTTCGAAGAAAAAAGACGCCGTTCGATTCAGCAACTGCCCCTTGAAGGGAATCTGCTGACGAAGAATGTGATCGAACGCCGAAATGCGGTCGGTCGTGACCAGGCAGAGCGCATCGCCGGAAGCAGTGGAAGCCCGGTAAACGTCGCGGACTTTACCCCGGTATAACTCGCCCGCCCCCGTGAAATTCGTCTCGCCGATCGTACTATCGAGTTGATGTCGAATCGCCTCCTCCAAAGACCGGCGCAACGTGCTTTCTGACATCATATGCGAGGAAACGGAATAAATAAGGTCAGGAAAAAGAAATCGGGCTTATCCGGGCTGAGAAGATCTGCGCGCCACCAGGGCGGGAACGATCAAGCGATGCGCCGGCAAAGCTTTTTCGTCTCCGATCATGCGCTGCAAGACCAACTCGGTGGCTTGCTCGCCCACTTCGTGCATACGCTGGTTCACGCTGGAAAGACCAATGTAGTGGCTGGTCTTGATATCGTCGTAGCCTACCAGCGCAATGTCTCCGGCTATTTCCCGTCCGGCATCGCGTATGGCTTTCCAGGCTCCGATGGCCTGCACATCGCTCAGCGCAAAGACTGCTGTAACATCCGGGCATTTCGAAAGAATCCGTTGCATCGCCTCGTAACCCGCTTCCTCGCTGAAACCGGCGTGCTTCTCGGTGCTGCCGCAGAAAATATCTTCCCGGGAGAAAGACCGGCCTGCTTTCCGCATCGCTTCCCGAACCCCCTCGATACGCTCGTTCTGCATGGAACCGCTCGTGTGCGATACGATCATGGCGATTCGGGTGTGCCCAAGGCCCATCAGATGTTCGATAGCCGCCTCCGCACCCGCTTGATCGTCCCAGGAAAACGAATCGAAGGCAGGATGTTGCGTACCCACAAGAACCACCGGAGAGTGTAGTGTTTCCAGTTCCTCCACAATCTGCTCCTCGAGGGCAACGCCGACAAGCAGTAGACCCTGCACAGAGCCCCGGTCCAGAAAATTCATCAGTGTGGCGTTCGGCGATTTCGTTCCCAGATCGCAAAGCAGCAGGTCGATATCCAGTTGGCGGAGACGAAACCGGACGCCTTTGAGCAATTCGTTATGAAAGGGCATCGTGAAGGTGGGAATAGCCACGGCAAAGGACTTCGCCGCCTTACGGGCCAGCGATTTAGCCGTACGATCCGGACGGAATCGCAAGGCTTCGATCGCCTTGAGCACACGCACCCGGGTCGGCTCGGTCACCAGATCGGAGTTATTCATCACACGCGACACGGTGGATATCGAAACGCCCGCCCGCTCCGCCACATCATAAATGGTGATTCTCGATTTTTTCTGCATCGTACAAATTCAAATTGTTCGATCTGTCCCTATAGACGGTATATTGCGCAAAAGTACGCTTAATCCCGATTCCCGCAAAAGGTCCCCGGCGTCTACTGACCAGGTCTTTTTTCATCGTCTTTTTCATTTGCCTGCATGGCGCGTATTCGGCTCGAAAATATCCGTAAGGTCTACGACAGAAATGTCACAGCAGTCCAGGATCTGACATTCGAGGTCGAGGAGGGGGAGTTCGTCGTGCTGGTTGGGCCATCGGGATGCGGGAAAAGCACGGTGCTGCGCATGATTGCCGGTCTCGAATCGATCACGCAGGGTTTCCTGTATATAGATCATCGAATGGTAAACAGCGTACCCGCGCGGGACCGGGACGTGGCGATGGTCTTTCAGAACTATGTCCTGTACCCGCATATGTCGGTGTTCGATAACATGGCCTTCGGGCTCAAACTGCGCGGATACAGCAAGGAAGAAATGACCCGCCGGGTCCGGGAGACCGCAGAATTACTCGGCATTGGAACGATTCTGAACCGGAAACCGGAACAATTGTCCGGTGGTCAGCGACAGCGGGTCGCCGTGGGAAGGGCCATTGTCCGCAAACCGCGCATGTTTCTCTTTGACGAACCGCTTTCCAACCTTGACGCGGGGCTGCGAGGAAAAATGCGTGCGGAAATATCGAGGCTCCACAGCCGGCTGGGCACGACCATGATCTATGTTACCCACGATCAGGTCGAGGCCATGACCATGGGAGACCGGATTGTAGTACTCGACAGGGGACGAATCCAGCAGATCGACACTCCGCTTGCACTCTACAGACGGCCTGCAAACCGGTTCGTAGCCGAATTTATCGGAAATCCGGCAATGAACTTCATCGAGGGCCACATCGTCGAGGAGGGAGGAGGACCCGCATTCGAAGCGGAAGGAGAAACCCTGCTGATTCCCCTGCGAGAGTCCGGCCATGCGACCATCGGATCGTGCGTCGGGCAGGCCGTGACCCTCGGCATCCGCCCGGAAGATATCCAGATGTCCTCATCGGATACCCTTCCCGCACACGCTGCGTACGAGTCCGATTTTCTGCTGGATGTTGTGGAGCCCATGGGACATGAAGTATTGCTTTGCGCCAGGGTAGGGAAACAGGACATTCGCGCCCGGATTGCTTCCCGGAAACTCCCCAAAGCGGGCCGCTTCGTCCGACTCGCGTTGGACCTGAAAAAACTTTATTTCTTCGACCGGGCAACGGAACGGGCCCTGTGATCTGAACCGTCGCCAGGAAAATTGTGCATTTTTTTCTGCAATTGACCGGCGCACTCAATATCTTCATAGTCGCTTAAGGATGCTCTGATTAAGTCCGCAAAGATTCAGAGGCAGAAAGGGGTGCGCTGGCAAGGAATGACGAAGCAATGTGGTAGGCCCCACATAATGAGGAATGACACAGCCAGCGCGTCTCTGTCTGCCTCCCGAAGGGCGCTTCACGGCCGAGACGACCCGAATCCGCCGTATTTTTCGCTGATTTCAACGATGCAAGCATGTTGTCCTTTACGCGTGAAAGTGAAGCGCTGATCGAAGTGGACTTGATCAGAGCATCCTTAAAATGTTCCATGCCATAAATCTATACTGTACATGTATGGCGCCTCCGCGCAGCATGATCGATTGCACGGAATTGTGCGCGTATTCCCCATGACCACCTCTCGAAAACATGTCTAAAAAACTCCTTGCCGTAACCATTGCGCTGGTTGTTGCCGGATTTACCTCCATGACGGTCCAGGCACAGTCGAGCCAGGACGAGATCGCCTCGGAGGTAGACGCCGTGCTCGCCAACATCGTAGCCCTTGCCGAAGTCTTTCCCGCCGACAAGTACGAATGGGCGCCTACCGAGGCCGTGTTCCCGTTCCGGCGGCACCTCGTGCATGTTTCGCAGGCATCCTATTTTATTTTAGGGTTCGGGGGAGTAGAACCGCCCGAGGGAGTCGATGTAGCAGGCGCGCTCGAGAATGTGATGGAGAAAGAAGATGTGTTAGCGTTCCTTAAGCAAACGCATGAATTTGCGGTTTCCAGCATTCGCGGGATGTCCGACGATACGATGGACTCCATGGTGAGTTTGTACGGCGACCCGGAACGGACCGTGCGCGCCGCCATGCTCGCTTATCTGCGGCATAATTCCGAGCATCTCGGGCAATTGATTTCCTACGCGCGCATGCAGGACATCGTACCGCCCTGGAGCCAATGAGCATATCGCGAAGAACTTTTCTGCACTTGCCCGGTGTAGCGGCGGCCGTCTCGGCGGCAAGCATACCTCACCCGCCGCAAGCCCATCCGCACCGGGCCGGGCCGATTGCGATCGCTTCAGGGAACGGCATCCGGGGTGTCGAACAGGCATACCGGATGATGACGGAGGAAGAAGCGGACCCGCTTGACGCAGCCATTGCCGGCGTCAAAATCCAGGAATTGGACCCGACAGACCAGAGCGTGGGCCTTGGCGGCTTGCCCGACGAGCGAGGCGTCGTTACGCTGGACGCCTCGCTTATGCATGGTCCTACGCGCCGCGCCGGGGCCGTCGCCGCCCTCGAAGACATCGCTACGCCTTCCCTTGTGGCCAAGGCGGTGATGGATTACACGGATCATGTGATCCTTGTAGGGAAGGGCGCCCGGGATTTCGCCATCCGAATGGGATTCAAACCGCAAAACCTGCTTACGGAACAGAGTCGTAAAGACTGGCTGGCCTGGAAAACAAGTCTGAACGCCGACGATAACTGGCTGGAATGGCCGGAAGCAGCGGCAAAACACACAGACGGCACCATTCACATGAGCGCCGTTACGGCAGGCGGGGATATCGCCTCCGTGACGACCACGAGTGGGCTGGCCTGGAAAATTCCCGGTCGCATAGGGGACAGCCCCATCGTCGGAGCCGGACAGTATTGCGACAACACGGTGGGATCCGCCGGGGCAACCGGGCGGGGCGAAGCCGCTATTCAGTCCTGCGGATCGTTTCTTGCCGTCGAGTTCATGCGCCAGGGATACGCTCCGGAAGACGCCTGTCTCGAAGTGTTGCGCCGTGTCGTGGCCATGACGGAAGATCGTCTACTGGACGAACAGGGCCGCCCGCGTTTCGGGCTCAGCTTCTATGCCGTCCACAAGGACGGACGGTACGGGGCCGCCACCATGTACGAAGGGCCGGATTTCGCCATCGCATCGGCGGACGGCGTTCGCCACGAACCCATGGCCTTCCTGTTCTCCAATGAGTAAGCCGCCTGCCTTCGGAACCATCGGCTGGATGGACCTGACCGTTCCCGACGCCGAAACCGTCCGGGATTTCTATGAGGCAGTAGCCGGCTGGAAGGCTTCCCCCGTAAGCATGGGGGAATACGACGATTTCAGTATGTCTCCCCCGGGCGACGAAGCGGAACCGGTGGCCGGGGTGTGCCATGCACGGGGCGCCAATGCAGACCTGCCCGCCCAGTGGATCATCTATATTCTGGTCGAGGATCTGGAAGCAAGCATGGATGTGTGCCGCGAGCAGGGCGGCTCCGTGATCGCAAGACCTGTATCCATGGGAGCCATGGGCAGTTATTGCGTAATTCGCGATCCGGCCGGCGCAGCAGCGGCGCTTTTTTGTCCGGGTGGGTCCGAGGGGGCGTGATCCCTTACCCCTCCAGCCTCTCCTCAAGCAGTTTCCGGGCCAGTTCGGGCTTGGCCGTACCCCCGGTGCGCTGCATCACCTGCCCCATGAAAAAACCCATAAGCCCTTTCTTGCCCGCCCTGTAGGCCGCAACCTTGTCGGGGAACGCATCCAGCGTCTCTTCTACAGCGGGCGCAAGCGCCTCCGGATCCGCCACCTGTTTCCATCCTTTTTTCTCAATGATCGTATCGGGGCTGCTCCCTGAAGCCACCATTTCTATCAACACTTCCTTGCCCGTGCGTGCCGAAACAATTTCTTCATCCACAAGATTCACAAGACGGGCTAATTCATTGGGATACAAGGTAAAAATACTTTTTTTGTTTTCAATTTCTTCCCATGGTAATTCGTTGAGGACCCAGTTGGCGAGAGAACTCGCACGAGTAGAATCGTTCAGCGCTTGCGTGTAGCTATCCAGCGCTTTATGGAAATACTCGTGTGCTTCAGGTTTCTGTGCAAGTCCAAGAGCCACGTCATCGGACACTCCAAGTTCAACGTTGGAGGTAAAACGCTTACGCTCCTGTTCCGAAAGCTTTTCAATCCGTTCGGTAAGCGTGGGCGAGGGGGGAGAAGAAAATCGTTTCTTCGGTATGTCCGGGGCTGCTGCCGCCTTGGCCTCCGGTTCCCGGCCTGCATTTCTGTTTCTATCCTCTACCTTCGCCCAAGTATCCCGCAACGGGACGATGCGGTTGAAAACCGGGCGTTCAGGCGACGAATCCCCCGGATCTCTCCAGAAATATCCTTCCCGTTCGAACTGGTAGCGCTGCGTATCCCTGTCTCCGGCAACACTCGGCTCGATCATGGCGTCCCGTAGCGTCACCAGCGAATGGGGATTGAGGTGGGCCATGAAATCGTCCTCGCCCGCTTCCGGATCGGGCGTGCGGAAGAGACGATCGTACAAGCGCACCTCGACGGGAATGGACCGCGTCGCCGATACCCAGTGGATGGCGCCGCGAACCTTGCGTCCGTCGGGCGCCTTGCCGCCGCGCGTTTCCGGGTCGTACGTGCACCGCAACTCGACCACCTCGCCGGTCTCGTCACGCACCGCCTCCTCGCACCGGATCAGGTAGGCGTACCGCAGACGCACTTCCCGGCCCGGCGCCAGTCTGTAGTAATTCTTCGGCGGATCCTCCCGGAAGTCGTTCCGGTCAATGTAGAGTTCCCTGCCGAAAGGCACCGCCCGGGATCCCTCACGGGGCACATCGTGCGGCCAGAAAGACGCCTCCAGTTCCTCGCCGGCCGTATCGGGATAGTTTATAAGGGTGACTTTCAGGGGCCGCAGCACGCACATCACGCGCGGCGCTTCGAAATTCAGATCGTTCCGAATGGTATAATCCAGCAGATCCATCCCGATACGGTTATCCGCCTTGGCAACCCCGATTTCGGCGCAAAAAGCCCGGATAGCTCGCGGCGTAACGCCCCGCCGCCGCAGCCCCGCAAGCGTCGGCATCCGGGGATCGTTCCAGCCAGCCACATGCTCTTCCCGGACAAGGCGCACTAGCTTGCGCTTGCTCATAATCGTATAGTCGAGATTCAGACGAGCAAATTCATACTGGCGGGGGCGGGGCTCCTCCACGCACCGGTCGACAATCCAGTCGTACAATTCCCGGTTGTTGTCGAATTCGAGCGTGCATAAAGAATGGGTGATCTCCTCGATCGCGTCCGAGAGAGGATGGGCGAAGTCATACATCGGGTAGATGCACCACGCATCGCCGGAACGGTAATGATGCGCATGCCGGATGCGGTAGAGGAGGGGGTCGCGCATCTTCATATTGGAAGACGCCATATCCCCCCGGGCGCGCAGGACATGCTCGCCGTCCTTGTATTCGCCGCGTTTCATGCGGCGAAAAAGGTCCAGGTTCTCTTCCACGGACCGGTTCCGGTACAGGCTCTCCTGTCCCGGTTCGGTGACCGTGCCCCGCGTCGCTCGTATTTCCGCCTCGTCCTGACTGTCCACATAGGCGTGGCCGGTCTGGATCAGGTGCTCCGCAAAGGCATACAGCCGGTCGAAATAATCCGACGCGTAATACTCGCGGTCTTCCCAGTCGAAACCGAGCCAGCGCACATCTTCCTTGATGGACTCGACATACTCCACCTCCTCCGTTTCAGGGTTGGTGTCGTCGAACCGGAGATTGCACGCCCCCCCGAAATCCCCCGCCAGCCCGAAATTCAGGCAGATGGACTTGGCGTGCCCGATATGCAGATACCCGTTCGGTTCGGGAGGAAACCGCGTGGCGACCCGCCCGCCGCAGGTATCGTTCCGTACGTCGTTTTCAACGATCTCCCGTATAAAATGCGAACCCGATTCGGGAGCGTCATCGGGAGGCGACGGGGAGGCCGGGGGTCCGGTTTCCATCATGCGGCGACGGGGAATACCGTCGAAATTAATACACCGATCCTGAAGCGGATTCAAACGCCGCCGAACCCGAAAAGTCCCTCTTGCGTTCATAGCGCTTTGCAGGCGTTACACTTCGCATGAACGTATCGGACAAGACATCTCCTGTGATCCGGCAAGAAACGCGGCGGGTTCTCGTCTTCGCGTATTATTTTCCGCCGATGGGCCTGAGCGGCGTCCAGCGTACCGCCAAGTTCCTGAAATACCTGCCCCGTTACGGCTGGGAATCGACGGTCGTGACTTGCCGCCCGCACGGCTATTTCGCCTACGACGACAGCCTGTTGCGCGAGGTTGAGGAGGCCGGGATCACGATCCGTCGCGCCGCCTCGTGGGATCCTACCCGCCTTTTCGGCAAACGCGCGACCGTAGGCATGCCCCGCGAATCCGTACGGAAGGGGCTGTCCGCGTTGAGCCAGTGGATATTCGTACCCGATAACAAGGTGGGGTGGATGCGTCCCGCCCTCGGGCAGGCGCTCGATATACTCAGGGAAAAACCGCACGACCTGATCTACTCGTCCGCGCCCCCGTACTCCTCGCACCTTGCCGCCGCCCGACTGGCCCGCAAGACAGGCCTGCCGCTTGTCCTCGATTTCCGGGACGACTGGGTGGGCAATCCCCGCCATATCTACCCGACGCCATGGCACCGGGCCCGCTCGACCCGCCTGGAGGGCCGCGCCCTGAAGGCTGCGGACCGGATCGTCGCGATCGGCGACGCCATCGGGGAAAGCCTTGCCGCGCGCCATCCGGGCGTCCTTACCCCGGAAAACGCGCGGGTCATCCCGCAAGGGTACGATCCCGCAGATTTTGCCGTCGAGCCGCGCATTCCCGGCCCGGCCATGGATCCGGAGGTCTTCACGCTGCTCTACAGCGGCGTGTTTTACGACGCCCAATCGCCGGAGCCCTTTCTGCGAGGGCTGGCGGCGCTTGTAGAGAGAAAACCGGCGCTTCGCAAGCACATACGCGCCGTCTTTACGGGTTTGTTGCCGGCATTCGCCAAAACCCTTGCCGCGCAACTGCATATCGAGGACATGATCCGTCATACGGGCTATCTCCCGCACGGGGAGGCGGTATCCGGCCTGCTCGCAGCAGATGTGCTCTGGATGACGATCGGGCGAGCCGAGGGCTCCGAGCGAATATGGACCGGGAAGCTGTACGAGTATTTCGGCGCCCGGAAACCGATACTGGGCCTGATTCCGGAGGGCGTGGCGCGCAATGCCCTCAAGGAGTACGGCGCCTCGAAAATAGTGGAACCGGACGCCGCACCGGATGCGATTGCGGATGTGATCGAACAGTTGTACGAGCAGTGGAGCGAGGGACGCCTGCCGCATCCCGATCCGGCATATACAGCCGAATTCGATCGAGAGCGTCTTGCAGGTGCACTGGCCGATATTTTTAACGATATTGTACAGGAAAGGAGTTGAACGGATCACTAGGAATCCCATGCCTGACAAGCCGTTGAATCCGGGCGTAATGGAACGGGTGCTGTCCAGTGACCGGGCGAGCATCGAACGGATCGTCCCCGAAACGGAAGCCTTTCTCGAAAAACGCGTGACCGATGAATACCTTGCCTATCGTATCGTTCTCCTGACCGTGGAGGCCGTTACGAACGCGATCGAGCACGGAAATCGGTTCGACCGCACGAAGCAGGTCCGTTTCCGGATGGAAGCCGCAGGACAGCGCATCGAAGTGGCTGTAGAGGACGAGGGGAAAGGATTCAATCCCGCAACCCCCGCCGATCCGCTTGCGTGCGAGAATCTCCTGCAGGAGGGAGGGCGCGGTCTGCTCTTCATGCAATCCATGGCCGACGAGGTCTTGTTCGAGAACGACGGCAGGAAGGTGCGTTTGATCTTCCATGCCGGCTAAACCCTCAGGACTCACCTGGCTCCTTCTCGCGCTGCTTGCTGCGGCTATGGGCGGCATGGCGTGGTGGGCCGCCGCACCGGAAACCCGCGAGGGATTCGTCGTTGCAGCGCTTGCCGCCGGCGCACTCTGCGCATGGCTCTGGAAACGGGGGGATGTGCCGATGCATCTCGTCATCGGCTTTGCGCTGATCTTGCGGCTGGCCGTATTCTGGCTGCCGCCAGGCCTTTCCGACGACGCCTACCGGTACGTATGGGACGGTCTAGTACAAGCGGAGGGATATAACCCTTACCTGCATACGCCCGACAGTCCGGAACTGGAAGCGCTGCACGACGAGCCTGTCTACGACGAGCTCAATTCGTCCGGCGTCTACACGGTATATCCCCCGGTATCCCAGCTCGTTTTCCGGATAGGGGCCGTCTTCTACCAGCAGGGCTGGGAGGTTTCCTGGTTCGTCATCAAGGGACTCCTAACGCTCTTCGAGTTTGGAGCGGTGCTTGTGCTGAGCCGCATGCTCCGTCCCCGGCAGTTGTTGCTGTACGCATGGAATCCGGCGGTCGTGCTTGCCGGAGCCGGTCAGGGGCACGGCGAAGCGGCCATGGTCCTGTTTCTGGCGCTTACGTTGTTCGCGCTAAAGAACAAACGGGGCGTGTGGGCTTCCGTCTGGCTGGCCTGCGCCGGAGGCGTCAAACTCTATCCGTTTCTTTTGTTTCCCTTCCTTTGGCGCCGATTCGGCTGGAAAAGCATAGCCGCCGGCCTCGGCATGACCATCCTGCCCGCACTGCCTTTCCTGCATCCGGAGGGGATAGGGAAAATGATTTCGTCACTGGATCTCTATGTGCGCCTTTTCGAATTCAATTCCGGTTTCTACTATGGCATAAAGCACTTCCTGATCCTGCTGACCGGCATGGATCTGAGCAAGCTGCTCGGTCCGGCTCTCGCTGCGCTATATCTTGCCGGACTGGCGATGCTTTACGCACAGCGTCCCGAATCGGCTGGGAAAGGCTGGAAAATATGGTCCGAATCAGCCGGGGCGGGCCGGGAAACATCGCCCGAATCGGCCGGAACCAACTGGAAAACATGGCTAATCCGGCGATACTTCCTGCCGGAGGATGGGGACCTGCGACGCCTTTTTGTCTGGGCGACAGGCGGCTTCCTCGTCTTCGCCACCACCGTACACCCCTGGTACCTGCTTGGCGTGCTCGTGCTTGCAGCCCCGGCAGAACGACCCTCCTGGCACTGGTACTGGCTTTCGGTGTGCGCGCTCGGCACCTATCTGCTCTATACCGGCGGACCCTACTGGATATGGGTCTGGACAGGGTGGGGAGGATGGACCGTGCTGGCCGCCTGCCGCTACCGCCGCGCCCTCGTAGACCTTCTGCTGCGGGTGCGCGCTGCCCGAAAAGCGGCTCTGCTGGCGCGTTTTCTGGAGAAGAACCGGTCCGTGCTCGATGTGGGGGCCGCGGAAGGCTATGTGGGAAGCGAACTGGCGAACCGCCTTGGCGCACAGGTGCAACTGGTGGATATCCTCGACCGGAACAGGACCGCGCTCCCTATGGACGTGTACGAAGGCCGACGCTTACCCTACGCTTCCGGCGCCTTTGACGCCTCTCTGCTGGTTTTTGTCCTGCATCACGCCGAATCTGCGGACGAACTGCTTCGTGAGACGCTCCGTGTGAGCCGCCGCGTGGTAATCCTCGAATCGACCTATGCATCGAAATGGGAGCTGGCGCTGCTTCGCAAGCTGGATCGACTGGCGAACCATCTGCGGTCGGAGCGGGCTATGCGGAAGCAGGCTGTTGGGGTTGATGCTATCGCAAGGGAAGCAGGAGAGGGACGCCTTCGGTTTCGGACCCACGCCGAATGGCTGGACTTCTTCCAGGAAGCCGGGACCGATGTGGTATATGCGCAACGCACCTGGCGATGCGTGGACCGTCAATCGCTTTTCGTGGTGGAGGGAGGAGAGGGCGCAGGATCTGCAAGCAGGGGAGCGCCTTCAAACAAGAAAAGGGTCTCCGGCTCGGCCGGCTGCTCTTCTTCGGCGCCCTCCGGCCGATAAGAACTACAGGATACTCTGAGCAAAACCACTTCGCTTAGCACTTCGCGTTCGCAAGTACAGGACATCATGATTCCATCGCGGCGGTCAGCGTTTCCGCATAGAGGCCGCCGCTGATCAGGAGAATAACCGCATGATTCAGCGCCGCAGCCCTGTGCTCGACAGGGACCTGTGGGGGAGATGCTCCGTGCAAACGGGCATACGCCCAGGCGCCTTCCATTAGCAAATACAGGCGATGCGCGGTCCCGGCAATGTCCCGGAAGCCCGCGGCGGTACTCCACTTCTCCAGTTCGGTCCGTATCGCTTCCTTATGCCTGCGGGCAAGCCGGTTCGCCGCATGATCCGGGTCAGGATACTCGCCCAGGGCCATCTGGAAGGGGCATCCCCGGCAATGGTGCGAACTCGTTCGTTCAGCCAGAGCGGAAAAGAACGCCTTTACTTTTTCGAGCGGCGTTCTCGCACTCTCCGTGCTCTTCCGGAGCCAAGTCAGGAACTGGGCTGCCTCGACCCCGAGGTATTCGAGCACCAGTTCGTCCTTGGACGAGAAATACCGGTACAGCGTTCGCTTTGCCACATCTGCTTCCCTTGCGATCGCATCCACGCCGACCGCCTGGTATCCGTATTCCCCGAACAACTTCGCCGCTGCGTTCAGGATATCCGCACGCAGCTGTTCTCCTTGCGCATCCACTGCCATACCGTCCGTTCGGAATCGCTCTCTGTACGATTTTTCCTCTGGTTTCGCTGTAAGTAGACTGATCGGTCTACTTACAAGGGATATGTGGTATACCGATCGGTCTACTTATGGTTCTTCTGGTATACTGATCGGTCTACTCTGATCTTTTTGCGGTATACCGTCGGGTTTACTTGCTGGGCGATCCCGGTATACAGACTGGTATGCCAAGGCGACGGGGGTTTCGAACGGAGCTTGATTCAGACGATGTACCCCGAGAAATGCTGTGTAACGAAGGGGGTAGGTACGGTGAAGCCAGGCACAGGCCGCCCTCGTTACGAAGACGAAAGGCGTATCCGTTCGATCGAAGGGGGATAGGATAAAGAGGCGGTGCGTGCGGGGGCAGCCACAGAGAGACGCTTTCAGGCGCTCTATATGACCAAAGGAATACAGATCGAACGAGAGGGGCGCCGTTTCGATCGAAAGTGAATGGGCAAGGCCGGCCTATTTGCCTCAGAAGCCCAGTGCCTCTCGCACCGCATCAAGGAGCGACTGCGAATCCTGGGTCGCATCCATAAAAATCGCTTCGGGGTCGCCCCTGAACCATGTTTCCTGTCGTTTGGCGTAGCGGCGCGTGTTTTGCTTGATCAGACGCACCATTTCGTCTTCCGTGATTTCGCCCTTCAGAAACGCGATAGGCTCCCGGTAGCCGATCGTGCGCAGCGGATTGAGCTCCGGATCGTATCCTGCCTCGAGTAGGCCGCGTACTTCGTCGACAAGACCCGCCGCGAGCATCTCGTCCACGCGGCGCTCGATGCGGGCATAGAGTTCCTCCCGATTTCGCTGCAAAACGATGGTCCGGAACGCATAGGGAGGAGGCGCCTGGGTTTCGTGAAAGCGGCTGAGAGGGATGCCGGTTGCCTCGTATACCTCGAGGGCGCGGGCAAGACGTTGCGTTTTGGTCGCGTCCATGGTAGCAGCCGCGCGGGGATCGACCTGCTGCAATGCCTCGTACAGCGCCTCGGGGCCTTCCTGGTCGAGACGTTTCCGGATATGGGCGCGTATCGAAGGCGGGATGTCGGGAATATCGGCAAGGCCATTCAGGAGGGCCCTTAAATACAGGGTGGAGCCGCCCGTAACGAGGGGGATCCGGCCCCGGTCGAGAATATCGGCAATGCGGTCAAGGGCTTCGGACATAAACATACCCGCCGAAAAAGGCTCTCCGAGGGACCGCTCGTCGATGAAATGGTGCGGAATGCGCTCCAGTACATCCTGACCAGGCTTCGCAACACCGATAGTAAGCTCCCGATATACCTGCCGGCTATCCGCAGAGATGATTTCTGATTCAAGTAATACTGAAAGATTTATGCCTAATTCTGTCTTACCCACTGAAGTAGGGCCAGTTATAACAGGTATAAGATTCATTGTATATATGGGTCAATCAACCTGTTTTGCCGTGTGACATCAGTGTGAGGCAGTTGGCGCCGTGCAACCGGCGCAGAAATTGCTCGAACGCTTCGGACTCGACATGCACGGCGTTGGCGGTACAATAACGTTCGAAAAACGCAATTGCTTCTGAATCGCCCAAATGATCGAAGGGCAATCGATCAAGCGTCTCTATCGGAGCCTTCGTCCAGCGACAGGCTTACCGGGGGCCTGTGGTATCCACCCGCACGAACATCCCTTACCTGACAACCACGAAGCGGCCCACACCTGTTGAGCTGCCCCCGGGCGATACCGCGATAAGGCGGTACAGGTACAGCCCCGAAGACAGCGCCGCACCGTTCAGTTCAATGCTGTGCTCCCATCCGGAGGCCAGATCCACCGGCGCTATAGCAAGCGCGCGCCGGCCCGTTAGGTCCATTACTTCAACGGTCACGCGTGCCGGCCAAGGCAGATCGAACACGATGCGGGTCCATGCACGGAAGGGATTCGGGTAATTGCCATGCACGGCAAACGATTCCGGCAATGTCTCGTGCTCAACAGCCACTGGTGAAAACAGCTCAATAGTGAAGTGCAAACTGTCGGCGGATCCGTTCATGTCGGTCGCAGTGTACGTGTAGGGCAAGGGACCTTGCGTGACTTCCGTCGGCGTACCGCTGATCGTGCGCGTTGCCGAGTCAAAGCTTAGGCCTGTCGGCAGTGTAGGAGCCAGCGTGTAATCGATCGGCGGCACACCCCCCAAGGCTTCAGGCAAGACCAGCGGCGCAATGGGCTGTGCTCTGGGAAAGGTTTGATTTGCAATTGTACCTGTAAGATGCAAAGATGCGCAGGTGGGCCCGTCTGTATTCGGGATGCTGCTCAGCCACGCCTGGAAGTCATTGTCCGCCGGTGCGCACAGTTCCTGGCCGCCAAAGTGGAAAGTGCTTAGACTGTCCAGCTGCATGAGACTCCGCGGCAGCACACCTGTCAGCGAATTGCCGCGCAGAGACAGCGTTTGCAAAGCCGAAAGATTGCCGAGTTCGGTCGGAAGCGGCCCCGTCAGCGAATTGTTGTGCAGCCATAGCACCTGCAATTCCGAGAGATTGCCGAGTTCGGGCGGGATCGGCCCGGTTATGTCATTATCGGACAGTAACAGCTGTTGCAATTCCGAAAGATTGCCGATTCCGGCTGGAAGCGGCCCCGTCAGCGAATTGTTGTGCAGCCATAGCACCTGCAATTCCGAGAGATTGCCGAGTTCGGGCGGGATCGGCCCGGTTATGTCATTATCGGACAGTAACAGCTGTTGCAATTCCGAAAGATTGCCGATTCCGGCCGGAAGCGGCCCCGTCAGCGAATTGTCGAACAGCTGCAGCTCTTGCAATTCCGAAAGATTGCCGATTCCGGCCGGAAGCGGCCCCGTTAGCGAATTGCCGCGCAGAGACAGCCTTTGCAAAGCCGAGAGATTGCCGAGTTCGGCCAGAAGCGGCCCCGTTAGCGAATTGCGGGACAGATTCAGCGTTTGCAATTCCGAGAGATTGCCGAGTTCGGCCGGAAGCGGCCCCGTTAGCGAATTGTCGGACAGAGATAACCATCGCAATTGCGAAAGATTGCCAATTTCGGCCGGGATCGGCCCCGTTAGCGAATTGTCGGACATCCAAAGCACCTGCAAAGCCGAGAGATTGCCGAGTTCGGCCGGAAGCGGCCCTGTTAGCGAATTGTCGAACAGCCGCAGATCTTGCAATTTCGAGAGATTGCCGAGTTCGGAAGGGATCGACCCCGTTAGCGAATTGTTGGGCAGATACAGCTCTTGCAATTCCGAGAGATTGCCGAGTTCGGGCGGAAGCGGTCCCGTTAGCGAATTGCCGCCCAGCCACAACCATAGCAATTCCGAGAGATTGCCGAGTTCGGGCGGGATCGGTCCACTCAGCACATTGTAGTGCAGATACAGCACTTGCAATTGCGAAAGATTGCCGAGTTCGGAAGGGATCGGCCCGGTCAGTGAATTGCTGTGCATAGATAACCATACCAATTCCAAGAGATTGCCGAGTTCGGAAGGGATCGGCCCGGTCAGCGAATTGTTGAACAGCTCCAGCAACCGCAATTCCGAGAGATTGGCGAGTTCGGAAGGGATCGGCCCGGTCAGCGAATTGTTGAACAGCTGCAGCGCCCGCAATTCCGAGAGATTGCCGAGTTCGGAAGGGATCGGCCCGGTCAGCGAATTGCTGCGCAGATTCAGCCGTTGCAATTCCGAGAGATTACCGAGTTCGGGCGGAAGCGACCCCGTCAGATTATTATTAAACAACGCCAGCTGATACAGCCATCCCTGACTGAGTAAAACGCCAAACCACGAGGCCAGTGCTTCCTCACTCGGAACCGTCGTGATGTCCCAATGGTCATTGCGCGTCCATTCGTCCCCGCCGGTGGCCACGTATAATGCACTCAAGCTTTGATGGACCGGCTCCAGCGACCGGTTGACCCGAAACGAAAGCTGGTCCGCCTCGTCCTCGTGTGCCCCTTCACGGATGTGCGTGAAGAAACGCACGCGCTGGTTGGCAGGCGCGTCCGAAGCCACCGTAAACTCCAGCCTGACCTCGACCGAGTCGCCACCGGCCAGGCTTCCGATATCGACCGACGCGGCAGTCAAGTCTATGAATGAATACGGTTCGGCCCCCACAAGCCCCACACTGAGTTGACGGGCATCGGCCAGGTAATTGACTAACGTTGCCGTTACCGTTACCACATCGCCCGAAGCAATCTGGCGGTCACCGTCGTCGTCCACCCAACTCCAGCGCTTGAGGCGTACAGCGGGTACAGCCGGCATGTCGAGGGCCGCCAGCGCGTTTACAAACCCCCGCCCGAGCCGTCCGGCCAGGTCCGGATTCTCCGCATCCATATTGTCGCTCGTAAGCCTAATATGCTCCCGCAGCGCGTCCGGTCCCATGTTGGGAAACCGGGTCTTCACCAATGCCGCCACGCCTGCCGTCAACGGCGACGAAAACGACGTCCCGCTGGCAGATATATAGCCGTTGTCTGATCCGGTGGTCACGATGTCCTCGCCCGGAGCAAAAACGTTTACCAGCTTTCCGTAATTCGAGAAAAACGCCCGTCTGCGCGTGTCTTTCTCCGTTGCACCCACCGACAGCACGCGCGGACTACGGGCCGGATAGAACCGGAACAGATCGTTGCTGAGCGCAAAATTACCGGCGGCGGCTACCACAAGAGCTCCCATGTCCGTAGCCAGATTCAGCGTCTGGTCCGGAAACCTGATAGAATCATCGCGTATCACCAGGCCTCCCCAGCTCGCATTGATGATATCTGCCCCATTGGCCGCCGCATAGAGGATGCCCTCGTAGCCATAGCAGATATAAAAATCACCCTGCTCGCACCCAGTATTGATGTGCATCAGGTCGGCGTTCCAAGCGGCGCCGGCTACCCCCACACCGTTGTCGGTCACCGCGCTGGCCACACCCGCACTGGCTGTGCCGTGATTGGCATTTAAAGGTGTCTCGGGCAATCCCGTCGGATCGTTGTCCGTGTCGTCGCCGTTGGCGAAGTTGACCCCGTGCACGTCATCGATAAACCCGTTACCGTCGTCATCTATGCCGTTGCCCGGAATCTCGCCCGGATTCGTCCATACGTTGGCGTGAAGATCCTCATGGCGCCATTCGCCACCGCCGTCCACGATCGCAATCACGACCCGCGGCGCCCCATCCTCGCTTTTGACCTCATCCCAAGCCTCCGGCAAACGCAGGCGCCTGAGTTCCGTCTGGTCGCCAAATCGCGGATCATCAGGATCTATACGTTCCCGGATGTGCGATGCCTGCGTGCGGTTAACGAGTACCGGCTCGGCATATACCACGCCAGGGGCCGCAGCCAGATCGCCAGCTACCTGTTCGGGGTCAGCGCGGGCGCGATAGCGCACATAGTACGTGCGGCGCAGCGCCATCAGATTGCGCCGGGTCTTTGGCGTCGGCTGCACGTGATCCAAAAACGGATATACGCGCTCGATCAGGTATACTTCGTATCGATCTGCTCTGCGATCGAAATCCCCCAGCCCGGTTGCGCCGGATTTATTCGCAATGAAGACATCGGAGGCGAACTGTACCACTACCACATGGTCCGCATATTCGGGTTCGGGACGGTCCTGAGCCGCAGCCAAAGGCGCAACCAAGACCAGAGAGAGCAGCAATGCTGTCATGCTCCGCCTATCAACTTTGCCGGCAATTACGCCCATCAAGTCACGCGACATTTGTGCAAGTAATAAGGTGTGTAAGGAATCATGGCAATACAGAGAAAGGTTGAGAGGTGGTTCGTTTTGATTGGACAGATTTCGGCGAGATTTCAAGGTGTACCGTTGCGAACTTGTTCCGATCCAATCAACCAGAGGAGACCCATGTCAAGACGCACACGCAGAACCCACAGTCCTTCGTCCGAGGCGAAGGTAGCCCTTGCCGCCATGCGCGGCGACAGCACGCTGGCCGAACTCGCAGAACGCTTCGAGGTGCACCCGAACCAGATACGGTCCCGGAAGAGGCAGCTCACAGAGGGCGCCGAGGAGGCGTTCGTCCGAAGCCGCAACGTTCCGGACGAACGCGACAGGAAGATCGAGGCGCTTCACGCAAAGATCGGGGAGTTGTCCATGGAGAAGGATTTTTTATCGAAGGCGCTCGGTCGCGACCGTTAGCCGAGCGCCGCGCCATGATAGCGCGCACGCATCGCTTGCCCGTAGTTCGCCAGTGCAAACTTCTCGAACCGGGCCGTTCTACGGCTTACTACCGTCTCCGGGAAGAGAGTGAAGAGAATCTTGCCGTAATGAAACAGATCGACAGACTCTACATGGAGCGTCCCACGAGCGGATCGCGCACGCTAAAAAGCAATATATAAATCTTATCGACAGATCGTAAAGAAGTCAAAAATAGGCGTAAGGAAAATAATCCGCGCGCTCAATCGCTTTCCTTCTCAATACGGATATAATCTGCGGCACTGTCGCGCAAGCGGTCGCGCTGATGAACGTAGACCATGGTCGTCTCGATTTTTTTGTGGCGGGCATGCGACTGCACCTGTTGGATAGAAGCACCGGCCTCGATGGCGAGCGTACAGCCTGTGTGCCTGAGCGAATGCGCCCCGATCTCCTGCGGGAGTCCGGCTCGCCGTGCGGTACGATCTACAATGCCGTAGATGGAACGCTCTGAAAGGCGTCGGCCAAAGCTATTGTTGCTCAGGGAGCGCCAGAGAGGGCCTTCCGTAATGCCATAACAGGTTTTCATGCGTTCGATCTCTTCCACCAGATGCTCGGGGATTTTAACATACTGATCAGCGCCGCCCTTCGTATCGGGAAGATCGAGCACCCAGTAGTTTCCGAGCGAGCGGATATGCTGTATATCCATGGCGGCAGCTTCCGAGCGGCGTAACACGCAGTGGAGGAGGGTAAGCAGAAGCGTCCGATCCCGTGGAGCTGTATGCGCTTGCTTGCCATCCGGACCAGGATGCGTTGCAGCCTGGATGAGCCGTTGGGCCTGCTCGCTGGTCAAAACCACATGAGTACGGTCGCGGCCGCCCGATTTACGGATACGGCGCAATACATGCCGGCTCGCCGGGTTTCTCGGCAATATGCCAAGGGCCACAAGCCATTCGCAAAACCCCCGAATGGCTGCGATTCGCCGCTTGATGGTAGCCGGCTTGTAGCCATTTTGCTCCATCTCCGCGATGTGACGGTTGATGTCGGTAAAGGACAGGTCGCGTACCGTAACGGTATCCACAAAGTCGGACCCGAAGAAAGCGGACAAATCGTCTCCATAGGCCTTACGCGTCCGGGGACGGTCGTAACGATCCAGAAAAGCATCGATGAGGTTAGCATCCGGACGGATGATCCCCGTGGCGACATCCATCAAGGCAGTGGGAGAAAAATCTGAACTCGAGTAGCCCATTTTTCTGTGTAGTTTATATCTGAAGTAGTTTATATCTGAAAGGGTGAAAGAACGCTATACCGCACTCGAAAACGCCGCGGAGAACCGGGTAGGGACGACGACCCGTCCGAGACAACTATACAACCACCCGAGAATACCCACTGAATCCACCCGTATTTTAATCCCGATAACCCAATGAGAATACCCTTGTTCTACTTCCGATAAGAACTGTTATCGGAAGTAAATATAGTATAAGAACACTGGAACGGGTTGTCAAGGGGTTTTTTGTTCTTTTTCGGGAGATGGCGGGGCTAAAACCGGAAGGATAAACCGCCATGCCACACGAAATCATTTAAGGACGAGGTCATTCCGTCTATGTTGTACCACTTGGCGCGATAAGCAGATGAGGCGTTAACGGAAAGAGATTCCGAGACGGGCATCCTGATGCCGATTGTTATTTGCGAAGCCCAACCGTTTATTGCCTCCCGACCGATATCTACTTTTTTATCTAATACTGGCGAATTGGCATAGCCGCTTAGGCGCCACTGCTCTAAGCCGAACATCACGCTGGTGTACAAGATGGTGCTCTCCGGCTTCTTCGTCAGAGGAAAGGAGTACATGAGACCCGTAAGTGACGCTATAAGGTTTTGGTCAAGTTTTACGATGTCATCCTTCTCCGATTTGGTATGCCACGACACATACCATGCGCTATGCAAATCTCCGACAAGCCTTCTCTCTGCGTGTGCATAAAGGCCAAACGGGAATATCTCATGGTCGAAATTCGTACCGCTGTAGCCACCTCCAGCGTTCCAGTTGTAAGCCACATCCTGGGCGCCTGCAAAGAATGCTGGCCAGAGAAAACACAGGATTAGAACAAGATATCGCATGAAAAATTCCCGGTTTTTGAGACAGCCTTTGACGGAGCATATGATAGCCATCCTTGACACATTATGCAATATGATGTTATTTTTCTTGTCGGCTACGTACAATCCGTGGCTCAACGTAACGTATTAAGTAAAAACGGAGTAGATCATGAAAACAAAGCTCCCTTTCGTTTTCCTGTTTGCGTTCGGCATCATGCTTGCTAGCCCACTCACGGAAACAACCAAGATAGTACAGGGCCAAGTCGTAAAAGTAACACCCGACTGCCCGGAAACCGAAAGCGGTATCCCTCCCCCCGGGTGTAGCAATGGAGGTAGCCCCCCATCTAGCCCCCCATCTAACCCTCAACCCCCACCAGAAGAGGAGGGTGACGACGGTGGGACAAGCGCCTGCTGTGGCAACAATAAGGTGGAAATCAACGGCACATGCTATTCGTGTTTTTATTTAGCTTTCCAGGCTACGGCAGGCTTGGCAAGCTCGGGTTTCAACTGGTTTGCGTTAGGCGCTGGCTTCGTTACGTACGTTGCATGTCGACTTGCGTGCTGACCTTGTAACATATTCTAAATATTGGGTTCAAGGCCCCGTCGGTTATTCCGGCGGGGCCTTTCCAGAGGTGGTTCGGGTTGATTGGACAGATTTTGCCGGAATTTAAGGTGTCACGGGGCCGTATCCGTATTATAAAGGGCAAACTTCTGCACCCGGATCGCTTCATTCTGAAAACCGGGATTAAATCCCTACCCCTCTTGCCTTTTATCCCAATGCGGCTGACGCCCCGTTCGCTTTTTGCCTGTATCCTTCTGACGTTCCTGCTGGTTGCTTGCGGCGGGTCGCAGAACGAACTTCTGCCCGAATCCGTCACGCAGCAAACGGTGTTTACCATAGGTGGCGACCGCCCTGCGACCCTGAAGCTGCCTATGGGATACGATTTCATGGGGGTCCTTCCTGTCGTGATCGCCCTGCACGGTCACCCAGGCAATTCTATGGGCTTTGATGCGTCTTGGGGGCTTTCCGAGCGGATCGACGCCGATAACTTTGCACTGATCCTGCCTGAGGGCACGCGTAATCCCGCGAATCGACGCTTCTGGAACGCTACAGGCTACTGCTGCGACTTCTTCGAGTCCGGTGTGGATGACGTAGCTTATCTGTCCAGCCTGATCGAAGAGGCAGGCGAGTATATCCAGGTGGGCCACATCTTTTCGGTCGGACATTCCAACGGCGGATTCATGTCCTACCGCCTTGCCTGCGAAGGTTTTCCGGGCCTGACCGCGATTGCGCCGCTTGCGGGCAGCTCGTTTCTGGATCCAACCCGTTGCGAGGAAGCACCGCCGGTTTCCGTACTCCACATCCACGGTACCGCAGACCCCATCGTTCTCTATGCAGGAAGAGAAAGAATAAGGATGAACCGCGACGGGTACGTCGGCGCTGAGGATGTGGTAGCGCGCTGGGCCAAACGCGCAGGATGCGATCTTTCCAAGGCCGAAGAACTTCCCGCCATCGACATCGACCGTGCCAACGACGGCGCGGAAACCGACCGCATTCGCTATCGCGAGGGCTGCCAGGACGGCATTACGGTCGAGCTATGGAAAATCAACGAGGGTTCTCACATTCCCGGGTTTACCCCGAACTATGCGGAGCTCCTGATCGACTGGTTGCTGAACGAATCCCGGACGGAAGCATCGTAAGGATACTCTGATTAATTCTGCAAAGTTCAGAGGCTTCGAGAAGCGCGCTGGCAAGGAATGACGAAGCAATGTGGCAGGCCCCACATAATGAGGAATGACACAGCAAGCGCGCTTCTCGAAGCCTATCGAAGGGCGCTTCATGTACGCCATGCACCAAATCACAGCATTTTTCGCTGATTTCAACGACATCGTCATGATGTCCTGTACGCACGAACATGAAGCGCTGATCGAAGTAGAATTAATCAGAGTATCCGTAAGAAGGTACACTATCGGTAGGTATTAACTGCAACGCCCATTGTCCCGAAACCCCGCAAAAAACATGAAAGAACGGTTCATGCTCAAGGCCCTGGGCCTTCTCCTGATCGTACTCAGCGCTGAAGAAGTTTTGCGATGGCTGATCGGATTGTTCGAAGGACGTATTGGTTTCGGTCTCGATAAGGACCTGCTCTTATTGCTTATCGGCATCGGGTTGTTTTATGCGCATCCGTTATGGCACAAGGCGGCAAGGGTGTACGTGATCTTGTGCGGCCTCGCGATCATTGTTATCGCCGCGCTGGCGTTTGCAGGATTCCCGGATATGGGGACTTGGCTGGAGTATGATGATACCCTCCAGGCCATCCCCCCTCCGTTCGTAGCGCTGTATGCGGCCGTGTTATTAGCGCTCCTCGTGTGGAGTTACGTATTCCTGCATAAAGCGGCTGTTGCGGATGAGGATGCGGAGGAAGTGTCGAGTTGAGAAGGGAATAGGTTCTCCATTCCTCGTCTCACGGTACCTTCAGATCCGCCCCTCCAGGTAATCCTTACGCGTTTTCTCGTCGAATCGTTCGATAGCGTAGCGCAGCATGGTTCGGGGCATATTCCGATAGTGCCGGTTCAGAAAGGCTTCCTCCACCGCAAGGTCCTGCTTCCCTACCTCGCGGAGCATCCACCCGACGGCCTTGTGCATCAGGTCCTGGTCGTCGTCAAGGAGCTGTTCGGCCATGGCCAGAATCTCGTCGAAGCGCCCCCGCTTGATGTACCAGTAGGTAGCGATAACCGCAATGCGGCGCTTCCACAGGCTCTCGTCGCGGACCCAGTCGAAAAGCAGGCGCTTCTCCCCTGACTCCAGGTGCGCGCCCACGATCTTGTGGGCGGAAGAATCGACGAGGTCCCAATTGTTGACGTACTCGACCCGTTTCAGGTACAAGGAAAATACCGCCTCCTTTTGCGCTTCGTCTCCCCGTTCGTACCGCCGGATGAGCATGAAAAGGGCGCATAGCCGGTCTTCATGCCATGGAGACATGAGCAATTGCTCCACCACGGACATATCCGCCGCATCGCAGGTGCGGGCCAGCTTTCGAAGAACCGGTACGCGGATGCCCCGGAACCGGTCTCCCTCCCCATATTCGCCCGGGCCGGTGCGAAAAAAGCGCGCCGAGTGGGCCGCAATGTCGGCATTGCCCGCTTCCTCGAGCCGGGCCTGTATTTCTGCAAGGGTCATGGTAAAAAACGGCTTATTCCCACTCGGTTTCGTCGAATTTAGTGGGTACCGGCTCGTCAAGGAGACCATCTTCTCCCCTCTCCCGCATCTTCTTCGCCGCCTCGGCCCATCCGGCACGCGGTGCCGAGATGCGCTCAATGAGCAGACCTGACTCCACCACGCGCATCTCAAGCGGGCCTTCAAGGGTTGCCGCCTCGATAAGAGGTTTAGGAATACGGATTCCCTGAGAGTTTCTGATCGGAATGATCTTAACCTTCACTTTTCGCCTCGCTTATTGAATCCATATGCAAAGTGATTACTAAAGGGGTTCCTGGCAAAGACGCAAGGCATTCGGCAGCACAAAAGATACCGGACGGACTTATAATAACGACTTGATATAGTGATCCTCCATTGGAACATTCCATTCTTACCCGTCATTTATGCCGTTGAAAATTTGCTTTTTATGCCGTTGTTATTTCCGCATTTATGCCGTTGTGACTTTTCCATTTATGCCGTTCAGCCATGAAATACGTACCAAGAATCATCGAAAAAGAGCTGAAGGAAAAGCTGGCCGCCGTGGGTGCTGTCGTCATAGAAGGACCGCGGGCATGCGGAAAAACGGAAACCGCCCGGCAGATTGCCGCCAGCGAAGTATTGCTGGATGTGGACAAGGATGCACGTGTTCTTGCAGAGATTGACCCTGCACAAGCGCTCGCCGGCCCCACGCCGCGCCTGATCGACGAGTGGCAACTCGAGCCGTCCATATGGAATCATGTTCGGAGGGCAGTAGATGACCGGCGGGCCCCCGGCCAGTTTATCCTCACGGGGTCCGCAGTACCTGCTGACGACATCACGAGGCACACGGGCGCCGGACGCCTGACCCGCCTGCGCATGCGCCCCTTTTCCCTGTTTGAAACCGGACATGCTTCCGGAGAAATCTCCCTAACGGAGCTTCTTGAAGGGATGCCCCCAAAGGCTCCGCAGGCTGAAATACGGATCGCCGCACTCGCCGAACTGATTTGCAAAGGCGGCTGGCCAGGTAATCTGAATCAACCGACAGAACATGTTTTGGAAGCAAACCAGGATTATCTCAACGAAATTCGGCGAGTGGACATTGCAAGCGCCGATGGAAAAAGGAGAGATCCGGCGAAAGTCGGCTTATTATTGCGCTCGTTGGCTCGCAACGTGGCAACGCCAGCCGCAATCTCGACGTTGGCCTCAGACATTAGCGAGGGGAACGTCGCCACAATCAAGCAACACACTGCCGCTCAGTATCTTGACGCGTTGGAGCGAATCATGGTTATAGAGCACCAACCTTCCTGGGCCACAAGCCTGCGATCCCGTTCCGTACTGAGAAATACGCCCGTACGCCATTTCACGGATCCGTCGCTTGCCGCAGCGGCGCTTCGGGCAAGTCCCAATCGGCTTTTACAGGACACGAAAACGCTCGGCCTCTTCTTTGAATCCATGGTCGTTCGAGACTTGCGCATCTATGCTCAGGCAGCCGACGCCGAGGTATATCATTATCGGGATAAAGACGGTCTTGAAGTGGACGCCATTGTCCAGGCAATGGACGGTCGCTGGGCGGCCTTCGAGGTCAAACTCGGCAGCCAGCGCACAGACGAAGGCGCCCGTAACCTGCTCAGACTGGCGCAACGCGTAGATCAGGACCTGTGCGGCAAGCCTTCCATGCTTGCGGTAATCGTTCCGTCGGGATACGGATACATGCGCCCGGACGGCGTGGGCGTTATTCCCATCGGAGCGCTGGGGCCATGACGAGGAGAAACAACCCCTGCGTCGTTTGCGCATGGAGAAGTGGAAGCAAATACAGGCTCCAGAGTCCTTCGTCCGGGGTGAAGACAGGCCCTCGCCGCCGCGCGCAGCGACAGCATGTTGGCGGAGTTCGCCTGGCTTCAATAATCTATTTTTGCCCCTTTTTGAGTAATTTCTATTTAAAAAAGGTATAATTTTTACTCAGAAAAGGAGAGTTTTTACTCAAAAAGGCCAAATGCGGCGCTACGCTTAAGAATACTCCGACACGATATTTGCCCGAATATTCCGGTAAATATAGCCCAGGGGGTAAAGAACCCCATCAACAGATCGGTCATGTCAGAAACTTTGTGCCTCCGGCGATGAACTGGATCGTCGCCCCCCTCCCAGGCTCATTTAACAAGAATCATCGTACGGACAACCACTTCGTCTCCCGCCTGCAAGCGGTACGCGTACGGACCGCTCGGCAAATGATCTCCACGAAAACGCACCGCATGACGGCCCGCAGGCTGAAGCCCGTCAACCAGCACCGCCACCTCGTGCCCCAGCAAGTCGTACACCACAAGACGAACCTTGCCTGCATGGGGCAACGCATAACCTATCGTCGTTTCCGGATTGAACGGATTCGGATAGTTGCCCAGAAGCGCCACTGCGGCGGGCAACTCCTCGCTCTCGGTACTCGTCGGCCCGGGTGGCAGCGTTACGGTCACCGACGCGGAACGGCCGCCGCCATGTATATTCACCGCACGCACATCGAACGTATAGGTCGACCCGTTCGTGAGGCCCGTGACTGTGTAACTGCCAGCGTTAGCCTCGCCGGAGCGGCTGTCCGGAATAGCCACCCACTGACTGAAAGGTCCGCCGTTTTCCTTATGTCTGTATGCGTAGTCGATAATCTCCGATCCTCTGTCATCGGCCGGAGCTTCCCAAGACAACAGTGCTTGTGCTATGTCGGGAGTAGCCTGTAGATTAGCCGGCGTATCCGGCACCACCGAGGCCCACTCGAATACATCCCACAAATTGACTGCGTTATCCCGGGCCCCAGAGGCTAAAATAGTTCCATCGGGGGAAAACGACACCGTTGAAATACCAGCCACATGGCCTGTAAAAGTGGCGATGTTTTCTTTTGTCTCCACGTCCCAGAGCCGGATCGTGTTATCCCACGATCCGGAGGCAAGGGTGCTTCCATCGGGCGAAAATGATACGGAAGTAACAAATCTTCTATGCGCATCAAGAATAGCGATATTCTCTTCTGTCTGCACGTCCCAGAGCCGGATCGTGTTATCCCACGATCCGGAGGCAAGGGTGCTTCCATCGGGCGAAAACGACACCGTTGAAATAGCAGACGTATGACCTGTAAAGGTGGCGATGTTTTCTTTTATCTCCACGTCCCAAATCTTGACCGTTCTATCTTCCGACCCGGAAGCGAGAATCGTCCCATCAGACGCAAATGACAGAGAAGGAATCGGACCCGTATGCCCCACAAGAGTAGCGATACGGACTCGCTTCGCCACGTCCCATAACTCGACCGTGCCAAGTGTGCTATTTGCTCCAGAAGCAAGTATCGTCTCGTCGGGCGAAAATGATACGGATCTAACCGATCTTCTATGCGCATCAAGAATAGCGATATTCTCTTCTGTCTGCACGTCCCAGAGCCTGATTGTACCATCTATATAACGCCCCGCCGAAGCCAGGATTGTCCCATCGGGCGAAAACGACACCGAACTGACTGGCCCTTTATGTCCCTCCAGAATAGCGATGTCTTTTTCTGTCGACATATCCCATAGCCTGATCGTATGATCATAGGATGCGGAGGCGAGAATCGTCCTGTCAGGTGAAAACGACACGGACGAGACGGCTTGCGTATGCCCCTCAAGAGTAGCAATATAATTCGGCGATATTTCCGCAAGAATAATAGATTTTTTGCCCACATTACCATCCGTATCGACGACCTCGGCGTACATCGAATGAAGGGGAGGATTGGAAAGGCTTTCACCACGAACAGAAGGAATGGTGCCATCGTAATCGAATTCGACCAAATCATTTTGTACTCCCGCCAATACACGGCACGCTTTTACTTCACGAAATCCTGCAGCAAAGTGTGGTCTTAATGTCGTAGCGAACAAAATCGACTGGTGCAATCCCTCCGGATCACTGACTTCGAGATGGACAGGGACACTCTCTGAACCTGCCGGGTATACCTGTGGCGAGACGAGTTCGATACTCGGGGGCGGCTCCTCTGCAATGGAGCTATCGGAACTGAAGTAGGGATGCACAGCCAAAAATCCGGCATTGCATGCAGATAAACGATTTTGTGCTCCACCACCATACGACATGATGTACGACTCTCTGTGAAAATCATGTTGTAATCCGAAAGTATGTCCAAGTTCATGGGCCAGAGTTCTGAAGCTAAATCCGTGAGGAATCAACGCAGAACCCCCATTTTTCCCCCTCCGCCCCCCGAAACCATTGGCAAAAAGACCATTCCGTCCGACTCTATTTGTACTATTGTCAATGACGATGACATAAACGTTGGCATGGAGATCAAATGCCGAGACAATTTCGTCATATACAGTGCTAGATGTATTGTAAAGATAGTAGCTATCGGGATGTTGCCCATCCACCCGATGAATCAGGGGTTCGCCCTGCGCATCGGTCTCAAAACGGAATGTTTTGTCCCCGTATCCGCGTGATTGCATCGCCCCGGCATAAAAGATCTGTGCGTTGCGAATCTCATCCTTCATCCTCTGTACTACATCTGCACGGAAGTAACGGTCATTCGGCAAAAAGTAGATCATCCGCACTGTGCGAGGTTCACCCACATTTAAATCTCCCCGCTGCTTGGCTGCAGAAATACCAACATCACCCCCCCACTCATCAGGATCGAGCGGCAAACAAAAATTCACTGTGTCGGCAGGACTGGATGTCCGTATAACCGATTGAGGCGACAGACTGGAGAAAGGGGTAGTCTGCCCAGAGGCTGACGGGATAAAAATCTGCCGGGGGGAGACTTCCCCCTGTGCGTGTGCACGGTTTCCCCAGCACAGTGCGGCAACCGCCATGACGACCGCGACGAGGGCGGGGCGCACCCGGGCCCAGGCGCCGATTCGGGAAATACGCTTTGCGGATGGCGAGGCAAGAGCGTCAATCAGAGAAACAGATCGTTGATGCCGCACGCCAAGCACAGGCCGCAGCATCACACCTGGGCTACGAACCGGATTCGTTTGTTCCCTTCCCGATCTCATTATCCCGATCCCATTGTCAGGGTATCCGAAGAGCTTGTGATCATCCTCACCCCAAGATCGCCCGGAAACGCTTCAGACGCAAGGCATTCGCCAGGACAAACACACTGGACAGGCTCATGGCGGCGGCCGCGAACACCGGAGACAAAAGATGTCCGGTGAGCGGATACAATACACCGGCGGCTACCGGAATAAGCGCCACATTGTAGGCGAATGCCCAGAAAAGATTTTGTCTGATATTGCGCAGCGTGCTATGCGCAAGCGCGCGGGCGTTAACCAGCCCCCTCGGATCGCCCGACATGAGAATAACGTCCCCGGATTCGATCGCGATGTCCGAGCCCGTCCCCATCGCCACGCCCACATCGGCCCGAGCGAGCGCCGGCGCGTCGTTGATGCCGTCCCCCGTGAACGCCACGCGGCGCCCTTCCTGCCGGTATTGTTGTACCGCGTCGGCTTTCCGGTCCGGGAGAATGCCTGCGGACACCTCGTCGATCCCGAGACGGCCGGCAACCGCCTCGGCGGCGCGAGGCGCATCGCCTGTAATCATCGCCACCCGGCACCCCAGCTCCCGTAGCGCCCCGACGCTTTCCGCCGCATGTTCTTTCAGCGGATCCGCAACCCCGAAAATCGCCGCCAGCACGCCATCCGTAGCCATGAAAATGAGGGTTTTACCCTCTTCAGAGAGCGTACGCACCACATCCGATCGGAATATATCTCCTGCAAGCGGCGACATATCGACATTTTCTGCGGCCAGAAAGCGTTCGGAGCCGATGTAAACTGTTTTTTTCTCCACCCTGGCCGAAATACCCAGTCCGGAATGGGCCCGGACCCGGGTCGCTTCCGGAACGGATAGCCCCCGCTCCTCCGCAGCCTCTACGATGGCGTAGCCCAAAGGATGCTCCGAGCGCCTTTCCACGGCAGCGGCAAGACGCAGCACCTCCTCGTCCGACCACGGGTTACAAGGTATCATGTCCGTCAAGCGTGGACGCCCCTCCGTAAGTGTGCCGGTTTTGTCGAAGGCAACCGTATCGACCTTAGCCAGTAATTCCATAGCGTCCGCGCTCCTGAAAAGAATTCCCAGTTCGGCGGCCTTGCCTGAACCGACCATGACCGATACGGGGGTAGCCAGCCCCATGGCGCAGGGACACGCGATAATCAGTACGGATACAGCGGCTACAAGCGCAAAGGGCAACGCCGGCGCCGGGCCCATTACGAGCCACAACGCAAAGGTCAGAAACGCCACAACGAGTATAGCGGGCACGAACCATGCCACGACACGATCCGCCAGGCGCTGGATGTGCGGTTTCGATTGCTGAGCTTCCTCGACCATGCGCACGATACAGGCCAGCACCGTATCCTCCCCTACCCGTGTGGCCCGGAAACGAAAGCCGCCGCGTCCGTTGATCGTGCCGCCGACCACCTCGTCCCCCGCCTTTTTTTCAACCGGCGCCGGCTCCCCGGTCAGCATGGACTCGTCTATCCAGGATTCTCCTTCCTCCACGATGCCGTCCACGGGCAACCGCTCTCCCGGACGCACGAGGACGATATCGCCGGCCACAACTTCCTCGATAGGAATATCCGTTTCACCATCTGAACGTACCACGCGGGCAAGCGCCGGTTGCAAACCGAGCAGCAACCGCATTGCGGCGCCGGCGCGCCCCCTGACGCGGACCTCGAGATATTTGCCCAGCAGAATCAGCGCGATGATAGCAGAGGATGCCTCGAAATAGACATGATCGGCGCCGGAGGGCATCACGCCGGAAAAAAACATGGCCACCACCGAATACCCGTAGGCAGCGCTAGAGCCAAGCATGACGAGCGTATGCATGTCCGGATGCAGCGTCCGCACCGCTTTCCAGCCCAGCCGGTAGAACCAGAGACCCGGTCCGAATTGCACAATACTGGCCAGTGCGAACAGGATATACAGAAGGAGCGCCTCCCCGATCAGCATGCGGAGCCACGACGCGGCCGGAGGCCATAGCATCGGAAACATCTGCAAAGCGAGAATCAGCGAGGCGGGAATCCCCGCAAATACCGCCCGCCGACGCAGGGCCTGTAGTTCTGCTTCCCGGGCCGTTTCCTCGGCCTCTTCGCGCGCCTTCGCGCCGGAAGCCGCCTCTATCGCCTCGTATCCCGTTTCCCGAACCGCCGCATACATGGCTTCCACAAGCCCGAAGCCGCTCCGGTAGCGTACGCGGGCGCGTTCGGTAGCCAGGTTTACGTCCACCGTCTCCACTCCATCCACACCGGTCAACGCTTCTTCGACGCGAAGGACGCATCCGGCGCACGTCATGCCGCGTATTCCGAACTGTATTTCCTGCTCCGGTATACGCTGTGGAGAACTGTCGATGGAGTGGTCAGTGGCCATTTTGCGACGGGAGGCGCAGCGCGGGTTACTCTATTCTTCCTGCGGATCCAGTATGTTCTCGATGCGAACAAGTACGTCTTCGAGGTGCAATACCGTAGGCCGGTCCGGCGCCCTGCGCGCGGCTCGCTGCACATCTCCGCGCAACGTTTCCAGTTCGCCGCGTACGTACGCCCGGATATCGCTCTGACTCACGTCGACCGGCGTATAACCGAGGAAACGGCGCGCAGCAGCGGGCGGAGCGGTGACCTCCTCGGTCATTAACCGCTCCATGTCCTCCAGATAGGCGCGTTGCAGGTTGCGACGCCACGGATCGATCGCTTCGTTGGCGTCCAGTTCGCGCCAGAGACCTTTTCGCAAATCTTCCAGCATATCCAAAGGCGCATACGAAGCATCGCCGAAGCGGGCTTCCGCCTCGATAAGGCGAGCCAGCCGTTGCGGGTTCAGCAGCAGATCCAACCGGCTGGCCTGAACGCTTCGAACGCGGTCTACGGCGCCCGCATGTTCGATCCGGCGAAGGATATCCTCGTCGAGGAGCCACCGGGGCGTATCGAATCCGAATTCGTGCAGAAAAGCCATCGCCCTCGTTTGCGCATCCCTCGAAACCGTTTCATACACCGGCCCGTCCTGATCGAACGTCTTCGGGGTCTCGTACACCCCTCCGATTCCGCGCGCCACATGGCCGAGATAGCGCCTCCACTGGACCGCTACCTGCCCGTATATTTCCTCGAGTTGCGCATAATTTTCGCCCTCCTCCCGGGTCCATTCGATCAGGTTCGGAACGATGCGTTGCAGGTTCGCAATGCCCAACCGGCTTGCTTTCACCGCATCGTCTCCGAGATCCTCCCGCTGCGACCGGGGATCCAGCGGGTTGCCCGTCTGGCGCCCGTAGAAGTACAACGGATCGCCGGCACGCTCCCTGACCCAGCCGTTCAGCACGGCTTTTATTTCTTCTTCGTTGTCTGCTTCGGGAATGGGCCGGTAGCCCCAGCGAACGCTCCATTTGTCGTATTCGCCGATCGCGGGCATGAAGTTCGTCACCCCGTCTTCCGGCTGCGCGATGTAGTTGAAGCGGGCGTAATCCATGATCGAGGGCGCCGTGCCGTGCGTATTCGTAAACGTTGGGGACCGCAGCGAATCCACGGGGAACGCGTAGCTCGATCCCCAGTTGTGCGGCAAGCCGATCGTATGCCCCACTTCATGGGCGGACACGAAGCGGATCAGCTCTCCCATTACCTCGTCGTCGAACTTCACGGCGCGCGCGTCGGGGTTCGATGCGGCCGTCTGGACAAAATACCAGTTCCTCAAAAGATTCATCACATTGTGGTACCACCCGATATCGCTCTCTAGAATCTCTCCCGAACGCGGGTCGTGGACATGCGGACCGTAGGCATTTTCGATGTCCGACGGGAAATAACGAATCACGGAATAGCGTACATCCTCCGGACTGAATTCCGGATCTTCCTCCGCAGAAGGAGGGTCTTTGCCGATAATGGCGTTCCGAAAACCGGCTTCCTCGAACGCTACGTTCCAGTCGTCCACCCCCTGTTTGAGGTACGGACGCCACTTCATCGGAGTGGCCGGATCGATGTAGTACACAATGGGACGCACCGGCTCCACCAGTTCGCCGCGCGCAAACGCTTCGGGATCGCTGGGTTCGAGCCGCCATTTCGTAATGAAGCATTTCTCCTCCGCCCGCTGTTCATCCGCTCCATAATCGATTGTCTCCACATTGAAGTATCCCACGCGCGCGTCGCAGGGCCGCGGCATCATGAGCTGATCCGGCAAGAGAACCATGGACTGGTTCATTTCGACAGAGATCGTTCCGGTCGAAGGATTGTCGGGGGGCTCGTCCGCCGCGTAGGTAAGCGTATGGCGCACTTCGACATTGCGAGGAAAACTTTGAGCCGTATTGACGTAGGAACGATCCTTGTCGAGACTCTTGACCTTGTACTGCGTACGGTTGGACGAACTCAGGCCCAGAAAACGAACGTCCGTCGTAAAGAGTTCGGTCGCATCCACGACGGACCGGGTGGAATCGTCGTTTCTGGCGAGAATATCGAAGGCGGCCACTACCGGTTCGAGGTTTGCATTCCGGACTGCCTCGTAAATCGGATGCTCCTCGCTCGCGACGCTCTCGTAGGATACGATTCGCAGGAGCACCTTATCCCCCTGCCGCTGCCACCGTAGTACCTGCGTGTTGGCTTTTTGTCCCCCGTATCCCATGCCGGCGTGCGTACGCGCCATACGCGTTACCAGCAACATCTCCCGGCCCAGTAACGAATCCGGGATTTCGAAGAGGGTTTTCTCCGTATCGCGGTGTACGGCAAACAGTCCCTCGTCCGTGGTCATGCTTTCCTTGACGACCTCGGTATATTTCTTCATCTTCGTCTCGTCTTTCGACTCGGCGGCAGCCTCAGTGTCTGCAGGCGGGGCTTCTGCAACACGAGCGGTCTGTAGCCCGAAAGCACAACCTCCAAGAAAAACGGCCAGGGAAAGAAGCGCCAAAAGCGAAGTTGTCCGGGAACGATGCATGGGATCACGTACAATTGAAGAGTGGCGGATAACAGAAGAAACAGGGCGATGAACCCGGTAAAAGTCCGGCGGAACACAGAGGCGTCTTCGGACAAATGTTCACAACACCCTGTAGCGACAAGCATGATATGCAATTATTGCGTCTGTTGCACGGCATCGGATCGTATCGCGTTTCACGGTAGAACCGTCCATTCTTTGGAAACGCCGCTAAGATTACGTACCCCGTCTTCGCGCAGGCACACCACATCTTCGATACGAATGCCGAATCGACCCGACAGATAAACGCCCGGCTCGATCGACACGACACACCCATCCGGAAGCACATCGTCCACCAGACGAGATAGGCGAGGCCATTCGTGAATTTCCAGCCCGATGCCGTGCCCGAGGCTGTGCGAAAACGCCTCTTCGTACCCTCCTTTCCGCATTACGTCACGAGCCAACGCATCGACTTCTCTGGCTTGCATGCCTGCACGGGCATGTCGCAGGGCGCATTCCTGCGCGGAGCGCACCAGATCGTAGACCTCCGGGACCAGCGGATCCGGCGGCCCCACGGCCACCGTGCGCGTCATGTCCGAAGCATATCCGTCCAGAAAGCATCCGAAATCGAGTAGAAGTACGTCGCCGGACTGCACTGCGCGATCCGTGGGATGCGCATGAGGAAGCGCACTGTGGGCGCCGGATGCCACGATGGGATCGAAAGACATCCGATCCGCACCCCGTCTCAGGTGCCCCGCCACAATCTTCGTGGAAATTTCTTTCTCCGTACGCCCCGGCCTGATCCATTCCTTGAGAGTATCGAACACTTCTCCCGTCAATTCCTGGGCGGCGCGGATACGCTCCAACTCGTCCGGGCTTTTGCGGGCCATAAGCTCCTGGAGCAGTCCGGACTTTCCTGTCCATTCCACGCCGGGAAAACGCCTTTGAAGCATTTCAAGGGAGAAAACCGTAAGGCGGTCCGACGCATACGCAACCCGGCGCACACCCTTCAGCAAACCTTCCGCCTCCATGTATTCGAGTGCGTCGCGCTGCGTTGGCCGTATTACATGGACGGACGCATCCTTGACTTCCTCCCCCGCCTGCGTACGGTATCGCCCATCCGTCACGAAATGCGCCGCATCCGCACGAACGATCAGCACACCATACGATCCCGTGAAACCGCACGCCCAGCGCACATGCGCATAATGGGTCAGGTACAATGCATCCGCGGACAACGTACGGAGCAAGGCTCGGAGAGAAGAGACGCGATCCACGGAAAATACTCCGGCAAATAGGGAAAGGCAGGGGGCCCGACACGCGGATATTCAGAGCCGGGTGCTGTAATTGGGCGCTTCCTTCGTGATGAATACATCGTGCGGGTGACTTTCGCGTTGTCCGGCGCCCGTTACGCGAATAAACCGCGCCGTCTCCTGCAAATCCCGAATGGAAACAGCCCCGCAGTACCCCATCGCAGCCCGCAAGCCCCCAAGCATTTGGTGCACCACTTCGCCGAGGTTCCCGCCGTACGGAACACGCCCCTCGATCCCCTCCGGAACGAGTTTGGCAAGATCGTCCTCCGCATCCTGGAAATATCGATCCTTCGATCCCGATTCCATGGCCCCTACGGAGCCCATGCCCCGGTAGCTTTTGAACTTGCGCCCTTCGTAAAGAATGGTTTCGCCGGGACTCTCTTCAACACGCGCAAAGAGCCCGCCGATCATCACAGAGTCGGCGCCCGCAGCTAGCGCCTTAGGAATATCTCCAGTCTGCTTGATACCTCCGTCCGCGATCACCGGTACGCCGTGTTTGTGCGCCACCGCAGCACAGTCCATGATCGCCGTAAGTTGCGGCACGCCAATGCCGGCCACGATGCGGGTCGTGCAGATAGAGCCGGGTCCGATTCCGACCTTGACTGCAGCGGCTCCTGCGGCAATAACCGCCTCGGCCGCCTCCGCCGTTCCGATGTTGCCGGCAATCACGTCCCGATCGCCCGAAAGCGCCTTCACCTTCTCCACTGTCTTCAATACGCCGTCGGAGTGTCCATGCGCCGTATCCACGACAAGAAAATCGACGTCGCTCTCTGCAAGAGCCGCCGCCCGCTCCGACACATCGGGCGTAACACCGAGAGCCGCCCCTACACGCAAGCGTCCATGCATATCCTTGCAGGCATTGGGATACTTGCGTTTTTTATCGAGATCCTTGAATGTAATAAGCCCCTTGAGATTACCGGCATCGTCCACCACCGGAAGTTTCTCGATCTTGTGCTTTTGCAGGAGCGCCTCCGCTTGTTCCAGCGTCGTTCCAACAGGCGCGGTCACAAGATTTTCCTGTGTCATCATCTCGCGGAGCAGCGTACGTCCGTCATGCGCGAAGCGCAGATCGCGGTTCGTAACGATCCCCACCAGGCGGTTTTCAGCATCGACTACAGGGATGCCCCCGATGTGGTGTCGCTCCATCATCGCACAGGCATCCGCTACCGTATCCTCCGGATGCAAGGTGATCGGGTCGAGAATCATACCGCTTTCGGAGCGCTTTACACGACGCACCTCATCCGCTTGCTGCTCGATAGACATGTTTTTGTGCAGCACCCCGGCACCGCCTTCCCGAGCGATCGCGATCGCCATTCCGGATTCGGTGACCGTGTCCATGGCGGCAGACAACAGCGGAATATTCAATGCAATGCGCGGCGTAAGCATCGTTTCAATAGAAACGTCCCGGGGCATGGTAGACGAATGCCGGGGCACAAGCAGCACATCGTCGTAAGTAAGGCCCTCTTTGCGGATCCGCTCAAAAAGCAGCTTGTCGTCCGTCGTCATGATATCTGTTCATTTCATGTGTACCTGGCGTTCGAGCCGCCGGATTTCGAAGGGCTGCAGGCGTCTCCATTTTCCAGGTCGAACGCCCTTGGCGGTAAGCCCCGCATAATTCACGCGCTCGAGCGCTGTGATCTCGTGCCCAAGCGCTTCGAACATCCGGCGAATCTGCCGGTTGCGGCCTTCGTGCATGCGCAACCCAACCTCATGACGGTTGGGTAAGGCAACGTAGGCAACCTCATCGACTTGCGCCAACCCGTCCTCCAAGTCGACGCCTTTTTTGAGTAGATCGATCTCATGGGGTTTGATGGCGTTTCGGGTGCATACCCGGTACAGTTTATCTACCTCGTAGCGGGGGTGCATCAACCGGTGCGCCAGTTCCCCATCGTTTGTGACAAGCAACACGCCCGACGTATCCCGGTCCAGGCGACCCACAGGAAACAGGCTCCCCTTATCGGCAGCCGAGAGAGTCAAAAGGTCCATCACGGTACGCCGCTTTTTCGGGTCGTGCTTCGTCGTAATCGTATCCTTCGGCTTATTGAGAAGGATGTACTCATGGGGTGAAGTGGAGATACGTTTCCCGTTGACCTCCACCGTATCGGTCGGCATAACCGAAATAAAGAATTCCCGAACACGCTCCCCGTTCACCTTGACGAGTCCCCGCTCGATCAAGCCATCCGCCTCGCGGCGCGAACACACGCCTGCGCGGGCGATATACCGGTTAAGCCGCATGCCCTTAGGCGCCGCATCCTCTCCGTTCCGAGGCGAACCGGACGGATCCGAGCGGGCCGTCGGTCCGGTATTACCGGCGGGATTTTTCCGCCCCTTTTGTCCCTTTTTTGCAGGTAATCCGGCGGACATTTTAGCGGATATCGATCCTGGAGAGGATACTCTGATTAAGTCCGCAAAGCTCAGAGGTTGAGAGGGGTGCGCCGGCAAGGAATGACGAAGAAGTGTGGCAGGCCCCACATAATGAGGAATGACGCGGCCAGCGCACCCCTCGCAGCCTCCCGAAGGGCGCGTCACGTCCGCGACGCAACGAAACCGCAGTGTTTTCTGCTGATTTCAACGATGGAATCATGATGTCCTTTACACGCGAAAGTAAAGTGCCGGGCGAAGCGGTTTTGATCGGAGTATCCTATAGAAAGTACGCAACGTGTAAAGCTCCATGAACGAACCAACGCACAATCTGTTCTTTCCCGGAGAATTTTCCGAGCGCGCCCGGACTACTCCTCGATTTCCTGCTCCGCTTGCGGCCCGGCCTTATCCTCCGTCCGATCCCGTACCGCGTTGTCCTCCTCCTGTAGTTGAAATAATTCAGCGCGCTCCCGGCTGAAGGAGGGGTCTGCAAGTATTTCCTCAATTTCGCGCAGGTTCGGAAGATCATCGATATCTCCCAGGCCGAACTGCTCCAGAAACGAATAGGTTGTTCCGTAGATCAGGGGACGCCCCAGGGAATCGCTCCGACCCGCTACGTCGATAAACCCTTTTTCCATGAGCTTGCCCAGTGCATAGCCGGAATCGACGCCGCGCACAAAATCGACCTCGGGCTTTGTGACCGGTTGCCGGTACGCCACGATAGCCAGGGTTTCCATGAGCGAGTGCGACAGTTTCTTTTCGCGTTCGCGATTGAAAAAGGATTTCAGATAGGGAGCGACCGGAGAAATGGTCGCCATCCGAAAGCCCGCGGCCCAGCGTTCAATGCGAAAAACGCGTCCGCTCGCCTCATATGCCTCGTTCAGGCTCGCCACCGCCTCCAGCACCTCCTTATCCGATGGAGTATCGTTCCCTGTGACGTCGCTATACGCCCCGGCAATCTCGCGCGCAGCGACAGGGCGATCCGCCGCGAAGACAAGCGCTTCGGCGACATGCGAGAGTGCCCGATCCCCCAGTTCGTGTATGGACGCCATACCGTTCAATCGTCTATTTGCCGTTACCGTTTCGGTCGCCCGAGGCCCCTTCTATCCGATCGTCCGTACGATCCAGGTCTTCAGAAACCGTCTCGGCCTGCCGGATACGAAGCTCAAGATAAAAACCGATCGGATCTCCTCCGGAAATATGTACACGCACCCGTTGGGCCTGGACAAGTTCAAGAACCCCGAGAAATGTCGCAACGATAAACGGCCTTGACCGATTCTCGACAAGAGCGGAAAAAGAAAGATGCTTTTCCCCGGCGAGGCGATCGAGCAGAAACGCGCGCTGTTCTTCGATCGAATATTCTTCGCGCGCTACATCGTGCAGGGCCTCTTCCGGAGCCTCCGCGAGAATTCGTTTAAGCGCCGATACAAGATCGAAAACGGACGCATCCAGGACCGGTTTCTCTTCCCATGCGGCGCGTTCGGAAACGGCGCGATTACGCGTAAAGCGTTCTGCCCGTTCGCTTTCGAGCGTCAGTAAATGTGCAGACGCCTCCTTGTATCGGACGTATTCCAGAAGCCGCTCCACAAGCTCCCGACGAGGATCGACCGGATCCCCATCTTCGTCGACCTCCTGTCCCGGCAGAAGCATGCGGGCCTTTACGCCGATCAGGACAGCAGCCATGTACAAAAACTCGCCCGCACTGTCGAGATCGATTCGTTCGAGCAGGCGCACATGCTCAAGATACTCGTCAGCAATACGGGCAACTGGAATATCGAAAATATCCAACTCGTCTCTCCTGATAAAAAAGAGAAGCAAGTCCAGCGGTCCCTCAAAATCTTTAAGGTTTACCCGATACATTTTAGGATACTCTGATCAAAACCGCTTTGCTCAGCGCTTCACGTTCGTGCGTAAAAGATATTATAATTGCGTCGTCGGAATTAACGGAAACGCTGCGAATTCGGGGCATTGCGGGCGTGAAGCGCCCTTCAGGAGGCAGAGAGGGGCACGCTGGCTGTGTCATTCCTCATTATGTGGGGCCTGCCACATTGCTTCGTCATTCCTTGCCAGCGCACCCCTTTCAGCCTCCGGACTTTGCGGACTTAATCAGAGTATCCTTAATTCCTTGTTTTGCAAGGAAAAAAGATCAACTATTCAAGTTTTTTCTGAACCATTGTACTGTCTCTTCAAGACCGTGCACAATGTCTGTGCGGGGTTCCCAACCTAGTTCGCGCCGGGCGAGATCGAAAGCCAGTACGCTCCTGCGCTGTTCGCCAAGCCGCCCTGCTTCATGGCGCCGCTCCATGCCTGGAGCAATCCGGTTCCGCAAGATATCGAAAAGATCGTTCACACTGGTTTCCACCGCCGTTCCGATGTTGAACGTACCCGATCCGTCGTAAGCCAACGCGCTCATATTCGCCCGCACCACATCGCCCACGTACACGTAATCCCGTGTTTGCAAACCATCCCCGTAAATAACGGGCTGTTCGGCTCGTAGCATCCGTTGGGCAAAGATCGCTACGACACCAGCCTCCCCGTGAGGATTCTGTCTTGGTCCGTATACGTTCCCGTAGCGGAGTGCGACAAAGGATATGCCGTACTGATTCCGATAATAATCAAGGTATCGTTCCGCGCACAGTTTGGTGACGCCATAGGGAGAAAGGGGTCTGGTAACATGACGTTCATCCTGCGGCGCATATTCCGGTTCGCCGTAAATGGCTCCTCCTGTCGAGGCGAAAACAACTTTTTTCAATCCCGCCCGGCGCCCGGCCTCCATGAGATTCAGCAATCCAAGGAGATTCACCGTAGCGTCGAATCGCGGATCGGCAACGGATTTACGCACATCCATTTGGGCCGCATGGTGCACGAATGCCTCGAAACCATGCTCCAGCATACATGCCGAGGCTTCTTCGGACCGGATGTCCAGCTCGTGGAAAACAGTTCCTTCGGGAATGTTTTCCCGCTGTCCTCCGGAAAGATCGTCAAGGATATGCACTTCGTGACCCGCCTCGAGCAGGGCCTCGCTTACATGAGAAGCTATAAAGCCGGCGCCGCCGGAAACCAGTATCTTCATGGATGACTTTCCGGTACAAGAGCAGCGGTCGAAAGCTGCTCTTCCCTGAACAGCGTGGACGCCACCCGTTGCACATCTTCGACGGTAACCTTCTCGATCGCATCGTTGATCTCGTCAAGACTTAGATACCGTCCGAAATAAAGTTCCTGCCGCCCGATGCCCATCATGCGGTTGCTCATGCCTTCCAGGCCAAGCATGAGAGCGCCCCGTACCTGGTTTTTGGCCTCGTTGAGCGTACGGCTTCCGATCGGGACTTCGACAAAATATCGTAACTCCTTTCGAGTCAATTCTTTCACACGCTCCATTTTGCGTACATCCGAGGCGGCATATATCCCGAAATCGCCCGAATCCGAGTGCATATTTGCGAAGGACCCGATGCTATAGCAGAAACCGTATTTCTCTCGCACATTCTGGTTGAGCCGGCTCGACATCCCACCACCCAATAACGTATTCAACACGCTGAACGCTACCCGATCCCCGTTGCGAACGCCCAGACCGCGCGCACCCATCACGAAATGAGCCTGTTGAATGGGTCGGGGTTCCACGAAGTCATGGGGGACATAGCCGTTAACGGGCATGCGCCGGATCGGCTGTTCAGTCCTGGGCATATCCGCCAGCGTATCCTGGGCTATACGCACGATATTGTCGTGCTCTGCGTTCCCGGCTACTGCAAGCACCACGCGATTCGGAGCATAGTGGCCGTTCATATAATCGCACAACATCGTCCGGTCGAACGACTGCACCGTCTCCGGATACCCGATAACGGGAGCGCCGAGCGCA
This sequence comes from Rhodothermales bacterium, assembly GCA_951812335.1. GTDB lineage: Bacteria > Bacteroidota > Rhodothermia > Rhodothermales > VXPQ01 > VXPQ01. Next base: position 2,063,075 of record OX638293.1, read on the forward strand.
TGGCCATCGTATACGACGGATTCGAATCGGTCAAATACGAGATCTTCCGGGGTATCCTCGTACATTTTCATCTCTTCGAGGATCACGCCCTTCTCCTTCTCAATCTCTTTCTCGGGCAATGTCGGAAAGAGAATAAGATCACAAACCGTATCTATTGCCCGGGCAAGATGTTCGTCCAGCGCACGAGCATAGTAGCAAGTATACTCCTTGGCCGTAAACGCATTCAGATACCCGCCCACGGACTCCATGCGGCGAGCAATATGATGCATGCGCCGCTTCCGCGTACCCTTGAACACCATGTGTTCAATAAAATGACTGATGCCGCGCTCTGCAGCGCGTTCGTCCCGGCTACCCGTTGCGACCCATACCCCCACAGAAATGGATCGAACCGACGGAATACGCTCCGAAAGAACCCGAACGCCGTTCTCCAGCGTGGTCTTCCGGAAGTACGGCGATATGCCGTTCTCCGCTTTCTTCATGACGTACTGGAACAGGGAACGATCCCTTTAAGGATACTCTGATTAAGTCCGCAAAGCTCAGGGTATCCTTAACGAGGCCTGCGACTCCGTTGTCCGCCCCCGCTTCGGCCGCCACCGTCACGGCCTCCACGTTCCCGGTAAGACCCTCCTCCTCCTCGACCATCCCGGCGGGGACCCCCTCCGTGCTGGTTCTGAGGCCGCCGGGGCCTTTCTTCCTGACCGTCTTCTCTCGGCGGCAGGAATGGCTTCCGGCTTAGACGGAGTTTACCGTCATCGCGAATTTCAATGAGTTCTACCTTGACCTTGTCGCCAACCTGGAAATACTCTTCCACGTTTTCGACATATCCGTGATCAAGTTCGGAGATATGGAGCAGACCCTCCTTGCCGGGAAGAATCTCGATAATAGCTCCGAAAGCAAGAATGCTCTTTACAGTGCCCTCATATACATCTCCGGGCTCCGGAACCGCCACAATACCCTTGATCAGGTCAATGGCCGCCTGTCCATCCTCCTGGTTGGTGGCAGAGATCGTTACGATACCCTTCCCGTCCTTGTCCTCGATCTCGATAGAGGTATTCGTATCGCGCTGCATGCCCTGGATGACCTTCCCGCCCGGTCCGATAATAGCACCGATAAACTCTGCATCGACGGCGATCTGCGTAAGCCGGGGCGCATGAGGAGACAGATCGTCTCGCGCTTCGGCGATCGTTTCGTCCATGATGTCGAGAATGTGATGCCGCGCGTCCCGCGCCTGCTCCAGCGCCTGCCGAAGCACATCTCCGGAAAGTCCTGCAATCTTGATGTCCATCTGACAGGCCGTCACACCGTCGCGCGTACCTGTCAGCTTGAAGTCCATATCCCCAAGATGATCTTCCGTGCCGAGGATATCGGTGAGCACCGCCGTTTGACCATTTTCGCCAATAAGCCCCATCGCGATGCCCGCCACCGGCTTGCGAACAGGAACGCCCGCATCCATCAAGGCCATGGAACCCGAACATACGGATGCCATGGAGGACGAGCCGTTCGACTCGAGTACATCGGCATTGACGCGAATCGTGTAGGGAAACTCTTCCTCCGAGGGAAGCATGTACTGCAACGCCCGCTCGGCAAGCATCCCGTGGCCTATTTCCCGGCGGCTGGTGCCGCGAATGAATTTCGCTTCCCCTGTACAAAACGGGGGGAAGTTGTAATGGAGATAAAACCGCTTGTCATCTGTGGAAAATATCTGGTCCACAGCCTGCACGTCCCGTCCCGTCCCCAGCGTGATAGAGGCAAGCACCTGGGTTTCCCCTCGCGTAAAGACCGCCGAGCCGTGTACGCGCGGCAAATAGCCCGTTTCCGTCCATATGTCGCGGACCTCGTTGAGTGCACGCCCGTCGATACGGCGGCCCTCGTTCAGAGTCATTGCCCGCATAGCCTGACGCTCGACTGCACGAACCGCCTCACGTATATGTGTCTCCGTGTATCCTTCGGTCGTGGCCTCTGCCCCATCTTCTCCAAGAAGCTCGGACACCACCTGATCCCTGATATCACGCAACCCGCCGTAGAAAGTACTCTTTTCGTACGGTTTATGGAGGTGTTCCTCAATCCGCTTACCGACTGTATCAGTGACTTTCTCCAGAACACCGTCCGGCAGCGTCACCAAATTCGGCCGGAACGGCTCAACCTCTCCTGTCTCGGCCACCAGTTCATGCTGGGCAGCACACAGTTTCCGGATTGCTTCGTGCGCCACATCCATCGCCTCGAGCAGATCCTCTTCGCCAACTTCCTGCATCTCGCCTTCCACCATCACAATAGCATCCTCCTTACCCGCAACCACGAGATCCATGTCGCTTTCCGCTGTCTCCTCGATCGTCGGGTTGACGATAAAGGCCCCGTCGACCCGCGCAACGCGGACTTCCGCGATGGGGCCATCGAACGGTGCCCCTGCAAGCATCAGCGCCGCTGACGCGCCCGCACCTGCAAGAACGTCCGCATTATACTGGTCGTCGGCAGAAATCACGTACGCGATAATCTGCGTCTCGTGCAAAAATCCATCCGGGAAAAGGGGGCGAAGCGCCCGATCCACCAGGCGCGACGACAGCACTTCCTTGTCTGTCGGACGCCCTTCCCGTTTTATGAACCCGCCGGGGATTTTTCCTCCTGCGGAAAATTTTTCGCGATACTCGACCGTGAGTGGGAAAAAACTCTGCCCGGCGCGCACCTCTTGCGAGATGACCGCGGTGCACAATACCATGGTATCTCCCAATCGGACAACGACCGCGCCGCCTGCCTGCTTGGCGAGGCGACCTGTCTCTAACGAGATGACCTTACCCGGTGCAATCTCGATTTCTTTACGTACAAATGTTGTCATTTTTCTACTCGTCTCCGTCTTCGTTTTTTTGCAATGTCCTGCGTTTCGTTCGCCTGTGCAGGGATTCGGTTTCTTACTACTCAGCCTCTCTAACCTCCGGTGCAAATAGGGCCGCATACGTACGAACAACGCACGCGGCATATATGGCTCATGCCCTTTGGGGAAATGCAGTGGACCGGGTGCTAAACGTTACTTGCGAATGCCCAATTCCTTGATGATAGAACGATAACGTTCGATATCCCGGTCCATCAGATAATTGAGCAAACGGCGCCGTTTGCCTACGAGTTTAAGCAATCCGCGCCGCGTAGAGTGGTCTCCCGGATGACGCTTAAGGTGTCCGTTCAGTTCGTTGATACGAAGCGTAAAGATCGCAATCTGAACCTCCGGAGCGCCGGTATCGTCAGTCGATTTTCCATAGGTATCGACCAACGTTCGTTTCTGCTCTGTCGTAATCATGGCGTATTCTCTCCTCTTTAGATTATGCCATCGTAAAGAAGAACGCCTACCCAAAACGGGAAAGCGCACAAACGGCAGGCGCAGCCTTAGCGCCCGTCGAGTATTTGCCTGCTACGCACCCGGTCCTGGAAAAGTTGCCTAATCAGGTCTTTTTGGGATGCAAAACGGCGCTCATCGCGTGTTCTGGAAACGAATTCCACGCGAAGAAGCTCTCCATACATATCTTCTTCGATGTCAAAGAGATGGACCTCGATCATACGCTGCCCGCCTCCAAACGTAGGACGAATTCCGATATTCATCATGCCAGCAAGAGAGGAGTTTCCTGGAGATGCATTCCGATCTCTTGACAATCGACACACTCGTACGGCGTACACCCCATCGGCGGGTATCGCCTTGCGCGGATGCTCCACAGCAATGTTTGCCGTCGGGAACCCCATTTCCCGTCCACGCCCTTCGCCACGAACGACGCGGCCGGTAAGGCAATATGGACGCCCCAGCATGTCGGCAGCAGCCTCAACCCCCCCGTCCTCTTCCAGAGCTCGTCTGATCTTGCGGGAGGATACGGCTTGTTTCTGTATAATCCGGGCAGGCACAATATCCACCGTAAAGCCATGCTTCTTACCCAGCGTACGTAACAAGTCCGCATTACCCCGCCGATCGCGCCCAAAGGCATGGTCGTAGCCAATGACGATTTCCCGCAATCCAATGCCTCGAACCAGAATATCTTCAACGAATACCTCGGCGGAAAGCCGAGAGAATTCCTTCGTAAAAGGGAGTATAACAAGCCGATCCAGGCCGATCTCTTCCATAATATCCGCGCGTTCCTCGATAGTCGTCAGCAGGGTCAATGGCGTCCCTTCCACGACTTCGCGCGGATGCGGGTGGAAGCTCAACACGGTGCCGGTCCCGCCGAGCGCCCCGGCGCGCTCCAGCAAATATCGCAAAATGGCCTGGTGCCCCAAATGCACTCCATCGAACGTTCCTACGGTTAGCACCGAGGCCATATCCTTTCGGATCTGATCGAGCCCATGTAATCGTTTCATGCGCACCGCTCCCGGATGACTTCCTGAAGAGCATCCACGGTCCAGGCTTCGTTCACCGAGAAGTCGCCGATACTCGTGCGCCGGAGTCGGACGATATGCGCACCTACGCCCAGGGCCTGCCCAAATTCATGGGCAAGACTGCGAATGTATGTACCCTTGGAACACTCGACCAAAAAGGAAACATCCGTGTTCTTTCTTTCCAGTATCTCGAAAGACCGAATGGTAACGATGCGCTTCGAGGGAGCTACCTCCTCACCCCGGCGCATCTTGCGATAGAGGCGCTCGCCTCCTCTCTTGACAGCGGACCAGGCGGGCGTTATCTGTTCAATGACGCCAACGAAGCGGTCACGTGCCCGCAGAAGGTCTTCATCTCTGATTCCCGAAGGATCAAGGCGTTCGGTCACCTTTCCATCGGCGTCGTAGGTATCGGTGACTTCACCAAGCCGCAACGTTGCTTCGTATGTCTTGGGCAGATTCATAAACTGCTCCATGAGCCGGGTCGCTCGTCCCATCAGTATAATCAGCAACCCGGTAGCCAGTGGATCGAGCGTGCCGGCATGCCCCATTTTGCGCACGTCAAGGGTGGGCCTCAGCCTGCGAATCACATCGAACGATGACCATCCTCCAGGCTTGTCCACAGGCAGTACGGTCGTGTCAAATGTCTCCGGCAATGTCGGAGCCGGATAATAGACTTCTCTAATATCTACATCCCGAATAAAGGGCTGTGTCATTGCAAACCAGCTTCCCGGTGTTCCCGCTCGGTCCGGATCTGCTCAAAAATCTCGTCCATGTGTTTCGAGGCATGCATGCCCTCGTCAAGAAAGAACCGAATGTCCGGAACCGCCCGCAACTGATGGCGAATGCGCCGGGCCAACTCCGATCGGACTTCCGTGGTCAGATCGGTAAAATGCTGGAAAGCGGCACGGCGCTCCTCGATATCCTGTTCGTAGATACTTACGTCCACATACGCAATGCCCATATCCTTTGTCACGCGAACATTCGTTACAGCGTACATACACGGTATGCGTTCCGAAAACGCCGTTTGCAGCACACTGGCAATTTCCCGCTGCAACAATCGGGCTACACGTTCGGTGCGGATACTCATGGCGGAGCAAGAAATGGATGGAAGAGAATCCTTATCAACGCGTACCGGACCGACATCAGGCCGGTGATCCCACCTGAAGCGTACGTTTTTCTTCGATGATCTCATAGCCTTCGACCTGATCTCCGACCTTGATATCGTTGTACCCCTTGATAGAGATACCGCATTCGAACCCGCTTTGCACCTCACGTACGTCGTCCTTGAAGCGCTTGAGCGAATCGATTTCCCCCTCGTAGATCACGACCCCTTCGCGAATCACCCGCATATGATCGTTCCGGCGAATTTTGCCCTCGATCACATAGCAGCCGGCTACCGTGCCGGCTTTGGGCACCTTGAACAGTTCCCGCACTTCCACGGTGCCCTTCGTAACTTCCTTTTCTTCGGGCGACAACAGGCCTTCAAGCGCGTCACGGATATCCTCTATGGCATCGTAGATGACCGAATACGTGCGAATATCGATTTCCTCCCGTTCGGCCAGCAACCGGGCGCCGGGCGACGGGCGCACCTGAAATCCGATAATCACCGCATCGGATGCCGAAGCCAGCATCACATCGCTTTCGGTAATCGCGCCGACGCCGCTATGAATAACGTTGAGCGCTACCTCTTCGGTGCTCAGTTTAAGCAGCGAATCCTCCAGTGCTTCGACCGAGCCACCCACGTCGGCCTTGATAATCAGGTTCAACTCCCTGAAATCGCCGAGCGCCAAACGGCGGCCTATCTCATCCAGCGTAATATGCTTCTTCTGTCGTAAGGACTGCTCCCGGTGAATCTGTTGGCGGCGTTGTGAAATATCCCGGGCTTCCTTCTCTTCATCCAGCCCGACAAACTGATCTCCCGCCTCCGGCGAACCGCTTAACCCCAGCACAAGCGCAGGTTGCGACGGACCGGATTGCTCTACCCGGCGATCCCGCTCATCGAACATGGCTCGTACGCGACCGTTGTACAGCCCGGCAATGAAGTAGTCGCCTATCTGCAGCGTGCCGTTGCGAACGAGCACAGTAGCCACATTCCCTCGCCCTTTTTCAAGGCGCGATTCAATCACCACGCCGTCCGCATTCCGGTCCGGATTGGCCTTGAGCTCCATCACTTCCGATTCGAGCAGAATCTTGTCCATCAGATCGCCTACCCCTTCGCCTGTGTGGGCGGAAACAAGAGCGCACTGCACTTTACCACCGTATTGTTCGACGAGAACGTTATGATCGGCGAGCTGCTGCATGACCCTTTCCGGATTTGCCTCTTCCCGGTCGATCTTGTTGATTGCGACAACGATCGGCACCTCGGCAGCCCGGGCATGGTTGATGGCTTCATGGGTCTGAGGCATTACGGCGTCGTCGGCAGCCACCACAAGCACCACTACGTCCGTAACCGAAGCGCCCCGGGCACGCATTGCAGTAAATGCCTCGTGCCCCGGCGTATCGAGAAATGTGATATCCCGGCCATCCGAAAGATGCACCTTGTGGGCGCCGATATGCTGCGTAATACCTCCCGCTTCGCCCGCCACCACGTTCGCACTGCGAATGTAGTCCAGCAAAGAGGTTTTGCCATGATCTACATGGCCCATGACCGTTACGATGGGCGCCCGTACTTTCAGAAGCGCCGGATCGTCTTCCTCGAGTGTGATATCTTCCGTGCCGAATTCCGTGATGAACTCGACATCGTATTCGTACTCGTCGGCCACGAAAGAAATAGTGTCTGCATCGAGGCGCTGATTGATCGATACGATCATCCCCGACTCAAAGAGCTTCTGAATAACCTCATTCACGGGAATGTTCATCAGTGCGGCGAGGTCGCCTGTCGAAACAAATTCGGGCACCCGAAGAATCTGCTCCTGTTCGCGCTGCTCTTCGATTTCCTGCTCTCGTTGCTCTGCATGGCGTTCTCGCCGACGCCGACGCCGCTGACGGCGGGCGCCACCCGTTCCCTTGTCAATCTCGCGAAGCGTCTTCTGGAGCGTTTCCTCGATGTCTTCTTCGTCAGCACCTGCCCCTTTGCGACGGCGTTTGCGTTTTGCAGGTTGGCGGCTATCTGCTTCCTGAACAATGGATTCCTCCGCTTCACCAGGGGTGACGGTCTTCCGCTTGCGCTTTCTTTTGCGTTTGCGCTTGGCAGGGGTATCATCCTCCACCTCGGAAAGATCCATTTTCCCGATCACCGTGGTCCCGGCAAGTTTGTAGCGCTTTGCCGAAAGCGTTTCAGAATCCTCGCCTTCTATCTCTTCCCCATCGACGTCCACTACTTCGGCAGCCTTATCTACTGTAACGCCTCCCGGAGAAATCTCCACCTCTTCGCTTTCACGTTCCGCAAACACCTCCTGCACCGGCGTCTCCTCGACGGACACCTCCCCTTCAGGCGCTTCCTCGGCAGATTCTTCAACGGTGCCCGATTCCCTTTCTGCAACGGGCAGTTCCGCCTCGGCCATCTCCTCGGATGGCAGGACCGGCTCCTCCTCCGCCTCCATAGGCCCTTCCTGTGCAATAGCGCCCTCGCCATCCGCATCCGATTCCGCAATTTCTTCCGCAGCAATAACCCCTTCGGCAACAACGCCTGCTTCCAGAGCCTTCTCTTTTTCGGCCTCTGCAGATTCAGCAAGCAAGGGCTCCGCTACCACTGTCGGCGCCCCGGCTCCATCGCCCGCTACCGCCGCTTCGCGCGTCTCCTCTGCGGAATCCCCGGCTTCGGGTTTAGGACGAGAAGGTTGCTCTTCCGAAGCAGTCTGGCGGGCCCGCTTCTTGTGCACGCGTTCCGCCGTTTGCTTGTCGTCGGCGAAAGCGCTCAGCAACTCGTTGTAAGCCGCTTCATCCTGAATGGCCGCATTAATCCCTGAGCCGGTCAACGCTTCTGCGTAACCGGTCCCTTCAAGATGCTCCTTCAAGGTTTCCAGAGAGACGTTGAGCTCCCTGACCAACTTGAACAGCCGTACTTTCTTGAACTTTGTTGTCGTCATCTGCAACAGGCGCCGATCCACATGCGATCATTCCGGATTGGGAAAGAGAACTTCCCCACTATTCCCGAACCGGAACGTCGAAACACTTCCCGGCATTATCCTCCTTCAATCTCTTGTTTTATCTCCGGGGCTGGAGCTTCCTCTTCCGTCTCCGGGGCTGGAGCCTCCTGTTCCGTCTCCGGGGCTGGAGCCTCCTCTTTCATTTCCGGGGCTGGAGCCTCCTGTTCCGCCTCCGGGGCTGGAGCTTCCTCTTCCGTCTCCGGGGCTGGAGCCTCCTGTTCCGTCTCCGGGGCTGGAGCCTCCTGTTCCGCCTCCGGGGCTGGAGCTTCCTCTTCCGTCTCCGGGGCTGGAGCCTCCTCTTCCATTTCCGGGGCTGGAGCCTCCTGTTCCGCCTCCGGGGCTGGAGCCTCCTCTTCCATTTCCGGGGCTGGAGCAGATCGAGGCACGAATGCCGCTTCTTCCTCTTCCTCAAACTCGAGCCGAATCGTCTCCAGCACATGCTGGGCCCTGTCCTGTTCCAAACCGGACCGACGCATCAATTCGTCCACGGAAAGCTCTACGACCTGCTTCGCGGTATCGCAACCGATATTACGCAGTTTCTCCAGCGTATCGGGGCTGAAGGCGTCCGCAAACTCGTCGATCTCGACATCTTCCTCATCCTCTGCAATTTCCCGGTATACGTCTATTTCGTACCCGGCCAGGCGCGAAGCCAACCGGATATTGATACCACCCCGTCCGATCGCCTGGCTGACCTCTTCGGCCTTTACCACTACCTTTGCACGCGGCGGATTCAACTCCTCGTTGATTGCTACGCTAACAGGGTTTGCCGGAGAAAGCGCCCGCTCAATCAGGCGATAGGGATCGCTGGAGTATTCCAGCACATCTATATTTTCGTTACCCAGTTCACGAACGACCGCGTGAATACGAACCCCCTTCACGCCTACACAGGCCCCCACCGGATCGATTCGCTCATCGTTGCTCAGCACAGCCACCTTGGCCCGCTCGCCGGGCTCACGAACGATGCGTTTGATTTCCACGATACCCTCGTATATCTCGGGCACCTCCAGCTCGAACAACCGCTCCATAAAAACGGGATCGGCCCGGCTAATGATAATCTGAGGATTGTTGCCAAGGTCTCGTTTCACCTCTTGTACAACCGCCCGGAGCATGTCTCCCTTACGATAACGATCCTTGAATATCTGCTCCGCACGAGGAAGCACCAGTTCCACCTTGTTGTGAATCACAAGCACCTCGCGCCGCCGCGTCTGGTAGATCTCGCCCACCACTACTTCGCCGACCAGGTCGGAGTAATCTTGGTATATTTTTTCTTTTTCGATATCCCGGATGCGCTGACTGAAAGCCTGACGGGCCGTCATTACTGCGCGACGACCAAACCCCGTGATATTGATCTCACTGGCTACTTCCTCCCCGATCTCGAAATCCTCATCCACCTTTCTCGCGTCATTCAGTTCGATTTCCGTGACCGGATCCTTCAGGTTCCAGTTTTCCACAATATCCTGGACGTGGATGATCTGGATATCCCCGTTATCCGGATTGAAAATGATGTCGAAGTTGTCGTCTGCACCGTACCGCTTGCGAATCATGGCTCGAAAAACATCCTCGACGATCAACGTGAGGGAGTCACGATCGATATCCTTTTCGCGCGCAATCTCTGCAAACGACGATATAAGTGTCGTGCTCTGCATGTCCAGGTATCTCTTGCCGGTTGGTTTTCGTCTATATCTGCGGAGGCATGCCGGTCGGTTTTACCATGGAAGCCGTACATGGGCCCGTACCACGTCATCCAGGCGGATGCGGCATACATCCGAGCCTGACACAGCCACCTCGATGGCGTCGTCGCCGGCCGCCAGCAATCTGCCGGTCACCTCCTTATCCCCTGTATCGTCTTCAACCACGTAACGGACGCGTACATCCCGCCCTACATTTTTGCGGTACTGCCGCAACAATACGAGAGGACGATCAAGGCCAGGCGTAGACACATTCAACGTATAACGACCCGCAACGATATCCTCCATGTCAAGCAGGAATCCAACCTCGCGGCTGATATGCGTCAGATCGTCGGCGCCAAACGCCTCGTCGCTGTCCACAAATGCTTCGACCACCCGGGATCCCTTGACGCCACGCACCTTGACCTCGACGAGAAACACTGCCGAATCGGCAATAACTTCCTCGACAAGCGCCGCAATGCGCGCACAAAGATCGTCGTATTCCTGCACCTGTGACGGCCCAATCATGGATCGCTTCGCGTCTCCCGTGTTACAAAAAAAGCCCGAACCCGATATCCGGGGCGGGCGCTAATAACGTACATACGCCAACGACAAAAAAAGGCGGCTTCCGGAGAAGCCTCCTTACGTATTATGTCAACCAGAGGCAACACAGCGCAATCTGTGATCTGTGCCGAGTGCCTGGTCGGACACTGCTCCGCAGCAACGTAAAACACTACTTTGCAGGGGTTGTTCCGATATTCCGGCATATGTCTGCCTGCGATGAGCCGGCACAAAAAAGCGACCGGGGGAAACAGGTATACGGTAACCGCTCACATGAGCGTCGGGCGTTTCTCTTCTTCTACCGGTGCGGGGTAGTCAAGCATGTAATGGAGTCCCCGGCTCTCGCGACGCATTTGAGCGCTCCGGATGATCAGATAGGCCACTGCAATCATATTGCGCAATTCGCACAGCTCGACGGAAACACGCGTCCGGCGGTAGAAATCTTCGGTCTCTTCATACAAAAGTCTGGTACGGCGAAACGCACGATCAAGTCTCGGCGAGGAACGCACCACCCCTACATAATCCCACATCACACGCCTCAGTTCGTCCCGATTGTGCGAAGCAAGCACCCATTCGTGCGGGCGTTCGGCGCCACTCGCATCCCATTCCGGGATATCCTGTCTGAAAGACTGTTCATGCACATACTCGATCGCCGCACCCGTCGCCCGCCTGCTGAACACCAGCGCTTCAAGCATCGAATTGCTTGCCAGGCGATTGGCGCCGTGCAATCCCGTACATGCAACCTCCCCGCAAGCGAAAAGCCCCGCAATCGAGGTGCGCCCCACATGATCGGTGAGCACGCCGCCGCATTGATAATGCGCTGCCGGAACGACCGGGATCGGCTGCCGGGCGATATCGATCCCGAAACCGAGGCAAGTGGCATGTATGTACGGGAATCGCTCCTTGATCACAGCAGCGGGCCGGTGAGAAATATCAAGTAGAACGTACTGTTCGCCGTGCTGCTTGAGCTGATCGTCGATCGCGCGAGCAACAATATCTCGGGGGGCCAACTCTTCCCGCTCGTCATAGGAAGGCATGAAACGTTCGCCCTTCATATTGTACAACCGACCTCCCTCCCCGCGCACAGCCTCCGAGATCAGAAAGGAATCCGCTTCCGGATGATACAGGGACGTCGGATGGAATTGCACGAACTCCATGTTGGCGATCCGGCCCTTGGCCCGATATACCATGGCCACCCCGTCTCCCGTGGCAACGTCCGGATTGGTGGTGTGGAGATAGACTTCCCCGGAGCCTCCGCTGGCCAGCAACGTCGATCTGGCGAAAAAAATTTCTACGCGATCTTCTTTGGAGTCGTATACGTAGGCGCCAAAGCAGCGGATGTCCGGGCGCAACTTCGTGACATGCTGCCCCAGATGATGTTCGGTAATGAGTTCGACGGCAAAGTGATATTCGAAGGTTACGATATTCGGATGTTTCCGCACCGAAGCAAGAAGAGCGCCCTCCACCTCCCTTCCTGTCGTATCCGCTGCATGCACAATGCGAGCTGCGGAATGTCCTCCTTCGCGCCCAAGGTGCAATGCCCCGTCACGGCGCGTAAAATCGGCGCCCAGTTCGATAAGCTCGCGCACCCGTTCGGGACCCTCTTCCACGACGAAACGCACTACCTCGGGATCGCAAAGCCCCGCCCCGGCAATCACCGTATCTTCGAGATGGCTCCCGTAGGAGTCGGCCGGGGCCATGACTGCGGCAATCCCGCCTTGCGCATAATTGGTGTTCGATTCGGCCGTCTCTTTCTTGGTAACGATGGCCACGGACCCGTGCTCGGCCACCTTCAGCGCATACGAAAGCCCGGCCACTCCACTGCCAATTACCAGAAAGTCAACCTTGACCATCGCGCTGTTCGTCTATGCGTCTGTCCGTTGCATCAAAAACGCCTTAATAAACGGTTCGATATCCCCATTCATGACCGCCTGTACATCCGTCACCTTAATATCCGTACGGTGATCGTTGACCATCGTGTAGGGCTGAAATACGTACGATCGGATCTGACTGCCCCATTCGATCTTCTTTTTCGAACCCTCTAGCCGGTTCTTTTCCGCTTCCTTGATGTCCTGCTCCAGTCTATAAATACGACTTTTGAGCATCGTCTCGGCGCGATCCCGATTCTGAAGCTGGCTGCGCTCCTCGGTACATTCTGCGACGACGCGCGTAGCTTCGCCGTTCGATAACTTCCCGGTCCAGATCAGCCGGACGCCGGTTTCCACCTTGTTCACGTTCTGGCCGCCCTTGCCTCCGGAGCGGAAGGTCTGAAGTTCCACATCGTCCGGATTCAGAACAATGTCTATGGTGTCGTCGATCTCCGGATACGCAAACACGCTGGCGAAAGACGTATGCCGCCTGCCGCTGGAATCGAAAGGGGATATCCGTACGAGCCGATGCACGCCCGTCTCGGACTTCAGGTAGCCATAGGCATGCGGCCCAACCACACGCAAGCCGGCGCTCTTGATCCCCGCCACGTCTCCGACCTGATGCTCGACAAGTTCGGCTTTGTATCCGCTGCTCTCGGCCCAGCGGGTATACATCCGCAAAAGCATTTCCGCCCAGTCCTGGCTTTCCGTACCTCCGGCACCGGGATGGATCGTGAGGATGGCGTGGCGCTTGTCGTCCGGCCCCCCCAGCATATTTTTGAATTCGAGCTTCTCCAGCGCTTTTTCCATGCGGACGGTTTCCGCCTGAATCTCGTCCACAAGATCGGCGCCCTCTTCTTCGGCGAGCAGAAACAGCGTTTCGATATCGTCCGCTTGTCTCGCAAGGGCCTCCCACTCGTCGAGCCACCCCTGTTCGGCCGACAACTGCATTTCGACCTTGCGCGCTTCGTCCGCATGGCTCCAGAAATCCGGCTCCATACGCTTGCCGTTCAACGCCTCGACAATACCCCTGCGGCGATCGACGTCAAAGATAGCCTCCGAGCACCCGCACGCGCTCCAGAAGAGAATGGATATGTTCCTGGGAATATGACATGTGCATTAAAAAAGCAGAACGTATGTCTGCGAACGATCGGGAACGATATCCGCATGACGGGTGCTCGTACGACGCTGCACGCCCATCGTTTCATGGAAGAGCCGCCAAAGGCGTTCCCAAAGGTTTGTCCTCTCTGTAGCACCGGGGCTTTACGCTCGGCGCCGCTCGGCAAACCGCGTAATACGCCGCACCGCCTCCTCGAGTTTATCCATAGCCGTGGCGTACGAACAGCGTACATAACCCGCGCCGCTTGGCCCGAAGGCGTCTCCCGGAACGCATGCCACCTGCTCCTCCGTCAGCAATCGTTCCACAAAGGCCTCGGACGACAAACCGGTGGAGGTAATATCGGGAAAACAGTAAAAGGCCCCCTCGGGCTCGAAGGTCGGCAACCCGGCGGCCCGCAAGCCGTCCACGATAAACCGGCGGCGCTCGTCATAAGAACGGCGCATGCGCTCCACATCCTCATCGCACGTTTCAAGCGCCGCCACGGCCCCTGCCTGCCCCATCGTGGACGAACACATCACCACATACTGGTGCATCTTGTACATGGCGTCGCTGAGGGACTCCGGAGCGCAGGCATAACCGATTCGCCAGCCGGTCATCGCATGGTTCTTCGAAAATCCTCCCGTCAGGATCGTGCGCTCGTAGAGTCCGTCCAGCGATGGCAGACTCACATGCCCCTCTTCGGCCGCCCGGCCATACACCAGCCGGTCGTATATCTCGTCGGACAGGATAACCAGGTCGTTTTCGATCGCCACGTTCGCGATGTCCTCGAGCGTTTCGCGCCGGAGCACCGCCCCGGTGGGATTGTTAGGATACCCGATAAAAAGAACCTTCGAACGAGGCGTGATCCGGGCAGCGATATCCTCCGCGGTCACTTGAAACCCGGTCTCCACCCTCGTAGGTATGTAGACGACCCTCGCGCCGGCGAATTCCGCAAGCGGCCCGTACGAAACGAAGCAGGGTTCGGGGATAAGCACCTCGTCCCCGGGATCGATCGTCGCCAGCATGGCGATCAGCATGGCTTCGCTGCCACCCACCGTGACGATGATCTGCTTCCGCGGGGAATAGGAAATGCCATAGCGTCGCTCCAGGTTTTCCGAGATCAATCGACGCAGGCGCAGCAGCCCCGCATTGGCCGTATAGCCGGTTCGCCCCTTGTGCAGAGAGGCGATGGCCGCATCGATGACAGGCTGCGGCGAAACAAAATCCGGTTCGCCGATGCCCAGGGAGATGACATCCTGCATCGTAGCGGCTATCTCAAAAAACCGACGAATGCCGCTGGGCTGCGTGTTGTTCGCCCGTTTGCTGATGAAGCCAGTGGTATGCATCGGGATATGTTCGGACATGGCGCAAAGGCGTTGAAACCGGATCCGTAGATACTGGAAGATAGTACGGAATCCGTGCAAACTTAAGGATACTCTGATTAAATCCATGAACAAAAGAACAAGACGATGCCCGACCCTTTCCGGAATTTCGTGAACGGATCCTGGCTTGACGCCGCCGACGGTGCAACGTTCGAGAAGGTCAATCCGGCTCGTACACAGGAGATTATTGGTCTTTTCCCCGAATCCGGGCAAGAGGATATCGACGCCGCGGTTATCGCCGCGCGCAAGGCCCTCCCTGCCTGGTCGGATACGCCGGCGCCGCAACGAGGAGAGATTCTCCGGCGCATCGGGGATCTGCTGACGGAACGGAAACGGGAGTTGGCTTTCGAAGAAACCCGCGAAATGGGCAAGCCCTTCGCCGAGACCTGCGGGGATGTTCAGGAGGCCATAGACACCGCATACTATGCGGCCTCGGAAACGCGGCGGCTCTTCGGACGCACGGTCCCCAGCGAACTTCCGGACAAATTCAACATGAGCATCCGGCATCCCGTGGGCGTCGTCGGCATCGTTACGGCCTGGAATTTTCCGATCGCCGTACCTACCTGGAAGATATTTCCGGCGCTGGCCTGCGGCAACACGATCGTCTTCAAACCCAGTGAAGACGCACCGCACAGCGGTATGCTGCTTACGCGCCTTTTCGCTGACGCCGGCGTGCCTGCCGGCGTGTTCAATCTGGTACAGGGAGGCGCCGCCGCCGGCGAAGCGCTCGTCAAGCACCCGGGCATAGACGCGGTCTCGTTTACCGGCTCGAACGATGCCGGCTCGAACATCGGCGAGGTGTGCGGAAGACTGAATAAACGTCTCTCTCTCGAAATGGGAGGCAAAAATGCGCAAATCGTGATGTCGGACGCCGACCTGGATCTCGCGCTCGAGGGTGTATTGTGGGGCGCCTTCGGAACCACCGGCCAGCGCTGCACGGCAACAAGCCGGCTTATTCTGCACGAAGCCATCCACGACGTGCTGGTCGAGCGCCTCATCGGACAGGTGCAGGAGCTCGTCCTGGGATACGGCAACGACGAGGGCACGGACGTCGGACCGCTCATCAACGAGAAAGCTCTGGAGAAGGTAACCCGCTATGTCGAGATCGGACGCACCGAAGGCGCAACCCTCCGTATCGGTGGGCGGCAGACCACACAGGGAAGGCTTGGAGAGGGCTTCTTCTTCGAACCCACCCTGTTTACCGGCGTCACGCCGGAGATGCGTATTGCGCGCGAGGAAATCTTCGGCCCGGTGCTTTCCGTACTCAAGGCCACGTCCTACGAAGAAGCGGTACGCATGGCGAATGCTACGCGCTATGGGCTATCATCCAGTATCTATACCCGGGACGTACGCCTTGCATACCGCGCCATGAAGGATATAGAGGCCGGCATTACGTACATCAACGGACCGACCATCGGCGCCGAGGCGCACATGCCTTTCGGAGGGGTCAAGCACACCGGCAACGGCCACCGCGACGGCGGCTGGGAGGTATTCGACTTCTACACGGAAACGAAAACCGTCTACGTGGACTACAGCGGACGTTTGCAAAAAGCGCAGATGGATAATGTAGCTTCGTAGGGCGCCGCGCACCCCGGGTTCTCTTGCCAACCGCGATGCAGCGGGGAGATATTAACCGCTGTATGCTACCCCGCTTGTCAAGGTGGCCGGCGAGTGCAACTATCTCCTGCCCGCTTGCCTTGCTAAGGTTGAGCATTCAAGCGAAACCCTGAGCATGATTCCAGGACCATTGTAACCGCCCGGGGGACCATATCGGGCGGCGGGCTTAGTGCAGGACTATCATGGACCGCACGTTCCGATAGCCCCCGGCCTGTATCCGGTAATGGTACAGGCCTGGGGCAAAGCCCGTCGCATCAAAAGAGACGCGGTGCTGCCCCGGGGCCATGAGGGCATCAACTAGCGTTTGCACTTGGCGTCCGAGCATGTTATAGATCGCAATTTGGACATGGACCGGTTTATTCACATCGAACGGAATATGGGTCACTCCAGTAAAGGGATTGGGATAATTGGGATGCAAGCCAAAGGCGATCGCATCGGACAACACCTCGTCAACAGCTGTGGGGCTGGCGTCTGAGGCAAGCGGGCGGCTCGTAAGGGTCAAATCCGGTAACAATGGATTGGTAACTTTGGCATGATACATCGCCCAGGGAGTGTTGATATCTATGCCGAGCTCGGCCGCCGTTGCCCCCGGAATAATCTGACCGTCCTTGTACCACTGGTACCGGTTGTCGCTGCCACCCGTGCTCAAGGCGAATATGACCTCCGTTGCGGTGCGCTGCAATCTGGTGTCAATGGAATCCTGGGGTGCGTAACCGAACGTCGGAATATCCGTAAGCGCAGCATTGGGTTCCAAATCCTCAAAGCTCATGCGATTATTCGAAACGTCTAGTCCAATCAATGAGGGAAGCCCGGTTAGATCCGGCATGCCGTCCAGCAGATTGTACTGCACCAACAGCCACCGAAAATTTGTCAACCGACCCAGTTCTAGCGGAATGGAGCCGGTCAACTGGTTGTTGTAAAGCCGCAAACTCCTGAGGGATGTCAGATTTCCCAGTTCTTTCGGAATAGAGCCGGTCAACTGGTTGTTGGAAAGTGACAAACTCTCGAGGGATGTCAGATTTCCCAGTTCTTTCGGAATAGAGCCGGTCAACTGGTTGTTGGAAAGAAGCAGACTCCTGAGGGACGTTAGATTTCCCAGTTCTTTCGGAATAGAGCCGGTCAACTGGTTGTTGTCAAGCCACAAACTCTCGAGGGATGTCAGATTTCCCAGTTCTTTCGGAATAGAGCCGGTCAACTGGTTGTTGTAAAGAAGCAGACTCCTGAGGGACGTTAGATTTCCCAGTTCTTTCGGAATAGAGCCGGTCAACTGGTTGTTGTCAAGCCACAAACTCTCGAGGGATGTCAGATTTCCCAGTTCTTTCGGAATAGAGCCGGTCAACTGGTTGTTGTCAAGAAGCAGACTCCTGAGGGACGTTAGATTTCCCAGTTCTTTCGGAATAGAGCCGGTCAACTGGTTGTTGTAAAGTGACAGACTCTCGAGGGATGTCAGATTTCCCAGTTCCGGTGGAATGCCGCTCAGCTCGTTGTCGTCCAGATACAACGTCTCAAGATTTGTCAGATTTCCCAGTTCCGGTGGAATGCCGCTCAGCTCGTTGTCGTCCAGATACAACGTCTCAAGATTTGTCAGATTTCCCAGTTCCGGTGGAATGCCGCTCAGCTCGTTGTCGTCCAGATACAACGTCTCAAGATTTGTCAGATTTCCTAGTTCTTTCGGAATAGAGCCAATCAACTGGTTGTTGGAAAGTGACAGACTCTCGAGGGATGTCAGATTTCCCAGTTCCGGTGGAATGCCGCTCAGCTCGTTGTCGTCCAGATACAACGTCTCAAGATTTGTCAGATTTCCCAGTTCCGGTGGAATGCCGCTCAGTTGATTGGCGCCCAACCGCAGATTCACGAGGGACGTTAGATTTCCCAGTTCTGGTGGAATGGGGCCGCCCAGGTTGTTTCTGTACAGCACCAGATGCCTGAGGGATGTTAGATTTTCCAGTTCGTCCGGAATGGAGCCGCTCAGCTCGTTTGCGCCCAGATACAACGTCTCAAGATTTGTCAGATTTCCCAGTTCTTTCGGAATAGAGCCGGTCAACTGGTTGTTGGAAAGTGACAGACTCCTGAGGGACGTTAGATTTCCCAGTTCTTTCGGAATAGAGCCGGTCAACTGGTTGTTGAAAAGTGACAAACTCTCGAGGGATGTCAGATTTCCCAGTTCTTTCGGAATAGAGCCGGTCAACTGGTTGTTGGAAAGAAGCAGACCCCTGAGGGACGTTAGATTTCCCAGTTCTTTCGGAATAGAGCCGGTCAACTGGTTGTTGTAAAGCCACAAACTCTCGAGGGATGTCAGATTTCCCAGTTCTTTCGGAATAGAGCCGGTCAACTGGTTGATGGAAAGAAGCAGACTCCTGAGGGACGTTAGATTTCCCAGTTCTTTCGGAATAGAGCCGGTCAACTGGTTGTTGTAAAGCCACAAACTCTCGAGGGATGTCAGATTTCCCAGTTCTTTCGGAATAGAGCCGGTCAACTGGTTGTTGGAAAGAAGCAGACTCCTGAGGGACGTTAGATTTCCCAGTTCCGAGGGAATGAGGCCGCTTAGGCTATTAGAAGCGAGACGAATATAGATAACGCGGCCATCGCTACTCAACGTGATCCCGGCCCAGTCCGCTACAGGCGCTTGCAGCCACCCGGTGTTATTTGTCCATTGGTCGCCACCGGCTGCCTTATAAAGCTCGACCAAGACCAGTGAGTCGGCTTCGTTCGCTGGCTGGGCATTGAATGAAGCAAGCCCGGTGAGATCCGGCATACCGTCCAGACGATTGTGCTGCACTGTTAGCTTCTGAAGCTCTGTCGGATTTCCCGACTCCGGCGCAATGGGGCTGGTTAACTGGTTCTTCCACAGCCTCCGTTCCCGAAGACTCGTCGGATTGCCCGGCTCCGGCTCAAAGGAGTCGTCCAGGCCGTTGGTGGGGCGAATTCGGCTAACGCCGCCGCCGCTATCCAAGTCGATCCTCCGCCAGTCCGCTGCGGGCGCTTGCAGCCATCCGGTGTTACTCTTCCAGTTGTCATCACCGGTTGTCCTATAGAGCTCGATCAAGGCCAGTGAGTCGGCTTCGTTCGCTGGCTGGGCATTTGACGCCGCATGGGCGAACAGACACAGGGTCAGTGCAGCAAGGCTAAAGAGCGTTTTCATCTTCAAAATCGAAAAGGGTATGCTCTACATACCAACGCAAGGATATAATAACCTCGGGGCACTTAGAAATGGTCCGGAAAAACTGGACAGTTTTTCCGGACCATTTCTTTTCACTTATTGCCTTTCGCTCCCTTCCCGGAACGCCTTCAGTAAAAGGTCCGCTGCTTCAGTAACACCTATTTCGTGCCGGGCAGCTTGCTCCTCGTACTCCGCCAGCAAACTGGAGACCCTGGGATCGGCTCGCACGGCGTCAAGCAGGTGCGCATCGAGCGTTTCGCGCAGCCAGCAGCCGATCTGCCTGCGCCGGCGCTTCTCAAGATAACCTGACGTTTTGACAAGCTGTTCGTAGTCGCCCAAGTCTTTGCTGATGATATCCAACCCGGATTCCTCCTGTGCAGAGCAGGTATGAACAGACGGCGTCCAGTCGGATTCCCTGGCCGGAAAAAGACGGAGGGCCGCTTTCATGCGCCGGGCCTCCAGGCGTATGGCCTTCGGGGAATGTGCGTCTTCTTTGGTAAGGATTACCATGTCCGCCTGCTCCATGACGCCGCGCTTCACGCCCTGCAGCTCGTCCCCTGAGCCCGGGAGCGTCAGGAGCATCAAGAAATCGACCATGTCGCCAACCATTGTTTCCGCCTGGCCGGAACCAACGGTCTCCACGAAAATCGTATTGTACCCGGCAGCTTCGCACAGTACGATGCTCTGGCGTGTTGCCCCCCCGACCCCTCCGGAACGCCGCTTACCCGGAGTGGGCCGTACAAAGGCATTCGGGTGCCTGGCGAGACGTGTCATACGCGTCTTGTCTCCGAGAATACTCCCTCCGGTTCGTTCGCTTGCCGGGTCGTAGGCAAGCACCGCCACGCGCCGATTTTCGGAAGAAACCAGCCGGGTTCCGAAGGCTTCGATGAAGGTGCTTTTTCCCACACCCGGCGCCCCGGAGATCCCAACGCGGATCGCCTTCCCCGACAGAGGCAGGCAGGCATCGAGCAGGGTTTGGGCAAGCTCCCGGCGACCGGTCTGAGCGCTTTCCACGAGCGTAATGCCCCTCGCCAGCATGGCTCGATTCCCGACCCTGATGCCTTCGAACAGTTCTTCTAAGGGCGGAAAAGTCACGGCGGGTCGATCTCCTCGATCATCCCGATAAGAATCCGGGACGCTGCGTCGGTTACCGGGGTGCCGGGGCCGAAAATCCCGGACACGCCTGCTTTGTGCAAAAATGCATAGTCCTTCCGGGGAATGACTCCTCCGACCACCACGCGAATATCTTCCCGCCCCATCTTGCGCAGCGTGGCGATCAACTCGGGCAGAAAGGCCTTATGACCTCCCGCAAGCGTGGAAACGCCCAAAACATGTACGTCATTCTCGACCGCTTGCAAAGCCACCTCGGCGGGCGTCTGGAATAAAGGCCCGATATCCACATCGAATCCCATATCTGCAAAGGCCGTTGCGATCACTTTTGCCCCCCGGTCGTGCCCGTCCTGCCCGATTTTCGCCACGAGAATACGTGGCCGCCGCCCCTGCATTTCGGCGAACAGGCCGGTGAGCCGGAGGATTTCGTCCGAGCTCTCTCCGGACTCGCGGGCGCGGACATACGCCCCCCCGGCGATGCTGCGACTGGCGAGATGTCTTCCGAATTCTTTTTCCATGGCGGAGGAGATTTCTCCAAGGGTGGCCCGCTGCCGGGCGGCCTCCACGGCGCATGCCAGTAGGTTTCCTTCCCCTGTACGGGCGCATACGGTCAACGCGTCGAGCGCCTGCCGCACAGCTTCGTCATCGCGAGCCGCCCGAACGGCGCGCAACCGTGCTATTTGCGCCCCTCGTACGGCGGTATGGTCTATTTCCAGGACATCGATCGGTTCTTCTTCCGGCAGTTCGAACCGGTTGACGCCGACGATCACGTCTCCCCCGGCATCGATGCGCGCCTGTTTACGAGCCGCGGCTTCTTCGATACGGGCCATAGGAATGCCTGCTTCGATAGCCCGGGTCATGCCGCCGGCTTCTTCGATTTCTTCTATCAGCGCCCATGCGCGGCGCGCCAGCCGATCGGTCAGTGTTTCCACATAATACGATCCGCCCAGCGGATCGATGGACTCTACAATATCCGTTTCCTGCTGCAAATAAACCTGTGTATTACGTGCAATGCGGGCGGAATCCTCGGTGGGTAGCGCCATGGCCTCGTCGAGGGCATTCGTGTGCAGCGACTGCGTATGCCCCAGCACCGCAGATAGCGCCTCCAGGCAAGTTCGGGCCACATTGTTGTACGGGTCCTGTTCGGTCAGGCTCCAGCCGGAGGTCTGGCAATGCGCACGCAGCACCATGGATTTCGGGTTTTCGGGGGAGAACTTCCTGACGATCTTCGCCCATAGCAAGCGCCCGGCCCGCATTTTAGCGATTTCCATGAAATGGTGCATCCCTATCCCCCAGAAAAAAGAGATGCGGGGGGCAAAATCATCGACGTGCAGTCCGGCCTCGATACCCGTACGAAGATATTCCAGGCCGTCGGCGAGCGTATAGGCAAGTTCGAGGTCTGCTGTCGCACCCGCCTCCTGCATATGGTAGCCGCTTACGGAAATGGAATTGAATCGGGGCATGCGGGCTGCGGCGTACCGGAATACGTCGGCCACGATGCGCATGGACGGCCCGGGAGGATATATGTACGTATTGCGCACCATGAATTCCTTCAGAATGTCGTTCTGAATGGTGCCGGAAAGCATCGCGGCAGGAACGCCTTGCTCCTCTGCGGCCACGATGTAAAAGGCCATCACGGGCAACACGGCGCCGTTCATGGTCATCGACACGGATATCCCTTCGAGGGGGATTCCTTCGAATAGTCTTTTCATATCCTCGACCGTATCGACGGCGACGCCTGCCTTGCCGACATCCCCTGCGACGCGCTCGTGATCGGAGTCGTACCCCCGGTGGGTGGGCAGATCGAATGCGATGGAGAGGCCCTTTTGTCCGGCGGCCAATGCGTTGCGATAAAATGCGTTCGATGCCTCGGCTGTCGAAAAGCCCGCATACTGCCGGATGGTCCAGGGACGCACAAAGTACATCGTCGCGTACGGGCCACGAAGGAAAGGGGGCACGCCCGCAGCGTATCCGAGGTGTCCGAGCCCCTCGAGCGCCTCGGGGCCGTACGCCGAATGCTCCTCGATCTCTTCGGCCGTACGCCAGGGCCCGCCGCGCCGGTCAGGTTTGAGCACAGGAGGGCGGTATGCGGCCAGAAAATCCGGATGCGCCGTCGTCCATCCTTTCGAGCGGGCCATGCGCCGGAACGCCTCCCATACCGATCGGGCAATCCGGTCCGTAAGCACTTCTATGGAGTAGCTGCCGGCCGCCGGGTCATTGACCCTGTCCAGCCAGGCCTCGTGGCGAAGAATATGCTGAAGATTCCGGGCCAGACGCAGCGCAACATCCGACGGCTCGCCGCCCGCAGCATCGAAGGGGTGCACCGTCAGTACGTCGCAGCCCCCCACCACCGCGCTGACCGCTTGCGTGGCGGCATGCAGCAGGTTGGCGTGCGGATCGTCCGTTACGGGGTTGCGACCGGCTACGGTGGCATGTATTTCGACGGGCTCGTTCCATGCAGGATCGAAAGCACGCGCCACTTGCGGAATAAGCAGCCGCAAGGCGCGAAGCCGGGCTATTTCCGGAATAAAAGACGGGCCCACAGGAACCGAGACGTACACATGCCCGAGTATGCGGTCCGGAGCATACCCCCGGTCCGTGAGATGCGCAAGATACCCGGCGATTGTGCAGAGCAGCCGGGTGGTTTCCTCGACGAGACCGGCGTCCCGGTACGGCCCGCATCCCGCACACAGAAATCTGTGAGAAGCGGCGGCCACATCGTTGCGGAACGGCTCCCCGGTGGCCAATTCGTCCATGATGCGGGCGGCATCGTCCAGCCAGCCCTTGGGAAAGTGTCCTGTGCGGGTATGGATATCGAACGGGTCGAAGGCCGCCGAAAAAGGAGCCGGGGCCACATTACTCTGGCGGGCATACGCAAGCAGGTCCTCGAAAACGGAAAGGCTTTCCGCGCCAGCCTCGATGTGGATCGCCGTGGTTTCTATATCGATGTCGCCGATCAGAGCGCCGACGCCTCCGGCCTGCGCTGCAACAGAGACGCCTTCCGGACCCGATATCTCCAGTCCAAGCCGCTGCACGCCGCCGCTGACGGCTTCCTGCATACGCCGCCGGGCGACCTTGTACGAGGCCGGATCGTGCAGAGGGACATGCTGGCATACCTGCCAGGAAGAAGAAATGGCGGCGGCGCCTTCGTTGTCGGACCGGCGACTCCCGGAAGCAAGATGCGGGATCCCGATCAGGTCTTCAGCGCGATGCCAGGGCCGAATCGCTATACCCTTGCAGAGTTCCCAAGGGGGAATGTCTTCGGAATCCTTTATATTCAGCGCTTTCCGGGCCAGTGTTTCCCAGGCTTCGGTCGAAACGGGAGGAAAAGCGTCGAAAAGCCGATCCGGATCACGAACCGGTGGGGCGTTCTTATTCATGCCTTGCTTCCTCAAAGCCTGCTGCAGAGGGCAGCGGATGACCGCCGAGACCGGCATACCGGCGGTAGCCGCGCACGATGTCGAATATGGCGATGCCGTAGGCTACGGCAACGTTCAGCGACTGTTTCGCCCCGAATTGCGGTATTTCGAAGGCCACATCCGTTTCGGCGACGAGCCCTTCGCACACGCCGTGCAATTCGTTGCCGACGATGAGGCAGAGCGGAAAGGAGGATTCCTCAATATCCGTCGTAGGCGTGGGACTGTCCGTTATTTCAAGCACCCCGATCGTATATCCGTCGCGTTTGAGCGCCTGCACCACAGGAAGAGGATCCCGGTGATATTCCCACCGGACGGTGTCCTGTGCCCCGAGGGCCGTTTTGTGCAGAGCGCGGTTTTCGGGGGTTCCGGTAATGCCCGTCAAATAAAGCTTTTCGATGAGTGCAGCATCCGAAGTACGGAACATCGCCCCGACATTGTAGATAGATCGTACATTGTCGAGGAGCACGGAAACAGGATGCCCGGAGAGCGAATGCACCGTTTTCGGATCCGGACGCGGTATTTCCTCGTGTCTGAGTTTGCGCATAGGTAATCTGTCTGCGCCGCATCGGACGCGCACGTTGCAGGATAGCAAAAGTACGGACAAAAAAAGTACGTGATTATTGCCATAGATGGACCGGCCGGGTCGGGAAAATCCACCACGGCCCGCGCTGTTGCCGAACAACTCGGCTATGTATATGTGGACACCGGGGCCATGTACCGTACGGTCGCTCTCGCCTTTATCCGCAACGGGGTATCGGCCGAATCGCCGTCTGACGGGAAGGTCCGCGGATTGCTCGCGAATATCCGCCTGGACATGCGTTTCGGGCCGGACGGCATGCGGATATTTCTGGACGGGCAGGATGTGACCGGGAATATCCGCACCCGCCAGGTTACGGAGGTGGCCAGCCGGGTGGCCGTGATCCCGGAAGTGCGCGAGAGGATGGTCCAGAAGCAGCGGCGCCTTGCCGGCATACAGGAAAAAGAAAGGGGCGGCGTGGTTCTCGAGGGGCGCGACATCGGCACGATCGTATTTCCCGACGCCGATGTGAAAGTATTCATGAAAGCCAGCGTGGAACTGCGCGCACGGCGCCGGTATGAAGAATTGCTGGATAAAGACCCCAATGTATCGTTCCAAGATGTGCTGTCCGACATCCGGGCGCGCGACGAGCGGGATGTGTCCCGCGAACTGTCCCCTCTGCACCAAGCGGAAGGCACTATTGAAATAGACACTTCACACATAGATCTCCATGAGCAAGTGGCTATGGTAATTCGGGCCGTTCGGGAACGCACAAATCGACCTATTGTATAAGGTAGGATATTCTGATCAAGTCCACTTCGATCAGCGCTTCGCGTTTGTGCGTGAAGCGCCCTTCGGGAGGCTACGAGAAGCACGCTGGTTGTGTCATTCCTCATTATGTGGGGCCTGCCACATTGCTTCGTCATTCCTTGCCAGCGCACTTCTCGCAGCCTCTGAACTTTGCGGACTTAATCAGAGTATCCTAAGATTGCATAAAATAATCGCCATGTAGCCAGTGCAGTGTGCGTTTAGCGGCGTACTTGCTTGGTAGACAACCCTTTTCCTGGCGATTATTCAATAAAAACTTAAATAAAAATAAAGGGTCGGTACGGCACAGGAAGGGTTGTCGGGCGACGCTTTGCAACGCAGGGAGAGTGACCGAAGCTAAAGGGTGCTCCTGAAGTTTTCGTCGGTTTCTCCGATAAACCAACCATATGGCTGAAAAGCAGCAAGAAACGTTACAAGATCAAGCAACTCAAAGCAAAGATATTCAATCAGGCAATGACGCCGTGACCGCCGAGGCTCCTGTAGAAGCTGCGAAGACAGAGGCGGAAGCAAAAGAGGAAGCACCGGCGGCCGAGAGCAGCGAGAGCGGTCCGGAGACCGCCGCTGTCGCCTCGAAAGAGGAGGAAGCACAGCCCGGAGACGCCGGCGCCGAAGAAAAGGCGGAAGCCGCCGCAGAGGAGGACATCCCCCCTGCCCGGGCTCCCGAGGCGAAAGAGGAGGAAGCCGCCGACATCCCGAATATTATCGGCTATACCGGGGAGATTATCGGCCCGGTCGTAACCCTCGAGGAAATAGAAGCAGGAGACGAGGAGGAGAAACAGACGGCGCAGACCTACGAGGAACTCGAAAAGATGGTCAATGTGTCGTTTACGACCGTCCATGAGCAGGAAATCGTGCATGGACGGGTGGTAAGCGTCGGAGAAAAAGATGTTGTTATAGATATAGGGTTCAAGAGTGACGGTATTGTATCTCTGAACGAGTTCGACACCACGCTTTCATCCGGCGACGAGGTGGAAGTACTGGTCGAGCGGCTCGAGGATTACCATGGTCAGCTCGTGCTTTCCAAGGTAAAAGCCGATCAGCTTCGCCGCTGGCAGCTTATCGAGGAAGCACACGAAAAGGGCGCCATTGTTGAAGGAACGATCGTACGCCGCATCAAGGGTGGCATGATCGTTGACCTCGATATTGGCGGTATGGAAGCCTTCCTGCCCGGATCTCAGATAGATGTCCGTCCGGTGCGCGATTTCGATACCTATCTCGAAAAGCGCATGGAGTTCAGGATTGTCAAGCTGAATCCTGCGAACGACAACATCGTCATTTCGCACAAGGCGCTTATCGAAAAGGAGCTCGGGGCGCAGCGCGAGAAAATTCTTGCGACGATGGAGGCAGGGCAAATTCTCGAAGGCACTGCCAAGAACATTACCGACTTTGGCATTTTCGTCGATCTGGGCGGAGTGGACGGGCTGCTCCACATTACGGATCTATCCTGGGGCCGTGTTTCGCATCCCTCCGAATTGGTGGAGCTCGACCAGAAACTCACAGTGGTCGTACTCGACTACGACAAGGACCGCCAGCGCATTTCGCTGGGCCTGAAGCAACTCCAGCCGCATCCGTGGGAAAGCATTGACGAAAAATACGTCGAAAGCAATTCTGTCGAGGGCAAGGTCGTTTCCATTACGGATTACGGCGCCTTTGTGGAACTGGAGAAAGGCATCGAAGGTCTCGTGCACATCTCCGAGATGAGTTGGACGGAGCACATCCGCCATCCTAGCCAGGTGGTTTCGCTGGGCCAACTGGTGCGGGTCAGGATTCTCAAGATCGACAAGCAAGGGAAAAAGATTTCCCTCGGTATGAAGCAACTCGATCCGGATCCGTGGGACGGTATTTCAGAACGCTATCCTCCGGGAACGGTCATGTCGGGCAAGGTGCGCAACATCACCAATTTCGGGGTGTTCGTGGGCATCGAGCCGGGCATTGACGGACTGGTGCATATTTCCGACCTGTCCTGGACGAAGAAGGTGCGTCACCCGAACGAAATGGTTCGGAAGGGACAGCCTCTCGATGTCGTTATTCTGAACATCGACGAGGTTTCGCGGCGCATCTCGCTGGGCCACAAGCAAGTGGAAACGAATCCGTGGAATCAGTTCGCCCAGGCGTATGCCGAAGGAACCGATACGGAAGCGACCGTGGTTCGCGCCAATGAGGGAGGACTCGTTATCGAGCTGCCCCTTGCGGTCGAGGCCTTTGTGCCTGCCAGTGAACTCCGGAACGGGCCGCATAACTTTCAGGACTTTTATCCGGCCGGGCAGAAACTGCAACTTCGAGTCATCAAGTTCGACCCGAATCAGAAGGAAATCGTTCTTAGCGAAGTGGCGAAAGAACGCGCCGCCGAGCGCTCGGAAAAAGCCCAGGAGGATCGTGCGCGCCGGGAAACCAGGAAACGGACATCGCGGGAAGTCGGCAAATACCAGAAGGCATCGGGTGCGGCGGGCCGTACCACGCTCGGAGATATTTCGGGACTGGCGGATCTGAAGGCGCAGTTCGAGGAGGCGGAGCAGGAGGTCCCGCAGAAGAAAGCAGCGACGCCACAGAAGGCGCCAGCCAAAGCTCCTGCTGCGAAGAAGGAGACGACGGCCAAGGCCCCTGCTGCGAAGAAGGAGACGACGGCCAAGGCCCCTGCTGCGAAGAAGGAAACGACGGCCAAGGCCCCTGCTGCGAAGAAGGAAACGACGGCCAAGGCTTCTGCGGCGAAGAAGGAGACGACGGCCAAGACCCCTGCTGCGAAGAAGGAGACGACGGCCAAGACCCCTGCTGCGAAGAAGGAGACGACGGCCAAGACCCCTGCTGCGAAGAAGGAGACGACGGCCAAGGCCGCAAAGGCGCCGGCTGCGCAAAAGGGGACGAACGAGCCGGCGGCTCAGGCAACTGCCTCCGGGATCGCAACGGCTGCCAAGAAGACTGCGGCGGCGAAGAAGAAGGATGAAGAGGTGGAGGCGAGTGTGGAGGAGTGATTGGGGTGTAGGAAACCCTGGGCACATTGAAGGGCAGGCTTATGTGGAGTGCAACAGGGCAAGCTCCTCTTCGCCTTGTCCCAGGTCGGGTTTGTACGCAACTCGTAGCGCTCGATGTGTATTCCACAGAGCCGCCGACCGCCGCACTGCACGAATTGTTCAGGCATCCGAAGGTCATCGCTACACCGCACATTGCGGCCTCGACGGAGGAAGCTCAGGAAAAAGTCGCGATGCAGATTACCGAGCAGGTCATTCGTGCGCTATGCGGCGAGGCGGTGCAGACGCCTGTCAACGCGCTGGCTATCCAGATGGCGGCGCAACCGGACGCTCAACCCTATTTGAGTCTATCCGATCGTCTTGGCCAGTTGATCGGCCAATTGGGGACTGGGCGTGTTCGGGGAATCACCGTGCGGTGTCGGGGGGATGTCCCGCGCCGTTATTCCGAAGTGCTGACGGCGGTTACTGTGGACGAGGTTGTTCCGGCAGCCGTAGTCGGGGAGATTGCGGCGCTGGACGGTATCGAGGATGTGCGCAGGGTGGAGGCGTAAGGCGGGTTCCGGGGGGTTCTGAGCAGTTCTTCTCTTTGAGAATAATAAGTGAAAAATATTTCCGACCTTGTGTTCCACCGGCTTCTTCGATGAAATTGTTGCTCTTGCGCCGCAAGCGCATACATGACAATCATAGCATACATATCTCCTGGAGAAGCGAATGAGACCTGCATCCTGGATCGTCGCGGGTATGGTGGCTTTAACGGTCTCGCTGCTGACGCTGAGCGCGTGCGACGACGGGGCGCTGACGGGCCTGGACGATGTCGATCCGTCTGCGGGGGCTAATGCGCGTGTCGCCCCCGGGGACAGTACGGCCCGTGCAGGCGGCGTTCCAGGAGAGGGCGCGTCTTCCCTGGATCGGTATGCGCTTTTGGGTCGGATCTTGAGCGCCGACGGCAATCCGGATAGCGTGCGCGTACATGTCAAATCCTGGCATACGGATTATAACGAGACCGGTTACGCTACGCTCGGCATACCTGCGAAGGGTACGATATACCACTGGGGGGCCGCGCATTCGGAGGGGGTAGATATCCATGGAGAGGGAGGCGTTCCCGCGCTTGGACGGGATGCTTTGTACGCCCTCTCTTTCGATAGTCCTGCGAGAGGCGATGCGTTACTGGTCCTTTTGCCCTCCGCTGTCGATGTCGATACCGATACGTATTTCACATGGGATAACGGCGATATCGCTATTACGTCCCAGGCCATCGGGGCCAGGACGCATATCCTTGAGGATATATCGAGTTATAACGATATTGGGTGGAGAAAAGCCGTTTGCGCGGGCGGTCGGTTCGGACGAATCGTTTTCGAGGGAGATAGCCTGGATGTGTCTACCGTGTTGCACCGTCGTTTTTATGGCGCCATATCCGGCGAAGCGACAGGGGAGATACCGAAAGACGTTTCGGGCTGCGGAACGTCTTCGGATGCTTTCGATGTGCAATTGCTTGGATTCGCGGACGACGATGCGTACCAGATGATCGATTGGCGTCCGATCGTTTCGGAATCTGTATCGCAATCGGTATCCGGGAAGAGTTCGACGGCGAGTGCGACCGCCAGCGGCAACGGATTGAACCGGTCAAAACCGGCGGCCCATGCGCCTGCTTCGGTGAATTTGTCGGCGTCCACGGTTAATCAGTCTACTTCGGTCACGTTTTCGGCCTCGCCGGACACGATTTGCAAAGGGTTATCGTCAACGCTTAGCTGGTCGTCCGAGCACACTACGAGCGTATCGATCGATCAGGGCATCGGTACGGTTGAGACCAAGGGTGAGCGATCGGTTTCTCCGGATAGGACGACGACGTACACGATCGTGGCGAGAGGTCCGGGAGGAAGCAAATTTGACCGTGCAACCGTGCAGGTTCATCTGCCTCCTTCGGTGAGTTTGTCCGCGTCTCCGGGCATGATCGATCCCGGGGGTAGTTCGACGCTTGTCTGGTCGTCCGAGCACGCTACGCTCGTATCGATCGATCAGGGCATCGGTTCGGTTGGGGCGTCGGGAGAGCGATCGGTTTCTCCGGATAGGACGACGACGTACACGATCGTGGCGACAAATCCGTGTGATACCGTTACGGACACGGTGGCGGTGACGGTGACGGCGGACGCTCAGAACGACAGAGCGGCGCTGGTCGCGCTCTACGACTCGACCGACGGGGACAATTGGAAAACCAATACCAATTGGAAAAGTAGCGCCGCCATCGGTACGTGGTACGGCGTCACGACCGATAACGCCGGACGGGTGATTTTTCTGAATCTCGACCGGAACTCCCTTTCAGGCTCGATCCCGGCAGCGTTGGGCGACTTGACCAAGCTCGTGACACTGGATCTCTACGACAACTCCCTTTCGGGTTCGATCCCGGCAGCGTTGGGCGACTTAACCAATCTCGAAAAACTGAGTCTCTACTACAACGACCTGACTGGTTCGATCCCGGCGGAGTTGGGCGACTTGACCAACCTCACGAGCCTGCATCTTTACAGCAACTCCCTTTCGGGTTCGATCCCGGCGGCGTTGGGCGACTTAACCAACCTCACGAACCTGAATCTCGGTGACAACGACCTTTCGGGATCGATCCCGGCAGAGTTGGGCGACTTGACCAACCTGACGACACTGTGGATCGGTGAGAACTCCCTTTCGGGTTCGATCCCGGCGGCGTTGGGCGACTTTACCAACCTCGAACACCTGCATCTCGGTGGCAACTCCCTTTCGGGCTCGATCCCGGCGGCGTTGGGCGACTTGACCAACCTCACGAGCCTGCATCTCTACAACAACTCCCTTTCGGGTTCGATCCCTGCGGCGTTGGGCGACTTGACCAACCTCAGGAACCTGCATCTCGGTGGCAACTCCCTGACGGGTTCGATTCCGGCGGCGTTAGGCGACTTGACCAGCCTCCAAACTCTGCATCTCGGTGGCAACTCCCTGACGGGCTCGATCCCGGCGGCGTTGGGCGACTTGACCAGCCTCGAGGTACTGAGTCTCTTCGAGAACTCCCTGACGGGCTCGATCCCGGCGGCGTTGGGCGGCTTGACCAACCTCGAAAGAATGAGTCTCAACGACAACTCCCTGACGGGATCGATTCCGGCGGCGTTAGGCGACTTGACCAACCTCGAATGGCTGAATCTCGGTCGCAACTCCCTTTCGGGCTCGATCCCGGCGGCGTTAGGCGACTTGACCAACCTCGTGAACCTGCTTCTCTCGCCCAACTCCCTTTCGGGATCGATCCCGGCGGAGTTTGTCAACCTGGACAATCTCCTTCACTTTTATGTCGACAACGGGCTGTGTGTCCCGGGGAGTACCGCATTCCAGCAATGGCTTGACAATCTCGCTCTATTCTCAGGCGACAGCGACAACATCTGCAATCAGCAAATGACGCGACGACGGCCAACGCAGACACCGACCAAACGGTTGCGGAGGGAGCGACGGTGACGCTATCCGGTTCGGGTACGGACCCGGAGGGTGCGACGCTGACCTACGCCTGGGTCGCTCCGGCGGGGATCGCTCTCCCTGAACAACGCGCATCACGTACTCCCCTACCCCAACACCTCCACCGCCCTACGAATCCGTCGTACGCAGGTATCTTTACCCAACACCGCCATCATCTCAAAAAGACTCGGCCCGCCGGGGACGCCGCTCACCGCAAGGCGGACCGGATGAATGATGCGCCCCGCCCCCGCCCCTCGCTCTTCGGCAAACGCCCGTAGCATCGCTTCGGCCTGTGCCGCATCGAAAACGGAGGCGTCTCCCAGCCGGCTCGCATAAGCGCTTAAAAGCGCTGCCGAATCTGCTTTCCATCGCTTCTTGACAGCCACCTCGTCATACGTCGCCGGATCTTCGAAGAAATACCCCCCCGCTTCCGCAAGGTCCTTCGAAAACGTGATACGGGGCTGCATGAGCGCCGCCATCCGGCGCTGGCGTTCTTCGTTCTCGAGAAAACCGACCCCCGAAGCACTGCGACGGTCCCGAAGCCAGGGAGCGGCACGCTCCAGCAATTCATCGACGGAAAATCCCCGAACGTACTGCTGGTTGAACCAGTTGAGCTTGTTCACATCGAATTGCACACCCCCCCCGCCGATCCGATCGAGCGAAAACAACTCCGCCATCTCGTCGACCGAAAACAGTTCCCTGTCATCGCCGGGATTCCACCCGAGAAGCGTCAGGAAGTTGACGACCGCCTCCGGTTCGTATCCGGCCTCCCGACATTGCTCGACGGTTACGGGCAGGCCCTGCTTTTCTGCATGCCGCTTGGACAATTTTCCCTTGCCGCCCGGATTCATAATAAGCGGCATATGCGCCATTTCGGGCGGTTCCCACCCGAAGGCCTGGTACAGCAGCAGGTGCTTCGGCGTGGAAGGAAGCCACTCCTCTCCGCGAATCACGTGCGTAATGCCCATCTCGCGATCGTCCACGACATTGGCCAGGTGATACGTCGGCATCCCGTCGGATTTGATCAGAATCTGATCGTCGACCCCGCCGGTCGAAAACGAAACTCTTCCCCGAATGCGGTCATGGAACGTGATGCGCCCTCCAGGATCCGCCTTCAGGCGCACGACATGCGCATCCTTCCGGTCGATGCGCCGGCGCACCTCTTCCCCGGAAAGCCCGAGCGAATTCGTCATTTCCCCTCTGGTGACCGCATCGTATTTGGGCGAAGGATTTTCTTCCGTGGCGAATCGCTTCCGCATGGCCTCGATTTCTTCCGGCGTATCGAAGGCGTAATAGGCATGCCCCTCGTCGAGAAGTTGCCGCGCATACCGGGCATACATAACTCTGCGCTCGGACTGGCGATAGGGACCGAAGTCCCCGGGTCGGTCCGGTCCTTCGTCCGGTTGGATGCCGGCCCATTCGAGCCCCGACAGGATATTATGTTCGGCTTCGCGCACGAAACGCGCCCGATCGGTATCCTCTATTCGCAGAACGAATGCGCCGCCGCGCCTTCGTGCAAAAAAGTAATTGAACAGCGCCGTACGGAGTCCGCCAATGTGCAGAGACCCGGTGGGGCTGGGCGCAAAGCGAACCCGGACTTTCGACAAAAAAGATTCAGTCATGTCAGAACGTGCAGGGCATGTATGGACACAATGTGCAGCAAGCAATAGGATATTCTGATTAAATCCGCAAAGCTCAGAGGCTGAGAGGGGTGCGCCGGCAAGGAATGACGAAGCAGTGTCGAGAATATCGTTTGCGCCGGGACTTCGATCAAGTACGAAAAGGAACCGTATCCGCCTGCGTGCGTCAATGCCGGTTCGAACCCAAACGGGCGCCAGCGGAACGGACAAAACGAATCGGGCCCTATGGCGCAAGACCGCAAGGATAAAGCCGCCGAAAATAAAGCGCCATAACCCCTTGCCCGTGTACGAAAACAAACGAATTAAGATACGCACACTATAGCATGATTAGCCGATCCCGACCGATTACCTGGACCGCCCCGGTAGCATTATTCATTGGACTTTCTCTTGCCGCAGGATGCGGATCCCTGTCCCGCACGATGCCGATTCCCGGCGCAGACAACCCCGAGGTCGTAGCCTCTTTTCATGGAGAACTGCTTACGCTCTACGATTTCGAGGCCAACTACGCTCCTCACACAGGCAGTCACAGCGACCCCGCTACCGATTCGCTGTCCTCCTACCGCGATTTCCTCGAACGGTATGTCGATTTCCGTTTGAAAGTGGCTGCCGCCAGAGAGGCAGGTATGGATACGCGGCCTGATATTCTCGAAGAAATCCAATCCTACCGGGTGCGGCTTGCCCGCCCTTTCCTGGTGGAAAAAGAAGTAATCGATCCGATTATTCGCACGCTGTACGAACGACGGAAAGAGATGGTGGACGTGAGTCACATTCTGCTTACCGTGCCGGAAAACGCCCCCGCGGAGGATACGCTCGCAGCATACCGAAAAATGCAAGTCCTGCGCGATTCGGTGCTCCAAGGAGTGGATTTTGGAAGCCTTGCGGTTCGTCACTCGCAGGACCCCTCTGCGAGAGGTCCCGCCGACACTCGAGGCGCGGGAGGCCGCCTCGGATTTTTCACGGGTGGGGACCTGGTCGAACCTTTCGAATCGTTCGCATACAACATACCCGTTGGGGGCCTTTCTCCGGTATTCCGGACTCGATTCGGATACCACATGCTGACGGTACATGAACGCAAACCCGCCGTCCCGAATATCCGGATATCTCATATCATGATTCGCCATGCGGGCCCGCCCGGAGATTCCACGAACGCCCTCGTGCGGGCGGAAGCGCTTGGAAAACAACTCGACGAGGGCGCCGATTTCGCACAGCTCGCAAAAGATCATTCCGAAGATATAATGTCCGCCGGCCAGGGAGGAGACGTCGGAACCATCGCCTATACGTCGCCAGTCCCCGACACCTTCAAGGAAGCCGCCTTCGCACTCATGGAACCGGGTGACATTGCAGGCCCGGTAGAAACGCCTTTCGGGGTTCACCTCATCCGGTTGACGGAACGCGAGAAACTGCCTTCTTTCGAAGAAGCTTACGAGGATCTGAAAAATCTGGCGGGCCGGTTGCCGCGCATGGGCCTGGCCGAAGAAGCGCTTGCACGCGACATTATCCAAAGCGGACACGGACGTGTCGACACTGCGCTCGCCGTACGCGCCTTTGCCGGCATTCCCCCCGACTCGATCCTGGTTCTGCCGAACGGCGGCCTCGACGAATCGGCGATCGCCGATACCTTCTTCGTACTGGGCGACTCGACCTGGACGCTTGGGCATCTTGCCGAGACGGCAAGCAGCCTGAACAATCGCTCCGGAATCGACACCGAGAGCACCGTGCGCGCGCTCGTTTCGTCGTTTGTTACCGATGCCACGTTGAACACGGAAGCGGCCTTGCTCGAGGAACGCGACGCCGAATTCGGCAAAATCATGCAGGAGTTTCGCGACGGCCTCGTTTTGTTTGCGCTGATGGAAGATTCCGTGTGGACAGCCGCCGACCGGGATTCGGCCGCCCTGCGCACCCGCTACGGCATGCAACCGGAAGCATATCGCTGGCCGGACCGCATCCGGGCTATCTCCCTGCAAAGCGCTTCGGATTCCCTTCTGCAGGATGCAGCGGCGCGTCTCGACGCAGGCGCCTCGATAGCGGACATCCATGCACTCTACGCCGCCGATACGCTACACATACTGCACGCGGATACGACGCTGCTGGCCGATTCGTCCGGTTCCGTCTATGACCGCGTACTGGACCTGAGCGAAGGCGAGCACACCGAAGTTCTTGCCCTGCGGAACATGCGTATAATTCTTGTGCATGACGGGATAGAACCGGCGCGCACGAAGACCTTCGAAGAGGCCCGAACCGAAATCGTAAGCGAGCACCAGAAAACACTGGAGAAACGCCTGATTGCACATCTCAGGAAGCGCTACAATGCGCATACCTTCCCGGATCGACTCGTGCGGGCCTTCAAGGAAGAGGCCCCTCCCATGGAGCACGCTGACACGCCGGCGACCCCTTAAAGCATGGGAAACCGTTCTTTATACAGCTTCTCGCTGTCCCTGATGCTGTTGTGCACAGGAGCGGGTATACTGTTTCTTTCCGGCTGTGTGGAAGAAGCGGACTCGCAGAACCACGTGGCGCGTGTCGAGAATCGGTACCTCTTCGAGGAAGATATCGAGCGCATCATGGGAGGCATTGCCGTGATCGGGGACCCCCTGGAAATGCGGAGGCACATCATTAACCAGTGGCTCACCACGGAAGTGCTATACCAGGAAGCGCTCCGGCGGGGATTTGCGCAAAACGCCGAAGTCCAGCGCCGCCTTGACGAAAGCGAGCGATCGGTGCTTGTGAATTCGTTCATCGAAACCTTCTACAGAGAAAATTCCCCGGCTCCCTCCTCGGAAGAAGCGCGGGCATACTTCGAGCAGCACAAGGAACAGCTCCGGCTGCGCGAACCTTTTGTGCGGGTTCGGTACCTTCGTGCAAAGACGTTCGAGGAAGCCAGACAAGCCCAATTCTCCCTACGAAACGCCAGCATAGCGGAACGGGACTCGATATGGACCATGTGGGCAAACACGCTCGAAACAAGCCCGTCTGCGTCGGATACGTTGTTTACCCTCCGCATTTCCGCATACGACCACTACCCCGAAAGCCGCCTTTTCGGAAACCAGCCGCTACTCCGACAAACGCTTGCGGGTCTGAGCAACGAACGAACCGCGGCCGTCGTGGAAAGCGATTCCTCGTACCATATCCTTCAACTGGCGCAGCGCATACCGACGGGGAGTATCCCGCAGCAAGAGTGGATCCAACGCGAGTTGGAGCGCCAACTCGTCCTGCAGAATCGGAAACAGTTGTATGCGCGTCTGGTTCAACGTTTGAGAAATGAGGCCCTCGCACGCGAAGCGCTCGATAGTCCATAATATCTCGTACGGTGTGGCGTTTCTTCGTTGTTTCCGATTCCTGGCTGGCGTATTCATGTCTTTGCACCCGATGAAATCCGCCGCGTGCGCATGCACGGCTTTTTTTCTTGTATGTGCGGCGCTGACCTCCTCCCTGGTTTCGCCGGCCTGTGCGCAGGAGGGCAACGTTATCGATGAGATCGTCGCCGTAGTCAGTGATCAGATAGTGCTCAAATCCGAGGTGGATGCCGTCGTGGCTAACTATCTCCAGCAGCAGCGCATCCCCTACTCCGAAGCACTATGGATGGACGCCCTGAACGAACTGATCGGCCAGGAAATCCTGAAGGTGGCTGCCCGCCGCGACACCAACATCATCGTACAGGAAGAGCAGGTCGATCAGGCGCTCAATCAACGTATCGAGTTCATGGCGGCCCAGGTAGGCGGCGAGAAAATGCTGGAAGAATTGTATGGCCGAAGCATTGTACGTATCCGGGCGGACCTGCGGGACGAATTGCGCGGCCAATTACTGGCGGATCAGCTTCGCCAGATCAAAATTCAGAACGTTCGCATTACGCCCACGGAGGCAGAGGAATGGTTCAATCGGTTTCCTGCCGATTCCTTGCCGGTCATCCCGCATGTAGTGCGGCTGAATCACATCGTACGCTTTCCCGAACTTACGGAAGAAGCCCGGGAAGAAGCCAGAGAAATTATCGCGGCGATTCGTGATTCCATCGTAACGGGCGGCGGATCGTTCGAAGAAATGGCGCGGCAGTTTTCGGAAGATCCCGGCTCGGCAAGTCTGGGCGGTCGCATAGAAAACACGAGTCTGGGCGATCTCGTGCCGGAGTTCGGTGCGGTTGCCTCCCGTATCCCGATCGAAGAAGTATCGCAAGTTTTCGAGTCTCCGTTCGGATATCATATCGTGCGCGTGAACGACCGGCGGGGTGAAATCGTCGATTTCAATCACGTCCTGATCCGCATCGACGACAGCGAGATCGATCCCTCGGAAACCATTGCGTTTCTGACGGCTGCGCGCGATTCGGCGCTTCACCTCGGTATCCCCTTCGAGCGCCTCGCGAAACAGCATTCGCAGGAAGAATCTTCGTCGCAACTGGGTGGCCGGGTGGTCGATCCGCGCACCGGGGAACGCGACCTTGTCAGGGAAAATCTCGGGCCGCTCTGGCTGGCGACACTGGACACCATGCAGGTAGGGGAAATCAGCCGGCCCACGCCCGTACAATTGGAAAATCCCCGGCAGGCCTACCATATTGTACAACTCGTCCTTTCTCAGGAAGAACATACGGTAAATCTGGAGACGGACTACGAACGCATCGAACAGTTTGCGCTTCAGGAAAAACGGGCGCAATGGATGCAGGACTACATCGACACCCTGCGCGAGGAGATATATGTAGATTTGCGCGGCAAAGCCAGATCGGTCCGGATGGCCGAGCTTTAGCGATGCGCAGGAGAAGCGATTTCCGGAGCTCTCTCTCCAAACCTGACACTTTTTCATGCCGCACGTTCAGCAGAATACGCAGGTTCCCACAGTCCTCGAAGCGCTTCACACCTCCTACGATCGCCTCCGTTCAGAGATCGAGAAGGTCATTGTGGGGCAGAACGAGATCGTCCGCCACCTGTTCGTGGGTTTTCTCGCACAGGGGCATGTACTGCTGATTGGCGTTCCGGGCCTGGCAAAGACGCTGCTTATCCGGACGATTTCCCAGGCCACGAGCCTTAAATTCAGCCGCATCCAGTTTACGCCGGACCTGATGCCGGGCGACATCACGGGTACGGAAATCATCGAAGAAGATGTCTCAACGGGCCGGCGATCGTTCAAGTTCGTACAGGGACCTATCTTCGCCAATGTCGTGCTGGCGGACGAGATCAACAGAACGCCCCCGAAAACGCAAGCGGCCTTACTGGAGGCCATGCAGGAACATCACGTTACCGCCGCCGGGGAAACGTACATACTTGACGAGCCTTTCTTCGTGCTGGCCACCCAGAATCCGATCGAGCAGGAAGGCACCTACCCCCTGCCGGAAGCCCAGCTGGATCGGTTTATGCTTAATCTGTGGCTCGACTACCCGGCTTTCGACGAAGAGGTTGCAGTGGTCCGCAATACGACCAGTGCGCGCGTCGCCGACATAAAGCCGGTTATGCATGCCCGGGAAATACAGGAATTTCAGCACTTCATACGGCAGATCCCCGTGACCGACAATGTGATTGAATATGCGGTCCGCCTCGCAGGACGCACGCGACCCGGAAGAGAAGGCGCCCCCGACTTCGTAACGAAGTACCTGAACTACGGAGCGGGGCCACGGGCATCGCAGTATCTCATCCTCGGCGCCAAAGCGCTTGCCGCCCTCGACGGACGCCTTTCGCCGCTCATAGACGACGTTCGCCGCATCGCCGTGCCCGT
Source organism: Rhodothermales bacterium (assembly GCA_951812335.1). Classification (GTDB taxonomy): domain Bacteria; phylum Bacteroidota; class Rhodothermia; order Rhodothermales; family VXPQ01; genus VXPQ01. The sequence continues at coordinate 2,102,503 of OX638293.1, forward strand.
ACTGCGGCACCGGATCGTGACGAATTTCAATGCGGAAGCGGACGAAATAACGCCTGTCGATATTATCGAGCGGCTACTCGACAGCGCAGACGACAGGTCGTAATACAAACAGGGCAAGCAGGTCGTCCGGTAAAGACAGGAGATATACCCGGATTGCCTTCGCACCCCTATCCTCCGTCCGGTAGTATAGGCTCCTCTACGGTGTGGGCGGCATCTCCGGGTATGATTTCTTCTTCCCCTGCGGCCGCAACCACATCCTCCTCCCCATCCTGATCCGGATACCGGATGCGTATGTGGTAAATACCGAGCAATATGGATAAAAAGGTTCGCTTTATTTGTGTCAGATCACGGAACGTCAAATCCGTATCGTCGAGTTGCCCGTCTGCAAGGCGTCCCGCAACGATGTCCTCAATGAGTGTTTCAAGACGGCGATGCGTAGGGTCGGTAAGACTGCGGCTTGCCGCCTCCACGGAATCGGCAAGCATCAGGATTCCCGTCTCTTTCGTGTTTGGACGCGGGCCATCGTACCGGAACTCGGATTCAAGGATCTCCGGCTCGCCTGCTTTGTGTCGATCGAGCGCCTGCCGGTAGAAAAATTCGATTCGGGATGTACCGTGATGCATGGAAATGAAATCCAGTACACGCTCCGGCACATTGTGTTCTCTACCTTTCTCCAGCCCCTCCTTCACGTGCGACGCGATAATCAGTACGCTCATCCGGGGCTTCAAATCCTGATGTGGGTTGACGCCCGAAAGCTGGTTTTCGACGAAGTAGTTCGGCTTGGCTATTTTGCCTATATCGTGGTAAAGCGCTCCGACACGCACCAGCAAGGTATTGGCTCCGATCGCATCCGCAGCGGCCTCGGAAAGATTTGCAACCTGGAGGGTATGATTGAACGTACCGGACGCCTCCAGCGACAATTGCTTGAGGAGCGGATTGTTCATGTCGGAAAGTTCGACCAGGGTCAGATCGGTGGTAATGCCGAATGCGCGCTCGGCAATCCACAGCAACGGATAGGCAAGCAGAAGCAGAAATGCGCTGATGCCTGCGGGCAGCATGTCGGCAAAAAATACTTGCAAGGATTCTCCGAAGAAGATAGCCGATGCCGCAAGGACCACCAGGTACCCGAGGAAAACCATGCCTGCACTGATGAAAAATTGCCGTCGATTGCGGATGTCGCGAACACTGAACACACCAAGGGCGGACGCCAGGAAGGTAGCGAAGGTGAACTCGAAATTATAATACAATAACTGGCCGCCCAGGAGAGCAAGGGTTAGTGCTGCAAAAATGCCGACGCGAGAATCGAAGATCACCGTGATCAGGACCGGGACAATGGCTACCGGCACGATGTACATGCGCAAAAACTCTACGCGAAGTGCGATGGCGAAGAGCCCAACCACAATGGCGAACAGAATGGCCAGCAGAAACATGCTCCGTTTCCTGGCGAAAATGGGCCGGCGCAACAGATACAAATACAGAAAGAAGAGAAAGTATGCCGCCAGAACGATGAGAAACTGTCCGAGGAGCACTCTCCAGAGAATGTTCTCGCCGCCCCGCTCCTGCCACGCGCGTTCGAACGAGGTAAGATGCGCATACACATTCTCCGTAACCCGTCCCCCATCCTCAATAATCGTTTCGCCTTCCGCAATCCGACCGCGCACCGGAGAAATGCGCTGTTCGAGGCGCTGGAGCTCGCGTATGGTTTCCGCGCGCAGATAGCTGAGCGAAGGCGTGAAAACGGCTCTGAAGAAGGCGTCTCCGAGGGCGACGGAAAGGCTGTCTTCGCTTTGCTGGAATTGTCGTTCGGCATAAGCGTATGCCTCGTCCAGACCATAGGTGTTGTCCTTGGCTCGAATCGTTTCGGTTCGGTTCGCGTCGTCTCGAACCACGATCCGGTCGGACAGAACACTATCTTGCGGCACATCCAGCACGCCTACGATCAGGAGCTGGGAAGCAATGCCCCAGGCCTGATTCAGAAGGCGTTCGTCCGGGCGGGACGTATCGATTCGAGGTTGCTCGCCCGACAGCTCGGGCATGCGCTCCGCATAGGCGTCGGACAGCAACCGCCACTGTTCGGGGGTGATTTTAAGACGAGCCGCCCGGCGCAAATCGAGATATTGGAGCGAATCGGCTTCCGCTTCCGCCATCTCGCCAAGCAAGCGATGTACGCGATACCCTGTCCAGGCGTCAAAAACCTCGTCAAGTTGCCGGATCAGCGTGTCCCGATTCGCCGCCATGACCCCTTGCGCATCGGCCGAGACACGAAAATAAGGCGGCGTATTTTCCCGGAGCGCAGTCCTCTCGACTTCCAGTTCCGTCTCCGACTTGTAGATGGAGAAGTCAAAAGGGGCCACAACGGTTTCCCCATGCCATTCCTCCCCGATTTCCACCGTATACTGATACACATTGCTTCTCGGAAAAGCGGCCAGCGTCAGTAATACGAGAGCAAGTAAAATACCCCCGTTGTACATCCACTGGATTTGCCCGGACTTATCCAGGGAGGAAAGACCCTTCTCGAGGTTTCCCCCGACAGGCTGCGGTTTCTTCTTCCAGAGGCCGATGTCTCTCAATACTTTCATAGCGGGACCGTCCGGGAGCGAAACGAGGTATGGGGTCGCAGCAAGGGCGCCTCCCGATCGAAGCAGGACCTGGCAACGCAATGCGGTGCATCTTCGACTCGGGCATGCAACAGTTCCTATCTATGCCGCAGGGCAAGCAGGGATCCCAAAACAAGATGAAGGCCCGCCCCGATAGCCGTATACCAGGGCCAGGCTATAGCACGGAGTCCCTCCCGGGCCACAACGTCGTCGCCGGGCATGAACGAAACAATCCACCCATCCTGAGGGTGATGCCAGACAGAAAAAATCACCCAGACCATGACGATAACCGTAGTCGCAAACGAAAGCACGGCATCCGTCTGGTTCGTGGCCTTATTGAAAAACGCCAGCAGGAAAACTCCCAGTAGCCCGCCGTACGTGAACGAGGCAATGGCAAGCCCCAGTTCGACCACCGGATTTTCGCGATCCTCGAAAAGCGTGGCGAAGAAAATGAATACGATGCCCCAGAATACGGTAAAGAGACGGGATACAAGCAGGGATCGTGCTGCCGGCATCGCCTTGCCGCGGATACGCCCAAACCACGGGATACGCTCGAACAGGTCGAAGACCGAGGACGAAGCCAGGGAATTGAGCGACGACGATAACGTACTCATGGCCGCCGCCACAATACCGGCCAGCAGCAAGCCGGATACACCCGGCGGCAATCCCTCGATGATGAACTTCGGAAAGATTTCGTCGCCTCGGGCAAGGCCCAGATCGGCTATGGAAGCCCCTCCGTAGTAGCTCCAAAGCAGCAATCCCACCAACAGAAAGAGAGCAAACTGGAATATGGCCACCATGGCAGAACCGATGAGCGCCTTTTTGCTATCCTGCTCATCCCGACAGGTAAGCAGGCGCTGCACAATGAGTTGATCCGTACCGTGCGAAGCCATGGAAAACACAGCCCCGCCCACCACAGCGGTTACAAAGGTATACGGGGACGTGAGCCATGTCGAGAAGGACTCGTTCGACGCCAGATACAGCATCCGGGTCTTACCGGCTTCCGCGGCCTGGACCCACCAATCGCCGGGCGCTTGCCCCAACAATACAATCACCGCCACAAAGGCCCCGCCAAGGTACACGGCCATCTGGACGACATCCATCCATACCACGGCCTTGATACCCCCTATCAACGTGTAGACAATGGTGAACAGTGCAATAACGGCAATAATAGATGCGTAGGATATATCCAACCCTGCCGAGTCCGCAATCACCTTCAGGGGAATGGCCGTAGCGAAGAGGCGTACCCCGTCGGCGAGCAGGCGGGTGACAAGAAACGTCACCGAGGCCGTGCTCCGCATGACGTCCCCGTACCGGGTACCGAGCAAGGCATAGGCCGTGGCCAGTTCTCCCTGAAAGTATCCTGGGAGAAAAAACATCGACACGGCTATTCTGCCCAGCAGGTAGCCGAAGGTCAGTTGCAGGAATATCAGACTGCCGCCGTACGCCACCGCCGGAATGCCAATCACGGTCAGCGTACTCGTTTCGGTGGCCACCACGGAAAAACAGACCGCCCACCAGGGCAAATCCCTGTTGCCGAGAAAATAATCCGCGGTGCTTTTTTGCCGCCCTCCGGCTTTGATACCGAATGCGGCCACACCGGCGAGATACAGGACGATAACGACGTAATCGAGAGTGGTCAGCATGCGATGGCGGTTTACTCGTCGAGCAGAGCCAGTAGTTGGTTTTCGTCGAGTATGGCAATGCCCAGTTCGGTAGCCCGCTCGCGCTTCGAACCGGGATTCTCGCCGGCCACGACATAGTCCGTATTGCTGCTCACGCTGCCGACGACACGACCTCCGGCCTGCTTGATACGCGTAGCGGCTTCCTTTCTTCCAAGCGTCGGCAACGTGCCCGTGAGCACAAAGGTCTTGCCGGTTGCCCGACCGGAATCCTCCAATCCCTGCGGAGCCTCCTCGGGCAAGCGTTCCGTATTCACTCCTGATTCGCGCAAGCGCCGTATCAGTTCGCGGTTAGCTTCGACCGCGAACCAGCTTTCCACACTCTTTGCAATGACCTCCCCAACGCCCTCGATTTGCTCGATTTCTTCTGCGCCGACCCTCGACAAGGCATCGAGCGACGCATACCGGGCGACAAGCAATTCCGCTGTAGCGCGTCCCACATGGCGAATACCCAGGCCGAATACAAGTCGACCGAGAGGGCGTTTTTTAGAGGCTTCGATACCTTCGAGAAGATTATCGGCCCGTTTTTCGGCAAAGAGGTCGAGCGCAATCAGTTGTTCGGCGACAAGCACATAAATATCCGCAAGATTCCCGACAAGCCCCTCTTCTACGAGCGTCACCGCCAATTTGGCGCCCAGTCCTTCTATATCCATGGCCCCCCGGCTCGCAAAATGCTCCACGAGACGGATAAATTGAGCCGGACAATCGATGGACGCGCAGTAGCTGTCTACCTCGTCCGGTAACGTACGAAGTTCGCTGCCGCATACCGGGCAGTGTACAGGCATTTCCCATTTCCGCTCCCTGCCCGAGCGCACTTCTTCAATGGGCTTGACGACCTGGGGAATAACATCCCCGGCCCGTTTCACAATCACCCGATCTCCTATGCGGATATCCCGGTCACGAATGTATTCTTCATTGTGCAGGGTTGCACTCGATACGATGACCCCGGCAACAGGCACTGGTTCGAGCACCGCTTCCGGCTTGATGACGCCGGTCCGCCCCACACTGACCTTGATATCGTTCAGCACCGTGGTCGCTTCCTTTGCAGGAAACTTGCAGGCAACGGCCCAACGGGGAGCATTCGATACGAATCCGAGCGCTTCCTGCCAGTCGAACCGGTCTATCTTGACCACCAGCCCGTCGATTTCATAGTCCAGTTCTTCCCGCTTCCGGCGCCACGCTTCATAAAGCGATTTCACCTCGCCGATGGAATCCGACCGCGCGACATGTTCGCTTACGCGAAAACCGTATGCCCGGAGCCGCGCGAGCAAAGCATGCTGCCCTTCCGGCGGCGCCTCGATACCCTCTACCGGACCCGTTCCGTACGCCATGAACGACAAGGGACGCGAGGCCGTAATCGACGGATCGAGCTGCCGCACACTACCGGCAGCCGCATTCCGTGGATTCGCGTACAACTTGTCGCCGGCAGCCGCCGCGGTCTCGTTCAGTTTTTCGAAATCCCGATTTCGGATGTAAATCTCTCCGCGCACTTCCATACGATCCGGTGGAACGACACCCCCGGAATCCTCCGCAGAAACAGGCAGCACCGGAATGGACAGAGGTATCGAAGGGATCGTGCGTACGTTGCTGGTGATGTTCTCTCCCTCCGCACCATCCCCGCGAGTGGCTCCCAGCACCAACTTGCCTCTTTCGTACGTGAGCGCAACAGCAAGGCCGTCCATTTTCGGCTCCACGGTCATTTGCGGACGCGCATCCTCTCCGAAACGACCACGCAGCCCGCGCAGGCATCGTTCGTACCATGCCTCCAGTTCGGCTTCATCGAATGCCTTCCCCAGGGATAGCAAGGCGGTCGGGTGGCGAACCCGCTCGAACCGGTCGAGCGGAGCGGCGCCCGTACGATGCGTAGGCGAATCCGGCGCAATCAGGTCCGGGTATTGCGCTTCTATCCGTTCAAGCGCTCGGAAAAGCCGGTCGTACTCGTTGTCCGCCACGACAGGAGCGTCAAGCACATGGTAGCGGTGATTGTGGGCATTGAGAAGGGTCCGCAACGTCTGCGCAAGATGCACCGCCTCGCTGTACGGCATTGCATGCACATCGATGGATGCAATGCGCATCAACACCTTGTGAGATGCATCGACAAGGTTCTTCATGAGAGGCGACACCAGCCCTGCTGGCCGCTATCGTGGGATGGAAGAGAACCAGGAGCTAAGTGCGTCACGAGTCAGAAGCACCTTGTCTTCACCGGTCGGTCGAGATAAAGGATAGGTTATGCCTTCCACCTGTACCGTAACGCTATCGAGCTGCTGCTCCAGTACGATGCTATCTGTCATGCGGAACGTCATCGCATCGCCGCGATCTATCCAGTACGGGCGGCGCAGGTCGCTATCCAACGTCACCCGGATCGGCGCCACGCTACCCTTGTCCGCCACGATCGCGATGTTCAGCGTATCGGGAAGGGATCGTATGGGTATATCGATCGCCGGAACCGTGGCATCGGCCATATCCTCCACCGGAGCGACTCGCGTCAGCCCCCAGATGCCCAGTCCGACGACTACAACGAGCACGCCAAGAAATATCCACCGGGGATCCGCTGCGCCAGCGATGCCCGATCCGGCAGATTCCTGCGTGTCTGCGCCTATTGAAAGTGTGGCCCCGAGGGAAGCCCTGGCAGAAGCCCTTCGGGTAGAAGGCGCCTTGGGCGATAAGATTTTTCGGACGGCGGATGTCTTCTTTAATGGGATTTCCCGGACAGCAGGTTGTTCGGTAGACAAAACCGCCGAAACAGTCGCTGCGGAATCGGCCGCTTCGGAATCGGTCGCCGCGGAATCGCTCTGCCGGGTTGGTTCAGCGGATTCTTCATGCGGGATTTTGGCGGACTCCCGCTCGGTCTGTGTTGAAGGAATCGCCTCGGTTACCTGATCCGATCCGGGAGCGGCGGGTTCCTTGCCGCCTGTTCGCTTCTTTTGCTTCGGGCTCTCTTCCCGATGTTCCACCCCGGACTCGCCCAGATACGCTCTGGCCAGCGAGCCGGTATATCGCCCCTTCATCGCCAATTCGAACGCCTCCAGCGCCATCTCCACATCCAGGTTCAGATGCTCTGCGTATCCACGCACGAAGAGCCGGAGATATACCCTGTTGAACCGGGAATGACCGATAAGCGCATCGTGCTCGAAGCGCTTGATCAGGTCGTACGCTATCTTGGTGGCGTCGTGTATATCGGTCAAAGAAACGCCGCGATCTCTGCGGATACGACGCAGGTCCCGGGCAAAGCGTGTTCCGCGTTCATCTTCGCCAGACATATATGAAATACTCTGTGCTTGAATGCGCTGTAGAATATCTGCCGGAGACCCGACAGGCCAGCCCCGGCATGGGAGAAAGTTGAAATGCCTGCCGGGAGACCTTCCAGGGGCCGCTACCGACCACGAACCGGAAAGATATAAAAGCAGGAGTGCATGGAAAAGCGAAACCGGGAGAAAGATGCGAATTATTGAAGGGGCAGGGGGTGTAAACGGTCATTTCAGCGGACATACCCTGATAGGAAGGCGACATTGCTACACGTGCTTGCAGCAACGCCATGCCTAATGAACCAATCACCCCTCTGTGCGTAGGGATGTATTTTGGCGGTTTTACTTTTTTCAAGGATATTCAAACCGCCACCCAGGCCCGTAGCTCAATTTGGCAGAGCAACTGACTCTTAATCAGTGGGTTGGGGGTTCGAGTCCCCCCGGGCCTACACGATTCCTTTCCGGCGCGTCCGCCCCGTGCACCCTCGCCTCTTCAGAGCGCCTTCCGACAGGTTATCCGCTTCGCTTGGCCCCTTTCCGTTTACCCCCGTGCGTCTCGCACTCGCCCTTGCAGGGATCCGGCAACCCTTATCCGCCCAGCAGCGTAACTCCGTCAAGTTTCGGACTTAATCGGAGTATCCTAATACATACAAGGCACTAATCAATTTGGCCAGTAAAAAACTGTAATGCCCTACTTCAGCCTCTCCAATGCACGATTGCCCTGCCCCAGCGATTCCCCGCAGAAAACGCAATAGACGGCGTCGGGAAGCCGAGTCTCTTGTCTACAGGCCGTGCACTCCTTCCATGCGGACGCCCCCCCGTAGAACCGCCCGACTTCCACGCCGACAATGCCTGTCGGGACGGCAATAATGGCGTAGCCGGTGAACATCAATAGCACCGCCAGCATTTGACCAAGGGGCGTCAACGGCGCAATGTCCCCATATCCGACGGTGGTCACCGTCACAATAGCCCAGTACACCCCGCGAGGAATGCTCGTAAAACCCGCATCGACCCCCTCGATGACATACATGAGCGACCCTGCAATCACGACGATCGTGGATACGGCCAGCATAAAAACCATAATCTTGCGGCGGCCCGCCCGCAAAGCCTTGTACAGCACATCTTCCGCTCCAAGAAACCGCACTAACTTGAGCACGCGAAACACCCGCAAGACGCGCATCACCCGGATCGTAAGTAGAAATCGACCCGGCGGGAACAGGATACTGAGAAACGTCGGCAGAATGGCGAGAAGATCGACCAGACCGAAGAAACTTGTCGCATAACGCCTGGCATTCCGGGCGCTATAGAGCCGCAGTCCGTATTCCACCGTAAAAAGGATGGTAAATATCCACTCGAGGATAGCCAGTTCGGCGCCCCACTGCTCGGATATGGCGACCACGCTGTCCAGCATGACCGCCACGATGCTCAACAGAATCGCTATAATGAGCACTACATCGAAAAAATGTCCCGCCGGAGTGTCGTTTCCGAAAATGATTACCCCTGCGCGATCCCGGAACGGCGAACGCCGAGGCGCAGCGGGTGCACTACGAACGTCGGATGCGGAAGACGAATCGGAAGTATCGGGCATATCTGTTACGTTATTTGTATCGGACATGTCGGATGAACGAAATGGGAAAGTGAGCCGAGAATACCGAATAGACCTCGGTGGAAGCTACGTCTACCTGTCTGGCACGATCCTTCTTCGCTGACGGGCGGACAAAATATAAAATGCGGCTGTACCGAGAGCGACCAGCACCAGCGGCGCTACAAAATACAATGCAGCCCACCCGTTTTTCACGAAGGAAATACCTGTGCCTGCATCCGCACCGGCGGCCAGCAAAAGACAGACCGTATACGCCGCATAATACGCCGCGAGCATTCCTCCTTCCCAGCGGGATATCTTTCCACCCGTGAAGAAGAGAGGCAAACACGCCAGCGACACGAACGCCATAACCGGCAGGTCGAATCGAATGACTTCCGCAGAAAGCGCAATGCCGCCGGCAGACAACGCGCCTGCCGACCCCAGCACCCCCAGCAGATTGAAAAGATTACTCCCGATCACATTCCCTACAGCGATCTCGCGTTCGCCTCGAAGGGTAGCTACGACAGATGTCGCCACCTCCGGCAAAGAGGTTCCCGCAGCCACCAGGATAAGACCAACGACCAGATCGCTTACGCCGAGGCTTGCGGCAATCGCCGTGGCCCCGCTCACAATCCATTGCGAAGCGGGAATGAGAAGGAAAAAGCCTGCTGCCAGGAAAACCACGTCCCGGGGACGCAAAACAGGTCTGGATCCGGCGCCCGCCGCAATGTTTACGTCTGAAGCCTCCTCCTGCGTTGTTCCTTCCTGCCGCCCTACCCAACATATCTTCCATGCGATATACGCTACGAGCACGAGGCAGAGAACTGCTCCCTCCAGCCTGCCTAGACGGTGATCCATTCCCAGCCATAAAACCGCCGCCGATGCCCCAATCATCCAAAGCAAATCGGTGCGCAGCATCCGCTGCGTAGCGACAAGCGGCGCCGCCAACGCCGAAACGCCCAGAATGAAAAGCGTATTGAAAATGTTGCTGCCCACCACATTGCCGACGGCAATAGCAGTCTCTCCGGACAGCGCAGCCTGGAGCACCACGGCGAATTCCGGAGCGCTGGTGCCCAACGCCACGACAGTCAGACCCACCACTAGCGGAGCCATACCCAGGGCTCGCGCCAGCCGCGAGGCTCCCCGCACAAACAATTGGGCCCCGCCAATCAGCAAGACCATACCGGCAATACATTGCAGATAGGCCATACGCTCGGGTGTATTCTCGATCCGGAATGGTTGTAAACATACAGATTTTTTTAAAGGAGCACACGCTTGTCCGAAACCGTCCTTCAATATCCATATGGAATACTGTATCTTGCGACCGCTCAATGAGCATCGCTCGTCAATAGATCCGGATATCCCGGGCGAGACTACTTTGGCGCGTTGTATCCGGAACTCCCCGATCTCCCGGTATCCTGTATTTTATGCCATCGCCAGACAATGCAGCAAATCCCGGGATAAAAGAAAGAAAAACAATAAGGATCTTGCGGACAGCATTCGGGCGCGGTAGCTTGCCCTGCATGTCTTTCGCCAGAGAAACCTCACATCCTCCCTTATCCATGAAACGTTTCTCGTTCCGCAGAAAACGGCCCGGAGCGTGCCTTGTGCGCACCGTACCGACTGTCGTCGTCGCTGCCGCTCTTTCTATTCCCGTACTGGCCCAAAACGCTCAGCAGCAGCGCTCCACTGCCGAGCGCATGACCGGCGCCGCACACCGATTCATCGAAACGCTGGACGCCGATCGGCGAGCCATGGCCGTGCTGCCGTTCGACGACGAGGAACGATACAATTTTCACTTCGTCCCCCGCGCACGCAACGGATTGCCGCTCAAACAAATGACGCAGCAACAGCGCATCGCCGCACACGATTTGCTGCGAAGCGCCCTGAGCTCGCAGGGGTACCTGAAGGTCACCAGCGTCATACAACTGGAGCGCGTGCTCGAAATCCTTGAGAGCAGCGCCCGCCGCGATCGCGAATTATACTTTGTGACCGTGTTCGGCGAACCCGGCGAAGACGCCCCTTGGGGCTGGCGATTCGAGGGACACCACCTGTCGCTCAATTACACGTCTGTCACGGGCGTCACCGTCGCTACGCCCACTTTTTTCGGAGCTAATCCGGGAGAAGTGCGCTCCGGTCCCGGCGCCGGTCTTCGCGTGCTGGCTGCCGAAGAAGACCTGGGCAGGCAGTTGATCCGTATGCTCCCCTCCGATCGGCGCGACCGGGCCATCATCGCCTCTGTGGCGCCTGACGAGATCATTACGGGCGCCGACCGGGAAGCACGCCTGGAGCGATTCGAAGGGCTTCCCGTCACAGATATGACCGAAGCGGAACGCGGCGTCCTGCAGCGGCTGATCCTCGAATACCTGCATAATATGCCGGAGGACATCGCCGAAGAACAGTTTTCCAGGATAGAGGAGGCATTCGACGCCCTGTGGTTCGCCTGGGCCGGCCCGCTGGAACCCGGAGCGGGCCACTATTATCGCATTCACGGCCCGACGGTGCTTTTCGAATACGACAATACGCAAAACGGAGCCAACCATGTGCACAGCATATGGCGGGACCTCGAAAACGATTTCGGGGGAGACCTCCTGCGGCGGCACTACGACGAGCGCGCCCACGACTGATGCAGACCCTGCATGTATGCCTGGAAATTCATTCCCGACCTGATCGTACCGTATCTTTAGCAAATTCGCCGCTTCAGAGCATAGCATAACGACAAGATATCAGTCGTTCAGCGCACATCTTCTTATGAAAACTGTTTACAAGCTCTCCAGCACCTCCTTGTGGCTGTTTCTCCTGATCCTGGGCGTCTTTGGCGCAGAGGAGGTTTCAGGGCAGATACCGAAGCAATCTTCCGCCAACGCCGTTGTATCGGATCGGACCGATCCCTCGGCCGAGCCCGCGGGCTATTGGATCTTTCTGGACGGGAAACCGGATGCGTCCCCCGTCGAAATAAACGAGCGGGCCCGGATGCGCCGGGCGCGCCGCGGGCAGCCGTACGCCACCGAACTGGACAGAAACGTCTCCCCGACGTACATCCGTAAACTCGAAGAGCTCGGAGTGCAAATCCGGGTGGAAAGCCGCTGGCTCAATGCGGTGAGCGCAGCATTGCCAGAGGAATTGCTTGCCCGCGTCGGTGAGATGGAGTTTGTGCGGGACGTACGCCCGCTGGCCCGGCAAACGACGACGTTCCCTGAGCCGGTTTCGGGAGCGGCGCCCCTGGCGAAAACGGCGGACGACCACTACGGCCCGTCCCGAACGCAGCTTGCCTTGATGAATGCGATCGCACCGCTCGAGCAAGGCATCAATGGCAAAGGGGTTCGTATCGGGTTTCTCGACACGCCGTTCTCCGAATTCAACCATCCGGCTTTCGATTCCCTGAAAAGCGATAACCGCCTGATCGCTATTAAAAATTTCACGGGGAGAACGGACGATACCAGCACGCACGGCATGAACGTGGCTTCCACGGCCGTAGGGTATCAGGAAGGCGAACTGATAGGCCCGGCGCATGCAGCCGAAGTGCTTGCGGGCATCACGGAGTATGGCCCCACCGAGACGAATCAGGAGGAGGACAACCTCGTAGCCGGCCTCGAATGGATGGAAAGCGAGGGAGCGGATGTGGTCAACATCTCCCTCGGGTATACGAGGTTCGATGCGGGGCAAAACAACTATGCCGTGAGCGATCTCGACGGCGACACGGGGATCACGACGATCGCCGCGGATCAGGCAGTAGCGCTGGGCGTGGTCGTGGTGACAAGTGCAGGAAACTCGGGTTGTTCGAGTCCGGCGTTTTGCTGGTACTATATTTCCACGCCCGCCGATGCAGATTCCGTCATCACAGTAGGAGCCGTTACCCGGGATTCGTCCCGCGCTTCGTTCAGTTCGTTCGGCCCCACGGCCGACGGCCGCACCAAGCCGGACGTTTCCGCCATGGGCGTCAGCGTTTATCTTGCCCGTCCCGGCGCCCGGTTTGGATTCTCGAACGGTACCTCGTTCTCCAGCCCGCTCACAGCAGCGGTTGTCGCGCAAATGTTACAGGTTAATCCGAACCTTGCCCCAATGGATGTCCGCGACATTCTGCGCAGCACAGCCCATCAATCGGCAGCGCCGGACAATTCGCTGGGCTGGGGCATCGTAAACGCCGACGAGGCAGTCAAAATGGCGGAAAGCCTGGCCGGTCCGCTGTCTTCGTCCGCCGCAGAACTGCCGACCGAAACAGCGCTCATGGGAAACTATCCGAATCCGTTCAATCCGGAAACCACCATACGGTATACGTTGCCGCAGGCGGGCAAGGTGCATCTTGCGGTATACAACCTGCTCGGTCATGAAGTATCGGTGCTCGTCGACGAATCGAAACCCGCAGGCCATCATACCGCACGCTTCGATGCAGGCGATCTGCCCAGCGGTGCGTACCTCTACCGGTTGCAGACGCAAGACAAGATCATGGCCAAAACCATGATCTTCGTCAAGTAAGCACGAAAACAGGTGATCGCCCCCTGTCGACTCAAGCTACTGTAGTCGCGTTCACGGCCCGGCGTTGCTGTTCGAATACGAACATACCCAGGCTGGGGCAGACCACGTCTACATCCATCCCGCGAGGCTTCGAAAACAATGGGAAAAGCCCAATCCCCGCAGCGCGGCACTACGACGAGTCCGAGCACAACGGATACGACGCTGCGTATCTACACCTGCGAATAGCCCGTCGGGCGGAGCATGTAGCTGCTGATAGCCGATACGGTTTCGGCGTAATAAGGATCGGCGCTGAGCGTCTTCCAGTCCGGATGGGCAATGAACTTCGCCCATGCCTCGTCTTTGGCAGCCATGTTCTCGAAAACGAGCATGTACGTCAGGTTCGGCAGCTGCTCCCCAACAAGCGCCTCTCCGAAAAAGACGGGGTGCAGACCCACTTCGCGAAAAATCGGAATCTCGCCGTTGTTGAACATCTCGATCTTGCGAATACCTGCCTCGTCGCTGGGGCTTTCGTAGACGCGCAGTTCGAAGACCCGGCCGTCCGAACCGATCGGCGTCTCCATCACCGGCATAGCGTCGAACGCCTTGAAAAGCGAACTCTCGTACCGGACATAGGACGGATCGGCCATGGAGCGCTTCAGGAAACCCTCACCGGCCTGCATGTACGCCTCGTCCTCCGCCAGACGCCGGCGTACGCTCGTTGCCGATTCAAGGTCCGCATGGGGCAGAAGCACATACACCGAAGGAGCATTCGGGCCGTGCATGACCGTGAATACGCCTACCGGCTCAATGCCGAGGCGGTTCAGCGCGGGTATGGCCACATCTCCCAGGAAAGTATGGAAAGCGCGCTGCTGGGACACGTTACGCAAGCGGTACCGGCGCAGTTCGTAGTACTGCAGCGAAGGAGCGGTACTACGCGTTATGGCGCCGAGAGCGGTCTGCGGCGCTGCAAGAGACGCGAGGGCCGCCGGAACGGCAGAGGCAAGCAAAGTACGTCTGTTTATCATCTTGAGGAATTGTTTTCGGATTTTCTAATGGATGCTCTGATTGAGTCCACTTCGATCAGAGTATCCATATACAGGACGAACGACCGGCCCCGGAGGTTGGAACCGGCCGTCCGGCGGCGCCATAGCGCTGCAGCAATCGCTCCACGGCTACATGGAGACTGCAAAGGCAATAAGCTGATTGGACATCATCACGGGCACATACAACATCTGCGTATCGGCTACGAATTCCACATCGGCGGTCCCCTCTCCCGGGGTACGCAATAGGGTCAATCCTTCTCCATCGCGGAAATGCATCAGGCGGCCGCCGCCCCAGTCCGATATGAACAGACCGCCCATGCCGTCCGGCTCGATCGCGTCCAGCGCGCCCTCCGGTTCGGTTCCATGCAGGGCGCGCACACTCCGATCCGCAAACGAGATCGCTTGCAGGTACCGGGCCCCACCCGGCTCTTCCGCTGCGGAGTCGCCGGCGGCAATGTACAGTTCATCCCCTACTACATGCACGCCGTTCGGCATCAACACGTTATCGTGCTCGAGCCAGATGTCAAAGGAACCATCCTGTAGCGCATAGACCTTGCTGAAACGAGAGTCGGATACGTAGACTGCACCGTCCTCGCCCACGGTCACATCGTTCAGGTAGACCTCGTCCCCTTCCACGACATGCTCAGCCATAATCTCTCCCGAATCGAGATCGATTTCCAGCAGTGCGTTCACGTCCGTTACATACAGGCGGTCCCCTCCATGCGCCATGCCCTTCGGAGCTTTCAGGTCGCTCACCCACATGGAATCCACGGTCATCCCGTCCGTAGACACTTTGGCTATGGAGCCCGGTCCGTCGAAATTGATATTCGACACGTACAGCATGTCTCGAGTCGCATCGTAGATAGCCGATTCCGGCCGGTTGAGCCCTTCCTCAAGGACCCATACTTCCGTGAGGACGACCGGTGCAGGCGCCTCCTCGGCGGGCATTTCTTCTTGGGCGGCCGGCTGGCACCCGATAGAGAAGACCGTTAACAGGACAAAGGCAAGGGCGAAAGAAATGCCCCGGGAAACGAGGTTACGGTGTAATAACATGGTTCACGTCGCAAAGGCGATTGTTTGGTGGAAATGGGGATACAGGCAGGAAAACAGAGGCGTATCCAGCACGCGTCGGTACGCTCGCCGAATCTCCGCAAACGCGCCACAAATACAAGACCGCAGCTAAAAGATACGACAGGGCCGGGAATGCGGCTACATCGTACGCTCGATCACTTCGCCGCGCCCCGCTGCGCTTCCAGATACCAGTCCGGCGTACCGAACCAGTCGTGCATTTCCTGCTCGAACGGGGCCACGACGTACTCCGACTCGGGATAAACGCCCCGGTCGCCCGTGTCGGCAATCCAGAGCGTCGTGGCCGTCAGGTCGAGCAGGCTGACCACCCCGTCGTACACGCCGCCAGGACTGTACCGGGGCGGAGTCGGAAAACGGTCCGGCCACCGGACGATCATCGGCACATGGATACCCGCATCCCATACCCAATGGATGCCACGCGCTGTGAGCCGACCATTGTCTCCGAAAAACACGATAATGGTATTCTCCGCCATCCCTTCTTCACGCAACGCCTCTAGAATCCACCCTGCTCGTACGTCCATTCCCGAAACCGAGTTGAGATACCGGGCCCATTCCTCGCGCACTATCGGATGATCCGGGTAATACGGGGGCGGGTTGACGTTTTCCAGCGTGGCGATCTGCGGGCGCCATATTCTCGCGCACGATCCAGAGAATATTCGGGCGATCCGGCTGCGCGGAGGCGTGTTCCTCCCGGTCGATATCTTCCGGTCCTGCTATTCCTGCAGCCAAAGCGCTCCCAGTGCAAAGAATGGCTTAACGTATTGCTGTACAAGGAATTATATGTAATAATTTAAATAATAATCTCATAATCGAATACCTCAGCGTACACATGCAAACGGTGATGTTCAGGAACGGCGGACGCCGGAAATGCTACCGATGGAAGACCTCGGACACGAAACCCAGCACTTCCGGGAGCGATTCTCTCCAGTACGACCATGAATGGGCCCCGTCCCGAATCCGAAATTCGTGCGGAATCTCCCGGCGGCGCATCTCGATGTGTATCAACGAATTTCCCTCGTAGAGGAAATCGTCGTCCCCGCAATCGATGTACCAGCGCACGGCCTTTAGATCGTCGTCGGGGAGCGCCTTGACCAGTTCGACGGCATTGTGCCGGGCTATCCAGGCCATGATTTCCTCGTCGGAAAATGTCCCGTCCCGGTCCCGCCACCGATTGAAATCCTCCACGGTGGACGGCCCCACGTACGCGCTTAGCGGCGCAGACGAGGAGAACAGGTCGGGCCGGTGCAGGGCGTACATGAAGCTGCCTCCGCCCCCCATAGACAGACCCGCCACGGCGCGGAACTGCTTCTCCCCCTTGATCCGGTACGTCGATTCCACATACGGCAGGAACTCCTCGAAGAAGAAATCTTCGTACCGCCAATCCCCGCCGGCGGTATTGAAATAGCCCCGGCGCCCCGTATTGGCGTCCGGCATGACTATGACCATGGGAGTCGCCTTCCCTGCAGCAAGCGCTCTGTCGGCGATATGCCGCACCTCGCCGAACTGTATCCAGCCGGTCTGGTCGTCTCCAGCTCCGTGCAACAGATACAGTACGGGATAGCTTCGCTCGGAAACGTGGTAATCCGGCGGCAGGTACACGGCGTACTTCCGCTCGCCGCCAAGAATATCGCTGTGCATGGACAGGTTGTCGTGGACCGTGCCGCGTTCGACGCTCTGAGCGGAAGCGCTCTGGGAAAAGACCACCGGAAAAAGCGCCGCCGCGCAGCATAACACTGCGTATGCGCCGTATCGTTTTACAGGAAGAAGCATGGCGAAAGAGGGATCATCCCTTTAGGATACTCTGATTAAGTCCGCAAAGTCCGGAGGCTGCAAGGGGTGTGCTGGCAAGGAATGACGAAGCAGTGTGGCAGGCCCCGCATAATGAGGAATGACGCGGCCAGCGTGCCCCTCGCAGCCTCCCGAAAAGGGCGCGTCACGTCCGCACCGCACCGAATCCGCAGTGTTTCCCGCCGATTTCAACGATGCAATTATAATATTCTTTCTTTTACGCACGAACGTGAAGCGCTGATCGAAGCGGTTTTGGTCAGAGTATCCTAAAGCGAGGACAGATAATCGTAGCTGGTCTGCAGCATGTCTATGGGATCGGGGGCCAGATCCCGCTCGACATAGAAGTGCTCGACACCAGCAACGCTCGCCTCGGCGATAATGGCGTCAATATCCAGCACGCCCGCACCCACCGAAGCGATGAACGGAAAGAGCGCCATCCACTCCTCGGGATTGTCCCCGTTGCCCTCGAAGCGCACGAGCTCGGCCATGTCCTTGACATGCATGAGGCGGTAATGATCGGGCCAGTTTTGCAGGTACTCGATGGGATCGCCCCCGCCGGCCACGGTCCAGTAGATATCCATTTCAAGAGATACCACGGACGGGTCGATACGCTCCAGCATGACATTCAGCGGAATAGAGCCTTCCATGTCCGTCAGTCCGTAGCCGTGGTTGTGATACATGAACCGGAATCCGCGTTCGTCGGCGCGCCGTCCAATTTCGTTGAATTCGTCCGCGAGGCGGCGATAATCGTCCAGCGTGGTACGCTCTTCCTCAGGAATTGCCGCAATACCTGCATAGCTGGCGCCCAGAATCCGGACTGCTTCGCCCGTTTCGTCGATCCGCTCGCGCAGCGTGTCCAGATCGACATGCAGCGACGGGACGGAAAGGCCGACCTCGTCGAGCAGGCCCCGCAGAGCCTCCGGCTTCATGCCGAAATAGCCGCTGATGCCGAACCCCAGTTGCGGCGTCAGTGCCGCCCACATTTCATGCACGGCGGGCACACTGAACGGGTACGGCCCGTAGATTTCTATCTCCTTGTAGCCCATGTCGGCCAAAAGACGCATGGTTCCCTCAAAATCCTCTTCGAGGAGATGAGGAATGGAAAACAGGCCGAGGCCCACACGCTCTACGAGCGCCGCTTTAGGGGTGGAGGAACATCCCGTAACGTACAGGCCGGCGCCGCCGACGCCCAGCAGACTAAAAAAAGAACGACGATCGATCATGGATTGGGAGATCAGGTTGCGGAAGTAGCGGCAAACGGGGGTATCGGGAAGATTTTTATTCCTCGTCCAGTACAAGAGGCGCCGCGCCATACAAGTGGGTAAACCGGATGCAATGAATGACAACGGATCGAAACGGGCGGATATCGAGGTCCGTTTCCAGGTCATAGGTCTGAGCGCCTGATCTCGACTGCAATTCGTCCACGACATGGGCGCCCGTCACCATCACATTGTCGTTGTCGGCTTCGGCCATGCCGGTTGGCGTAAGCACTACGTGCAGATCCGGTCCCCAGTCCGTCCGGAACGTTTCCGACAGAACAAGGCGGAGCCCCTCGCCGGCGTCCTCGATCCGGTACGCGCCGCTTGTCTCCTGGCCGCCCTTGTCCGTGAACGATCCGGAGGCGATAATATCTGCCGGCTCGGCTATTTCATCCGCGGAGGCACTCGCGCCCCCGCCGCATGCGGCAAGCGCAAGACAGGCCCCGTACACAAGTATCGAAAAGAGGATTCCGGAAGAACGGTGTTTCATGACGACTATACGCTAAGGATACGCCGATTAAGTCCGCAAAGCTCAGGGGCTGCGAGGAGCACTTCACGCAGCCCATCGCCGGATGGTTCCGGACGGGAAGCTGCCGAATTGCTTCGATAATACGGGTTCGCACAATAACAAGCGAACGGATCGACAGCCGGAGCCGCGGCGCCGGAGGGATAGTACCGGCGCCCCCGACACCGGGAGCGATGGCGTGGAGAGGCCCGGGCCTTAACGATATGCAGCATGCCAGGCGAACAGAACCCGATCCGTATGCAACAAGGAGCATTTTTTCGTCTTGTTCGTATCGTACGGTCGTACGCAGGCGACAGCCTCCCTATGTCTCAGTCCATATACTATAAGAACTTATAAAAAATTTTAATTAAATGACTGAATCTGTTGCCCAGGAGGGCGTTACCCGGTTATATCTATGTACGGATGGCCCGCTTCTCGAAACGGACGGGCGCTTCTTTTCTATCCGGGACACCAGCTGGGACGACCTCTTCAACGATCCCGCGCTGGGCGAGCGGCTTGCACAGTACGCCCGCAATGCCCGGGAAACCGAGCCGCCTCGCCCGGAGGATCTGCTTGCCACCATCGGGCGTCAGGAGATCTGGGCCGCCGGGGTGACCTACTGGCGCAGCAGGACGGCCCGCATGGCGGAATCCGAAGAGACCGCCGATGCATACGACCGGGTATACAATGCGGCGCGCCCCGAGATTTTCTTCAAGGCTACGCCGCACCGGGTAGCGGGCCCGGGCCAGGCCGTACGTATCCGCCGGGATACATGCTGGAGCGTACCGGAACCGGAACTGGCCGTGGCCATCAACGCAGCCGGCGAAGCGTTCGGATACGCCATCGGCAACGACATGAGCGCACGGGACATAGAGGGAGAGAATCCGCTGTACCTGCCGCAAGCCAAGGTATACGACCAGTGCTGCGGGCTGGGGCCGTGCATCCTCGTTTCCGAAGAACCGCCGGGACCGGATACGTCGATCCGGCTGGTCGTGGAACGCAGCGGCGCTGTCGCCTTCGACGACGCAACGACGCTCAGCGAACTGCGGCGTTCGATCGGAGAACTGGTTACCTACCTGTTTCGCGACAACTCCTTCCCCGACGGTTGTTTCCTTCTTACCGGAACCGGTGTCGTGCCGCCCGACGACTTTTCCCTGGCGCCAGGAGATCGTATCCGGATCGCCATCGACCCCATCGGCGTGCTGGAAAACTACGTCGTACAGGACGCCGCATAGGCCGCACACTCAGACATCCAGCGCGTCCGCATCCGCGGCGTGGTTCATGATGAAGCGGAACCGCGCAGAGGCGTCCTTTCCCATGAGGTCCGCGATCGTGCGCTCGGTGCCGAGCCGCTCCTCCTCGTGGATGCACACTTGCAACAACATGCGCTTCTCGGGATCGAGAGTCGTTTCCCGGAGCGTTGAGGGCATCATTTCTCCGAGGCCTTTGAAGCGCTGCACCATGACGTTGCGGCGTCCTTTCTCTCCCCGCTCGATCTTGCGCAGAATGCGATCCTTGTCGGCCTCGTCGAGCGCCCACCAGGTGTCCTTGCCCGCATCCAGCCTGTACAGCGGAGGCTGCGCGATGTACGCGAACCCCTCCGTGATCAGTGGGCGCATGTACCGGTAGAAAAACGTCAGGAGCAACGTGGCGATGTGGTGCCCGTCGGAATCCGCGTCCATGAGCAGGATGACCTTGTGGTAGCGGAGGCGGGTCAGATCGATCTCGTCCCCCATGCCGCAGCCCAGCGCCTTGACCACGTTCGAAAGCTCCTTATTCTCCCGCACCTTGTTCGCTGCGTGCTGCTCCGCATTGAGCACCTTGCCGCGCAGCGGCAGCACCGCCTGAAATGCGCGGTCCCTCCCCTGCTTGGCCGACCCCCCGGCGGAATCTCCTTCCACAATGAACAGTTCGCTTTGGACCGGATCGGTCGAGGAACAGTCCGCCAGTTTACCGGGCAGATTGAGCCGGTGGCTGATGTTTGTCTTCCGGCGGACGTCGCGGGCGGCAGTGCGCGAGGCGCGGCGGGCCTTCGCGGACTGTATGACGCGCGCGGCGATGGCCTCCCCCGTCGTGGGATGCGCATTCAGAAACCGCTCCAGCTCGAGGCGCATGGCGCCGGCAACAACCGGGCGGGCGCTCGGGTTGTTCAGTTTTTCCTTGGTCTGCCCCTGAAACTGCGGCTCTATCATGAACAGATTCAGGATAGCTACAAGCCCTTCCCGAATATCGTCCGCCGAAATGTCGAGGTTCTTCGGCAGCAGCTCGTGCGTTTCCATGTAGGCGCGTACGGCGCTGCGCACCGCATCGCGGAATCCCTGCTCATGGGCGCCTCCTTCCTCCGTGGGAATACCGTTGACGA
The DNA here is from genome assembly GCA_951812335.1 of Rhodothermales bacterium. Classification (GTDB taxonomy): domain Bacteria; phylum Bacteroidota; class Rhodothermia; order Rhodothermales; family VXPQ01; genus VXPQ01. The sequence continues at coordinate 2,124,110 of OX638293.1, forward strand.
AGGACCGGACATGTTCGCGGGGCGCCTCCGTCCACTGCAGCGCCACCTCCACACGGGCGCCGTCCGTCATGTCTTGCTGGCGCACCAGGAACTGCTCCTCGTGTACGGGCCGCTCGCCCAGCCCCTTCACCCGTTCGGTCAGAAACTCCGAAATCCCTCCCTCATGGCGGTATTCGCGACGGACGCCGGTAATCCCGTTCCTGAATACGATGCACAGCGCGGCATTCAGGTAGGTCTTTATTTCAAGACTCTGGCCGATGGCCTCGGCGTCGAACGCCACGGACTCGAAAATGTCCGGATCGGGCCGAAAATGGATCGACGTGCCGGTCCCGCGGCCGTTTTCGCGCACCTTGCGCACCGTGGCAAGCGGAACGCCCCGTTCGTAGCGCTGCTCCCATACGGCGCCGTCGCGACGGACCGTCACCGTCATTTCCTCCGAAAGGGCATTCACGACCGATGCGCCCACGCCGTGCAGCCCCCCTGACGCGATATAATTCGTCTGGTCGAATTTTCCGCCCGCGTGCAAGGTCGTCATGATGAGTTGCAGAGCGGATATCTTTTTCGAGGGGTGGATGTCTACCGGGATACCCCGCCCGTTGTCCGACACCGTGACGCTGCGCCCATCCTCGTGGAGCGTCACCTCGATGTGAGACGCATAGCCGTTGGTGGCCTCGTCCACCGCGTTGTCGACGATCTCCCAAAGCAGGTGATGCAGGCCCGCCTTGCCCGTGCCGCCCACGTACATCCCCGGACGCTTGCGCACCGGGTCCAGCCCTTCGAGGACCTGGATATCGGCGCCCGTATATGTCCGTACTTCGCTCATATCCGTATTTCCACCGGTTCGGGAACGATCCGGGCCACATGGCCCCGCCTGATAATGGCTTTGCCCCTGTTGCCGCGCCGGGAAACCTCGAATTTGGTGGTGCGCACCGTCTCGATGCGCCCCCGGCTCGTTTCGATCTTGAGGCCGTCGCGGGCCGCGCTGGAGAGCGTGCAGCCGAGTACACGGTCGTCCGCGCCGAGACGCATGGCGATAACCCCTTTCGCTGCGCTCTTGAACACAGGAATCTGGGAAGCGGGGAAAATGAGCACATACCCGGCGCCGGAGGCCATGCAGACGTTTTCGTCTCCGGCCGCCGGTTCGGCGCCGACCGCTTCGCCCCCGTTTTCCAGTTTGATGTAGGTCCGCCCTTTTCGGGTCGAGGGCTCCGCAAAACCGTCCAGCGGCATACGCACGGCCTGCCCCCCGGAAGTGATCGCCACGAGGAGCGGCTCCGTTCGGGCAGGGGCGTGTCCGTTCTTCGGAAACAGTTCCGGCTCGACGTCCGGCTCGGCGATCGGCCTGGGAAGCGCCCGTTCGTCGAACGAAACGACCCCGACGACATGCTCCTTATCCGAGAAATCGAAGAATTTCTGGATAGGATCTCCGTACCCGGTCGTGTTCGGCAATGTGTCTGCACGAAGCGAATAACACCGCCCGAAGTTGGTGAAGAAACCCACTGCTCCGCGGGTGGAGGCGGGCAATATCCAGCCCACGCCGTCGCCCTCCCGGACGCGGATGCTGTCGATATCCGTGTACGTGCGCTGACGCTTGATCCATCCGTCCCGCGTCACGATGGCGTAGCAGTCCTCGGCGACGATATAATCCTCGGCGGCGTATTCGATGACCTTATCCGGGCCAGCTATGTGCGTCTTGCGGTCTGTGCCGAATGCAGCGGCCGTCGCCCGGATTTCGGCGCGCACGAGCCCCCACTGCTTGTCCTCCGAAGCGAGGATGGCGCGTACGTCCGCGGCGCGCGCCAGTTTGTCTTCCAGTTCCCGGCGGATTTCCTCGATCTCCATCCGGGCCAGTCTGTAGAGTTTTATTTCGAGGATGGCGTCGGCCTGCTCTTGGTCGAGCGCAAACCGGTGCATGAGCCGCGCGGCCGCATCTTTCCGATCCGCGGATGCACGGATAAGCCGGATGGCTTCGTCGAGGGCGTCGAACAGTTTCTCGAAACCGCGCAGGATGTGAATGCGCCGTTCGAGTTTTTCGAGCGCGTAGCGGAGGCGGCGTACTACGACCTCCAGACGAAAGGTCAGAAAGGCTCGCAGCGCTTCAGCGAGATTGACCTTCTTCGGAGCGGGGATCAGCGGGTTCTCCGTCGGCACGAGGCACGTCATATCGACGTGGTAACGCTTTTGCAGGTCGGTGTGGCGGAGCAGGTACGCGATGGCCGCTTCCGGATCGGCGCCCCGCCGAAGCTCCAGCACCACGCGGATGTCTTCCGTCGATTCGTCGCGTACGTCGGAGAGTTGCGGCACCCGTTCGTTGACGATGTGCTCGGCGATCTTCTCCACGAGAGCGGCCTTATTGACCATGTAGGGAACGGAGGTAATCACGATTCGGCTTTTCCCTTCCATGCCGTAGTCGCCGCGCAATTCCACAGCCCCCTCCCCGTTCCGGTGTATCCCCAGTAACTCGGCGGGCGTGTTCAGAATGCGTCCGGCGGTAGGGAAATCCGGTCCCGGCACGCGCTGCGCCAATTCCTCGACGGGCGCTTCCGGGTGATCGATCAGGTGGACCAGCGCATCCGTCACCTCTCGCAGATTATGCGGGGGGATTTTCGTGGCCATGCCGACAGCGATCCCGTCCGCTCCGTTGACGAGGAGATTCGGGATGCGAGACGGGAGCACCACGGGCTCGTCGTAACTGCCGTCGAAATTGGGCCGGAAATCCACAGTGTTCTGCCGGATTTCCTCCAGCATTTCCACGGCCAGCGCACGCAGCCTGACCTCGGTATAGCGCATGGCGGCAGGGTTGTCCCCGTCGATGGAGCCGAAGTTGCCGTGCCCGTCCACCAGCGGGTCGCGCAGGGAGAAGTCCTGGGCCATCCGCACCATCGCATCGTAAATGGCCGTGTCGCCGTGGGGGTGGTACTTGCCCATCACTTCGCCCACGACCGCTGCGCTCTTGCGGTACCGGGCGTCGGGGGTAAGCCGCAGGTTGGCGTACATGGCGTACAGAATGCGCCGTTGCACGGGCTTGAGGCCGTCGCGGATATCCGGCAGGGCGCGGCTCATGATGACGGACAGCGCGTAGCTCAGATAGCGCTCCCGGGTCGTTTCCTGCAGGGATATGGTTTCGACGATAGGCATTGGAGGATGCTTTACAGGGCGCTAAAGGGGTGCGGGGCGGGATTCGGTTTCAATAACGGATATAATATTATAAAATATTGCGAGCATTCGTGGTCATCGTTTCCCTGCACCATAACGGCGTTCCTCACGAGCAAGCGCCCGAATCAGGCGGCCATCCCGGCAATAACGGCTCCATGAGTGGAAAGGTACGAATTAGGAAGCGGAAATTCCAGTGGGGAAAGCGGATTCGTCGCTGCCGTTTTTTGCATCGTCGCTCCGGAGTTCCAGGCATCGCCTGGCGCCGAAACTGGCGGAAACGGGAAGATTGCGACTGCTTGCACCCCATTTAGGATACTCTGATCCAAACAACCCCCTACCCCTCCTGCTTCAACCCCCGCGCCATGAGTCCCTCGACAGCATCCCGGGGCGTCATCCCCTCGAAAAGAATACGGTAAACGGCTTCGGTGATAGGCATCTCGACATCGTACCGGCCCGCAAGCCGGTACACCGAATCGGCTGTGCTCATGCCTTCCGCCACCATGTTCATTTCCTTTCGGATAGCTTCCGGACTGGCGCCCTGACCGATGCGTTCTCCGACATACCGGTTGCGGCTATACCGGCTCATGCAGGTAACCACCAGATCGCCGAGTCCGGCAAGGCCCGCAAATGTACTCTCTCTGGCGCCCATCGCAAGGCCCAGCCGCTGGATTTCCGCCAACCCTCGCGTCACAATGGCGGATTTGGTGTTGTCGCCATATCCGAGCCCGTCTCCGATGCCGGCCGCCAGCGCCATGACATTCTTTACGGAACTGGCGATCTCGACGCCCAGCAAGTCGGGATTGCGGTACACCCGGAAGCGCGGCGCAGCAAATACGGACTGTATTTCCTCCACGGTATCCTCGGAATGGGCGGCGGCCACAACCGTGGTGGGTTTCTCCTGCGCAACTTCCTCGGCATGGCTGGGGCCGGACAGCACCCCCAGCCGCTCCGGCGGTACGGACTGCAGCACATCGGCAAGCACGCTCGTCGTCGTATACAGCGAGCCGATCTCAATGCCCTTGGCCACCGATACGTAGACCAGATCGTCCCTGGTCTCGCCCCGTACCTGCATGGCGCAGGCGCGCACGGCCTGTGCCGGCATGGCGAAAACCCACATGTCGCGGTCCTGCACGGCTGACCGGATATCCGACGTAATGGAAATGCTGTCCGGAAGCAGCGCGGTCGACAGATAGGCAGGATTATGCCGCGTACGGCGCATGGCCTCGGCAGCCTCCGAGCGCCTGGCCCATAGCACGACATCGTGGCCCAATTTTGCAAGCAGAATAGCAAGGGCCGTCCCCCAGCTACCCGCTCCCAACATGGCAATGCGTCTGGTCACAACGACGCCCTCTCGCTACAACTCGCCACGGCCTTTCATGCCCTGCGCCGGACGGAAGGAACGAATCCGATTCTCCGTTCCGCTGAACAATCGGCGTATGTTGGTCCGGTGCGCAAGAACAATGCTCACCGTGATCGCAATCCCGAAAACGAGCAGGCTCGGATCGACCCGTTCGATGTCGAATACATAGCGCCGAATGGCCACCACGGACGGGAAGGCCGCCGCCGCCGAAAGCGAGGCTACCGAAACGTACCGTGAAGAAAGAAGCACGATCAGGAAGATGGCCAGCGTAATCCCCATGGTGGCCGGCGTCAGGGCAAACAGTACCCCGGCAGCGGTGTTTACGCCCTTGCCTCCCCGGAAACCCGCCCACACCGGATACATATGTCCAATAATCGCCGCCACGCCAGCCAGAAGCCGTACGACTACTTCCATTTGCCAGACGGCGAACCCCGCAGGAAGCGCATCCAGCCGGAGCGATGCAATAACGCCGGCGGCCAGCAGCCCCTTGCCCAGATCCACGAACGAGGCAAGCACGCCCGCTTTCCATCCGAGCACCCGGAAAACGTTCGTCGCTCCGGCGTTACGGCTTCCGTGCAAACGGATATCCACGCCGTGCATCCACTGGCCTACCCAGACACTGCCGGGTATGGAGCCCGCCAGATAACTCAGGATCAGAATAACGGCAAGAGACAGCATGACACGAAGAAGGTAAGAATTGCTTCGGGTATGTGTGAACACGCCGGACGCCCTTACAGGTTTCCGGAGAAGCGCAAGAAGGCTTGCCAATTTAGGCGTTCAACTGCTTCGCAGTCGTCGTTTTTCCGGAAATTATATCCCGGTAACGTCTGGAAATGGATCCGCTGCCAATGCCCTCTTCTATAGACAATGGGACGTAATGAAGAAATGGTAAATCATAGCGAAATCCCTGAAGCCCCCGCAACGGCCACCCTCGCGAATGGGCATGATGCGGCCGATGAAACATAGGCTAACATACCGGAAAGGCGCCGAAATTACTCCAAAAAGGTATGGAAAAGGTATAAAAAAGGTATATAAATTACTCAAAAAGGGCCCGGAAGCGCGCAAGCTCCTCGTGTAAACGGTGGAGATCGTCCGTCACGACGACTGCGAAACGGAGGCGCCTCCACCCTCGCAGTACGCCTTCACGGCATCCATGTCCACCGCAATCGCCTTGGCGACGACGCCCTTGATGAGCGGCGCCATCAGGCGCGACAGGATCCTGTATGGACGCGCGTCCATCACCATGTCGAGCCGGGTGCCGCCGCCATCGCCCAATGGGGTCACCGTGAACACCGTGTCCCAGATCGTCCCGCCCTCGTCCGATACCATGCGGACTCGCTCGTTCGCCACGAACTCGGTAACCTCGATTTCCGTGGTCGCTTCCCTGCTCCGCATCACACGTGTTTCCCGGAACCGGGCTCCCACGCCAACCCTTTGGTCGGTCAGGAACTCCACGCGCACCAGGTGCGGCACGGCCTCGCTGTAGTTGGAGATATCGGACACAGTCGAAAAGACCATTTCGGGGGCGGCGTCTATGGCTCGACTCACTACGGTTCGGGGCATCGTCGTTGGATTTGTTTCTATCGCTCCGGGGTGTTCCCCTTCACACCCGATCCAGCGCCTGTACAAGATCCGCCGCGATGTCCTCCGGGTGTTCGATGCCCACCGAAATCCGCACCAGGTTGTCGCCGATACCCAGCTGCGCGCGCCGCTTTTCACCGATGTTTTTGTGCGTCGTGGTGGCCGGATGCGTCATCAGCGAGTGTACGTCGCCGAGACTCGTCGCCCGGATCACCAGCCGCAAAGCATTGGCGAACCGGAAAACGGCGGCCTTATCGGCGTCGCGTATTTCGAAACTCACCATGCCGCCGTACAAGGTATCGCCGTCGGGACCGCGGCTGAACAGCCTCCCTGCGACCGCTTTGTCGGGATGGCTGTCGAGCCCTGGATAATGCACTACCTCGACCCGGGGATGCGCTTCGAGTACCTGCGCCACATGCAAGGCATTGCGGGAATGTTCTTCCATGCGTATTGGCAGCGTCTTGATGCCCCGCATGGTCAAAAACGAGTGAAAAGGACCGAGATTCGGACCCAGGTGGCGACCCAGCTCCTGCATCCAGTCCGCATGGGCCGCACGACATACCGTCACCCCACCCAGCACATCCGCATGACCGGCAAGGTACTTGGTGGCGCTGTGCATGAGGATATCGGCCCCAACATCGAACGGGCGGCTCAGAACAGGCGTGGTGAACGTCGCGTCCACCACCACAGGCACGCCATGTCGTTTAGCCATAGTGCAGATGGAATCCAGGGGCGTTACCCTGACAAGCGGATTCGAAGCAGTCTCCACGAGGATGCACCCCGTGTCGCTTTGCGCAAGCGCCGCTTCGAACGCCTCTATATCGCAAGGATCCGCATAGCGAGTCATCACTTCCTGCTGTTCCATGAGTTGCAGAAGCTGGAAGGTTTCCCCAAAAAGCACTTCCGCCGTCAGAATGGAAGCAGGACGATCCCTGAGCGCCGTAAGCAGGGCGATGTGCAAGGCCGCCATGCCCGAACTGCACGCCAGCGCACTGTCGCCTCCCTCCAGTGCAGCCACCTGGCGTTGCAGAGCGGCCGCAGTCGGATTTCCGTAGCGCTGGTAGACGAAGCCTTCCATTTCCCCGTTGGCGACCGCTGTCATGTCAGCCGCCCGCCGGTAATGGAAACTGGCCGCCATTTCGAGAGCAGGCGCCGAGGGAGTGTACGGCGTATCTCCACGCTCCGGCATACACCCGTGAATGGCAAGCGTACTCTGTTTCATACGGTTTCCAGCGCTTGTTCGAGGTCTGCAAGAATATCGTCGATGTCTTCCGCGCCGATGGACAGGCGGACCAACCCGTCCGTGATGCCCAGTTGCGCCCGGCGTTCGGGCGAGAGCATCCGGTGCGTAGCACTGGCCGGGTGCAACGCCAGCGTGGCCAGATCCCCAATGCTGGCCGACGTAGCGGCAAGGCGCAGCCGGTCCAAAAAAGCGTAGGCCCCCTCCTGCCCGCCGCGTACATCGACGCCTACGGCGCCGCCTGCCTGTCCCGCAGGGAACAGTCTCGCTACGACTTCTCCGTCCGGGTGATCCGGATTTCCCGGATACAGGATCCGCTCGATGGCCGGATGCCCGGTCAACTCCTTAGCCACTAGCCGGGCGTTTTCGCAGTGCCGTCTCATGCGCAGCGATAGCGTCTTGATCCCCCGCATGACCAAAAACGCCTCGAACGGCCCCGGATTGGGGCCGAGGCGCCGGTACACTTGTCCGAGCGCTTCGCGATGCTCTTCCTGGGCAACCACTGCGCCCGCCAGTACATCCCCGTGACCTGCAAGGTACTTGGTAGCGCTGTGGATGACCATGTCGGCGCCATGCTCCATGGGTTTCAGGAGCAGGGGCGTGAACGTGTTGTCCACGAGAAAAAGCGCGCCGGCGTCGTGGGCAATCTCTGCGAGACGGTCCAGATCCGCGACACGCAGACACGGGTTGGACAATGTCTCCATGATGAGCAGGGCGGGGCGGGTTTCGCGCACGGCTTCGTGCACCGCCTCCAGGTCGCAAAAGTCGCAGAACCGAACATCGATCCCCGACGGCCTCAGTACGCTTGAGAGCAGTTCGAGACTACCTCCATAGAGCACATCGGCGGCCACAATCGACCGACGGCGATCCAGGAGCGCTGTCATGATAGCGAGGTGCACCGCCCCCATACCAGAAGCTGTGGCGAACGCTCCGTCCATGCCTTCGAGCATGGCGATCTGCTCTTCGAGCGCTCCTGCACTGGGGTTGCTTATCCGCGAGTACACCTCTCCGGTGCGTTCCTCTGCGAACACCTCGGCAAGGTCCTCTATGCGTTCGTAGAAGAAACTCGACGAAGAATAGACAGGGGTCGCCACAGGGATATAGTCGCCGAGCCGCTTGCGGTCACCGGCGTGCACCAGCGAGGTCTGGAGCTTCATCCGCCCTATCTGACAAGCGTCATGGTTTTTGTCAGTGCCTTGGCGCCGCGGCCGATCGTCAGGCGGTAGAGGTAGTTTCCGGTCGGCAATCCCCCGGCGTCGAACCTGGCCCTGTGCTCCCCTTGCGGCAGTACGGAATCCACGAGGATTGCGACAAGTCTGCCGGCCATATCGTACACTTCAAGGCGGACGGGACCGGACTCGTCCAGATAATAGACAATCTCCGTGGACGGATTGAACGGGTTCGGATAGTTCTGGGCCAGCGTAGAGGTTTCGGGAAGCTCGTCCGCACGATCGACGGACGTGCTTGCCCTAACGTTATCTACACTTGGCGCCTTTGCGAAGATAATGGAAACCGTACCCTCATCCGGAGTTATTCGGTCAATTAACGGAGCAAAGGCGGCATATTTCGGCGGGAGCAGCGATACAAGGGGCTTAATCGTGTCTATGAATGCATTTATCGCACCGATCTCCATCACAAGAGTCATATCGGCATCGCCATCGAATGTATAATGAGAACGTAATGGAGGAAGAGTCGCCAGAAGAGGTATTGTTAACGTAAGGGTATCTGCCGCCTCGTCTACCTCAAAGGCAATCAATCTCTGAATCGATATGTCGTCTGCCCATATATCGTGGGTCAGTGAAAGATACACGTCGAGCGAATCGCCGCCAGGATATTCCCGGAATGTGATGAAGCCCGTATTCAGGTATGCTTCTATATTCCCGGATCTGTCCCCCGAATCGTCCCGTATCTCCGATAGTTCCCAGGTTCCCGCCAACCTTTCCTTATCGGACAGGGTCTGCGCAAAGGCGGACCATGATACCGATAACATGACAGGCAGCGTTATCAAAAAAGCAAGCGATTTCCTGATCATGGCTTTCGGATCCTAATGTGTGATCGATCCAAACGGATGGGAATCCTTCGGCGTAACGCCCTGCCCGGACAAATGCCCAATGTTTTCCCCGCCCTGCATGGCAGTCCCTCAGGGAAAATACCACAGTGCAAGAAGGGTTGCAAAGCAAGTGCACAACTTTTCACGCCGCTTTCCGGGCTTTAGTCGGACCGCACACCGTATGGCAACGAACAAATATTCCCGATGTTCCGGAGTTGTTCGCGAAGGCTCTCAAGAATGCACGGCGCGATTCCGCCTCCCTTGCCGGCTTCGTCATTCCTTTCCGGCTCGACGGCAGCAGCCCCATTCCGGGATCGAACGTGCGACGCAAATCGTCTTCCCGGGAAGATATCCTGAATCGATAAGATAAAGAAACGGGGGCTCTTTTCTCATATCCATATACCCCTATCTGACAAGCGTCATGGTTTTTGTCAGTGTCCTGGCGCCGTTTCCGATGGTCAGACGGTATACGTAGGTTCCGGTCGGCAACCCCCTCGCGTCGAACAGGCCCCTGTGCTCCCCTGGCGGCAGTACGGTATCCACAAGGGTTGCGATACGTTTGCCGGCCATATCGAACACTTCAAGGCGTACGGGACCGGACTCGTCCAGATAATAGATTATCTCCGTGGACGGATTGAACGGGTTCGGGTAGTTCTGGGCCAGCGTCGAGGTTCCGGGAAGCTCGCCCGCACGATCGACGGACGTTACCCCCTTGCCTTCGACACGTGCGAAGGTAAAGGAAGCCGTACCGACATAGGGATCCAATTCGTCAAGTATCGGAACGAGGCCCGCCGCCCCAACCAATGATGCAAAAGGCTTAATCCCTTCTATAAATCCATTTATAACAAGGCTGTCCATGACAAACGTCACCCGGATATCGCTGTCGAAGACATAATGAGAAGGTATATCGCCTGCCAATGTTACTGCTCTAAGGGTATCCACCGCCTCGTCTACCTCAAATGCAAGCAAACCCGTAACCGAGATGTCCTCTGTCGATATATCGTCCTTGGGCGAAAAAAACAAGTTGAGTGAATCGCCTTGCGGCGTTTCAAGGAATGTCATAGTGCCCAGGTCCAGGTATTTGTCTATTTCGCCGGACCGGTCCCCCGAATCGTCCTGGATCGCCGATAATTGCCAGGTTCCCAGCAACATTTCTCTATCGGACAGGGTCTGCGCAAATGCGGACCAAGGCGATAGGAGCATAACGGATAGTGCGATCAAAAAAGCAAGCGATCTGCTAGTCATGGTTTTCCGTCTCGATGTGTTGCCAAACAGGGAAAACGCACGGAGCCCTGTGCCGCAACGCGCTTCTCCGGCAAGTGCTTGTCATTCATTGTCATTGTCCATGGTTGGACTATTGCGCCAATATAGCGCATCGAAAGAGAATTGCAAAGGAGGGGCGCATACCGGGCAAGGAACAACGAGCGCCCCTTAATCAGAGTATCCTTAAACAGTGACTCCGCCCCGCCAACCCGTTTACAGCGAACGAATTCTCCCGATCTTCCGGGGTTGTTCGCGAAGGTTCTCAAGGATGCGCACGGCGCGATCCGCCTCGCTTGCCGGCACGACGGCAAGCAGCCCCATCCCAAGATTGAACGTGCGGCGCAAATCGTCTTCCGGGACATCTCCGAGATCCCGGATCAACTGGAAAAGAGGCGGGCGCTCCCAGGCATCGTAGTCGATGTCGAAGGTCAGGCCGTCCGGGATAATGCGCGGCGTATTGCCGGGAATGCCGCCTCCCGTAACGTGTACGAAACCCCGCCCCACCCCTTGTTCGAGCAGGGCGCGGATAGGCCTGAGGTAGGACCGGTGTACAGCGAGCAGCGCCTCGCCGACACTCGCCCCGCCCAGTTCCTCCGGGCAATCCCCGGGATCGAAATGCGAAAACAACACGGTGCGGGCCAGCGAATAGCCGTTCGTATGCAGGCCGGTCGAGGGCAGGCCCAGCAGTACATCCCCCGCCTCGATGGCCGATCCGTCGACGATCTGCGCCTTTTCGACCACGCCCACGATAGCGCCGGCGAGATCGTACTCGCCCTTGCTGTAGAGACCCGGCATTTCCGCCGTCTCTCCTCCGATCAGCGCACACTCGTTCTCCTTGCATGCGATCGCCATGCCCCGAACCACCGATTCCGCCACATCCGGATCGAGCGTGCCCGTCGAGAAATAATCCAGAAAGAACAGCGGCCGGGCCCCGCACACGGCGATATCGTTTACGCAGTGGTTGACCAGGTCCTGGCCCACGGTGTCGTGGCGGCCCGTACGGAACGCCACCTTGAGTTTCGTGCCGACCCCATCCACCGAGGAGACGAGCAGCGGGCGATCGTACCCGTCGCCCAGTTCGAAAAATGCGCCGAATGCGCCGATATCCGCAGCTACACCCCTCGTGAAGGTCTCCCGCACGAGCGGTTTGATCCGGCGCAAGGTTTCTTTGCCTGCGTCGATGTCTACCCCGGCGTCGCGATACGTAGTCATTACTTTTTTCTGAAGTTATCCGCGTGAACGGAAGGTGGTGCGCCCGAACCTCGCCTGAATACGGACCTGCATCCGGCTTCGGGTCGAAAGCGCAATCGGCCTGGCCCATACATCGTACTCACGCCGACGAATTTCGTGCAGAACTTCCAGCGCACCCAGCCACCACCGCTTGAACGCAGCGGCCTTGCGGCGCGGCAATTCGAGAGCAAGAGGCTCGGCCAATGCAAAAGCGTTCTTGGCCCGAATGGTTTGCTTCCACAAAAGCCGTTTCATGGATTCGTCCACCCGCCCCTCGAGTAGTTGCTCGCGCGAAACGCCGTGCCGGACAAGATCGGTCTCGGGAATAAAACAACGTCCTTCGGCCACATCGCGTTTCAGAGCCATAAGACGACCCGTCCAGAAAAACCCGCGAGCCAATTCGTCAATGTAGTTGCGCTGCCACGATCCGAAGATGCCTGCAAGGTGGGCAAGCAGGCGGGCATGCGGAAAAATCCATTGAGCCATGAAATCGTTGACCGCGCGGTCGTCCGGAAAACGTGCAGGCCCCGCCCATACCCGGGCCGCCGATACCTGCTCGGCCAGCAAGGCGCGAGGCAATCCTTCCGCCTCGCAAGTGGCAAGCGCCTGGTTCGCCACAACCTCCGGGACGACACGGAGCGGCTTACCCACCATAATACGATCAGATTCCTCGTCGAAAAAGGCGTCGGCAGGAGACCCGGACGGCGAAGCGGACGGTAAGGCAAGCAACAAGGCGGGCCGGGCAAGCGCCTGGTGAAAATTCCATAGGGCCTGGGCATGGGGAAGTTGCTTCCGGTTCCAGCCATCGAGGTAGAATGGCATGGGCAGGGAATCCGGGATATCGGGTGAAGAAACCGGCAAGGAAAAGGATGTATTGTTTTCGGTGCGGTTGCCGATCTTACTATAGGATACTCTGATTAAGTCCGCAAAGCTCAGAGGCTGAGAGGGATCGCACTATGCCACAAGATACGGACGCAAGGCCTCAACAGAGGGTGCTATTTCCTCGAATGCCGTACCCTGCGCCCCGATCGCCGCCAGCCGGTCGGGCGCATCCGGTTCGAAACCGAGTGCAGCATGCACCGTCTCGGGAAACTTGGCCGGATGCGCCGTAGCAAGCACCACAACCGGCTCCTGCAGCGCACCGAGTTCGCGCTGACGGCGTACCGCTTCGAGGCCCACCGCCGTATGCGGATCGGCCACATAACCGGTGGCCTCGTAGACCCGCCGCATGGATGCAACCGTATCTTCGTCGAGCACACGCTCCGCACGTATCAGCCGCTGCATAGTTGGACGATCCAGCAAGGCCTGGAGCCTTTCGAAATTGCTGGGCGCACCGACATCCATCGCATTGGAAAGGGTTCGAATCGTGGGTGCGAAACCGGCGTCTTTTCCGGATAGAAAGCGGGGGAAAAAGTCGTTGGCGTTGTGCGCCGCAAGAAAACCCGCTACCGGCAACCCGGACAAGTGCGCAAGCACTCCCCCCGTCAGGTTGCCGAGGTTGCCGCTCGGCACGCAAAACCACGGTTTTTCTGCAGGGACCCGGCTCGCCGCGAGCACATAATACATCATCTGCGGCAGTAACCGGCCGACATTGATGGAATTGGCGGAAGAAAGGCCTGCCCCGGCGAACGCCGGATGCACAAACGCTTCTTTCGCAATGCGCTGGCAGTCGTCGAAATCCCCGGCTACGCGCAGCGACTGTACGCCCGGCCTTGCTGCAATCAATTGCTGTTCTTGTACCCGGCTTACCTTGTCCTTCGAATAGAGCAGTACGACCCGGATCCGCTCCTGTCCGGCGAACCCGTCGGCCACGGCGCTGCCCGTATCGCCCGATGTGGCCACAAGGATCGTCGCCCTTTCGCTCCGCTGCTCCAGAAAATAACCCATCCAGCGAGCCATGGTCCGCGCCCCGAAATCCTTGAAGGAGAGCGTAGGGCCATGAAACAGTTCCAGTACGAAGGTATCGCTCCACGGCCCACCCTCCGTTGGAGCAAGTGGCACGATAGGTACTGGAAAATCGAATGCATCCCGGACAATGCGTTCCTGATCGGGAGCGGGAATTTCCTCGCCGACCCAGCCTTCGAATACCTTGCAGGCCATGTTCGGGAGCGTATCTCCCTCGAATATGCGCGCAAAGGATATGCGAGGTGGATTTTGGGGCACATACAAGCCCCCGTCGGGCGCCAGACCTCGCAAGAGCGCATCCCCAAACGATACGGTTTCCGTATCCGGCGTACTGCGCGTGCTGCGGTAAGGAGTCGGCATGAACTCGCTACGCGGGCTGTTGCACGCGCACGTTGTGCTCCACCATATCGACGACACCCGTATCGTTCACTTCGGCTACCACGCCTTCGGCCTCGACCCGCTCGGATACGCTTGCCGCCAGCATGGCGTCCCGTATCGAAACGGCTTGTTCCGCGGAGGGCGCAAGGGCAAACATAGCCGGCCCCGAACCGGTCAGCGCACATCCGAACGCACCGGCTTCGAGGGCAGCGCTCCGTACGGCACGATAACAGGGCACCAGAGAAGCTCGCACCGGCTCCACCAGGCGATCCCGCATCATGCACTGCCCGACGGTTTCCCAATCGCCACACCGGTATGCATCCACCAGAAACGCCAATTCGGAAGCGTTGCCGGCAGCGTCCTTGAGCGGTACACGATCCGGCAACATCTCGCGGGCCTGCCTGGTGAACACCTGCACCGCAGGAAGAATAAGGGCAATATGAAGCGAACCGGGCAGTTCTATACGCCGGTAGCGAGAGGCATCGCTCGACGAAACCAGAATAAGCCCCCCCAGCAATGCGGGAAGCGCATTATCCCCATGCCGCCCGCCGGAAGCGATATCTTCAGCCTCGAGTACAGCCTCGATAAGAGCTTCTTTTCCGAAAGGCCGCCCGAAAAGCATGTTCACGGCCCAGGCGCCGGCCACCGCGCTGGCTGCAGAGCCACCGATACCGGATCCGAGCGGAATCCCTTTCGTGAGCGTAAGCTCTACTCCTTCGTCCGTGCCGAGCAAATCCAACACCCCCTTTGCCGCAATGACCGCGGTGTTCTTTGCGGAATCCTCGAGCACCTCCCAGGGCACGGCGCCCGGCTCATGCTTGAGCCGGATACCAGGGTATTCCGTACGGCGCGCCCGAATCACATCGCCGATCCCGGAAATGCACAAACCAAGCGCATCGAACCCCGGTCCGAGATTGGACAAGGAAGCCGGGCCAAAAACATTTATATGACGAAATGGCATGTGAATTTTTACCTTATATTAAAGGGTATAAAGCCTTGTTATAGAACGCTTTATCGTAAAAATTCAGTGTATTCTCGGGAGATCGCCTTCACCTTTTGCGGGTAGCTCTGTCGCTTCCTCGCGCAGAAACACATCCACGCCGCGAGCCGCTTCCCGCCCTTCCGCGATGGCCCATACTACCAGCGACTGTCCCCTACGCATATCTCCCGCCGCAAACACGCCGGGGCGCGACGACATGTAGTTTGCGTCCGTCCGGACATTGCCCCGTTCGTCCAACTCGATACCCAGTTGGGCAATAACGCCATCCGGCTCCGGCCCTGCATAGCCAACCGCAAGAAGCACGAGATCGGCCGGCCACAGGTGCTCGGAATTCGGCTGCTCTACGAATCGCATGCGCCCGGAAGCGTCCTGTTTCGGTAACACGCTAACCGTACGCAGTTCCTGAACGAACCCGTCGTCGCCGCTGAATTCCTTTGTCAGTACACTCCAGTGACGATCCACCCCCTCTTCGTGAGATGTACTCGTCTGGAAAACCATGGGCATGAAAGGCCAGGGTTGATGGGGCGGCCGATCCTCAGGCGGCGTCGGAAGCAATTCGAACTGTGTGACGGATTTTGCGCCCTGCCTGTTGGCGGTACCCACACAATCGCTTCCCGTATCGCCGCCGCCTATCACAATAATATCCTTGCCGGCAGCAGTGATCGGCTCAACATGATCCATGACGTCGCCCGCATTGATCTTGTTCTGCCTCCAAAGATAATCCCATGCGAAATGGATACCGGCCAACTCCCGGCCCGGAACCGGCATGTCGCGCGGCTTCGTAGCTCCTCCGGTAAGTACCACGGCGCAAAAGTCGTCGAGAGCCGTCACAGGGTAATTTTTGCCCACTTCGGCACTCGTCACGAACTCGACCCCTTCCTCGCACATCACATCGATCCGGCGATCCACAATCCATTTCTCAAGCTTGAAATCCGGGATACCGTAGCGAAGCAGCCCGCCGATGCGGTCATCCCTTTCAAATACGGTAACCGAATGACCCGCCTTGTTGAGCTGATCCGCGGCAGCAAGCCCGGCGGGACCCGATCCTACCACAGCCACTTTCCTCCCCGTTCTTACTGCCGGTGGATGCGGCGCATACCAGTTCTCCTTCCAGGCCCTGTCGGAAATGCTTTTTTCAATCTGCTCGATCGTTACCGGCGGCTCGTTGATGCCGAGCACACAGGCCGATTCACACGGAGCGGGGCATATTCTTCCCGTAAACTCCGGGAAATTGTTCGTCGCGCGCAGCCTACCGAACGCCGCTTCCCATTCGCCCTGGTACACCAGATCGTTCCAGTCCGGAATGATGTTGCCGAGCGGACACCCGGCCTGACAGAAAGGCACCCCGCAATCCATGCAACGCGCAGCCTGCCGCTTCACCTTCCGGACAGGAAGCTCCAGATACACATCGCGATAGTCGCGCTTGCGTTCCTCCACCGGGCGCCGGGGAGCCAGCTCCCGGGGATATTCCATAAATCCCGTTATTTTACCCATGGATGCTCTGATTAAATTCGCAAAGCTCAGAGGCTGAGAGAGGTGCGCTGGCAAGGAATGACGAAGCAATGTGGCAGGCCCCACATAATGAGGAATGACACGGCCAGCGTGCCCCTCTCTGCCTCCCGAAGGGCGCTTCACGTCCGCGACGCCCCGAATTCGCAGTGTTTCCCGCTGATTTCAACGATGGAATCATGATGTCCTGTACACGCGAAAGTGAAAGTGCTGAGCAAAGTGGTTTTGATCAGAGTATCCACCTATACTTCCGATCCCTTGCAAACCCCCGTCTATACGACGGCATGTTCCGGCATAATCGCTTGCCCCGCTTCTTCCTCCAGCCTGAGGAGAGCATTCCGATATTCGACCGGCATGATCTTGATGAATTCTTCCAGCGAGGCCTCCCAGTTTTCAAGAACCCATTCCGCCACGGAGCTGTCCGTAAAGCGATAGTGTTTTTCCACCATCGCATGCAGTTCCTCCATGTCGGCAGGATCTTCCACCCTTTCGATATCCACCATTTTGCCGTTGCAACGCAACGTCCTGAACTCCAGGGTGCCGTCGAGCACGTACGCCACGCCTCCGCTCATGCCCGCTGCAAAATTGCGCCCGGTGGGGCCAAGCACCACCATGCGACCGCCGGTCATATACTCGCATCCGTGATCGCCGAGGCCTTCGACTACGGCATGCACGCCGCTGTTGCGAACGCCGAAACGTTCGCCGGCCCGTCCGCGCACGAACACTTCCCCGCTCGTGGCGCCATACAGCGCCACATTGCCAATAATGATGTTGCTATGCGCATCGTACCCGGCATTTTCCGGCGGCTGGACGATCAGGCGAGAGCCGGAAAGCCCCTTGCCGAAATAATCGTTCGCATCGCCCCTCAGGCGGACGGTAATGCCTGCGGCCCCAAAGGCGAAGAAGCTCTGCCCGCCGGAGCCGGTCATGTTGATACGGATCGTATCCTCAGGAAGTCGCCCGCCCGGATACCGCTTGCTCACCTCGGCGGAGAGCAACGTTCCGACCGTCCGGTTGACATTCCGAATAGCGATGTCGAATTCAACAGGGGTCTTCGTTTCGAGCGCCGGACGAGCCCTTTCGATCAGGCGATGATCCAGCGCCTTGTCGATGCCGTGATCCTGCTCCGTTGTACGGAATTTGCGCAGCGCTTCGGGAATCTCTGGCTTCACGAGAATCGGGGAAAGGTCCAGATACCTGGCCTTCCAATGATCGATACCGGGGCGAACTCTCAACCGCTGAACCTGTCCGGTCATTTCCTCCACCGTGCGGAATCCAAGACGGGCCATGATCTGGCGCAATTCTTCCGCGACAAAGTGGAAATAATTGATCACATCTTCCGGCTGCCCTTCGAATTTCTTCCGAAGCTCCGGATCCTGAGTGGCAATACCGACGGGACATGTGTTCAGGTGGCATTTACGCATCATGATGCAGCCTATCGCCACCAGCGGCGCCGTCGAGAAGCCGAATTCGTCCGCGCCCAGCAGACATGCGACCGCCACATCGAGCCCGGTCTTGAGTTGCCCGTCGCATTCCACTCGAATGCGGCTCCGGAGCCCATTCCGGACAAGCACCTGATGCGTTTCCGACAAGCCAAGCTCCCAAGGCAGCCCTGCGTGCATGATGGAGGTTTGCGGAGAAGCGCCGGTCCCTCCGTCGTGGCCCGAAATCAACACAAGGTCGGCCTTGCCTTTCGCCACACCGGCAGCGACCGTACCTACGCCCACCTCGGAGACAAGCTTGACCGTAACCCGTGCATCCGGGTTCGAATTCTTGAGATCGTGGATCAACTGCGCCAGATCCTCGATCGAATAAATGTCGTGGTGCGGAGGCGGGGAAATGAGGCCTACATACGGAGTCGAATGGCGCGTCTTCGCAATCCACGGGTATACCTTTTCTCCCGGCAATTGTCCGCCTTCCCCCGGCTTGGCCCCCTGGGCCATCTTGATCTGAATCTCGTCGGCGCTCGTCAGGTAGTCGATGGTCACGCCAAAACGCCCCGACGCCACCTGCTTGATCGCACTCCGCTTTTCACTGCGGCGATCATACCGCTCCGGGTCCTCGCCCCCTTCGCCCGTGTTGCTTTTGCCCCCGAGGCGATTCATGGCGATGGCGAGCGTCTCGTGGGTTTCCTTCGAAATGGACCCGTACGACATGGCGCCCGTCTTGAACCGCTTGACGATCTCCGTCCACGGCTCCACCTCATCAAGCGGTACGGGTGTTGACCCCTCTTCGTCGAGCACGAGCAAACCGCGCAAGGTGCCGAGCTGCCTGGTTTGATCGTTGATCTGCCGGGAATACTCCTCGTAGGTGGAAGCTTCTCCGGAACGCACTGCTTGCTGCAGGCGCGCGATCGTCATGGGGTTGAATAAATGGTGTTCCCCGTTGCGCCGCCAGAGATAACGCCCGCCCGGATCCAAGCCCTTAGAAAAAACAAGGTGGACATCCGGCCAGGCCTGACGATGACGCATCATCGTCTCCTCGGCAACCGTATCGAGGTCGATACCGCCTATTCGACTCGCCGTACCCGTGAAATACCGGTCGATGAGATCCTGCGCCAGACCGACCGCCTCGAAAATTTGCGCGCCTCGGTAACTCTGCACCGTGGAAATGCCCATTTTCGACATCACCTTCAGAATCCCCTTCCCGACCGACTCCATGTAGCCGACCCTTGCCTCGGTGTTGGAAATCTTTTCTCCTTCCAGCAAGCGTTCGATCACCTGCAAAGCCAGCCACGGATTTACGGCATCGGCGCCGTATCCGATAAGTGTGCAGAAATGATGCACCTCCCGAGGTTCCCCGCTTTCAACCACGATGGAAGCGCGGGTGCGAAGACCCTTGCTAATCAGGCGATGATGTACAGCGCCCGTAGCAAGCAATGCCGGCATAGGCGCCAGGTCCGGGCCGGCCGCCCGATCCGACAATACCAGTACAGACCAACCTTCGCGCACCAGTCGCTCCGCCTCTTTGCACAGATGGTCGAGCGCCTTGCGAAGCCCCTCTCCGCCGCTACCGGCATCGAATACAATGTCGATCTTCTTCGTCTTCAATTCCTCGATTCCCGAATTCGGGAGACGCGCAAGGTCCCGATCCGACAAAATCGGCTGCTTCAGAATCAGTTTGCGGCAATGCTGCGGCGTCTCTTTGAAAAGATCGCGCTCGGACCCCAGTTGCGTGAACAGGGATGTCACCATCTCTTCGCGGATAGCGTCGAGCGGAGGATTCGTTACCTGGGCAAACAGCTGACGAAAATAGTCGTACAGGAGACGCGACTTATCCGACAGTACGGCGAGGGGCGTATCGTCTCCCATCGAACCGAGTGCCTCCTTGCCATGCAACCCCATGGGCCTCATGAGTAGACGCTCGTCTTCGAGCGTGTAGCCGAACATTTTCTCCCGGACATGGAGCTCTTCGGGAGAATACCGTGCCGGTCTCCCGTAATCCGGCAAATCCTGGAGGCGTACGGCGTGATCCCGGAGCCACTCTATATAGGGGCGGCGGGTAGCCAGCGTTTGCTTGATTTCCTCGTCTTCAATGACCCGGTGCTCTTCCAGATCGACCAGAAACATCTTGCCGGGCTGCAATCGCCCCTTCGACACCACGTCGGCCGGATCCGTATCGAGAACCCCCGTCTCGGAGGCAAGAATGACCAGGCCGTCTTTCGTGACCGTAAACCTGGAGGGGCGCAAACCGTTGCGATCGAGAATAGCGCCAATGTACCGACCGTCCGTAAAGGGCAACACGGCCGGGCCGTCCCACGGCTCTATCAAACAGGAATGGTACTCGTAAAAGGCGCGCTTGTCCTCGCTCATCTCCCGGGTATACTCCCAGGCTTCCGGCACCAGCATCATCATGGCGTGCGGAAGCGAACGACCCGTGAAGTACAACAATTCGAGCGCATTATCGAGAATTGCCGAATCGCTGGCGCCCTCGGTCAGTATGGGCAAGAGCTTCTTCATGTCATCACCGAAGAGCTCCGACTCGAACAGCGACTGCCGGGCATTCATCCAGTTGAAATTGCCCCGGAGCGTGTTGATCTCGCCGTTGTGACACAAAAAGCGGAAAGGCTGCGCCAGCGGCCATTTCGGGAGCGTATTCGTCGAAAATCGCGCATGCACCATCGCAAGCGCGCTCTTCATGCGAGGATCGATCAGGTCGGTATAAAATCGGGGCAAGTCCTCGGACAACAACATCCCCTTATACACGATCGTGCGCGAGGATAGCGAGGGAATATAAAATTCGCTCGTCCGCGGTATATCCGCCCCTGCTACGGTATGTTCGACGACTTTGCGGATGACATACAGTTTGCGCTCGAACGCATCCTGATCCACTGTTTGCTTCCCACACCCTACAAGCACCTGCCAGAGTTCGGGCTGCATTTCTGCGGCGGCTTCCCCCACCGAATCCGGACAAATCGGTACGTGGCGCCATCCGAGAAATTCTTGCCCTTCCGCCCGAACGGTTTTCTCGACGATATTCCTGCAAAATGTCTGCGTACCGGCGTCCCGGGGTAAAAAAACCATGCCGGCCGCATACTTTCCCGGGGCACGTACGCCGGCGCCGAGTTCTTTCAGCACGGGCGCTAAAAACTCGTGCGGCATCTGAAGAAGAATACCCGTTCCGTCGCTTGTCCGGTCATCGCATCCGCATGCCCCGCGATGCACCAGATTGTTCAGCATTTCCAGCCCCTTCTGCACAATATCGTGGACGGGCTCGTTCTGCACATTGCAAACGAAACCGACGCCGCATGCGTCGTGCTCGTAAAACGAATCGTAAAGGCCTTCGCGGATACGTGGTAACTGCATAATGCTTCGGTACTTCGCCCTTCTTCAATCCTGCTGAACGAGGGCTTCCTTCATGGAGTGGATCGGCTTGGCGCCTTTTCGCATCAACGCATATCGGATGCCGTCTGCGATAGCCTGCCAACTTGCTTCCAGGATGTTGGTGGAAACGCCCACCGTATTCCATGTCTCGTTCCTGTTCTTATGCTCAACAAGCACGCGGACATACGCCGCCGTGCCGTCTTCGGGGCTCACCACGCGCACCTTGTAATCGGCGAGATGCATCTCTTCAAGACCCGGATAAAAGGCGATCAATACGCCGCGCAACGCGTTCGACAAGGCATCTACCGGGCCCACGCCTTCGGCCACGAGCAATTCCCTTCGGCCATCGACGCGAAGCGCTACCGTCGCCTGGGTGGCATCCGCACCCGCATCGCTGAGCTCACTCTGAACCCGGAGTCGCTCCAGGGAAAAGAACTCTGCTTCCTCGCCTTGAATCTGCCGGAGCAGCAATTCGAACGAAGCTTCGGCGCCCTCGAATTCGTACCCGAGATGCTCAAGATCCTTGATGCGCTTTACGGCGCGCGCCGCCTCGTCCGCTTCACCCAGATCAAGCCCCAACTCCTGTGCCTTGTAGCGAACGTTGCTGCGCCCGGATAAATCGGACACGAGCACCCGACGCTTGTTGCCGACCTGTTCGGGCATGAGATGCTCGTACGCGGCCGGCTCCTTCATTACCGCCGACACATGGATGCCGCCTTTGTGGGCGAATGCACTCCGACCCACATACGCCGACCGCCCTACCGGATCGAGGTTCGCCACCTCGTATACGAAATGCGAGAGATCCGTGAGTTCACGCATTCTATCCGGTGCAACGCACGAGTATCCGAGTTTGAGCTGGAGTCCCGGGACAATCGCGGTCAGATCCGCGTTGCCACAGCGTTCTCCGATACCATTGATGGTCCCCTGCACATGCCGGGCGCCGGCCTGCACCGCCATGATCGAATTGGCCGCAGCACATCCGGAGTCATTGTGCGCATGAATGCCGAGCTTCGCTTCGAATCGGCCCGCTACATCCCCCACGATCCGGCCCAGCGTGCCTGGCAGCGTACCTCCGTTCGTATCGCACAGAACCAACGCGTCCGCACCCGCCGAAGCAGCGGCCTCCAGTGTTTCCAGCGCATAGACCCGGTCGTTCAGGTGCCCGTCGAAAAAATGCTCTGCATCGTATACCACATGCTTGCCGTGCTCCTTCAGGTACTCTACGGACGAGCGGATCAGCTCAAGGTTTTCCTCCCCGGTTACACCCAGAGCCACTTCCACATGGAGCGTCCAGCTTTTGCCGAAGAGGGAAACCACCGGAGTATCCGCTGCCAGCATGGCCTGCAGGTTAGGATCGTCCTCCGGAGCATACTGTACGCGGCGCGTGGAGCCAAAAGCACAGATGCGCGCCTGCGCCCAATCCACATCCCGCGCCAATTCAAAAAATTCCTGGTCTTTCGGATTTGAGCCGGGCCACCCCCCCTCGATAATACCAATGCCGAAACGGTCAAGACGTTTTGCGATCCGCAACTTGTCGCGGGCTGTCAGCGAAACGTGCTCGCCTTGCGTACCGTCGCGAAGCGTCGTGTCGAAGAGCTCCACAAGGACCGGTTCGTCGGCATGTTCTGACATGAAGGTATCCATTTTGACTGCTGATTGCCCGTTTCGGCATCGCTCGTAGCGACAGCTCATAGCGGGCCACACCCTGTTCGATGCGTCAGGTCGGCATAAATCCAGCTTGTCTTGCGAATTCGAAAACATTGCCCGCTTTCAGTATCTCGGCCACGTCCCCAAGGGGTTTGAGGAGAAATTCCTCTCCTGTCGTGCGGTTGGCGAGCTTGCCGAGCGTCGTGTCGATTTCGAGGAAATCGCCCGTACGCACACGTTCGACCAACCGCTCGATCGACTCGAATGGAACGATAAACCCTCCGTCCACCGCATTGCGATAAAAGATGCGGGCGTAACTCTCAGCCACAACGGCAGTGCATCCGGCTTCCTGCAACGCAAACGGAGCATGCTCCCGCGAAGACCCGCACCCGAAGTTCGAACCGCCCACCACGATCGCATAGGCGCTTCGAAATGTATCGTCCCTGGTAAAAGGCCGGGTCCCGTAAGGAAGTCCTTGCTGACCTTGCGGCACGCCACTGAGCGCATAGCGCCCGTAATACTTGCGCTCTTCCGGGTCGGACAGACTGTATACAAGGTGCTCCGCCGGGATGATTTGATCCGTATCGATAGCGTCCCCTACTACGTAGGCCGCACCCCTGATCGTCTTGTTCATACCAGCACCTCGCGAGGATCCGTAATGACTCCGGAAAGCGCCGAGGCCGCCACCGTGTAGGGAGACGCCAGATACACCGAAGCGTTCTTGCTGCCCATGCGCCCGGGAAAATTTCGGTTCGTGGTGGAGATTACGACTTCCGTGCCGTGTGTCCTCCCGAACGTGTCCGACGGTCCGCCAAGGCACGCTGCGCAGGAAGCCTGACCGAGTTTGCAACCGGATCGTTCGAATATCTCGTACAACGTGTCGCCTTCGACCCTCGTCGTGTGTAACTGCTTGCCGATCCAGGTCGTCGCCGGCACGATGTAGGTGTCGACGACCACCTCTTGCCCCCGAAGGATGCCCGCCGCCGCCACGAAATCCTCCAGCTTACCGCCGGTGCAACTACCGACGTACGCACGATCCAGGCGCGTCCCGGCAACTTCCGATACCGTCGCCCGGTTGTCCGGGCTGTGCGGCTTCGCCACAAGTGGTTCAATGTCCTCGACGCGGTAGGTCTTGAGCGTATGATACCGGGAATCCTGATCGCCGTAGACAGGCTCAAACTCCCTATCGGTGCGCGCCCGTACATATTCGAAGGTTTTTTCGTCGGCAGGAATGATCCCGTTCTTCCCTCCCGCTTCGATCGCCATGTTCGTTAACGTCATGCGCTCGTGGACCGGCAGGTCGTAGACGGCTTCTCCGTCGAATTCGAGCGCGCGGTATGTGCCCCCATCCGTTCCGATATCGCCGATGACCTGCAAGATCAGATCCTTCGCCATCAGGTACGGCGGGAGAGACCCCTCGAACACGAATCGCATCGTTTCGGGAACCTTGAGCCAGAGCTTGCCGGTACCCATGATAAGCGCAGCGTCCGTGTTGCCCACCCCTGTCGAGAACATGCCGAATGCACCGGAAGTGCACGTGTGACTGTCCGTACCGATCAACAGAGAACCCGGCAGGTTGAATCCTTCCTCGGCCAACGCCATGTGGCACACGCCCTTGTAACTCGGCGTACCCGGATCATAGTAATACGGGAGATCGTGCTCGGCGACAAAGGCCCGAAGCAACTCCACATTGCGGTTTGCGTGGTGGTTCTTCGTAAAAATGTAGTGATCGGGAATGATCACCAGTTTCTCCTTGTCCCACGGCGCCGCATCGGCTCCGAATTCGCGGCGGAAGATATCGATGGTCGGGGGGCCGCACACATCGTGCGTCATGAGGATATCCACATCCACCCAGATGTTATCTCCGGGCGCCACCCGATCCCGACCCGCGTGCCGCGCCAGTATTTTCTCCGTAATCGTCATGCTACGCCTCCCTCGAACGAACTCATGATGCCATTGCCGACAAAGGTCATGTTCTCCTCGTCGGATCGCCAGGTTTCCAGATTATTGAGCGCATCGATGTAGGCATCCGCAGATGCGCGAATCACATCCGTGTTTTGCGCCTGCCCTCTGAAAAAGGCCCCGCTTTCCCGTATGAGTACCGTCACTTCGCCAATGGCGCCAGTCCCCTCGGAAACGGATCGAATAGAGTAGCTTTCCAGTTTGCGCGAACTGCCGAGCGCATGATTAATGGCGCGATACACAGCATCTACAGGGCCATCGCCCGTCCCCTGCGCGGTCAACCGCTTCTCGGCAGCAACACTGAACACCTCCACCTCTGCCTTCGGCCGCTTGCCGGTGGCAACCGTAACGGACAGATTATCCAGCCGGTAATGCTGTAAAACCGCATGCTCCGCATTCCCCTGCACAAGGTGAATCAGATCCGCATCGTGAATTTCTTTCTTGCGATCCGCAAGGCGAACAAATAACTGGTAGAGCGTGTCCTTGCGGGAATCATCGACATGCAAACCCATCCGCTTCAGGCGACTGAAAAAGCCGTGGCGTCCGGAATGTCGCCCCAAGCGTATTTGTTCGCTCGTCTGGCCCACATCCTCCGCCTGCATGATTTCATAGGTATCCCGGCGCTTCAGTACGCCATGCTGGTGAATGCCTGCTTCGTGGCTAAAGGCGTTGCGCCCCACAATAGCCTTGTTCGGCGGCACCGGAAATCCCGTCGCCACCGACACCATGCGGCTCGTTTCCGCAAGATGCGTAGCCTCGATATCTGTGTCGACGCCGAATTGCTCGTGCCGGACCCGCAGCGCCATCACTACTTCCTCAAGCGCGGCATTACCGGCCCGCTCGCCAATGCCGTTGATCGTACACTCGATCTGCCGTGCGCCCGCGCGCACGGCAGCGATGGAATTGGCCACGGCAAAGCCAAGATCGTCGTGACAGTGCGTCGAGAGCACCACATTCTTCGTCGAGCGTACACCCTTGCGAACAGCCTCGAACATGCGTGCATATTCGGTGGGCGTACAATAGCCGGTCGTATCCGGAATGTTGATGGTGGTGGCGCCCTCCTCGATCGCTGCAGCAATCACCTCGCACAAAAAACCGTGGTCCGTGCGTCCCGCATCCTCCGTGCTGAATTCTATATCGTCGGTATACGTCCGCGCGAGTTGTACGGCTTCGCGAGCCATCCGCACGACGTTCCGGCGTTTCTCCGGGAGCGTTTTGCCGTACCTGTCGCTGCCGAACTTGGCATCTATGTGAATGTCGCTGGTGGCGATAAACGTATGAATCCTTGTCCGTTCACCCCCGGACAGTGACTTGCCGGCGGCATGCACATCGTTTTCAAGTGCACGGGCAAGCGCACAGATCACAGGACCTTGTACATCGCGCACGATACTGGCCACAGCCTCGAACTGGGCCGGAGACGAGATCGGGAAGCCGGCTTCGATCACGCCTGCATTCAGTTTTACAAGTTGCCGGGCGATGCGGACCTTCTCATGAATCGTCATGGATGCGCCCGGCGCCTGCTCGCCGTCGCGCAACGTCGTATCGAATATGGTTACTTTGTCTTTCATTGGAGGAATTCCTCGACGGTTCCTTTTACAAGTAGTGCGTAGGGGCTATTGCACGCGCCCGATGCGTCGACGACAGGAAGTCGTCCCGCCCATGCTGCGTCGGGCGCCTTGTAAGTCGAAGAAAATCAACATGGCCAATCTGTACAATATGGCGTGTCATGCAGCCACCTCCACCTTCTGCTGCCTGCCGGCAGCCAGCCGCATACGGTCGGCGATACACGCGCCCATCTCCTCGGTGGACACGATCCTGCAACCCTCTTCCTGCATATCCGCCGTTCGTACGCCTACAGAGAGGGTCTCGCTCACAGCCTCGCGAATTGCCGCTGACGCATCCGCCTCGCCCAGTTCCTCAAGCATCATCGCGGCGCTCAGCACAGCGGCCACGGGATTAGCCTTCCCTTCACCAGCAATGTCGGGAGCGCTACCGTGCACCGGCTCGAACAATCCTGTGGAACCCCCTACCGAAGCCGACGGAAGCAAACCGAGCGAACCCGGTAACGTCGCGGCCAGATCGGAGAGAATATCGCCAAAAAGGTTTGCTGTCACCACCACATCGAAGTCCAATGGGCGTCGCACGATCTGCATGGCGGCGTTGTCGATATACAAATGCTCCAGTTCTATGTCGGGATAGCCGGCGCTATGCACCTGTGTCACGACATCGTTCCAAAGTTGGGATACCTCAAGTACGTTGGCCTTATCCACCGATGTGACCCGTCCACGACGACGACGCGCCCAGGTAAACGCCACATGAGCGATACGCTCTATTTCCGCTTGCGAGTAACGCATCGTGTTGAGGGCTTCCTGGCCCTGCGTTCCCTCGACAGGTCCCTTCGGCTCTGCGAAATAAATCCCGCCGGTCAATTCACGCACGATCATCATATCCGTACCCGCAACAACCTCTCGCCTGAGCGGCGAAGCATCCGCCAGAAAATTCGGCACGGCCACCGGACGCAGATTCGCATACACGCCGAGCGTCCTGCGCAGACCCAGCAGACCGGTCTCCGGACGAAGGTCTCCATGAAGATCGTCCCAGGCAGGCCCTCCAACAGCCCCAAGCAACACGGCATCCGATTCGAGGCAGGCTATTGCCGTAACTTCCGGCAATGGCGTACCGAACGCATCGATGGCGCTCCCCCCTATGAGAAACTCTTCGGACGCCACGGCGAAACCGAACCGGTCGCCCGCCTCCGCAAGGATACGGAGCGCCTCGCGGGTAACTTCCGGCCCAACGCCGTCCCCCGGTAAACAGGCGATACGGTATGTCCTCTGACCAGACAAAATCTATACGGCTTGCGCTTCTTCTTTTGGTTCGCCGCGCAGCCAACTCATCATGCCACGCAGGCGTTTGCCGATCTTTTCGATCGGATGCTCCCTGGACCTGCCGCGCAAGGCAAGCAATTGCTTGCCCCCGGCTTCATTCTCCGCAATCCATTCTTCGGCAAATGTTCCGTCCTGTATTTCGGCGAGAATCTTCCGCATACGCTTGCGAGCCGAGGCATCGATGACCCGCGGGCCGCGCGTGTAATTCCCGTACTCGGCCGTATCGCTGATCGAGTAATTCATGTATTCCAGCCCGCCGTCGTAAATCAGATCGACAATGAGCTTGAGTTCGTGCAGACACTCGAAATACGCCAGCTCGGGAGGATACCCGGCTTCGGTCAGCGTTTCGAAACCGGCCTTGATGAGCTCTTCCGCGCCGCCGCAGAGTACAGCCTGTTCCCCGAAGAGGTCGGTTTCCGTTTCATCCTTGAAGGTGGTTTCGATAACCCCTGCCCGGATGCCGCCTATGCCTTCCGCATAACTCAGCGCCATATCCAGTGCAGCGCCCGATGCGTCCTGTGCGACAGCCACCAGGCAAGGCACCCCCTTGCCCTCCTCGAATACGCGGCGCGCCAGGTGGCCCGGCGATTTGGGAGCCACCATGAACACATCGACCCCTTCCGGCGGCGTGATCTGACCATAGTGAATGTTGAAACCGTGGCCGAAAACCAGGGACTTGCCCGGCGTCATATGCTCGGCCATGTGGGCCTCGTACACCTGCTTCTGATGCTGGTCCGGCACCAGCATCACAACAAGATCGCCCCATGCGGTCGCGTCGGAGATACTCATGACGCGCAGGCCCCTGGCGGCGGCTTCCGCGCGCGACGAGGAACCCTCGCGCAGCCCGACCGCCACCTCAACGCCGCTGTCATGCAGGTTCAGGGCATGGGCATGCCCCTGGCTTCCGTATCCTATGACGGCGACGCGCCGCGACCGTACGAGATCGGGATTGGCCCGATAGTGAACGTTAACTCCCATCTTTGTGCTATGCTCGTTTGCGGGTGATATATACGGGCTGCTTTCGCCCCTTATGAATAACCGACTCAATCGCCGAAAAGCAGTGCTCG
Source organism: Rhodothermales bacterium (assembly GCA_951812335.1). GTDB lineage: Bacteria > Bacteroidota > Rhodothermia > Rhodothermales > VXPQ01 > VXPQ01. Next base: position 2,153,169 of record OX638293.1, read on the forward strand.
TTTCATGGCCACGCGGCCACTCCGCGCAATTTCCTCAATCCCGTAACGGTTTATCATCCCGATGAAGGCATTGATCTTCTTGGTGGGGCCGGCGAGTTCGAAGGTCATCGTGTCCGTCGTGATATCCACAACCTTGCCATTGAAAATCTTGAGCGTATCGAGCAGTTCGACACGGTTGTCGGAGGTATACGAGACCTTCAGCAGGCACAACTCGCGCTCGACGTACTCCTCCGATGTCAGATCCGCCACATCCAGCACATCGACCAACCGGTTCAGTTGACGATTCACCTGTGCAATGATGCGGTCTTCGCCTGTCGTGACGATGGTCATGCGGGAAACCGAGGGTTCATCTGTTTCTCCGACCGTCACGCTTTCGAGATTGAAGCCGCGGGCAGAGAACAAATTGATGACGCGGTTCAGCGCCCCGATCGAATTCTCGAGCAAAACGGCAATGATATGCCGGTGGCGGCGCGCTTGCTCGCCCGGCCCGATGGGTTCTCCCTGGGCCTTCTTCCGGAAAATCTGTTGCGCGGTCAGTGTGTCGTGCTCATTCATGGCGACTTCCTTATGGAATGTTCGTCATACGAAGGCGTCAGGCGTCAGGCGCTTCGTGATCATTTCGTTGGTAGAGGCGCCCGCAGGCACCATCGGGAATACCATTTCCTCTTTGGTGACACGAAATTCCATCACGGCAGGACGATCGGTCACGGCCCATGCCTTCCGGATAACCTCATCGACTTCGTCCGGAGTCTCCGCTCGCAGGCCCACACAGTTATGCGCCTCTGCAAGCTTGACGAAGTCCGGATTGGTATCGGACAGATCGGTATGGCTGAAGCGCTCTTCGTGGAACAACTCCTGCCATTGCCGCACCATGCCGAGAAAATTATTGTTTATGATGACCACCTTGATCGGCAGCCCGTGCGCGGCGGCGACACATAGTTCCTGTGCGTTCATGATAAAGCCCCCATCGCCGCTGATCGAAACAACCGTCTTGTGCGGCATGCCGAAGGCGGCGCCCATTGCTGCCGGGAAACAAAAACCCATCGTGCCGAGGCCGCCCGACGTAATGTGCGTGCGCGCATGCAAGAACCGTAAATACTGGGCCGCCCACATCTGATGCTGGCCCACATCCGTCACCACGATCGCTTCCCCTTGCGTATGGCGCCGAAGGCGCTCGAGTACATACTGCGCACGAAGGCGCCCGTCCACCTGATCGTAGATCAGCGGGCATTCTTCTTTCCAGGCCTCCACCTGTTCGAGCCATTCCCCGGTATTACACGACTCAACGAGCGGCTCAAGACGCGTGAGCGCATCGAGTACATCCCCCACAATGGCGCAATCCACATAAACATTTTTGGAGATCGAGGAGGGATCGATATCGATATGGACGATCTTCGCATGCGGCGCCCAGGATTCGAGCTTACCCGTCACCCGGTCGTCAAACCGCGCTCCGACAGCGATCAACAGATCGGAATTCTGCACCGCCATGTTGGCGTACCATGTGCCATGCATACCGAGCATACCCACCGAAAGCTCGTCGTTCTCGGGGAACGCTCCGAGTCCGTGCAGCGTGGTTGTGACCGGAATGCGCGCCTTCCGGGCAATCCGGGTCAACACATCCGATCCATTCGAATTCACGGCGCCGCCCCCCACATAGAACAGGGGCTTCTTCGCCTCGGCAATCATGGCCGCGGCACGCCGGATCTTGGCCTCATCGCCCTTGTCCTTGAAGCGATAGCCACGCAGGTTGACCTCTTTAGGGTATTCGAATTCGGTTTCGGCCAGAAGCACGTCCTTGGGCAAATCCACGACGACGGGGCCGGGCCGCCCCGTCCGGGCAATGTAATACGCCTTCTTCACAGCCGGGGCCAAATCCCGCACATCGCGCACGAGGAAGCTATGCTTCGTGATACTGCGGGTGATGCCGATCGTATCGCATTCCTGAAACGCATCGTTCCCGATGAGTTGGGTCGGCACTTGCCCGGTGAAAACGACAATGGGCACCGAATCCATATACGCGTCCGCAATGCCGGTCACCGTGTTGGTGGCACCGGGTCCGCTGGTTACAAGCACCGTACCCACCTTGCCTGTCGCCTTGGCGTATCCCTCGGCAGCGTGGGCGCCGCCTTGCTCATGACGCACCAGCACATGCTTGAAATTCGGCTTGATGCGAGCCATCTCGTCATAGATTTTGATGACGGCTCCGCCAGGATGACCGAACACCACCTCTACGCCCTCTGCATCCAGCGAACGCAGAAAAATCTCCGCACCGCTCATGCGTTGTGCGCCGTTAACCGACGGCGCATGTTGCGGTATGCTGCTTACTTGCCTATCAGGCATTGATTCCGACCGGTTTTTTTCCTTCGTTATTTGGCGCTCCAACGAACGGCTCGTACGATGCGCAGGCCATGCACGGGTAACAAGCCGTACGTATAGACTTGTTAAAATACGAACCGCTGGCTTCAGCGTTCAGGTGCGTTTCTTCGAAAGCGTGCATGGGCATCTTGTTAACGTGCGGCGTGAAGGCCAATCCTTCACTGTCCGATTGATGCCATCATGCATACTGGAGAGGTGCGAAGGATCGGCCGGTCCCGGCTAAACCGTAATAATAATGAGACCGGGAAGGAAGAGAACAACCGACGCCGGCTGCCCGTCGGCAACGCATGCCGCTCCCCGCAGGACACGAGAAATTTCCCTGCCTGCGCGCCGAAGCGCTATCCGTTTGCGGGAGTGTTGCGTCATGGTCCGAGCCATAGTTGGTCTGCCCTATGCCTTATGTATCCGTAACGTATATACGTTCTCTACCCGTCGAACGATCCGTAACGAGAGCGACACGCCGTACGGAACAAGTAATTCGGATATAACAGGGCAACTAACGCTTAACGCTACAGGCTATATAATAACGCGATTTTGGACGAACCTATCAAGTGAAAAACCGGATGCTTTGTAAGTTCTTCATTGCGAAAATACCCGCCCCCATTGCTTCACAAACACTTCATGCCCTGTAACGGGCTAAAAAAGCGCTTTTTTTAAAACAAGGCATTCGGGAAAGCGCTTTTATCCGGATCATCTATTGAAGTATTGGGGGTTTATTTCCTACTTTAATAAGGTATTTTAGTAAAAAATCTTCGCTTATCGGCGAAAAACAACGTTGCTTGACAAGAACTGAACTCGCTCCGGAAATGTGACATGGCGTTGCTCCTTGCGGCCTGTCCTTTTTCAACGGGGGCCGCGAACGCGATCCGTTCGACCCCTCGCCGAACAACCCTGTATCCAGACAGCATCACAAACAACCACACCGGTTATCCGTCATGAAGAAACTTCTTACCATCCTTGCCCTGGCGTTCGCCCTTTCCTGGTCCCTGCCGGCTTCCGCGCAGGAATTCAGTTTCGGCGCCGATATCGTAAGCCGTTATGTATGGAGAGGCGTCGATTTTGGTGAATCCGCCAGTGTCCAGCCCGCACTCACCTTCAGTTCCGGCGGATTGGAGATAGGAACCTGGGCGTCGTACGCCACGAATCCCGGTTCGGCCGACGCGAACGAGCACGACCTGTGGATCGGGTATTCGGCCGGGGCCTTTTCCGTAGGGATTACCGACTATTACTTCCCCAATGCCACACACGATGACCACGATCACGACCACGATGAAGATGAAGAAGAGCTCATCGGGTTCTTCAACTTTAGCGGCGACGGCGAAGGGGGGCACTGGATCGAGCCGTATGTCTCGTTCAATGGCACGGATTCTTTTCCGGTGACGCTCTATGCCGCATACATGGCCCACAACGATGTGGATAATTCGCTGTATCTCAATGCATCGGTACCTTTCGCCGTAGGCGGAGTGGAGATGTCGTTCGGAATCGGCGCTTCCGCTGGAGAGAGCGCGTTCTATGGAACCGATGGGTTCAGCATCATTGACATGGCGCTGGGCGCCTCCAAAAGCATCCCGATCACAGACAAGTTCGAGCTGCCTGTAAGCGTCTCGTACATACTGAATCCCACGGACGAAAAGAGCTTCCTCGTTTTTGGAATTTCCTTGTAGTCCGTGCGAAAGTCCTCGCTGTCCAGGCAGGTTATCGCGAGGAATACACAGAAGGGCCCCGGTACCGTACAGGCGCCGGGGCCTTTCGTCATGTATCGGGGCAGGAGAATCGCTGCCCGTGGCCCCATCCCCCTGCCTCCGTTCCCTTACGCCAGCCCTTCGTATCGTTCGGAAAGGCGCTGGAGCATTGCGCGGGTCCGCATCGCGCCTGCGCTTTCCCGCCGCATATCCGCGACAAGTCGTTTCAGATCGTCGAACGTATCCACATCGTACCATTGCGGAAGCGTCTGCAACGAAGCGCCGCATGAGGCAACGCGGGCCGCGGTCTGTTCGAAAACAGCCTCGTGGCTGTAGGTCATCCCTTCGAATATCTCAGGAAACGATTCGTTCATCCCGATCAGGTAAAATCCTCCGTCCCCGGTGGGACCAAGCACGACGGCGCCCTGCCTTCCAAGAAGCGAAAAACCCTCCTGTATCCATTCGGAAGGCAGCGTGGGATGATCTGTCCCGATCAGGATAACGCGGCGGCGCCCTGCAGCGAACGTTTCCTCGAAAGCCTGCTGCATGCGCTCTCCGAGGCCCTCCCCCCTTTGGCGAAATACGTTCTCCCCGACCCATTGGGCGTACATATTCCCCTGTTGGGAGTACATATCCCCCTGTCGGGAGTACATATCCCCCTGTCGGGCTGGCATGCCGCTACCCGGCGACTCGTCAAGCGCCAGATACAGGCGAAGCGTCACCCCTAGGCCTTGGTACCGATCCAGCGCATCCTTCAGAAAAGCTCCATAGAGACGGGCGGCATCCTCCGGAGAAAGCGGCGGCGTCAGGCGGGTTTTGACCTGGCCGGGAACCGGAAGTTTTGCAAACACGACGAGGGCGGCGCTCATGAGCTTTCGGGCATGCGGATCATCCGGCGCAAGACGCGATCAAGCGCTTCGATAGCTCGTTCCACGTCTTCGTGCGTCGTGTTCCTGCCCACCGAAAAACGCAGGAAGGCCGCCGCGGTGTCGCGATCCATCCCCATGGCCATCAGTACATGGCTGGGCTCGAGGGCGCCGCTCGTACATGCGGAGCCGGCGGATACGCAGATGTTTTCCATATCCATGTTCAGGAGCAGCATTTCCCCGTCTATGGGTCGGTCGTTTACGGGCGGAACCACCACACCGAGAATATGCGGCGCCGCTTCGTCGGAATCGGAAGGGGTAACGATGCGGACCGTTGCCCCGGCCACGGCTTGTATGCCGGTTCGGAGCCGGTCTCGCATCGCTTCGGCATGCCGCTTGCGGGATTCCCCTTCGTCAAAGGCAAGTTCCAGCGCTTTGGCAAAGCCGGCAATGGCCGCCACATTTTCCGTGCCCGCCCGACGCCCGCGTTCCTGCTTGCCCCCCCGGAGCACAGGCCCCACATCGATCCCGCCGCGTACGAACAAGGCGCCAATGCCCTTCGGGCCATAAAACTTGTGTCCCGAGAGCGTCGTCAGATCCGCTGCGGGGAACATGGCGTAGCCCACCGTCTGCACCGCATCGCAGTGGAATATCAGGCCCTTCGCATGGCATATCTCGGCGATTCCGCGAACCGGCGACAGGGCGCCCGTCTCGTTGTTCGCATGCATGATGGAAACAAGCGTCACCCCGGCGCAGGCCTCGCTGTCAAGCGCCCGGGCGATGTCCTCAGCCGAGACGGCGCCGAACCTGCCGGGCGTCAACATATGCACGGTCCTGCCGAAAGATTGCAAGGCTTCCCCGGAACGAAGCACCGATTCGTGCTCGGCGGCACAGGTCAGCACACCGCCGGATGCGGCCCCAAGCGCCATGTTGTTGGACTCCGTGCCCCCGCTCGTGAAAACAATCTCTCCCGGTTCGGCGCCCAGAAGGGCCGCCACCTTTTCGCGACATTCCTCGACCGCGAAACGCGCCTGCCTGCCCAGGGCATGCACCGAAGAGGCATTGCCGAACTGCTCCCCGAAGAAAGGCTGCATGGCCTCGAGCACGCGCGCGTCAAGCGGCGTCGTGGCGGCATGATCGAGGTAGACGGGATGCATAATGCGGGTGGTTCGTGGGCGCCAGGGTGGAACATGTCAAAATACCCTTTTACCGAATCGGATTCATAGCCTGTTTCCATATTGTCCGACGCATGGAATCCCGGACGGTGTGCGGTATATTACGAGCTATGGACAAACTTATCATAGAAGGCGGACATGCGCTCTCCGGCTCCCTGTCTGTGAGCGGCTCCAAGAATACGGCGCTGCCGCTGATGGCGGCTGCGCTCCTTGCAGACGGCACGTCCGTGCTGTCCCGTATTCCCAACCTGCGAGACGTCAAGACCTTTGCGCACGTTTTGCGTATCTCCGGGGCCGCTGTCCAATTCGACGCAGCCCGGAACGAAATGACGGTGGACGCAAGCGGGGTAAACTACCCGGAAGCCCCCTACGAACTGGTGAAGAAGATGCGTGCCTCCTTCTACATGCTTGGCGCGCTGCTGGGGCGCTGCGGCCATGCCCGCGTGTCGCTTCCGGGAGGATGCGCCTGGGGGCCGCGCCCCGTGGATCTGCACCTCAAGGGTATGGAAGCTTTGGGTGCGGACATTCGCCTCGATCACGGATATGTCGTAGCGGAAGCAAAAGGAGGACGCCTGAACGGAGGAACATTCCGCATGAATCCGTCCAGTGTGGGAGCAACGATCAATCTCTTGTTGGCCTCTGTCACGGCGCGAGGCGCATCCCGAATCGAGCATGCCGCTCGCGAACCGGATGTCGTGGTATTCGGGGAAATGCTCCAAAAAATGGGCGCCAGTATTAAGGGACTCGGAACGGATACGATCGACATCGAAGGCGTGCATACACTGTCTCCAGTGAATTTTCATAATGCGCCGGACCGTATCGAACTGGGCACCTTTATGATCGCCGCGGCCATTGCGGGAAAGCCGGGCCAGCCCGTTCGTATCACGAACGCGGCTCCCGAACACCTTGGAGACGCCTTCGTCGATGCGTTTACGCAAACAGGCGCAGGCTACGAGCCGGGGGACGACTACATAGATGTTACCGCCCCGGACAAACTCCTGCCCGTATCCATAGAAACCGGCGTATATCCAGGCTTCCCTACTGATTTACAGGCCCAATGGACCGTCCTGCTGGCCCAGGCGTCCGGCAATGCACGGGTCCGTGACACCGTATATTTCGACCGATTCAAACATATTCCCGAGTTGCACCGGATGGGAGCAAACGCTATCGTCGTGCAGAACGAAGTCTTTATCGCCGGAGGGAATCACTTGCAGGGAGCAACGGTGATGAGCACCGACCTGCGGGCCGGAGTGTCCCTGGTATTGGCCGGCATGGTTGCCGAAGGTGAAACGCATGTGCTGCGCGTCTATCACCTTGATCGGGGATATGAAAACCTGGATGGTAAATTGGCCGATGCAGGCATCGCCATCCGGCGCGTGCAGTACGACGAGTTTGCCGACCCGTCCATTAAAGAGCCTATCGCCGGATAAGCGCAGGCACAGGCCCTTTCGCACCCGGCGATCTGTTGAACCGCTGTGGGTGGCTTATGGCGCAACACGCCTACCCGCCGATTGATCCTTGTTTTTATATAACCTCCATGCGTTCCCCTTTCGCAATTTTACGAAACGTATTCACCATAACTCCCTTGCCGCCAACCAAAAAAGAAGTGGAGGCGAAACGCCGGGAATCCGGTAGGCGAATCGTTGCCAGGGGCTTCTCCGGCAACGCGTTGATGTAGCAGGGCAGGTACGTTACACGGGAAGAACTCGAAGAGGAGCGCAATAGCGCCCTGTTATTTCCTGGCGCAGTCTTTCGGTCGAGTTAAAAAAACCCAAAGGAAAGCCCCAGTTTGTAAACAAACCGGTTTTTGGTATGAGAAATACGCTCCACCATAAAATGATGAATGTACTTCTGCGCTTCTGTAGTAACCGCCAGCCTGTTGCCGACGGGAACCGCTACGCGTAGACCGACTTCCAAGGCCTTGAAGCGTTCGTGATAATTTCTACCCCAATAACCGTCTACAAAATCATGGTCGTAAAAAAAGTCAAGCGTGCAATGGGAAATGGGAATTCTGCTCTCTGTGCACATGTAGGAAATGTCTATATGATCACCACTAGCAGAGTGCCAGGATAGGCCGCTGAACAGGCTCAGGGAAACAAGAGGAATTTGTGTAGAGACCACGTACAAGCGGACTCCGGCAATATGGCTGCTATGAGAATAGACGGGAATAGGGCATGGAGGTTCTTCCGGCGGACCACAAAGTCCGTAAGGGGCCCTACTACTCCTATCCTCACGCACTTCATCGTCCCAATACCCCCAGTGTAGGCCACCCTCTAAGAAAATCCCGCGGGCGATCGAAAAAGGCCGGCTCGTAATTTGCACTTCCCGATAGAATTCGTAGAGGGATTGGCCCTCATCCTCAGGCTGAAAATTTCGGATGTCCCCGCCCTGCACGGATACATTCAACCGGGGAGAGTGCGCTGTTTGCGCCGTTGCCGAGGATGTCAACAGGATACAGCCGGCAAGTAGCAGGGTATAACGCGGCATATGGATCACCGTTGAGTAATGTCGTACGAAGGCAGCTTATTTGAGCAAGGTCATACGCCTGGTTTGCACGAAGGACCCTGCCTCGATCCGATAGAGATAGATTCCACTGGGCAGGCCCGTTGCATCCCACCTCGCTTCATGGTAACCGGCTCCCAGGGTCTTATCGAGAAGGCGTTCCACCTCGCGTCCCATCACATCGTAGACAATGAGTGAAACCGCCGAGGCCTCCGGCAAAGTAAATCGGATCTCCGTAGACGGATTGAAGGGATTCGGGTAGTTACTCGCCAGCGCGTACGTCTCCTGCAGAGCCGTCAACGACGAATTCTGCGACGCCTCGCCGGCCGTTTGCTTGTACAATGGGCCCTCCGGCGGGCCCTCCGGGTCGTGGGGCGATCCATACTCCGTGACCAAGATCTCCTTGTAAACAGTCATTGGGATACGGCGGCCGTCGTCGGTGACGGTGAGCTTGAGGCGATGCGAACTGTTGAAGCTGCTTGTGAAGCTGCGACCGCCGCCAGCAGAGCCCCAACCATTGCAGGGGACTTCCCGTATACCCAGCGGAGCATTATTATCGCAGTGCCGCATCTTGCTCCACCGGTAGCTGTAAGGCGGCCGGCCGCCTGACGCATAGGCTGTCCAGGTGGCTTGTTGGCCTGCAGCTAAATAATCCGGACCCGAGATCGACACCGACGAAAGCGGGGGCGGCGTTCGAAAATTAGCCATCGTAGAGGCGGTATTTCGAAGCTTCTGTGCGACGTTGTTATTGCTGGTGCCCGTTGCTATGCCATTATAGGATACACTGGGATTTGAGAACCGTTGAATTCGATTACCTAGACGCCCTAGCGCGTGCATGATCGTCCAGTTATAGCCTCCTCCACTGATCGCCCATCCGTATCCGTGGGCGCTTCCGGGCGCGTCGTCACACGCGTGGCCATAAATTGAGCATTGCTGGTGATGTGCTCCTTGAAGGTGACCGATTTCGTGTGCGAAAGTGAATCTTCCTGTAGCATGCTCAGCCTCTACGACCGCATAAGCATAACTATTCGACGGGCCGATGGCTCGCACTCTGCCGTATGTGCCGCCATTTTCATAGTTTCCATCGGTTAACAAGACTACCACGTCAGCAGACCAGGTATTGCGTAAGTTATTCGCTTCCCAGTTACTTGCCAGACTGTTCACGGTCGCTCCACTATTGCTAGTTTCCTGGAAATTGATGAGGCTCATAGTGCGAATACGGTGGATATTGAGTTGACTGCTTGTGATGCCGCTGTTTCGGTATGCTGTCCTCGCTTGATCGATGCCCGTTATTGCGGTATTGAAAATGTTTCCTACGGCCCTAGAGGCATCGTCCGTGTAAAGCACCAATACGTCGAGCGTCACATTGCTCGAACCCGTCTTTTGCAAAGCCGGCCGAGGAGATTCATCTTGCCTCTCCCCGTCATTCGCATCCGGAGGCGTGTCATCACCCATTGGAAACCGGCTCATATCCACGGTGATCAGGGCATGCAGGCCGCCTCCCAGAGGTTCGATTTTATACCATTGGCCTCCTTCCAAATCGATAACCCCTGTGACCTCTCCAGGGCTTTGAACCAGAACTACACTGCCCTTTCCCGAAAGCAGTCTCCCGCGCCAGAGATAGGTGTCGGGGGGATGATGCTCTTCGCCAGCTTGCTCAGCGACGAATTCCTCATCTCGGCTCGGAAGATTGATCACAAGCTTGCCTCTACGAAAAGCCGGAAGGAGATCGTCGATGCGCACCAGTTCGATGTGTCCCGACGTTTCCTGTTGTTCGAACGTGCGGAATTTTCGCTCCTGCTCGGCATTTAATGCTTGTTGCTTCCCGGCAAAAGGCGCAAAAAGCCTGTCTTGAGCCAGTAGGCTGCTGCTCGGAAGGACAAATAACGCCAAGAGCGTCAGGACAACAAAACGTCCGCGCGAAAAGATAGCTGTGGTCATTGCCGTTACCTTCATGGGTACTGCCGGATAAAATGAGAAAAAGGCGCCCTGTAGCGAAAGGAGCAAATCGGCTACTCCACACCTCCATGCAGCGCGAAAAAAATAATGCGCCCCCATTGGGCGCATTATTGGATGATAGGACGGGATATGGGCATTATCAAGCCCCTTAGAAAAAATCCGGTTGATCGCGGAATATTCACGATCGTGGCCTGATCCTTGGCCGGACAAGGAAGCGCCAATTTGTAAACCGTGTTCCGTTCGTCCCCGCCTGTTTGCAGGATGCGGAGCGTCACGAAGAAGAAAGCACCTGGTCCATTCGGCGAGCGATTTCTTCGAGCCGCTCACGCCCCCCTCCTGGAATTTCTGCGGTGGCCCAGCCGGTAAAACCAATGTCCGCCAAGTGCTTGCGAACGGCGGACCAGTTGACATCTCCTTCGCCGAGCGGAACGCGGAAACCGGCGTACATCCCTTCCTCATTGCGCTTCTGACGGCTGAACTCCTTCACATCCAGCTTGAGAATGCGGTCGCCGAGAATGCGAATCCAGTGCTCCGGCCAGCCGAACGTGACCACGTTGCCGATATCGAAATACGCCCCGATCCAACCGCTTTCGAATTCGTCGATGTACCGGACAAATTCGAGCGGGCTCATCAGGAAATTATTCCAGACGTTCTCGATAGCAATACGGACGCCCAATGAACGGGCTTCCGGCAGGGCCTTGCGAATTTCGGCCTGCGAACGCCGCCATGCATCGTCGTAGGAAACGTTTTCCTGGACGACAGCGGGTACGAGCAATACCGTGGAGGCGCCGTAGGCCGCTGCATCGTTAAGAGCAATGCGGAGCCCCTCCAACCCTTCTTCCCGGATAGCGGGGTCCGGATCCGAGAGCGTCTTGTTCCAGTGCACCATGTCCACTACCCCGTGAATCGGCAAGCCAACTGCATGGGAAGCCGCAACCACTTCTTCCTGCACCAGATCGTTCGGACTGCCCATTTCCACCCCGTCGAATCCCAGCTCCGAAAGCAACATGAATTTGTCCCGGACGGAGCCCTCCGCATGCACCATATCGTACTTCACGGCTTTGGAGATCCCCGGCATGGATGTACGGGAAGGCGAACGCGTCGTGACACGGGAGGATGCACCCATCGTGAAGCCGGGAACAGTACCTGTAAAGCCTGCGACGCCGCCCGAAGCGGCTCCCAGCATACCCAGAAAATGTCGTCTGTCCATAGTGTGTAGCGAGTTGCTATGGTGTTACTCGCCTGCACTGGCGAGGAACGATCGATTGAGACGGGTACGCCCTGGCGCCGGCACCGGCGCGGGAGGCATATCTCCAAAAGACAGCGTGTTCGGTACCAGATCCATATCGGCGGTCAGCATATCCTCCCAGGTCAGTTGCTGCCCCGTGTAGGCGCTCTCGCGTCCAAGCACGGCAATCATGGTGCTGTCCGCTATCTGGCGCGTCTCGTTGACAGGCTGTCCCGCCCGAATGGCTGCAATAAGGTCCGTATGCTCGACCACATAGGCATTGTTGCCCTTTTCGGAGCGGCGGAAAAGCACGCCCCCGTCGTGCGAGCGTATGATCGAACTGTCAGGATGCAGATCGGCTACCCCTTTCGTGCCGACGATGCGGTTCGTAACGCGCCCGGTAGCCCCCTCGAACTGGCGGCACTTCGCCTCTACGCGGACATCGCCGGAAAAAGCATATTCCACCGAAAAGTGGTCGTAAATGTGTCCGTAGGAAGGATCGACGCGCGAAAGGCGCCCGCCCATACCGATGGCGCGCTCGGGTACCTGCCCCATAACCCACTGGATGACGTCGAGGTTATGCACGAACTGCTCCACGATGTGGTCCCCTGAAAGCCAGGTGAAGTAATACCAGTTCCGGCATTGCCATTCCATATCCGACATACCGGGAAGACGCGGGCGCAGCCAGATGGGACCCGTCATGTAATAGGCATAGGCGCCCGTGATCTCGCCGATCAGTCCCCCGTGAATCTCGGCCACGGCGTCCATGAAGCTGGGCTGGCGGCGGTAGAGCGTACCCGCCACCACGGAAAGCCCCCTCTCGTCGGCTAATTCGCCCGCCTCAACGATCGACCGGTATCCGGCCACATCGACCTGCGTGGGCTTTTCCATGAACACATGCTTGCCGGATTCGACCGCGTAGCGGAACTGCACAGGACGAAATCCCGGCGGCGTGGCGAGAATTACATATTCCACATCGCTGTCGATCACGTGCCGGTAGTTGTCGAACCCGGTGAACGTGCGTTCGTCCGTCACATTGAGTCGGTCGCCGATATGCTCCTGCAGGCGCCGCCGGGAATCTTCCAGCCGGTCTTCAAAGAGATCGCCCATGGCGTACACCTCGATTCCCTCTGCCGCCTCGACGGCATTCACTGCAGCGCCCGTGCCGCGTCCGCCACACCCGACCAGACCGACCCGCATGGCGTCCGACCCCGCCGCCCAGGCGAAATTCCCGGAACGCATGAGCGCAGAGGCGCCCGCTGCTGCTGCCGATGACTGGATGAACCTGCGCCGGGTCAACCCGGTGTTTCGTACGTTCGTGTCCTCCATTGCTTTTTCCCGGTTGGTATATGGTTGCGCACATCGCCACGCTCATGCCGCAATATAACCGGGCGGAAGCATTGTTGCCGGAACAAAAGGCGACCGAAGGCCGAGTCGGCGGCAGGACATGAAACCATCAGAACAATGCGCTCATCTGGATTTGCATCGTGTGGATGACCGGCGCGGCGGCAGGCGCGCGCCCATCGTACGAAAAAGTCGCCCGGAGGTATTGGTTCACGGTGTAGCGGGCGCGGAAAGACCACAAACTCGACCAGCCGGGGCCCCTGCCGTCCGTCAATTCAAACCGGGCCAGACCGAGAGCCTCGCCATCGAGCCGCACGCGGGCGACTTCTGCGCGCAAGGTGGTCTGCAGTTTCCGAGGAATCGTATACCGGAGTTCCGCCGGGGCTTTCAGAATTTGTGCGCTACGCGCGCCGAAATCATCCTTTTTTCGCCCGTACGAGGCAGAGGTTATCACCTGCACACGGTCCGAAACAGCATAGGAAACCTCCGGCTCCAGGCGAAATCCGGACACGTCATAGCGGCGCGAAGCAAAGGCGTCGCTCGCAAGACGATCCTGCTCGCCGGCAACCACGGCCCGCAGCCCCCAGTTCGGCCCCGGACGCCAGCGCCCTTCCATGCGCCAGCCGTCCACAAACCGTTCCTCCTGACCGGCAGCAAGCTCGCTCAGGCTGCGAAGCCGGTTCAAGGAAAGGTCCAATCCGTAATCCGGACTGGATCGAAACAGGAAAATGTCCTGCCCCAGACGGAATCGCCCGTTCATCGTGTGTTCGGCATTCCGGAATCGGTTCAGGTCCAGCAGGTATATGGATGTGGTGTTCGGATCTCTCGTTTTTTCCTGCACTTCGATCACGGTCCGCGCCGCGACATGCGACAGCCTTCGTTTCCAGCGGTTGTCCGAACGGCCCCATACCCGCTGCGGATCCAGTTCCAGCCGGATACGGCTCCGGACGTTCACTACGGATACAAGCGTATCCGAGGGAATGTAGGTTCGCACGTAGGAACCCTCGTTCGGCAACCGTTCCGGAAGCAGTTCGTCGATCTGTACAAGGCCGTCCTCGTTTCCGTCCTCCCAAACGAATTGCCCGATCTCGGGGCCGGTACGTATGTATATCTCCTGCAAGACAGGCGAGCGCTCCGTCATGCCATCGTACAACACATTCGCCTGGACAGCCCGGGAAAACGGGCGCCACACCCCGCTGAGTTTCAACAAGACGGACTCGGCGTCCTTCCTGTTCTGTTCTATGCGGAAGCGCTCGGTGAACCGCCGCGCGCGAAAACCGACGCTTCCTTCCGCGTCCAGCACGGAAGAAGGCCGCCACTCGAACGTCGTGCGTCCGGTCCATGAAGCGGCGGCCGGCTTCACGCTGCCCGCAATCCAGTTGTCCTCCACGCGGCGTTCGACAAAAGTCGCCACCCCGAAGGCGCCGTCTTTCCAGGCCAGACCCGGACGCACCTCCAGAAACCGAAACGACGGACGCAGCAGACTGTCCGCTCCGACCGCCTCCTGCATCCGATCTTCGTGCTCGAATTCGATACGCGGCGACAGTCGCCCGCCGCCCAACGGATACTCCATGGAACCCGATTGCCGGAACCACCGGCCTCGTTCGTCCGCTACCGAATCGTTGGCGGTAATTGCCTCGGCCCGGTAATCGAGCCGGGGCAGCCTGCCTTCATGCACCGCCACATAGGCTGCGCGGCGATCCGCCTCGAACCCATCCCCCAACGCAATCCGCCCCAATTCGCCCCGCACATTCGAATCCTCAAGAAAATCGAATCGCAGATTGCCTTCATCGATCGTCTCATCCGCTGCAAGACTGCCGACGCCGGGATTACGCCGGGACGTTATATTCCACCGGCGCTCGAATTCAACCGGGCGGATTCGATCGAACGCAGCGAAAGAGGAGGCCACATGCCTGCGGCGCATTTCTCCGGACAACCGGACGCCGCCAAGAGAAGACGGCTTCAGGCGTACGCCGGCAAGCACGGCGTCCCCGATATCGTCGGAGGCGTCCAGCGTGGACAAACGATTCCCGTCATTCAAGCTGCGGCCCCACTCGCCGAACACTTCGAAAGCGGGTATGGGCGAGAAGGCGCCCCGCATATCGATCATGCGGTGCATTTCGGGCTTGGGAAGAAGACGCACCGGAAGGTAACTCCCCATACCAGGCCCACGATACTCGTACAGAATACCGTTGACGGCCCGGCCCGTGCGCTCGTAACTGCCGAGTCCTTCGCCTACATGCGTGAATCGCACGCGAAACACGGCTTCCGAAGGGAGAGGCGCCCGGTCAAGCGCCACATATATCGTATCGACTCCAGGCCGAATCTCCCTGCGGTACTGAATGTACGGCGCTTCCGGATCGAACTCGACGCGCTGAGCCGCTCCGGCAATAGCCATCCCGTCGCCTGCATTCGCAAGCGCCAGAGAATCCTCCGCGCCGAATCCGAATTCCTCGCTGAAATCCCGGCTGTCCGCCTCCCGGATCACCGAAATCCCGAATCGACCGGACATGCCGCGCTCCGTCGTTTCGGGATGTTGAAGGAAATTCATCTCCATTTCAACCCCGGCAAGCGTCCGCGTGAACCGGCTCGTCGAATACTGAAATTCGACCTTGATGCGCATATCCGCCGTCACAATGAGATTCGACGTAAAGGAAATCTCTGCGGTGGCGTAGTCGATGACGTAATCGTTCGTCTCGCCTCGAACGAGACGCTGCCCATCCACGAAAACGGTTTCGGAACCGGGCACGACAAGCACGAATCGCTCGCCCTCCGCCCCTTCAAGCCGGTAGGGCCCCTGTACGCCGTCAAGCGGCTCTATCTCCTGCGACCGAAACAACCCCCGGGTCACGGCCCCCGACGCCTTGACCCGGCCCCCGATCCTGCTCCCGTCGGGCAGCGAAGCGATCACGGAGACGCCCTGCAACCTTCTGGAAAACGCGCTGAATTCGCCGGAAGCGAACCGGAGGTCGAAATCGCCCAATTCCGCCCGCGCATGGGGTACGTCCAGGCCGATAAACACGCGATCGAATTCCTCGATACGCTGCGTAGTGCCCTCCGGAAGGATCGGCGTATTCTCGTCGGTAAGCACAGCCTGCACATGAACCTGGTCGGAAAGAGGACCGGAAAGCTGCATGCGAAGCCCGGATTCAAGCGTTACGTCGCGGTTGTTGCCGACAAGCATGCCCCGGGTGATCGATCCATGGTGTTGCAAACCGGATGTAGCAGGAAGCAACCGGAGGGGGTCTTCCCCGCCGCCGGGGGGAACGCCTTCCGCCTGCTCGTCGGCCCGCTCTTCCGCCAACTCATGGCGACGATACAAATCCCGAAAACGAAACGGCAACGTGCGGTATTCGATCACCAACTCCTCTATTCCGGACACATCGTTCACCCGAAGGCGAGCATAGCGATAGTCGAGCCGGTAGCGCGTCGTATCGAGCGCTACGCCATCGGCCAGCACCCGCTCCGATCCCGGAAGTACGATGGGGATCAGTTGAAACGGCTGGATCGCCGACACATCCAGCGTGTCGCGCCGGAATATCTCCGGCGCAGGCGCTGCTTCCTGGGCGCGCCCTTGCGCCGCAAAAAATGTCAACGCGATACCCGTCGCAACGAGTCGAACAATCATTCCGAAAGCGCAAGCAGATACACGCGCTGCGCTCCCAGAACGTACAGGCTTCCATCCGTTCCCGCAGCGACGTCCACGATGTGCGTATCCATATCGATCTCAAGACGGCGCTCGAAGCGCCCGATCTCATCATATACCACCAGGCTATGTGCAAGCACCGCGTACACCCTCTCGCCAGTCGCAACCACAGCGCAAAGCTCCGAAAGCCCGACGCCCATCGTACGCACAAACGTTCCGTACTGGTCATAGACCATCAGGGATTTTGCGCCGCGATCCGCCACATACAGCAACCTGTTTGCACCGATGGCAATATCCACCGGTTCGACAAGCACGCCTCGTCCGGGGCCTATATCTCCAATAACTCCTGCGGGGCGGCGATCCTGATCCCACTTGCGGACCACCCCCCGATCCATGTCCACCGCAAAGATTTCGTTCGCCGAAGAAGTAGCCACGGCTACGGGAATACCGGAGGAATAATCGACGACTGCTTCGTCCCGCCTGCGGTACGTTACACGGGCTGAAACGTCCTCGCCGGTTCGCATCAGCGGAACGGCGCCGAGATATGCCCCGGAGCGCGAGAATATTTGAATACGCCGATTCCCGGCGTCGGCCACATATAGCACCAGCCCATTCGTCGGATCGACGCCGACGGGATCGTCGAATGCTCCTTCTTTCGATCCGGGCCCGCCAAGCACTGAAAGACGTTCCCCGTGCTCGTTCATCGTATATACGACATCGCGGCCTGCGTCAGCCACATAGATAACACCGAAGGGATCCATGCCGATAGCGCGGGCATCGACAAAATCCGGTCCCGAAAGGGGTGTTGCCCGGAGCGTATCCGCCGGCTGAGCAATGGCCTGGCCGGCGCCCGAAACAAGCACGCCAAACATGCCCAGCGCCCCAAACGCCATAGCGAGCGGACGCATCATGACGGACGCAGCCCCTTTTTACCGATGTCTCGCCGAAACTGCATGTGTTCGAAAGAAATGTGACCCACCGCTTCGTATGCACGATCCAACGCCGCCCGGAGATCGCGGCCAAGCCCTGTAACGCCGAGCACACGCCCGCCGGATGTAACGGTATCGCTTCCCCTCCCTGGAACGTCATCCTCCTTTAGGCTCGGTGCGGTGCCTCCATGAAACACCAGGACGTCACGGTGCGCTGCCGCCTGTTCCAACCCCTCGATCGCAAAACCCGTTTCGTAGCGTCCCGGATACCCACCGGATGCCAGGACGACGCACGCCGCCGCACCACTCCTCATGGACAGCGCCGAACCCCTGAGCGCCCCCCGGGCCGTCGCCTCAAACAAATCCAGGGCGTCGTCGGCAAGAAGAGGGAGCACCACCTGGGCCTCGGGATCCCCAAAGCGGCAATTGTATTCGACCACTTCAGGTCCTTCTTCCGTAATCATCAGTCCACAGTACAGTACGCCCCGGTACGGATACCCTTCCGCTGCCATGCCGTGCAATGTAGGGGCAACGACCCGGTTGCGTACGGCACGCAAGATGTCGTCCGTTACGATCGGAACGGGTGCGTAGGCTCCCATCCCGCCGGTATTCGGCCCCACATCTCCCTCGCCAATGCGTTTGTGATCCTGCGCCGGAGCAAACAACAGGTATTCCTTCCCATCCGATAAGGCGAAGACGCTTGCTTCCTCTCCGGTCATATATTCCTCGACTACGACTTCTTCACCCGCCGCGCCGAACGCCCGCTCGCGCAACATGAACGCAAGCGTTTCGAGCGCCTCGTCCACGGTAGCGCATACAACAGCTCCCTTGCCGGCCGCCAGACCGCTTGCTTTTACCACAATGGGAGCGCCGCATTCCTTGACATAGGTCGCCGCCTCATCGTAATCGCTTGCTCCGAATGTCCGGTGACGCGCCGTAGGAATGTCGTGCCGCTGCATGAACGCCTTGGCAAATGCCTTCGACCCCTCAAGACGAGCGGCTGCCGCACTCGGCCCCATAATCGCCAACCCCTCTTGTTCAAAACGATCCGCAATGCCCAGCACCAGCGGCTGTTCGGGCCCCACAACCGTCAGATCGATCTGCTCAGTGCGTGCAAAACGAACAAGATTTTCGATGTCGTCCGCACGAACGGGTACGATCGAGGCAATTTCACGGATACCCGCATTTCCCGGAGCTACAAATATTTTATGAACCCCTCCCGATCGGGACAGGCTATGAGCAATAGCATGCTCGCGGCCCCCGCCGCCGACAACGAGTATGCGCATAAGAGCGTTTTTTCCTGTTGCAAAAACTCTTCCGTGAAGGAGCAAACGTGAGGCGCCATACCTTATGCCTCTCCTTATCCATTCAATCCAGCAACCGCCGCAGCGCATCAAGTTGCTGCAAGGCCTCGAGCGGCGTCATCCGATCCGTATCCAGCGCTCCCAGACTCTCCTTGAGCGCTTCCCCTACGGGATCCGTTTTTCTATCGAAAAGAGACATCTGAAACTGCTCGACGGAAGCCATTGGCATATCCCTGGGAGAAGGTTTGAACGCCCGAATATCGCCTTCCTGCATCGTATCGACGCTCGTATGCCGGCTTTCCAGTCGCTCGAGGATTTGGCGCGCCCGGACAATGACCGGTTCGGGAAGCCCTGCCATGCGCGCTACTTCGATACCGAACGAATGGTCTGCGCCCTCCGGAGCCAGCTTGCGCAAAAAAATCACGCGGCCTGCATGCTCTTCCACACGTATGCATGCGGTGCGCACACGATCGTATCGATTCGCCAGTTCGTTCAGTTCGTGATAGTGCGTGGCGAACAAGGTGCGGGCAGCGACATCTTCGCGCTCATGCAAGTACTCCACCAGTGCCCAGGCGATGGACAAGCCGTCGAATGTGCTGGTGCCGCGTCCCACTTCGTCAAGTAAAATGAGCGAGCGCGGCGTTGCATTGTTCAAAATGTTTGCGGTCTCGTTCATCTCGACCAGGAAAGTACTTTCCCCTTCGGCAAGGTTGTCGGAAGCCCCAACCCTCGTGAATATCCGATCCACAATGCCGATGCGGGCAGATTCCGCCGGAACGAAAGAACCGGCCTGGGCAAGGAGCACAATCAACCCCGTTTGCCGCAACACAACGCTTTTTCCGGCCATGTTCGGGCCGGTAATGAGAATAATCTGGGCGCCGTCAGGGTCCAGGTAGATGGAATTCGGAATGAAAGGCTCGCCGGCAGGCAAGGCCTGCTCCACAACCGGATGCCGACCCCCTTCGATTTCAAGTGTTCGCCCATCGTGTACCTCGGGCCGAACATAGCCGAAACGTACAGCCGCATCGGCCAGCGCCACATAGCAATCCACCATGCCCAGCACTTTTGCATTGCGTTGCAAGGCTTCGGTATATTCGGCGACAGCCATGCGCAACTCGGCAAAGAGGTTCGCTTCGATCGTATCGATGCGTTCCTCGGCGGTCAGGATTTTTTCCTCGTATTCCTTCAGCTCCTGTACGATGTAGCGTTCCGCACCGACCAGGGTCTGTTTGCGGATATAATCGTCCGGCACCTTGTCCTTGTGCGTGTTGGTAACCTCGAGGTAATACCCAAAGACCTTGTTGAAACCGACCTTGAGCGAGGAAATACCCGTTCGTTCGATCTCTTTCTTCTGCATCTCGACCAGCCAGTCCTTGCCCGAGCGGGCAATCCGGCGTAAGGTATCCAGTTCCTCGTTGTAGCCGTCCCGGATCAACCCGCCTCTACCTGGACCGACAGGCGGATCGTCCACAATAGCCCGATCGATCAGATCGATCAGATCGGTATGCACGGTAAGTTGCGCGCCCGCTTCCCGGAGTGCATCGCACGTACAATCTTCTCTGGAAGAAAGGAGCAGTTTGATTGCAGGAAGCTGCCGAAGCGCCAGTTTGACGGCCACCATATCCCGCGGCGTAGCCCGGCCCGTAGCAATACGGACAGCAAGGCGTTCCAGATCGCCCATTTGCTCCAGCTCTTCGCCCATTTGCGTGCGAAGCGTGCGCGACCGGAAAAAATTCTCGACGGCGTCGAGTCGACGCTCGATGGCTGCAAGCTCGCGCAAGGGGCGCACCAGCCATCGCCGGAGCTGCCGCCCTCCCATGGGCGTTTGGGTCCGGTCAAGAATGCTCACAAGCGTATCCTCCCGGCCCTGGTCGCGAAGGGGTACAACCAATTCCATATTCCGCTTCGTTTGCGGATCCAGCGTCATATGGCTGGCGCTGTCGTACGGAACGATCTTGCGAACATGCAAGAGCCGGCCTTTCTGCGTTTCACCGAGATAATGCATCACGGCGCCGGCAGCGATCGTTCCAAGCCGCAAGGAATCGACTCCGAAGCCTTTCAGCGAATGCGTACCGAAATGATTCAACAGGGTTTGGCGGGCAAAATCGTACCCGAAGACCCAATCCTCGACCGGCGTCACCACAAACGAACCACGAGGAATATCATCCCGGTGACCCCGAGCAACAAGCACCTCGGCAGGCTGGATGGCCTGAACAAAACCAGGCAATGCTTCTATATCTCCCTCGCTGGCGAAAAATTCGCCGGTGGACGCATCAAGAAAGGCAACCCCAACGCGCCCACTATCCGGCCAAACCGCTGCCAGATAATTGGATTGCTTCGGATCGAGCAGGTTGTCGTCGAAATAGACGCCGGGGGTAACAACCTCTACGACATCGCGCTTTACAATCGTTTTGGCCTGTCCCGGGTCTTCCGTTTGCTCGCAAACGGCTACCCGAAAACCGGCCTCGACAAGCTTCGGCAGATAGGTATTCAGCGCGTGATGGGGAAAACCCGCAAGAGGAACATCGTACGCCTTACCGTTGGAGCGTTTGGTCAGGGCGATACCAAGGGTCTTGCTGAGTTGCTTCGCATCTTCGTCGAACGTCTCGAAGAAATCCCCCATCCTGAAGAGAAGGAGCGCTTGCGGATGCTGTGCTTTTATGGCGTAATACTGCCGCATGAGCGGCGTCCGCCCCTTGTTCTCTTCGCTGCGCATCTCCGTCACGAATTATTCATGTCCTTTCGTGCTATCGAAGGCCGGCATACTTAGAGCCGAAATACCGTCCCCTCCTTGCGAATCGGCGCCGGACAAGAGTTCGGATACAATGCGATCTGCGCCATACATATGCTCCAGTACCTCCATGACGCCCCGGGCGTCGACAGACACTGCACGTCCCTGTTCGTCCAGATACACATAAGCGTTTCGGAGAGCGTCAATATTGCTATCGAACACGACGCCCACGACACGGAGCTCCTTGTCGAGAAGCGGCGAACCGGAATTTCCGCCCGTGATGTCGTTGGTCGTGACCAGATTAACCGCTGTGGAACGGTCCAGCGAATCCGGCGGTTGGAGCCACCGATCCGGCAAGTCCCAATCGGTATCTTTGCCGCCGTACGAATAATAATGATCGTACATCCCGAACAAGGTGGTATGGGGCGGCGCTGTCGTGCCGTTATATGGATATCCCGCCACGACCCCGTCGGCGATGCGGAGCGAAAACGTCGCGTCCGGGGGTATCTGCGCACCGTACAGTGCAAAACGAGCAAGAGACAACATAGCATTTAGTTCCTGCTCCCTCCTGTCGAGTCCGGATATCTGTTGCTGGATCGACAAAAATAGTGGGGTCACAGCCTGCGCCATCTCTTCCGCCGGATCGCCGCTGCCAAGAAAGCCTTCCTCAAGTAACGCAGCGTATTGTGCAGAATCGCGCAAGGCCGTGCCGGAAAGCATCCGATCGGCGGCCTCTTCGGGGGTCTGCCCTTGCAACAGACGGTTCACAGTCGGGTCGTTTTCACCGAGGTAGCGCAAAAATTCGTGCAGGCGCATTGCCAGCATGCGCTTCTCCAGTTCCAGGGGCCAGTCTTCTATGTCAAGCGCATCCTCCAGCATGTCTTCGATTTCGTCTGCCGGCATACCCCGCTGCCGCATCAGACCGATAATGTATCCGTAAGCGGCCCGGGCGAGCACATGCGAATCGAAGGCTGTCGCACCGAAAAACAGAAATGCACTGTTCCGATCCGCCATAGCTTCCTTCGAACGTTGCAAACGCGCGATCTCATCGATCGCTTGGCCGTATTTCTCCTGTAAAGAGTCCACGGCGGCGATCTCTGCAATCAGCTTTCCTTCCGTCGCCATTCGGCGCGTTATCAGCAGCGAATCGCGCAATCCGGCCAGTTCCCCTTCATTCTTTTTAAACTGATTCGATATCTGATGCCAGGCGTTGCGCAGCTCGTATTTCCGATCCGGCTCCTCTTCCTCGGCCATGTACTCCTCCAGAATCCGCATCCGATTTCCCAGCGCATCAAGCGCCGCAGGTAACATATAATCGCGCTCGAACTCCAGTTGCCCGACGGTTTCGAGGCGGCTGGTCGTACCTGGATTGCCTACCACAAAGACCGCTTCGCCCTCCTGCGCCCCGTCCTTGTCCCAGGCAAAATAATGCGGGGTATGCAAGGGCTTCCCTTCCTCGTCGTAGGCACGGAAAAAACTGAAATCGAAGCTATACCGGGGGTACGTGAAGTTGTCCGGGTCCCCCCCGAAGGCGCCGATCGACAATTCCGGTGCAAATACCAGCCGGATATCGTCATAACGGCGAAACGTATAGGCCGAATACCGCCCGCCGTGGTAGAGTTCGACAACCTGTACCGTCAAAAGCGAATCCCTGCCCTGAGCCTTATCGTTCATGCGCTCCTCGATGCGTTCCATCCTCCTTTCGCGCGCCGCCGCCGAACGGTCGTCGCTATTCATGGCCCGCTCGCCCCGGCGCTGCCTCCTGCGGGGCGCAGTATCTCCATCGTCCGAAGGCCGAACGAGGCCGTAAACCTCCTCCGTAACATCCTCAATGGCCACCAGTTGATCCACATACAGATCTTCAACCTTACGCTCTGCCCCGATCGAATCCGCATAAAATCCGTTATCGAGCAACGCCTCCCCCTCGCGCGTCACATCCGCAACGCTCTCCCGCGCGCAATGGTGGTTCGTAAGAACGAGCCCATGCGGAGATACGAAAGAGGCCGAACAATTCGGAAGCCGGAGCGCCCCGAGACGGGCTCGAGCGAACCAGGCGGAGTCCGGCCTGAATCCATAAGCTTCTTCGAAATAATCGACCGGCGGATCCTCGAACGTCCACATCTTTCCCGTATCGAATCGCCCGATCTCGATATCGACCGATAGAGAAACCTGGCTCGCCTCTTCTTCCACCGGATGTAAAGGAGCCGTTATCGCGACCGGCTCCGTCGTACCGGGACGCTCCACGACGGAAACAACCTGGCTGCTTCCGCTGCACCCCGCCCATACGAAAAGAAGCAGCATTGCCGCCGCCGACCGCTTCCTGCAAACATTCATGAACATGGCGAAAAAGGCATAATCAGAGTATCCTTAACTATTCGGACAGGATGGCGTCGGCCTCTTCTTCGGTTTCCGCGAAAAGCCCCCCTGTCGTCTCCAGAACAAGGCGGTCCGCATCGTACATGTCGTCGAGCGCCTCGAGAATACCGCGGGCATCGACCGAAATGCTTCGCGCTCGGGCCGTCAAATAAATAAAATCCCCGGAGAGACTCTCGATATTTCCGTCAAACAGAAGACCTGCAAGGCGCAATTCCGGATCGATTACAGGAGATCCCGAATTCCCGCCGATCGTATCGTTGGTGGAAACGAAATTCAGAGGGGTACGCAATTCGAAATTTCCTGGCGGGGTCAACCAGCGCGTCGGGATATCCCACGGCGTGTCCGGACCGTACGAATAATAGTGGTCATACAACCCGTAATACGTCGTATAAGGAGGCGCCGCCGTACCGTTATATGGATAGCCCTGTACGACTCCGTCGGCTATGCGCAGCGAAAATGTAGCGTCCGGAGGCGTCTCCACACCGTACACCGCATACCGGGCACGCCCGATCTGCTGCGCAAGGGCCTGTTCCTCGACGGCAAGCGCCGCCATGGCGCCACGATACGCCATCAACTTCCCAACTATGGCGTCAACGACTTGTATGGCGGGATCGGCTTCCGCGATGGAGCCGGCTTGCAACGCTTCTATGGTAGCAGCCGCTTCCGTCAGCATCGAATGCTCGACCACATGCTGCGCGGCCTCTTCAGGAGAACGCTCGCCAAGTATATCGACGACAAGAGCACTCTCCGGACCGAAACGATCCGACAGGGTTTGGAACCGTGCAGCAAGAAACGCAGCCTGCAACGCCGCCGGTTGATCCTCGATCAGAGCAAGTTGCCCCTGCACATTGTCCTGCATGTTTTGCGGTGCATCCGCCAGTCCGGCATATTCATGCAGGACAAGAGCGCGGCGAAGCACCGAAGCACCGAGAGAGGAGGCCGGATTCAACGCAAGAAATGCCCTGAACGCATCCCCGTACGCGCGCTTTTCTTCCTGGACTTCGCGCATCCGCCCGATGAGGTCGCCATATTGCTCGTTGAGTACCGGCGTCTCTGCGATCGCTTTCATGAACTGCTCCTCGGCATCCATGCGACGTGCTATCACCACGGGGTCATTCAGCGCCTTCACGCGGCCCGTGTACAATTTGCGGGCATTCCGTAACGAAAAAATCCGATTGACGAGTGCATCCTGGCTTTCCGAAGGCGTCTCGACCAGCAACGCCTCCAATGCCGCAAGGCGCGTTTCGATCAGGTCGAGAAGAGCAGGTTCCTGCACATCGCGCCGGAACGTCAACTCTGCGACGGTAGACAGCCGGAACGTGGACCCTGGATTACCAATCACAAAAACGGGGTCTCCTGCCTTTACCCCCTTGTTAGTCATGGGAAAGTAGTAACTGACTTCAAGTGGTTTGTCTTTTTCGTATACACGAAAAAGAGCAATGTCCAGCGTATGGCGAGGATAGGTGAAATTATCGGGATCCCCTCCGAAAAACCCGATCCTCAACTCAGGAATGAGCACAAGCCGGAGGTCGGTATAACGGCGAAAAACGTATGCGGACAGCAGCGCCCCGTTGTAAATGGAAATAATCTCTACATGATGCCCAGGTCCCGCTTCCGCTTCGATGCGCCCCTGCACCTCGTCGATTACTTCCTGCCGCATCCGCTCGCGTCCGGCATCGTCCGCAGCGCCAACA
Organism: Rhodothermales bacterium; assembly: GCA_951812335.1. Lineage (GTDB taxonomy): Bacteria > Bacteroidota > Rhodothermia > Rhodothermales > VXPQ01 > VXPQ01. The sequence goes on from OX638293.1 coordinate 2,178,981, forward strand.
ATGGCAGCTTCCACTTCAGGAGTAATATCCCGGATATCGACCAACTGGTCGGCCCACATGCCATTAACCAGGCGTTCCTCGTCTAACGACCGGGCATAAAATCCGTCGTCAAGAATATGCTCGCCCTCCATTGCAACGCTGACGGCATGGCTGCGGGCGCAGTGATGATTCGTTAAAACAAGCCCGGTCGGCGACACAAAAGAGGCCGTACAGCCGGGAATCCGCAAGACGCCGAGCCTGGCATGCCGAAACCACTCCTCGTCCGGCGTAAAATCATAGGTCTCTGCAAAATAATCGACAGGGGGATGATCGAATGTCCACATTTTCCCCTGGTCGAAACGCCCCGCACGGGCCATCGCAGAATCGACGCGCTGCACAGGCGCAGGCCGGAGCGGCTCATGAACCGGCACCGTTTCCGGGACTTCCGCGGGAGTCACCCTTGCAGCTTCGTCATCCGAAGCTACAGGGTCTTCAACAGCCTTGCTGCCAGCGCACCCGGCAAACAGCAAAAGAAAAAGTACCGAAAAACCCGGAATGAACTGAATGCGTTTATACATGGTTTAAAAACCTGATCGGCAACGCACAAGAACGAAGGCCCGCCTGCATGTCGCCGCACGACTAACGGAGATACGCAATAGTTTCCTGATACAAAGAAGGCAACCTCAAAGATTCCTGACGGTGCGGAACTGTGTACAACAAAACGCTACGGGGCGAAAAATAGTATCGCGGAGAGGAAGCAACTCCTTATGCGAAAGTGGCGGAACTGGCAGACGCGCCAGATTTAGGATCTGGTGGGGTAACACCCTTGGGGGTTCGAGTCCCCCCTTTCGCACGCAATATTTTTTTCTGATCCATCGACTCTTTCGGCAGGCAGGTCCCTGTCCTTATTCGAGGAGAGCCTGGTAGACGGACGTGTGAGACGGATCGAGTAGCGTAAGGTAGTCGTACGCCCGATTGCTCTCCTGCCAACCCTCGAATACAGCAGCCAGTTCGTTATACTTCGCCAGAAAGAAGAGATCGAGGGCATGCTGTCGGGAAACATCCTCGTACAACATGTCAAGGTCGGAAAGCACTTGCAGAATGGCGTTGCGCGCCACATCGGGATTCACGAGAAAGCGATCGAGCCCGGCAAAGTGATAATCGAAATACGCCTTGCGCAACGGGCGCATACGGGGATCCAACACCTGCGTGATCAGACTGCCGCGCCCGGAGTCGGTACTGCCGAGCTCCGACCAACCCTGCCCCGACGCGGATTGCGCACGTTCCGTAATCCGGCGAGCCGTTTCGAAATACGGTGTGCCCCCGAGTTCGCTGAAGGTATCGTAGTCGTACCCCAGCATCATATATGCATAAAAGTCGATGACCGAGGTCAATGGATCGTATTGTTCGAGATTGAACACGAGCGGCTGGCCCTGCGCATACCTGAATTGCCAGGATTCGTCGCTGAACTGAACGACTGTACTGTGCTGCATAGTGTTGTAGATCGGCCGGCGCGTCGCCACCACAAGCCGTGCATTGAAACTGGTCAGTGAGACTGCTTCCAGCACAATCACATCCATAGTACACTCAATGCGTTCGTCCTCCCGGAACGTATCCTCCGTCCAGGAACGATCGTTCACATATTCTTCCATGCGCAACTCGAGATCTTCAAGAAATCCGAAGTCGGAGCCCGTCAGCGTACTGTAATTGAGCGAAACTACGCAGTTGAATTCCTGCGCAGAGGTTGGCTTCGGCGAAAAAAATAACGAAAAAAGAAGTAGCCCGACAACCGACGCCGTCGAAGAGGGGAGAAAACGCATCGAGGAAAAGGCCATGTTCTTCCGTACGGGGATGCGGGTTTTTATGGCGAGACGGAGTGCTCTATGCATACCGAAACGGGCTCGCTCTGTTTCCGGCGGACGGAATATAAGGAATAGAGTCATCGAGCCCGGGAACGTAATCGGGCGCCGGAAAAATTTTAAGGACAGGGTCACATATGACCCCGCACGGTGTCTGTGAAATAAAAACCCGTGCACTACGCCACTGCTTCCCCCCGCGTATATCGTGCCCACTGCCTGAGCAGAATGCTTTTGCTGCTCCTGGCGGCTCTGCCCGTAACGAACACACGCCAATCCGCTATGGGGCAGCCCGTGTTTTCGGGAGCACGAAGCGCTGCGCTCGGTGGAGCTTCGACGGCATTTCCGGATGACGCTGCAGGACAGGTCAATCCCGCTGCATGGGGACAGGCGGATACCCGGATCCTCGCGTTGCACGGCGCTCAACTGTATGGATTGCCCGAACTCCGGTTTGCCGCTATACGGTTCGTTGTACCCTTCCGTAAGGGTACCGTCGCCGGGGGTATCTCGGCCTTCGGTTTCGACCTGTACAGGCATATGGTGCTGGACGCCGGGTTTGGAGGACGCTTCGGATTCGGAACACACCGGCAAGTTTATGTGGGCATGCGCGCCGCATGGAACCAGGTGTACATGGCGAATTACGGACAAGCTGGCGCTATGGCCCTGACAGGAGGCGTACTGCTCCCGATTACGCCGTTCATTTCGCTGGGAGCCGTCGCATACAACCTGACCGCGGTTGCCGGCCACCTGCGCTCCGACCTGCGCCGACGGCTTGCTGTCGGTGCAATGTGGCGGCCCTCGGAAACATTCGCCATGACGACGGATGTGGCCAAGGAAGTGCGCTCCCCTCTTTCCATTGCGGCCGGCATCGAAGTCCGGCTGACCGATGTACTGGCGTTGCGGGGAGGTATTGCATCAGGGCCAAGACAGGCAAGCGGGGGAATCGGGCTGCGCCTTGCGTCCGTTCGCGCGGATTTCGCAGCACAGCGACACGAAATACTGGGATGGACGCCTTCCATGTCCTTTCTCTATTCCTGGTGAGGCATGAAAACGGCAATCCTGCTAGCGTTTACGATGCAGGCCGCAAGCCCGCCCGTCGACACGACCGAAACGGCCCCGGTCATCGAAGCAGCTCTGGATATGCTGGAGGACGGATTGGAAGATTCCGCCTCGCTGCATGAAGCGATCGAATATGCCGCGCACCGGAAAATCCGGTTGGAAACAGCGTCGGCGGAAGCACTGCGCTCCATCCCCGGCATATCGGAAATGAACGTGCAGCGTATTCTCGCCTGGCGTTCATCGGGAAGAAAGATCGAAGAACCGGAATCCCTGTTGCGCGCCGGTCTGGACGAACACGCCGTCAGCATGTTGCTCCCCTTCGTTACGTTCCACCGCTCTCCTCGAACACGCCCTCGTATCCGTACAGATCTGGTACAGCGCTGGAACCGTCGTCTGGACATCGGCAAAGGATACCGACAAGATGCTCTCTCCGGCTATCTCGGATCCCCTGACGCCTTGCAGTGGCGCATCGGGATACGTATAGGAGAACATATCGCCACAGGCGTCATACTCGACAAGGATCCGGGAGAACCGATCCGATGGCATCCCCGGAGAAGACGATTCGGGGCTGATTTTGCAGCCCTGCACCTGGGCGTGGACAACAAGGGACCCTTCGAACGCATCGTAGCAGGCAATTATACGATCCAGGCGGGTGAAGGCCTCGCGGCGGGCCAAGGCTCTATAGGGTTCTCTTCGTTGCGTACGGCCTCCGTCGATCGGATCCTGCGGCCCCATGCCTCCGCGCGGGAACATGCCTATTTCAGAGGCCTGGCCATGCAATCGAAACCGCTTTACGGGGTATCTGTAGCGGGCTTCGTATCGTACGTACCGCTGGACGCCCGCGTCGATACCACCCTGGGCACATGGAGCCTGGCCTCCAACGGATATCACCGCACGCAAACCGAGTACGAAAGGCGGGGGCAAGCCAGAGAACGCACTGCAGGCGGGATAGCCATGTTCCGACAGGGTTCCGCGTACGCCGGCGCGTTGTCTCTCCATACCGTGCACACGCTTGGCGTTTCCCGGAATATGCATGCCCTGTCGGTATTCGGCGGATGGACAAGGCTCCGCTGGGAAGGCTCGTTCGAATTCGTCCCGAAACAGAGGCACGGATCCTTGACCGTCTCGTTTGCTCCCATCGAAAATGCCTCGGTACATTTTCGGACGCTAAAAACCACGTCGAACGGTCTGCGACCGCACACCCGCATCGGGGTAAATTCCCGCGGGGAAAGCTACCGGTACGCCGAATGGCTTGCCGAAAGCCATATCCGGCCTTTCAAAGCATGGGCAGCGACAGTACGGGTCCGGGAGCGAAAGCGCCCGTTAAACCTTCTCCCTAATGCACGTGATCGGTTCGTTGCGGGAATGGTCGAATACCGGCAATCGAACTGGTTCGCGCTGCATGTGCGTGCCCGGGCGCAAACATCCGAGGCGGCGACCCGCTGCCTCACCGGCCGCCTGCTGCTGCCCTGCTCAACCCGCGAACGCCGGCAATCCCTGCGGATACAGATCGAATACAGACATAGCGCTTCCCTTCGCTCCAGAACGCGCATCGAAACCGTCCGCGCCGAAGCGGAAGAAATGGCTACGGGGGTATTGGTATACCAGGATTTCAGGTGGAAACCCTGGTCGTTTATACAACTGGATATGCGGTATGCCTTGTTCGATGCGGCAGATGCCTCTGCCCGGCTTTACATGTTCGAAAACGACGTGCTTTATGGATTCGGCGCTCCATCCTTCAACGGACGCGGCCGCCGGTGGTACATCCTGGCTCGTTTGCAAGCCTCCCGACGCCTGACGGTGCAATGGAAATTCGGCGCCACGCGCTACGAGGATGTGCGTTCTACCGGATCCGGGCGCGACGAAATCCCCGGAGGCCGCGTGCGAGAAATGAAGGTACTGGTCAGATGGAGGTTCGGGGCGTAAGCCCGAGCTGGTTTGCGCCAGTTCGGGATACTCCGATCAAATCCGCAAAGCCCAGAGGCTGAGAGGGGTGCGCCGGCAAGAAATGGCGAAGCAGTGCGGCAGGCTCCGCATAATGAGGAATGACGCGGTCAGCGTGCCCCTCGCAACTTCCCGAAGGGCGCTTCCCGCCCGCGATGCCCCGGATCCGCAGTGTTTTCCGCTAATTTCAACGATTGAAGTAGTTCCGTATCTATCCGATAGTTCACCCAAAACGAGGGCGGACACCCGAGTCTCAATTCGAGCAGATCGACTTTAGCACCTTGCGTCTTGTTATGAGCTTGTCGTGCCATGCCTGCGGCGAAATTTCCTCGTCGTCGAGATAGTACTCCCAATGATCGACGGTACCGCTCCGAGCTGCTACCGGGGGTTCTATATGCGCAATACGTTTCAGCTCGGGAGACATCCCCATCTGATGCACAAACGTGACCGTATGGTCGCCCATATAGCTTTCCTTGACGGATAGCCAGTTGTCACCGCATACATGACAGGTATAAAAGCGCGTTTCCGAATTGCTGTCCCGGTCCGCCACCGAAGCATTCGGTTCGCTGTCTTCGTCGTCCCCAATGACATCCATCGGCACCATGCTGATGCTTCCGCATGCCTTGCATTGCAGTTTTTCCATGAATGGAATCATTGGCTGTTTCGAATGTACGCCTTGCCCATCCCCATGCCTGCGCAAACCCTTCCTGCTATGACCATTGCACTTCGACGCAATGCATAAAACAGCATAGGCCCTCGTAATATACGGAAATAAGAAAAAAAAGTTGCGGGCAATAACGGACACGGATCAGGAATCTGTAAACATCTCGAACCGATATTTCCTGACGCCGATATTGTCCGACGAAGAGGATGGCAAACTAAACCGTATACATACAAACGCTCGGCGAAAGCATGCCTGCCGCCCCCTTGACGCCGAGGCACGCATGCGCGCATTGCCAATAACGGAAATCAATGATGCGCATCCGTACACGCTTGGAAAAAAGCTGCCCCCTCGGGAGGATTCGAACCTCCGACCAACGGTTTAGGAAACCGGTGCTCTATCCCCTGAGCTACGAGGGGGTATATCAACCTGCCAGCAGCGTGCAACGAAGAAACCATATCCTGCATTGCCTGCATAATCGACGCATGACGCATAGCACGGCATACGCCGCTGCATCAGGAACCTTGAAAGGAAAGATTGTATACTTGCCATGCAACGCCGTCGTACATCCGCCGTTTCCATGCACTGTGCAACACTATCGCCTGACCCGGATGTCAAGCTCATCGATGTAGCCCGCGCTCGTCGGGACACACCGGCCTGTGAAAAGGTAGTGCACTTCAACAATGCCGGCGCCTCGCTTATGCCGAACCCGGTGCTTGACGCCTGCATCGAGCATCTCCGACTGGAAGCGCGCATAGGAGGATACGAAGCCGCAGAGGAAGCACACGCCCGGCACGAAGCAATCTACCGGAGCATCGCCACGCTCCTGCACGCCTCCCCGGAAGAAATTGCGCTTGCCGATAGCGCTACACGCGCATGGCATCTCGCCTTCCAATGCCTGCCGATGCCACGAGGCGCTAAAATTCTTACTACCCGTACATCCTATGCAAGCAATTTCATCGCCTTTCTGCACCGTGCCCGAAAAGATGGTCTGGAAATAGACGTAGCGCCCTGTAACGATGCAGGCGACCTCGATCTCGACGCATTCGAGCGGCGTATCGACCGGCGCGTGGCGCTCATCGCCCTTACGCACATTCCTACGAACGGCGGTATCGTCAACCCGGCCGAAGCCGTCGGGAAAATTGCCCGCAGGCACGGAGTACCGTACTTGCTGGACGCTTGCCAATCGGCGGGACAGCTGCCGCTCGACGTAACGCGCATTGGCTGCGACATGCTTTCCGCCACGGGGCGAAAATTCCTGCGCGCTCCGCGCGGAACAGGATTTCTCTACGTCCGCCGCACTTTCCTGGATCGCCTTGAACCGCCGATACCGGACTTGCACAGCGCGACGTGGACAACCCCCGACGACTACAGGCCTCATGAAGGAATGCGCGCATTCGAAATGTGGGAATCCAGCATGGCCATGCAACTCGGCCTGGGAGCAGCCATCGACTATGCACTGGATATGGGACTCGATGCCATCCGGGGACGCATCCGGGCTCTTGCCGACTTGCTGCGGCGGCGCCTCAATGCCCTGAAAGGTGTCCGCGTGCGGGATACGGGAACAGAGCGATGCGGCATTGTGACCTTCGACATTGCTAACGTGGCGGCATCCATTGTCAAATCACGTCTTCGCGAGCAATCCATGCATATCACCGTGTCCCTGCCCTCGCACACGCTGCTTGACGCCATGGAGCGTAACCTCCCCGAAATGGTGCGCGCTTCCGTGCATTACTACAACACGGAAGCAGAAATCGACTGGTTCTGCGAAGCGGTACATGCCATCTCTTCGAAAGACGCATGACTTCCGGCACGAAACATCCCCGAGGCGCTGTCGCCGCATGGGCCACGTACGACTTCGCCAATTCGGCGTTCACGACGCTCGTCGTTACCTTCGTCTTCGCCACGTACTTCACGGATGCGATCGCTGAAAATGCCATATCCGGCACAACGCTCTGGTCGCGCGCCGTAGCCCTGTCCCAGATCGCCGTTGCCTTGCTTTCTCCCTGGTTAGGCCTCCTTGCGGATCGGAACGGGCTTCGCAAGCGGTTCCTTTTACTCTCCACGCTGGTGTGCATTGCCGCTTCGGCAGCCCTGTACTTTGCGGGTCCGGGCGATGTGCTGTTCGCCCTTGTCGTATTCACGGCGGGCAACATCGCCTTCGAGCTTTCGAATGTCTTCTACAACGCTTTCCTGCCTGAACTGGCCCCGCCTCCACGGATCGGCCGCATATCGGGATACGGCTGGGCGCTCGGGTACGCAGGCGGTTTGTGCTGTCTTCTGATCGGCTACTTCGTTTTCGTAGCCCCTGAAACGCCCCCCTTTGGACTCGTCCGCGAAACGGGAGAACATGTGCGGGCAACGAATCTGCTCGTGGCAGCCTGGTACGGAGTCTTTTCGATTCCCCTTTTCCTCATCCTGAAAAAATCCCTGCCTGCAAAACGACTCGCCGCCGGCAGGGCCCTCCGAACATCCATACGGGACCTCGGACGTACGTTACGCGAGGTACGCCACTCCAAAGACCTGTTCCAACTCCTGCTCGCACGGCTGATCTATAACGACGGCCTCATTACGCTTTTCGCCTTCGGGGGCATCTACGCCACCGGCACGCTCGGATTCTCCACCGAAGATATTTTTCTCTTCGGCATTGCTCTGAACATTGCGGCAGGCGTCGGCGCCTGGGCCTTCGGCTTCCTGGACGACCGTATCGGTGGACGCGCCACCATCCTTATCAGCCTTGCGGTGCTTACGCTTGGAACGATCGTTGCCGTGTTCACAACGAACGTCGGCCTGTTCTGGGCTGCGGCGCTCCTCGGCGGCATATGCGCCGGCCCCAACCAATCCGCGAGCCGCTCGCTCATGGGACGATTCATCCCTTCCGGCAAGGAAAACGAATATTACGGCCTGTTCGCCTTCTCAGGTAAAGCGACGGCATTCCTCGGACCGATATTGCTGGGAATCGTAACAGGTCTGTTCAACAGCCAGCGGGCCGGCCTGGCCATCGTGGCGGCTTTCTTTATTGCAGGCGCCCTGCTGCTGCTTCGGGTCAATGAAGCGCGGGGAATGGCCAGCGCCCAGACATACGGGCAGTGAGTCCTGGCCTATTCTCCCGTTTCCTCGACCTGCCGCACACGGGCTATCTGTCGAACATTCCAGGCGTCCTCTCCGAAAGGCGTATCGAACCAGCGGTCCAGTATCTCGCTCAGTATAGCCGGCGATGTAGCGCGCAGACTCAATGCCAATACATTGGCGTGATTCCAGATGCGGGCCCCCTTTGCGGTCTCCCCATCTCTGCATAACGCGGCGCGTACGCCAGGCGCCTTGTTGGCCACAATAGAGCAACCCGTACCGGTCCAGCATAGCACGATAGCCTCATCGGCCTCACCGCTTCGAACCGCCCCGACCGCCTCCAGCGTTACCTCCGGCCAATCCGCCGTGTCCTGTTCCGCCTCGGGTCCGAAATACAATGGTTCATGTCCTCGCTGCACAAGTTCCTCGAGCAAGGTTTTGACGAGAGGCAACCATTCGTCCGTACTGACTGCAATACGCATGGAATTCAGGAAATGGATTATAAATACCGGCACCGGAGCATGGGACATGAAACAAAACGCCAAACGCAACCGGATACCCCATGCTCCCTTGTGAACCAGTGGTGCGGTGATTAGTTTTTGCAAGCTTGCATTTTGAATCTTCCGACGCGTTCCCCATGCCCAAGACCCCCACTATCCGACAAATTGCGGAATTTCTGGAAGCATGGGCCCCTCTCTCGTCAGCGATGTCATACGACAATGTCGGCCTGCAAGTGGGGAACCCCAATGCGGAAGTCCGGACAGCATTGCTTGGCCTGGATATGACACCGGAACTGCTCAACGAAGCGAAAGCGCTCGGGGCAACGCTTATCGTCACCCACCACCCCCTCCTTTTCCGCCCCCTGCATGCCGTCACCACAGAAACCTATGTCCCGAATCTGGTCTGGCGGCTCGCTGCCGAAAACATCGCACTGTACAGTATCCATACGAACCTTGACGCCGCCTCGGGCGGCGTATCGTTCGCCCTTGCAAAGCAACTGGGACTCACGCATACCGAATTCCTCCAGCCCTCCGAGAGCGGCGAAACCGGCTTCGGAGCGATCGGCTCGTTGCTTGCTCCCATTCGCTTGCAGGCCTTCCTCGAGATCGTCGCCGAACGCCTCGAAACGCCTGCATTACGTTATGTGGGCGACTCCGAAGCATGTATCAAGCGCGTAGCAGTATGCGGCGGAGCAGGAAGCAATCTGATTGCGGAAGCGGCCTCTCGTGGTGCAGACGCCTACGTTACTGCGGATATAAAATATCACGACTTTTTCAACGTGCTCGACACACAAGGGCATCCGTACCCTGCCCTGATCGATGCCGGACACTACGAAACAGAAAAATTCACGGAAAGCCTGCTTGTGGACGCACTGGCAAAGGAATTTCCGCACACAGTCTGGCGACGTACGCAAACCAGCACAAGCCCCGTGCGAACTTTTATCTCCCCGAAACGTTAGCTTCTATTGCACCCGTCAGTCCTTAGAATAATTTGCTAGCGAGACATACAACATGCCCACTGCTCAGGAGACAAGTACCGGCGAACAACTGCGGGCCTTGATCTGTCTCCAGTACATCGACAGCCAAATAGATCAGATCGAAAAACTGCGCGGTGATCTGCCGGAGGAAATTCTCGACCTCCGGGATGAAAAGGAAGGCCTTTCGACACGCATCGAGAAATACAAACAGGAAGAGACGCAAAACGAGAAAGACAAGGATTCGTCCGGAACAAGCGTCCAGGATGCCGAGCTACTCATTGCGCGGTATGAGGAACAGCAACTCCAGGTAAGGAATAACCGCGAGTACGACGCACTTACGAAGGAAGTCGAAGCGCAAAAGCAGCGCATTGAGGAAGCAAAAAAGCGCATCGAAGAAATCGCCCGGAACGAGGATGGACATAAGGCTGCTATCGAAGAGGCCGAGACCCGAATGAAAGAGCTGGACGAAGTCCTTGCTACGAAGGAAAAAGATTTGCAGGAAGTGCTTGACGATACCAAGCAGGAACAGGCCCATCTGGAAAAAAAACGAGCCGAGGCCACCCAAAAGGTGGATGCCCGCTATTTACTCGCTTATGAACGCCTGCGAGGACGCCTGCACGACGGCAGGGCAGTAGTACCCATCGAACGAGGCGCCGCGGCCGGTTTTGCTGTTCCTCCGCAGCGCCAGGTCGAGATTCGCCAGGGTAATCGCATTGTGGCCTGCGAGCACACAGGACGAATCATTGTAGACAGCGAACTGTTTGGCAAGACAATAGAGGCAACAAACGAATAGCCGGATCGTACGAGGTTCAAGGGTGATTTGGCATCGTTCTCTCGCTATCTGCTAGAGGCAGGGCAACAAGGTCGAATCAATGCGTAGGGCCGGCACATTCTGCTAAGGGATACTCTGATTAAATCCGCAAAGCTCAGATGCTGAGAGGGGTGCGCTGGCAAGAAATGACGAAGCAGTGTGGCAGGCCCCACATAATGAGGAATGACGCGGCCAGCGTGCCCCTCTCAGCATCCCGAAGGGCGCTTCACGCCCGCGACGCTCCGAATCCGCAATGCTTCCCCTTAACTCCAACGATGGAATCATGATGTCTTGTACTTGCAAACGTGAAGCGCTGAGCGAAGTGGTTTTGATCAGAGTATCCCGAAAATATTCCTGCCGGATCGCCGCTCCGGTCCGTGAGATCGGGGAGGAAAGTCCGAACACCAAAGGGCGCCGTGCTTCCTAACGGGAAGGCGCCGCTGACGCGGCGACAGCAAGTGCAACAGAAAGCAAACCTGCCGATGGCGCTCCGGCGCACAGGCGATGGGTGAAACGGTGGAGTAAGAGCCCACCAGCGTCCCGCGAAATCGGGGCGGCTATGTAAACCTCACGGGGTGCAAGACCAAACAGCGCCGCATCGTTCTTCGAGAACGGACAAGGTAGCCCGCCTTGGGAAACGGCGCGGGTAGGTCGCTCGAGGCCGTCGGCGACGACGGTCCCAGATAAATGGCGATCTCGCCGCAAGCGGTGCAGTGGCTGCTGCTGCGGTCAGACAGAATTCGGCTTACAGGCAGGAAGTGCCGCGATATAGATGTGCTTACTCTTCGGCGGGGACCGGCTGGGGCGCCCCTGGAAGTTCCTGCTGCTCCCCGACAGGGGGCAGTGCAGGCGTCGTTTGTTCTTCCTGCGCGCGTTGCTGAATCACGCTTTCCTGCACCTGCTCTTCTCTAATAGCGAAATTCGACACGACGCAAAGTATGATGAACAGCGTGGCGAGCATCCAGGTCGCCTTCTCGAGCACATCCGGGGCCTGACGCGTTCCCAGGATTTGTTGCGTAGCGCCGCCTGCGGCAATACCGGCAAGCCCCCCTCCCTTGCCGCTCTGCACAAGCACTATCAGCGTAATCAGGACCGCAATCACCGCGATTAGCGTGATGATGAATGTAAACATGGTCGCCGTGTCGTCGAATGTCGAATGATTGCCGATCGCGCCCCGCACCCGTTATCGATAACGCCTTACGCGTCGAGGCTATCCCGATACGCCGAACACCCGCATCAGGATCCATACGCCTGCGCAGGGATGTTTGTCTCTACAGCGATACGTCTACAGAAACCACTTCCTGCAAGTCAAGACGATAACGCGCATAGAGCAGAGCCAACGCGGATTTCATATCGACGATACCTCCCTCCCGTACAAGTTTCAGCGCATGGTCAAAAGATGCAGGCACCACCTCCACAAATTCGCCTGGCTCGAGACGCTGGGCCCCAACCTTCGTAAGGTCTTCAGCAAGATATAAATGAATGATCTCATTGCTGTAACCGAGGCAAGGGAAAAGGGCGCCCAACTTCGTGAAAGAGGCAGCGCGCCATCCGGTTTCCTCTTCCAGTTCGCGGGCCGCTGCTTCGGCAGGATCTTCTCCCGACTTGTCCAATTTCCCGGCGGGCACTTCAAGAAACGTGCTTTTGGCCGGATACCGATACTGGCGAATCAGCAAGGTCGAACCATCCGGAAACAGCGGCACCACAGCAGCCGCCCCGGGATGGTCGATCCACTCCCGAATCCCTTCTTTTCCATCCGGCAGGAGAACGCTGTCGCGATAAACCTTGAGTAACTTGCCGTCGAGTAATTGCTCGGACGAACGTTCCTTTTCGATGAGATTCTGCATGACGAAAAAACGGAATGGACGAAATGCTGTGGCTTGGCAAGGCGGATATGTTTCGTGAAATGACCCCTTCCGAACGCACACGCCGATATATGGGTCCCCTCTTCTCTTGCCCGGCGTGTCGGCCTGCACCCATGCACTGCTCCGCCCGCATGACGGTCACAGTCCGAAAGAAACACCCGCATGGATGCGCACGTCCCCCGGCCCGCTCTCGGGATTCAGCGCAGCGCTCATATTCATAATGCCCGCAGCGGTTTCGAATCGGATTCCCACGCCGTAACCCGGATGAATACCCTGGATAGCCTGCAAGTCCGGCGTCTCCGGGCGATCCACATAGCCAAGATCGAAAAAGCCATAGGCATACGAAACCGCATCGATCAATATCCGATATTCGACAAGCGCCCTTCCAGCAATGCGTCCCAGAAACCGATCTTCATCGTATCCCCTGAGCGTCGCGGCGCCGCCGAACCGGAAAAGGTCGCTCCGGTCGTACTCCGAACTCAACAGGACGCTGGCGTCTACTCCAAGCACAACGACCGATCGGGAAAATACCGGGGTAAACCAGCGTCCCGTTGCATACAATCGCTGTTGCTCCAGCGATGTCCGGCTCCGCAACGTATCCAGGCCGACCACATGATATTCCGTGCGCTCTTTGCGCCCGCTTTCGAGGTTCATCTCCACATAAAAGCCCTGTGAAGGATTCGATGTGTGGTCAAGGAGCGACAAGCGCACGCCCAGGCCCAGGAAACGCGCCTTTGCCATGGGGGCCACCTGCCGACCTGCCGGCCCGATCCGTACACCGGCTTGCCCGGGCGCTGTGCTTTCCCGGCTGAATCCGGCGAATACCTTCATACCTGATGCAAGATCATAGTTCAGTTCGCCCCGGTACGCCCTTTTTCCATACGTAGAATCCTCTTCCAGTCCGGAGAAACCCGCCTCCAGCCCCAGAGGAAATCCAAAGGCGAACGGCCAGGCCGCCGACACGTCGAGGCTGCTCACCTGATCCGGCAGCCGGTTCAGACGCAAGGACGTCGCGAGGCCCCGCCCGAACGGATTGCGGAGCGCAAGATGCCCGCTACCCGTAATGCTGCCGCGCTCACCATTCTCCGAGGGGGGTAAATAGCCCAGCACGAGATCGAAGGCCCCAGGGGGACCTTCTTCTATGGGGATACGCACTACAGCCGACGTATCGGCAGCGATACGCAATACCGGCAGACCCACGGCCTCGAAGAGCGCCCGTCCTTCAATACGGCGACGGAGGCGCTCCGCGTCGAACCGGAGTATTTTCATCCCCGGTTTCATTCCCGCCAGACGGGTAACAAGCCTCGGCCTCGTACGTTCGGCGCCCTCCAGATCCAAGCGCCGTAGCACTACTTCCGGACCGGATACGATGTGTAATGTGACGGCAAGCCGATCCGGCGTATCGCCGGAGAGTCCGATCATCTGCACGGAAGCGGTCGCAAGAGGAAGTCCCTCCCGCTCCAGCACGGACAACACCCGTCCGATATCCGCCTCTATCCGGAGCGGATCGAAGGGCTCTCCAACCCCGAACGCCACTTCCGTCCGGACAATACGGAGACGAGGCGGATCCAGACCCGTAATGTGTACCTCTCCGAGCAAGACTTGCGTACTATCGGACAGGCGAGCCGCCATACCGCCCATGCCATTACCCTCCTCTACCCCGCCTCCCGGCGCCTCGTCGGGCAGAGCAATGCGCTCCCCGTTCCCGGATTGCGCATACGCCTCCGGAAGCAGGCCTACAGGCGCCGCGATTACCAGAACCGCAAAGGTGAGCGCCCGTACAAACTGCGTTTCGATCCGCATGGCCACGCATGACAAAACGAGTCCCTTCGGCACACGTTCCGCTCGGCGCAGCACACAAGCGCGCCTTTCGGGAGAACCTGCTGGCATGGTACGACGCGGATCACCGGGATATGCCATGGCGCAACGTCTCCGACCCGTACCGCATCTGGTTATCCGAAGTCATGCTCCAGCAGACCCGCGTCGATCAGGCAGAGCCATACTACCGACGATTCGTGGAGCGCTTTCCGACCGTCGGGGACCTTGCCGACGCCTCCCTCGACGACGTGCTTGCGTGCTGGGAAGGACTCGGCTACTATTCCCGCGCCCGGAACCTGCATAAGGCCGCCCGGCGCATCGTCGAGTCTTTCGGGGGATGTATCCCGTCCGACGAGCAGGATATCCGTTCCCTCCCCGGCGTAGGGCCGTATACCGCCGCCGCCGTACTCTCGATCGCCTACGGAAAAGCCTGTCCGGCGCTCGACGGAAACGCAATACGGGTGCTGACGCGCGTATTCCGGGTAAGCGAAGACGCCAGCCGGTCCGCAACGCGCAGGCGCTTGCAGGAGACTGCGGCGTTACTCATGGATCCGGCCCGTCCGGGCGCCTTCAATCAGGCCGTCATGGAACTGGGGGCAAACGTGTGCAAACCCTCCGGCCCCTGTTGCGGAGCATGCCCCCTGGAGTCCGTATGCGCCGCGGCCGCACAGGGGGATCCCGAGGCGTTCCCGGTTACGCCGCCCCGAAAAAAAACGCCTCATTTCGATGTGGCCGTGGCGATCGTTTTCGATGAAGCCGGGCGCCTGCTTGTATGCAAACGCCCCGAGGAAGCTATGCTGGGAGGATTGTGGGAGTTTCCCGGCGGCAAGCGAAAACCCGGCGAAACGCTGGAGGCAACGTGCCGGCGCACCTTGCAGGAGAAATGGAACGCGGTCGTCGAGACAGGCGATCTCGTTCACCGGATATCCCATGCGTACAGCCACTTCCGCATCACGATGCACGCCTTCCGGGCGGCTATCGCAGCGGGTACGCCCTGTTCCCCTGAGGGACGCGCCCTGAAATGGGCCGACCGCGCCGAACTGCATGCCCTGGCGTTTTCGAAGACAGGACGCCTTCTGATCGAATACATGGAAAAACAAAAAGCAGCGAGTGAAACGACCTGACCGGCAGAACGTAGGAAAAAGAGCCCGCATCGTTCGCCTTCCCGAAAGCGGGTCTCTGCCACACTACTTCGTCATTGCTTGCCGGCGCACCCCTCTCGGCCCCTGGGCTTTGCAGACTTAATCAGAGTATCCCATGGATTTTGGAGACCTTTTCTGGATTATTCCGGTTGTCTATGTCCTGAAGCGGGTCTTCTTCGGCGCTCGCAAGCCGGAGTCGGCCAAAAAACCAGCGACGCGCGAACCCCGGCAGCCAGTAGCGCAACGAACGCTGTCGCAGAAAAATCGGGACGAACTGCAGGAAGCGCTTGGCGAAATCGGTCTGGCGTTGGGCTTTCCGGCAAACATGATGCAGGAAGGCGACAACCAAAAAGAGTCCGTAGAAACAGCGGACTACCCTGCTGCCTCCTCGATGCCTTTCGATGTCGAAGGCGAGCCTGGAAGAAAAGCCGGTATGGATCGCGGGACCTCCCTGTTCCCCATGGACCTGGCGTTGGAAGAAGCTGCCGAGTACGATCACTGGCAGGAAACATCCGTGCCGGAAGCGATCTACGAAACAGACGCCTTGTTCGCCGAAGAAGAAGCGTTCGAGGCAAGGGGGAGCGATCAGGCCCGGAAGCATAAAGAAGAAAATCCGGAGGCCGCGGCCGAAGGGCTATCCCCCTACGAACGTCCAAAAGCTCCCGGCCATACGCTGCGGCGGCTCGTTGCGCGCGGTTCGCTGCAGGAAGCGGTCGTAATGAAAGAACTGCTCGACCGGCCCGTTTCGCTGCGCCGGAGATCCGTATCTCCTTTCAGAACCTGAAAAGTCTCCGCTTCCTCTGGTTAAGGATACTCTGATTACGGTCAGATCAGGTCGCTGGTGTTTGCCTCGGCTTTCTCCTCCTCTCCCCCTTTGAACACCTTGCTGCCGATAACGCCGCCAATGACGCCGGCGATCACGGATAATAATACGAGTCCTATCCCGATCATCACCACGAGAAAGCCGGGAGACGTCATAAATCCGCCGAGTTGCGATATGTCCGCGCCGCCTTGCTCCATGCTCTGACGCATTTCTTCCTGCCAGCTCGGTTTAATGGCCAGCGCCCGAAGCGCCGCATCCAGAACTAATGAGGTGACGGACGCCGCAAGGCAGGCCAATACCCCGAGACCGATGCCCTGCCCGCCTGTGAGGGTAACGCTATGCTTGTCGACGTAATGCCAGACAACAAGCATCCCGGCGCCTATGTACGCCAGACAACCGATGATATCGCCGGCCGTCGGTATAAAGGAGGCCAATACCACAACCAGTCCGGTAATGACGCCCACGAGAAGAATGGATTCCTTTTTATTTGGCATGGTCAGAAAAAGATCGGTGGAACAGAAAAAACGAATGGCGGAAAACCGGGGCCTTTTGGCTGCGCATCGAGCGCACAGGCTATGAAGGACGCGCCAGAATTCTGCGTAACGAAGTATAGCGGAATTTTCCGTCTTTCGCCATACGCTGACGCCCTGCCGTGCGATCCCATGTTCCGCTGCACCGCCTAAGAGGATACGTATCACCAAAGCCAGGATCGATCAGCCCGGACATGCACGGCGGATTTCCGAATCAGTGCTTCACGCCCCCTACACACCGGGTGCAGCAGCCGGATCAGGGGCGTTGAAATCATCTGTTTGTTGCCCCTCCCCGCATTGCTCTGCCCTGTTCTTACCGACCGGGCGATCCATAAGCGAGATCACGGCGGACACAAGAAAATACCCTGCCACGCAACCAAACACGGCGCCCGTAAGCACCCTGCTCCACGGCGTGTTGGTCCATAATCCAACGATATCGCCGCCCCAGTCTATAGCCGGAACGATCAGGCCTGCCAAAACAAAGTGTTTTGCATGACGATCTATCCAGGGATTCCACGACCGCAAACTCAAGACCAGAAAAGGCGCCGCCGCCAGCGCCGCATACATACCGAAGCAACGGTCGCACACGGCAAGTTGCACCCCCTGAGCATGGGGCGAACGAACCGGAATCTGATGACACACCTCCGAAAACCCCAGCATAATACTGTATCGCAGGCCTTCGCCCACGAACGGCGGGGCCATGACCAGGCCGAAAACCATCCATGTGAAACCGGCAGCCAGTATCCAGCCTGCCCATCTCCGATCTTTCCGGTTCATTCGTTGCAAGACGGATCCCGCATTGCCCATACGCCGACAAAGCGATTTTCACGTATCTAATTAACGTGAGTTTCATTACCCTGAGTCCTGCACGCCTTGACTACTTTTTTCGATCCCCTTATTTTTCCTAACTGCCCGACACAATACATTCCAAACGCAACATCGTTATGACCAGCATTACACCGATAGGCGACCGCGTGGTCGTGCAGCCGGAGGCTGCCGAGGAGAAGACATCGAGCGGATTGTTCATTCCCGACACGGCGCAGGAGAAGCCTCAGCGGGGCTCCGTCCTGTTCGTGGGTCCCGGCCAGGTCGAGAACGGCAAGCACGTGGGGATGACCGTCAAGGCGGGCGACACCGTGCTCTACGGCAAGTATTCGGGCACGGAGATCACGCTCGACGGCCAGGACGTGCTCATTATGCGCGAGAGCGACATTCTCGGCGTCATCGGATAGGGGCGCTTTTTTCTCTTTGGGATCGTCGGCGCGTTGCCGCTCGATCCTTTTCCTTTTACCGCAAAGAAAAACATACACACCATTTATCATGGCAAAACAAATCGTATTTGACACGGACGCGCGGGCTGCGCTCAAGCGGGGCGTGGACGCCCTGGCCGATGCGGTCAAGGTGACGCTGGGTCCGAAGGGCCGCAACGTCATTATCGAGAAGAGCTACGGAGCGCCTACGGTTACGAAGGACGGGGTGACGGTAGCGAAGGAAGTGCAGCTCGAGGACAAGGTGGAGAACGTGGGCGCGCAGATGGTGCGCGAGGTGGCCTCGAAGACGAGCGACGTGGCGGGCGACGGCACGACGACGGCGACGGTGCTGGCTCAGGCAGTCGTCAGGGCAGGCCTGAAGAATGTGACGGCGGGAGCCAACCCGATGGACCTGAAGCGGGGCGTCGAGCGGGCGGTCGCGGCGGTGGTCGGCTCGCTGCGTTCCTTGAGCCGCGAGATAGAGGGCAAGGGCGAGATTGCGCAGGTGGCTTCGATTTCGGCGAACAGCGACAAGGAGATCGGCGACTTGATTGCGGAAGCCTTCGAGAAGGTGGGCAAGGATGGCGTGATCACCGTGGAAGAGGCCAAGGGGATCGAAACGTTCCTCGATGTGGTCGAGGGCATGCAGTTCGACCGGGGCTACTTGTCTCCCTATTTCGTGACCGATGCGGACAACATGGAGACGGTGCTCGAGGATGCGACAGTGCTTATTCACGACAAGAAGATTTCGTCGATGAAGGATTTGCTTCCTGTGCTGGAGAAGGTGGCGCAGACGGGCGGTCCGCTGCTTATCATTGCGGAGGATATCGAGGGAGAGGCGCTCGCGACGCTGGTGGTGAACAAGCTGCGAGGTACGCTGCGCGTGGCGGCGGTCAAGGCGCCGGGCTTCGGCGATCGCCGCAAGGCGATGCTCGAGGACATTTCGATTCTTACGGGCGGCACGGTGGTATCCGAGGAGAAGGGCTATCGTCTGGAGAACACGACGCTGGACTATCTCGGTCGCGCGAAGCGCATCGTGATCGACAAGGACACGACGGTGGTCGTCGACGGCGCAGGCGAGGCCGAGTCGATCAAGGCGCGGGTGAACCAGATTCGCCAGCAGATCGAGACGACGACGAGCGACTACGACCGGGAGAAGCTTCAGGAGCGTCTGGCGAAGCTCTCAGGCGGCGTGGCGGTGCTGAAGATCGGCGCGGCGACGGAGCCGGAGATGAAGGAGAAGAAGGCGCGCGTCGAGGATGCGCTGCATGCGACGCGGGCGGCGATAGAGGAAGGAATCGTACCGGGAGGCGGCGTGGCGTACCTGCGTACGCTCTCCTCGCTCGACGGCGTCGAGACGGAGAACGCCGATCAGGCGATCGGCGTCTCTATCGTGCGTCGCGCGCTGGAGGAGCCGCTGCGTCAGATCGCGGAGAACGCGGGGCTGGAGGGTTCGATCGTGGTGCGTACGGTGGCCGACGGCGAGGGCGACTACGGCTTCAATGCGCAGACCGAAGAGTACGGCTCGCTGATGGAGCAGGGCGTGATCGATCCGACGAAGGTGGCGCGCACGGCCCTGGAGAACGCGGCTTCCGTATCGAGTCTGTTATTGACGACCGAGACGGTCATCAGCGACAAGCCGGAGAAGAACCCCGCAGCAGGCGCCGGAGGCGATGCACCCGGAGGGGGTATGCCCGGAGGCATGGGCGGCGGCATGGGCTTTTAGGCCAGGCGCTTCCCTTACACGGGATCAAACAAGGAAAAAGGCGGAACCTGCTCCATGCGGGTTTCGCCTTTTTTGTGCTTTTTCTACTCCTTTTCCACACTTTTTTTACTCCTTTTCGCACTTTTATGGTGCAACGCGCCGCAGGCGCATCCCCGTATTGACGATCTGCGAGCGCTCAATGGCTGGGAGCAGGGCCATTTCTGGCCACCGCTTGAATCTCGGCAATGAACCGGGCAGCCAGTGCGGAGGCACGCTCCTGCGAGGGGGCCTCCGCATAAACCCGAACAATGGGTTCCGTATTGGATTTGCGCAGGTGCACCCATGCGTCCTCGAAGTCGATCTTGAGGCCGTCGATAGTATTCGTGTCATGCTCCCGGTAGCGCTCCGCCAGCGCAGCAAGAAGTATCCCCGGATCGCGCTCGCCAACAGGCGCCTTGTTTTTACTCAACACGTACTTTGGAAGACGCGCCTTCATAGCCGAAAGCGACTCGCTGCGATTCGCCATATGCTGCAGAACGAGCGCGGCGCCCGCAAGAGCGTCCCTCCCGTAATGCAGATCGGGCAAAATGACGCCCCCATTCCCCTCCCCTCCCAGCAACGCACCTGCCTCCTGCATCTTCTTCACCACATGAATCTCTCCCACCGGCGAGCGAAACACCTGCTGACCGAATGAGGCGGCCACATCGTCGATGGCCCGGGAGGAAGAAAGGTTGGTGACGAACGGCCCCTCGCGCAACCGCCACATAAAATCGGCAGCAATCACCTGGGTCAGCTCCTCGCCCATGTACGTTCCGCCATCGGCCACCAATGCCAGACGATCCGCATCGGGATCTACTGCAAACCCTGCATCCGCATCCATTGCCGCCACGGTCTCCGTCAATTCGGAAAGATGCTCCGGAAGCGGTTCGGCAGGATGCGCAAAACGGCCCGTAGGCTCGCAGTGCAGGCAGCGAATACGTTCCTCCCGGACCCCCAGCCGCTTCAGCAAGGCCGGCAAGGCAATGCCGCCCACGGAATTAACGCCATCGATCACGACGGAAAAGTCCTTACGGGCAATGGTATCGACATCTATATATTCGAGGGCAAGAATGCGGTCGATATGGTACGCAAGGAAGTCTTCCTGTCTGTATTCGCCCAAGCGATTCCATGCAGCTACATCCGCTTCCTCGTTTTCGGCAAGGCATAATACGTCCCTCCCCTCCCCCGGGCTGAGAAATTCGCCCTTTGCATTCAATAGCTTCAGTGCATTCCATTCGGGCGGGTTATGCGAGGCCGACAGGACAATTCCCCCCGAAGCGCCCAGCGCTGTCACAGCCATCTCCACCGTGGGCGTCGTGGCCAGTCCGGTATCGACCACATCGATGCCTGCGCTTCGCAGCGTAGCGATTACGATCGAAGCGCATACTTCCCCGGTGACACGGGCGTCGCGTCCAACCACCACCACCGGATCTCGTCCTTCATAGGCGGCACACAAACGGCACCATACGCCATAGGCCCCGGTATAGCGGACAAGCACTTCGGGATCCAGTCCATTGCCGAAAATGCCGCGAATTCCTGAAACGGAGGCGATAAGTGTCGTCGACATACGTAAAATGTACAGTTTGACGAGGAATAGAACGACGCCAGGCAACGCACGCCGCGTCGTGGTCGTTATCGACCGCCTGCGCAAGCTATTCTTTCCGGCGACTGCTTTTGCATGATGAACCTTCCGCACATGCCTGGGGATCCGCCCCGCCCCGAAATGCGGTGGCGGTATCGCTTCACGGTACTGACCGGCCTCGCCACCATCCTGCTCATGGCGTGGGGCGCCTTCGTGACCAGTATCAATGCAGGGCTTGCCGTACCGGACTGGCCGTCGTCGTTCAATTCGTACGATCCTTTCAACCCCTGGCCGGAATGGTGGAAACTCACCCCGGTATTGGCTGAGCATGGACACCGTCTCCTTGGCATGTTGACGGGAACGCTGACCCTGATCCTCGCCGTGTGGACCTGGATCGCCGAACCGCGCGGATGGCTGAAGAAACTTGCGATCGCCGCTGTTGCGCTTGTGTCCTTGCAAGGAGTGCTCGGCGGGCTGCGGGTCGTATGGCTTTCGCTGGATCTTGCCGTGGTTCATGCCTGTATGGCGCAACTGTTCCTCGGTCTTATCGTTGCGATGGCCCTGTTCACGTCGAACGCCTGGCTGGAAGGGAACATAGAGATTCCCGACTCCAAAAACGCATCCGCACCATGGCGGATATCGCTCGTAACCCTCGGTCTCCTGTATGTCCAGATTATCCTCGGCGCTCTGCTCCGCCATCCGGGCACAGGCATCGATCCGGTCCTTGCGGGTCTCCATATTTTCGGGGCCGTTTTCGTGACCATCGCGATCGCTTATCTGTTCAGATGCGTTTCCAAAGAATTTAGAACCCCCCGCGTGTTGTATCCCGCCGTGCGCTTTCTCGTATTTCTTGTGGCGGTGCAAATCCTTCTGGGCTTTACGGCCTATATAGTTACCCTGGACGACGTCGGCATGCTCGAACCGAGTAACCTTCAGGTGGTGGCGAATACCTCTCATATGGTCATTGGGGCGCTCCTGATGGCCGCTTCGGTGCTGGCCGTTCTCAGCGCATTCCGACTTAAACGGCTACCCGAAACCAGCGCCCCCGACTACGCGAAGTAACACAGAATCCGTTATATTGAACCCGCTCGTCAACCGTCCCCGACACGTGACGCTCGTGCCGCAACGCCCTTCCCAAGACATCCCTCGCAATGCGCTTGCGCCTGGCGAAAAAAACGGCGCGGCCCATACGGTCCACCAGGACCGTTCCCGGTCGAAGGTTCTTCGCTCTTACATCGAACTGGCGAAACCTGAAATCACCCTGCTCGTCGCGTTGTCATCCGTCGGGGGGTTTTTTCTTGCGCCTGCAGAATTTATCGACCTGGCGCGGCTTGCTCTTCTACTTATCGGGGTGACGCTGACGAGTGCGGGCGCAAGCACTCTGAATCACTGGATAGAACGGGATTACGACACGGCCATGCGCCGAACAATGAACCGTCCGCTCCCTTCGGGGCGAATCTCCCCATCGGCAGCCTTGTACTTCGGGACCTTTCTGGCCGCGGCAGGTATCGGACTGTTGTGCCCGCTCGTTAATCCGCTTACCGGCGTGCTGGCGCTGGCGACCGTTTTGCTCTATCTGTTCGCATATACCCCCCTCAAGCGGCGTTCCCAATGGAATACCCTGGTGGGCACGCTTCCGGGCGCTTTGCCCGCGCTGGGCGGATGGACGGCAGCTACCGGATCGATCGGCTGGGGTGGCATTGCCGCCTTCTCCATACTCGCTGCATGGCAAATGCCGCATTTTCTTGCGCTCGCCTGGATGTATCGCAAGGATTACGAACGGGGCGGTTATGCAATGCTTCCTGTGGCGGATCCGTCGGGCCGCTCGACCACACGGCAAGCCCTTTTCTTCACCATCCTCCTTTTCGTGTTGAGCCTCTGGCCTGTCGCCCTGTCTCTCGCCGGATGGGGCTATGCCATCGGCGCCGTTGTACTGGGCGCATGGTTTCTGCATGGTGCTATCGCCTTCCACCGAAGCAGTGAAATCCAGAATGCCCGGCGTGTTCTGAACATATCGATCCGATACATTCCGGCACTCATTCTCGTCCTTCTTATCGATCGCATCGTACTCGGCGATCTCTTTTAATTGTCGGGACGGGACGCATCCGACCGGTTCTCGCCTCTGCAAGCATGTCCATGCCGGTTCATCCCATCCATATCGACCAGCTCACCCATCGCTACGGATCGCTCACCGCACTGGACAACATCTCCCTGACCGTACCGAAGGGAGCCTTCTATGGCCTCCTCGGCCCAAACGGCAGCGGAAAAACCACCCTGTTTCGCATCCTTTCGACGCTTCTGAATCCGTCGGAAGGTGCGGTGCGCATCTTCGGAGCCGACCCCCGAACATATCCTGCCAGCGTTCGTCAACATACGGGCGTCGTTTTCCAAAGTGCGGCTCTCGACGGAGAATTGACCGTACAGGAAAATCTGCGCACCCATGCCGCTCTGTATGGCTTGCGGCGCAGCACATTCCGGGAGCGTCTCGCCAGGCTACTCCCGCTTTTTGGATTGGAGGAACGGCTCCACGAACGCACGGAACGTCTTTCCGGCGGTCTTAAACGCCGCGTCGACCTGGTGCGGGGCCTCCTGCACGCACCACCGCTCCTCCTGCTCGACGAACCGGCTATCGGGCTGGACCCGGCGGCCCGGCAGGCGTTCCGGGAAGCCATCGACCGCCTCCGACGCCAGGAAGGCACAACCATTGTGCTGGCCACCCATCTCATGGAGGAAGCCGATCGGTGCAACCAGCTCGCTATTCTGGACCGGGGCCGGGTAGTGGCTCACGACACGCCCGACGCGCTTAAACAAGCCATTGGAGAGGAAACGCTGTGGATCGAATGCGACGACCCACAGGACCTTGCCGAGCGCATAGCAAAGCAGCTCGACGTTTCGACGCAAGTGATCGGGTTGCGCGTGCAGCTCTCCGGGCCCAATGCCCATGACATGCTGTCCCGCGTCTACGAAACGGCGGGCGACGCCATCCGGTCGGCAACCATCCGACGCCCCACGCTCGAAGATGTTTTCATGGTGCATACGGGGCACGGTCTTCACGAAAATGGACGGCCGGTATCATGAAAATGCATGCCGTGCCCGCGCTCTGGCGCCGGGAAATGGTCAAGTTCGTACGGGACGCGAACCGGGTTGCGGGCGCCGTGCTGCAACCGCTCGCTGTCTGGCTGCTCCTCGGATTCGGTTTCCGGGACTCGTTCAGCCTGCCGACCCCTGCCGGCATGGATATGCCCTACCTGGAATTTCTGTTTCCGGGCATGATGGCGCTCGTGGCGCTCTTTACCTCCATCTTCTCGACGATATCTATTGTAGAGGAACGCCATAGCGGCTTCCTGCAGGCCGCACTGGCAACCCCGGTGCGCAGATCGTCGCTCGTGCTGGGGTCCGCACTGGGAAGCACCACGCTCGCCGTGGGACAGGGACTGTTGTTTTTTGCCCTGATCCCCCTGACGGGCCATGTACCGAGCCTTCCGGGTCTTGCTCTGATGGCCGGTATCCTGGCGCTTGTCGCACTCGGTTTCGCGGCGTTGGGCGTCGTCGTCGCCTGGCGGAGTCGCACCACGCGGGGCTTCCATGCCGTGATGAACCTTTGCCTGATCCCCCTCTGGGTGTTATCGGGCGCTTTCTTCCCGGCGGAAGGGGCGCCGGGCGTCCTGCAATGGGCCATCCGGCTCAACCCGGTATCCTACGGGGTCGACGCACTGCGAACCGCCATGTACTGGCCGCAAAATCCGCCGATCGATGCTTCTTCGTTCGCCCTTTCCCTTGCAGTAACCGGACTCTTTGCGGCGGTCATGCTGATCCTTGCCACGCGTACCGCCAGGAAACCTGTCAGGGAGTTCCGGTGAGGGACGGAGGCAACCTTATTCCGGGCCAATCAAACCCTAAGAGACCCATGTCGAGACGCACACGCAGAACCCACAAGCTGTTCGTTCAGGGAGAAGGCAGCCTTCGCCAGGGAATTGAAAACCAAATCCCGACGACGTATTCTGCAAACGAAAACCGCTGTGCGTGGCGACATAACCCACCGCAACGCTACACTTAAAATCGCATAGAAAACTGTCCGATTTTTTTGAACCATTTCTAACAGGCAAACGGCGTGGAGTGCATTATCGTTATTCTGTTTTTCCTGGCGCTCTATGTGATCAGTAACGCGATCAAAAAATCGCGCACACACGAGCCGGTATCCGAGGGAACTGTCAAGACGCCGGGCAAGGAAACCTCCCGATTTCGTACCGGATCTGCTTCGTCGAAGGTGGCTACGCGATGGATTAAGCCGGGCAATGAAGTGATTGTGGCCGGCCGAAAAATTGACGGTATGATCTATCTGGGCTCGCAACCTCGTCAGGATACAAGTTGGAATAGAGACGGGGGTGCATTCATTGATCCAGGATTGCCCGTTGCGAAGATCGGCTCCGACTTTTCAGGAGAAAGCATGCCCTATTGGCCAAGCTATAGTGATATCAACCCGCAAGCACGGGCGACCTACCTCGATTGGTTAGCCGGAGGGCGCTCAGACACACAATTTGGCCCAGGGTACGTTTTTCTCTATTTCTACGGACTCGAAAGACGTTTTTTCGTAGACACTCCAGCCGAGGAGGAGAAACGACTCCTCGTCGACGAGGTTGAAAGACTGCTTGATGTCTACGGCGAAAACCATTCGGTGCAGCATTATCTGGGAGCCTTTCTGGATGCCGTGCGGGTGGTCATGGAGCCTGCCGACCATGCTGAGCCTCGCTTCGAGATATCCGGCTATGAGCTGCCGCTCGGCCTGCGCGTAGCGATTGGCCGCATGGTGAAGGAAAGACAACCGATAAGCGCCGATTGGCTCCTCAGCTGGTACATCGCTCATCCAGAACACTGGCTCCGGACAGCGGCGACGCGTGCGTCTCACGAGTTCAGGGCGCTGTTCAAGTTGCTTTTCGATGATCGGTTTCCGAAAGGACTATCCATACGCGTTCCGAAACGGCTACTGAGAGATCACAGCTATTCCTCCGCGTCAGGGACATTCGAAGCGGATCTAATGCCTTTCCTTGAAGATATTCCAGACATCTCATATTTATCCCGACCACTTACTGTTGCGAAAGAGATTGTCGAAGAGGCCACCAACGCACTTGACAAATACAGCCGCTTTCTCGGGCGCAACCCAGAAGGTCGCGACACGATTGAGGCGTATGCGCTATTGCCAGAGCGCCTATGGCCCCTTTTTCCTTGCGCGGAGATAGAAGATCTGCGTCACTGGGCAGAAGAGATCATTGATGCGGGCGGCCTTTCACCAATCGAGGAAATAATTGAACGACTCGAAGGTGCGCCCCCGGAAAAGATAAGCAAACGCCAGCTAATTGGGGCAGCCGATGCATTGGCGCGTCTGTCGATCGGTTTAGCGCCTGATCCGCGTTTTGCGTTACGAAGCCCAAAACCTGGTGAACCCGTGGTTATCTTTCGGTTGCCAGAAGGCATTACGGCACTTGAGGAGGTAAATGAGCGATACAAAAGCATCCTTATCACCATTGCAATAGGAAGTTTCGTTGCCCACGCAGACGGAATGATAGCCGCGAAGGAGCGCAGAGCGCTCGAAAACCGGATCAATGCCACTGATATCTCCGAATCCGAACATGTTCGCCTCCTTGCGAATCTGAAATGGATACTAACAGTCCCTCTTGATCTTGCACTACTCCGGCGACGCCTACAGGATGTTCCTGAAAATGCTCGCCACGAACTCGGTCAAGTAGCACTTGCCATGGCGGCAGTGGACGGCGTGATTGATCCCGGAGAAATAAAAGCAATCGAGAGACTCTACAAAGCCATTGGCTTGACTACGTACAGGGTCTATTCTGACCTCCACGCGCTCACGGCCAGAAGCGAACCCATAACCGTCCGAAAAGCCGACGGACAGGCACGAGAATTCGCGATCCCGCCACCGCCGGAGCGTAATGGCAAAATAGTCCTCGACCCCAAGCGCATCGCCTCGCTGATGGCTGACACGGTACGAGTGTCCTCTATTCTGGGACAGATATTCGACAACGATGAGCCTGAAGAGGATCAATTAGAAACAGAGGAAGATACCAGTAGCGGCTTCCCGGGATTAGACGCAAAACACGCCGCTTTGCTCAGGGAACTGTTGACGCAACCGCATTGGGAAGAGGACGGATTTGCAATTTTGGCAGGTCAATTTCGACTGATGCAGGCCGGCGCTATAGAAACCCTGAACGAATGGTCTTTTGAGCGCTTCGGGGAGGTACTGATCGAAGAATACGAAGGCTACGAACTCAATCCTGAAGTTGCCATCGAAATCAGAAATTATGAAACAACCAATGCAGGCCCCGAAAATTAAACGTCGCGAACGCGATACCATCGTTCAGGCACTTCGAGCAGGCGTGGTTCCCAAGCTGGGACTACAGCATATCCAGGTCGGTCGCGTACGAGAAATAGAGGAACTGGTCCGCGATATCGAGCGCATCAGAGAGGGTGGCGCAGCAATCCGCTTCGTTATCGGCGAATACGGTTCAGGAAAAACCTTCTTCCTGAACCTGCTGCGTTTGATCGCACTGGAAAAGGGGATGGTGGTCCTGTCGGCGGACATGGCGCCTTCCCGGCGCCTCCATGCGACTGGAGGACAGGCGCGATCACTTTACGCTGAAATGACCCGTAACGCCTCAACCCGCACTAAACCCGGTGGCGGAGCGATGGCGTCAATCGTCGAACGTTTCGCTATCCAAGCGGAGCGCTCAGCGGAGAGTAGCGACCAGCAACCCGGGGAAGTAATTCATGAAAAGCTTGCCCATCTTGAGGACCTGACCGGAGGTTATGATTTTGCCACGGTCATCACTCGCTATTGGGAGGGTTTCGAAACCGGAAACGAGGAACTCAAATCCGCTGCACTCCGATGGTTGAGGGCCGAGTATTCAACCCGAACAGATGCCCGTAAGGCACTCGGCATCCGAACGATCATCGACGATGCAAACGTATACGACCAACTGAAATTACTGGCGTTTTTTGTACGCGAAGCGGGTTATCAGGGGCTATTGGTATCGCTCGATGAGTTGGTCAATCTTTACAAATTGACCAACTCGCAAGCTCGCAACGCAAATTATGAGCAGATTCTACGCATCCTGAACGATGTACTACAGGGTACCGCCAGTTATCTCGGTTTCATGTTAGGCGGAACACCCGAGTTTCTGATGGACACGCGTCGAGGCCTCTATAGCTACGAAGCGCTCCAATCTCGGCTAAGCGAGAACACCTTCGCACGTGACGGGCTTGTTGATCTATCAGGCCCTGTGATCCGACTCGTCAATCTGACTCCGGAGGATATGTTCGTTCTGCTTACCAATATCCGACGTGTGATGCAGGGCGAGAATGCCACTTTGCCGGATGAGGCGCTCACCGCCTTCATGAAACATTGTTCAGACCGAATCGGGGATGCCTATTTTCGAACGCCTCGCAATACGGTCACCGCGTTCGTGAACATGCTTGCCGTGCTGGAACAAAACCCCGATGTGGACTGGCGTATGTTGATCGGGTCGGTCGAAGTGGTAGAAGATGGCGGAGACGACATGAAAGACATTCCAGATGACGAGGCGGATGATGAGCTCGCATCTTTCAAACTCTGAGCAATCCAGAGGGTTTGACCGGCTTGCGGAGCCTGTCCGCCGCTGGATTTGGGACAAACGCTGGAACAGTCTACGCGACATCCAGGAACGTGCAATTCCAATCCTGCTGAACGACTATAAGGATGTGATCATTGCAGCCGCCACCGCAGGCGGTAAGACCGAGGCCGCTTTTTTACCGCTGATCTCGTCGGTTCTGGAGCGGCCCGGCGAGAGAGGCTTTGACCTCGTTTATGTGGGTCCTCTTCGGGCGCTGATCAATGACCAATTTGAGCGCCTGAAAGACCTCTGTGCCAAAACTGAATTGCTAGTCCATCCTTGGCATGGCGACATCTCCCAAGGGGTTAAGGCTCGCGCACGCAAAAATCCTCGAGGCGTGCTACTGATCACGCCAGAATCTCTTGAGGCTCTCTTTGTACTGCGCGGTCTCGAGATTCCGGCGCTATTCATGGGTGCTCGAGCGATTGTTATTGATGAACTGCATGCGTTGCTGGACACTGAGCGCGGTGTCCACTTACGGTCGCTCCTGACACGTCTGGAACTGGCGGTCGGTCGCCGGATCCGTCGGGTCGGACTGTCCGCGACGCTGGGCGAAATGGAGTTGGCAAGGGAATATCTTCGACCCGAAGATCCCGAGGCGGTGACGTTACTGGAGAGCAAGTCGGACAGCCAGGAGCTGAAGGCCCAGATCCGCGGCTATCTTCGACGACGAGATCGAAGTGAAAACGATGAAGAAGATGGGGGTGAAACGGCTGCAAAACGGGCGGTGGCCAGCCACCTTTTCTCCAAGCTGCGCGGCAGACGGAATTTGATCTTTGCAGGGTCGCGCCAGAATGTT
Organism: Rhodothermales bacterium; assembly: GCA_951812335.1. GTDB lineage: Bacteria > Bacteroidota > Rhodothermia > Rhodothermales > VXPQ01 > VXPQ01. Next base: position 2,209,051 of record OX638293.1, read on the forward strand.
GAATGGTATGCGGACGCTCTGCGCGAAATGTCGGAGAAGGCGCGTCTGCCAGTCGAGTTCTTTCCGCACCACGCCAGCCTGTCCCGCGAACACCGGATCGATCTCGAAAAACGTTTGAAGACGTATCCAGCGACGACTGCCGTCTGCACCTCAACACTGGAGCTTGGCATCGATATTGGCGACATTGAGTGCGCGGCGCAGATAGGCGCGCCATTCTCCGTTGCATCGCTCAGGCAGCGACTGGGCCGATCAGGGCGACGGACCGGCCAACCCGCCGTACTGCGCATATACGCGATAGAGACGGTCCCCGGCATCGATTCTCATCCGCTGGACCGCCTGCATCTGGGTCTCGTTCGCTCAATCGCCATGGTTGAGCTGCTGATTCAGGGATGGTGCGAACCTCCCGCCGCAAAGGCACTTCACCTTTCGACACTCACTCATCAGATCCTTTCAGTAATCGCCGAACACGGCGGTGTAAACGCAAAGCGACTCTATGTAACGCTTTGTAAAGCGGGACCATTTCGCCGCGTCGATTCTCATCTCTTTTTACGTCTCCTTACACAATTAGGCAAGCCTGATGTGGCGCTGATTGAGCAGGCGCCCGACGGCGATTTACTTCTCGCCCAGCAAGGTGAACGGCTGGTTGAGCATTACAACTTCTACGCCGTGTTCCAAACACCCAAGGAATACAGAATCATCGCCGATGGGAAACCACTGGGAACGCTTCCTATCATCACAATCCTGGTACCCGGCATGACGATCATTTTCTCAGGGCGACGCTGGCGAATCACCGAAATTGATGACAAGGACAAGGTGGTGGAGGTAACTGCTGATCGGGTGGGACGACCGCCATCTTTCGGGGGCGATAGCGGCCTGATTCACGACAAGGTTGTGAATGAAATGAAAAAGGTGCTCTCGGACACGCATAGTCCCGCCTATCTTGACGAGAAAGCGGCTCAGCTTCTCGGAGATGCACGCTCTGAATTTCGAAGATTGGATTTTGCGCGGCAGTCTATTCACAAGATTGGTAAGGGAAGGTGCCTGATCTGCACATGGGCTGGCACAATCAAGACCTCCTCCCTTGCTCTGACATTACAATCCATGGGGTATCAGACTGAGACCTATAACGGATTCCTTGATGTCAATTATGATGAAGGGGTTCTATCCCTGGAAACAGCCCTCAAGGAAATCGCCTGTTCGGCACAAATTTCAACTGAAAATATACTGTCGGGAAAAACAAACCTCATGACTGAAAAATTTCATCCATATCTGAGTCCTGATTTGCTCCTTGAAGATGCTACTAGCCGCCGGATCGATTTCGCCGCATTACCGGAATTAGTGAGTAGGATAACGAAAAAAGTGAATGCTGGAGATACCTAACATCACTGATTTATTCCTCCATGGCATTCAACCGAGATTGACGTTCCTCTTCAATGCGCTCCCGTTGGAAATCGGTGATATATCCAAGATTTTTCAGGTGGTGGAGAGTGGATAAGAAACCGGTTTGCATCTTTCTGGAAATATTTTCCACAGCCGTCTCTGTTGCAAGTTGCTCGTCCAGTTGTGCAACGGCGCTGTCCACTAAACCCCAAGGCATCAACAGCATTGCAGCGAATGCGTTTGCGCGCTTTTCAATGTCCCTCGGCGCCCACGGGCCACTGGCGACAGCAAGGCGTTGTCCCACATCCCGGTCGAACAGCAGATGACAAAGTTCGTGAGCGAGCGTAAAGCGACGCCCTTGTGGAGTGTTATTCATGACATTATTGGAATTCCAAGCTACGCCAGGCCGGTGCTGTGGTCCAGCTATAGCAACGCCTCGAATAGAATCATCCGATAGAGGCATTTGGGTTACCTCGATATTCCACTCATCAAGCACCTTTTCAATATCGACAAAGTCGATACTGTATGCACCGTTTACAATATGCTCCTCGAATACTTCTTCCGCCAGATCGTATCCCTGTTTCCAAGGAGCAGCGTTGGAATCGCCAATGGGTTCATTCCGACACATGGATACCACAGGATCGGATTCATCCTGTTGCGCATCAAGTCTGAGTATGGCAGTTGCAAGCCTCCGAACATCTTGCTTGTTGATGTCCGGAGAAACGGAACCGAACATCAATGCAGCTTGGCAAGAACCCTCAATCACCAGCGGTGAATTCCACGTCGTTTCTAGTAACCTGTCTTGCTCTTCTTGGGAGAAATCACCTATCCACCGTTTCAGGTTGTTCCAACCTCGACAAACAGTTTCTTCATTTTCTCCCAAGCTAGCCAGCCACATCATCATGCTGTCTTGTCGCTGTGCATTGCTTAATTTCAATTCGCGAGTAGCACAAATCAGTCTTTTGATCCGAGTCGACGAGGGGTCCCTATTTTCCAGGTGCTCGGCAGCACCCAATAGTACTTCATACAGTGGTTCGGCAACTTCTTTCGGCTTTAATCTGACATAACCCGGCTGTGTTGCATCGAATTTCACATGACCGGGTATGCCAATGCCGTGAACATATCCCCAGGATAATTCAACGGTGTCGCGCACACGACGGATTACAACATCAGGAAAAATGCCTCCTTCAGAGGCCGCATGAATGGCGTGACGTGTCCGCCAATCGTACCACTTCTCATTCCAGGAAATTACCTTGCTTTCGTCTCCAATGTAACGCGGGGGCAACCATGTTTCTTGCAATGAATCCCATCCCGCATCTCCAGCATTGTGACACGGAAGTCGTTCTTCGTGCAACAGGGGTGCCCAGTTGCGCACAAGCCATTCCAGAAGCGGCAGAAGATACCAATTTGCCGATTCGACGCGTTCGCCTTGCTCTTCGTGGGCACAAAGATTTCTTCCCTTGACCCAGAGTTGAAACGCCCCCCAAGAAAGCGCATCGTCCGGATCTGCGCCCTGACCATGATCAGGGTCTTCCACGAAGGTAAGCTTAAAAGCAAACGTGTCTTTATCGCCTGCTAATGGCATATCCAAATGAATAGCCATGTTCGTCAGTCCTTAGTGTCGTTTGAGGTCGCTTCGCTTTATGCGGCCCTCCTTGAGCCACTTCTTCCGCAGTTTGTATGGCACCTCCTGCCATCCAACAGGGTACCCGTGCCATACATCGTCCCGCGTATTCTGTGCACAGTATGCTTTCCTTTCGTGAACAGCATATCGTTTTTCACCGACCAGTTCGCTCTGTTCCAGCAAATCCTGCGCCAAAGGACGCACTTCTTTCGGGCATAAGGTACCGCGTTTTCCAGGTTGCCACGGTTCGGAGTGTTTCGGATTGCTTTCGTACTTCATACCTGAGAGAATCAGAAATACGAACAAAAATTAAAGAAAATTATATAAAGCAGCAAATATGGCTAAGGTTACACCCTCACCCCTCCGACTTCGCAGAAGCATTTCCCGAAGCTCCCTTGCCCGCCTCGCTGCTTGCAGCGGCTTTCTCTCCGGACGGGGAAGATTCCCCGGCTGCGGCCCCGTTTTTTTCCGAATCCTTTACGGCCGATTCCCCGCTTTCCCCGTTGCCCTGCGCTTCCCGCTTCTCGCTTCCGCCGTTCCCCCGCACATAGTCGGTAAGGTAAAAGCCGCTTCCTTTGAAGATAAGCCCGGCGCTGCCTGTAATGATGCGTTTCACCTTCTGCCCTGTTTCCGGGCAGGTCGTCAGCGCGTCTGCAGTGATGCGCTGGTCGATTTCGAAGGTCGAACCGTCTTCACGCCGGTATACGTAGGTCGGCATATTTCGTCAGCAATCGGTCAGCAGGGAACAGGATCTCCATCATGCGGCGACAAAGCAGAAAGACGATACAGGCAAGATGTTCCGCAGAACTTGCAAATCAATGTGTTATACTTTCCGTAATCTTTTGTCCGACAACGCATTGTAAGCAATACATCTATCTTGTCTCGAACAGGCTGTCCGGGAGCATAAAGGTGGCCGGTCCGAGTATGGAACCGTGCGCCTGATCGGCGACGCGCGGCCGGATTTCCACGATTTTCCGGTTGTTGCGCGTCGGATACACCCGGTTCGTGAGCAGAATGACGAACAGGCCCGTGTCGGGATCGATCCAGAACGAGGTGCCGGTAAAACCGGTATGTCCGAAACTGTCGGGGCCAAACCCCTCCCCGGCGGACGAATAGCCCTCCGGGCTCTTCGTATCCCATCCGAGCGCCCTTGTGCTGAGAGCCGGATCCTGTACGGTCGTGAACAGGCGGAGGGTTTCCGGCGAAATGAACGACCTGCCGTCCACACGCCCTTCGTCAAGCAGCATATGGGCGAATTTAACAAGGTCCTCGGCCGTAGAGAACAACCCGGCATGCCCGGAGACGCCTCCGAGTATCCAGGCGGTTTCGTCATGCACTTCGCCCTGCACGAGCCGCCTTCGGAATGTGCGGTCCCGTTCGGTAGGCACTACGTCCGGATTGGGCGAACCGGACATCATGAATCCGGTATCGTGCATGCCAAGCGGCCCGAAAATATGTTCCTCGGCATATTCGTCGAAGGGTTGTCCGGTAATTCGTTCGATAACCAGCATAAGCGCGATCATACTGAAATCGCTGTAGCGCATTTCCGTGCCCGGCTCATACTCCAGCGATTCCGCCAGTACCGAATCGAGGAGCGCCTCGCGCACGACGGTGCCCGTTTCGTAAAACCGCCGGTACGGGATAAGCCCGGAGGTGTGGGTAAGCAGGTGCCGGATCGTAACGTTTTCCTTGCCGGATTGTCGAAACCTGGGGAGATAATCCGCCACCGGCGTGTCGAGTTGCAGTTGGCCGGCGTCGTACAATTGCATCGCGGCGGTCGTCGTCGCGACCACCTTGGTGAGCGAAGCGAGGTCGAACGACGAGGTCGTAACGACGGGCCGCTCCTCGTCGTAGGTGAAGTGGCCGTACGCTTCCAGTTTGGCGACCACGCCGTCGCGTCCTATCGCAAGAACAGCCCCCGGAAAAGCCGTGCTGTCGATGGCGTTCCGGATCAGTGTGTCGAGGCGGCTGATCACCATGCCGTTCAAGCCGACCTCCGCAGGATATCCGGTTCGGATGGATTGCTGGAACAAGTCCATGCCGTCCCCGAACGCATACAGGTCGGGTATGCTGACGGGCAGACGGCCGGTAATGTCGGCCTGTCCGGTAAGCGCATCGGCAGCGGCTGTCTGGGAGACCTCCGACGCACTGTATGCGACCAGGTAAGAAGCAGGCTGCGCCATATCCCGCACGATGTACGGGTCGCCGAACGAAACGAGCGCTACTGGAGGCCCGTATTCCACAAGGCGCGCCAGAAAATCCTTTTGCGGGTCTTCGGGGCCGTTTTCCTCGTCCTCGGTTTCTGCACCCCGGGAACGGGTGCGTAGAAACGCAGACACCACGACAAACGGGTACGCGTCACTCTGCTCCAGGGCGACTTCGTAGTCTTCCGCTTCGGACCTGCCGTCAAGACGCAGTGTGTCCACCTCGATGCCGGGCCGGTTGCGGAGCAAATCGGCAAGAAAACGATTTCCCGTGGACGGGTTCGAACCGTCCGAAAGGATAACGGACAACATGCGGGCATCCTCGGAAAGAGGGAGTATCCCGCCCGTATTCCGCAGCAGCGTAAGCGACTGCCGGGCAATACCGAGACTCAATGCTCTATGCTCTTGCAGGTCTATTTGCAGGCTGTCCCGATCCTGCGCGACGTTCCTGTCCGTATGCAGTCCCAACCAGGCTTTGGCGCGCAAAATCCGCATTACAGAGGCGTCTATGCGTTCTTCTGTGATCATGCCCTCTTCGATAGCTTGCATCACGGAGTCGCGCGCCGTCCGGGGATCTTCCGAAAGCAGCAGCATGTCGGCGCCTGCACACAGGGACCGAACGGCAATCTCCGCCGCCGGAAACTGCGCTGTGACGCCCGCCATATCCAGTGCGTCCGTGACGACGAGGCCATCGAAAGCCAACTCGTCGCGCAGCAGGCCAGTAATAACCTGTGGCGAAAGGCTGGCGGGAAGCGTGGTATCGGGTTCGATCCGGGGAAGCGCGAGATGGCCGACCATGACGCTCATCACGCCATCCTGCACCAGTTTTCGGAATGGAACGAGTTCCAGTGTCTGGAGTCGCTCTGGGCCAAAAAACAGCACGGGCAACGCCAGGTGCGAATCGACGGAAGTATCTCCGTGACCGGGAAAGTGCTTTGCCGTGGCGAGCACGCCGGCGTCCTGCAGCCCGGATGTAAAAGCGGCGGCCATGCCTGCGACAAGCTCCGGCTGCTCGCCGAACGACCGGGTGTTGATAACCGGATTGTCGGGATTGTTGTTCACGTCGGCTACGGGAGCGAGTACGTGCCGCGTTCCTATAGCTCGCGCCTCCCGGCCTGTGATGTACCCCGCCATGCGCGCCCATTCGACATCCCTTGTAGCCCCCATCGCCATGGCCCGTGGAAAGACCGTCGTCTCGTCCACACGCATCCCCGCCCCCCATTCCATATCCTGGGCAATGAGCAGCGGGAGCCTCGCACGGCTTTGCAGGTCGTTTATGAGCGCGATCTGATCCGATGGATTTCCCTGAAAAAAGGTGACGCCGCCGAGTCCGAATTGCTCGACCAGATCGACGAGATCCTGGTATGCGGCATCGTCCGGGTCCATCATCCGGCCATAGGCGCGCACGGAAAACAACTGAGAGACCTTCTCTTCCAGCGTCATGGACCGGAGTTGCTCTTCGGCCCATGCTTCCGTATCGGGCCAAAGATCGTCGGTATCGGGAGGACTGGAAGAAAGGTCCGACAGAAACAGGACATACGCAGCAATCAACGCACCGAGCGTCAGGACGGCGCCGAGTAGAAGACGGCGGTGGAGAAAGCGGGGCATTGCAGAGCCCTCAGGCAAGTTCGGATTCGAATGCCGAAATATACGGGCAATGCGACTGCGTTTTACCGTATGGTTCGGTCAGGACACAATTCGAACGGGAGCGGATACGCCGGTTTGTCCGCATCTTACCGATGCCGGGGCGGCCCAGGAAGATGTTCCTCGTCGTTTTCACTGGCGATGTAGCTTACCATTCTTTCCGTGAGCAGTCCGGCCAGCACGACCACGGTAATTTCAAAAAAGATGCCGAAGACGAGCCGGCGCAATCCACGCCGCAGGGTTTTCGGCAACAACGAAAAAGCGCCCGCCACGCCGAGAAAGCCCAAAAAGAAAGGCAACGGACTGTAACCGGTTTGCTGAGGTTCGTTCGGTGGGGAAGGCATCCGGACAACGATGAGGGAATGAGGGAATAAAGGAATGAAGGAAAGCCGGAAAACGACTTGTCTACAGAATACTCTGGGATACTCTGATTAATTGCTCGTTCAGCGATACGTGTGCAAAGTAATGCGAAGGTCCCGGTTCTGCAATATGCCGCAACAAGGCAAGCCGTATCCGACCTGCTCGAAAGCGATAGTGCAGGCCGAAGACGGTGAACAGGAACGCCCTACCTCTCCTCCTCCCCGCTCCACACATTCCCCTCCGCGTCGAAGCCGAACGTATGGGCCGCGTAGCCTGCGAACACGCCCAGACCCTCCTCGATATTCGAGTGCAAATGAACCGGTGGAGTTTGCAACAAGGCCGCCCCGATATCTATATCGCCCACCGTTTCGGATTGTAAAAGAACCGTATGGTGATAGGTGAAATAATCGGCGCTGAGGACCGAAAACTCCAGTTCGTATCGGGATTCCACTGTGTCGAAAGATCGCGCGGTAAAGGTAATTTCGAATTCTTTTGCCTTGCCTTCGAACAGTTCATCCGCGAAAAGAGCGCCAGAAAAACTATCTACCCCGTCCAAGTCCGGCTCGTCAAAAAAATAGGCGTAATTGTCGTCGCGAAATGAGGTATCGTTACTACCAAATCTAATTTCCCGAAACTCGGTTGGATTGCCCGGCTTGTCCTCGACAGGACGGTATCCCGAGAAGCGTTCCTCTCCAACGGGAGACCACTGAAACAGTTTGAGCTTGTAGTAATTCGCGCCCGGAGGATCCGTTATCCGAAAACGCGCCCGGTAAACTTCGAACGAACCAATCTCCTCCGTCACCTCCGTGCGATCATTAAAAGTGTTCACATTCCCCTCCGTAACCGCTTCGAATGCTGTGAGACGCTCCAGTTCCACGATACTTGCTGTCGCAGCAGGAATGGAAGAAACCGCCTGTACCGTAGGCAAGCCGGGCGCCTCCGCCCGGAGCGTATACGCCACGCCGGGAACCGGACGGTTGCCGGAAGCTGCCTGATAGATTCCGTTGCCGGCGTGCGCGAGCGTTTCCGAAAAACTCCCGTTTGCGTCCGCCACGCTTACCGTGGCATCAGGGACGAACAGCCCCCGGACATCCTCGAAACCCGTAATGTCCGCACTCCGGTCCAACCGAACCGCCCATACGCTGTCGGGAGAGAAAAAACCATGCACTACAAGTTGCGGAGTATGTTCGGGAACCGCAACCTCGACCACCGTCTCGCAGGCGCTCAATGCGCCCGTCGCAAGAAAAACAACGAACAGCGATCGTACGGACATATTCAGAAAGAGATGCGGTATGCGAAAGCAGGAAGCACCGGAAACAGACTCAACTGCCTGAAGGAAAATATCGGCACATCCAGCTTGTTTGTGTGCTGTTTGGGATACACCACGAAGGGATTCCTCCGGTTGTAGGCATTATAGGCGCCGAATGTGAGCGTACGTGTCCCCCATGAACGTTCCTTACGGAAATGCACGGCGAGATCAAGTCGATGGTACGACCCAACCCGGGACGCATTGCGGGGGCCGTAATCGACCAATACCCGCTCTTCTCCCTGCCGATAGTCATAGTCGTCATTCAGCGTAACCACATGACGGCCCACCGGCAACCACGCAGGATACCCGCTGCCGTATACCCAGGCCGCCGATATTTCCTTGTTTTTGGTCAGGCGGTACTGCGCCACGAGCGATACGTCGTGACGCCGGTCGTACCGGTACGGGAAGGTTTCCCCGTTATTCAGGTCTTTGAAATCCCGTACGGCTTTCGCCCACGAATACCCGAGCCATCCGTTCAGGCGGCCCGTTTTCTTCTGCAAAAACACCTCAAGACCGTACGCAGCGCCGCGGCCCGTTTCGATCAGATCGGGCCAGTTTCTGAACACCGAATCGAAGGTTTGCGTGCCCGCCTTGTATTCGATGAGGTCGGCCATCCATTTGTAATAGCCTTCGAGGGACGCTTCGTAACGCCCCGCCTTCATGCTTCGCACGGCGCCGGCCGCTGCCTGATGACTCTTTTGCGGAGGCATGCGATCCATCGCCGAAACCCAGAAATCCGTAAAGGGATTCCCTGTACTGGCCGTCAGGAAATGCACCGGCTGCTGCATCCGCACATACGACAACTTGACCGAGTTCTGTCGGCCAATGCGCCGGCTCATGCTCAGGCGAGGCTCGATCGAAGGATACCCCTTGTTATCCACGAAATAATGGGCAAGGCGAAGCCCTGCATTCAACCTGAGGCCGGAAAACAACGTCATGTCGTCTTCGGCATACAGCGCCACTTCTCCGGAACGCACCACGCCGATGGGTGAGGTAACGGTGGTATCCGTGTCCGTCTCTCCCGAATACACCGACCAGTACCAGAGCCTGCCCGGACTGAAACGGTGCGAAATCCCTTCCGCGCCAAAACGCAGATAATGATTGGGCGAAGGCCGGTGCTCCACGTCTATTTTCGCCGTAAAATCAAGGATGTCGGATACGTAAGAAACCCTTGATTCATCTTTATACGACTCTGGCACGAACGTATCCTCTTCGTGTACGCCGATGGCGAAACTGTAATTCGTTACGCCCACCAGCACGTTGGAAAACGTGCGGCTGCCGAGCAACCGGTTCCATCTGATGGCGCCGAGACGGTTGCGCCAGCCGAGGTCTCCCTTGGCTTTCCCATCATCCCATTCGTCCTTTATGTAGAACAGGTCGCGTCCCGAATATCCGCTCAGGTAGATACGGTCCTTTCTCGATGCGATATAGTTCGCCTTGAAATTGAGATCGTAAAAGAAGTAGCCCCCTGATGTTCTACTTCCAGACAGAAAAGGACGCGCCAGGAGATCCGCGAGCGTACGCCGACCGGTAAAGAGAAAAGAAGCCTTGTCCTTTACGATCGGCCCTTCCAGCGTCACGCGCGACGCGATAATCCCGGTCCCTACTTCTCCACTGTACTTTTTCAGGTTGCCCTCCTTCATGGTGAGATTCACCACGGACGAAAGGCGGCCTCCGTACCTTGCCGGAAAGCCCCCCTTGATCAGCTCGACGTGCTTCATCGCGTCCGCATTGAAAACGCTCAGAAAGCCGAAGAGGTGGGTGGGGTTGTATAGCGGAAGACCATCCAGCAAAATGAGATTCTGGTCGGGGCCTCCGCCCCGCACGTAAAATCCGCTCCGGCCCTCGGACCCCGACTGCACCCCCGGCAACAGTTGCAGCGTCTTCTGGATATCCACCTCGCCGAGCAGGGCCGGCAACGACTGGATCTGCTCCACCGCCACGTCGTGCCGCCCCATCTGCGGCTCGTCGATGGGGGTATCCGCTTGCGCAACCACTTCGACTTCCTCCAGGCCTATGGTGTAGGGCGCAAGCGCAACGTCAAGCGTCGTATCCGCCGGAAGCGACACGGCGTGCATAGCGGTTTCGTACCCGATATAGGAGAACGCAAGCGTCAGAGAGTCGAGCCGAACCGTCAGGCTGTAGAAACCATACTGGTTGGTGACCGCGCCAATGCCCAGTTCCGGAACGCTCACGGTGGCGCCCGGAAGCCGCTCCCCGCTCGAAGCGTCCTCTACATACCCATTGACGGTGCGGGGCACGGGCTGCGCCTGTCCGGTATCCTGCGCATGCGCCGGGACGCCAACGAGCCCCCCTGTCCAGAGGCACACGGCGAGAAGGAAACCCGCGCCGGACCGCTGCCCGGCGCATGAACCTGTTTTAAAGGAAAGAAGCAACACCCTTGCCTGTGCGAAAAACGATGAATCGGGCTCGTTAAAGACAGTAGCAAGTTTTATGCCAAGCGCACAGGCGGTGTTTGAATAGAAAATGTGGGGCGATACCGTGCTGTACGGTGAGCGATGGATCGGGTTCCTGTACTTCTTTCCGTTATTCCAGGCGGAACCGGAACGTAACAATGCCCGTCTGCAATTCTTGCGGTGCGTTGGGCGGCAGAGGATTGAAGCGCCAACGCTGCAAAATATCCATCGTGGCTTTCTCCAGTTCGGCATCGCCCTTGAGCAGCAGAAAGCGCTGCACGATCCGGCCTTGCGGATCGACGGTAATGCGCACCCGGATCGTCGCATTCACCTGGGTCCGGTACTCGGGAACCGGGGCATACATAGGATCGCGGTTCAGCCCTTCTATTTCGAAGGGGGCCGTAGTCAATTCATCCAGCCCCTCTCCCGTTTCGGCAGGTTGCGTTTCCCCTACTTCGCTGGGCGCCGCGCTGTCAAGCGGGCGAACGGGGGGCGGTTCGGGCTCCGGATCGGGCTCTTCCGTCGCTTCCTCGCTATTCTGCCGTTCCGGAGAAACCTCCTCGACCTCCGACGTCGTCACCTGATCTTCTTCGATAACAGGTTGCAGCTGGTCCGGCAGATCCACCTGTCTGGCTTCTTCCGGCGCAGGCACAGGTTCCTCCATGGGTTCCTGCGGTGCTTCCGGCGCGACGGTCGCCTCCGAAGGACGGCTCTCCGCATAGGGACCGAATTCCACCTCTATAAAGCCTGTCTGCCGGGAATCGGCCTGCGCTACCGTAAAAAAAGCGAAGCCGAGGAGCACCCCGGCGTGCAATGCAATGCTGGCTCCCAAACCGATCCAGTCGTTCTTTTTCATGGGATTCGCTGTGTAAAAGCGCCCGCTAAACGTGACGCCGAAACGTTTGAAAAGAAGGATACGGGAAACGAAAGCAAACGACACGACATGGAACACGACAGGAGAGTTCGGGATCCCCGCAGCCTCCTAATCGACCTCGCCCATTTTCTGCGGAAAACGGTCGCGCGCAAACGCAGATTCCTTGTTATTTTACAGGTCCGTTGCATGCAATTACGATATTTGTCCAACCCGTACGGCCGAAAAACCATGAACACACCCCGGCATCAGGCCGATCTGCCCCGTGTGCGTGAGCAGCTCCTGGTATGGATTGCCCGGCAAGCCAGCGAGGAAGCCATGCAATGGCTGCGCACGCGTCATGCGGAAATTGCAGGGGGAGCACCCGCTTCCAAATGTTTTCTGGCGTTCAGTGGCGCACCCCGCCGGATTGCCAAAGAAACCCTTGTCCTCGCCAAGGCGGACCTTGAGCAAGCCGATTCCCTGCGCCCGGGCTGGAATCCGGATGCCTGGAGTGTCGACGAAGCCGCCCGCACCCTCCTGATCCTGTCTTTTCCCGCAGCCGACGAAAACGCCTATGTCGGTATGGTCGAACAAGTATTCTCGACCGCCGATGTGCGCGAGTCCACGGCGCTTTACCGGATGTTGCCGCTCTACCCCTTTCCTGAACGCTTCCGGGCACGCGCTGCAGAAGGCATTCGCAGCAATATGACCTCCGTATTCCAGGCTGTCGCCCACCATAATCCGTATCCCTCGGAGTATTTCGACGAGGGTGCATGGAACCAGATGGTGCTCAAGGCCCTCTTTACCGACAGTCCTCTGTACAAGGTGAGCGGGTTGGACGCACGCACCAACCCGGCCCTCGCGCGTATGCTTGTCGACTACGCCCACGAAAGATGGGCCGCCGGACGCACCGTTTCCCCCGAACTCTGGCGCCCTGTGGGGCCCTTTGCAACCCAGGGGTACCTGCACGACCTCGAGCGGGCACTGACCAGCGGCAAAGAGGCGGAACGGGAAGCCGCCGCGCTGGCGCTCGCGGATGCGAACGCCCCTGCCGCCACCGAATTTCTTGCCGGATTTCCCTCCCTGAAACAACGTATCGAAGCCGGCAAGCTGAATTGGGAATCGTTCAGCCGGAACCGTATCCGGGGCTCCGCATAGGGATCAGACACTCCTCCGTACCCTTTTCGCTTTTCAGACTCCGATTTTACATCCATCCCGTTATGCCGACACGCCCTTCCCTGTTCATCGATCCGCATGTCCACATGATTTCCCGGACCACGGACGACTACGAGGCGATGCGCGCCGCCGGCGTCGCAGCCGTCATAGAACCCGCTTTCTGGCTGGGCCAACCGCGCACCACCATCGGCGCCTTCAAGGATTATTTTTCCATGATCGTGGGATGGGAGCGATTCCGGGCAGGCCAATTCGGCGTTCGGCACTACTGCACCATCGGACTCAATTCCAAAGAGGCCAACAACGAACCCCTTGCGGAGGAAGTGATGGAACTCCTGCCGCTCTACGCCGCCAAGGAAGGAGTCGTCGCCATCGGGGAGATCGGATACGACGACATGACGCCCTCCGAAGACAAGTACTTTCGGCTGCAACTCGAACTGGCGAAAGAACTCGACATGCTCGTGCTGATTCATACCCCGCATCGCAACAAAAAAGAGGGGACGAGCCGGAGCATGGACGCCTGCGACGATATCGGGCTGGCTCCCGACCGGGTCATTGTGGATCACAATAACGAGGAAACGGTCCAGGAAGTCCTTGACCGCGGCTACTGGGCGGCCTTCACCATCTACCCTTTCACGAAGATGGGTAATGAGCGGATGGTCGAAATCGTCCGGGAATACGGGGCCGAGCGCATTTTCATCGACAGCGCGGCGGATTGGGGCGTCAGCGATCCGCTGGCCGTACCCAAAACGGCCCGGCTCATGGCGAAGAAAGGCATTCCGGAAGACCTGATCCGCGCGGTGACCTACGACAACGCCCTCGCGGCGTACGGGCAAAGCGGGCAATTTTCGGAAAAAGACTGGCTGGAGCCAGCGCCGATCGATCAGCGCGACCTGTACGGCGGCAATTCGGTGCTGCGAGGCGGGCAGGCCCCTGTCGTGAAAAAGAAAGGATTGATTATCGAGTGACGGCTCCGTCCGGCGCTGCCACATCACCGCCCGGAGGCTCGAAATCTGCGAGTATCCTGTAGCTTGTGCTGCGCCCTCCTCCCGGGTTGCGAAGAAGGATGCCGCGTTCGATGAGTTCCGTGATATCCCGCAGCGCGGTGTCATGGGAGCATTTCGCAAGCTTCGCCCATTTCGATGTGGTGAGCTTGCCCTCGAACCCATCGAGAAGGCGGGTGAGCACATGGCGCTGGCGCACATTCAGGGAAAACCCCGCAACGCGCTCCCAGAACCGGGCCTTTTCGAACACTGCGTCAAGGGCTACTCCGGCGCCGTCAATGGCCCGTTTCAGACAATCCAGAAACCAGTACATCCATAAGGAAATGTCCATCGAGCCTTGCTGGGTTGCTTCCAGGATCCTGTAATAATCTGTACGCTCCTCTCGGATTTGCGACGACATGCTGTAGAAACGTTGCGGGCTTTTTTCCGAACGGGCCAGCGCCATGTCTGCAATGGCCCTGGCGATACGCCCGTTGCCATCGTCGAAAGGGTGGATGGTGACAAACCAGAGGTGGGCCAATCCGGCCTTGAGCACACCATCCGTTTCGCCGGACGCGTTGAACCACTCGAGAAAACGTTTCATTTCCCGATCGATTCGCTCGGCAGTCGGCGCCTCGAAATGTACCTGCTCATGACCGATGGGGCCGGAAATCCCCTGCATGGGGCCGGTACGACCGTCACGCCAGGCCCCTGTAGCAATCCGTCCCGAACCACTGTACCCGTCAGGGGACAACAAGGCATGCCAATCCCCTAGCCGCCCGACCGTCAGGGGCAAACGATAACAGCCCGTGGCGTCGAGCATCATCCGAACGATCCCGTCCACATTACGATCCACACGGCCAAGGCCGCCGATATCTATCCCAAGACGCCGGGCAAGAGAGGAGCGAACCTGCTCCGGGTCCAATTTCTCCCCTTCGATGTCACTGGTCTGAAGAATATCCTCGGTAAGCGTTTGGAAAACGGCTTCCTGTCGAAGGTCGAAACCCAGCGCCTCCATGCGGCCAAGGAGACGCCCCTGACGGTACCGTACGGTAGCCAGCAGGTTGGCCAGTGCCTCGTGATTCCAGTGGAAGCGAGGCCAATCGGGATGCTCATGGAGATATATTCTACGCATAATATACGGTAATTATATGCTGCAATCACCGCAAATGCAAATAATCGACGCAATATTTGCATAGAAAAGTATTGACAAACTCATCCGCCCCTTGCAAAGTGCTCGTGGCCTGCCCGGCGAAACATGAGACAACACCCCGTTGTTTCCTGATCTTTTCGGCAGCAGACGGGTATCATACCGTCAAAACCGGTGAAATCGGACCGGCAGTCTTTTGTACAGCCATTCATAGCAGGAAAACCCTTGCCGATGCAAACGATCCGGCAGGATATTCACGTCACGTTCCGATACGACGTACATTTCGTCACGGACGCTTTCAACCCGGAAAACGACCTGCTCGGACGCATCGTCGAAACGGAAGAGAACCTTGCCTCCCGCAAGATTCTGACCGTTATCGACGAGGGGTTGCTGCCTCACTATCCGGACCTCCCCGAACGCGTGGCCGCCTACTTTTCACGCTGGACCGTGACATCGGGCCCGCGTTCCACCGTACTTGCGCCTGCAGGAGAAGCGGCCAAAAACGACCCGGCGCTCGTCAGCGATCTGCACACGGCCATACAACAAGCCGGACTATGTCGGCACTCGTACATCCTGGCGATCGGGGGCGGCTCCGTGTTGGACCTTGCGGGATATGCCGCCGCCACCGCTCATCGGGGCATCCGCCTTATTCGAATGCCTACTACGGTACTCGGCCAGAACGATTCGGGCGTGGGGGTAAAAAACGGTGTGAATGCGTTGCGTACCAAGAATTTTCTTGGTACGTTCGCGCCTCCGTACGCCGTAGTCAACGACCTTTCGTTCCTGGCTTCGTTATCCGACCGCGACTGGCGGAGCGGTATCGCCGAGGCCATCAAAGTAGCGCTTATCAAAGACGCCGCTTTCTTCGACGAACTCGAAGCGAACGCGAAGCGTCTTGCGCCGCCCCGGCGGGATGCAAACGCAATGACCCGGCTCATCTACCGGTGCGCCGCCCTCCATCTCGATCATATCGCCACCTCAGGGGATCCCTTTGAAACGGGTACCTCCCGCCCCCTCGACTTCGGCCACTGGTCCGCGCACCAACTGGAACAACTCACAGACTATGCACTGCGACACGGGGAAGCAGTGGCTATCGGCATCGCACTCGACGCAACGTATTCGCACCTGTGCGGGCTCCTGCCCACAAGCGACTGGACCAGGGTGCTCGACCTTCTCGATGCAATAGGGTTCAACCTGTACGTACCTGAAATCGACGCACACATGGACGATCCGGGGCATCCGAAATCCGTTTTCCGGGGTCTCGAAGCCTTCCGGGAACACCTCGGCGGCGCGTTGACCGTTATGTTGCTGGCAGGTATCGGTCGGGAGATAGAGGTGCATGAGGTCGATCTGTCCGCGTATCGCCAGGCAATGGCTCTCTTGCGCACGCGAAAAACCGGCGGACCTGTCCGGAACGCCACCGAAGACATCGTCGCAAATACCCCCTGACGATCCATGCGCATTCGGCAAGGCGATAGCCTGGAACTGACCTACTGCGCCAACATCCATCCCGGAGAAACGCTCAACGAGGTGGAGGAAAACCTCCGCACGTATGCAACCGCCGTCAAGAAACAGGTGGCGCCCGATGCTTCCATGGGAATCGGCCTGCGGCTCTCCAACCGCGCGGCGGAGGAACTGATCGGAAACGAAGCCAGACTGGACGGTTTCTGCAGCCTGTTGGAAAACCGCGGACTGTATGCCTTCACGATCAACGGTTTCCCGTACGGCAATTTCCACCGGCAGCGTGTCAAGGACGAAGTATACAAGCCGGACTGGCGTACTGCCGAGCGGCGTATCTATACGGAACGCCTCGCGAAGATCCTGGCGCGGCTTCTGCCTGACGGCGTCGAGGGGAGCATTTCGACATCGCCCATCTCCTACAAACCCTGGCTGGAAAATCGGGATGCCCGGGACGATGCCCTGCGTGCGGGAGCCGGACACCTCGCAGAAATCGCCTTCCGGCTTTTCGAACAGCGCGAACGCAGCGGACAGCTCATCCACATCGGCATCGAGCCGGAGCCGGACTGTCTGATCGAAAACACCGCCGAAACCGTGTCCTTCTTCGAGGAATGGCTCTGGACGCACGGTGCAAGCCGTCTGGCACAGGGCCACGGCCTGACTTTTACCCGGGCGGAAGATATCCTGCGCGAGCATATCCGCCTGTGCTACGACACATGCCATTTTGCGGTAGAATTCGAATCGCCCCGCGAGGCCCTGTCCGCTTTCGAGCGAGCAGGAGTCCGGATCAGCAAAATCCAGATCAGCGCTGCATTACGCGTCCCGCTGGAAAAACCGGATGCTGCCGATCGACAGACAGCCCGAAACGAATTGGCCGAGGCGCTAGAACCCTTTGCCGAATCCACCTACTTGCACCAGGTGGTGGCCCGATCTGAAGACGGTACGTTACATCGCTACCGGGATCTGCCCGACGCCTTGCCCTGCCTTATGTCCGAGGAGGCGGAAGAATGGCGCATCCATTACCATGTGCCCGTTTTTATCGACCGGTTTCCGCATTTTTACTCGACACAAAAAGACATTACGGCCACTTTGGCGCAGGTGCTTCGGGACGCCTCGTGCCCTCACCTCGAGATAGAAACCTACACTTGGGAAGTGCTTCCGGACCCACTTAAAACAGACATCGTATCCTGCATCGTGCGCGAGTACGCATGGGTGATGGACTGCCTCGAAAAAGCCGGATAAGGCCGTCCGCCGCGCCGCCATGCCGAAACTCGCCGTACTGAATGTCGTCGGACTGACTCCCCGCCTCTTGCCGCAGGCGTCTTTTCTGGCATCGTGGGCGCAACGCGGAAAAACGACGGCAGTAACACCCATCCTGCCCGCCGTCACCTGCTCCATGCAATCTACCCTGTTGACCGGCGCCATGCCCTCGGAACATGGCGTTGTCGGCAACGGATGGTATGTTCGGGACGAGGGCGAAATCCGATTCTGGCGGCAATCGAACCGGCTCGTACAGCACGAAAAAATATGGGAAAAGGCCCGGCGCCTCGATATCCCGGACTTCACCTGCGCCAACATGTTCTGGTGGTACAATATGTATTCGTCGGCGGATTATGCGGTGACGCCGCGCCCCATGTATCCCGCCGATGGACGCAAAATCCCGGATGTCTGGACGGAACCGGCCGGACTGCGCTCGGAACTCAACCAAAAATTAGGGCTGTTCCCGTTATTCGAGTTCTGGGGACCCGGAACGACCATCCGCTCCAGCGAATGGATTGCGCAGGCGGCTCTGCATGTGAACGCCCGGCACGATCCCGGCATGACGCTCATCTATCTGCCCCATCTCGATTACGTACTGCAGCGCGAGGGACCGGAAGGAGCAAGCGTGGCCAAAGGAGTAGCACAGATTGACGGGGTCTGCGAGGAACTCATCACCCACTACGAATCGCAGGGAGCCGCTATCATCGTGCTGTCGGAATACGGCATTACGCCGGTGCATCGATCCGTGTCGCTCAACCGCATGCTCCGGCGGGAAGGATTCCTGCGGGTACGTGAAGAATTGGGACGGGAACTCCTTGACGCAGGCGCCAGTCAGGCCTTCGCTGTCGCGGATCATCAGGTGGCGCACGTATACGTGAACAATCGGGATGTACTGGAGGACGTACGCGCACTCGTCGAAGCGACAAACGGAGTGGCTGCCGTCCTGCACGGGGAAGAACGCACCGCCCACGGACTGGATCATCCCCGGGCCGGCGATCTCGTGGCTATTGCCGAACAGAATGCCTGGTTCACATACTACTACTGGCTGGATGACGACCGGGCGCCCGATTTTGCGCGGACCGTAGACATCCATCGCAAACCGGGCTACGATCCCTGCGAACTGTTTCTGGACCCGGCCCTCCCCTCGGCCCGATTGCGGGCCGGATTCCGGCTATTGCAAAAGAAACTGGGGTTCCGCTACCTACTGGACGTGATTCCGCTGGATCCATCCCTTGTCAAGGGATCGCATGGGCGGCTACCCGACGATCCGCTGGACGGGCCGCTCGTCCTGTCCAACCGCCCCGAACTGCTCTCCGGCGCCCCCCTGCCCGCAACGGACATACAGGACGTCATGCTGGCGCATCTCCGGAGTCCCCGGTAGACCGCCACACGTCCCGAAGCAGGTACCGCGGGCGCCCCTTCACTTCTTCATACACCCGCGCCAGATACGCTCCGGTCACGCCGAGGAAGAACAACTGCACCCCCCCGAAAAAAAACGCGGCGAAAATAAGCGACGTCCAGCCGGGGACTACGCCGCCGAATACATATTTCTGCAGCAGCGCCCAGGCGATGCCCGCGATCGACAGGAGGGCAATAGTCATTCCGACGCCTACGGCATACCATAGCGGCTTCTGAGAAAACGACGTAATGCTATCAACGGCAAGGCGAAGCGATTTCCGGAAAGAATATTTGGGCTTGCCTGCCGCGCGAGGAGGCCGCCGGTACCGGATTCCCGTCTGCTCGAAACCCAGCCAGGCAATCAGCCCCCGCACGAACGGCTGGCTCTCGCCAAGACGGCGGTAGGCGTCCAGCACGGGACGGCTCACCAACCGGAAATCCCCCGTATCTCTCGGGGCCTGCACATCCGTCATATGGTTAAAAAAGCGGTAGAACAGCCAGGCCGTGGCGCGCTTGAACACCGTTTCCCCCTCCCGCTCTTCGCGGAGGCCGTACACGACATCGTATCCTTCCCGCCATTTGTCGATCATCTTCGCGGCCACGGAAAGCGGGTCCTGCAAATCCGCATCCATGATAATCGCGGCGTCCGCGGTTACGAATTCCATGCCCGCCGTAATGGCGATCTGATGGCCGAAATTGCGCGAAAATTGCAGCAGTACATAACCGGATTTGCCGGCGGTGAGGGCGCGCGCTTTTTCTGCGGTACCGTCCCGGCTGCCGTCGTCCACGAGAATCACTTCCACGACTTCCGGATGCGCTTCCCGAAAGGTCTCGATCTCCCTGATAAGGAGCGGCGCTACCGCCTCCTCATTGTAGAGAGGCGCCACAAGCGCCACCGTACGGCGGGGTACGGATTTTGATGTGCGTTCCGGGTTGTCCATGCCAGCATATCCGGGAGAACTGAGACCCCGCAATATACGGCAGGATATTCTGCAATCATTCGGCGGCGCGGCGCCATGCCGCGCGCGCCAGTACGACCCGGGCCGATATGCGATGGGTATAGCCGAGATCGGAAGCAAGGCCCGCAAAATTTCCGAACCCGTAATTGATGGCCAATCGGCCCAGATGCAACCCGGCCCCTACTGTCGGAGCAGCATCCCATCCCTCTCGTTCGGATTTGAGGATATCGGTAAAACCTGCGCGCAGCGCCATGACCTTACGAAAGCCGTATTCCATGCCCAGGCGAGGGTGATACGACACGTCGCCTGTGTGCAGCGCATAGGCTTGCTGCCCCTCGAAAGCCATATCCACATCCAGACCCAGGGCGATATGATGTACCCCAAAGTCCAGGACATACCCCGATCCGAGCCGCAGAAGCGGCAGCACGGTCTCCACGCCGCCCTTGGGAATCGTTTGGCCAAAAACATCCTGGATGTTCGAAAGGAGATCGCGATTTACGTTCCAGGATTGTCTCATTCCGGCAGCGTCCTGCAAGTTGACCCCCGCCATGAAAGCTCCGCGCCGATACAGCCCCCCCACATCGAAACTGTATCCCCAGGCGTCGGCAAAATCGCCGATGCTTCGGCGGACGATCTTCGCGGTCACACCGGCGGCAAGGTTCGTACGCACAAGGCGGGCATAGCTCACGAAGAACGCCGCATCTGCCGCCGAAAAGCTGGAAATGTGCTCTTCGGGATGAAATCGAGGCCGGTTGCGTTCAGGATCCCACGCATCGAGCGTGTTTTTTATATCGTTCACCCCGCTCCGGAAGAACGAAGCTCCCAGCGTCGAACGGGCATTGATGGGCCACGCAACAGCCCCGTAATCGAACGAAACGATCCCGGCGAAGCGCTCGGCATGCATGTATTCGACTTCAGGGAACACCGTCCGGCTGAGGCCGGCGGGATTCCAGTAGCCTGCATTTACGTCGTCCGCCAGCGCAATATGGGCCCCTCCCATACCCAGCGCCCGCCCGCCTGCACCGGTTGCGAGAAAATCGGCTCCATGGCTGACCACCTGCTGTGCCCTGGCGGGCGCTGCCGTAAGCAGGGCTACAAAAAGGGTTGTACAAAAAAACAATCGGCCTGCGGTCATAAAACGCTCGCTTGCTGAAGTGAAGTGCCACCGTTGATCAGAGCATCCGTAGCTATGTCGCCTGCGGTACGCTCCGGTCCGGATTGCGCTCCACGCCCCGGTGCCGTATATCCACGCCTTCCACCAGGAAAACGACAATTTTGCCGATGTTTTTTGCATGATCGGCCATTCGCTCGACCGACTTGCCGATATGAACGAGATGTATAATTTCGTTGGCCTTATCGGAATAGGTCCGAACAAGCTGCCCGATCATAGCGATCATATCCTGATACAGCCGATCCACACGCTGGTCATAGGCTATGATTTTGCGCGCCAGGAACTGATCTCTCCGGAAAAAAGCCTCGTGCGCACTTCGCAACATCCAACGCACCTCGTCCGCCATTTCCCGCATGTTCGTCTCCGACACCAGCTCCGCGGAAAGACCGATTTCACACACATGCTTGGCAAGATTTTTGGCGTGATCGCCTATCCGCTCCAGATCCGTATTGATCTTGACCGCCGAAATAATGAGTCGCAGATCGACCGCAACCGGAGTAAACAAAGCAAGGATGCGCTCGCATTGATAATCCACCTCCAATTCGAGCCGGTCCACCTCGTCATCCCGTGCCCGGACCTGCTCGGCCAGTTTCAGATCGTTGCTGGACAATGCATTAATGGCGTCGACTACCTGCTCTTCAACCAGCTCCGACATGTCGGAAAGCAACTGGCGGAGAACCGCCAACTCGTCGTCGAGTTGCCGACTTGATTGTGTTTGCATCGCCATGAATCAATATCCGCCTTGATCGAGGGACAGGCGACAAAACGTCAGGCAAAACAACCGGATCGGCATGCCGGCCTAACCGAACCTGCCGGTGATATAATCTTCCGTACGCTTCTGCGCCGGGCGAGTGAAAAGTTGGTCGGTGGCGTCGGTCTCAACCAACTCGCCCATGTAGAAAAATGCGGTACGGTCGCTAATCCTTCCGGCCTGCTGCATGTTATGCGTAACGATAATGATGGTATAGCGTTCCTTCAGCTGCAGAATTGTTTCCTCCAGTTTGGCCGTGGCGATCGGATCCAGGGCGCTCGCCGGTTCGTCCATCAACACCACATCCGGGGCAACAGCCAGTGTACGGGCAATACACAGGCGCTGCTGTTGCCCCCCGCTAAGGCTGTAGGCCTGCGCATTGAGTCGATCCTTCACTTCGTCCCAAAGCGCCGCTTTCCGGAGGCATTTCTCCACAAGATCGTTTTCCTTGCCTTTATAGCCGTTGACGCGTGCGCCCCAGATAACGTTTTCGGAAATCGTCTTGGGAAACGGGTTTGGCTTCTGGAACACCATCCCGATGCGTCGGCGCACCATGACCGGGTCTGCATTACGGTAAATGTCGCGCCCGTCAATGAGCACCCGACCCTCGAGGCGAGTGCCCGGAATAAGCTCGTTCATCCGGTTCAAACAACGCAAAAGCGTGCTCTTCCCGCAGCCGGAAGGACCAATGAATGCGGTCACTTTGTTGGCCCGGATGTCCAGTGAAACATCCTTAAGTACATGGTTCGTGCCGTACCAGAAGTCAAGGTTCTCCACAAGCACCTTGGCTTCCTGCAACACAGCTTGCCCGTTGGTCATCGACACGTTCAGTTCGTTCGTTTCCATAGAATATATCGTGTCTTTTTATCTCGATCGGTACTTTTCGAAGTGATTCCGCAAAAGAATCGCGCTCAGATTCATAAGAAAAAGCACGATCATCAGGATAACGATGCCCGCGGCGGCCAAACTCTGAAAGTCCGCTTGAGGACGCGCCGTCCAGTTGAATATCTGTATAGGCAACACCGTAAACGGGTCCAGTACACTGGTGGGAAGGAACGCGATGAATGTCAGGGCGCCGATCATAATGAGAGGCGCCGTTTCTCCGATAGCCCGACTCAATGCAAGAATCACCCCGGTCATGATACTCGGGGCCGACATGGGCAACAGATGACTCCAGACCACCTGTCTACGCGTAGCGCCAAGCGCAAAGGCGCTCTCCCGAATGCCCGATGGGATAGCGCGTAACGCCTCCTGGGCACTGATAACGATAATGGGCAAAATCAACAAAGCCATTGTCAAGGCGCCTGCAAGCAGGCTGCGGCCGAGGGCGAAGAAGCGCACGAAGAGCACCAGGCCCAGAATGCCGTAGACCACCGAGGGAATACCCGCAAGGTTGTTGATGTTGATCTGGATAAGTTTCAGAAACCAGCCCCGGGGCGCATACTCTTCAAGATACAAGGCCGAGGCCACCCCGATGGGCACCGATATGCCCGCTGTCAGCAGAATCATCCAGATGGAACCGACTATAGCCGATTTGATACCGGCCCGCTCCGGGATGCGCGAGGGGAAGCGGGTCAGGAAGTCCCAGCCGAGCCATTGCGCCCCCTGCATGACGACATCCACGATCAGCGTGATGAGCACCACCAGCCCGAACACGGTGGCCACAAACAGCAAACCGCTAAAAATCAGCCCTCTGCGACGCCGGCTATCAAGGCGTTCGTCATATTGTTGCGAGGAGGCCACAGATCAGTACCGCTCGCGGTATTTACGAATGATGAGGTTCGCCAGGAAATTCATGCTCAGGGTCATCAGAAACAGCACCAGGCCGACGGCGAAAAGGCTGTAGAACTCGACGGTCCCCTGCGGGGTGTCTCCCAGGCTCACGTTTACGATGAAAGCCGTCATGGTCTGCACCGATTCCATGGGATTCGCCGTGAGATTGGGCATGGCTCCGGCGGCCAGCGTTACGATCATCGTTTCGCCGACAGCGCGGCTAAGCGCCAGAATAAAACTCGCCACGATGCCGCTGATCGCACCCGGAACCATGACCCGCAACACCACCTCGATCCGGGTGGCGCCGAGCGCATAGGCCCCCTCGGCAAGCGAACGGGGCACCGCGCGAATCGCATCTTCGCTCAAGGAAGACACCATGGGGATGATCATGACGCCTACCACAATGCCCGCGCTGAGCGCATTGTAGATATTGAGGCCCGGGATAAACGTCTGCAGCAAGGGCGTCACGAAGGTCAGCGCGAAATAGCCGTAGACGACGGTCGGTATGCCTGCAAGCAGTTCAAGCCCCGGCTTCAGCACCTTGCGTATGCGCGAGGGGGCGTACTCGGCGATGAAAATCGCGCTCATGAGCCCGATAGGAAGCGCCACAATGGCTGCAATGACGGTAATGAGAAGCGTACCCGACAACAGGGGCCATATCCCGAAATGCTTCTCTGTGAACTGCGGAGTCCATCGCGTTTCGGTCAGAAAATCGACGATGGAAACCTCTGCAAAGAAGTTCAGCGATTCAAAAACGAGGACGGCGGCAATGCCCAGCGTGGTCAGCACGCTGATCAGCGCGCATAAGCCCAAGGCATACTCGACCACCCGTTCTTTCGGGCTGCGGAACACGTTGACGGACAGGTCCCCACCGCCGGGCGCCCCCGCGAGCGATCTTTTCGACACGTGCCGTGAGACGACCATACGTCTGTGAAGGATGCTCTGATTAAGTCCGCAAAGATTCAGAGGCCGACAGGCGCTTCACGACCGCGACGACCCGAAGCCGCCGTGTTTTTCGCTAAGGATACTCTGATTAAGTCCGCAAAGCTCAGAGGCTGAGAAAAGTGCGCTGGCAAGAAATGACGAAGCAGTGTGGCAGGCCCCACATAATGAGGAATGACGCGGCCAGCGTGCTTTTCGTAGTCTCCCGAAGGGCGCTTCACGCACGAACGTGAAGTGCTGAGCGAAGCGGTTTTGATCAGAGTATCCTTAAATTTCGACGACGCCATCATATCGTTCTGTACGCGTGAACGTGAAGCGCTGATCGAAGTGGACTTGATCGAAGCATCCTGAAATACCCTATTCGCTTACAGGTTGGGAGACAAGCGAATCGGGCGCTTCGGAGTCAAGTTCCCCGGACGATAATTCCGCAGACATGTACCGCGTCAACAGTTCACGCATAGTAACGCCCACATGCGCTTCCTCGCCGAACATAGTACCTTTGACACGGCGCTCGAAGCGATCCAGCACGAGATCGTATTCCTCGTCGGTAAGCGGGACATAACCCACTTCCCGGGCCAGCCCTCCGGCACGAGCAAGATAAAAACGAACAAATTCCCGGACAATCTCTTCTTCGGCAGCAACGGGGCGCACATAAATGAACAGCGCACGGGAAAGTGGCGCATACGTGCCGTTTTCGACCGTCGCGGGCGTAGGCAACACACACCCCTCCCCATTCTCGGGATCGCCGTCGTCAATGGCCAGCAATTTGAGCCGCTCCGCGTTTTCCTCGTAATAGGCGATGCCGAAAAATCCAAGGGCATGGGGATCGCCGGAAACACCCTGCACAAGCACGTTGTCATCCTCGCTCGCCGTAAAATCGAATCGGCTGGCGCCCGATTCGCCCCCCACGGCTTCGGTAAAATAATCGTACGTACCGCTGTCCGTGCCGGGACCGTACAAGGCAAGCTCGCGATCGGGAAAACCGGGACGCACCTCGTTCCAGTTGGCGATACGGCTGCCGGGCTCCCAGATCGCCCGCAGTTCGTCCACTGTCAGGCATTCGGTCCAATCGTTGTCGGGATGCACGACCACCACCAAACCGTCGTATGCCACCGGCAACTCGATAAAATCGATCCCATCGCGCGAAGCCAGTTCCAGCTCACTGGGTTTGATGACCCGGGAAGCGTCGTTTATATCGGTCTCGCCCCGGAGAAATTTGCTGAATCCGCCGCCCGTACCGCTAACGCCCACCGTGATCCGGGCCTGTCCATGGGCGATCATGAATTCCTCGGCGACGGCTTCCGTAATCGGATACACCGTGCTGGAACCGTCTATTTGAACGGCGCCGGAGAGTTCGCCCTCGACGGAGCCCCCCCCGCAGCCGCTTGCTGTCATCAGATAAACGGGCAGCAGCAAAAGCAGCGCAGCATACTGTACGGAACGTTTCGTCGAGGCTGCCAGGATAGCAGTCGAGAAGGAAAACATAGCGGTCGGGAAGGAAAAGGATAGCATGTAGGGAAAGGCTCGAACGCTCCCTGGCGCAGAGATCGAACAGAACGGTACACGTTAGCACGTAACAAGTCGAGGAATGTTACCGAAATGTTAATTTGCCTGATCTTGACAATAAGCCGGGACAGGCGGCATCGCCCTCGCCCCCCCGGGCCAAAGCACTACAGGATACTCTGATTAAGTCCGCGAAGTTCAGAGGCTGAGAGGGGTGCGCCGGCAAGAAATGACGAAGCAGTGTGGCAGGCCCCGCACAATGAGGAATGACGCGGCCAGCGCACCCCCCGCAGCTTCCCGAAGGGCGCTTCACGACCGCACTGCCCCTGATCCGCAGCGTTTCCCGCTAATGTCAACGATGCCATTATGATATCCTTTACGCACGAATGTGAAGCGCCGGGCGAAGCGGTTTTGATCAGAGTATCCTGTAGTGCATGGGATCCGCCGCATTTGAACGGAACGGGATATGCCGCCTCCCGTTCCATCCGCACAAGGCGGAAAACAGACACGCTGCCCCTCCGGACCATGCCGCAAACATCATGCCCCGACTCGACCATGTCGGTATAGCGACGGAAAATACCGACCGCGTACTCGAGGTGCTCCGCGATCTGCTGGGCGAATCATGCTACTTGTCCGAAACGCTCGAAAGGGATGGAATACATATCTCTTTCGTGTCAAGCGGGACCGCACAACTCGAACTGCTCGAAGCGCTCGACGAAACCTCGCCCGTTGCCCGATTCCTTCGTAAGGGTGGAAGCGGCCTGCATCACCTCGCTTTTGAAGTCGAAGATATCGACGATATGTACCGGCGCGCCCAGGAAGCGGGCTACGAACCGATCGACCGCGCGCCCCGCCCCGGCGCGGGCGGCAAAACGATCTTCTTTTTATACCCCGGGCAGACATCGAATATCCTGATCGAGTTTTGCACCCGTGCGGAATCCTGCCTGGAGCCTGTAAAAGGTTCTCTGCCGGAAGGCGTCCAACGTGTTTTCCTTGCATCAGGATCTCCGACGAAAACGCCCTGCCTGTACGTAACGGCTTCGTCCGCGCACTCCCTGGACCCGCATCGACTTGCCCGTCGTTTGGCGCCCGGCAGAGTTTGTATGGCAGCGCACATCGAAACCGGCGCCTTCCCGGATATTACAGCGCTTATCGATATACTCGGCGCTCAATCTGTGCATTTGCTTGCACAGGGTCTGCCCGTAAAAACGGTTCTGCACACGGCCAAAACCGATTCCCGTATTCATGCGGTTATATTGACGGATCCGGGCCCGGACGAATTCGAAAACCTGCAGAATATTCCCAAGGGCTTGCTGCTCATAACCGCGGACAACGAAGCAGGCTTCCGCGCAGCAACAGCTCTGCGCGCTCGACACTCCGCTGTCTCAATCGTCGCGGTTTCCGATCCCCGTCTTCGCATGGCCCTTATCGAACAGCATCTGGAAATACAATCCGGCCCGGCGTAACTATGAACCCGGAACTGGAAAAGAAAATCGAGCGCCTCCCCCGGCTCCCAGGCATCTACCAGCACAAGGATGCCGAGGGGAACGTGCTCTACGTAGGCAAGGCCAAAGACCTGCGTAGCCGTGTCCGCTCCTATTTCAGGGAAAGCCGATCGCATGACGGGCGCATGCGCATCATGATCCAGAAAGTAGAGGATGTGGAGGTGATCGTGACGGATACGGAGGCCGAAGCCCTCATTCTCGAAAATAATCTGATCAAACATCTCAAGCCGCGCTACAACGTTCTCTTGCGCGACGACAAGACATTTCCTTTCATTTGCATTCGCAACGAGCGATTCCCGCGCATTTTTCCCACACGTCGCATTGTGCGGGACGGATCGAAATACTTCGGCCCGTATACCGACGTGAAGAATATGCATCTGATGCTGCGCACCATCCGCTCGATCTTCCAGTTACGGACCTGCAATCTGAATCTTGCGCCAGAACCCATCGCCGCCGGCAAATACGATCCCTGTCTCGAATATCATATCAAAAAATGCGCGGCTCCCTGCACGGGAGGACAATCGGAAGCAGACTACAACCGAACGATCGAACAGGTCGAAAAACTGCTGAACGGGCACACGAAAGAATTGATTGCCCTGCTCCGCGACGAGATGGAGCGCCTCTCCGGAGAAATGTTGTTCGAGGAGGCCGCCGGATTGCGCGATCGTATCCTCGCCCTCGAAAAATACGCCCGAAAACAGAAGGTCGTGAGTGAAGACGAAGCCGACCGGGACCTCTTCGCCATGGAGGTTGACGAAAGAGAAAACGTGGCCTGCGGCGTCGTTTTTCAAGTGCGCGAAGGCAAAGTCATCGGGCGGCGTCATACCTATATCCATCCGATAGCAGGATTGCCCGGCAGCGCCCTGATGCAACGACTCGTCGAGGATTATTATGCGGACGCCGTCTTCTTCCCCGGGGAAATACTACTGAGCGGTAAAATGACCGAACCGGAACCGGTAAAAGAACTGTTGGCGCAACAGCGTGGCAGGAAGGTACCCCTCGCCGTACCGCGCCGGGGCCCCAAGGCCAACTTGATGCGCATGGTGAGCGCGAATGCGGCCATGCTCCTCGAAGAATGGAAAATACGAAAGATGAAACGAGGCGAGGATCGTATTCCTCATGCCGTACGATCCCTGGAGGAAGATTTGCGATTGGAAATATTGCCCCGGCGCATCGAATGCTTCGACATTTCGCACCTGTCCGGTACGAGTACGGTGGCTTCGTGCGTGGTTTTTCGTGACGGATGCCCCCGCAAAAGCGAATACCGCCACTACAAGATCCGTTCTGTTACTTCCGGAAAACCCGACGACTATCAGAGCATGCGCGAGGTCGTCACGCGCCGATACGGGAACCGCGAAGACATCGACTGGCCCGACCTTGTAGTCATCGATGGAGGCAAGGGACAGCTTTCGGCGGCCGCCGATGCGCTCCGGGAAATCGGAGCGTACGGAAGATTCCCGCTCATCGGCCTCGCCAAACGACTCGAAGAGGTATTCTTTCCTGGCGATTCCGCGCCGCTGCATATTCCTAAAGCCAGTACGTCGCTTCAGCTCCTGCAACGCATCCGCAACGAGGCGCACCGCTTTGCCGTCGCCTTCCAGCGCACCCAGCGGAAGAAACGCACGCTGCACACCTCCCTGCGAGAGATAAACGGCGTCGGCGAAAAGACCGCACAGAAACTGATCCGGCGCTTCGGATCCGTCAAGCGCGTCGAAGCCGCCGGAGAAGAGGCCTTGCGCGAAGCCGTCGGGGCTGCAACGGCACGAAAGATTACCGCCTTTTTCGACGCCAAACAAGGGGATGCAACTTCGCAACGCTCTGCGTAAGTTATTTAAGGATACTCTGACCAAAACCGCTTCGTCATTCCTTACCAGCGCACCCCTCGCGAACCTCTGGGCTTTGCGGACTTAATCAGAGTATCCTTACCCGGCGCCCGCCGATTAACCGTTCATCACGTCTCGCTGCGACATGCTTAACTACATATGGGCCGGCCTGCTTATCGCCGCCCTCGCATTCGCTATCGTTTCCGACCTGCGAGACGCCGCAAGCGACCGGTTTCGAAACGACGCCTCGCTCCCGATCCTTCTGGAATATCCGGAGGGATACCAGGACGAGGCGCGCCGTGTCCCCGTGCATATCCGGATCGATGCGGAAACGTACCGCGCATTTTACGGCGTAGCGGCCGCTCCCGATTCCGTCTACGCGGGCCATGTTATCCGTACGCAAGCCGGCGTCCGCCTCTTTTTCGCCGGCGACGCCTCGTTGCCGGAACCGCTCCCCCGCATCCGGGAATTTTCCGGGGGCGATGCGCTGCAAGGAACGCTGGACCAGGAAAACCTGTCGAGCACGCCGGCGGGGGCGCCGGTCACAGCCACTGCGGTCCGGTTCGAGCCCGTGCGTTTTCCGCACCTGCAGGATATTGCCGGGGCCGCTTTCGATTTCGCGAACACCGCCGTGCAGATTGCGATCGGTCTTATCGGAGTGCTTGCGCTTTTCCTCGGATTGCTGAAAATCGCGGAGGCAGGGGGACTCATTCGTCAGATGTCCCGCATCGTCGAGCCGCTCCTGCGCCCGTTCTTTCCCGGTATTCCAAAAGGACATCCGGCCTTTGCGATGATCGTGCTGAACCTTTCCGCCAACGTACTGGGCCTCGGCAACGCCGCCACGCCACTCGGCATCAAGGCCATGGAAGAACTGCAAACGCTGAACCCCGTCAAGGATACGGCCACCAATCCCATGGTCATGCTGCTTGCGATGAATACGGCCAGCGTGCAACTGGTCCCGCCTGCGTTGCTTGTGGCGGTCATAGGGCTTCAGGTGAACGAGCTGATCTTTCCCATCATCGCCGTCACCGGAGCCTCGCTCATCGTTGCGGTCGGAACCGCCTGGTTTCTCGAGCGCGTGCCGCTCTGGAAACGAAGCGACCCAAACGCCGATCCCGGCGATAGCGCCGAAACCGGGGAGGCGACGCAATGAGCTGGTTCCGCATCTTCATCGATTATTTCGCCATCTTCGTGCTGCCGCTCATGATTGTGGGACTGCCGCTCTACGGGCTCATTCGGGGAGTAAAGGTATACGAGGAATTCGTGGAGGGCGCAAAAGAGGGATTCCGGGTGGCCGTGATGATCATCCCCTATCTCGTCGCGATTCTCTTCGCCATCGGCATGTTCCGGGCCTCCGGCGCGATGGATTTTCTTGTGGAGACCCTCGAGCCGGTGCTTGGAGCGCTGGGTTTCCCGCCTGAAATGCTACCCATGGCGATCATCCGCCCGCTGACCGGCTCCGGCTCCGCCGCCGTGGTCGCCGAGATGGTCGCCGTATTCGGGGAGGATTCGATTCTGGTCAAGATGGCGGGCGTCATGTTCGGCTCCACCGAAACCACGTTCTACATCATCGCCGTGTATTTCGGGGCCGTCAATGTCAAGAAAACCCGTCACGCCGTACCCGCCGGGCTGACCGCCGACATTTTCGCCATGATCTTCGCGGTCTATCTGGTGCAGTGGCTCTTCGGCAGCGCGTGAGCGACGCCTTTCAGCCTTCCCCGGCCACGACCTGTTCCAGCGCGGCGGACAGCGTGCGCAGGTGCATCCGAAGCGCCGCCGCAAGCGGCAGCGTACGAAGGCGCAACCGCTCTATATCCTCGTCGATATCCTCCCCCTGCGCAATCCGAAGACGAAGTTCTGAAATGACCTGTTGAGATCCCCTCCCGGGCGGCATGTCCCCCACCAGAAAAAGAGGCAGTTCCGTGACGTAACACAGGGGGTCGCCGCCCAGGCTCCGTACGTATTCCATGGAACTGCTTCGAAAAAGCGCAGCCGTCTCCTTATCGTCCCGCGCCTCGAAAAACGCCCGCATGGCGCTTCCTTCCGGCGTCGTCCAGAAACCGGGGGCAAGGTAGAAAAATCCTTTCTCCCCTTGCCGGTTGCGGTCATAGAGGGGCAAGTCCTCGGCCTGAGCGGCCTGCCGAAAACGTTCCTGCAGGAGGGCCGCGCGATACCCCCAATTCTTTTCGATGAGCAGAAGCGCTCCGGCGCTGATACCCATGCCGTGCAGGCTTCCATGCACCACGAAGGGACCGTGCTCCCGGAGCCACGCAGCAACCGCCCTGTTTTCCGGGCGCATATCCGGAAAACCGAATTCTACGTCCCGCCCCGGGGGCTCCCGCACCGCATGACGCAGATACTCCGTGACAATACCCCCCGCGTCATCTGCCCAGGCCTGCCGCCATGTGCGGTTTCGGAATGCTCCGTCGGGATTTGTGTGCGGAATTACAAAAAACCGGAAGGCGTCCAGCAGCGCGCCGTATTCGTCCGGACGGTTCAGCGCAACCGTTACGAACCGCCTCAGAAAGTCCGGCCCCACCGGTTCGTCGGCATGATTGCCCGCAAGCAAACTGACACGCCGGTTTCCTCTTCCCAGCACGACCCCGTCGATGGGGCGGCCTTCCTCGCTCTCGCCGATGCAAACGCATTGCGCTATGTCCGGGTGGCGCGCCGCCAGCCGTCGTATCCGCTCCGCCGCCTCGTCCGGTTCGAGAAACCGCTCCGCGTCCGCCGAAACGGGAAGTGCGTTCAGAGCGTCCAGCGAACTCCTCAGTGCATCGGACATACCGGCCTCTCCGAAATTACTTGCGGCTCTTTCGTTCCAGAATATCCATGCGGATATCCTGCGCCAGACGCCTCAGCGCCTGCAGTCCCTTGCGCGCTCGTATCCCCGCGGTCTTGTTGCCTTTCTCGTAGAATTTGGCGAAATCGCTCTCGAGGCTGTTCAATAATTCCTGTAATTCCTGGAAGCGGTTCATAGGAGAACGTGGGAGGGCGTCTTTGGGTCGATCGTACGCCGCTCGCTCGCGGCGTTTATTTCAGATGGAAGGAAATCGGCAGCGACATCAGCACCTTGACGGGCTTTCCGCCCTGCTGGCCAGGTTTGAACCTGGCCGCGCTCACGGCGCGGACAGCTGCCTCGTCGCATCCAGAGCCAATGCCCCGAGTGACGACCACATCCTGCACGTTGCCCTGTTCGTTGACGACGAATTTCAGAAATATGCGTCCTTGCACGCGGGCCATACGGCAGGTCGCGGGGTATTCCAATTTGGTTAGAATAGAGCGCATACCCCCGATCAGTTCAGGCATCCGCTCCTTAATTACGAATATCTCGGGCCCGTAGTTCTCTTCCTCCTGCGGAGGAGGAGGAAGCACAGCCACAGGGGCGATGGGCAGAGCAGCCAGCGGCAGGGATCTGGGCAGGGCAATCACAGGAGCATCGAGGTCCAGCGAGGCGGGGGGCTCGTATTCCCCTAAACGTTTCCATGCTTTGACGGACAATGTCCATACGGCGACGGCTTCTGCCCAAGCTGCAGAAGCGCGGTCATGCGCATTGGCGGCCACCGTCCACCTGTGAGCGTTTGCGTCTGATTGTGTGGCCTGGGCGTTTCCTGCGGCCCGTCGGGCCTTGTCCGCTCCGTCTTTAAAACTCCCTTCGTTTCTTTTGGCATTATCGGCCTGCTCGCGTGCGTCCTGTTCTTTTATCGATGGAGATATAGACAGAAATAAATCATCCGTTAATTGGGTTGGATTGTTTTGCACAATTTGCACGAAGGTCCGGATAGCTCGCGCATCGCTCCTGAAAGCAGCTACCGTTTTCTGGTAATACCTGGCGTGTCCGTTACAATTTTCAGAATTCTGGACACAAGAGCCTCCAGCCCGTACCCATGCATCCACGGCCAACGCAGCCGTTTCCGAAGCCTGGGCAAACGCCTCGAATGCTTGCATATTGACTTCAAAAGCCTGAAGCAACAATTCAGCTTGATCTTGTGTGAAAGCCCGATCTTGCGGGAATACGGGAGTGGTATCGTGGAGCGCCGTATTATTGCTGTTTTGCGAATTTGCCGGAAAACAAATCAGGGACGAGATTGCTATAATCGAGTGGGTTACATAGTATTTCATGTTTGGGAGTGTTTTCATGGCTTTCGCTGGTGCAAATAAAAGGGGGTTATGAGAAATGGTCCGAAAAAATGGACAGTTTTTCCAGCGTTTTTACGTGTAGCGCTGCATCGGGTTATGCCGCCTTGTGCAGCGGTTTTCGTTTGTAGAATACGTCGTCGGGGGTTCGGTTGTCAAGCACCTGGCGGGGGCGTTCCTCGTTGAAGTAGCGCAGGTAGTCGGCGATTCCTTTCTTGGCCTCGGCCACCGTCTCGTACGCATGCCGGTAGACTTCTTCCTGCTTGAGGCTGCGCCAGAGGCGCTCCACGTACACGTTGTCCAGCCAGCGGCCTTTGCCGTCCGTAGAGATACGTGCGCCGTGCGCCTTGAGTGCGCCGGCGGATGCCTCGGAGGTAAACTGCGCCCCCCTGGTCCGTGTTAAAGACCTCGGGCGCTCCGTAGCGGACAATGGCCTCTTCCGTCGCTTCGACGCAAAAGGCTGCGCCCGCCGTGTTCGAGAGCCGGTGGGCCAGTACCTTGCGGCTGTGCCAGTCGATCACGGCCACGAGATAGAGAAAGCCTTTCGCCATAGGGATGTACGTAATGTCCGCCGCATAGACCCGGCCTGGCCTGGTCACCTCCGTGCTTGCGAGCAGATAGGGGTAAAATCTTGCGCCCCTCGCAGCCTCCCGAAGGGCGCGTCACGTCCGCAACGCCCGAAACCTCAGTGTTCCCGCTGATTTCAACGATGGAATCATGATATCCGTGAAGCGCTGATCGAAGCGGTTCTGGTCAGAATATCCGTAAATATCCCGCGTATTTATCCACATGGCTTGAAGACGACGCTCCCGATGCGTTCCTTCAAATCGGGACCAGGTACTTTACAGGATACTCTGACCATGGCCGATTTCAACCACCTGCATTGCCATACCAGGTTCTCGTTACTCGACGGGGCCGCGAACATCAAACTCCTCGCCCAAAAAGCGAAGGAACTGGGCATGGCGGGCATGGCCATTACCGATCACGGCAATCTCTACGGGGTCCCGGAGTTCTACGAAAAAGTCCGGGAAGCCGGCGTAAAGCCCATCATCGGATGCGAGTTCTACCTTACGCCCTCCGGCATGCAGAACCGGACCGATAGAACGCGCTACCATCAGGTGCTCCTTGCGAAGAACAAGCAAGGCTACCGGAATCTGATCAAGCTCTCCTCCCTTTCCTTTACGGACGGCTACTATTACAAGCCGCGTATCGACAAGGAAATACTGCGTACGTACAGCGAGGGACTCATCGCCACCACGTGCTGCCTGCAGGGAGAGGTTCCGCACGCCATCCTTGCGCACGGCGAAGAAAAGGCGCGCGCCGTATTCGAAGAATGGTTCGACATTTTCGGAGAGGATTATTACATCGAGATTCAGGATCACGGCCTCGAAAAGCAAAAACGCTGTAATGCCGTCCTCCTGCGCTGGGCAAAAGAATACGGCGTGTCCGCCGTCGCCACGAACGACGTACACTACATCCGGCAGGAAGACGCCGAAGCGCAGGATGTACTTCTGTGCCTCCAGACAAGAAAAGACTTCCTCGATCCCGACCGGCTGCGCTTCGATAACGACCAATTCTTCTTCAAGTCCGCCGAAGAAATGCGTGCGGCGCTCAAAGATCTCGATCCGGTCACGCGCGACGCAGCGCTCGATACCACGCGCGAGATCGTGGACAAATGTACGGTGGAACTGCCGAAGATCGAGATGCTCATGCCGTCCTATCCCATCCCCGCCGAATTCGACGGCGACATGGATGCCTGCCTGCGCAGCATGGTCATGGAGCGGGCTGGAGA
This sequence comes from Rhodothermales bacterium, assembly GCA_951812335.1. GTDB lineage: Bacteria > Bacteroidota > Rhodothermia > Rhodothermales > VXPQ01 > VXPQ01. The sequence goes on from OX638293.1 coordinate 2,244,620, forward strand.
ACGGTACCACGAAATCAACCAGGACATTGCAGAGCGGCTCGATTATGAACTCGGGATTATCCGGGACATGGGCTATGCGGGATACTTCCTGATCGTGCAGGACATTACGACGGCCGCTCGAAAACTCGGGGTGCATGTAGGGCCGGGCCGGGGATCGGCGGCGGGAAGCGCCGTGGCGTATTGCCTGGGCATTACGAATATCGACCCCTTCGAGTACGACCTGATTTTCGAGCGCTTTCTGAATCCGGAACGTATTTCGATGCCGGATATCGATATCGATTTCGACGACCGGGGGCGATCGAAGGTGCTCGATTATATCGTGGAGAAATACGGCCGGGAGAATGTGTGCCAGATCGTCACGTTTGGCCACATGGGCGCGCGCTCGGTAATCCGGGACGTGGCCCGCGTCCTCGATATCCCCCTGAACGAGGCCGACCGGATTGCAAAGACGATCCCGGAAGCGGTGGGCATGACGCTCGAAAAAGCCTGCAAAGAGGCTCCGGATTTTCGCGCGCTCAAGCAACACGAGGATCCGAAGATCCGCAACCTGATGCATTACGCGGAGGTGCTGGAAGGTTCGCCCCGCCATACGGGCGTGCACGCCGCCGGCGTCATCATTGCGCCCGGAGACGTGAGCGAATACGTGCCTGTAGCGATGTCCCGTAACAGTCAGAAGGAAGAAATCGTCACCACGCAGTACGACGGCAGCAAGGTCGAGAATTTCGGACTCCTGAAAATGGATATCCTTGGCCTCAAAACGCTCACTATCCTGCACGACGCGCTGCACATCATCGAAGAAGAGTACGGCGAACATATCGGTCTGGAGGATATTCCGCTGGACGACCGGGAAACCTTCGAACTGTTCCAGCGAGGCGACACCGCCGCTATTTTCCAGTTCGAATCTTCCGGCATGAGAGAATGGCTGCGCAGCCTGAAGCCGAGCCGACTGGAGGACGTCATCGCCATGAACGCCCTCTATCGACCGGGCCCGATGGACCTCATCCCAAGCTTCATCGCGCGTAAACACGGCAAGGAAACCATCGAGTATCCGCACGAGATGCTCGAACCTGTTCTGAAGCCCACGTATGGGCTGCCCGTATATCAGGAACAGGTGATGCAGATAGCGCAGATCATGGGCGGGTATTCGCTTGGCGGCGCAGATATCCTGCGGCGCGCGATGGGCAAAAAGAAGAAGGCGGAAATGGACAAGCAGCGCAGTATTTTCGTCGAGGGCGCGGTAGCGCGGGACGTGGCGGAAAAAACCGCCCACGAGGTGTTCGACATGATGGCGAAATTTGCAGGCTACGGCTTCAACAAAAGCCATAGCGCGGCCTATTCCGTCCTGGCCTATCAGGCCGCCTGGATCAAGGCGCATTACCCGGCCGCCTTCATGGCCGCCGTCATGACCAGCGAGCAGGGCGATACGAAAAGGCTGTCGGGCATGCTGCAGGAGGCCAAACACATGGGCCTGGATATCCTGCCCCCCTCCATTCACCGCAGCCGCAAACATTTCACCGTGTCCGAGGGCAGCATCTGCTTTGGACTCGCAGCCATCAAGGGGGTGGGTTCCTCCGCCGTCGACCATATCGCCGAGATGCGCGAGAAGCACGGCCCGTTCCAGGATTTTTTCGGAATGGTGCGGGAACTGGACCCGCATATCGTGAACAAAAAGGCGCTGGAGAGCCTCGTGCGGGCCGGCGCCCTCGACGAACTCGAAGGACATCGCGCCCAACTGTTCGAAGCGATCGACCTGGCTGTCCGGTATGCGAAACAGGTGCATGGAGACCGCGCAGCCGGGCAAAGTAACCTGTTCGGAACGGACACCGGAAACAAAACCCAGACGCCGCTTCTTCCCGCCGCGGAGCGATGGAAACGCTTCAGGATTTTGAAGGAAGAACGAGAATTGCTGGGATTTTACGTATCCGGGCATCCGCTTGAGGAATTCGCACCGGAAGCCCAGGCTTTCGCCACCGCAAGCCTGGGCCATATCAGCGAGGAAGACCTGGTGCAGAACGGCAAGCGCGATCACACCGGGCGAAACGGCTTCGCACGCCACGACGCCCGGCGCCATACGTTCTTCGGTATTGTCGCCAGCGTGCAGCGGCGCACGAACAAGTCCGGCAAACCGATCGGATTCGCTACCATCGAGGACTTTACCGGACAGGGTGAAGTCATATGCTTTGCCGACGTCTATGACAAAGCGCAGAATTATCTGAACCCCGATGAAATTGTGATGGTCACCGGCGAACCCGAACTCCGCGGGGGAAAGGTCAAGATCATCGCCCGTGACGTGTTGCCCATGTGGAAAGTGCGCGCCACGATGGTAAAGGCCATCGTGCTACGCATCGACAGCGACCGCGTCCAGCAGGAAACCATCGGCGCTTTGCGAGAACTATGCGAACAGAATCGGGGCAAATGCGGACTGTATTTCGATATACGCACCGACGATCTTCCCGGCAAGACACAGCGTATACACAGCCGCTCCTACGTAGTCGATCCTACCCCCGAACTGATGAATGGCATGGCGCGACTCATCGGCAGTTCTAACGTGGCGGTGGAAGGTCGAAACGGGCATGCAAGAACATGATTCGCATTGGGATTACCACATCATTCGAGCATGGCGAGCAGCAACTGCGACATGACTACGTGCAGGCCGTGGAATGTGCGGGGGGGATGCCCTTGATCGCTCCCATGGCCGGAAAGAAAGCCATGTACTCCTTCGCAAACCTGCTTGACGGGTTGATCGTCACCGGAGGCCCCGCCATCACAGAGGGATTGATCGGGAACCTTCCGGACGATATGGAAGAACCCGACGCCGTGCGCGCCTGCTCCGATACCGCACTGCTCCACGCTTGCCTGAGCATGCACTGCCCCGTTCTGGGTATCTGTTACGGGATGCAACTGCTCAATGCCTTATACGGGGGCAGCATATACGCTGACGTTCAACGAGACATGATGGGCGCACTTGTACACAGCGACAAGCGAGGCGCAAGCGCTCATGCTATCGAGTTGGAGGAAACCTCGCACCTGCGCAATATCCTGGGCGTGCAACGTCTTGCGGTCAACACCCGCCACATTCAGGCTATCGCCAGCGTGGCGCCCTTTTTCCGCGTATCGGCCCGCGCGCCCGATGGTGTTGTAGAGGCCATCGAAAACGAGGATGCCACGATCCTCGGCGTACAATTTCACGCGGAAAGAATGGGAGAAATCATGCAACCTCTCTTCAAACACTTTGTTGGCCAGGCCGACCTCGCCAAACAAAAACGAAAAAATCCGATTCATGCCGCGTAACCCGCTTCGCTCCAGTATATTCCGGGCCTCTACAGGAGCATCCTGCACCATCCTGCTCCTTCTCTTCGTTTCGGGCGAACTGGCCCCGCTCGCGGGGCGCACCCTGCATTTCATGGACATACGTGGGGAAACGGATGAGAACAGCTTTACCCTCGAAAAACTCGACGCCCACCCGGATGCGGTCTTCCATTCCTGGTTCAGTGACCCGCTTGTTGAAGAAGAAGAAGATGCCGAAGAGCACGAAACAGTAATCCGCAACCGGCTTGTTCGCGCTTTCCGAGACTTTCTTGACCTGTATGTCCAGCGTCAGGGGGAAGACGACAACTTCACGTTGCGCGTGGTGGACAACCGAACCGACGAACTCCTCGAAATCCACGAACTGAACCGGGAAGATTGGGAAAATCGTGCGATGGACGCCCCCTGGGACTGGGATATCGTTGACGAACAGCGACGGCGACAAACGCGCGTGCTCGTGGACAAATACGTGGATCAGGACATACCGCGCAGGGCAATCACCGTAAAATGGGGGCGCAGGAATCAGGTGGTCGAGGCTCGTATAAGAGAACTGGGGTATATCGAATACGAAGTCCGCCTGGCGAAAATCCTTGGCTTGAGCTTGCTGGTCACCGAAACGGGCACCGTGGAAACCTTCAACCGGGATGATCTCGTCTCTGCGGCAGGAGCACGGGGACGCTACCAGATCATGCCCTTTCTGCTGCGCCTGAACGATATCCACCGGTATCGTCTCGGCACAGCGGCAGGAAATACCATCCGGGTTTACGAAGAACGACACCCCCTCCTGACCATGGAGACTGCGTTCACGACCATCGCAGGATACCGCAACGCCGTCGGGCACGAAATACCCGGTATCTCGGCCTATCATTCAGGTCCCGGCAACATCTTCATGCTATATCGCACCTTTCTCGAGGAAGGCAAGGATTTCCACACACGGGAGTCCACCGTCATGGACGCATACATATGGGCTATAACCGATGGATTCGACAAACTGTCCTCCAGCAGCTTCCGGACGCACTCGCGAGGCTACGTTGCATCGGCCTACGGTTCGCTGCGCGCCACAGAATCTCTTCCTGTAGATAAAACCGCCACCTTGCAGGTGGAACGCGTACAGCTTCGCAGCGCAGAACGCATCAACCTGAGCCGCTTGCTGGAACTCCTTCCCGGCGCGGATCTTTCGGAAAAAAACGCCTACGACCGCTTCCGCGAACATAACCCGCACTTTTTGCTGCCGGAACGCTCCGGAAACCAACCGGGCGTACCGCCCCGGGGCGATGTACAACTCGTTTCCCGCGCCGGGCAAACCCCTGTGCGCTTCTTCCTGCCGGCCGGCTCCATCAAAGCCCTTTTTGCTGCGGGTTTCGACGGTATCGACCCCGAAAAAACCTTCCACTTCGGACAAGATACGTATGGCGGAGCACCCTGGTCCTACAGTATACCCGACCTATCCGATGCGTTTCCAGGAACTGTCTGGGATCGGCAGTACGACGAGCTGGTGCAGGAAATCGCCCGATTCGGCTTCACGAACGAAAACAGGGAACGCCTGGCAACCCTTACCGAACGCTTCGAAGCACTGGCCAGGGAACAGCCTTCGTTATACAGAGACATGCAATTGAACATCATTCGAACGCACCACCGCCTGTGGCATTCGGAAGTGTTCGATCGACTTGCCGCCGTGGTACGTGCGACCGCCCTGTCCGAAGAGACGGAATCGGAGTGACGGACCCGAAGCGTTTGGCATTAACGGGTCTGTATGGCTCGCTTGGCCTGCCGAATCAACAGTTCCTGCACCCCATCCTCCTCGTCCCGCGACGTCGGCTGTCGCTGCACATACCGGCCGTCAGGGCCGAGGTCCCAGGCAAGACGCCGGTCCTCGAAATACAATTGCAGAATATCCCTGCACCGCTGCCGCAATGCAGGATCCTCGACCGGAATGATGACCTCCACACGATCTTCAAGATTCCTTCGCTGCCAATCGGCACTGCCCAGGTACACAAGCGGGTTTCCTGCGTTATGGAAACAGAAAATGCGACTGTGTTCAAGAAAGCGGCCCACCACGCTGCACACCCGAATGTTTTCGCTATAGCCCGGCAAGCCGGGGCGCAAACGGTTGTGGCCGCGCACAATGAGATCGATCTTCACGCCTGCCTGGGATGCTCGGTATAGCTTGCGAATGATCCCCGTATCGTCGAGCGCATTCATCTTGGCAATGATGCGGCCATTGCCGTGCGCCTTGTGGTGCGCCACCTCCTGTTTCACGAGCTCGGCGAACGTATTGCGCATGTGTCGTGGCGCCACCAACAGTTTCTTGTAATGCTGCTCCGGAGCGTATCCGGTCAGGAAATGGAACAGGTTAATTATATCGTAACCGATATCCGCCCGGCAGGTGAGTAGCCCTGCATCCGTGTAAAAACGGGCCGTAGCCGGGTTGTAATTACCCGTGCCGATGTGACAGTAAGCACGCAGGCCACCATCTTCCTCCCGAATCACCAGTGTCACCTTGGCATGCGTCTTGAGACCCACAAGACCATAGGTCACATGTACCCCCGCATTTTCGAGCCGCCTCCCCCATTCAATATTGTTTTCTTCGTCAAACCTTGCCTTGACCTCAACCAACACAGCCACTTGTTTACCCCGCTCGGCAGCGTGAATCAGGGCGTCGATAATCGGAGATTTTTCTGAGGTACGGTACAACGTCTGCTTGATGGCCAGCACGCGAGGATCTTCTGCGGCCTCCTCGATGAATCGTTGCACGCTGCTCCGAAACGATTCGTAGGGATGATGCACAAGGATGTCTCCTGTACGGATGACCGAAAAAATGTCGGGGTTGTTCTCGGACTCGCCCTCGAACCGTAGCCGTGCGGGTATCACGGAACGAAATGGCTTGTACTTGAAGCCGATCCCGTTCAGATGGTAGAAAAATGCGCAATCCGAATGGTCGATCAGACCGGTACTCACGTACACATCGTCGGCCGAAAGGCTCAATTCGCGCATGAGCAACTCCCGGAGACGAGGGGGCATGTCTTGCTCGACTTCGAGCCGGACCACGGGAGCGAATCGGCGTTCACGTAATTCATCGGACATCATCTCGATCAGATCGTCCGCTTCTTCCTCGTCCCGGCCGATGTCGGCATTGCGCGTGATCTGAAAGGCATGCGCATGTTCGACTTTCATACCGCGAAGCAATTCATGCAGGTTGTGCTGGATAACCTGTTCCAGCGGCACGTAGTGATTAGGCTCTTCGAGCGGCACCCACCGCCCCTGACTGGTCGGCACTTTCACACGGGCAAAGTGTTCGGTGCCGCGCGTGGGATGGCGTAACAGAATGGCCAGCGAAAGGCTCAGATTGGAGATGAACGGAAACGGATGTCCGGGATCTACGGCAAGAGGCGTCAGAATAGGAAAAATATTGGCCTCGAAGTACCGGTACAATCGCTCCTTCTGCTGTTCCGAGAGATCGTCGTAGGACAGAATGCGAATGTTCGCACACTCGGCCAACTGCGGGCGCAACGACGTCTCCCATAGAGAAGTCATGGTTGCGTACATGGGCAACACCGCTTCCCGGATAAGTTGCAACTGTTCACGGGCCGTCCGCCCGTCCGGAGACAAGGCATGCACCCCGGCGGCTTCCTGCCGTTTGAGGCCGCCCACACGCTTGCGAAAGAATTCGTCGAGATTGCTCGAAACAATGGAAAGAAAATGTACACGCTCCATGAGCGGGATACGCTCATCGATGGCCTGATACAACACCCGCCAGTTGAAATCGAGCCAACTCAACTCCCGGTTGAAGAACAGATGCGGGTGTTTTTCCACCCGGCCCTTCGGCGCCGGGCGAGGAGATGTGGCATGCGGCACAGGAAACACCGGCGCCGCCCCATCGCCGGAAGATATACTATCCGCGATAGCCGGAGTGTGGCTACTCATGTTGCTTCAACGTATGATTTCCCCTTTCTCTAAACGACCCCGCAAAGCTTGTAACTGGATAATATCCTGCTGGTACGTACGAATGTCATCGCCACTTGCTTCGGCCCGGGATTGTTCCTCGGCCCTGCGTGCTATGGCTTCATCCACGCGGACAATTTTCAGGCGTTTCATTGCCTGAAGGGCTGTCCCTTCGGGGTTTTCGTCCAGACGAGGTACGACAACGCCCTTTTTTTGCTCCCAGTTCTGCGACGGTTCTTCCTTGCGCACGGCTACCTCCGCAACAAGCCGCTGTACCTCCGCACCATAGGCGCCGTCAAGAAATGCCTGCCGGTTCATGGATCCGGCCCGGTGTTGCTCGGCAAAACCTTTCACCGTGCGGCGCGGCGCCCCCGGAGAAAATTCATTCAGGCTCGTGTTTCCCAGAATGTAGCTAACCATCGGCAGGCCCTGCTCGAACATCAGGCGGATCAGTATCTTTTCCGTCGCAAGCGCTGAGGAATCGGACGGTCTTGTTCCGAATGTCGGTCCGCGAGACTTTTTGACAGATGGATCGTCGCTCCGACTGACGGATCTGCCCGTCGGCTGCCTGCCTCCCCCCGACGCCGGACGCCCCGTACGAACAGATCGTCGAAATTCCTCACGTTCGCGGGAGGTCGCCATGCTTTCCAACACATCGTACAACCGGCCCTCGGGTACGCTGAATATCTCACTTGCCCGGGGCAGCCAGGCCTCTCGCCTCAGGACATCGGGTATACACGCAATGGCCTGGAGTACGGCGCGCATACCGGCAGCCCGTCCCTCAGGGGTATCGAGCCGTCCGGCGCGGTGGTCGACATCATGCAACCAGCGTACGAAATCGACCCGGCGCTTTGCCAGGTAATCGTTGAGAGACGCTCCTTCCCGCTGCGCAATGGAATCGGGATCCTCCCCCGCAGGAAGTTCCACCACGTAGACGCTCATGCCTTCTGCAAGCACGATGTCGATGCCGCGCCGTGCCGCTTTTTCGCCCGCCCCGTCCGCATCGAACACAAGCACGATACGCTGGGCATACCGGTGCAACAACTGTATCTGTTCACGGGTCAGCGAAGTACCGCAAGACGCAACGGTATTTCGAACGCCGACCTGGTGCAACGAGATAACATCCGTATAGCCCTCGACGAGCACCGCTTCTTCCTGCTCGCGGATAACTTGTCGGGCCTGGCGGAGTCCGTACAAAACCCGTCGCTTGTCATATACAAGCGTTTCCGGGGAATTGATGTATTTCGGCTGAGTATTTTCCTGTCCGCCAGTGGAATCGTCAAGCACCCTGCCCCCGAACCCCAGCACTTTTCCCATGTGCGAAAAAATGGGAAACATTATCCGGTCCCGATAGCGATCGTAATATCCCTCGCCGCTTTTCCGGGGAATGACGAGTCCGGCCTGCTCCAGCGTTTCGACGGATATATGTTTCGCCTCCGCCTCCTTAAGCAATCGATTCCAGCCATCCGGAGCGTACCCGACGCCGAAATCCCTGATCATGGCCTTCGAATATCCGCGACCCTGCATATACGCCAGCGCTTTTTGGCCGGAATCGGCCTGGGTCAATCGGGCATAAAAGAACCGGGCGGCAAAACGCAGGGCGCCGTAGATCGCTTCCACGGTATCGGCTCGCTCGCGGGAAGTTGCCCCCTCCTCCGGCAACTCGATACCTTCTTTTTCCGCCAGGGTACGCACCGCCTCAGGAAACGACATCCCTTCCACTTCTCTCACGAACCGGAACACGTCGCCCCCGGCGCCGCAACCAAAACATTTAAAAATCCCCAGTTCGGGATTCACACTGAATGACGGCGTTTTTTCCTGGTGAAAAGGACACAGCCCGAAAAAATTGGAACCTTTCTTTTTCAGGCGCACATAGCCGCTCACGACATCGACGATATCCGACGCCGCACGTATTTCAGCAATTGTGTCGTCCGAAAAATACATGCCGGGGCACATGTCTTGAAGAATCGGGAAGTTTGTGCCCGGCAGACTTGCCGGGACCGCTGCCATCCCTTAAAATGGGGTAGGAAGGAATAAGGTACGGCGCTACGGTAGCGCTGCATCCTTCCGCCTTCATTCATCCGTAAGGCCAAGATACGATTCCGTTGTGGAAATTTTTGGGATTGATGTCGGCGGTTCCGGAATCAAGGGCGCTCCGGTAGACGTCCGTACCGGTCGCCTCACTGCCGAGCGCCTGCGCATACCGACTCCGGAGGGGGCCTCGCCAAAAGAGGTCGCCGCCGTAGTGGTGTCCATGCTGGATCATTTCCGCTGGAAAGGTCCGGTCGGATGCGGCATTCCCGCCCGTGTCAAGCAGGGCGTGGCGCACACCGCCGCAAATATCAGTGACTCCTGGATCGGTACGAATGCCGCCCGACTTTTCTCCAAAGCATCCGGCCGGCCGTTCGCCATCCTCAACGATGCCGATGCAGCCGCCCTGGCGGAAATGCATTTCGGGGCAGGCCGCGGCCTAAAAGGCGTCGTCCTGATGCTCACCCTCGGCACAGGGATCGGATCGGCGCTTTTCGTGGACAACATGCTGATCCCGAACACGGAATTCGGGCATTTCTGGCTGCAGGGCCAAGTCGCCGAGCACTACGCTTCCGATCGGGTGCGCAAGAAGGAAAATCTGGATTGGGAAACCTGGGCTGCGCGTATGCAGGAATACCTGAGCCACCTCGAACGCCTGCTGGATATCGACACGATCATCCTCGGGGGCGGCATCAGCAAACCCAGTCGGAGTGAAAAATTCCTGCACTTGCTCAATACGAAAGCAGATCTGTTGACCGCAGAACTCAGAAACGAAGCGGGCATTGTGGGGGCTGCATGGACAGCCCGCCGTTTGGCGGCAGGTACGTAATCCGCCTTGCACAACATTCCTGCGGACATTCCTCTGTGTATATGACTACTTCCGAACTCGAAATCCGCATCGACGAACTGGCCGGTATGCAAGCGAACGAGGCGCCTCCGAACATTGCGCGGGAAGCCGTAGGCGAAGCGTTGGCAGCACTTGACCGAGGAGTTGTACGTGCCGCGTCACGAGACGAAGATGGTACATGGAGCACGCACACCTGGGTGAAACGCGCTATCCTGCTGGGCTTTCGAATCGGCATACTCGCCGACTATTCGAGCGGCCCCTTTTCATTTCTGGATAAGGATACGTATCCGCCAAGAGCCTTCGATACAGGACATCGGGTACGCATCGTACCGGGCGGTTCCACGGTTCGAACCGGGGCCTACCTCGCTCCCGGCGTCGTTTGCATGCCGCCCATGTATGTGAATACGGGCGCCTACATAGACGAAAACACTATGATCGATTCCCACGCGCTTGTGGGCAGTTGTGCGCAAATCGGCAAACGTGTCCACTTGTCGGCGGCAGCGCAAATCGGGGGCGTACTCGAACCGGTCGGAGCTGTACCCGTCATTGTCGAGGACGATGTGTTCGTGGGTGGCGGGTGCGGCATATACGAAGGGTGCCTTATCCGGGCAGGGGCCGTGCTCGCGCCGGGCGTTCTGCTTACCGGGTCGACGCGCCTCTACGACCTCGTGCGGGAAAATATCGTCGGACGCAACAAGCAAGGTATCCTCGAAGTGCCTGAAAATGCAGTCGTTGTGCAGGGTGCAAGAGCCGTTTCAGGAGCCTTCGCCGATCAACATGGGCTATCTCTGTACGCCCCTGTCATCGTAAAATACCGGGACCGGAAAACGGATACGGCCACGGCACTGGAAGAGATGCTGCGATGAGAAAAGGGGAAAAGAATATCCGGAACAACGAAATCTGCGATTTCGCATTTCCAACACTGACCCAGCCCGCGTAAGACGCTTAATCGTGTTGGGTATATCCAGCTATTTTTATTGCAAGCCGCCGGGCCTCTTCAATAGAAAATACGTACTACGGGATACTGTGATCAAAACCACTTCTCCCGGCACTCCACGTTCGTATGTGAAGGACATCATGATTCCATCGTCGGAATTAAGGATACTCTGATCAAAACCACTTCGCCCGGCGCTTTACTTTCGCGCGTACAGGACATCATGATTCCATCGTCGGAATCAGCGGGAAACCCTGCGGATTCGGGGCATTGCGGACGTGAAGCGCCCTTCGGGAGGCTGCGGGGGTTGCGCTCGCCGCGTCATTCCTCATTATGTGGGGCCTGCCACACTACTTCGTCATTCCTTGTCGGCGAACCCCTCTGAGCTTTGCGGATTTAATCAGAGTATTCCATGCTAAACCAACACGAATAAAATTCGGATAGCAATACCACGGCGCAAGAACATTGCAAAAAAGAACTGGAAAAAAAGAAAGGCGGACCGCATCGCTTTGGAACTTATCAAGAATGCTTGACAGAATTGGTTTAAGTTCTTATTTTATTGGTATTTAGATAAAAGATCATCGAACAGGCTACGAGACTATGTACAAGGCCCCGGGGAGATCGCAAAGAACGGGTATTACGCTGTTTCAGCTGTTGGGGATGTTCCCCGATGAGGAAGCGGCGGAGCGCTGGTTCGAAGCCCAGCGTTGGCCCACGGGCGAACGCGCTTGTCCGAAGTGCGGATGCATGAGAACCTCTCGTGTCGAGAGCCGCAAGCCGATGCCCTTCTGGTGCAGGGATTGCCGCTCGTACTTCTCTTTGAAAACTGGCACCGTCATGGCGGATTCGAACCTGTCGTTGCGTACCTGGGCGCTCGGTATATACCTTATGGCAACGAACTTGAAGGGCGTATCGAGTATGAAGCTGCATCGGGATTTGGGCGTGTCGCAACCGACCGCATGGTTCATGGCGCAACGCCTGCGCGAAGGCTTGCCGTTCGCAACCGAGAAGATGGAAGGGATCGTCGAAGTAGACGAGACCTACGTAGGTGGCAAGGAATCGAACAAACATTTCCGCAAGAAACTCCATGTCGTGGGCGGAACCCAGGGCAAGGCAACGGTTATGGGGGCGAAAGAGCGCGGCGGCAAGGTCTTTGCTCGTCCTTTAGGCTGGGAGCCGGGCGAAACGCTTGCCGGATTCGTCCACGAGACCGTGGAGGCAGGCGAAACGGTCTACACGGACGATCATGGGGCCTACCGTAGCTTGAAAAACACGTACCGTCACGCAAGCGTGAAGCACTCCGTATCGGAGTACGTGAACGGACAGGCTCACACGAATGGTATCGAATCCTTTTGGGCGCTCCTGAAACGCGGCTACCACGGCACGTTCCACAAGATGAGCCGCAAACATCTGCATCGCTACGTTACCGAGTTTGCCGCGCGCCACAACTTGCGTAGCCTCGACACGCTGGAACAGATGCAGGTCATGGCCCGGAGTATGGAAGGGCGTCGTATCAAGTACCGCGAGTTGATTGTATGACAGCAAGGGACAAAGGCTTGCAAGCCCCATGATTTTCAAGCGCAGCAACCGTAAACCTCGAGAGGATCGCCCGAAGGACGGCGAGGCCGTCGTAACGATGGCCGATATGGAAAACATTGCCCGTTCAATCTTCGATCAGGCCGATCGCAAGGCGCGCGTCAAGACCGACCGATCCAGGGCGGCTGTCAAGCATTCTTGATAAGTCCCATCGCTTTTCAGTGATGCGGTCCGTCTGAGATTGAGGTATATCATACCGCTCGGTTCTTTTTCACGTAACTCCGTTTCGGGGGCAAGTCCTGGCGAAAAATGAAGGCCGTCACATCCTCTCCGCTTTTCGGCACGGTTTTGACGGTGAATATGCGTCCATGATGCTTCATCAGATACGCCTTCAGCGGCTGCAACTGCTTTCTGGGGATCACAACCCGGAGGACGGTATCTTCCGTTAACAGAGCAGCTCTTTCGGATATGCCGGCATACTTGCTCCGGCGGCCAGGACGAGTATCGCCACTGCGTGAACGCATGGATGCAAGTTGTGACAGTGCATCATCCCTGGAAAGCGTGGAAGTACGAAATGCCATGGTCGAGGATAGATGAATGAATATGGAATACATGATGCGAGGTGTGTTGTCAGGCCATGAAATCCAAAGCAATGGCCCAGACCGGGACACCTCTATAAGATTTTCACACACTCACTAAACACAAAACACCCTAACGGGTTGTTAATATAAAATACGCCAGCGAACGGTGCAAATACTCAGAAGTAGAAGGAACCATACTTTTCCTTAAGATACTCTGACTACGTCCGTAAAGCTCAGAGGCTGAAAGGGGTGCACTGGCAGGGAACGACGAAGCAGTACGGCAGGCCCCATATGATGAGGAATGACGCAGCCAGCGTGCCCGGAAATGGTCCGTCCTCTATGCGGACTCGCACTGATTTCATCCTGCAAGAGGTCATTGCTGCGGAGGTTATGTTTCAAGGAAACAGGTGTCTGTATAGACCCGTTGTCGTAACCTGTATGCACTCGAAATTCACCCGGCATGAAGCGTAATGCATGGCGCATGACGCCACGAAAGCCGGTAAAAAGCAATTTTTGCGATTTTTACCGGACCCCAATCGAGGCAGAAGACGTAATGCAATTATGTTGCTGCGTCATTATTCTCAAACGCCGGTAACGATGGAGTACAAGGAACTGCTTGAGCATGGCATCGCCACGAAGGACTTCGTTCGGACCGAGATTGCAGGAGTTCGGACCGAGATTGCAGAGGTACGGACCGAGATTGCGGAAGTACGGACCGAGGTTGCAGAGGTACGGACGGGAATTTCGGACCTCCGTGCCGAGGTTAAAGATGGAGAATCCAGGATCATCAAATGGGTTGTCGGAACGACTATCGCCGCTGCCCTTGTTTTCCTCGGTATCCTGAACCTGATTGGGCTGAATTTTCAATAAACTACCGGGAGCCGCGGCATCCCTCCATGACCGGCCCCAGTCCGAACTTGTCCGTTACGAATCCGATCGTGCCGGAAATAACCGCCGTGTCGTAGCCGAACAGAAACCCGCCGAGCGATGCGATGAGAGCAAGGCGCAGCAAGTAGCCGGAAGAAGAACGGGACATACGGCCTTTACAGGGATGGAGACGACGCGGATGGCTGTGCGGAACGAACCGCTTCCACAAAATGACGAAGCACAGGATCCGGATCCTCCTCCGACCACACCATCCTGAGCAGAAGATGGGGTGCAGGACCGGCGAGCGGCACGAACCGCACATCCTGCGTACCCGGTCGATTCCTCAGGGAAGCAGGCACAAAGGCCACGCCCAGGCCGGCTCCCACCATACCCAGCGCCACACCCATGCGGTTCGCCCGCTGTGCAATGCGCGGTCCGAATCCCGCCTGCCGGCACAAATCGATGAGGCCGTCGAACAATTCCGGCTCGGAAGGCCGAGCCACCATCACGAAGGATTCTTCGGCCAGATCGGCCAAAGAAATTTCGGATGCGCCGGCAAGAGGATGGCGAGCCGGAAAAGCCAGCAGCACCTCCTCGCGGGCCACCACCTCGGAAGCGAAATCCTCGGGGCAGGGTCCGGAAAACCCTACGGAGATCGTTCGGCGGCGGAGCGCCTCCGGTTGTTCGTGCGTCTGCATTTCGCGCAGGGTGAGCGCAATACGGGGGTGACGTTCCCGGAACCGGCGCAGAAGGCGGGGCAGCACCCCGTACATGGCATATCCCGTGAATCCGATCACGAGACGGCCCACCTCCCCCTCCGCGGCGCGCAGCGTTTCGCGGCGGGCGATCTCCACCTGATCGAGGGTACGCCGGGCTTCCTCTAAAAACGCCGCACCCGCCCCGGTCAACTCTACGGCATGCCCGCTCCGGTCGAACAGCTGCACGCCCAGTTCTTCCTCGAGGCGCTGGATATGACGACTCAGCGTAGGCTGGGTCAGGGAAACCCGCTCGGCGGCCCGGCTGAAGTTCTTTTCCTCAGCGGCGGCTACGAAAGAAAGGATATGCTGGGTGTCCAAAACCGGGCTACAAAACGAGATCTATGCAAAAACTGCATAAAGATAGGGTCTATTATGCAATTATTCTATAGGTGGAATTTTTTGGATGGCTGGAAACCTGGGAGGCCATCGTCTATAATTAATATATCTACTTGAATCAGGGCCTGCATCAGGCTGAAGGCGCTCCCATGCGCTCATCCAGACCGGCAAGACAGACACCCCTTGAAAAGAGAGGAAAACGCTATGAACAAACTCATGAAAAGATTTTGGCTTAGCCCTTTTGCCCGGGCCGTGTACCTGCCGATCCTTGCGTTGGCGCTTCTTGCGGGTTGCAGCAATGGCTCCACGGGGTCCTCGGACGCCTCTTCTTCCGATGCCGCCGGGCCGAAAACGGAACAAGGAGACGAAGAAGCGCGGCGGGAGGAAATGATAGCACGACTTGATCGTCTTCATGAGACCGTGCTCCGTCCGTTGTGGGGACTTGAACGACAATACAAAGAGGGCATGATCTCTGCTGAGGAGTTGTACAAGGGCTCCCGGGACATCGTCGAAAAAGCTGTCGAAGATGAAGTGTTTGCCGGGGATGAAGCGATTGCATCGGAAACAAAAAAAGAGTTTGCGCCCAAACTGCTGAATCATTTACTCCGGGACGGCAACGCCCCCCGGGAGGGTATCGGGTATTACACGGATATGCTGATGTCCATGGAATCCCCCAATGCGGACATGATTCTGGAGGCGCTGCAAGCGCTGG
Organism: Rhodothermales bacterium; assembly: GCA_951812335.1. Taxonomy (GTDB): domain Bacteria; phylum Bacteroidota; class Rhodothermia; order Rhodothermales; family VXPQ01; genus VXPQ01. The sequence goes on from OX638293.1 coordinate 2,260,470, forward strand.
ATGGCTATTGGACGGAAGAACATATCCGAACGACCGCCGATAAAGCGATACGGAACGCGGAGAAGTGGCTCAGCCACACGGACGAGGGGGTGCGCTACAGAGAAAAAGACCGCCCGGCAATCGTCACAAGCGTACGGCATCTCCGGTTCATCGCTTCGCTGTGAGCGCCAGCGTCGGAACGGCGCTTCGCGGTGATCGAGGAGGAACACGGTGCGTTTGGGGCATGATGCTTGCTGCCCCAGAAACGATCATCCGACCCTATCCGCATATCCCCGCTTAATGCGTGGGGCTGATCCTTAAGCAATTTGATCTGCGAGATCCTCAAAATCTCTGGCGATGACATCGACCGAGGGATCCGGGGTAAGGTCCGTCGTCTGGTTTGGGCCGTATTCCTCGGTTCGATAGACGAAGGCGGTGCGGAATCCCACCGCCTGCGCCGCCAGCAGATCGGTATTGTGGGCGGCGACCATCATCACTTGCTGCGGACGGAGGCCGAGCAGCCGGGCTGCCGTCAGGTAAACCTCCGGGTCGGGCTTGTAACCATGCGCCAACTCTGAGGAAAGGATGCAATCCCAGCGCAGGTCGGCTCGCTTCGCCATGTTGGTCAGGAGCGCTATGTTTCCATTGGAGAGGGGGGCTACAAGGAAGCGTCTGCGCAGCCGCGCCAGCCCTGCGCGGGCATCCGGCCAGGGATCGAGCCGGTGCCATACGCGGTTCAGATGATCTTTCTCTGCCTCGCTAAGTCCCGCACGGAACCGGACCAACAATTCGTCCAGGATCATCCGATGGAGCGCGTCGATGTTCAACCAGGGCAGCTCGCCCGTGCGGACGCGGTGCATGAACGGCTCGTATCCGGCCCGCCATGCATGGGCGAATTCCACCCAATCCACCGCCAGCGCTTTCTGCCTGCCGAGCGCCTGCCCCTCGCGAATGATGGTGCTTCGCCAATCGACGACCGTGCCGAAGACATCGAAGGTCAGCGCTTTTATAGAGGAAAGATTCACGGGGCGCATGGGCTGATCAAGTCTGCTTGTCCGCTTGCCGCAGCCAGTGCGCAAGGCCGTGGCCGATGGCGACCATGCGAACGATCAGCCCCGGATGGCGCACGTACTGCGTGACCATTGCCCGCGCCGCCTCCGGCATGTCGATGCACTCCGGGCGAAGCCGCGCAAGGGAGGCGCCCTCTGCTTGCGCTCCCGCCAGCAACTGCCGGATCGAGCGCTGGATCGTCCCGTCTTTCTGGAGCGGGGCGAGGCCGGCATGGATGTCGGCGAGCAAGCCGGGCCAGTGGGCAAGGTGTCGCCAGAGCGTGGCGAGGCCGGGTTCGTCGGGCGTTGCGCCGAAGCGGTTCAGGTGATGCAAGAGGATCCATGTATCCGCTGCCATGTCGGCCTGCGCAAGCAGCGGTGGCAAGGTCGGCCACGGTGATGGCGGAGGGGGAACCGGATAGTTCGCGGGCAATCCGGCGGGCGTCGCGACAAGGCCGGTGAGCGCCATCAGGTTCAGCCCGTTGGAGCGGTTATAGGCGTCGAGGATCGTCCGGATCACCGGCAGATCCCCCGCCGGGACGCCCGCGCGGTCCGGTTGACCGGGAACGAGCGGATCGGGTACCGGCAGCACGGCACGCTCAAGCACCCTGCATAGCGCCGCATCAGGCTGGCCCGACGCATAGAGCGGCTTCGCCGCCGCCCAAACGGCGCGCAAGCCCCCCTCCACGCTGGCGAGCGTGCGCCAGATCGACGTAATCAGCGGAAGCTGCATGGTCTGGCGAATGTCTGCGAAAATGGCGGCGGTTTCACCCGTCGCCTCTGCCTCTGCAATCGCCGAAACCGGGTCGTGGCGGTATCCTTCGCTCATATCTTTCTGATCATTCGGTCCAGCTAACGTGCAGGCGTTCGTCTCGACAGGGGGTCTCCGGATCAAAAAGAAGAGCTTCGCAGCAAACAGACGGCATGAATAGACGGTTATATTGCCCTTAATAGAGAGAGTATAATAAAAACCGCCCCACTACAAATCATCCTCCGCCTGACGGGCCGAACCGACACAAACAAAAAACGCCTCGGAATCGCCGTTGTCGGCTATCCCAAGGCGTTTTGTAGTGGCGTGCCCGGGAGGATTCGAACCCCCGGCCTTCTGATCCGTAGTCAGACTATAGCTGCGTTCGATAGAAACCAATGGGCACTTTGTGTCAAATCCTTGGTATAAATGCATAATTACCGATATTTTCAACTAAAGCCATGTCTGATTCTCCTATCGATCAGGTGCTCGATGTCGTCCGGCAGCACGGGATACTGCGCCCCCGAGACCTGGATCGCTATAGCCTCCCACGCCAATACCTGCACCGGCTCTATCGGCGCGGTGAACTCGTCCGGCTCGCTCGCGGCCTCTATGCGCTCCCCAACCACGATCTGACTGAGCATCACGATCTGGCTGAGACAAGCACGCGGATGCCTCATGGAGTCATCTGTCTCCTTTCCGCCCTCCGCTTCCATAATCTCACCACACAACTCCCCCGCGAGGTCTGGATAGCCATTGAACAAAAAGCCTGGCGTCCTACGGGGCTGACGATTCCGCTGCGCCTCGTCTACATGTCGGGGCAGGCATTCGAAACCGGTATCGAGACACACGAGGTGGAGGGTGTCGCCGTACGCGTCTACAACGCAGCCAAGACTGTCGCCGACTGTTTCAAATTCAGGAACAAGGTCGGCCTGGATGTCGCCACCGAGGCACTGCGGGACTATCGTCGCCGGCATCGCCAGCGTCTGGACGACCTGTGGCGCTACGCGAAAATCGACCGGGTAGATCGTGTGATGCGCCCTTATCTGGACATGCTGTCATAAAGAGATAACCATGAGTCGAGATCAGCTTGCCAATGTGTCTGCCTCCGTACGGCAGCGCCTGCTCAACCAGGCACGCGCACAGGGTAAGGATTATCAGGTCTTGCTCACACGCTATGTCCTGGAGCGCTTTCTGTACCGTCTTAGCCAGTCTCCATACCGAAACCGCTTCGTGGTCAAGGGCGCTATACTGTTTCTGCTTTGGGAAGGCGAATTTCACCGTACCACGCGCGACCTGGACCTGCTGGCTTTCGATTCCAGTGAGAGCGCTCGCCTGGAAGCAGCTGTCCGAGAGATATGCGCGATAAAAATCGATGAGGAAGATGGTGTCGTGTTTCGCCCGGAGACCGTTCGTGGTCGCGCGATCCGCGAGGATCGTATCCATGATGGCGTACGCCTCACTGTGGAGGCTCACCTTGGCTCAGCACGCCTTCCACTGCAGATCGACATCGGCTTTGGCGATGCGATCATCCCGACACCGGAGATAGCGGCCTTCCCGGTGTTGCTGGACTTGCCAACGCCTATACTGCATGTCTACCCGAAGGAAACCGTGGTGACGGAGAAATTTCAGGCAATGGTCGAGCTTGGTATGATCAACAGCCGCATGAAGGATTTCTACGATCTCTGGTATCTGTCTCGTCACTTCGCATTCGACGGGGCAACCCTCTTGCAAGCAATCAAGGCAACGTTTGAGCGCCGGGGCACATCGCTGCAATCTGAGCGTCCGCTTGCCCTGACCGCTGAGTTCATCGGCGATACGGCAAAACAGACGCAGTGGAACGCCTTCCTGCGTCGAGGAGGACTGAAAATTGAATTGGTGACGCTGCAAGAAGTGATCGATATCCTTAATGATTTCCTCTGGCCCCTCGCTTCGGCAGCAGCTACTGGGAGCTCCTTTGAATCAGAATGGCCGCCCGCCGGTCCTTGGCGACCCGTATAACGCCAATCATCCCCCCTCATCCCTACGTCTCGATAGCCAAAAGGGGGAGTTTTCCAAACAAAAAAACGCCCCGGAATCGCCGTTGTCGACTATCCCAAGGCGTTTTGTAGTGGCGTGCCCGGGAGGATTCGAACCCCCGGCCTTCTGATCCGTAGTCAGACGCTCTATCCAGCTGAGCTACGGGCACATAACCCCGTACAAACTCTGACCCGCGCTCTTTGTTCGCGCCGGGCAGACCCGTCTCCCGGTGCAACGACGCGCGGAAATGCGAAAAGGAGATTGAGAAAAGGGGGTTGGGAAAAGAAAATCGAAAAAGGGAAATGCAAGCATGGGATTGTAGAATGAGTAGAAATAGGGTAAAAATGGTGTAGAAATGGTATAAAAAAAGGTATATAAATGGATCAAAACCTGCTCCCCTTCATTCCGCCGACGGGAAGACATCCACCTGTTTCAGAAAGTAAAAATGGTTCACGGGGCCGTTGCCCTGCCCGATGGCCGGGGCATGCCGGATGGCTTCGGTCACATACCGTTTGGCCCGCGCAACGGATTCCTTCAGCGAAAACGCGCGCGCCAGATTCGCGGCTATGGCGGACGCATAGGTGCAGCCCGTTCCGTGGGTGTGCTCCGTTGCGATGCGGCGCGCACGAAACGCACACATCCGCTTTCCGTCGTACAGCACATCCACCGCATCGCCGGTCTCATCCACATGCCCACCCTTTACCAGGACCGCCCTCGGCCCCATGGCATGAATGGCCGCGGCGGCTTCCTGCTGGCCCTCCTCCGAATCCACCTCGATCCCTGTAAGGCGCCGGGCTTCATGTGCATTGGGCGTGACCAGCGTGGCAAGCGGCAGAAGCCGTTCCCGAAGCGTCTCGACCGCATCGTCGCGTAACAACGGGAATCCGCTCTTGGAAATCATAACCGGATCGACCACAAGCGGAGATACCTGGCGCCCCTGCAGTTTTTCCGCCACGATTCCGATGATCGCTGCGGAAGAAAGCATGCCCGTCTTCGTAGCGTCTACTGTAAAATCGTCGTACACCGCGTCGATCTGCTTTGCGATCAGATCGGGCGGAAGTTCGAAAGCATCCAGGACGGCCTGCGTGTTCTGCGCAGTGACCGCCGTCACGATGCTGGCTGCAAACACACCCTGGGCCTGCATGGCTTTTATATCGGCCTGGATGCCGGCCCCGCCGCCGGAGTCGCTGCCTGCAATGGTAAGGGCCACGTTCATGAAGCATCCTCGAAATATGCGCGCAAGGCATTAAGATAGACACTGGCGACTTTCCCGGGACGGCCTGCCATCATAATTCCAGACAGGACCGCGACACCGTAGCTCCCTGCGTCCAGACACGGTCCTACCCGTTCGGGAGTCACGCCGCCAAGAGCATATACGGGGAGGCGTCCCTCGATATATTGCACGAAATCACGCAGCGCATCGATACCTGAACCGACATATCCGGGCTTGCCCTGCGGATTGAAAACAGGGCTGAAGAGAAGGTATTGCGCCCCCTTGGCCAGTGCGTTCCGGGCTTCATCCTCATTGTGCGTCGATACACCGAAGGGCTGCCGGGGTCCGCACAAAAACCCTGGCGGCGCATCCCGTACCCCGGCATGATAGCCGCACTGCAAGGCGTCGGCCACTTCCGGCCGGCCGTTCACGGAAAGCAGAATCGACGGCGAAGCGTTCCGCAAGCGCCCGGCCAGTCGGGCAGCGCATTCCCGGAAAAGACCGGCGGACGCCGTACGATCCCGCAAATGCACCCACAGGTTGGGTTCACAGGCTTCCACGGACGCATACCCGCATGATGCTTCAACGGCTTCGACGATCCGGTCGGCGCATTCGGAATCCGTGAATCCATCCCCGATCAGGATGAGCCGGGGCAACCTCCACCAGGACGCACTTCCGGTGCGGCGTTTTTCCGATACCTCCTGCGGGTTATCCACCGATGCCCCCTCCATGGGCGACGAAGCCTGCGAATAGTGTGGCGCGTCGGACTTTCAACGAGCCATCGGCATCGCAGCCGACACGGACTCGCGCCAGGCGTGAAGCCGGGCGCGCAGTTCGGCGGCTTTCGCCGGCTGCTCGGCGGCCAGGTCACGCTGCTCGCCAGGGTCGTTGTCCAGATCGAAGAGCTGCACCGTGCCGTTCTCGAAGTACTCGAGCAGCTTGTAGGGGCCTGCTCGAATGGCGCCGCCGGGGCTCTGCATGCCGTGATTGCTGTAATGCGGGAAGTGCCAGTAGATCGCATCGCGTTCGAACGTGCCGCCTTGTAGGGCGGCGGCAAAGCTCACGCCGTCGACGTGCTGGTCGGACCTGGCGGGCAGTCCGGCCATCTCGAGCAGGGTCGGATAGAAATCCGTGCTGATCACCGGCTCGTCGCGGACCCCGCCGGTCTGGCCCCCGCCCGGCCAGCGCACGATGAGGGGCACCCGGATACCGCCTTCGTACAGCCAGCCCTTGGCCCCCCGCAGGGGCAGATTCGAGGTAGAGTAGGCGACGTCCAGCCAGTCCGGGTCCACGACTCGCTCGGGATAACCGAAGTTGGCTGCCGCCATGCCGCCGTTGTCCGAGTAGAAAACGATGATCGTGTGCTCGGTCAGCCCCAGTTCCTCAAGGGTGCGGAGCACGCGTCCCATGCTCTCGTCGACGGCGGTGACCATCGCCGCGAACTCGACGTTGTCCTGGTGTTGCTTGATCGGGATCGTGCGCATCGGCAGCACCCGGTGCTCCCGATGTGAGGGCTCCTGCTGCAAAGAATCCAGTTGGGCGCGAGAGAGCGGCTCGGGATCATCGGGGTTACCTTCGAGGACAAAGGCCGGCCCCGTGGAAGGCGCTGCTTGCGCCAGCTTGCTCCGGTATCTCGTGACCAGATCCGGGCGTCCCTCGATCGGGTCGTGCACCGCGAAGTGCGAGAGGTAGAGGAAGAACGGCTCTTCGCCGCTTTGCTCGATGAACTCGACCGCAAAGTCGGCGAGGCGGTCGGTCAGGTACTCGTCGTCCTCTCCTTCGACCGTCAGGCCCTTCATCAGGTAGGGCGGAAAGTAGCCGCCGCGTGGGGTCGAGCCGGGGAAGTCGGGCGCTTGCACGTCGAAGCCCTGGTTCAGTGGTCCGGCCTCGCCGCCGCCAAGGTGCCACTTGCCGAAGATGGCCGTGCGGTAGCCGTGCTCCTTGAAGGCCTCCGCCAGCGTGACCTCTTCAAGCGGGAGGGCGGCCAACTTCTCGGCGCTCAGCATCTGCTCGAAGGCATGTTCTCTGCGGCCCGGCAACCAGTCCGTCAGCCGCAGCCGTGCCGGGTACTTGCCGGTCATGAGCGCCGCGCGGGTGGGCGAGCAGACGTGCGCCGCCGCGTAGGCGTTCGTGAAGCGCACGCCCTGCTCGGCGAGTCGGTCGATATTCGGCGTCTCGTAGAACGAACTGCCGAAGACGCCGATATCGCTCCAGCCCAGGTCGTCGACCAGGAAGAAGACGACGTTTGGCGGTCTTTCCTGCGCAGCGAGTGCGGTCGGAAGGATCAGCGCAAGGAGCCACGCTGCGAACAGGCGGCCCATCGCGGATTGCATTTTTTTGTTAATCGACATGTCGATAAGGGATTTGGAAGACATGGTCCATCCGCCTGTGTGGGCGGCGTATTCGTATGGAAGCACTTCCCGGTGCGCCGCTGTTCCGACGCCTCCTGTGCGTTATCCGCCGATGCGCCCCTCCATGGGCGACGAGGCCTGCGCATACGTGCGGCGTGGCATACGCCCGGACAGGAAGGCCAACCGCCCTGCTTCCACGGCCCGGCGCATGGCGGCGGCCATCGTCACGGGGTGCTGCGCATCGGAGACCGCGGTGTTCAGAAGCACCCCGTCGTAACCCAGTTCCATCACCCGCGCCGCATCGCTTGCCGTGCCGATGCCGGCGTCCACGATCAGCGGCGTATCCCGGATGATATCCCGTATGAGCGCCAGATTGTAGGGATTCACCAGACCCTGCCCGCTGCCTATCGGGGAGGCGAGCGGCATGATTGCGGCGCATCCGAGGTCGGCCAGCTTGCGGCACGTGATGGGGTCGTCGTTTGCATACACCATCACGGAAAACCCGTCGTCCACGAGTTCCTTCGCCGCCCGGAGCAGTTGCTCGACATCCGGAAGCAGCGTTTCGTCGTCCCCGATCACCTCCAGTTTGATCAGATGGGTCTCCAGCGCTTCGCGGGCCAGTTGCGCCACCAGCACCGCCTCCTTCGCCGTATAGCATCCGGCGGTATTCGGCAGACAGCGATACGGCTTGAGCAATTCCAGAAAGCGTTCTTCCGACGTGTCCTGCAGGTTCACGCGTCGGATCGCTACGGTGACGAGCTCCGTGCCGGACGCCTCGAGCGCGTCCAGCATGACCCGCGGGTTCGGATACCGGCTCGTGCCCATGATCAGCCGGGAGGACAATGTAAAGTCGCCGATTTTTAGTACATCCGGGTGTCCGTTCGTCGTCATGCTACCCTCCCTGTTGCGCAGCAATCACTTCAATCCGGTCGCCGGACCGGATGGCATGGTCGTCCCATGTCCCCTTCGGGGCTACCGTGTCGTTCACCGCCACGGCCATGCCCTTTGCATCGGCCGGATCGAATCCCATTTCCCGCACCAGTACGGACACCGTCGCCTGCGCCGGTACGGAATGCGTTTTCCCGTTGATCGATACGTCGATGAGAGATTCGGAAGACATGGTCCATCCGCCTGTTTGTGCGGCGCATGCCGTGCGCTGTATTTTGCGCGGCGGCGCATGCCGGGCGCCGCATCATCATCATCATGATCATCCGGCATGGCGCGTCCGTCGTCACGCGGATACCGCCTCGAAGCGTCCCGGTAAAAACGGAGCGATCCATGCAGAGGTTTCTCCGGTAAGCAGGTAATGCGCCACTTCTTCGGAAGCGACCGGGGCAAGCAGCATACCGTGCCGGTAGAAACCCGTGGCCATCACCACACCGGGTGCAGAGGAAGGCCCCAGAATGGGCAAATGATCGCGGCTCGCCGGACGCAGCCCCGCCCATATATCGCGCACGGGCAGATCGTCGATCCCCGGCACGATCCTTCGCGCCTCCTCCAGGATGGTGTACAATCCGCCTGCCGTAACGCGTGCATCGAAGCCCATTTCCTCCATCGTGGTGCCAACAAGCACCCTTCCGCCGGATTTGGGCACCACGCACATATGCGCACTCCGTACCACATGCTGCAAGTCGAACGGAGGCTCAACATCCAGTTCCATCATCTGCCCGCGCACCGGGCGCACAGGCGGCCGCTGATCCGCCGCAAGTCCGTCCATGCCATGCGCCCAGGCGCCCGTGGCAAGCACCACGCACGATCCCTCGATCCGCTCGCCGTTTTCCGTCATGACAGTGGGCGCCTCCGCATCGGGTTCGACGGCATGCACGGCGATCCCTTCACGCAGTGTGCCCCCGGCCTTCAGAAAAGAAGCCTGCAACGCTTCGACAAGCGCACGGCTATCCACCTGGCTATCCGAAGGGCAATACATGACCGCCGCCGGGCGGGACGCGATAAAAGGTTCTATATCCAGCGCCTCCGCCGGCGAAAGCCACCGGATATCCAACCCCTGCGCCTTCATGAAATCGTAGCGGCGGCGGAGCGCTTCCGCCTCGTCCCGGTCGGCAGCCACATGTACGGCCCCTCCGGTCCGGAATCCTGTCCCGATTCCGCTTTCCGCTTCAAGCGCTGCCGCAAACGCCGGCCATCTCCGCAGGCTTTCCCGGTTGAGCCGGTAGAGTTCCGGGTCCTCGAATCCGATCTCTGCATCCGGCGCCAGCATGCCCGCCGCCGCCCAGGAGGCCCCGCGCCCGGCGCGATCCCGTTCGAAAAGATGCACGGCCCGCCCGGCATGCAGTAAGCGCCAGCCCAGCGCAAGCCCCGCCACGCCGCCGCCAACGATGAGCACCGGTTTGTCGGAACGGGATGTTTTCACGGGATCGGGCATGAGAAAACAATGTGCGAAAAGAGATAATCGCCGCAAAAACACCGGCTGGCGGACTATGGGAAAATTAGGAGGCCGGGGGGCGGTATGCAAACGGGAACGGTACCGAAACCTGAAGCGAATCGGGTTCAAGTTGCTGAACCGATCGATTGTGCTTTGATCACATCGAAGAAAACCTCGTTCAGCGGGTTCTAAAGGTCATCGGCTGCGTGATTATTGGTTCGCTACATACGGGCGAAATCCCTGGATTCATTTGAGGATACTCTGATCAAATACCGCTTCGATCAGCGCTTCACCCTCGAACATAAAAGATATTGTAATTGCATCGTTGAAATTAGCGGGAAACGTGCGAATTCGGGGCGTCGCGAACGTGAAGCGCCCTTCGGGAGGCAGAGAGGGACACGCTGGCCGTGTCATTCCTCATTATGTGGGGCCTGCCACATTGCTTCGTCATTCCTTGCCAGCGCCACCCCTTTCAGCCTCTGAATCTTTGCGGATTTAACCAGAGTATCCTTGACAAACCATCGCCGGATTCGTACAGTTTGAAAACGATGTTTCCGGTCCGGGTGGGCATGCTATATGGTGGAGACGCTATATCGCGGAAGCGAACCCGGGCGCAGGAAAAAGGGAAACCCCCCGAAAGCACATGAAATATCCCCGCTCGTACTTGCGCCGATCAGCTCATGCACTGGCCCTGCTTGTGCTTTGGTGCAGCATGGGATCGATCGATGCATTCGGGCTCGATGAACCGGAAAGCCGCCCTGTATCGGTGATCGTCCATGCCGGCGATCCGGTCGACCCGGAAGATGTGCACAGCGCCGAGGCGCCTCCCGCCACCTGCCGGGGAGCGATGAAACCCGGGCCCGCACGTACGTACGAGACGTTGCAACGCAGCAACGTAGAACACATGAACTCCGGACCTGCGCGCACGAACGATACAGGCGAGGAACTCTACAAAAAGGCCTGCGCAACCTGTCATGGCGCAAACGGCAGAGGCGCTCCCGCCGCCCTGCTGGGTTTCGATATTCCGCTTCCCGATTTCACCGACTGCAACTTCGCCACCCGCGAACCCGACGCCGACTGGCTTGCGGTGGCCCATCAGGGAGGACCCGTGCGCGGGTTTGCCCGGGAAATGCCGGCCTTTGGCGATGCGCTGGCGCAGGATGAACTGCAAAAGATACTGGATCACATTCGCACCCTGTGCCCGAACGACGCATGGCCCAGAGGCGAATTGAATGCGCCGCGCCCCCTGGTGACCGAAAAAGCTTTTCCGGAAGACGAAGCGGTATGGACCACCGCGATAGATATCGACGCCGAGAGCGCCGTTATCCATGAGATGCTCTATGAAAAACGATTCGGGGCGCGGAATCAATTCGAAGTAGTCGTACCGTTCGGCTTCCAGGAGCATAAGCAAGGCGGTCAACTCGGGGATGTAGCGCTCGGTTTGAAACGCGTCATGCTTCAGAGCTTGTCGCATGGCAGCATACTTAGCCTTGGCGGCGAGGTGATTCTGCCCACGGGACACAAAAACACGGGCATAGGAAAAGGCCTGACGCGCATCGAACCCTTTGCTTCGTTCGGGCAGATCCTGCCTGCGGATGCTTTTGTGCAGTTTCAGGGTGGTTTCGACATCCCCCTGGATCGGAATGCGGCAATGGACGAGGCCTTTTTTCGCGGCGTGGCTGGCAAAAGCTTCACGCAGGGAGATTGGGGGCGCACCTGGTCGCCCATGCTGGAAGTACTCGGAACGCGTTCTCTGGGATCGGAGGGCGTTTTACATTGGGATATCGTGCCCCAGGCGCAAATCAGTCTGAACCAGCGGCAGCATGTGATGCTCAATATCGGACTCCGTATTCCTGTAAATCACTACCCCGCCCCGCAATTTATAGTCTATCTGCTGTGGGAATGGTTCGACGGAGGCTTCTTCGAGGGCTGGTAATCCGTACCTGACCGGGAAATGTACCTATGAGCGGAAAGCTGTTTCTGGTAATCCTTGTTGCTTCGGCGGGATTGACACTCGTCCATCCGCTGTTCTTCTCCGTGCCTCCGCAGGCGCCGGAGACAGCTTCTTCCGAAACGGACCCGCACTTGTTCACGACCGGCGCCGCGTGCATAAGTTGCCATAGCAACCTGATCACCCCTTCCGGCGAAGACATCTCAATCGGCACGGACTGGCGCGCTTCCATGATGGCCAATTCGGCCCGCGATCCGTACTGGCAGGCCGCGGTCCGGCGGGAAGCGATGGATCATCCGGAGGCGCAGGATCTTATCGAAGACGAATGCGCCGCCTGCCATATGCCCATGTCGCGATTCGAAGCGAAGACTTCGGGCCAAAAAGGGCAGGTCTTTTCTCATCTGCCGGTCGGCGAAAATACACACCGCACCGACGACCTGGCCGCCGATGGCGTTTCCTGCACCGTATGCCACCAGATCGCCGCAGAGAACCTGGGCGCCAGAGAAAGCTTCACGGCCGGATTCGCGATCGATACGGAGACGCCGATGGAACAACGCGCCATTTTCGGGCCCTATGAGGTGGATGCGGGTCTCAGTACGGTGATGCATTCCGCATCGGGATTCCGGCAGGTGGAGTCGCGCCATATTCAACAGTCCGAACTATGCGCGACATGCCATACGCTGTTCACGGAAGCGATCGGACCCACGGGAGAAATTGCGGGCGAACTGCCCGAGCAAGTCCCGTACCTGGAATGGCTCCACAGCGCCTACCGCGAAGAAAAAAGTTGTCAGTCCTGCCACATGCCCGTCGTGCAGGATACCACAGCTATCTCCTCCGTATTGGGCGAGGATAAAATCGGCGTTTCCCGGCACGTATTCCAGGGGGGTAACTTCTTTATGCTCCGCATGCTCAACCGGTACCGGACCGAACTGGGCGTGGAAGCCCTCCCGAACGAACTGGAGGCCACGGCGCGGCAAACCGAGCAGCACTTACAGACAAACACCGCGCGCATCTCGATAGAAAACGCCGAACGGGTGCAGGATGCATTGCATGTCGAGGTTCGTCTTGAAAATCTGGCCGGTCATAAACTGCCGACGGGATATCCCTCGCGCAGAAGCTGGATTCATTTTATGGTGCGCGACCGGAACGGGACCCCCGTTTTCGAATCCGGTAGTATCCGTCCCACGGGCGAAATCCCGGAAAACGACAACGACACGGATCCGGCTCGGTACGAACCCCATTACCGGGAAATCACGCAAAGCGATCAGGTGCAGATCTACGAGTCCGTGATGATCGATACGCAGGATCAGGTAACGACGGGACTGTTGCAGGCAGTGCGGTACGTCAAGGACAATCGACTGTTGCCGAGAGGATTCGACAAAGCGTCTGCATCCGAGGATATAGCGGTCCATGGATGGGCGAGGGAGGACGCCGATTTCGTGGGAGGAACCGACGCCGTGCGCTATATCGTCGATGTGAGCGGACGGCAGGGCCCCTTTGCCGTCCAGGCCTCGCTTTGGTATCAGCCGATCGGCTACCGGTGGGCCCATAACCTGAAGGACTATGACGCTCCTGAAACCAATCGATTCGTCGAATTCTACGACGCCATGTCGGACATATCCGGCATACCGCTTGCAACGACAGAACTCGTTGTGTCCGAGTCTTGAAACGGCTTCGGCGTCCTCAATTCAGCCCCGGCATCAGTCCGCCCTGGTAGACGATAAGCGAACACAGGTAAGCCAGCCCTGTCATGTATATCCACATGACCATCGGCCAGCGCCATGTGTTCGTCTCGCGCCGGGCAATGGCAAGCGTACTCATACATTGCAGCGCAAACACGAAGAACACCAACAGACTCAGCGCGACCAGCGGCGTAAAAACAGGGCGGCCTTCCGGATAACGGTCTGCTTTGAGATGATCGCGCAGAACAGGGCTTGACAGTCGAACGCCAGACGACGTATTCTTCGAACGAAAACCGCTCGCCAAAGCGGCATGACCCGGCGCAACAGTATCCTTAAAGCACTATCCAACTTTTACGGACCATTTCCATGCAAACAATGAAATCGTCTTCGATCAGCCAAACCATGCAGGACGCCATCAACGATCAGATTCAGGCTGAATTGGAATCTGCCTATCTGTACCTGGCCCTGGCGGCGCGCATGGAGCAACTCCACCTCAAGGGCTTTGCGCACTGGCTGCGTTTGCAGTGGCAGGAAGAAACACAGCACGCCCTCAAGTTCTACGATTACCTCCTCCAACGCGACGGGGTCGTGCAGTTAAAAGAATTGCCGACGCCGACGTACGAAGCCGAGACGCCCCTCGAAATCTTCGAACTCGTTCTGGAGCACGAAAAATACATTACCCGACGCATCAACGATCTCTACGCGCTCTCCGGCAAAGAACGCGACTATGCCTCGCAGACGCTGCTGCAATGGTTCGTCGACGAACAGATAGAAGAGGAAGAATCCGCCCGCGATATCATCGACGATCTGCGTCTCGTCGGCGATTCCGGCGCCAGCCTTTTCCTGCTCGACCGCGAACTCGGCCAACGCCAATCCGAAGAAGAGGGGGAAGAGTAACGCACGCCTGATTTCACGGATTGGATTTCAGGGGTGAACATGCCCGGCACGGCGGCCCTTCACGTTCCGGACAGCACCCTATCCACGCAGCCGCTCATTGAAGAAATCAATGGTCCTTTTCCAGGCCGGTTCGGCGGCTGATCCCGCCATGGGCATAGCGGTCGAAAAGGTCAAAAACTTCCTGACTGAGCTGCTCGTTTTCGATTTTCTTCATCGGAATACCCCTCCATTAATTCAGGAAGTTGTAGTTCAGCTTGATCAGGAAGGCGTTCTCAGGGAAGACATCGAAGGTATTGCCGAATTGATCGTTGATCGAACGGTCGTAGGGCGAACGGACCATAGGTGCGAGAGGATGCAATATGTCTTCTGCTTCTCTACCATGCGTCCAGACGACGAACAGCGCGGAGCCGGGACGGTATTCCCAGCGCAATACAAGATTGGAATGCAGGCTGCTGAAGGAAAACTCATCCCGCTTGGGATAGGCGTCGAAGTCAGCCAAATGGTCCCGATCCTGCTGAACCCGGAAACGGTCGTAGCGTCCCCTTGCTGCGAAAAGCTGACTGTACAACTGCAGGGACAGTTTGGGCGTCAGGGTAAACGTGCCGCGTAGCGTAATGTCTGCCGAACGCGTATCCCTCGCGCCGAATACGGACACGTAGTACTGGTCGACGCCGGTGGGATCGACGTCGGCAAGAATGGCGTCCAGCGTTCCATGATCGTCGAACGCTACAAAATCCGAATCGGTCAAATCGTCCGGATGAGACGCTTCCTCCCCGATGCGCCAATCGGATCCGGAGCGTAAAAAGGTTTCGTTTGCGGACCAGGCCTGCACATCGCGTTCCCACTCGCCTTCTATTTGGGCAGAGAAAGACAAGCGATTACTGGCATTCCATTGCCCTTCGAGGCTGACTTCCGATTCCGTGCCTCCATCGCCGTAAAATGTTAAATCCAGCCCCGGCTCAAGTTGCCAGTTGCGCCTTTCGTCGGTTTCGAACTGCCCCTGGATGGCGACGTTTCCCGGCGGAGACCAAGGCAAAAGACCGCGCGTCTCGTACAAATCGTACCCGCCGAACGGTTTTTCAGATTCAAGGCCGAAAATGATGGACTGGAAACCGCGGAGTGTCCACCGGGAACCGAAATCCAGGCGCTGTCCAAGGTGCAGCCCTTCCCGGTAGGAGAATTCCTGAACGAAGAAGAAACGCGCTCCGGCTCGCGAGAAAGGGCCAAAGGGCCTTCCGCCATTAACCTGATGCTGCATGGAGGATAGCATCGCAATGAAATTGTTCTCGCGAAGTTGGCCTATATCGTTCGGATTAAAGGCATCGCTGAATACGTCCAATCCTGCAAATCCGTACCAGGCCCCCTGTCGTTTGCGCACCCATAGCTTGCTGGCGAACCCGGTCTCTCCGTCGATATCCGCCTCGATCCAGTTTCTGTTCGTAAGCGCAAAGAATCCCTCGATGCCATACCGGTTTTCGAGAAACCGGATATCCCAGTCGGCGCCTGCCGCCAGGCTTCGCAAGTGATTCTCGTCCACATTAGATCCTTCGAACAGGGTTACGATGCCTCCCACGCTCGACCAGGCCCCGATTTGCTGGCTCATCCGTCCGACGCCGTATCCTCGCGAAGGACTGAAATCGGATCCCGTGGCCGCGCCCAATACGCCAAAGGAAAGGCCTGAGCCGGTGCGCCCGGAAAGCTTCGTGGCGCCAATAATGGGGGCATCCGCCCCGATCCGGCGCGTATACAGGAGCCGTCCGGGGCCGACTGAAAATTCGTAGATATTGATGCCCTCTACAAAGAAGGGGCGCCGTTCCTGAAAAAAGGTTTCGAACGCCGTAAGGTTCAATACCGCCGGATCGGCCTCGACCTGACCGAAATCCGGATTGATCGTCGCATCCAGCGTAACGTTCGTACCGAGACCGATCTTCAGATCCCCGCCCACATCGAAGGTGCGGCTGCTTGCCCGCGTACCGGCGACCTCCTCGCTTTCGAGGGTATTCACTCCGGTGACGGTATAGGGTATGATCTGTACGTTGCGCCGGGGCTTCACGTCCCGAATGCCTTCCAGACGACCAAACCGGGCCACCAGGTTGGTCCGCTCCGTACGGGGCACATGGGGCCACTCCGATTGTTCGCCGAGCCGGGGAATCCTGCGCGTGAAGTGAACCCCCCATGTTTGCATGGGCGCCTCCGAGAAACGCAGCATGCTATACGGAATGCGCATCTCCACAACCCACCCCTCTTGCGTTGTGCGTACATCCGAATACCATACGGCGTCCCAGGAAGGATCCATGCCGCGGGGCGCATTATTACCGCCGCCGCCACCCGGCCCGCCCCCGCCTCCGCCCGTTGCTCCGCTTCCTGTCTGGAGCGCATCGAATTGCACGCCGGCCGCATTCACCCCAAAGACATAGGCGGTGCGCCGGTCGAAATAAGCATCCACCGCCACCAGAAACCAATCGGCCCGGTTGAAGTCGTCACGCCGCCCCAATGCCCTTTCAATAGCCCCCGGCTCATCGTCATAGAGCAAGGCGCCGACGTAGAAATCATTCGCACCATACAAGACGCGAACCTCTGTGTTTTGAAATGCCGGGGCGCCGTCAACAGGTTCGTATTGCCTGAAACCGGACACGGCGATAGCCCTTTGCCAAACCTCTTCGTCCAGTATGCCGTCGAGGCCGATCTCTTCTTCGAGAAACAGGGCCTGCATGACGCCCTTATTGTTCTGCTCCACAGGAGGTGGCGATAGTGCACTCGTTTGGGCCGAAGCCTCGAGAACGGGCAGCAGGACGCATACGGCGAACACGGCTGCAACGAATGCCGAAGCATGAGGGCGAATCGGTACATCTCGTTGCATGAAGACCGCTGTTCGAGTGAAGAAATTCGGCCGATATATCCTTTTGGGTACGCAACCTTCCGGGGGAAAGCCATGGGCGACATATATACCCATAGTTAGACCCCCAATACGTGTTCTACATTCCATGAGCGGCAAAAAAACATATCCAGCTACGTTTTCTTTATATTCTGTACCTGTATTTTCCGGCTTTTATCTGCATCTTCCTCTCTCCGATTCTTTCCGCCCCCCTCCATGCACCACAGGATGCACCGCGCAAGCCGTGCAATGCTTGCGTCCCTCTTCTTTTTTCCGACCTTGTCCCTTGCGCTTCCCGCCACGGCGCAGCAAGCGGGACAGACAGGAGGCTACACCGCCAATAACAGCGCTGCCGATAGCGATCCGATCGCCGTCCCGGCAATACGCGCGGTAAAAAGCAACAGCGACACCCTGCCCGTCCTCGACGGCGATGTACTGGGCGACCCTTCCTGGTCCGCCATCGAACCCGCCACCGGTTTTATCCAAATCACTCCGAACGAGGGACAACCGGCTTCCGAGCAGACCGCGGTACGCATCCGGTACACCGAACAGATCCTGTATGTCGGGGTTGTGTGCTACGACCGCGACCCGTCGCAAATCATCGTGTCGGACAGCCGCCGGGATGCGGACCCCCGGGAGGCCGACAGTTTCAGTCTCATTCTGGACACGTACCGCGATCGCCAGAACGGATTCATCTTCGGCACGAATTCCGCCGGGGTCGAATACGATGCGCAGGTAACGAACGAAGGCCAGAACAGCGGCCGGTTCTCTCAGGGCCCGCGCAGCCAAAGCGGTTCGGGCGGCGGGTTGAACATCAACTGGGATGGTGCGTGGACGGTCCACACGGAAACGGGAGCGTACGGATGGAGCGCCGAATTCGCCATTCCATTGCGTACATTGCGCTTCGCGACCGGAGAAAATCAGGTGTGGGGCGTCAACTTCGAACGCCGCATCCGGCGTCGGAACGAAACCGCCTACTGGGCCCCGCTCCCCCGGCAATACACGCTCGCGCGGGTTTCGCTGGCCGGGACGCTGGAAGGATTGGACATCCAGGCGCCGCGCAATCTGCAAATCATCCCGTACGCGCTTGGACAAGGCGACCGGACCACCAACTCCTCGGAGTTGCCAACCACCTCGGAATACTCAGATCCCGAAGGCGATATCGGCATAGATCTGAAGTATAGCTTGACCCCGAGTATGACACTCGACGTCACGTACAACACCGATTTTGCGCAAGTCGAGGTGGACGAACAGCAAATCAATCTGGACCGCTTCAACCTCTTCTTCCCGGAAAAACGACCCTTCTTCCTGGAGAATGCCGGGGTGTTTGCGGTGGGCGCGCCGGGGCAGGTCGACCTGTTCTTCAGCCGGCGCATCGGTATCGGCGGGGATGGCGTAGCGGTACCCATCCTCGGCGGCGCCCGCCTCTCCGGTTCCATGGGCGACTACCGGATCGGGGTACTCAATATGCAAACCCGACAACTGGGTGGAGAGGAGATTCCAGGGAATAATTTCAGCGTGGCGCGTCTCAAGCGCGAGTTTCCGAACCGGACCTTCGCCGGCGTGCTTTTCACCAACCGGCAGGGCGTGGGCGATCTGTCGGACAAAGATGATTACAACCGTGTATTCGCTCTGGACGGCCAGCTCGGCATCGGACAGTACGGCCTGATATCGGGCTTCGGGGCGCTGTCGGAAACGCCGGACATGTCAGGAAAAAAACCGGACATGTCCGAAAAAAATCATGCATACCGGGTGCTTACCACCTACAACTCCCAGGCCTGGCTGCTGAACGCAGGCTATACCGAGGTAGCCGAAAGCTTCAAACCGGAACTCGGTTTTATGCAGCGGACATCCGCCTACCGGCATTTTAACGGCCTCGTTTTTTACCGGTATCGTCCCGACTTCCTCCGTTTTCACGAATTGCGCCCGCATGTCAGCTACAATGGATACTGGGGATTCGACAGAGTGTACGAAACGGGTTTTCTGCATATCGACAACCACTGGGAGTGGGAAAACGGCTGGGAAATTCACACAGGCATCAACTTTACCACGGAAGGCGTCCGGGAATCCTTTGAAGTCAGTGACGGGGTGTGGGTACCGAAGGGATCGTACCATCATCGGGAAGCCATGATCGTCGGCATCACGGACGAGAGCCTTCCGCTCAGCCTGAGCACCCGGGTGATTGCGGGGGGATTCTTCGGGGGCGATCGCGTTACGGTCCTGTCCACCATCCGCGCCCGGGTCGGAGATGCATTCAACACGGAAATCGGCCTGAGCCAAAACTGGGTGGACCTGCCGGGCGGCAACTTCACTGCGAATCTGGTGCGTACGCGGCTTTCGTATTCCTTCACCCCCCGCATCTACGTGCAAACCCTGATTCAGTACAACAGCGCAGCAGAACTCTGGTCCATGAATTTGCGGTTCGGGTGGCTTCAATCGGCGGGCACAGGCCTGTTCATCGTCTTCAACCATACGTCCGAATATGACCTAAATAGGGGATTCGGAGCCTTCGAACCGGAGTTCACAGACCAGGCGATCATTATCAAGTACTCGCGGCTGCTGAACGTGCTACGGTGAAAAAGCCGAAAGAAGCCTCTGCTGGTACGAGGACACGGTAAGGCATGCATCGCGAGCGATAAAAAAGCCGGGAGCGCGCAAGGCGCCCCGCATATTCGTTCAACAGCATCGCCGCCCTTATCTGCTTGTTGAACGGCAGCAGCCGGATTGCCAGCCCGCATTCAGAGCGCAGTGTCCCCGGCGCCGGACACAAACGCCTTCAGGACCGCATCATTCTGCGCAACCACCATAATCGGGCCCATTGCAGTAACGATGCGAACCATGCCACGCACTACCCCGGGCGTTAAAAAACCGCTCCGGGAAGCGGAAACGCTTTCCCAGGTCATCCCGCCGCGATGCAACAAAAGAAGCCCGCGCCCCCCGTTGTAACGGCCCCACTGCACGCGCGTCTCGAAAGCATTCCCTGCAAGGAGCATATCCGTCTGTCCATCGCCGTCCACATCCTCGAAAAGGATGGCGTGCACCGGAGCAAACTGTGCTTCTACAGGCAATTCCCGAACCCGGAACCGGCCTTCTCCGGTGTTCTCGAAGACGCTGCTTGAAAATCGGAAGGCCTCCAGCCTGAGCACGGGCTCCACCTCGGAAAAAACATCGTCCAGCGTGGCGCGAGCGTACGAAGCATAATCCGGGAATTGCCGGGCAAGCAACGGAATTTCCTCCAGCAATTCGTCTCGCCAGGGCACGGGACGCCTTTGCTCGCCCATGTAATATCCCATGACGAATTCGGAGCGCCCATCCGCGCCGAAATCTGCGGAATACACCGCGGCGGGTTTGTCCGGACCGGCCTGCATTTGTGCATTTAACCCCCGGTTACCTGCAACCAGATCGATATCGCCGTCGCCGTCCAGATCCTGCGCGCGCAGAACATTCCACCAGCCCGCCGTACCGGCGAAACCCGATTCGGAAGCGGGTATCTCGGCCCATTCTCCGGTGTACCGGAACGCCCGAATCGGCATCCACTCTCCCGCCAGAACCAGTTCGGCGCGCCGGTCTCCATCCATATCCATCCATAGGGCGTCGGTCACCATCCCCGGCGCACGCAACGCTTCCGGCGTGACATCCGCGAACGTTCCCCCCGTATTCTCCAGCAGATAACTTTGCGGAGCGAGGGGGTAGCGACCCGGAAGCGCCCGACCGCCCACAAACAGATCGAGGTCGCCATCCATGTCGAAATCGTGCGCCGCTACCGTACCTCCGCTGCTATGCAAGGCGGGCAAGGCTTGTGCGGCATGGACGTACACGCCGGCGCCGTGATTGACGTACAGGCGATCCTGATAAACCGACATATCCTCCGCCTCGAACGATCCGCCGCTGACCACATAAAGGTCCTTATCGCCGTCGCCGTCCGCATCCATAAACAGGGCGTCCGTATCCTCATAGCCGCTATGCGCTTCGAAAGCCGCGGCGGTACCCCGGCGAAACGATCCGTCGGGGTGCTGCAAAAAAAGCGCCCCGGACTGGCTCCGTGCTCCGCCGACGAATACATCCTCCAGTCCGTCTCCGTCCGC
The DNA here is from genome assembly GCA_951812335.1 of Rhodothermales bacterium. GTDB lineage: Bacteria > Bacteroidota > Rhodothermia > Rhodothermales > VXPQ01 > VXPQ01. The sequence goes on from OX638293.1 coordinate 2,281,702, forward strand.
ATCGCCGGTCGCCAGCGCCGGCCCCTGGCGCGACAACATATGCGGGAGAAGACGCTCGCGCTCGAAATCGACGAACGGATTCTCTTCATGAACGAACTGCAGCCCCCTCACATCCGGCGCCTCCACGAAAAACGGAGGGACTTGCAGGGATTCCCGTTCATCCGGCGCCTCGGAATCGGCGTCCCGGCGATACAGCGTAACCGTTCGATTCGCGGGCACGCCCTGCATCCGCTGGCGCGCCCCATCCGGCCACATCACTTCAAGATCGACCTGCTCCAATTCCCCCAGGCCGAAAAAAAGCACCGGCTCCACGGACGACAAATACCCCCGCACCGGGTTCATATCCCGGTAAAACCGCTGCCCTCCCCCCGTCGCCTCGACCACAGCACCGATCCCGAACCGGTTGCCTTCCGGGCCTTCGAAGCGAACCTTCAGGTAATGCCCCGTGTCAAGGCGGTCCGCATCGTTGCGATAAACAAAGGCTTCCGCATTGATGTTGTTCACCACAAGATCGATATCTCCATCGTCGTCCAGATCGGCATACGCTGCGCCGTTCGACAAGGAAGCCTCGCCCATACCCCAGTCCCGCGTCTTGTCTGAAAAGACGATTCCCGATTCGTTTCGATAGATATAATTTCTCAACAGCGTGGAAGGCATTTGCCGGACCATTTCCAACGAAGACAAGGCTTCCCCCCGGGCACTCGCCTCCTTGTGCGCATTCACCAGCGTATGCCGGAGAAAATCGAGATCCGTGTAATCGCGCATATAGCCATTCGTGACGAAAAGGTCGTTACGGCCATCGAGATCGAAGTCGGCCAGCAGCGCCGACCAACTCCAGTCGGTATTCGAAACGCCCGCGATTTGTCCAATTTCCGTAAAAGCCCCATCTCCCCGGTTCAGGTGCAGCATATTGCGCATATACTGCTCGTGAAACCCCTGATTCCGAAAGTCTTCGTAAAACACATGATCTTCCGGCCCTCGCAGCACTTTCTGCCGGAAATGATCTTCGGCCAGCATATCCAGCGTCACGATATCGGGCAATGCATCGTTGTTTACATCGGCGATGTCGGCCCCCATGGACGAGTAGGACGTATGGGTCAGAAAAGAGCGTACGGATTCGGTAAAGGTCCCGTCCCCGTTGTTCACGTACAGGTAATCGTCCTCGATATAGTCGTTGGAAACGTAGAGGTCGGACCAGCCGTCCCGGTTCACATCGCCAACGATCGCACTGAGTCCGAACCCAAGCGGATTGCCGATGACGCCCGCCGCCTCGCTCACGTCCGTAAACGATCCGCCGTCGTTCCGGTACAGTTTGTCGCCGGCAAGGGGGTCGCGGCCACTCCGCATATAGTCCACATCGAAGCGGCTCAAACGCCGGATCGAATGATTCAGCAGATACAAATCCAGGTCGCCATCCCGGTCGTAATCGAACAGGGCCGCGTGGTTTGAATAGGCAGGATCGTCGAGACCGTATTCCGCCGCCCGTTCGGTAAACGTCCCATCCCCGTTGTTGACGTACAAGGCGTTCCGGCGACGATCCGTGCTTACCCGACCCGATTTGCACACATAGATGTCCAGATGTCCATCCCCATTGATATCCGCCATCGTCACGCCGGTTGTCCAACTGAATTCGCTCGCAAGACCCGCCTCCTCCGTAACGTCTTCGAACACCAGCCCGCCTCGGTTGAGATACAGACGATCCTGATCGATGTTGGCCGAGAAATACAGATCGGGCAGGCCATCGCCATTCACATCGCCGGCGGCCACACCGCCTCCATTATAGAAGTATTCGTACTCCAGCACATTAAACCCGTCCCGTTCTTCAATCCTGTTCGTGAAGGCAATGCCCGTCTCGCCGGCGGACAAGCGCGTAAAGAGTGGAGGCGCCGCAGCATCTTCGCCCGCCGGGCCGCCGCACGCAGTACACAGGCACAAAAGAAATGAAAGCGGAGTAACGCGCTTCATGCGGGACGTGGTCGTGAGGCCGAACAATATCGTTAATGAAGGTCGAGACACAAACGTATTGCACCGTATCCGGTTGCAATGCGAGACTATGTGCCGGATAGTTTCTCGCACACGGCCAGCGCAAAATCGGAGCCTGCTTCCGTAAACGCGCAGAGCATAATCATTGCGGGCGATCCCGCCTCGTCATTACAGTGCATGCGCCCGCCGCAAGCGCCGGAAGAGACATTTCGTCAACCGGTAACGCCCGCTAATACCCCCACAATTCACACATGAAACACGCCCTATGGAGTATCTTGTAAAGGGCTGTTTTTTTGCCCGGATATTTCCAAACCTTCATTTTCCCTATTCCCTTCATGAGCGACGTACTTACTGCCCGCACCGCCGATGTTCTCGGCGATGAAGCCGCCTACCTGCTCGACCACGAGTGCACCACCATCCCCAAAGAAAATCTGTATCTGCCGGGGGCCGACTTCGTAGACCGCGTATGGATCGGATCGGATCGTAAGCCGCGCGTGCTGGGCGCCATGCAGCAGCTTTTCAACACGGGGCGGCTCGGCGGCACGGGATATCTTTCGATTCTTCCGGTGGACCAGGGCATCGAGCACGGCGCCGGCGCATCGTTCGCCAAAAACCCGGCCTACTTCGATCCCGAGAAAATCGTCGAACTCGCGATCGAGGGCGGTTGCAATGCGGTTGCTTCAACGTTCGGCGTCCTCGGAGCGGTGGCGCGTAAATACACGCACAAGATTCCGTTTATCCTGAAATTCAACCACAACGAACTGCTTACCTACCCGAATACGTACGACCAGATTCTCTTCGCGCAGATCGAGGATGCGTACGAAATGGGCTGTGTGGGCGTGGGCGCCACCGTGTATTTCGGCTCGGCGGATTCCAACCGGCAGCTCCGGGAAGTCTCGGAAGCCTTCTCTGCAGCCCATGAGCTCGGGATGACAACCATTTTGTGGTGTTACGTCCGGAATTCCGCCTTCAACCAGAACGGCGTGAATCACGAATCCAGCGCCGACCTGACCGGACAGGCCAACCACCTTGGCGTAACCGTCGAGGCCGATATCATCAAGCAGAAGCAACCGGAGCAGAACGGAGGGTTGCAGGCGATGAATATGGGTGCCTCGAGTTACGGAAAACTGGACGAGCGCATGTTCACCGAGCTATCGAGCGATCACCCCATCGACCTGACGCGCTACCAGGTGGCCAACTGCTACATGGGGCGGTGCGGCCTGATCAACTCCGGCGGCGGTTCAGGCCAGAATGACTTGCAGCAAGCCGTACGGACCGCGGTCGTCAACAAGCGCGCCGGCGGTATGGGATTAATTTCCGGACGCAAGGCCTTCCAGAAACCATTGCATGAAGGCGTCGAAATTCTGAATGCCATCCAGGACGTATACCTCGACGACGACGTAACGATCGCATAGGTTGCCGGAAACAACCGCAGCTCACCCGGAAGCACGTTCCCGATTCTTCCGATCTCATGACAAGGCACCCAGGCGCCTCGCTCGTTTCCCGATTTGCAGCGGGATATGCCGTTTCCCCGGCTATCTTGCTTGCCGTTCTTATCGGAGCATGCGGCGGCCCGAACCTTCCGGAACCGGATTCCGAAACGTATCGCGAGACCGTCTCCGCCTTCTATAAGGGACTGGCGGCCATCGAGTCCGGGACCGACCGACAAGGCGAGGAAAATTTGCTAAGGGTAACGGAGCTGGCGCCGGGAGAACCCGCCGCGTGGATCAATCTCGGACTGCTCGCCATGCGCCGGAACGAATATGCGCTCGCCTCAGAGTACCTCAAGGAGGCGCAAACCCTCGCGCCGGAGAACAGCGTCATACGTCTTCTGCTCGGCCTGTTCGAAAAAAGTCAGGGAAACGTCGCAGAAACCACTGTCCACCTGCGGGAGGCCGTGGCCCTGGATTCGACGAATGCCAGGGCGTTGTATGCGCTGGCCGAACATCTGACGGACACCGGAAGCGACGAAGCGACGGCCTTACTGGATGCGCTCCTGAAGGTGTATCCGGATAATCTGGCTGCTCTGCTACGGCGCGCCGGTGCGGCAGCGGCTTCCGGCGACGCCGATGCAATCCGGAATACGCTGGCGCATATCGAAACCTTGTCCGCATCCTGGCCGGACGAAGCTCTCGAACAACTGGCCGGCGCCACAGGCGCGGTATCCGATCCGGATTCACCCGACTTCGCCGCGGCAACCACCCATATCGCTTTTGTGCGGAATGTGCTCCTGCGGGTTTCCTCGTATCGCCAGGACCTGCGGGCCATCCAGACGCCCGCCGAACAGGTAGGCGATCTGGTGACTGGCTTCCTGCGACTGGAAGCCCCGCCCCCCGCCATCGCACCGCGCGACGACCGGTTGACATTCACGCAACAAGCGCTGAATATCAAGGAAGGTCCCTGGCGCAGCATGGCCGTGTTCTCGCCGGCAGCAGGCATCGATGAGAACACGGACGGCAACGAAACGAACGTGCCCGGCATCGCGCTGGCTATTGCCGACGACCACACTGTGCACCTTCCAAACGGCCAGGCTCTCGATTTTCCCGGAGGAGGCGTAGCGCCCGGACCGCATGGTATCGCCGGCATCGATTACGACTACGACTTCACCATGGACCTCGCGCTGGCCGGAAGCGGCGGTTTGCGCATGTTCCGGCAGGACAGCACGGGGACCTTTACGGAAACGACCTCGCAGCTCGGGTTGCCCGAGGCCATCCTGAATGCCTCCCTGGCAGGCGTCTGGGCCGCCGACCTCGATCTTGAAGGCGATGTCGATCTGTTGCTGGCCCGCCACGAAGGCCCCAGCCTTGCCCTGCGAAACAACGGCGACGGCGCCTTCGCGCCCCTGGATCTTTTCGGGGACGTCGAAGCGCTGCGGAGCTTCGCCTGGGGAGATTTCGACGGCGACGGAGATCCGGACGCCGCGCTCGTGGATGCACATGGAAATCTGCATCTTTTCGCCAACCGGCGGAGCGGGCTTTTCGAGCGGCAATCTTCGGCAACGGCGACCCTCCTCGCCGTTGAAGCAGCGGACCTGAACGGCGACGCCATCGTCGATCTCGCGGCGCTGCAAGGGGACGGAACGGTTCTGCAACTTTCGACCACTGGCGAAGATGCGAAAGCAACATGGTCTTCGAAAGAAATCGCCCGCTGGGAAGACATCCCTGCCGGCATTGCCCCCGGCGCTGCCCGGCTTTTTACGGTGGACCTCGATAACAACGGCGGACTGGACCTTGTCGCGGGCACCCCCGCAGGCGCCCGCATCTGGCTGCGGGATGCGGACGAAACGAACGGCGGACGCCGGGGCGGAACCCTCCACCCGACGGATCACGCCATCGCTGCACACCTCTTTGCCGTGGCGGATCTGTCCGCAAACGGGCGGCTCGATCTGCTTGGATTATCCGAAGCGGGACAGCCTGTGCGACTCGAAAACGAGGGAAGCATGCCCTACCACTGGAAACAGATGCACTTGCGCGCCGCCGAAGCGGTAGGCGACCAGCGCATCAATTCGTTCGGGATCGGGGGCGAAGTGGAAATCCGAGCGGGTTTGTCTTTCCAGAAACAGGTCATCCAGGGTCCCGTCGTGCATTTCGGGCTGGGTACGCACGCCGTCGCGGATGTAGCCCGTATCGTATGGCCCAACGGCAGCGTACAGGCCGAGTTCGATCTGCTCTCCGGGGAAGTCGTGCTGGCGCAGCAGCGGCTCAAGGGGTCGTGCCCATGGCTCTTCGCATGGAACGGGGAGAAGATAGACTTCGTCACCGATTTCATCTGGCGCTCGCCGCTGGGGCTCAAGATCAACGCACAGGAAACGGCGGGGGTCATGACCACAGAAGACTGGGTCAAAATTCGCGGCGACCGGTTGGCGCCCCGCCCCGGCGAGAACGGCGCGCCCCCCTGGTACGATGTGCGGATTACGGCGGAACTGTGGGAGACGCATTTCTTCGATCATGTTTCGCTCCTCGTCGTCGATCATCCCGACGATACCGAGGTCTACGTGGACGAGCGGTTTGCTTTCCCGCCCCCTGAAATGAAGGTGCATGTGACCGCAAAACCCCATCCGGTCACGCAGGCATGGGACGACCTGGGCAACGACGTGACCGACCTCCTCGACACGGAAGACGGGCGATACCTTGCCACGTTCGGACACGGGCAGTACCAGGGCGTCACGCGGGATCACTACGTGGAACTGGCGCTGGAAAACATTCCGGAGGATGCGTCGCAGGGCGGTCCGATCTGGCTCGTGGCCTCCGGCTGGATTTATCCCACGGACAGCTCGATCAATGTAGCGCTCGGACAAGGATCGCATACCCCGCCGCAGGGCCTGCGGCTTGAAGCCTCCGACGGACAGGGCGGCTGGCGAATCATCCACCCCAACCTCGGCTTCCCCGCCGGCAAGACCAAGACGGTCCTCATAGACATCACGGAGGTGTTTGCGGGTGAGCAAGGAGCCGGCGCGCCGAATGCGTCCGATCCTGTTCGCCTGCGCCTGCATACGAACCTCGAAATCTACTGGGACGCCTTTGCGTGGGCCGTCGGACAGCCCGATACAGAGACCACGACCCGGCGTCTGGCGCCCGATGCGGCGGATCTGCGCTACCGGGGCTTTTCGGAAACGTACGAAGCGGACGCCTTCTCGCCGGAACTGCCCGTCTACGACGAGTTGGCCGCAACCGGTCAGATCTGGCGCGACCTCGTCGGGTATCACACACGGTTCGGCGATGTACGAGAATTGCTCGCAGCCGTGGATGACCGGTACGTGATCATGAATGCGGCCGACGAAATGGCTTTCCGGTTCGGGGCCCCGCCGCCTCCGCCGGAAGGATGGACCCGCGATTTCGTACTGATCGGGGACGGGTGGGTGAAGGACGGCGACTACAACACGGGCTTCTCCAAAACGGTGCTACCCCTCCCCTCCCATGACGACGCAGCCTACGCCACGCCTCCGGGACGGCTCGAAGACGATCCTGTGTACCGCCGCTTCCCGGACGACTGGACGCGGTATCACACCCGCTACGTCACGCCGGAGCGCTTCCAGGGGGCGATGCGGGTGGAATAAATCCGTTAGAATCAGGGGCTGGGCTATCCGGGCCATGGCCCTCAAAGAGGAAGGGTGCAGGCAAGATAGAGAACGGAAGACCCGCCACAGAGATGCTCAACGCTTCTCAAAAGGCATAGCGGAGCCCCAAGTCAATTGTCCTTCCGTAACTTTGTCGTAACCCAACGGCTTTCGTCTCGTCGAGAAACCGGTTGATATCTTCCGATTTCGTTATGTTGCCGACATTCGGATAGATGTCCAATCAACCCGAACCAACTCTGGCTTCATGACCGGGGTGTTACACCTCGTCGTTTTGCGATGGAAGGCATCGAAGGAGCGTATTAGTCGAAGGGCGCCGCATAGTGCGTCTTCGTCACCGACACCGAATTCGCGGGACTGGCCGAATCGCTAACGATCAGTCTAACACCGCCACCGTGTCCGCCGCAGAGTCTTGCGCCCCGTCGTTCACCATCAGCGTGAACGTCAGCACCGAGTTCGACAGAAGCTGCGTCGGCGCCGTGAACGTCGGCGACTGCGCCGTGGTACTCGACAGCATAGTCCCCGCCGGAGCCGTCCAGGCGTAGATCAGCGATGCGCCCTCAGGGTCCGGATAGCGTCACCGTCGCTCCCTCCGCAACCGTTTGGTCGGTGTCTGCGTTGGCCGTCGGCGCGTCATTTGCTGATTGCAGATGTTGTCGCTGTCGCCTGAGAATAGAGTGAGATTGTCAAGCCATTGCTGGAATGCGGTACTCCCCGGGACACACAGCCCGTTGTCGACATAAAAGTGAAGGAGATTGTCCAGGTTGACAAACTCCGCCGGGATCGAGCCCGAAAGAGAGTTGTTGTTGAGATCCAGTGTCACGAGGTTGGTCAAGTCGCCCAACGCCGCCGGGATCGAACCCGAAAGGGAGTCGCTGCGGAGATTCAGGTTTTCGAGGTTCGTCAAGTCGCCCAACTCCGCAGGGATCGAACCCGAAAGGGAGTTGAAACTGAGATCCAGTAACTCGAGGCTGATCAAGCCGCCCAACGCCGCAGGGATCGAGCCCGAAAGGGAGTTGTTGTTGAGCTCCAGTCTCGTGAGATTGATCAAGTCGCCCAACGCCGCCGGGATCGAACCCGAAAGGTCGTTGCCGAAGAGATACAGTCCATCGAGGTTGGTCAAGTCGCCCAGCTCCGCAGGGATCGAACCCGAAAGGGAGTTGAAACCGAGATCCAGTCTCGTGAGGTTGGTCAAGTCGCCCAGCTCCGCCGGGATCGAGCCCGAAAGGGAGCTCGCTTGGAGATACAGTCCCTCGAGGTTGGTCAAGTCGCCCAACGCCGCAGGGATCGAGCCCGAAAGGGAGTTGTAACCGAGATTCAGGTTCACGAGGTTGGTCAAGTCGCCCAACGCCGCCGGGATCGAACCCGAAAGGGAATTGCGCATGAGATTCAGGTATTCGAGGCTGGTCAAGTCGCCCAACGCCGCAGGGATCGAGCCCGAAAGGGAGTTGCTGCGGAGATTCAGGTATTCGAGGTTGGTCAAGTCGCCCAACGCCGCCGGAATCGATCCCGAAAGGGAGTTGTATTGGAGATAGAGTATCTCGAGGTTGGTCAAGTCGCCCAGCGCCGCCGGAATCGATCCCGAAAGGGAGTTCCGGTCGAGATTCAGAAAAACCACCCGTCCGGCGTCATCGGTCGTGACGCCGTACCACGTACCGATGGCGGCGCTACTTTTCCAGTTGGTATTGGTTTTCCAATTGTCCCCGTCGGTCGAGTCGTAGAGCGCGACCAGCGCCGCTCTGTCGTTATGAGCGTCCGCCGTCACCGTCACCGTCACCGTCACCGTGTCCGTGACGGTATCACACGAATTTGTCGCCGCGATCGTGTACGTCGTCGTCCTATCCGGAGAAACCGATCGCTCTCCCGATGCCCCAACCGAACCGATGCCCTGATCGATCGATACGAGCGTAGCGTGCTCGGACGACCAGACAAGCGTCGAACTACCCCCGGGATCGATCATACCCGGAGACGCGGACAAACTCACCGAAGGAGGCAGATGAACCTGCACGGTTGCACGGTCAAATTTGCTTCCTCCCGGACCTCTCGCCACGATCGTGTATGTCGTCGTCCTATCCGGAGAAACCGATCGCTCACCCTTGGTCTCAACCGTACCGATGCCCTGATCGATCGATACGCTCGTAGTGTGCTCGGACGACCAGCTAAGCGTTGACGATACCCCTTTGCAAATCGTGTCCGGCGAGGCCGAAAACGTGACCGAAGTAGACTGATTAACCGTGGACGCCGACAAATTCACCGAAGCAGGCGCATGGCCCGCCGGTTTTGACCGGTTCAATCCGTTGCCGCTGGCGCTCGCGGTCGTACTCGCCGTCGAACTCTTCCCGGATACCGATTCGGATTCGGATATCGACTCCGAAACGATCGGACGCCAATCGATCATCTGGTACGCATCGTCGTCCGCGAATCCAAGCAATTGCACATCGAAAGCATCCGAAGACGTTCCGCAGCCCGAAACGTCTTTCGGGATCTCCCCTTCCGCTTCGCCGGATATGGCGCCATAAAAACGACGGTGCAACACGGTAGACACATCCAGGCTATCTCCCTCGAAAACGATTCGTCCGAACCGACCGCCCGCGCAAACAGCTTTTCTCCACCCAATATCGTTATAGATCGATATATCCTCAAGGATATGCGTCCTGGCCCCGATGGCCTGGGACGTAATAGCGATATCGCCGTTATCCCATGTGAAATACGTATCGGTATCGACATCGACAGCGGAGCGAAAAAGGACCAGCAACGCATCGCCTCTCGCAGGACTATCGAAAGAGAGGGCGTACAAAGCATCCCGTCCAAGCGCGGGAACGCCTCCCTCTCCATGGATATCTACCCCCTCCGAATGCGCGGCCCCCCAGTGGTATATCGTACCCTTCGCAGGTATGCCGAGCGTAGCGTAACCGGTCTCGTTATAATCCGTATGCCAGGATTTGACATGTACGCGCACGCTATCCGGATTGCCGTCGGCGCTCAAGATCCGACCCAAAAGCGCATACCGATCCAGGGAAGACGCGCCCTCTCCTGGAACGCCGCCTGCACGGGCCGTACTGTCCCCGGGGGCGACACGCGCATTAGCCGCCGCAGACGGATCGACATCGTCCAGGCCCGTCAGCGCCCCGTCGTCGCACGCGCTCAGCGCCAGGAGCGAGACCGTTAAAGCTGCCATACCCGCGACGATCCAGCATGCAGGTCTCATTCGCTTCTCCAGGAGATATGTATGCTATGATTGTCATGTATGCGCTTGCGGCGCAAGAACAACAATTTCATCGAAGAAGCCGGTGGAACACAAGGTCGGAAATATTTTTCACTTATTATTCTCAAAGAGAAGAACTGCTCAGAACCTCCCGGAACCCGCCTTACGCCTCCACCCTGCGCACATCCTCGATACCGTCCAGCGCCGCAATCTCCCCGACTACGGCTGCCGGAACAACCTCGTCCACAGTAACCGCCGTCAGCACTTCGGAATAACGGCGCGGGACATCCCCCCGACACCGCACGGTGATTCCCCGAACACGCCCAGTCCCCAATTGGCCGATCAACTGGCCAAGACGATCGGATAGACTCAAATAGGGTTGAGCGTCCGGTTGCGCCGTCATCCGGATAGCCAGCGCGTTGACAGGCGTCTGCACCGCCTCGCCGCATAGCGCACGAATGACCTGCTCGGTAATCCGTACGGTGATTTTTTCCTGCACTTCCTCCGTCGGGGCCGCAGTGTGGGGCGTAGCGACGACTTTCGGATGTCTGAGCAATGCGTGCAGTTCGACGGCCCGTGCCCGGTTGCAAGAAAAGAGCCGTCACCCCGTGCGGCCCGGCAGTTTCCCCACCCTGCCCATTTCTTGTCCGCGCACTTTTTTGCCGCCATGCGCCGCAACCTGTATTTTAAGATACTCTGATTAAGTCCACTTCGATCAGAGTACCTTTAACCCGAATGAAACCACTGCGTACGTTTGAGGCGGCGCTTCTTCTCGGAGCGCTGCTTTCCCTGGTGATGCACGGATCCGTCAGGGCGCAGGATCCGCCTCGCTTCGCACTGCAAGACGGCGACCGCGTCGTGCTCGCAGGCGATGGCCTCATCGAACATGCCCAGCATTTCGGCTATATCGAGGCCGCACTCACGGTGCGGCGGTCCGGCCTGACTTTCCGTAATGTGGGCTGGAGCGGCGACACCGTTTTCGGCGAGGCGCGGGACCACTACACCCAACCTCCCACAGCGTTCGAGCACCTTGTGGAGCAACTGACCGCCCCGCAGCCCACCGTGGCTGTGCTGGCGTACGGCGGCACGCTGGCCTTCGAAAACGACGACGCCCTGTCCGAAGCGGTCGACGGATATCATACGCTCCTCGATACGCTGGCTACCCGGGACATACGCTGTGTGCTCGTCTCCCCTGTCCCGCATGACGAACACGCATCGCCCCACCCAGGTGTGGCAGCGCTGAACGAACGACTTTCCGCCGTGCGGGACGCTTTCAGGGAAGTGGCCGCCATACGAGAATGCGGCTGGGTCGATGTATTCGACGCCATGGCGGAGGAATACGAACAGGCGGCGCAGCAAGGGGACGCCGGTCTTGCCGAAAATGGCATACGGCTGAACGGCGCCGGGTACCGGGCGCTGACCCGCCGCCTCGTCGAGGCGATGGAACCGCTGCCTCCCGACCTTTCCGCCGATCTTGCGTTGGACATCGACTCCGGAGAAATCGTTGGAGGTACGTCCTACGGAAACAGCGAGAAAGAAACCGGCTCCTATGCGATCGTCCCGAACCGCCTGCCCTACCCCGGCGAGGCCCGGAACGTGGTCATAACCGGGCTGTCGAGGGGAGCGTACCGCCTGACGGCGGGGGAACAGACCCTAACCGTCGGCACGGCCCGCGCATGGCGGGAAGGCATCGCCGTGCACCATCCCGAGGAAACGGAACAACTGGCTGCCCTGCGCCGCGCCATCGTCGACAAGAATCGGCTGTATTTCCGCCAGTACCGCCCGCAAAACGAGACCTACCTCGTGGGATTTCGCAAATACGAACAAGGACAGAACGCTCCGGAACTCACCGAACTGGACCCGATCATTCACGAAAAGGAAAACGAGATCGGCAGGCTGCGCATGGGGCGTCCGCTCGTTTTCACGCTGACCCGCGAGTAACATGCGACGACTTAAAGCTACTCTGGCCGCGGTCGCCCTTGCGGTCGCCCCCTCGCTGGCTGCGCAGGACAACCTGACCAATATCCCGGATCCCGATCCGGCGGCTCAACTGGCTGCGCTGCACGTAGCGGAGGGATTCGAAATCAACCTCTTCGCCTCCGATCCCATGATCGACCCGCCCATCCAGATGGCGTGGGACGAACGGGGGAGATTGTTCGTGGCGACCAGCGCATCCTACCCGCAGCCCGTACCGGGGCAAGCAGCCAACGACAAGATATTCATCCTCGAAGACACGGACGGCGACGGGCAGGCGGACCGCTCCATTCTGTTCGCCGACAGCCTGCTCACGCCCACGGGCGTGCTTCCCGGCGACGGCGGCGTATATGTGGCCAATTCCACGGAAATCCTGCACCTGCGCGACACGGACGGCGACGGGCGGGCCGACCGTCGCCGGGTGGTGCTTTCGGGGTTCGGGGCGGACGACACCCACCATATTATCCACCGCTTTTTGTGGGGCCCCGACGGCCTCTTTTATCTGAACCAGTCCGTCTATATATATAGCCACATCGAAACGCCCTGGGGCGTGCGCCGCCTCCGGCAGGGCGGCATCTGGCAACTCGAACCCTCCACCCTGAAACTGAATGTGCTGGCCCGCGGCATGTGGAATTCGTGGGGATACGATTTCGACCGGTGGGGGCAGTCGTTCGCGACCGACGGCGCCGGCGGCGAGGGGGTGTATTTCATCTTTCCCCATGCGGCCTACCGGCCCGCCTACGGAGCCGAGCGCACGCTCACGGGCCTGAATCCCCAGCAGCCCAAATTGTCGGGCCTGGCCTTTCTTTCCGGAAGACATTTCCCCGACTCCCTGGGCGGCCAGCTCATCACCAGCGACTTCCGGGCCAATCGGGTCAAACGCTTTGCGCTGACCGAGGACGGCAGCGGCTTTCTATCCGAAGAACAGGAGGACCTGATCTGGACGGATCATGTGGCGTTCCGGCCCGTGGACGTGAATGTGGGACCGGACGGCGCCCTGTATCTCGCCGACTGGTACAACCCGATCATTCAGCATGGCGAGGTGGACTTTCGGGATCCGCGCCGCGATCACCGGCATGGACGAATCTGGCGCGTCACCGCCAAGGGGCAGCCGCTACTAGAGCCGCCGGCCCTGCACGATGCGTCGGTGGAAGAGTTGCTCGCAGCGCTCCGCGCACCCGAAGACTGGACGCGGCGACAGGCCAAACGCCTCCTTCGCGAACGCGGCGCCGAGGCGGTCAAGCCGGTTCTGGATGCACATGTGCGCCGGATGGACCCCAATGCGCCGGGCGCCACCCACGGAATGGTGGAAATGCTCTGGACCTATCAGGCCATTGGGCACATGAATCCGGACCTGCTCCGCGAAACGCTTGCGCTGAAGGATCACCGGGCGCGAGCCGCCGGCGTGCGCGTACTGGGCCATTTCCAGGACCGTCTCCCCGACACGGATTCGCTGCTGGCCGCATTGATCGAGGACGAACACCCGCGCGTGCGCAGGGAGGCCGTGCATGTGCTGGGCGAACGGGGTACGGTCGGGGGCTCCGAAGCCGGGGCCCACGCCGCATCCGTAGCGCTGCGGACCCTTGACCGCACCATGGACGATTTTCTGGATTACGCCTTGTGGCACGCTATCCGGAGGCTGGAGCCGCACTGGATGCCGCGTTTCAAGGAAGACAGTACGTTTCTCGGCACAGACCTGCGACACATTGCCTTTGCCTTGCAGACGGCGGAAGCGCCGAAAGCGGCGGTGCGCCTTGCAAAGCATTACGCCAATGATAAAATCCCCGAAGACATGACCGTAGGCGCGCTGGAAGCCCTTGCGGAGCGTGGAGCCGCCGGGGAGATGGAAACGATCCTCGATCTTGCGGTCCGCGAAGAAACGCGCGGCGAAAACGGCGCGGTCGAACACCTCGACGCGCTGCTGACCGCCTCGGGGGACGAGGAGCGTCGCCCCGCCGACGCCACCGACCGGCTACGCATGCTGCTCGAACGCGAAGACCAGGAAATCCGTACGCGGGCAGCCCGCCTCGCCGGAGCATGGGGCGAAACGACTCTTCTGTCCGGCCTGACGGACCTCGTGGAAGAGCAGGATGAATCCGTGCAGGAAGCAGGCCTGGAAGGCCTCGCTGCATTGCAGGACAGCACCAGTATCGCCTGGCTCGTGGCGCTCGTCGAAGATCCGGATCGCCCGCAGGCATTGCGGCTCGAGGCGGCCCGGCTCCTTCCCTCCGCCAATGTCGAAAAAGCCGCATCTGTCGCCGTCTCTTTTTTGAATGCGGCTACGGACGATATAGACCCCTGGCCGCTCTTCAATGCGTTCTTCCTGCAGGAAGGAGGACGCGAAGTCCTGACGGACGCCCTGAACGAAGATGTGGGCGGGGCGACTATTCCGGCGGTCTTTGCGCAGGAAGGACTGGACCGCATCCGGGGACGCAACAACAGCTACGAACCGCTCCGGGAAGCCTTCCGAGCGTCGGGGGCTGTCTCCACTGCGCCCCGTGTCGATCCCGACATGAGCGGCTGGGCGTTGCAACGCCTCCATTACGATGTGAAAGGGCAAGGCAGCCCGGCCCGAGGCGAAGCGCTCTATGGGCGGCTGCAGTGCGCCAGTTGCCATACGATTGGCGGGGCCGGCGGGCTCGCGGGTCCGGATTTGTCGGATATCGGCGTGACGGCTCCCATCGACTATCTCACGGAATCCCTGCTGAAACCGGAGGAGGCCGTCAAGGACGGGTATACCCTGATACGCATCGTGCATACGGACGGCGGCATCATGACGGGAAATCTCGTGGGCGAAACGGATTCGGAAGTGCTCGTGCGGGACGCCGCGGGCAGCGTACAGCGCATTCCGAAGAGCCGCATCCGGACGCAGGAAATCGTTCCGGGATCGCTTATGCCGCCGGGGCTTACCGCATCGCTCGACCGGGACGAGTTCGTGGACCTGGTGGCCTTTCTATCCGTCCTGGGCGAAGAAGGACCGTATCGGGCGCCTGCATCGCCGGAAAGCAAGCAAACGGTCCGGCGCTGGCGCGTGCTGCAACCCTCCGACGAGGCCGCCGAAGGGTTCCGGCAAACGGGCGCCTCGTTCGCCGCAGCCGCACAAGGCGCGGTATGGACGCCCATGCACAGTACGGTGGCCGGAAGCCTGCCCCTCGCGGAGCTACCCGAAGCGGGCGGATACAGCGTGGCGTACTTCGAGGTGGAGATCGAAACATCCGGCCAAGTCGCACTGGCCATGGATCCTCCAAACGATAAGCTGGAGGGAGTATCGGTCTGGGTAGACGGACAGGCAGCGCCCCTCAGCGAAGGGCGGATCGAGTTCACCGGCGAGACGGGACGGCGCCGCATTACGCTCGCCGTAGATCGCGCGCAGCACGCGGAAGGCGCTCTGCACGTGACACTCCTTGCGGGCTCCGGGAGCGCAGAGGCATCCGTTGTAAAAGAGTGGTAAAGTGTAATAAAGGTATAAAAAAGGAGTATAAAAGGGGTATAAAAGTAGTATAAAAGCGCTTTTATTGCACCGTAATTATCCCTTTAGAGGCCCGGCGCACGGCGTCGAATGCATAAAAGACGCGCCCGGCGCGACAGACCTGACGGTGGCGTTGCGCCGTTCCATGCAAGACAGGCCGCCATGCCCCGCAGAGGTTATGTTCGGGCCAAGAGAGTGTCTATAGAACAACGATGGCGGCAAAAAGGCCGCTGCCGGTCAGGGAGCGAATGGAACGGCTCGCGAAAAGCACGGGCGGCATGCGGCGGCGGTAAGCGGGTCTCATCGCATGACGGGGAAAGCGGAAAAAACACCTTCTATGCCTTAACAGGAGGAGCTTGTTCTCGTATATTACGCATAGAAAACCGAGCGGGCGGGAGCCGTAAACCATGGAAAAACTGTCCAGTTTTTTCGGACCATTTCTAGCCATCCCCCTCACCCCACCAACCCCTCCACCACGGCATCACACACCAGTTTGCCTGCATCCGTGAGGCGGAGGCGACCGTTCCCGGACCATTCGATATAGCCTTCGCCTTCAAGCGCGGTCAGCAGGTCGGGCTTTTCGGATAAAATATCCATGCCGTAGATCCGTTTCAGCCGGTGTACGCCCAGCCCGTCCGAGGTACGCAGCCGCAGAAAGATATACTCGTTCGCCAGCATCTCCAGCGACAGGGCATCCTCGCCCACCACAGGAGGTACGCGTTGGTGCACCAATGCTTCGTACTTGCGCAGGTTGGCCTCGTTATACCAGCGGCGGGCGCCCGTACCGGTTTTGTGGGTCGATCCGTTCTGCGTACCCGCTCCAATCGCTCCATTACCCGTCGTCTCTCCATCCGTCCCGGTCTGTTCGACAGACCTGGACCTTCCGCCCGCTTCGCTCCGCCCCTCCCACCAGAACGAATGGGCGGACGGCCCGAATCCGAGGTAATTGGCATGCCGCCAGTATATCTCGTTGTGACGAGATCGCATACCCGGCAGAGCAAAGCTCGATATTTCGTAGTGCTCGTAGCCGCGCTCCCGCAGAAAATCCATTGTGAACCGGTACCGCCCCGCAAATTCTTCCTCCGGAGCAGGCGTCACATGCCCCTTAGCCACCATCTTGTAGAGCGGCGTGCGCTCCTCTATGGCGAGCCCGTACGTCGAGAGATGCGGCACCCCCAGCCGGGCCAGTTTCTGCACATTGGCGCACCAGTATTCCTCCGGTTGATCGGGGATACCGAAAATGAGATCGGCGGACAGATTGTCGAAACCCGCCTCCTGCGCCTGTTCTATGGCCTGGACGGCCTGTTCCGGGGTATGACTCCGGTTCAGAAACGTCAGATCGGTCTCGTAAAAGGATTGTACGCCTATGCTCAGCCGATCGAACCCCAGGGAACGGAGCGCGCGCAGATAGTCGGGCTCCGCATCGTCCGGATTCATCTCCAGCGTCGTTTCGCAAACGTCGCTGGTCCGGAAAGATCGGTGGATCGTGTCGAGCAAGCCAGCCAAGTCGCGGGCGGCCAGAAGCGACGGGGTACCGCCCCCGAAATAGATGGTCTCGATGGGTTCTCGCCAGGCATATTCCGCCGCATAATGCGCCAGCTCGGTATGCATGGCCTTCAGAAAAGGCGTCCGGGACGATCTCGTCGTCGTAAAATAGAAATCGCAGTAAATGCAGCGTTGCGTGCAGAAAGGGATATGGAGATATAAGGACGCCACTCAGAAAATGATGCCTAACCGTACAGGCAACAAGAAACCCAGTTTCTCGCTGCCGATAATAAGCGCCGGATTGATTTCGTAGAACACGGCGGATTCTCCAAACCCATGCGCGCGTCCGAACCCGATATGAATAGTAGGGCCGCTGGTGTCCTTGTTGCCGGCGAGCGGCAGATATCCGCCCATGCCAAGGAAAATATACCCTGCGCGCAGCCGGGTCGGCGGCGGAGTGACGATGAGGGATATCTGCGGCTCGAAAAGATAATCGGCGCCGCGCCATCCCTCGAGTACAAACCCCGTGAAGCCGAAATCGAGCGCAGTGGAAATGTCCGCATTGATCGGCATGGAGGCACGCCCCCGGATACCCAGGCCCACACCCTGCGAGGTGCTGTACAGGGCATTAAGACTCATGCCGTAACGAGGGGACCTTACCGGGGCAGCATCCTGAGGCGCATCCTGGGCACAGGCGCGCGGAGAGGCAATCTGTACGGAAACCGCACAGACGGCAAGGACAAGCAGGAAACGAACTGTCTTCATGGTCGGGTTGTGTCAGGGGCTGCATGAACAGGTATTGTACGAACACGAGGCCATTCGTGTCGTTCATGGTTTTATTCGTCAAAAGATAGCGGATATGAAGCTTATCGTTTGCGTCAAACAGGTACCCGATGTGGCGTCCCCCCTTCGTTTGCAGGAAGGCTGCATCGATACGAGCGCCGGACGCATGGTGTTGAATGCGTACGACGCCTCGGCTACGGAAGGAGCCATCGCCTTTACCGAAAGATACGGAGGCGAGGTACACGCCGTGCTGGTAGGCCCGCCAGAGGGACGGGAAACGCTGCGCAAGGTGCTTGCGATGGGGGTCGCATCCGCAGTACATATCCAGGTCAAGGATCGTGCTGCGTGCCCCGAGGCTGTGCCGAATGCCCTACCTGAGGCACAGGCCTGTGCAAAGATTCTTGCGGATCACTTCAATAAGGAGACGTTCGACGTCATCGCGTGCGGCAAGCAGGCACAGGATACCGATGCAGGGTTGACACCCGCCATGCTTGCCGAATTACTGGGACTTCCCTTCATCGGAAATGCCATTGCACTGGAAAGGGACGGGAACGGACGCAGCGGAAACCATCTCCTTGTGACCAGGCAAGGGGACGCCGATCAGGAAATTACGCGTATAGAGACGCCGTGCGTAGTATCCTGCTCCAACAATATGTGCGATCCGCGCATTCCGAATATAAAGGGGATCATGGGAGCAAGGAATAAGCCGATCGACGTGAAAATCGTCTCGCGGCCTGCCGGACTCCCTGGAGTGCATGTGCAGCGCTACGAGGCTATGCCCGGTCGCCCGCGGGTGCGTATGCTGGAAGAAGGGTGGGATAAAGCAATCGAGGCCCTTGTACCTTTCGTAAAAGGCGGCCCGCCCGCAATATAAGATGGCGCGCTTGCTCACCTTTGCCGAAATCCGAGCCGGACGCATCACGCGCCTGTCGCTGGAAGCGCTCTCGCGCTGCCGGGAGATCGCCAGACAGCGGCGTGGCAGTACAGTGGCTGTCGCCATCGTGTCCGACAATCCCCTTGCGCATTTCGAGGAATTGGCTCGTTACGGAGCAGAGGAGGTGTTCGCCGTAACCGATACAGTGTTTGCATCTGCAACCAGGACACCCCGGAGCGCGCCTCTGACCGCAGCGCTCGCCGGCGTTATTAAACAGGCTGTCCCTGATGTGGTAGTGCTTCCCTCCGAGGAAAGCGTGAAGGAAATCCTGGGGGCGCTGGCTATACGGGTTTTTGCGCCGGCACTTCCCGACGTGTCCGGCTTCGACGTACTGGACGGGGCAGTTAAGGCGCAACGCCCCGTGTTCACCGCCGGCTTCATGGCTCATGTCCGGGCGGAAGGCGCCCCCGTGCTGGTATCGCTGCGGGCCGGTTCGTACGCCGCCTGCCAGAACCCGGAGCCGTCCTCTATGCGCATCCGGAATGTCCCGTTCGCATTCGATGAGAAGGTTGCCGGAAAGACATTGCGCAAGGTGGTAAAAGCAGCTTCCGGGAGGATTGACTTGTCGGAAACCTCCGTGGTGGTAGCCGCGGGGCGCGGAGTACGCGACGAAAAAGGCAAACGGCTGATCGAAGAACTTGCGGCGCTTCTCGGTGCAGCAGTCGGTGCGTCGCGGGGCGCCATCGAGGCCGGGCTTTTCCCGCCTTCGTCCCTGATCGGACAAACCGGAAAAACCGTTTCCCCGGACGTGTACATTGCGGTTGGAATCTCAGGCGCCCTGCAACATGTGGCAGGGATGTCCGGCAGCCGAACCGTGATCGCCATTAACAAGGACGCCGACGCACCCGTTTTTCGCCACGCGACCTATGGAATTGCAGGCGACCTGTATGAGGTTCTTCCCGCTTTTACAGAGGCATTGAAGCAAAAAGCCTCAACGGGCGACTGAGTGTAACAAACGGGTGAAGAGATATGCAATGACGTGCGTGGCAGAGCGCTCACGATAGAGACTCTTTTTCGCTCTTTTTCGGCGGTGTCCGCTGAACTGCACGGAATATATCGTTGTTCATACTTGAATCATCGGAAAGCGTCATGATATCGAACGCTCGACGTATGTAAGGATCCGAAAAGACCAATCCCGCATTATCGGGAAGCAAGAAAAATGAATCCGGTAAAGGCGCCCTCTTTGCCGGTTGACGCCGTCTTGAGCACATACTTGTTTTCAAATCTTTTCCGAAGGAATGTACGCAACGGCTGTACCTCTTTCTTCTCCAGTCTGACCTTGAGCACCGTGTCACCGGTCAGGCGCTCCGCGGCCCGACCGATGGAATCGTACTTGGAAGAGCGGCCCGTTCTCGAGGCGCCGTACATTTCTGCCTGTGCTTGTTCGGAAGACAGAACTTCGACGTAAAATTGACCGGCTTTTTTCTTTGCCATTGTGCAGGTTGCAGGTTAGTGGGAATTGGCGATGAATTGCGAGCAGTAGAGACAAAAAAGACGGAGCGACCTTATGAATGTCGCTACACCCCGAGGGATCCGTCTTGTCGATAGAATCCCTCCGTGGCTTATGAGTATAACTAACGAAATGCAAATACACAAGACAGTAAATCATCGAATACGAGAAATAATCTGGATTACTGAAAATAGACGAACTCTCTCCGTCCTTGCACCACATGCCTCACATGCCTATATTATCGAAAAAGAGGCAGTGGCTTGACGCGTTTCCGAATGCACGATAAGACCAATGGAATTGTGCCATCAAGGCTATTTACGCTCATTAACTGCTTCCTGGATTCGCATTCTCCTTATAACTACACCAACCACTTCCCATGACATTCTATACAACGACCATATACAAGGACGAGGCCGAGGCGCTTCTGAGCAAGCTCCGTTCCAGAACCGACTCGGGCCCGGGGCGCAGTTCCAAATTCTATCCGCTCGTAAAGCATATTGAAGCGCTTTCAGGCGGCGATGTGCTGCGCATAGAGGCGCTATCCGTAACGGACGTAACGAACCTGCGGGGCTATGTAGCGCGCAATGTCAAGGGGGGCAAGCACTTTGATATCCGGTCCCGGCGGCTGCGCAGTCCGGGCGCGAAAAGATTCCGCGTGTATGTTTCCATTGCAAAACAGAAATAACATTCCGCAGACGGTGTTCACGACGCGATATATTTTCCTTCTCCTGTTGGCCGTAACGATCGCGGCCTGCGGCAACGAGTCGTCTTCCCGCGCCACAGAATACGCAGAAGAAAGCTTCCCTTCCATTCCCTTCCGGGATGACGGCGACCTGACGTTTTTTCGAGGCGGAGAAGAGATTGTCACTATCGACATAGAAATCGCCGAATCGGACTCCGCACGCATACGGGGGCTTATGCAACGACCTTCCCTGCCCGAAAAAAGCGGCATGTTCTTTCTTTTCGAGCGAGAAACAATGCAGATATTCCACATGTCGAACACGCCGCTCGCTCTGGACTTGCTGTTCACGGGAAGCGACTCCACGGTAGTCGATATCGACAAATACAACCGCCCCTTCACATCCACCCTCATTCGCTCGGACGTTCCGGCACAGTATGTCATTGAGGTGCCGGCGGGGTTTGCGGATCTCTACGGCCTCCTGGAAGGTGAGCGGGTGCACTGGATTCGGCACGATGCGGACGCCGGCTTGTAGCGAAAGCATACGCCGGAGCGCTTTCGGACTTGATCAGAGGATGAGAGGGGCGCGTCACGTCCGCGACGCCCCGAATTCGCAGTATTTACCGCTGATTCTGACCGTGAAGTGCTGAGCGAAGCGGTTTTGGTCAGACTATCCTATAATCCGAAACTCTCGCCGCAGGCGCAGGTCCGGGCCGCTTGCGGGTTGGAAAAATAAAACCCGTTGCCTTCGAGTCCGTCCGTAAAATCAAGCTCGGTGCCGTCCAGGCAAGCGGCGCTGCGTCGATCGAGCACGATGGAAAACCCGTCCACCTCGATTACCTGATCGCCTTGCTGCCGGACCGTATCCCAGCCCAGATCGTAGGTAAGGCCCGAACATCCCCCCGGAACTACGGCCACCCGTAGCATCGTTGCGGACAAATCCACTCCCTCTCCTTCGGCAACGGTGAGGAGCTGCGTCAGGGCGCGCTCGGTAATGCGTACAGTTTCCATGAGAACAACGAATACGATAAGCGGCAAATCACGTCAGGATGCTCTGATCAATTCCGCGAAGTGCAGAGCATCCGTTAACACTCGGTGAAGACAGGAACGAAACGAACCCTTGTCAGGTTGCAAATGTAGTTATGGATACTCTGATCAAGTCCACTTCGATCAGCGTATCCTTACGTTTTCCTGTTCCTGGCGCGGTTCGCGCCCAACGATTTTTCTCTGCTGATCCATGCCCACCACGGAAACAGAGTTTCTGCACGAGGTCGCTGCCGGCGAGTACAAATACGGCTGGGAAACGAACGTCGAGGCCGATACGATACCGAAAGGTCTTGACGAAGATGTCGTCCGTCTGATTTCCGCCAAGAAAGACGAGCCGGAGTGGCTGCTTGCATGGCGCCTGCGGGCATGGCGGCATTGGGAGAAACTGGCCGCCAACCCGGAGGAAAAATATCCGCGCTGGCCGCATCTGAAGTATACGGAGCCGGATTTCCGGAATATCACGTATTACTCGTCGCCGAGCAAGAAGCCGCGGTACGAAAGCCTCGACGAGGTCGATGAGGATTTGCTGGAAACGTTCAAGCGGCTGGGCATCCCACTGGCCGAACAGGAAAAACTGGCGGGCGTAGCCGTGGACGCCGTCCTCGACAGCGTGTCTGTCCACACCACCTTCAAAGAGGAACTGGCTGAACAGGGCATTATCTTCTGCTCGTTTGGGGAAGCCGTGCAGGAGCATCCCGAACTGGTGCAGAAATACATGGGCTCCGTGGTGCCGTACACGGACAACTTTTATGCCGCGCTGAACGCTGCGGTGTTCTCCGACGGTTCCTTCTGCTACATCCCGAAGGGCGTCCGCTGCCCCATGGAGCTTTCGACGTATTTCCGGATCAATCAGGCAGGTACGGGACAATTCGAGCGTACGCTCATTGTCGCCGAAGAAGGCAGCTACGTAAGTTATCTCGAAGGCTGCACGGCCCCGATGCGCGATGAAAACCAGTTGCATGCCGCGGTCGTGGAAATTGTCGCCGAGGCGCACGCAGAGGTAAAATACTCAACCATTCAAAACTGGTACCCCGGCGACAATGAGGGACGCGGGGGGGTATTCAACTTTGTCACCAAGCGGGGCATTTGCAAGGGAGATCACGCCAAGATCTCCTGGACGCAGCTTGAAACCGGGTCGGCGATCACATGGAAATATCCCAGCGTGATCCTGAAAGGAGACCGGTCGGTGGGCGAATTTTATTCGGTGGCTTTCACCAAAGGACGACAGCAGGCCGATACGGGCACCAAGATGGTGCATCTGGGGAAAAACACGAAAAGCACCATCATTTCGAAAGGAATCTCCGGGGGGCGCAGCAATAACTCCTACCGGGGGCTGGTGAAAATCAACAAGGGCGCCGAAAATGCACGGAATTTCTCCCAATGCGACTCGATGCTGCTTGGGGATCGGTGCGGAGCGCATACCTTCCCCTACATAGAAATAAAAAATCCCTCGGCGCAGGTGGAACATGAAGCCACCACCTCGAAAATAGGCGAAGACCAGATGTTCTACTGCTTCCAGCGCGGCATCGGAGAAGAAGCCGCAATCAAACTGATCGTCAATGGATTTTGCAAGGAAATCCTTGCCAAACTTCCTATGGAGTTTGCCGTAGAGGCACAAAAACTGCTCGATATCGAGCTGGAAGGATCGGTAGGATGAGCGATGACGTTACGGCGATTCTCCCCGCCTGACGTCCAACACCCTTTCATGATAGATACGCGATACGCGAAAACCATCGAAACATGGCCATTCTTCAAATCAATAATCTGCATGCCCGGATCGAGGAGCAGAATATCCTCAAGGGAGTCGATTTGACCGTCGCCGCGGGCGAGGTGCATGCGATCATGGGGCCGAACGGGTCGGGGAAAAGTACGCTCGCATCGGTGCTCGCCGGACGAGAAGAATTCGAGGTGACAGACGGAAACGTCCTGTACGAGGGGCAAGACCTGCTGGAGATGGAGCCTGACGAACGCGCCCTCGAGGGTGTTTTCCTGGCTTTTCAATATCCGGTTGAACTGCCAGGGGTCAGCATGAATAACTTCCTGCGACAGGCCCTCAACCAGCAGCGGGAATACCGCGGAGAAGAACCGCTTTCGGCGGGCGCTTTCCTGAAGCGCATGAAGCAATGCGCCGCCTTCGTAGATCTGGATCCGCAACTCATGAGCCGCGCGGTAAACGACGGTTTTTCGGGCGGAGAGAAAAAACGAAACGAGATTTTTCAACTCGCCATGCTCGAACCGCGTCTGGCTATCCTGGACGAAACGGATTCGGGACTGGATATCGATGCATTACGTACCGTTGCGGACGGCGTCAATGCGCTCCGGCGCAACGACCGATCCTTTGTCGTCATTACCCATTACCAGCGGCTTCTCGACTACATTATTCCCGATGCGGTTCATGTGATGGTGGATGGCCGAATCGTCCGGTCCGGAGGCAAAGAGCTTGCCCTCGATCTGGAGGAAAAAGGGTACGATTGGATTCGGGAAGAAACCGTAGCGGTATAGATCCGGCAACCGATCCTGCATATTTTAAAGGTTGCTCATATGTCGAATTCCGATAAAACCACATCTCTCGAAGCATCGTTTGTGGATGCTTTCGAAGCGTATGCCGGCAAGCCGCCGCCGGCAAATGCGCCAATGCCTGTAAACGGCCTGGCGCCCCTTAACGCCATGCAGGGGTTTCGCCGACAGGCTATGGAGCGCTTCCGGGAATTGGGCATCCCATCCCGGAAGAACGAAGCCTGGAAGTATACGCACATTCCGGAGGCGCTCGCTCGCGGCTTTGCCGTATTTACCGGAGGCTCGATACCCGACCCCGGGGCTGCTGAAACCGCGCAATGCGCGCTCGCCGGCCTCGATGCGCACATCGTCGTACTCGTCAACGGACGTTTTGCGAGCGAACATTCCCTTATCGGCAACCTCCCGGAGGGCGTTGCGATCGGCGGGCTGGGAACGGCTGCATCCACGCATCCGGATATCCTGCGCAATCATTTCGGGCGCTATGCATCCTGGGAAGAGGAAAGTTTTACCGCGCTCAACACCGCGTTCGCAAGCGACGGGCTTTTCGTATATGTCCCCAAAGGAAAGGTCATCGAAAAACCGATCCATGTAATCAATCTGCAGAAAACGAACGAACGCCTGTTTCTGCAGCCCCGCCACCTGCTGGTATTCGAGGGAAACACGCAAGCGAAGATTATCGACACTTCCTGCGCCCTCACCGGCGACGCAACGTTCACGAATGCCGTTACCGAGACATTCGTCGGCGAGCGGGCTATGGTGGAAATGTATCTCGTACAGGACCCGGGCAATGACCACGCGGTCGTTTCGACCACGCATGTCTATCAGGATGCGGCAAGTACCTTCACTGCCGCGACCGTAACCTTTACCGGCGCCGTCGTCCGAAACAATCTGAATGTGCTCCCCAATGCCCCGCATTGCGAAACGCACCTGTACGGCCTGTTCCTTCCCAGCGGCGCCACGCAAGTGGACAACCGTACCCTTGTGGATCATGCGCAGCCGGACTGCGTCAGCAACGAATTATATAAGGGCGTCCTGAACGACCGCGCTTCCGGCGTGTTCAATGGGAAGGTCTTCGTGCGACAGGACGCTCAGCGCATCAATGCCTTCCAGGAAAACAAAACCATCGTGCTCACAAACGAGGCCACGATGAACGCCAAGCCGGAACTGGAGATTTACGCGGATGACGTAAAATGCAGCCACGGCGCCACCACGGGCCAACTTGATCCCGAAGCCTTGTTTTACCTGCGGTCCCGGGGAATGACCAAACAACAGGCCCAGGGCATGCTGCTGCATGCGTTTGCCGGAGACATCCTCAACCGTATCTCCATCGAACCGCTTCGCAGAATGCTCGACGAACGCGTTACCCGCCTCTTTGGCGAATAATGCGGGGAAAACCCGGACGCATACCGGTTTGGCGAACACCGCGTATTCGTTGCTGTTTTGTCAGGCGGCCTTGTCCATAGCACAAAAGCGGCGCCCATGAATGCCACCGGCGCAATACAAGACCCTGTCCCGGGAAAATTCGACCCGGCGGAGGTGCGCAGCCTGTTCCCGGCGCTCGAGCGCGAAGTGTACGGGAAACCCCTTGTATATCTGGATAACGCCGCCAGCTCACAGAAACCTCAGGCTGTCATCGACCGGCTGGTCCGGTATTACTCCTCGGAGCACAGTAACGTGCATCGCGGGGTGCATTTCCTGAGCCGGGAAGCTACCGATGCATACGAGGCTGCTCGCAAACGAGCCGCAGCGTTCGTCAACGCCCCTTCCGAACCCGAAGTACTGTACACCCGTGGAACCACGGAGGGCATCAATCTCGTGGCGTCCTCCTTCGGTCCCCTGCATGTCGGAAAAGACGATGTGGTGCTGGTATCGCACATGGAGCATCATTCCAATATCGTTCCGTGGCAAATGCTCTGCGAGGCGCAGGGCGCCCGCGTCCAGGCAATTCCCGTATCGGACACCGGCGAGATCGTCTACGAGGAATTCGAGCGGCTTCTTGCAGAACGAGTCCGCCTCTTGGCTATTGGTCATGTATCGAACGCCCTCGGAACCGTCAATCCGCTGAAACGCATGATCCGGCATGCACACGACCTTGGCGTGCCCGTAGTCGTCGACGGAGCGCAGGCGGCGCCGCACATGAAGGTGGACGTGCAGGAACTCGACTGCGATTTCTACGCCTTCTCCTCACACAAGATGTTCGGTCCTACCGGCATCGGCATCCTCTACGGAAAAGCGGAGCATCTGGAAACCATGCCCCCCTGGCAAGGCGGCGGCGATATGATCGAAACGGTCACGTTCGAGAAAACGACGTACA
The DNA here is from genome assembly GCA_951812335.1 of Rhodothermales bacterium. Taxonomy (GTDB): domain Bacteria; phylum Bacteroidota; class Rhodothermia; order Rhodothermales; family VXPQ01; genus VXPQ01. The sequence goes on from OX638293.1 coordinate 2,308,616, forward strand.
ACGAACCGCCACACAAATTCGAGGCCGGCACGCCGAATATCGCGGATGTGCTGGGATTCGCCTCGGCCATCGACTTTCTGGAAGGCGTGGGGCAAAACCGCGTAGCGGCATACGAACGCGATCTGCTCGCTTACGCGACCGAGCGACTGTCGGAGATCGAAGGCGTCCGCCTGATTGGAACCGCAACGGACAAGGCGAGTGTGCTTTCTTTTCTGATCGGCGACATACACCCCTACGATGCAGGAACCATTCTGGACAGGCTCGGCATTGCCGTACGAACAGGGCATCATTGCACACAACCGCTGATGAGGCGGTTCGGCATACCGGGCACGGTGCGGGCCTCCTTTGCGCTGTACAATACTTTCGACGAAGCGGACGCGCTGGTCGCCGGCGTACGGCGCGTCAAGGAGATGCTCGGCTGAACGCCGAAATATGCTGGCAAACATGACGGCAAACGGAACGATTCAGGAACGCGCCCACGACATCGTGGAAGAATTCGGGCTGTTCGACGACTGGATGGGGAAATACGAATACCTCATCGAAATAGGGCAGGCCCTGTCTCCTCTCGATAGTCGGTACAAAACGAAAGCCTACCGGATTCACGGCTGCCAGGCCCAGGTATGGATCCGTCCGGAGATGAAAAACGGACTGGTCTTTTACGAAGGCGACAGCGATGCGCTCATTACGAAGGGTCTCGTGGCGTTGCTTGTCCGTGTACTGTCGGGTCAACCCCCACAGGAGATCGTCGAAGCCGATCTCGAGTTTCTCGACCGGATTGGCATGAAGGATCATCTGTCGTCCACACGCAGAAACGGCCTCGCTTCCATGGTCAAGCAACTCAAGCTCTTTGCGCTGGCGCACACGGGAAGCGCATAAAAAAACGCAACCGGGCGCGATACCACCGGGTAAACGAAAAAGGAATACAGGGCCACAACGGTAATTACCCACTGGCGGACCTATGGAAGAAACCACATCCACTACGCAGGAAGAGCTTGAAGCGAAGGTCATCGAGGTGCTCAAGAGCATCTACGATCCAGAGATTCCAGTGAACATCTACGATCTCGGTCTCATCTACGAGATCCGGGCGAAGGAGCGGTCCGTCTTCGTCAGGATGACCCTGACCGCACCGAATTGCCCGGTCGCCGACATTCTCCCGCAACAGGTCGAAGCTGCCATCGGCATGCTCCCGGAAGTGGACGAATCGACGGTGTTTCTGACCTTCGATCCGCCTTTCTCCCCGGACATGATGTCCGAGGAGGCGCGGCTCGAATTGGGGTTCATGTAATAAAGGATACTCTGATCAAAACCGCTTCGATCAGCGCTTCGCGTTCGTGCATATAAGGATATCATAATTGCATCGTTGAAATTAAGCGAAAAACGCTGCTAATTCGGGGCGGCGCCGGCGTGAAGCGCCCTTCGGGAGGCTGCGAGAAGCACGCTGGCTGCGTCATTCCTCATTATGTGGGGCCTGCCACATTGCTTCGTCATTCCTTGCCAGCGCACCCCTCACAGCCTCTGAACTTCGCAGACTTAATCAGAGTATCCTTAAGTGACCCCACATCTTTTGACAGGCGCCATGCTCACGCTGGCCGAATGGGAAGCGGTCGGACTTTCGCTGCGCGTTGCTGCGGTGGCCGTCCTGATTACGGCGCCGATCGGGGTGGCGCTGGCGTATCTGCTTGCGCGGAACAGGTTGCCTCTGTCGTTTGTGGTGGAGAATCTCGTCCAGTTACCACTTGTGCTTCCACCCGTGGTCACGGGATGGATGCTGCTTATTCTGCTGAGCCCGGAATCGGTGTTCGGGGGCTGGCTGGAAGCAACCTTTGGTCTTCGGATCGCCTTCGGATGGTTCGGCGCCGCGGTGGCGGCAGGTATTGTCGCCTTTCCCCTGATGGTACAAACGATTCGCGTCGGATTCGAACAGGTAGATCCTTCCTGGGAAGAGGCCGGATACGTATACGGCGGCACGCGCACGGCGGTCTTTCGTCATGTAACAGCTCCTCTTGCGGGCAGAGCCATTGCTGCGGGTATCGTGCTCGCTTTTGCCCGCGCACTGGGTGAATTCGGCGCCACGATTGTACTGGCAGGCAACATTCCGTCCGAAACGCGTACGCTTCCGTTGGCTATCTTTACCGAAATACACCGTATGGGCGGCGAACTTGCGGTGCTGCGCCTGGTCCTGGTGGCAATCCTGTTGTCTGCCGCCAGCCTCACGATACATGCCCTGTTGCGTCGTCGTTTGCCGAGCCGGACCGATCGTCCGAGTACTTGACAAACGGTTCGGGATTGCCCCGTTTCCGTCCACTACCTGAAATAATTTAAAGGATATATCCAAATACCCCGGCACAGGCGGGCAAGCTGTCATGAAAGAATCGCTATCTAAGGAAGACCTCGAGCGTATCCGGCAGGCGGTAGCCGAGGCGGAGCGCCTTACTTCGGGCGAAATCGTCCCGTATGTCGTACCGCGCAGCAATACGTATGACGGAATTGCGTGGAAAGGCGCAGGGATAGCGGCTGCGCTGGCGCTGGCTTTCACGGCCGTCGTATTTCAATTCTACGAGGGCTGGGGGCTGGCATGGCTCCACACAGGATGGGGCACCGCCACCCTGGCGCTTGCTGCAGGCATGGTCGGAGGAGTGCTAAGCGCTTTCGTACCGCCGCTTGGACGGGTGCTCGCAGGTCAGGAATGCATGATCCGGACCGTGCATCGCCGGGCAATGAAGGCATTCGTGGAGGAAGAGGTGTTCGCTACGCGGGAACGCACCGGCGTCCTGATCTTCGTATCCCTCTGGGAACACCGCATCGAAGTGCTTGGCGATGCGGGCATTAATGCGAGAGTGTCCGCGGATGACTGGACAGATATGGTGGCGCGTATCCGGGATGGTGTCCGGAGCGGTCACTTTGCGGACGGCCTGATCGATGCTATCGGTATGTGCGGGACATTGCTCGAAGGCAGCGGCGTCGAACGGCGCGACGACGATTCCAATGAATTGTCCGATGCACTACGGGTGGAATCGTAGTGAAGGATACGCTGATCAAAACCACTTCGCCCGGCGCTTCACGTTCGCAAGTACGGGATGTCATGATTGCATCGTTGAAATCAGCGGGAAACACTGTGGATTCGGGGCGTCGCGGGCGTGAAGCGCCCTTCGGTAGGCTGCGAGAGGCACGCTGGCCGCGTCATTCCTCATTATGTGGGACCTGCCACATTGCTTCGTCATTCCTTGCCAGCGCACCCCTCGCATCCTCTGAGCCTTGCGGACTTAATCAGAGTATCCCTTAAATCCGAAGCGCTGCCAAAGCTGCACTGCCGCCGGATCTCGCATCAGCGCCAGAAAACGCATAGCGTCTTCTTCAAGTACACTACCCTGCACAACCGCTGCCGTGTACCGTATCTGCGGACGGCATCGCTCCGAAACCACATCCTCCACCTGTAATTTCGCCGCCATGGCGGCGTCGGAAGCATACACGATAGCCGAACCCGCCGCCCCTGCCTCTACGGCGGCAACCGCTGCACGGACATCAAGCGTTGGCACGAGACGCGGCGCGAGCATGGCCCACTGGCCTTCGCACAGCAATGCCTCCCGTGCATACATGCCTGCGGGCACATGTTCCGGATCGGCCAGCGCAATCCGTTCGTTTTCGAAACGTCGTCCATTCTGACGCCGGACCTGTACAAGCCGATTGGCGACGGGTAGTTCGACGGGCGGCAAAATGCGACGTTTTGTATACAGGTATTCCGTCCAGTCGGGGTGTGCGGACACGAACAGGTCGGCGGCGGCTCCGCGCTCGATCTGACGGGCAAGCAGCGAACTGCCGGCCACGTTCACCGTGACCCGAACACCCCCCGGTATGACGCGAAACGTATCGGCGAGGGCTTCCATGACATCCGTCAGCGAAGCCGCAGCATATACGTCGAGGGTACGGTCTTGCGGCGGGCGGCGGCATCCCGTCAGGAGCACCCCGACGCACAACAGCATAACAAGCCCGGAAACCCTCGGACGAGGCGCCGAATTCTCCGGAAACCGGCTGTCAGGACGCTTCCGCATTCTCGCGAATAGTGCGTATCCAGGCTTCGGCTTGCCGCTCGTACATAGAACCGTCTTCTGCCAGGGCCACGACCCGGCCGAACTGCTCCAGGGCTTCGTTGATCCGGTTGATGCGCAGCAGAAAAACGGCCCGGTTGTAATTGGCGGCAAGATGATCCGGATCCTGTTCGAGGGCCAGATTCGTTTGCCGGATCGCCTCCATGGGGTTTTGCGGATCGTATTGATAGGCCCAACCAAGATCGGCCCGTATATCCACATCGTCCGGATTCCGGGCCAGCACCTTGCCGAATGCCTCGATGGCAAGCAGCGCCACGTCGGTCTTGCGCTCATTGTAGACCGCTTCCATCCATGCATACAAAAGCGTACCGGCATGCCGCCAGTCGGCCGTGACTTCGGTGCGGCGGGCCAGGCGCTGTTGCTCGATGGCAGCCCGGTCGATGCGTCCGATTTCGGCCATGAAGCGCACAAGTTCCCGCTGTGCCTCCAGGGCTATCGTTTCGTCTCCGGAATGCACCAACGCCTGGAGTGAATCCACAACGGGGGCATACTGACTGGCGACAGGAATAGACTCGAACTCGTCGATTACGGCGGCGCTCCGCATTTCGGCAGGCATGGCAGCCGCAGGAGCAACTTCAGGATGGGCCCGCTGCCTGGACATCTCGGTAATCATGAAAAGAGCGATCACGATCAGTACAGGAATACCCACCAGCATGGCCACCCGCACTCCGAGCGAACTTGTCCTCGCTTCTTCGGAAGCCCCGGAAGCATCGGAAATTCCAGATTGTGGAACAGCGACGGCGTCGGAACGCAACGATCCGCACAATGCGCACCGATCAGCATCCTTTGCCATCCGGGCGCCGCAATCCATACAAACGAGGTTAGCCATCGGAACGACCGACCTTGCTTCCCTCGCTGAGCCTTACCCCCGTATCCACCCTGCTGCGCAGACTTCTGGAAGGACGGAACATCGGCATATACCGCGCTGCGACCGGAACTTCCTCGTTCGTGCGTGGATTGCGCGCCTTGCGGGCTTGCCGGTACTTGACATGAAAGGTCCCGAATCCCCGAAGTTCAATGCCTTCCCCCGATTCCAGGGCCTCCGAAACACAGGAAATAAAGCCGTTGATGACCGCTTCCGTTTCTACTCTGGTCATTCCGGTACCCGTGGCAATGCGTTCGATGATATCGGATTTCGTCACCGTCGTGGAGGGTTGTTTCATAAAAATGCGATACGTCGTATACCCATGGATACTCTGATGAAGTCCGAGAAGTTCAGAGGCTGAGAGAGGCGCTTCACGCCCGCGACGCGCCGAATCCGCAGTGTATCCACATGTCCTTAACGCCGCGCCGGACACGTCGTTTCCGGTAGTTCGGAGCGCAACGCCCGCCCGGTTCAGGAACAAGCATCCTGGGGAGGCATACGCCCTTCGTGGCGTTTCTGCGTGCTGCACGCACCGCCGCCACACATTTCACATGACGTACCGCCTATCGACCTACCCGATCTACCCGATGATCCGTATTCGACACGCCGTTTTGCTACTCCTCACGGGTCTGCTTTCGGCATCGAGCGGGCAGGCCCGCCAACCGTCGGACCCAATTTTCCCGCCATCGCACGCTGCCTCGAAGGAGCAAAATCCGAATCCAACCGTCCGTTACGAGATGGACATCACCGTCCATCCGGACCGGCATGCCATGCAGGGGCGCCAACGCCTCACGTATACCAACACCTCCCCGGACACGCTCTCCCGCGTATTCTATCATCTCTACTTCAATGCCTTCCAGCCTCATTCCATGATGGCCGAACGGAACCGGCAATTGCCGGATCCCGACCCGCGCACAGCGCCCCGCATTTTTGACCTTGGCTCGGACGAAATCGGCTATCACCGCATCGAATCGCTCACGCAGAACGGGGAAACCGTTTCGCATCGGATATTCGACACCGTCATGGAGGTGGCGTTGGCCCGCCCCCTCCCACCGGGCGGTCAGACCGTTTTCGACATGACGTTCGTTTCGCAAATCCCCCTCCAGACCCGCCGCAGCGGGCGGGACAGTCGCGAGGGAATCGATTATTCCATGACGCAATGGTATCCGAAACTCGCGCAGTACGATGCGCGCGGATGGCATGCGGACCCCTATGTCGGCCGGGAGTTTTACGCCCCGTTCGGAACCTTCGACGTACGCATCACCCTGCCCTCCGAATATATCGTCGCAGCCACAGGAACCCTGCGGAACCCGAACGAGGTCGGCCACGGCTACGCAAGCGATTCGCTCAATACGGATACCCCTGCAGCACAAACCGATTCGCTGACCTGGCATTTTTACGCAGAAAATGTCCATGACTTCGCCTGGTCGGCCGACCCGGACTACATTCACGATGTGCTCGAAACGGAAGCAGGCTACGCCATTCACCTGCTCTACCAGCCGGATGTAGCCGAGGTATGGCAAACGCTCCACGAAGCCGCCCCGAAGATCATGGCGTTCTTCGAGGAACGCTACGGCCGCTATCTCTATCCGCAGATGACCATTGCGCAGGGTGGGGACGGCGGAATGGAATACCCGATGATTACCCTCGTAACAGGCAAGCGCCCCCCACCCTCTCTTCTCGGCGTAACGGCCCACGAAGTGGCGCATATGTGGTTTTACGGGATGATCGGGTCGAACGAAGCAGATCATGCGTGGATGGATGAAGGTTTTACGAATTATGCAACACGCGAAGTGCTTGCGCACATCCGCGAGCAACCGCGGCCCTCGCACGCGGGCGCGCTGTCCGGCATCCTGAATATGAAGCGCCTTGGTCTCTTCGAGCCGTTGAATACCCCCGGCGACTGGTTCGATACGAACATTGCCTATGGCGTATCCTCCTATTCGGGCGGCGAGATGATGCTCGACATGCTGGGCTACGTTATCTCCGACTCGCTGCGCGACCGGTTCCTGCTCGAATACCACCGGCAATTTGCGTTCCGGCATGCCGGTCCGCACGATGTCGAGCATGTCGCCGAGCAGGTGTCGGGCATCCGCCTCGACTGGTATTTCCAGCAATTCGGGGACGTGGACTGGGAACTGGATTACGAGGTGCGGAAATTCAGACGGACTCTGGACGGCGACGCATGGCGCACGACCATGACGCTGAAAAGGCTTGGACGGGCCGTCATGCCCATCGACCTGCAAATCACGCTCGAAGACGGGTCGGTACAGTGGGTGCATATACCGCTGGGCGTCATGCAGGGGCGCAAGCCAGTCCTGGAAGACTGGATCGTGGCGGCCCCCTGGGCCTGGACCTCGCCGGAATACGCGCTGGAAGTCATGTTGCCGGCGAAACCGCGCAGCGCCGAAATCGACCCGTACGTACGAACTCCGGAATCGGATCGGCTCAACAACACCACCGCACGACCCATCGAGATTTCTTTCCTGAAACCTCCTTCCCCGAACATGCGCCGGTATGCCTACGGATGGCGTCCTGTCGTGCAGGTCGCACAATTCTGGGGCCCCGGCATAGGGGTTCAATACCGTGGAGCGTATCCCCTCACCGGGAGAGAAAGAAAGGGTATGGTGAAGCTCTGGCCGCAGGTGCTCTTCAGCGAAGGAAACGAACCGGACGTTACCTATTTCCTGGCGGATCGTAAACCCCCGATGTTTAGAGCCTTCGACGGCGTCGACTACGACTTCTCCGCCTCGGAAGAGTATCTGAAAGGCTACCTGATAAACTGGTCGTCCCGGGCACAGGAACGTTTGGGCGTTTACCAGGGCGACATGCGGGTGTCCTTTTCGGATCCGGACGACCTCCTGCGACCTAAAAGCCGCCGCTTTACGGTCGGTGCAAAGGGCCGTTTCCTGGTGAGCGACCGCGCCAGAACCCGGTACACGTCCAGCCTCCACCTGCGGGACATGTTTTCCATCTACGGGCGTCTGGAAGGAGCAAGCGACTGGTACCGATACACCCTTTTTGCGGAAACCGGCGTGGAAGACAGTGGACCATACACGGCCAACCGGATGTCGACGGATCTGGCTGTCGGCATGCCGATCGGGCCGTTCACAGGGTCTCTACGCCTGTTTCTGGGGGCTGGCGCACCGGACGGCCTCTCCCCGGACAAGCGATTCCGTTTCGGGGGCGTATCTCTTGAAGAACAGTGGAACGACACGGCGTACCGGACGGTGGAAGGGCTCTTCGAAGAACCGTTCCGCGATGCGCCCTGGGTGGCCTTTGGTGCGCCGGGCCCAGTCGCTTACATGCGCCAGACCGAGCCGTATTCCCGCAGCGGACACATACACCGGGATACCGATGCGCACGCACACCGGAACGGCGATTCGGACATCCGCCCGGACGAGGAAGATCTCCCTTTCGCTGTCCCGGAAATGATCGCCTTCAGCACAAGGCTGCTCTCGCCCCGGTTGCGGGGGCCGAGGTTCCTGCGCCCCCTCCGACTGGAACTGTTTATGGGCGCAGGATATGTGTTAGACCTGATAGAGCAAGAGCGGGACGAGCGTCGGAAACGGACCCTGATGGACGCCGGACTCGGCGTGCGGTACGATCTTAATCGCCTGCAGGGATTCGACCGCTGGATCCGACAATCCGACTTCCTGTCCGATCTTGTGCTCGTGGCGCGCTTTCCCCTGTGGGCGAACGATTACGAATATGCGGACAGCGACGCGCCCTTCGCCTTCCGCTGGCTGCTTGGCGTGCAACTGGACCGTCTTCCCTGGGATTGACATCCCCTCAACCTTGTAAATTCTGTCGAAGAAATGCTTCGTTTATCGACCCGTAGGATCACAACCCTGACAGGCGCCGCGCTTCTTGCCCTTGCCGCATGCGGCGGCGAACCATCCGAGCAGACGCCCGGCCAGAACAAAGCCGCGGATATCGTACGGCAGGCTGTCCTTGCACACGGCGGCGAACACGCGGACCGGGTGAAAATCGGTTTCGACTTCCGGGAATACCACTACACGATCATGCTGAACGGAGGAATGTTCCAGTACGAACGCGAGCGACCGGATTCGGTCGGGTATATCCGGGACGTACTGAATAACGACGGGTTCTACCGGGAAATAGACGGGGCGCGCGTGGACCTGCCGGAGGAGACGGCCGCCAGGTATTCCTTCTCCCTCAACGCCGTCTCCTACTTCATGCTGTTGCCTTTCAAGCTGACCGACAACGCCGTACAAACCCGGTATCTGGCCGAGGAAACCGTCAAGGGCGAGCCGTACCACGAAATCGAAGTGACCTTTCGACAGGAAGGAGGAGGCCGCGACTACCAGGACCGGTTCGTGTACTGGTTTCACCGCGACCGCCACACCATGGACTATTTTGCGTACGATTACGAAACAAGCGATTCCGGGACACGCTTCCGGGAAGCGTACAATGCGCGTACCGTGGGCGGTATCCGTTTCCAGGATTATCTGAATTTCACCTCGCCGGTTATCGCAGCGCCCGGAGACCCCATCGAGCAAATGGACAGTCTGCTGGACATCCAGGAACTGGACACGGTATCCGTCATCGAAACGACCGGCATCGTCGTAGAGAAAATCGACGAATAGATGCGATCCCGGTCGTATATTCAATCACTTATCCATACAAAAACAATCACACCATGACTGCAACCATGCACCGCACCTTGCTCCCCCTGCTCATCGCAGCAGGCCTTCTCGTTTTCGGCGCTCATTCCGTCGCCGCACAGGACGTCATTGAGCCACCCAACCCGCTGAGTCCGCGGGCCGTTACCCAAACCTCGTTCAACGATGGAACCTATGCCAGCATCCACTACGGATCGCCTCGCAAGCGCGACCGGGAAATTTTCGGCGAACTGGTGCCGTTCGGTCAGGTCTGGCGTCTGGGCGCTAACGAAGCCACAGAAATGACCGTGACGCAAGACATTCGGCTCGGAGACATGGATCTGGCCGCAGGCACCTATGCTCTCCTCGCCATCCCGAACGAGGAAACATGGACCTTGATCGTGAATGCCGGCCTGGGCATGTGGGGCGCCTTTTCCTACTCGGATGAGCACGATGCCCTGCGCCTGGAAACCCCGGTAAGCATGACCGACAACATCCACGAGGCGTTTACGATCGCCCTCGAGGCAAACGAGGAAGGCTCCGCCGCCACGCTTTCCATGATGTGGGATCGGACAAGCGTGACGATTCCAGTAACGCCGGTGGAATAATTCGCCGGCTATTCCCCCGGAAAGAGGATGCCTCGCAAGGTTGCCTCGTCGAAATCATGATGCGGACACGCCATGCAGCTTTCGGGGCTTGACGTCGAGGCAGAGGGCACGGGCATATCGCGCCCGTTGAGCCGGCAGGTCAATCTCCTCGGCAAGCTACTTGGGCAGGCTATACGCCTGCAGGCAGGGCAGGACACCCTCGACCTGGTGGAGGAGTTACGGATGCTCTGCAAGCATGCGGTGACGGAGAATACCCCGGCGCCCCGTATAAAGGCGAAAAACCGCATTGCGCAGCTTGGCGACGAGGAGATTCTTTGGCTGCTTCGCGCCTACACCGCATTCTTCCATCTGGTGAATCAGGCGGAGCAGGAAGAAATCATCCGCATCAACCGGGATCGGGCCCGTTCCGGATCGCCGGAACAACCCCGGGCGGAATCCATCCTCGAGGCAATCCACTATCTCAAGGAAGAGGGATATTCCTACGAAGAAGTTCTCGCACTCTTCGGTCAACTGGATATCCAACCGACGCTGACGGCGCATCCTACGGAGGCGCGTCGGCTCAGCATCCTGTACAAGCAACAGCACATCTCGCGGGTCCTGTCGCGGCTCAACCGGGAGCACCTGACACCGAGAGAAAAAGAACGCGCCCTATCGGATATCCGAAACCAGATCGCCCTGCTCCTGTCCACCGATGAGATTCGCGCGGATACGCCCAGCGTAGACGACGAGGTGGACCAGGGGCTTTACTTCTTGCGCAATGCGATCCGGGAAACCATACCGGACATCTATGACGACGTACGACGGGGACTGCATGCCTATTACGGGACATCGGGAGACATCCCCGTATTTCTGAAATACCGATCCTGGATCGGAAGCGACCGGGACGGCAACCCGAATGTCACGGCGGACGTAACGCGGCGAACCTTCGCTAAGCAGCGCCTCACCGCCATCAATATCTTTTATGAAGAATTGGTGGAACTGCGCCGGGAACTCAGTATTTCGAGCCGACAGGTATCCGTCCCCCAAGCGCTGTACGATGCGATCGCCGCCGATGCAAAGGATATCGACCTCGACGCAAAAGCCCAACGGATATACCGCCACGAGCCCTACCGGCTCAAGATAAGTTATATGATGGAGCGGCTGCTCCGGCTCGCACAGCAAGTGCAGGCCGAGCTGGACCGGGATACGCCGCACCGGGACCGTCAGGAAACGGGCAGTGCATGCAGCTACAGCGGTGCGGCTTTTGTCCGGGACCTGGATACGCTCCGGAAATGTCTCGTCGGAACGGGCTACGAAGCCTATGCCGAAGCCGGTCACTTGCAGCGCATTCTCGTCCGGGCGCGCACATTCGGGTTTCATATGGCGGCGCTGGACGTACGACAGCACAGCCGCATACACGAGCAGGCCGTAACGGCTATCCTGCGCTCCGCAAACGTACACGACGATTACGCCAGCCTCGACGAATCCGAAAAAATCGATCTGCTCGCCGGCGAACTGGAAAACCCGCGCGCTCTGGCGCCGCGCAACGCCGAATTGCCCGAAATGGCGCAGCAAGTCGTGGAAAGCTTCGAGGCCGTCCGGGAAATTCTTGACCGAGAGCCGTCCGCCATGGGCAGTTACGTCATCAGCATGACGCATACCGTAAGCGACGTGCTGGAGGCCATGTTGCTGGCAAAGGTGGTTGGACTCTGGGGCATACAGGACGGGGAATTGTCCTGTCCGATCGATATCGTACCTCTCTTCGAAACGATCGAAGACCTGGCAGAGGCGGACGCGCTCATGAGCGCGCTCTTCTCCAACCCCGTGTACAACAAGCACCTCGAATCCCGCGGGCGTTTCCAGGAAATCATGCTTGGCTACTCGGATTCGAACAAAGACGGCGGATACTGGATGGCCAACTGGGCGCTGCACAAGGCGCAAAAAGACCTGGGCGTTGTCTGTAGGGATCATGAGGTAACACTGCGGCTTTTTCACGGCCGGGGCGGTACAGTCGGGCGTGGAGGCGGCCGGGCCAATCAGGCTATTCTCGCCATGCCGCCCGTCGTGCATAATGGACAAATCCGGTTTACCGAGCAGGGAGAGGTCATCTCGTTCCGGTATGCGCTACCGGACATTGCCCGGCGACACCTGGAGCAGATTGTCAGTGCGATGATCGTGAGCACGGCCTCGGGATCGCGGCGGAACGGAAAAAACGACTATGGGACGGCGCCCGGAAATGTCGAGGTGCTGGATCGCATTGCGGGCAACTCCATGGAAGCTTATCGAGGGCTTATCGAAGACAGCGCCCTCTGGCCGTGGTATACGCAAGTCACCCCGATCGAGCAGATAAGCCGGTTGCCCATCGCTTCGCGGCCTGTTTCGCGCGGTTCTGCGCATGAGGTACACTTCGAATCGTTGCGGGCCATCCCGTGGGTCTTCGCATGGACCCAGACACGGTACACACTGCCGGGCTGGTTCGGAACGGGATACGGACTGGCCTCGCTCGCGGAAGAAGACCCGGAGATGCTATCCCGGCTCCGGACGCTCTATCGGGAATGGACCTTCTTCCGGGCCGTCGTGAACAGTGCGCAACGGGAAATGGCGCGGGCGCGGTTCGATATCTCGCAGCACTACAGGGAATTGGAGGATTCCTCCAAAGGCGCCCATATCCACGAACGGATCGCCGAAGATTTCCGCAGGGCGCATGACATGATTCTCTGGATCACCGGGCAAAACGAGCTACTCGACAGTAACCCGGTCATTCAGAAATCCATTTTCCTGCGCAATCCCTACACGGACGTACTTAACCTGCTACAGGTCGAACTTATCAAGCGGTATAGGGCCGCCGAGCTGGAAGAAACACAGGATGCGCTTCGGCAGGCCCTGTTCCTGAGCATCAACGGCATTGCGGCAGCGATGCAGAGTACGGGGTAGGAGCTGGAAATTTCGCTTGCTTTCTCCGGGATCGAATTCGAATTCGATCATGATACAAGGAGCTTAAAGTGCTCCTTTAACACCCCGTTTCCCCATCGACAATGCGCGCAACGGTAAGCGTGGCGGCATGGGCATACAGATCGGGCGCCAACGTAAAGTCCGCATCGGCAGAAAAGCCGCCCTGAAATTCTGCATAGAAAGGAAGCGCCATCCCGGGAGCGTAATAATACGGCGGGGGCAAGGTACCTGCATTATCGTCATAATACTGCAGATCGTACGAAGACGACCCCGAAGCAGGCGCATCCTCCGATTGAGAGGCCTCCGGCGGGTCCATACGATACCATATCGCCATGCCGAGATTGGCGGCAAGGAGAACAATCAGCGTCACAAACAGCACCCGCACAGACATGATGCGACGATACGTAAAGAGTTACAAGCACTGGGAAAACCCCGGCTACTTCCTCACATCCACCAGCAGCCTGCCACGGATCGCGCCGGACAGAAGCCGTTCGCTATACGATGGAAGATCGTCCAACCCGATCGTATCCGCAAGAAGACGCTCCGCCAGATCGTCGGTCATCCAACGGGCAAGCCGCGCCCAAGCTTGCCGCCGCACGGGAACGGGGCATGTGTTCGTATCCACCCCGATCAGACGCACGCCCCGCAGGATGAACGGAAACACCGTAGTGTGCAAAGCATGCCCCCCGGCCAGCCCGCACGCCACGGCGGTCCCGTGACGCTTCAGGCGGGACAGGAGCGCTTCCAGCGTTTTCCCGCCCACGACATCCACGGCGCCGAGCCATTCCGCCGAGTCCAGCGGGCGCGCGGCGCCTGTGGCAAGCGCCTCGCGTTCGACGATCCGGTCTGCGCCGAGACGCTCCAACCAGTCCTGCGCATCCGGACTCCCTGTCGAGGCCGCCACGCGGTATCCCGCTTCATGCAGCAACCCCACGGTAAAACTCCCCACGCCGCCCGATGCGCCGGTCACAAGCACTTCGCCCTTTCTCGCTCCGACGCCATGCGCTTCCAGTTCCATCACGGCAAGCATAGCCGTAAGCCCCGCCGTCCCGGCCAGCATGGCTTTTTCAAGGGACATTCCCTCCGGGAGCGGGAGCAATTTGGCTGCGTCCACACGCTGCGCCTCGGCATACCCGCCCCAGTGGGATTCTCCCAGCCCCCAGCCCGTACCGATCACCAGATCTCCCGGCTTGTACGCCTCCGAATCGGAAGCGCGCACCTTCCCGGCAAGATCGATCCCCGGTACAAACGGCCAGGCGCCGCGAATAATTTTGCCTCGTCCGGTAATCGCCAGGGCGTCCTTATAGTTGAGGCCTGAATACCGCACGTCCAGGAGCACGTCCCCTTCCGGCAAACGGGATTCGTCCATCTCGCAGACCGACGCCTCCACGTCGCCATCCCGGCGATTCAGCAAAAGCACTCTCGACATGCCGCTCACTCTGCATCCTCTTCAAAATCGAGCGCCGCGGAATTGATGCAATACCGCAACCCGGTGGGATTCGGACCATCTTCGAACACATGCCCGAGATGGGAATCGCACCGGGAACACAACACCTCTGTGCGCACCCGGCCCAGACTGCGGTCTTCCTCCGTTTCGACAGCGTCTTCACTCGCCGGCTGGTAAAAACTGGGCCATCCGCTACCGGAGTCGTACTTGGTGTCGGAGTCGAAAAGCGACTGACCGCAGGCCACGCAGATATAAGACCCTGGGTCCTTGTGATCGCACCAGGCGCCGGAGAACGCCGGTTCAGTGCCCTTTTTGCGAAGTATTCTGTACTGTTCGGGGGAAAGATCGTCTTTCCACTCCGCTTCTGACTTGCTGATTTTCCTGGCCATGGATCGTAAAACCGGGTTGGTGAAGAAGGTGCGCCTGTACGCGAAGACCGCTCGTGAAAATACCGAAAAAAGAAAACTTCGTGAGTTAAAGGATACACGGGGACAGAAAGCATTGAAATCGGCAGCCCTCACACATACCTGCCTTCCTTTAGTATGAGGCCCAGAATGCCTGCTTGAAATGTGTAACGACAGGATCGACATTTTTCTGCAACACGACCGCAATTACATCGAACCGGCAAGGCGCCTGCTCCATGCTGCGCTCACGGAGCCAGGCCTGCGCCGCCTGCGCAATATGACGCCGCTTTCTCGCCGATATGGCTTCCTCAGGACGTCCGAACCCGAGACCGGAACGGGTTTTTACTTCGGTGAATACGATCTCGCCTTGCCCGGAAAAAGTGTCGGAATCATCGCCGGATGGTTCGCGGCATACCAGATCGATCTCCAGGCGCCCGAACCGGTAATTGCGATCGAGAATGCGGTACCCGATGGATTCCAGATACGCGGCGGCAATATCTTCTCCCCTGCTCCCTATGTTTTGCCCTCGTAGGGACATAGTTCCTCTGATCCGTAAAAAAGGCGTACCGTGCTACGTTCCGCTCGTTCCGCCTCCGGATCAACATCCATGATCCTGCGCCGGCTGGCGCGACGTGGCGAGAGCCTTGGGGTACTCTGATTAAGTCCGCCAAGTTCAGAGACTGAAAGGGATGCGCCGGCAAGGATGACGAAGCAGTGTTGCAGACCCCACATAATGAGGAATGACGCGGCCAGCGTGCTTCTTCCAGCCTCCCGAAGGACTCTTCACGCCCGCACTGCCCCGAATCCGCAGCGTTTCCCGCTAATTCCGACGATGCAATTATAATATCTTTTACGTACGAACGTGAAGCGCCGATCGAGGCGGTTTTGATCAGAGTATCCCAAGGTTTCTTCGTACCTTGGAGCATGCCATTGTACAGGTCGTCGCCGTGTCCGCAATCATAACCCTTACGACAGACTTCGGGACGCAGGATGCGTATGTCGGGGCTATAAAAGGCGTCATCCTTCGCCTGTGCCCCAACGCGCGGATTGTGGATATCTCTCATGCGATCGCACCGCAGGACATCATGGAATGCGCCTTCGTGTTGCGTGACGCCGCATGGTGCTTTCCCGCCGGCGCCATACACATGGCCGTGGTGGACCCGGGCGTCGGGACAGACCGGCGCCCCGTAGCGCTTCGTTGCGGAAAACACTTCTTCACGGGACCGGATAACGGCATTTTTCCGCTGATCCTCGATGGGACGGCGCCCGATGTCTGTGTGTGCCTCGACCGGCCCGAGTACTGGCGCAGCGATACCCCTTCCAGAACTTTCCACGGACGCGACATCTTTTCGGCGGTGGCGGCTCATCTCGCGAACGGCATACCCATAGAACGCCTCGGCAGCGCTATAGAGGAACTCGCGCCCATGAAATGGGCCCTCCCGATTATGGACGATCAGGGCGTACAAGGATGGGTAGTGCATATCGACCGCTTCGGCAACTGCATCACCAACATTTCCCGCGAGATGGTCGAGAAAAGGCGAGGAGGTAGACCCGTCAAATGCTTTGCAGGCAACACCATCCTCGAAGGCGTCCAGCACACGTACGCCTCCGTGGAGGCCGGCGAGCCGCTTTTGCAGTATAACAGCAGCAATTTGCTCGAAGTTGCGGTCAATTCGGGGAACGCTGCGGAACTCCTTGGCATCCGCAAGGGCAATTCGGTAAATATCCTCTTTTCATAAAACCTCGGCAGCCGCCTTGCAAACAATCGGGCATGTCTGTTCCTCCTGAGAACCACCATGCGGGCAATGCGCCAAAGTCGCTTCGCGTGGCCATCCCCGCGCTACTGATCGTCCTGGCGTCCGGCTTGGTCGGATACGGTATCTCGAACCTCACAAAACGCTCTCAGGAAACGAATCTGGTCTCCTTATCGGCTAAGCAGGCCAGACACGTCAAAGCCGAATTCGAGACTGCCGAATCCGATCGGGCCGGACGCTATGTGCGTGAATTGTTGGGCCGGCAGATCGACGTACCCGCCATCGAAGACGCCGAACTCACGGGCGTGTCTATCCACGATGCGGGCGACGGAGCAAAGATACCCGTCCTGATGTACCGGAACACGGACGAATCCGGCAACATTGTGCTCTACGCCTACTCGTATGCGTTCCTCGACATCCACGGGCGCCGATTCCAACTGGCCAGCGATGTGCTCGAACGCATCGAAGCGGAAGACCTCTTCGAACTGCGCAATTCCGGCGAAGCGAATGTCCTGATCTGGCGGCAACGCGACGACATCTTCATTGCTATCGCGGAGAGCGGCAGCGAAGCGTTAGAAAACCGCATCAGGGCTTTTTCGCAGCCGGCGCCGTAATCCGAAAGGTGCTTCCTTGATCGGGACGCGATTGCAGCAGCACGAGGCTCCCGCCATGGTGATCCTCAACAATACGCCTGGCCAAGTTCAATCCAAGCCCCCAGCCCCGTTTCTTGGTGCTATAGCCGGGCCGAAATATGTTTTTCCAGTTTTTCCGATCAATGCCCTTACCGGTATCGCGTATATCTATCCGAATGCTTTTTCCCGCCTGGGAGGCATGCACATCGATGACGCCGCCGGCCATTTCCATGGCGTCAAGCGCGTTCTTGAGGAGATTCTCTATCACCCATTCGAACAGCTCCGCATTCAGCGGCGCATACAGCGCCCCGGTGATTTTCACGTTCAACTCGACAAACCCATCCCTTTGGGGGATACGTTTGCGCACATAATCCGCTGCCGCCTCAATAACCGGCGCCACTGCACCCACCTCGAGTCTTGGCAGAGAACCTATATCCGAAAACCGGGCGGTGACCCGTTCAAGCCGCACCACATCGCGCTCCATTTCCTGCAGCGCACCATGCTTCTGTTTACTGGATAAAGCATCCCCCCTGAGTAACTCGACCCATCCCATTAAACTGGAAATCGGCGTACCCAATTGGTGCGCCGCTTCTCTCGCCATGCCAACCCAGAGACTGCTTTGCTCGCTGCGACGCACATACGAGAATCCGAGATACCCGATCAGGATGAAAAAGGCCACAAAAAACAGTTGCAGAAAAGGAAAAATTCTGAGCTCTCGAATCAACCTCGAATCGTCGTAGAACACGTATTGTTTGAATGGCTCCGGAGACACGCCATATTCAATAGCGATCGGTTCGTAATCCTGCGCCATGGCGCGGGCGCGGTCGTTCAGGCTTCGCAGGATCTCAGACCGCTCCTCCTGCGACAATCCCTCGAGCGAATCCGGAACAGGAAAAGGTACATGCCGCCAGGACACGGGCATCGACTGGGTCGAATCTATGATGATCGCCGGGATACCGAACCCTCCCTGCAATATGATCTCAGTGGCAAGCGTTACATCTTCGGCAGGGGGCATGGTCCGGGACCATGCGAGCGCACTACGATACCGCGAAAGAGTCTCGGGAGAAATAGGACCGTTCGGTACAGCGGACTCGACCAGTTGTTGCTCTATCTCGGCAAATACCGGCAGGTGCGGATTTTCCCGGGCAGAACCAATCCGTTCCTGCGCTGCCGCCCATAAGTGGATAACGAACTGCTCGCGTTCGCGCAGACGATCTACGGTCTGGCTGGTGTACACAAGCGAAGCCACCGAAATCATCACGGCCAGTACAACCAGGCCAAGCTTGAATCGTACGGAATGGCGATACGCCTTCATGGTCAGGCCTCCTGTACTGTTCGATCGCCCCGTACGGGGAGCTATTACCCTCCTGTACCGGCAGGGCGAATATCTACTGTGTCCAAAACGACAGGCTCCGAAATGATCTGATCCCGCTTGGGACCTGTTGAGATCATGGAAATCCGGACATCGAGCGAGTCTCTCAAAAAGCGCAGATAGCGCTGGGCGGCCAGCGGCAAATCGTCCATGCGCCTCACGCCGGTAATATCTTCCGACCAGCCTTCGAACGAAGTATAGACGGGTTCAACCTTTTCGAGCGTTTGCACTTCGCTTGGAAAACGCGTCGTCTCCTTGCCGTCGTACCGATAGGCCGTACACGCCTTGAGCGTGTCCAGCCCCGTCAACACATCGAGTTTGGTGATCGCGAGTTCCGTCAGCCCGTTGATCATGGACGTGTAACGAAGGGCCACCAGATCCAGCCACCCGCACCGCCGGGGTCTGCCGGTCGTTGCGCCGAACTCGTCTCCCACCTCGCGCAAGCGCTCGCCGGCCGCATCGTTCAACTCCGTCGGAAACGGACCGTTGCCCACTCGCGTGCTGTAGGCCTTCACGATACCAATCACCGTGTTCACCGCCGTGGGGGGCACACCCAGTCCTGTACAACACCCGCCGACAGTAGGATGACTTGAGGTAACAAACGGATAGGTCCCGAAATCCACATCGAGCAAAGACCCCTGAGCCCCTTCGGCGAGGATGCGTTTACCCGCCCGCAAGGCTTGCCCCAGATACTGCGACGTATCCGTAACGAACGGATCAATCAAGTGATCGAACTCCACATATTCTTCGACGATCTGCTCCACATCGAAACCATCGGTATCGTACACGCCGCGAAGCACCGCGTTTTTTTCCTCGATCGCGCGTTTGAGTTTGCGCCGCAGCGTATCCCGGTCCAGCAAATCGACCACGCGGATGCCTGTTCGGGCAAACTTGTCGACATAGGCCGGCCCGATACCGCGGCCCGTCGTACCAATGGCGCCCGCGTCACGCATTCTTTCGCGCGCTTCCTCGATGCGCTTGTGATACGGCATGATCAGATGCGCATCGTGTGAAATAAGGAGTCGCCCGTCCACATCGTATCCGAGATCGCGGATCATGCGAATTTCTTCCATGATCGCCACGGGGTCCAGTACGACGCCGTTACCGATCACACAGGTCACATGTTCGTGAAAAATACCGCTCGGAACGAGATGGAGCACAAAAGTTTCGTCCCCCCAGCAGATCGTGTGACCCGCGTTTGCCCCTCCCTGATAACGCGCCACGATATCCACGCTCGGGCTGAGGAGATCAACTATTTTGCCTTTGCCCTCGTCTCCCCATTGCGTCCCTATGACGACTGTGACCCCCATTATAATCAAGCCTTGATTTTGTATCTATTCTTTGTATTCTTCCGAATCTTTAGCAATTTTTTTCAGACTCACAGACAAGCCAAACTGTTTGCATTGCGCATTTAATAGATACAGCCGCCTGACGACCGGTATGCAATGCCCGGCTATGCCGGCGCCGGCGGATCCTCTTCGTAGCTGTGAACGGCTTCGTCAACGGATTCGTAGTGCTTGAATACCGTATCGAGCCGGGTAATCGCGAGCAGCGAGCGAATACCGGCGCCCATACCGGCCAGACGAAAATCTCCCCCGGCGTTGCGCATCGTCGTCATGGCGCTGATCAGCATGCCGAGCCCGCTTGAGTTCATGAACCGGACACTGGACAGATCAACCACAACATGACGCTTGCCCGCGTCTTTTAATTCGTGCAACCGATCATGCAATTTCGTGCCGTCGGGGCCACCCAGAATGTTTCCTTCCAAAGCGATAATCGCTAAGCGACCCTGTTCTTCGACATCGTATTTCATAAAAACCTCTCGGGATTCAGCGCCGACGATCCCTGAACGCCTACGCGTCAAACATTCATCTACGAGCAGTTTTCGCCCGCGCCCTGAGTTCTACCACGACCGGAGAAGCCACGAAAACGGAGGAATACGTACCGATCGTCACACCCAGAATAAGACCGAATGCGAAGCCGCGCAGCACCTCTCCCCCAAAAATAAAGAGAACAACCACTACGAGCAAGGTTGTGCCGGAAGTGACGATCGTCCGGCTGAGCGTATTGTTGATGGAACGATTCACCAACTTGTCGTACGTCTCTGTCTTGAAAAGATTCGAATATTCGCGAATCCGGTCGAAAACGACCACCGTGTCGTTGAGTGAATAGCCAACAATCGTCAAAAAAGCGGCGATAAGAGCCTGGTCGATCTGAAGCGAAAACGGCAGTACGCCAGCCGCCGCGGAGAAAATGCCCAGCGTGATCGTGACGTCATGGAACAAGGCCGTCACCGCGCCTATGCCAAATCGCCACTCGAAACGCAGAAGAATATAGACGAAAACTACAAGGAGGCCACCCAGGATAGCCCAGATGGCTCCTTGCTTCAGATCCTCGGCGAAACGCGGGCCTACTACGTCTGTTTTGACGACCTCCGGATTGGAGCCGGCAAATCCTTCGGCGATGCCTTCCACGATCCGGTTCTGAATGTCCGAAATATCTCCTTCTACGGATGTACGAATAAGCACCTGCCTTGCACCGAACGTTTTTACCTCCGGCTCGGAGCCCAGCACCGTGGCTAATTGGCCGCGCACTGCTACCGGCTCCAGTTCCATCGGGCTTTCGACGACAAACTCCATGCCCCCCTGAAAATCAATGCCCAGTTCAAGGCCTCGCACGATCAGCGACCCGATACTCAGCAAGAGCAGAATTCCTGAGAAGACGTACGCCTTCTTCCGGTTGCCTATGAAATCGAATTTGGTGGTTTCAAAAATTCTCATCGTTCTTTCTCTTTCGAAAGCGCGCCTGCGGACGGAGGACGATTCGGGCTTCCGTCATCCGTAACCGATGTTCATTCGCCGCTTGATCACCATATAGTCGAATACGATCCGGGAAACGATAATGGCCGTAAACAGCGACGAAAGGATGCCTGCCATCAGTGTCACCGCAAATCCCTGAATGGGGCCGACACCAAACGAATACAGAATGGCGCCGACGAAAAACGTGGTCACATTCGCGTCGAAAATAGCGCTGAACGCCTTCGAGTAACCGGCATCGATAGCAGCTTTCAGCGTTTTTCCGGTAGCGCGTTCCTCGCGTATTCGCTCGAAGATCAGTACGTTGGCGTCTACCGCCATACCGATGGTCAGCACGATACCGGCAATACCGGGCAGGGTAAGCGTAGCTTTGAAGGCGGCCAATATTCCGAAGATGAAAATGATATTGAACAACAGGGCCAGATCTGCAACCAGCCCGGCCGTACGGTAATAGAATATCATGAAAATCGCGACCAGACCCAGCCCCACCATGATCGAAATGAAACCGGCCCGGATGGAAGCCCTGCCAAGACTCGGTCCAACCGTACGCTCCTCAACGATATCCACCGGCGCGGGCAGTGCGCCTGACATTAGCACCGTGACTATGTCCTGGGCCTCCTCACGGCTGTCCAGCCCGGTGATAGACGAACGTCCGCCCACGATACGATTGATGACGGTCGGGTACGAATAAACCACCCCGTCCAGTACGATAGCAATGTTTTTGTCTACATTCGCCCCGGTCAACCGGGCCCAGGTGCGCGATCCTTCCGAGTTCATCACCATCGTGACTTCCGGAAGATTCAATTCGTCGAAATCGACGCGAGCCGAGGTAATCACTTCGCCCGACAATTCGATCTGATCCCGAACGCCAAGCAGGTAATACATTTCCAGGCCATCTTCCGTCAGTCCGACGGGATTCGCTTCGTAAAGAAGGTCCACGCCGATCGGAAGCGCTTCCCGAACGGCGGGAAGCAAGAGCAACTCGCTAACGCGCGCCGTGTCCTGCTCGGAAACCAGTCCAAAAAGGACCCCCTCCCCGATAGGCTGCATGACTTCCAGCAGTGGATTGACTGGTCCGGTCTCGGGATCGTCAAACAGGTTCGGGTCGGCAGCAACCGAGTCGGCCTCTGCATCAACCTCTCCTTCCTCTTCTATCGCCGCGTCGGTGGTATCCACCTGTATATCATAATAGGCGATCACCTGCTGCAAGGAACGCAGTAATTCCTCCGGTTCGGCCATGAGATGAAACTCGAGGCGGGCCGTGCCCTTCAGCAGATTCCGCACGCGCTCGGGATCGTCGATACCGGGTAATTCGACCACAACGCGACGCGTACCCTGTTTCTGGATGGACGGCTCGGTCACCCCGTAGCGATCCACCCGGTCTCTGATAATGGAGATGGCCCGATTGATCGCGTTGTCGGCCTGATCGAGGAGGTATTGCGATACCTCGGCGTTGGTCGACCGGCGTGTAATGCCTGCACCGGAATCCCGAAAATATCGGGACAGACGGGCATCGGGATCGCGCCGTTCGAACTCCATCACAAACGCATCGATAATGGAATTGCCCGTTTCATCGGACGACACGCGGGCAGCGGCCAGTACTTCCTCGAAGGTCCGATCTACATCCGTGGCCAACTCCCGGATCAGCGCGTCGGTCCGGACCTCCATGGTGACATGCATGCCCCCCTGCAGGTCAAGGCCGAGCTTCAGCGCATCCTCCTTGACGTTTCTGATTATCTGAAGATTCTCCCGTTCATACTCGGCTCGTTCCTGCTCCTCCAGCCCGTTTATCCGCTGCTGGATGAAATAATTCCGGGCGGTCGGATAGAGATACCAGGCCGACAGGGCAAAGAAAAATGCGAGCAGGGAGATTTTGAACCCGTTTCCTTGCATAGCAAGTTTATGGATAGATAGTGGAAATTCGGGGCAAGGCGGGAAACAAAGACCATTTCGTATACCGTGCCCTATCGGTTTGTTCCAGTGCGTGCTTCCCGGCGATCATCTCTGCCAATACATTCATCATGGCGCAATGCGCCCCATGAGCCGCGGAAACGGGATCGTCTCCCGCACGTGATCGATCCCTGCAATCCATGTAAGCATACGTTCGAGGCCCAAACCGAATCCGGCGTGCGGCACGGAACCGAACCGGCGCAGGTCCAGATACCATTCGAACGCTTCCTTCGGCAACTGGTGCGCGGCAATCTGTTCTTCGAGAAAGGCAAGGTCCGTCGCTCGTTCGCCGCCTCCTATAACCTCCCCGTATCCCTCCGGCGCCAGCACGTCCAGCGCCATGGCAAGTCGTGCATCGTCGGGGTCCCGTTTCATGTAGAATGCCTTTACGGCGGCAGGATACCGGTGCACCATGACCGGGCGGTCGAAATGCCAGGTCAATACCGTTTCGTCGCTACCCCCGAAATCGGATCCCCATTCGAAGGATCGCGCAGATGCTTTCCATACCGGCAGGTTTTGCAGAGCCTCGGCGATCTCCCCGGTGCGCCGGTGGATGGCGATCTCGCGGGCGTCCAGGCGCCGCCGTTCGGACTTCTTCGACTGACCGTATCGATTCCGGTTTACAGCGAGTTCTTCCGAAAGCGCCGCGTTTTCTTCCTCCAGCGCCTGAATCCTGGCAGCCAGCATATCGGCCGTTTCGTCGCTGCGCAGCAATGCAACGGCCTGCGTATACGAAATGCGGGGAAAGGGTTTGCGAACGCACTCAAGCCGCGCCGGATCGCGTTCGAGCATCGTCAGTTCCTCGGAGCAATGCTCCAACACTTCCCCGATCGTATACACCAGCAAATCCTCGGCCAGATCCAGCGTCGTATCCAGATCGAAGAACGCCATCTCGGGCTCGATCATCCAGAACTCCGTAAGATGACGGCGCGTCTTCGACTTCTCGGCGCGAAATGTCGGGCCGAACGTGTAGATGCGCCCGAAAGCCATGGCCATCGCCTCTCCATAGAGCTGGCCACTCTGTGTCAGGTACGCCTTCTCGTCGAAATAATCCAGTTCGAACAGGCTCGACGTGCCTTCCACGGCGTTTCCCGTCAGGATCGGCGCATCCATCTGCAAGAATCCGCGTTCCTGGAAAAACGTGTGGATGGCCACGATCAACCGGTTACGAATCCGCAAAATGGCCCAGGGAAGACGGCTGCGCAACCACAAGTGGCGATGCGACATCAGGAAGTCGACCCCGTGCTCCTTGGGCGTAATGGGATACCCTTCGGATTCGCCCACGAGTTTCAACGAGGAAACGACCAGCTCGACGCCGCCCGTCTGTCGCTCGTCGGCAATGACCTTGCCGGTCACAACAAGGGCGCTTTCCTGGGTGGCCTCGTCCGCAATTCGCCAGGTATCGACATCCACGCTGTCCGCGGCTACGACGCACTGCACCAGTCCCGTACCGTCCCGCAGCATGAGAAAAAGCAAATGCTTCGAGCCACGCTTGCTGTATAGCCAGCCCTTCAGTATAACCTCCTGCCCCTCGTGCGCAGCCAGTTCCTGAACGGATATATGCCGGAACCCGGCGTCGGCATCGGCCATCAGCGAAAATGTTTAGGCGGCGCACCAGCCGCGTTCAAGGATACTCTGATTAAGTCCGCAAAGCTCAGAGGCTGCGGGGGTGCGCCGGCAAGGAATGCCGAAGCAGTGCGGCAAGCGCCACATAATAAGGAATGACGCAGCCAGCGTGCCCCTTGCAGCCTCCCGAAGGGCGCGTCACGTCCGCGACACCCCGAACTCGCAGTGCTTCCCCTCATTCCGACGATGGAATCATGATGTCCTGTACTTGCGAACGTGACGTGCCGAGCGAAGCGGTTTTGATCAGGGTATCCTTAGCGACGATACAGCGCCGATTGCCAGTTGGGGAGCGATCGCTCGCCTGGCACACTGGAATGCAGTAACTCGAAACTACCGAACCCGGTAACGTCCGCAAACACGAAAACAGATTGGCCATGCCCCGGAATGTTGTTGTACTGCCAGATTTCGTGGGGAACCGTTGCCTGATCGTATAAATGCGGTTCGATGTCGTTAGGCAACCCGTACGTGATGACGACCCGACCCCGATCGCTTTGCCAGCCCGCCTCGATGTTCGATGTGTACCGGTCGTTGGCATACTGCACGCGGCGATAAAACCCCTCCTTGAATTCATTGACCGGCGTCATGGGCTGGGCATCGCGCTTTTGCCAGAAATCCATCAGAAAACGACGCCGGGCATCCAGTTCGGATAGCCTCCGCATTCGACGCCTTTCCATATCGTTCGCAATGAGGCGGGCATGAGCCATACCCTGTTCGACCTCATCTTCCGACATCTCCGCATAGGAACTCGTCTCGAAGTCGATTTCGAGAATGGCCGGATCCTCGCGGGATACTCCCGGATTGTACACGAAAAACTTCCGCGACCGTTCGACGACCCCCTCGTTCTGCTCGTCGAGCAGCACCATGTGGAACACATACGATCCTGTAGGCAGTCCGCCGGTATCGAAACTTCCGACAAGCACATCGGGGGATCTGACCGTGCGATCTAAGCGGTTCTCCAGATCGGCGATCGGGAGCAGGCGATCGGCGTCCGCCACGTACGTGTAGACGATGTACGTATTTCTGTCGGAACCTATTTCCCCTGCGCCATATGCTTCCGCATAGTAATACATGCGACGCAAACCCTCACCGAACAGACGATTGGGACTGGGATGGACAAGGAGACCGTTTTTGAAGAAGGGATCGTTTCGGCGAGCGTTCGGCGCAATGCCGGTAGCCAGCGTAATGTCCGAAAGCGCCGGGGCGCCGTCCGGTTCGAAGCGACCCACCGGGAACGCTTGCCGTATTCGCAGACCGGGCCGGGCAGGCATATCCGGAACGGTCAGGTGCAGCACATAGTCGTCGGGCGGTACGGCGGAGCGCATCTGATGCGTAAAATAGTGCCCGGAATGCATCCCGGCGGTGTCGGGAAGCGCAAAGCGCAGCACCGTGGAATCGGCCCACACGGGCGCCGCCCGGGTTTCGCCGGTATCCGTCGCG
This sequence comes from Rhodothermales bacterium, assembly GCA_951812335.1. Taxonomy (GTDB): domain Bacteria; phylum Bacteroidota; class Rhodothermia; order Rhodothermales; family VXPQ01; genus VXPQ01. The sequence goes on from OX638293.1 coordinate 2,335,189, forward strand.
GCACCGGGAGCAAGTTCGAGGCGCAGTGGCAAAGACGCTACGAAACCATCGGCTTCGGCAGCCTCGAAATCCAAGGAAGCCGCCTCGACGCCGATATACACCTCAACGAGGGACACCGCTTCGTCGTACGCGAAGGCCGCATAATCGACATCCATCTTCACCGGCGCATGTTGTGCACGGGTACTACCGACCAGAAAACCGAAGGAGGCAAGCAACGCCATGCCTGTTCCGGCGGAAAAGATTGCTTTTCGAAAACCGATCATTCGATTCCTCCTTGCCGAAGAGACCCGGAAATACCTATGGATACTCTGATCAAAATCACTTCGCCCGGCACTTTACTTTCGCACGTAAACGATGTCATGATTCCATCGTCGAAATCAGCGGAAAACACTGCGGATTCGGAGCATCGCGATCGGAAAGCACCCTTCGGGAGGCTGCGAGGGGCACGCTGGCCGCGTCATTCCTTATTATGTGGCGCTTGCCGCACTGCTTCGGCATTCCTTGCCGGCGCACCCCCTGCAGCCTCTGAGCTTTACGGACTTAATCAGAGTATCCCTATCGGAAAATAGGCCCGGAAAACGGGAAAAGAAAACGAACAGCGCAAAAAACCGTATGTGTCCTTCACCGCCTGAACCGGGTCACGCCTTCGGATACGAATCGGCTCTCTTCGACCAGATACTGCCTGCCCTCTATCGAGAAAATACCTGCCTCAATGTCGATCACATTGTAGTGATTCCGGGAACGATATGTGCGACGGCCGCGAGTACTGGTTGCGGTCCCGGCAATGGCAACCACAATCCGGTGCATGGGATTCGTTTCCAGGGTAATCTCAAGGGGTTCGACATGGGAAACATGAAGATGCCCGCACAGGATGAGAGATACGCCGGCCTCGCCTGCCCGGTCGAGCGCACGAGGGGCATACCGGGCTACGTCATGCGACCAGAGCGCCTGCATACGCGACAACTGGTGATGCACTACAAGCACCTTGAACACAGACGACGGGATGGGCGACAGACGATCGGTGATATCCTCGCAGATGCGTTCGTCGATGCGCCCTCCCTTGATCGTGCACCGGCGGGCCGAATTCAGGCCAAGCACGGCCACGCCGTCCATCCGGAAGAACGGAGCCACATCGGAGCGAATGAACCGGCGATACCGCTCGAAGGGCGTAAAAATGCGCTGGAACGGCTGCCACCAGGGAGATACGTCATGGTTACCGGGAACGACGACGACCGGCGGCTGCAGGGCCGCAAGCATGGCGGCAGCCTCTTCGAATTCGACAACGCGGGCCCGTTGTGTCAGATCCCCGCTTACGGCGACGAGGTCAACGTCCAACTCGTTGATTTCATCGATAAGCGCCCCAACGACCCCGGGATGCGAAATCTTGCCGAAATGCAAATCCGATACGTGTGCGATCCTGAATCGGCTCACTACAGCAACATGGAAAGCGGCTCTTCAATATGGCTCCGCACCGTCCCGATAAAGGCGGCGGCGACGGCGCCGTCCACCACGCGGTGATCGGACGAAAGCGTCAGTTTCATACGCTTGCCGGGAACGACCGCGCCTTCTTTCACTACCGCCTCGTCGCGAATGGCTCCGACAGCGAGAATACACGCATTCGGGGGATTGATGATGGCTGTAAATTCCTCGACGCCGTACATGCCGAGGTTGCTTGTCGTAAATGTGGACCCTTCCCAGTCTTCCGGCTGCAGCGCGCGATCGCGGGCGCGCTTCGCCAGCTCCCGGGTTTCCGTGGCGATCTGCGCCAGTCCCTTCCGGTCAGCGTGTCGGATAACCGGCGTGACCAGTCCATCGTCTATGGCTACGGCGACGGCGACATGGGCATGTCGATGCTGAAGGACCACACCCTCCTGCTCGCCCCAGGAGGCATTGACGGCAGGATGCACGCGCAGCGCCAGTGCACAAGCCTTCGTAACGAAGTCGTTGAACGAAATCTTCACCCCGCCGGCGGCTTCCGCCTGCTTATTGATGCGTGCGCGGGCCGCCACGGCGCGCTCCACATCCACATCCACGGTCAGATAAAAATGGGGCGATGTGAACTTGCTCTCCGAAAGGCGGCGTGCAATGGTCTTTCGCATCTGCGAAAGACGCACGGCTTCGGAAACATCCTCCGCAGGCATTTCAATCATGGTGGTCGGCATTCGGTATCCCGACGAGACGCCCGGAGCGGGCGTATGCCGCCGGATAGCTGCTTCCACGTCCCGCTTCACAATACGCCCTTCCGGGCCACTGCCGGCGACCTGCTGCAATACAATACCGTGTTCGTCAGCCAGGCGGCGGGCAAGCGGCGAACTCTTTAAGCGCCCGTCGTCTCCGGCAAAGGTCGTATCCGATTCAGCGTCCGGCGCAGCGGGCTGCACGGCCCCATCGCCTGCCGGAGGGACAGGCGCCTCGGAAGTCGATGCTTCTGCAGGAGCGCCTGCGGCGCCGTCATACCCGGCAAGCAATACGGAAATGTCTTCGCCGGCCTTGCCGAGCACAGCGATCAGGCCGCCGATCGGTACGGCAGCGCCCGCCGGAATGACCTTTTTCAACAATACCCCGTCATCGTACACCTCAAGGTCCATCGTGGCCTTGTCCGTCTCGACCTGTGCAATAATATCCCCGGACGATACGGCGTCCCCCTCTTCTGCAAGCCATGCCACGAGGACGCCCTCCTCCATGGTATCGCTCATTTTGGGCATTTCAACAGGGATGGGCATGGTCTGGTATTCAGATTATGTCCTTGTGTAACAATGCGCTTTGCTGCGAGCTTCGTACAGTCTTATCCGGCATGATACGAAGGCGGGGATGTTTTCCAGGTCGGAGAAGGCGTATCGAAAAAAGACAGCCCGTACCTTCAGTTTGCGTACAGTACTTGTTTGGCGGCCGCTACGATTTCCTCAGTACGAGGCATGTAATACTCGATCAGATTTTTTGCGTACGGAGCCGGGACATCCTTGGCTGTCACCCGCATGACCGGAGCATCCAGCCAGTCGAACGCGCGCTCCTGTATCTGACATGCCACCTCCGACGAAAAACTGGCGAACGGATTGCTTTCGTCCACGACGACAAGCCGGTTCGTCTTTTTGACGGATGCCGCGATCGTTTCGATATCCAGCGGGCGAATCGTCCGCGGGTCGACGACTTCGGCGTCGTATCCGGCTTCGGCCAGTCGGTCGGCGGCTTCCATCGCACGCCAGTAACTCTTCTGATGGGCGACGATAGTAACGTCGGCGCCTTCCCGCGCAATGCGCGCTTTACCCAAAGGAATCATGTAGTCCCTGGCATCGGAAACTTCCCCCTTCAAGCCATACATCGATTCGCTTTCGAGGAAAATCACCGGATCGTCGTCTCGGATAGCTGACTTCAGGAGTCCCTTCGCATCGTCCGGATTGGACGGCGCTACGACTTTGAGTCCGGGGAAATACGAGTAAAGCGATTCGACAGCCGTGTTATGGGTAGCGGCCAGTTGGCCTGCGGCGCCGTTCGGTCCCCGGAAAACGATCGGCATCGAGAATTGCCCTCCCGACATGTACCGGATCTTCGCCGCATTGTTGACCAACTGATCAAAGGCTACGAACGAGAAATTGAAGGTCATGAATTCTACGATGGGGCGCAATCCGGCCATCGCAGCGCCAACACCCAGCCCTGAAAACCCGCTTTCGCTGATTGGCGTGTCGAGTACCCGGTCGGCGCCGAAACGATCCAGCATCCCTTCACTGACCTTGTACGCCCCATTGTATTCGGCGACTTCTTCCCCGATCAGAAAAACGCCCGCATCGCGCTCCATTTCTTCCACCATGGCGGCGCGAATCGCCTCGCGAAGTTGCAATACAGCCATATCCTGGAATCAATCGGTTAAAAAAGGATAATCCGCCTGCGAATACACATGCTCGTATATCTCCCGAATGGGTGGCGCATCGCTCGCTTCGCTGAAGGCAACCGCATCCATCACTATCCGTTTAACTTCGTCGTCCGCCGCATCAAACTCCTCGTTCGACGACAATTCGCGCTCAAGCATGTAGCCCTTGAGACGAATGATCGGATCTTCTTCCTTCCTGGCGTCCAGTTCCTCCCTGGTCCGGTAATTCGCCGGATCGCTCATCGAATGGCCTCGATACCGATAGGTGCGCACTTCCAGAATCGACGGGCGGTTGTTCCGGGCCTGGGCAATATGATCGGACATGGCCTTGTAGACACTGAAAATATCCATGCCGCTGGCCAGCGAAGAGATCATGCCGTAACTATGGGCATACCGGTGAAAGTCGGTCTGCGCGAACGCTCGGTGAGTGGCCGTACCCATAGCGTACTCGTTGTTCTCGATCACGAAGACGCAAGGCGTTTCGTACAAAGCAGCCAGATTCATGGTCTCGTGGAAGGAGCCTTGTCCCACAGCGCCGTCACCCAGATAGGTCAGGCACACCCCGCCGTCTCCTTTGTACTTGTGCGCAAAGGCAATACCGGCTCCGACGGCGATATGGCCTCCAACAATGCCATGTCCTCCATAGAAATTGAGCTCCTTCTTGAAGTAATGCATCGACCCCCCCTTGCCTCTTGAAGAGCCGCCGACCTTGCCGAAGAGTTCCGCCATGCATTCGTTCGGCGTCATGCCGAGCGCCAGGCCGAGTCCGTGGTCGCGATAGGCGGTGATTACCGAATCCTTGCCGATCTCCATGGCGCATGCCGACCCGGTAGATACGGCTTCCTGCCCTATATAGAGATGCAGAAATCCGCCGATCTTTTGTTTTCCGTACATCTGTGCGGCGCGCTCCTCGAACCGGCGCTGCAACAGCATGTTGCGGTACATGTCGAGTACCTGATCGCCGGAAAAACCGAGTTCCTCATGGGTATACGCGCCGGGCGGATAATAAATGAAGGACTCGTCGAGGCCAGAGGCTACCTCGTCCCCCACAGGCACTCCGGAATGGCCGTTCCAGCTGGCGGCCGAAACCCCGTTTCCTTCCGCTTCGCCGTCTGCGGAAGGTTTCCCTGCTTTTTTCCGCGTTTCACCGGCCATGGTTGATCATAGCATGAGTTGTTTGCAAAAAACGACGCACGAACCCTTCAATGCATTTGTATCAGAATAGAATCCGGCGAGTTTCATCTTTCCGTAAAATTAACTATCCGCTAAAATCCCGGGAGCGAGATCCGGCGAGTCGGCCCGAGCGCGGAACCGCCGCTTCCCTCCCGTGTCAGATGCCTGACTTGGGCATGAGTAGCTTGCCAAGATAATAAAAATCGAAATATTCGACACGCTGTTCCCTCGATTTACGATCCCCGTGGAACCTTTTTCCAAACAGGATGCTTCGGGCCCGAACCGCTCCGTGGTCATCATTCCCACCTACAACGAAGCGGAAAACGTCCCCGTCGTCCTCGACGAAATCATGACGTTGCCCGAGCAAGTGCACGCACTCGTTGTGGACGACGGCTCTCCCGACGGCACAGCGGACTGCGTACGGGCGCGCATGCAAAAGCACCCGGGCCGTATATCGCTGATCGAGCGGGAAAGAAAAATGGGGCTCGGCACCGCCTACCTGCGCGGTTTCGACTGGGCGCTCGACCGGAACTACACGTTCATATGCAGCATGGACGCAGACCTGTCGCACAACCCTGCCGACCTCTCACGCCTCATCGCCTCTGTGCTCGAAGGCAAGGCCGATCTGGCGATCGGGTCCCGCTACGCAGAGGGGGTTCGCGTCGTAAACTGGCCGCTTACCCGTCTCATTCTCTCCTACTCCGCCGGGATCTATACCCGTTGCGTGACCCGTATGCCAATCCGGGACGTAACGGCCGGATTTATGTGCTATCGTCGCCGCGTTCTCGAAGCCATCGACTTCAACCGGGTCACTTCGAACGGCTACTCCTTCCTGCTGGAAATGAAATACCGTGCCTGGCGCCAGGGATTCGCCCTGCTCGAAATCCCGATCGTCTTCACCGAACGCACCGAAGGGCAATCCAAGATGACCCGGGCGATCGTACGCGAAGCGGCCTTCAAGGTCTGGGAACTCCGCCTGCGGCAACTGTTCGGGCGCTTGTAACGACCGCGCAATTTTACACGCTCTCCATGTAAAGCGCGCATCCCTCGTTGCCCGTTGCGCGTTAACAGGCGCAGCGAATCCTACTACGCGCCTTTCAACGCACAGACAACATGCCCGCATACAAAAACCTGACCCCGCCTGCCGAAGGCGAGTCGATTACGATGGGGCAAGGCCGCCTGAACGTGCCGGCCCGACCCGTCATTCCATTCATCGAAGGCGACGGCATAGGGCCGGATATATGGGCCGCCGCGCAGCATGTCTTCGATCATGCCGTCCGGCATGCCTACGAGGATACGCGGAAAATCGTGTGGTTCGAGGTTTTCGCGGGGGAAAAGGCAAAAAACAGATTCGACGAGTGGCTCCCGAACGATACCCTCGAGGCCATTCGCCAGTACCTCGTAGCCATTAAGGGGCCCCTGACTACGCCGGTCGGCGGGGGCATTCGCTCGCTCAACGTCGCTCTGCGGCAGATTCTGGACCTGTACGCCTGCGTACGCCCCGTTCGTCACTTTGCAGGCGTCCCTTCCCCGGTAAAACACCCGGAAAAGGTGAACATGGTAATCTTCCGGGAAAATTCGGAGGACATCTACGCGGGCATCGAGTATGAAATGGGCACGCCGGAAGCGGAAAAACTTATTGGATTTCTGCGGGACGAAATGGGCGTCGAAAGCATCCGTTTCCCGGAAACGAGCGGCATCGGGATCAAACCCGTTTCCAGAGAAGGCACGGAACGGCTCGTGCGCGCGGCCATCGGCTACGCCCGGAAGCGCGGCTACAAAAGCGTCACGCTCGTACACAAGGGAAACATCATGAAGTTCACCGAGGGCGGATTCCGGGACTGGGGATACGACCTTGCCCGGCAGGAATTCGGCGCCGAGGAATTCGGGGGGGGGCCCTGGTCCAAACTTCCCGACGGCACGCTCGTCAAGGATGTCATCGCCGACGCCTTCCTGCAGCAGATTCTGACGCGCCCGGACGAATACGGGGTCATCGCGACCATGAATCTGAACGGCGATTATATCTCCGACGCGCTTGCCGCCGAGGTCGGAGGCATCGGCATCGCACCCGGCGCCAACATCAATTACGATACCGGCCATGCCGTCTTCGAAGCCACCCACGGCACTGCGCCCAAATATGCGGGACAGGACAAGGTGAACCCCGGCTCGGTCATCCTGTCCGGGGAAATGATGTTCCGGTACATGGGATGGGACGAAGCAGCGGATCTGATCGTGTCTTCACTGGAAAAAACGATCGTACAGAAACGAGTCACCTACGACTTCGAGCGTCAGATGGACGGAGCCACGCTACTCAAAACCAGCGAATTCGGCGAGGCCATGGTCGAAAACATGGCGTGACGATACAGCACGGCGGCATCCGATCCTGGAAATGCCCTGCGGGCGAATCTACAAGCGCCCCTCCCTCGGCGACGAAGCGACTTCTTCGAGCAGCGCATCGTACTGCGCAATATGGCGCCGCCAGTCGAGCGCCTGCGGAATCGCTTGCAACGTAGACGGCGGCAGCGGCCGGTCCTCCCCTTCCATTATCCGGGACATGGATTCGAAAAGCTCTTGCTCGTCCTCGTACAGCACGGGAGCGTGCAGCAGCGGGCGATGGAGCGCATCGGGGATCAGTTCAGGATAGCTGAGGCGATTCGGCAACAGCGGATGACATCCGCAGTAAATGGCCTCCATGATAGCTATGCCGAAGAATTCGTGGATCGATGTCGATACGACCAGATGAGCCCGGTGCAGCAAACGGCTGTATTCCTTGAAGTCCTCCGCATAGCCGTAGTGCAGAATGCGGTCCGCATACCGCTCGAACGCCTTTTCGAATTCGTACGGCTGTTCCTCGAAATGCTCCCCGGCAAGGATAAGACGGAAGCGGTACCCGCAATCGTCGAGCCGGTTCATCACCCGGAAAAAAGCCTGCGGATTCTTGTCGTATTCCCAGCGCTGGTTCCATAGCACAATGGGGGACCGCATCGAAGGGCCCCATTCGGGTGGGGGATAGTCTGCACGGTATCGGTCGTGCGCCTCCAGATCCATACCTACATGCAATACGGTGGACTTCTTGCGAAGCACATTCACCGTATTCAAATGCGTGTAATCCGGAAACGTGCGCAAAAGGGTCGGCAGCGTATCCATGAACTCGTCGAAATGGAACCGGGAGTTGAACACGATCCGGTCGGCGGCGAGCGAGGACAGATAATTGATGTACCCGTAAGTATGGTCGCGCTCGGTACCCGGCGGCAACGGATAGGTCAACTGGTTCTCGTGGAAATACAGCACCACCGGCACATCTCCGAGATGCGGTCGCACGAGCGCCAGAAAGGCTGGGATATTGACCATGCCGGTGGCGAACACCACATCCGGCTCGAAACCTTCCCTGAAGGCCTTAAGGGCCTTGCGCGCCATCGTGACGGCGCCGCCGTGCATGCGCCACTTCCAGAAACGGGCCGTCAGGGTGAGCGTGCAGAACTCGTGGCGGCTATGCTTGACCAGCCCGTCGAAAAAATTCCGATGGGAGCCGCCGTACCACGGCTCCAACGCAAGCACCTTCATCCCTGGCCGCTCCCGGCTTCTTCAAGTTGCTTCCGAAAAGCCTCCTCTTCCTCCGTCGTAACCGGGCGCACGATCGAGATGGCGCGTACCTGCAAGTTTTTTCGGAGCGCGGGATCGCGCACTTCTTCCGCAGTAATCATCCTCGCTTCGCCGGGAGGCACGGTGATCCGGCGGGAAGCCATGTCTATCTCGACGGGACGAGTGTTGGCGTTCTTGATAATCATTCCGCGCCGCATGGGAGTCGCCATCGGATTCGGTATTGCTTGCGTGCACGATCCCGGGGCCTTCGATCTAAAAAACCGTGCGCCGGGGCTGCCGCCAGGGGTTATGCAAATCGACCTAAGGTGTCTAATATATAAAGGATACTCTGATTAAGTCCACTTCAATCGGCACTTCACTTTCGCGAGGACAGGACATCATGATTCCATCGTTGAAATCAGCGGCAAACATTACGGATTCGTGGCGTCGCGGGCGTGAAGCGCCCTTCGGGAAGCAGAGAGGGGCACGCTGGCCCCGTTATTCCTCATTATGTGGGGCCTGCCACACTGCTTCGTCATTCCTTGCCGGCGCACCCCTCTCAGCCTCTGGTCTTTGCGGATTTAATCAGAGTATCCTGAAATATCGCCGCATGTTTTTCACCGCCGCAAAAACGATGTCCCGAGCCTGAAACATGTCTATGCCCTTGCGAAACTTGTGGCAAACGCCTGCAAAGGCTGCACAGGCACTGGGACGGGGCCTGATGGATCTGGCTTTCCCGCCAGGGTGTCTGCACTGCGGCGGAGGCGTCCCGAGCGCCTCTATACTTCTTTGCTTTTGTTGCCTGCGCAACGCCGACCGCGCCGACGCGGACGATGTCCGGGAGCGAATCGATCGACTGCCCGGCATGCGCACCGCCATCGACGGCACATTCGCCTTATGGATGTTCGACAAGGGAGGATTCCTGCAACACATACACCAGGCGCTGAAATACGGAAATCGGCCGCACTACGGCATATGGCTGGGACGTATCCTTGGCCATGCTTTTATCCAAAGCCTCGTTTACCGGCCCGCACCGGATCTGCTTGTGCCCATTCCCCTGCACCGTATGCGGTTGTGCGAACGGGGGTACAATCAAAGCGAGTATCTCGTCCGGGGCATTACCCATGCCCTGGAAAAACCCGTGACCCCGGAGGTCATCGTCCGAAACAAGGCCACCCTCTCGCAAACGGCGCTTTCCCGGAAAGAACGGCTGAACAATCTTGACGGCGCCTTCACCGTGCCAGTTCCGGAACGAATCGCCGGACTACGGATCCTGCTCGTGGACGATATCCTTACCACAGGAGCCACACTGGGCATGGCCGCAAGCGCTCTCCTTAAGGCAGGCGCAGACGCCGTGGATATCGCCACGCTGGGCGTGACGCGAATGTGAAGGACCCCGGACCGTTGCCGGATACTCTACAGACAAGCATGAAACAGAATGCCGCAAACGGTATATTATTTTTTATAAACCATTCGCACAAGCCATGATCGACACTCTTTCCATGGCCGAAAACCTTACCGCCGCAGGCATCGAACAGAAACAGGCGAAAGCCATCGCGCAGACGATCGGGCAGCAACATAGCGAAACCGCGTCGAAGCAGGATATCGACGCGCTGAAAGAGAGTATGAACGCCCAGTTCGCCGCCATCAAGTGGATTGTCGGGGCGCACGCAGGTCTTACCCTCGTTTTGCTTGCCGCCTTCCTCGCTGGATAGGAACACCTGTGCGCAGCGAAACAAGCCCCGTAGGTTCGGGCGCTGCCTCCCTGAAGGCCAGCATCGATGCGCTGAAATGGATTACGGGCGTAAACCTCGCCATTAGCCTTGCCCTGTTCGGCGCCTTCCTATCTTGGGCATTGATACAATAGCCGCACGAACGAAAATCGTTTCCGGGCCGTATCGCAGCAGGCGAAACTATAGGATACTCCGATCAAAACCGCTTCGATCAGCGCTTCACGTTCTATCGATACTCCTCGACACACAGCGTGCGGACGTACCGCTTGGCTTCCCGTTCGTCGTTGGTGGCCACGACCACGATCGCGCCAGCTTGCAGTCTGGCCTCGATGACGGCGGATATCATAAAGCGGCCTTCTCCGTCGAGATGCTCGTTCGGCTCGTCCAAAAGCAGCAGCGGCGGATCGACAAGCAGCGCCGCCGCCAGTTTGACGCGCTGCACCATGCCGGACGAGAACGTGGAGACCCGGTCGTGCATGCGACGGGCCAGCCCGACGGATGCGAGCGTCTCCTCGATCCGCTCCTCCTTGTTCGCAAGGCGGCGCGCCCGGGCAATAAACCGCAAATTCTCCCGGGGAGAAAACCCTGCGTATACATTCACGTACGGCGCTACGAGGCCGGCATACATGGGATGCGCTTCCTGCGCCAACCCGACCCCGTTCACGCGAAGCGAAACGGTTCCTTCGCTCGGCGACATCACTCCGGCCAGAATGCGAAGCAAGGTGGACTTGCCGGACCCGTTGACGCCGGTCACGGCAAGGCGCTCTCCGCCGGATAAGGAAAACGAAAGCTCCCGGAAAAGGAGTCGCCTGCCGAACCGGCGGGCGACGCCGCGTACGTCCAGAACCGGCAGGGCATCCCGGGACTGCATCATGTTCCCTGGATAATTTCTGTAGGGATTGGGTACGCCTTGTGCAGGATGGCGCCGAAGCTCCAAACTTTGGAAACGATGGGAGCGGTATTCATTTGCCGGCATTCCTCCGTTCGATTTGTTCAGCCAGCGCCTCGCCAGCGGCAGTGCGGCGGTAGCGCTGGTGGCGACTGGTCGGCTTGTTCGGGAGAGTCATTTCCATCAGGCCGGCCTTGAGTGCAGGCTTTAGGTGCGACGCAAGGAAATGGGGCCGGTCTTTGAGTTTCAATCCCGCCTCTTCAATGGCGCCGATGGGGAAATTCCAAAATCGCTTAGCCTCCGGCTTGTGAGGATACTTGACCACGGTTTCGTTCAGGTAGTTCCGTTCGATGTAACCGATCGCCTCGCTGAGAATGATGGACAACGGCCCGCGAAACTCCTTCTCCTCGAACTGATCGCCGCCCGGCCCATCGGGAAACCAGACCACGTCAATCCGGGTGATCGGAAAAAACCTGTCTGGCCCGTTGGCGCTACGGTTCAGCAGTGTTCGGCAATTGCAACGCGGCGATATCAAACGTGTAAACGATATTCAATCCATTGCCGCGGGTTGCTGTCTTCTGCGCCTTGTACACGATCAGGGCATCGACGAAGTCCGCGCCTGTCTCACAATATGCCTGCAAGGCGCTCCAGACCACTTCATCATCCTCAAAGAGAACTTTGGGTTCTTGCAACAGATTGTCGATGACGGAGATGAGGTCAGCCTTGGCCGCACAATACCGGCGTCCCATCAACGTCCACAACGTCTCCGCCAACACAACGTCCGTAATAAGAATGCGATCCGCACATTCAAAAACACGACACGCTCTTTGAGCTTGCGCCTCGTCGTCTCTCAGAAGATAGCGGAGCAAAACATTGGTGTCGATCGCAATCAAGGCGTGTATCCCCGCTTCCGTTCAATGGCTTCTTGAAGCGACTGGTCATCGGAGACCGTCTCGTCCGCTCGAAGATGAGCGAGACATCCCCAGGCGCTGCCGGGCTGCTGGCGCACCAAAGTGATGCGCCCCTTGGCAACGAAACTCCGGCATTCGTCGCCAGGCTCTATGCCGGCCGATCGGCACTGGTTGGCCGGTAAGGTAAGTTGGCGTTTGGCGCTGACTTTGGGCATAGTCGTCTCCCATGGATGTTACGGATTGACCATGGAATATATAATTCTCCTTACTTATCGTCAATATGTAAAGAAGTATCGTCTCAGGGACAATTCATGCCGCCAATATACGCCCCCATGAACTCACAGGGTACTTGGGCAACGATTTTGCCCTGCACAGGGCTACCCCCCCTCACGAACCACCGCCATCCGGAACGAGGTCGCAGAATACGAACCGGTCGCGTTCGACAACCTGCCCGATAGATATACGTACCGGCCACTGGAAAATCGGCCCGTCGAACACGAACGTGTGGAACTCGCCGTTCTCGCCGCACGGATCGACCTCCGGCGGAAGATCCGCAATAAAAGCCTCATCGAATAGGCGTCCGGCGAAAGACGCATCGAGCACCGCCGGGTTTACGCAGACCACGACAGCCTTGAATCCGTCCGCGACGAACCGGTGCGCAAGTTCTGTGGTGTCACACTTCCAGATCGGAAAAAAGCACTCGAGCTTGCAGGCCGCCAGTTGCTCTTCGCGATAGACCCGAAGATCTTCCAGAAAGATGTCCCCGAAAGCCACGCGCCGTATGCCCTCGCCCTGCAATCGGGCGAACGCATACCCCATTTCGCGTTCGTAAACCGCGTTGGAGGAACTGGGCGGCATAGTGACTTCCGTGACGGGAATCCCTATGGCGTCGGCCTGTTTCCGTACGAGCGCGCGGCGAACGCCGTGCATGGTTACCCGGTCGTAGGGAATGGTTACCGTCGTCAGCAAATCCTTGACGACATACGTTCCGGCGCGACGGATCTCATGCAACGCGATCGCGCTGTCCTTGCCCCCGCTGAAGCACATGGCGATAGATTCACGGGTATGCATAGGGAGGCTCATACTGTGAACGGCTTGTAGAAACGGCCCGCGTACAAAGCGAGCCTCTTCACTGGGCCAAATGCCTTCTTGCCTGTCTATCTTTCGAACAACTCCGCTACATCCAACGCGAAGCCCGGCAATACCTCCCGGTCCTCAAGACGATCTCCGTCCTTGAAAAGCATCAAGGTCTCATCCGGCCGGTGAATAACCACAGTGCGCGCCGTCGGATCCACGATCCAGACGCGAAGCGCTCCTGCGCCGAAGTAATCCTCCATCCTTTCACGCATCTGCCGGGGCGTATTCGACGGGGACAGCAGATATCGGGCGCGCCGCGAACCCAGCCCCCGGGCTCGTTATCGGTGCTACGTCGGCGCAACAACACCGCAACGTCTCAAAGAAAAGCCCGAGTGCTTCCTGAAGATTGTCATGCGCTTCCGCTACCGTCTTCGCCTGACTCGCGACATCCACTTCGGGACATAGGGCCACGTAGCCGTCGTCCTCACGTTCAATGATCGCTGTCAAGTGTCTATTCATGATGTGTTCTTGCAACTTGATCGACCAGTTCTTACTTCCCCGCGTCGGTTCGATTGGCTTCGATGCCCCTGTTGTGGTCATGTCGCACCCCCTGCTTGCCCGTTGGCTCACACGGCCCAACCTTGTAGAAGCAATCCGCCCCGACAGATGTAATTTCGTACTCCGACTTGTCGAAAGCAACCGCCGGACGGTTACGGCCGACCCCGAAAATCCGGCATACTCCCCCGGCAGCGCCAGATACCTATACTCTCCAGTGGGTCTGCGATGCGGCTTTATAGCCCTCACAGTCTCCACCTCAACCTCCCCGATACGCAAAAGAGGCGGACCGGAATCCGGCCCGCCCCCTCGAGGCGCTCGGCACAACATCGCCTTTGCGGCAAGCCGTGTTTTGGAGACGGTCCCTTACAGCGAACCGGTCGTCTGCGTCGTGTGATACTCCGAAAGCACGCCGGCAACCAGCGACCGGTACTCCACATCGCCCATGCTGTCCAGGTGCGACAGATGCCGTTTAGCTCGCCAGGAATCGATGGAACGCAGCGCCGCTACGGCCAGACGCCGGTTCGACTTCGATTCGTCCTCTTTAGCTACTTCGGCAAGCAGCGCCGTGATTCCGCCCAAATCAACCTGGTCGAAATCGAGCGTCGCATAAACGATCACGTTCTTCAGCGTTTGGCTGCGCACCTGCGCATGCGGCGACTGAAGAGATGCAACGATCTGCCTGGAAACCAACTGATCGAGAACATTAGGGTCCGTAGGAACAAGGTCGTTCTGAGACCACGCCGGTGCAATCGGAGCGAAGCCGACCGCCAGTATGGGAACGAAAAGAAAAAGCGCTTTCAATTTTGAAGGAATGAAACGCGTATTCATGGCAATCCTCAGGGTGAAGAGGTGATAAAAACGGTTCCATGCCCAGGATGAGCACGCTCCGTTTCGAGCGTTTGGAACAAGTGCCGTCTACGGAAGGCTCCGGCAATAGTTACAGGGAGTCTACCGGATAGATCTTGTTACTCGCTGAGAAGAGAAGCCGCCGTCATTGCGCGGCGAATATGCTCCTCCAACTGCTCCGGACTGTCGCTGCCCACATACAGTAAGCGATCATCGGCGAGCGTCAAAACCACGGCCTGATCGCCGCGGGCCGTCCAGGCTTTCTTTTTACCCATTCCACGTATACCCCACCCCCCGAATTCGGCGATAGGGCGATATCGCACGCTTTCTATGGAAACGATGTCGGCGAACGGAATCGATCTCTTCACCAGCGGAATCGAGCCCATGTATATGAGCAAGCGTGTTTCCTGTACCATGGCTGTAAGCCCGCCGAAGATAAACCGAATGGCGACGCCGATGCCCAGGATGGCTACGATGGATATAACCCGGATCGTTATTCCGGAGTCCGTACCCCATCCGAAAACAAAAGGAAGCGTGGTTGCGCCAAGGCTCCCCCATACTACCAGTTCAACCCATCCGGGCCAGGCGGAAAATTCGCGGTAGGAAGTGGATTCCATGCCCTACTCCTCCAGACGCTCGATCGGCTCTTGCGAACCGGTCAGGATGACGCGGCTCCATGTGGAATCGTCGTCCCCGTCTCCGTACACCATGAAATGCCCACCGTATGCCCCGCCGTCGGGATCGCAATGCACAATCATGAGGCTGTACTCGTCCCCGTTGGCAGGCGGCGACATCCAGCGCGGGTCGCTGACCGGAAAGAACGCATCCATACGCACGCGGGCCTCGAGTTTGAAATCCCCGGCGCCGGTTCCCCAGGGATCGAATTGCAACGCATAATCCACCATATCGTCCGGCATCGGCGATTCCTGATAGGTATCCTCCGGAGTTCCGTAGCGCCACCAGGCCCCGTAATCCGGCATGGACACATCCGCTACGAAGCAAAACGCATTGTCGCCGCGTCCGAATCGTTCCGGCGCCTCGTCCCTGGGCGCCTCCATGAACCAGCAGATGGAGTCCTTGAACATCCAGCGGCGGGGCGCGGGATCCGGATCGTCGACATCGTTCACGTTGTCATGTACCTCGGCGCCGAAATACAGGTATGACTCATCCCACGCCATGTAGTACCGGGCGCGCAGATCGTCCTCCGGAGCCGGTTCGTCGGGAACCTGATCCGTCAAGCGGTTGCGGGCGCCGCCGTCGTACCAGGACGCATGACGCAGGCGGTAGATATCCCACACACCGTCGTGGTGGGCCGCCTGCTTCCATTCGTCAAGGTTGCCGTCGATCACGGGAGCATCCGCAAGATACGGTACGTGAAGAGGCGGGGGTTCTACCAGCGTCTGGCCCTGCGCATACGGAGCGAAAAACGGCAGGAGGACAACGAAGGTGAGGATCGGGGCAAAAGGAAAGCGGAACATGGTCGTAATCTCTGGGAGGAGCATCTACGGCAAGTACGTTACCAGATCAGTGTAAACGGAATGTCATGACGAAGCGGGCTACACAAAAAACAATAAAACAAAATTCGTCAACAGGAACACCGGGTTTCATATCGTTATCCAGCGCGCCTCCCGGTGACTCCGGAGAATGGCGTCGCACAACACGATTTCCTTGTGGCCCTCCTCGAACGAAGGATACAGCCGCTCGCCCGAGCCGCCGCTTTCCACTGCCTCGTAAAACGCGCGGAAACAGTGCTTGAACGTATCCGCAAAGCCTTCGTTGTGCCCGCCCGGATAGCTGGTAAATCGTCCGGGAAGATCGTGCAGCAGCGCCGGATCCCGGACCAGCGCTTCGCTGGGAACATTGCGGCGCCCCACCCGGAGTTCGTTGGGGAACTGGCTGCTCCAGGAAACCGACTGCTCCGCGCCGGAGATTTCGTACCGCAGGCAATTCTTGTATCCCGCCGTAACCTGGGAAACCCACAGGCAGCCCCGGGCGCCCCCCTTGAAACGGAAAAGCACGCTGCCGCAATCTTCCGTGTCGATTGCGATAGCTTCCGTATCTCCTTCGTAGGTCCCGCTGAATGTCTGAACCTCGCCTGTGGGCCGCTTGCGTACGGGATGCACGATCTTCAGATCCGCCAGTACCGCCTCGACCTCCAGCCCCGTCATGGACGTGACGAGATCGATCCAGTGCGTGCCGATGTCGGATACGGCGCGGAGCGGACCGCCCTTGTCGGACAGTACGCGCCAGTTGTAGTCCGTGTCGTACAAAAGCCAATCCTGCACATAGCTGCCCACCACCGAGTGCAGTGCGCCCAGTTCCCCGCCGGCGATCATGCTCCGGACCTGCAGGTTCATGGGATAGAACCGCTGATTGTAACATACGCCCGCTTCCAGTCCCAATGCGCTTGCGGCCTCTACCAGCGCTGCCGATTCCTCCGCATTCATGGCAAGCGGTTTCTCGCACATCACGTGCTTGCCGGCTTCGAGCGTACGCATGGAATATTCGTAATGCAAAACATTCGGCAAGGCGAGATGCACCGCCTGCACATCCGGATCGGCGAGCATTTCGTCGAGGCTTGCATAGGCCCGCGGCAAGCCCAGAGCGAGGCGGGCCTGTTCGGAGCGTTCCGGGCTGCTCCCGAGAATGCCCGTCACACGGATATTTTTCAGCCGCCGGAGGGCCTCGACATGTACGGGGCCGATGAATCCGGAGCCGGCTACGGCTACTCCGGTCATATTTTTTTTACTTTTATCGCAACCATGCTTTCTTGACGTCGGGATTCCCGGCCGTGTTCAGCACATCCATTTGATCGTCGGACAACTGTACGTCCACGGCGCCCAGATTTTCCTCCAGCTGCCCGACCCGGCTACCGCCGAAGAGCGGGAGAATTTCGTTTCGGAGCATCCAGGCAATAAGCACCTGGTTCGGGGTGGCGTTCGCTTCCGCTGCGACGCTCCGGAGCGCTGCAAGGCGCTCGTCCGATTCCGGCCCGGCAAACTGGGCGGGCACAGGCCGGTCATCCCGTGTGTAGGCCCCCTGCAAAAGCACGGAATACCCGATGAGGGTAATCCCGTGATGGCGGCAATACCGCTTCATGTCTTCGGTGACGAAGATTTGCGGGCCGAAATCGGCGCCGTGACGAGGACGCAGGTAGGTAAAGCGCTGCTCGACGGCCTGATACGGCGTCCAGCCCCGTTCCTCGGCCAGCTTGCCCGCCTCGGCAATGCGCCAGAGCCACACGTTGCTTGCGCCGATCGTGCGCACCTTGCCCTTCCGGATCAGCCGGTGAAATGCTTCCATGGTTTCTTCCATAGGCGTATCGAAATCGTCCCGGTGGGCGTAGTAGACATCGATATAATCGGTCTGGAGACGAGCAAGGCTTTTCTCGCATTCCCGCTCGATCTCGTCGGCGGAGAGGCCCCCGTCGCTTCCGGGATAATCGAATCCCAGTTTGGAGGAAATCTGAATCTTGTCGCGGATGCCGCGCTCCTTCATCCATTGACCGATCGTCGTTTCGCTCTCGCCTCCGGAACAGCCTTCAACCCAGCTCGAATAGAAATTGGCTGTGTCGAGAAACGTGCCGCCCCGGTCGTAGAACAGATCGAACAAGGTAAAGGACTTTTCGCGGTCGATGCGGCTGCCGATCAGGTCCGTGCCATAAGACAGCGCAGACACTTCCACGTCGCTATGGCCGAGTTTCCAGGTTTTCATGAGGATGGTACAGGGATGGCTATTTGTGAAAAAAGAACGGGGATCGTGCGGCGTGCAGCGTGATCGGCAAAAAACCGGATCAAACGACACATGATGCATCAGGTGATCGTCAAACCATACGCCATGCCCGTCAATGCAATATGGATATCTCGACTCCCGGACGGGTGGTGACGCCCGGCCCTTCGAACTCGATCCGATCGAACCGGGCCACCGTGCCCCTCTCGGGCCCCTCGAACACGACATACAGATCGTGCGCTCCTTCCGGGGCTTCGATCGGAAGTGAGTATGACACCCAGTGAATGATGGGCGGTCCGTCCTCGCGCTCCTCAACAGGGGATTCTTCGGGAGGCGCAATAGCCGTTTCCGTCAAAATCGGCCCGGCGGCGGCGTCCAATCTTACCTGTACGGTTCCCTCCGCTTCGGGTACGAGGTATAATGTGAGCGCATCGACGCCGTGCAGATTCATGGTGGAAAACGACACATACTCCGCATTCCCCAGTTCGACATATACCTCGGTCTCGTCCGGAAATTGGGGACGCTGGCGATTGCCAGTAATAACCAGGTTGTCACCCTCGGAGGCTGAACGGTTTTCCGCCTGCACCACGTTCGGGTACAGCATCACCTCGTCCGACGACGTAAGCGCGGGCGTACCCGAGTCCGTGTAACTTGCCCTCAGACGTACGTACCGGTCGATGATATACGGCCTGTGGGTAGGATCGGGCACTACGTTGAACGCTCCGAGATTGCCCCGGTGCATGTGCAGGGGATGTTCATGGGTGTCATGGCCAAGGAACGGTTGCAGGGTAACGCGCGAACCCGGGCTGACCAGCGCACCGTCTTCCGCATCGAATACATCGACTACATAGGGCGCCGGTTCGTTCAGCGGCACAATCCCGCCGAACGGCGGCCATGCGATGGATACCTCGGGCGCCGTGTTGCCAGCGGTGACCGTTACGTTCGCTTCGGATGTCATCCCTTCGTCATCCGTCACTGTGAGACGCACCGTCCAGGCGCCGGACTCGGCAAAGGTATGCTCAACAGTAGCCGTTTCGGCATCCGGAGCGCCGTCCCCGTCGAAATCCCAGGAAAAATGCAGATCGCCCCCGTTACGGGATGCAGAAGCCGAACCGTCGAATGCAACGGCGAGCGGCGCCGGACCGGACATGGGCGCCGCACCGGCCACCGCTTCCGGCGGACGTTTTTCGTTCCCATGGTAATCGATGCGCACGAGCTGCCCGTCGCGGTTCTGCCCCCAGAATTCCTGACCCCACTCCAGCACATATAGCGTCTGGTCCGGCCCAAGCGCAATATCGACCGGGCGGATGTACGGAATCTCGGGAGTGAACGCCGTGATCTCCATGGCGTCCCCGTTCTCGTCGTTGAGTACTTCCTGAATCCAGTTGCGCGCCCATTCGAACAGGATCACCTTGCCGTCATAGTATTCGGGAAGCGCATGAGGCCCGGCTATCTCCGGATCGTAACGATAGACGAATCCGGGGGCCGCCGACATGCCGCCTGCGCCCATTTCGGGGAATGCTTCCGACGGACCGTAACTGTAATATATCCAGGCCGGTTGTGCAGGAGGAAGTTCGCGCAGCCCCGTGTTGTTCGGAGAATCGTTAACAGGATTCTCCGGATCGAACCAGTCGCCGTATGCCTCCGTCTCGAAATTCAAATCGCGGTACGGCGCATTCGCTCCGACGAAATAGGGCCAGCCGAAAAATCCGGGCGTCTTCGCCTGTCCGAATTCCTCCATCCCCTGCGGCAATTTGTCTTCGACATACTGATTTCCCGGCCCCACATCGCCCCAGTAGAGCCAACCTGTTTCCGGATCTACCGTATAGCGCCACGGATTCCGGTGTCCCATCGTGTAGATTTCCGGACGGGTGAGCGGATCGTCGTCCTCGAACAGGTTGCCTCCGGGAATTGTGTACGAACCGTCCGGCTGCGGGCGAATACGCAGGATTTTCCCGCGCAGGTCGTTCGTGTTGGCCGTGGTCCGTTGCGCATCGTAGTACGCACGGCCCGGACGTTCATCGGTACGCGGAGCGCCCCCTCCTGTGTTGTCGCCCGTGGACAACCACAGGTTGCCGTCCTTGTCGAAATGGAGTTCTCCGGCGCTATGGCAACAGATCTCGCGCTGCATGAATACCTCCAGCACAATGACCTCGCTCGCCATGTCCAGTTCGTTCCCCCGCATGGTGAACCGCGACAACCGGTTGGGATCCTGACTCAAGGGCATGTAATACAGGTAGACCCAGTTGTTTTCCTCGAAATTCGGATCGAGCGCAATTCCCAACAGACCGTCCTCGATTTTCATGGAGGTCGGAATCCAGCCTGCGAGAACCGTCGACTCGGTGGACGGGTCCCATATCTTGACCGTTCCGTCGCGTTCGATCCAGAACACGCGCCCGTCGGGGGCTACCTCCAGTTGCATCGGATAGGTCGTATCGTCGTCGAGTACGACCTCTTCGTACGATCCTTTCAGCGTAGGGCCGACGTCCCCGTCCACGCGGCCCGCCGTCCATAGAATGGCCTGGAGCAAGTGCTCGCGGAACATCGGCTCCTCGTAGCTTTCCGAGGTATGTCCGCCGCCGGTATAAAAAGCGCGTCCGCCGTCGTACTCATGCGCCCATACGATCGGGTGATCGTCGCTCATGGTACCCCCTTCGTAACTTTTCTCGACGAGGGTGGCCAGCACGTGCACATTGCCGCGCGGGTTCGCCTTGTAATTGTACCATTCGTCCGTGCGCGCCCAGCGCTCCGGTAGATGAGCCGTGGCGGGAAACGTCCTATCGAGCACCGCGATATCGGCCCCTTGAATGTGCGGGTGACTATCGAAATAGCCCCCCGCAAGTTGGCCGTACCAGGCCCAGTCGTATTCGGTATCCGCTGCGGCATGTACGCCTGCATACCCGCCGCCTTCCTGGATGTACCGCTCGAAGGCCGCTTGCTGCTCGTCATTCAGCACATCGCCTGTCGTGTTCAGGAACACTACTGTGCCGTAGTCGGCCAGATCCGGCCAGACGAACGCCGTATTGTCTTCCGTGTGCGTGACTGAGAAACCATGCTCCTCGCCGATTTCCCGAAGGGCCTGGACACCGTCTTCGATGGAGCTGTGACGGAATCCCGCCGTTTTGCTGAAAACGAGGACGGACAGATCGCCATCGTCCTGCGTGTCGCCCCGATCCTGTGCAACGGCCGGTTTTTCGAAAAAGACTTGCCCTGTCAGAAGAAGACCTGCAAGGAGAAAGAGTATGGGCAGGCGGAGGGCCTGCCCTGACCGTATTGGTTCTTCGTTCAGCATATTATGGTCTATAACCGGATCGGGAAATACACACGGATCGGTAGACGGGTTCAGTCCAGACTGACATCCCCGTCCACGCGGCCTGCCGCCCACAGAATGGCCTGGAGCAAATGCTCGCGGAACAGCGGCTCCTCGTAGCTTTCCGAGGTATGCCCGCCGCCGGTATAAAAAGCGCGCCCGCCGTCGTATTCATGGGCCCATGCGATAGGATGATCGTCGCCCATCCTGCCTCCCTCGTAACTTTCTTCGACGAGCACGGCCAGCACATGGACATTGCCGCGCGGGTTCGCCTTGTAATCGTACCATTCGTCCGTGCGCGTCCACGTCTCCGGAAGATGCGCCGTGGCGGGAAACTCCCGGTCGACTACTTCGATATCGGCTTCCTGAATGTGCGGATGGCTGGCGAAATACGCGCCCACAAGCTCGCCGTACCAGGCCCAATCGTATTCGGTATCCGCCGCCGCATGGATGCCGACATACCCGCCGCCTCCCCGGATGTATTGCTCAAAGGCCGCTTGCTGCTCGTCATTCAGCACATCGCCCGTCGTGTTCAGAAACACCACCGCGCCGTAGCCGGCCAGATCCGGCCAGACGAACGCCGTACTGTCTTCCGTGTGCGTGACCGAGAAACCGTTCTCTTCGCCGATCTCCCGAAGCGCCTGGGCGCCATCCTCGATAGAGCGGTGACGGAACACCGCCGTTTTGCTGAAAACAAGGACGGACAGATCGAGCGTGTCCGGCGCTACGGCATGGACATCCACCGCAGCCGCGCCCACCGCAACGGCGTCGTACTGCTCGTCGCTTTGGTCCTGTTCGTCGCTCCGGTCCTGTGCAACAGCCGGTTTCCCGACAAGGGCCGATCCTGCCGCAAGCAGGCCTGCGAGGAAAAAGATTGCGGACAAGCACGTGGCATGTCCTCGCCGTACCGATTCTTCGTTCTTCATAGTGTTATCCATCAGGATTAGGAAAATTCGGGCTTACCGGTACGCCGGGTTCAGCGCGCGTTTGAGCGACGAAGCATCGTCGAGGCGCATGATGCGCACATGGCGGTACCAGACCGGACGACCGTGATCCTGCAAGCCGATACGGCCTTCCTTCGCAAAATCCCGGATGGCGCGTCCAAACTTGTTCCTTGCGCCGTTCGGATTCATATGCGCCGTGATCCACTGGTCCAGATCCGCCTCGGCGACACGCACCCCGTTCACTTCGGTGACGATCTGGTTGTCAATGGCGAAAACGCGCAGCCAGTTCCATTCCCCCGGCGGGTGCACGGGATTGTTGTGCGGCTTGACCAGATCGTAGAGCGTACCGGTCGTGCTCCCCTGGCTCGTCGGCCTGCCGTAGGAATTGTTCACCTGCACCTCGAATCCCGTGTATACCGGATCGGCGATGTTTTCCGTACGGATGAAAATACCGCTGTTCGAATTCTCGACCGTCTTGAACTCGACCTCCAGCACAAAATCTCCATAGGCGTCCTTCGCCCAGAGGTAGTGTTCGTTCGGCATGGAGTTGTCGAACTCGCGGTCGAGCAGGATCATGCCGTCCCGGACTACCCAGGAATGGCCTTCGCCGGCAACCCAGTTCTCCATGTCCTCCTCGCGGCCGTCGAACAGGATCTCCCAGCCTTCCGGGTAATCCATACGGGCAATGTCTTCTCGCTGCTTGTCGTCGATCGGGTCGATCCAGATGTTGCGGAATTCGATTATGCTGGATGTCGGATCCATGACGCCCGTGTCCTCGATCATGCCTCCGTGGTGCTGGAGGCCGATGGGGCCGCATTCGGGAATGCCGGGAACAAGCGCATTACGGATGACCTCCTCCCCGTTCAGACGCACCGTAACCCGATCGCCGATCATCCGGATATCGAACTCGTTCCACTCTCCGATCGGGTGATCCATCCGCCTGGACGGAACCGCCGCCGCGCGCACTTCCGGCGCGTTGTCCTCGTTCGTGCGCACCCCCCAGAGCTCGCCGGAGCCTACGCCCCAGTTCCAGATATTCGCCTGGTCATACGATCCGCGCAGGAGGATACCCGAATCCGAGTTTGGCGTGGGATTCGTGACCGTGTTCCCGTCGGCGTCCGTTTCGTACGTGCCGTCCGGCAGGATACTCGGCATATCGAAGATACCCGAAGCCTCCGGGAAGCGCCATTCCACATGCAGGTTGTAATCGCAGTACTCCTCCTCCGTGAAAAGATGCTTCATTTCCGCTTCAGAAAGGGCGTCGTACTTGATCGTGAAGTCCTCGACTTTCCAGTGCCCGCCGTCGCCTTCCGGGACGACCCAGCCGCTGAAATCCCTGCCGTTGAACAACGTACGATACTCGCCCCAGTCACGCCAGGAGTCGTATTCGTCGTACGTGGGCAGGCGGTACGCATCGCCCGGCGTAGGCGGAGCGCCTTCGTTGTAGAAGATGTACAGGCCCGCCTTGCTCGGATTGACGACATCGTTTCGCCCATCGCCGTTCATGTCCGCCACATGCACATTCATGCCCATGCCGAACACATAATTCGGCGGCGGATTCAGGCTCGCCTCGTATCCGAACCGGGGCAGGTGGTTGTAAAACAGAATGTGCCGCTTCGGATTGCCGCCGTTGAAATCGTACCAGAAACCGAAAAGCGGCTCGAAAGCGCCGATGTCTCTGCCGTAGTGCGCCAGCAGCCGCCGTCCCGCCACCAGGTCGTCCTTGCCGTCGCCGTTCAGATCGCCCAGCGCCAGCGTGTGGAACTGGCTGAATTCGGTTTCGAGCCAGTGTTCTTCGAACGACCGCTCGTGGCCCTCCATCTTCTGCGCATACCAGGCCAGCCCGTACGCATGCGCAGACCCGATAATGACATCGTTCAGGCCGTCCCCGTTCACGTCGTGCACCAGAATCGGATGGGAAGCCGCACTGGCGATCCGTTCCTTGAGCGACTCGAACTTCCAGTCGTCGTGATAGGCCCACATACCTCTTGCCGCTTCGCCGCCCGGGTTTTCATACCACCCCAGCGATGTCACGATGTCCGGATCGCCGTCCATGTCGATGTCGCCCAGGCCGTTCCCGTGCATATCCACATCGTACCCCACCACATGCTCGACGAAATACGGGTGCTCGTCGATGTACTCCAGCCACGTCATGCCCTGTTCCTCATAGAGTGACCAGTGGTTCACCAGAATGTCGTCGTCGCCGTCGCCGTCGATGTCATGGTGCCCCTCGACGCCCTCCATATTGAACGCCTGGTGCACCTTGTGCGAGGTCCATGTGTCGACCTTGTTGCAGGGATTCTTGTACCAGTAGGCGCCTTTCATGAACATCCAGCCGGAACTTACGATGTCCGTACAGCCATCCCTGTCCACATCCATGGCGAACTCGGCGTTGTTCTCCGTTTCCGGGCCGTTCACATCCCCGCCGCTGCGGAAATTTTCGTGCTTGATCCAGAGAGGAGCCTCGTACCAGTTGCGGCCCGCTACGAGGTCCAGATCGCCGTCGTTGTCGATGTCCACGACGCTCGCGGTCTCCGAGAACGGGCCGAACCAGTACGATCCGTTCGCCGGGTCGTGCGGGGGGCCGTCCACCTTGACCGGCTGGAACAGAATAGTGGGTTCGGGAGCCTGCGCCTGGAGCGCAACAGGCATAAGAAGGCACGCCGCCGCGAAAAGCGGCAGCAAGGTCGTGATTCGCATGTTGGAGGTCATGGGAAGTACGATATGGCGTAGAAATGGTATAAAAATGATGTAAAATGGTGTAAAAAAGGAGTAAAAAAGGATCCCTACGGGTGCGTAGCTATCCGGCCATCGTGGCGATAGCCGCCCCGGCGACCATCAGCACGGCGCCGCCCATTTGCACAAGGGAAATCGGTTCATGGGCCGACAACCACCCGAAATGGGACATGATCAGGCCGCCGATCACCTGGCCGGCAAGCAGAATGATGAAGAAGTTTCCGGCGCCCACTTGCGGAATGGACCATGCGATGGCGAACACCAGGCAAGCGCCCATCGCACCCGCGGTCAGGAGCAGGGGATGTACATTCTTCAGGCCTCCCAGAGCGCCTGCCTCCCAGCCGGTCAGGCCGACAATGATGGCCATAACGGCGCCAATGGTCCAGAAGACCGCGTTCGCCACACGAGGGTTGGCCATGATTTCGCCTACCTTTGCATTCATCGCAAGGTGGACTGCAACGATGATGCCGAGCACCACCACAAAAATAAAAAACGGGAGTTTCATGATGTCAGACACCTGTTAGTGGGTGGAAGCAAGTATGCGGAAAAGCGCTTCGAAAAAACAACCGCTCTTCGGAAAAGCAGCCGCGACCGCAATAAAACTACTCCTATGAGGGTACTGCGCAGAATCGTTTTAGTCAAGGATACTCTGATTAAATCCGCGAAGTTCAGAGGCTGCGAGGGGTATAGGGCGGTGCAGCGGATCGGAAGCCGTTGGCCTGCGCGATACCGAGGTCGTTCGACGCCGCGGAGCCGCCCCCGATCACGCCGAAGCGTGCGTCAAGGCCGTAAGGACCTGCGGCAAATCGAAGCAGGCCCGGTGCGCAAGGCGGCAGCCTGCCGTCTTCGGGAGAGTCGAAGACGCAGAGGATGGAGGGGTTTCTCGCCCTAAATTTTGAGATGTAGGCCTAAAAATTTGAAATCGCTTCCCTTGCATGTAAGGCCCTTGAATTTACAAGCCAATTGATAAAATTCTATTTCATGCGAAATTACGATAGTATCAAATAACAGGGTATACTCTACGCCAAATCCGGCATTGATTCCAGGTATTATTGATTTACCGTCAGGGCGATCCGTCTTAATCTCAACAGATACAGGTATCGTTTCTCCGTCACATCTTTCTTCTCCCGGGAGATCACCTGTTATATCACCGGTATAAACATAATTTGTTACGTTATGGGAAAATTTTCTGTTAAAATGCAAAATAATAGGCCCTCCAAATATGTATACTACTTTCTTTAGTGGGTAATAATTATAACGTACATAAAATCTTTTTACATGTTCATTACGATCAGATACAGAACTCCAAATTGCTTGGTATTTATTATATCTTATACTAAAAAAACGAAAAGGGTAAGGTGCAATATCCTCAATATTTTCAATATCCGGATCGCCGTAAAATGGAACAGCAGCAAAGAAAGTATACACACCGCTCTGGAGACCTGTCCGGGAAAGGTAAACTCCGACTCGCAATTTTTTATCGCGTTCTATCCCTCTTCCCTGTTCTGCTGGCGTATCCTGGGCTGCCGCCGGAGCTGTTGGTAAAAGCATAGTAACTGCAAGGACTATCACCCCGAACAAAAGGCGCTCGTGCGAAACAATGCGAGGAAGAAAAAACAAATTTCTCATGGAGCACCTATTCGTATTATTTGAGAAGCGTCATGCGGTGCGTACTGTGGAAATCGCCTGTCTGTATCCTGTATAAGTAGACGCCACTCGGAAGGTTCCCGGCATCGAAGCGAGCGCGGTGCCTGCCTGCAGGCAGTTCCTCCTGCACGAGACGTGTCACCTCCCTGCCAGCACATCGTAAACGACGAGTGAAACCATGGCATACCGCGCCGCCATAGAAAACATATCCATGCCTCTGAAAAAAGAGCATTACCTGCAAAAGTTTGACAGGGCTCCGGTTGCTTCTTCGGCCTTGGCGCACACATAGCGACAAAGACTTGACTGCGCTCACTTTGTCATGCGTTGGCACAGCCTTCAAAAAGGGCATTTCATATAAAATTTAACTATAGTTATACAGAGTATTGTGTAGGTTTAATGGTGATTTGGTGATAATCAGTGTTTTTATGATGTATATTTGTTCGAATCTCTAACGTACAGGCTATCTTGGACATGATTAAAGATCAAAACAATCATCCGTCCGGAATACTATTCCCCTCACAAACCTCGCTCCTCCTCGCGAGCTTCCCGCTGGTATTCCAGATACTCGTCGCTGTATTCGAATGGGGTCCCCGAGTAGGTATTCGCATACTCGCCAATAATGCCGAAAAACCCGAATTATTTCCTCAAGGATACTCTGATTAAGTCCGCAAAGCTCAGAGGCTTGCGAGGGGCGGGCTGGCAAGGAGTGACGAAGCAGTGTGGCCTGTCCCCCACACAATGAGGAATGACGCGGCCAGCGTGCTTCTCGCAGCCTCCCGGAGGGCGCGTCACGTCTGCGATGCCCCGAATTCGCAGTGTTTCCCCTGATTCCAACGGTGGAATCATGACAACCTGTACTTGCGAACGTGACGCGCTGAGCAAAGTGGTTTTGATCAGAGTGTCCTTTAAATACGCCTGCTGCTCGCCCCGAATTCCGTGAACAATGGATGAACACGCGGGGAACGCCTCTGTAATTTTGTGAACAATTCGTCAAATTGTGCGAAATTATAGAGATATGCGCTTGTTTTTCCGGCCCGGGCCAGCCGGAATGCTCCGCCCCGAACCCGCGCCATGCCCGATAATGGGGCTTGTTGCAACCCGCATGCGTCGTGTATTTACCAGAAACGCTCCATGCCTGCTTCCTTGAGATCCGCCCGCCGGAAACCCGGCTTGTCCCGTCGCGCTTTTCTCGGCGCGCTCGGTAAAACAAGCGCCGCGTTTGCCGCCGCTCCGCTCATCGTGCCGAGAAACGTGCTCGGCGGCCCGAATTTTCGGGCCGCCAGCGACACGGTGAACGTGGCCTGTGTCGGCGTCGGAGGGATGGGCAAGGTCAATCTGGCGAACATGAACGATGTCGCCATTACAGGCCTTTGCGACGTGGACCTGGACTTCACCGCGCCCGCTTTCGAGACCTGGCCCAAGGCAGCCCGGTACCAGGATTACCGCCGCATGTTCGACGAAATGAGCGACGACATCGACGGGGTCGTGATCGCCACGCCGGACCACACGCACGCCCTCATTACGCTGGCGGCCATGGAGCGCGGCATCCATGTCTACACCCAGAAGCCGCTTACGTGGTCGGTATGGGAGGCCCGGCAACTGGGCCTTGCCGCCCGACAGTACGACGTCGTCACGCAGATGGGGAACCAGGGGCGCTCCTCCAACGAACTCTACGACATAGCCGAACACGTCAAGGGAGACATGATCGGAGAGGTCGGCGAAGTGCATGTGTGGACGAACCGCCCCATCTGGCCGCAGGGCATGGACCTGCCTTCCGTGCGGAAACGGAAGCCGGACGGCATCGACTGGGACCTGTACCTCGGCCCTGCCGCAGACATGGCCTACGACCCGGCCTTCCACCCGTTCGTCTGGCGCGGATGGGTGCCCTTCGGCACAGGCGCGCTGGGCGACATCGCAGCACACTCTTTCGCCTTCGTGGCTACGGCGCTGGACCTTGGCGCCCCGACCACGGTAGAGACCCGCTCCTCCGCCTTCAACGGCCACGCCTACCCGG
Source organism: Rhodothermales bacterium (assembly GCA_951812335.1). Lineage (GTDB taxonomy): Bacteria > Bacteroidota > Rhodothermia > Rhodothermales > VXPQ01 > VXPQ01. Next base: position 2,364,203 of record OX638293.1, read on the forward strand.
TCGCCTCGACCACTTTCTTCGAATTCCCGGCGCACGGGGAACGCGGCCCGGTACGGCTTACCTGGTATGACGGCGGGCTCAAGCCTCCGCGTCCGGAAGGTCTTTCCGACGGCGAATGGCTGCATTCGAACGGCATGATGTATGTCGGCTCGAAGGGTACGCTGCTGCATATGGGCGGCGTGCGCTTTATGCCCGGCGACCTTGCAGAAAACAAGCCCCCCCGACTGTACGACCGCATCGCGGACGAAAGCCACGAAAACAACTGGGTGCGCGCGATTCGGGGCGAAGAGAACGCCTCGTCGCCTTTCGCCTTCGCCGCCCCGCTCACGGAGACCGTACTGCTCGGCGTCGTCTCGCTGCTTGCGGGCAACAAAAAGATTTACTGGGATGCGGAAAATCTCCGCATCACAAACCTGCCGGAAGCCAACCGGCATCTGCGCCGCACGCCGCGCGAAGGCTGGGAACTCCCCGCCGTCGACGCGGGGTGATTCCGGACGAACCGGACACGCGGCATTCACCCCTACCACCATACGATACAGCAATTATCATGCCCAAACGTACTCTTTCCTTCCTTGCTGCCCTTGCCTTCTTCGCAGCGGGGTGCGCCTCCGATGCCGGAGACGCGGATCACGACGCCATGGCCGAATCCGAAACGGCCGAAATGGCCGATCCGCATCCGGATACCTCCGAACCCGGATGGACGCCGCTCTTCAACGAAGACCTCTCCAACGCCATAGACGCCGGAGGCGTTTGGGCATGGGAAGAGGACGTGCTCACAACCGGCGTGGATCAGGGCCTCTTTACGCAGGCCATCTACAACGACTTCGTGCTGGACCTCGAAATCATGTTCGATCCGGGCGCAAACAGCGGCATCATCCTGCACGCTACCGAAACGGACACCAGCGCCTGGATCCCCTATTCCATCGAGGTGCAGATCGCCGACGATTACGCCATGAGAGATTCGGCCCGGCACCACCAGGAATCCGGCGCTTTCTACGGGCATGTGCCCCCGTCGGAGCAGCGGATCAACCCTGCGGGAGAATGGAACCGCTACACCGTGACCGCAATAGGCGACTCCCTGTGGGTAATGCTCAACGGCATGGAAGTGAGCGAAATCGACATGAGCGAATACCACTCCGCGGAAACCAACCCGGACGGCACCTCCATTCCGCCCTGGTTGAGCAACCCGCTGGCCGAGCTGGCCACCGAGGGCCATATCGGCATCCAGGGCAAGCACGGGGAGTCCGGGGTCTGGTTCCGGAACCTCATGATCAAGCCGATGGAGTAGATTTGCGCTCCAGCAGCGACGCCGGCTTCCCGCCGGAGTCGAATACAGGCGGTTTGCAGAATCGGCTTTCAGGCCGGCTGCTTTGTTTTCTCGCCGGCAGGCGGCGCCTATAGCTGGAACGTATAGGTGTATTTGACGAGCAGCGTCCGGTTGTCCGTACGCGGCGGTGCGGGGTCGAACCGATCCCGCGTCGTGTTCATTCCGTGGTTGTAAACCAGCCACAGGTCGTTCCCCTCGCGGAAGTTATACCGCAGGCGGATATTGGACGAAAGCGCATCGCTTACGCTGTTGTACTGCAGAAAAACGTTGGCCGACGCCTGCGTATCCAGGGCCATGCCGATCCTGAACCGCAGCAAGTGGGCGTGCAATCCGGCATCCCTATCCGGAAAACGAATCCGGCTGTACTCGTACCGCCCTGAAATTTCAAGGTGCGGGGATACGTACCAGGTGGGGCGCGCAGCGGCCGTGACCTTCCAGCCGTCGTAGAAACGGCCTGCCTGCAACGTGGGGCCCAGCCGGTACCGGTTCGTATTGGATTCTCCATACGACACCTCTGCTTCCCAGAAGGTATACTCTCCGTCAGGGATGTCCACCTCCCCGATCGAAAAGGAATCGGGCAGCGCTTCATACAACACCATGAACCCGGCCCGTCCCCGCGTTCCGTTCCGGGCTCCGTAACTCCACCGGGGGCCCACCTGTGCGGATTCGATGGAACCATCCTTATTGCGCAAATACGTCAACCCGGCCATCTCGAAGGTGTGGAAAATCAGCCGGGCGCCTTCCGGAGGCAGCCACGTGTAGGAAAGTGCGTTGTCCAGAAGGGTGAAGTCGTTGCGCTGCGAGAACCCGATGCCCGGGTCGTAGTCCGGACCCGCCCAGGCCAGAATGGAGCGGTATTCCCATTCCCTGCTGCGCCGCCGCTCCATCTGCACGGTCATCCGCCCGCCGTTCAAGGGGCGGTGATCCGGGCGGTCCACAAGCATGTCGTCGAACGAGTGCGCCCACTGGAGCGTCAGGTAATCGTCCCCGAAAAGCCGGAAAACGCCGTCCAGGCCGTAGGCGAAATTGTACGCGCCGTCCGCCCCGATGCGGCTCGTCCCCATCGCGCCCGCATAGGACCAGGGATTGAACACCTTCCGCCGCAGGCGCAGCACTCCGAAATTCTCCGACGACTGTTCGCCGGATTGCGCGGTCTGCATGGTCAGCGCCCCGATGTCCCACTGTCCGAAGCGCCCGGCGCCGCGCGCGCCGCCCAGGATCGGCACGGGCGCACCGTCTTCCGTCAGTCCGATGCGCCGGCTGTGAAAAAGACGGCTCAATCCCCCTGTCCGAAAATCGAAGATGGCGGCCCGCTCCTGAAAAAACTGGCGCTTCTCCGGAAAGAAGAGCGAGAAGCGCGTCAGGTTTATTTGCTGATCGTCGGCTTCGACCTGCGCAAAATCGGTGTTCAGCGTCAGGTCGAGCGTGGCGTTGTTCGAAAACTGGTACTTGAGATCGGCCCCGGTCTCCCGCGTCACATCGCGTTCATATTCCCAGGCGCCCTCCTTCAGCCGGGCCGTTTCCCCCGCGCCGCCCAGTCCGTATCCGGTCACATAGACGGGCAACTCCGATTCGATGCCCTCCAGCAGGAATTTCTGCGCGAGGGAGGGCTTCAGGAAAGCCCAGCTCGAAACGCGCTCGACCGGTGGAAACACCACCCGCTCGTCCTTGCGCACGATCTTGCGTTGCAGGGTCAGCCCCATGACGACCGTGCCGTCTTCGCGCGGCTGGAAACGCAGGCTCGAAAACGGGATGCGCATCTCCGAAAACCACCCGCTGTCGGCAATGACGGTCTCGACGTCCCAGTAGGTGTTGAAATTCACATTGATCCAGCCGCCCGATGCAATGCCGCCCCCGCTGGCGTCGTTCGAGATGGCGGCTTCCCGGCGATGCCCCCTCGGATTGCTGTTGAACAGCATGCCGGTCTCGTTGTCGTTGTACGTATCGATCAGAATCTCGAAATGATCGTCGTTGCTGAGCCGATCCCGGTAGAGCGTGTTGGCGCGAATGCCCTCCGGGTTCCGATCGTACGCGCGCAGAGAGAGAAAAAGATACTCTTCGTCGTAGGCGATGAGCATCTCGGTGCGCTCGGTCGGGGCCGCTCCGTTGTTCGGCTCGTACTGCGACGGGACGTACGGTTCGACCGACTGCCAGGCCGGCTCGAAACTGAGTCCGTCCAGTTCGACCGGGCCGCCGATGCGCTGCATGACGACGAGTTCCTGTTTCGGCGTCGTCTGCTGCGACTCCTGTTGCCGTTGTTCCTGAGCAGAGGCCGCCTCCGGAAGCAACCATCCGGACAATGCAGCGCAGCACAGCGTAGCGGACAGGGGAAAAACAAGGAAGGCGCCGCGCAGATTGCGCAGGAATAATCGCAAAGCGGAAATCATCTATGGCAAAGGTTCTGTATTTTCAGCGTCAAGGTACTGCAATTTCGTCATCCCTGCCCCTTGATCTGTAATAATATGTCCACTACAGCCCTGCTTCTCCTGACCGCCGGCAGCATCGGGGTGCTCCTGCTCCTGGTCATCACGCTGCGCATGCAGGCGTTCATCGCCCTGCTTGTCGTAAGCTTCATCGCCGCCATCGTCGGCGGGGTGCCTCCCTCGGCGGTCGCCGATGCTATCACCGAGGGTATGGGTAAAACGCTCGGCTACATTGCTGTAGTGATCGGGGTGGGCACCATGCTGGGCGAGATGATTCAGGCGTCGGGCGGCGCAGGTAAAATCGCCTCGACCCTCATCAAGGTATTCGGGGAACGGAAGGCCCAGTGGGCGCTGGCCCTGATCGGGATCATTGTCGCCACGCCCGTATTCTTCGAGGTCGGGCTTATTATTTTCATTCCTCTCGTTTACAATCTGGCCCGCAGAACCGGCAAATCCCTGCTTTACTACGGCATTCCCCTCGTAGCAGGCATGGCCGTCGCGCATGCCTGCATTCCCCCGACTCCGGGACCGGTGGCCGTGTCGTCGATCATCGGCGCAGATCTCGGCTGGGTCATCTTCTTCGGTATCCTCGCCGGGGTGCCCGCTGCAGCCATAGGCGGCGTTTTCTTCGGCAACCGCATTGCAGAACGCATCCACGTGGCGGTGCCGGAAACCCTGCAACACACTACGGACGATACCGAGGGACGCAAGGCCCCCGGTTTCGCCATGGTCGTGTCGCTCATCGCACTGCCCCTCGTGCTGATTCTCATGAATACAGCCGGCCAAATCCTGCTCCCGGAAGGAAGCGACCTCCGGGACTGGATATCGTTCGTCGGGCACCCGTTCGCAGCGCTCACGGCGGCGCTCCTGCTTGCTTTCTACTTTCTCGGCATCCGGCTGGGCTTTTCCGCAGACGAGGTGCAGCGTATCGCCACCCGCTCCATGGAGCCGGTAGGCATGATTATTCTGCTGACCGGTGCCGGCGGGGTGTTCGGGTACATCCTGGTCGAAACAGGGGTGGGCGAGGCACTGACCGAGATGATGGCCGCCACCCAACTGCCGATCCTCCTGTTCGGCTTCCTGATCGCCGTGGTGATCCGGGTAGCACAGGGTTCGGCCACGGTGGCCATGGTCACATCGGCGGGACTACTGGCGCCCATTATCCAGAACGGCAGCTTTTCGGAGCCGATGCTCGGCGCCATCACGATCGCAGTAGCCTGCGGCGCTACCGTGCTGTCGCACGTGAACGATTCCGGCTTCTGGCTCGTGAACCAACTCATGGGCATGACCGAGGCCCAGACGCTCCGTTCGTGGACCGTCATGGCAACGATCGTAGGCGTCGTGGGCCTTGCGGTCGTACTACTCGTAGCGGGCGTGTGGTTATAACCGCACGACTGCACGCGCCAGTGTGGAATCGGAAAAAAATCAGCCCGAAGAGGCCATCTCGTCTTCTTCGAACGGCCGGCGGTTCAGCACCGTCTCGCCGGGCACGGCTGCCGAGAAAATCGGCACGTCGCCGAACTCCCAGGTTGCCGGGGTGAGTTTCTGGGTCGAGTTCATTACATCGTCCCAGGTCACTTCCTGTCCCGTATAGGCCGCCTCGCGCACCATGATAGCCGAAAGGTTGGTCTCAGCCATACGTCGCGCCTCGTTGATCGGCTTTTCGCCGCGAATGCTCTCGATCAGGTTCGTGTGCTCCTGCACGTACGGATTCGGATTCTCGCCATCGAACCGGAACGCGTTTTCGCCCTTGATCCACGAGGCCGCATTGGACGTGCCCTTCGTACCGATGATGTGCTCGCCCACAAACTTCGCCGTGTTTTCCTGCTGCTTGCACATGCTCAGGATCGTAGCGCCGCTCGGGTATTCTAGATTCACCGCAAAGTGGTCGAAAATGTGGCCGTACTCCGGCGAAACGCGCTGCTGCCGCCCGCCGACGCCCGAGGCCTTGATCGGGGTCTCGCCCACGGCCCAGTTCGCCACGTCGATGTTGTGAATATGCTGCTCGACCACATGGTCGCCGGAGATGTACGTGTAGTAGAGCCAGTTGCGCACCTGATGCTCCATGTCGGACCATCCCGGCTTGCGATCCACCTTCCAAAGGCCGCCCTGATTCCAGTACACCTGCCCGGCCACGACCTGACCGATCGCTCCGTCATGGATTCGCTGCATGACTTCGAGATACTGGCGCTCGTGCCGCCGCTGCGTGCCCGCCACAATGGACAGCCCCTTGCGGTCGGCCTCGTCCGCCACGTCGAAGAAAACGCGTACGCCCGCAGGGTCTATACCGATGGGTTTCTCCATGAACACATGGCGCCCCTTCTCGATCGCGTAGGGCACATGGATGGGACGAAACACCGGCGGGGTGGCGAAAATGACGACATCCACATCGCTGTCGATGACGTGCTTCCAGGCGTCCCAGCCGGAAAATTCGTGCTCGGGACTGACCTGATAGGCGTCCCCGAGTTGTTCCTTAAGCTTGGCCTTGGAGCTGTCGAGACGGTCTTCGAACAAATCGCCCATAGCCACCAGCGTTACGCCGGAAGCTGCCTCGACGGCGTTGACGGCGGCGCCGGTCCCCCGGCCTCCGCAGCCCACCAGTCCATAGCGAATCGTGTCCGATCCGGCGGCCCATGCGAAATTTCCGCTCGGCATGAAGGCAAGGCCTGCCGCAGCGGCGGCGCTGCTCTTGACGAAATTGCGCCGCGATACCAGAGGATTGTGCTTCATTGAATCTTCTTTGTTTATGTGCGTTGTGCGTTTGAAAGAGAGTAACGACCGGGCGCCGGAAATACCATCAGGTTTACGGTTCGCGAACGACCCGGAATCCCATGAACGGCCCGTCCGTGAGCCAGAATTTGCTTTTCGGTATTTGCGGATCCGTTTCCTGCCATTTCGGGGAGGGTGTCTTGCGTGCTGCGCACCCCACTTCTTCCGCCTTGTCCATGAAAGAACCACCGCATGCCAGCGGGGCGCCCTCCGGGCCGGTACACCATTCCGCGGCATTGCCGATCATGTCCCGGACCCCGAACGCGTTCGAAGCAAGGCTTCCTATCGGATGCGTGGCGTCGAAGGCATTGTCCCAATACCAGGCATGCTCATCGAGCGCATTGCCGGATACGGGCGGCTCGCCGGCCAGGCAGGCGTATTCCCATTCCGCCTCGGTGGGTAAGCGGTACGTCTTGCCGGTCCGGACGGAAAGCCAGTCCGCAAACGCCTCCGCTACCAGGTACGTCATGCTGATGGCGGCGTAGCCGCGATGCCCGTAGCCCCTGTCCGGGGCGCCGTACGGCTTACTCGGACGAAGTATCGCATCGTCGGCGCCGGTACTCCCGCCGGTTCCGAATGCGTAGATATCGAAAATATCCCATGGGACCTCCGTTCCGGCAATCCAGAACGGCCCCACGGAAACCTCTTCCCCGTTCAGGGAAACGGAACCCGCCGGGACGGAGATCATATCGAGTTCGGCAGGCGCCTCGCTGAACGTCTCGATATAGGCTTCCATCGAATCGGGCGCAGAAGTCTCCGCGTCCGAACCCGCGTCCTGCGCCCTTGCCATTCCCGCAAGGAGCATACACCCGCACATTGCCATGCCTCGGAAAAACATCTTGCTGCCGCACTCTGCCAGATCGTCCGGAATCGTGGCCGCTACGATCGTTGCCGTACTCCTTGCATCGTGCGCGTCCATACGAGAAACGGACCGGGATTCGGATCGGAAATCGGATCGAAAAAGCCTCTATCGTTACGAATATACGCAGGTTCATATGGGGGTACAAGCCCGGATCGTTTTGTATGCGCCGGATCGGGCGGCAGCAGAACGAGGGGCCGTGGCCGCCTTTGACCGGATCGCCGCTCTCGACGCAACCATGAGCGATTACCGCCAGGACAGCGAACTGATGCGCCTTGCGGATCAGAGCGGCACAGGACCGGTCCCCGTAAGCGGCGACCTGTTCCATGTCCTTCGCAGGAGCGAGCAGTTGGCCCGGCTGTCCGGCGGCGCCTTCGACGTGACAACGGGGCCGCTGGTGCAGCTCTGGCGCAAGGCACGGGATACAAGCACGCTGCCCGCACCGGACGCCCTGAAAGCCGCTCGTTCGTGCAGCGGCTATACTCTTCTGAGGCTCGATCCGGAAGATTCCACGGCCACACTCGCAAGCAAGGACATGCGCCTCGACCTCGGGGGCATCGCCAAGGGATTCGCTGCAGACGAAGCGCTGGCAATCCTCCGGGCGCACGGCCTCCCGCACGCCATGATCGAATTCGGCGGGGACATTGTAACAGGCGATGCCCCGCCCCGCGAACCCGACGCGGCGGACAGCCCGGAAAACGACAAGGCTGGCTGGCGCATTACGGAACCGCTCTCCGGGCGGACGTTCCATCTGGCGAACGCCGCCATATCCACTTCCGGCGACACGGTGCAGTTCGTTGTGATCGACGGAGTGCGGTACTCCCATGTGCTGGACCCGCGCACGGGTATACCGCTCACCAGCCGTATCGCGGTGACCGTCATTGCGCCGGAGGGCATCCTCTCGGACGGGCTGGCGACGATGCTGTCGGTGCTTGGCCCCGAGGCGGGCATGGACCTCGTCGAGCGCACCTGGCCGGATGTACAGGCGTTCTTCGACGACGCCGGAGCAGAGAAATAGCTTCCTGCGCCTGTCCCGCCCTTAATTCATTATGGCCAGATCCCGCACGGCATTCGCCAGCATGTGTACCTTCGCCGCATCTCCCGCAGCGGCTGCCTCGTCATCGAGCGTGTCGGACAACATCGTTAACGCCTCTTGCCGGGCCGCGCCCGACGCCTCTTCGGCGGCGGCGAGTTCTTCCCGCAGCGACGCGATCCGGTCCCCGGAAAGCTCTTCCGAGCGCTCAAGCTGATCCACGTAGGCATGCGCCAGCGCAAAGCTGGCCGGCCATACGAATGCGGGCTGTCCCTGGGCATTGAGATAGTCGAGTTTGACCGTCCCGGCGGCAGCGATCTCGTTTTCCGAAAGGTATTCGCTCGGCTTCAGTTCGAAGATGTCCAGCCCGCGCGCAATTTCCGAACTTACGAGCACGCCGTTGTACCAGTAAACCGACCAGCTCCCGCCCATCACCATACGGTCGGGGTTTACAGGGCCCCGGTCATGGTAAGCAATCTCTACGGGGTTTGAAGGATCGGTCCAGTCGAAAACGGAAATGCCTCCCTGGTACCAGGATTGCACCATGACGTCGCGTCCCGGAATCGGGATCAGCGAACCGTTGTGCGCTACACAATTCTCCTGAGGCGTCTGCGCTTCCGGAATTTTGTAATAACTCTTGAACTGCATTTTGCCGTCTTCGAGAGTGAAAATCGCGTTCGCCCCCCATTCCATGGGATCGGTGGCGCGGCACTTCGGCGCACCGCCTCCGCCCCATTCGTCCGTGAAGAGAATGCTGGCGCCGTCGTTACTGAACGTTGCCGAGTGCCAGTAGGCGAAATTCGAGTCGGCGACCGCATCTATCCGCGTCGGATTGACAGGGTCCGAGATATCGAGCAGAAGCCCGTAGCCTTCGCAGGCGCCGCCGGCCAGGCCAATCTCCGGATACAGCGTGATGTCGTGGCACTGCGTAGGTCCGGGCCCAGGGCCGTCCCCCTCTTCCTGATCGAGTGGAAACCCGAACCGTTCCGAGAGGATCGCGGGAAGATTCTCGCGAAGCAACGTGCTGTCGGCTGCCGTGGGCGGGCCGGTTCCTTCCCGCTCTTCCACGATTTCCGAAAGAAGCATGCCGACAAACTGCGACGGCAACACTTGCGCCTGGCTAAAAATTTCGACTATGAAAGCGCCCTCTGCCCGCGCCCGCTCGAGGGCAGCCAGGTCCTCCGGCGCCAGACCGTGCCTCCGAGGAGCTACGAGCCCCTCGAAAAGGCGCGGCGAACTCACGATCGCGGCCTGTTCGGGGTGCGCAAGAGGCACCTTGATTACCTCGACCCGGAACAACGCCGTATTCGGATCTTCCTCCGGCGAAGCGCCGGAACAACCGGCAAGCTCTTCTTCAGGACGCACCGGGGCGGACCCCGATACATAGACGTACACATTCTCGTCGTCATCCGGGTCTTTCAGCACCGAATGCGTGTGGGAACCGCGGCATGTCTGCACATTGGCGATATAGGCCGGATTTTCGATATCGCCGATGTCGAAGATGCGGATTCCGCGCAGGCGATCCGGACTCACCGCTTCCTCTACGCCTTCGGTCCCGCAATCGAGCCGACCGCCCAGCCCTTCTCCCGAGACGAAAAGCAGGTTTTCATACACCGAAACGTCACTTTGGGACGCAGGGCAGAGATAATCGATCACGAGGTCGGGCTCACGGGGATTCGAGATATCCCATACCTGCATGCCGTTATAGTTGCCCTGGATGGCGTAGTCGCCGGTAAAGGCCAGGTCGGAGTTGGTAACCCCGATGAAGCCTTCCGGGGGCGGCATCGACGAGAGAGCGCGCAGGTTCCATATGGCTTCTTCGGCATCGAACAATCCCGCTTCGAGCCCGACGCGGGAGTCGGCATATTGAATGGGGGCCACAGACCGCTCAGGCTCAGCCTGTGCAGAAGGGGCATCGGCCACGGAATCGGCCGCTGTCATCGCGGGATTGTGGGCGCACGCGGAGAGTCCGCCAAGCAGGCCTGCGCAAAGCAGAATCGACCAGACACGGTGGGTGGCTGCCCAGGCAAGGGGACGATAAAGGAACACGTTGGTTTTCATAGTCCATGTTCGGGTTGAAGGAAAAAGGATTAAAACGGACAGGCGTCAGGGGTCAACTATCCTCTCCGGCGTCAGGCAACTGGCCAAGCATGAGTTCCATCCGGGCGATCTCTGTAACCTGGTCTACGTGAATACCCGAAGCAAGCTTAAAAGCCGCTTCGTCCAGCGCTGCCCCATCGGTACTGAAAAGCTCGTCGACCATATGAACCGCCCCGGCGTGGTGCCGGATCATATAGGTCAGAAAGAGCCGGTCGAAATCCGGGCCCCGGGCCGCTTCGAGCTCCTGCAGTTGCTCCTGCGTGAGCATGCCGGGCATGTGCATGACATGGTCTCCGGCGCCATGCACCATCAGGTTTATTCCCGTGATGTGCACTTCGGGCGCCGGCTGGCCGCGATCGCGAAGCCATTGCTGCATAAGAGCAATTTCGTCCTGCTGCGCATTGATGATACGGGCAGCCAGCGTCTGCACCTGCGGACTCGCACCATTGGAAGGCGCCAGTTCCGACATGACAAGGGCCTGCGCATGGTGCGCGATCATGCCCGTCATGAAGTGGGTATCGGCTTCGGTGAATTTGGTGAGCGCACTATCCTGGCGCGCCCAGTAGAGCGCCTCCAGTTCGGCTTTCGAGAGCCGGGCGGCGTGCTCCGTTACCAGGCCGCCCGTACTGCCGCAGGCCGCCGTGGTAAGCATAATCAGCAGGGCGGCGATCCGGTCAAGGTGCTTCATGCTTTTTGTCCACATGTGTAAGATACCGTACAGGTTCGTTACGGATGCGTTACAAATACGTTACAAAAAATCCAAGATATGCAATTCATAGCATGCCATTCGGGGCAACCCCGGCGCACCCCGCAGCAGGTTCCTGGGGTCAGGACCTCGCATATCCCGGAACCATAGCACCTATCGCGCCGCCCGTCTCTTGTCATCCAGCAATTGCTTCAGGCGGGTCATGGTTTCGACATGCTCCGGGCTGTCCGCCAGATTGACGTATTCTTGCGGATCTTCCTGATAATCGTACAATTCCACGCCGGCCTGCCCCTCCGCCCACTCGGTGTACCGGAAACGCGGAGTCCGGATGGTGTGCCCGAGAACCGGCTCGTCAAACGCTTCAGGGTGCATCCAGCGGGCACGGCTCCAGGCTACCGTCAGCGCGGCCGGCCTACCGGGATGGGCGGGGTCTGCAAGAATCGGCGTCATGCTCTGACCGGCCAGATGCTCCGGCAGCGGCAGGCCGCTCAGTTCCACCAGCGTCGGGTACAGATCGACCAACTCCGTGAGCGCCTCTGTGGCGGCGCCAGCGTGTTGGCGCTCCGGAGTAGCCACGATCAACGGGACCCGGACGGAGCCTTCGAACAGATCGCCCTTCTGCCAAAGGCCATGCTGCCCCAGATGGTATCCGTGATCGGACACGAATACGACGATGGTATTATCGGCCATGTCCAGACGCTCAAGGGCGTCGAGCAAACGCCCGACCTGCGTATCCATGAAAGAGATCGACGCATAGTAGGCCTGGATGATCTCCCGGCGCTGATCCACGGTCAGTTCGCGTTGTTTGGGACGGTCGGCCAGCGCGGCTATCGGGATGTCGTCGCGGTCTCCGGGCTCTTCCATCACCGGATGGATTTCGCTCAGGGGATACTTTTCGAAATAGGAACGCGGCGCTACGTAGGGCGTGTGCGGCCGGTAAAAACCCACGGCCAGAAACAGCGGCTGGTCCGTTTGCGCTGCATGATGCTCCTCAAGCAACGCGATGGCGGCGCTGGCGCCCAGGGCGTCGGTGTGTTCGCCCTCGTCGTCTTCAAGGCTCAACCAGCTCAGGGTACCGCCGAACTGACCCGGGACCAGGGTATGGATCCGGTCGTGCACTTCCCGGTCGATCCCGCGCGGGTTGACGACGTGATCCCACGAAAGCGCATCGTCCAGGCCGTCGGCGCCGATTTCCCGGGGGACGCCATAGTGAAATATCTTGCCGACCCGTGCGGTAAAGTAGCCGTGCTGCCGGAACCATTGAGGAAGCGTCGCGACCTCGGGAATATGCACGCGAAAGCTATCCTGGTTCGTAAGCACGCCGGTTTGTTCGGGGTATAGTCCGGTCAGAAAACTGACCCGGCTGGGATTACAGACCGGATACTGGCAGTACGCGCGATTGAAACGCATTCCCTTTGCGGCAAGGCGATCGATGTGGGGACTCTGGACCAGGTTATGACCATACGCGCCCAGATCGTTGTTGAGATCGTCTACGGCGATGAACAGGACATTGGGACGTTCTACAGGCTGGTTGCATGCCGCAAGAAACAGGCAGGCCATGCCTGCGAAAAAGGCAACAGACCGAAAAGGCACAAGAGACCTCATTGGAAGAGGGCAAACGGATCGGGTGATTCTCCAACCAAGAAGGGCAATCTTCGTCAATTAAGCAAGGGGCTCTTCGCCGTTGCCGCGAGGATGCACCGCATCGCTCATCGATTCAGATTAAGCGTGGCCCCGAAATAGAGAAACCTGCGATAGTTCGTCGTGCGCTCGCCGCGTTCCGTATAATCGGCTGAATACTCGTAGTCGATCACATTGGCCTGGTTGAACACATTGCCAACGGAAAAATAGAACGTAATATCGTGCCCCTCTCCAAACCGGAAAAAATAGCTCAGTGAGGCATCCAGCCGCCGAAAATCCGGCAGGCGCTCCGACCCGACCGACCCTTCTATAGGCAAGAAGTAGCTCCCATTTCCTTCGGCAAGAGCACCAACTACCGGCGTGACAGGACGCCCTGTAGCATGCCGGAATGTGAGGCCGCTGCTCAAAAAACCAACGAGTCGGAATTTCGCCACGATAGTCAGGTTGTGCGTGATATCGAAGGGCGAGGGAGCCCGCTCATAGACGACCTCTCGGCCAAGATGGCGACGCTGTACGCGACGCGACTCAAGAAAGGAGTAGGCCATCCAGCCGTTAAAGCGCGTACGAAGAAAAGCCCCGTACTTGGCGAATACGTCTATTCCCCGCGCCATTCCCTCACCGCCATTGGTGTGGTTGAACTCGGGATGACGCAAGACCAGATTACGGTAAGGCTTGTGATAAGCTTCCAGTCGCAGCATGAGCAAGTCGCGCTCGTGGCTCAACCCGGCAATGAAATGCTGAGCACGCTGGGGACCCAGCGCCGGATTTCCGCTGGCGGTGTTGTATTCGAAGGGAGCAGGAAACTGATGGTATAGGCCCCAAGCGAGCCGCACATCCGTATTTTTGGACAACGCATAGCGTAGGGAAATACGCGGATCAACGACGACTGTACTGGCCAGGCTGTGATAATCGGTACGCACGCCCGTGTTGGCTGCAATCCGCCGCGTAGGCTTCATTTCGACTTCCGCGTAGGCGCCGGTGCGCGTAGCGCTATACACCTCGTCGAGTTCGAAAACGTCCGCCGCAGGGTCAAGAATGTCCTCCTGAAACGGAACGGTGCCACGGAAGCGGCTCCTTGTGCGTTCGGCCTCGGCACCGAAACGGATACTCGCTCGCTCGCTTGAAGCACGCTCGACATCGGTGCGGAGCTTATAGGTGTCGTCGCCCGGTTCCAGATCCAAATTGCCCATTTGCTGGTGTGCTGCGTACCGATTCAGCGAGGCGCTTGTTTGCACGAGCCAACCCTTGTAAATATCGATCCACTGGACATTGTGAAGCCAACTGGTAGTCTGGCCTCGGTAAACGCCGTCGAATGAGGGCTGATCTACATGCACGCCCAACCGGTCGTCCGTTGTGAAGTTGAAAAACTTGAGTCGCCCGGTAGGCGAGTATTGATAGATAAGGCTCAGGTTTCCGTCATAACCACGCGGAGAGATCGTGAATTGATCATGCTGGCCATTAAACCGAAACATGAGCTCCGTGAAGCTTCGGTTCCCCGTAAAGCGCAAGCCGAGCTTGCCGGGAACGACTGGCACATTGACGCCCAGTGACGCTGCGGCGAGACCGAGGTTGAACGAATAATTCTGCTGCTGCGGCATGTTTTGGCTGTCCATGGATAGTACTGCCGAAAGGGCATTGCCATAGCGAGCCGGGAAGCCCCCGGATGAAAACACCGTGCCGCGTACCATGAAAGGAGGAATGATCCCGAACACTCCTCCGGTGGGAGACTCAAATTTATAGGGATGGGTAAGCGTGGCCTGGTCGAGCAGTATGACGGTTTCACTCACATCGCCACCGCGGACGAAAAGACCAGCTCCTTCGTCTACCATCGACACACCCGGAAATGTCTTGATGGCCCGAAAAATATCTGCTGCGGCTCCAGGTGTCGTAACCACTTCCAACGACTGCAGAGTGGCAGTCTCTGCTTCCCCAGTGGAATACGCACTGGCCGTTACCTCCACTTCGTCAAGGGCGATAAGCGCTTCTCGAAGCACAAGACGCACCGTTACGGTGTCTCCCGGCGCCAGATGAAGGACGCGTTTCGCAGGCTCGAAGCCGATCATAGTCGCCTGAATCACCTGTCTCCCCCGATGTTGGGTGGCGAATTCAAAACGTCCATCTCGCTGCGTTGCCGCTCCATCGGTTGTACCTGTAATCTGCACATTGACGAACGGCATTGGCAATCCGCCAGCATCTACGACTTCGCCAAGCAAAACAGCCCGCTCCGGTATTTGCGCCTGAACTACCGTCAGGAAACACAGGCCGCAAAGAAAAGTCGTGATCGAGGCTTTTGTGAAGAACATGAACCAATGCGCTGAAGCAAACATGGAACGGTCAGCAATAAGTTAAACTGGTGGCCGTATCCGGTGATTCCGGCCTCGGCCCCTCATTCAAGCGGGGTCTCATATGCATGATGCTTCCTTGCCCCTCCTACTTCCATTTCACCGTTATGCATTCCCGGCTTCAGGAATGCAAAGCCAGGTATTAATTTGACTCAGCTGCTTCTTGTGCCTCCAGGCTTGGCAAGAGTGCATACCTGACCCATCCGAAGTCAGGGTCCACTTCAAGGGCTTTTTCGAAAGCCTCCCGGGCCTTTCGGAGCTGACCCCGGTCCATATAGGCAATTCCTGTCCAGGCATACGTTTCGTTGTGTCCCCAAGAGGGTAGCAGGGGATCTGCAAGCTCTTCCTGAGTAAATAGCAGGGCTGCACGCTCGAATCCCTCCATAGCCTTATCTGGACTACCGCCCCACATTCTGGGTGTGTTCCAGTTACTGATCGCTTCAATCAAAACCACGCGAGGATTGTCGGGATCCAGTTTTTTGGCTCTATTGATTGCCCTGCCCGACTTAAGGCCCAGCACTGCACCCATCAAAGGCCTAGCGCCGATTATCTGTCCATAGACGCTGGATAATAGTGCGTGCGCATCGGCCGAGGTTTCGTCACGCTCAATTGAGATCTCCAGTTGCTCCACCGCACTTTGAAGGCGCACTAATATTTCTCCTTCCCGATCTGTTCCATCTTCCTGGCTTCCGCTTCTCAAGAGATTAACAAGTTGATATTCGGTATATGCGATATAATAATGCGCCAGTGCGGCTCGAGCGGCATCAGCGGTGACACGTTCAAACGTAGCACGTGCAGTGAGCAGCTGGTCCATATCTCCTTGGGCGAGTCCCGCTTCCAATATCTGTTTTCCCCTGAGAAGCAGCGTGTCCGCAGGTTGCGCCTGTATGGCTGTCGTGAAGAGTAGGCCCATCACGAGCGACCACAAAAAAACTACCCGTTTCGTCGATTTTTCCGGAATGCGATCCCTGTCAAACATTGCAGTAAAACGGGGAAGATGGCTGGGAAATGCATGGTTATGTAGTCGTAGGCTTGATGCTCTCATGGAGCTTACGTTGCAAATTAATGTTAGAAATGGTCCGAAAAAACCGGACAGTTTTTCCAGCGTTTTTACGTGTAGCGCTGCATCGGGTTATGCCGCCTTGGGCAGCGGTTTTCGTTTGTAGAATACGTCGTCGGGGGTTCGGTTGTCAAGGCCCTGGTGCGGGCATTCCTCGTTGAAGTAGCGCAGGTAGTCGGCAATTCCCTTTCTGGCCTCGGCCACCGTCTCGTACGCACGCCGGTAAACTTCTTTCTGTTTAAAGCTGCGCCAGAAGTGCTCCACGCCCCGTTCATTTCCCTGAGCGGATAAGCAATACATCCTGTGCCCCCTCCAGGCGAAACATATGCCCGATAGGGATAAAATACCATGCAAAGATAGTCCTTCTACGGTTTCCGCCCAGGATAAAGCTCCAGCAAATACTCAGGGGAAGTCAACTCTTCTCCCGGAGAAATTTCCACCAGAAAACCCTCCACCCAGCGTGCGGCCATGTCCCGGTAATGACGGTCCAGCGGATTGCCGGATTGGCCGGTGGGGAGAAAAAAGTACCCGCGCGGCGCTTGCGGCGCCATCCGGGCCACAAAGCGCTGGGAAACGCCTGCTTCGCCGACCCACGGGATGCTCCACGAGGTGGAGTCGAGCGGAGACCAACTGGAGCGGTCGGCGGCCCGCAGCGTGTAGGGGCCGCCGCGGGCGGGATACGGACCGACATGAAACGAGAAGAGCCGGTCGAGCATCTTTACGCTGCCCAGCGGATGGGCCGAGCGCTCGAAACGCGCCTCCTCCCAGCGGACCTCTGCAAGGCCTGCCGCCGTACGGGCCGCTTCTTCCTCCCATTGCGCAAGGGTTTCGATTTCGGGCGTGCGCACGTCGTCGGCCCAAAGGGACAACTGGGTTCCCGGCGCATCGCCTTCTTCAAGCATCTGCACAAAGGCGAAGGCCGGAAAAGCGGCGTCCTCCACAAGTTCGTCTGCCGCAATCAGGGTGCGGAGGCGGTAGAGCCAGGCGAAGAAAGGAACGGGACCGAGCGAGCGGGGCTCGATGGTGAGGTCCCAATCTTCAAGCACGGCGGCAAGCTCCTCCGCACCGATACGGCGGGCGGCGTCCACGGCCCGCTGTCGGGTAAGTCCGGCCCACAGGCTCCGCGAGTCGAGCTGCAGGCTTCGCATGTCGTCCACCGTCCATTCCGAAGCGCGCGAAAGCACATCATGAATGCGCCTCGCCCGAAACGGAGGGATATACTCCTCCCCGATTTGTCCGAATGCGGCCCAACTCTGAAGGTTGTTGGCTGTGATAAGGTAATCGGAAGGGGGATCGATCCATGCAGGCGCCGAATCTTCATCCCGGAGCTCCGTCCAGCCATGCGGCCACGTTTCGAGGGACAAAACGGTCGCGCCGACCACACCGGCGGGACGCAACGGGACCGAACCAATCAGGCGGTACCCCAATCTCCCCTCGGTTGAAGCATAGACGAGGTTCTGGTGCGGCTGACTGAAGCCCCGCGCGGCCACGTCCATCTCTTCCACCGTGCGGGCATGATTCATATTCACGAGCGTCTGGAAAGGGCCCCGCTCCAGAAATCCGGTCCAGAGCATGGACAGGACAAGCCCGCCCGCAGGCATCACGTCGGTAATAATCGGTCCCCGAACGGTGCGGCGGACGTCCCATTCCAGGGGTTGCTCCCGCCCGCGTACCCCGATGAGCTCGCGCCGGACATCGAGCGGGCGCCAGACGAAGCCATCCAGATAGCTGCGACCGTCCTCGCCGATGGTCTCGGCGATGAAATCGGCGCCGTCGATGGATCCGTTGGTGAACCCCCACGCAATGTGCCGAGAAAGACCTATGACCACGCTATGGGCTCCCGGAATCGAGAAACCGGCCACATGGTGATCGGAATCTTCGACGGAGATGGCATTCAGATACCATGTCGAGGGCGCCCGGAGGTTAAGGTGCGTGTCGTTGGCAAGCAGCGGATACCCGTCCGCTGTTCGGGAAGGGCCGATCGCCCACGAGTTGGACGCTGGTAAACCAAGCCCTGCAAGCAGGCCCAGCGGATCGAGCGGCTCGCGAGGCGCCGGGGCAGCTTGAGCGAGGCGGGTTCGATACGCATCGGGAAAGACTGCTTCTCTGTTCTGCGCCGATGTTTCGGACCCTGTCTCGTCGTCCGATGTCTCCGGTTCGCCGGGACGATCCTGCAAAATCGTGGGGCCCCAGGCAGGATAACGCGGCGTCAGCGCAGGGCGGTGCGTTTCGGGAAGACGGGCGAGCGCCTCGATACGATCCAGTTCCCCCTGCCACTTGGACAAATCGAACGTCATGCTGCGGGAGATGGAAAGCGAGGCCTGCGGAGTCCACGGCTGGGGATCGATGCCCAGAATCACGAACTCGGGCGGCCACGGGCCGCGCCAGCTTGCCAGTCGCGCGTTCACCCCCTCCGCATAGGCCCGGAGGGTGTCGAGCATGGACTCCGGCAGCGTGGCCATCTCCCGTTCCGCCGCTCCCCAAAAATCAAGGGTCCGGAGCAACTTGTCGGCCCCGATGGCAGGCTCGCCGAACAACTCGGCGAGACGTCCTTGCGCCACCCGTTGATACATTTCGAGCTGCCACAAGCGCTCGGAGGCATGGATAAAACCCTGCCCCCGTATGGCGTCCAGTTCGTTCTCGGCCCGGATGCGGGGAATGGCCCAGTCGTCGAAGGCAATGGTTACCGGGGCGGACAGACCGGGTACCTCCACGGCGCCCGACCGGGGCTGGATCGATTTACGCAGATACAAGCGCGCTCCGAGAACCGTGATACCCAGCAGGAACAGCACGTAAACCAGCGCCCATACCACGATGCGGCCGATCGCCTTGCCCCGGCGAACCGGCCCGGAGGAATCCGGCACAGCAGTTTGTTGCGGGTTCATGGCACGGAATCTATGCGCATCGCCGGTTCGGAGGGCTTCCAGGAAAACAACCCCTGCTCACCACGCGGTCAGCCGGGCGGCGCCTTCCACGACCCGGTACTGCCGGTTGCCCTCGACATTGGCGAAGCGATCCACGGCGCCGCTGGACCATCGGACAATAAGGCTGTCGGCAGCAAGGCGTTCTCCCAATCCGAACGTGACCGGCAGTTCGCTCTGGGACAGGTAGCTAGACCCGGTGCGAACGCGGCGCTCCATTCGGAGGTCGCCAAGCACCACTTCCACGGAAGACGAAAGGCCTTCGCGGTTGCTGGCGCTTCCCTCCAGCATCACGCGAAGAAAAACGGGGTTATCGCCGGAGCCGACGACTCCATTCTCCAGCAAACCGTTTCTCCACAGGTGGGCGCCGCCCCCGTTTTCGACCATCAGCACGTCCATGTCGCCGTCGCGATCGTAATCCGCAGCGGCTGCTCCCCGGGCCACGAATTCCTCAGCGAACACCCCGCCCAGCGCGGGAGCCGCATCCTCGAAGGCGCCGTCCCCCCGGTTCAGAAAAAGGTGCGGCTTCTCTTCGTAGCCGACATTATCCTGTACCGTCTCGATTTCCGGCTGCACGTGGCCATTCGCCGCAAACAGGTCGAGGTCCGTATCGAGATCGAAATCCGCAAGGAAAAGAGAAAAGGTGAGCGTCATCAGCGAAGGGCGCCCGATCTGCGAAAGCGCGGCCCGGTCTATGAACAGCCCGTCGTGCAGGTGCCGGTATACCCCGATCATCTCCGAAGAAAAATTGCCTACGAACACGGACGCCTGCCCCGTGCTGTCCACAATTCCTGCATCCACGCCCATCCCGGCACGCGCTTTCCCGTTCTCGTCATAGGCGACGCCGCTCAACGCTCCCCTTTCGGAAAACGTACCGTCCCCGTTGTTTACATACAGATAGTCCGGCTGCGTGTCGTTCGCCACCATCAGGTCGGGCCAGCCATCCCGGTTGAAATCCAGCTCCGCCACGCCAAGCGTCTTGCCCGCGGCCGGCAGAAAACCCGCAGCGGCGGTTTCGTCTGCAAACGTGCCGCCCCCGTGGTTGCGATAGAAGCGTCCGGCAACGCCCTCGTAAGTTTCCGGGGTGCAATATGCCTTGTTCACCCCGTCGAGCGAGCAGTAAATATCCGTCTCCGGAGACCATGCCACATAATTCCCCACGTACAGGTCGAGATCCCCGTCCCGGTCCGCATCGAAGAAAATAGGCGAGGAACTCCACACGGCCTCGCCGGCCACGCCGGCTTCGCGACCCACCTCGACAAAAACCCCGCCTTCGTTGCGGAAAAGCAGGTTTTCGGCCAGCGCGGAAAGGTAGATATCGAGGTCCCCGTCCCCGTCGTAGTCCGCAGCAGCGATACCGAGCCCGTACACCTCGCGCACCCCGCCAAATTCTGCCAGCCCCACCGCTTCCGTCACCTCCGAGAAGGTCCCATCGCCGAGATTCCGGTAAAGCCGGAGAGGAAGCACCTCCTGTTGTGCCTCACTGCCCATCGCGGAACCTCCCGAATCGGACCAGCGCCCCCCACCCGCCAGCGAAATATCCTGCCAACCGTCCCCGTCGTAGTCGAAAAAGGCGGCGCCTGACCCCATAGACTCGGGAAACCAGATCTGTCCGAACGCTCCTGTTTCGTGGCGGAAGCCGGAGAGGCCCGCAGACTCCGTTACATTCTCAAACGAAAGCCGGTCCGAAAAAACGCGCGCCGGGGCTTCGTCCGTCTCTGCCGGCGATCCGCCGCAGGCCGACCATATGCCCGCAAGCAGCACCACGGCCAGTGCAGCGCCTGGGGATATGGAAAAAGCGGCGGCGGGGGCGCCCGGATCCTTCATCGGTCGTTCCTCAATCCCCCGCGATCCGATAACGAACCGGATGCAATCCATGCTCGTGCAGCGCCTGGGCCTCCCGGTTATCCATGGGATGCGCCTGCTTGTACGGCGACGCGACCGCGGGCGCATTTTCATCGTCCTTGTGATATTCGTACCGTTCACGAGCCTCTCCAAATGCTTCGGTTCGTCCCAGCGCACCGAGCGCCAGCATCCTGTTGTACAAGGCGCCGACATTTTCGGGATCGATGATCAATACCCGGTCGAACCACGGAAGCGCCTCTTCGTAACGGCCCGCAAGATAATGAATCCGGCCAATACCGAGCAGCAGCACGCGGTCGTCGGGATAGGTGTCCACCACGGCCAGCCACTCGTCCAGCGCCTCGTCGTACTCTGCGGTCGCCTTGTGCACCTCTCCGCGCAGCCAGGCTGTCTTCAGATAGCCAGGGCGGCGGCGCTCGGCTTCCTCAAGCGCCTCGGTCGCGCGGTCCAGTTGCCCTTCCGCGATATACGCACGGGCCATATTGATAGGCCCTTCCGGGTTGTCCGGCGCCAGCTCCGCAACCCGCTCGAAGGCTTCGATCGCCCCGCGCGTATCCGTTTCGAGGAGACGCCCTATGCCGAAATCGTTCCACCGCTCCCATAGCGGACGGGACGACGTCGCAGAAAGCGAATCGGGCGCAGCGCCCCCGGCCCGGCGCTCGTGGACGGCCATGTCGGTCAGCGGCAACACGGGCGCGGTCTTGTCCGGATCCAGGACCCACGGATGCCCGTCCGGCGCATCGCCATACTCTCCTTGCTGATCCGCTCCATAACGCACACCGCGAAACGTCCATTCGTTCAGGTACCACTTGAACTTCCGGTGTCGAAGCGTCGCTTTCAGCGCGGTGATCGAAGCGTCCGGAGGCGCCACAAAATCGTAATGGACGTTGCGCGCCGCGCCCGGCCCGATCACATTCGCATACACATTCGTCACCCAGTCCTGCACGTTGCGCCGGTCGATGATCCGGCTCTGCCGATCCACCAGCACACTTCCGAGAAAATGGGCCGTGGAATCGACGCGCCCGGCATCGTCAAGCAATCCGGAAGCCAGCACCGTCTCCCCGGTGGCATCCTGCGCAAGAAACTCCACCCACAATTCGTTGGAATCGTTCGTGCCGCCGGGCAGCGTATGGCCCACGCCCTTGTTGCGGATCACGACATCCACCTGCACGCGGTCGCCCGCACGCAAGACAGGCAGCGGGCGATCCGGGCCGTACGTACGCCCGTTCACCCGGACCCGGAAGATGTCAATGAGCACAATGCCCTTGGACAGATTCTCCTGGGCCTCGGCCAGTTGCACAGGATGCCCGTTAACGAACGGAACCGCCGTATTGGCGGCGGCGAACCGGTGGCTGCGTATGAACCCGCCGTCGTTCCCCATATCGTTCGAGGGTTCGAGCGGCATATGGCACGAGACGCAATTGGAGGGGGCCTCGGGGAGGTAGAACGACCGGACGATGTTGCCGCTGACGCCGCTGTTGTGCCAATTGTCGTATTCGTCCTGCCCGCGC
This sequence comes from Rhodothermales bacterium, assembly GCA_951812335.1. Classification (GTDB taxonomy): domain Bacteria; phylum Bacteroidota; class Rhodothermia; order Rhodothermales; family VXPQ01; genus VXPQ01. The sequence goes on from OX638293.1 coordinate 2,386,758, forward strand.
TTCCAGCGATAGCTGTTCACTTCCGGAGGAATGCCCACCTTGTGGCATGTGCCGCAAAATTCGGGCGTTTTGTGAACCGGCTTCAGCATGGCCTGGCGGTGCGGTTCGGGCTTGGCCCGCACCAGTACATTATGCACCCACCGGCCCAACCCCTCTTCGGCGCGCGCAAACGGATATTCGTCCGGCGCAGCGATCGCATAGCGGCCATTGCCCCGCACATCGCGCAACCCCTCTACGGCATGGCAGGACAGGCATGTAAGGCCCTCGTGCGCCGTCCAGTGGTCCATATCCACAGGCGCCTCATCGAACCGCCCTGCGAACAGCACCACCGGGTCGTGGCAGGATGCGCACCAGCGCGCAGGTTCGGCGCCGATCTCGGCAGTCATCGCCTCGATGGTCTTCTTATACCACGGGTTATTGAAGGACGAGAAGCGGTGCATCGACTCGGACCACTGCGTATATATGTCGGGATGGCATCCCTCCTGTCCGCAGCGCGCGGATCCGGCCAATGCCTCGTCGGGCAAAAGCTCTTCCCCCACAATGACCGACTGCGACTGCGCCAGCGGCACAGCTGTGAGCGCAGCGGCGTAGCTAAGGACAGCACCTTCCTCATCTGCGCCCTCCACAGCCGCTTCTCCCGGCGGGGCCTCCTGCACGAACACTCCCGTGCGCGTCGTCGCCCAAGGCACCACGATAAATCCGGCCACGAGCACCGCCCCGCCGAGCGCCGTCAGGCTCAACGGGTGCCGGAGCGCCGCGGTCGGTCCCTGTTTCCATCTGTCGCCCCATTGCAGGAAATGATAGCGCACCCCGCGCTTCAGCGACACGTGCAGGATAAAGCCCCCCACGGACGTCACCGCCGTCACGATATGCGTCCACAGGATCCACCGGTACGACGCGCCGACGGCCACCAGCGCAATGCCCGTCGCAAACAGGGCGATCAGCGACAGCGCCGTAAACACGCCCGCCCTCGTCGCGCGCCGGTTCATCCGGAGCGGCATCTTCATGAGATGCATGACGAGGAAGGCGATGGCGGGCGCTATCAGCAGAATCCCCAGGCAAATATGCAGCAGCACATTGCTCATATAGACGAGCGCCGTGGAGCGGTCGAACAGCAACAGAAAAATGCTGTTGACCAGCAGCACCGCATACCCGCCCAGGACCACGCTCACCATCTTGCGCTGTATCTGCGGCAACCGCGTATACCGGCGCCCCGGACCCTGCCTGTCCGGCCGGGGTGACCGTGGAAGCGAGGGAGAAGTACTATCATACTCGCCATCCGTATCCATATGTTTTCCGGAACCTTTCACGGCTCGTCGGAAGATAGCTTCACAGAATGGTACATCTGTATTTCATGCAGCGGCTCGCCGGAACGTTCCGCGAAGCGTACGGTATATGCGCTCATGAGCAAAAAGTACCTTATCGTTGCATTTTTACTGGCCGCCGTCGTCACATGCGGCGTACTCATCGCCCGCACTTCCTCTGCAGGACAGCGCGCCACCGTGTACAAGACGCCCACGTGCGGGTGCTGCGCCAAATGGGTGGATCATCTCGAGGCAAACGGATTCCGCGTCAAGGTCGTGGACCTCGCCGACGTGACGCCCGTGAAGATACGATACGGTATTCCCGCCGATCTGGGCTCCTGCCATACGGCGCTTGTGAGCGGATATTTTGTAGAAGGCCATGTCCCGGCGGAGGAAATCCACCGCATGCTGGAGACAGACGAACCCATTGCAGGTCTTGCGGTACCCGGCATGCCGATGGGCTCTCCCGGTATGGAAGGCCCCCGCAGCGATCCGTACGATATCGTCGCCGTAGAGAAAGACGGGGGACGGCGCATCTTCGCTTCCCGATAAGGCGCCTGCTGTTCCCCGCTCCCTGTACCCCCCGCCATGGCGCTGCACCCGATCGACATCGTCACGTTCTGTGCGTTCATTGCGGTCGTCATCGGAATCTCGCTGTACGCCTCCCGGCACGAAAGCACCACGGAAGACTATTTCCTTGCAGGACGCAAACTGTCCTGGTGGCTGATTGGCTTCTCCCTGATCGCTTCCAACATCTCGACCGAGCAGTTCGTGGGAATGGCCGGGCGCGGGTACGATCTGGGCCTTGCCATCGCCAGCTACGAGTGGACGGCCGCCATCGCGCTGGTCATTACGGCTCTCTTCTTCCTCCCGAAGTTTCTGAAAGCGGGCATCTACACCATTCCCGAATACCTCGAATACCGTTTCGACGTCGGGACGCGCACGATCATGGCCACGTTCATGATGCTCGCGTACGTGTTCGTGGCGCTGGCAACGGTGCTCTACGCCGGCGCCCTCGCCCTCGGCACGATCTTCGAAATAGACATGCTCCTGGGGATCTGGCTGATCGGGATCACGGCGGGCGCCTACACCATCTACGGCGGTCTCGGGGCCGTGGTCTGGTCGGACCTCCTCCAGGGCATAGCCCTTCTGCTGGGCGGGGCGCTCGTCACGATCCTCGGGTTCCGGGCCATCGGGGGCGTGGAACCGTTCATGGCCGCCGCCGGCGACAAACTGCATACGGTGCTGCCGTGGAACCACGACGAAATGCCCTGGGTGGCGGTCTTTATAGGCGGTCTCTGGATTCCCCAGATTTTCTACTGGGGCCTGAACCAGTTCATCACGCAGCGCACGCTCGCCGCCCGCAGCCTTGCCGAGGGGCAGCGCGGGATTTTTCTTGCGGCGGGGCTGAAGCTGCTGCTCCCCTTCCTGATCGTTTTCCCCGGCATCATGGCCGCCCAACTCTTCCCCGGGCAGGTAACGACCGCCGACGAGGCGTATCCGGTGATGATCCGCGAATTGCTCCCTGCCGGGCTGAGCGGGATCATGTTCGCCGCACTGTTCGGCGCCATCATGAGTTCGCTCGACTCCATGCTGAACTCCGCCGCCACCATCTTCACGATCGACCTGTACAAGCGGTACCGGCGCACCGAGGAAGCCCCAAGGCACTACGTGAAGATCGGGCGCATCGCCACGGCCGTACTGGTGGTCGTCGGCTGCCTCTGGGCGCCCGTTGTGGGTTCCGCCGAAAGCATTTTCGGATATATTCAGATGTTCTGGGGATTCATTTCTCCTGGAATCGTGGCCTCCTTTGCATTCGGGCTCATTTCGAAACGCACGCCTCCCATTGCGGCCAAAGCCGCCATGATTCTCGGCATCCCCGTCTACGGCTTCCTCCTGTGGCGGCTGCCGGATGTCGCGTTCCTTCACCACATGATGATCACCTTTGTGGCGCTTGTGATCTTCATGACCTCCGTCCGGCTGCTGCTTCCCCTGCGCGAGCCGAAGCGTCTTCCTGTTTCGGACCTGAACCTGGAGCACGCCCGCGGTGCGAAATGGATGGCTGTGGCGGTGGTGCTGGCCACGATCACGCTGTATGTGATCTTCTGGTAATTAAGGATACTCTGACCAAAACCGCTTCGCTCAGCGCGTCGCGTTCGCAAGTACAGGTTATCATGATTCCATCGTTGGAATCAGGGGAAGCACTGCGAATTCGGCGCGTCGCGGACGTGACGCGCCCTTCGGGAGGCTGCGAGAAGCACGCTGGCTGCGTCATTCCTCATTGTGTGGGGCCTGCCACACTGCTTCGTCACTCCTTGCCAGCCCGCCCCTCGCAAGCCTCTGAGCTTTGCGGACGTAGTCAGAGTATCCTTAAGGCAGGTTTTTTATATTGAATCACTCCCTGTGATTGCCGCAGCCATCCCTTTCGTTTCCATCCCAACAAAAGGATCTCCGGACCGTGCAATGGTATCTTAAGGCCCTGAGGAATTATGTCGGCTTCGAGGGCAGAGCGCGCAGGAAAGAATACTGGTTCTTTCAATTGTTCTATGGGCTGGGAGGACTATTTATCAGCGCTCCCTTCTGGATCGTCGCCCTGACATGGATAGCTACGGGCACAACCCCTGACCTGAGCGGTGGTTTGGCTTTGGGCACTCCGGAAATAGTGCTTGGCATCCTGTCCTTGCTTTGGGGGTTGATCCATCTGCTGCCCCTCATTGCCGTGACCGTCCGCCGCCTGCACGATACCGGTCGCAGCGGCCTATGGTATCTCCTGGCGATTTTCCTTCCTGTGATCGGTCCCATCTGGCTGCTCGTTTTGACGGTGCTGGATAGCGAGCCGGGCGAGAACAAATATGGCGCCAATCCCAAGGAGGCGCTTGCGTGGTAATCGCCGCCCTGCTGCGCGAACATGGCGGCGTTGCAACGGAATGACATGATCGCGACCTTTCTTTGGCAGGCAATACGTACGACAAGGCCGTGAAGGTGCTTTCCTCATTTCGGGCCGCTTTCGGCAAGACGGACGCAAACGATATCCTTATTGTTCGAGCTCCCGGGCGCGTCAACCTGATCGGAGATCACACGGATTACCACGAGGGGTTCGTGCTGCCGATGACCATCGACCGGTGTGCATACGCGGCGCTGCGGGCGCGCAACGACGACACGGTGAACCTGTACGCCGCGCAGTTCGACGAGTGGATAACGTACCCGCTTTCCGAACGCCCCGAAACCGAGCCGGGGGCATGGGCCGCCTATGTAACCGGAGTCGTCAGCGAGCTTCGGGACCGGCTGCCCGGCGGATTCGAGATGCTCGTCGAGAGCGATGTGCCCATCGGCGCCGGTCTGAGTTCGTCGGCAGCCCTCTCCACAGCGGTCATCTACGGCCTCGACCAGTTGTTCGGCCTCGGGATCGACCCTATCGATGCGGTGCACCTGTCTCAGCAGGTAGAACACCGCTACGCGGGCGTCTCCTGCGGCATCATGGACCCGTTCGTATCCCGGCTGGGGCGCCGCAGGCACGCCTTGCTGCTCGACTGCCGATCGCTTGCCTGCGAACACGTGCCCCTGACTAATACGGAACGAGACCGGAACGACGCCTTCGAGATCGTCATCGTCGATTCGGGGGTGCGGCGCGAACTGGCTTCCTCCAGCTACAATACCCGGCGCAGCGAATGCGAGCAGGCCCTCGAAACGATCCGGGAAGCCCGTCCCGATATACGGAGTCTGCGCGACGCCAAGCCCGAAGACTTGTGGCTCCTCCCGTCCCTCCAGCACCGCCGGGTCCGGCATGTCCTGGAGGAAAACGACCGCGTACTGCAGGCGCGGGACGCCCTGAGAAACGGGGATTTCGAGGCGTTCGGGATATTGATGAACCAGTCGCACGACAGCCTGCGCGACCTGTACGAGGTAAGTTGCGAGGAACTGGATACGCTGGTTGCTGCCGCCCGGAACGTGGATGGCGTGGCAGGCGCCCGGATGACCGGGGGCGGTTTCGGGGGCTGCACGGTGAATCTGGTGCGTCAGACCGCCGTGCCCGCCCTTCGCGAGGCGCTTTGCGAAACCTATGCGAAAACGTACAGGCGCACCCCTGTGATCTACGTGGTCCGGGAGAACCATCGGACGGAACGGATGTAGGATCCGCTTCTTTGACCAGACCGCATTCCGTGCGCCATGACTATATTGCACGGAGCCGAAGAGAAGCTCTCTGCGCTTGATTTTACAAGCGGGCTCCTTACGAAAACCTACCTCGAACTGCCGCTTCTGCTCGACGAAATCGTGCGCGTCACGACGGAGGCGATGCATGCGCGGGCCTGCGCCATCCGGCTGCTCGACAAGCATTCGGGCGAGATGGTGCTCAAGGCTTCTTCCGGCCTCAGCGAAGAATACCTGTACGCACACCCGCTCACGGCGGCCAGCAGCATCTTCCGGCAGTTCGCCGCAGGAAACCACGAACCGATCGCGATCATGGACATTGCGAGGGACCCGCGAACGGACTATGTGCGCGAAGCAGCAGGCGAAGGCGTCCATTCCTTCCTGTCCGCTCCACTCGTGCAGGATGGCGAGGCGATCGGTACCCTCTCGATGTTCAGCCCCGGACCGCACGATTTTACTCTGGACGAACGGCGCCTATTCAGCACCATGGCCAACCAGGCGTCTGTTGCTATCTCACTGGCCTGGCTCTACAAGGAGCAAATCGCCCTTCGGCAGATCGAACACGAACTGGAAATCGCTGCCGACATTCAGCGCAAGCTCATGCCGGAAAGCGCCCCCTCCATTCCTCCTTTCGACATCGCAGGCGCCTGCCACCCCTGCTATGAGATCGGCGGAGACTTCTTCGACTTCATCGAACTGCCCGGAGGCAATCTCGGCATCGTCGAGGGGGACATCTCCGGCAAGGGCGTTCCGGCGGCTCTCCTCATGGCCACCGTCCGGACGGCGCTCCGGGTGCAGGCCGAGAACATCTTCTCCATACAGGATGTGCTGCGCAAAGTGAACCGCGCCGTCTGGGAGGATACGAGCCCCGAAGAATTCGTCACCCTGTTCTACGGCGTACTCGACACGCAGGCAGGCGTGCTGACCTATGTGAATGCGGGACACAGCGCCGCGCTGCTCGTGCGCGAGGGAACGGTCACGCCGCTTCCCCCGGCAAGCCCGCCCATCGGCATTCTCCCGGACCTCCTCCCCGAACAGGAAACGCTGCAATTCCTCGAGGGAGATGTGCTCGCCATCTGTACGGACGGGTATTCGGATACGGAAGGGGCAGACGGCGAACCGCTCGGCGAAGAGGGTATCGCGGAGACGCTTCGCCAACATGCCGACCTGTCAGCCAAAGCGATCATCGAAAAACTGGAAGAAACGGTTGCAGCCTTCCAGCCCGACCCGACCGCCGCATACTGCGATGATCGGACGGCGATCGTGGCGAAGCGGCAGGAGGCTTGTTCACGACCGTAGCGGCTATTCGCTCGCTGCTTTGTCGGCTTAGCTCGCCAGAATGCGTTGGGTGCCGAATACGCGTATCGGCGCCATACTGTACCTCGTCCCTCGACGCAGTGCGCTTTTTGTGTTCGAAGTGATGGTCAGGCGTGCAACTGAATCCCCGATGACGTATTGTACAAATGGAAACCGTTTGCCAAAGCGGTATAGCCCGGCGTCAGGACACGTATAGCACTATGCACCTTTTATGGCGCCCCGCTCCTCTTACTCTCACAAACCTGACAGGCCATGAAAATGCCATACTCTGCCATAAAATGCTTGACCTCTCAGCTGCTCCTCGGCATCGCCTGCCTCCTCGCGTTCCCCACCCTGGTCGCAGCCCAGGGCTCGGTAGAGACAGATCGTGCTGCGCTGGTGGCGTTGTACGACTCAACGGGAGGAGATAACTGGAGAGGCAATACCAACTGGAAAAGCGATAAGCCTCTTGGAGAGTGGTATGGTATTACTACCAATGAAGACGGGCGAGTAGAATCCATTGATTTTAATCATCATAATAGACTGACCGGTTCTATACCCCCTGATATAGGGGATCTTGTGTATTTAAGGAAAATTAACCTTGAAGGAAACGATCTCACCGGTTCTATACCTTTCGAAATAGAAAATCTTATCCATTTAGAGATTTTAAACCTTAGATTCAACGAACTGACCGGCCCTATACCTCCTGGGATAGTCAATCTTGTGAATTTGAAAGAAATAGATCTCGACGTTAATGATATAAACGGCCATATTCCTTCAAATATAGGTGACCTTGTTAATTTGGCCCGCATTAGTTTAGCACAAAATGAGTTAACCGGCCCTATACCTCCTGGGATAATAAACCTGGTGAATCTGAAAGAAATAAATCTCGGTGCCAACGATATAAATAGTGGTATTCCTTCAGGGATAGGTAATCTTATCAGTCTAACGTCTGTCAATTTGGGAAACAATGGATTAACCGGTTCGATTCCTCCAGAAATAGGTAATCTCGTGAACCTGACCCTTCTCATTTTCTCTGGCAATCAATTAACGGGACCGATTCCTGTCGAGATAGGAAATCTGGTAAATCTCACATATCTTGGTATGAGTTCTAATCTGCTTAGGGATCCGATACCTCCGGAAATAGGCAATCTCGTGCATCTAACCGAGCTTTATCTTGGATCCAATCAATTAACAGGACAGATACCTTCCGAGATAGGAAATCTGGTAAACCTGAGAGGGCTAAGCCTTAGTTCTAACCGGTTGACCGGCTCCCTACCCCCCGAAATGGGTAATCTTGTGAACCTGAAGACACTTAGCCTTCGTTCCAATCGATTGACTGGTGAAATACCTTCTGAAGTATGTAACATTTTATTACTCCCTCAGATAAGGGTTCTGTTGGACGACAATCCAGGATTGATCAATAATTGTCTCCGGGTACCTGAGGAATTTGTCAATAACAGGAGGCAAATTTTTGAAATACTTCAGGAGGATGACCCTCCTACTATAAGACCTGTTGAATTCATATTAATACAAGAAAATTCTTATGGGAGGGTATGGATTTCGGACGAGGCGTTTCAAACAATAAATATTTCTGATGAATCTATGGAGAATTTTTTGACCTATATTTTTTCTTCGATACCTGCAGATTCTACAAAGGGCATTTTTGAATATGGAAGAGATCTTTTAGGAACAGTTCGAGAAAATCATGTGAATGATAATAATGGCGAAAGAATCGTGGATATGCTTTGTCATATTTATCATTGGAAATACTTAGGACTGGCTTTCACTCATTCCAGCAGTATAAATATCTTCCAATATAACTCTTCTCCGTTTGGACCAGGACATCTGGTATATTCTCAAGTCATCGCACATGAATATGTACATAATATACATAATGTATATGGCACATATTTGGACATTGATTTTTTTATTGAAGGTTTAGCCGAATGGGCGGCTGATAACATAATGTTTGCTGAGGGAGATAGTCTGTTTACTTTTCCGTATAACAATCCTTCATCCCCTGGTGAGCCTCTCTTTCCTCCACGCCCTTTCGATTATGATAACGCCAGGATATTCGCAACGTATCTTGCTGATCGTATTGGGTCAGATAATATGAAATATCTTATACAGGTATGTAAGCCTGGGGGTGTTTGCGATCCGGATAATCCGGACAATGGTGACTGGTATCAGGGTATTGACGGACTGGACTATGCCCTCTCCTCGCTCGATTCTTCTCTTACTCTTTCGAATATTGTGGTGGATTATCACACTACAAATCTCGTTAATGACCCTACTGTTTTTCTTAATGGAGTAAATCATGGCTATGAAACAACAAGATATGCGAATAAGGAGATGTGGCCCCTAAACGTTGTGGTTGTCAATTTTTCAGATAATTCATTTTCGGAAAAAGAGCTTCAGATACATCCAGGAGGGTTTGGTTACATCACCTACGGAAGTTCCTCCGACATGCATCTCTCAATTGATACCAATCATAATACAATCACATCGCTTCGGTTATTCAAGGAACGGGATAACACAAAAGAACTTGTGGAAATTGACAGCGATGTTAGTGAATACACGGTTACCGGGGATTACGACCGTGTAACGCTTATCGCCGTACATAACAACCCGAGGCCGGATCAACCTGTAATCACCCTTAACATAGCAGCCTCTCAGAACTATGATCCCATGTCTACGGAAGATGAGGAGATCCCTGTAGCCCTCTCTCTTGCGCAGAATTACCCCAATCCCTTCAATCCGTCTACGTTCATCCGGTGGGCGCAACCGCAAACCGGGCAAGTTCGTCTTTCCGTGTACAATATGCTTGGGCAGGAAGTAGCCACATTGGCCGACGAGGTTCGACCCGCAGGAACGCACGAAATCCGTCTCGACGCTTTAGACTGGACAAGTGGCGTGTATGTGTACGTGCTGGAAGCAGGCGAGCAAACGCTGACGCAAAAAATGATCCTGCTGAAGTAAATATAGAGCGCATGCGCCTGTCCTGGAATGAAATACGCTCCCACGCGGCGGCGTTCGCCCGCAAGCGGGAATGGCCCCGGAACAAGACCATCCTCGACCTGCTGCACGCGGTGGACCGGATCGCCAATCCCTGAACGAGCCGGGCATCGACGCACCCGCTGAGACCTCAAGCACAAGCCCAACACGTATCAGTCCGTTCTTGTTTAATCGAATCGAACTTCTTCCGATCGTCACGTGGAACTCACATGTACGGCAAGTGCGTCTCATGCGCACCGGGAACTTCAGCGACTCGACACGCTCGGAATGCCAGGAGGATCAGTCAGGAACAAAGCGTTGGCGAATTGGGAGATCGGGATCGAAATTTCGATACAGAGTCAGGGATTGGGGCACTAATGGCGACCAGATTTGAACATGCAATTGAGATTGCGAAAATCGCATCTGAAACCGCACTGAGATATTTCAGGAGAAAAACTGACGTCGAGTTCAAATCGGATGAGAGCCCTGTAACCCAGGCTGACCGCAACATTGAGTACCGAATTCGCGAGATCCTGGGCGAGCGCTACCCCGAAGACGGAATCTTCGGAGAGGAGCACGGTATTGAACGGGCCGATTCGGAGCACATGTGGGTCATTGATCCGATCGATGGAACCCGATCCTTCATAGCCGGGAGCCCGCTCTTTGGGTTCCTTCTCGGACATCTATCCGGCGGAGTGCCGGATATCGGAATCATCGGAATGCCCGCTCTGGGCGAAATCTTTGCCGCCGAGGCCGGATCAGGCGCCACGATGAACGGCATTCCGATCAAAACATCGGGCCAAAGGCAACTCAACCAATCAATACTCTATATCAATGAAGGAGGGAAAATCTTCGCCGAACATCCCGGGAAGTTTGCTCGCCTTGTCCATTCGGGACAGACGCGGCGGTTTGCCCACGACTGCTATTCACACGCCCTGGTTGCCGCCGGATTTGCGGACGCGGTGGTCGATTTTGACCTGAAACCCTATGACTACCTGCCGATATCGACGGTGGTGCAGGCGGCGGGTGGTTCGATATCGGATTGGTCCGGACAGCCACTGAGTCTGAAGTCGAACGGTACAATAATCGCGGCGGCAACCCCGGAACTGCATGCGCAAGTTCTGGAACTGCTGCGGGACTGAATGATGTTTGCATAACCCACTTTCGCCTTGCAGCCGATAGTGTTTATCGTATTGCCGGTGAGACATTACAACTGCCGGGGCCGGCGGTAAGGGCTGTTCCGGCTGACTATCAACCAAAATCGCAAAACTTGCCGGTTGGTTTGTGATGAACCGGTCCGAGTACCACCAAGAAGGGGGTGACGCCGATGTCTGAAGTATTGACCTTTGAGGAATTGAAAACGGCCGTGTCCGATGGATCGGTAGATACGGTCCTTGCGTGTCTCGTCGACATGCAGGGCCGGCTGATGGGTAAACGCTTTGTCGCCCGACACTTCGTTGATAGCGCCTGGGAAGAAACGCATTGCTGCGACTATCTGCTGGCAACCGACCTGGAGATGGCCACGCCGGACGGCTACGCCTCGACCAGTTGGCAAAGCGGCTATGGCGACTATGTCATGAAACCGGATTTGAGCACGTTGCGGCCCCTGCCCTGGCTTGAGGGGACGGCTATGGTGTTGTGCGACATTCTCGATCATCACACCCATAAAGAAGTCGCCCATTCGCCAAGGGCGGTACTGAAAAAGCAGGTGGCCCGGCTCGAAGCGATGGGGTTGACGGCGATGATGGCAACCGAGCTTGAATTCTTTTTGTTTGAGAAGAGCTTCGATGATATCCGCAAGGAGGGATTCCGCAGCCTGGAGCCGATTTCGGGCTACAATCAGGATTACCATATCCTGCAAACCACCAAGGAAGAGGATATCATGCGCCCGGTGCGCAATTATCTGGTCGCGGCCGGCGTACCCGTGGAGAATTCCAAGGGGGAGGCGGAGACCGGTCAGGAAGAACTCAACATCAGGTATGCTCCGGCTCTGGAAACAGCAGACCATCACACCATCGCCAAGCATGCGGTCAAGGAAATCGCCTGGCAAAAAGGGCGGGCGGCGACGTTTTTGTCAAAATGGCACCACAACAAGGTCGGCTCCTCATCCCACGTCCACCAATCGATTTGGAAAGACGGTAAATCAGCATTTTTCGATGCGAACGACGAATTGGGCATGTCCGCACTCATGCGCAACTATCTGGCCGGGCTGTTGAAATACGCCGTCGAATGCACCTGTTTTCTCGCGCCCTATGTCAACAGCTACAAACGGTTTCAAAAAGGAACGTTTGCCCCGACACGGATAATCTGGTCTGTCGACAACCGTACCGCCGGTTTCCGTTTATGCGGCGACGGAACCGAGGCGGTGCGGGTTGAATGCCGCATCGGCGGTTCGGACATCAATCCTTATCTGGCCCTTGCCGCCCAGATCGCGGCCGGCGTCAAGGGGATCGAGGAGGCGCTCGAGCTTGTTCCGCCCGCCAAAGGCGATGCGTATGAAGGCAGCAGCGGAATGATTCCAAAGAACCTTCGCGATGCCCGCGAAGCGCTCAAGGGATCCGCAATGCTGCGTGAGGCATTCGGCGATGAAGTGATCGATCACTACTGCCGGGCAGCCGAGTGGGAGTTGGAAGAGTTCGACCGTGTCGTAACCGATTATGAGGTCGCACGCGGGTTTGAGCGGTCGTGAGACCGGGATGAACAAACGGTAAACCCCACCAGCATTCATTTGCAGGACAAGAGGTTTGTGATGACCAGGACACTTACCTGTGTGTCCCCTATCGACGGCTCTGTGTATGCAGAACGGAACTGCATGACGCTTGAGGAGGCCAGCGCGGCAGCCATCAGAGCCAGAGAAGCGCAGATGGACTGGAGACAGCGCCCACTGTCGCAACGCGTGGAACTTGTGATGGCGGGGGTGGCCGGCATCGGCGATATGGACGATGAAGTCGTGATCGAACTGGCCCACATGATGGGCCGTCCGGTGCGCTATGGCGGCGAGTTCCGCGGCGTCAACGAACGCGCCGGCTACATGGCGGATATTGCCGAAGAGGCTTTGCAAGCCATCGAAATAGAGGACAGCAACACCTTCCGTAGGGTAATAAAACGAGAACCGCAAGGCCTGGTGTTCGTGGTTGCCCCGTGGAACTACCCATACCTGACGGCAATCAATTCCGTAGCGCCGGCGCTCATTGCAGGCAATGCGGTCATGCTGAAACATGCAACCCAAACCCTGCTGGCGGGCGAGCGCATGGTACGGGCATTCACCGAAGCAGGCATACCGGCGGATATCTTTCAAAACGTGTTTTTGGATCATGAGACGACCGCGGAGTTGATTGCGCAGAACGCTTTTGACTTTATCAACTTCACGGGTTCGGTTGGCGGCGGCAGAACGATGGAAATCGCAGCCGCCGGAACGTTCACCGGCGTAGGCACCGAGCTGGGCGGAAAGGACCCGGGCTATGTGATGGACGATGTCGATCCGGATGCCGCAGCTGAATCCTTGATCGACGGAGCCATGTTCAACTCCGGTCAATGTTGTTGCGCCATAGAACGCATCTATGTGCACGAAAGCCTGTTTGACGAGTTTGTCGAGAAAGCGGTTACGATTGTCAAAGGCTATAAGCTTGGTAACCCGCTGGATAAGAACACCACCCTTGGGCCAATGGCAAGTATACGTTTTGCCGAAGAGGTGCGAACGCAAATTGCCGAGGCGATCGAGCAGGGCGCCAGGGCGCACATAGCAACGTTTGCCGAAGATGACGGCGGCGCCTATCTGTCTCCGCAAATCCTGACCGGTGTTACGCATGATATGCGCGTGATGCGCGATGAGAGTTTTGGGCCGGTTGTCGGCATCATGAACGTGTCGTCGGACGAAGAGGCGATCGAATTGATGAACGATTCCGAGTTCGGTCTCACCGCTTCGCTTTGGACCAAAGATCCGGCACGCACAGAAGCCATTGGCGCACGGCTTGAAACCGGTACGGTATTCATGAACCGCGCGGACTATCTGGACCCCGCACTTTGCTGGACCGGCTGCAAAAACACCGGCAGAGGCGGCGCCCTGTCCGTTATCGGCTATCACAACCTCACCCGACCCAAATCATATCATTTAAGGATACTCTGATCAAGTCCACTTCGATCAGCGCTTTACTTTCACGCATAAAGCAACGACATGCTTGTATCCTTAGCGAAAAACACGGCAGATTCGGGCCGTCGCGGTCGTGAAGCGCCCTTCGGGAGGCAGACAGGGGCACGCTGGCTGTGTCATTCCTCATTATGTGGGGCCTGCCACATTGCTTCGTCATTCCTTGCCAGCACACCCCTGTCAGCCTCTGAATCTTTGCGGACTTGATCAGAGTACCCTTAAAGAAAGCAACATCGTGAATCTCGTCGGAAACTGGTCCTATCCCACTGCAATCAGGTTCGGCGCGGGTCGTATCGAGGAATTGCCGTACGCCTGCGCGCAAGCCGGCATTAAAAAACCGCTTCTTGTAACGGACAGCGGGCTTGCCGAGCTTCCGATCACGGCCCGGGCGCTCGACATTCTGGAAGCGGCAGGGCTGGGAAGGGCTTTGTTTTGCGAAGTCGATCCTAATCCGAACGAAAAGAACCTCGACGCCGGCGTCGCCGCCTACAAGGCAGGCGGCAACGACGGCGTCATCGCTTTTGGCGGAGGGTCCGGCATGGACCTGGGCAAAATGGTGGCGTTCATGGCGGGACAGACGCGTCCAATATGGGATTTTGAAGACATTGGCGACTGGTGGACGCGCGCCGACGCCCATGCAATCGCGCCAATTGTCGCGGTTCCCACAACCGCCGGGACCGGTTCGGAAGTCGGCAGGGCGTCGGTAATCACCAATTCCGAAACGCGCGTGAAGAAAATTATCTTTCATCCGAAGGTCCTGCCTTCTGTGGTCATCTGCGATCCGGAACTGACGGTTGGCATGCCCGGATTCATTACCGCCGGCGCCGGGCTCGACGCGTTCGCGCATTGCGTCGAGGCATTCTCCTCCCCCCATTATCACCCGTTGTCCCAGGGAATCGCGCTCGAGGGCATGCGCCTGGTCAAGGAATATCTTCCGCGAGCCTACCGGGACGGTTCCGACCTGGAAGCGAGAGCCCATATGATGAGCGCGGCCGCCATGGGCGCCATCGCGTTTCAGAAAGGCCTCGGCGCAATTCATGCTCTCAGCCATCCGGTGGGCGCGACGTTCAATACCCATCACGGCACCACCAACGCGGTCTTCATGCCCGCGGTACTGGACTTCAACGCTCCCGCAATCCGCGGCCGGTTCGATCAGGCCGCTGCCTATCTCGGCATAGAGGGCGGCTTCGCCGGCTTCCGTTCTTTCGTCGGCGATTTTAACGACAGCCTGGGCATTCCGCGCAGGCTATCGGAAATGGGCGTCGTTGCCGACCGTATGGATGAACTGGTTAAGGGAACGCTTGCAGACCCTTCCTGCGGCAGCAACCCGATTGAACTTAATGCCGAAAACGTAAAACAGCTGCTGGAGGCCTGTATCTGAGAGGCATTAAGCAACTGAATTGGCGGGATTGCGACCTTGTTTCGCGTCGACGGACCCGATGAGACCCCAGGCACGAGCGCATGCGCCTGTACTGGACGCTTCGTCAATAGATAACTGACAAAAAATCAATTGCCTATATGACATAAAAGCAATTAGGTATATTTCATAATATCAATTGAGTATATTGCAAAAAGTCAATTTCAAACCGATCTGACTATGTTATTCACGTATCCTGCACTGGACGATGCGGAAAAGCGGGTAGAGTACGCAACAACCGGGATACGGGCCGCTCTGCGCCGCTACATCGCTGCGGAACCGCCCTGCTGGGCGGATTTGCTGGCCCGCATGACCCGGGCGCGCGCCCTTGCCGCATCCGCCAGCGTGGCAGGCGTCCACGTGTCCGACGAGGACGCCATCGCCGCAATCGACCGGGAGGAGCCCGCGGACACGGATCGCGACGCCTGGCGGGCCGTGGTCGGTTACCGCCAGGCGATGGAGTACATTTTCCAGCGCCACCGGAATCCCTCTTTTACCATCACGGAGGATATGCTGATGGCGGTTCATTTCATGATCTGCCAGTCGGACAGGGAGGCGAACCCGGGTCGGTACACCCCCGGATGGGTTTGCGTGCGAAATACCAGCACCGGCGACGTGACGTACGAAGGGGTAGACCGCGACCGCCTGGAACCCTTAATGCGCGAACTGCTGGACTACGCGAACGAGGGGCAGGGCGAATCCGTCTTGCTGCGCGCGGCCATGACCCACCTGAATCTGGTGCTGCTGCACCCGTTCACGGACGGCAACGGACGGACCGCCCGATGCATGCACACCGCCGTGCTGGCGCGCGACGGCATGGCGGCGCCTGCATTCTCTTCCATCGAAGCGTATATCGGTCGCAATCGACAGACCTATTACGACGTACTGGCGGAGGTGGGCGGCAGCGGATGGCGTCCGGAGCGTGACGTCAAACCGTGGGTGCGCTTCTGCCTGCGCGCCCATTACCGGCAGGCGCAAACGCTCCTGCGCCGTACGCGCGAAATGGAAAGAGTGCATGCAGAACTTGCGGAACTGGTGGAAACCTGCGGGTTCCCCGACCGGACGGTGCTGGCGCTCCTTCAGGCCGCTTTTGGAATCAGGGTTCGCAATGCGTCCTACCGGGCAAGCGCGGACGTATCCCAAAGCATAGTCAGCCGCGAACTGGGCGCGCTTGTGGACGCAGAACTTCTTATCCCGGAGGGGAACAGGCGGAGCCGCTCGTATAGCGCATCGCCCATGGTGGCGGAAATCCGCCAGAGACTGCGCCTCCCCGATGAAGAGGACGATCCTTTCGCGGAGGACGGGCGGGGCGGGGCTGCCGGGGATTTGCAGGACCGTCTTTGCGATTGAGATAATATTGCGTGGTTCAAGCAGATGCTCTGTCGGGGTAGTGGCGCTTCGGCCCGCTTCGACAAATTCCGAAGCAATTGAAGGATACTCTGATCAAAATCGCTTAGATCAGCGCTTCACGTTCGTGCGTAAAGGATATCATAATTGCATCGTTGAAATTAGCGAGAAACGCTGCGGATTCGGGGCAGTGCGGGCGTGAAGCGCCCTTCGGGAGGCTGCGAGAAGCACGCTGGCTGCGTCATTCCTCATTATGTGGGGCCTGCCACATTGCTTCGTCATTCCTTGCCAGCGCACCCCTCTCAGCCTCTGAACTTCGCGGACTTAATCAGAGTATCCTTAAGGCGCAGGATTACGACCTTGTTTCGCGTCGACTAACCCGATGAGACTCCAAGCCCAAACATACAGCGTTCAGTAAACACTCAGTGGGGAAAGCGCATGAATGAAGACCAGAACACCGAATGGAAAGAGTCCTGGCACGATAAGTACATAGAGTGGCTGTGCGCTTTCGCTAACGCGCAGGGCGGCGTACTGGAAATTGGCCGCAACGACAAGGATCAGGTAGTGGGTCTCGACAACGCTGAACAGTTGATGAAGGATTTGCCCAACAAGCTCCGCGACCTGCTCGGAATTGTGCCCGACATTAATCTTCTGGAGGAGAAGGGGCTATCGTACGTACAGATTGTGGTCGAACCGTATCCGGTGCCGATCAGCTACCGCGGCAAGTATCACTATCGAAGCGGCAGCACCAAGCAGGTGCTCACAGGCGCGGCTCTTGATCGCTTCCTGCTGGGCAAGACGGGGAAGCGCTGGGATGCCGCACCGGTTCCGGGCGTGGGGGTTGGCGACCTGGATGCCGGAAATTTGACCGGATTCCGTGAACGGGCGACCCGCACCAATCGCTTGGGAAAGGATATACTCGACGAGGATAATGTCGGGCTGATTGAGAAGTTGCGTCTGGCAGAAGGTCAATATCTCAAACGAGCGGCTATCCTCCTGTTTCATCCTGATCCTGAACGCTTCTTTACCGGGGCAGCAGTCAGGATTGGCTATTTTGAGAGCGAGACCGACCTGCGCTATCAGGACGAGATATGCGGCGATCTGTTCACGCAGGTCGATACAACGATGGACCTGTTGCTGACCAAGTACCTGAAGGCCGCCATTAGTTACGAAGGTATCCAGCGCATTGAGACCTATCCGGTGCCGGAAGGGGCGCTGCGGGAAGCGGTGTTGAATGCTATCGTCCACCGTGATTACGCCATTCCCGCACAGATACAAATTCGGATATACGCCGACCGGTTACAGATATGGAATCCCGGGGAATTGCCCGAGGATTGGTCGTTGGAAAAATTACTGGGCCAGCATCCTTCCCGACCCTTCAATCCGGATGTGGCGAATGCCTTTTTTCGAGCTGGAGAAATCGAAACCTGGGGGCGAGGGATTCAGCGTATCCTCGAGGCCTGTCGCGAGGCGGGTACGCCCCAGCCGGACATACAGGTGGAATCGGACGGATTATGGATCGATTTTCCGTTTTCAAAGGCTTACCGTGACAGCATTGAACCCGGTGATGGCCCTTTCGAAGCATCGGAGGCGACTACCCAGGAAAGGATTCTCGCCTTATTGCGCGAGGATCCGGAACTCACAGGAAAAGCCCTGGCAGACCACATAGGAATCACTGCTGCTGGCGTCAGATATCATCTTGATAGTCTCAGGAAAGCAGGTCACATCCGCCATGTCGGACCGACCAAGAAGGGGCGCTGGGAGGTTATGGATGACGACCATGTATAATAGCGAAACCTCTATGAACGTAGAGACTACCCAAGAAACTAGCTAAGAAACTACCCAAGAAACTAGCTAAGAAAACTAGCCTATAAACTGGCCTATAAAACTATCCTATAAACAGAGGCGCTCCGGCCCGCTTCAACACACCCGATGAGACCCCAACAAACCCCAACGCATGCGCCTGTCCTGGAATGAAATACGCTCCCGCGCGGCGGAATTCGCCCGCAAGTGGGAAGGGGCGGGCTACGAAAAGGGCGAAACGCAACTTTTCTACCGGGACTTCTTCGACGTATTCGGGATGTCCGTGCGGCGGGTGGCGACGTTCGAGGAGCCCGTGAAACTTCTGGGCGAGAAGCGCGGCTTCATCGACCTCTTCTGGAAAGGCGTCCTGCTCGTGGAGCAGAAAAGCGCGGGGCGCGACCTCGGGAAGGCCAAAACGCAGGCCCTCTCCTACTTCCCCGGCCTCAAGGATACCGATCTGCCGCGCTATATCCTGCTGAGCGATTTCCAGACGTTCGAACTCTACGATCTGGACGAAGACGAGCAGGTATCCTTTGCGCTCGAAGACCTGCCCGCGCATGTGGAAAAATTCGGTTTCATCCTCGGCGTGCAGAAGCGCTCGTTCAAGGATCAGGACCCGGTCAACATCGAGGCCGCCGAGCGGGTGGGCAAACTCCACGACGCGCTCGAAGCCTCCGGCTACAAGGGACACGATCTGGAGCAGTTCCTGGTCCGCATCGTTTTCTGCCTCTTCGCAGACGATACCGGCATCTTCGAACCCCGGGACATCTTCCTCGATCTGCTGGAAAACGCTACGCCCAGGCGATGACGGTTTTCAACCCCCGGATGGCGCCGGTTTTCCCTGTTCGCGATATACCAGGTAAACGCAGCCGAGAGACCGGTGTACGCGAATACGTCCGTATCGAGCACGCCCGGCGCATTGTGCTTGACGCCCCCGGCCCCGGACACCGTAAAATCGACCCCGTGCAGCAGAGGCGGCTCCTGGCCCTGCGCACAGGGAACCGCCAGAAACAGCAACAAAGACAATACGAACACGCGCTTCATGAGTCCGGGGCGGATTCGACGGCTTGGGCACGGACGAAAATATAGGATACTCCGAGTACGTCCGCAAAGATCAGAGGCTGAGAGGCGCGCGCTGGCAAGGAATGACGAAACAGTGTGGCGGCCGGAAGTTTTGCCCCTACGCCGCTTCCAGCGCCACAGCCGTCCCCCCTCCCATCCCGTGGCAGATGGCGGCCATTCCGGTCCGTTCGCCCCGCCGGCGCAGAGCGTGCAGCAATGTGGTCACGATACGCGCGCCGGAAGCCCCGATGGGATGGCCGAGCGCCACAGCCCCGCCCTGCACGTTGATCCGCTCCAGGGGAATGTCCAGCATCCGCCCGAAAAGCAGGTTGTTGAGCGCAAACGCCTCGTTGTTTTCGAACAGGTCCACCTCCGAAAGCGCCAGGCCCGACCTTTCGAGCACGCGCCGCACGGCGGGAACGGGCGCCTCGGGAAACCGCCACGATACGCCCGCCGACCAAGCCGAATCGATCCATCGGGCCATGGGCGCAAGCCCGTGCGCGGCCACGGCCTCGCCCGAAGCGATCACCAGCGCCGAGGCGCCGTCGCTGATCTGGCTGCTGTTGCCCGCCGTAAACACCCCGTCCTTTCGGAACGCCGGGCGTAGCGAAGCCAGTTTCTCCACCGACGTATCCGGGCGAATCCCCTCGTCCGCATCCACGACCACGGGCTTTCCCTTGACGAGGCGCTCCACGGGAACGATCTCCTCCGCAAAGAACCCCTGCTCGCGGGCCTCCGCAGCGCGCCGGTGCGAAAGTACGGCCATTTCGTCCAGTTCGCCGCGCGTGACGCCGTGCTCCGCCGCAAGCCGTTCCGCCTGCTCGCCCATCGCCTCCCCGCTCAGGGGGTCCGTCAGGCCGTCGCGCAGCATCAGATCGACCATCGGTTCGCCCCCGGCGGGCAGCAGGCCGTAGCCCCAGCGTGCGCGGGACGACAGGAAAAACCCCGCCCCGGACATCGACTCGACGCCGCCGCACAACACAATATCCGCGGCGCCCGCCTTGATGAACGCTGCCGCCGTCATCAGGCTCATCATGCCGGAAGAACATACCATGTCGAGGGCGAACCCGTCCACGGAATCCGATATGCCGGCCTGCGCGGCCGCCTGGCGCGGAACGAGTTGCCCGTGCCCGGCTCTCAGTACATTGCCGAACGCATAGAAATCCAGCGCCTCTCCGGGGACCTGCGCCCGCTCGAGCGCAGCCCGCATTGCATACGCAGCCAGATCGGCCGGGGAACGATCCTTCAGCGCCCCCCCGAAACGCCCGATGGGCGTACGCACCGCAGAAACGACATATACGTCACGCATGGGATACGCTGATTACGTCCGCAAAGCTCAGAGGCTGAGAGGGGTGCGCGAAGCGGTTTCGATCAGAGTATCCCATATTCCTCATGGAGCGCTTGTAGTGTCCTCATCCACAGAAGGCAGCACCCAACCCAGTACTATTTCCGTGTCGGGCAAGGCCTGCTTCAATCTTTCGACGCCATCGGGCGTCACCTGGGTTTCCCATAGATAGAGCGAACGCAGCGAGGGCAGCGCGCTCAAGTGCTGTAGCCCGCTGTCGCTCACACTGGTGTCATAGAGATTCAGATATTCAAGATACTGTAGCCCGGGCAGATGGACGAGAGCCTCGTCCGAGACGGAGGTGCTTTCCAGATGCAGGCGGGTCAGGTGCGGCAGCGTAGTCAGGACCGCCAGCGCGGAATCGCCGACCGCAGTGCGCCCCAGATGCAGCCACGCCACCTGCGATGCGATAAGGCCCAGGGCTGCGATCTGCTCGGCGTTCAGACAGTCGCTCGCCGAAGCGCACCGGACCTGTAGGAAAGGCTCGTTTTCCCCGAGGGAAGTCACCGCCATACCGGCGGCCCGCGCCGCCTGGATGGCTGTCGAATCCGCAGCGGCGATCTCCAGAGCGAATATCCCTGTCTCGCGTTCGGACAGCTCCAGTCCTGCAAAGATTTGCTCCACCAGGGGGGACGGCGTAACCTCGGCGACCTTCTGATCGAAGGAGGCGCCCTCGTCGATCCACCACCGGATCAACGCCGCCTCGGCAACAGTGAGCGGGTCCTTGCCTTCGGGCGGCATATGACCTTCATGATCGGGAGGAAGCAGGATCCGCCGCATGATTTCGCTTTCGGAGGAGCGCCCCGCAACAAGAACAGGTCCGTCGCCCCCTCCTTTTTCAATGCCTTCCGGCGTATCCAGCGCAAGCTGCCCCCGCTGCTGGCCCGCATTGTGACAGCTGATGCACCGGCTGTCGAGAATGGGTTGGACAAGATCGGAATAAACCTCTGCGTCTTCGGCCGTAGCCATGCGAACCGCCCAGCCCTGCGCAGGCGAACCCAGACCCAGCATGCTTCTGAATGTCTGGGGCATGTAGCGCGTCAGGTATCCGGAGCCGTGCGTAAGCACGCTACCCAGGTGCCCGCCGACCATCACGAAACTGCACAGAACAACCAGCACGCCGGCATACACGCGGTAGATCGTCGTTCCGGGTTGGCCGTCAAGCAGGCGGACGCCGTAGGCTACAAAGGAAAGGATCGCGATCGCGATCCCCAGACGCTTATGCCAGAAGAGCGTGTCCGCTTCGTAGCCCGGGGCCATCTCCAGATAAAGACCGGCAAGGACCGCCGCCACGGCCCCCGCAGCGCCCGCCAGCAAGAGCAGCTTTATCGTGGAAGAAAAATGTTCAATGCGGAATACCCGAGCAAGCGCTTCCAGTAGGACCGCCAAAAGAAGCAGTCCGATCGGAAAATGCACGACCATCGAATGAAAGCGCCCGATGAACAGGGCTGCGTTCGGCGGATTGGCAGGGTCGATAAAAACCCTAAAGAGCAGGCCGAGCCCAATGATTCCAAACGGGGCGATCCGCCAATACGCAGATTTTTTCATCGGGTCATGATTTGTGCTACCGCAAGTTCGGGCAACCCGTCAGGTCGACCGGCGCCCCTGAAAAAAATACGCGCGGCGTTCGATCATGTCAGAATAGCCCGGACCACATGCCCGTGCACGTCCGTCAGGCGATAGCGCCGGCCCTGATGCCGGAAGGTAAACCGTTCGTGGTCGATGCCCAGAAGGTGCAGCAGGGTCGCCTGGAAGTCATGCACATGCACCGGATCGCGTGCAATGTTGTACCCGAACTCGTCGGTCTGACCGAATGAAAAACCCTTTTTGACGCCGCCCCCGGCCATCCAGATGGTAAAGCACCGCGGATGGTGGTCCCGACCGTAATTGTCCTCCTTAAGCTTGCCCTGGGAATAGTTGGTGCGCCCGAACTCGCCGCCCCAGATAACCAAGGTGTCGTCGAGCAGGCCGCGTTGTTTAAGGTCCATCACCAGGGCTGCCGAGGGTTGATCCGTGTCTTTGGCCAGTACGCTGATTTCGCGGGGGAGGTTGGCGTGCTGATCCCATCCCTGGTGGTAGAGCTGGATAAAGCGCACGTCGCGCTCGGCCAGACGACGCGCCAGGAGGCAATTGGCCGCAAACGTTCCGGGTATGCGGGCCGCTTCGCCGTAGAGATCGAACACATAGTCGGGCTCCTCGGAAACATCCATCGTGACGGGTACCGAAGTCTGCATCCGGTAGGCCATTTCGTATTGGGCGATCCGCGAGTTGATCTCCGGGTCCATCACACGTTCATGCTGGCGCTGGTGCAATTCCCGCAGATAGTCGAGCATGCGGCGCCGGGTGGGTTGCTTTACGCCGGGCGGGTTGTTCAGATACAACACCGGATCCTTTCCTGATCGA
Organism: Rhodothermales bacterium; assembly: GCA_951812335.1. GTDB lineage: Bacteria > Bacteroidota > Rhodothermia > Rhodothermales > VXPQ01 > VXPQ01. The sequence goes on from OX638293.1 coordinate 2,410,028, forward strand.
AACTGCACGCCCTGGTGCAGCGAAGGCAGAAAGCCATTTCCCCAGAGACGGGAATACAAGGGCTGGTCGAAGTCGTTGCTGCGCGAAAGCAGCACGCAGAAAGTAGGCAGGTTGTCGTTTTCGGACCCGAGGCCGTAGCTCAGCCAGGAGCCGATGGACGGGCGGCCTGTCTGCTGCGATCCCGTCTGGAAAAACGTGATGGCGGGGTCGTGGTTGATGGCCTCCGTATACATCGAGTTGATAAAACAGAGTTCGTCGACGATCTGAGAGGTGTACGGCAGCAACTCGCTGACCAGGCGGCCGCTCTTGCCATAGGAAGAAAAACTGAATCGCGAGCCCGCCAGGGGAAAAGATTTCTGATGAGCGGTCATGCCTGTGAGACGCTGCCCCTTGCGCACCGACTCGGGAAGCTGCTCGCCATTCATCCGGGCCAACGTCGGCTTGTAATCGAACAAATCGAGATGGGAAGGGCCTCCGCTTTGAAACAGGTAAATGACCCGCCGGACCCTGGGCGTGAAGTGGGGTTTAGCCAGAATCCCCCCCATGGGATCGTCCGGAGCAGGACCCGCCATCGCGGACCAGGGATTCAGCATGCTCGCCAAGGCGGCCGAGCCGATGCCCAGGCTCGTGCGGGACAAAAAATGCCGCCGCGTGCAGTTGTATTTCAGGTCGCAAAGTTCGTTCATGGCAACAGAGAAAGGATGCAGCCGCGGGGATCGGCCGTCAGTCCTTAACGTTTGATTACGGCCTCGTCGAAATTCATCAGGGTGTTGGCGACCACCGTCAAGGCGGCCAATTGCGCCGGATCGAAGCGTTCGTCGCGTGGATATTCGCCGACGCTCAGCAGATCGAGCGCGCTCTTGCGGTCGGCTCCGAAAGCGTTCAGTTCCTCTTCGTACAGCCCGGCGAGCAGCTCCACCTCTTCGTCGTCGGGCAGGCGGCTGGTGAGAAGCCGGTAGCCCAGAGCGATTTGCGCTCGCGCGTCGCCCTGCTCTTCGCGCAGCAGACGCTCGGCCAGCAGGCGGGAGGCCTCGACATACTGGGGATCGTTCAACAACACCAGCGCCTGCAGAGGCGTGCTCGTGCTTTGCCGGCGGACGGTGCAGATGTTGCGCTCCGACGTGTCGAAACTCATCATCGACGGCGGAGGCGTGGTTCGCTTCCAGATCGTGTACATGCTGCGCCTGTACAAATTATCCCCCTGATCCTGCGCGTATTCCGTCGCATTGCGCGTGGCCAGTTCCTTCCATAGCCCTTCCGGCTGGTAGGGTTTGACGGGAGGCCCTCCGATGTCGTCCACGAGCAGACCGCTTGCAGCCAGCGCGTGATCCCGTATCATCTCGGCAGGCATGCGGTAGCTGGGACCTCGCGCCAGCAGGGTATTATCCGGGTCTTTTTCGAGTAGGGCCGGACCGGCTATGGAGCGCTGCCGGTACGCAGCGGAGGTGACGATCAGTTTTTGCAGGGCCTTGACGTCCCAATCCAGGTCCACGAACGTGATGGCAAGCCAGTCGAGGAGTTCGGGATGGGTGGGCAGCGCGCCCTGGCTGCCAAAATCGTCGGGGGTGGACACCAGTCCGTTGCCGAAATACATCTGCCAGTACCGGTTCACGGTCACCCGCGCGAACAGCGGATGGTCCGGGTCGGTCAACCACTCGGCAAGGCCCCTGCGGTTCGGGGGAAGATCCTCCGGAAACGCCATGATGGAGACCGGCGTGGCCCGCTCCACGCGCTCGGCAGGCGCGTCGTACTGCCCGCGGTCCAGAATGTAGGTGGGGCGCGGCCTGGACATATCCCGCATCGCCATGACTTCGGGCAGCAGAGACACGATCTCGTTTTCTTCGCCCCGCACCCTGGTCAACGCAGCGAAATCCTCCGCATACTGCGGCGCCGAGGTGGTGACATAGTAATCGCGGAGGGCTGCGCGCCGGTCGTCGGGATGGGTTGCCGCAGGCGTATCCGCAATGCCGCCCGGCAGGTCCGTCGAGCCGTGCACCGCCGCCACCTCCAGCGTCGTCAGGCGCCGGTCGTAGATGCGGAATTCATCGACCGCCACGCTATCGAGCCGGGGCGAGTTACCCCCGAAAAAACCGATCCGCAGGTTGCCCGACCGGGCCGGCTCCGTCGGCTCTCCCGTGGTGGGATCGATGGTGAACAGGATGCTTTGTTTCAGGTTGTCCACCTCGACTTCGGAGGCTATACGCTCGCCGTCGAGATAGAGCGCCAGCCCTTGCGCGCGGCTGGACCCGTCGTACGTCATCACGATGTGGTTCCACCTGTCCGCGGGAATCGCATCGAGCGATCGGATCCGGATGGAATTGTCCGGGGCTACGCGGTTGACGCTGACCGAGATCGTGCCGTCTTCCTCCAGCACGCAGAGATAGCCCTGGCGTCCGTTAAAAAGGCCATCGGTCTTTGTAAAAAGCGGCCCCGACACGTCCTCGCCGAGGATCCTGAACCACAGGCTGACGCTGAAGGGCTCGTTGCGCTCGAAGTAGTAGCGGTTCGGTCCCATGTCGAGCTGCCCGTCGCCCTGCAACACCAGCGCCGAATCGAAGCGGCCCGGCTCGGATACGGGAAGCTTGTCTATATCTCCGGAAAAATAGCCGGGGCCATCCGGATCCAACCGGTTTTCCAGATGGAAGATATCGTCTCCGTTGTCGTTGACCCCTTCCTCGAAACCATCGAGCGGGTAATAGCCAATGAGTCCCTGGGGCGCGACCTGCCGCGATCCGGACTCGAAATCGGCCAGCCAGCGCTCGAAGCCTTCGTCGAAAGTCGGGTTGTCTATGGCCGTTTTTTCTTCATAGGCCGCGATCTGCGCACGCAGCGGAGCGAGTTTTTCCCGCGCCTCCTCGTCCTCCAGAATCACGGTAGGACTCGCCACACCGGAGTACGGAGAGGCGCCGGATTCGTTTACGCTGTTGAAGAAATCGAAAAGCTGGTAATACTCCTTTTGGCTGATGGGATCGAATTTGTGGTCGTGGCAGCGCGCGCATTCCATGGTCAGTCCCAGGAACGCCGTTCCGAAGGTGTTGGTGCGGTCGGCTACGTATTCGACGCGATACTCTTCGAGAACGATGCCGCCTTCCTGACTCTGCAAGTGGTTGCGGTTGAAGCCGGTGGCCAGTCGCTGCTCGACAGTCGGATCGGGCAGCAAATCCCCGGCAAGTTGCCAGGTCACGAAATCGTCGAAGGGCAGATTCTCGTTGAAAGCCTCGATGACCCAGTCCCGCCAGGGCCACATACTGCGCAAGCCGTCATCCTGATAGCCGTGGCTGTCGGCATAACGGGCCACATCCAGCCATTCTGTGGCCATACGCTCGCCGTAGGCCGGCGAGGCCAGCAGACGGTCCACGACGTTTTCGTAGGCGTCCTCGCCGGTATCGGTCAGGAAAGCATCGACTTCTTCGAGCGCAGGGGGCAGCCCGGTCAAATCGAAGGTCACGCGGCGAATCAGGGTTTCCTTTGCAGCCGCCGTCGAAGGACTCAATCCTTCCCGTTTCAGACGATCGAGAATAAAATAGTCGATGCCGTTGCGGGGCCAGGCCGGGTCGTCGATTTCGGGCAGTTCCGGCTTGACGGGCGGGATGAGCGACCAGTGCGGTTTGTATTCGGCGCCTTGTTCGATCCATTTGAAGATCATGGCGGCTTCTTCCGGCGTGACATTCAGGTTGGACTCCGGCGGCGGCATCCTGTAGTCCGGATCGTCGGAGGTCAGGCGATGAAAAATCTCGCTCTTTCCCGGACTGCCGGGCGCCAGAGCGAATTTGCGGCGGCTCTCGCTGAGGCGCATAAAAGCGCCGCTCTCGGTGTCGAGCCTGAAATCCGTCGTACGGGCGTTGTCGTCGGGTCCGTGGCACGGGAAACACCGATCGGACAAGATGGGCTTCACATGGAAATTGAAATCGACCCGCTCCGGCAGTTTATCCTGACTGTCGGCGATCTCGGCGGGCATATTGGGCCCGCACCCCGCCAGATAGAAGAAAACCGGAAGCAGTGTAACGCGGAGAAGCGTGGACATGCGGAAGAACAGGCATTTACCATCTTACATGGGGGCAATATAGGGAATGTGAGTGTTCCGTGAAGCGTATTAGCATATGGTAGAGCACGCCCGGCCTGGCCTTACGGGCACGCCAGGCGTGGCTGAGCGGCTGCCACGATTGGTCCGCCGAATCCGTCCGTGTGCGAAAGCGCTCCTCGACAACGGCCTTCCCATCCGCGGCGATAGCCTTCATGAAAAACCGCAGGGCGTGCACGATTTCTACGCCGCCGAACCCGGAAACATGGCGTGATTCGGGTACCATGCAGTACGCAATACGTACATTATGCAATTATTGCATAATACATGTCTTGTCTATGCATTAATTGCATAGACAAGGAAAAGTGGACCTAATCCACTCACGCAGATCCCTCACAAAACAGTCAGGTACTGCACGCTGAACAGGCGGTTCGCATCCATCCAGACATTCCGTACGGAAAACCCGGCGCGCTTGGCAAGGCCCCGGAAACGTTCCAGCGTGAACTTGTACGAATACTCGACACAGATGGGCTCGCCCTCCTCGAAACGGATACGATGCCCGTTCACGCGCACGGTCTGATCGCATGCGCTCACCAGACACATTTCGATCCGCCCCTCGTCAAGGTTATAGACGGCCCGGTGCCGGAAAGCGTCCAGGTCGAACGTCGCCCCCAGTTCCCTGTTCATGCGGCGCAGCAGGTTCTTGTTGAACGCCGCCGTAACGCCTTGCGAGTCGTTGTACGCCGCCTCGACTGTAGCTCGGTCCTTTTCGAGGTCTACCCCGATCAGCAGCCCACCGCCGGGACCCGCTGCCTGCGCCATACGTGCAAGAAAGGCATGCGCCTCGTGCGGCTCGAAATTACCTATGGTGGATCCGGGGAAATAGACCGCCGTACGCGCCGCATCGAACCCGTTGGAGGGAACCGCAAAGGAGGTCGTATAATCCGCGGGAACGGCGCGCATGGGAATACGCGGGTACATTTCCTGGAGGCGTCGCATCGAGGCGCTCAGATGCTCCTTGGAAATGTCGATGGCCACGTAGCCGGCCGGTTCCGGCATGCGGTCCAGCAGAAGGCGCGTCTTCAGGCTGCTTCCGCTACCGTATTCGAGAAGCAGGCAACGGGAGCCGAGGCAGGCGACGATCTCGTCGAGATGCTCCTCCATGATGGCAAACTCCGTACTGGTCGGATAATACTCCTCCAGTTCCGTAATCCGATCGAAGAGGCGCGAACCGCGGGCGTCGTAGAGGTATTTGCATGGAAGAGACTTGGGCGTACGCCCCATCCCCTCCAGGACGTCCGCAAGCAAGGCATCGGAAGAGGAGGGTGGACTGCCCCCTCCTTCGGCCGGTTCCCCGACGTTACCGGCATGGTTTCCCCCCGGGGAGGCGGATGCATGTTCCTCGCCGGAGGAAGCGGCAGCACTCCCTGCGGGAGCAGATACAGAACGTTTCATGACTTCGGTGGCGGATAGCGTTCGGACAATATACCTGAAAGCGCCGCCGAGGGTGTAGCGATGTTCGTACGAAAACGTTGGGCCAGGGTTGCACGGAAAGATATTATCTTTTCTCCCGCTAACGGCATGGATCGATGTACGAGTCCGGTAGATATCGTCCGGTATACATCCGACGATCCGGACAAATCTTTTCGGCAGGAAATGTACACCGCTTGTTACGGATCGCGGGCCAACCGGAATCCCGTGAATTGCCAGGCAGCTTCCGGCGGAAAGAAATTACGATACGTGGGGCGTATGTGCGTCCCGGGGGTGGCGCACGAGCCGCCGCGCAGCACGAACTGGTTGCACATGAACTTGCCGTTGTACTCCCCGAGCGCCCCTTCGGCAGGAGCATAGCCGGGATAGGGAGCATACTGACTGCGCGTCCATTCCCATACGTCGCCGTAGAGTTGCCGCAGCATCGCAGCTCCTGCGCCGGTCGATCCGTTCGTTCCGGCTGCACTGTGCGGGCGAGCGGGCCTGGGATGCATGGGGGCATCTTCCAGAAAATGTGCGTCCCCTTTGGATGGAGAGCAGGCGGACGCCGCCACCTCCCATTCCTGTTCCGTGGGGAGCCGGGCGCCTGCCCAGCGGGCATAGGCATCCGCCTCGAAATAACTGATGTGCGCGACCGGCTCGTTCGGGGCCACGGGCCTCATTCCGCCCAGCGTGTAGGTCCACCAGGCGCCGTCCCGCCGCTCCCAGTAAAAGGGTTCGGTCCATCCGCGTTCCCGGACGGTAGCCCACCCCATGGACAGCCACCATTCGGGACGCCGGTACCCGCCGTCTTCCATGAACGCCATGAATTCGGCATTCGTAACGGGCCGGTCCGCCAGAAGAAAATCCTCAAGAAAACATCGGTGCCTCGGCCCCTCGATGTCGAAAGCGAACCCGCCCCCGGCATGGCCGATCTCATATACCCCCGCATCGAACGGGACCCATGTCAGGGGCGACGCATCTACCGCTTCGTTTTCGAAGGCCTCGTAGACGGGGCGTAGCGGATTCACCGAAAGCACATGCTTGATGTCCGTCATAATGAGTTCCTGGTGCTGCTGCTCGTGCTGCATGCCCAACTCGATAACCGGAGCAGCCTTCTGTGCAACATCCGGGTCCGCCTTTTCCATGAACCGGAGCAGGTACTCGTCCACGTGGCGCCGGTACGCCATCACCTCGGCCACCGTAGGCCGGGAAATATATCCCCGCCGGTCCCGGCAGTGCCGCTCTCCCTCCTGCACGTAATAGGAATTGAAGAGATAGGAATACTCGTCGTGGTACAAGGCGTACGACGGAGCGAATCCTCGGAGTGCGAACGTCTCGAAAAACCAGCTCGTATGGGCAAGGTGCCATTTGGTCGGGCTTACGTCCTCCATCGTCTGGATGACGCAATCTTCCACCGCAAGGGGTTCGACCAGGCGCTCCGTGGTCCGGCGTACGCGGCGATAGGCTTCGGAGAGGCGTCCGAGCGAATCGCCGGGTTCCTGCCGGGTCCCGGCCGCTCCGTGCGCTATATCCGGTAAAACAGTGGGCATTCGAACAACCCTCGCAATATGGAATCGGAATACCTGAAGGATACGTGTATTTTACGAGATGTGCGTAAACCTTTCCACTGATTGTATATAGCATATCCATGTCGGCCTTTCGATTCGACGACGCCCAGGAAATACTTCCCGTGACCGTCGGATCCTATACAAATCGTCCCGGAGGGGCTCTCCCCTTGCCGCGCTCCAGCGGCGTCCTGCTGCACATTACCTCGCTACCGGGCCCGTACGGCGCAGGCGATCTCGGGCCGGAAGCCTATCGTTTCGCGGATTTTCTGGCGGAAACGGGCCAGCGTATCTGGCAGGTGCTTCCGCTCGGCCCGGCGGGCCTTGGGGATTCGCCCTATTCCAGTCCGTCCACGTTCGCCATGGACCCGCTTTTCGCGAGCCCCGAGTTGATGATGGAAGACGGCCTGCTGGATCCGGAAGAGGGACACGCCTTCATAAACCCGGCTCTCGATCGACTCGCCGAAGTCGAACAGGGCACAGTGCCTGCCGAGTATCTTGCTTTCTATCCCGGCGACATCACCCCTCCCCACGCCTCCTGCGCGGATTTCGACAAAGCCCGGCGCATGAAAACCTTGCTCCTGGAAAGAGCCTTCGAACGTTTCGAAGCCGGAAAAACTCCCTTCGCCTTCGATCCCGCCGCTTGCGACGCCTTCTGCAGGGCCAATGCGCACTGGCTCGACGACTACGCCCTGTTCATGGCGCTGCGGGAAATGCACGGCAATGTCGAGTGGACAAAATGGGCCAGGCAGTACGCCATGCGAGATCCGGAAGCGCTCGAAGCGTTCTGCAACAAACGAAACGCCCGCATCCGACAGTACAAATTCGCGCAGTTCGTGGCGTACGACCAGTGGAATCGCCTCAAACGCTACTGCAACGAACGGGATATCCTGTTATTCGGCGACATTCCCATCTATGTGGCGCACGACAGCGCGGACGTATGGGCGCATCCCGACCTCTTTCGCCTCGACAAAAACGGGCAAAGCGCCTTTTCCGGGGGTGTTCCGCCCGATTATTTCAGCAAGACCGGACAGCACTGGGACAACCCGACGTACCGCTGGAAAAGGATGCGGAGGAACGATTTCGCATGGTGGGCCCGGCGGCTCGAAGCGATCCTGAACCAGGTAGACCTGGTGCGGCTGGATCATTTCCGGGGATTCCAGGCCTACTGGGAGATTCCCGACGGGGAAGAAACCGCCGTGAACGGAAAGTGGAGGGTCGGCCCGGGTCTATCCTTCTTCGAAAGCATGGAGAAGCGTCTCGGCCCCCTGCCGCTGGTGGCCGAGGACCTCGGAATCGTCACCGAGGATGTGCACAACCTTATCCGCACGCTGGGCTTCCCCGGCATGGCCGTGCTCCAGTTCGCCTTCTGCCACGACGCCGACAACCCGTTCCTGCCGCATAACAATCCGCGGAATATCGTGCTGTATACGGGCACCCACGACAACGACACGTTCCTCGGGTGGTGGGAAAAGCTGGCTTCGGATCCGAAAAAGAAAAACGAGTACGAGTTCGCCCGCGCGTACCTCGGACTGGACGACTGCCCCGAACAGGAGGTGCACTGGGCGGCGCTGCGGACCGTGCTCGCCTCCCCTGCCGAGTATGTGGTCTTCCCGATGCAGGACCTGCTCGGACTGGGAACGGAGGCGCGCATGAACACGCCGGGCGTGCTTGGAGGAAATTGGGAATGGCGCTTTACGCAAGACCAGTTGACACAGGATATCCGGGAACGCCTGAAACATCTTACCGGACTGTACGGGCGGACAGGGGGTACGGACATAACCAAATCAACCAATTCCTGATCGATGGCTCCAGCAAAGAAGGGCGGAGACGTATCCCGCAGAAAATTCATTGCCGCCGGAAGCCAAACGGCGGCTGCGGCTCTCCTGGCCGGGGGTGTGCCTCAACAAATGGCTGCGCCTGCCGCACTGTCCTCCTGCGATGAAGAACCCGATCCTCAGTATAAGCGCTTCGGCTCCCGGATGATTGCCCGCCTCGTTGACGGCAAAGCGGACGAGGTCATCGAATGCGCGTCAGCCCACATGGAAGGAAACCCGATGGACCCGGAGCAGCACTATCTGCTGGCGCTGGCGTATGCCCAGAAAAACCAACTCGCACAAGCCGCAAATTATCTGCAACGGGCTATAGACGCAGGCATGCCGGTCAGCCGATTTCGAGCGGGCCCTCGGGAATGGACCGCCTTGCTGGAAACGACGGATACGTTCAGAAAGCTGTCCGGTCAACAAGCCACCGCATTGGTCCATGGCCCCCTGCTCGGGTCGGTGACCGACCGCAGCGCCCGCTTCTGGGTGCGTACCGCCCGCGAGGCCGCCGTGCAGGTGCGTATCGGAACCGGGGCAATAGAACACACCTCGGAAGTTGTGCATACCCGTTCCGACAAAGACTATACGGCCGTGCTGAACGTGGATAATCTTGAGGCAGATACGCTGTACACGTACGATATTGCGGTAGAAGGCCATGTCGAAGAACGAACCTGGTCTTTCAAAACATTCCCCGGGCAGGGCGCGGAGGCTCGTTTCGACATCGGGTTCGGTGGGTGCGCGGGATACACTCCCTGGCACGAGCGGATGTGGCGCACGATCGCCTCGCATCGCCTCCCCCTCTTTTTGCTCACGGGCGACAACGTATACATCGACGACCCCACACGGCAGGCCGTACATCGCTATTGTTATTACCGGCGTCAGTCCCGGCCCGAATTCCGCGATTTCGTTGCATCGACCTCGATAGCGGCTATCTGGGACGATCACGACTTTGCGGACGACGACAGTTGGGGAGGTCCTCTCGTGGACGAACCCTCCTGGAAGCGACCTGTGTGGCATACGTTCCGGAATAATTGGAACAACCCGGCCTACGGAGGGGGCGAGGAACAACCCGGATGCTGGTTCAAAGTATCGGTGGCCGATGTGGACATCTTCATGCTGGATGACCGCTATTATCGAACCGATCCCTCCCGGACCCCTGCCACCATGCTTGGGCCTGCCCAAAAGAGGTGGCTCTTCGACAGCCTGCACAGCGCAACAGGGACGTTCAAACTGCTTGTTACGTCCGTCCCGTGGGCCTACGGCGTAAAGCCGGGCAGTAAAGACCCCTGGGAGGGGTATGGAGAAGAACGCGACGAACTTTTTTCATTTCTTGCCCGGAATCGGATCGAAGGCGTGGTGCTCCTTTCAGGCGATCGGCATCGGGCGGACATCTGGAAAATAGAAAGGCCGGACGGGTACGCCCTGTACGATTTCGAAAATGCCCGCCTCACCAACATCCATACACACCAAGTCCTGCCGGGCGCACTCTTCGGGTACAACGAAAAATGCACCTTCGGCAAACTGCGCTTCGACACACGAAAAGCAGACCCCGAAGTGACGTACGAAATCATTACCATCGACAACGAGCCGGTTCACGCCTTCACTGTGAAACGTAGCCAGTTGCTGCATGGGTAAGGGGGTAGCGCCTACCCCTCACCGCAGCACACGCAACACCGCCGTCGAAAACGCCTCCACGGTAATCCGTCCGTCCTCGATCCGATCCCCCTCCCGGAAGCCTTCGTCCCCGGAGGCAGAAGACGCCCCTTCCAGTACAGGCATGTCCATGCCGGACACGAACTCCCAGGGGCCTTGCGACGAACCCGCCCCGGCGCAAAGCAGCGTTTCGGGAGCAGGAAGGGCAAAGGTCACGTCGTGCCCTCCGGCATTGAACAGGACCAGCATGGTATCGTCCTCGCGCTTGCGTCCCTCCGGATCCATACCGTGCAGGCCGCCTCCGCAAAGCAGTACGCCGAACGAATGCAACCCGTGATTCGTCCAGTCCCCATGATCCATCTCGCGTCCGTCCGGATGCCACCAGAACACGTCGCGCGCGCCCTGCTCGTCCGTCTCGCCCCGCAAAAAGAAACGCCGCCGGAAACTCGGGTGCGCCCTGCGAAGCGCCACCATCTTTTTCGTGAATTCCAGGAAGGCCCGCTTCCGGTCGTCGAGCTCCCAATCGTACCAGGTCAGTTCGTTGTCCTGACAGTAGGGATTGTTGTTGCCTTCCTGCGTATTCGAGAGTTCGTCGCCGCCGAGCAGCATCGGTACTCCCTGGGAAAGCAACAAGGTCGCCACCATGCTCCGCTTGCGCCGCTCGCGCATATTCAGCACGTCGGGCCGATCGGCAGGACCCTCCTCGCCGCAGTTGGCGCTGTAATTGGGTTCGTGCCCGTCGCGATTGTTCTCCCCGTTCGCGTGGTTATGCCTGTGCTCGTAACTGACGAGGTCCTCCAGCGTGAATCCGTCGTGGGCCGTAACGAAATTGACGGACGAAGAAAGGCGACGCTCCGGCGCCCGGTACAGGTCGTTCGATCCCGCGTACCGGGTCGCGAAAACCCCCTGCAAACCCGCATCGCCCCGCCAGAACCGTCGCACGATGTCCCGGAAGCGCCCGTTCCACTCGGACCAGAGCCACGGGAAGCCGCCGACGCGGTACCCTCCCGGCCCCACGTCCCACGCCTCCGCAATCAGCTTCACACGGCTGAGCACAGGATCCTGTTCGACAAGCGTGAAAAACGTGGAGGCCATGTCCACATCGTAGTGCTGACGCGCCAGCGTAGTGGCCAGATCGAACCGGAACCCGTCCACATGCATGTCGTGCGCCCAGTACCGCAAGCTGTCCATGACGAGGCGGAGCACCTGCGGGCATCCGGCGTCGAGCGTGTTGCCGGTGCCCGTATAATCCGCAAGATAACGCGGCTGGCCCGGATTGTTTTTGTAGTAGGAAAGATTGTCCAGCCCCCGCAGGGAAAGCGTGGGGCCTAACCGGTTCCCTTCCCCCGAGTGGTTGTATACGACATCCAGAATGACCTCGAAGCCGGCGGCGTGAAGCCTCCGGACCATTTCCTTGAACTCGTGCACGGCCCCCGCAAGACCGGCCGCAGCATATCCCGGCTCCGGGGCGAACCAGCCGAGCGTATTGTATCCCCAGTACTGAGCCAGCCCGGCCTCGAAGAGGCGGCGGTCATACACATGCGCATGTACGGGCAGCAACTCGACGGTCGTGACGCCAAGGCCCCGCAAGTGATCCAGCACAGGCTCCGAAGCAAGCCCCGCATACGTACCGCGCAGGTGCGGAGGCACATCCGGGTGTCGCTTGCTGATCCCCTTCACATGCGTTTCGTACAAAATGGTATCTTCCCACGGGATGTCCGGCGGGCGGTCGTCTCCCCAGTCGAACCGCTCGTCCGCTACGGACCCGAGCGGAGCATACGGGGCGCTGTCGAGATTGCTGAAAGGAAGGTCTTCTTCATTCGTTCCAGGAACATAGCCGAAAAGACTATCGTGCCAGGAAAGCGGCCTCCCGACGGCTTTCGCATAGGGATCGAAAAGCACCTTGTTCGGATTGAACCGGTGGCCGTGTTCGGGGTCGTAGGGGCCATGTACACGGTACCCGTAGCATTGACCCGGCGCCAGCCCGGGAACATAGCCATGCCACATAGGGCCCGTGCGTTCGGGGAGAGCAAGCGTTTCCGACGGCGCATCCGCCTCGCTATCCTCGAACAACACCAGTTCCACCTGCTCCGCATGACGGCTGAACACAGAGAAGTGCACGCCGTCGCCGTCCCAGTGCGCACCAGGAGGATTTGGCGCACCAGGCCATATCCGGGCCTGATTTTCCGAGTGCGATCCTGCCGATTTCAATGTACCTTTCGACATGGTATAGAGTATCCCTAATATATAAACGAACATCCGAAGGGCATTCCGAAACCCTGGAAACCCGCGCCCGTTCCGATATCTCCTTTGAAACACTGCCAGCGGCGTTTAAGGATACTCTGATTAAGTTCGCGAAGTTCAGAGGTTGAGAGAGGTGCGCTGGCAAGGAATGACGAAGCAGTGTGGTAGGCCCCACACAATGAGGAATGACGCAGCCAGCGTGCTTCTCGCAGCCTCCCGAAGGGCGCTTCACATCCGCGATGCCCCGAATCTGCAGCGTTTCCGCTAATTTCAACGATGCAATTATAATATCTTTTACACACGAACGTGAAGCGCTGATCGAAGCGGTTTTGATCAGAGTATCCTTAAACGCCGCCCTCACCTTTTCGACAAACATCGTACATGGACGATCTGAATTTACCCGAACGGTGGTCTTGCCCGGTGCTTACCGGGCTCGCACCGCAAACGGACGGGGGCAGATGGCCCGTTCGCAGGTTTACGGGAGACGAAATGACCGTCCAGGCCAACCTGATCACCGAGGGCCACGAGCGTATTGCCGCAGAACTCCTGGTTCGCCACGAGCACGACGAACGGGAAACGATCCACCGCATGGGGCTGCGCCACAACGACGAATACCTCGCATCGTGGAAACTGGACCGGCCGGGTACGTGGTACTTCCGGGCGCGGGCATGGGCGGATCCCTTCACGACGTGGCAAGACCGGTTTGCACGCCGGGTCGAAAGCGATGACCCGGAGATCGGAAGCGAGCTCCTCGTGGGCGCAGAGCTTCTGAAGCGATCGGCGCAGGTTGCCAAGGGCAAGGACCGGAAAGCGCTGCTGCGCTACGCCGAAGCGATGGAAGCGGGCGACGCCGAGGCGGCGCTGGAAGACAAGGCGACCGCGCTCGCGCAGTCGAACGATCCGCGCCCGAGCATGATAGAGAGCGACACGTACGCCGTGGTAGTGGACCCCGTGCTGGCCCGCTTTGCCGCATGGTACGAATTTTTCCCCCGCTCCGCACCCCGGGGGAAAGACAGCGGGAAAAACAACGCGCCCCACGCCACGCTCGACGATGCGGCGGAGCTGTTGCCGCGCATCAAGGACCTCGGGTTCGACATCGTATACCTGCCCCCCGTGCATCCGATCGGACATACGCACCGGAAAGGCAAGGATAATGCGCCGGAAGCCGGGCCTGGCGAACCGGGCAGCCCCTGGGCGATCGGCTCCGAGGCGGGCGGGCACAAGGCCGTACACCCCGACCTGGGCGGGCTGGACGCCTTCGACCGGTTCGTGGCGCAGGCCCGGAAACTGGACCTGCATGTGGCTATCGATATTGCTTTCCAGACATCCCCGGATCATCCCTGGGTCCGCGAGCACCCCGACTGGTTTCTGCAGCGGCCCGACGGCTCCATCCGGTATGCGGAAAATCCACCCAAGAAATACCAGGATGTCTACCCGCTCGATTTTCTGTCGGAGAACCGGGAGGCCCTGTGGCGCGAACTGAAAAGCGTGTTCGAATTCTGGATCGACCGGGGGGTGCTGGTATTCCGCGTGGACAACCCCCATACGAAGCCCTTTGCATTCTGGACATGGTGCCTCCGGGAGTTGCGGAAACAACATCCCGAACTGATCTTCCTGTCCGAAGCGTTCACTCGCCCTAAAATCATGTACGAACTGGCCAAGTTGGGTTTCAACAATTCGTACACCTATTTCACCTGGCGCAACACGAAGGATGAACTCGTTTCTTACTGCCGCGAACTGTACGATTCGGAGGTAGGCGAATTTTTTCGCCCCAACTTTTGGCCGAATACGCCGGATATTCTGCACGAATACCTGGTCAAGGGCGAACGCCCCGCACATATCGTCCGGCTGGCGCTTGCCGCCACCCTGTCGTCGGCGTACGGCGTCTACGGCCCCCCGTTCGAACACGTGGACAATGTGCAGCACCCGGACCGCGAGGAATATGCGGACAATGAAAAATACGAGGTCCGGTCCTGGAACTGGAACGATCCGGATTCGCTGCAACCGTTCATGCGCCGGTTGAACCGTATCCGGCGGGAGAATCCGGCCTTGCAGCACATGCGGAACCTGCGGTTTCACGATACGGATAATCCACAGTTGCTGGCCTACTCGAAAACGTTCGGCGACAACCGGATCGTCGTGGTCGTCAACCTGGACCCGCATCATGAACAGCGGGGATGGCTTTCCCTCTCCCCCGGCGATCTCGGCCTGCCGGAAGACCAGCCCTGGGATATGCACGACCTGTTCGGCAGCCGGCACGCCTCCTGGAAAGGATCGACCCACTATATGCGGCTCAGCCCGCAGAAAACGCCGGTGAGGATCTTCCGCGCCGGATAGTAAGCGCAGGCATGACCCCGAGTCGCGCCATCAGGTACCCTTGGCAACTTTCAGAAATAATGCCCAAAAAAAAGACGCCCCGCCGTTTGTGGATCGACAAGGAAGACGCCCAGCGCCTGGAGGAAGGCTCCTTTTACCGCAGTTACGAGAAACTGGGAGCGCACCCGGACAAGGAAGGCGTCTGGTTTGCCGTGTGGGCCCCGGGGGCAGACAGCGTATCCGTGCTGGGGGAATTCAACGACTGGAAAACGGATGCGCATCCGCTGCAACGAAGAAAAGGAGGCGTCTGGGAAACGTACGTACCTGGCGGCGAAAGCGGCCAGAAGTACAAGTACCGCATTATGCGCGGCATGTACACCGTGGACAAGACGGACCCCTACGCCTTTGCGATGGAACCTCCCGTGGCGGGCGGAGACGCAGCCTCGGGGCTGGCTTCGATTGTCTGCGATCTCAACTATGCATGGGGCGACAAGACATGGCTCGAACAGCGATGCGGTCCGAATTCGCTGAACCGGCCCGTCTCGATCTACGAGGTACATCTCGGGTCCTGGCGCAAGCAGGGGATGTACTCCATGAGCTACCGGGACATAGCCAGGCCCCTTGCCGATCACGTGCAAGAACTCGGTTTTACGCATGTGGAATTCATGCCTGTCATGGAGCACCCGTTCTACGGCTCCTGGGGATATCAGGTCGCTGGATACTATGCCCCCACCTTCCGATACGGCTCGCCCGTGGATTTCAAGTACCTGGTGGATTACCTGCACCGGCGCGGCATCGGGGTGGTGCTGGATTGGGTGCCGGCCCACTTCGCCACCGACCCGCAGGCCCTCGTTTTTTTCGACGGCGGCGCCCTGTACGAGTACGACGACCCCGGCATGCGGTACCATCCCGACTGGGGCACGTATGTCTTCGACTACAACAAGCCGGGGGTCCGCAACTTTCTGATCTCGAATGCGCTCTTCTGGATCGAGGAATATCACATAGACGGGTTGCGCTTCGATGCGGTGGCTTCCATGCTCTACCGGGATTATTCGCGAGGCAAGAACTGGAGCCCGAATCTGTTCGGCGGACGGGAGAATCTGGAAGCCATCGACCTGCTCAAGAAAGTCAACGAGGTCGTCTACACGTATGCCCCGGATGTCCTGATGATTGCCGAGGAGTCCACAGCATGGCCGGGCGTTTCGAAGCCTACCTACGACGGAGGACTCGGCTTTCTCTACAAATGGAACATGGGGTGGATGCACGACACCCTGGAGTATATGGAGAAGGATCCGGTCCACCGGAAACACCACCAGGACCGCCTCACCTTCCCCCTCCTCTATACGTACTCCGAACACTACATCCTGCCGCTGTCGCACGACGAGGTCGTACACGGTAAGGGATCGCTCTGGAACAAAATGCCCGGGGACGCCTGGCAAAAGGCAGCGAATCTGCGCCTCCTGTACGGACACCAGATCGGGCATCCGGGAAAGAAACTGCTCTTTATGGGATCGGAGTTCGGACAGACTTCCGAATGGGACCACGACCATGCCATCGACTGGGACGCCCTGAAAGATCCGCTGCACAAAGGCATGATGGCGTGGGTGAAAGACCTGTATGCCCTGTATCGCGATCATCCGGCGCTTTGGAACGACCGACCCGGCGGGTTCGAATGGATCGACTTCGACGACCACGAAGGTAGCACGGTAAGCTATATCCGGCGCTCGACGAACCGGGAATTGGTGTTCCTGTTCAATTTCACGCCGGTTCCCCGTACCGACTACCGTATCGGAATGCCCGGCAAGGGCCGCTGGCGAGAACTGCTCAACTCCGATGCGCAGATATATGGCGGAGGCGGCCTAGGAAACCTTGGTAGCGTCGATACGGATCCGGCGCCGTTTCATGGACGCAACCACTCCGTGGTCGTAACCCTGCCCCCTCTTGCCGTAGCGATCCTCGAACAGGAAAAATAGGATACTCCGGGCTTTGCGGACTTAATCAGAGTATCCGATAGCAGAAAACATCTTGCGGACAGATCGCGTACGATCTCGATGCTTCGCCGGGAAACGCCGCCCTGCGCGAAATGAATCCTTCAGTTTTTTCACACGTAACGAATAAAAACATTATGGCACACCAACTTCCCGATCTGCCCTATGCCTTCGATGCGCTGGAACCCACCATCGACGAGCGGACGATGCGCATTCATCACGGCAAGCACCATCAGGGATATGTCAACAAACTGAATGCCGCCCTGGACGGCCATGCGGCGTTACAGGATATGTCGGTGGAAGACCTGCTGCGCGGCATCGACAACGTGCCCGAAGCCATCCGGGGCGCAGTCCGCAACAACGGTGGCGGACACGCCAACCACACCTTGTTCTGGAGCATTATGTCGGGGAACGGCGGGGGCGCGCCCACGGGCGATCTCGCGGCGGCCATCGACGCTGCGTTCGGTTCGTTCGATGCGTTCCAGACGACGTTCGCTGCAGGCGCGGCGGGACGGTTCGGGAGCGGATGGTCCTGGCTCGTCGTGAACGGCAACGGGGGTCTGGAAGCATACTCCACGGCCAATCAGGACAGTCCGCTCATGCAGGGACACACTCCGATTCTGGGTATCGACGTCTGGGAACATGCGTATTACCTGAACTACCGGAACGACCGCGGCGCCTATGTGAACGCCTGGTGGAATGTGGTCGATTGGGATCAGGTCGCCAGCAATTTCGACGCCGCGCGCTAACGGTCGACCCACATACCTTGCGCATCCGGCGGCGCCATCGAGAACGTGTCGTACAGCGTCAAGGAAATACAGTACACCATCCAGGGAGAGGGCGCCCGCACGGGGCGTCCGGCGGTCTTTCTGCGCTTCGCCGGGTGCAATCTCTGGACCGGGCGGGAAGCGGATCGGTCCACTGCCGTATGCCAATTCTGCGATACCGATTTCGTGGGGGTGGATGGTCCGGGAGGAGGACGGTTCGACACGGCGCCCCGACTGGCGCGGACCGTGGCCGCCCGCTGGCCTGCGAGAAAAAACGCCCGCTATGTGGTCTGCACGGGGGGCGAGCCGCTCCTGCAACTGGACGAACCGCTGGTTGCCGCCCTGCATAGAGAGGGGTTCGAGATAGCTATCGAAACGAACGGCACGAAAACGCCCCCGGCGGACATCGACTGGATTTGCGTCAGTCCGAAAGCGGGAGCCGAACTGGTGCTGAAGGAAGGCGACGAACTGAAACTGGTGTATCCGCAGGAGCACGCGCCGCCAGAAGCGTTTACCGGCCTCCCGTTCCGGCACTTTTTCCTGCAACCGATGGACGGCCCCGATCTGGAGAAATACACGAGGCAAACCATCGCGTATTGTCTGGAGCACCCGATGTGGCGCCTTTCGCTCCAGACCCACAAACTGCTGGGAATTCCGTAGGGGTCCGGCGACCTCAACCGGACTCTCCGGTATCCGTATCCGTATCCGGAGAAACGCCTATGGCATGCAGCATGGCGCGCAGATCGGAAGAGGACAATACGCCTCGCAGGCGCAGCGCGTCCAGGGCGGCGCGCACCTCGACCGGATCGGTCGAGACATCTCCGGTACGGGCGTCTCCTTCCGCACCGCCTTCCCGCCCCTCCTCGTCGAGGACACGCAGCATCGCCTCCTGCAAAAAGGCAACCACATACGGGCACGCCCCTGGCCGTCCGGAAAAATCCAGCGTGACGTCGAAGGTGGCCCGTCCGCGGTTTACCTGCAAGGTTATGCTCCGCCCGCCCATGAGTTTGCGCTTCCCCTCAACGCCGACGATATCGGCATAGCGTACATCCTGGACCGGCGAAAAATCGTTGTTCTCGAAGACGAGGCGCTCTGCCGTAAATACGGCCCCATCCTTCGCATTGCCGATGCGCGTAGCATCGTACAGCGCCAGCACTTCCGACTCCGGAACATCTTCCGCATAATCACGGAGCGCATTGCGCACTTTTTCCCTCGGAATACGCGGCGCCACATACAACCCGAGCCCAGGGTCGTGCGGAATGAGCGTATGTACGAGTTCTTTCATACAGAGAGGCCATGAAGTCCCTGAAGGAAACTCTGATTAAGTCCGCAACGATCAGTATCCGGCCGCCATGCCGGACTCAAAAAACGACCCGGTTACATCAAGAAGCCCCGGCGCAATGCCCAGGACAAGCAGCGCCGCCGCACATGCAACCAGCACGACCCGCAAAACGAGAGGCGTCGGGAAGGCGGCGTCCATTGCGGACGCAGCCTCCGGGGTATCTTCCGGAGAGCGCATGAAAAAGACGTACAGCACACGCAGATAATAAAAAGCCGATACGACGCTGGCCAGTACCCCGACCACTACCAGCCAGGTATAGCCGGCGTCCACGGCGGGCGCAAACACCGCGTACTTGCCCAGAAAACCGCCGAATGGAGGAAATCCTGCAAGACTGAACATGAAGCATCCCATCGTAACGCCAAGTACGGGCTTGCGGAGACCTACTCCCGCCAGCGAATCGAGGGTTTGCTCCCGCCCCGCCTTGCCATCCCATTCCAGAAACGCCATCACGCCGAAAGCGCCGATATTCATCAGGGTATACACGAGCAGGTAGTAGAGCGCACCCGACCAGGCGGCAGCTCCTCCCGCAGTCAACCCGACCAGGATATAGCCTCCGTGCGCAATGGACGAATAGGCCAGCATGCGTTTAACGTTATTCTGCATGACGGCAAGCAGATTCCCCAGCACCATCGTCACAAGCGCAACGGACGCCAGAAGGGGCGCCCAGCCGTCCGCGGGCATGATGTCGCGCAGAATCAGAATCAGGGCTCCGAATGCCGCCGCTTTCGAGGCCGTGGACATATAGCCCACCATCGTGGTCGGCGCACCCTGATACACATCAGGGGTCCACATATGAAACGGTACGGCGCCCACTTTGAAAAAGAATCCGACCAGAAGCAACGCCACGCCGGCCCGAAACAACATGACTTGGCCGCTGGCCTCGAGGCCCGAAGCCATCTCCGGGATATACATCGTGCCGGTCGAGCCGTACAGCAAGGCGATCCCGTATAAAAAAAAGCCGGTGGCGAACGCTCCCAGCAGGAAATATTTGAGGGCGCCCTCCGCGCTTCCCTCGTCCCCTCGAAACAACCCCGCCATGACGTACAGCGATACGGACATCGTTTCGAGGCCGACAAAAACGGCCACCATGTTGTTCGCCGTCCCGAGCACGATCATCCCGGCGGTAGCCAACAGAATCAGCGAATAGACTTCTCCATACTCCTGACCCGTTCTCTTCCAGTACGCCGGAGACAGCGCCACGGTAAGCAACCCGCCAGACAGGATCACGATATTCACGAAAGACGCGTATCCGCCCGTACGCACCATCCCGTAGAACGCCGTCCCTGCTTCCGCATCGAGTTGCAATGCCTCCAGGACAATCCCGACTGCGAGGGCGCCGCCGGAGATCCAGGCCAACTCGCGAATGCTGTTTCGGAAAGCATCCCAGACGACAAGAAGAACCCCCACCCCCGTAGCAAGCATCAAGGGCAAGGTCTTGACCATATCCCCCGGAAGGGCGTCAAAAAACCGGATCAGTTCTGTTTCCATGGTATCGGGATCATGTCATCTCCGGGCGCGGCCGCGAAAATGCGCATATAACGCCGTTTACAAACGGTCTATCTTCTTCGCCAGCGCGACGTCGAAGGCGGTCACCTTGCCGCCTGCATCGTGCGTATTGAGTGCAAGGGTCACCCGGTTGTACACATTGTGCAGGTCCGGATGATGGTCGAGCGCTTCGGCTTCGAACGCCACCCGGACGAGGAACCCCATCGCCTCCCGGAAATCGCCGAACGCGACCTGCTTGACAAGCCGGTCGTTTTCGAACGTCCACCCGTCGAGCTCCTGCAAAGCCCGGGCGATTTCTTCTCTGGAAAGCGGTTCTCGAGACATAGGCAGCCTTACAGTTGGATGATCCACCCGCTGTAGAAAATGACCCAGATCACGAAATATACGGGGACCAGGATCGGCAACGAGTATTTCACGAGATACCCGACGAAGCTGGGCACATCGACGCCGCTCGACTCTGCGATGGCTTTCACCATGAAGTTCGGGGCGTTGCCGATATAGGTCATCGCGCCAAAGAACACAGCCGCCACGGAAATGGCCTGCAGGAATATCCAGGAGTCGATTCCCTCTGCGGGCAGTGCAAATTCCACAACCTGGGACGCCACGCTCACATCCATCCCGAATTTACCCATTGCCGCCGCAAGGAAATTGAGGTATGTCGGGGCATTGTCCAGAATGCCCGAAAGGGCTCCCGTAGCCCAGTAAAACATGCCCACGGAAAGCGACTCGGAGTTCTGGCTCGCAAACTCGCTGATGAGTTGGAGAGCCGGCTGCATCGTCGCAAAAATGCCGAGAAACAGCCAACCCACTTCCCGGATAGGCTCGAACGTAAACTCGTTCTTTTTAAGGGCGGTCTTGTCGGCGGATACGAAGGCGAGCACGCATACCGAAAACATAACGATCTCGCGAATGCCGAACGGCAGGTGAACATCGCCTATATGCAACCGGGGCACCCATCCGAAAACCTGCGGATCGATGAAAACGGAAATAATGACCACCACGATCCATATGAAATTCTTCCGGCCTACGATACCCATCAGGCCGCTGGAGGCGTCGATAGCCTGCCCTGTTTGCTTGTTGCGCGCATCGATGACGTAAAAAATAGCCAACAGGAGCAGTATGGTCGGTAGCCAGATATACCAGACGTGCGTGAACGTCCAAAAAAAAGGCACGCCGCGCAGAAAACCCAGAAAGAGCGGCGGATCGCCTATAGGGGTGAGACCGCCGCCGACATTGGCGACAAGAAAAATGAAAAAGACAATATGGTAGGGTTTCAGGCGGCCCTTGTTAAGACGCATGTAGGGCCGGATGAAGAGCATCGCCGCCCCGGTCGTAGCAATCAGGTTGGCGATAAGAGAACCCACGAACAATAGCACGGAATTGGTCCATGGGGTGCCGCGCGCATTCAGGCTCAGGAAAATACCCGAAGCAGCGATAAACAGGGATGCGACCAGCGCAATGAAGGACAGATACTCGGCCAGCGCATGCATAATGGGGACCGACGATTCCAGCACGAACAGATAATAGATCACCACGATGGCGCCGAGCGCTACCGCATACTTCGGATAATGTTGGTGCCAGTGGTGCGCATAGAAAAGCGGCCCCGTCGCGATCATAATCAACAGGCCGAGAAACGGCAGGACGAGCCATACGGGAGGCAACGGGCCATGGTGGTCGCCTTCCCCCGCATCGCCGTGCTCCGCCGCACCGGCATGGGCATCGGCAGGAGCATGACCCCCGGCCTCCTGCTCATCGTGCGCCGCCTCTTGCTCATCGTGCGCGGCCCCGGCGTGGTCGTCAGCAGCCTCGGCGTGATCGTCAGTGACCTGTTCCACACCGGATTCCTGCGGCAAAACGGGCGACGCCGACCATGCCGCGCCCGGCAGCAGCAGGCACCCCGCCAGCAAACTTGCCGCCGCAAGCGGCAGACAACGGGAAAACCCAATGCATTTCGGGAAACGAAGAGAGAAAACGAAGGACATGGCGTATACGATCGATCAGTTGCTTACATCCGAAAAACCCGTTCCGGGCGTCCCGTCGGAGTGCGAATCCGTTGCCGTCTCCGAATCGGGTGTCGGAGACGAATATCCGAAAAAACGAGGGGCGTCCCGGGTGCTGCGGACATCCTCCGCAGCTATGCGTTTTGCCTGAATCGACTCCAGCAGAAACTGCGTGGCCGGTTCGCTTTTTTGCAAAAACCGGTTCGGAGCAAAACCCAGTACAAACATAAGCACCACCAGTGGAACCATGAGCGCGATCTCACGGCCCGTCATATCCTGCATGGTGCGGTTCGCTTCCTTGTCGAGCGGCCCGAAAAACGTCTTGTAGACCATCCACAAAAGATACACGGCCGCCAGGATGACGCCTGTTGTCGCCGCGGCAATCAGCACGGGATACCCGATCAGGTCGCTCCGGAATGCCCCGAGGAGGATCATAAATTCACCCACAAAACCGTTCAACCCAGGCAGCCCGGCGGATGCAAGCACCGAGAAGATCATAAAGAACGTGAGGATGGGAACGGTCCGGGCGATCCCGCCGAAATCGTCCATTTCGCGGGTGTGGCGGCGCTCGTACAACATGCCGAGGAGCAAAAAGAGCGCACCTGTGGATAATCCATGATTGACCATCTGAATGACGGCGCCCTGCATAGCCTCCATCGTGAACGCAAAAATACCGAGCACGACGAAACCGAGATGGCTGATCGAAGAATAGGCCACAAGCTTCTTCGCGTCGGACTGTACCCTGGAAACAAGCGCGCCGTAAATAATGCCGATGACCGCAAGGATGGCGAAAGGAAGTGCGTAATCGTACGCGGCATTAGGAAAAAAGGGCAGGCAAAAGCGCACGAGTCCGTAGGTGCCCATCTTTAGAAGCACGCCGGCAAGAATCACCGATCCGCCCGTCGGAGCCTCCACGTGCGCATCCGGCAGCCAGGTGTGCAAGGGAAAAATCGGCACCTTGACCGCGAACGCAAGGGCGAAAATCGGGAACAGCCAGGCTTGCAGACCCACCGGCGTATCGAACGCCAGCAGCTTGTACCAGTCTGTCGTGAAAACGCCGCCGTTCACGGCGTCGCCCGCCGCATATCCGAGATAGAGAATCCCGACCAGCATGAGCAGCGAGCCGGTCAGCGTAAACAGTACGAACTTGACA
Organism: Rhodothermales bacterium; assembly: GCA_951812335.1. Classification (GTDB taxonomy): domain Bacteria; phylum Bacteroidota; class Rhodothermia; order Rhodothermales; family VXPQ01; genus VXPQ01. Next base: position 2,433,879 of record OX638293.1, read on the forward strand.
GCGGCGTAGATGCGCCGGGGGCCGCCCCATATCCCGATGATGAAATACATCGGGATCAACGTGAGCTCGAAAAAGATGTAGAACAGAAATACGTCGAATGCGCAGAAAACGCCGGTGACTCCGGTCTGGAGAATGAGCAGCAGCGTGTAATATCCCTTGCGCTGCTTGCCTATGTAATGCCAGGAAGAAAGCACGACGATGGGGCCAAGCAGCGTCGTAAGCATGACAAGCAGCAGGCTGAGCCCGTCAATGCCGACAAAGTACTTGATATCTACGCTGTCCGGGAACCAGGCAAACCTGTCGACCAACTGGGGTGTCCCGGCCAACTCCGCGGAAGCGTCGAACGCCGCAAAAAGCACGATGGATAGCAGGAACGCGATCGTCGTCGTCCCCAGCGCCATCCACCGCACAACGCGATCGCTGCGCGCCATAAGGGTCAGCAGCGCACCCGCAAGGGGCAGGAAAATAACAAGAGACGTGATATACGGGATCGACATGGCGTCCATGAAAATCACAGGGCGAGCATGATCGCTACAACGAAAACAGCGCCCAGCACGATGATTGTGGCGTAGTGCTGCACACGGCCGGTTTGTATCCGGCGCACGAGACGGCTTACCGAAGCAATCAGGTGTGCAAGACCGTTTACCGCGCCATCCACCACCCGGGCATCGAAAGCAGCGCAACCCTGCTTGGCCAACCGCAAAACGGGACGGACAACGACACGATCGTACAACCCATCCCAGAAGTACTTACCCTGCCATAGCCGGTAGAGGCCGCCCAGGCGCCGGGCGATGCGCGCGTCAAAAGCCAACCCGTGCGCGCCATAGGCCCGTATGGCGAAACCGAGGCCCGCCACGGCAATGGTCGCTCCGACAATCAGCAGCGCCCATTCAATCCATATAAACCCGGCGCCATGTTCAACGGCAGGCGGCTCCGCTACCGGCCCCCCGTATGGCGCGCCCAGCCAGTGATGAATCCAATTGAATTTGCCGTGCCCGAGCACGGCAGGCAAACCGATAAACCCGCCCAGTACGGACAACGCGGCGAGGATCCACAATGGAAGCGTCATGGTCCAGGGCGATTCGCTCGGCTGTATCCGGTCGGATGCAGGCCATCGCGACCTCCCCTCAAACGTGAGCATATACGACCGCATCATGTAGAACGCCGTCAGAAATGCCGTAACGATCCCGATCCCCCAGACAAACCAGGCATACGTATGGCCGTCGTACCCGTACTCGAACACCCGGAAGAGGATTTCGTCCTTGGAAAAGAAGCCGGCAAGCGGTGGCAAACCCGCAATGGCAAGGGTCGCGATAAGGTACGTCAGGCCCGTGGCCGGCAAATACCGGGAAAGCCCTCCCATGGTTCGCATGTCCTGCGGATCGAACGGATGAGCGATGCCCTCGGATTCGTCATCGTCCGGATCCGAGAGTAACCCTTCTTCCTCCAGATCATGCTCGACGGCATGCATCGCATGAATGACGCTTCCGGACCCCAAAAAGAGGCATCCCTTGAAAAAGGCATGCGTAACCACGTGAAAAATCGACACGAAAAAAGCCCCCACGCCCGCTGCCGCAAACATATATCCAAGCTGAGAGACCGTCGAGTAGGCGAGCACTTTCTTAATATCGTTCTGCACGGCCGCCACGGTGGCCGCCATAATGGCCGTCAGTGCGCCGACGATGGCGATAACCGCCATGACGGTCGGCGCTTCCAGTACGACGGGCGAAAAACGGGCAAGCAGGTACAGCCCGCTCGTAACCATCGTGGCGGCATGAATGAGCGCGGACACGGGGGTCGGTCCCGCCATCGCGTCCGGCAGCCAGGTAAACAGAGGGATCTGAGCGCTTTTACCCGTTGCGCCGATGAAAAGCAACAGTACGACCCAGTTGAGTACATGCTGCGGAAGCGTATCGACGGCCTGAAGCAGGCTGCCGAAATCGAGCGCACCGACTTCCCGGTAGAGCAGAAATATGGCCAGCAGGAAGGCGAAATCGCCTATCCGGTTCATGATGAAGGCCTTGTTCGCCGCAGCGCTATTCCTGAAGTTCTCGTACCAGAATCCGATCAACAGCCAGGAGCACAATCCGACTCCCTCCCAGCCCAGAAAAAGCACCGGCACATTGTCAGCCAGCACCAGGTTCAGCATAGCGAAGATGAACAGGTTCAGATAGGCGAAGAACCGCCAGTATCCCCTGTCGCCGTGCATGTATCCGACCGAATACAGATGAATGACGCCCCCGACGCCCGTGACGACCAGCGTCATGAGCAGGGAAAGGGCATCGATGCGATATGCGAACGAAAGCTCGAAATCGCCCGCCGACATCCAGGTGTAATAGTCGACGACCAGCGGCTCTCCTCCATAGCCGACAAAAAGATAGACGGTTATGGCGAACGGGATAGCAACCATCGCCGTAGCCAGCCCTCCGATAAGCCCTTCGTGAGGGCGCAGGTCCGGCATGAACAGGCCGCTCAAGCCAATGCAGACCGCTCCTGTCAGCGGCAACAGAACAATAAGACCTACCAGCAGGTCCGCTTGCATATCGGATTCGCCTCGTCATGAGGCGTGTGGGTCGTTACCTAAAGGATGCTCTGATTAAGTCCGCAAAGCTCAGAGGCTTGCGAGGAGTGCGCTGGCAAGGAATGACGAAGCAGCGTGGCAGGCCCCACGTAATGAGGAATGACACAGCCAGCGCACTCCTCGCCAAGCCTCCCAAAGGGCGCGTCACGTCCGCGACGCCCCGAATCCGCAGTGTTTTCCGTTGATTTCAACGATGCAATCATGATGTTCTGTACGTGCAAACGTGACGCGCTGAGCAAAGTGGACTTGATCAGAGCATCCTTAAAACTTGAACAGATTGAACCGGCTGAGATCGACCGTCTCTTTCTTCCGGAACAACGCAATGACGATGGCCAGACCTACGGCGGCTTCCGCCGCAGCTACCGCCATCACGAAAAAAACCAGCATTTGCCCCGCCACATCGCCCATGGACCGACTGAATGCCACAAGCGTGATATTGACGGCGTTGAGCATCAATTCGATCGACATGAATACAACGATCGCATTGCGGCGCAGAAGCACGCCGAGGGTACCGATCGTAAACAGTACGGCGCTCAGCGACAAATACCATGAAAGAGTCAATTCCATAACGTTTACTCGAACTTCCTCCGGGCAAGCAGCACAGCTCCGATCGTGGCTACCAGCAGCAGAATACCTGTGATCTCAAGGGGCAATGCATATCTCGTCAATAATTCCTGACCAAGCGCCGAAGCGGACCCGGAAGCGGCGTCCGGCATGGTCGGTTCCGGCAAAAGATCCAGGCTACCGGCCAATACGTACATCAGTTGGGCGAGTACGAACATGCCCAGCAAAAAAGCAACGACAAGTCTCCAATTCACGCTCTGCATCTTCGGGAGCGCCGCCAGATTCAGCAGCATGATCACAAACAGGAAGAGCACCATGATCGCCCCCGCGTACACGAGGATCTGAATCACCCCGATAAACCGGGCGTTCATCGTGATGTACAGAGCCGCCACACAGAACAGGTTGAGCACAAGCCACAGCGCCCCGGAAACGGGACTTCTGGAAACGATCAGCCCGATCCCCGAAGCGATCGCCACCGCGGCGAAAAAGAAAAAGAAAAGCTGGGAAAACATATAATGAAATCGGAGCGGCGGCAGACGAACCCGGAGCGCAGTATCTACCCCTGACGGAAAAAGGTAGACAAAATGCCGCGACGGGACAAGATAGTATCCCGTAAATCCCTCGTGAATACGTACGCCGAAGCGCCTATGGCGTCTGACCGTTCACAGGAAGAACTACCGGCTCCAGAGCCAGCGCCTCGAACAGCCGCTTCCCGAAATCCGTATTGTCGAGATGCCCGCGGAGCCGGCCGCTACCGGGGCCGTATGCATACAGATTCACGTCCGTTGCGGTATGCCCGAGCGTAGTCCATGCCACACCGGCCCGACGCGCAACGATCTCGCCCAGCACGTATGCAAGCCGGTTTTCTTTCCGGGCTACCTCGATCGCTGCCCGCTCGACTGACGTCAGGTCCTCGACGGCAGCCATAGCGGCAAGCACATCACCGGCTTCCGCCCCATGCTCCAGGGCGCTTTCCCGCCAGATCGTCTTTCTGCATAAAACTTTCGCAAAGACTCCACCCCCTACGCGGCGTATATTGTCGCCACATCGCCCCACCTCCTTCGGGCAGAAGCAATGTACGCCTTTTATCTATCCAACACTGTAAAAAGTCATGGCTAAACTCACTGTCATCGGAGCCGGCAATGTCGGAGCCACTGTTGCCGATTGCGTCGCCAGAAAAGATATAGTGAACGAAGTCGTCCTTATCGACATCATCGAGGGCTTGCCGCAAGGAAAAGCGCTCGACATGCAGGAATCCGCGCCCGTGCACGGTTTCGACACCCTCATCACCGGGACCAATGCCTATGAAGACACGGCCGGATCGGACATTTGCGTGATCACGGCGGGACGGCCGCGCACAGCCGATATGTCGCGCGACGACCTGCTGGAACTGAACGCCAGCATCGTCCGATCGGTTACCGAACAATTCGTGGCAGGCAGTCCCGACGCTATCATCGTTGTCGTCTCGAATCCTCTCGACGCCATGACGTCCGTAGTGCATACGGCCAGCGGATTGCCCGCCAAACGCGTAATGGGTATGGCCGGCATGCTGGATACGGCGCGGTACCGCACCTTCATTGCTCTGGAACTGGGTGTGTCGATGCGTGATGTGGAGGCGCTCCTCCTTGGCGGGCATGGCGATTCGATGGTGCCGTTGCCCAGTTGCACGACCGTGGGCGGCATTCCTCTGCCCGAACTGCTTTCCGCGGAAAAGATCCATGCGATCGTCGAGCGGACAAAAGGCGGAGGAGGCGAAATCTCCAAACTCATGGTAGCCTCGGCCTGGTACGCGCCGGGCGCCTCCGCCGCAGCAATGGTTGAATCCGTCATGAAAAATCTTTCCCGTGTGATGCCCTGCGCCGTGCAACCCTCCGGACAATACGGCCTGACCGACCTGTTTATCGGCTTGCCGGCCCGGCTTGGACGAAACGGCGTGGAGGAAATTCTCGAAGTCGGGCTCTCCGACGAGGAACAAGCTTTACTCGACGCCTCTGCAGAACATGTGCGACGAAACCTGGAGACGCTCCGGCAAAAAGAATTCGTTTAACGATACTCTGATTAAGTCCGCGAAGTTCAGAAGCTGCGATGGGTGGGCTGGCAAGGAATGACGAAGCAATGTGGCAGGCCCCGCATAATGAGGAATGACGCAGCCAGCGTGCCCCTCTCTGCCTCCCGAAGGGCGCTTCACACGCCCGCACTGTCCCGAATCCGCAGCGTTTCCCGCTAATTCCGACGATGCCATTATGGTATCCCTATACGCACGAACGTGAAGCGCCGGTCGAAACGGTTTCGATCAGGGTATCCTTAATTCCGACGATGGAATCATGACGTCCTTTATGCACGAAAGTAAAGCGCCGGGCGAAGCGGTTTTGATCGGAGTATCGTTAAGGCCTTGCCGGTTCCGAACCGGACGTTCCGACGAACAGACGAATCAAGCAGGCGAATGGGGAAGCAGATTGCCTGCCTGCATAAAGTTCCCTATAGCCGGTGGCTTGAATCTGCACCGGAATTGCCTTATATTAGCAGGATAGACTTGTTTCTGCCTAACGGAAGCAACCATCGAACACCGGGGCAAGGTATTCCCCGGAAAAACCTGACAGAACAGAACGTGGCGGTATTGCAGAAAAAGATCGTAACGAAAACTTCGCGGAGCGTTGCAGGAAAACGGCAGTCGGTCCTCGCCGAAATGACGGACGAGGATTTGATGTCGCAGTTCCAGGCAGGTTCCGTTGCGGCGTTCAATATTCTCGTCGAACGGTATTCGGAGCGATTAACCCATTACTTGTACGGTTTTCTTGGGGACATGCGCCGTTGCGAAGACCTGTTGCAGGAAACATTCCTGCGCGTGTACCGCAACCGGCACTCGTACCGCCGGATCGCCAAGTTCTCGACCTGGCTCTATACGATCGCGGGTAATCTGGCGCGCTCGGAGTACCGCAAGCGCAAACGCCGCCGCCTCTACTCGATCCAGAGCGTAAATCGCGATAACGAAGAGTACGAGATGCAGTTGCCGGACGAATCGTTCGCCCCCGACAAGCATGCGGAGAGCATCATTCAGGACAAGTACATCCAGCAGGCGCTGGACGATATTCCGGCATCGTTCCGGGAAGTGGTCGTGCTGCGCGATGTGCAACAACTCGCCTACGACGAAATCGCAGAAATCACCGGACTGCCTATGGGGACGGTCAAAAGCCGCATCAACCGTGGCCGGACGAAGCTCCAGACGCTCCTGAAGGATGTCTACCCCTTCTACGAGCCGGCAACGGCCTGAGGCAAATCGTTTCCCTTTTGTCCCGACCGGCGCTGTCACCCAGGGCAGCGCCGGTTTTTTATTTCAAGTAAGCACGGCTATAAGCAGCATCGCGGCAACAAAGATCGCCAGAATGCCCACCGCGATGACAATTTCTCTTTTGCGGCGCTTGTTCATGAATGCCTCCCCCAAGACGGAAAATCCATGTCGCGGATAGTAAGATCAAGGTCGCTTTTCCGTCAACGAATCGCAAGCAACGGCGGCACGCACGAAATCTTCGTGTAGTATCCGGTCCAGCGTTTCCACATACCGGTCAATCCCGAAAGTTTCTATGACCATGGGAGGTTTGATCTTGAGCACATTGCCGTACGGCCCGTCCACACTGGCAAGAATGCCCGATTCGCGCATCCGCTCCACTACATAGCAAGCCGCCTGGCCTGCCGGTTCTTTCGATGTCCGGCTGGCAACCAGCTCCACGCCCAGAAAAAGTCCGTGGCCGCGCACGTCTCCAATCATCTCGTGTATTCCGGCAAGCGCCGTCAACCCATCGAGGAATTGCCCGCCCCTTTCAAACGCACGCTGCATAAGACCTTCCTCCTCGATCGCATCCAGCACCGCCAACCCCGCCGCACAGGAAGCCGGGCTACCGCCGAAGGTATTGAAGTATTCCATGCCTGTATCGAAGGACCGCGTCAATTCCGGAGTCGTCACGACGGCGCCTAACGGATATCCGTTGCCGATGGGTTTACCCATCGTCACGATGTCCGGGATGGCGCCTTGCAATTCAAAGGCCCAGAACGTCTCTCCCATGCGCCCGAACCCGGTCTGCACCTCGTCGGCAATGCATACGGCGCCTGCCTCCCGGGCCGCATCGAATGCCTTGCGGAGATACCCGTCGGGGAAAAACACTTGCCCGGCGCACCCCATTGCCGACTCAGCCATAAAGGCAGCCACTCCGTCAGGCGCATTGGCCAGCGTACGGCGAAGCAGCGTCGCATGATCGTCGGCGGAACCGGCATGCCGGTACGGGTCGGGAGTGGGCACGATATGTACATGCGCAGGACGCCCCTGCCCGCCCTTCCCATCGAATTTGTACGAACTGACGGCAATCAGCGACGACAGGTGACCATGATAGGCCTGTTCTATCGCCGCCACATCCCGGAATCCGGTATGGGCGCGGGCAATGCGCAGCGCCAGATCGTTCGCCTCGCTCCCGCTGTTTACGAAAAAACACACGGACAGCGGATCCGGGAGCCGGGCCGCAAGACGTTCCGCATAGCGGCTCAGTTCGTCGTAGAGATAGCGCGTGTTCGTGTTCAGCACCCGCAACCGACGCGCCACAGCCTCGGCCACGCGCGGGTGTGCATGGCCTACATGCGCCACATTGTTGACCGTATCGAGAAAAGGCTGTCCGTTCTCGTCGTACAGATGTGCCATATGCCCCCGGTGTATGCACAAGGGCGCCCGATACGAAACGCTCAGCGACGGGGCGATACGTTCCCTCCGCTGGGCCAGCAACTCCGGAGCATTTGGCGTTAAAGGCGCACGAGCCTCAGCGGAAAGCCCCAGCAGATCGGACGGGTCTGGCGAAACGGCCATCCAGACCTCCTTGCACCACGGCGGCGCCACGCCGGGAAACGCTCCCTCGATATCCAGTCGATCCGCTATGATCTGAACATGCACGTGCGGCGCCCACCCACCGTTTTCGTCCGATGTCCCGATCTCGGCGATTTTTTCCCCGGCCCGCACTACCGAACCGATCTGTAATCCCTTGATGGAATCTCGGGACAAGTGGCCGTACAATGTGTGAAACACCGGGCCGCCTTCCAGGGCATGTTCGAGGAGCACAGTGGGACCGTAGTCGTAGGGATTATCGTAATCCGCTACGCTGCACACCACGCCGTCGAGCGGCGCAAAAACAGGACTCTCCGGCGGCTGGAACAAATCGACGCCCAGATGCACTGTGCGCATCTGCGACCCCGTCCTGAATTGCTCGCCCCGGTATACGAGGCGCACTTCAGCGTACCTCCCAATGCCGACCCCCGCTTCTTCCTCAAGCATCCTGCGCTGGATCTGCCGGGCTGACCGCTCCGGGTCCAACGGATTTCTGAAGGTCCATTCCGAGCTCTGCGTACTGAAATCGAACGTCACCGCTTTGGAAGGCGACGCAGCGACGACAGGGGCAAACGTCCCCCTGCTGCTGCGGCGACGCCAGGCGGCAATGCGGGTCCCGTTCGGACACGGTTCGTACCCGCAGACATGCCGGAAAACGTATTCCGCAAAACGCGGAGGGACATCTCTGAGGAGGGTAAGCGTCCGAAGCGCAGGCTTCCGACTGACCATTAGATATGCATTGTCCGGCTCCATACGCTGCTGGTGCGCAGACATGCACACGCTGACGCACAACCGCATTGCAAGAAAGGGAAACAGTACGCTCGTATCGTGCTCGTCGAGCGGAAATGCCCGGTGGCAACTTGCTGCAATGACAGAGGCGGCGCGAAGCGGATCGGCCATGCCAAGCACGCCGTATGCCGCAGCAACGGCCACATCGGCCACCGCGAACGAAACAAGCGTGTCCCCGAAGTCGATCAGTCCGGCAACGCGCCGGTTTCGGTGCTCCGGACCATTGACAAGCACATTCCAGTCGTTCGCATCGTGGTGCACGACACTACGGCGTAACCGGCCGCCGTAGCGAACCTGCGTATCCCGGAAAAGCCGAAGAAACGGTTCGACAAGCGCACGTTCGCCCGCCTCCAGAAATTCCATCCGCTCGGTAACGGTCTCTGCGGCGCGGGCCATGTCCCAGACCAGCGAGCGTTCAAGTGCGGGGTGCTTGAAATCCGTCAGCGCAGAGGACATCCGCCCGACGAATCGCCCAAGGTCGGACAACAAATCGCAGGAGCGCGGGCGTACCGAAGCAAGCGGTACGCCGGATAACCAGGAAAGAAGTCGCGCGAAATGCCGGCGGCCTTGCTCGTCGGATAGTTGTAGGATATCCTCGCCGTCGAGCGCCGGAACGACCGCAGGTACAGCCAGTCCGTGGCCTGCAAGGCGGCGCATGACGGCATGATGCGCCTGCAAGACCTGCCTGTCCTCGAGCGCATGAGCGATCTTGAATACAAAGGAAGGTTCGCAGGACGAAGAATCGCGAGCCGATCCGTTGCACTCGCCGGTATACACGGCGAAATTGAGATCGCGGTCGCTGGGCAGGGTTTCGAGACGCACAGACACGCCATACCGCTCGGCGAGAATCCGGCGGACCGTGTCCTGTTCCAAACGAGGCCGGTGGCGGGCAATGTCGGTGACCTCGAAGTGCACGGCATCCTCGCTCATGGCGCAGGTCGGAAAGAAATTCGTGCAATACGCCCTTCGGGCCCCACCATCCATACGGCGTCCGGACTCGCCGCATCCACGCTCCACCACGTCAGCGAATCGAGCGGCGACCAGGTTTGCGCATCGTCCACAGAGAAGGCTGCTCCACCCGGACCCGTCGCTATAAGGATGCCGCCGGGAACATACGTTGCGCCATATACCGCCCCGGGAAATCCGGGGGAGGAAGCAAGCCGCCAGGTCGAGCCGCCATCATCCGTGACGGCGACATTCTGCTGTATAGCCTCCGGGGCGGTCAGATCCCCGCCCAGCGCCACGCCATGTCGCGCATCCCGGAAGGCCAGCGTGGTCACCCCTGCCGCCTCCCCTCCCGGCAGAGGTACGTCGCTACTTGTCCAGGCGTTGCCCCGTTCCTCGTTCCTGAACGCTCGCGGCATCGCTGCATTGCCGGTCCCGATAAGAACCGCCTGGTCATCCAGCACAATCAAACAGGTCCCGCTGGCGGCAAAGCCACCCTCTCCCGGCTGTGCGGACGGGAGCGTTCCTTCGGGAAGCACCCGCCAGACATCGCCATCCTCCGTATACAGTAGCGGAAATTCCCCGTCTACCGCGTCACTGAACGCAAACCCCGATCCGTCTTCCCGAAAATCGAAACAATCGAAAAACGCCGCATCGATATCGTTCTGGAAGAGCATCTGCCATGAAGCGCCCCGGTCAACGGTCCGGTAGATGCGCGAATCCTCCCCCGGCCCGATGCTGAGCAGATAGGCCTCGTCGAGGCTCACGGCATGCACATCCCGGAACTGGAGGCTGTCGGCGCCGGGCGCCGTGCCGGCATGCCAGATAGCGCCGCCGTCATCCGTCCATGCATAGCTCCCCCCCGTGCCCGCCGCCCATACAATGCGGTCGGATACCGCGTGCAACCCAATGAGAAGTTCGTCCGTCCCCGATTCCTGCATATGAAGCACCGGAACAACCGGTCCCTCCTCGGACGAGCCGCACCCGGCGTATACAAGGGCGCACAAAAGAACGAAAAACGAAAAATGCGTTCGAAACATGATTGTAACCGGAAGAACAGAAAACGCCGGAAAGCGATTAATTCAGTATAATGTACAGGATACAGAGTTTCCCGCGGAACGAAAAGAATGTCCATTCATAGCATGTGGTCAGGTATTTTTTCGTACGCCGCGCACAGGGTTATATATCCATACCGGCGCTGTACGTACGGCGCTATGCCAAAACCCCCGGAGCACCATCCATCCGTCACATCTTTCGAGACCATGGCAACACAAAGCTACCGCATGCTTCTCGCTGCTTTCCTGACATCTATCTGCCTTGTCGGAACAGCGCATGCCCAGAAAGGATTCGGCAAATCCGTTCTTGTTTCCGGAGACCGGATTTTTGTCGGGGAACCGGATAACCTCTACCGTCCAGGCGCCGTGTACGTCTTCCGTCAGGCAGACGGCGAGTGGGTGCAGGAAACCGCGATTACGGCGATGGACGCCGAAATGAACGATGGATTCGGAGGCAGTATGGCGGTTGAAGGAGATATGCTCGTCGTCGGATCTTCCGGCAAGGACGGAGAAGCCGGCTCCGCACATGTATTCGAGCACATGGAAGACGGGTGGATGCATCGGGCAGTCCTGACAAGCGACGACGCCGGACCCGACGATGCCTTCGGGATGACGGTGGGGCTGAGCGACGGCGCCGTGTTCGTAGGGGCTCCGGCCGCCGATTCGTCCGCGGGAGCCGCCTATGTATTCGAGAAGGACGACAACGGAATGTGGATGCAGGCGGCACGCCTCCAGGGCAGTGAAGTGAAAAAGGGCGGTCGCTTCGGAACAGCCATTGCCGCTGCAGAAGGACGTGCGTTCGCAGGAGCTCATGGCGGAGACGACGCGGCGGGCGGCGTATATCTGTTCGAGCGGGACGCTTCCTCGGGGGAATGGACCGAATCGCAACTGTTAAAAGGCCGCATCTCGGAAGAGGGCGATCGTTACGGCGCTTCCCTGGACCTGATGGGCGACGAGCTGCTTGTCGGAATACCCCGGTTCGCCAACCGCACGGGCGGCGCCATCATGTACCGAAGAGACGAGGAATCGAACGGATGGGAATCGGCCATGCTGTTTTTGCCGTTCGCGGCGTCGAGCCCGCCCGGATTTGCAACGGGTATTGCACTCGGCGAGGATGAAGTGTGGAGCGGCGCCCCGTTCGGGGCAGGCTTGCATGGCGGCGTGTACCGATTTGCCGAAGGCGGAGACGGCGTATACGGTAAATCGATGCTGATCGACCTTCCGGATCTGGAGCGAGGCGATCTTTTCGGGGAATCGCTGGATGTCTCCGGGAATATTGCCGTTGTCGGCGTTGGTCGAGACGATTTCGGCGCAGGTACGGCAGCCGTGTTCGAACGCGATGAGGAAGGCGGTTGGATTCATAGCGCCACACTCCGCAGCCCATCGGGCGGACTCGAGGCTGTCACGGGGGACATGGTGGATTGTACGGAAGGCTCCGCGGGGGTCTTTTCCTGCGATATGGTGGACATGCTTTCGTTCCTGCCGGTGCGCAACATCGGCGGCGAACGCGGCGTCCAGGTGAACGACATATGGGGATGGACCGACCCGGAAAACGGACGGGAGTACGCGCTGGTCGGACGCGTCGACGGCACATCGTTCGTTGATGTAACCGACCCTTCCAATCCGATCTACCTCGGCAACCTGCCGAGAACGGAAGGCACGCCGGGAGCCATCTGGCGCGATATCAAGGTGTATAAGGATCACGCCTTTATCGTAGCCGATGCTGCCCAGGAGCACGGCGTGCAAGTGTTCGACCTGACGCAACTGCGCGATGTAGACGACATGCCCATGACCTTCGAGGAAACGGCGCATTACGACGGAATCAACAGCGCACATAATATCGTCATCAACACGGAAACCGGGTTTGCATACACCGTGGGCGGTCGGGCCGGCGGCGAAACCTGTGGAGGCGGACTGCACATGATCAATATCCAGGACCCGGCCAACCCGACGTTCGCCGGCTGCTATTCCGCCTCGGGGACCGGACGGGCCGGGACAGGATACACCCACGACGCGCAATGCGTCTCCTACAGCGGCCCCGACTCGGACTACGCCGGGCGAGAACTCTGCTTCAGTTCGAACGAGACGGCCCTGAATATCGCGGACGTTACCGACAAGGATGCTCCTGTGAGCGTGGCGACGGCGGCGTATCCCAGCGTATCCTACACGCACCAGGGTTGGATCAGCGACGATCACCACTACTTCTTCGTGAACGACGAGCTGGACGAGATCAGTGGCGCCGTGCCCGAAACCCGTACGCTCATCTGGGACATTGCCGACATTGACGACCCACAACTCGTCAAGGAGTACACTTGGGGAAGCGAAGCGTCGGATCACAACCTGTATATCCACGGACACCTGATGTACCAGTCGAATTATGTCAGCGGACTCCGCATCCACGACGTGAGCGATCCCATGAATCCCCGCGAGGTGGGATATTTCGACACCGTACCGATCGGCGACAACTCCCCGGGTTTCGCGGGATCCTGGAGCAACTATCCGTTCTTCGAGAGCGGTACGATCGTTGTCTCAAGTATGGGCGAGGGACTCTTCGTTCTGAAGAAAAAACAGGAACTGGGTCTTTAACGGCACACGGCGGCAAACGGGTTATCCCACCGGCATGGTACATAACGAGCGTGCGCAGCCCGCTTGCCCGTTCCATTTAAGGATACTCTGATTAAGTCCGACGGCTTTCATGCGGCGATATTTTGAAACCATCGCCCTCGTCTGCATACTGTGCGGCATCGCCGCAACGGTTTCCTCGATACAGGCAGCGGGACAAACGCGAATCGACATCGTGTTTACGCGCGATGTTCTTCCGGTTATTCGGAAATCCTTTCTTCCTCTTTTTACGGAGGACACCGGGCTCGACGGAGGATCATGGGAAACCTTGATGCGGGGATCCGAACAGGGAGAAGTCGTCATTCCCTTCGACGCCGACCGAAGCCTGCTTATAGAGCGCGCAGAACTGGCGGGCATCGACCCCGCCGCCATTGCGCTGGTTCGGGCATGGATCGAAGGCGGCGCACAGAGCGACGCGGGAGAAATTCCGTATGCGGATGCAGGGCCGCTCCTCTATGTGTGCAACCAGGGATCCGCGGTGATTTCCGTTATCGACATGGAAGCCCATGTCGTCGTCCGTACCGTGGATCTGCGCGATTTTGGATTCTCCGGGAATGCCAAACCGCACCATGTGGCGGTCACCCCCGACGGGGCATTCTGGTACGTATCGCTCATCGGCGAGCATACCGTGCTGAAATTCAACCGGCTCAACGAGCTGGTGGGTCGCACGGCGTTCGAGGCGCCGGGTATGCTGGCCTTCGATCCTGTCCTGGAACAATTGTATGTGGGCCGGTCGATGAGCGCCGTCAACCCGCCGCAGCGCATCGGCATCATCGAGCCGGACAGCATGGATATCGAGGAAATCGACGTATTCCATCCCCGGCCGCACGCTCTTAACGTGACCCCCGACGGCAGGTACGTGTTCAGCGCCAGTCTCGGCATGAATCAGATTGCTGTAGTGGACGCCGAATCCCTGAATATCGAACTCGTCCCCGTCCCGGGCACGCATCACAGCCTGGTGCAATTTACCGTGGCTCCCGACGGACGCTCCATGATCGTCGGAGGGCATATGAGTGGAGATATCCTGTTTCTCGACATCACAGAGCCGATGCAGCCCGAGGTCACGCAAACCCTGCCCCTTGGCGGAGGGCCCTGGCATCCATCGTTTCTCCCCGGAGGGGATCGTGTGGTCTTTCCCGCCAAAATGGCCAACGCCGTTTCTATTCTTGACGTGGCTACCGGAACCGAAGTCGAAAGAATTTTCGGGCACGGCCTCGCAGAGCCGCACGGCAGTGCGGTACGACCGGACGGACGGTATATCTACGTATCCAGCAACAACCTGAACGCCGCGTTCACCCCCCGATACCACCAGGAAGACAATGATTCTCCCAACGGATCGGTGGTAGTCATCGACGCAAACACGTTCGACATCGTAAAGGTCATCGAGGTAGAACAGTATCCCACGGGCATCGGCGCTCAGCGGGATGAAGCGGCCGCCCGCTAAGACTTAGGGATACTCTGATCAAAACCGCTTCGATCGAGCGCTTCATGTTCGTGCGTAAACGACATCATGGTTCCCTCGTTGCAATTTGCGAAAAACACTGAGGTTTCGGGCATCGCGGACGTGAAGCGCCCTTCGGGAGGCTACGAGAAGCACGCTGGCCGCATCATTCCTCATTATGTGGGACCCGCCACATTGCTTCGTCATTCCTTGCCAGCGCACTTCTCGCAGCCTCTGAACTTCGCGGACTTAATCAGAGTATTCTTAGGATGCATCGTTCCCGTCTACTCCCTTTTCTTTTCCTCCTTTTCGGCGCGCTGCCGGTTACATTCCTTCCCGGTTGCGCCGGTACGGAACCGCGTGCAACAACCGAGCGGGCTGCTGGCGAAATACCCACCCGGCGTATAATCGCTCCCTTCGAGGTATTCAAGGCGAACGGCGACGCATACGCTTATCCTTTTCTCGGCGGATTCAACATGCCGAGACCTCAACTTCTCGATATCGATGCGGATGGAGACAATGACCTGTTCGTGCAGGAGCATCCGAACGCAATCATTTTTTTCGAGCGCAACGACACGCCGGGGCCGCTTTTATGGACCTGGCGCTCCGACAAATATGCAGGACTCGACATCGGAGAATGGTACCGTTTCGCAGACATGGACGGAGACGGCGATTTCGACCTGCTCGCCGAGCAGCCTTTCAGTCATATGCGGTACTACAAAAACGTAGGAACGCCCCTGCGAGCCTCCTTCGTACAGGCGGCCGATACCCTTCGGGACGTAGATGGTGAACCGGTATTCTCCGACCGTCAGAACATCCCCAATATTACCGACATCGACTGCGATGGCCTGCCGGATCTGTTCATTGGACGCATCGACGGCACCGTCATGCGGTACGAAGCCGTCGAAACCGAACCCACACCCGTATTCAGGCTACTTACAGAAAATTTTGAGGATATTCGGATTGTGGCTCAGTTTGGACAGCCTGGCATGCTCGCCCCGCCGGCCCTTCCGAATATTCCGGGAGGAGATGAAAATTTCATGAACGAAGGGCCGTCTCCGGGAAAAGATTTCTTCGCGAAAGACACGCAAGGCCGGTCCGATCCGCTGCATGGAGCCAATACCATGACCTTTGCCGATATCGACGGCGACGGCGACCAGGACCTGTTCTGGGGGGATTTCTTCGAGCCGGGCCTGCTGTATATCGAAAACACGGGGGGCTGCACCAGGCCTCGCCTGCGCACTACGCCCGTTCCTTTTCCGCCCGCCGATCCGCTCCAGTCCAGCGGGTACAATGCCCCCTCTTTCGGAGATCTCGATGCCGACGGAGATATGGATCTGCTGGCAGGTGTCCTCGGGGGAGCCTTCAATCCGAACAGGACGGCGCGATCCAATCTGTATATGTACGAACAGCTCCCGGAAGAACGATTTGCGCTGCGTACGACCCGATTCATGGACCAGATCGATGCGGGAAGCGAAAGCTATCCCGTGCTGGTCGATCTGGATGCGGACGGCGACGACGACCTGCTCGTCGCCAATAAAATCTCATCGGAAGACGGACGTACCGCCTCGCTGGCGTACTTCGAAAACGCAGACGGCGCATACCATGCAGGAGAAGCACCCGTCTTCTTTCCCGCCTATCATTACGCGCCGGCCTTCGCAGACCTGGACGCCGACGGCGACAAGGACCTTTTGCTCGGGACATGGAACGACGGCATAGCATGGTACCGCAACGAAGGCGCCCCCGGCGCGCCGCATTTCGTTTTGAAACAGCGGGCATTTATCCGATTGACGCGCGGCAGTCACACCACGCCGGCATTGGTAGACATCGACAACGACGGCGACCTTGACCTGTTCGTGGGCGAAACTTCCGGGACCATCAATTTCTACCGGAATGCAGGGATCCCTTCCGCCCCGGTCTTCGAGTTTGTTTCCGACGAATACGCCGGGATCGATGTCGGACGCCGCAGCGTTCCGACGTTTATCGATGCAGACCGCGACGGGGACCTGGACATGATTGTCGGAAGCGAGCACGAGGGCCTTCTGCTCTTTCGCAACCGGGGAGACCGGACCACGCCCATGTTCGGGGAAAGCGAACCGCTGCCGTACGATGTGCCCGAAACAGCAGCCCCGGCATTCGGCGACCCGGATGGCGACGGCGCCCTCGAACTTGTGGTTGGCGGATACAGTGGCGGACTCCTTTACTTTGACGGACCGTAACCTTCACATCAGGGCGGGTGTCCGCAACGACCCGCTGTCGAACACCAACAGGCTTCCGTACACACAGTAGCCCCGTGAAAACTTTTATTTCGTTTACGGAAGCGCGGGACATCGTGCTGGATCATCTCCCCGGTCCACGTGAAGACGCCATAGCCCTCGATATGGCCCTTGGAAAGACACTGGGCCAACCCATTGTCGCCGCCGAAAACATTCCTCCGTTCGACAACTCGGCGATGGACGGTTTTGCCGTACGGGCGCAGGATGTGCCTGCACCGGGCATATGTCTGCCGCTCGCCGGCGAAATCTCCGCAGGCTGCAGCGATACCCATCCCCTTGCGCCGGGCGCCTGTGTCCGCATCATGACGGGCGCTCCTTTGCCGGAAGGAGCAGACGCTGTACTCCCTGTCGAGGTCGCAGAACCGCACCCTGCGGAAAACTCCATAATATTCCTCAAGGCGGCAATCCCGGGCGATCATGTACGGCCAGCCGGACAGGACATGCCCCGGGGACGTACAGTACTGGAAGCGGGAAACGTATTAGGACCTGCCGACATTGCCGTGCTCGCCTCTCTGGGACAGGTGCAGGTCCCGATTGCACGCATGCCCGCCGTATCGATCGTTACCACAGGCAACGAACTGATCGAACCGTCCGAATCGCTGCGTCACGGCAAGATACGCAACGCGAACGGCCCGACGCTGGCAGCGCAAATCGCTACGGCGGGCGGACAATTATATGGTCGATTTCACGCCCCGGACACGCGGGAAGACGTCCGAAGCGCGCTCGAAGCCGCCTGCAAGGGCGACATGCTGGTCATATCGGGAGGCGTTTCTGTGGGGGACTACGACTTCGTGAAGGATGTATTGGAAGATATGGGCCTGTCCATGCTGTTCTGGCGGGTGCGGCAACGGCCCGGCAAACCCCTCGTCTTCGGGCTGCTGGGAGATATCCCCGTCTTCGGGCTGCCCGGCAATCCGGTTTCCTCCGCGGTCTGCTTCGAGGCGTACGTGCGCCCTGCTCTTGCCAGCATGTTGGGGCGAAAAAACATGTTGCCCCGACTCGAACCCGCTATGCTGGGCAAGGACATTCCCAAAAAGCGGGGGCTTCACCATTTCGTGCCGGGACAAGCCCGGTGGGTGGACCGCACGCTGACCGTAGTACCTGCGGGGCCACAAGGATCCCATATCGTCTCGTCGCTGGCTTTGGCGGACGGCCTCATTCACCTTCCGGAAGCGCTCGACGGAGCGCCTGCAGGCATGTCCGTTTCTTTTGAACGCCTGCGTTAGTCACCCCCTGAAAGCATGCAACAGGGAGGTTTCGTTGGGCCAGCGCAGGCCCGGGCCACGCAACTTGCCGCCTATCCCCCGATCAGGATCATGGGGCGGTTTTCCTGATCCACCAACTGGAGCATACCTGCGTGCGCGGCTTTCTTCCGCAACACAGCGCCTCGTATCGCCTCTTCCAGCTCCCGATCCGAGGCCCCGCCCCGGAGCAAATCGCGCAGACTGACCTCGGTATGCCCGAAAAGGCATACCTTGAAAGACCCGTCGGCGGTAAGACGGAGCCGATTGCATGTCCCGCAGAATTTTTCGCTCATCGACGCTATAAACCCTACCGTGCCCCGGTACCCGGGGACGCGCCAGGTTTTCGACGTGGCATGCGGTCCGTCTTCCGATCGAACCAGTCCGAAATGAACCATGCGGATGCGCTCCAGCATGTCCGCATACGGAACAAACCCGTTCTCGGACCAGCCATTGCCTTGAAAAGGCATGTATTCGATGAACCGGACCCCGATCGGGGCGTCTCGCGTCAGCTCCACAAAGTCGAGTATCTCGTCGTCGTTCACCCCGCGCATTACCACGCAATTCACCTTCACCGGGCTGTAGCCGTACGCAATCGCCAGATCGATGGCTTGCAATACCTCCTCGAGTCCCTTGCGCCGGGTAATGGTTTCAAATCTTTCCGGTACGAGGGTATCCAGGCTGATATTGATCGCATTGACCCCGGCGGCGTGGAGACGGGGCAGTTTCTTCGGCAACAGCATGCCGTTCGTGGTAAGAGCCAGCGTCTTGAGCCCAGGCAGGCGCCCCAGCTTCTCCGCCAGATCTTCCATATGCTTGCGTACAAGCGGCTCGCCGCCCGTCAGTCGAATTTTATCGACGCCATGGCAAACGAAAATGCGTGCGAGTCGTTCGATCTCCTCGAAAGTGAGCAATTCACTTCGGGGCGAAAGGTCTACCCCTTCCTCCGGCATACAATACCGGCAGCGCAAGTTGCACCGCTCCGTAATGGAAATGCGAAGACAGGTATGCTGGCGTCCGAAGCGATCGGTGAACATGACGAAGAAGAATAAACGAGCATCCCTGCGTACAAAATCAAACGTTCCGGCACCGGTTTCGATCCGGAGGCAACCACTCCTTGTCCCCTAAAAAACCCTCTCTTGCTAATCTGCCCGGACGTCCCGGCACCTGGGGACGCGCCGCACTCGAAGCCATTCGCGGAACGCATCGGGACTTCACGTCCGGCAGCCTCGTACGCGCCGTCGTGCTGCTGTCCATTCCGATGGTGCTGGAGATGCTTATGCAATCCGTCTTCGAGTTTGCTGACATTTTCTTTGTCAGCCGGCTGGGAGCGGATGCCGTGGCGGCAGTGGGCATCGGCGCCTCGTTGCTGATTTTCGTGTTCGCCACGGGCATTGGCCTCAGCATGGCGGTCACTGCCATGGTAGCCCGGCGAATCGGGGAAAAGAATCCCGAAGCGGCATCCGCCGCTGCCTGGCAAGCCATCATTGCGGGAATCGCTGTTTCCATCCCGTTTTCCGTGGTCGGCATCTGGTTCGCCCCCGATATGCTTCGCCTCATGGGCGCCGCGGAGGAGGTTGTGGAATACGGCGCCACGTACGTCGCCATCCTCTTCGGCAGTAACATCACCATCCTGCTTCTTTTTCTCATCAACGCCATTTTCAGGGGAGCCGGCGACGCCGTATTCGCTATGCGGGCGCTGGCCATCGCAAATCTTCTGAACATTGCGCTCGACCCCTTATTCATATTCGGCCTGGGACCCATTCCTGCTATGGGCATCACCGGGGCTGCCATCGCTACGGCTATTTCACGAGCCACAGGCATCGCCTATCAACTCCTTGTGCTGTTTCGGGGCAGCGGACGATTGACGATACGGCGCAAGGCGATACACATGAACGCGAACCTTTTGCGCCGCATGCTGAAAATTTCCGGACCGGGCATCGTGCAATACCTGGTCGCTTCAGCCAGTTGGATCGCTATCATACGCCTTGTAGCGGTATTCGGCAGCGAGGCGGTAGCGGGGTATACGATCGGGATACGTGTCGTCATCTTCGCCATTCTGCCCGCATGGGGCATGGCCAACGCAGCCGCCACGCTGACCGGGCAAAACCTCGGCGCCGGGCAGCCTGACCGGGCTGCGCGATCCGTGTGGATTACCGCCGGCGCCAGCGCGT
This sequence comes from Rhodothermales bacterium, assembly GCA_951812335.1. Lineage (GTDB taxonomy): Bacteria > Bacteroidota > Rhodothermia > Rhodothermales > VXPQ01 > VXPQ01. Next base: position 2,454,431 of record OX638293.1, read on the forward strand.
CCATTCTTGCGCTGGCGGGGGTCGGCATGATCATGACATCCGGCAGCATCATGCGCCTTTTCACCGATCAACCCGAGGTGATCGGGGTCGGGGCATTGCTCTTGCGCTATCTCGGCGGCAGCTATCCCTTCCTCGCTCTCGGCATGACCATGCTACAGGCCTTCAACGGAGCCGGGGATACCCTTACGCCTACATGGATCAACTTCTTCTGCGGATGGCTCTTCCAGATTCCCGCGGCGTTGTTCCTCGCACATATACTAAACCTGGGAACGGAAGGCATTTTCATAGGCGTTGCAGCTACCCAGGTATTGTATGCTGCCGTGGGCATCGCATGGTTCCGCCGCGGGCGCTGGAAACTGAAGGTGGTGTAACAAAAAAATCTCGGGCTGTGGAATGACGAACGGGTACAGGGAGTCCAATGGCCAAAAGCCACCGGAAACCTGGAAACGATGCGGCTTCGCACCCTAAACTCCTTCATCACCATACAGTGTTCTATAATGAAACGCTTTCTTCACATCCTGACGGGCATGGCGACTATGGCGACCTGCCTCTTGTTTGCCACCCCTTCGCTTGCCCAGGACAACGCCGTCCGGGACTCCACGGCAAAAAAATCCGCTTCGGACCATATGGAGCGCAGCATCGAACGGATGACCGAACGACTCGACCTGACAGACGAGCAAGCCGCCTCGGTGAAGGCCATCCTTTCAGAACACAGAGAATCGCTCGAGGAACTCGGAGAACGGCGACGCGCTTTGCAAGACGAACTGAAAAATTCCCTCGGAGAAGTCTTGACCGAAGAGCAAATGGAAAAGATGGGCAAGCGTATGTCCGGGGACAAAAACAGGAAAGGCAAAGCCATGAAAGGCAAACGCGGCGGAGATCGGGATCGAGGCAAGCGCATGCGCGGCGGACGCCGGGGTGACGGTGGACACGGGGGCGACAGAGAACGCGGAGGCGGGCGCCGGCGATAACGCACCCGGCGGAACCCGGAGGCGGTTCGGGTTGATTGGACGGATTTCGGCGGAATTCAAGGTGTAGTGTTGCGACCTTGTTCCGACCCGATCAGCCGGACGAGACCCATGCCGAGACGCACATGCAGAACCCGGAAGCGCCGGAGCGGTACGAATGGTTTGGCAACCGTTCGTACCGCCCGGCGTTTTTTATAGATACGCCACACTCGCAACACGCCATGCACGTCCTCTTTACGCCTAAACAAACATTCACCCTCACCGCACTGGCCGCTGTGCTACTCACAGGATGCGGCGCCGCCGCCCCGCTAACGAGTTCCACACCCGGCAAGCCGGTCGTCGTGGACGCTCAACTGAACGAATGGGGCGGCAAACTGAAAACGCTCAGTAGCAAAGACGGCCTGCTGACCGGCATACAGAACGACGACGATTACCTGTACCTGTCGCTCAGCACAAGAAATGTGGAGAGTATCGGAAGCATCATGCGCGCAGGATTGATTATCTGGGTTGATGCTGCCGGCGGCAAGGAGAAAACATTCGGCATTCGTTTTCCGCTTGGTCTATCCATGGATGAAACCGGCGATCGCCGCCTCGGCCAAGGGGCGGCAGCCGACCGCGTTCGCATCGAGCGCTCAACCCGGGAAGTAGAAATCATCGGGGCAGACGGACAGGCAATCCGCAGGCGCAAAGACTCCATTCCAGGTATTTCCGCAGCGGTCGAAGCAGACCAGGGCGTACTGACCTACGAAATCCAGCTCCCGCTTGCGCACACCGATGGGGTGTTGTATGCTATCGGGACAAAACCGGGCCAGAAAATAGGGGTCGGCATTGCTACCCCGGACGATTTCGTCGTCAATGCAGCGCAGCAACCCGGTTTCGGGGGGTTGCCGGGTGGACGCATGGCCAGTGCAGAAGGGCGGGGATACCGGGGAGTTCCTCCAAGGGGTTTCGGCATCAGCACGTTCAAGGAATGGATGCTTGTAACACTGGCCGAATAGCGCACTATACATCGATTTTCATCGACTTTCGGGGCGCCTGCCTGCACGCATGACCACACACCTCCTCTTAACGCTCTGCAGGTCTCCGCACCTGTCGCGCATAGCATCCTGCGTAGTACTCGGTATAATCTTTCTGGCGTCCCGCCCGGCGTTCGCGCAGCAAATCCCTGACGTTATCGCCGATGTCGGAGCGGAATATGCCAAATTGTACCTCCAGCCCTTTGTGAACGCCTTCGGGGCAGATATCAACGCCGGACTGATCCACACCGCTAAAGTGGGTGGCGGGGCTCTTCCCTTCGACCTGTTCCTCGGCATCAAGGTGATGGGCGCCCTGATCCCCGATACGGACCGGACCCTCGATATCGCATACGAAACCTCCTATACATTCCACGCTCCCGACGGCAACCGGTACAACCTGCCCGTAACCTTCCGGATAAACGACGGCCCCACCGTATTCGGCGACACGTCGCCGGGAATCGTCACGGGAAATATCCGACAAACGGTGCATCCTGGTGCGGATGGACTCGACAACACCCCCGACGACATCGTCATTGACAGTACACTTTCATTCAACGTGCTACCGGGTCTGTACGACGGATCGATCGCCCCCCTCGCTATACCGCAACTCGGCATCGGCTCATTGGCGGGCACAGACCTCATCGCTCGCTACCTTCCCCGTGTCCGCCACGAAAACTACGGGGGTCTCGAATTTGTCGGCATCGGACTTCGTCACAGCGTCGACCGCTATATACCGGGCCTGCCTTTCCGGATCGCCGCTCACTTCATGATGCAACGCCTTTCGATCACGAACACGGACAGTGAAGAAATCCTCAAGACCTCCTCGCTGGCTGCCGGTCTTGCACTTAGCAAAACGTTCGTCTTCCTGACATTGTACGCAGGAATACAAACGGAAGAGACCACCGTGAATGTGGATTACACGTTTCGAGAAGAGCTATCGGCGGCTGAAGGCGAGAATATCTCCTTCGAACTGACGGGAGATACGACCCTGCGGGGCATGGCGGGCGCCTCCCTAAAACTCGGCCCATTCCTCGTGAACGTGGAAGCAAGCCAGGGTAACCGCAGAACCGTGCTCGCCGCCGGCGTAGGTCTTGCCCTGTAACGCCAGGCTCCCCCCGTATCCGGAACCGGGAAACCGTGACGCAGGACCAAAAGCGAGTGTGGCGCCCAGACGAGCGATCAACTTCCCGGCACGACAGCATATACAGTGCCCGCCTCTACGTACACTATCGACATACCAGGCCGGAAACGCGAGAAACGCCCACAGCGAATCCCCCTTACAGTCCTGCAGCGCTGCATGCGGCGGCAATTCTGTTCGATATACTCTTCGTGGTCATAGGGAAAATACGCTCTTCGGCATCGTCGACACTTCCCTCTCGACCCTGAGGCGAACGTATCGCCCTCAAGGCCCTGACCGTATCCCTGGTCAGATATCCGGTGTACCCGATCTTATTGGCCTTGCGGGGAGCCACGGTCAACAAAGCGGTTTCATCGGGCAACCATGCGATCGAACCCCATGTGATACGAATTACCTCATATCTGCACAATGCACAATCGCGCATAACGGATATAAGAGCAATATCCGCTTTCCCGCGCCTGAGCGCATATTCTTTCGTTTCCGTCCGCCCACTCTTGCCAACGCGAACAACGCATGCCGTTGCCTTGATTCGCGCGAATTGCTCCTGGGTCAACGAGTTGATTCGATTGATAGGTCGTCTTCTTTCGCGTACCGCGTATGTAAGATCGCGCATGGTATCCTGCACATTTCGGTCCTCCGTCGGATCTGCGCAAACTTTGTATACGCCGGCGGCGCGTTGCGCTACCTGCCTTGCTTCAACGTGCGCTGCCTTGATGGCCGAATAGTCTACCCGGATCGTACCCGACGACTTGCCGGCAAAGGCGCGTTGCCTGAGATACCTTGTCACCATATCCGCACTCGCCGGAAGCGAGGGAATACCTTGCCCGTCGCAAAAACGAACAAACCCCCTCCAGGCGCTCGCGTACGTTTTGAAGGTTCCAGTAGATATGGACCTTCGCTTATCCGAAACCACAGAAAAAGGCGACAAGCCTTGCGACGACAGAAGAAACATACAGCAGGATGCACAGGAGAATGTTACGGCTCGATTCGAGGAAACGCTTTTGCGTTTACTCTTGCCGGAAACACTCGAATGGAAAGAATCCCGTCCCGTCGATTCCGGGCAAAAAACGTTTCCATAACAAGGATCACTGCATTTGCTATAAATCCACGCAGTTGCTCGTGAGAGGAATTGCGGCGATCCGGGAGGAAGAAGAAAGAAGCTCTCTCTTACTTCAGCAAAATTCCCAGCGATAGCCGGCTCACAGACCCGAAGAAAGTCCCAAAGGCCGAATAGGCGTAATCCGCGCGGATGCCGTAGCCGCCGGCTTCAACATGTACGCCCAACCCGGCGGACAGATTCTCCTCGTCGTAGTTGAACTTGTATCCGCCGCGCAAGAAAAACATCTCCATGAACCCGTACTCGAGACCCACATGCAGGCGCTCCGAATAATCGCGCGGATGCACCCAGTCCATCGCAAGCGTCAATCGGCTATTGCCCGAGCCGGGCGACGCGTCGAGCAATCGGAACAAGTCCATCGCCAACCCGAAATCCAGCGTAAGGGGTAGTTCGAAGCGCTGATCGAAGTAATCGCTCTGGTTCGAAAAATTGCGCAACGACGCCCCGAAACGCAAGTCGTGGAACCCCGGATAGTAGAGCGTGCCGAAATCGAACACGATATTGTTGAGGGCGTTATCGGTGTTCTCAATGTCTCCCGTGAACGCGTTGATAATATCTGTGGAACCCAAATCCTGCTGTGCGATCCGGACGTTCCCGCCCACATAGAACTGCGCCGTGATCGGGCGCGCATAAGAAAGACCGACGGCGTATTCGCTGACTGAAAAATTCCCGAGGGAAATATAGCCGTCGTTTCTCAAAGAGGGGTCGTCGGTCGTCTGCCAGGGGCGGGTTGCCTTCAACGTCCCGTAGTCCATCGAAATGAGATTGACGCCAATGACGCCAATGTTGCCAACCCGATAGGCAGCCGTCATACTGTAGAGCTTGATGTCGGCAATCCAATCGGTATAGCCGGCCGTGATATCTCCGCCTTCGAGCATGCCCAGCCCGGCAGGATTGGAAAATACCGAGGTGGCCTTGCCGGTAGTCGCCACATAGGCGCCGCCAAGAGCCGCCACATCCGCCGATGGAGCGATTTGAAGAAAGGGCATCCCGGCCTGGGCAAGTTTCTTGACCTGCGCCGATGCTGGAGACGCGGTCGCCAGACAGAGTAGAACCACACCGAGTGCGGACGTCACTGCGTTTCTCATGGTTTTCTCCTCCATTATTTAATGACCACGAATTTACCGATAGCCTGATTCCCGGTAGCCCCTCCACCGGGACCGCTGAGCTCCTCGACGACGTAAATGTAGATGCCGCTGACAATGCGTGTCGTACTGAATGTCTCCTGCCGTTCCCAATCGTTGTTGCCCGTATTCGACACGTGCTCAATGGTCTGCACGCGATCGCCTGTCACGGTGTATATGTGAATGTTGGCGTATGCGGGCAGATTAAGGAACACCAGCCGGCGATTGGTATCGTAGTTGTAGGCGCCCCGGGCATGGTACGGATTCGGCACCACCACCACGTTTTCCTGCCAGTTTTCGTCGGGCCCACGGCTGGGCGTAAGCGCTTCGAGAAATTTATCGCTCGTGGTGCCCGTGCGGTTCAGGAAACGGCTGCTTTCGAGGCCACGGTCATTGACGGCGGCAACGTAGTAGTAATAATCGTCCCCGCGGGTAACGCGCGTATCGGTGTACTCCCGGGCGCTGGCGGGTAACTCCTCGTGAAGCACAAAGGTGGTGTCCGTTGGCCCCGTCGCACCTGGGGGTCGTACATATTCACGATAGATCCGGTAGCCTGCAATAGACCCTGCCCGGCTATCTTCCGCCGCCTCATTCCCCCAATTGAGGTGGACCTGATCGTTCTCGGAAAGACCTGTCAGGGACGGAGTAGCAGGGGCCAGGGGTATATCGAAGGAACCTTGCCCATGCTTCACATTCCCGCCTCGCCATGTGCGAACGGCTTTGGAAGCGTTCAGGAAAAGCAAGGGACGCCCGAGGTCGATCACTTCGTTTTTCGTTGTCTTGTCGAGCATGCTCCCTTGCGAAGCGATGACTCTTCCTCCGGTATACGCCCGGATAGCATCTATTTCATCCTGCGTAAGGTAATTGGCGTCGGCGTTCGGAATGGCGTAAGGCAACGCTTCGAGAGGAAGCTGATTCGGATTGCCGTTGGCGTAGGCTGCACCCGCGTCGATGGCCCACCGGTAGGGAATGGTGCCGCCCACGTAGGCCGTAACGATACGAACGTCCTCGCCTGGATTCAGCGTGTACGGCCCGAAACTTAATAACGAAGTCTTCTCCTGCTCGGTCAGCGGATCGAACTGCGTAGTGTTGTTGATATCTGCGCTCGCATCTCCGGTGGGGCCAAGATCAGGGTTAAGAATGCGGTAGGGACCTTGCGATACAAGGGCGCCGGTACGATCTACGGTAACGCTATAGGCCCCGGGATTGGCGGAATCCCATCCTTTCGACAAATAATCGTAAATGTCCTCGTGTCCGGCGACATTCAAGTCCGGCGCCAGTTCACGCTGCGACCAACCTGCCTTGACCGGCTTTAACGGATCGTCCGTCTCGTCGCCGGGCGACGTATCGGCATGCAGCACCACATGGCCGAAAAACTGCGATTCCTGGAAATGCCCCCGTTGTCCATCAGGTTTTGCCCGGCTGTCCGTCGCCACCGTGCTGACCTGGTCACCGTCCCAGGAATACCACAATCGCAGGGAATCGGCGTCCCGATCGCCCGCAGCGAAACCGGAATAGGTAGCGCCGTAGTAGTTGCCCCACAAATCGGCCGGATAATAGGAATGCGCAGAGGTTTCGGCCTGTAAACCGAAGTACACACCATCGCGGACTTCGCCGGACGTGTTATTGAACCGGTATTCCATGATGACATAATCGTCATGATCGTCGTTGGCAAAGGCATAGGCCCAGCGTTCGATGTCGATACCGGTCCAGGTATTAAGGTGCGTGTAGATCACCGCGTCGGCGGGCGAATTCGGATCGACAGGATCCTGCCCACCCTGTAAACTCGTCCATTCGATTCCATCCAGAATCTTGGACGGATACGGCGTTCGATAGGTCCGCTTGAAAGCGCCCGGCACCGGAGGCGTCACCAGCTCGATGTCGGAAAACTTCCGGTTACCTATCTGAGCAACCTGGATATCCCGCACCACGCCGCTGGCGTCAGCCCAGGTCCGTTCCACGCCGATAATGACGGTGTTTGCGTCGAGCATATCCCGGCGGTCACCGCCGACAGGTCGGTCAACGGGCCAGGAAATGCCGTCGCTCGTCAGCGCCTCGTTGGTGTTGTATCTCAGAGGCCCCACGTTCAAACTGCGTGACTCCTGAGCTCGTACGCTTCCGGAAAAAACCACCGCCAACAAGCAAACGGCGAGGACCTGGTATATGCTTTTGCGATATCTCATAACCAAACACATGGATTTGTTTGCGGGAAGGAGAGACGCGAAGACCACGCCGCGCCTCTCCGGGGGCGCTCCGAATTACTCAGAAGTTAAGCCGGATACCGAAGAAAATGTCGCGACGCTCGAGAAACGTCCACGGGCTGTAGGCAGGCAGATCTATGGCGTCATTGTCCCAATCGCCGGGGACGCCGATCGTGTTTTCGAACGTACCGTCCTGGTTCTGATTATCCACCGTATACCCCAGCGATTCCATGTAATCCAGTCGTTCCCTCTTCCACCACTTGTGTCCATCCCAGGGCCAACTGGTGCTGGCGTCCACGTCGCTGCCGCTAAAGGAGTTTATGTTGCGGTTGTTGAACAGGTTCGAGACATCGATATAGAATGCCGTTTGGTAACTTCCCGAACGGAACAGCGATTTGGTCAGGCGCAAATCCCAACGCTGATAAGGGCGCCAGCGTACGTTATCTTCCACCAAAGGAATTTGAGCCGGATTCCAGGTAAATTGCCTGCCTCGCCGCCAAGTGTACGACAAACTCAGATTAAGTCCGCCAAACAGGGAAACTTCCCCAAGGCGAGGCCCCCGAACATTATCCGGCAAGTGAAAGCTGACGCTGCTTTTGACGATCGGGCGTACATCGGGGCTGGAAACCTCCGTATTCGCCAATCGAGCTTGCCTGAGCGGGTCCTCATAGAACCGATTGTAGCCGTATGCGGCGCCGCTCTCCACAAGATAGTTTGCGCTGAGCCAACCGCTGAGATACGGAAGGGATCCACGACGCAATTCCAGGAACGCTTCGAAACCGCGCACATCGCGAAAATTCCGGTTCAACCGCGACGAATAGTTACCGCCGCCGTAAAGCAACGGATAGAAACTCACACCGCCGATTTCGCCGTTGACGTTCTTGTAGTAGCCCGTCATGCGAAGATTCATCCTGTCGAACAGGTTCTGCTCGTACCCCACCTCGTACTGGATCGTCCGCTCCGGCTCCAGCAGGGGATTTCCGAATTCTCTTACGCGATAACCTCTCGGCGTGTCCAGGCGGGTTCGATACATGTCCGTGGCGTTGGGCCACTGGTAGAAGTGCCCATAGTTCAGAAATATCTTGGCCACGGTCGATATCGGATGAGACAGACCGATGCGCGGGGACACCCGGGCCTGGGTCTTACGGTTGACCCCAAGAGTTTCCTTAATGATGTTCTCCTTGATGCCAAGCACGGGGCCGTCTGGTTCATCTATGGTCGTATTGCCGGCCGCAAAGCCCTCGGCAAAGGGGCCACTCTGAGCGCCGCCAGTGCAGTTTTCAGTGCTTCCGCCGCTATCGAACAGATTGCATCCTTCCAGTGGCGTCGGAAAATCTCCTGTGTTCAGCACGTCGAGACGCACGCCGAGCGTAGCTACAAAGCCCTGAAACTCGAGTTTGTCCTGGAGATAAACGGCGCCGAGCAGATGCTGGCTCTGGGAATCCCATACACTGCCGCCATTGACGGAAGGATCGATCGCCTCGTAGTACTGATTGAAATCCTCCGAGCGAAACTGGAAGCCCATCCGAACCTGATTGCTCCGATTTACCTGGCTGGTAAAATTAGCGGTGGCGTCCCATCCGCGCGTACCCGACTCGTCGGCACGCAGATTGCAGGATTCCATACGATATTCACCCGTCACATCCCGCCAGTTTACCGGCCCGTATCCTTTCGGCGCCTCGTCGTACCAATGCTCGCCGATCCGAATCAGGGCCCATTCTCGCCATTTATCCCATCCTTCTTGCCCGGCGGCGGCTCTTTGCATGGCCTCGGCTTCCGTTCCGATGCGCCCGCCATCGACCCCGGAACCACTGGTCTTGGATGAACTGGTGACGCCTCCGGTACCCGGAATGGGCGCCGTATTGCGGTACTCGAGATCCATGCCGTAATCGACCCGATCGTGCGTAAGCTTAACCTCATAGAACGTGCTGGCGGAAAGCGCATGCGTCCACTGCGTTCCGTAAATCTGGCGCGTGCGGTCGCCCGCCACGGCGCAATGAGGATACCAATACTTGTTCGTAGACCCCGTGGAAGAGAAAGGATTGCTTGAAACGAATCCCCCGATGCCGGGCCCCTGGCCGCCGCTTCCGCCTTTTTGCTTGCTGTAATAGCCATGCATATTCAGTTTCTTCCCTCTCCCCACATTCGTGGTCAACTTACCGCGAAAGTTCTGATCCTGAAAACTCGCTTCCGGAAAACGATAAGCATATTCGGATTGGATCCCGTCGTAGCTGAGAAAGAATTTCAGGGGCCTGAAAAACGGAACGGGACCCCCGAGTGTCGCGGCGATGCGATAGTCCGAATTCATACCAGTCTGGTGAAACACGAAATCGTCCGGGTCCATCCCGTCCGCGAACTGCACAATGCCCTGCTCTTGCAAACGCTTCAATTCGTTAATGGAGTCCTCCGAACGGTGCCTCCACAGGTAGCGGGCGTACAACTCCATGGGTTTGTCTGCATGGGCTTCGCCCTCCGGCAACGAAGCCGCAACCGCATTCCACCCGTCGAAAAACGAATTGCCGCCGTCGAAGGCGCCGAGATTCGAATCCACGAACGGCTCGACAAGCGGGGAATCGAAACCGAACGGTCCCGGTCCGAAATGCTTGAACTCGGCGGGGCTGTACTGCAGGTTTATGGACCCCGTGTAACGCTCGCTTCCCTCGCGCGTCACCACGTTGATAACGCCCGAACGGACATCCCCGTATTCGGCGCTGAAGCCTCCCGTTTGCACCTTGATTTCCTCAACCGCATCGAGATTGGCCCGGTAGTGCGGCTGATTGGTAAGCGGATCGTTGTAGTTCACGCCATCGACCAGATAAAGCGACTCGTCGAAGAACGAACCGCGTATCTCCGGCCGGTCCTCTACGCTGCTGATGTCGTTGAACGCGACCTGGGCCGTAAGCACCTGTGAAACCGTCTGGTATCTCCCGCTCGCAATCTCCTCCGCATCGATGTTTCGTTGCGAAGCGGCTATGTCTCGTTGAATGACAGGTTGCTCCGCAGTCACGACCACCTCGTCCATACCGACAGCGGCCTCTTGCATGGAAATGTCCACCTCGGTCGTAAGCTCGATGGCCACGCGAACGTCTTCGACGGTCACCGGCGTAAAACCGATGAACGTAGCCCGCACGGTATGAGTACCGGGGCGAACGTTCAGAATAGAGAAGTAACCGTCGGCGTTCGTGACGGCGCCGATGGTGGTTCCGTCGATAATGACATTGACCCCGATCAGCGGCTCCTGGTTTTGGTCAACCACACTGCCCGCAATTTTTCCGGTTTGCGCGAAGGCGGCCACAGACGGCCACAACAGTGCTAGAAAGAGAAAGATAGCATAGCGGTAGTTCATGGCATATCCCTTTGTTTTGGTGTCCGGATACGATCAAATAACATCCATGCACAGAGGCGATAAATAACGCCCCTCTGCATGGACGATTGTTAACGCATTGGGAATTACCCGACAAAACCCTTGCGGAATCGTTATTGGGGCGACCCGCATCCATTCTATGCATAAAGGATAAGAAAAACAACCTCTGCATTTCATTTAATTTTAGGGGGGGTGATTTGTGTTTAGTGGTTTTTTTTATCAAAAAAATGGAAAAGTGGGGTAAATGTATAAATTTTCAAGGGTAAATCTTGCTATTCGTCTAATAAACAATGGTTAAGGAGTAAATTTGTTTTGTTAAAATTCGATGAAGGCGATATTTTTTCTGCTTATCTCTCCCTTACAATGCCGCCTCCATCTGTTGCAGCGTCACCATCGAAGCGGTTGCAATCCGCTCGGGCCCGGGTTCGAAATCGAACACCTCAAGGGATATCCACTTGTCGTAGCCCTTATCCCGGAAGGCTTGCAATGCCGGCACGTACGCCTCAACGGCGTCGCCGGTACCGAGGTACGTACCGTCCATCTCCTGAATCTGTATGTGCCCGATGTGATCGTAATAGGCATGCACCAGTTCGTCAAGCGGACTCGTTTCGTCGGCGGTATTGTGAAAATCGAACATGGTCGAGACGGCCGGGTGATCGACCGCCTCGACAACAGCCAGCGCCTCGCCGAGCGTATTGATCACATCCGTCTGATCGCTGGACAACGGTTCAAGCAATAACTGCACACCGTGGCCGGCAATGGACGGCGCCGCATCGCGCAATCCGTTCGTCAGATGCTCGACTGCCTCCTCGGTCGAAATACCCACCGAAGAACGCTGTCCCGGCGAACCGAAAATCATCACCTTGCCGCCAAGGTCCGCACAAAACTCTGCAAGCTTCGCCATGTACTCCCAGCTTTCGCGGCGAATGGCCTCGTCGGGGGTAGTGGTATGAAGGCCTTCAGGCGTCACAAGCAACCAATGCAATCCAAGGATATCCACACCGGCTTCCTCGGCAATGCCCCGGATCTCGGCCCGGCGATCCATAGAGATATCGTCCACATGGTTTCCCAACGTAAAAGGCGCCACCTCAATCCCCTCATATCCCGCCTGAGCGGCGTACCTGCACTGCCGCTCCCAGTCCCAGTCCTGCATAATCTCGTTGCAGATGGCGTATTTCCAGGGAGGCTTTACGGGCGTTCCGGCGATTTCTCCGGTACCCGCATCCTCGCTACCGCACCCGGCAACAAGTCCTCCGAAAGCGATTCCTCCGAAAGCAATGGATGAAGTCTCTATAAAACGGCGGCGATCCATACGCTGCATAGCGGATAAAGAGTTTGGAACGAAAGGATACGGATACAGGGAAAGCACAAGAGCAATCCCTTGACATACGGTACGCTATTCTGCAAAATTCCGGTAGGCCGACTCCATATCGCCAGGCGCCGGATGCCCGGAAAAGAGCATGATCCGATGGCGCAATGTGGTCGATTCCCCCGGCGCAAGGGCGAAATGAAGGGCTTCCGCCCCCTCGCTGAAAACGGCCTGTCCGAATGGATTGGCGGCAAACAGACCGTAGTCGCGCGCATGCCAGTAGGTAGGAAACCCCGGGTTACGGGGATGATCGAGCACGGCGATGGCCACCGGATGGTCGAGGATCGTCCCGGAGAGCATCATCCAGCGCGCACGCTTCCCCCAGACATCGGGATATCCCGCGACTCCTTCGCTGTTGCGATACTGACCGGTCACGTGTTCGTTGTCCGACGTGCTGATCACCGAACCGTCGGCAGCAAGCACATCCACAGGACGATTCGAAGGCATTTCAAGCGCGCGCCTGACCCGCAAACCGAGAGCCCCTTCCTTGTTGTCCTCGAAAGACACCGTCCGGTCCAGCGCCGTCAGCGTCGTGATGCGATCGACTACGCGGAGATCGGATTCGACACGAAACACAAAGCGGGTATCCTCACGAAGGAGCGCCGTGCCGTCCGGGGCAAGCCAGTCCATCGTGACATGAAGCGCACCGCGTCCCGCACCGCTTTCGACATGCGTGACCGCCCGGTGGAGAATCGTGCCCATCGAAGCGGCGCGCTCGGCGGATACGGCATCCGAGTTGTTCCAGAAATCCAGCCCGTTGATGTCGCCGTAATTGAACCACAGGCCAATATGGTGCGGGTGATCCACCCGTTCGCCCGCGGCCTCTTCGAGAGGGTATCCCCGCGTCACAGCGATGCCGGACGATGTCCGCAGCGGATAAAGCACCGGCTTTTTAAGCACGGAAAGCGTGTCTGCATAAAGGTATGCGGTAAATAACTCGCCATCGACCAGTACATCTACACGCTGCGCCGCCGAATCCGGCACAACAAGAACCTTCGGCGTATCGAGCGCCTGTCCAAGCGTAGCGACGGGAAAAACCCCCGCTATCGGGAAAAACCCCGCAAGAACGAACAGTCCACTCCACCCGCAAAAGAACCGTCTGCGCAAAAATCGCGCGACGCCCAGGACAAACACGGTCATTAAATCCATCTCGTTCAGCTTACCACAACATCCATTTTCTGCATGTCGAAGGTAATGCGCTTGCCGGTATGCAAGGCGGCGATCGTCATGCAGAGCGCCACCGAATGATTCCAGGCAGCATGAATGTCTGCATTGGGCGTCTCGCGCGAGCGCACGCATTCCATCCAATTGCGCATGTGCGACATGGTGGCATTGTCTCCGCCCGTGTTTGCCGCCGTGGCTACACCCCCCACCTCGTCCAGCTTCATTTGGTCGAGCTGGAACGGCTGCATGCCCATGGAAACGGCATGGCGTTCGGTTAACCCTCCTTCAGGACTCACCGTGTTCGTATCGAGATTCAGTGTGCCCCCATTGGAATAATAGAGTTCCCGGACGCCGCCAGCCGCGTTCGTCTGCCGGGAAGAATACACCACCTGAAACCCGCTGGTTGGGTCGTCCAGCGGACCGTAATCGTAGACAGCGGTCATCGTGTCGAAATTCTTTCGCCCGTCCTTCCACAGATAAATGCCGCCGTTGCCGACCACGCTGCGAGGATATGGCATACCGGTGAACCAGTGCACCGTATCGATCTGATGCACCATCCATTGATCGGGAATACCGGAAGAATAAGGCCAGAACAACCGATATTCGAGATATTTTCGCGGGTCCCATTCCTCGTGCGGGCGATTCATCAGGTAGCGCATCCAGTCCGTATCCGATTCCTTAATGGACGCCACCAGATCCGGACGCCGCCACCGCCCCGGCTGGTTCACATTCCAGGTCATATGCGCCGATACGATATCGCCGAACTTCCCGGAGCGAATATACTCGTTGGCAGCCATGTAATTCGAGGCGCTGCGACGCTGCGTGCCCACTTGCAGAACGCGATCCGACGCAGTAATCCTGTTCAGAGCCTGATTGGCGTCCCCCATCGTATTGGCGAACGGCTTTTCGACATATACGTCGCACCCGGCCTCGACGGCTTCGATGGCATGAAGCGCATGCTGAAAATCCGCTGTGGAAATGATCACCGCATCGACCATGCCGGATTCGTACAGTTCCTCGTTGTTGCGCATCGCCTTGACACCGTCCCCTGCCTCCATGCCGGCTTCCGCGCGCTGCGCATCCACGAATGCCGCACCCTCTTCGCGGCGGCGGTTCCAGATATCGGACACGGCCACAATGTCGAAATTCATATCCTTCGCGGAAGCGAGGAACGCAGGAATGAGCGAACCGCGCGCCCGGCTGGAAAAACCCACGACGCCGACACGGACGCGATCGTTGGCGCCCAGAATGCGACCGTAACTCTTCGAGGTCATACCGCTCGCGAAGACACCTCCTCCAAGCACGCCGCCAGCCGCGCCGGCGGTCATAGTTTTGAGAAAGGTCCTGCGAGATGATGAGGTTTTCTTGTGCGCCATGATATCTCCCGGTGTGTATGTTCTGTGTATGTTCTGTAAATAGCGTTGCCGTTACGCCGCCATTCCGGCAAGCACTCCCCGCATGTACGCAAAGGATTGCTTCATGCCCGGCAGGGGGGCATTGGCGTCGATCTCGTATTCGAGGTTAACGTAGCCGCGATAATTCATCTTCACCAATTGCCTGAAAATGTCGGCTACAGGCATGGCGCCTTCGCCCACAATGCACTGGCTGGCCCGGTCGCTCAAATCCCGCAGGTCCTTCATATGCACGTCCAGCAGGCGGTCGCCCGCTTCGGCGATGGATTCCACCACATCCACGCCGGTGCGGGCCGTATGCCCGACATCGATGCATAAACCCACACGCGGATCCATATCCCGGATGACTTCGAGGCCGTCTCGGGGTCCGGGAAAATGCGAGTCTTCCGGACCGTGGTTGTGAATGGCCACGCGAATATCGTATTCCTTGACGAACCGTTCGATCCGGGGCATGTTTTCCGCTGTCGGAGCAATGACCAGCAAGGGAATTCCGACGGCCTTTGCATATTCGAAAAACATGCGCACATGATCGTCGTCATCTTCCCGGATGTTGTTGTTACCCCCGCTTACGATCTCGATGCCTGCTTTCGCAAACGCCTGCACACCTGCCGCCAGCTCTTCCGGGGAATCCTCATAGGGCATGTGGTGCGACTTGACGCTGATATGTTTCACATGCAACGCCTGGAGGATGGAGATCGCCTCGGTCCGATCGAATTGACGCAGCGAAAAGGTGGCTACCCCGAGGGTGAAAGGTATGTCGGCGGCCGAACGCCCAGCCTCCGGAAAGGAAGCGGCGTCAGCGGCGTACGGGGCAAATCCGGCTCCTGCGGAAGCGAGGGCGGCTGTTTTTAGGAATCGACGGCGAGTCAGTTCTATAAAGGACATGGGATGTAGTACGCTCGTTAAAGACGAATCGATCAGGACGGGAAACAATGTACAAAATGAACTTGCACTGTTACAATGCTTTCCTGACGGAGATATTAACAACCAGATCCCCGCTCCAGATCTCCGATCGCGAAAAAACCGTACGGGTACGGAAACATACCATCGGGAAATAGCTCTAAAAAAGTAAGGGATCGGGTTTGTGTTTGTTTGTGAATTTTGCGCAAAGATACTCGCACGCTCCCCGTGCTTCATGCGGGCCCGTAAACCCCATTGCATCCGCATGGCCGCGACAAGGAATGTCGTTCCGGTTCGCTGCCTGGAGCATCTTCCTGTGTACATCCCCGACCTGCCGACATCGCGATTCCTTGTCGAAAGCAAGGTATGCAACCCGGAAAAACACGACATTTTCATAAGGATATGCACCGACGGAAAACGCTGCTACAGTATCTTTCGGCCTGTTTCAGATTGCTTTCGGCAAGAAAAACCTCGGCGAAACCGCTCCCTATGCACAGATGCCTCCGCCTCCTCGCAACGCTCTGCCTTATTGCAACCTGCCCGCTCGCCACCGGCAGCAACGCCGACGCCCAGGGGTGGAGCGTGACGGAGGTGCAATACCAGGGGGGCTCCGCACTACAGGATCACGACGTGAGCCCCACCGGAACGCAACACCTGATCACATTCCAGCACGCAAGCGGCTGGAACCTTGGCGAGAATTTTTTCTTTGTGGACATGGCGTGCTGCAGCGGCGCCGGAGACGCTAACCGGGAAATCTATATGGAATGGTATCCATTCCTGAGTCTCGGGGCGATCACCGGGAAGGAAATCGCATGGGGCCCCGTACGGGGCGTGGGGCCTCTGGGGGGAATAAACTGGGGAGCGCAGGGCAAGCTGCTGAAAATCGCGCCCGGATTCCGACTGCAACTGGACCTGCCGGGCTTCGCTTTCGCAAATCTCGACTATCTGTATCTCGTGGATCGCAGCGCCGGACTGGCCGAGGGCGGCGCACCCCAAAGCGACAATAGCCACCTCATCGATTTCAACTGGGCGCTGCCGTTCGACATCGGCGGAGGCGCATTCTCGCTGGAAGGACATGCCGAGTGGCAAAGCAAACGGAATACCGAAGTCGGTCATGCGCCGTACTGGATCCTGATGCAGCCTCAGCTACGGCTGGATGTCGGTAAGGCGCTCGCCGGAAACCCGGGACGCTTTTTTGCAGGAACCGAATTGCATATCTGGATCAACAAGTTCGGCTTCGAGGACGCCGACGAGGTCATTCCCCAGTTTCTCGCCGTATTTCGTTTTTAGCGTATACCGGGGACTTCTTCGGGAAGCGATCGCTTCCGTCAAAACCACAAACCCCTGTCAGGGAGCGTCCTCACGAACCCACTTCATAAAGGACACGGCGAGGAGAACCAGAATCGCCATCAACGGGATGGATACCAGGACGGAGGACGCCTTCAGCGCGTCTATACTCTCCTGCTCCTTCCCCCCTGCGAACATCAACGTAAGGGATACGCACGCGAGTACGACCGCCCAGAAAATACGATGCCACCGGGCCGGCTCGACAACCCCTCCTTGCTCTTTCGTGGCCACCGCAGCCAGCACATAGGCCGCGGAGTCCAGGGTGGTCGCCCCGAAAATGAAAGCCAGCGCAACAAAAAGCGCCACGAGCGGCGCGGCAACCGGGAGCACCCGCCCGCCTACTGCGGCAATGGTTGCTACGATCGCCTCGGGCGCCTGGCCGATCGCCACCATCTCCACCAGGTTTTGCGATCCTTCCAGATTCAAAAACATGCTGGTGTTGCCAAGCACGCCAAAAACGAGCCAGCATCCCAGCGACCCGGCAATCATCTCGCCCAGGATTACTTCTCGGACGGTGCGCCCCCTCGATATGCGTGCTATGAAGAGCCCCATGAAGGGCGCATACGCCACCCACCAGGCCCAGTAAAAAATAGTCCATTCTTCGGCAAAGGTGGCGCCGGAGGCCGCAGAGGCTACGCCGGACGCCGCAATCGCGCTGCCGGCCTTGGCGACCGCATCGGCATAGAAACTCATCTTGATGAAATTCTGAAATATCAGCCCGACGCTATGGGTGAAGGAATCGAGAATGAACATCGTCGGACCGAACACGAACACAAACGCCATCAGCGTAACGACCAGCCAGACGTTGATGTCGCTCAGGATTTTGATCCCCTTTTTCAACCCGGAATAGACGCTGAATCCGAACAGCGCGCTCCAGATCGCTATGACGACGGCGTCGAGGAAGAAGGTGCGCTTGATGTCGAACAGGTCGGCAATGCCTGCGGAAATGAGGGGCGTGCTGAGCCCTATGGAAGTCCCGACCCCGCCGAGCAGGCCCAGAATAAACACGATGTCGATGACCTTTCCCGGCAGGCCCGCAGCCGCCCGGGCGCCGATCGCACCTTCGCACGCCGCCGAAAGACGCAGGACGGACCGCCCCCGGTTCCAGTACAGGTAACCCAGAGGAAGCACCGGCACAGTATAGATGGCCCAGGCCAGCGGCCCCCAGTGGAACATACCATAGGCGGCAGCCCACTCTATGGCTTCCTTGGACCGGGGCTCGATATCGAACGGGGGATTCGTGTAATAATAGGCCCACTCGATGGTGCCCCAATAGATGACGCTGGCCCCGATACCGGCGCAAAACAGCATGGCGCCCCAACTGAACAGCGAAAACTCCGGTGGGCTGTCGGGGCCGCCGAACCGGATACGGCCGTATTTCCCCAGCGCGACGTAGAGCAGAAAACCGAAGACGACCACAAAAAACCACAGATGCAGCCATCCGAGGGTCCGGGTCATCCAGTTCATGGCGTCGCCCAACACCTCGGCGCCGCCGGACGGAAACATGATCAGCGGGACGATCAGGCAAAGAACACCGCCGAAGGTAACCCAGAAAATGACCTTTTCTATCTTTGGTCCTTGCACAAGGGTATCCCTTCTTTTCTTTCCCGCCATACTTTTCGGGATCGGAAACAAATCCGTTCACTGACCCGATTGTCCGCCGAGCGCAATCGCATTGGACAATATGCGGAATGCTCCCGGGACCCCGTACGGCGTCTGGCGGTGAAGCGCCAGCGAAAGGTAGCTATAGTACCCTGACCCCACCTCTGCGGCCAGCCATATGCCCCGCTGCGGGTCCTGCCCGGTATCCTGCGTTTCCACGAGCGGCGTATACGCGGCGTCCCACTCCGTGAAGAACTTGGAGCCCCGCTGCTCGATCCAGTGGTCGAAATCGGCCACGGAAATCGCGTTGGGCGTAGTCAGGAGGGGATGATCCGGCGCAAGGATACGCACGGGGGAATCCTGTTCGGAGACTTCCTGCGCCCCCCGGGGCAATTCGGCGGGATGCGCCGCCATGTCGTTCGGCACGAATTCCTGGGTCTGATACAGGATAATCAGGTTTCCGCCCGCCGCCGCGTAATCCAGCAGGCGCCGGTTATGCTCCACAAGGTCCTGTCGGACGGCGTACGCCCGCGTCCCCACGACGATCGTATCGAAGCGATCCAGGGAACCGCTCGCCAGATCCGCCTCGCCAAGCAACTGCACGGAAGCGCCAAGGTTTTCGATCGCAGCGGGGACCTCGTCGCCCACGCCCATTACGTACCCCACCTGCATCCCGTCAAGCCGGGCGACCGGCACGGAGAGAATGACAATTTCCGCCGGCATCCGGAGACGGGCAAGCGGTAAATCCCGGTGCTCGATGACCTGGTACCCATGTCGGTATTGCCTGCGCTCTTCCCCTTCCCCGGCCTCGGCCACGGCCTGGATCGTGGCTTCGCCGGACCAGTCCGCAGGGGGCTGCACCATGAAACGCGCCTCGACGACCTCGCCCCGGTTATGGAACGCATGCTGCATGGAAGCCGGATCGCTCGTCCAGCCTTCGGGCAGTTCGACAGCTATGTCCGCAACGACCGAATCCGCAATAGCCTCGACGCGCACGAGCACCGGAACCGCCTCCGCCGCGCCGGTATCTTCCATGTCCATCGGCAGGACATATGCGCGCGGACCGATCGAAACGGACAAATCGGGCAGCATTTCCACCCGGCGGGCAAGGAACCCGTACGGCAGGCGGGATACGTACCCGGTGACAGGCATCGTCCGCATGATCTCTACCCCGTCCACCTCCAGAAGCGCCTGCACGGACAAGGCCATAGGACGCCAGGGCAAGTGCATCGCCGAAGCAGACTCCAGAATCCGATACATGTTTTCGGTGGGGCCGCTACGCTCGAAATACGGTCCATCGAAGATGGTTTCGCCCGACCCGACTTCAATCATGAGTTCCACTTCGTTCCCGGCCCCTTCGTCCGACCGGGCCAACTGGGCGGCACCCTCCATATTGCGCTCGAGGACCAGTACCTCATTCACCGCAATCCGATCGGGCAGTTCGCTCTCTACAGCGACCGTGACAGCGGCTTCCTGATGCGTCACCAGCGCAGCGCCCAATGCCTGATCGGCCAGTTCGGCTCGTATGCGCACACCCGCTGCGGCCATGATCGCATCTTCGAATTGCTGCGCCTTCACGGACAACTGAAAGGCCGTCTCCGGGAGATCCGCCGCAGCCTCTATGGTGGAGCGCACCAGACCCAAGCCGCGCACAAGTTCGGACACCACCTGCTCCGGCGCCCGAAAATCGAAATCCTGCATCACCCCGTCGATCAGGGTCTGAAGTTCGGCAAGGGATGAAGCAACCTCGGGAGACGCCTCTTCGCCTACCAGCGCCGGCAACCCGGGCAGACTCGTATCGATCCCCGCAAAAAAGGTGTCGGACACACGGTTTGCCGCATCGGCGGGCAACTCGCCGAGACGTTCGTAGCGGTACGTACGGCCTCCCCAGCTCCGGAATCGCCCCGACGTCTGGGAACGCTGTAGGCTCAGGCCATAGCGCGCATAGTCTCCGTACGACGTGCCGAGCAGAGGGCTGTATGCCGTAGCGTCCAGAACCACATGGTGCGGCTCGTCTTCGGCGGCCCCGCCCCGGAAGAGCAGCGGAACGGACCAGGGACGAAGACCTTCTTCCGAAATCTGCTCCGGGAAGCGGTTGGGATCGGCTGCGGCAGCCACCGCCCGGGGCGTAAGCACGCCCGAAGCATGATGGTGTCCATGCCCGTCTCGCCGGTCGCCATAGAACCGGGAAACCACGGCGATCGGACGATTCAGGCGAATGACCCGCACCATGTCCGCCAGCACGACTTCGGGATCCCAGCTACGGAGCGCTTCGTCCAGTGTCTTGGAATACCCGTAATCGACGGCGCGGGTAAAGTATAAATCGTCCAGGCCGTAATACCGTCCCGCCAGCACCAGTTCCCGCGTACGGATCAGCCCCAGCGCGTCGAACAGCTCCGGGCCGATGGCGTTGGCGCCCGCTTCGCCTCGGTTCAGGGTCAACTGGGATGTGCGCGCGCCCCATTTCCGGGAAGACAAGGCAAGCATGCCCGAATGTTCGTCGTCGGGGTGAGCCAGCACATGCAGCAAGGAAGCCGTCGTGCCCAGTTTGTTGATGCGGTGCCAGGCGCCCGGCGCTCCTTGATCGGACGGCAAAACCTCGCCCGAAACGGGAGACGGGAACGCCAGCACGCGATCGGGCGCCGACTGGCCTGCAGCAGGCCGGGCCGTCAGAGTGAGCGCACAAACGGCAAATAGAGAAACGGACCAGGAACTGTGGAAGAAGCGCATGAAAGGCACGGGAATGGATTTGCAGGAAGAGAAAGCCTTGTCAAATAATCAAAAAATGAGTTGAAGCGCAAGAAAAATGAGTCCGGCGGGGATTACTATGTCTGTAATATGCGCCTGTACACTGCGACAGCGCCGTTGATCGTTCGTCGCCCGGCCCGTATCTTGCGCATAAGCTATCCCCACCGAAAACAACGCTGCATGCACCAGCGACCCTACGACGCATCCATGACCGATCGCACCTCTCCTTCCCGATTTCTCACGCTACGATTCGGCGCGCTTTGCGCGTTTGTGCTTGCGGCAGCGCTGATGCGTTTTCTCCCTCACCCTCCGAACGTCGCTCCCATAGGCGCCATGGCGCTGTTCGGAGGCGCGCTCTTCGCCAGAAAGGGAGTAGCCGTCGCCATGGTCTTCACCGCTATGTTGCTCGGCGATATTCTCCTGGGTTTTCAGCCTGTGCCTATTGTGTATTTTGCCTTCGCAGGCGTGGTAGGCATCGGGTTCCTGTTGCGCAAAAACCGTACTCCGTGGCGGATCGCAGGAGCTTCCGTCACCGGGTCCGTGCTGTTCTTCATTGTGACGAATTTCGGCGTCTGGGCGGGCGACATGCTGTTCCCGCAGTCGATGTACCCGCAAACCTTCGAGGGGCTCATAGCATGCTACGTAGCCGCGATCCCTTACTTTCACAACACCCTCCTCGGCGACGCGCTCTTTACGGCGGTGCTCTTTGGCGGATTCGCCTTTGCGGAGAAGAGATTCCCTGCGCTGCGAACCGCGTGAAGCGATTCCTTCCCGTTCAATACGAATAAATCACGCTTGCGCTCCAGAGAAAATCGTCACCCGAGATTTCGGTGTGCAAGGATTTGTTGATCATCGCCGACAGGGAAAACGGAAGACCTCTTTTCGCCAATACGGCGTGCGAAGAAAAATACGTCCCGCTCTCATCGTCTACCATATCGTCCATATCCTCTATTCCCAGATAGTAGACTTGCGAGTTTAGCGAAACGGTCCATCCGTCGAACACGTCGATATTCGATAATGCGGTATTGAAGACGATAAAATTCAGGTTGCGCAAGGTGGTTTTTTCTATACCGCGCGCATACAGAACCAGCAGCCCTACACTCAGATTTTTCGTAAGGGAATATTCGGGCAGGACCTGCCCGCCTACGAATCTGCGGGCTATGATGGCGTCCCGAGGGACCTTATCTTCGTCTTCCGTTTCCGTGACGGTCGATGTGACGAAGTTAAGGACGGAGTTGAGGGCGACTCGAAGCCTGAACTTGTCGGTTTGCATCATTCGGTATTGCCACCGGAACACAAAATCCCAGGGTCTCCCTGTCGTGGCAAACCGAAGTTCCGGCTCGAACGTAAATTTCCCCTTTCCGATTCTCGTGTACGATTGTATGGCGGGCTTACCGAGGGTAAAGTTGGGTATTTGCGAAACGCCTTTGTTGGTAATGCCGATCGTCCCCTCGAAGGCTTTCCGCTCCTGCTCGACCTCTTGAGCAAGCGCAAAGCGGGCAGGCAGGATGAACGAAAGGAACAGGATCGCGCCTGCGATCGGATAGGTCGTTTTCATAGTGCTTGTCAATGGACGATCCTTGCCTCAGGCTGCAAGCCCGCCTGCTTGATTTTTATGGTGCTTGTCAACGG
Source organism: Rhodothermales bacterium (assembly GCA_951812335.1). Lineage (GTDB taxonomy): Bacteria > Bacteroidota > Rhodothermia > Rhodothermales > VXPQ01 > VXPQ01. Next base: position 2,477,533 of record OX638293.1, read on the forward strand.
ACGATCCTTACATCAGGCTGTAAGTCCGCCTGCTTGATTTTTATGGTGCTTGTCAACGAACGATCCTTACATCAGGCTGTAAGTCCGCCTGCTTGATTTTTATGGTTTTTCCCGGTTGTCGCCGCCCTGACCGGGTACCGGATAGGCTGCAACAACATGTCGCTCTCCAACCGGAAACGCAAACGGCCCTTCGGCCCGCTGCGATCCGCGACGAAGAACGGTTGCAGAAAGCCGAAGGAGCACATTCCGTAAAGATAGGCAACCGGGACCGGCTTTCCAGTTTAGAGCACAAGCCCCTTATGTTATGAGTAATCTGGTTATTCGACGCATTTATTACGTTGAATAATTATGTGACTTTTTTATGCATGAGCAGCGCTACTATTCGACGCATTTTTTGCGGTGAATGACTGCGTAAGCCCCTTGTACATGGGCGACACATCATCTTGCAGTGCCGGAAGCACGCCGAACGCTTGCGGATGCTGTGCCCCGGTTGAAACAGTTCAGGATACTCTGATCAAAACCGGTTCGCCCAAAAACGAGGGCGAACCGGTTGGAACAATTGTTTATTCTTTTCGTGATTGCATGAAATCATTTTTATCCGAATGAACGAGGATCTTATGGCCAGTATCACCATTCGCAATCTCTCCGCAGAGTCGAAGGAACGACTCCGGCGCACAGCCAGAAAACGGGGTTGTAGCCTTGAAGCGTTGGTCCGGTCTATTCTGGACGACGCCGCCAGAGACGCTACCCACGATACGGCAGCGGCCTCCGGATTTCCGTTCGATCTCATTTCGATGGTCGAGCCCGGCGAAGACATCGAACCGTTTCTGGAAGATCACGACCACCCGCAAGCGCCTCTGAACCTGCAATGATCCTGCTGGACACAAATGTATTGTCCGAGCTGACCAAGCCAACGCCTTCAGCTCATGTGGTCGCCTGGCTCAACGACAACGAACCCATACTGGCGCTGTCGGCCGTCACGCTCGCCGAGTTGCGTTACGGGATAGCGCGGCTCCCCGATGGCAAGCGAAAGTCGAGCCTGATCCGTTTCTGGAACATGACCAGAGATCGTTTCAAAGGAAGAACCTTACCCTTCGACGAACGCACAGCCGAAATCTACGGCGATATCGTAGCCGAAGCCGAAAAGCAAGGACGGCGACTGAATGTTGCCGATGCGCAAATTGCGGCAATTGCTCTCGCGCACCGTATGTCCGTGGCGACGCGGAACACAGGGGATTTCGAGAATACGGGCGTGACGGAAATCAATCCCTGGACGTGATTTCATCCTCTCCTCAATACGAATAAATCATACTTGCGCTCCAGAGAAAACTGTCACCGGGAAGATCGGTCCGAAAAGCCTTGTTCATCATAGCCGACAGGGAAAGCGGAAAACCGAAGTTGCACAGCCAGCGTGCCCCTCTCTGCCTCCCGAAGGGCGCTTCACGCCCGCCGACGCCCCGAATCTGCGGTGTTTTCCACTAATTTCAATGATGTAAAATCTTTTACGCACGAGCGTGAAGCGCTGGTCAAAGTGGATTTGATCAGAGTATCCTTAAAATCTGGAATACAAACTGCGCCAATACGCCGGCAATAACCCCAAAGCCCAACCCCATTATCCAGCGAAGAAGGACATTGTTTTGCTCCATCATGTCGGCCCGGAGTTCGCCTATCTCAGCGCGTACGGAACCTACCTCAGCTCGTACGGAACCTACCTCGGCTCGTACGGAACCTATCTCGGCTCGTACGGAACCTATCTCGGCTCGTACGAAATCTTCCGAGGCCGAGCCCCCCTGCCCGTTACGAATAGCTTTCGCTATCGCTTCGGCCGGGCGCTGTCCGAGGCCCGCATTCACAAGAGCGTGGGCGATGGCAAGGGTGTCGATCATGGCTTTCGGAAAGGTTTAAGAATACGCTGACCAAAATCGCTTCGCTCAGGGTATCCTTAAGAATTAATATGCCGTTTTCGGCGTTCTGTTTCAAGTGCACCCGAATGGTTTCCATAGAAAGGCCAACATGGAAAAAGCGCCTTGCAAAGCCCCCCATCCGAGCGATCTTTCTCTGGCGGCCTCCCTTGTTGCATGCTGGCCCGGTTCTGCGCACATAGACACATAACCCGCCAAAACATAACCCTGCTCGCCAGCGGGCGACGGGTGCGCCAAAACCCGAATTTTTTCCTACATTAATTTTTACGGATACTCCGATCAAAACACTCGATACCACCATGAATCGCCGCACTTTTATGTATCGCATGGGGGGCGCCGCCGTCGGCGGCCTGACGCTGAGTAGCCTGGGCTTTCCGGCGAAAAGCATGGGCCGCGCATTCGCGGGCGCATCCGACGTGCAAATAGGAGCTATTTCCTACAGCTTTCGTCAGATTCCCTCCAGCGCCGAGGAAATCCTTAGCTATATGGTTGAACTCGGTCTTAATTCGGTCGAGCTCATAGGCAGCCCGGCGGAGGAGTTCGCCGGGGGGCCGGCAGCGCCGCCTTTTCCCCGCAACTGGAGGGAGTTGAGCGAGGACGAGCGCGCCGAACTTAGAGCCGAACGGGAAGCGGCGGACAAAGAGGCTACCGAATGGCGCGTGTCGGTTCCTATGGACAAGTTCGAAGCCCTCGGCAAGATGTATCGCGACGCCGGGGTCCATATCGACATCCTCAAACTGGGCAATCCGGGGTGGTCCGACGGAGAGATCGACTACGCCTTCCGGGCGGCCCGGGCGATGGGCGCGCGCGGCATCTCGTTCGAAATATCGAATGAAGCCGGCGAGCGGATGGGGCCGTTCGCCACGAAGCACGAACTGGTCACGGGCATGCATAACCATACCCAGGTGGCCGATGAGGATTTCAGTTTCGACATCCCGCTCTCCTACTCGCCTTACAACATGCTCAATCTCGACATCGGGCACTACGTGGCGGGGCTGGGTACCTCTCCCATCCCGGTAATACAAAAGTACCACGACCGGATTACGCACCTGCATCTGAAGGATCGGAAAAACCCGGAAAACGGCGCCGAGAACGTGCCCTGGGGCGAGGGCGACACGCCGATCGGCGAGGTGCTCCGGTTGCTTCGGGACGAAGCGTATCCGATCCCGGCAATGATCGAACTGGAATATCCGATTCCGGAAGGCTCGACGGTGATGGAGGAAATGAAGAAGTGCGTGGACTACTGCAAGGAGGCGCTTTCCTGAAAGGCTTAGGACCGAGTTTCGGAATGGCAAAGACTATTACGGAGGCGTCAGCCATGAAGAACCGCCCATCGCATCGTTCTTTTGCATACGTATTTCCGGTGGTCGCAGCGCTCATCGTACTCAACGGCTGTTTCACCAACGCGCCCCGATGGAGCGAGACAGCGTCCGGAACGATCAAAACCGTAACCAACAGGGGAGGACAGACCCTGGGGTATGCTGCCACATCAGGCGTTGGCCTGCTCACCGTCGATGGGTTCGCGTTCAAGGACCTGAACAAAAGCGGGGCGCTGGATCCGTACGAAGACTGGCGCCTCCCCGCCGACGTTCGGGCAAAAGACCTGGCCTCCAGGATGTCTGTCGATCAGATCGCCGGCCTGATGCTCTACAGCGCCCACCAGGCCATCCCTTCGACAGGGAGACGGGGTAGCGTCCCTACCTATAACGGAAAGCCGTTTGCCGGGAACGAGGCCAACGCCTGGGACCTCTCCGATGCCCAGAAGAACTTTCTGACCCAAGACAATCTGAGGCACGTGCTGATCACATCGGTGGAAAGCCCCGAGGTGGCGGCGCGCTGGAATAACAACATGCAGGCGTTGGTCGAAGGGGTCGGGTTGGGCATTCCGGCCAATAACAGTTCCGACCCGCGCCATCGCACGCGGGCCGACGCCGGATTCAATGCCGGTTCCGGAGGAGACATCTCCATGTGGCCCGGCCTTATCGGCCTTGCAGCGACCTTCGACCCCGGCCTCGTGCAGCAGTTCGGCGAAATCGCTTCGAAAGAATATCGCGCGCTCGGCATCGCAACGACCCTGTCCCCCCAGATCGATCTGGCCACCGAGCCCCGCTGGTATCGCCTTAACGGCGCCTTCGGAGAAAATCCGAAGCTTTCCACCGACATGGCACGGGCCTACATCGACGGTTTTCAATCTTCCCCCGGCGAAGCCGAAATTGCCGACGGCTGGGGCTACGAAAGCGTCAACGCGATGGTCAAGCACTGGCCGGGCGGGGGTTCGGGCGAAGGCGGCCGCGATGCGCACTACGGATACGGCAAATACGCCGTGTATCCCGGGGGCAACTTCGATCTCCACATGACTCCTTTCACAGAGGGCGCTTTCAAGCTGGAAAGCGAGACGGGTATGGCGGCGGCGGTCATGCCGTACTACACCGTCTCTTTCAAACAGGACAACGCGTATGGCGAAAATGTGGGTAATTCCTACAGCACATACATCATCAACGATTTGCTCCGGGAGAAATACGGCTACGACGGCGTAGTGTGCACCGATTGGGGCGTTACGCGCGATTATACGGCCCTGGATGGATACGGCGCCGCACCCTGGGGCGTGGAAGGGCTGTCCGAAGCCGAACGGCATTACAAAGCCCTGCTCGTAGGCATCGATCAATTCGGCGGCAACAACGATTCCGGCCCGGTTATCGAGGCCTATGAACTGGGCGTGCAGGAACACGGCGAAGCGTTCATGCGCGTGCGTTTCGAGGCGTCCGCCGTGCGGCTGCTGAAAAACATCTTCCGCACCGGCCTGTTCGAAAACCCCTACCTGGACATCGGGCAGACCAACGCTACAGTCGGCAACGCCACGTATATGGCCGCCGGGTACGGAGCGCAACGCAAGTCCCTGGTGCTCCTGAAGAACCGGGACAGTGTCCTGCCGCTAAAACAAAACGCAACGGTATACATCCCCCGGCGCTATGTGCCGGAACGCCAAAACCCTTTCCGTGGCAGCGTCACGCCTGCGACGTACGAGGATCCGCTTAACCTGGACATTGCAGGAGCGTATTTCGACGTAACCGACGACCCGGACGCAGCGGACGCAGCCCTCGTCGTCATCGCAAGCCCGACATCTACAAGGGGGTATGACAAAGCGGACGCAGAGGCGGGCGGCAACGGGTACGTTCCCATCAGTCTTCAGTACGAACCCTACACGGCTACGCACGCCCGCGCCGAAAGCATCGCCGGCGGGGATCCGCTGGAAACCTTCACGAACCGTACGTACAAGGGCAAAACGGTCACCCCCTCGAATGCGACCGACCTGCAAGCGATCCGCGATGCCCGTGAAAAAATGAACGGGAAGCCCGTCATCGTCGTGCTCGATATGTCGGTCCCAACCGTGGTATCGGAATTCGAGCCGAGCGCCGACGCCATCCTCGTCAGTTTCGGCGTACAGGATCAGGCAATCCTCGACATCCTGACCGGCGAAGCGGAGCCTTCGGGCCTGATGCCCTTCCAAATGCCGGCGGATATGCAAACCGTCGAGGAACAGTACGAGGACACGCCGCACGACATGCGCCCCTATGTCGATGCCCAGGGAAACGCCTACGATTTCGCTTTCGGACTCAACTGGAGCGGAATTATCGAAGACGCCCGGACCGCAACGTACGGAAGGAAACAAGCATTGCCTGAACCCGGCCTGTAACTTGTATACATCGGCAGAGCACGGAACATCGCAGATCCGATCGGAAAGCGCCAATGCCTGATCACAGGCGTGTGAAGCACAGGATCGCGCTGCGGTCGAGAAGATTATATGGCTAAGATATCTCGCAAGGTATGGCTCGGCGGCGTGTGGTTAAGCCTGCTCCCGCTTATCGCAACGGCGCAAATCACGGAGCCGCTCCATATTGAGAGCGGTCTGCTTACCGGTATGCCCGGTTCCGACCCGACCGTCCGGGTATACAAAGGCATCCCGTACGCCGCGCCGCCCGTCGGCGCGCTGCGCTGGCATGCTCCACAACCGCCTCCTTCATGGGAAGGAGGTCGCGAGGCAGACACATTCGGTCCCGGTTGCATGCAACATGTAGCGGGGTCACGGCCGCCGTGGACCGAAGAGTTCATGCACCAGGGTAGCGTTAGCGAGGACTGCCTGTATCTCAACGTCTGGACCACAGCGAAGGACGCCAACGAGAAGCGCGATCTGGCCGCCGTGGCTATAGAGCAGTTAGCTGCGGAACGCGCGCAGACGGCGAAAACAGACCTCTACCTGTATTATTTTGAGCGGGGCATACCCTGGCCGGAGCGCCCGGAGTTCGGGGCGTTCCACACCGCCGAAGTGCCGTACTTCTTCAACAACCTCGAGATGCTGGACCGCCCCTGGGAATCCCTGGATCGGCGCCTTGCCGACACGATGTCGTCGTACTGGGTCCATTTTGCAACCCACGGAAATCCGAACGGCGCAGAGTTACCCGAGTGGCCGGCCTGTAACGGGCAGGACGTGCTCTTCATGTGCTTGGGCGAGCGGATTGCGCCCGATGCAATGGCGGATCGAGCCGTGCGCGATTTTTTTGAAGCGTATCTGGCAGAGTAACTGGCGCCCTGAGCGTATTCTTCCCATATCTGAAAACCTGCGGACAAACGATGGACAGACGCCATTTTATCACGCGCGCGGCGGCAGGCACGCTGGCTCTCGGCCTGCCGGGTGCAACATGGCAAACGGGTCCTTCCGAGAATCTGCAAACCCTGGCTCGGCCCGCTTTACTCGACATGCTCGGCAACCGGCGTGTTCGCGACCTGGGAGTGCATTATCGAGAGATGTATCCCGCAGAGTCCAGTGTGAATATCCTGAGTGCAGTCATTCCGGGCAACGATAGGCAGGCCCTGGCGGGCGCCCCTACCCTGCACTCGCACCTAAAGACAGCGATCCGGGGCGACTTTGCCGCCGGGCGAACGGTTCTTCTCAAGGGGTGGGTGCTTTCCGTCACCGAGGCACGCCAGTGCGCTCTCTTCTCGCTCATCTACCCGTAATCGTCATCGGATATGCATACAGATGCCCGAACTCTGGAGGACGGCGCCCTCATTGAAGGCGATCTCTGCATCGTCGGCGCCGGCGCTGCCGGCATCAGCATGGCCATGGAATGGATAGGAACGCCCTACACCGTCATTTTGCTTGAAGGCGGGGGGTTCAACTATGAACCGCAGATGCAGGCCCTCTATGCCGGCAAAAGCATTGGCGATCCGTATCAGGTGCCCCTCGAAGTCGCACGGCTCCATTACTTTGGCGGCACCACCGGGCACTGGGCCGGCTGGTGTGCGCCCATGGACCCCATCGATTTCCAAAAACGCGACTGGGTGCCCCATAGCGGCTGGCCGTTCCGGAAAGAACACCTCGACCCATTCTATGAACGCGCACAAGCCTATGTCGAACTGGGGCCCTATGTATATGACGCAGCCGACTATGAAGCCAAATATCCCCCGCAGCAGCGGCTGCCGTTCGACGAAGAAAAGATATGGACGAAGATGTGGCAGTTCAGTCTGCCAACACGATTCGGGACACGGTACCGGGATACGATTATCGATGCGGAAAATCTTCATCTTTACACCTACGCCAACGTCACGGAGATCGAAGCGAACGAGTCGGTACGGGCCGTGGCCGGATTGCGGACGCAAACCATCGACGGCAAGCATCACCGTGTTCGGGCCCGGCGCTACGTGCTGTCCTGCGGATCGATTCAGAATGCCCGGATCCTATTGGCCTCCAATGCGCAGGCGCCCGCCGGGCTGGGCAATGACCACGATCTGGTGGGGCGCTTTTTCATGGAACACTTCGAGATGGGCGGAGCGCAGTTGATCCTGGAGAAGCCGGACCCTATGCCTATGTACGCGTTCCGATTGGGCGGGGAACGGCCGCCCAGTGGAGAACTGGCGTTGACCGAGCAGGCTCAGCGGACGCATCGTATTCTCAACGGCACTGCCTCGCTACGGCCGGGGACCTTTCCCGAAGAGATGAGGAGTTTTTTTCAGAGATTTTCGGAAGGCGCTCTCGGACAACGGATGCGCAGTGACGAACAGGAAGGGGAAGAGCCGCAGCGCCCCCCCAACCGACCCGCTACATCTGACGAGGGGCGTCGTGATTATCGGCTCCAGTCACGCGCCGAGCAAATGCCTAACCCCGCCTCCCGTGTCGTGCTCAGTGCCGAGAAGGATGCGCTGGGGATGCCCTATGCCGATTTGCACTGGGAACTGTCGGAGTTGGACAAAAGGTCGATGCGAACCTTTTTCGAAATTGTGGCGCATGAATTCGGCCGAACCGGGCTGGGCCGGGTTCAAATACTGGACTGGTTGCTCGAAGACGATACCACCTGGCCATCCTTTCTGAGTGGAGGGTTTCATCACATGGGCACGACGCGCATGCATGAGGATCCGAAGCAAGGGGTGCTCGACGCCAACGCAAAGGTGCATAGCCTCGAGAATCTGTATGTAGCCGGCGCCTCGGCTTTCCCAACGTCAGGAGCTCCGAATCCAACACTGACGTTGATTGCGCTGAGCTTGCGATTGTCGGACCATCTCAAGCATAAAACCCGGTAAGGAGGCGTAACGTCCGGTTACCTGAAACAGAAGGCGCAACGATCAAGTGCACCACAATAATTACGAGCTTCCAACAGGATCTTTTGAAATGGAGCCAACGACCGGACTCGAACCGGTGACCTGCTCATTACGAGTGAGCTGCTCTACCAACTGAGCTACGTTGGCCGATAGATGCGCCGCTTACGACGAAGCGCCCCTCTCACGCATGACCTTCCGACTTGATCCCGGCATGATCGACATTGCCGGAAGGCCACTGAGCATCTTCCTGGAAACACGCCGCTCCACATGAAACGCAATGTGTTTCCAGGCGTTCGTGTGTACCTTGCGCATACTTCGCTCCGTATCCTTGCATTTCATCGGACGTGCCCCTTCCCCCTGCCATAAAAGATTGGAGTCCTGCGTCCTGGCGAGAGCGGTCTGCGATGCAACAAGCCACGTACCGCGATCAGGCCGAATTGTCCGAAGCGCTGGCGCAGTTACACGCTTTGCCCCCGCTCGTGACATCCTGGGAAATCCATGTGCTCAAAAAACAGATTGCCGAAGCAACGCAAGGACAGCGTTTTATCCTGCAGGGCGGCGAATGTGCGGAACACTTCGACGAATGCAGTGCGGAGATTATCGCCAATCGCCTGAAGGTGCTCCTTCAGATGAGCCTCGTGCTGATCTTCGGGATCCGGACACGCGTCGTACGGATAGGCCGCTTCGCCGGCCAGCATGCCAAGCCTCGCTCTGCCGGTACGGAGACACGCAATGGAGTAACGCTCCCGAGCTACCGAGGCGACATCGTCAACGGCGCAGCGTTCACACCCGAAGCGCGCGAACCGGACCCCAGGCGCATGCTGCGCGCCCATGCGCATTCCGCGATGACGCTGAATCTCGTCCGGGCGCTCACCAATACGGGGTTTGCGGATCTCCACCACCCGGAATACTGGAATCTCGATTTCATCCACCGTACACCGCTGGAAAAAGAATACCGGCAGATCCTGGAATCCATTCGAGAGACCGTTGCATTCATTGAAACCGTCTCGGGCAACCCGCTTCACAGTCTGGAACGCACCCAGTTCTTCACCAGCCACGAAGCATTGCACCTGCTTTACGAAGAAGCTTTCACGCGCAGCGTGCCGCACAATGAAGGCATATTCAATCTGGCAACCCACTTCCCGTGGATCGGCGCCAGAACTTCAGACTACGAGGGAGCCCACATCGAATACGCACGGGGGCTTGTCAATCCGATCGGCGTGAAAGTGGGACCCTTCATGGCTCCGGAGGACCTGGTGCGCATCGTACGAATCCTGAACCCCGAAAACGACCCCGGTCGACTCGTACTCATTCATCGTCTGGGCGCCGGCTGCATCGCCGATCTCCTGCCGCCCCTGATCCGGGTCGTGCAGGCTACGGGTACGCCGGTACTGTGGATGAGCGATCCCATGCACGGAAATACCGAGTTGACGGACACAGGTATCAAGACCCGGCGTTTCGAAAACATTCTGGACGAACTCGAACAGGCATTTGACATTCATGCTGCGGAGGGTTCGCATCTCGGCGGCGTGCATTTCGAACTCGCGGGAGAAGACGTTACCGAATGTACGGGCGGCGCAAGCGGCCTGGAGGACACGGATCTGGTGCGCGCCTACAAATCGCAAGTCGATCCGCGGCTGAATTACGAACAAGCGCTGGAAATGGCATTTCTCATCGTGAGAAAGAAAAATCGCATGGAAAACAAATCGGCTCAATGATCGCGCTCCTGTCACGGAACGTTCGTATCCTTCTCGGGCTTGTCGGGTTCGCGTTATTATTCATGCCGGGCCGCGTCCATGCGCAGCAGCAGCACGCCGCCGTGCGAGGGTTCGTAACATCCCTGGAGGACGGACAACCTCTCCAGGGGGTACATGTCATTCTTACACGGGACGACGCCATTCTCGGCGCCGTAACCGATCCCGACGGGATATACCTGATAGGCCGTGTTCCGGAAGGGCGGTACATACTCCGGGCCACATTTATCGGATTCCAGACCTTTGCGGACACCCTCGACCTTGCAGCGGGCGACTCAAGGCACCTCGACATTGCACTGGCCGGGCAACAAGCCGCAATAGGCGAAATCGTAGTCGAGGCCGAACGGGAAACAGGCGCTGCCCGCGTGACCGCAGGCCAGCAACGAGTGCTCCCGCAAGACATCGAGTTGATCCCTTCGCCCAGCGTTTCCGGCGATCTCGTCAACTACCTTGCCGCTCAGCCCGGCGTGGTATCCATGGGAGATCGTGGAGGACAGATCTTCATTCGAGGCGGGGAGCCCTCCCAGAACCTTACGCTGCTCGACGGCATGAATATCTACCAGCCGTTCCACCTGCTGGGGTTCTATTCGGCGTTCCCATCGGACATCATCAATAATGCGGATATCTATGCGGGCGGATTCGGCGCTGAATTTTCGGGACGCCTCTCCTCCGTGATCGACGTACAAACACGCAACGGCAACAAACGGCGCTACGAAGCAGGCGTCGCGCTGACGCCCTTCGTGAATTCGGCCCGTCTGGAAGGACCGCTTGTAGGGAATATCTCCTTCCTCGGCTCTGCCCGTATCTCGACCCTCGAAGAAGTGGCGGCCCTCTATGTGGCGGACGACCTGCCCTACCGGTTCGGCGACCTGTTCGGCAAGATGCACATCCCGATCGCGCGGAATCACCAGACTTCCGTTTCGACGGTGCATACGTTCGACCGGGGCACGTTGGCGGAACCGACGCTCTTCAGCTCCAACAATGAGATTCGCTGGAAAAACACCGCGCTCGGCGTACGACATCTCGTGCTCCCCGGGTCGCTCCCCATCCTCGGCGAAGCGCTGTTTTCCTGGTCCCGCCTCCAAACAGAGTTCGGGCCGAGCGACGAGCCATCCCGAACCACTGACGTGGACAATTATAATCTCGAGGTCAATTTTACCAACTTCGGGCAACGCGTTGAAGTGGGATGGGGTTTCTTCGTGCGTAATGTCGAACTCACCGCAGACCTCGGAGGAGCCTACCAGAACATTGTAGACAACTTCGTCCGCTCGACCAATGCAGGCGGCTGGGCGGAACCGGAATTCGACTTTGGCAACGGCTTCCGATTGCGGGTCGGAGCAGTCGGGCAGTTTTTCGGCAATTCGGGCTTCTTCGTGGAGCCACGCATGCGTGGTGTCTTTGAACGAGGCATACATCAGTGGAGTATGGCCGCCGGCATGTACCGGCAAAACATCATCGGGTTAAGTGATCGGCGCGACGCCGCCAGTATCTTTACGGCCTACGCAGAGGCGCCAACCGGGGAAGTTCCGGTCGCTCTGCATAGCATTGCCGGGTATCGGATCACGCCCTCTTCCTCCCTCGAGGTTTCGGCGGAAGCGTTCTACAAAAATCTCCGTAACCTGTTTATTGCGGAATGGACGTCTTTCCCTCGTTTCACGACGCGACTTCAGCCGGCGGACGGTCAGGTTATCGGCATGGACCTCCGCGTAGAGTTCCGCCGTCCGAATTTTTACGCCTTCCTCAACTACGGCTACTCCTCGACCCGGTACAACGCTATGCAGGAATCGTTGCCTGTATGGTTCGGCGCGGATCGGCTCGCCTTCCGTCCTCCGCACGACCGGCGCCACCAGCTCAACCTGATCCTGAGCGGGTCCATGTACGGGTTCGACATGAGCGCCCGCTGGAATATCGGATCGGGCCTTCCCTATACCCAGGTACGCGGTTTCGACGGATTCATTCTTATGGATGGCGTGGTGGATGTGGAAGGTATACAGGGCTTTCCGCGCGTGATCTACGATCGGCCCTACGAGGGTATTCTCCCCACATACCACCGGTTCGACGTAATGATCGAGCGGAAGATGTCCACGCGCGCGGCGGACATCACCTTACACATCGGCGCGATCAACACCTACAACCGCCCCAATCTTTTTGCCCTGGACGTATTCACCCTGCGGCGAACCGACCAGCTCCCCTTCGTTCCCACTGCGGGCATCGAGATCGAATTCTGATTATGCGCTTTGCATCCCTGCAAAATACGACCCTGGGCATCCTGGTTGCCGCTGCCTTTCTTGCTTCCTGCGAGACGGCTGTCAACCCGCTCATCGGCGAACCGCGCCCCTTCACGATCTGGGGACTTCTGGACGCCGCGGCAGACACCCAGCGCGTACGCATCTTTGCTATCGAAGGGGAACCCGGTATCGACCGACCCGGCAACCTGGATGCCGCCGTAACGACTACGGACCTCGAAACCGGAGAAACGCTGGCCTGGACGCCCTACAAGGTAACGTACGACGATGGCGTTACAGCACATCTCTTCGAAGCAGCGTTTCGTCCGGTGCATGGACACCGCTACCGCCTTGACATCGTCCGGTCGGACGGGGCCGTATCCAGCGCCACGGTGAAGGTGCCGCCCGAGGTGGACTTCACGATCGAACGCTCGGATACCAGCCCGATAGTCTATGCCTACGTACGAGGAGATCCGCTTCCCAACCTGCTGGGCGTCGAAATGCGATACGAAGCCACTAACGTACCCCCCGCCCAGACCTGGCCCACCGACCTGAAACTCCATCCGGTCGTTAACTATCCTGTGGAAATATCCTATCAGGGTACGGAGGACAGAGTGAGGGACGGTGTGCGGTACGATATCAACATGGTAAACGATTTCGAGATCGTAGAGGAGGTATACAAAAGCAAATGCCTGGTGACCGATGGCAACCCCAATATCGCCCTGCGCCGCATCGAGTTTCATTTTATAGCGGCGAACGAAGAATGGAGTCCGCCGGGAGGCGTGTTCGATCCCGAGGTGCTCATCGAACCCGGCGCTCTTTCCAATATTGAAAACGGATACGGCTTCTTCGGCGCAGGCGTGGTGGTCGCCGAGCGGTGGACCCCCCCGAAAAGCCTGCGAAACTTTATCGGATTCAGTTCGGAGCAGGGATGCTCTCTAGTGCCAAGCGCCACCAACCCGTCATGCACCGCTCCACCCATTCCGTGCCTCGACAATGTCAACGAAGATGTCTGGAGTCTTTATTTTTGAAACTCCAGAGAAGCACTATGATGGGCCGGCTCCCCCACCTGCTCGATCCAGCCGCCGCCCACCACATCGTCGCCCTCGTACAGCACCACGGACTGCCCGCGCGTGACGGCCTGACGCGGCGTGGCGAAGGCTACGTGGAGTTCATCCGGCCCTTCTTGCCGGACCATACCGGACACGCCCGGATCGTTGTAACGGATTTTCACGTCCACCGGCAATGCGTCGTCAAGATGTTCGTATTTCACAAGATTGATCTGCCGGGCCGTGAGCGCGCCGCGGAATAACTCGTCGCGCGACCCCAGAACAATGGTATTCGTTTCGGCGTCGATATCGATCACGTAGGCCGGATACCCGAGCGCCACGCCAAGACCCCGGCGCTGTCCGATCGTGTAAAACGGATACCCCTCATGCTTCCCGACGGTAGCCCCGTCCGAGGTCACGAACAATCCTCCCGATACTTCCTCCGCCAACCCGTCCACGCGGTCTTTAAGAAACCGCCGGTAATCGTTGTCCGGGATGAAGCATATCTCGTAGGAATCGGGCTTGTCCGCCACGCGGTCCAGCCCGTACGCAGCAGCCATTTCCCGGATAGCCGGCTTCTCGAATGCGCCCAGGGGCAGCAAGGTGCGGGCCAGATGCTCCTGGGACACCCCCCACAAGGCATAACTCTGATCCTTGCGAGCGTCAAGCCCCTTCATCAGCACGATGCGGCCCGTGGATTCTTCGCGCCGCAGCCGGGCGTAATGCCCCGTCGCAATGTAGTTGCAATCCAGTTGCTCGGCCCGGCGCATCAGCGCCGCCCACTTTATATGCGTATTGCACAACACACACGGATTGGGCGTGCGGCCAGCAAGATATTCGCCCGTGAACCGCTCGATCACCCAGTCGCCGAATTCCTCGCGGATGTCTACGATAAAATGAGCAAAGCCATACTTCACGGCGACGGAGCGCGCATCGTTCATGGATTCGAGCGTGCAACACCCCACTTCCTTGTCCCCGCGCTTTCCGGTGCGCCCGCCGCTGCGAGCGTAATCCCACGTCTTCATGGTGACGCCGACCACCTCGTAACCCTGCTCGTGCAGCATGACCGCCGCAACCGACGAATCCACGCCGCCGCTCATAGCCACCAGTACCCGTCCCTTCCTGTTCATGGTTTGTCCTATGTTGCTACAGGATACTCCGATTAGGTCCGCAAATCTCAGCGTATCCTACAATACGTGCTTCGACCACCCGCCGTCCACGGGAAACCCTACGCCGGTTATGTACGCGGCCCGCCTGCTTACGAGAAAAGCCGCCGCCGCCGCAAACTCCTCCGGTTCGGCAATGCGCCGCAGCGCATTGTTTTCGGCCCATCCGGCCTCGACCTCTTCGACGGGAGTCCCTGACGTCGAGGCAAGGTGTGCCGCCAGTTCCTTCAACCGTTCCGTACGCGTATACCCCGGCAAAATGGTATTGACCGTAATACCCGCCGGACCCAATTCCTCCGAAAGGGTCTTTGCGAAGCCTTGTACCCCGGCGCGGGTCGCATTGGAAAGGTACAGACCGGGAATCGGGCGTTTGGCTGAAATCGACGTGATCATCAGAATGCGGGCATGCGGATCATCGGCCGCCGCAGCCGCCCGCAAATGCGGCAACGCCGCCCGGCACAACTGGATGGTGCTTATCAGGTTCAATTCAATCGCTGCACGCCACGTTTCGAGGGACAAATCGTCGATATAGCCCGGGGGCGGCCCGCCGGCGTTCGTCACCAGGATATGCAGCCCGCCGAAATGCGCGTAAGTCCGCTCGATCGCATCGTCCACATCACGCTCTTTCGTCACATCGCACACAAGCGGAAGAATGCGCTTCCGATCGACGCCGGCTTCCCGCGCCACACGGTCGGCAGCCGCTGCAATACGCCTCTCGTTCCGGGAACAGATCGCTATGCAAGCCCCTTCCCGGGCAAGTGCGACGGCCACGGCATGCCCCAACCCGCTGCTGGCGCCGGCTATAAATGCGATCCGTCCTTCGATACCCAGGTCCATGATCTTTGACAAATATTCGCTTGTGAAAACCCGATACAATTACGAAAGTTAGGCATACACTCCATTTTTTAACAGCAGCGGCTTCATGAACAACCACAGCTCGGACCAATCGACATCCCGTCGCGCCGTCAAAACCCCGCTGGCTCCGGCAGCCATAGGCCCCTACAATCAGGGCATTCTCGCCGGAAACACGCTCTATTGCTCCGGACAGCTGGGAATCGATCCCGAAACGGGGAGCATGGTGCCCGGCGGCGCAGAGGCCGAAACGGAACGCGTGCTGAAAAACCTCGGCGCCGTGCTCAAAGCCGCACAAATGGATTACAGAAATGTCGTTCGTTGCACGGTGTTCCTGGCGGACATCAACGACTATGGGATCGTGAACGATGTATACGCCCGGTATTTTTCGGAACTCCCCCCTGCCCGCGAAGCCGTGGAAGTTGCCGCGCTACCCCGGGGTGCACGGGTGGAAATCTCCTGTATTGCAGTCCGGTAGCACCCGGATCCGGGACTGTCCGCCCCCGGTGCACTACCCGTCGAACCGGAGCACGGACCCGATCATCGCATCGCTCTCAAGACGCTCCCGACCTGAGAGGTAATCCAGTTCGGCAAGGAATGAAAACCCGGCGAGCTCGCCACCGGCTTCCCGGATCAACTTCGCCGCCGCCGCCGCCGTACCGCCCGTGGCGATCACATCGTCATGGATAAGAACGCGGTCTCCTTTCACGACGGCATCCATGTGCATCTCTACACAATCCGTGCCGTACTCGAGATCGTATTCCATCCAATACGTCCGCCAGGGCAGTTTGCCCTGTTTCCGAACGGGTACAAAACCTGCATCGAGTTCCTGAGCCAGAGATAATCCGAACAGGAAACCGCGCGCTTCGATCCCCGCTACCTTCGTGACGCCAGCGTCCCGAAAAGGCTCCGCAAGCGCCTCGACGGCCTGTCGAAACAGGACGGGATCCAGCAAGATCGGCGTGATATCCTTGAACGCAATACCCGGTTGGGGGAAATCCGGTACGGTGCGAACCGCATCGTGCAAGGATTGTACGGATACTTCGGGGAAAGAATTCATTCGGAAAAAAACCGGAAAACGGAAAACGAACTGCACGGCCGAACGGAAATGCATTCCGGCCGGGGCGCATTACGGAAGGCTCGCCTGCGAACCGAGACCCTTGTCATACTGCTCCTTGTACGCGCGAACCGCCCTGAAAATAGCGCTTGCCAGATAATCCTGCCCGCGTTCGCTTGCCAGAAACGCCGCCTCGGACCGATTGCTGAGAAAGCCCAATTCAACCAGTACGGCGGGCATGGAAGCACCCCAGAGCACATAGAAACCGGCCTGTTTGACGCCCCGGTTCTTGCGTTGCACCCGTTTCTCGAACTGATCCTGGATAAGCACGGCGAGTTCCTGACTCTGCTGCATGTACGCGCTTTGCGTAAGCGCCATGCGAATGAGCGCTTCCTCGTTCATATCCTCGTATTCCCGCTGGGAACTCTCCATCTTCACCACCTCGTTCTCCCGCTCCATCGTGCTGCGGGCGGCATCGGTTTTGTGCAGGCCGATGAAAAAGGTTTCGGTACCGCTCGCCGCCTTATTGCCCGCCGAATTCGCATGGATCGAAATGAACAGCTTGCCCCCGTGCTCGTTGGCGATCCGCCCCCGGTCCTTGAGTTCGATAAACCGGTCGTCCTGCCGCGTATACTCGACCTGCACGCCAAGACGCTCCTCAAGGTACGCTCCGAGTTTCAGCGAAACGGCAAGGGTAATGTTTTTTTCGATCAAGCCGTGCCCCCTCGTTCCCGGATCCTTGCCGCCATGTCCGGCATCGATCACCACGGTGTCCAGAAGCCACTGTCCACCCGCCGGGGCCTCTCCACTGGACGGCAAGGACGCCTCCCGGGTCCGACCCGTGGTCCCCCCACCGATAGCCGGCAACCGATCGGTGGACGTCGTGGCCAGCAGCGATACCGACCGAACGGGAATCTGCTGCGGATTCCCGTCCGCCTCCCGGCGCGAAGCGATCCGCCCGGATGTATACGCAAGTCCTA
Source organism: Rhodothermales bacterium (assembly GCA_951812335.1). GTDB lineage: Bacteria > Bacteroidota > Rhodothermia > Rhodothermales > VXPQ01 > VXPQ01. Next base: position 2,495,132 of record OX638293.1, read on the forward strand.
CAAGAATATCGTTGGAGCCCCCGTCGCGGTATGCCGACACATCCACAGGCTGTCGGGCGTCAAGAGTAAACCGGAAAAACAGATGGCCTTCCTCTTCCTCCCCCGAATACCGGATGACAGGCCCTGCGGCATCACCCCTCACATGATCGGAGGCAAGCCTCGTATTGAAAAGGATCACCTCCAACTGTCCATCGGCAAGCATGCGCGGCTCGCTGTAGGCAGCCACCGGGCCGTCCGTATGAAAACGGATAACGTAGCCCTTGCCGTCGGATCGCTCGGTCAGGGAAACGCGCTCCACCTGTGGGACGGCGCGAAGAGCAACCGCGTTTGACGAAGCAAGCGGAGCGACGGCCCCCTCGCTTTCATGAGAAGACGCCCCCGCCGCAGAAGCGGCAAGGACGATTATGGCGCAAAACCGGACCATTCCCCCTACGGGAAATCCGCCGCGCAAAAAAAAGCCCGGACGCAAACGATGCATCATAGTTACGGAAACGGTCAGCAGGATCGCCTCCTCTGCATCTTGCGCCGGCGAAAGGGTGGGTGGTGGACGGGCAGAAAAGCAAATCGCAGCGCAAAACCCCACACTATCGGTAAATATACAAAAAAACTATTAAAAAGCATAAGGGGAGGCCATGCGCCTCCCCCGGCCTTTCAAAAAAGAAACCTTACCAGTCCAGCGTATCGTTTCCCAGCAACTCCTGCAGGCGGCGATCCACGATATCGCGCTGAAGCCGTTGGCGCTCGCCAATAGCCCACTGCAACTCTCGCAGCCGCTCCTTGAGTTCTTCCACTTCACGGCGACGATTCTCCTGTTTGAGTTCGAATATTTCGGCCAACCGTTCCCGCAATACCGCTATGCTGTCCCGGCGCGCTTTCCCCTCCTGCATCTCGACAAACTTTTGGGCCATACCCAGCACCTCTTTCTCCATGAACCGCTCACTCATCAGTTGGTTGAAAAGCCCCTTGTTCTTGTGCTGCATGTTCGAGAAATACCGCTGCATCTGGATATGCGGCAACTCGCTGGCCGTACGGGCCGCTTCCGCCGCATGAAGCGTCATATCCTCAGCCATTTGTCGCAATTCACCTATCCGCGATTTCTCAAAACGATGCTGCAGATCCTGGATGCGTTTTGCCTGTTCGCGCAGGTCCTCGGCCTTCCGTTCCAGAATGGTCTCGGGCGGTGCGGTAACGATAAACAAAATCATAGCGTTTTCTTCCATGCCCTCACAACCCCCATCCCGCAGGATGCAATCAAAATTGCCCGTGGGAGTTTTCAACCACAAACTATCCCCTTCGAGAGCATACCGCCGCCCGTCTTGCAGTTGAATGATCAGATCCTTGTCGGAAGAAAACGTAGTAAAATTCACGGAGGCCCCTTGCGGGGGAAATCCTTCAGGAAGGTTCTCGGGAGGAATTTCCCGGTCGTCGATAAACACAGCCCCCCCATCTACGCGAAACGAACGAATCGCCGGTTCGGCAACGCCATTGGAAACAACGTACTGCGCCGTCGCCGTTCCGGCAGCGAGAATCAGCATCGGCAGGGCAAGCAACCAGCCTTTGGAGTACAGGGAAAGAGAGTTCATGGCTTTACGGTATTTGTTGAGTATGGTGTGTTACCTCCAGTTTCCAGTAATCGATAGCGTAGTTTCGATGTGCACCGTCAGCGGCGATCCGAGGCGGGCGTCAACCCGGGATTCCCCGATCCGACAGGGAGCATTTCGAGCGGCATCGCAGGCGTTTCCCAGCCTCCGGCCACCCCATCGCCGATACTCTGGATGCGCTGTTGCAGGTAAATGACATCGCTCCGATCGTCCCAGGCCGGTATTTCCAGCAGGACGAACCCCGGCTGTGCAAGCGCGCCGTCTCCAGCCTGTTCGGACGCAACAGCCGCCGTTTGCACTGGCCCGGCAGCGTCAGCAGGCGACGCATCCGCCAAGGCCGTTTGAGAAGGAGCTTCCGGCGCTGTTTCCGAGGGCGGGGCGCCGGAAGCAGCGGGAAGATCAGGAGAAGAAACAGCGGCAAGCCCCGTATCCCCACGCTGCACATCGGCCGCGCGATTCTCGGCCTCTCCGGCCGGGGAAAGTGTTTCGGGGAGAGCTACGGAAGGGGCTGCTTCCGTAGATACAGATGCATCGGGCCGGAGCGCCACCGGTTCGGAATCGGTCGAAGCTGGAGCAAACACATCCGCCCGAAACAATCCGATGAGCGCGACCGCCGCCAGCATCGCGGCGATGGCCCCGCCCGCGATACGTCTCGGCAGTCGCCGCACCACTCGTTTACGGGACAGGGCAGGGCGATTTTGTCGGGCGCCAGCGGGCTGGGCCTTCCGGGCGCCGGAGAGCGTCGTATGTTGCGCTGCCGCTTGCAGCACAGCCTCCACGGCCTCCGGATCGGGCCTCGCAGACCGGATTGCGGATCGCGCATCCAGCCAATCCTTCATTTCGCGCAGGGAAGCGGCCTCTTCCGTGCTCCCGGAGCCGGGATCCGAGGGCGTCCCCGAACCCTCGTACAGTTCGAGAAGCCTGGCGTTTTTCTTGTCCATACCGGTTCGTTGTATCAAGTGGTTCGTATTCCTTCGGCCTCCTCGCCGAGTTCCATCCGTATCATCTTTTGCAGGTTGAGAAGCGCATAGCGCATCCGTCCCAGCGCCGTATTGATAGACACATTCGTAAGCTCCGCAATCTCCCGAAACGTCATGCCGGTTTCGTGACGCAGCAGCAGTACCTCGCGCTGTTCGCCCGGCAACCGTTCGATGCATTGTTCCATAATGTCAATCCGGTGGCGCAGGTCCACCTGTTTGTCGGCAGGCGCCGGTGCTCCCGGCAAGCGATCCCAAAAAGAGCCGTCCTGCGCATCGTTCGTTTCCACATCGGTCCATTTTTTTCGCTCGCGCATGTGGTCGAAGACCGCATTGCGGGCAATGCGCATCACCCAGGCCAGCCATTTGCCCTGCGATGCATACGATCCGCGTTCCTTCTTCATCGCGCGGATAGCGCGAAAGAAGGTTTCCTGAAACAGGTCGTTCGCTATGTCCCGATTACGCACCATGCCCATCACATAGCCGAATATGCGCTCCTGATGCCGTTCCACCAGCTGGCGGAAGGCCTCCTGATCGTCTTCTTCAATGTATGCGACCGCAAGGGCCTCATCCGTACGATGCATTCGGAATGACGGAACGGACGGGATGCAGAAAAATTATCCTGTTCCAGCCGCGCAATCCTTATCCAGAGAACCAATTCCTATGCAAGAACGAGGCAGGAACGGAATTATTGTTTCACGGACGAATTGGTTGGTTTTATTGAAACCGCACGCTGCCGGGAAAGATCGATCCGGGCGGCTTTAAGGATACTCTGATCAAAACCGCTTCGCTCAGCGCTTCGCGTTTGTGCGTATAAGAATATCATAATTGCATCGTTGAAATTAGCGGAAAACGCTGCGGACTCGGGGCAGTGCGGACTTAATCAGAGTATCCTTAAGGAACCATTCGGGCATCTCTTTCATAATGAATTGGTTGCCGAAGACCGCCGCAAAGGCGCCTTCCTGTTCGAAAACGCAACGCAACACGCCGTGCGCAGCGGCATCGCCACCCCTTGTACCGCCACTGCCTTACTTCTTCGTTCGATTCCCGCCGCGCGCAATGACGTACTCGCTTACCTGGTTCCTGCGTCCTTTCACCATTCTGGGAAAATATTCGCTACTGATCTTCCATGCGTTCGTATCGCCGGACGATTTTCGCACGTACCGAAAGAACACCTTCAACCAGATGATGCGCATCGGCGTGGAATCCATCCCGATCGTTGCGCTGGCCGCCGCTTTTTCCGGCGCCGTTACCACGGTACAGGTGTCCTATCAGCTCGTTTCGGTCTTTCTGCCCGCCACCGTCATCGGATCGGTCGTGGCGCCCTCCATGATTCTGGAACTCGGGCCTGTAGTGACGGGATTCATTCTGGCGGGGCGCGTCGGCGCACGCATTGCCGCCGAACTGGGAACCATGCGCGTCACGGAACAGATCGACGCACTCGAGGCAATGGGTCTTAACTCAATAAGCTATTTGATCGCGCCCCGGATCCTCGCGGGCATCATTATGTTTCCGATGCTCTACGTGGCGGCCTGCGCCATCGGGATCGGAGGCGGAATTACCGTAGCCAACCTCGGCGGTTATCTGACCACGCAGGAATTCGTACAGGGCGCCCAGGATTTCTTTCGTCCATTCGATCCGTACTTCGGCCTGAGCAAGGCATTCGTTTTCGGGTTTATCATTACCTCGGTATCCTGTTATATGGGGTATTTTACGGCCGGCGGCGCCGAGGGCGTCGGCAAAAGCACGACGCAAGCAGCCGTGATGAGTTGCGTTTTTATTCTTATTGCAGACCTCGTCCTCGCCGTCACGCTGCTGTAAAGGCCTTCCCGCGCCATGATCCGGCTCGAACATATCACCAAGCAGTTCAATAACACGGTCGTGCTTCGCGACGTTTCCCTCGACATTCCCGAGGGGGAAACGCTGGCGGTCATCGGGCGATCGGGTTCCGGCAAAAGCGTGCTCATCAAACATGCAGTCGGCCTGCTCACGCCCGACGAGGGGCGCGTGGTTGTGGACGGCGCCAATATCCATGAGGTATCGTACAAGGAGTTGCGGCGTATCCGGCGCAAGTTCGGTGTGCTGTTTCAGGGTGGAGCGCTGTTCGATTCGATGTCCGCTTTCGAGAACGTCGCTTTTCCGCTGCGCACCTTCACCGGAAAGCCCGATGGAAATATCCGGAGCCGCGTAGAAGCGTGCCTCGAAATGGTGCAATTGCCCGACATCGGTAAAAAAATGCCGTCCGAATTGTCCGGAGGCATGCAGAAGCGCGTAGCGTTGGCCCGGGCCATTGCACTGGAACCCAAGTACATCATATACGACGAACCGACAAGCGGCCTCGACCCTGCAACGTCCAACCATATCGACGAACTCATCCTGTCGCTGAACGAGCGATTGCGCGTAACCAGCATCGTGATAACACACGACATGCATTCGGTGCTTGCCATTGCAGATCGGGTCGCCTTTATCCATAAGGCCCGGATCGCCTGGAGCGGGACCGTAGACGATATCCACCGAAGCGATCACAAATCTCTGCTCGATTTCGTCCGAGCCAACGAATACGTGATCGGCGAACAGACTTCCGCATCGGAAGTATCCCTGCATCCCTAACGAATATCCATCCCTGTGAAGCACTCCAAAGAACTGATTGTCGGTCTGAGCCTCGCCGCTGCGATGGTTGTTTTTGTACTGGGCATCCGTTTCCTGCAGGATGTGCCGCTTTTCCGCAGCACGTACGTACTCCACACCCATTTCGAATCGGCCGGCGGCCTTTCGGGAGGCAGCCCCATACGCATCAATGGAGTCGATGTGGGCGCGGTGGAACATGTCCGGCTGGACACGGACAATCGGGTGAGCGTCCGACTGCACCTCGACGACAATCTTCATATCCCGGAGGGCTCCCATGCCGAAATCGGCGGCATTTCCGCCCTGGGCAGTAATTATGTGATTATTTTCCCCGCCCCTCAGGGCAACCCGCCGATATCCGACGGCGGATACATCGAAGGCGTCAGCGCACCGGACGCCTTCGAAGCGGTGACGGAACGAAGTGTCCGCCTTACCGAAAATGTCGAGGAAGCCTTGGCGAACGCAAACCTCCTTCTTGAAGATACCGGCCTACTGATCGGGGAAACCGGCGCCGATATCCGCCCGACGCTCCGGGCTTTGCGTGAAGTCACGGACGCTCTGGCCCAGACGCTGCGCGAGGAACAGGAATCCGTAAGACAGATCATCGGCAACGTCGAGACTGTTTCGGGGGACCTTGCCAGATTATCGGGGGCCGGTACGGACACACTGGCCCAGACGCTGCACCGCCTCGACCAGATAACGGTGCATCTCGAAAGCTCCCTGCAAATGCTGGAAGGCGCCACGCACAACCTGGACGAGATTCTGACAAAGATCAATAACGGCGACGGCACATTAGCCCGGCTACTAAACGACCCTACCTTGTACATACGCATGGGCTCCACGCTAGGGACGCTCGAATCCCTGCTGCAAGACCTGCAGGATAATCCTCGCAAGTACTTGCGGCACATGGACATTGTGGACGTTTTTTAGCGGAAGGCGTAGCAACGAGGTAAGATTTTTTCAATATTCTCCCGCACCGGCGCGACCGTTTCTTTTTTGGCGCCGCGCCATAATATGCTTGTCTTGTTTATCCGATGCTGATTGAATACATCCGGCGTCACCTCCCGCCTCTTCCTGCGCCGCTCCGCACGAAGCTTGAACTCCCGCCCCGGGAGCAAGGCCGCGTTCTGTGGTTTGTACTGCTTCTGCTGCGCAGCGTACCGCCGTTGCTCCTCGCCGCGTTCATATTCAGTTTCTGGTGGGATGTGCCGATTGGAGATCGCACGTACTTCGGCATAACGTACCGCTTTGAAAACCTCCTCCGCATCATCTCCGTGAGCGGATTGATCGGGTACCTCACGAACTGGCTGGCCATTACCATGCTGTTCCACCCGAGGCGGAGGCGACCCTTGCTGGGACAAGGCCTCATTCCCGCTCAGCGGGAACGCGTGATATACCGACTGGCGAAGACCGTCTCCGAAGAACTCATCAACGAAGAAATTATCAAGGAAAAAATTGAGGCTTCAGGGCTCCTCCGAAAATACCGTGAAACGGCCTTCCTGGTAACGCGCAACATCATCGAGGACCCCGAGTTTCGCCGCGAACTGAAGACCTTTTCGGCCCGCTACCTCAACGAGGCGCTTTCCTCGCCGGAAGTACGCGATCGGATCGTAACTTTCGTGGAAGACAAGCTCCGGCGCATGGCCGGCAGAGGCGTGGCGGGCCTTGCGCTGCGCAGCTGGCGTTTCTGGAATCGGGAGGATTTCCGACAGCGGCTGGAAGAAATAGTCCGGGAAATTCCCGCCTCGATGGATACGATCCTGGACGAACTGGACCCCGTACTTGACCAGCTTCCGGACAAAATCGAGGCCCGTGCCGAGGACATCGAAAACTGGTCGGCGCACATTGTACTTGGATTCGTCGAACGGCTCGACGTCTACGGCATGGTCGTGTCGAACATGCAGAAGTACAATGAAGACAAACTGGAGGCGCTCATCCTGAACGCTTCCAACGAACAACTCCGGTACATCAAATATCTCGGGGGCGTACTCGGCACCGTGGGCGGTCTGGTGATCTGGGAACCGTTCACAAGCATGGTATTGTTCGTGGCCGGAGGAGGAACCATATATGCCCTGGACAGCCTGCTACTGATGCGATCCCGAGCGCATCGGCGCGCCGGACAGGGACTCGACGGAAACGCCCCGAACGGTCCGGGACAGGACGGGACGAGCAGCGACCTTCCTGCGTGACGCAAGAGATCGAACAGGCGCCCGGACATACGGCGTGTGTTCTTCGAAATTCAGAAGCGTTTCGAGCGTGTCCTGCATAGTGTCCTGCTCCATGAGCGCCGTACGCAGTAAACCGGCGTTCCGGAATCCCTTGAAATACCCTCCGTAATGCCGCCGCATCTCAAGTACCCCCTTCCTCTCGCCCAGCCATTCGCATTTCAACGCAAGATGCTCGGCTACCACGGCGAGACGCTCCTCCCAGCCGGGCGGATCCATCTTCTCGCCCGTCTCCAGCCAGGCCTTCGTTTCCCGGAAAATCCATGGGTTGCCGATCGCGCCCCGCCCGACCATCACGGCATCCACGCCCGTCTCGGCGAACATGTCCCGTATTTTGACCGGATCGGTGGCGTCTCCGTTGCCGATGAGCGGAATGTCCTGCACGCCCTCCTCCCGGATGCGGCGCAGCCATTCCCAACGGGCATCGCCGCGGTACATCTGACTGCGTGTCCGGGCATGTACGGCCAGCGCAGCAATGCCCGCTTCCTCCAGCAGGCGCGCCACCTCTATGATCCGGATAGAATCGTCATTCCAGCCCAGACGCGTCTTGACCGTCACGGGCCGCGTGGCGCGTTCGATCACCGCTTCGGCGATCTCCAGCATCTTCGGTAGATTGCGCAGAATACCCGCCCCACCGTCCTTGCATACGACCTTTCGGACCGGGCATCCGAAATTGATATCGATCAGGTCCGGGTTGGCTCGGTCAACGAGAGATACCGCTTCCCGCACCTGTTCGACATCGCCGCCGAACAATTGGATACCGACCGGTCGCTCCTCTTCATAGATATCCAGCTTTTGCAGGGAATCTTTCGCATCGTAGACCAATCCTCCACTGGAGATAAACTCGGTGTAGAGCAAATCGGCCCCGTACCGCTTGCACAGGATGCGGAACGGCGGATCGCTCACATCCTCCATAGGCGCGAGAAACAGGGGATACCTTCCGAATTCGAGAGAACCGATGCGCATGGACTGGCGAATAAAGGAAACAGGGTGAACTCCGGCAGCTAAAAAAGGGAATACCTGCAGAATATTTTCTCGCAAAAACGTAACCGGACCGCATGCGTTCCCGTAGCACAAGCGTAGGGCCGGCTTTTCATCCGGGCGAAAATCCGCATAGAGCTCTGTTTCCCGGAAAGCCTTTGGCCGAAACAACCCTTTGATATTCCTTTCTCCCCTACGCCATGCATACCCCAGCGCGCCGCCCGACCCCTCTTGCAGCCTCTGCACCGCTTGCCCTCGCTGCAACCCTTTTTCTTGCCGGATGCGGCCCGAATCTCTTCGAACGCGCCGGCAATTTCGGATCGCCGGGATGTTTCGGGATCATCGTCGTCATCGTCGTCATCCTCAACATCATAGCGCTGGTCGAATTGATCGGCAGCTCGAAATCCGTCGGCAACAAAGTGGGCTGGGCTCTCGTTTTAATTTTCTTTCCGGTGCTGGGCTGTGTGCTGTATTATTTCTTCGGACGGTCGTAGGCATCTGGTCTGAGCCTCCCTTATCGAAGACGCATGAATCCGGACCTTTCGCCCGCAACGCCGCCTTTCGCAGCGATCGTATTCGATATGGACGGCGTGGTCATCGACTCCGAGCCGATACACGACCGGTCGCACCGGATCATTTTCGGCCTGCACGATTTGCCCGTCCCGGCCGAAGCCTATCCTTCCTTCAAGGGTATCCCCGAACGCAAACTGTTCGAACGGGTCGTGTCCGAGTTCGGATCGGACGAACACGATGTGGACACGCTCACCGTATCGAAGGAAGAAACCTTCCTGGGTCTCATGCCCGACATGCGCCTCATTCCGGGAGCCCTGGATTTCATCCGCCGGGCGAAAGCGCAACGGCGCCTTGCGTTGACCACGTCCGCGACAAGCAGATACCAGCGCTTCGCCTTCGACCGGTTCGATCTGGACCGTTTTTTCGAGGTGGTCGTCACGGCGGAGGGCATACACCGTCACAAACCCGATCCCGAACCTTATCTGGAGACCGCAAAACGTCTCGGTCTGGCGCCGGAGATGTGCCTCGTTATCGAGGACTCAGTGAACGGGGTGCTGTCGGCGCACCAGGCAGGGTGTCATGTGGCGGGAATGACTACATCGTTCACCGCCGGCGAACTCAAAGAGGCCGGCGCACATATCGTGGTTGACACCTTCGGAGAACTGGCGGAATACCTCGGCATGAGGGAGAACGGTGCACCGCGCGCCGCCGGCTGACATAAGCCGGAACATTCCCTTGCCGGGCTTCTATTCCATGCCACGATCGGCAAGGTACCCAGCGCCGCGCCCCTTGATGTTCTCGTCCCAGTACTGCATCCATTCGGGGCCTTCCCCGGCGAGACGTTCCCAATCGATCTCCATGGGTTGGATATCCACTCCGGTCATCCATTCCGGAAGTTCCGCATCCGGTATGGTATTCCGGACCGGAATGCGATAAAACCGGTGCGCCTGATCGACAAGGGCGCTATCGGAGGTTACGAACTCATAGAACGCCCGTGCAAGCTCCGGATGGGGCCCGCCGGCGACAAGCGCAATCCCGTCCGTAAGGACCGGCGTCCCGGAAGAAGGCACGACATAGCCGAAAGGATATCCGTTGTCCTGCGCCTGGATGTACGTATCCGGCATATTCCACAGCGTCACATCGCCTTCCTCGCGGGCCAGTTTGAGATAAAGCTGCGTCGGGTCGGCAGCGTAGGTCTCCACGTTGCGGTCCAGACGGGCCAGCCATGCGTACCCCTCCTCCACGGTAGGCTGCCGGAGAATCATCGCTCCCCAAATGGTCCGCATGGTGCTGGAAGCCAGCGGATACCGGATAATCACCCGGTCGCGCCATTGCTCCTCAAGCATTTCGTCCCAGTCCTGCGGAGGCGCTTCGCCCGCCAGCGAAAGGGAGCGGGTATTGTACGTGATCACCTCAGGGGTCAGAAAAGTGCCGTACCACGTGTCCCCGGCCCCGGATGCATGCGCGGGCGCTTCCGCGGCCCAGGATGGCGCATACGGATCGAGCAGATCCTCCCGAGCCGCCCGGTCGAACGCCATGCCGGCGCCGCCCCACCAGACGCTGGCCTGCGGATTTTGCCGTTCGGTCCGGATCCGGTCGTACGCATCCTGCCCCCCCATGTCTATCCATGCAATGTCTACCTCGGGATAACGGGCCTCGAATAACTCCTCATAGGCTCCAAGCATTTCCTTGCCGTGCGGCGAGTATACCAGCACGCGGGTACGCTTGTCTTCGGAAGAACACCCGGTAAGCCACGCGAGCGCCGGGAGCAGAAGCAACGTATGCCGGAAAACGTTAAAACTCTTCATAGCAAAGGGGCAAATCAGTGTTCCACGAGGCGCAATCCTGCGAATTTCAGCATAACCTTTTTCCGGCCCACTTCCCGAAAAGCAATAACCGCCCTTGCCCGCTCGCCACGGCCTTCCACGGAAAGCACTTGCCCCTCGCCGAACTGCGGGTGATTCACATGGCGCCCCGGGATAATGGCGCCCTCACCCTCGTCGTAGATCACCGTACGACCGCTTTCCTTACGAGCAGGCGCGGCCAGGTTCTGCCGGTAATAATGCGGAGCCATCTCATCGTACGACGGGCCTCCGGAAACGCCCGAAGCCGCTCCGGGATCCGGCAGGAAGCGCCCCGTGTCCTGGCGGACAGGCGATCCGGCTTCAGTGTGTACGACACTCCCGTCGATCTCGTCCAGGAAACGGCTGCGCACGCTCGGCGCCGAGCTGCCGAAGCGGAAGCGGGTACGGGCATGGGAAAGATATAACCGTTCTGCAGCACGCGTAACGCCTACATAGAAAAGACGCCGCTCTTCCTCTACGGCGGCAACTTCCCCGATGGCCATGGATACGGGGAAGAGCCCTTCCTCCAATCCGGTAACGAACACTACGGGGAATTCGAGCCCCTTGGAGGCATGCAGGGTCATAAGCGTTACGCGCGACTCGCCGTCCATCTCGTCAAGGTCCGTCCGGAGCGCCGCTTCCTGCAGGAATGTACTGAGCGTACGGTCCCCGGGATCTTCGGCAGTATGCTCCGCAATAGCTCCGATCAATTCCTGAACATTCTCCCAGCGCATGAGATTTTCAGGCGTCTGGTCCTGGCCAAGATGTTTGACTATGCCCGTTTCCTGTACGACGGAACGCGCAATATCCTCTGCCGGCGCCCCCTGTTCGACCTCTTTCATATGCCTGTGCATCATCTCCCGGAAGGCGACGACGGCGCGCCCGGCCTGCGGTCCGAGTCCCACGGACTCAACCTGCCCGATCGCCTCCCAGACCGTATCGTTGCGCTCTTCCGCAAAGGCAACGAGCCGTTCGAGCGTCCTGTCTCCGATGCCTCGCGTGGGGTAATTGACGATGCGCCGCAAGCTCGCCAGATCTCCGGGATTGACCAGCAGACGCAGATAAGCGAGGATATCCTTCACTTCCTTTCGCTGGTAGAAGGACAACCCTCCTACGATGCGGTACGGAACGCCTCCGCGGCGCAGCGCATCCTCTATCGAGCGGCTTTGCGCATTGGTCCGGTAGAGCGCCGCAAAATGCTCGTAGCCGTACCCGAACCGGGCTTGCAGGCTCCGGATAGCCCGCTCGATTTTCTGCGCCTCGTCCCGTTCCGAGAGCGCCTCCATGAGCAAGATGGGATCCCCCTCGGCGTTTTCCGTCCACAGTTTCTTTTTGAGACGGTCCCGGTTCTGTTCAATAATGGAATCGGCCAGTCGCAGGATGCGACCGGTAGAGCGGTAATTCTGCTCCAGCCGCACGGTAACGGCTTCCGGATAATCGCGGCGGAAAGAAAGAATGTTGGCGATGTCGGCGCCTCGAAAAGCGTAGATGCTCTGGGCATCGTCGCCCACGACGCAGAGATTCCTGTGCCGGCCGGCAAGCAGTTTCGCCAGCATGTACTGGGAACGGTTCGTGTCCTGGTATTCGTCGATGTGCAAGTATGTCCAGCGCTCCCGGTATTTTTCGAGCACATCCGGACACTGTTCGAACAGAACGATCGGTTTCAGGAGCAAGTCGTCGAAGTCCATGGCGTTCGCTGTGCGAAGCGCCTGTTCATAGGGACCGTAGAGCTGCGCCGCGACCTGTTGCAACGGCCCGAAAGCGGAACGCTCGTACTCGGCCGGGGACATCATTCGATTCTTCGCACCGGACAGTATATGCCGGACGCTGCGGGGGCTATGCTGCTTCGCGTCGATCCGGAAACGCTCCATCAACTGGCGCAGAATCCGCTCCGAATCGTCTGTGTCGTAAATGCTGAAATCCCGTGCATAGCCGATCCGCTCCCCTTCCACGCGCATGAGGCGGGCAAAGATCGAATGAAACGTGCCCATCCACAGATCGCGAGAGGCAGACCCCGCAAGGCGATCGATACGGTCGCGCATCTCGCGGGCCGCCTTGTTCGTGAACGTCAGCGCAAGAATCCGCCAGGGTCTGGCGCGTTCCGTCGCAAGCAAATACGCAATCCGGTGCATGAGCATCCGGGTCTTGCCGGAACCCGGACCGGCCACGACAAGCACAGGTCCTTCGGTCGCTCGCACCGCTTCCTGTTGCGATACGTTCAGGCCATCCAGAATAGCCTCAGCAGCTTCCCGGTTGGAAACGGATGGTCCGGAAGAAGCGGGCGGGCCGGAGGAATCGGAAAAAAGCATACGGTGCAAAGGGAATAAAGCCGGCGGCGCGGGACGACAGGCCTCATGACAGAACGGAATACGGCATCCGGCACAGAACAAGATACCGCAATGCAAGCGCGGATTCGACCCTTTGCGTGTGAGATGTGCAGCGATCGGCTACGAAGCGGATTCTTTCAAATTCGCCAGCCGCACAAAGAACCTGCGGCGATCCATGGCCACGACGCGCACGTGGCTTCCGGCCGCAATGAAATCCCCCTCTGTAGCCACTTCGATGCGTTCCCCGTCGATGCGAGCTACACCGGTCGGGCGCAAGGGCGTTACTGCAACCCCTGTCTTGCCGAGATACTTTGCCCGGCGCTCATTTTCCCGATCTTCTCCAAGCCGTTCTCCCGTAATCGTCGTGCCCAGTATAAATCGATCCCAGGCTCCCGAAGTCCACATCCAGTAAAAAAGCCCGCCTCCCGCCACAGCCGTGCCCACAATGACATAGATTCCGCCAACCAACCCGGATTCCGTGAACGTATAGCCAATGGCGAAGAGGATAACGAGGAAACCGAAAATGCCCACCATATTGAAGCCGGGAACCAGATAGACTTCCACAGCGATCAGACCAAGGCCCACCAGAACGAGCGCTATGGGAAGAAAAAATTCCATGAAGCAATCGGGGGGATGTTACCGGATGGAAAACATCACGCGTTGGGAGGCGCCGTACGTACTACCACGCGGCTACCGCGCACCCGGATTATTTCCACCGTCGTTCCGGGCAAAACAAACTCCCCGCGCGTCACCACGTCGATGCGTTCCCCCCCGATGTCCGCCATGCCTGCGGGACGAAGCGGGGTCAGGGAAACGCCTGTCTGGCCGATCAGCTCTTCCATGGTTTCGGCCGAAACGTAGCCGGATGCACTGGCAAGTTCCGGCGCCAGCACCAGTTGGGCAAATCGTCCGGATTTCGGAAGATATTTTCCGAGTGAAAACATGAGGACGATCAGCAAAACCAGTGTGGCCGCCATCGTGCCCACCGCGGGCGCCAGCGCGGCAAAAGGCGGAAACGAGAGCCCGACATTACCGACCAGAGCCGCAAAAAGCGAACCGGCCACAAGCACCAGCCCGCCGATGCCCGCCACGCCAAAGCCCGGGATCACGAATATCTCGGCAAGCAGGAGCAACACCCCGATGCCGAAAAGCACGATTTCCCAGCTCTGGACGAGGCCGATCATGTAGTGCGGCGCAAAAAACATGGCGCCGCCGACCGCGGCGATAGCCCCGGGAAATCCGACGCCGGGCGTTTGCAATTCGAAGTACAACCCACCCATCATCATCAGCATGAGCAGGGACTGAAGAACCGGCGAACTGAGAAATCGAAGCGCCCGTTCCAGGGTCGAGGCGCGGTGCGCCACCGAAGCGGTCGGTGCAAGACCGGCTTGTTCCACTACCGTATCTATATCGGAAAGAATGGCGTCCGCTACACCCAGCCGAAGCGCTTCCTCGGAAGAAAGCGTCAAGACGCTGCCGGCTTCGGATACCCCCTCGATCTCCAGTTCTTCATCCACCATGGCTTCCGCAATACGCGGATCGCGCCCATTGGCCTCGGCAGTGGCCCGCATCAACCCCCGCATGTAACTCTGGTATTTGTCCGGCGCCGCTTCTCCCGAACCGCCCTCCACCACTGTGGCCGCCCCGATGGAGGCGCCCGGAACCATCACGATGCGGTCGCTGGCATAGGATATGAGCGCACCGGCGGAGGCGGCGTTCTTGTCGATAAACGCTACCGTAACCGGCTCGGCATCGAGGATAATCTTGCGAATCGCATCGGCGGCGTCCACCAGACCGCCGAACGTATCCACGTGAAAAACGATCAGAGACGCGCCTGCCGCTTCCGCATCGCCGGCGGCCCGCCCCACGTACCGGGCCAGCACATTGTCGATAGGCCCCTGAATCGGAACAATGTACACAGGACCGTCGGCCAGCGGCATCTCGAACAGTGTGTCCGGAGACGATGCGGAAATATCCTGCGACTGACCGGGCGCGGGAAAAAACAGGCCGAACAGCAAGCCTGCCGGAAAAAGAAGCGGAACGAAGCGCCTTGCAAGGCTATTCATGGCGGCGCATAATTATGGAAAAAGGTACCTGATCCGTCTTACGGATATTTCTTGTAATAAGATTCACACCGGAACCGCTTACCGCAAGATCGTATCGTCCCGTTCGAACGGGGTTCCGGCGGGTTTCAGGCCGTGCTTCGAGAATGCTTCGTCGAGCTCCGACATAAACCGGGATCGAATCCGGCGGGTCAGATACTGAATTTTGCTTGCCTTGCCGAATACGTATTTCCGGAACGGATGTATGTAGATGCGCACGTGATCGCGCCCCAGCGGGGTTACTTCCAGATAAAAAACGATGCTGTACATTCCCCACCGCCGCAATACGCGCTCCTTCGTTGCAATGGCGTGGGGCAGGTCGGTGGCTGTCGTATCCCATCCTGCTTCATTCAGGGCGGCAACGATCCGTTCGGGGACGGTCCTTGCGCCGACACCCTCATCCGGCGCCATGCCGGACGGCTCGCCCGACGGGTTCATCGATTCGGAAACGGCAACCGCAAGGAGCGTATCCGGGGACGGCATATCGTAATCCCGGTACAGGGGAGCAAGGGATGGAGCGCACGCCGAAAGAAAAAAAGAAATGACGAGAAGCAACGCCGGTGCGCATAATCGTTTCATGATACGCCGACTTTCGGAGCAAGGGTAGCGAACGTTCTTATGCGTACGCATGAAAAGCAACGGGTATCTTCGCTGCAGCCGGCGCTATGCCCCCTTATACCGCCAGGGTGGCGGCGTTCACGCGTTTGTGCAGAAAATGCAGCATGATCCGGTTGAACGTATCGGGGTGTTCCAGCATCGGGGCATGACCGCACTTCTCGATAAAATGCAACTCGGCATCCGGGATGAGCTCCTCAAACTGCTTCGCGACATCCGGCGGCGTAATCGTGTCGTTCTCCCCCCAGACGAGTAGCGTAGGCGCCTGGACCTCGTGCAGGCGGGTACCAACGGTTTCGTTTTTCGACGCCCTTGCCATCTTGATCAATCTGGTCACACAGGCTCGATCTGCGACAACTTCCAACATCTCGTTCACCAGGTCTTCCGTCACATGTTTCTCTTCGTAGAAGGTGAGAGCTGCTCGTTCCCGGATGAAATCCGGGTCATACCGACGCGGGCTGCCGGTTCCCATCTCCACCTCGTACAAGCCCGAGGAACCGGTGAGTATCAGCGCGCATGCGCGCCGGGGGTGGGCGAGAATATACAGGCTGGCGAGTTGCCCCCCCAGCGAGTTGCCCGCAAGCGTCACGAATTCAAGATTCATCACGTCGAGGAATTCGTGTACATACCGCACCAGCCCCCCCAGGCTGGTTTGATCCTTGGGAAGCGTGTACACCGGCAGCATGGGAACGATGGCACGGTATCCGTTAGCCGCAACGGACCGGACAGCATCCGTCCAGTTCGTCAAATTCCCCAGCATGCCATGCAGAAAAACAACCGGGGGGCGCTCCGTCACAGGCCCTTCCTCTATATACCGGAAGGCATCCCGCTCCCTGATTTTGTACAGGGATTTCTCTATAACAGTGTACATGCAGCTTGCATTCGATGACTCGCAACAACTCGATAAGATACGGCGTAAAGTTTTTCAATAAAAATGACTTGGCGCACCTCCTGTAGCTTCTCGTTCGTGGAGCGCCGGCGCAGGAGTGTCGGAAAGTATTTGCCCCGAACATTGCACGGTATGTTCGGCATTCCGACCGGGCCCTGGCTTGCCGGGTCGGAACTTGGCATGCCGTTCCGTGTACACATTTATTCACCTCGCAGGAACCCTGTAACCAAGCTGCCAAACACTACTACCGTATTTACGACAGGAGATCGTCATTATGCCATGCGGACGTAAACGCAAGCGACACAAGATCGCTACCCACAAAAGGAAAAAACGACTTCGGAAGAATCGCCACAAGAAGAAAGGAAGATAAACGTCGGGCTTGAGAGCTTGACCTGATCACATATCGAATGAAACATTACACATTGAGTAATATCGTTCGAGCAGGGGCATGGGGCCTGATAGCCGGCGTGTCCGCAGGGTTTGCTGTCGGGCTTTTACTGGCGCCGGGGGAAGGGCGGAAGCTGCGCCGCCGCCTTGTTTATCAACTGGAAACGCTGGCAAATCGGATCGGATCGGTCGTTGAGGACTTCTCCAGCCCGGAAGGCGACAGTGAAGCACGCCGCACGGGAAATCGACTCGTCGAGGACGCCGAGGAGGAGGCTCGCAGGATCCGGAACGAAATAGACGCGCTGCTTGGAGACGCCCGGGGCGCTTCTTCGCCTTCTTCCGAAGAGGAAAGATAAACGATAGTATCAGCGTCCCCGGCAATATGCATCCGGCCGGCGCACTTCCTGTCTCATGACGAACTTTTCGATTCTTCTTCCACCTTCCGAAAAATCGCAACCGGGGGGAAATCCTTTCGTTCCGGACATGTTCGACTACCGCACGCCGAACACGTTCAACTACTTCAACGAATTGAACGCCGAACGTCGGAAGATCATCGGCGCCGTGCAGGAGGCCATCGAAGCAGGAGACAATCTCGAAGAGTTGTTTTCGGCCAACGGAGAATATCTCGCGCAAGCGATCGGTTTGAATCGAGAAATCTACGATGCGCCGCTTATGGCTGCGCTGGATCGCTTCAGCCCGGGCGTGATGTACGAAGCCATGGATTTTCCGGGATTGCCCACCGGAGCGCAACGTCGCCTGCTTGAAAACGGCATCATTTTCTCCGGATTGTTCGGACTGTTACGCCCAGACGATCTTATTCCCGATCACCGGCTACCCATCGAATCGGAGGTGCCGAACATCGGTGCGTTGACCGATTTCTGGCGTCCCGTCATCAGTCCTGCCCTCAACCGGACTATCGCCGACGCATTCGTATGGGATATGCTGCCCGATTCACACCTTGCTGCCTGGGAAGACGAATGCAGTTATGCGCAAATCGTGCGCGTAAAGTTCTACGACGAAAAGAACGGAACACGGAAAGAACCAGATGCAAACGTGGCACCGCTCAGAGGAAAACTGGTCAATTTCATTGTGCGTGAATCGCTGGAAGACCTGGAGCCTTTGCTACAGTGGAAGCACCCGGACGGATATGCGTGCGACCCGGACGGGATGACAGAAAATGCAGCATCGAAGAAAATAGAGGTTGCCTTCGTGAAGCGGACCTGAATGCATTCCGGCGCAGCCGGCGCATGACGCTACCCTGTTTTCGCCTCGTTCAGCGCCATGAGAAGGCGCACGCCTTTCAGTACAAGATATTCGTCCGCCCGATCGATCTCCGCCGCCTGTTCTGCAAGCAGGCGGCCCCATCCGCCGGTAGCGACCGCAAAAGCCTCCTCCTGCAAGGTTTCCCGGATTCGGCGGAGGAGCCCGCGTACACCCTCGACGAATCCGTACATGATTCCGGATTGCATGGCCTCGGCCGTCGACCGGCCTACAAGCGTGGGCGGCCACTCCGGAGCAACGTCGGGAAGCTGCGCCGTATCCCGGTGCAATGCACTCAAGGCAAGTTCCGGTCCGGGGCCGATCGTACCCCCGACATAAACGCCGCTCCGATGCAAGACCTCGCAGGTGACGGCGCTGCCCGCATCGATGACGATCACGTGGCGTGGATCGCCGTTCTCCGGCGATGTTCCGTATTCGAGCCAGGCAGCTGCGGCGGCGGCAAGGCGATCGACTCCCAGCGTTTCGGGACTGGCGGAGTCGAGCCGGAACGGCAACCGCATCGCGGAGTGGATTTGCACGGGGGTATGACCCCGACCCTGTAGCAGGCGGACCAGACATGCGGCCGAATCCGGCACGACGGACGCTATACCGGTCCGGTGCACGATGGCTGAGGCAGTACGCACCTGGTTTATAGCCTCGTCCAGCCCGGATTCCATCCCTCCGGGATCGTGCGGCAGCGAGAACGCATGGTGCAGCAAGTTCCCTTCGAACGCTCCCCCTTTGATCGCGCTGTTGCCTATATCGAACGTGAGCCACATGGATTTCGGGTAATCAATGCACGGTGGTCACTTCGCCGGCATGAAACGTCCGTACGCCTTCGTCGGTAGCGAGCAGAAGGCCGCCGGTCTCCCCCAGTCCCGCTACAATGCCCTGCACGGAACCGTTCCCGTGCGCAAAGCGAAGTTCCACCGGAGCATTCAGGTTGTGCATACGGTGCATGTACCGCTTCTTCAAAGCGACCGCTTCTTCTTCGAGGTGATCGAACGCTTTTTCGAGACGATCAAATACGGCAGCGAGCAGATGAGCGCGGTGGATGGGGCGCCCGGTGGCCAGCAAAAGCGATGTGGCCTGGTGTTCGATATCGGTTGGAAGCGTATCCTCGTTGACATTTATGCCGATCCCGAGAATGACGGCGCGCGATGCGGCGGATGCCTGACTCGCTCCAGCGGATTCCAGCAACATCCCGCAGCATTTCCTGTCGTCGATCAGGATGTCGTTGGGCCATTTTATCTGTGTGCATACAGGCGCCGTAAAGCCGTCGATAGCTTCCGCCGCCGCCACGCAGGCGGCCATCGTAATGAGATTCCAGCGGTCGGGCGCCAGCACCGGCCGCAGGACCACGGAAAAGGTCAGGTTGAGACCGCTGCGCGCCGACCACATGCGCCCCATGCGTCCTCGCCCTTTCGTCTGGAGCTCTGCGTACACGACCGCCCCGTCCGGCGCTCCCGCGGCGGCCCAATCCAGTGCAAGGTCGTTCGTGGAGGTCACGGCATCACAGGAACGGATCTCCTTCCCGATATAGCCTTGCCGACCAGTGTACTGCGCATCGAGCAGGCTACGCGCCTCATGGGCAGGCCCGCTCGTTACCTCGCGCAGGGACGTGACCATGGGACGCATGTTAGCAATAACGAGCGAGATGAAAAGGAACACGCATAAAATATGGGATACTCTGATCAAAACCGCTTCGATCAGCGCTTCACGGACTTAATAAGAGTATCCCATGGTGTGTTGCTTATTGCGGGGGCGCTACATGAGACATGGGCCTTGCCCGGACATTCAACCGGTTCGATCCGGATCGTCATGATTCAACGCCGGATCCATTTCCCCGAAATCGTAATACTCCGTGGCGCTCCGGAAACGCTGCGCAGGACGCAGCAGGAGCTCGATATGCGTTTCGAACCGGGTATTTCCCGGTACCCATGTCCCGGAAGGAAGCCGATCTGCAATTAGGAACAAGGCGCTTTCTTCCCGAAACCACAACGCGGCATGCACACGCTCGATGTATATGCCGACGAGACGGTCCGACGCCCGTTCCAGATACAGGCGCACGCGCCGGATGGACCGGGATGCTTCGAAACCCGGGCGAGCGGTAATCCGAACGACCCGCACGGGGCGGGCGAACAGCACGGAGTCGGGGGCGAATTCGTACCGCCAGGTTTCCCGGTTCCGGGCTACGGTATACGGCGGGTCTTCCGGAATGATATACTCCGGCAAATCGAATGCGGCGAGACCGGCTGCATGCAGGTCGGCGTCCGCCGAAACGAAACGGCGCAGATAACCGAAATCGAACGTTCCGGAAGACTCCGAGCGGATCGTGCGCGTCCCTTCCGCATCGTGCCGCACTTCTTGTTCGCGGGAAGCGAGGAGCGTACCGTCCTCTTCGAATTGCCCGGTGCGGATTCGTTTCGTGTGCGCACGGGTCGAAACGCTCCGAAAGGCGGAGCGGAGCGCCGTCTCGTCGATGCGTTCCAGCAAGGCGACGATGGAATCGGCAGCGGCCGATTCCTCCGGCGTCAGTGGAGCGGGCGGCGGTTTCCGATCCGCGCATCCCGACGCAAGACACAACAGGCACGCGCCCCATGCGAGCGCCGGCGCATACGCAACCCGCCGCGGGGACAATATGGTCCGGACAGACAGGAACGTTCGCAACATCGAATAAGGCATGACACAGCGGGAAAAACCGGGCAAGAGCGTATACAGTAGCGAATAAGACCTCCGATTCCTACATTTCAGGCGCGCATCCGGTTATGCTGCATGCGCCGCGCATGTTGGAAGCGAGCGAAAACTCCTCGACAATATAGTTATAGGATACTCTGATCGAAACCACTTCGCCCGGCGCTTCACGTTCGCGAGTATAAGACATCATGATTCCATCGTCGGAATTAGCGGGAAACGCTGCGGATTCGAAGCCATGCGGGCGTGCAGCGCCCTTCGGGAGATTGAGAGGGGTGCGCTGGCCGCGTCCTTTCTCATTATGCGGGGCCTGCCACATCGCTTCGTCATTCCTTGCCGGCGCACCCTTCTCAGCCTCTGAACTTCGCGGACTTAATCAAAGTATCCTACTAAAATAATCCACAGGAAGATGACCGGAAACGGCTTGTTGCAAGGAAAAAAGGGGCTCGTCTTCGGCGCCCTGAACGATCAGAGCATCGGATGGGCTATTACGGAAGCCGCGCACCGGGAAGGAGCGTCTCTCGTTCTTTCGAATGCGCCGGTAGCCCGACGCCTCGGTACACTGAACAGTCTGGCCGAACAAACCGGGAGCCAGATCATGTGGGCAGACGCCACGAACGACGACGACCTGACCGCGTTGTATGCGCAGGTCAAGGAAGACGGTCCGCTCGATTTTATCGTGCATTCCATCGGAATGGGCGTCAATCTGCGAAAAAACGTACCGTACCCGGAACTCAAGTACGCGTGGTACCAGAAAACGCTGGATATTTCCGCCATCAGCCTGCACCGAATCGTACATCATGCGCTCGAAGCCGGCGCCCTCGCGGACGGCGCTTCCATCGTCGCGCTCACGTACATCGGCGCCCAGCGCGTGTTTTCGAAGTATTCCGAGATGGGCGACGCCAAGGCGTTGCTGGAAAGCATTGCGCGTTCGTTCGGCTACCGGCTGGGCAAGCGGGGCATTCGCATCAACACGGTTTCGCAGAGCCCGACCCGTACTGTGGCGGGATCGGGGATTGACGGATTCGATGCCATGTTCGAATTCGCGGAGCGGATTTCCCCGCTCGGTAATGCGGATGCGGCAAGTTGCGCGGATTATACCGTCACGCTCCTGAGCGACTACACCCGCATGGTGACCATGCAGACGCTGTATCACGACGGAGGCTTCAGCGCCATGGGCATTTCGGACGAAGTTGTCGAGGGGCTTGCAAAAGCATTTCCTTCGGGACAGTAAGAATGACGCCCGCATTCTTTCCGATTTTTTTTGCGCTGGTTTTCTTGGTGTCCGGAGCCGCTCCTTCGGACGGAGACGTTTCGCCTCCGCTATACTATTCCGTCGAGCGGGACGGCACGCTGTACGCACTCCCGGACCGGACGGCGCCTTTGCCCGATTTTCGGCCGCTCGCCCTGCAGGAGCCGCTCTTCATGCTGGATGCGCAGGACGGGTGGCTGCATGTCAGCACGAGGGATGACGTTACCGGCTTCGTGCCCGAGGAATCCGTGTCCAATGTGTGGCTTCGCATTTCAAAGAAGCGGCAAATGCTTTTTGCGTACCGGGGAGCGAATCTGGCGTTTCGGGTTCCGGTGGATCTGGCTCTCAATGCCATTATGGACAAGGAACGAAGAGGCGGTCCGCTGGAACCCGATCACTGGCGTACGCCCGAAGGAAACTTCCATATCGTGGCGAAAAACCCGGACAGCAAATTCTACAAAGCGCTTCTGCTGAACTATCCCTCGGCGGAAGACGCCGAACGGGGAATCGGATCGGGGCTTATCACGGATGAGCAATACCGTGCTATTGTGGAGGCGGAAGAGACGATCGGGATACCCCCGATGAACACCCCGCTTGGCGGGTATATCGAAATTCACGGCAACGGCACAGGGGCCGGCGTGAACTGGACGGAGGGGTGCATAGCCGTAACCGACCGGGCGATCGACCGGTTATGGGAGATGGTGCATGTGGGTACGCCGGTGCTGGTTGAGTAGGGAGTTATACCAAATCCGCCTCTATACACGTTACCAGGTCAGCGTTGGATGAGCGCACCTCCTCAATCCAAAAGAAGAAGGTCAACAAACCAGGATAGAACCATGAACAAGATCGCCATCCTGCACCTGCTGGTTAATCTGGCAATCCTTGGGACACTCGTTCACGTGTTCTATTTGTAATTTTGGCGAAACACCCATACCCCACAAGAGAGCACCGTAGTCGTGCTGAACCTGCGACAAGAAACCTGTCCCCCGTTCTTCCGTAGAAAGGGTTAAGGGGGTTTTTGTCCCAGCCGCAAACGGGCCGCTCCGTTCCGACGAGTGCGCGCAATGCGCCGGGACAGGACCTCGCGCGGTCATAACGGCTGCGCCGTTCTTTGCACACATGGGGATGACATGGTTTCGACGGGTGGTATTCGCGCTGCAAGTTGCGTGTCGAGCTCCTCAGTCCAGCTCGTTAATATGACTGGGAACTGGTAAATGCGAACGATTACTCGTACGCGATGGCGGCGTAAGCCCCATCTGTCCAATGCGCTGCTCGTTCATCGGCGCGCATCAGGGCACCGACTCAGATGAACCCGCTGCGGCCCGTACCGGCTGAACAGGTTGCAGTCAAAACAATCAGCCTTTGCTTGCATCCGGCTCTTGTCGGGCGGCTCTCGATGCGAGTGAGCACGAAAGACCGACTACACACGTAGACGCTTGTCGGTACGGCCATTCGGACGCGGGTTCGACTCCCGCCATCTCCACCACAGTACATCAGGAAGTATGGAAGCGGATCGCGGAAATTTTTCTCGCTCGCTTCTGCGGTTTTTCGAACGAGCAAGGTTAGATGGCGGCTGCGTGCGTGTCTTGTACCTGTCGCCACGAACGACCGCCTGATTCTTTTTCATTGCTTTGGTCATGGATACGCACGCGATTTTCAAGAACCTCGTCAATTCAGGCTTAACGGATAAGCAGTCCGAAGCGATTGTATCCATCATCCGGGATTCCCGGAGTGCGCCCCTTACGAACGATACGCTGGAAGCCACGTTCGAGCGGCAAACTCGCATAATAATTCTGGCGACAGTGGGTATTGCGGCAGCAATGAACGGTATCCTCTTTGCCTTGCTGAGGTTTTCGTAAGATACGCCTCGTCGGAAGTAGCGGGAATCGATTATGGAATCACACACCGTATCGCAAGACGACCTCGTCACGAAGGATTTTCTGCGAGCCGAGATCACCGGTTCGGAAAACCGGTTGCTGCGTTGGGTGGTGGGAAGCGCCGTCGTAATCACGGCCGCCATTATCGCCGGGTACTTCGTGTAACGGCTACACTGCATCTCCTGTAGAATACTCCCCATCCACAAGGCGCCGGATGCAGCATTCGTTCCGGTCGCGCCCGTTTACTCGAGGACATAGTCAATGCTTTGATAATCAAAGTCAGCGAAAGTAACGAATGCCAGACGATAGAATTACCGAACTCGAACGACAGATCGGCGAGTCGATCGCGGAACTCAACACCCTGCGAAAGGCCAGCCCGGGGACGCCTGTCCGCAATTACACCTTTACGACGCTGACCGGCGACACCACGCTGCTCGACCTGTTCGGCGAAAAGGACAAACTGCTTGCGATCCACAACATGGGACAGGGCTGCCGCTATTGCACCCTGTGGGCGGACGGCTTCAACGGACTGCTTCCCCATCTGGAGTCGGCCTTCTCCGTAGTGCTCCTCTCGAAGGACCCGCCGGAAACACAGCGCCGATTCGCCAACGCCCGCGGTTGGCGGTTCCGGTTGGCCTCGCACGGCGGCGGGGACTACATACGTGAGCAATCCGTCGTAAACGACCAAAACAACTACCCTGGCGCTGTGGTCTACGAACGCGACGGCGACACCATTATGCGCAAGAACGCGTGCGTGTTCGGCCCCGGCGACATCTATTGCGCAATGTGGAGCCTGCTCGGCCTCGCGGGACTTGGCAAAAAGGATTGGACGCCCCAATACGCTTACTGGAGCCGCCCGGGCAAGCTGGACGACGGCGGTTTGAACGTGCTCTGATCGTGTCGCTCCTCCGGCGTGATCCGCCCGGATAAACCGGGGGATGCGTGTGAGGCGGCCGGAACGGACATCACCGCCCTTCCGCTTCACCCCACATCCCCCGTCGAATACTCCCCATCCACAAGGCGCCGGATACCGCGCTCGTTCCGGTCGCGCAGTTCCGGGGGCAAGGCGGACGAGGGAAAATCCTGCCAGGCCGCGGGCCGCACGAACCGTTGCATGGCGGTGTCTCCCACAGCTCCCGTGCGCACATCGGTCGTGGCCGGATAAGGGCCTCCATGGTGCATGGCCGGGCATACCTCAACGCCTGTCGGGAATCCGTTGAAAATGAACCGGCCCGCCTTTCGCCGCAATGCACGAACGAGGCCGTCATAGCGGGCAATATCTTCGTCGTCTCCGTGGATTGACGCAGTAAGCTGCCCTTTCAGGCTGTGGGCAACCCTTTCGAGCTCGGCAATATCCTTCGCCACCACGACCAGGCTCGACGGCCCGAACACCTCTTCGGACAGCATATCGTTCGCCAGGAACGTCTTCACATCCGTCCGAAAGAGGGCGCCTCCGCCCTCCGTACGCGCCGGGTCCGCCTCGCGCTCTGAAACCGCCACGCGCTGTACCCCTTGCGCAGCGGCCAGCCGGTCGGCGCCGGCACAGAACCGGTCGCGTATGCCCCGGTGAAGCATGGATGCCGGTTCGGCCCGGCGGATGTGCTCGCCCAAAGCCTGCAGGAAGGTCTCCATTGCTTCCCCGGCGACTCCGAACACCAGCCCCGGGTTCGTGCAGAACTGCCCGACGCCCAACAGAATCGACCCCGCCAGTTTTTCGGCGAGAGCCTCCGCCCCGTTCTCCAGCGCGGAAGGCAGGATAAACACCGGATTGACGCTACCCATCTCGGCATACACCGGAATCGGTACGGGGCGCGCCGCCGCCGCATCGAAGAGCGCACGCCCCCCCTGGAGCGATCCAGTGAAACCCACCGCCTGCACCAGCGGGCGCCGGACCAGCGCCAGCCCGACCTCGTAGCCTTGTCCATGCACCAGAGAGAATACGCCGGCAGGCATCTTTTCAGCTTCGGCGGCCCGGAGAATAGCATGGGCCACCAGCTCGGACGTGCCGGGATGCGCCGGATGCGCCTTGCAGATTACCGGGCAGCCGGCAGCCAGCGCAGAGGCGGTATCGCCCCCGGCCACCGAATAGGCCAGCGGAAAGTTGCTGGCTCCGAATACGGCCACCGGCCCGAGAGGCACGTACATGCGGCGCAGGTCAGGCTTCGGAATGGGCGTACGGTCGGGCACAGCCCGTTCGATGCGGGCGTCCACCCACGAGCCTTCCCGCACGACGGCGGCAAAGAGCCGCAACTGATACACGGTGCGGCCTCGTTCTCCCCGGATCCGACCCTCCGGAAGTCCTGTTTCCAGGCTGGCGCGTTCCACCAGCGTCTCGCCAAGACCCCCGATCTCCGACGCGATACGCTCCAGAAAATCCGCCCGGTGGGCGGGTTCGGTGGCCGCATAGGCGTCGAAAGCAGCCTCAGCGGCCCTGGCGGCCGCGTCGATATCGGCAGGGGTAGCCTCGCAAAACACAGGATCCAAGCCAGTATCTTGCACCGGATCCCAGGCCCGGAAGCCTTCCGTAGCCTCGCCGTTCGTCCAGCCTGCAATAAGATGTTTGCCGTGAAGCGTCATGGTGGAAGCGATTTTCGTTTATCTAATCGAAGGAGATGGGAAGACCACTATCCCCTCACCGAACCGGCACATCGTAGTGCTCCTTCAGACGCGCCAGCTCTTCCCGCAGATGTGCGATCGTTTCGGCGTATGCGCGGTCGCCGTACGCATTGCGGAGCTCGTCCGGATCGGCTTCGAGATCGAAGAACTCCCACTGGTCCAGCGTATAGTAATGGATCAGCTTGTACCCGGCGGTGCGCACCCCTTCGTGCGGGTGGACGCGATGGGGCCGCGGAAATTCGTAGTAGTGGTAGTAGACGGATTCGCGCCAATCTCCGGGGGTTTCTCCCTTGAGGAGCGGCACGAAGCTGTGGCCTTGCATCGGCGAAGACGGCTCCACGCCGGCCATATCCAGCAGGGTCTGCGCAAGATCGAGGTTCTGCACCAGGGCCTTGCTTTCGGATCCGGGCTGCACGACGCCGGGCCAACGCACGATGAGCGGCGCCTTGAACGATTCCTCATACATCCACCGCTTGTCGTACCATCCCTTTTCGCCAAGGAAGAACCCCTGATCGGAGTTGTAGACAACGATGGTGTTTTCGGCCAGGCCGGTCTCTTCGAGGTAATCCAGCAGGCGTCCGATGTTTTCGTCCATCGAATAAATGGTGCGCAGATAATCCTTCAGATATCGCTGGTATTTCCAGCGGATCAGGTCGCGTTCCTGCAGGCCTCCCACACGGTATCGCTCGTAGAACGTATCGTTTTGGGGGCCATACGCCGCCTCCCACGCAGCTCGCTGGAGCGGAGTAAAGCGGTCGATCCAGTGGTATCCTTCTGCAACCTCGTCAAGATGTTCGGGGTTCAGGGGGAGTTTCAGGTCCCACCCCCAGCGCAGGTCCGTGGAGATTTCCATCTCCTGCAATACGGCGGGTGTCGAAAGGCCGGAATAATCGTAGAAAAGGGAGCGCGGCGCGGGGATATCCACGTCGTCGTAGCGATTCAGGTGCGTCGGGCCGGGCAGCCAGTTGCGGTGCGGGGCCTTGTGCTGGTACATCAGCAGAAAGGGTTCGTCGGCGTCCCGCCCGGTTCCGAGCCACTCGAGCGCCCGGTCCGTCACGATGTCGCTGACGTAGCCTTCGTATTGCGTGTCCCCCTCCTGCGTTCGAAACGCCGGGTTGTAATAATCGCCCTGCCCGGGCAGCACTTCCCAGTAGTCGAACCCCCGGGGATCGCTCTTAAGATGCCACTTGCCGATAATGGCTGTTTGGTAGCCTCCCCGCTGGAGCATTTCCGGGAAAACGGGAATGGACGCTTCGAGGCTGTCATGCCGCGCATTCGTTTCGACGCCGTTCAGGTGGCTGTGCAGGCCGGACAGAATGACTGCCCGGCTGGGCGCGCAAATGGAATTGGTCACGAAGGCGTTCCGAAACAGCATGCCCTCGTCCGCGAGGCGGTCGAGATTGGGCGTGGGATCCAGTGTGGCGAGACGCCCCCCATAAGCTCCGAGCGCCTGCGTCGCATGATCGTCCGAAAAAATAAAGACGATATTGGGGCGTTCGGCAGGCTGCGCCGAGACGGGCGAAACGGCGGCCGTTGCGCCAGCCAGCATCCACAGGCATAAAAACCTGAGTAGACGGCGCATCCGAATGCATGAATACAATTGCAGGGCGGGTGAGCGGGTGAACGTAGTCGGTTTCATTGTAGCGGATGGAATGTTGGAATAAACGGCGGGCGGGGAGTCTCAAACGCAAACGCCCTTGCAGGATTGTTTGTCAGCAAGTCGTCGACCGCCGCATCGCTTACGCCGATCTCCCGCAAACGCGGGACGAACCCTTTCAGGATATAGGCAAATCCGGGGCCTTCGGCATGGCCCCAGGCAGGCCAGTAGGAACGACGGGCCAGGTCTCCCCCAAGGAGTATCTGGCTTCCATGTCCGGCGTCGACAAGATGGGCAATCGCCTCGGCCCGCTCCCGATCCAGGTAATACTGCACCTTGCTGATCTGGTCGTATCCCAGAAAAGCGCCGGTGGAAGCCACCTCGAGGTGATACGACAGGTCCAGTTTGCGATCCATATGTCCGATGACAACGCGCCGCGGATCGACCCCGGCGGATTCCAGCAGACGGACCTGTTCGAGCGCCATCGTTCCGGCCTCGGTATGCGTCGAAATGGGTGCGCCGGTCCGAAGATGCGCAGCGGCCGCCGCGCGAAACACTTTTTGCGCAACCGGGCTGATTTCGTCGAGCGTGGAGGACGCCTTAACCAGGCCGGCGCGGATACCGGTATCGTCGATGCCCTCGACAATCTCCCGCACGAAACGCTCCGTGAGTTCTTCCACAGAGGCGCCGTTGACGAAGGGAGCCGAGAACGGATCCTTGTTGTATCCGGCGGCGCACACGATATGTACGCCCGTCCGCTCGGAGATACGGCGCAGGCCGGCGGGATCCCGACCATAATCCGGGGTGGT
This sequence comes from Rhodothermales bacterium, assembly GCA_951812335.1. GTDB lineage: Bacteria > Bacteroidota > Rhodothermia > Rhodothermales > VXPQ01 > VXPQ01. The sequence goes on from OX638293.1 coordinate 2,524,323, forward strand.
CATCTCCACCACAGCCGATCCCCCGGCCCTGCGGAAACTCTGCATTTCGAGGGCGGCGGCGTCCTCGTCGTCGAGTACGAAGTCCATCTCTTCGGGAGATGGCTCCGGGGGCGTACTTAGCAGATGCTCGTGGCCGTAGCACACGCCCAGTTCGGCGGCTTCGATCGGTCCCCGGACCGTCTGGATCATCGGCATGGCAATGCAGGAAATATTAGGATACTCTGATCAAAACCGCTTCGATCAGCGCTTCGAGTTCATGCGTAAAAGATATTATAATTGCATCGTTGAAATTAGCGGGAAACGCTACGGATTCGGGGATTCCCGATCTACAGGTTTACAATACGGCGCCCATCCCGACGAGCCGCTCCCGAAGGGTATCGACCGGTAGCACATGGGGCAGGGTCTTTCCCTGGCACGACAGCGCCGCCGCCGTACCCGCAGCCTGTCCCATCGCCATGCACTGCCCCATGCTGCGCACGGAAGCATGGGCGTCGTGCTCTGCGGACAGGCACCGGCCTGCCACAAGCAACCCCTCCACCCGCTGCGGCAACAGGCAGCGGTACGGTATGTCGCAGGTTGCGCCGTCCGGAAGATATTCCCAGTGCGTGTCGCGCCCGGCACGGTGATCCTCGATGGGCGCCCCGCATTGCGCAATGGCATCGTCGAACTTGCAGGCCGCCAGCACATCTTCTTTCGTCAGCCGATAGACGCCCCGGATACGGCGGCTTTCCCGTACGCCGATCTGGTTGCTGAAGTCGGTCAGGAAGGCATGCTCGTACCCCGGAACGAAATTGCGCAGAAAACGAGCATACTCCATGGCCTGCCGGCGGCCTTCGACCTCGGCGCGGGTCAGTTGTTCGGGATCGGTGGCGTCCACATCGCCCACACGGGTCATGTTGGCGGCCATCACACCGGGGTACGGGGTAATGTGGATGCTTCCTTCGCGGCGCGGCAGGTCGTACTTGCCGGATTCGGCGGCTTGCGCCAGCAAGGCATGCAATTCATCCTTGCGCACGGCGCGGGCCTTGGCATCGTCCACGCCGGTCATGCGGAAAGTGGTCGTGAGCGATTGCACGGGGCTTTCATCGGGGCCTTCGTACGGCGCTCCGGACCAGGCGGCCACATCCGCATCGCCGGTGGCGTCCACGATACAGTCGGCGCGGATCTCGAACCAGCCCTGCTTGGTGGCCGCCACCACGCCCGCCACACGGGCGCCGTCCATCAGGACATCCATGACGAAGGTGTGAAAAAGGAGCCGTACCCCGGCTTCGAGCGCAAGCGACTCCCAGACCATCTTGAGCGTTTCGGGGTCGTAGGTCACGCCGTCGCCCGCCCCGTAGGTGTTCGGGCGGATGAGCATGGCCCCGCGCTGTTTCAAAGCGTCCACCACGAGGTCCGGCACGCCGCCTACGACTTTTCTGGAGGAACTGCCCGGCGTATAGAATCCATAGAACGTATCCAGTACCTGGGTGCTGACGCCGCCCATGAAACCGTATCGCTCGACGAGCAGCGTGTCCGCGCCCGTCTTTGCGGCTGCGATGGCGGTGGTAGCCCCGGCGGAGCCGCTGCCCACGACAAGCACTTCGGCGCGTTTCTCGGCGATTATTTGCTTGCTGTGAATGCGCACAGGATATCCCGGAAAGCGGATCTAAAGGAAAAGTTGTACGGGATGCGGCGGTCGGATAATCCGTCCGCACACTCATTGCACGTCAATGGCTCCGTCGGTAGATTGGGGCGATCTGCTTCATACCCAACGAGACACCGCCCACCATGGAAGATCTATTCACCGGCGCCGCTGGACTTACAATTATTTTCTTCATCTTTCTTGTTTTGCTGGCCATACTCTGGACGCTTCTTCCGTTTGCAATCTTTGGTATCAAAAAACGGCTGGACGAGCAGATAAAGATCGGAAATAAACTGGTTTCATACCATCAAGCCCTGCACGAACACCTAAAGAATGCCAGGAATACCCAGGCGCCGTCGTCCCCTTTCGAGAAACCGCAATAGGAAGACTGGCTCCGCTTTGCGCCTGCCGTTCCTTACACCCGCTATGAAAGAAATCACGCCCGTCCGGACGTATGCCCGGTCGGGCCGGCGTTCGACAAAAAATTCTTAGATCTGCCATGACAGACACTACCCCCAAAGGATCCTCCATCACGTTGCTCGGAACCGGCCTGATCGGCATGTTCTATGCGCAGGCCGTCAACGGTTGCCGGGGGCGCGACCGCATCCGCAGCGTGTTTTCGCGCAGCGCGGAGCGGGCGGAGACCTTCGCCGGAGAATGGGGCATCGCCCATCACACCGACGACCTGGAAACCGCTATCCGGCATCCCGAAACGGACATGGCGATCATCGGCCTGCCCAACCAGTTGCACGAGGAATGCGTCCGGCTGGCGGCAGAGGCCGGTAAAGGCGTCCTTTGCACGAAACCGTTGGGCCGGACCGCCGCCGAGGCAAAACGCATGCTGGCCATGGTCGAGGAAGCCGGCGTATTTCACGGGTATCTCGAAGACCTCGTGTATACCCCCAAGACGCTCAAGTCCATCCGAAGCGTGCAGGAAGGCGCACTGGGAGACATTTTGTGGGTGCGCTCCCGTGAAACGCATCCGGGGCCGCACAGCGCCTGGTTCTGGGACATCGAACAGGCGGGCGGCGGCGCGCTGATCGACATGGGGTGCCACACGATCGAAATTGTCCGGAATTTCGTAGGCAAAAACAACCGCCCGGTGGAAGCTATGTGCTGGGCCGACACGCTCGTCCACCCCATCGATGCAGAGGATCACAGCGTAGCGCTCATCCGCTTCGAAAGCGGGGCGGTCGGGCAGATCGAGGTAAGCTGGGCGTTCCGGGGGGGCATGGACCTGCGCGACGAGGTGGCCGGAACAGAAGGCACGATCTGGCTCAACCACTGGCTGCGCACCGGGTTCGAGATGTTTACCTCGGGCGAAACGGGCAGCTACGTGGCCGAGAAAGTCGAATCGCCGAGCGGATGGCTTTTTCCGGTAGGCGACGAATCGAAAGCGCTCGGCTACACGGACATGTTTCAGGATATGTTCGAGGCGGCGGAGAAAGGCCGGGAGCCGATGGAAACTTTTTACGACGGATACGTAGTCAATGCGGTCCTCGACGCCTGTTACAAATCGGCGAAATCGAGGCAATGGGAAGAGGTCGTGCTGGACGACTGGCGAGCGGAAGAACCGCATCCGAGAGTGGCGCCGACCGTACGCGAGGTGGACGGGCATGTCGTCATCAAGGAAGAGGTGCTGCCCGACGGCACGACGCGCCGCATCCTGAAAAACAAGCAAACGGGACACGTTACGCAGGTAACGCTCGATTGACGATCTTGAACGGTTCGCTCGAACATCCTGTCGTCCGCATTGCGATGTGGTCGGGACCGCGCAACATTTCCACGGCGCTGATGCGCGCATGGGAAGCCCGCGGCGATACGCTCGTAACGGACGAGCCGCTGTATGCGCATTATCTGCTGAAAACCGGCGCCCTGCACCCTGGACGCGACGAAATCATTGCGCACTGCGAAACGGACTGGCGCAAGGTGGTGGCGAAGTTGACCGGTGAAACGGACTACGAAGAAGACCTTGTCGATGGAGCGAATCGCAGCGGGCCCCGGAAGCACGATACGCTCGGCGAGCATGCCGATATGCACGGCTCCGGGCAGCGCAACGAGATCGGAGAGCGGGATGCGCCCGCCGAAAAACGAATCCACTACCAGAAACATATGGCGCATCATCTGCTTCCGGAAATGGAGGGGCCTTGGCTGGAACGGCTGACCCATGCTTTCCTGATCCGCGATCCGGCAGAGATGGCGGTGTCGCTGGCGCGCATCACCGAGAATCCCGGACCGGACGATACCGGACTGCCGAACCAATGCGCCCTGTACCGGCGCGTGACGGAAGAGTTCGGTCGCCCGGCGCCCGTGATCGACGCGCGGGATGTGCTGGAAAACCCGGCCGGCGTGCTCGAAAAACTCTGTGCGGCGCTCGGCGTACCCTGGACCCCGTCCATGCTCTCCTGGGAGCCCGGCCTGCGGCCCGCGGACGGCGTCTGGGCTCCTCACTGGTATGATCGGGTTGCAACCTCGACGGGGTTTCGTTCCCGCCCCCCGGGAAACCGGGAGATCCCGGAAGCGCTGCACGAGCTGGTCGAGACCTGCCGCCCCCTGTACGAAGCATTGCACCGCAACCGGATCACCGCCTGATATGCTCCAGACCTTCGACGAACGCAACCGGAATATTCTTATCAATATCAACGGTACGCTCACGCCCCGGGACAAGGCGGGCGTGAGTCCGTTCGACAGTGCGGTACAGGGCGGGGACCTCGTATGGGAAGGACTCCGTCTGTACGAGGGCCGCATCTTTCGCCTTATCGAACATCTCGACCGGCTGAAAGCGTCGGCACAGGCGCTGGCGTTTGCCGTCATTCCCTCGCACGAAGAAATCATCGAGGAAATACAGCGCACGCTGGAGGCAAACGGCATGCGGGACGGAGTGCATATCCGCCTGTCGCTGACGCGGGGAGTGAAGATCACATCGGGCATGGATCCGCGCCTGAACCGGAGCGGCCCGACGCTGATCGTGCTGGCCGAATACAAAGCCCCCGTATACCAGACGGACGGATTGTCGCTCATAACGAGTTCCATACGGCGGTTTCCGCCCGACTGCCTGGATCCGAAAATTCACCACGGGAATCTGCTCCAGTCGATCCTGGCCAAAACGGAAGCGAATGTTGCGGGGGCGGACGATGCGCTGATGCTGGACCGCAGCGGGTTCATTGCCGAAACGAACGCCACGCATACCTTTCTGGTAAAGAACGGAGCCGTGCTGACGGGGCATACCCATGCCTGCCCGGAGGGCATCACCCGGCAGGTCGTTCTCGAATTGTGCGCAGCGCACGGCATCGAATCCGATGTGCGGAATCTGTCTCTGACGGAAGCGTACAGCGCCGACGAAATGTTCTGCACCGGCACGATGGGGGAACTGGCGGGCGTTACGCAGCTCGACGGAAGAACGATCGGCGACGGGCGGATCGGACCCATGACGCAGCGCCTTGCTGGCCTGTACCGGGAGGAGACGGCGCGCAGTGGAGCAGTGGTGGTGGAATGAGACCGGTGGCGAATCGCGCCGGTGACACAGCGCCTCGGTAAACTGCACCGGCAGGAAATGGCGCACACTGTGATTGTGGCGGCGACATGAGCCGGTCGCAAGGTGGTCAATCGTGGGTGGACCTCTGTATGAAGTGCGCGGATATCTCGGCATAATGTTCGTATGCGTACATCCATGAATGCGTCGGAAACACCGCCCGGCAGGCGGAATTCCAACGAACGGAGATAGTAAGCCAACGCCCCCGATCGCTGCTGCCCGGGCATGAAGCAAGGGAACCGGAAACGCTTCTTTCTCTTTCATAGATACCCGGCCAGTCGATCCTGCAATATCCTGGACGATCTCATTCCGAAACCTTACTACGCCATGACTTCCTTTCGCTCCACCGCCAAAATCGCCCTTTGCCTGCTCGCTGCCGGCGGACTCCTTTCGCAAGCAGCTTTCGCGCAGGATATGCCCCGCACCGCCGCACCCGAAGGCGCTTCGGTATATATCGTCAGCCCCGAAGACGGCGCCACAGTCGAAGGCGGCAAAGTGCATGTCGTGTTCGGCCTGAAAGGCATGGGCATAGCCCCCGCGGGCATCGACTATCCCGGCACCGGACACCATCACCTGCTGGTCAATGCGGAAGAGCTGCCCCCTTTGAACATGCCCATCCCTACCGATGAAACCCATATCCACTTCGGTATGGGCCAGACAGAAACGACGCTTGACCTCGAACCGGGCGTGTACACCCTGCAACTACTGGTTGGGGACAAAAACCATATTCCCCACGATGCGCCGGTAATGTCGGAGAAAATCACCGTGACGGTGGAGTAATTCCTTCCATCCGCACCATAGCAAAAATCGCCTGCTGCCTGCTCACAGTCGGCGGGTTGTCTGTCCAAACGGTTCTGGCGCAGGATATATCCGGTACCGTCGCACCCGCCCCCGATCCGGCGTACAACAACACCGGCCCCAAGGACGGAGCAACGATCGAAAACGACTTCACGGACATCGCATTCGGTCGCGATCCAGAGGCTATGCCGGAAACGACCGCAAGGACCGCTCCGACAGCCAACCGGTTTTATATCGGGCTCGAAGCAGGTTTGTCGATATCGGGCGATCTCGATGTCTCCCAGTCCTTCGTGAACCACCTGACCCGGTGCGACCCGTTTCTTTACGCCCCCGGCGCCGCGCCGACCGACGGAGAGTGTGCGGCGGGACAAATATCCATAATCGAAAACGTATTCACCCACGGCGCAAGCTTCACCGGCAGTGCGGCGCTGGGGTATACCCTTGGCAACGGACTGCGCCTCGAGGCGGAATATCTCCACCGCCGCCAGGGTTCGGATGACCGGCGCATTCCCCTCGGACCGGGCGGCGACGACCCCCTTGCTCAAAAGAGCAGCGAATGGGATGCGAACGATCCGCCTTCGGAGCGTATCTATGACTTGAGCACCCATCATGTTTTCCTCAACGCCTGGTACGATCTGCGGACCGGCTCACGCTTGACGCCCTATATCGGGGGCGGCGTGGGTATGGCCTCGACGACGATGCACTACTCGGGCAGATTCCTGCGAAGAAGCGATCTGGGACCGGAACCGTGGCAACTGGCCGCTGCGGGCACGCTCAGCCACATAGACGCCGAACTGGCGAGCACCGGCCTGGGATTCCAAGTGGCAGGAGGTATTGATTACGCGCTGCGCGACCATGTTTCAATCGGCGCAAAGGTGCGCTGGATACGCTCCGGCGGTTTCGACGACAGCGGCAAACTCTGGACGCAAATCCGGGATCATGACCCGGTTCGCTCCGACGGCGTTACGCCGTTTACAAGCGATTTCAATGTGGGCAACATGCAGAACTGGGTCATGACGGTCGGACTCAGGTATTATCTCTGACGCCCGGGAGCGCCTTACTTTTTGACATTTCCATTTTTCCCCGGTAACGCCCCTGCTTTCCCGGCGTCGCAGCCCGCCGAATCCGGCGGACGAGCATTAAGTTTAGAGCGCACCACATTGCGACCGGTCACGAGGCCACAGGCGCTGTAACAACGGCAGAAAAAACTGGCCCCTCTGTCTGCCCAACTGGACAGGAATTCTCCTCTCCCCCGCATCTATCGGGAACCCGTTTTCGTATAAAGTACATTAGGGATATCAGAGTATCCTTAAGGATAAGAGGGCGCCGGTTGAATTTTTCCCGGCGGAGTATTGTGGTATAAAAGAGAGAGGTAAGATATGGCTGCGCCTTATAGAGAAATTATCAAGGATATACGGCTCGCATTTCCCCAGCCGACTTCTGACCGGATTCACGACTCGTATCTCGTGCACTCGTTCATGAATGCGCTGAATCAGGTGGATGCCCTAAAAATGCACTTGCCGATGCTCGGCCCCGTCGTCGAACCTGACTACGAGCAGGCAAGACACGCCGAGTTACCCCAGGACATGTCCTCGGTGGAAGAGGTCGCATCCGAACTCGTAAGCTACCTGCGGGGAATGACGGTCGTCGGACATCCGCGGACACAGCAGAACGTCATTTGCCCGCCCTCCATTCCCAGCGTGATCGGGGTATTGCTCGCCGCCCTGCACAACCCGAACCTGGGGTGGGACGAACACAGCCGGCTCTTTGCGCTGGCCGAGATCGAAGCCACCGGCATTACTGCCGGACTGATCGGCTATGATCAGAAAGAGGCCGCCGGCGTGTTCACGTTCGGGGGCACCGGCACTTCGCTGTACGGAATCCGGATCGGCCTGGAAAAGGCCTGCCCGGGAACCTTGCGCCACGGATTGTCCGAAGAGGCTGTGGTGTTTGTGGCGGACACAGGCCATTACTGCGCGTACAGCATTGCAGGATGGGTCGGCATAGGCTCGGATCAGGTGGTTTCTATTCCCACCACGCCCGAAAACGAAATCGACCTGAACCTGCTCGAAGAGGCAGCGCGCACGGCGCTGCAGGACGGCAAAAAGATCGCGGCCTTCATTGCGACGATGGGCAGCACCGACGCCTTCGGCGTGGACGACCTGCAGGCTATTGTCGCGCTTCGGGACAGGCTGGTCGAGGAATTCGATCTCCCCTACCGCCCGCATGTGCACGCCGATGCCGTGATCGGGTGGGCCTGGTCGGTCTTCAACGACTACGATTTCGAGAAGAACGAGCTGGGCTTCCGGCCCCGCACCCTGCGGGCGCTCGCAGGCGCATGCCGGCGGATACGCCATCTGCCGCTCGCCGACTCCGTGGGCGTGGATTTCCACAAGACCGGTTTTACGCCCTACATATCCAGCCTCGTGCTCGTCAAGGACTACAAAGACCTCCGGTTGCTGAAACGCGACCGGGAGCAGATGCCGTATCTCTACCAATTCGGGAAATACAAGCCGGGGATGTATACGCTGGAGACGTCCCGGGCGGCGACGGGTCCCATGGCGGCGCTCGCCAATTACCGCTTGCTCGGCGTGCAGGGCATACGCGTCCTGATAGGGCATCTCGTGGAAATGGCCCAACTCCTGCGGGAGCATCTCGAAGGGCACGAAGGCATTATCGTGCTGAACCGGGATAATTACGGACCGGTCACGCTGTTCCGGGTATACCCTCCCGGTAAGGAGGCGTTTGCGACCTTCACGAACAGGCGGAAGGAATTCACGGACCCCGCCTGCCGGGACGCCCTGCTCGCATACAACGACTACAACCGGAAGGTCTCGGCGTATGTGCACGAGGAGGCCATGGCGGGCCGGGGCGTGTTGCTTTCCCTGACGGATTGCTACCGGCACACCATCTACGGGGAACCCGTCGTGGCCCTGAAATCCTATATCATGTCCCCGTTCGTAGACCGGGAGAACCTCGAAATCATCGTGGAGAAAGTGCTGGAAGCGCGGGAGCGGTTGAGGAAAGACACGGTGTCCAGAAAGGACCGAAAGATTCTGCACTGGTTTGCTTAGTGAGGGGGAATAATGGCGGGAGCAGCCTGACAGTTTCAGGGAAGATTGGTGGAGTAGCAGCCCGAAACGGCCTTGCTTGCGCGCCGTTTGACATTCAGGCTGATTCTCACGATATTTTTGCTTCCATAAACTGTATTCGCCAAACATCCGACTCAGCATTGATCTGGACTACCGTCTCGAAAATCAGAAACATCGGAGGAACCAGGATGCCCCGACGCAATTCTCCGGCGACACTCTGCATCGCCGCAACGCTTCTTATGTCGACCGCTTGCAGCGCCCAGGATTTCGTCTACCGGCTTGACCCGGAACCCGGAGTCCGCTACAAGGGCGCAATGACGATGGAGACTCGGTCGCAAACTCGAACACAGGGCATGGACATCGAAATGATAATGACCGTGCATATGGACCACGATGTGGTGTTCGAGGCGGTCGCCGACGACACAGTGATCGTGCGGTACACCACTACGGCCGCGTCGGCGGAGATGGGCGGAATGCCCGGCCTGGACCAGGCCCCGTTCGACCTGAACGATCTCTATCAGGGGATGGTCGGGGTGACGTTCACAATGGTGATGACCCGTGACGGCGAGATGGTCGAATTCGACGGACTCGACTCGATGATGGAGGCAATGCTGGATCGGATGGACGCACCGGACGAGATTCGCGCCATGACAAGCCTGTTCCTCGAGGAGAACTTCGGCGAAGAGCAGATGAAACAGATGATCGGGCAGGACGGTCTCTCGATGCCCGATCATCCGGTGGCAATCGGAGACACTTGGACGAACTCGGTGAGCGCGCTCGGAATCGAGTTCGGAACGACATACACGCTGGCTGACCGCAGCGACGGTTCGGCGACCATCGAAGCTGCGGGAACCCTGTCCGACTCGGATAACGCCGGGTTCAATCTACCGGGTGCTCCGAACATGCCCGGCGTCGAGATGAAATTCGAGAACCTGTCGGGTGCGCTTGAAAGCTCGTACGAACTAGACGAGGCAACCGGATTGACCGTCGCCTACAACACGAACATGACCATGAATACCGACATGGTCATGGAAATGCCGCAGGTGGACGGTCAGTCGATCGACGCCCCCTCAATGTCTATGTCCATTTCAACGGAAACAACGACATCGGGTACGCTCAGCAGAGCGCCGTAGCTCGCTCCTGCGCGCTATACGGAATCCGCCCCCTCACCCCTCCCCAAACGCCCCGCTGTCTATCATCTGCTGAAAGAAGTCCGTCATGGACTCTTTCAGCGGCCGGTACGTCATACCCAGAGCGCGTTTGCTCTTGGAATTGTCGGCTATCCAAGGGAGGCCCATGTTCCGGGACACCATTTTGCGGGTAATGTCTTTGTTGACCATGGGCGCCATGAGCCAGATCAACCACTTGGGCATGGCCCGCCGCGGAATCGGATAGTCTTTGCCATATTTGTCGATCAGCGTTCCGGCCATCTCCGTGAAGGTCGTATTGTGGCCTGATACGATGTGACGCCCCTCGGCGTCGGGCAGGTAGGCGGCGGCGATATGCGCCCGGGACAGATCGCGCACATCGACCGCTCCGAGATGCATATCCGGGACCCCCATTTTATAGGTGCCGTCCCCAAACTGACGGACCAGATCGAAACTCGCGGAGGTGCCATGGGGACTGATTCCCGGTCCCAGCACCAGCGAGGGATTGATGACGACCAGTCTCCACCGGGCCTGCGCCCCGACGATCTTCCACGCCTCTTTCTCGGCAACCGTTTTCGAGAAGGAATACGGCTGGTGGACAATACTTGAGGTGGTATTCCATATCTCTTCCGTGAAGACTCCGTTGGGCGTTTGGGCCAGATCGGCACTGTCGCCGTATATCGCGACGCAACTGCTGGTAAGCACCACACGCTGCACGCTGGACGTGCGGTTGGCTTCTTCCAGTACGTTCCGGGTGCCGAGTAGCGCTGGGTCGATCAGTTCTTTCTGGGGATCCGCAACCCCGAGCCGGAAAGGCGAGGCGGTGTGGAAGACAATCGAACAGCCGGCCATCGCGTCCGCGTAAGACCCCTCGCTGAGCAGATCCGCCTTGAAGTATTTGATCGTACCCGGCGTGCTTTCTGCAATCCTGTTCAGGTAGTGCAGTTTGTCCGCATTGCCCGGATCCCGCACCGGCGCATGCACGGTCACGCCCGCTTCAAGAAGATATTTGACAATCCATCCGGCCACATATCCGGTGGCGCCGGTGACCATGACCGGGGAAGATGCGTCGATTTGCATGAGTTTTTTTGAAGGGTTGAAGGACGTTTGGAAGTCGGATCAAAGATAGAGCAAAACCCCGAATTGAACCCGTGCCCTGGGGTTGGGAAAATCCACTTTGGTGAAATGCACAGCGGCAAAAAATGTATGCCATTCTGTCACACTTTTCGCATCGGCACGGCATTTGATAAACAGGAAGGCAACATTCACGCAACCAACCCACCATCCCTTTGGGAGGTACATCATGAATAGCCTCGTACGCTTTACGCCGGTCAGCGGGTTGCACACTATGCAGCACGAGATCGACCGGCTCTTTCATAACTTTTTCCCCGCGAGAAGCCTCGGAAACATCTGCACCGACACGGACTGCTGCTCCCCGGACGGGAATGCGGTCAACTGGTCCCCCCGCGTGGACATCGCCGAATCGGAGCAGGAATACGTCCTGCATGCGGACGCGCCCGGCATGACCAGGGACGAGTTCGACATCCACTGGCAGGAGAACGTGCTGACCGTGCGCGGCGAACGGGAGATTCCCGCCCTCGATGAGAGCGAGAAGTCGGTGCGCGCCGACAGGGTCCGCGGAAAGTTCGGGTTCTCGTACCGCCTGCCGAAGGCGACCAGCGACGGGGGGCGCATTGCGGCTTCCTACGAAGCCGGAGTGCTCACCATCCGCATTCCGAAGGAGGAAGCCGCCCGTCCGCACCGCATCGCGGTTTCGTAGCGCGGATCACTCATAACCGAGCGGCTCCTGCCGGTCGAAGCCATGCATAAGCCCGCGCGGGAATGCCCCGTGCGGGCTTCTTGCGTACGCACGCACAGGCATGGTTCACTGCACAGCAAAGAGATCGACTCGAACGAGCGGTGCACATGTACACGCGGCGCGCGGCGCTGGGCATCCTGGACAATGTCTTCGGACGAGAAGCAGCCCAAACCAACAGACCGCTTTAAAGATGTGGCGCTCCGGGGCTACCGGTCCGGATTGGGCAGCACCCGAAACCGTATGGAGGCGGTTGCGAAACTGCCGAACAGGCCGCGCCCGCCCTCCACATGATCGATCACATTAGGCACTTCGCCCGGCGCTAATGTCGAACCGCCGCCCTCGCCCCCCTGTTGCACCGCGTTCGAGCGCACAAAATCGAACACGTTGTCGTCGATCGCCTGAATCCGCATCTCGTTGAGCCCATAAAAAGTCAGACCGATCCACGGATAGCGGATGTGCATTCCGCCGCTCGGCGTCCGGTCGAAATTCTCGCCGTTCAGAGGCGGCGACACGTTCTCGCGAAGCGTAAAAATATCCTCGTTGGTGACTTCGTAGAACGGGGTCAGATTCGTCGTATCGGGCTCGAGCGAAACCGTGGTGATCAGAAAAATGCTCTGACGGCCGGGATAAAAGGGCTCCGTAATTTCGAACAGGGGCGCTTCGCCCGTATCGTACACGAACGTTCGTTCTTCCCTGTCCACAAACCGGAAAAGGGCGGGCACCGTCGTTTCCGACGTGATCGTTCCGGCTCCGGGAACGTCCACGACGAGGCGGTACGTCCGGAGCGGCAACACATCCACTACCTCCCGCGTGCGGTACCGTCCGGAAGCCGCGTCGGGGGCAAACAAGTCCCAGGACGCCTCGACGCCGTTGCCGTCGTTTTCAAGGAGTTCGATGCGCACCGCGGCGCCCGGCACAGCCTGAGCGGCAGGATCGTAGGTTTCGTTGACCGGAAGCGTCCGGCTCACGGTAACGTAGCCGACAGGTTGTCCGGCTTCGAGATAGCCCTCCACAACGATCTCTTCCTCGAACGCCGGCGGATCGACGGTATCGCAACCGGACAGCGCAGCCATAAAGACAGCCGCAGCAAGAACGGATATCCATGCAAAGGTCGGAGGCATGTCAGAAATCGAAGGTGAACGAGATATTCGGCAGGGGCACGGGAATCTGCGGGATGTCGTTGCGTACGATATCCGCCGCATCGGTGAAATCGAAGAAATAAAACCAGATATTGCGCCGGTTGTAGGCGTTGAGCACCTGCGCTTGCAGTTCGAAACCCGCCCCGAACAATGTGGTGCGCCAGGAAACGCCGAGATCCAGCCGGTGATAGGCGGGCAGGCGGCGATTGTTGTATTCCGTAACCAGTACATTGGACCAGTCCGAATCGAACGGCGAATTCACGAGCCGATACTGTCCGAACGGTTCGGTGTAGGCCTGACCGGTCGCATAGACCCAGACGGCGCTGGCCCGGAAAGCGCTCGATATTTCAAAATTGACGACCGTCTTCACGTCCAGCGTGCGATCGTATTTGGGCGGATAGAACCTGAAATCGTTGACGATCGGAAACCGTCGCCGGGTCCGGCTCAGCGTGCCGGCCACAAACCCGTTTACGCGCCCTTGCACGCGCTGCACCGTCGTTTCAAGGCCATAGGCGTGGCCGTCCCCGACACGAAACAATTCTGCATACGCCAGCCCCGCTACGTCCTGCACGAAAGGATCCCATTCGAAGAGATTCTCCATCGTGCGGTAATAGGCCTCCACATCCAGATTGAAGCCAAGCGGCGAGATATGCTTCATGCCGATTACCGCCTGATTGCCGTGCGAAGGGCGTACCCCCTCTCCGGTGGCCAGCCAGGTGTCGAATCCCGGTAAAAGTTCGCTGGTTATGAGCGTAAGAAACTGGTAGTACCGCCCGTAGGCGGCCTGAAGCCGCAAGGCCGGCGTCGGCTCGTATTCGAACGACAGGCGGGGCGACGCCCGGAAAAACCCGCCTTCCTCGAAATAATTGCCCCGGATGCCGCCTTCGACCGTCATGCGGGGCGCCGGGCGCCAGCTGGCCTGCGCATACGCGGAGGTATACACGCTCCGGGTACGCCAATTGATCGCCGTTTCCTCGTTGAAATCCGTGCGAAAACGCAAGGTCAGAAATCCCGACCAGAAACCGGCCTTCGCGGACATATTCCCGCCGGGGATATATTCGAAGTCGCCCTTGACGGAAATATCGTCTACCGTGTTTTCGTTCTCGATAGGCGTGGCCGCCAGATTGATCGTCGGCGTGTTGAAATACCGGGATCCCGTGAACGTAAAGTTGGAAAAGAGTTCCTGCGAAAAAAGATGGGTCCAGTTCACGCTCAACGTCCTGTTCCCGTACCGGATACTCGCCAGTGCAGCATCCACGATTTCGATATCGAGCACATCCCGCCCGGCATAGAACGCAAGCGAAACGAAGTCTCTGTTCGACAGATCGAAATTGAATTTCCCGTTCACGTCCACAAAGTAAAACGCGTCCGGAATGCCCTCTGTCTCCGCCTTGCGCAAAAAGTACAATACCGGCTCGATGGTGGATCGCCGCATCGCCAGCATATAGGAACCGCGGCTCCACGGCCCCTCGACGATCGCCCGCGAAGAAAGCAAACCGATGCTGAGGCCGGCGTCGAATTCGCGCCGGTTTCCGTCCCGGTTGTAGATATCGACCACCGAACCCAGACGCCCGCCGTACTCGGCAGGAAATCCACCCTTGTAGAGGCGTACGTCCTTGATGGCGTCCGGGTTGAATGTCGAAAATACGCCGAAGAAATGCGACGGGTTATAGATGGACGTACGGTCGAGCAGAATAAGCGTCTGGTCCGGACCGCCGCCCCGGATATAGAGACCGCTGGAATAATCCGAAGACGCCTTCACGCCGGGCAGCAGTTGCAGGGATCGGAATACGTCCGGCTGAAGAAGCGCCGGGAGCGACTTGATGAGCTGCGTCTGGAGTTGCTGTATGCCGACCTTGCGGGCTTCGTACAACTCCTCCCGCTCCCCGGTGACCGTGATTTCCTCGATAGCTTGCTCTTCCGGAAGCAGTTCGACATCCAGCCGGCGCTGCTCGCCGGGGGCCAGTTCGACTTCGACGCGTTCCGTGCGATACCCGATGTAGGACACTGAAACCGTCAAGGCGCCCGGCGGAATGTTCGCTACCGTGTAGTACCCCGAGTTGTTGGTGGCCGCGCCGATCGACGTGCCCTCCACCCGCACATTCGCCAATAGCAGGGTTTCCCCGGAAGTGGCGTCGCGGACATATCCGCTGAGCGAGGCGCTATCCCGGACGGTATCCTGAGCGAGCGTCGCTCCTGCAATCGCAATGGACAGAAGCACCTGCAAGAGACAATACGAAATGCGCATGAACAGCGATCGCCTCAACGGCATGCCAGGGTGTAAGGATTGGGCATCTTGTTTTAGCACGGCGACGGGAAAGGTTCCGGGGGAAAGAAAGACGCGCTTCGAGCAGTTGGGGATCGTCCCATAAGGCTTGCGCCGCTTGAAAGCCCATGTCGCGTTTCTGGAGATTGCGCTTGCTTTCTCCGAGGTCGAATTCGAATTGCATAACGATACAGGGGATTAAATGCGCCTTGAATACACCATTTTGAGTAAAAAAAACCCAAAAAAAGGAGATAAATTGTTTAAAAAAGGAGTAATTTCTACTCAAAATGGACAAAACGGAACATCGGGGACCCAAGCGAGCTCGCCAAACGTGCTGTCGCCGCGCACGGTGACGAGGGCTACCTTTGCCTCGAAGAATGGACTATGGGTTCTGTGTGTTCGTCTTGACATGGGTTTCGTCGGACTGATCGGCTGGAAACAAGGTCGCAACATTACACCTTCAATTTCCGCGGGAATCTGTCTGATCAACCTGAACCACTTATTGGCGAGGCAGGCTTGATCACGTCGGTAAGACCGGCGAGCAATTCGTTGCTCAAAGGCGCGGCTATCGCCAGGAACCGTACGATGTTCATTCATCCGTATAAGTCCCAAAAAGAAAGGGGCTTGCGACAACCACCTAAACCCGGAAGAAGATGACCTACTTTATAGACAGCGGAAAAACAAACACATACACCATTACCCCCATTGACAGCCCAATCGAGTTTGACAAGGGATCGGACAAGCCGTTTACGTTCAACGGATCAGCAGACGACGCTGTGAGGCAATGGTACTACCAGAACACCCAAGAGACTTATGACCGCCTCAACTGGGAAGAGGGGCACATGGCTGTCGTGAATGTCAAAATCGAGAACCCGGAACTGGGCATTATCGGCAACTTCCCCGCCAAGATTCTCCCCACATGGACAGGCGTGGACATCTTGCCCGCAAGCAAGTCCACGCCCGTCGAGGATATGCTTGCCCAAGCCCGTTCCCTAACAAAAGAGAGAACATGAAAGACATGCAATATATCGTGTACGGCGCCGGGCGTGAGATAGCATGTACCGACAGCATGGATCGTGTGAATCGTGTCATAGACCACCACCTTTGGCTTTGCAAAAGAGACGAAGAGATGGGCCACAAGCGATTGGAAGAAGCGACGGCGGAGGGGGTGGTGCGAGCGATTTTTCGAGCCGCCAATCGCAAGGTGAAACCCGATTTGTCAAGTTAAACGTATAATTCCCAACCTACTCCCCTGAAGCGTAGCCAGATTGCGTGGCGCTGCACTGTTATTGTTGCACCTCTGCCCTATACAGCTGCGGGGCAAGGGCAACATGCTGCTTGATACATCCTGGAAGCGAGAACATATGAGGATTGCGACTAAAAGAAAACAATCGATACAATGCATACTGCGAACCCCTTTCCTCCGAAAAAGCAACTTCGTTCTGCGTAATTAAAAAGGGCTGATATATACCGCTATTGGTGGTTTTCACCTCAATAAAAAGTTCATTGTCCGTTTGACCATCAAACGAGCGAATGTCATACCCCGCGCCATCGCCACGCTCCTTGCTTGTCCATTCTACGTCGGAAAGCAAATCGTCGCGCCCCAAATGTCTCAGGCGAAATTTTTCGTATTCCAGTGCAAATTCCTCTCCTCGTTCACCGAGTTGTCTGTTACGCGCTTCCCGCGCGGCGTAGTCGATACGGCGCGGTCGGGCAGTATACCCGAGAGCAGGCTCGGATACGATTCCTTTCTTTAGAGGTGTAATTTTCTTCTCTGGAGGAGCAACAAGAACCTCTTCAAAATTCGACTTGTCAAATAACATGCCCAACTCCTGATTCAGTATATCTTCTTGTTCAATCAGGTTGTTTCCTCCTATGGCCAGCCTGTCTACGACCACTTCCCGTAACATTCTTTGATAATTTTTAGCAGGGAGATAACCTTGTATATAAACGTGGCCTTCTTCCAATAATATCGCGGATATATTTTGATGTTTAAATTCTATGGAACCTTCGGACCTGTTGTTCAACTTCTCTTGCAGAACTCGACGATGCTCCGCTTTACTAAAGGGCTCTCCACGACATTCGCGCGACAACATATCGATATAATCGGCAACGATCGCTTCACACTCCACCCTACTCCATGTATCACCTCGGGCCATCTATGAAGGTTTGGGAAGATTAAAAGGGCTTCCAGGGTACAGTTTACGGGCCAAGCAGAACACCCTGCACGGCACTTGACCTACTTCCAGAATACGCCATCCGATATTGTCCTGTCAAGTAAAACCTGCCGGATTACACCCCGGATATAGCGTCTTGATTTTCTGCCCGCCGCCCCCATCGCAAACACCCCGGCCACACACCCCATAACCCCTTCACGAAATTTCCCTTTAATTCCTTGCATATCAAAGACTTGTGAACTTTCCGGGAATCTCCGAAAAGTTGCAATCCAGGGGCAAATTTCGTATTTTGTCAGAATAGGGTCTTTCCCGGAATTCCTCCGGGAAGCATCGAGGCAATTCCAACCGGTACGTAACCTATATGGAACAGGACGACTCGCGGATCATCCCGATCAATATCGAGGAGGAAATGAAGTCCTCCTACATCGATTATTCGATGTCGGTGATCGTTAGCCGGGCGTTGCCGGACATCCGCGACGGCCTCAAGCCCGTACACCGGCGCGTGCTGTTCGGTATGAGCGATCTGGGCCTGACAGCGGGGTCCGGCTACAAGAAAAGCGCCCGCGTGGTCGGGGAAGTGCTCGGGAAGTACCACCCGCACGGGGACGGCTCGGTGTACGACACCATGGTGCGCATGGCCCAGGGTTTCTCCATGCGGTCTCCGCTCGTCGACGGACAGGGCAACTTCGGCTCGATCGACGGGGACGCCGCCGCCGCCATGCGGTACACGGAGGCCCGGATGACGCGCATCGCGGAGGAAATGCTCCGCGACATCCAGAAGGAAACGGTCAATTTTCAGGAGAACTTCGACGGCTCCCTCGAGGAACCGTCCGTATTGCCTGCGGCGATTCCCAATCTGCTCCTGAACGGCTCCGACGGCATTGCCGTGGGCATGGCCACGAAAATCCCTCCGCATAATCTGAAGGAAACGATCGACGCCGTCATCGCTTATATCGACGACAACGCCATCGACATCGACGGCCTGATGGAGCACCTGCCTGCCCCCGACTTTCCTACGGGCGGCATCATCTACGGCTACGCAGGCGTGCAGGAAGCGTACCGGACGGGCCGCGGCCGCATTGTGATGCGCGCCAAAATGCACGAGGAAGAAATTCGGGCCGGAAGGGACGCGCTCATTATTACGGAAATCCCCTACCAGGTCAACAAGAGTTCGCTACTCGAGAAAATCGCCCATTACGTCAAGGAAAAGCGCATCGAGGGCATCAGCGACCTGCGCGACGAATCCGACCGCGACGGCCTGCGCATCGTGGTCGAGATAAAAAACGATGCGATGCCGCTCGTCGTGCAGAACCAGCTGTACAAATACACGCAGTGCCAGCAGTCCTTCGGCGTGAATATGGTGGCGCTGGTAAACGGGCGCCCGAAGATCATCACGTTGAAAGACGCCATACAGCATTATGTGAGGCATCGGCACGAGATCGTGGAGCGGCGCACCCGGTTCGATCTGCGCAAGGCGAAGGAACGGGCGCACATCCTCGAAGGCCTCACGATCGCGCTCGACCATCTCGATCAGGTCATTACGATCATCCGCCATTCGGACGATACGGATACGGCCCGCGCCAACCTGATGAAAGGGGTCTATCCGGAGCAGTTGACGGCAGCGCAGCTTGAACGGCTCGGCTTGCCGCCCGCGGACGGTTCCATGTTCTCGCTCACGCAGCTCCAGGCCGACGCCATCCTTGCGCTGCGGCTGAGCCGCCTGACGGGCCTCGAACGCCAGAAGATCGAACAGGAATACCGGGATGTCCTCGAAGAAATAGACCGCCTCGAGAACATTCTCACCGAACGCGGTCTGCGCATGCAGATCATCAAGGACGAGTTGCTCGATATCCGGGACAAGTACGCCGACGAGC
This sequence comes from Rhodothermales bacterium, assembly GCA_951812335.1. Classification (GTDB taxonomy): domain Bacteria; phylum Bacteroidota; class Rhodothermia; order Rhodothermales; family VXPQ01; genus VXPQ01. Next base: position 2,543,792 of record OX638293.1, read on the forward strand.
GGCGCACGGAAATCGACTATATGGGCGGCGGCGATTTCGAGATGGAGGACATGATCGAAGAGGAGCAGGTGGTCGTTACCATCTCGCACCAGGCGCTGATCAAACGGACCTCCCTGGCCGAATACCGCCAGCAAGGGCGGGGCGGTATCGGCATGAAGGGGACCGGAAAGCGGGACGAGGATTATGTCGAGCACATGTTCGTCTCGTCCACGCACGATTATCTGCTGTATTTCACCGATGACGGCCAGTGCTACTCGCTGCGCGTCTACGAGATACCGGACGGATCGCGCACCGCCAAAGGCAGGTCGATCCGTAACCTGATACAGATAGACCAAGGGGACCGCGTACGGGCCGTCCTCGCGGTGCCGAAAGCGCAGTTCAAAGACGAGGCGTTCCGCAAAACGCATTACGTCATGATGGCCACGCGCAAGGGGCTGGTCAAGAAAACGGCGCTGGAAGCCTTCAAGCGCCCGTTGCGGTCGGGGATCATCGCCATCTCCGTCGTGGAGGGAGACGAATTGATCGAGGCCCGGCTGACGAGCGGCAACGCCCATGTGTTTCTGGCTTCGTCGGGCGGAAAGGCCATTCGCTTCGACGAAAAGGAAGCCCGTCCCATGGGGCGCGACACGCGCGGCGTGCGAGGCATTTCGCTGCGCGAGGGTGAAGACGTGGTCGGGATGGTCGTGGTGGAAAACGGGGAGCGGGAAATTCTCGCTATCAGCAAAAACGGCTACGGCAAACGCAGCCGCATGGAGGATTACACGCCGCAGGGACGAGGCGGCATGGGCCGCATCACGCTCAAAACGACGGAAAAGGTGGGGCCGCTTGTAGCCATCCGGGATGTGGTGGGCGACGACGACCTGATGATCGTGACCCAGAACGGCCTGATGATCCGCATGAATGTAGGCGACATTTCGGTGCTGAGCCGGAATACGCAGGGCGTCCGCCTCATTCACCTGAAGAAAGGAGACGCCATCGCCGACGTCACCCGCCTTGTGGTCGAGGAGAACGGCAAGGAAGGAGAGGAAGGAGAAGGAGCGGAAAACGAGCAAGGCGAATAACGGATCGGGCGCGATTTCCTGTGCATAGCCTCCTGCTGCGGTCCGCACGATATGGGCTCCGCATAGTCGGAGGCTGGACGATCCGGGTTCCGAATAATGGCGTTTCGAGGGCTGGCGATCCGAACTATACGAATTCTGCATAATTCGGGGTATATCTATGCATATTTTGCATAGATCACTCCGATTACCTCCGCAAAGCCCAGAGACTGAGAAGGGCGCGCTGGCAAGGAATGACGAAGCAGTGCGGCAGGCGCCTCCGCACACGAAGCGATCCGTTGCGGAAAATCGTGGGGAATCGTGGAAACAGGCCAGCGATCAGGACCCATCTACCGGTCCATCTTCCGCAGCGCCGTATCGATGAGGTCTATCCCCCGGTCCAGTTCGTCCGTCGTGACGATAAGCGGCGGTCTGAAGCGCACGGATGAAGCCCCGCAACCCAGCATAACCAGTCCGGCCTCGTAACACGCGTCGAGAAAGGCGGCGCGCACGTCCGAATCGGGCAGATCGAAAGCGCACATCAGACCCCGGCCCCGAACATTGCCGATAGAGGGATGCACGGCAGCCAGTTCCTGCAGGCGCGTGAGCAGATGCGCCCCCAGCCCGTCCACCCGGCTCACGATATCCTGCTCCTCCATCACCTCCAGGATCCGGTCGAAGCGGACCATATCCGCGAGATTGCCGCCCCAGGTCGAGTTGATGCGGCCCGGCAAGCGGAATACATGATCTTCCACCTCGTCCATTTTCGGACCGGCCAGCACGCCGCAGACCTGGGTCTTCTTTCCGAATGCAATCAGATCGGGACGCACGCCAAGCGCCTGGTGCGCCCAGAACCGCCCGGTAATGCCGATGCCGGTCTGTACTTCGTCGAAGATGAGCAGCGTGTCGTTCTCGTGGGCCAATTCCTTCAGCCGGGCAAGAAATTCCGGGCGAAAGTGATTGTCTCCCCCCTCCCCCTGAATGGGTTCGACGATCACGGAGGCGATATCGTCTCCGTACGCCATAAAATGCTCCCGGGCCCGGTCGAGCGCAACAGCCTCGGCCCGCTCGACTTCTTCGAGATGCGCATCCAGCGGATGAACGATTTTCGGGTTCGGTATGCGCGGCCAATCGAAGATGGGAAAGTGCCGGGTCTTGTTGGGATCCGCCGTGTTGGTGAGCGAAAGCGTGTATCCGGTACGTCCATGGAACGCCTGCTCCAGATGCAACACCCGCCTCCCGAACTCGCCCCGGCGGCCCTTCGCCCTGTTTTTCCGGATCTTCCAGTCGAACGCCGCCTTCAGGGCATTCTCGACGGCCGCCGCCCCGCCGGAAATAAAGAACGCATAGGGCAGGTACTCCGGAATCGCCACCCGGCCGAACGTCCGGGCGAACCGAGCCATATGCACGGTGGCTATATCCGAATTCGTGACTTTGTGGAGCGCCGCCTCCAGCAAACGCTCACGGAAATCCGCGTCCCCAACGAGGGCGGGATGGTTCATGCCCAGCACACTGGTGGCGAAGAATCCGAAAAAGTCGAGATATTCCTTGCCCGTGGCCGCATCGCGAAGATGTACCCCCCGGCTGCGCTGCATGTCCAGCACAAGGGGCGTCATGCCGCTCACCAGCAAATGCTCCGACAGAATACGCCGTACGTCCTGGTGGGGGGACACGGTGTTTGAAGCCGCACTATTCATGCAGATAGGCGAACGGGTGCAAAAAGCATTGATCCTCTTGGGAAGCGCTGATCGAAGTAGACTTGATCAGAGTATCCCTTGCTACATACCATCGCCATTAAGGATTCCGGGGGATCCGATCGGGCAATCAACCGTATTCCTGCATCGGAGAATTTATGAACGGAATTCATTCCGGAAGCCACCCCGTCAACGTACGCGCCCTTTCCCGTTCCATGCCCCGCCCATCCACAGAAAAGCCCAGGCGCCCCGGCGACATCCGACTCGAACGGGTGAAGAAGGAGCCGCTTTTCTCTTCCGGCGACGGCGATCCGGGCATGTTCGAACTCCCGGTAGTGCAGCAGCCGGACATTGCCAATACCCGGGGCCGCCGTCCCGACTGGCTCCGCGTCAAGCTCCCGTACGGCCCCACCTACCGGAACGTGGCCCGCATCATCGAGGACCACAACCTGCACACGGTCTGCCAGAGTGCGCGATGCCCCAATATGGGTGAATGCTGGAGCGCGGGCACGGCCACCTTCATGATCCTGGGGAACGTATGCACCCGTTCGTGCGGCTTCTGCGCCGTGATGACGGGCCGCCCGCCGGAGGGCCTGGACTGGGACGAGCCGGACCGCGTCGCCGAGGCGGCCCGCCTCATGGAATTGAATCATGCCGTCGTGACGAGTGTCAACCGCGACGAACGCAAGGACGGCGGCGCACCGATCTTCGCAGAAACGATCCGAAAGATCCGCGAAGCGCGGGAAGGGTGTACGGTCGAAGTGCTGATTCCCGATTTCCGGGGCGACCGGGAGGCGCTGCAGCAGGTAATCGACGCCCGCCCGGATATCATGAATCACAATGTGGAAACGGTCCCGCGCCTCTACCGCCGCGTCCGTCCGCAAGCCGACTACCGGCAATCGCTCGAGGTGCTTCGCATCTCTAAGGAAGCGGGGTTGCGCACGAAAAGCGGCATCATGGTCGGGCTGGGCGAAACGGAAGCCGAGGTGCTGGACCTGATGGACGATTTCGTGGCGAACGGGGTGGACGTCATGACGATCGGGCAGTACCTGCAACCGACGCGCATGCATCTGCCCGTCGAGAAATTCGTCCATCCGGACATGTTCGCACACTACAAGGTCGTCGGCGAAGCCAAAGGCATCGATCATGTCGAAAGCGGCCCCCTCGTGCGATCGTCCTACCACGCCGAACGGCATGTAGCGTCCGATCCGGCCTGACCAAAAGATGCTGCTGTTATTCACAGCCAGCCTCTACACGCACCGCCACACCCGTTTTATCCGATTCACCGTATACCTATGGAGCGCACGCTTGCCATTCTGAAACCCGACTGCATCCGAAAGGGCCTTGTCGGAGAAGTCATTCGTCGCATTCAGGAAGCCGGATTCGTCCTGCGCGCCCTGCGGATGCAGCAACTCACCCGGAAGGAAGCCGAAGGGTTTTACGCCGTACACAAGGGACGTCCGTTCTTCGACGAACTGACGGAGTTCATGTCGAGCGGTCCATGCGTCCCGATGGTGCTGGAAAAAGAGAATGCCGTGGAAGATTTTCGCGCATTGATCGGCGCCACCGACCCGGCGGAAGCGGCGGAAGGCACCATCCGCCACGCTTTTGCGGACAACAAGGGACAAAACATCGTTCACGGATCCGATTCCGTCGCCAATGGAACCATCGAGATCGGCTATTTCTTCTGCGAACGCGAACTGGTGGCGAACGGAGCATAACGCCCTGCGCACCGGCATCCTTGCCACGCTGCTTTTTTGCTCGGCGTGCGGCAACACCGCCGAACGCCCCGATCCTGTCGCAGCGCCCTCCGAGGCGGCGGAGGCGCCGCCTGTTAAAACAGGAGCGGCGGTGCTGGCGGAGCGGGGTTTCGACCTGCTCGACGGAAAACGCGTCGGCCTGGTGGTCAACCACACGGCCCGCGTCGACACGACACATCTGATCGACCTGATTGCCGCCGCCCCGAACGTGGAGCTTACGGCGCTCTTCGGCCCCGAACATGGCCTGCGCGGCACGGCCGACGCCGGAGAGAGAATCGCCGACGGGCGGGACGAACGCACCGGCGTACCGGTGTACAGCCTCTACGGGGAAACGCGCAAACCGACCCCGGATATGCTGCACGGCGCCGATGTACTGGTATTCGACATTCAGGATATCGGAGCCCGGTTCTACACCTACATTTCAACGATGGGTCTGGCCATGCAGGCAGCGGCCGAACAGGGCATTTCGTTCGTCGTGCTGGATCGCCCCAACCCGCTGGGAGGGAACTACGTATCGGGCTTCGTGCTCGAACCGGAACATATGTCCTTCGTAGGGCAATATCCCATACCCATGGTCCACGGTATGACCGTCGGAGAACTGGCCCGTATGATCCGGAACGAATCCATGATGGAAGGGCTTGAGGAGCTGGATCTTCATGTCGTCGAAATGGAAGGATGGCGACGAGACATGCTCTGGCCCGAAACCGGGCTGCCCTGGATTCCGCCCAGTCCCAACATTCCGGACTTCGGAACGGCCCTCGTCTACCCCGGCCCCGTCCTTTTCGAGGCCACGTCGGCCAGCGAAGGACGAGGCACCCGGCAGCCTTTCGTGCAGGTCGGGGCGCCCTGGCTTGACGGGCAGGCGGCTGCCGATTCGCTCAACGCAAAGGGACTCGCCGGCGTGCGGTTCGAGGCCATCGTATTTACCCCGGAAAGCATACCGGGCATGGCCTCCCACCCGAAACTGGAAGGGCAAACCCTGGGGGGAATTCGCCATATCCTTACCGACGAACAGGCATTCCGACTGGTGGAAACCGGAATACACGTCCTCGACGTATTCCGGAAACAGGCTGCATCGAATACGCCGGAAGAGTTGGTGGATCGCCCCGAGGGAATGGCCCGGCTTGCCGGCACGCAACGCCTGCTGAGCATGCTGCGGCAAGGGGCATCGCCCGAAACCGTCATCGCATCGTGGGAACGCGAGGTGCTCGCCTTTCGCGAGTTGCGCGCGGGATATTTGCTTTATCCGTGAGGCGAAGCGACGTGTAACCGTTTATCGGGCAAGCCGTTTATCGGGCGGGGGATCGGGATTTTTTCGGAGAATCTTTCTCCTCTTCCGACCGCACAAGAATGGCCCAGATGATCTCCAGATACCCGCCCAGAATAATGAGCGGAGCAAGGTACAACGAAACGAATCCTTCCACCTCGTTCTCGATACGCATCATAGCGTATCCCAGCACAATCGCCGCCACGCCAATCAGGATCAACAGGTAATTCCTGCGGCGGAACACCATGCGCACATTGCGGCGCGCCCTACGGGCCTGCGGGGTGCGTCGTCGTCCGGAAGGCTTTGCCATCTATACCATGAACAGGATGTGTATCGAAACGTACTTTCAAGGCGAACCCGACGGGCGCATTCAGGTTCCATGCCCTTGCGATCCCTTATGCGAAACATCGTGAACGACATACCAGCTACGAAGCACCGCCGTCTTGCAACCCTGCCGGCAGCAATCATCGCTCTTGCGCTCGCAACGGCCCCTACCGGCCCGCCGCCGGACCTTGACGCCATTCTCGGTGGGACCATCTCGCAGAACGCCTTCTGGGGTGTGTATGTGCAGCATGTCGCAACCGGCGAGACCTGGTACGAGCACAACGCCTCGAACGCCTTCCTGCCCGCATCCAACCAGAAAATCTTCACTTCGGCCGCTGCGCTCGACGCCCTCGGAAGCGATTACCGGTACCGCACGGTGCTGTATCTCGACGGACAGGTGGAAGGGAGCGTCCTGAAAGGCGATCTCGTGCTGCGCGGCTCGGGCGACCCCACGTTCGGTAGCGAACATGTCCGCCGCGGCGATCCGCTCAGAATATGGGCAAGGAACCTCGCAGACATGGGCGTCACGCGAATCGAGGGGCGTATCGTGGGGGATGACAATACCTTCGACGATCAGCCGTACGCCGAGGGCTGGGATATCGACTTTGTCACGTCGAGCGCCAGCCGAGAGGTTGGGGTAAGCATCGGGGGCCTCGCGTACAACGACAATGTCGTCCTGGTGAATATCCGGGCCGGCGCCCCCGGACGTCCCGCCCGGGTCAATATGCAACCCGACGGATTTCTCGATTTCCGGAACCGGATGGTCACGGCCAACCGGCGGCGGGGCATCGCCATAACCACCCGCCGAGACTTCAGAGAAGAACGTATTACCCTGCAAGGAAGCCTCCCCCGCACATATAACGGGACGATCGGGGTCCCGGTAGCGAACCCCACGACCTTTGCTGCCGCAACCTTGACAAAATACCTGCGCGAAGCAGGTATCGAGGTGCAAAACGAACCGGTCGATATCGACGATCTGAACAATTTTCGGTACGACAGAGACGATCCCTTATTCGTGTACGTATCGCCCCCGTTGCTGGACATTCTGCGTATCGTCAACAAGGAAAGCAATAATTTCTATGCAGAGCAGGTCTTTCGGACGTATGCTTCCGACGGCTCTGCGCAAGGTGCGGAAAACCGCATCAAACAACTGTTGAGACGCGCCGGAGCCGCAACGGGGAACATAGAAGTTCGTGACGGATCGGGATTGTCTCGCAAAAATATGATCACGCCTCGCGCCATGGGCAACCTGTTGACCTACATGCACGGGCACGAACAGCGTGAAGCATTCCTCGCTTCGCTCGCCAGGGGTGGAGAGCGAGGATCCACGCTCCGCTACCGGCTGAACAGGGCGCCCGTCCGGGCCAAAACGGGATCCCTCGAATTCGTGCGGTCCCTCAGCGGCTACGTTACGACGCAAGACGGGCACACGCTGGCCTTCGCTGTTTTCGCCAACAATTGCTCGGGGCCATCCTATCGAATCACGCAAACGATCGACCGCATTGTCATGGAACTGGCCGCTTCCTCTTCCCCATCGTAATCCGGCGCCTGCATGCCCTCATCGCTTGCTTACATTCTCGTCGGCGCGCTGATTATCGCTGTGCAATGGCTTTTTCTGGGAAGAATCCATATAGGAAATGCCTGGCCGGACGCCGTGCTGCTGTACGTAGCCTGGACAGCCATACAGCTCGGTCGGCGGAAAGGAGCCCTTACGGGATTCGCAAGCGGTTTTTTTATGGATGCCCTCTACGGAACATGGGGCATTCAGATGTTCGTGAAAACGTTGACAGGATTTCTCATAGGACTTTTCAAGCCCACCGAACGGGAAAGCTTCCCGGTAATCCCCTCGTATATTTTCGTCGGCAGCCTCGCCGTGGCGCTATTGCACAACGGGCTGTTCGCCCTGTTTATCGCGCTGGACGCAAGCACGAAAAACGTATCCATCGTCACCGGCGTATGGCTTGGTTCCTCGCTCTACACCGCTGCCCTTGCAGGATTGGCTATCCTCTTCTTGATCAGAACGCGCTGACGGACTTAATCAGAGTATCCCCAGGTGGGGACGAAACGCCCCGATCACGCGCGGAAGCGCCCGCTTCGTAATCCCGACCAGAGGCAGGCGCAGGCTACCGTTCATGCGCCCCATTTCCGCCAGCATGGCCTTGACCGGGATCGGATTCGTCTCGTAAAAACAGGCCCGCATGGCCTCCAGCAGGTCGAAATGCCCCCGGCGCGCATCGCCGAGGCGGCCTTCCAGCGCTGCACGAGTAAGATTCGAGAAAGCCGCAGGCAACACATTAGCAACCACGGAAATCACGCCATGTCCGCCCATCGCAACCAGCGGCAACGTCATTTCGTCGTCGCCGGAATACACGGCCAGGCGATCGGGACGGCCCGCAATCAGGTCGCCTATCTGCGCAATGCTTCCCGAGGCCTCTTTGATGCCAACCACCGAAGGGAGCTCCTGCGCCAGTTCGAGAATGGTGTCCGGAAGAATATTGAAGCTGGTGCGGCCGGGCACATTGTACAGCACGATCGGACAATCCGTCTCTGCGGCGATCGCCTGTACGTGGGCCTTGAAGCCCGCCTGCGTCGGTTTGTTGTAGTAGGGGCCCACCACAAGCAGACCGTCGGCGCCGGCATCTGCCGCCTGCTTCGAAAAAATAATGCTCTCGCTCGTGGAGTTGTTGCCCGTACCTACAATGACGGGTACGCGTCCATCCACGTGTTCGATGGCGGCAACCACGAGCTTCTCGCGCTCTTTGGGCCAGATTGTGGCGTTCTCGCCGGTCGTGCCGAGCACGACAAGCGCCTCGACGCCCCCGGCGACCTGCATATCCATGTGGCGGCAAAACGCCTCGAAATCAATCCGGTCTCCATCCGGAGTAAACGGCGTAACGAGGGCCGTTCCGGTACCGGTAAAAAGAAAATCGCCCATGCCTGTGCTCTGAAATGATGGTTCTGGTGAAAAAAGATGCGCCCGCGGCATGATGCGCCGGTGCGCATCATGATCCGAGCCATTCGGCCAGCAGATCGTCCAACGTAAAAAGTCCCTTCCGACCCGGAAGCCACTCGGCGGCCCGTACCGCCCCGAACGCGAAACCGCGCCGGTCTTTCGCTTCGTGCGAAAACACCAGTTTGTCGAACGGGCTGTCGAGCGAAAGATCGTGCTTGCCAACCACGCCGCCCAGCCGGGACGAGGTTACGTGGAGCGCATGAGCGTCGATGCGCCCGTGTTGCGTTTCGGTTTCAACACGACGCTTCCTCTCGAGCCCATCCAAAATCAGATCGCCCAGCATGAGCGCCGTACCGGAAGGGCTGTCGGCCTTGCCGATATGATGGGATTCGTGGACGGAAACATCGTATTCCGGCAATTCGTCAAGGAGCGGCAGGATAGATTGCACTGCCCTTGCGAGCAATGCCACACCGATAGAAAAATTCGGGGCGTAGAGGATGGAGCCATCGTGCTTGTCCACCAGCGCCTGCACTTCGTCGAGCCGGTCATACCAACCGGTCGTGCCGATCACGGCGGGAAGACCCCACAGGCAATACCGTTCGATATTCTCCGGCGCCGCATCGGGAAGCGTAAAGTCGATGACTGCGTCGGCGGATTCCAGCGCATCCGGCATATCCGGGGCGTGGGGCAGGGACGGGTACCGGTCGATGTACTCGTCGAACCGGGCCGCGATTTCGTGACCGCGCCTCGCGGCGAGTTCGCTCACCGCCTCGCCCATCCGTCCCATGCCAACCAATATTATTCGCATACCATATCCCCGGTCTTTATTGAGGCTGTATGTTCGTACGCCCCGCCGTCAGGCTCCCAGTTCCGCAGCTTTGATCAGGTCGGCCAGAATGCCTGCGGCCGTCACCTCGGGCCCGGCGCCCGGTCCCTGCACCACAAGCGGATTGTCGAGGTAGCGTTCCGTCGTATACACGACCATGTTATTGCTGCCGTCGAGCCGCGCAAAAGGCGAATCCTGTTCGATACGCCGCGTTTGTACGCTCAGCCTCCCCTCCTCCATGCGGCCGATGTACTGCAAACGCTGCCCTGCACCGGCAGCTTCCTCGATACGTTCTTTCCATACGGCATCCAATTCGGTTGCGCGCTCCATGAACCCGTCCAACGATACGCCGAGCAGGGAGGACGGCGCCAGCGAATCGACCGCAATATCACTTCGTTCGACCTGAAGCCCTGTCTCCCGAGCCAGAATAAGAATCTTGCGCGCCACATCCTCTCCTTGCAGGTCTTCCCTCGGATCCGGTTCCGTGTAGCCTTTCTCACGGGCGTTGCGAACGGCCTCGGAAAACTTCATCCCCATCGCCATGCTGTAGAAAATATAGGCCAGCGTCCCCGAAAATACGCCCTCGATCCGTATCACCCGGTCGCCGCTTCGAATCAGGTCGCGCAGCGTGGAAATCACCGGCAACCCCGCACCCACCGTCGTCTCGTAGAGATACGGGACCTGCCGGCGGTGCGCCGTGCTTAACAATTCTTCATAGAACGCCTGGTCTTGCGTATTGGCGCGCTTATTGGGCGTGATGATCGATATGGAACGCGACAGCAACTCGGGATACTTCGAGGCTACTTGCTCGGAAGCCGTAGCGTCGATGACCATCATCCGGTGCAACCGCCCTGCCTGGAGTTGATCCATCACCGCATCGATCCCTCCCTGTCCTCCATTTCCCAGCGCCTCGACAGCATGAGCAAAGGGGATGCCCGCCACATCCCAGGCCATTTTCCTGGTATTGGCAAGCCCCACGAGCTGGATATTCAGCCTGAGACTATGCAAAAGCGTTTCCTGTTGATGCTCCAGCATTCTCAGCAGCGCCCGCCCGATCACGCCTGCGCCGATAAGAAAGACATGCACCCGGTGTCGCAACAAGGCGAATTCATCGTGCAGGGCATGCACGGCGTGTTTGACCTCCGCATCGGATACCACCGCCGAAATGTTCGTCTCCGCCGCCCCCTGCGCAATAGCCAGCACGTTGACCCCGTCGCGCCCCAGCGTGGAAAACATGCGACCGGCCAGCCCGGGACGCTGCCGCATATTGTCTCCCACCACCGATACGATGGCGCATTGCCCCATGGTATATACACGAGCCACATCGCCCCGGACCAGTTCGAGTTCGAACTCTTCCCGAACCAGATTGGCGGAAAGTTCAGCGTGCCCGGACGGCACCACCGCACAAAGGCTCTGCTCCGACGAAGCCTGCGCGATCAAAAACACATTGATGTTGCGGGCAGCCAGCGCTGTCAGCGCACGTGCGGAAATGCCCGGTATCCCTGCGAGCCCTGTTCCCTCCAGCATAACCACCGCAACATCCCGGATCGTGGTAATGGCTTTGACATGCCCCTCCATCGTCGTCGTATCCTTCGAAATAAGGGTACCCGGCGCCGATGGATTCAGCGTATTCCGAATGCAAAGAGGGATGTTTTGCGAAAGCAAGGGGCGCATCGTGCGGGAATGCAGCACTTCCGCCCCGAAATAGGCGAGTTCCGCCGCTTCCCGGTAACTCAACCGGGGGAGTGCGAAGGCTTCCGGCACCAACCGGGGGTCGGCGGACAGCACCCCGTCCACATCGGTCCAGATCGTGACCCGCTCCGCCCCGAGAGCACCCCCGATAATCGTGGCCGTATAATCGCTCCCCGAACGACCCAGCGTGGTCGACACCTTGCGCACCGTGGACGCAATGAACCCGGTCGCCACCAGGATATCGCCCTTGTCGCATGAAGCGAAACGGGCGCGGACCCGTTCATTGGTCTCGTCGAACAGTACATTCGCTTCTCCGAACGAGGCATCCGTACAAACGATATCCCTGGCGTCCACGGCCTCCGCATTCTGACCCGCCGCGCGAAAGGCGGCCGCCACCATCGGGGCGGATAATTGTTCTCCCAGGCCGAGTACGGCATCGCGAGCCCGATCCGTACATTCCCGAAGCAGGTACACGCCATCCAGAAGCTCGGTGAGTTCCAGCATCCTGGCTTCGATCAATCCCCGCAGAGAAGCCTTCTCCGCATCGCTGGCCAGCGCATCTGCAACGCCAAGATGCTGCGTCCCGAGCTCGCGAAGGATATCGCCATGGTTACCGGCACGCGCAATGGCCAGATCGATCGCTTCGAGAAGAGTGTCCGTCACCCCGCCCAGTGCAGATACGACCACGATGCGCAAGCCGTCGCTATCTTCGTTCGACACGAGATCGACTACCCGCCGAATACGCTCCGCCGTCGCCACGGAGGTGCCGCCAAATTTGTGTATGTAAACGGGGCGTTCGGAGGACATGGAAGAATTCGGATCAGTCGAGACGATGCGTGATTTCAACCTGATGAGGACCCCGCACGAGATCCGGTTCTTCCAGAGAAACCTCAAGCCGGATCGGCCCTGCGGGCAGAGAAAGCCCTTCGTACTGCACGACGCCCTCTCCTGCTGCGGCCTCCACGGAGTACTCCATATCATCCGCCCGGAGCAGCACGGTCAGCGGTTTATCGGAGGGGTCGAACCGCACCAGTACGTCATAGATCCCTTCGCCCCTGACGTCCAGTAACCAGAAACCCTGTGCATTGCGGCTCCATCCCGCCTCTACGGAGCGCCAGTCCTGCCGGGTAAGGGTCGTCGGGTTTTCGTGCGGCGTGCCCACGTGAATGCGTGGGGGAGCATAATTATCGGGCCGGGTGCTACCCACATCGTCGAACCAGGCATCGTAGCGTACCGTCAGGTCCTCCACGACGTCGGGACGTGCGGCAGCCAAATCCGCGAGAGCGTGCGGATCCTCCAGCATGTCGTACAATTCGAACGCCGGCCCCCCTTCCGGGAGCGCCTCCTGCCTGAACCCGCTGTTGTTGACCAGTTTCCAGCGCGGAGTGCGCACCGAAACATGATGGTAACGATCCGGCGCATTGCCGCGGTGCGTTTGCAGGACAAGCAAACGATCGCTCTGATCCACTTCCTCGCCCAGTAACGCCGGCAAGAGGCTCTGCCCGTCGATCGTGCGGTCGTCCGGGAGCGCCACCCCCGCCGCATCGAGCATCGTGGGCATCAGGTCGATATGCGCCGATATGTGATCGTCGACATGTCCCGGGGTAAGCCGCGCAGGCCAGCGCATCAGGAGCGGCGAACGAATCCCCCCCTCGTACACGCTGGTTTTCATGCCTTGCATGCCCGCCACGTAGCGGCGCGTGTTCGGGCCGTTATCGACCATGAACAGGACCAGCGTATTCTCCGCCAGACCCGACTCGTCGAGCCAGGCCGTGAGCCGTCCCATGTTTTCGTCGATGTTGTCGATCATGGCGAAGATGCGGGCGAGGCGATCCGGGTTGTTCTCTTCCGGCAGCGGGTGTCCGGCTTCCTGCGGAAATCTCGCGGGGTCCAGATCCTGTTCTGCGTAGTACGTATACAGGTCCTCCGGCACGTCGTGGTACGGCGAATGGGGTGCATTCGCAGCGATATAGGTGAAGAACGGGCGCCCGGCCGCATGTTCGCTTTCCATCCACTGTCGGGCCTCGTCGAAATAAATGTCGGTGCAATACCCGGTCATTTGCTCCAGTTCGCCATTGCGCAGCAGAATCGGATCGGTGTATGCTCTTTCCCCACCCGGCGGATCCGACGGCTGGCCAATCCCCCCGCCCCGGTGTACGAGCGCTTCTTCGAATCCCTGGTCCTGCGGGCGCATGGGATAGTTGTCCCCAAGATGCCACTTGCCGAAGATGCCCGTGGCATAGCCGGCACCCTGGAGCAATTCGGCCACCGTGATCTCGTCCGGGTCCATCATAGCCCGCCCCAACCAGGTATCGACGACGCGTGTCCGGTAGTTGTACCGCCCCGTCATGAGCGATGCGCGTGTGGGAGCGCAGACCGGGCTCACATAAAACGGGTTGACCCGGATGCTCTCTGTCGCCAGTTCGTCCAGGTGGGGCGTCCGGAGAATCGGGTTGCCCGTGAACCCGAAATCCCCGTAGCCCTGGTCGTCCGTAATGACGAGGATGATGTTCGGAGGCGTATCGCCGGAAGGAGCGGCGCATCCTGCGAGGAGAAGCAGTGGAACGAGAAACGGGAGAGAAAAGCGCATCATGTGGAAAGTCCGGATAAATCAGAGAAAACGGGGGAAACAGGGAAAATGCTGAAAAGCAGGCAAAACAAAAAATCAGGGAAATTACAAAATGCGTGGAAAATAGAAAATGTCAAGGGGAACAATAAAGTGCGGGGAAAACATCGTCATCTGGTCAATCGCGCCGCAAGAGGCAGCACCGGATCGTCGATCTCGGTCATGCGCTCCACCAGACGGGCGTCGAGGTACTCGAGCGCGGTGCGGACTTCCGGCGTGTCTTCCGCAATGAGATTCACGCTTTCGGCGGGGTCTTCCGCCAGATTGAACAACTCGTCGCGGCGTGCATCGAGCAGATCGCGGACGAGTTTCCATTCGGGAGTCCGATACGCACGCATGTGTGTCCAGGACTGATGATGCGTGGAATATTCCGCATACAACTCGGTAGGCCAATCTTCCGGCGTATCGCCCCGTAATAGCGGCACGAAACTGCGCCCCCGGAGCAGTACCCCGGCAGGCACATCGGCTCCGCCCATCTCCGCAAGCGTGGCGTACCAGTCGAGATTGCTTACGATCGATTCCACCACCGTACCGGGCGCGGTTACTCCCGGCCACCGGACGAGCAGCGGCACCTTCAGCGAATTGTCGTACATGTTCGGACGCTGCCCCTGCGGCACATGGTACGTCCCCGGCGGCGGATCGGTCAGGATCCAGTGTCCGTTCCCCTTGTGCCATATCCCGTTATGGCCCATGTTGTACCCATGATCGGACGTGAAAACGACAATGGTGTGATCTGTAAGGCCGAGTTCGTCGAGCACCTCCAGAATGCGCCCCAGGTTACGGTCGATGCTAGCCACTGCCGCAAGATACTCGGGCATATAGCGGCGCAGGCGTTCCGTATCGAGCTGGGGATAATCGGGATTGGGGAAAACGGGGTCGAGTCCGTCGTACGGCGCCCAGTCTTCCTCCGGCAACGGCAGCCAGGCGGCATGGGGGGCCCGGTAGTGTAGCGACAGCATGAAAGGGCCCTCCCGATGCTCCCGAAGAAACTCGATGGCCCGGTCCGTCAGGATGTTCTGGGGAAACCCTTCGTGCACCGCCGTCACGCCGTTCTCTTCGAGAACAGCATCTCGCGGGGGAATGCCCCCGCCGCGAAATCCGAAGAAAGAATCGTACCCCATCGTGGTGGGATGGTACCGATCCTGCGTGCCAAGATGCCACTTGCCGATCAGTCCCGTCGCATAGCCCTCCTGGTTCAGCAGATCGACCCAGGTGAGAAGGCCCGGATCCAACCCGTGACCGACCTCCCGTTGAGGATTGATCCAGTCCCATATATCCACTTCCGAGCCATAGCGGCCTGTCATAAGTTCGGCCCGGGACGGACTGCACACGGGCGTCGCAACGAAGGCATTACTGAAAAAGGCCCCCTCGGCTGCAAGGCGATTCATGTGGGGCGTGCGCAGATTCGGGTGACCCGCACCAAGCACGGCGAAATTTTCGGGGGCGCTCTCCATGGCTTGCCCCATGGACGCGGCCAGCGCATGGCCCTCTGCACCCAGCGCCCACGGCGCCTGATCGTCGGTCAGAATGAAGAGAATATTGGGTTTCTCCGGCGGGTCGGCGGCGCCTGTATCCTGGGCAGCGGCAGGGAACGCCAGGAAAGCGGCAAAGAAGATCGCCAGCGCCCGACATACAAGGAACACTCGGCCTGCCCGGCGGGCAGCCATACGATCGGACGCGGATTCGATGCCCATCGTGGCGGAACGAATCGGATCGCGCCCGGAAATCGGCGTCCGCAGGGTACGAGAAGACAGAAATTGCACCATAGCCATATGCAGAAAGGAGTCATCGCCCTAATGATACCGGCCGCAGAGCGTTTCGGCAAGGGGATCGCACTTAAAGACGGTACGTGTAGTTGAGTTTGAGCGAGGCGCCTCGCGACAACGTGATCAGATCGCGGTCTTCAAACAGGTCGGCGCCCATATTCCGCCAGTTGTGCCGGTACACGAGAAAGATGTTCGAGCCCGGCTTTACGATCCAGCGCAGACGCGCAAAAAGACCTGCCAGGTCGCTGACTTCATCATACTGGATCTGCAGCCTTGCGGAAACCGATGGCGTCGGGTCCCAATCGGTTTCGATCTCATAGACGTTGGCAGTGAAGTTGCCCTGGGGCAGCATCACATCGTTGTACCCGACGTTTGTCCCGATACTGACGCCGGCGTTCGGACGAAACGTCATGCGTATGGAGGCCTCCTTGCTGGAACCGTTCCAGAAATCGCCCCACTCCACGTTCCCATATACCGAGATCTTCCTCCTGCCCGCGGTGTATCCCTCGACCGTATACCGCTGCACCGTATACCCGTCGGGCGAAATCTCTATCCCGTCGCCGACCTCAAAAGCAAGGTCGAGTTTTTCAAAGCGCTGCGTAAAGCAGAAAGACACATTATCCCCGCTTTCAAACTCAATCCCTAGCAATTCCACATCCCATTCCCGTTCTTTGGGAATACCCGTGTCCATTGCGACCAAATGCCGGTATTGCACGCCAAAGCGAAGCTGCCGTATCTGCTCTATGTTGCCGGGCCGTGGTCTCCAATTGATGCGCGGCTCGACGCGACGAAAATTATTGCGCTGTACAAAACCCGCCCGTGGACGGTAATCTGCGCCGAACTCCCGATAGGAAATGTGGCCGGACCATATGTCATTGGGAAAGTTGAAGCGGAGGCCGCGTGCGGTCAAGTCGTTCAACGAGTTATCCGTATTCGGATCGATGTTGGAATTCCCTACGGCAAAGACTTCGAGTTCCGCATTTTTATCCCCGAAAAAGCGCCGGGTGGCGAGCTGCATATCCACACCGAACGTGTGTCCGGTTTCGGGGGCAAAACTTGTCGAGTCTTCCGAGGCGGCAAAGCCTGTATGGTTTTGCGAGGTGGCGCGGCGCGTATAGATGGCCCCGATCGTAGATTGTTCGAAAATGGGATGCCGGACGCGGGCAACGGTAAACTGTTCGGAAGGAATCGCTACATCTTCTCCGTCTTCGGCACGGTATCGATCATCGCCGACGCCTACCTGAA
Source organism: Rhodothermales bacterium (assembly GCA_951812335.1). GTDB lineage: Bacteria > Bacteroidota > Rhodothermia > Rhodothermales > VXPQ01 > VXPQ01. Next base: position 2,560,982 of record OX638293.1, read on the forward strand.
AAAATCCCACATCGGTCCGACCGACCTGCCCCGTCATACGGACGCCGTAGTCGATAGGGACAGGACGCCCGCCCACCAAACCAATGTTGCGCGAAAAGAACGGGGTGGGGTTGCTGCGGGGGGCGAAAGAAAAAATGCCGGCCCCTTCCAGAAAGAACCCGCGCTGCTCCGGAAAACGAAGCGGGAAGCGTGTCAGGTTTACGCGCCGCCGATCCGCCTCGACCTCGGCAAAATCGGTATTGAACGACAGAGATGCACGCAGGCTTGGCGTAACGCTGTAGTTGAGATCCAGACTGACATCGCCGGGGTACGTCACAGGATCGGCGTTTTCGGGTACGTTGCGCCAGCCCCCGATCACCGAAGGAACTCCCTCGAGCCCGATCCCCTGAGAGATATCCCGAAGCCCGACAAGCCGGCCGGCGTAGATCGGGCGCAGCAGTCCTTCGTTTCGGCGCCACCCCCGCCATAGTATTTCTTCGTTGGTGCGCTGGATCGTGCGCTGGAAATTGATTCCCCATTCGTCCGACCCCGGATCGAAGTTCAGCGTCCGAAAGGGTATGCTGACTTCCAGTGACCACCCGTCGGGCCGCCGGGCCGTGCGCACGTCCCAGATGCCGTTCCACGCGCGGCCGATGCCGAAATACGACTGGCTGCCTCCAATAAGGAGCGCATCGCCCCGCATGCCGTTGGGATTCGTCTCGAAAAAATACCCTGTGCGTCCGCCCCGGAAGGTGTCCAGTATCCACATGAACCGGTCGTCCGTGTACAGAAGCGCGTCGCGCCGCTTCTGATAGGCAATGATGCCTTCGGGATCGTCGTACAGAATCGCCCCGATGTACAACCGATCCTGGTCGTAGACGATCCGTATTTCCGTGGGATGCGAGGGACTGCCCCCTTCAACCGGCTCCTGCTGTGTGAAGTCGGCGATCGGAATGGCCTGATTCCAGGCATCCTCTATGATCCGTCCGTCCAGGTCGATCCGGTCGTCGTCGGCAAGCCGATGCGCTTGCAAAACAGGAGACTCGTCATTCGTGGATTCCTGAGCAAACGCCAAGGCCGGCAAGCCTGCGAGTACGCACCCGGCCAGCAGTAAGACGAAACCGGGAAGGCGCTTCAGCGAGGAATGCGGACGAGCGATCAAAACGGGGGACGCTTTGCAAGCGTTGGGAGCAACGCCTAAATATAGTATTCGTCCGACTTACGTTCGGGCTCTTTAATCACTACAGGCAAAGGCGCCTGAAAAAATTCTTTACGCGGATCGATGCGAAATTTTTAAAATGCTTCATGGGCCTGGATTTCGGCAATGTCCTATTGCAGGATACTCCGACACAGCATTCGGAACCGCAGCCCGGAGCCGCCCATACTTTACTCCCCCACAAAAAGAATACCCCCTCGCCCCATGCGCATTACCCATGTAGAAGCCCGGGATATCCGGTTTCCCACCTCGCGGATGCTGGACGGATCGGATGCGGTGAATGTCGATCCCGATTACTCCGCCGCATACGTTACCCTCCGAACCGATCAGGACGGTCTCGAAGGCAACGGCCTTGCATTCACCTGCGGGCGCGGGACGGAAATCGTGGTCGCGACGATCCGGGCCTTTACGCCGCTTGTCGAGGGACTAACCCTCGACGAAATCCGCGACGACATGCTGGGGTTCTGGCGGCGCCTGACCTCGGATAGCCAGATGCGGTGGCTGGGACCGGAAAAGGGAGTGATTCATCTTGCCACGGCAGCCATTACCAATGCCGTATGGGACCTGCTGGCCCGCTGCGACGAGAAACCGCTGTGGCGGTACTTGCTGGATATGCCTGTGGAGACGCTGGTGGCGTGTATCGAATTCCGGTACGTCACCGACCTGATTACGCCGGAGGAAGCGACGGATATGCTGCGGGCGCTCGCGCCTTCCCGCGCCTCCCGACTCGACGACTTGCATAAGAACGGATATCCCGCCTATACGACCAGCGCCGGCTGGCTGGGCTACTCCGACGAAAAGCTCCGTAAGCTATGCCGCGAAGGCGTTGCGCAGGGGTGGACCCGCTTCAAACAGAAGGTTGGCGCAAATATCGAGGACGACCGGCGGCGGGCGCGTATTATCCGGGAAGAGATCGGGAAGGACGGCATCCTGATGATGGATGCGAACCAGTACTGGAACGTGGACGAGGCCATTCGCCATATGAACCGCTTGCGGGAGTTCGATCCGTACTGGATCGAGGAGCCGACCAGCCCGGACGACGTGCTGGGGCATGCCGCCATCGCCCAGGCTCTCCGGCCCATTCGCGTCGCGACCGGCGAACACGCGCAGAACCGTGTCCTGTTCAAACAATTCCTGCAGGCGGACGCTATCGGCGTGTGCCAGATCGACGCCTGCCGCCTGGGCGGCGTGAACGAGGTATTGGCGGTGCTGCTCATGGCTGCAAAATGCGGCGTACCGGTGTGCCCCCATGCGGGGGGCGTGGGCCTGTGCGAATACGTACAGCACCTGTCCGTTTTCGATTACGTGGCCGTAAGCGGGGAGCTGGAGCACCGCGTGCTGGAGTATGTGGATCACCTGCACGAGCACTTTGTCCATCCCGTAACGATCAAAGACGGGAACTACGTCGTGCCGGAAACGCCCGGCTACAGCATCGCGATGCACCCGGCTTCGCTCGACCGCTACGAGTATCCCCGAGGAGCGGCCTGGAAACAATAGTTACCCGCTGCCGTACTGCCTGCCGATACCGGGGCCATAGCTCAGTTGGTAGAGCGCTACAATGGCATTGTAGAGGTCAGGGGTTCGATTCCCCTTGGCTCCACCAGTCCGCCGGGACAAACAGGCGGGGTAAGCGGGTATATCGTATCCGCGACCTTGCAGAACGGCACATCTCCGTTTCCCGCTCACTCGTCATCCACACCCGGATCTTCCTCCGTTTCGAGGAAGCGGGAAGCAAGATCCGGCGGAGGCGCCGAGCACGAAGCGCTTCGACCGAACCAGCGATAACGGTTACGAACAAGAAAACGGTAGGCCGCGTCTCGCAGCGGTCGGGGAATAATTTGCGCAAGGACGAGCAGGGACCAGGGAAAGCGCAGGTACCGGGCGATACGAAGGTTGGCGGTAGAATCGGTATGGATGCCGTTTTCGTCCACAAACACTACGCTGTCGGGAAGCGTTTCAAACTCGATTCCGGGGTCGGCCAAAGCGATAATGCGGCGGGCCGCAGGAGACCGGAGACGCGCAAAATGAAGCCGCTTGTGTTTTTCTCGTGATGCGGTCCAGCGAACGGCCGTGTTGCAGAAGTTGCACTCGCCGTCAAACAGGATAACGGGGCGGGGATCGTCCATGGGGTCCATGTCAAGAATCCGGATGCGCCGCATCCGGATTCCACGGTCTGCCGATAGGCGCCCAGGGCGGCGCCGCTTCCTGCCGCATGGCCCCCAGTTGCTCGATTTCCAGGTCCACGACATAGCCCACCCGGAGATACCTCGGGGGCGTCATGGCCAGCCCGACTCCTTCCGGCGTGCCCGTGGAAAGAATGTCCCCCGGAAGCAGCGTCATGAAACGGCTCACGTAGCTTACGAGGAAAGGAACGGGAAAGATCATATCTGCGGTCGAACTGTGCTGCATCTCCTCGCCGTTGACCGCAAGCCGCATATCCAGATCGTGTACATCGGCGATCTCGTCCGGGGTGACGAGCGCGGGGCCCAGCGGAGAAAAGGTGTCGCAACTCTTGCCCTTGACCCACTGCCCGCCCCGCTCGATCTGGTATTCCCGCTCGGAAACGTCGTTCATGATCGAATACCCCGCTACATACTCCAGCGCTTCGCTTTTCGCTACATACTTCGCCCGGCGCCCGATAATCACGGCCAGTTCGATTTCCCAGTCGGTTTTTCTCGAACCGCGCGGCAGTACGATGGGGTCGAACGGCCCGCTGAGCGACGAGCTCGCCTTCATGAACAATACCGGTTCCTCCGGCACGGCCATTTTCGATTCTTGCGCATGCTTGTGGTAATTCAGCCCGATGCAGATAATCTTGCTCGGGCGGGCTACCGGCGGCGCAAGACGCACGTTTGCATCGACCCGCGGCGCATCGGCGGCCTTGCCCGCCTCCAACCATTTGCGCAACCGGGTGATACCATCCCCGACGAAAAACGCTTCGTCGTAGTCGTTGGCTACGGCAGAGGCGTCCACACGCGTTCCGTCCGGGAGCAAGAGGCCCGGCTTTTCGGCTCCGAGCGAACCGAATCGAATAAGTCGCATCGGAATAACGGATAATGGTCGATGATCGCAGATCAGGGACGGAGCAGAATCGTCCCCCCGTCTATTGGAAAGATCGCCCCGGTAATGAATCCCGCCGCATCCGAGCACAGGTACAGCACCAACTCCGCCACTTCTTCCGGCGTTCCCATCCTTCCGATGGGCTGCGCTGCGGCCAGCCGGTCATACATTTCCTGCTCCCTGCCCGGATAATTTTTTGCAAGGTATCCGTCCACGAACGGGGTGTGAATGCGGGCGGGAGCAATGGCGTTGCACCGTATGCCCTCCTGCAGATAGTCGCAGGCCACGGAAAGGGTCATGGTCAACACGGCCCCCTTGCTCATCGAATAGGCGAAGCGATCCGGGATGCCGATGGTCGACACGGTCGAAGCCATGTTTACGATAGCGCCGCCCCGCCCGCACATTTCCTGCACTGCGGCCTGGAGGCAATGGTACACGCCTTTTACGTTGACCCGGTAGACCCGGTCGAAATCCTCTTCGGCGGTCGTCGCCACGGTGCCGACATGGGATACGCCGGCATTGTTGAACAGCACATCCACAGGGGCGAGGTCCCCGGCGATAGCCCGGAAGGTTTCGTGCACGGCCTCCCCGTCGGACACATCGCAGGCATAGAAGGCCGCAGACGAACCCAGGTCGGCGGCCAGCGCCCGGCCCGCTTCCTCGTTCACATCCAGCAGAGCGACACGGGCGCCTTCCTGCGCAAACAACTCCGCCGTAGCTTTTCCGATGCCTGAAGCCGCGCCGGTCACCACCGCCGTACGACCCGAAAGCCGCCCTACGGGGCGATTCGCTTCCCGCATATCCGGAGCAGGCTGATTCATATTCCGTTTAGGATCAAAGTTATCCTTTATTCCTCGATGCGGGCGTCAAGCTGGGTCGGATAGGGATCCAACCCGGCCCGATGCTCCGCCACACGCGCGGCAATCTCTTCCAGCACCTCCGGGTGCTCTGCGGACACGTCGAACCGCTCGGACGGATCGTGCTCCAGATGATTCAAAATAGGCGTGTCGTGAGACACAGGATCGTCCCCGATGTAGGCCCGCTGCGTGATGAAGTGCGCTTTCCAGGGCCCCACTCGCGCGGCATAAATGCGCGTACCCCGATAGTACAGGATCATGTCGTGAGCATCCTCGTCACTTCCCCGGAGGATATTTCCAATATCTATCCCGTCGATCGTGCGGTCGTCCGGAACCGGCACGCCCGCCATACCCAGCACCGTGGGAAACACATCCATTGCCGTCACGAGCGCCGAATTAACCGCCCCCGCCGGGACCGTGCCGGGCCACCATGCAAGCGCAGGCGACCGCATGCCTCCCTCGTAGGTGGTGCCCTTGCCGTCCCGCAAAAGCCCCGCCGAACCGCCATGCGTGCGGAAAATAAGCCAGGGACCGTTGTCGCTCGTGAAGAAAACGAGCGTGTTCTCCGCAATGCCCTCTTCTTCGAGCGTCTGCATGACCTGCCCTACGCTCCAGTCGATCTCTTCGATCACGTCTCCGTAGAGCCCCGCCTTGCTATGACCGGCAAACGCGGCGCTTCGGAAAAGCGGCGTGTGCGGCATGGTGTGCGCCAGATACAGGAAGAACGGCTCCCCGGCATGGTCGCGGATGAAGGCCACGGCCTCCTGCGCATACCGACGGGTAATCGTTTCCTGGTCAACCGGGCGCTCGATGACTTCCGTATCGCGCAGCAGCGGCACATTCCAGTATTCGGATTTGGGCTCCCAGAATATTTCCTGCCATTCGCCGCCTGCCACGCGATCCATGTCGTTGGAATAGGGAATCCCGTACCAGGAATCGAAGCCGTGGTTTGTCGGCAAAAACGGTTCGAGATGGCCGAGATGCCACTTCCCTACGATGCCCGTAGCGTACCCGGCGTCCCTGAGCGCTTCCGCGATCGTAATTTCGCGCGCCGGCAGGCCCAGTTTGGAATCCGGGAAAAGCACCCGGCGCCGGTCGCTGGCCATCCCGCTCCGGATCGGCAGACGCCCGGTCAACAGCGCGGCCCGGCTGGGCGTACATACCGAAGCGCCCACATAAAACTGGGTGAACTTCATCCCTTCCGCCGCCATGCGGTCCAGATGGGGCGTGCGGATCGTGGGGTGCCCGTATACCCCGATATCGCCGTAGCCGAGGTCGTCCGCAAAAATCAGGACCACATTCGGAGGACGATCTTCCTGCGCCGCCGCCGGACGCGCGGAACATGCCGTCAGGCATAGGAAAAATGCAGTACAGGCCAGGCAGCGAATGGCAAGCGATCGGAATCGAAACGCGAAAAACGCCGGATGGCGCATTGCATCAGGCATCGAAGCGAACATGGAATCGGCGGAATATTGCTGCAAGAAAAATTTGAACGGAAGAATATGCTTCCAAGCCCATAGACTTGTGCATAAAATACATGCGGGACAAACGGATTTCGCCTTATCCCTCCTTTTTCGCTTCCGCAACGCTCCGGCACAGCACACGCGCGTTTTCCGTCAGTTTGCCGAAGTTACCTTCTGCGATGGCCTGCTTGTCCAGCAGGGAAGACCCTACGCCCACCGCCACGGCTCCGGCGCGAATCCAGTCGCCCGCATTCTCCGGGGATACGCCCCCGGTGGGCATCAACTTCAGGTGGGGCATGGGCGCCAGCACCGCCTTGAAATACGACATCCCCACCACGCCGGAAGGAAACACCTTGACCACATCGGCCCCGGCCTCGGTCGCTTCGAGAATCTCCGTGGGGGAGAAAGCGCCGGGCATCGCGGGCACGCCCCGTTCGTGCGCGGCGTCTATGAGTTCCTTCTTGTACACCGGGCTCACCACATACCGCGCCCCCGCGTCGACCGCCCGGTGCACGCCCGCCGCATCCAGCACGGAACCCACCCCGATCTCGACGTCGCTCATACTCCCCGCCACCTCCGCGATCGCCTGCAAGGCGCCCGGGGTCGTCATGGTGATTTCAATGGCGGTAACCCCTCCTTCCCGGATAGCGTCCACGACGCGGAGCACATGCGCAGCGTCGGGCAAACGCACCACAGCCACCACGCCGGTGGCGAGAATTCGCTTCAGAACCGCTTCGCGGCGATGTACGGCGGACATAGTTGATCTCGATGAATTTTCGGATGCAAACCGGAGCATATCGCGCAAGACATTGCGCGTCCATATCCGGAAGCGACAAGGCATTGCGCGTCCATATCCGGAAGCGACAAGGCATTGCGCGTCCATATCCGGAAGCGGCAAGGCATTGCGCGTCCATATCCGGAAGCGCCCGGCGCGAAAGCGCAAGATACGGCCTTGCGCCGGGAACCGGAAGAGATAAAGCGGCAATTCGACGGCGCTATCGTCATGGGCAGCCTGCCGCCGCCGCTACGCCTGCAACCCCGGCGACAGAGCAACCTCGACCGTATCGATCGCTCCATCGCGGCGGAATATGCTTTCGCTGGAGGCAGGGTCGAGCGTCGATCCGTCCAGAATGCGGGGGGCGCCGTCCCGGTCTGTAATGTGGATACTTGCCTCCTCAGCCACGCGATAGAAGAAGGGCGTCTGGCAACAGGTGAAGGCCAGCATACCCGGCAGGAGTTCCAGCGTCCGAAGGCGCCCGCCTGTATCGTACCAGCGGAATTCGGCAGGGTGCGTAAGAAATTCGGAGCGGCGCAGCAGCGTGGGCCGGAAACGGATCTTGCCGTCCCGGATCATGACCCCCAGTTCCCCCCAGCGGCACAGGATATCTTCCTTCACCTGCCCTGTCATGCCCGGCTGTTGCGCACCCGCATGCGCCGGCGTATGCGAATACGGATCGGAGGGAAAGGCCCCGAATTGCTCCGGCGTTCTGTGCATGCCCAATCCCCCGCGAATAGCGTAGTACTGTTCGACCAGGGCTTGTTGCACCGCCATGTCCTCCCCGGCGTCCTCCGCAGCCCGAAAACATTCCAGCACCGCAAGCAACAACTTGGACACCATGTGCCAGTACACGCTTCCCAGACCCTCGTATCCGAAGAACGTGCCGGAGCGCCCGGTGTACGAGCGGTGATCGAACACGTCCTCGAACAGGGCAAGCACCGCGTCCCCATCCTGTTCGACCGCCTCGGCGTACCCCTCCCGCCGTAAGGTTTCGAGCGCGGCTTTCACGGAGTCCGCGTTACGGAAGGCGCCGTTGAAATGCCACCCCCCTTCCCCGTCCTGCACGATCAACCGGCGATCGCCTGCGTCGGCCAGCGTCCGAAGGAGCGCGATGTCCTCCACCCGACCGGCTTCGAACCGGTTTTTTTCGATAAACCGGGGCAACGTGCGATCGGGATACAGCAGATAGGTGTTCCGGCGCGGACAATACAGCGGCCCGTCCCTCAGCGTCGATAACACCTCGAGCGCCTCCCTGCCCGAAAGCGTTCCGGCGCTCAGCACAGCGACCTGCCCTTCCAGCATCGCGTACATAGACCGAAGCGCCACCGTTTTCGGAGACGTAACCGACATCAGGCTGTAGGCATGAAACAACCCGTCGGGGCGCCGGGCGGTCCGGATACTGTGTTCCGCAAACGCCGAAGCGCGCCCAAGCAATGTCAGCACCGCATCGCGGCGCACGGCCCGCACCTCGCCGGAAAATCCATCCTCGTATATCTTCCCGCGATACGCGCTCCCCGCTTCGCCCAGCGCGTCCATCACCGTCCTCCGGTCTTCGTCGGTCCAGACCCCGGCCGCAAGATGTTCGTGCCGGCCGAGCGCTTCGGAAATCGTATCCATGAAACCGGCTGCTTCTTCGGAAAGCTCGAGGGTTTCGTGCGGCAGACCGGCGAAGAGATCGGCGACAACATCCACGAAACGCCGTACGTAACACAGCGTAACCATGGACACGCCGTACCCCACGAGCGCATTATTCGCGTCGTTCCACTCCGGTCGCTGCGTGTTCATCCAGACGCCGCCGCCGGGAATGAAGCCGGTTAGCCGGGCCAGCAGCGTCACCAGCAATTTTTCGCTCAGATTGACCAGATACACATCGCCGTCGGGACCCGGAACGAGCTTGCCATCCCCCCCGATCTCCGCAACGCGCCGGGTGGAGCGCGCCGCCGACTCGTCGTCGAAATCGATCGTTTCGTGGGGGTTTTCCAGCATCTCGCGATACGGTCGAATGCGGTACGGTACATCCGCGTAGGCGAATATCTTCCGCGCAAGAAATTCCTCCAGTCTGCCGGGGTGATGCGCGCGGGAGCATTCGAGCAGTTTAAGCAGATAGGCGACCTGGTGATCGCCCCAATACCCGATGTATGACCAGGGATCGTTGGGATCGAGCACCTCCCAGTCGATGCCGTCTTGCGTCAGACGGTAGGGATTGTATCCGTCGGGGGTCGATGCATTGACGAACTTGCAGACCATGCTTTCGACATATTCCGGATACGAAAAGGCCAGCGCCTCCCAGTTCTGGAAAATATCCCTCCAGTTGCCCTCGTAGGCGATTTTTCGCGAGCCGTCCTCGTTGTGCGTATCGATGGCGAAGCGGTTCCACGGACGACTCGGATCGCCATGGCGGCGTCCAAACGTAAGCGGCAGGTACTCGTGGCACAGGCGCTCCATCTGCGGATCGTGCAGGGATTCTGCTTCCGCAAGCAAACGGTGGACCGGCATCCGGTCGGGGAGTCCGGCGATCCATGCCTCATGCCGGGCGGCCACGGAACTGTTGCGGCGATGCAGAAAGGACGTCAGATCGAAACGGGATATCAGGCCGTTTCCGACGAACACCCCGCCCCGCATCACATTGAACATCACATGCGAGAAGTGCCTCGCCGCCATCATCGGCTCGGCGGTACGCTGCAACCCGTCCCCGCCGGCCACGAGGCGAGCCAGCCGCTCGCCCCCTTCCCGGACATCCTGTTCTATCAGCGAAACAATGTCTGCGCTTCCCCGGGAGGGGTCGTTCAGCATGGCCCGCAACGCCACCGCATCGTCCGGCCCCTGTTTGACATCGGCGACGATATACCAGACATGCTCGGTATCGGGCGTCGCGTCGAATGAAGCTTGCACAAAAAAGCCCCCTTTTATACCCCGCACATCCTCTTCTTGTTCCACGAACGCTCCCTGCCGGAAGCGGTCCAGCTGGGCCGAAGACAAGAGGTGCGCCTCGGCCTCCAGCCCCACCGACCATGCCGCCGTAGCCATGAGCGCCTCGCTCGGTTCGGGCTTATCCACCGGGATGGAACTCAATACGAACAGGGCCGGGCCCGCCGGGCCATACCATTCGCTCTTCTTGTAGGCGTCCACCAGGTTGCTGCGGTCGGCTTGCAGAACCTGGGGAACTCCGTAGGGCAGAATATTCCGGATCCCGTCAAGAACCCGCACCCTTGCCTGCCCGGAGCCGGTATTGCGGAGCGCCGACCGCTTGACGAAACCGAATCGCCGGCTGGTGGCCCAGGTATACGCGAAGACAAGCTGGAGGTCGCGATTGATTTCCTCGTAGCGAATCTTGTGTCCGTACAGGCTCTTGTACAGATTACGCTCGACGGCATACGCTCCCCGATACCGATCCGAAAACGGCTCCCACAGCGCGTGTCCGTCCTGCCGCTCCACCAGCAGGATCGTTTTCCCGCCCACCTGATCCTGCGCATCGTGGATCTTGTCGTCCGTGCAATAGGGAAAAAGCGCCTGCTCGGCGGTACCTCTGCCTGCCGTCAGGCCCCCATTGCTCGACGCAAACAGCCAGTGATCGCCATCGCTGACCATCGACATGAAGAAAGGAGGCAATCGGTCGCACCGTCCGATCTTGTAGAACGTCTCGCCGTCGAGTTCGACGAACGCACCGGTGACCGGGCCATCGATATCCCGCATGGGGACGGCTCCCGCAAAAACGGGGGACCCCGGCGGCGGAGCCGGGGGCTTACGACTCCCACGGGATGCACTCACGATTACGACTCGACGTAGAAAGGAATATTGGCGTGGGCAGCGTGCCCCTCGCCGTCATACACATAGATAAAGAGGCGGTACGCGCCTTCCTCGGCGGGCGCCGTCAGCGTGACCTCCGGGGTATCCATACGGTCCAGCACGTTCTCTATGTGTTCGGGAACCTCCTCGTCATCGCCTCCCGTGCTCTGCACCGTGCTCTCGCGGCGCATCTCCCATTCGTACCGCAGCGCATCGCCGTCCGGATCGACGGACGAGACCGAGGCCGCGTACGACTGTCCGGGACGAAGATAAATGCCTTCGTGGGCCTCTTTGCCGTCAAGCAGGGCCTGCTCCAGACGGGGACTCCGGTTCTCGGGCCACGCCCCGTTCCATACGTAATGCATTACGTCGACGGTTTCGGTCTCTTCCCCCGTAGGCAAAAACATGCCGTACCAGGTCGGCGTGCGCTCCTGCTTTTGCCCCCACAGAAAAACATACGACCCCACACACTGGTCCCGCATGGATTCGATGACGGTCCGGTAGCGCCTCAGGTAATCGTCGGCCTTGACGGAACTGTTGTTTTCGAGGGGCGCGCCCCAGGGCGTGCTCGGAACCTCCCAATGGCCGGTAGCGCCCCACTCGGTAACCATGAACGGCCCGTCCCATCCGATTTCTTCGATGTACCGGGGCAGATTTTCGATATCCGCGTACATCTGGATACTGAGCAGGTCCAGGTCGGGAGCCCGCATCTTTATGTCGTCGGCCAGCTCCTGCCAGATCCCCGCCAGCATGGTGGTGGTCAAGTGGTTGGGGTCGATCTCGTGAATCATTTCCGAGATTTCGTTGACGGCGTCCCAGACGCGGGGGTTGGTTGCGCCGAGGTTAAGTTCGTTGCCGATGCCCCAGACGATCAACGCCGGATGATCCTTGTACTGCATGACTTCGGCCCGAATCCGTTCGAGTTGCTCCGCCACAGCCTCTTCGTCGTCGTAGTCGAATCCGAAAAACCCCCGTCCTTCGCCCTCGCGCTCCCGAGCGATCTCCAGGCCCATCGTAACCACCAGACCCGCCTCATGGGCACGGCGCAACACCTCGTCGCCCGTATCGCGCCCGTTGTCCGTACGCCATGTTCTGAACGAATTGGCCCCGTTCTGCGCCAACCGCTCTATATCGCCGAACTCGAGACCTGCCCCGTGGATGTAAAAAGGCTCCCCGTCCTTGAGCAGTTCGTAGCGGCCGTCCACCTGCCGCAATTCCATCTTGACCGGCCCTTCGACGGAAGGGGTTTCCGCACTCGACCGGCACCCCGAAAGAACAAGCGTGGAGAGTAAGAGGCCTGCGATGGGACCATACGATGATTTCATGATGTGTTATACTCGAGAACGTGAAGCGCCGGGCGAAGTGGTTTTGATCAGAGTATCCGATAGTTGCCGGGACGGCATGTATGTAGGGGGTACAGCGTCGATCCGCGTGGAGGCGCCGGAGACGATCATTTCACGAGTATTTTTTCCAGTTCCTCCAGCGATTTCCCTTTCGTTTCCGGCAGCACCGCCATGACGAAAACGAATCCGACGGCAGCGAACAGACCGTAAATCAGGAACGTCGGGGCGCTGCCGATCTGGGATAATTCCCACGGAAACACGAGTTGCACCGTAAAACTCACGGCGGAGTTGATCAGGCCCACGAAGGAAATAGCCAGACCGCGAATGCGGTTGGGGAACAGTTCGGAAAAGAGCACCCACATCACCGGTCCGATCGACACCGCGAAAAAGGCGACGAAGGCGAGGATGCCCGCCAGGATCAGCCCGGGGTTAATGTCGATAGCAGCCGTGACCAGCGTACTTTCGTGCTGTCGGGCGGCCTCCTCGCCAAGCGCATCGGCCACGGCAGCCTTGAAGGCCACGTCGGAATCGTACGTCCGATCGGCCATGGATTCGAGCGCAACGGTTGGAACCTCTTCCGGCAGCGAAGCAATAGCATCCGGGGTAAGGGTATAACTCGCCTGGAAGAATCCGAACGCCAGCACCAGCATGGACACGGTGACGCCGCCCAGCCCGACGGCGAGCAGCGGCTTGCGCCCGAGGCGGTCGATGAGCAATATGGCCAGTACGGTAAAAACAAGATTGGTCAAGCCGACCAGAATGGCCTGCATGAACGACGCGTTCGTGCCGATGCCGGATTGCTCGAAGATCATCGGCGCATAGAAGAACACCGCATTGATGCCGGTGATCTGCTGGATGACAGCCACGACGACGCCAATAAGCAGCACCAGGCGAAGGGCCGGAGCGAACAACTCGCGCAGGGGCGCTTTTACCTTGCCGGCGTCACTGGCGATGCTCGCTTTTACGGCTTGAATCTCCTCGTCCGCGCGTCCCTCGCCGCTGGCCCGAATCATGATGGGCCGCGCCAGCGCCTCCCGTCCCCGCATGATCAGCCAGCGAGGACTTTCCGGCACGAAGAAGAGGCACGAGAAGTAGAGCACGGCGGGAAGCGTTTCCAGACCCAGCATCCAGCGCCAGTTCCAGGGGCCGAAGCGAAGCGCCTCCGCCCATGCCATGTCCGATTGCCCCAACAGCAGTACGAGGTAATTCGTAAAGAACGCCACCGAGATGCCGATCACGATATTCAATTGATTGAACGACACCAGCTTCCCCCGCACGGCCGGAGGCGAAATCTCGGCGATATACATCGGCGCAATGATGAGCGAGGCCCCTACCCCGAACCCTCCGATCATGCGGGCCGCCACCAGAAACCAGAAAGAAGGCGCCAGCGCGGAAGCGATCGCCGACACGGCATACAGTACGGCGGCGAAAAACAGCACCCGCCGACGCCCGAGGGCATCGCTCAGCGGGCCGGCCACCATCATGGCCAGGGTGGCCGTAAGGGTCAACGAACTGACCGCCCAGCCGAGCTCCAGTTTGGTCAGGGTAAACTGCGTCTCGATGAATCCGACAACGCCGGATATGACCGAGGCGTCGAAGCCCATCAGAAAGCCCCCGAGGGCCACGATCAGGGCGGTACGGGTTATGTAGCTTCGATCAGGCACGGCATATACATATTCAACGTTTGGGAATCCCTAACATATCTCCCTTTGCGGCGGTATACAAATTTCTCGTCGGATGCACCGAAAAAAGAGGAATTACCGGGTTAACTTGACGGATCCTTGATCCAGCCCGTATGTTCCGTTTATGGAATCTACCTAGACAAATCATGCAGCGTCGCGGCGGTCGTATCTTCGACGACCTCGGCCTTGATCTTGCCGGTCGCCCGATCTTTTGCGCCAACGACTGCCGTCTTGCCTACGACGCCCCTGCCTGCGTGCAGCTTTTTTGACTCGTGCTTGTTCGCTTCTTTGCCGCCGACGAACGTCTCGTCCACCTCTACCGGGCCGCCGAAGAGATTGTCTTCTCCGGCGTCGAACGCCTTGCGAATCCGTTGGAGCAGATGCCACGCGCTGCTCTGGTGAATATCTATGTCCCGTGCAATCTTCGTGCTCGATACGCCTTTCAGGCTCGTCATGTGCAGGTAGATGGCGTATACCCACTTGCGCAGCGGAAGCCGCGAGGCTTCCATGACCGTGCCAACCCTGACGCTGAAATACTTCCGGCAATCGGTGCACCAGTAGGGCATAGGCTTTGCAGCCTTCACCTCGCGGGTGCGGGTGCTCTTGCAGCGCGGGCAATGGCGCCCGTCGGGCCAGATGCGGGATTCGAACCACCGCCGGGCCGCTTCCTCGTCGGGAAACATCTCGGCCAACTGCATTACGGATATGCCGTTTCGATGTGTTCTGTGAGCCATGTTTTTGATCTCTCTATATTCGTTATAACTATCTGTAAATATAGGAACTTACATCAAAAATATCAAGTTAACCCGGTAATTCCTTTTTCAGATAATTTCACTTCCTTTTCATTTTTTTTGCGCCAGGGTCTTGACATTGCCGGATCGCCTCCTTACATTGCCATCCGGTGTGAGGATTTCCATAAATCCGGTTTTTGTACAACTTGCTTTTGGGGGGATTGCGATGACTCATTTCTTACATACCTGCTGGGATTTTGCTAATACGCATTACTTCCTTGATCGGCCTCTCTCCTTCTATATTAAGGTCATTGTTCCTTTTATTCTTTTTATGTTGTTTTATGATACTGTTCATGCACAACAAAGGGGGCATCCTTGTAATCGAGCTTTTTCGAGTTATAATGAAGCAAATTGTCGAAACTGCTTTGGGTCTTCAAGATTGGCAAGCTACCCCGAATATTTATAGAAATTGGGACCCTTGGCTTGGAGGTTGGGGCTATGGTTATGGTACGCCTGATCCTTGTTATCAGGATGCCGGGATGACTCGTCTTATTGGGGCTGGTGGTATAGTTGGAGGTTATGGAGCTAATTCGCCTTTAACTTCATTTTTTGGTGCTGTAACGTTTTATCAGGGAATTCGACAACATAATAATTGCTATGGTACTTCTGAGGATAATTGGAATTTCTTCGGATGGGGACGTGGTTCTGATAACGACCCATCATCTTATTGTTCAGCTAGAGAAAGTCACTGTGATGATGGTGATCGTCGTGAATAAACGATATGCTCTCGTGTGATTTACAAGTTTTTTGTATCTCATCTTGAATTGAACGCTAGAGTATATCATTGGGAATTACTTGGCAAAGCCGCGTGGTATCCGAGCCAGCGCGTACGCGGGGCATCTGTGTTTGTCGGTACGATTGAGATTGACGAATACCTACATGGGCGGTAAGGAAGCAAATAAGCACCGAAACAAGGAATCTTTCGCTTGACGCGGTACAGCGAGCAAGGTGGCCGTCATGGGTGCAAAGCAGCAGGCTGGCGAGATCGTTTCCTGCCCTTATAGATTGGGGGCCAGAAGAGACGCTGGCCGGGTTCGCGCTCTAAATCCGGCCTAGCCCGGCGAAACAGTTTACACAGACGATCACAGAGCATACCGGAACCTGCGACATACATTCCGGGTCAGAATTTTTTTAAGCCATACCCCTCAAGCGTGGATACAAGGACACGTTGCATAAAATCGGGCGGAAGCACCCCGACGGCTATGTCAACGAGATTGCCGGACGGCACAATATCCGGGGCTTCGATACACTGGACCAGATGGCTGCTATCGTGCGGGGCATGGACCAAAAACGTCCTCGGTACACCGTATCGCAGGATCCGTATACAGGTAAAATGACAAAGCCGAATAACTATGGTGCTCTATCATGTCCTTGACTAAAATAAACTATATTGCATGGAGTCTTATCCTGATTCCTTGTTTGCAATTTGCATATAATATAATTCATTATGTTAATCTTGGAGCTCCAGTAAGTGCTATCATTGTACCTGCTGTTAGCGGTTTTGTCACAAATTTTTTGTTATTTTTCTTTCTTGGACGTTTCATTGTACAAACGGCTATCAATAAGCGCATACTCCGTAGACTTGATGAATTGAATCGTGCTTCTGCGCCTCCGGGCTATCCGGAAACTCTTGAGGAACTGGACTCTCAACCGGGCGCACGCTCGGGCGATTCTTGAGTCATTCCCTGCATTTGCCTTCGCGCTGGCGCGAGCGAGAGCACGTTCCCGGGCCGGCTGCCCCAGTGCGATCTTGGTGGCCCGTGCACCTGGCTATCGTTGCACACCCTATCCTCTCCGATCATGCGGGCCGCCACCAGAAACCAGAAAGAAGGCGCCAGCGCGGAAGCAACCGCCGACACGGCATACAGTACGGCGGCGAAAAACAGCACCCGCCGACGCCCGAGGGCATCGCTCAGCGGGCCGGCCACCATCATGGCCAGTGTGGCCGTAAGGGTCAACGAACTGACCGCCCAGCCGAGCTCCAGTTTGGTCAGGGTAAACTGCGTCTCGATGAATCCGACAACGCCGGATATGACCGAGGCGTCGAAGCCCATCAGAAAGCCCCCGAGGGCCACGATCAGGGCGGTACGGGTTATGTAGCTTCGATCAGGCACGGCATATACATATTCAACGTTTGGGAATCCCTAACATATCTCCCTTTGCGGCGGTATACAAATTTCTCGTCGGATGCACCGAAAAAAGAGGGGGTAAGCCCCAACTTATCCCAGCTGTTCGAGATTCCTGCGCAGCCGGGCAATATCCGCAGCGGCGTCCTGTTCCTTTCTGCGTTCCCGTTCCACTACCTCGGGCCGTGCTCTCGTAACGAACTGTTCGTTCTGCAATTTCCGGCGCACGCTGCCGAGAAAACGTTCCTTTTGCGTGACTTCCTTCTGCAGGCGCTCGCGTTCCACATCAAGATCGATGATCCCCGCCAGCGGAACGAACGCCTCGCACGGACCGGCCACATGGGAAGCGGCGCCGGCCGGACGCGCCAGATCGCTGCCCACGGTCAGGGTATGCACGCGGGCCAGCTTGCGGAAATAGTCCCCGTGCGCCGCCAACGACGCGCCAATCGCTTCCGCATCGGGAGAAACATGCACCAGCGCCTCGATCTCCGCACCGGGCGCCACCCTGTATTCGCTTCGGACGGTGCGAATGCCGGACACCACATCCTGTATCAGGTTGAACGTGGCGGCAGCGTCGCGGTCCATCAGGGAAAGGTCCTGCTCAGGCCAGGGCGCCGTCATACAGCAGGCTCCCTCCTCCCGGGGCTGCAACTGCGCCCACAACTCCTCGGTGATGAACGGCATGAACGGGTGCAGCAGCCGGAGCATCGCATCGTAGAGTTCGATGGCGAGCGCCAGCGTTTCCTCGTCCGGCTCCTCGCCCGGCGCCGGCTTGATCAGTTCGAGATACCAGTCGCAGTAATCCTTCCAAAAAAGATCGTATATCCGGCCCAATGCCTCGTTGAGGCGATAACGCGCCAACGCCTCGTTCACCTCCCCGATCCCGGCGTGCAGCCGGTGCATCATCCACCGTTCCACCAGTTCCAGTTCCTCGAAAGAGCGCGTCCGGCGGTACGTTTTCCCTGACTCGATGAACCGCCCGAACACCTTGAACGCATTCCATATCTTGTTCGCAAAATTGCGGCCCATCTCGAATTTCGTCGGGTCCAGCCGGATGTCCTGCCCCTGGGCGCACAAGATGACCAACGAGAAGCGGACGGCGTCGGCGCCGTACCGGTCGATCATGTCCAGCGGATCGATGCCGTTTCCGAGGCTTTTCGACATCCAGCGCCCCTGCTTGTCCTTGATCATCCCCGTAATGAAGATATCGCTGTAGGGCGGCTCGCCCATGAAGCGGCATCCCGCCATGATCATGCGGGCGATCCAGAAGAAAAGAATGTCGTACCCGGATACGAGCACCTGCGTGGGGTAGAAACAGGCAAGGTCTTCCGTCTGCTCCGGCCATCCCAGGGTGGCGAACGGCCACAACCACGACGAAAACCAAGTGTCGAGCACATCCTCGTCCTGCACCATGCCGGGAGCGGGCCGATCCACCGAAACGACATACCCGCGCCGTTCGTCGATCCTGCCGTCCTCGCCGGTATGGTACCAGACAGGAATGCGGTGTCCCCACCAGAGTTGCCGCGAGATGGTCCAGTCCCGGATGTTTTCCATCCACCGGAAGTACTCGTTCTCCCAGCGCTTCGGGTGAAACGCGACCTTGCCCGCGCGAACCGCCTCGATGGCCGGTTCGGCCAGCGGCGTCATCTTCACGAACCACTGCCGGGAAACAAGGGGTTCGACAACCGCCCTGGACCGGCTCGACACAGGGATCGTGCCTTTCATGGGCTCCGTCTTGACAAGGAGCCCTTCTTTTTCGAGATCCGCCACGATGCGGTCGCGGGCGGCAAAGCGATCCATCCCCTCGTACGGTCCCCCCTGCTCGTTGATCGCGCCGTCGGGCCGGATCACATTAAGGACCTCGAGGCCGTGCCGCCGCCCGATCTCGAAATCGTTCCGGTCGTGGCCGGGCGTCACCTTCAGCGCCCCGCCGCCGAAATCCATCTTGACATACTCGTCCGCAATCACCGGAATTTCCCGACCCGCAAGCGGAAGCACCACCTTCTTCCCGATCAGGTCGGTATAACGCGGATCGTCGGGATGTACGGCGACCGCCGTATCCCCCAGCATGGTTTCCGGGCGGGTCGTGGCGATCGTAATCGCGCCGGAACCGTCCGCCAGCGGATAATCGATATACCACAGGTGTCCTTCCCGCTCCACATTGTCCACTTCCTCGTCGGACAGCGCCGTCCGGTTTTCCGGATCCCAGTTGACCAGGTAATCCCCCCGATAGACCAGCCCTTCTTCATACAGACGCACGAATACTTCCTGCACCGCTCGCGTGAAGCCCTCGTCCATCGTAAACCGCTCTCTGCTCCAGTCGCACGAGTCTCCGAGGCGGCGTTTCTGTTCCAGAATCCTGCCGCCGTATTCGCGCTTCCACGCCCAAACGCGTTCGACGAAACGCTCGCGGCCCAGATCATGGCGGGTCTTGCCCGCTTGGGCCAGCTGCTGCTCCACGACGTTCTGCGTGGCGATACCGGCATGATCCATTCCCGGCATCCAGAGCGCCTCGTAGCCCTGCATGCGCCGGAGGCGCGTCACGGCGTCCTGAATGGCGTCCTGCAGCGCATGCCCCATATGCAGCGCGCCGGTCACATTGGGAGGCGGCATGACAATGACATGCGGAGGCTTGCCGGAATGCGGCCGGACTCGAAAGAGGTCGTTCTTTTCCCACCAGGCATACCATTTGGCTTCGATCTCGGCCGGGCGATACGCCGTACTGCGGTCGACTTGCTCCTTGCGGGACGTTTCCTTCGTAGACATCGTTGTTTCGGACAGATAAAATGCTCCGTGCGTCCTCGAAATATCCGCCCGGAATATACGTTCTTTTCCCTGCTTGTCTACTCTTCTGTCCGGCCTGACCCGGCGACTTCGGCATCGTAGCGGGCTTGGATCTCCGACAGGCTGTCCCCGCCGAACTTTTCCAGAAATGCATTGGCGATCGCCAGCGCCACCGTGGCCTCCGCAACGATCGAGGCCGCCGGCACGGAGGTGACGTCGCTTCGCTCGTACCGTGTCGGCTGCGCAGCGCCCGAAGCCACATCCACCGTATCGAGCGGCTTGATGAGCGTAGGAATGGGCTTCATATAGCCGCGGACCACGATGGGCATGCCGTTCGACATACCGCCCTCCACACCGCCTGCACGATTGGTGCGCCGGGAAAAACCCTCCCCGTCGCCGACGATAGGATCGTGCACCCGCGATCCCGGACGCGCCGAGCCGGCCACTCCATCGCCGATCTCGACCGCTTTCTGGCCCTGAATGGACAGAATGGCCTGCGCCAGGAGCCCGTCGAGCCGCCGGTCCCAGTGCACATACGAACCGAGCCCCGCAGGAACGCCCGATACGATCACTTCATACGCCCCGCCCAGCGAATCTCCCTGCTTCTTCGTTGCATCGATATGTTCGATGCACTGGCGGGTGAGCGCCGCGTCCAGCATGCGCACTTCGCTCGCATCGGCGGCTTCGCTCACCTTCTCCGCCCCTGCGGCAAGAAGTTTCCCTACCGCATCCGCTCCGTATTCCGGGCGCCCCACTTCCCCGATGCGCAGCACATGGCTGCCCACCTCGATACCGAACTGGGCCAGAAATTGCCGTGCAATAGTGCAGCACGCCACGCGCATGGCCGTCTCGCGCGCACTGGCCCGGTCGATGACAGGCCGGATATCGTCGAAGCCGTACTTCTGCAAGCCGGCCAGGTCTGCATGGCCCGGCCTCGGCAGCGTCACCTTCTCCACGCCTTCTCCCGTGCCGGTCAAAGCCATCACCTCGGGCCACCCGGACCGGTCCTTCGTATAGGCCGCATTGTCGAGGCGCAATCCGATGGGGCTTCCCATTGTTCTGGAAAATCGCACGCCGGAATAGATATGTATCCGGTCCCGTTCGAACTTCGACCGGCCTCCCCGCCCGTAGCCCTGCCAGCGCCGGGCCAGTTGGCGGTCAATATTTTCGGAGGCAAGCGGTACGCCCGCCGGCATTCCTTCGACGATCCCCACAAGCGCCTCGCCGTGCGATTCCCCCGCAGTCAGAAAACGTATCATAAATCAGAGTATCCTGCAATCACCGTGGAACTTCCATTTCGTAAAACGCAGCGCTGCCGTCGCGCCGGCGCACCTTGACGAGCACCCATTCTCCCGAACGGGCCGCCCGGCTCAATGCGCGCAACGCCTGGCCGGGAGAACCTGTATCCATCTCTTCGATCTGCACGATCACCGCATCCCTCGGCAACCCGGCCTTGCCCGCCGGACTGCCATGCTCTACCCAGGCGACATACACCCCTTCCTCTATATCGAAATCTCTGGCCTCCTCTGCGGTAAGCTCCCGCAGGCCAATACCCCAATCTCCCAACGCATAGATGCTTTCGCGTTCTCCCGGAGCCGAGGGCGATTCGGGAACGGGAGACTCTTCAGGTACACGCGGCCGCCTTTCGAATTGGCTGAACCATGCCGTATACGCCGGGGCGTCGCGGGGCTGCAATTCCACCGGGAGTTCGCGAACCTCGCCATCCCGCCACACCTGTACGATCAACATCTCTCCCGGACGTCTGCGGGCAATTATGCTCTGCAACTCGTTGGAGGCATTCACGGCGCGGTCGTCCACCGACAAGATGACGTCTTCGTCGCGCATCCCGGCCAGCGCTGCCGAGCCGTTATTCGCAACCCCGGCTATATACACGCCGCGAATCCGGTCCATACCGAGCCGGCCCGCCAGCACTGCGTCCACGGTCCGGATACGCACACCCAGATACCCCCGCTGCACTTCTCCGTATTCGATGATGTCGCCGGCCACCCGCGCCATCAGGTTGACGGGGACCGCAAATCCGTAGCCTTCGTACGACCCGGTTTCGGTGGCGATGGCCGTGGAGATACCCACCAGCTCGCCGTTCAGATTGACGACGGCCCCTCCCGAATTGCCGGGGTTGATGGCGGCGTCGGTCTGAATGAAATCCTCGATCCCGAAATCGTCCTCGATGATATTCACCTGACGGCCCGTAGCGCTGACGATCCCCGCCGTAACGGTGGAAGTAAGCCGGAACGGATTGCCCACGGCAAGCACCCACTCGCCCGCATGCAGCCCGTCGGAATCGCCGAACAGGATCGCGGGGAGGTCCTCGCCGCCTTCTATTTCGAGCACGGCAATATCCGTGGAGGGGTCGGCGCCCACGATCCGGGCGTCGAACGTGCGCTTGTCGGCAAGGGTCACCCGGACGCGTTCCGCACGCTCCACCACATGATGATTCGTCACCACATACCCCTGTGGACTGATCAACACCCCGCTCCCCACCGCTTCCTGCGACGGATCTCTCCGGAAAAAGCGCCCCTCTTCGTCCTCGAAATCGTGATACCGATCCCCTGCGAAGGGCGCCTCTACCTCTATGTAAACCACCGAGGGCGTGACCCGATCGGCTACCTGGCGAAATACCCGATTCAGGGCGGCGACGTCAGGCAGTCGTTCCAGCGAATCCGCAACCGGAATGTCCGACGCCGTATACGAACGACCCAACTGGACGCGCTCCACCATACGCGTTTCCCCGGAAAGAGCGCGCTCGTTGCCCCCTGCGACCAGCACCCACAAAATGCCCGCCGCAAGCACGACCAGCACCAATCCAATGCCGATAAGGACATGGATACTCGTGCGCAACTGCTTATTGAGTGGTTTGTCGGTCATGGCGCAACCATCGTCGCGGGCCTCGCGAAAGACTCATGGCAAGCCCGATCAGGTGCGAGCCGAATGCAGAGATACCCGAATTCGTTCAACCGCATTACGAGCAAGTTGTGCCAATTCCTTGCGATTCCGTCCTTCGGCGGATATCGGCTCGCCGATATGCACCGTGTATTCGAGGCTCCGCAGCGCGGCCAGACCCCACACGTGCGACCAGAAGGACGTATGTTCCAGCCATACGATGCGGCGGCGCACATCGTCGGTTGCCGGGTCGTCCTCTACGCTATCGAGAGACAGGTACGCGGGCAGCACCATGCCGCCGACCTTTCCCGCCACGGCCTCGAACGCGCCTGTCCTGAAGGGGCGGACAGCGAGGTCCTCGCTGGTGTTTCCCTCCGGAAAAACAAGCACGTTCAGTCCGGCCGCCAGCCGCTCTCCAACTCGCTCGACAAAAGAAGCTACGGCGGTCCGGCGGTCCCTGTCCACAGGGATCATGCCGTGCGCCATAGATACGTTGCCAATGATCGGCCAGCTCTGCAGATCGGCCCGTGCGACAGGCGCCATGGGCGCCACCGAAGCGAGTATGAGCGGATCGAGTACAGTAAAGTGATTCGCCACCACGAGCATGCCCGACCGGTCCGGCATCTTCCCTTGCGGTCGTACGCGGATGCCCACCAGTTCGCAAAGCTGTACGCACCCCTCGTGAATCTGTTGGGCCCGGCGCCGCAACTCGTCCGTACGCTCCAGACCCGCAGCCTTGCGGTTTGTCTGCAACGTGCGCGAAAGCATCAGCCGGAATATCCTCAGGACGTTCAGAATACGGTACATGCGCACAGGGGAAAGACGACGCCCAAAGATACGCCGGGGAATCCGGTTCCCCTATTCCTCTTCCCCCTGGTATTCCTCGAAAGTAAAATCCACGAACGCGTCGCTTCCGATGTAGGTCAGCACCTCCAGAAACTCCGGAGCCGCCATGAAACCGGGCAAACGGGTGATATATTTGCCTTCCTCGTCCAGAAACACTGTGGTCGGAAATCCGGAAGCGCCGAGGCCGGCCGCCATTTCCGAGGGGGTCAGCGTATAATCGCGGAAACTGAGACTGTCCTCCGTGTTCTCCGCATCGAGACGGGTCAGTACGAAATGGTCGCGGACATACGCCTGCACCGATTCGTCCGTATACACCTCGCGTTGCAATCGCCGGCACCACGGACACCACACCGCATAGACGTCCACGATCAATTTCTTGTCCTGCGCTTCTGCCTGCGTTACGGCCTCTTCGAATATTTTCCAGTCAAGTCCTTCGGCAGGTACGCTGGCGTCTTGCGCACATACGTCCGCCAGTGCAAGCATGCAGGCCGAAAACGCAAACAGGCTCGCGAGACCAAACGAAACAAACGATCCGGGACGATTCATGACGCTTATCGGAGCAACTCTCCGTAGATATGCATAAGTCGTTCTGATACCGAATCCGGGTTAAAAGTTTCGAAGACGCGGGGAATGTTTCGACGCCACTGCTCCCGAAGCGGTTTCTGTGCAACGGCCCGGCGCAGAGCGGCAACAAGCGCGGCTTGATCACCGGGTTCAATTAGGATGCCCGCATCGTGCGGGGCAACCACCCGCCGGATTTCGGGCAGGTCCGAGGCAATAACCGGAAGCCCGGCCATAAAGTACTGGAACAATTTGTTCGGCAGAGCGAAGCGATGATTCAGGCAGGTATCCTGAAGCAGCGTGATGCCGAGATCGGCGGAAGCGGTGTACGCCGGTAATCGGTCCGATGGCACGGAATCCACGAAACGTACGCGGTCCGCGATACCGGCCTCTGCTACCTGCTTTTGCAACGCAGGCCGAAGCGGTCCTCCGCCGAGGAACACGAGCACGGCGCCTTCGATGTCCCGCATGGCGTCCACGAGTTGCGCGCAGCCGCGATCTTTCATCATGGAACCTTGATGCAGCAACGTTACAGTATTCGGATCGAGGCCCGGAACAAGCGGAGACGGCGACAGAGCGGGAGGTTTTCGATCAGGAATGTTATAGAGCACCGCAGGGCGAACAATCCCGTACGTTCCGGCAAGCCTGTCCGCAATGGCGTTCCCCACGGTCAGGACGGCATCGGCCCGGCGGATGTACCGATGTTCGATCATGTACCAGAACACACGCGCCCAGGGTCTTCCGGCCGTAGCGGAAACGTGGGTGTACAATTCCCGGGCGTCATACACAATGCGCCCCCCATACCTGCGGGCAGCCGAACAGGCAGCCGGCAGCACGTACAGGCCCGATGCGTGATACAGCCGCGCCGGCGTTTCGAGAAGCGCCTTGCGCACGCGGCGGTGCAGTTCCAGAAAAAAACGAGGGCCGGAGAAGCCGGAAAGGGGTACGGCGCACAGGCTTGCGCCACGTATTTCCGGAGTGCCGGATGCTCCTGTGCCCGCGGCAACGATCCGGATACGCAGGCCGGCGTCGCCAAGAACCCTGAGTTGCCGGAGTACCCTCGAATTATTGCGCAGATCGCCGTACAGGCCGAATGCTACATCGAACCGGTCTTCGGCATGCACAGGGGTAATGGGGAAACGAATGAAAGGGAGAGAACCGGATCGGAGAAGAAACGACGCATGAAGTACGCCGCCTCAAAACGCAACGACATCCGTACGGGATGGTTCCTGGCAACCGGGCCTGCCCGATTCTTATCCCTGTCGCCGCCCTATCGCGATCCGGTCCCGTCCGGCCATATCCTTCTCCAGGCAAACCGCCACGTACCCGGCTTCTTCCAGCATCCGCCGCACGGACTCGCCGTAGTCCGCATGCGCCTCCAGCACGATCCAGCCGCCCTCCCGGATCATGCGCAGGCCATGTTGCGCCAGTCCCCGGTAAAAAACGAGCGGATCGCCAGGTGCAACCAGCGCCGAGCGCGGCTCCCAACTGCGCACTTCTTCCGGCAAGGTCGGGATTTCTTCCTCCGGCACGTACGGCGGGTTGGAAATCAACAGATCAAGTCCGGCAGGAACCTTGTCCGAAAAATCCTCCCTCAACATATCGGCCTCGATCCACGTAACAGTAAGATCGTGCGCAGCCGCATTACGCCGGGCCACGGCAAGCGCTGCCGCCGACACGTCGCACGCATAAACCTCGGCATCGGGACGGGTCGTTTTTACGGCCAGCGCGATGCAGCCGCTTCCCGTGCCGGCGTCGAGTACGACAGGAGATATGCATTTATCGAGGCATGCCAGCGCCGCCTCCGCTGCTTCCTCGGTCTCGGGCCGCGGGATGAGCACATCGGGGGTAACGATCGTTCGAAGCCCCATGAAGTCCGTATATCCGAGGATATACTGGACGGGCTCGTGCTGTAATCGGCGCGCCAGCATTTCGCCGAAGCGCATCGCCGCTTCCGGTTCGACCCGCTCCCGGGACGCCGCGTATAACCCGGCGCGGGACATCCCCAGGGCCTCGCACAGAAGCCATTCCGCGCTCCGGCGCGGGTCGTCGATCCCTGCGGCAGTCAGCCGTTGCAAGGAATCTTCCAAAAGAATCCCCACAAAAACCCCGTTCTTTTCAATCGAACCCATTTATATTTAGGCGCGCTTGCACATTGCGGCACGAACCATCGAATCGATCCCTGTTGCATGAATACGTACGAAAAACTCGGAGCGCTCGCAGAAAATCTCTGGTGGAGCTGGAATCCCGAAATCCTCGATCTCTTCGAACGCCTGGATCGAACGACGTTCCGAAACGCCGGAAACAACCCGGTCGCCGTGCTGCAAACGCTTTCCCCGAAGACAACGTTCGAGGACAACCTTGCGAGCGACATCGACACGGCGCATGCCGCAATGACCGCTTACCTCGAAGCGCCTTGCCCTGTCCCGCATGCCCCCCGGACCAGCTACTTCTGCATGGAGTTTGGCATCCATGAAAGCCTGCCGATCTATGCGGGCGGGCTGGGCATACTGGCCGGAGACCATGCGAAAGCAGCTTCGGACCTCTGCATTCCCTTCACGGCGATCGGCCTCTTTCTGCAACAAGGCTACTTCGAACAACACTTCACCGAAGACGGCTGGCAGCAGGAACGATATCCTGCACTCGACCCGGAAAACCACCCGCTCGAACTCGTTTGCGGGAAAGACGGGAATCCTTCCCTGGTCACTGTCCACTTCGGCAATCAACCCATACGGATACAGGCATGGCGGGCCCAGATCGGCCGCACAATTCTGTACCTGCTAGACACCCGCATCGAGGACAATCCGGAGGAGTTCCGGAACATCGCGAACCGATTATACCAGGGGGGGCGTCGCACGCGGCTCCAGCAGGAAATCGTCCTCGGCGTCGGAGGCGTCCGGCTCTTGCGCGCGCTCGGGGTGGAAACGGACGTATACCATATGAACGAAGGGCATTGCGCCTTCCTGTCCCTCGAACTGCTCCGCGAACAACTGGACCTGGGCAAAAGCCGGGAGGAAGCCGTACGCACCGTACGCGACCAGTGCGTGTTCACTACGCATACGCCGGTTCTCGCCGGGCACGACCGGTTCGACCCCGGCATGTTTCTTAACGAAATGAGCGCCCTCCGGGAAGAGCTGGATCATAGCGAACGCGACCTCATGGCCTATGGACGGGTAGAGCCGGACAATCCCGGAGAATGGTTCACGATGACCGTACTCGGATTGAACATGTCGCGGAACGCCAACGGCGTTTCGCAGCGAAACGGGCATGTGGCGCAGCGGCAATGGCATCCCATGTTCCCGGACCGACGCGTACAGGATGTGCCCATCGGCGCCATCACGAACGGGATCCATGTCGCCACCTGGGCGGCCCCGATCGCGCGTGCCTTCCTGAACGAAAAACTCGGGGACTGGAAAAAACATGCCGACGACCTGCACTTCTGGCGAGGCATCGACGATATTCCGGACGAAGTATTTTGGGAATACCGCAACGAACTGCGGCGGCAACTGATCCGCTTCGCTGCGGAGCACACCGAAAAACAATCCCTGTCCATTTCCTGCGAACTCGATCCGGACGCACTGACGCTCGGCTTCGCCCGCCGCTTCGCCACGTACAAGCGCGCGCCGCTCCTGTTCACGGACATAGAACGGACCATCGCCCTGTTCACTAACCCGGATCGCCCGATACAGATCGTCTACGCCGGCAAATCGCATCCGGAAGACGAAGAAGGCAAACAATTCATCCGGCAGATTCTGGAGGCAGCACAACGGCCCGGATTGCAAGGGCGCATCGTGTTTCTCGAAAATTACAATATGCGGATAGGCCGCATGCTAACATCCGGCTGCGACGTATGGCTCAACAATCCGAGGAGCCCCATGGAGGCCAGCGGCACGAGCGGACAGAAAGTGGCTGTACACGGCGGGCTGAATCTGTCCGTACTCGACGGCTGGTGGCCGGAAGGATATAACGGCGAAAACGGCTGGGCCATCGGCCACGGATACGCCGACGGCAGCTTCGACAAGGCCGAACTGGACCGCCGCGACGCCGAAAGCCTCTACCGGCAACTCGAGCAGGGCGTGGTTCCGGCGTTCTACGAACGGGACGAGCGGGGCATCCCGACGCAGTGGATCGGGCGCATGCGCGCCGCAATGAAGGAACTGACGCCCCGATTTTCCGCAACGCGCATGGTGAAGGAATACGCCGAGAGGATGTACCGTGTAACGGACAAATCGGATAGCGATTCCCCCTACATCGACAACCCCGCCACGGCGTATGCGAGCAGTGCCCCTCCCGCTACCGTGAGCACGTAGGGCATCTGCGAGTTCACGTGGTCCACGTGGTCGCATGCCGCCGACATCGACGAAATGATGGACGTGTCGGAGAGCGGAGAGGCATGATCGCCGAAAACGCCCCCGGAAAGCACGGCCCCCAGCATAAGCGGGGCCGGTACGCCGGCTCCCTCCGCCAGCGGAAGCGCGATAGGCAGCAGCAGTGCGAATCCCGTCCAGGAAGAACCCAGCGCGAACGAGACGAAACCCCCGATCAGGAACACGGCGGCGGGCATCCACCACACCGGGCCGCCGGCGTCCAGCAGGCCCACTACATACGCACCCATTTCCATTTCGCGGGCCACGCGCCCCAACGCAAAGGCCAGCACGACCAGAAAGGACACACCGACCAGTCCGGAAGACCCCTTCAATACCTGATCCATCGAATCCCCGATGGTCAGAACCCGGCGGCCACGCCGAGGCAAGGCATACAAAATCATGGCCACTGCCACAGCGGAACCCACAGCCCACAACACCGCCGTCGAGCCGCTACCCTCCATGATATTCCCACTGCCCGTCACGTACAGACCGATGAAAATCATCCCCACCATGACCCCAAGGGGAATCATCAGATCCCGGACGTGACGAGGCGCATGCGGGACCGGTTCTATGCCCGCCAGTTCGTCGGCGATGAGCGGCTTTGAACCGGGCCGAGTCAGCGCTCCTGTCTGCGCCGCCCGCATCTCCGCCCGCTTCATGGAACCGAACCCCCAGCCTGTGAGGGCCAGCACGAGGGCAAAAAGGATGGCTCCTATACTGTAAAAGTTAAACAGCAGCGACTGGGCCAGCAGAGATACGGCGCCGCTCGACATCCCTTGCGCCGCCAACAGACCGAGCAAATACGCCCCCCAGCCGTTCAGGGGAATAGACATGCACACGGGCGCACTCGTAGCGTCGCAGTAATACGCAAGCTTTTCCCGGGGTAATTTCAGTTTATCGAACAGAGGCCGACTGATCGCGCCAACCGTCAGGGAAGTAATGTTCGACTCCACGAACACGACCATCCCGACGGACCAGGCCAGGAATTCGGCCCCTTTCCGCGACGTTCCCCATCCCCGGCGCTGCGCCCATTCCACAAAGCCATGCACGCCGCCGGAGGCCTGCATCAGTGCAATCAGGCCACCCACGAGCAGGCAGAAAAAGATGATCCGCGTATTGCCCGGATCCTCGAAAACGGCCACCAGTTGCTCGACCAGTTCGCCCAGGCCCCGCACCGGATTCCCCCCCGCAAGGACGATGGCGCCGACCCACAGTCCGGCCAGCAGGGACAGGTACACCCGCCGGCTCCACAATGCCAGGGAAATAGCAATGACGGGGGGTAAAAGGACAATCCACTCCACGGAATCACCGGGAAATACGAAGGCGGAGGTGATCGATCAGGCAGGTCTGTTGCCGGGTTTCCACTTGATATCGCATCCTATGGAAGGAACCTGCTCGGCCAGGACCTCCCCGAACGAAAACAACAAATCGAGCGCATCGTGCAAATCCTTGCCGGTCGCGACGCCCATGTCGGGACGGGTTTCGTCGTAGCGCCCCCGGTAAACCAGTTTCTTGTCTCGGTCGTACACGAACAGGTCGGGCGTGCATACGGCCCCGTACGCCTTGGCGACCTCCTGCGATTCGTCGTACAAATAGGGAAACGGATAGTCCTTTGCGGCAGCCCGAGCCGCCATCGCATCGAAGGAGTCTTCCGGGTACCCCCTGGCGTCGTTTGCGCTGATAAGCACGAACTGTACACCTTTGTCCTCCCAGGCGGCGGCAGACCGGATCAGCGCATCTTCCACATGTTTTGCGAACGGGCAGTGGTTACAGGTAAAAACGACGACAAGCGCCGCCGCGTCGTACTGGTCGAGGCTCCGGCGATCGCCGGCGAGGCTGTCTGCGGAGGGATTCGCAACGGGCAGATCGAAGGGCGGAGCCGCCGATCCGAGCTCCTGCATGAGCGAGTAGGTAAGCGCCATAATGTTGTTGGTTTACAATGCTATGGTGAAAGGAAATACGTTACGGGAGCATCATACGCAGGAAAGCCGGGGCAGGGTTTCAGCACACCCACTTATCGGCGATACAACCCCCGTTCCTCTATGATTTCCAGCGCCGCCGGGGGAACCATATCCCGGACGGAGCGCCCGGCCCGGATGCGTTCCCGTATGTCCGTACTGGACAAATCGATGAGGGGCGTGTCGGCGAATTCCACGTACTTTTCGAACCCTTCCGGAGCCGCCGCCTGCTCGTACCCGGCGCGCGGAAACACGATGAGCGGCGCGCGGCGCACGATCTCCTCCGGCTCGCGCCACCGGGAAAATCCGGGTAGCTGATCCCTGCCTGCAATGAGGCGAAAGGCTGCATCGGGATGCGCTTCCCGTAACTTTCGAAGCGTATCCACCGTATACGAGGCGCCCCTTTGCCATATTTCTATTTCCGAGATCGAAAAGGCAGCTTCTCCCTCCGTGGCGGCGCGAATCATCGCAAGGCGATCCGCGGCATCGGCCAGCTTCGCGCCGGTCTTGAAAGGAGAACGACTGTTCGGAATCCAGAGCACGCGATCCAGCCCGAATCGCTCGCGCACCATCCCCGCCAGACGAAGATGCCCCATGTGCGGCGGATTGAAGGTCCCCCCGAAAACACCGATGCGCAGCACGCTTTCCGTTGCGGATCCAACCACGTAACTCAATTGCTACTTGTGCTGCTTGCAAGTTCGGCAAGCCGCCCGGAAGCCACATCGTAAAGCGCCTCCGCTTCCTTCGCAAGCGGACTGTCGCGGAAAAGTTCGATGAGGCGAGTATAATTGTCGATCGCCAACTGGAGTCGCTCGGGCTGGCGCGCCTCGATACTCAGATCGGCGAAAGACATATACGAACGCATCGCGCCCAGCAGCGCATCGTCGGCCCACTGGGTATCCGGATACGTATCGAAGATCCGCTCGTACGAAAGCGCCGCCGCCTCATAGATCCCCCGGCGCTCGTACAAGCCCGCCGACTCGTATCCCTTCTTCGCCAGCTTCTCGCGCAAAATCCTCAGGTGATCTTCCGCATCCTCCTTGAAGTCGGTATCGGGAAACTGGTCCAGAAACAGCTGCAGGTACGTGATCGCCTGACGGGTATTGGTTTGATCGAGGTCATATTGCGGAGAAAGATGAAAGTACGCAAGAGCCCGCTCGAAGGTAGCTGCCTCCACATTGGAGTTGGTCCGGTAGGTGTTCACAAATCGCGTGTATTCGGAAGCGGCCAGAATATAATCGCCGCTTTCGAAATGAGCCCGCGCAAGGTGGAGCTGTGCATCGGCAGCCACTTCGGAGGTCCGCCCGTAATCGAAAACGCCCTGGAAGAACGGAACGGACCGATCGTATCTTCCCGCCTCGAACAGGCGCAAACCCCTTGTATAGGCGTCTTGAGGGGAATCGTACCGGATGCGCCCGGCGCCGGCGCACGCAGACAGTGCGATCGCTGCAAGCAACAGTGCGACAGGAAGAAACGGACGCAAGGACCAGGACATAACCAGCGGTGTAAATACTACCCGAAAACAAGGGAAGCGCGCGAAACGCGCCGGGAAAGAAAAGACCGAGAGTATGTACCTCCGCCCGCCCCTGCTGTTCCTTCTGTCCGGCGTACGGTGCGCCGCGGCGTTTCGCCCGACGCCTACCGCAGCCGCCGCACCATGCCGTCCCGATACCTGAACCAGAACATGGCCGCGTTCACGTTGCCTTCCTCGAAGTCGATGCGCGTACCCAGTCCTTCCCGGAGCGGCGCCGTACGCACGCGATCGACCAGCGCTTCTTCGGCATCGTCCACAAGAAGCGGAAGCAGAAAGCGGGCCACATCGTACCCGGTAAGCGCAAGACGTCCTTTCGGCTCCGCATCCGAAAGTTCACGGTACCGCGCCGCAAATGCCTGCACGGAAGGATCCTCCGCCTCTACGTAAAAATCGTCGGCGTAGGTCGTGGCATACCGGGAAGCCCGTATCGCATTGGGAGCAAGCCGCCAGTCCCCGTTCCCCAGTATGCGGATCCGATCCGCGAGCCCCATATTTTCGAAACTTCCCATGGCCGCATCGATGCGGGCTACGCTCTCTCCCGATACGATCGGCATGTAGACGGCGCGTGCACTCAGAATAGTATCCCGGGCCAGCGTTTCGGACAAACGGCTCCAGGCCGTTTGCGAGGCCAACAGCGTATCGTACCGCACAGTCTTTCCCTCCAGCACCGCCTCCTCGAGAAACCCCTGCGCCATACGTTCGCTGATGCCGTCGCGGTCCCGTTCGGCGATCACCCCGAAATCGTCCAGCCGCAGGCTCCTCGCAGCAAAGCGGGCCATGAGCCGCCCGCGCATGACGATGGTGGGATTCGCCTGAAAAACGTAGCGCTTCCCGCTCGATACGCTCTCGTCGGTGGCAAGAGGCGCAACCAGCACCACCTCGGCCCGCTCGGCCGCCTCGGCGGAAGCCATCGCCTCCCCGCTGTAGAGCGGACCGATGATCGCCCTCACACCAAGGAGAGCCAGTTCCTCCGCGGCCCCGGCGGCACGGGCCGAATCGACGCCCGTGTTTCGAAAAATCATGCGCACGGGACGATCGGGATGCCCCTCGTTATGTTCGTCCACGGCTATACGCACCCCGGTAAAAAGGGCCTGGGCAAGCGGCGCATCATTGCCGTCCAACGGCAAAAGAATGCCCAGATCGCGCGGCAGCGGAATGCCGCGTTCCAACCCTTCTTCGGTCATCTCCCGGAGACGCCGGGCCGCTTCGACGTAGCCGCTCGAAGGAAATTCCGACTCGAGGAAGCGGGCGCGTTCCGCGGCCTCTTCGAAACGCCCCTCCCGGTAGAGCGCTTTCGCTTCCATAAGCAAGGCCGCCGTGGTCTTCCGGTGCAGGTCGTACGCCGATCGGACGATGCCGAACAGCCGGCCGGCCATGGCATATTCGCCCTGTTCGAACGCCTCGAGGGCATCCTCGAACACCTGCTCCGCATCCTCCATTTCGGGTACATCCGGAACAGGCGGAACATCCTGGGCAAGCGCAAGGGCAGGCGCAAACGCAAAACATGCATACGACACCGCGCCCAAAAACAACGCACGAGTCGGACCCCGCATCGCAAATCGTCTCGTTATTCCCATTCGATCGTTGCCGGAGGTTTGGAACTGATGTCGTATACGGCCCGGTTGACCCCCCGGATCTCGT
This sequence comes from Rhodothermales bacterium, assembly GCA_951812335.1. GTDB lineage: Bacteria > Bacteroidota > Rhodothermia > Rhodothermales > VXPQ01 > VXPQ01. Next base: position 2,594,655 of record OX638293.1, read on the forward strand.
TCACGATCCGGTTGGACACATGCGCCAGAAAACCGGCCGGGAGACGCGCCCAGTCCGCCGTCATGCCGTCCACGCTGGTCACCGCACGGAGCGCGCACACGTTTTCGTAGGTGCGTTCGTCGCCCATGACGCCCACCGTCTGCACGGGCAGCAGCACGGCAAAGGCCTGCCATACCGTATCGTACAGACCGCTTAAGCGAAGTTCCTCGATAAAAATGGCGTCGGCCTCGCGCAGTATGGCGAGAGACTCCCGCGTCACCGGACCGACAATCCGCACAGCCAGACCGGGACCGGGAAAAGGATGCCGCCCCACGATAAGTTTCGGAACGCCAAGCAGGCGGCCTATCTCTCGCACTTCGTCCTTGAAGAGCTCCCGAAAAGGCTCGATCACTTCGAAGTCGAGTTTCTCTGGCAAGCCCCCCACGTTGTGGTGTGTTTTGATCGTCGCGGACGGTCCCTTGAACGAAACGCTCTCGATGACGTCCGGATACAGGGTCCCCTGGGCCAGAAATGCGGGGCGATCGCCCGCCTCTTTCGCAATTTCGTGGGCTGCGCGATCGAATACCTCCACGAACGCATTGCCGATGATCTTGCGCTTCGTCTCCGGATCGGAGACGCCCGCCAGACGGTCCAGAAACAGATCGGTGGCGTCAATAGCCTTCAGACGCAGGTGAAAATGATCCCGGAAAACAGCTTGCACCTCCTCCCATTCTCCTTTCCGAAGCACCCCGTTGTTCACGTAAATACACGTGAGCTTATCGCCGATCGACTCGTGCAGCAACACGGCGGCCACCGACGAATCCACGCCGCCGGACAGGCCGAGAATCACGTGAGCGTCGCCGACAGTCTCCCGTATCTCCCGCTTCTTCTCGTCTACGAAGGAGGCCCGCGTCCAGTCGCCCCGGCACCCGCAGATACCCATTGCAAAGTTTTCGATGAGCAGACGCCCGGCGGCCGTATGCACCACTTCGGGATGAAACTGTACCCCGTAGTGGGGAAGTCGGTCGGACGCTACCGCCGCAATAGGCGCATTGCCGGTATGGGCGATAACCCGATACTTCGGCGGCAAGCGGGTCAGGTGGTCGCCGTGGCTCATCCAGACGATGGAACCGTCGGGTACGCCCTGGAAGAGTCCCGCGGTATCGTCGATATGCAGATGAGCGCGTCCGAATTCGCGGCGTTCGGCCGGAGCAACCTCTCCTCCCGACAGGCGAGCCATGGCCTGCAGGCCGTAGCAAATGCCGAGCACCGGCGTCGGCGACCCGTCGCTCCGCGTCATGTCGAGCAAGGCGGCGTCCAGTTGCGGCGCTCCTGCGTCGAATACGGAACAGGGTCCTCCCGACAGGATAATCCCTTGCGGGTTCATCGCCCGGATTTCTTCGGCGGGTTTGGTGCAGGGGTGAATTTCGGAATACACGCCCGCTTCGCGCACGCGCCGTGCAATGAGCTGCGTATACTGACTCCCGAAATCCAGAATGACGATGCGTTCGTGCATCTTGCGCGGGCCTACCCGGTCATGCGTTCGTAATCGTTCGCGGAAAGCAGCTCACCCGTTTCTGCGCCATCGGCGAGCGCAATGCGAATCATCCAGCCCTGCCCGTACGGATCGGTGTTGACGTAGTCCGGATGCGCCTCCAGGTCCTCATTGATTTCCAGAATGCGACCCGACAGAGGCATATATACATCGGAAACCGTCTTGACCGCCTCGACGGCGCCGAACGGCTCGTCCCGGGCAACCTCCGAACCGGGCGGCTGCAATTCGACAAACACGACATCCCCGAGTTCGTCTTGCGCAAAATCCGTAACGCCCACGGTCGCCGCCGCACCGTCGTCCTCGATGCGTATCCATTCGTGGTTTTTCGTATAAAGAAGGTCGGCAGGGTATTTCATGGAAACCGTGGTGGCTAATACAGCAAAAAATGTCAGACTTCCGCTTCCGCAGGCATCAGGTCGAATGTATCGAGGAACGCCGTCGTAAACTCGCCCGCCTGAAAAGAGGGGTCTTCCATAAGCCGGCGGTGAAACGGGATCGTAGTATGTACGCCTTCTATCACGAATTCGTCAAGCGCGCGCATCATCTTCCGAATCGCAAGGGTGCGGGTCCTGGCATACACGATGAGCTTGGCGATCATGGAATCGTAGTACGGGGGAATGGCGTACCCGGCATACGCATGCGTATCCACGCGAACGCCTTTCCCGCCCGGCGTATGAAACGCGGTCACGACGCCTGGCGAAGGACGGAAATCGTTGAGCGGGTCCTCGGCATTGATCCGGCACTCTATGGCATGGCCCGTCATCGGAACTTCCTTTTCCGGAACTCCTTCGCCCATCGCGATGCGAATCTGGAGTTCTATCAGGTCGGCGCCGGTCACCTCTTCCGTTGCCGGATGCTCCACCTGAATGCGCGTATTCATCTCCATGAAATAGAAATCGCCGAAAGCATCGACGAGAAACTCCACGGTCCCGGCGCCGGCATACTGCACGGCCTTCGCCCCGCGCACCGCCGCATCGCCCATGCGGGCCCTCAGATCCGCATCGACCACAGGGGAGGGGGATTCCTCAACCAGTTTCTGATGCCTCCGCTGGATGGAGCATTCGCGTTCGCCGAAATGCACGACATGCCCCTTGCCGTCCCCGAACACCTGAATTTCAACGTGGCGCGGGCCGTCGACATATTTCTCGATGTACAGGTCGCCGCTGCCGAAAGCGGCCTCGGCCTCGGCGCCCGCTGCCGAAAACTGGCGCGTGAAATCGCCTGCCTGCCGAACAATCCGCATGCCGCGCCCGCCTCCGCCGGCGGACGCCTTGACCATGACCGGATACCCGATACCGTCGGCGATCTTCTTGCCGGTTCGTACGTCGGGCGCCACCCCGTCGGAACCCGGCACCACCGGTACGCCCGCTTTCCGCATGGTTTCCTTGGCCGCACTCTTGTCCCCCATCAGGGAAATGGTCCCCGCTTTCGGCCCGATGAAAATCACTCCGTGATCTTCGCAAATCGCGCTAAAATCGGCGTTTTCGGCAAGAAACCCGTAGCCGGGGTGTACGGCGTCCGCCCCCGTCACTTCTACGGCGGCAATGATCCGGTCGGGGCGCAGGTAGCTTTCCCGGGAAGGAGGCGGGCCGATGCACACCGCCTCGTCCGCAAATCGAACATGCAGGGCATCCCGGTCCGCCGTCGAATAGACGGCCACCGTCCGAAGCCCCATCTCATGGCAGGTTCGAATGATGCGGAGTGCGATTTCTCCGCGGTTGGCGATGAGCACCTTCTTGATCACGACGGCAACGGGATCGACCTGCCCGGAAGTTGTCAGGTTTCTATAAGAAAGAGGGGGTGATCGAATTCGACAGGCAACGCGTCATCGACCAGAATCTCCGCCACCTTGCCGTCCACCTCGCTCTCGATTTCGTTCATGAGTTTCATCGCCTCGATGATGCACAGCGTATCCCCTACCCTGACAGTATCTCCTATCTCCACAAACGGCGCTTCACCAGGCGCCGAAGCCCGGTAAAAGGTACCCACAATGGGCGCCTTGACGACCGTGCCGTTCCGACCGGAGTCCGGCTTGCTTTCGCCCACCTCTTCCTGCGATGGAGGCGGTTCGGGCGCAGGAGCGCTCGGTGCGGCTTGCGGAGGAGGCGCCGGAGGAGGCGCATACACGACCGGAGGAGGCGCTGCGTATGGGGGCCAGGCCGACGGAGGTGGAGGAGGCGGTCCGGAGGGCGGCGTCGTACGGATAACCACCTTGAAATCGTCTTCCGTAATCTCGACCTCGGAGACTCCGCTGTCTTTGACGATTTTAATCAGCTTTTTGATCAGAGGTAGATCCATATGCAATGCGGTAGCAAGGATCGGTTTCAGCAGGGTAGCAACCGGAAAAATCGGGGTTCGGAAGTAGTCGGTCAGGTCTTGTCCGCCGCGGCCGCGCGCGTTACGTATTCGCCGGTTTGCGTATTGACGGTAACGATGTCTCCCTCGTCGATAAAAAGAGGAACCAGCACGACGGCGCCGCTCTCCATAATAGCCGGTTTGGCGCCGCCGGTAGCCGTGTCGCCGCGCACGCCCGGATCCGTATCGACCACGGTAAGATCGACCTTTCCGGGCAATTCGACATTGAGCGGCTCCTCGGCCTCGGCATGAAACAGAATATCCACGGTGACGCCCTCCATAAGAAAATCCCGCCCCTCCACACGATCCGCAGGCAACGAAAACTGTTCGTAGGTCTGCGTATTCATCATATGAAGGCCCAGGTCGTCCTGATAAAGGAATTGGTGCGGACGGCGCTCGATGCGCGCCGTCTTTACCTTCTCGCCGGCGCGAAACGTATGATCCACGACTTTGCCGGAACGAACGTGCTTAAGCTTCGAGCGCACGAAGGCGCCCCCCTTGCCCGGCTTTACGTGCAAAAATTCCAAAATCGTCCACAGATCGCCGTTCCGGACGAGGGTGAGACCGTTGCGAAAATCGCTTGTATCAGGCATGGCGAACGGGATGAGAATCGGTACGTCGCACGGCAAAAGCCCTTACAGGATGGCTTCCGAGGTCCTGTGCGGAATGCGTATGGCGAAGGGCTAATATACCCCCGGAGAGGCCTGTCAGTCAATCCGGGCATGGCCGGACGCATTCGCAGGCTGCGCCGGACCGTATTTTTCAACCAGACGCGACACGGAGGTTTCCAGCAATTTCCGTAACGCAGCCATGTCGATATCGTCGATTTTGTTTACGTAGAGGCACGATTTGCCCGTCTTGTGCTTGCCCAACGCGCTCATGATCTCGTCCTGCCCGTCAAATCCGGTCATGACATAGATAGATAAGGCCCGCTTGCGCGGCGAGAACCCCGTCAACATCCAGTCGATCTCTCGTCCGCTTGCATATTTGAACCGGTAATTTCCGAAACCGACGATATTTTCGCCCCACATGGAGGGTTCGGAACCGGTTATGTCCCGCATCAGGGCAATAAGCGTACGGCTCGCGCGCCGCTTCCGTTCGTCGTCTAGGGATGCGATAAAACCGTCCACGCTCCGGTCGTTTTTTCTGGTTTTCAGTTCGGCCATTGTTTGGGGATGCAGGATTGCGCCTATCGAAATCGTTTCTTCGTATCGAGCACACGCATAAGATCGCTCACGCCGACGGGGCCGTGTCGATACAGGAACGGTTCGCCGTATTCGACCCCGATCCGGTGACCGAAGGTCCTTGCCCGGGCATGTACCCAGTCCAGAAACCCCTTGTTCGACACGAAGGTCTCCGGTTCGCCGGACCCCGCCTCGTAGTCGGAGCGGTAAAACTGCGAACGGAACGCTCCCAGCGCTTCGAGCCGCTGTTCCCACACGTCCGTCACATCCACCACAAGCGTGGGCTCGAACTCGACAATGTGCATATAATGCAGCACATGGTGCGGGCGCCAGGGAAGCTGAGGCGCCCCCTCGGCGTCCTCGGTCGGCAGGCCCTGCAACCCCGCATAAAAACAGGCGTCGGCGCACAGGCGGGCTCCGGCGCCATGGTCGGGATGCCGGCACTCCGGCCCGCCGATCAGCACGATATGCGGGCGCCAGATCCGCAGCGCACGGATGACGGGAAGACGGTTTTCGGGCGTATTGGCGATGTTTCCGTCGGGAAGGCCCAGGTTTTCGCGCACGACCAGCCGCATGACTTCCGAGGCGCGGGCCGCTTCTTCGGCGCGCAGTTCCGGCGTACCCCGCGTACCCAGCTCGCCCCGCGTCAGGTCCGCCACGCCGACGCGGTAGCCCTGCTTCGTCAACGCACAGATCGTCCCGCCCGCGCACAATTCCACATCGTCGGGATGCGCGCCAAAGGCGAGCACATCCAGCGGGGGCGTCATGGAAGCGGAAGCGGAAGCCATGTTACACCACAAAGTTTACGATGCGCCCGGGGACGTATACCTCCCGCTTTACGGCGCCTTGCCCGATATGCTTCGCCACATTCTCTTCCATGCGGGCTGTCTCCAGCACGGCATCCCTTTCGGCATCCTGCGCCACCGTGATCGTCGCCCGTATCTTCCCGTTCACCTGCACCGCGATCTCCACGGAATCTTCCTGCAGGTATTCCTGCACGAGCTCCGGCCAAGGTTCATAGGCCAGCGTGTGTTCTCCTCCCAGCCTGCGCCAGAGTTCCTCGCCGAGATGCGGGGCGAAAGGACTCAGCAGAAGCACGAACGTGCGGGCCACCTCATGCGGCACCACATCCCACTTGTACGCGACATTGACGAACTCCATCATGGCGGCAATGGCCGTGTTGAAGTGCAGTCGTTCAATGTCGGCGGTGACCTTTGCAATGGTCCGGTGCAACACGCGCAACTGCTCCTTCGACGCAACGACTCCGTTCACACGGCCCTGCAGGGCGCCCGTCTCCTCGTCGATCATGAGACGCCATACCCGGTTCAAAAAGCGATGTACGCCCTCGACGCCGCGCATGCTCCAGGGCTTCACCTGTTCCAGCGGCCCCATGAACATCTCGTACAGGCGGAGCGAATCCGCACCGTACTGCTGCACTACGTCTTCCGGATTGATCACATTGCCCCGGCTCTTGCTCATCTTGTAGGCATGGGCGTCGACCGGAACCGAAGGATCGCTCTTGAGCACAAACCCCTCCCCTTTCCGCACCGCCGATTCCTCCACGCGCTGCCCATCGACCGTATACTCCATTTCGCCGAGGATCATCCCCTGGTGTATGAGCCTGCGGAACGGTTCGGGCGTGCTGACCACCCCGGCGTCGTAGAGCACTTTGTGCCAGAACCGCGCATACAGGAGGTGCAGCACGGCATGTTCGGCTCCGCCGATATAAAGATCGATCGGCATCCAGTACCGTTCTTTCTCCGGATCGACCAGCATGCGGTCGTTGTGCGGATCGATGAAGCGGAGAAAATACCAGCACGACCCGGCCCACTGCGGCATGGTATTGGTCTCCCTGCGGGCCGGCGCACCCGTTTCGGGATCGACCGTATCGACCCATTCGGTCGCCGCCGCCAGCGGGCCTTCCACGTGTCCGGAAGGCCGAAAATCCGCGATGTCGGGCAGCGTAACGGGCAACGCATCCTCCGGGAGCGGTTTCGGAACGCCGTCCACGAAAATCAGCGGAAACGGCTCGCCCCAGTAGCGCTGGCGGCTGAACAGCCAGTCGCGCAGTTTGTAGTTGATCTTCGCGCACCCGCAGCGGTTCGCTTCCAGCCAGTCGATCGTTTTCCGCCTGGCGGCGTCCACGTGCAACCCGTCGATGGAAACGCCCCGCTCCGCAACGCCTGGAATCGCCCGGTGCTCGCTGGAAGAATTGACGAGCACGCCGTCCCCGGTATAGGCTTCCTTTGCAATGTCGCCGCCCGAAACGACCTCCCGGATCGGCAGGTCGAAGGTTTTTGCGAAATCGTAGTCGCGTTCGTCGTGGGCGGGCACGGCCATGATGGCGCCCGTCCCGTAGGAAATCAGTACGTAATCTGCGATCCAGATGGGAATGCGCTCCCCGTTCACCGGATTGAGGGCGAATCCGCCGGTAAATGCGCCCGTTTTGTGATGCTGCAGTTCGGTGCGCTCGAGATCCGTTTTGCGAGACGCCTCCCTGGTATAGGCCGTAACCTCTTCGAGGCGTTCGGGCGTCGTTACCTTCGCCACAAGGGGATGCTCCGGCGCCAGCACCATGTACGTGGCCCCGAAGAGCGTATCCGGGCGTGTCGTGAACACGCGGATCGTCTCGTCCGGAAGATCGCACACGGGAAAATCCACCTCGGCGCCCTCGGACTTGCCGATCCAGTTGCGCTGCATTTCCTTCGTGCTTTCGGGCCAGTCGAGCTCGTCGAGTCCCTCAAGCAACTGTTCCGCATACTCCGTGATACGCAGTATCCACTGGCGCAGCGGCCGGCGTACGCAGTCGTATCCGCCCACTTCGGACTTCCCGTCCACCACCTCTTCGTTGGCCAGGGTCGTGCCCAGTTCCGGGCACCACCAGACGGGCGCCTCGCTCTGGAACGCCAGCCCCTTTTCGTAGAGCTTGAGGAATATCCACTGGGTCCACCGGAAGTAATCCGGGGAGGTCGTGTCGATCTCGCGCTCCCAGTCGTACGAAAAGCCGAGCATCTTGAGTTGCTCGCGGAAACGCGCAACGTTCGCTTCCGTGGCGATACGCGGGTGGATGTTCGTCTTCACCGCGTACTGCTCGGCGGGCAAGCCAAAGGCGTCCCAGCCGATCGGATGCAGCACATTGAAGCCCTTCATGCGCTTGTAGCGCGCAAGGATGTCTGTCGCCGTATAGCCCTCGGGGTGACCTACGTGCAGGCCCGTTCCGCTCGGATACGGAAACATGTCCAGGATGTAGAACTTTTCCGTGTCCGGATCCGGATCGTCGGGCGTCCGGAAGGTCTGTTCTTCTTCCCAGTACCGCCGCCATTTCTGCTCTATTTCGGCGAAGGGATATCCGGCCATGCCTGCTCTCGGTGAAGAAAATATCGGTCAAAACGGATAGATACTCTCTGAGGGGTGAAAGGGTTCGGAAGGGGTCGTTTGGGAGAGAAGGCGGGGGTGTAAAGGTTGCGCCGGCGTTGTGGGGATGTAAAATGCAACGCGAGACGTGGCGAGGACACAGCGAGACGTGGCGAGGACACAGCGAGGCGTAGCGTAACGTACAGTGCGAGACATGGCGGAGAAGTTGCGGGAATGCGGCGCGGAAGATAGAGCGCGGACAAAATGGCCTCAGCCCCGGCGAAACGTACGGTCTCGACCCCCCATTCTTACCGATTTTGTGTGGTTTTGAGGCGTTTTTGTATAGTTTTAGGTATTTTTTAGTAGAGTTTTTGGTATGTTTTGGGAGAGTTTTTACTCAAAATGTAACAATGTTGCAACGATAAGAATCGGGTCTTGCGGAGAAAGAAAGGGGTGTATACCTTGCAGGCATTCCCTAATCGTATCGAGCATGGATTTCGACCTCGTTCTCATATCGTCCGTGGGCATAGCGCTCGCCGGCCTGATCGGCTGGATGATCAAGTCGCTCGCCGACTTGCACAGGACGATCGCCGACCTCCAGGGACAAATCGGCGATCTTCGGGGAGAGTTCCGGGGAGAAATCAGCGATCTTCGGGGAGAGGTCCGGGGAGAAATCGCCAGCATCAGAGTGGATATCAGCGATCTCCGGGCAGAGGTCCGGGGAGAAATCAGCGAACTCCGGGCAGAGGTCCGGGGAGAAATCGCCAGCATCAGAGTGGATATCAGCGATCTCCGGGCAGAGGTCTACAAGGAACTGGGCGAGATCAACGCCCGCCTCGGGCGAATTGAGGGGCATCTTTTCGGCGCAGACTTACCGGCTGCCGCGACGTAGGTGCTAAACACACCCCCTACTCCACCTCGCACCCCTCTCTCCGGCGCGTATCGGTAATCTGCGTAATCTTCCAGGCGGAGCCGTCGTGGAAAAAATGAAAGGCGTTCACGCCGCAGTGGCTGAACGTCTCCCCAAGGTAGAATGCGTAGTTCATCCACGCCTGGGCAAGGTGACCGTCCACGGCGATCTCCACATCCCATATCTTCTCGTCCCATACCTCGTCATGAGGGGACCCTACCGCCTCGACGAAGCCGTCCACGCTACCCGTAGACAGAACAGGCTGGCCGTCGCGCACGAACGCGGACTGCAAGCGCGCTTCCGGGTGAAACGTTTCCCGGACCATCGTACTGTCGCCGGCCCGCATGCCGTCGAAGAGCTGGTCGATGACGGCCTGCACGCCTTCGGAAGACAGGTCGCCGGACGACTGCGCTGCAACCGGAGCGGCAAACGCCAGCAAGCCAAGCGCCAATATGGTGCGAAAAACGGAACGCATGGGGCAAAGATAGCGACCGAAAGACCTGGATAGCAACTCCTGCTTGTACAGAATCGATCTTCTGTATATCAATAACGAACCACCTCTCTTGCCGACAAGAAAACCGTTGCAGGCGAACCTTCTAGCATCGCCGATCAAGGCCCGACGGACGGAGTACACACCACGAGCGGATCGCCCACGCTAAAGAGCATGCTCGAGGCGAGAGGCATTCGTATCGCCAGAAGTGGCGGACGCAATGGCGCCCCCGAGATCTCCGACACGAACCGGGGAGCGCAGTGTACCTCCGAGGCATCCGCAGGAGCGCTCAATACGCACGGCGTGCGCATCTCTATGGCAAGGGCCGCTGGCCGGGCAACGTGTACGTGGAGCGCTTCTGGCGTAGTCTCAAGCAGGAAGAGGTCTACCGGCATGCGTGCGAGGCGATAGCCGAGGCCGAGAAGGGAATTGCCCACTACTTGTGTTACGTCAACCAGGAACACCCCCGCCAGGGATTTGACAATCGACTCCCGGCGACGTAACTTTTCAGAGCCGCCGCTATAAAGCGGCCTTAGCCAAGCGCACAGCGCACTTAAAAACACGAAAAAGCCGTTCGGTTGTTTTTTCGTGTTTTTAAGTGCGCTGTGCGCTTGCAGGCTTTAAAACCCAAAAAGATCGTACAGAAGCACCGAACTCCGAACCATGAGCAAGAAAAAGGATCCAGCGGCCCATTTTACAAAGCATAACGATAACGATGCGTCTTTCGGTGCGCTCCATGTCGGCCGTCGCATCGTAGCCCACCGCTTACGCCGCACGTTCGCCCTCCTCCTTCGACCGGTGGGGATTCCTGTTGTCGCGGTTGCCTTGCTGGCCGCATCCGGGACGGCGTACGCTCAGACCGACAAAGATGCGCTGGTCGCGCTCTACGATTCGACCGACGGGGCCAATTGGAGAGACAATACCAACTGGGGCACTAACGCCGCCCTCAATACTTGGTCCGGCGTCGAAATCGATGACGCCGGACGGGTGACCTCTCTGGTTCTCTACAACAACTCCCTGACGGGGTCGATCCCGGCGGCGTTGGGCGACCTGGACTCTCTCAAGTACCTGGATCTCGTCTTAAACTCCCTTTCGGGTCCGATCCCGGCGGAGTTGGGAGATTTGATCAACCTCGAGACACTGTATCTCTCCGAAAACTCCCTTACGGGTCCGATCCCGGCGGAGTTGGGCAACTTGACCGAACTCGAGAAACTGGCTCTCTCCGAAAACTCCCTGACGGGTTCGATCCCGGCGGCGTTTATCAACTTGAGCAATCTCACGCACTTGTATGTCGACAACGGGCGGTGCGTGCCGGGGGATACCGCATTCCAGGAATGGCTTGGCGGTCTCGAGGAATTCTCAGGCGACAGCGATAACATCTGCATTGTCGCCGTGCCGGCGGTTCTATCCAGGATTCTCCGCGTGGGCGGAGGATCCGTTACCGTTAACCTGGATACGGAGTATCCTTACGATTCGGGGGCAAGCTGGAGTATACGTCACTACCGGGTGGGGGACGACGACCCGGCGGACAACCCCGGCCATTCGTTTGTCGTCGAGTCGTACGCCAACGTCGTCCTTACCGGCAATGAGCTCACCTTGGATCCGATTTCGGTAGGTGCATTCGAACTCGCTGTGGATCCGGATGCGAGCGCGGAGGACGACGAGAAGCTCATCCTTGTGGAAGTGATGTCCGCCGATGCGCCCGTGCTGATAGGAGAGGATATTGCCGTGGGAGAAGAGTACAATGATCAAGTCCAGTACTATACGGAGCAAGTCATCCTGACGATAAGGGACGACGTGTCGAAAGAACTGGAACTTCGCGATTACTTCCACGACCCGAACGATGTCTCCCTGACCTACGAAGCCAGCGCCGATAAAGTGGGCGCAGGCGACGATGCGGTCGATATCGTAACGGCGACGGTATCGGGTTCCAAGCTGACGATCGCACTTACGGACCAGGCGCAAGGTGGCGAATCGACCAACGTTTGGGTGACTGCGACGGACGGCGCCGGCGAATATGCCCGGTTGCAAGTTGTTGTGGCCGTGTCCGGGACAACCGGACCGTATGTCGTAACGCCGCTTGCGGATTGGACATTGCGGGAAGACGACACGGACACCACGATCGGCGATCTGGGCGACGGATTCGCGGACGACGACCTTGGCGGGCGTTCGCTGGAGTTGACGATCGAAATCGGCGACGATACGGCCATAAAAGTGGGCGACGGCGACAGCTTTGCGTGGGTTAAAACGCACATGAAGGCAACGGTCGATCTGGCTGCGGGGACCCTGACTATCCTTCCGCGTGGGTCGGGCACGGACACCTTTACGGTGACCGCCACGGACAAGGGAGAGCCGACGTACGTCTGTCCTGCCGGGTATTCGACAAGCGACGATCCTGTAACAGCAACCTCTACCTGTACGAAGGACGGCGAGCAGGACGAGACCGCCAAAGCGGAGTATCCGGACGCCCAATCCATATCGGATTCCTTTACGGTGACGATCGTGAGCGAGACTACGCCGACCGTAGCGCAGGCGATTCCTGACCAGGAACTGGATGCCGACGGCGACGCCGCAACGGTGGATCTGGCGGATTTGAACGGCGACGAAGACGGCGAACCGGCTGCGTTCAAACATACTTCCACGGGGGAACTCACGTATACGGCGAGCAGTGCGGACAGCACCGTGGTGGAGGTAGCCGTGGAGGGCTCCGTCATAACGCTTACGCCCGTGTGGCGTACGGACGAGGCATCTACCGTCGTTACGGTGGTGGCCACGAACGCCAGCGAAGAAGCCATCTCGCAACGCTTCGGCGTGACGGTCCACGGCGCCACGTTCCCGGTCGTGCGGACCGTCATCGAGGATATTACGCTGAATACGGGCGATCCTGCGACGGTTCTGGATTTGCGGAATCTGTCGGGCGGAAAAGAGGCCGATCCCGCTTTCCTGGATCCGAATGCGAGAGCGGGCGACGCGCTTCCAGGAGGGTTGTTCTACGAGATGGAGGTGGACGCCCCGCACAAATCGCCGTCGAGCACCGCGACCTATGTGATCACCTCGGCCATGAAGTTGACGCTGGATCGATCCGAGGCCACGCTGACGATCTTGCCGCTCGGGTACAACTCGGCCAAGGTCACGCTTACGGCGACCGATCGAGAGAAGGAGAAGGTTTCGCAGACCTTTACGATCTCTGTGATTTCGGGTACCGGCACGGAAGACGAGGAACTGCCGACGGAGGTTGAACTCTCTCGGAACTACCCGAACCCGTTCAACCCGCAAACGACCATAGACTACGCTTTGCCGCAGGCGGGCGACGTGAGCCTGATCGTATACGACATGCTGGGGCGCGAGGTGGAGGCGCTCGTCGACGGTCCGAAGACGGCAGGTCGTCACACGGTGCGTTTCGGCGCGAACGACTTGCCGAACGGCGTCTACGTGTATCGCCTGGCGGCGGGCGAGAAGACGATCGTGCGCACGATGGTTCTTGTCAAGTAAAAAACGGCAGCCGAAGTTCTCTCTCGGCTTATGCTCGACAAAGGGTTCCCGTTGCCGTACGGCGGCGGGGTCGCTAAAGACGGCGCTCGTTTTGTACAACGCAGGCCGCATGCCGGCCGAACTTGCTTAGCGCTTCGAGGTGCATCCGGAGTACAATCCTAAGGATACTCTGATTAATTCTGCAAAGTTCAGAGGCTTCGAGAAGTGCGCTGGCAAGGAATGACGAAGCAATGTGGCAGGCCCCACATAATGAGGAATGACACAGCCAGCGCGCTTCTCGAAGCCTACCGAAGGGCGCTTCATGTACGCCATGCACCAAATCACAGCATTTCTCGCTGATTTCAACGACATCGTCATGATGTCCTGTGCGCACAAACATGAAGCGCTGATCGAAGTAGAATTAATCAGAGCATCCCTAAAATAAACAACCGGTGGGGACCGCCGAGGAGGCATTCTCCCGAAACCGCTACGGCGCCCCCGAGATCTCCGACACGAACCGGGGAGCGCAGTGTACCTCCGAGGCATCCGCAGGAGCGCTCAATACGCACGGCGTGCGCATCTCTATGGCGGCAAAAGCCGCCGGCCGGGCAACGTGTACGTGGAGCGCCTATAGCGCTGCATCGCATGGGCAAGTCCTGCCTCGAGGGTGAAAAGGGTTCACAATGCTACAACCGCACCACCTGGTGCTCGGCGGTATCCGTATCGAGCGTCTCGCGCAGCATATCCACGAAGCTCATACCGTATTTATTGAGAAAATGCAGCACGGACAGCTCGCGTTCCTGCAATACCCCGTTCGGATACAGATTCCCTTGCGCCTTTTCGAGGCGGGTTCGCATCAGGTCCTGTTTTTTCTTCTCGGCCCGCACGGCCTTTGCCCGCAGCCGGGCCAGTTCGGCCGTCAGCGCTTTTTGCGCAGCGTCGGCGGCCTTCGCCAGCGTACCGTCCACTTCCCGGAGGGGTCCGCGCACATGATCGACAATCCCGCCGAGACGCCGGGCGGCCTCGTCGAACGCTTCCTCGATATTCCCCTGCATCGAGTCCACCACGACGCGATGAAAAAGCCGGTCCGCATCTCCGGCAAAATCCCCCACAGTCAACCCGTACGCATCTAGCACCTTCGCCACATGCGGTTCGAGGAAGGTGGCGCCGGCCCGGGGATAGATAAGCGGCATCGGAAGCCCCGCCCATTCGTACAGGGAGCGACACTGCGCAAAGTAGGCGATTTCGCTTGGCCCCCCCACGTACAGCGCCGTGGGAAGCAGAAGGTCCTGCATCAGAGGACGAAGCACTACATTCGGGCTGAAGGATTCCGGAGAGTGCCGAAGCAACCCCAGGGCTTCCGCCCGCGTCATGCGCCGGCCCCTGCCGCGCTCGACAAAATCCTCGCCATCGAGGTCGAGCGGAATGCGCCCCTCCTCGTTCAGTAGAAAAAGGTTGGCCGGACGCACGAACACTTGCTCATGGTACGTCCGCCCCAGTTCATCCGAAACCCTGCGCACGAGTGCGGCAGCGGTCTCGGCCTCCTCGATTTCCCGTGCGAAGAGCGGCGTGGCCAGTCGTTTCAGGGGCGCATCGTCGGGATTGACGATCACCAGACAGGGAAACAAGGCCCGGAGCATCCGGGCAAAGCCTTCGGAGAGCGTTGCGCCGGCGCCGTACGCTTCCCGGACCATATGCAGCATATCCCCCTTGAAATCCGTGTCGGGAAGAAGCTCCTCCAGGCGGTCCATAATCCCCTCGTCCGGCCGTATGCGCCCGGCCGGGCCCCGATAACCGGCTTCGTCGGCCTGCAAGCGCAACTCGACGGGCTGGTTGCTGCGCAGCGCGACAACCCTCGAAATCTCGTCCACATCGTGGTCTTCGCCGCCCAGCCAGAATACCGGCACGATGCGCCGCCCGGTTTCTTCGGCAAGCCGCTCGGCCAACTGGATCGCCGAAAGCGCCTTCAGAATGGTATAGATCGGCCCCGTAAACAGGCCTACCTGTTGACCGGTAACCACCGCTGCGGTATCCGGCCTCCGCAGCGCCTCGATGCCGGCGCGCGCCGCTTCCCCGCCTCCCCATGCCGCATGCTGCCCAAGCAACGCATCGGCAAGCGCGTCCCGATTCCGGTCGAACGCAGCGGCCCGCTCGACGGCGCTTGCCCGTTCTTCGGATCGGCCCCAGTCGCCCGCGAAGTAGTCCGAAAGGGCCTCGTAGTTCGTGCAGTAATCCCGGAAAAGCGGCGAAAACCCGTGCAGGTCGGTAAACGAAATACGCTCTACGGACGCCTGCATATCGGTGGACGAAAAATGGGAACGGCGTAACCCGATATACGGCGCCGTCGCACTAATTCTGCTGACGCTCGCTTTGAAGCCGTTTGATCTCGTCGCGCAGTTCGGCAGCCTTCTCGTAATTCTCTTCCTGCACGGCCGCATCGAGCTGATGCTCCATCTGCTCCAGCGGCGTCATGACAACCGGCGTCGGTTCGTTTTCCTTGCGTATGCTGGCGTCCTGCATCACATCGGGGGCCACATAAATGGGGGCATCGACACGGACGGCAAGCGCCACGGCGTCGCTCGGACGCGAATCGAGATGGGCTGCCTTCCCGGCATGGGTATAGCATATCTTGGCGAAGAACGTACCCTCTCTGAGTTCGTCGATGACGACTTCGGTTATTTCGGCCTTCACCGCCTCCAGCGAATCGCGCAGCAGATCGTGCGTCATGGGCCGGGGCGGCTGAATCTTTTCCATTTCGAGCGCAATGGCCTGCGCCTCGAATGCGCCGATGATAATAGGAAGCCTGCGATCCCCGGCCACCTCGCCCAGAACAAGGGCATACGCGGCGCCCCCGCTCGAAGGAGTGGTGGAAAGCCCGATGATATCTACCTTTACGTGTTTCATACCGACAGCGCACGCTTTAACGCCGTCATAAATGCCTTGTTCTCGACTTCCGTTCCGGCGTTTACGCGAAGAAAATCCTGTAACTCAGGGTATCCGGACATGGAACGAACAAGCACCCCTTCCCGGAGAAAACGCCCTTTCAGGTCCGCTGCGTCCTGCGTCGTTCGGAATAGTACGAAATTCGTTTGGGACGGCACCGCTTCTACGCCTTCCATCGCTGCAAGGGCGGCGGTAATCGCAATACAGTCCTGTCGAATACGGCGGGCGCGCTCCTCGATAACGTCCGGGTAGGCGGTGAGCAGGATATGCGCCGCCGCGGAGGCCAGCGGATCGATCATGAACGGCATCCTCGCCTTGCGCAGTTCCCGGAGCACGTCGGGATGGGCTATTAGAAAACCGAGGCGCAGCCCGGCAAGGCCGCACGCCTTGGAAAAGGTGCGAAGCAGAATCAGGTTGGGGTGCTCGTCCGTAAGCCGCAGGGCGCTTCCCTCTTCCGAAAATTCCAGATACGCTTCGTCGACCACTACAAAGCCCTCCGAGGCGTCGGCAACCGCTGCAATCTCGTCGAGCGTCATCGCGAGGCCGGTGGGATTGTTAGGCGTCGCAAGCATAATGAGCGACGGGCGGCGCTCCTTCGCCGCCTCGACCAGAGCATCCGTATCGAAGCGAAAATCTTCCCGGCAGGGGACTTCGAGGAGATCGCCGTCATGGAGAAGCACCAGCTTCGCGTACAAAGAAAACATGGGGCGTGGCAGCACCACCGGCGTACCGCGCTCAATCAGCGCCAGGACCAGCAGACCGGCAAGGTCGTTGGAGCCGTTGCCTACGATCACCCCATCGGGGTCGCATCCGGCGTACGCTGCAAACGTGTGGGCCAGCCGCTCCGAAAACTCGTCCGGATACCGGTTGAACGGAATACGCGCAAACTCCCGGAGCACCTCCTCTTTGACCTCCGGCGGAAGATCGTACGGGCTTTCGTTCTGGTTCAGTTTTACGGTGGTCGCCTCGGGAAAGCCTACCAGATACGGGCGCCGGTCGCGGACAGCCGGACGAATGCGGCGTACGAGCTCATCCATGCGGATCTGCCTGTTCATCCTCTCGCCTGGTCGATGCGCTGTGTGTAGAAATATCTCCTGTCAACCGGACCTCCACGGCGCGGGCATGCGCCTCCAGCCCTTCCGCTCTCGCAAACGCGGCGATGCGCGCACCGGTTCTTGCCAGCCGCGCTTCCGTCCATGCGATAACGGACTGCCGGCGCAGAAAGTCCTCGACGCCCAGCGCCGACGCATACCGGGCCGTGCCGCCGGTAGGAAGCACATGATTCGGGCCGGCAAAATAATCGCCCACCGGCTCCGGAGAAAACGGCCCCAAAAAGACGGCGCCTGCATGCCGGATCCGGGGAAGGATGGCTTTGGGGTCCTGCACAAGCAATTCAACGTGTTCGGGAGCCAGTTCGTTGACAACCTCCACGGCCTGATCCAGCGTGTCGGTCACAATACAAGCGCCGTAATCGGTAAGCGAGGCCTCGACGATCGCACGCCGCGGCAAGGCCGCCGTCATTGCGGCGATATGGCTGCGTACGGCTTCCGCCAGCCCTGCATCCGGAGTCGCCAGCACTGCCGAGGCCCGGGGATCGTGCTCGGCTTGCGCAAGCAGATCGGCCGCCGCAAAAAGCGGATCGGCATCCGAATCGGCCAGCACGACGATTTCACTCGGCCCGGCCACCGAATCGATATCCACCATACCGTAAACTTGCTTCTTGGCCGTCGCCACATAGACATTACCGGGGCCTGTGATCTTGTCGACGCGCGGCACAGTTTCCGTCCCGAAAGCAAACATGGCGATAGCCTGGGCTCCCCCCGCCACGAATACGCGATCGACGCCAAGAACATGGGCCGCCGCCAGCACAAGCGGATGCGGCAACCCGTCCGGGCCGGGCGGCGATGCGAGGTACAGGCGCTCCACGCCCGCAACCTGCGCCGGAATGACATTCATCAGTACGCTGGACGGATAGGCCGCCGTGCCGCCGGGGACGTACACCCCCGCCCTTTCGATCGGTACATACCGTTGTCCCAACCCGGCGCCGTCTTCTTCCGTATCGAACCACGACGCCCGCAGTTGCTTCTCGTGAAACCGACGGATATTTTCTGCGGCTTCGACAAGAATACCGCGCAGCGCATCGTCCAGACAAGCATGGGCTTCGGCAAGATGAGCAACATCCACGCACAACGAGGCGGGGCGCACCCCATCGAACCGCTCCGTATAATCGAGGATCGCCGCATCGCCCCCCGAACGGACTTCCTCCAGGATACGACGCACTGCCTCATCGATCCGATCTCCGAACAAGGCGCTGCGGCCGAAAAGGCGCTCCAGTTTTTCCCGGCGCTCGCAAAAAGGTACGACAGGAAGCATGATGAAA
Source organism: Rhodothermales bacterium (assembly GCA_951812335.1). Classification (GTDB taxonomy): domain Bacteria; phylum Bacteroidota; class Rhodothermia; order Rhodothermales; family VXPQ01; genus VXPQ01. Next base: position 2,613,276 of record OX638293.1, read on the forward strand.
AGAGAAAGGTTGCGTAAGAACTCAGCGTGCGGCGCCCAAACAGCGCACCCTGCCGGCGCCCCGTGCCCGTAACGGCAAAAGCCCTGCCGGTTCGAACGACAGGGCTTTCCATGCAAGACCGTCTCCGTCCGTATTAGCGGCGGTTCGTGCCTTCCGAGGAATGATCCCGGTCGTCGATGCCGGTAAGCTCCGGCAGATTACGGAATTCGTATCCCGGGAGCCGCTCGTCGACCACGTGCTTCACGACATCGTGCAGCGCCGTAATGAACTTGCCGAAATCCTCCTTATAGAGGAAAATTTTATGCTTCTCGTGCCGGGTTTCCGAGACGCGTTTGCTCTCCGTAATGGTTACGAAGAAATCCTCGCCCGACCGGGTTGTCTTGACATCGAAGTAATAGGTTCGTTTCCCTGCGGGGACACGCCTCGAATAGATTTCATCGCGGTGCGAATACATATCTACCTGGCCATCCCGTCCAATCAGCTCTTCGTTCGTCACGTGCTCAGCGTACGTTTGTTTATAGGATATCGATGGGATTCAAAAGGGCCGACGACGCAACAAACGACGCAACGCCCCTGCATACGGCATTCACCTTACGGGGAATCCGACCGCAAAATATAACGATCCTGTGAACCCGGAGGCAATTTTTTGTGTTCCCGCATCGGAAATGGCGTGGCTACGCTTGCCGATCCGTTTCGCTCGCAAGATCGAACACGACGCGGCGCGCCAGGTCGAAAGGATACCCCCGGCGCACCAGATAATCGCACACTTTCTTTTTTCGCTTCATCTGGTCCGGCTCTCTCGACAACCGCTGCCACCATGTTCTCCCCACCTCCACCGCACGGTCTTCAAGGGCATCCTGCTCACCGAACACGGCATCCAGTGCAGCCTCCAGTACGACAGGCGCCACGCCCTTCCGAAGCAGATCGGCGCGCACACGCGTGGGACCATGCCCTTCCTGCCGGAACCGGTGCGCGGCAAACGCCTCTGCAAACGCCCCGTCGTCCAGCAGGCCAGATTTTTTTAGGCGCTCGACCACCTCATCGGCGATTTCTCCCGAATACGCCTTGCGCAACCGGCGGCGGACTTCCGCAGCCGTCCTGTCCCGATACGCCATATAACGCAAGGCAATCGCTCGCGCTTTGAACACAAGGTCTTGCCGGACCATGCGCACCTGTTCCTCCACGGCGAGCAGTTTTCCTTTCGCCAGCCCGAATTCGAGAACCACATCCTGGTGCAGAGAGAATGCAAACCGGCCGTCAATATGCACGGAAACGCGCTCTGGGGATTTGTCCAGCGCCCGCAGCAACGTAACGCGTCCCGGCTCGAATTCGATATCCTGCGTCATGGCCAAACCCTCCTTACTGCGGCGACGGGAATGCTCCGCCCGCCCCGTCCACCTGTACGTGCACCGAATCGACGGAGATTGCCGCAAAAATACCGATCCCCCCTTGCACGCCGGAAATGGGCTCGCGTCGGTCGGGATCGTCCCTGCTTGCGGCAAACCGGGCATAATCCGGCCCGGATCGCACCAGCGATACGCGCAGGCCATGTTCCGGCAACGGATCGCCTTCCTCAGGTACGCTGACGGCATACACCCCGGTCCATATCTTGCGATCCGCCGTGATTTCCTGCGTTTGCTCTCTGAACACATCGTCGGAACGGAGAAACAGATCCACAATGGGAGAAGAAAATGTGGTGAAAGGATGCAACTGCGCCCGCACCCAGGACTCTTCCTGAAACAATCCCTCCTCCGGCGCAGCCCATTCGATCGTGGCTTCGATCGGATATATGTACCCGGTATACGCGCCGGTCGCCAGGGTGTCCGACAACGCCAGCGAGTCGAGCAGCACCGCCGAAACGGGTTCCTCCGGGATTTCGAGCGATACGGCAAGGATTTCTATTTCGGGCGGGACGACTCCTCGCGCCCCAACCACAACATCCCTCCAGACCACGCTGAATGAGAATATATCGCCGGCGGCCGCAATCCCGGCGCCGTTCCCCTCCGGCAAATACCGGCCTGCCTGCTCCGGATCCGGCGTATAACGCACCATGTTGTCCCCCAGCAGCATCTCCACATCGGCATTCGAAACGGCGGCTTGCGCAGCATCGTAGGGCTGCCTGGGCGACAAGGTCCGGTGCACACGCACGGCCTGGAGAGGCTGCCCGGTATTGATGAATCCCTCCACCACGACCTGCGCCTCGTCAACCGGAGCCACCGTATCGCACCCCGCCGCTGCAAGGCATGCGAACAGCACGCCCGCAAACACCAGCTCCACCCTATGGATTACCTGCGGCTTCATAATTGCATCCTGATTTCGAACAGAGGCAGGATAGGCAGACCGCGGCGGCTCTGCACCTCCATACCCCGATTCGAGGGAAGGTACTGCCGGGCTGTCACATTGCGCCGATTGGTCACGTTGTACAGGTGCAGACGGGCAAGCCAGAATGCGCCCAGCACCCGGAAACTGCGCTCCGCGGCTATGTCCATCCGGAAATAGGGCGGCAACCGCCCGTTGTTCAGAAACGGACGGTGCAAATACCGATCCGTTTCGTCGAGCGGATCGCCTATGGCGTACTGCGCCACAGGCACTGTCGTCGGGTAGCCGCTGCGCGCCTCCAGAATAGATGTTACCCGCCACTTTCCGATTTCCCGGGCAACGAGGGCGCCAAAAGATCGGGGCACGTCGTATCGGGACGGCCGGAACGAGGTCTCTCCCAACTCGATCGAGCGCGTCAGGGATCTTCCCCCGGCATAGTTCAGGCGCACGGACCAGGGCCCACGGTAGGCAACAGCGGAAAGTTCAACACCGTATGCTCGCGCATTGCCCCGTACATACTGCCCAAGCAACTCGCCCACATCGATCCCCGGCCCAACCAGTTCATTTTTATTGCGAAACTCGTCTTCCGGCAGCAGGATGTCCGTTACATAACGCCAGTACATATCCCCATGCAGCGTCAGTCCCCGCAAGGGCCTGCCCTCGACCCCCATCGATCCCTGGTATCCGGAAGACGGCGCAATGTCTTCGCTCGCCGGAATCCAGCGGCTCGTTACGAGATCGTACGTAAAGGCATAGCGGTCGCGCAATCTGTGGAGGTATTGCATGGTCCGGCTTACACCGGCGCGCAGGCGGAGCCGCCGGGGATCGATGACACGCTCAAGCGCAAGGCTGGGACTGACGTCCGTGCGAAACTCGGCTCCGAACACATTCAGCCGCACCCCCGGATGGATGATCCAGCGCTCGTTCAGCTGCCACACATCCTGCGCATACACGGCCAGTTCGGGCTCCGCCGCCTCGTTGATCTGGTCATGCCGGTCTACCGTCCCTGCCGAGCGCCGGATCACCGCATCGAGCGATGAGGAAAAATCGCGCACGCCGGCTTGCAGACCTACCTGTATCCGGTGAGAGACGGATCGGAAATATTCAATGTCCATCTTCACCCCTATGTCCTGCAAGTCCACCCGGTAGTCGGACTGCATAACCGCTGAAATCGTCGGGCGCAGCAAGGTGCTCTCGCGGGCCCGGTAGGTGGACAGGTACGCCGTTCCCGTCGCAAAAAGGCGCTCGGAAAACAGATGCTGATATCTTGCGCTGACCAATTGATTGCGCCACTCCTGCGCCACCTCGAAAAAAAGGTCTGCCGGGCGAAGCCAGGACGAGAAATCCAGCGACAAATCGAACGGCAGGCGCAGATCGAGCTCGTCGCCGCCGCGATAATAACTGATCGAAAGCCGATCCGCGCCCCCGAACCGGTGCGTGTACTTGGCGCTTGCATCGTAGAAATGGTATCCCGTGCGGAGCGTGTCCCGGCGGCCGTCCGCGTTCTCGACAGGATGCTCGCGTCCGATAATCTTATCGAGATAGGACCTGCGCCCCGCCGCCATGAACGAACTGTTGGCGGTCACCGGCGACTCGATCACCATCCGCCCGCTGAGCGGGCTCACTGCCATAAGCGCGTGGGGCTCCTGCTGCGATCCGTCCTTCATCTGCGCATCCAGCACCGACGATATCCTCCCCCCGTATTCCACGGGGAAAGAGCCGCGGTACAACTTGATGTCCTTGAATGTCTCGGTCTGGAAGATGGAAATAAGGCTGAATGCGTGCCAGGGATGATACACGGGCGCCCCGTCAAGCATGTAGAGATTCTGATCGGGAGATGCCCCGCGAATCAGCATCCCCCCGTGGAGTTCGCCCGCCTTGCGTATGCCCGGAAACCGCTGAAGGGCCTGGAACAGGTCCGACTCTCCGGGGAAGGACGGCAACCTTTCGAGACGGCGAACCGATTCCCTGAGCAGGCCGGGCGAAGCCGCCCCCACCGCATAATCCGCGCGTTCGTCTTCCACCACAATGCCGCCTCCCTCAATCGCTACAGGAACGAGCGGCACGATAACCGGCGAGGAGGTCTCCGCAATCCGCTGTTCCCCGGTCGTATATCCCAAAAAGGAAGCCTGCACGGCATAATCGCCCGGGGGCAGAGAAGACAGCGCAAAATACCCGGCGTTGTTCGTCACTGCGCCGATGCGCAGTTCGGAGAGATAGATGTGCGCCCCCGGCAGCGCTTCGCCGCTTTCCCGGTCGATAACGAATCCGCGCAATGTCCACCGGCTCGCGGTTCCTGTACCGTCGGCAATAGAAGCGCGCACTACAACGTATTGCCTTCGGCGCACGCGCTGCGCTTCAAGCGTCGCCGGTCGAAGCACGCACACAAGGGCTTCCTCGACAGACGATCCTTCGTACGTGCAGTTCGTGCGCCGATCCATGACCAACGCTTCCGAAAACACGATATCGACGCCCGCCTGATCCCGTACGTCCAGCAGCGCATCCCGCAGCGGCGCTTCTTCGATCTCGATGCGAATGGTTTGCCCCACCGCCGGGAACGACAAAAGCACAGAGAGGAATATGACCGATAGCCAGCGCACGCCCCAAGATACCGATTTACCCCCGGACACGCCGCTTCCGATAAAACAATGCGGAATATCGCAGACCCGAGCGGGACGGCAGAGAAAGAGGTACATATACCCCTCTCCCGAGCGATGAGCATTTCCGACGCGCACGACCACGGCGATGCTGCCGTTCCGGGAAAGGAAAAGTCCGCCGGGATTCGCGTCAGCGCAAAGATGTGAGGCGATATCCCTCGCTGCCGGCTTCGACGGCGGCGCCTATCGCCATTGCTACGATGTCCAGCGTTCCTTCGAGCGATTCCTCCTGCGCAAACCGGCCGGTCACTCGCTCGTCGAGTAGCGTCTCATCTGCCGAAATCCCGACTCCGTAGCGCCCGGAAAGCATGGGAAGTATATCGCGTACCGACGTGGCGTGGAATACGAACAACCCCGTCCATGCGAGGCGTTCGTGGACCCGTACGGATACGGGTTGGGAAGGAACGCCTGCCGATGTCATGCGGCTCATTTGGCCGGGAGCGAGTATGACGGCCCCGTCCCGGATCCGCCGGGCGCTCATACGCAGACTTCCCTCGACCAGAATGATTTCCGTTCCGTCATAGCCGGTGCGCATACCGAAGGAGGTGCCCAGGACGGTCGCTTGCGCATCCGGCGTAACAAGCAGGAAACGCTCCGCATCCGGGACAATGTCGAAAAAGGCGCGCCCCTCGAATTCTGCACGGCGACTATCGTCCGCTTCCATCGCACCGGACGGATAGGTCAGGCGCGAATCGCCCAGCAGGCGTACGCTGGAGCCGTCGGGCAATTCGACCGTACGCACTTCGGCGGCGGCGGTCCGGACGGTCACCGTGTCCGGGGACACGGGCAACAGGAAAAACACAAGCGCTGCGAGAACGGATGCGACAGCCACACCGACCCCTGCCTGCAAAACGCGGCGCCTGGAAGAAGGCGCTGGCGCCGGCGCTCTTCGAGAGGGCCGCGCACGGATGCGATCCCTGCGGGCGGACCGGTAAGATTGGATAGAGCGGGAAGAAGATACGCGAAGCGAAGCAGGCGCTTTCCCAACGGACGCCTCTTCAAACCACGCCGCCCAATGCGCCTCGAAATCCTGCATATCTCGGCGAATGTCGGTCGCTACAGCCGCAAGTCCGGGGCTATTGGCAAGAATCTGTCGAAATGCAGGGGCAATCTCTTCGACGCACACCTGTTCGGAAGAGGTCAGCGCATCCGCTCGCCCGCTCTCGTGCAGCACGAACAGAACAAATTGTTCTGGATCCACCGAGGCTTCTCCCATCTCGCGAACCAGCGACGCACGTACGGTGCACCATTCCCGGAGGAGCACAGCAGCAGCAGGATCGGAAGCCAGGATATCTTGCAGTTCCATGGCACGCTCCGGAGTCAGGTCGCGACACAAGGCGATCGCATCGATATGTTCAAACGGTGCAGACACGAAAAAATCCGGGCATAGAGCGGTGCGTTGACATTTTGTTAAGCCGCTCCGGAGATCGAAAAAGTAACGCGTCGTCCAAAATAAATAAGGCGTAACGAGGGACTATGCGTCCCCGCCGGCAGATTCTCCAAGCGCTTTGCGCAACTTGCGGAGCGCTCGTTTCACCTGCATCTTCACGGCCGCTTCCGTCATGTCGAGCGACCGCGCGATTTCCGCATACCGATAGCCGTATTCGCGCATTTCCAGAATCGTGCGGACCTTCTCGCTCAGGAGACCCAAGGCTCGTTCGGCGTCGATGCGAACGCCCGCATCCGGAGCTGTTTCGCTCCATCTCGACAATGCATCGGGGCCGGCAAGGTGTTCTCTGGGGCCATACCGCCCCCGGTAGTAATCCTGGGTCTCGAACACCGCCGCTCTCATGACAAACGCCTCCAACCGGTGCGGGTCATGAAGGTCCGGAAGACCCCGGTGGAGGCGCAGAAGCGTGTTCTGCACAAGATCGTCCACCTCTGCCCGCTGTCCGACTCGCGATACGAACCAGGCGCGCAACATGGGATCAAGTTGCCTGACGATCGCCTCGAACGCCACTTCGTCGCCGTCCTGCGCTTGCCTGACGAGTGCGGCGTCTATGAGACGGTTCCTGGACAAATCGGGGAATCCTGAAAGATGCGAGCGAAACGGCAATAAGACATAACGAACAGAAGATAAGAACCTGAGAAAGGCATGTCTTGTTTTGCGAAGCGGCAGGGGGATGCTCCCCGATCACAAGTCAAGTTCCCCTGCAACGCGGCGGAGTTTTTCATCGGCGGTGACGAGTAGGGCGCCATGCCGTTTCGCCAGAGACAGGAACAGCGCATCGTATACGGTCAGATTGCGCTCCAAAGCCAGATCGCAAGCGGGCCCGATCAGGTCGTGATGGGAAAACAGGCGTATGGGCAGACATAATATACCGTCCAGGATGGCTGTGACCTCTTCGTCGGACAGCAAGTTCTGCGTCCGCTTCTTGTGTAGTACTTGCCCACTCTCTGCAAGAATGAGTTCGGGAGCGATCAGGCCGGCATCTCCCCTTTCGGCATGCTGCAAGGCGCCCGTCAGCCCTGCAGGCACCGGCCCATCCGGAATATAGAGCCGAATCAGAGCGGACGTATCCACGACATAATTCATCGCTCTCGCTCACGGCGTATGTCATCCACAATATTCCCCCAGGGTCTGTCGGCCAGGCGCCGGCGCCATTCCTGCGCCTGGTGGAGTCGACTGCCCCCGGCAAGCTGCACTTCCCGCTCCAGGATCAGCTTGATCTGCGCCTGCAGACTACGTTTGTTTGTTCTGGCCATTTCCTGCAAGCGTCGATACACTTGCTCATCGACATTGCGTATGGTAAGGGCTTTCATGGGAATGTGTTATGAATGCGTTTTGCATTCATAAATATAAGGGTATAATGCATTCAAATCAAAAAAACAATAGAAACTCCGAAAATCATTGAAGATGGGGCCGATTTGGACGATGCAACATTGGGGCGCGGTTCCAGTATATTGTATATAGTCTAACATAGACTATATTTAGATGATACCGAAACGTATTCTAAGAGGCGACTATCGTGGCTCATTCCCGTTCCCGCAAATCCTGGACCGTAAGCGAAGCCAAAGCGCACCTCTCCAGAATCTTGCGGTTGTCCGAAGCGGAGGGACCTCAGCGCATCGGGATCAGAAAATCCTTTGTGGTGATGCCTGCGGACGTATGGGACGCCCATACTACGCCGGACAAGCCGCTTGGCCAGTGGCTGATCGAGAACGTCCCGCGAGGAATACATCTCGAGACGCCCGATCGCAACGAGCCAGAACGCGAAATACCGTTTGTTAACCGGGACAAGACGTGAACGGATTTCTTTTGGACACCAATGTGGTTTCGGAACTGACAAGGGATACGCCGGAACCGCAGGTTATCGAATTTCTGACGGGACACTCCGAGTTGTGGTTCTCAACCATCGTTCTGCACGAACTGGAGTTTGGCTTGCGGTTGCTGCCCGATGGGCGCCGACGTGAAGATTTGCGAGCCATGCTGGAGGATTTCATGGAAACGTATGCGAATCGCATCCTCCCTGTCGCATACGAAGAAGGACAGTGGGCCGCGAAATTCCGGGCGGATGCACGGCGATGCGGTCGTGTCTTGCACCTCGGCGATGCGCTGATTGCGGGAACGGCGAGGGCTCACGACCTCGCCATTGCGACACGAAACGTGAGGGATTTCAACGGCCTCGATGTCGCAACAGCCAATCCCTGGGAAGGAGGTTTATATCCGGGCGAACGGAGTGTCTAAACATACCGGGCGCCCCGGAAATACGTAAAATCGGCCGGCCGGCATCCCCGCTCGCGAGCAAACAACGCGCATAATCCCTTACGCGGTACGACAAATAAATCAACCGGCCAAAGGCATCGGTGGCAAGCTCGGATAAGTCGGCCTGATTGCATGCCAAAAAATGAAAAAACTGCGCCCCCTCTCTAACAGGCCTGCCCCTATCCCGTATATTGCACATAGCAACCGGTTGATACAGACATACACATTCCCAACCTCGTTGCAGGAAGTAATTATGAACCTGTCCGAAACCATTACGTCCGCTATCGTAGCAATGGCTTCCCTGTCGTTGCCCGTTATTCTCGGCTTTTTGCTGTACAGTACCTTGCAGATCCGCAAGGACCTTAACCAGGATATTCAAGACCTCCGCAAGAACCTGCATCAGGACATCAGCGCAATCAACTCCCGGTTAGGACGGATCGAAGGACGGCTTTTCGGCGCAGATGGCTCCACTCCCGGGTAGTTCGCCGGGGATCTTGACGAAGATGTGGAGACGACAAACTTCAACACTCTTCATGATGTCGTCCGGGATTACAGATAAGGCACAGATCCTGTTTGACGTGCACCTCACCCCACTCCATACTCCAGCATCTTTCCGCGCACGAACGTGACGGACCGGCGCAGGCGTTCCATCCCCCGAACAGGATCGTCGCCGTCCTCGATGGATATCCAGCCGTCGAAATCCACCTCCGCCAGGATGGAAAAGATGCGGTCGTAATCGTTGAGGCCCTCGCCGATCACACCGTGCTTCAGGATGTTCGCATAGCCCGTTCCCGGCTCGGCTTCGATCCGGCGCAGGTCCGCGAGCGTACCTCCCTGGAGCATCCGGTCGCTGGCATGCATCGTTACAACGCGATGCTTCACGGCTTCGAGCAAGGCGATCGGGTCTTCCCCGGCAATCAGTGCATTCGACGGATCGTAGTTCACGCCGAAATGGGGAATATCCCCAAGGCGATCCAGCACCTCCAGAAAGGTTTCGCTGTCCTGCGCGAATTCGGGGTATGTCCAGTACCCGTCCTTGTAGTGGTTCTCCAGAATCAGCGTCACGCCGTGCCGGGAGGCGCAAGCGGCGGCATCCCGGATGCATTCGACCACCCAGTCCAGCACACGTTTGCGGTCGAGTTCCGGGCGGCGCTGCCCCGTCAGAACGCGGCAATAGCGGCCTCCGAGGGCTGCGGTCGCTTCGATCGTGCGGCACTGTCGGGCTACCTCCTCCTTCCGCTCCCCGGGATCGGGCCGGGTAAAATCCGGGGAATGGCACATCATGGGAATCGAAAGCCCTGCCGCGCCAGCGGCATAATCGCGGAGCCGCGCCAACGCAGCCTCGTCCCCCACAGGCGTAAATCCCTCGTAGAACTCCAGCCCCTCGATGTCCAGCGTCGCCGCAAGATCGATCCACTCCTCGGCACGCATGGTGTGCGTCACGCAGAGCGCATCCAGAAAACACTTGGGGAAAACGGCAAGCGGCATCGGCTACTTGGATGCATTCTGCCCCACAAGCGGCCACTGTTCTATTTCAAAGACGGACCCGTTGACAGGCCCCGCCTGATCCGAAAGCCAGAACACGATGTGCGCCGCCGCCTCTTCGGGAGCGAAAATACGGCCGGACGGGGCATGCTCCGGGGGTATGTGTTCCCACCAGCCTTCTTCGGAGCCGTCCTGCACCTTAATCTTCTTCTCGTTTTCGGTGAGGGTCCATCCCGCGTTGATCTGGTTGACGCGGATGCCCTCGCTCGCCAGATACGCGGACAGGTTGCGGGTCATCGTCATGAGTCCGCCTTTCGTCATGGAATAGACCAGCAGATTCCGCTCCCCGCCCAGCGCATTGACGGATCCCACATTCAGAATATGCCCCCCGTCCCCTTGCTTCCTGAACTGCGCAACGGCGGCCTGACTCAGAATAAGAGGCGCCCGCATGTTCACGGCGACCTGTCGGTCAAAGAGTTCGACAGCCGCATTGTCGAGATTGGAGCGCGCAAGAAAAGCCGCGTTGTTGACGAGTGCATCCAGGCGTCCGAACCGCTCGACGGTGGCCTCGACAAGATGCGGCGCCACCGTAGGATCCTGCAAATCGCCCAGCGAGAACGCAGCGGCCTCCCCCAGTTCTTCCGCGAGCGCGGCGGCGCGCTCGGCGTTCCGGCCATGAATCATCACCTGGCCGCCTTCGGCCACGATGCGGCGGGCCGTGCATTCCCCGATGCCCGTCGTCGATCCGGTAACGAGGATGACTTTGTCCCTGACGAGTTGTCCCATATGTCTATCGGATACTATGCTCCCGTAACATACACAATCAGGGAATCAGGATCGCCTTTACGTACGTACGTCCGTGCATACGCTCGAAGACCTCTTCCCATTCCTTCATAGGGGCAATACGATCTACAAGAGGCGCCGTATCCAGGCGGCCGCTTGCAAGCAAACGCAGCACGCGTTCCCAGATTTCCCGATAGTGCGAAAAACTGCCCTGTAACGTAACGGCTTTCTGGACAAGGGGATCAAGACTGCCGCCGAACGGCTGTTTACCCCAACCGACTTTAGTGATCCAGCCGCCGGGACGCACGGCATCCAGTGCGGTCCGGAGCGCTTCGGAAACGCCGGCAGCGTCCACCACCACATCGACGCCGAGACCGTCCCCGAGCGCCCGCCCTGTCTCGACTACATCCTCCGCCGGTACAGGAACGAGCCCCAACTGCCTCGCCACAGCAAGACGGTGCGCATCCGACACCAAACCGGCCACCTGTACGACCCCCGCACCCGCAAGACGCGCCATGACCCCGCACAGCAAACCGATGGGACCCGGGCCAAGCACCAGCACATGATCACCCGGTCGAATCCGCGTCTGCACACAGACGGCATGATACGCCACGCAGCACGGTTCCGTAAGCGCCGCCTGCTCGAAGGTCATTTCGTCCGGTATGCGATGCAGACAACGTTCCGGTACGCGCACATACCCGGCCATAGCGCCGTCCACGCCGTACCCGAAACCGAGGCGCGAGGGGTCCAGATGGTACCGCCCCTGCCGCACCAGCGGGGAATCCGGATCAATGGCAGCAGCGGTTTCGCTCGTGATTCGATCCTCTTCCCGGAATGTCCGTACGGCGCTTCCGGCCCGCGCCACGATCCCGCTGAATTCATGCCCAAGCACGCAGGGGTAGTTGACCGGCCAACTGCGCGCGCCCGCCCACTGATGCACATCGCTACCGCATACGCCGACCGCCCGGACCTCGACAAGCACATCCTCGGGACCGATCTCCGGCACAGGGATCTCGCGAAGCTCGACGCTCTTCGGCGCCGCCGCATGATTCACCACGGCCTGCATCGTACGAGGAATCTGCTTCATGACCCGGTCGTCTCTTTCCCGAAGGCATGCACCCGCACGCATATCTCCCGGAGAATCCCTTCCACATCCCCGGACGCCGCCCGGAATGCATGCGCATCCACAGCGATCGGGGCCCCTATGACCACGATGGGCGCACCCCAGGCCGGCGCCTGCACAGCCTGTTCGATATTCAGACCGCCCACGGCCTGCACCGGAATATCCACGGCGGCCACCACTTCGCGCAACCGGTGAAGGGGCGTTTCGAAAGGCTGCCCCCGCTCCTGACGTAGCGTCCGGTAGTCGTACCCGATATGATGAATGACGTAATCGCAGCCCATCTCTTCGAGCAACCGGGCGCCGGCCACCGGGTCCGGCATTCCGAGGTTATCCCCCATCACTTCCACGCCCAGTTCCCTGCCGGCCCGCACCACCAGTTCCACCGTTTCCGGCTCGGCCTGCCCCATGACCACCACGTGGGTCGCACCGGCCCGGGCCATGATCTCCACTTCGAGTCCGCCTCCGTCCATCGTTTTCAGATCCACCACGAGGGGCTTGTCCGGAAACCGCTCCCGCAAGGCGCGTACGCCGTGCATCCCTTCGGCAATGACCAGCGGAGTACCCGCTTCGATCCAGTCGACGCCGGCCCGTACGGCCATCTCCGCCATCTCGACCGCTTCCGGAACCGACGTAACGTCCAGCGAGATCTGTACGACCGGCTCCATGAATTAATAGGATATCCTAATACAGGAACATGGGCTTGTTCAGCACATGATGCACCTTCGGGCGATATGCCTCCACGTCATAGAGTTCGTCCACATCCACGCGTTTCACGCCCGTCGTCACCTCGTCCATGGGGATATGCGTGTAGACGCCGCCGCGCAAGGCCACCATCCTGCCGCTGGCCCCTTCCCCGAGCAGATCCATCGCCATGTTCGCATAGTTTACGCCCACCATCAGGTCGAGCGCATCCGGTGGGCCGGAACGCATCAGATATGCAACGGGCTGCAGCACAATCTTCTCTCCGGTGAGTTTGCTGAGCATATTTCCCGTGGCTTCCCCGATACCGCCCAGCTTGCGATGCCCGTACGGATCGGCCTCTCCGCTTTCCATCACCTCGCCGCCGATCATATACGCACCCTCGCTGATCGTCACCATGGCGTAGTTGCTGGGATTGGCGAGCTTGTCCTGCATAATCAGATTCGCCAGTTTCTCCGGGTCGAACGGCACCTCCGAAATGAGTGCCCGGTCCACCCCTGCCAGATACGAACTGATGAGACTGGTTTGCCCGGAATTTCTTCCGAAGAGTTCGATCACGGCAATGCGTTCGTGGGAACCCGTACTGGTGCGGAGCTGGTGAATGAATTTGATGCTCCGCGTGATGGCTGTTCCGAACCCGATACAGTAATCCGTGCCGTATACATCGTTGTCCATCGTCTTCGGAATGGCCACGACCGGAAATCCCTCGCGATGCAGGCGCTCCCCGTAACTCAGGGTATCGTCTCCCCCGATGGGAATGAGCATGTCTATGCCCAGGTGCTTCAGATTCGCGAGGGCATGGGGAGTAAAATCGAAGGGGCCTTCTTCCGTCATATCGACCGTACCCTTCAGAAAATCGGGCACATTGCCCGGCACCACCCGGCCCGGGTTGATACGGCTCGTATGCAGCATGGTGCCGCCGGTCCGGTCGATCTTGCGCACGGTCGTGAAATCCAGTTCGACCGTGTATTCGTCGATGCTAGCCTGATCGTTCCGGTCCATCCAAAGCAAACCGCCCCATCCGCGGCGAATGCCGATGACCTCGTTTCCTTGCTCCATCCCCCGCATGGCGACCGCCTTGATGCAGGGGTTCAGGCCGGGTACATCCCCACCCCCGGTCAGTATGCCGATTTTCATCGTTATTCGTATGGTTGGTGAATCATTTCAGCTTTACAATATAACGTAAAGCACGGTCTGAGATGCGAGCGCCGAACCCCCGATTTAATATGGAATACCCCTTCGGAACGGCTTCGTAACAACCTTTTAACGGCCTTCTCGCGGAGACGCCCAGGCGTGCATCAAAATGCCCGCAGCAACCGCCGCATTCAGCGATTCGACGCCTCGGGCGCCCGGTTTTTCATCTCTGTGCGCCCGCCCCGGAATAAGCACCTGCTCGGCGATCCGCCCCCGAACGTTCCGGGAAATTCCGTGCGCCTCGCTGCCGAGCACCAGGACGGACGGCAGCGCCGGCATCCAGTCATCCACCGGAATACCCTCGAGATCCGCCCCATAGACGGCGAATCCGCGCGCAGCAAGGTTCTCAAGCATCCCGGTCGGATCGGGTGTTTCGACATGCTTGATATCCCACACCCCGCCCATGGAAGCGCGCACTACCTTCGGGTGGTACGCATCCACGGAATCCGGAGCGGTTATCACGACCTCCACGCCAAACCAGGCCGCCGTCCGGATGATGGCCCCTGCATTCCCCGGATCGCTCACGCCGTCGAGCAATATCACTCGCCGCATGGATGCAAGCGCCTCCGGCGCCGAACGCCGGATGCCCGCGACCGCCAGCACGCCCTGGCTGGTTTCAACCGCGGATACCGTGCGCATATCCCGTTCGGACACGAAATATACCCGATCCTCCGGAATACGGAAGCGTTCCGCAAGGCGGCCCTGCGCCGATTCCGACACGAGCAGCGTGCGCAGTTCGGCCCCCGCGTCGAGCGCCGCTTCCACAGCCCGCACGCCTTCGACGATCGTCTCCCCGTACCGGTCGCGGTACTTTCTGTGTGCCAGCGAGCGGATTTCTTTCAGGCGGCGTTGAGGAAGACGGGTCATGGGTACGGCGCGGATGGGTCCCCGCATGTTTTCATGGGGAAGTAAAGATACAATGCGCACGCGCACATCTTCTTTTTTCCTTTTAGGTCGCATACCGCTATTTTGATGCACGCCATACGCCTTTCCCGGTACGGTTCCGAATCTACCGTTTGTATCTTCCTTCGTTCTGCACTGACGCTTCACCTGTTTTGACCCCGGCCATGACGCTCCCGACTCCTTCGCTCCGCCCTTCCCGAAAAATATCCGTCTTCGTCTTCGCCGCAGCGTTCGCCTCGATCGCGCTGGCGGTTACCGCGCCCGTTCCCCCCGCACAGGCGCAGGAAATGCAATGGGAAGACTATGCGCCCCGCTCCACGCTGGTCGTCGAGGAACATGAGGTGACCCGCGCGAAATTCCCGTTCGTGGACGCCCATGCGCACCAGTGGGGCATCGCCGAGATGTCCGCCGAAGAGATCGCCGCCATGGTTGCGGACATGGACGCAATGAATATGGCTGTCATGGTGAACCTAAGCGGAGGCAGCGGCGAAGAACTCCAGGCGAAAATCGCCGCCACGGATATGCACGCCCCGGGGCGCTTCGTGCATTACGCGAACATCGACTTCGAGACCCTGGACGATCCGGACTTCGGCGAGAAAGCGGCAGCCCAACTGGAAGAAGACGTACGGCAGGGCGCCAAAGGCCTGAAGATTTACAAAAGCCTCGGTATGTACATCTTCTACGAGGATGGTACGCGGCTAAAAACCGACGACCCGAAACTGGACCCCATCTGGCAGAAGGCCGGCGAACTGGGCATTCCGGTCCTCATCCATACGGCAGACCCGGCCCCCTTCTGGGAGCCGCAGGACCGTTTCAACGAGCGCTGGTTCGAGCTCAAGGAGCGCCCGCGCCGCAAGCGCGATCCGGTTCCTTCCTGGGAAACCCTCATGACCGAACACTGGAATCTGATCGCCAGACACTCGAACACCATTTTCCTCAGCGCGCACCTCGGCTGGCTGGGCAACGATCTCGGGCGGCTGGGCAGCCTGCTTGACAAAATGCCTAACATGTACACCGAACTCGGAGCGGTCATCGGCGAGCTGGGCCGGCAGCCGCACACCGCGAAGGCCTTCCTGACGAAATACCAGGACCGCGTACTTATGGGCAAGGATTCGTGGGAGCCGTCCGAATACTACGTCTACTTCCGCATCTTCGAGACGGCGGACGAATACTTCCCGTATTACCGCAAGCGGCATGCTTTCTGGAGCATGTATGGCATGGATCTCCCGGACGAGGTGCTGCGGAAAATCTACTACAAGAACGCGCTCGAGATCATTCCCGGACTCGACCCTGCGCTCTTCCCGGACTCATGATCCTGCGGCATGGGCGCTCCCTTGCAATAGCGCCGCAACCCGACGCCGGCAGTCCGGCACGCATTCAACTCCTGACAATATGCCCCGCTTTTTCTCCCGCCTGGCCGTCGCTGCGGCGCTTGCCGCAACTTTGTCCGCCTGCTCCGAGGCGCCCCCGCGCGCGCCGGTCGGCGCCGGTGCGGACTGGGCGAATTATCTCGGCCATCCGAGCAGCAACCAGTATTCCCTGCTCGACCAGATCAACACAGAGAATGTCCACCTGCTGGAAATGGCGTGGAGTTACGATACGGGAGAAGAGAGCGAGTACCAGGCCAACAACCTCATCGTGGACGGCGTGCTGTACACGGCTACCCCGACCCGCAAAATGACGGCGCTCGACGCCGCAACGGGCGAACATCTGTGGACCTTCAACCCCGACGAAACCAATTCCCACGACGGCGGCATGCACCAGGGCGGCGGCCGTCAACGAGGCCTCATATACTGGAAAGACGGAGAAAACGGGCGCATCTTCACGACGAAAGGCCCCTGGCTGTACTCCCTCGACGCAGAGACGGGCGAGCCGGTCCCCTCGTTCGGCGAAGGCGGCTGGCTCCATATAGGCGACCGCATCGACTGGGAAGGCCGTCCGAACGTGGGCCTGAACTCGGGCGGATATGTCTTTGAAGACATGCTTATTTTCGGCGTACGGGTAGCGGAGAACGTGCCCGGGGCGGTCATTGCGCTCGACGCGCGGACCGGCGAACGCATCTGGATCTTCCATACTCTGCCCCGTCCGGGGGAATTCGGGTCGGAGACCTGGCCGGAAGGCTATTTGGAATACACGGGGGGCGCCTCGGACTGGTCCGGCATCGCAATGGATATGGAGCGGGGCATCGTATACTCCTCCACGGAAACCGCAGGCCCCGACTTCTACGGCGGGGACCGGTACGGCGAGAATCTGTTCGCCAACTCCCTTATTGCGCTGGATGCGCGGACCGGCGAGCGCCTGTGGCACTTCCAGTTCGTTCATCACGACCTGTGGGATATGGACCTTCCGACCCCGCCCACGCTGCTGACCGTCCGGCACGAGGGGGAATGGGTAGACATAGCCGCCCAGGGCACGAAGATGGGACTGCTGTACGTCTTCGACCGGGTTACGGGCGAGCCGCTCTGGCCGATTAAGGAGCGCCCTACCACCGTGTCGGAATTGCCGGATATGCAGGCATGGCCCACGCAGCCCTTCCCCACATGGCCACCGCCACTCATACGGCAGGAATACACGCTGGACGACGTATCGAATATCTCGCCGGAAGCCCAACAGTTGACCACAGATCTGATTACGCAGTCCGGCGCCTACGGGTCGTTCCCCCCGCCGAGTCTGGAACAGAAAATCAAGTTTCCGGGATACGACGGGGGTATGGAATGGGGCGGATCGGCTGCCGACCCCGACGGCATATTGTACGTGAATGTCAACGAGATGCCGTGGTTTTACCAGCTCATCCCGACGAGGCGACCGGACGGTACGCCGCTGCCTCGCGGGGAACGGTACTACCGGTCTATCTGCGCGTCCTGCCACGGGCTGGACGGCAGCGGCGATCCGGGAGGCGGCTTTCCGGCGCTCACGAATATGGGCGAACGCTACAGCCGGGAGCAAGCCATGACGCTACTCGTACAGGGCGGCGCGCGCATGCCCCCCTTCGACCAGGTCCCCGAGGAAGTTTTGAACGCGATTCTCGACCATCTCTTCGGCGAGGAAACGGCTATGGAGGAAAACGAGGAGGACGAATATGTGCCGCCGTACGCCTTCCGGGGATTCCAGCGCTGGCTGGATCGCGAAGGCTACCCGGCCATCAAACCGCCCTGGGGCACGCTGAACGCCGTCGATCTGAACACGGGCGAGATCAAATGGACCGTACCGCTCGGCGAGTACGAGGAATTGACGGCGCGCGGTATTCCGCAGACCGGTACGGAAAATTACGGCGGACCGGTCGTAACGGCGGGCGGCGTGTTGTTTATCGGCGCGACCGCCGACGAGAAAATACGGGGCTTCGACAAGGAAACGGGCGAGGTGCTATGGGAAGCCGATCTGCCTTTCGGAGGGAACGCTACGCCCAGCACCTACATGGCGGACGGAAAACAGTATGTGGCGATTTCGGCGGGCGGCGGCAAGTCGAACCGGCCCGTTGGAGGCATGCTGGTTGCGTTTGCGCTGCCGGATGAGGTAGCCGCGGAAGCGGGGGGCGATACGGCGGGCAAATAAAATGAACCGGGTGAAACAGGCCTGTGCACGACTCGCGTGATCGCATCCCGCACCGGCCACGACGTTCGCCGCAATGGCCCGCAGGCATGGATCGCGCGTGATCTGTCCGCGGCGCGGACCGCGCCGGAGCCACCACCCCGATCGCGTCACATAGCGCCCCGCATATCTGTTGCGCCCGCGGGTGCTATATCTATTTCGCCAGTGGGCTGGGCCGCATCTGGAACTGGTACACCTTGCTGGTCGTCCCGGCGCCCGATTCCATGTGGAATGGCGTGCGCGTACTGATCGTGGCCCACACCCCGCGGCCCTTCCACCCTGCCTCCGGATCGTCGATGCGCCCGTCCAGCCACTTCGTATAGAACCCGGTCGGATACGGCACCCGCAGTACGACCCATTCGCCGTCCTTCAGCGCAAGCAGCGCATCGGACTGGTTGCCTGTGCTTATGGGCACATTCTCCCCCAGGCCCAGCGTGTTATACCAATCCACCCAGGCGTAATAGCTGCCTCCGCCGCCGCCCGGCCCCTCTACGCCGCCCAGTTGAGGAACCGGTTCCTCATAAAAGGTCCACCCTTCCGGACAATGCTGTCCGGTGGCTTCCGGTCCGTTCAGGGGGCCCTCGCACTTGCGGCGGTCAAAACTCGCCAGATGTCCGCTTGCAAGCGGAGTCCATACTACCCCCTCAAGATCGACGTCCATGCCCCGGGGAGAAAATCCCCATATGTCTGCCCGTTCGTTCCCGTAGGGCAGTTCGTATACCTCGGCCAGCACCGTCTCCGGCGGGTTGTCTCCCGGATCGAGCCGCACCACTGTGCCGGGGAAATCCAGCACGGACCCCCATACCGTGCCGTCCGGCATGGGCGTGACCGCATAAAAACCCCGTCCGTAGCGCTTGTCCAGGGCCGGATCCACCGGATCGCCCGGTTCCACGTACGCATCGCGCTGCCCATTGCCGTTCGTGTCCATGATCAGCGCCGTCCAGCCCTGCGAGGTCTCCTCATCGCCCGTTTCAAGGAAGGCTTCCACATCCAGCCAGCCCACGACCTGCCCGTCCCCACTGGTCCAGAGCGTGTTTTGCTCGTCCATGGCGAACATCAGATGATGGGTGCTGAAGCACGTACCGATGTTCGTCAGTTCCTCCGTAGCCGGGTCGTACACGGCAAGGTGGCGGTAGGACCTTGCAAGAGGGAACAGTCTGGCGGAAGGATGTTCCGAACCATCCTTGCAGAAATCCGGGTTGTCCGCCGGGCGGACCCGCGACGTGAGCCAGACGCGCCCGTCTTCATCGAACATGGGGTTATGTACGTTGGTCTGGCTGTTCCAGATGGGTTCGTCGCCCCAGTACGGCGAAGATGCCAACACGCTGCCGCCCGCGTCGGGCGTGGCCGGATCCCGCGGATACACCGGCACTTCGCTCCGTTCATGCGTGACCGGATCCAGCACCGGGACATAATCCGAACTCGCTTCCGCCGCCCCGTACAATTTGCCGTAGGCATTTACCGTGGGATCCCGCCGGTCGGTCGATACGAGATCGTGGAGATAGGTTTTCGGATCGGCCCAGTCCCACATGGTGATGACCACATTGCGTTCGAGGCCCTCCGGGCGCGGCGGCGCGGGCGGCAAGGCGCCTTCCGCAATGCGGTCCGTCCAGTCGGCGAACATTTCGAGCGCGCGTTCGCGACCCAATGCATTGAGGCCGTACATCATGCTGCCCCCGGCCTGCCCGGCCTGGAGACGGCGTTCCCAGGCTGCTTCCGACGACACGAAGGCGCCGGTTTCCGGGTCGATAAAGTGCTCCGGAGACTCCAGATCGGCGAGATTCTCCGGAATGCGGCGGGTGCCCGAACCGCCCATCTGATGACAGGCCATGCACATACCGGATTTCAGGATGCGCAGAAATTCGCTCTGGTTGTCGAGGTGCTCGGCAATACCGTTTCCACCCGGTCCCGTACCGGGAAATTCGCTTTCCGCGGGAACGTCAATCAGAGAAAACCAGTGTCCCGAAGGATATATCTCCGCAGCGGAAGCCTCATCGGGGGCCTCGACCGCCTCAAGGTTCAGCACCTGACCGGGGCGGGCGGACTGCCGGGGAGAATCCACCAGACCGTAGCCCCGCACCCATACGTCGTATCCGGCGTCGGGCAGATCAGGCAGCACGTAGCGCCCCGCATCGTCCGTCACCACGATCTTCGCGAAGGGCGTGGGCAGGTCGCCTGTTTCCGCAATGACCCATACGCCCGCTTCCGGACCATTGGCGCCTGTCACCACGCCGCCGATGTCGTCGCTGTCGAGAGCGGGTGTCGACATGGCGCCGCATGCAGCAAGCACAAAAGCAAGTGAGGCGGCAAGGAGGAATACGGGGAGGCCGGACCTTGTAGAAAACACCGGATGCGAATGCGTGCGCGAACGCGGCGACTGTGAAAAAGGCTTCTGCGCATGCAACATGCACAGGCGGACAGGGTGCGTTTTCATGGAGACGGAAGGCTATGCAGAATCGGGCAAGGGATTTGCTTCATCTATCCTTCAAATATCGCCGTTCGCGAAGACTGGCGCAAGAATCGGGGAATAACAAGGATTGAGCAGAAATTGAAGGTCTTCGACCAGCGAGAAATCGGAGCGGCGCGGCCTTTGACTGAGCGCTGCAACCAATCAGCGAGACAAGGGATTCTCAAGCGTTTCCCGTTCGGCTTGCCTAAAGTAGTTTAGGATATCTGGCGCTTCCGACACATCGCACCAGGCACAAGTCATCGACGTGAGCAATCCGGGCGGTACATAAACCCGGAAGAGAACCTGCTCAAGGGACTGAAAAAGAAATTTCTCCAACAAAAACTTGCATTTTACTCATTAAATTAAGTAATTTTACTGAGTAATTTGAGCAAAATGTATAAACAGAATGGATACAACACATTGAACAACTTCCCTTCAAAGACCTTCGTCCGTCCCCAGGCTGCCGAACTCCTAAGTCGTCTGCGGGAACCGCGCCGGTTCATTCAGATCGTAGCCGGCCCGCGACAGGTGGGCAAAACCACACTGGCCCTGCATGTAGCAGCGGAATGCGGGTTACCGCACCATATCGCCAGCGCCGACGAACCAACCTTGCGCGACTCCGCATGGATCGAGACCCAGTGGGAAACGGCGCGACTGCTGGCGGGCGGAACCGGTGGACAAGGAGCCCTCCTCGTGCTGGACGAAGTGCAAAAAGCGCCGAACTGGTCCGAAACGGTCAAGCGACTCTGGGATGAGGATACGCGCCGTAGATACCCCCTGAAAGTAATGGCCCTCGGTTCGGCTCCCCTGCTGATCCAGCGGGGATTGACCGAAAGTCTGGCGGGCCGGTTCGAGGTCTTGCGTCTACCCCACTGGAGTTTTTCCGAGATGCGCGAGGCATTCGGCTGGACATTGGACGAGTATATTTTTTACGGGGCCTATCCCGGCGCCGCGCCGCTGGCAAAACAGCCGGAACGCTGGAGGCGCTACATTCGCGATGCACTCATCGAAACAACCATTTCGCGCGATGTGCTCCTGTTGTCCCGCGTGGACAAACCCGCACTACTGCGCAGATTGTTCGAACTGGGGTGCGCGTATTCGGGGCAGATACTCTCCTACACGAAAATGACAGGGCAACTCCACGACGCAGGCAACACAACCACGCTGGCGCATTATCTCGATTTGTTGTCCGGGGCAGGCATGCTCACAGGTCTGCAAAAGTACTCGGGAAGCACGGTCCGGCGAAGGGCGTCGAGTCCCAAGTTGCAGGTCCTCAACACGGCCCTGATGAACGCCCAATCCGAACGAACGCTGGCCGAAGCTCGCGAGGATCTGGCGCTCTGGGGGCGGCTGGTGGAATCCGCAGTAGGCGCCCATCTGGCCAACGCCGCCATGACAGGGAAGATTGCACTCTATTACTGGCGCGAACGTAACCGCGAGGTGGATTTCGTCGTGCGCACAGGCCAGAACCTGATCGCGATCGAGGTAAAAAGCGGCCCGTCGCAACGGACGCTACCGGGCATGACCGCATTCGATCAAGCCTTTGGTCCAGCTCGCAAACTACTGGTGGGCGGGGACGGCGTCCCCGTGGAAGCGTTTCTGTCCATGCCGGTGCGGGCATGGGTGGAGGGGTAATGAGGTAATCGTCAGGCGATATGCACCATTACCGTTCTGCTTCCCCTGACACCATACCGCCTTGTTTAGAATACTCTGACCAAAATCACCCCCGCAGCTTCTGAGCTTTGCGGACTTAATCAGAGTATCCTGATAATCAGACGCACTATGCAACCCCCCGATCTTCGAGGAACTCCAGCATGATATTGGCGCACTCCTGCGGATCTTCAAGCTGGAGGAAGTGGGTTGTCCTGGGCACGAAGTCGTAGTCGAGACCGACCAGACCGATGAGATCCATGCTCGGGAGAAACGACAAGGGCACGGTCGGATCTCCTCCGATCACTTTGATGGGGCATGTGATGTCGTGCGCCTTGGGCTCGAAATTGTAGGCGAAACTGTACTCGAATATACAGGACTCGTACTCGCGCGGGCACCGGAGTTGATAGCCCTTTCCGTAGGAGGCGGGGCGCAGCGTCTTCTCGCCGAAGTGCCGGTCAATACACTGAAAGATGTGCTCATTGTCGGAAACGAAGGTTGCGATGTTGTGTGTCTGGATATCGCTCAACGAACTCCAACCGTGATTTCGGAGATCGTAGAGCACGATATCGAAACGGTCGACAAGCAGGGATCAGAAGGGGTAATACAGATCGGCCGCCAGCCCGTTGCCGTGACACAGCACGAGTCGCGGGCCGTCCGGATTACCGTGCTGCCGGATTACACTGGTTGCGCCGTCGGTTACAGCAATCTCGGCGGTAGCCAGCGGTTCAGGCAGCACCCATTCCTTATCTCTGGCATAGCGTTGGGGAAAGGGAAAAACGACTGGAGAAGACCGGGTAGCCCGGACGCATAAATGCCCCGTTTGGTTTGTGGGGATCGGCGCAACAAATTCCACCCGCATAATACCATTCCGCGGGTGCCTTGTCAATCGGGCGGAAGGCGCTCTTCGTGGCAGCAGAGCAGAGAGTCGGCGACCTGTCTATGGTGGCAGCAAGTCGCGCTCGGAATCTGTCCGGAGCACGCTATCCGTTTTCCCCATCGTCCCCTTCACCCCGATCGCTTTCTTCTTCCTCGTCGTGCCCTTCACCCTCATCATGCCCTTCGCCATGATCGGCCCCTTCATCCTGATCGTGCCCTTCTTCCTCCTCCCCTCCCATCGCCACGGTCTCCAACCTCGATACATGGAGATTCAGGGCATGGTTTACCCGCATGCCGAATACGCCGTCCATGCCGAGATCGGCCCGTGGCAGGGCGGCCACTTCCGCGTCGTTCACGAAAAAATGCACCGTTTCGGCGCCGGCCTCGATGGCGAGCACATTCTTCACGGTGGCCGCTTCCTCTTCGCGATCGGCCCAACCGAGAATGGCGTTGTGTCCGGTCCAGGGATAAATGGTGGGCGCTTCCGGCCCTTCACGCCGCTTGACGATGAATTCTCCCCCGTCGCGCAGCAGGAAATACGTGTAATCGACGGCGTCTCCCGTCAGGTCCGTTCCGCCGACAAAGATGCCGAAGGCCTCGCGGCGGCCTGCCGGATCGAACAGGTAGACTTCCATTTCGATGCGGTATTCGCCGGACGCTTCCATATCCGGCCCCCAGTAGATCGCCGCCGGGCCGGAGGTCACGTGCCATCCTGGCGGCATGGAAACGAACATTTCCAGATCGTCCTCGGATGCTTCGGGATTGTCGAAACGGACCTGCCACCCTTCCGGGCGCACAAGGTCCTCCTGGGCCTGTGCAGGAATGGAAACGGCGAGAAACAGTACGGTGAATGCGAACAGCGGAGCGAATAGGGAGCGGGACATGGCGGGCAGCGGGTTGGCGGATTGGGAATGAGACAGGAAATGATCCTCTGGAGAGCTTTTCCGGAAAGCCTTGCAGTCAAAGTAAGCCGATGCGGGGATGATGGCAAGGGGAGTGTTCTTGCTGTTCTGATGGAAAGACGCCTACTGACGGAGGGGTTCCGGCTGGAGAAGATATCAAGGGGACGGGGCATTGAGCCTATCGAGTACGCCGCCTGTGTCAAAGGCTACCTTACATATGGGCGGGGAATTCCTCCATGTTAAAGGCTGTCTTTAATATGCAAGGGGATGGCGGCCATGTTTAAGGCTGGCTTTTATATGAAACGAAATAACGGCCATATTAAAGGCTGGCTTGCGTATGGAGTATGATTGTTGCTATATTAAAGGCAGAGTAACATATGCGACCCAAGCAATCTCATATTAAAGCGCAGATTACATACAGAGATACATCCCGTCCATAGACCCCCCAGCTTTGCATGTAGCGGCAATCCCGTCTAAAAAGAACAGTCATCGGAATCAAAAAAAATCATGTCTACCCGTCACCTACAGGATCAGAATATAGTCCAGCGATCCGGGCGGTACGAACCTCAGCCGTCGGGGTACCGCGCCTTCATACCGGCGCCATTGCCTCCAAATCCGCCCGTGCAAATGACGGACGATCTGCAAGCGTTACTTTCCAGGGCCGACCGCGCCCTGGGTCGATTAGACGGCTCCATTCAAACCTTGCCGGACCCCGATCTGTTCGTATTCATGTACGTGCGACGAGAAGCTGTGCTCTCAAGCCAGATCGAAGGAACGCAGAGTTCCCTGCAGGATGTGCTGAACGCCGAAGCGAACATCTTTGTCCCGAACCGCCCGGGCGACGTACACGAGGTCATCAACTATGTCAATGCAATGAACTACGGGTTGGAGCGTCTGCAAACGCTGCCGCTTTCCACCCGACTCATCCGGGAAATCCACGAACGACTGATGCAGGGCGTACGCGGAGGAATGCTTCAACCCGGAGAATTACGACGTTCCCAGAACTGGATCGGGCCTGCCGGTTGCACGCTGAACGAAGCCTCCTATATCCCCCCTCCGCCTCATGAAGTGCCGAATGCACTGGGCGAACTGGAAAAATTTCTCCACGCCTCCGACAGTATTGCACCACTTCTCCGCATCGGGATGGCGCATGCCCAGTTCGAGGCCATTCACCCCTTTCTGGACGGAAATGGTCGGACAGGCAGACTGCTCATCACGTTTTTTCTATGCCAGCAAGAAATCCTGCTCAAGCCTGTCCTTTATCTTTCCGTCTTTCTGAAAAAGCATCGCACGGAATACTACGAACGACTGCAAGCCATCCGGGACACCGGCGACTGGGAGGGCTGGCTCGCGTTCTTTTTGCGGGGCGCGGCGGAAGTAAGCAACGAGGCCGTCAAAAGCGTCCGGCGGATATTTACGATGCGAGAGGAGCATCGAAGAATCGTCACCGAACGCTTCGGACGAAGTGCTGGAAACGGTCTGCAGGTTCTCGAATACCTGTACCGGTTTCCTATCCTCTCCGTTACCTATGTGCAAGAAATGATCGGAACGAGTTATACCGCTGCAAATCAACTCGTTGCCCGCCTCGTCGATGCGGGGATACTGGAAGAGGTCACCGGATATCAGCGCAACCGTCGATTCCGCTACGCTCCGTATATCCATATATTCTCGGACGAGCCGGAATAGGCTATAAATCGCCTCATACCTTAGTTTCGCAGGAAAACCCGTCTGATTTGGAGGGAAAAACCGCTCCAGAAGCACGACCTCGCATGGCGCAAAAACTTCTCCAACAGGCAGCAATAGCCCTGCGCGATGGCGGTGTCGAGGCCCTGGAGCGAATGTTGTCTCGGTCGCCTGCCGTACTCACCGCCAGGGACAACAACGGACGGACCCTTCTCGATCTCGCCTGCCGGGCCGCGACATGCGACATCGCGATCCCGCTGGCGCCGGGAACCCCGCAACAACATGCCGCCATCGATCTGATCCTCAATGCGGGAGCCGATCCGGCGACCGCCGACAACGACGGGTGGACCCCACTGCATACGGCCGGTATGGCGGGGCACGCCGATCTGGCGCGGCGGCTCGTGGAGGCCGGCGCGCCGGTGGACGTGAACGCGTACGGCATGGAGGGCGGCTCGGCCCTGTCCTATGCCCTCTTCTACGCCAAGCCGTACATGGGCGAGGTGCTTGTCCCCGTGTACCCCGACAACCTCCGCACCGCCGCAGCCCTTGGCCACGACATAAGCCGGTTCATCGCGGTCGGCGGAGAGCTAACGCCAGCGGCCCGATACGGGTTGGACTTCTACGCCCCTGTGTTCTTCCCGTCGTGGGACCGGACGCTGGACCGGCAGGAGGTGCTTGACGAAGCGTTGTCCTGGGCGGCGCGCAACAACCAATGCGGTTCGATCTCCGCGCTGGTCGCACTCGGCGCCAACGTGAATGCGAATCCGTTCCGCGGCACACCGCTCCTCTGGGCCTGTTACAGCGACAAGGTGGAGGCCGCCGCCTGCCTGCTCGACCACGGCGCCGATCCGGATCTCCGGCACGACTTCGGCGGGGAGGGCCACGGCGTGCAGGCGGTCGCCATGCACCTGGCGGCGCAGCACGACGCGGTGAAGTGTCTGAATCTGTTGCTTGAGCGCGGCGCCGATCCGACTGTTACCGACGCCGCCCACCACGCCACTCCCCTTGTGTGGGCAGAGTTCTGTGGCGCGGCCGAGGCGGCCGAGGTGCTGAAGGGGAAGGGGTAAAAAGAGCGGTTGCCGAAGGGATGCAATTACGATACTGAGTAAAATTACTCAATAGAGTAAT
This sequence comes from Rhodothermales bacterium, assembly GCA_951812335.1. Taxonomy (GTDB): domain Bacteria; phylum Bacteroidota; class Rhodothermia; order Rhodothermales; family VXPQ01; genus VXPQ01. The sequence goes on from OX638293.1 coordinate 2,640,424, forward strand.
TCCGGAAAATCGAAGCCGCTCCCATCCGTGCCGCTACGAATGAAGAACTTCTTCAGGGATAATCCTGAACCCAAGCGCTGCGGCATTCTGCCGTATCCGCTCGTCGAAAGAGAGCATACATACATCCGGCGCGAGATTCCGCACAAACACTGCCGTCGAGAGGTGTATTGCGTCCAGGGAACGAATGGGTTCGTGAGGAAATCGGCGGCGAGAGGCCTCCACGATTTCGGCATCCATAGCGCATAGCGTCCAGTGTGCAGACGCAGTTTCGACAATAGTCCGCGCTTCGATAGCAACCGACTCGTCTAACTGGCCAATAACGGCGGCGCGATGCAGGACGCGATCGCACTCGATCAACGTCAAGTCGGAAGTAAAGACCAATTCCGCTTCGGCCAACGCCCGATAAGCCCGACAGCCATTATCCTGACCAAGCAACCACGATAATACGGCGCTTGTCTCGGCATACAAATTCACGAATCGCCCCGAGTCTCGCTTAACAACTGCTGAAGTTCATTCCCGGTGAGAAGAGGTTTCCTTCGAGCATATACTTCGGGACGGTTAGGCGCCCCGAGACGCACCTTTCCTTCCCGGGCGCGACGACGCAACCCCATACGAGCCTCCTCCTCCGTAGTGCGAGACGGCGGGCGAATTTCTGCCGCAATCCGGCCGCGATAGGTGACATATACTGCCCCGCCTTCGCGAACCATGCGAATGCACTCGCTCAAACGATCCTTAAGTTCTCTGACCCCGACGGTAAGCATAAAAAGCAATGTAGCCTCATGAGGCCACATATACAATACCTGACGCAGATTGTTTCGATACGACTCTCAACAAGCATCGACAGCACCGTTGGTCCTCCACGCCGGGCCGCCCTGATCGCTTCTCCCCATGCCCCCCCACCATCGTCTCCGTATCTCCCGGCTGAAAGGTCGCTGCAAAAGCAATCGCCGGTTACACTGCGCTCTGGTTATCCGTATACTTTCGGACAAGCTGGAGCAGGGTAGCATTCCCCTTGCGTGGGCAGAGTCCTGTGGTGCGACCGAGGCCGCCGAGGTGCTGAAGGGAAAGGGGTAAGGGGGGTTGTCGGAAGGATGCAATTACGCTACTGAGTAAAATTACTCAATAAGATAATTTACCAGGCACGCCCCACATGGGCTTGATCGAATTGCGCGGTAGAGGGCGCGGCGCTTATTGGGTCCGGAAGGGCGGACGGTAGGTAATTCGTGGGCGATTCGTAGGCGATTCGTAGACGATTCGTAGGCGATTCGTAGGCGATTCGTAGGCGGATTCGTGGGCGGAGCGTAGACGATTCGTAGGCGATTCGTAGGCGATTCGTAGGCGGATTCGTGGGCGGAGCGTAGGCGGAGCGTAGGCGATTCGTAGGCGGAGCGTAGACGATTCGTACCCTGCTGACCAAGCAAATAGCTCAACCCCATCCCTCAAAAACACAATTACCCCATTGAGTGAAATCACTCAATGGGGTAATTGACCGGGAACAGGCGCCGCGCGCACACCCTTTCGCGCTACGCCTAATGCACCCGTATAGCCAGCGCCTGACCGCGGCGACCGGACTCGTTATAGCCGGTGACAGGATCGCCGGACACTCTGATTTCTCCACCCAGATCCGTCTGGCCCAGCAATACGACGCCGTTCGCTCCGAGGGCGCCCGCCGCCTCGCGCAGCTTTCCGATCAACTTGCTCTCCGTGGTGATGTTTTCGAAGGTCTTGCCGTAAAGCAGCGCAACACGCGTGTGCTCTGGCAGTTCGTCCCGCTCAAAGAATATCTGCACCTCGGCCCCCGGCACCGGAGCATACCCCGGTCCTGTGTCGAGCATGGTATGGTTTATGCTGACGCAGCCGGAAACCAGTGCAGCGAGCGCGAAGAAAAGGGGAATGCTTGCGTAGGGTTTCATATTGTTACCTCCGTGGCGATGTCCATGAACCGTTTATTCCGGCCCGCCGATTACATCTCTTTTCCGATACGACCCGTGCATCGGAATATACCGAACGGCCTTGCTTACTGTATCATGATTCTTAGACAATATCCGTGCCAAATACCAGAATTATCCGTCGTCCCCGGTTTCTCTCGACCGGAATATCCATCGTCGCCGAACACGCACAGCAAGCCAGCACCAGCGCCGTGGACACGCAGCGGTACACTGCAATCCCCGGTGCAAAATATCTCTTGCACAGCGTTTCAGGCGCAGGGGAGCGCTTCATGTTTACATTCCCGATTACCCTTCGAACACATCGTCCATCATCGTCTGCAATTCGTGCATCACGGCATCCCCGGCTCTATAGTGGAGGACGCGACGCGATCTCTTCCATTCATTCCGAGGTCAGGTCCCGCGAGCCGTCGGGCCGGAGGACATACTCGAACGTATAATATCGCGACGGAACCGATGCGTCGGGGGGATCCGGATTGTTTTGGTAATAACTCATAATCCGCATTTTCGCGTAGTTGCCACTCGCTGTCTTGAGCACGATCGTGCGGCCCGGGATCGGCAAGAGCAGCATGGTCCCGGCATTATAGCTGTACCAGCCGTTGTCCGAGCCCGTGCAGATCGCATAGGGCGAGCCCGGAACGGGACCGACGGGCGTGGAGACCTCCGGGCAGGATGTGTTCTCTCCGTCGGCAATATAGCCCCCCTCGGGCGCTTCGACGACCTCGGCAAAGGGTTGCGCAAGCATCTGCGCCGCCGCTTCGCCCGGCCCGCTCGTACCCCCGTTGAAAATGATCGTCGTGCCTTTGAAACCGATGTCCCACGCGGTCGATGTGGAATCGCGCTGCCGGGTGGCGGCATCCGTCTGAGACGAAGAAATAAGTATCGAACCCGCCTCGAGATCGTAGAGCGTGAAGAGGTTGTTGCTGATAGAGGCCCCCGTGTCCGGGTCGCGTCCCGAAGCCGGATCAGCCGGGACATTCCCGGCTATTCGCACATTGAGGACCACCGGCTCCGGCTCGGCATCCGTGCTGTCGCAGCCGGTAAGCAGAAGAACGAACCCGAAGAATATGGAAAAAGCAACGGGTGTTTTCATGGTACGTACGGGTTGGAATTTCAGGGTTGGTAGTATCCTATAGGATACTCTGATTAAGTCCGCAAAACTCAGAGGCTGAAAGGGGTGGGCTGGCAAGGAATGACGAAGCAGTGTGGCAGGCCCCACACAATAAGGAATGACGCAGCCAGCGTGCCCCTTTCAGCCTCCCGAAGGGCGCGTCACGGCCGCCATGACCCGAATCCGCAGCGTTTCCCGCTAATTCCGACGATGCAATTATGGTATCCTTATACGCACGAACGTGAAGCGCCGGTCGAAGCGGTTTCGATCAGAGTATCCTTAATTCCGACGATGAAACCATGACATCCCGTACGCACGAACGTGACGCGCTGAGCGAAGTGGTTTTGATCAGAGTATCCTATAGCATGATGCGGAGAGCGACGTAAAGCCGGCGACCGGGAAGCGACGGCACAAGAGCCGGGCGCGTAATATCGAGAACATTGTCCACGCCAAGCTGGATTTCGGCGTCAGCCGGACCCAAAGCCGGGACCGCCTTGGTAACGGTTGCATCGAAAACGGCATAGGCCGGGACGAACTCGTCGTCGCGATTGGCCAGCGCGTTGCCGTCGAGATCGCGGTAGCCGTAGCGGCTGCGCCAGCGTCCCCGAACACTGGCGGTGAGACCGAACGGCGTGTGTGCATACACAGCACGGAGTGTCGCCGTATGAGGCGAGCGCCCGAACATTCCGCCATAGTCGCCCGGACCGAGACGGTACTCCCGCCCGGACGGATCGCGTCCGAACACGGTACCGGTTTCCAGCGCTTCGACAACCTCACGGTCACGCGCCTGGAGAAACTGATAGCCTAAGGAAAGATCGAGCCGGTTCCGTTGCTCTGCGATCGCCCGGATGGTCGCATCCGCCTCGAGGCCCCGCGTGTAAATCCGCGCAAGGTTGAAATAGCCGAAAACGAACTGTCCGTTTGTCTTTCGTGCGATCGGCTGGGTCTCAATGAGATCGTGAACGTTGTTGTGGAAAGCATTGGCCGAAAAAGCTAGCCGGGGAAACGGCTCGATCGAACCCCCGATGTTGACCGCAACGGAACTTTCGGCGCGGATCTCCTCGAGCGTGGCAGGATTGATAAAGAGACGAACGATCGCTCCCTCTGCTTGTAGCCGCGCGACCCCTTCCTGCAGCCGGGTTGCGCCAAAGACGGAGTACCCCGCCGCGGCGTTGGTGAAAGCAAGGTAAAATTGCCGGAAGGCAGGCGCCTTGAAGCCGCTGCCTGCACTTACCCGAAAGCGCAGGTTGTCCGCTGGACGAACAAGAAGAGCGATTTTCGGGGTCAGCCGCGCAGCGTAATCGGAATGGGCGTCGAAGCGGGCGCTCGCACTCACCTCGACCAGGCGCAACGGAAGCCATTCATGTTGGGCAAAGGCATAGGCCTGATTCGCCGCCGGACGTTCGCCGGCGGCATCCGTTCCGTAGCGGTCGCCGCCCAGACGCTCACGCACCGCGCCCCCGCCCAGGCTTGTGAGATGACGCCGGTTCCAAAGCGCGTCGAGTTGGGCCTCGGCCTTCAGGTAGTACTGGCCAAAATCGTCCTCATAGGTGAGCACGCCGTCGCTCTGGCGGCGGTAACGGGTCTCGGTCCGGTAACGCGCCCCGTAGACCGTCGTCGTGAGGCGAAAACGATCGGAGAGTCGAATTCGGGCTTCCGGATGCAGAGTCCAGTCGACGCGGCGTCCATCGTCGTCGTAGCGCACTTCGACGCCATCGGCCCTCAAAGCGAATGTGCTTTCCTGATCTTCTACGGTTGCCCGGGCGCCGAGTCGGAGCAAAACGCGATCCGAAAGGGCAAGGCGGCTGCGCCAATCGGCCGTCCAGTCGGTGAAAGCAGGGCTGGTGGCCCCGAACGATGCAGGTGTCAGGTCGTAGCCCGCCGAGGCATAGCGGTTGAAAAGCAGGCGCGCACCCGCCCGCTCGCGTCCGGCTTCGACTTCGGTCGTAAGGTCCGTCGTACCGAACGAACCGAACCGGGCGCCAAGAGCGCTGCGAAAACCTTCGGTCGCAGGCGCCGTGATAAGATTGACGACGCCCGCAAGCGCTTCGCTTCCATAGAGCGACGACGATGGGCCGCGCACGATTTCGACGCGATCCAGACCCTGCACGGTCAACCGGTTCAGGTCGAGGGTGCCCGCCGTTCGCCCGATGACAGGTTCGCCGTCAAGAAGGATAAGCGTGTAATCCGGCGCAAAACCCTGCACCTGCAACCCTGTCCCATGATCGTCGAACAGGGTAAGACCGGGAACCGTTAAAAGAACATCGGCCAACCGCACAGCCCCCTGCATCCGCATGGTCTCGGCCAGAACGACTGTAGTCGGCACAGCCACATCCTCAAGCGCCTTCTCCGAGCGCGTCGCCGTCACAACGACAGGGGCCATCTCGATGACGCGAGACGAATCCGCTTTCACAGAATCGGCTGGGACATGCTGAGCGCGCGCCGTCACCGAAGGAATCGCTACGACGAACGCCAAAAACAGGTGGAGCAGCCTCATGGAAGGAAGATTCGACGGTAATACTTTATATTTAGACTGAATCTAAATTAGGATCCGGTATATTTTCATGGATTTATTATGAAAAGCCTTCGGCTGGCGGATGCGGAGGATGTGCAACGACAGTAAGGTGGGGGATCCCGGCTTTACGAACGACCGGGGACACCTCGTTACAGAGATTTGGAAACACCTTCAATGTTTGCGGAAAAACATAAGGGATGCTCTGATTAAATCCGCAAAGATTCAGAGGCTGAAAAGGGTGCGCTGGCAAGGAATGACGAAGCAATGTGGCAGGCCCCACATAATGAGGAATGACACGGCCAGCGTGCCCCTCTCTGCCTCCCGAAGGGCGCTTCACGTTCGCAAGTACAGGATATCATGATTTTATCATCGGAATCAGCGGGAAATATGCGAATTCGGGGCGTTGCGAACGTGAAGCGCTGAACGAAGTGGTTTTGATCAGAGTATCCCTAAAGGTGCAGATGTGCGCGCCAGACCCTGCAATGCCACATTGTCAACATCCGTGGCATCGGCCACCCCGTACGCTACGGAGTCAACCGCTCTACGCCACGCTCAACCACCAAACAGATTCTCCTGTACAAAAGCGTTGCGGAATTTGCCGTCCGGGTCGTATCCCTGAAGCAACTCCCTGAAGGCGGCTGCTTTTTCGTACCGCGATTGCAACCGGTCCGGCGCCATCGTAAACAGTTTTCCCCAATGCGGACGCGCTTCAAAGGGTTCGAGCGCCTCTTCGATCTCGGGAAGCAGTTGCCGGAGCGCATCCCAGTCCTGCTCCCAGGTGCAGTGAAAAGCGACGCTGGGCCGGTCGAAACACATACTCATCCACAGATCGTCCCGATCGATGGTGCGCACCTCCGAGATCATCAGGAGCGAACCGAAACGCTCGCCCATCCCCTGAAAAATTCTTGCCACCTCTCTCGCGTGTTCCCGCGCGACAAAGTATTCGCTTTGCAATTCCTTGCCGCTGCTCGGAGTAAAGTCCATGCGGAAATGCGGCAGTCGCTCGTACCAGGGGCCGGGCACGCCCATCTGCTCCGTGCAGTTCACCGCCGAGAGTTCCAGAATCGGATGCACATTCCTTGTCGCCAGGTTGGCGCCGAAAAACGTGGGTTCCGCCTCGAATGCATCGTCCCCCGCTACCCGCTTGATCCAGACCTGATTGACCGCGTCCGTCCAGTCCGTGAACAGGCTGACGCTGTAGCCGCTCGACATGATTTCATCGAAATGTTCGTCCAGCGAGGCCACCGGAAGATCCAGATAGACATGCTGGATCATGTCGAAATCGGGCTGGAGATCCAGCGTAACCTCCGTAACCACGCCGAGTCCGCCAAGGCCCACGACCGCTCCGGCGAATCGTTCGCCGTCCTCCTCGCGGGAAAGGGTGACCAGATCGCCGTTCGCATCGATGAACGTGATCGCGGCCACCGCCGTGGCCAGATTCCCGTTCGCCACGCCCGAACCGTGGGTGGCCGTCGCGCAAGCGCCCGCCACGGAGATATGCGGCAGAGAAGCCAGATTGTGCAAGGCATACCCTCTCTCCTGGAGGTACGGAGCAAGATCGCCGTAGCGCATACCGGCCCCTACCGTCACCCTGTTCGCCGCCTCGTCGAGATGCACCACCTGGTTGAGATGCTCAAGGGATATCTGCGCCTCGGTGCTGTCGGCAATGGCGTTGAAGCAATGGCGCGAGCCGAGCGGCCGGATCCTGGGCGTATTCCTCACGAGGTCCTGCGCCTCGGCGACCGTTTGCGGCAAATGCAACCGGTCCGTAGAGTAGGTAAGATTCCCCGCCCAATTCGTCCGGGGGGGCGGAAGGGTAGTGACTTCTTCAGGCCTGCAGGAGGCCAGCGGAGAAAGGATACCGCCCGCCATCAGGGCGGAGCATGTCTTCAGGAAGGTTCGCTTATCCATTCTTTGAATCGATGACAGGGTTTTCCCTCAGAGTCGAATGCGTTTTTACACTGCCGCGGATCGCAACGATAATGAATCATTTGTCCCGGCGCGCCAGCTGCGCTCCTTGCACAATACGGCTCGCGAATCCGAATATACCGAACGGTTCCGTGTATTGCGGTATAATGCGTTCGCCATTATCCTTAAGAAATATCCCATCCGATACGCAAACCCCCTGCATTATGACCTTCGACGGGAAAATTGTTGTCGTCACCGGAGCCGCCCAGGGAATTGGGGCTGCCGCCATGGAACTGTTTCTGGAAAAGGGCGCGTGCGTAGCCTGCCTGGACATTGCCCCTGAAAAAGAGGAAAATGCGGAAAACGGTCTGTATGTCCAGTGCGACGTATCGAAAGCGGACCAGGTGGAGCGGGCCTTCCGGCAGGTGCTCGACCGGTTCGGGCGCATCGATGTACTCGTCAACAATGCAGCGGTACAGACGTACGGCACGGTCGAGGAAACATCCGAGGAGGAGTGGGACCGGGTGCTGGCCGTCAATGTGAAGGGGGCCTTTCTCTGCGCAAAGCAGGCGCTTCCTGGCATGACCGCCCAACGGAACGGCGTGATCGTGAATGTATCGAGCGTACAGGCGCTGATGAGCGAAGAACACGTGGCCGCCTACGCCACCAGTAAAGCCGCCATGCTCGGCCTTACGCGCAGCATCGCCGTGGATTACGCGCCGTACAATGTCCGTTCGTCTGCCGTGTGTCCGGGCAGCGTGGACACCCCGCTCCTGCAATGGGCGGCGGACCAGTCCGGCGACCCGGAAGCCATGATGGACGAGATCCGGGGCATGCACCTCCTGAACCGCGTAGCCGATCCCAGCGAGGCCGCCCACATGATTGCCTATCTGGCAAGCGATGAAGCCAGCTTCATCACGGGGCAGGCCTTCCGCATCGACGGCGGCCTGGGCATCAAGATCGGAGGCGCCTTCCGGGGAAAACAAAAGCGGTGAGCGCGTTTACTGCGTTTCCGGATCAACTTCCGGCATAATGAGCCCTGTCAGGAAACACGGTGCGCCGATGGCCGGCTTGACCGGTGCCGAGACGAACTTCCGCCGTTCAATATATGGGATGGTTGCTCAGGCGCGCGCCCTACTTCCGCGCACCCAGCGTGACTTCCAGCGTGACCTCCTCCCCATCCCGCTCCACGACGATCTTCACTACGTCGCCGGGGGACTGCTCGCGCAGCGCATAGGTATATGCGTAGATATCCGCGATAGGCTTGCCGGCGAATTCCCCCACGATGTCTCCGCCCCGGAGGCCGCCCTCTTCCGCAGGACTGCCCACCCGAACTCCCGTGAGCCGTACCCCGGCGTCGCGCGGAGTCATATCGGGAATGGACCCCAGATACGCCGCACCGTAGCCGCTGGTCGAGGAAGCACTGCCGCCGCCCGGCGAGGGGCGCGGCTGGGCCACGGCAGTCAATGCGACCGCTTCCGCGGCTTCCGCGCCTGCAAGCCGGCGCACGACCCCGCTCGCCAGCTCGACCACCAGATCGACCCCCTCCCCGTTGACCTTCTGCCAATCGTCCGAGGGCCGGTGATAATCCTCATGGGTATTCGTGAAGAAATGAAGCACCGGAATGCCTTCCGCATAAAACGAGGAATGATCGGAAGGACCGTATCCGTCGGCAACCCCGGCCACTGCAAGCGGCTCGGACAGGTCGGCATTGGCGTCGTCCAGCACATCATCCCATTCTTCCGCAGTGCCGGTTCCGAAAACCGTCAGAGTGCGGTCCTGCATCCGGCCTACCATGTCGAAATTGAGCATGGCCGCCGCATCGTCCAGCGGCACGGTCGGCTCCGCCACGAAGCGCGCCGAGCCCCAAAGGCCCTTTTCCTCGCCGGTAAAGGCCATGAAGAGTACGCCCCGATCCAGAGGCGGTCCGTCGGTCAGTTGCCGGGCAATTTCAATCACTGCCGCGACACCGCTGGCGTTGTCGTCGGCGCCGTTGTGCACATCGCGGGAATCGGGCGCCAGCGAGCCGTCGCCCCCGAAACCCAAGTGGTCGTAGTGAGCGCCTACAATGATATACTCGTGCGCGCGATCCGGATGGACGCCGGGCAACAAGGCCACCACATTACGGGCCTCGGCAGTTTCCGGGGCAATGTCCACGGCGAGTCCTGCGGCGCTTCCTTCCTGCGCAGCAGTGCGAATCGTCCCGGCGGCGTCCCCACTAACCATGATCACCGGGATAGACAACGCAGCACGGGTTTCGTCGGAAAGATCCGGAAGACGCATGCCGTCCGGCGCCAGCACCAGCAGAGCTGCAGCGCCGCGCCCGGACGCCTCCATTGCCTTGAAATGGGAATCGCCCCGGAGCGACATCCCGTGCGGCGCATCGGGATCGCCCCATTCCACCACGACGATCCTGCCGGAAATATCCATGCGGGCGTACTCGCCCCCTGCCGCTTCCGCGTCGTCCTTACCGGCCTCGCCATCGTTCCCCCCCGAAGCATCCCCGGTCAGTCCATGCCCGCCATACACCAGTGCATGCTCCATATGCCCGCTCGCCGAAAATCCGAGGGGAACCCACTCCGAGTCGATCATGTATGCTCGCCCCGCTACACGCAGTGCATTCGCGGAACCGAGACGTACGCCTTTCCGAACGGAAAAACGGTGAAAGAAATCGTGGTTCGATCCGACGGGTGTCAGCCCGAGGCTGCGAAGTGCTCCGGCAATATATTCCCCCGCGCACCAGGCGCCTCGCGATCCGACTTCGCGGCCTTCGAGCCGGTCGTCGGCCAGATAACGGATGTGCCGCATGGCCTCGGTTGGATCGGCAGGCAGGTCGTGGGTCAGCTCCTCCACGGGCGGGCACGATACCTGCCCGAAAGCCGCCTCGCTGGCCGGGCATGCGATAGCAACCCCGCACAGCGCCGCAAGAAAAGACGCATATCGAACAAAAATCATAACGAATCTTACAGATAACGGAAGCATGACGTTCTTGCACCGTCGTACGCGGATAGCCGCACCCCTGTTCACGGGCGCCGTCTTCTTTGGCGCCGCGCTGTTCCTCGCCGCCTGCGGTGCGGACAGCGAGCAGCCCGCCACCGGAGAAAACGCAGCGCCGCAGTCCTCCCACGCAGCCGATCACGCGCAACCCGGAGAAACGCACCTGCGCAATGTCCGCCAACTGACCTTCGGCGGGGAAAATGCCGAGGCATATTGGGCCTTCGACGGATCGGCGCTCATTTACCAGTCCCGCAAGCCCGGCGCCGGGTGCGACCAGATTTACGTCATGGACGATCTGGAAACAGGGCAATCCCGCATGGTGAGCACCGGCGACGGACGCACCACCTGCTCCTATTTCTATCCCTCGGGAGACCGGATTCTTTACTCATCCACGCATCTTGCCGACCCGGCCTGCCCGCCTGTCCCGGATTTCTCGCAAGGCTACGTCTGGCCCATCTACAAGAGCTACGACATCTTCGCGGCGGATGCGGACGGCGGCAACCTGCGCCAACTCACCGAGGCCGACGGCTACGACGCCGAGGCCACCTTCTCGCCGGTCGGGGACCGGATCGTGTTCACAAGCGCACGCGACGGCGATCTGGAACTGTACTCGATGGCCCCGGACGGCTCCGATATGCAGCGGCTGACGAACCGTATCGGGTACGACGGGGGCGCTTTCTACTCCCCCGACGGTTCGCAAATCGTGTGGCGGGCGCACTACCCCGAACCGGGACCGGAACAGGACGACTATCTCCGCCTCCTCGAACAGGGCCTGTTGCGACCCGGCGAGCTGGAGATTTACGTCATGGATGCGGACGGTTCGAACATGCGCCAGGTGACGCACCTCGGCGGGGCCAACTTCGCCCCCTACTGGCACCCCGACGGGGAGCGCATCCTGTTCAGTTCCAACCACGAGGATCCGAACGGACGGGAGTTCGAAATCTACATGATCGGGGTGGACGGAACGGGCCTGACGCGTATTACGCACTCCGAAGCATTCGACGGATTTCCCGTATTCAGTCCGGACGGGCGCTATCTGGCGTTCGGCTCGAACCGGAACAACGCGGACACGAACGACACAAATATCTTCCTTGCGGAATGGGTGGAAGACTGATTGCGAAAAAGGCGCACGCGTATGCGCTTGGCCGATTTATACGGCGATGCACTCGGCGATCCTGGTCACGCCATCCGAGAGAAATTGCCTGCCGACCCAATCCGGGACGTTGAGCAAGGCCTTGGAATTGACCTTTGCCTTTTGAGGATGCCGAAAAAGCCGGGCCTCGAAGCGTAAAACCGATGGGCTGGCGCTATTCCTGTTCCGATACCCCATCCCGCCGTTCCGTTCAGAACCTTATGCGTTCCGCCTTGGTGCCCAAGAGAGGACTCGAACCTCCACGCCCTAACGGGCACATGACCCTGAATCATGCGCGTCTACCAATTCCGCCACTTGGGCCCGGTGCGCAGCTGATGCGACGCTCGCCGTATACACGTTCGGGTCTTCGTATGGGGTGGATCTGCATCCCGAAACCAGGAAATACGTCGCATCGAATACCCGGCGTAATTTCAATGCTTGCTGCAGCGCGAAAGTTCCTGTGTTTACTGCGACGCGGCGGCGGCGTCAAACACGCTGCGCCGATCCTCCCGGAACCTGTTCCATTCCCCGGGGTTTTTGTAAAATAGGCCATTTTCGAGGAGCAGGCAGGCCTGATCCCGTCCATGGCGTGATGGCAGGGCAATGCGAAACGAGTCATGCGTGGTGTGGCCGCCCGCGCCCTTACCCTCCTCGGTAGCTCAATGGTAGAGCATGCGGCTGTTAACCGCAGGGTTGTAGGTTCGAGTCCTACCCGGGGAGCCATTTTTTCGAGCGCGAATTACGGCGCCGCGATAGTTAACGCGACGCCCCGCAGGATCACCCTGTGGAGAACCAGGCCGATGGCCTGCTCTGCAACGATTCCGGCTCTTGAACGAGCTGACCTAATCCAGAGGCGGTCGGCTCCGCTGACTACGAGAACGATCATCGGTTTGTGCTTCGACCCGAAGCCGATTGCGTCTCAAACCGGGATGCAGTTACCAGGGAATCGGGAAACGTCATATATGGAAAAGAAAGAGGGGCGGCGTCATGAAAAAACTCTTCGTGCTCATGGCGATCTCTTTGGTGGTCTCCTCCGACCCGGTATTGGCCCAGGACGGCTGGTATATGGGTATGGAACTGGGGGTTGGAGTAGCCCCGAAAATGGACGTGAATACCGGGGGGGTGGACGATTGGATATCGAGTGCGGATGCGGCGCATTCAGCGATCCGATGCGACAAGACCATAAACCCGGACGGTTTTCAAGTAGAGGAAGGAGCGTGTGGCAATACTCCTTCGACTTGGGGACCCATGGACGAGTCGTTCGATGGCGGCAGGGGGATCCTGGCCGGTTTGGCCCTGGGGTATCGCATGGGAAACTTCAGGGCCGAGGGCGAATATTTCTATCGAAGCGCAACCCATGAGAGCACGGATGTTCCCTACGATTCCGCAACAAACTATGACCCCGGGACGGATCCGGGATTCCAGACCGTCATGGATGCAGTCGATAACGTGTTGTCGCACAACGTTTTCGCCAACTTGTACTACGACTTTCGCTCTGATTCGAAGTTGACGCCGTCTCTGGGGATTGGAGTCGGATTTACGAAGGTCTCGCTTGCGTACCGGACCCTCTGGCGCCGGACGAATGACCCCGAGAACATCACGGTATTCGATACGGAGGGATTGACTGGCGACGATCTGGCGAAAGCCCAAGCGTTAAACCGGGAAATTGCAGGCGCGATCACCACGGACAGGGCTAAATTGTCGGATTCGCTGCTCGGCTACCAGGCGGTGGCGGGCCTGGACTATCAGGCAAGCGACCCGGTCACCATCGGGATTAAGTTCCGATGGGCGAGTTTCGGCGAATTCGATGACGAGTCGGCATATGACTCTCTCCGCAATCATGCGTCGGTGGCCGGTAACCCGCCGGTCCCCGTTACCTACTATGTAAAGACGGGGGACATTCGGTTCCGGGGAATCAGTCTCAACATGAAGTATCGGTTCTGACCGACGGCTGTGGAGTTAAGGCAAGGATCACCGTAAGCGTAACCTCGGCCGAGTTGTACCCAAGCGGAAAGATCGTCAGCGTGGCCCTGGATCGATCCAGCCTCAACTCCATGGCCGAGGTAATCGAACAGGTCAACGCTCGCCAAAATCGTCATCCGCGAATCCGTCGCCCAGACTACCGATCTTTCGGTTATTACGCTGCTATTGCCCGCGGGAAACACAAGGTTGTGAATTTTTTTGCAATTTTGCGACGGAGATGATATACTTTGGCAGTAGAGCGGCTGCTCTGTACCCGTCACGGCTGTGTGATGGTGCAGTCCGTGACCCACCCACTTATTCCAAGGAGGTAAAAATGGTAGTCAGAATTATTGTCGGTTTGATCACTCTCCTGGCAGTTGTAGAGGGCTTGGCGCCCGACGCAATCCCCTCGGGGATTGTGGCGCTTCTGCTGGTCATTCTGGGCCTGGTCTATGCGGCGATGGCAATTGACGCCGAGGATGCTACAGCCTACCTGGTGGTTACTTTAGCGGTCGGCGGCGCTGCGACTATGGATGTGATGAGCCATATCCATGTGGTTGGCTCCTACCTGGACGCTATCGTCGATCAGGTAAGTATAGCGCTGTTTGCCGGGGTTATCGCCATACTCGCAGTAAGGGCGTTAAACCGCCTCAAAGGTTAAACGTTTATGAAGGGCGGATGAGCGGCCTGCAACCCCATGCAGTCGCTCATCCGCCTGGAGAACCGGCTCCATTCCGTTCACCATCCTACTGGTGGCCCGCGTAGCGTTGCCGAGAGGGTGGTGAATAGTACCCGCGACGACGACCCCGAACATCCCGGTCTCGATGCGGAAAGGAGAACTTTGGCCCGAAATGGCGAAAATTCTCTTGTCATCGTTTTCCCTCTACATTCATCTCTTTTCCCCCGAAACCGGCGATCTGCCGACAAAATATCATGTCGGCATCTATCTGTTCGGTAAACGAATCCCGGAGGAAATGCGGTCGCAAACTCATCTGCGAGCAACGCCCGCATCGACACAACATGGCGCGGCGCATTGCACGTGGGGGTTATCTTTAGGCTTCTACCCGGCGATGCTATGGATCCCGGCATGCCGGATCCGGTTAGCATGCGTAATCTGTGTTGCTGCGTTGGTCAAGATCCAAGTCCATGCCCGAAATCGACTACCTCAAGGATCTGGTCATCGTGCTGGGAGCGGCGATTGTGGTCGTAACGGCACTGCGTCGCGCAGGAGTCCCGTCGATTGCCGGGTTTATTTTAACGGGCGCTCTGGTCGGGCCCACTGCGTTGGGTCTCGTGGACGATACGCATCAGGTTGAAGTCCTCGCTGAAATCGGCATCGTCCTGCTGCTTTTCGGAATCGGTCTGGAGCTCTCTATCGATCGGCTGCGGCGTTTCTGGAAAGCCGTGCTGCTGGGCGGAGGCATTCAAGTAACGCTCACGGTTGCATGCACCGCCGTACTGGCCAGTTGGTTCGGTCTGGCGCCGGGACCTGCGATATTTCTCGGTTGCGTCGTCGCCGTATCCAGCACCGCCGTCGTCTTGCGAGGTCTCTCCACACGAGGTGAACTGGAAGCGCCTCATGGCCGACTGGCCGTCGGCATTCTTGTCTTCCAGGACTTGTGCGTGGTTCCGATGATCCTGGCCGTTCCTATTATGGCCGGAGGGGGCGGAACCGTCCGGGAAATCCTGCTTGCGGCCGGCACGGCGCTGGCTATCCTCGCGGGCGTGCTGGTTGCAGCCCGTTATCTGGTCCCCCGCTTGCTTGCATTCGTGGCCAGAACAAGACAGCGGGATATCTTTATTCTTGCGGTATTCCTCGTGTGCTTCGGAATCGCATGGGCCCTGTCGTTAGCGGGAATCTCTCTGGCGCTCGGAGCCTTTCTGGCAGGAATGATCGTTGCCGGAAGCGAGTTTCGTCACCAGGCGATGTCGGACCTGATTCCCGCACGCGAAGTGTTCGCCAGCCTCTTTTTCGTTTCCGTGGGCATGCTGCTGGACGTTTCGGTCGTGCTTGAGCACCTGACGTCAACCGTCGGGCTTCTCGGTATCATCCTCGTGGGGAAATTCACGATCATCCTTGGAGCCGCACTGATCCTGCGGTTGCCTCTTCGCGTGGGGATCCTGTCGGCGGCCACCCTGTGCCAGATCGGCGAGTTCTCGTTTGTACTTTTAAGCACGGCCTCGGATTTTGAACTCCTTGACGCCACGCTATCCCACAACCTGCTGCTGGCGATCATCCTGTCCATGCTGCTTACGCCCGTAATCATTGTGCTCGGTCCCAGGTTGGCTCTCAGCGCAGCCCGCGTCCCATGGCTGAATCGGGTGCTGGAT
The DNA here is from genome assembly GCA_951812335.1 of Rhodothermales bacterium. GTDB lineage: Bacteria > Bacteroidota > Rhodothermia > Rhodothermales > VXPQ01 > VXPQ01. The sequence goes on from OX638293.1 coordinate 2,656,326, forward strand.
GCGGAGCCTCCCGGCGTCGACATTCACGAACCGCACAGCGGGCACGTAATCATTGCCGGCTATGGGTTGACAGGCCGGGAAGTTTGCCGGGCTGTCCGGGACACCGGGGTTCCTTCTATTGTCGTCGATGTAAACGCCGATAACGTCCGGGCGGCGAAAGCTGCCGGAAACCGGGCGGTGCTTGGAGATATTACCCAACAGGAAGTGCTGAAGACACTTGGATGCAAGGACGCCCGGCTGGTGATAATAAGCATCAATGACGCCAGAGCCACCGGGCTTGCCGTCGGCGCTATTCGTAAAATAGCTCCCGACCTCGCCATCATCGCTCGCGCCTGGTACGACATAGACAAGGATGCCCTGTACGACGCCGGCGCCACAGAGGTCGTTACGGCGGAAAACACCGCAAGCGGCGTAATCGTCCGGTCGATGATTATGGCATTACATGCCGCAAAAGCAGAAACGCAGGGCGTATCCCCTGTCCACTAAAATCCGAACCGGATGATTTCAGCAGTTGAAGCCCTGGAACGTCTGCGAGAAGGCAATAGCCGCTTCATAGACGGAGTTCAGCATATCGAAACACCCGCAAGCCGGAATAAGCGGAGTGATTTGCTCGCGGGCCAAGCGCCCTTTGCAACGATTCTGGCATGCTCCGATTCCCGGGTTCCCGTCGAGCATATTTTCGATCAGGGGCTTGGAGACCTGTTCGTGATCCGCGTTGCCGGAAACATCGTTGCGCCGTCCCAGATGGGCAGCGCAGAGTATGCGGCGAAGCAACTTGGCACGCGGCTTCTTGTCGTGTTAGGCCACACCCGATGCGGTGCGGTCGGAGCCACGTTGGAAAGTCTCCAGCAATCCGACGAGAAACTATCGGAAAATGTGGCGTCGATTGTGGATCGAATTCGCCCTGCAGTAGAGACCTTGTTGAAGACGGAACCCGGATGCGACCCGGCTACGTTGATGCGCCGGGCAGTGCGGGCAAACGTCCGCAGGTCCGTGCATGCGCTGCGGAACGGTTCGGAAATCCTTGAGAATCTCATCGATCAGGATGGCCTGCTCGTCGTTGGAGCGGAGTATTCCCTGGAATCCGGCAAGGTCGATTTCTTCGACGGCGCGCCAACCTGACAGGACAAGGGATGCGCCATCGCCAAATGCCGCCGGGATGAATCCTTCTTGATTTTGACCATACCACCTCTTACTCTCCGAAGATTTCCAGACAAGCGTACGCACCAGACACGGTGCAAAAACCAGAAGCAATAAGATGACACCGGAATTCAAAACCAGACAGATCGACGCGCAATCCATCCTTGGCATCCGTACTACGACCACGATGGATAAGCTCGCCACCATCATGGGCGCGTTGTTCGGAGAGATATACGGGTACATCCAGCAGAGCGGGCAGCAACCGGCCGGGATGCCCCTCGCTATCTACCACGACATGGACGGCAATACCGTCGAGCTTGAATGTGCGATGCCCGTTTCTTCGCCGATGGAGGGAACGGATCGCATCCGGCCCGGAGAACTTCCTGCCGGAACCGTGGCGACAGTCACCCACATCGGACCCTACGACGACCTCGGGGGAACCTGGACCGCACTGGTGCAATGGATCGAATCCAATAAGCTCCAGCCCGCACATGCCCCTTGGGAAGTGTACGTCACCGATCCCGGCGCCGAGCCGGACCCGTCCAAATGGCGCACCGACATTTTCTTTCCTGTGCAGGATTGTCCGTGAATTCAGGGAATGCGGCGAAAACCCGTTCGGGGTGCGTTTATTCGATATATTCAGGTCCATTAAGGACGTTCTTTACCCTTTCGATGGGGCACTCGATGCGGTGCCTCCTTGCATCTTTTTTGCAAAAAAAAAATCGTCTCATGCGGAATCCCGTTCACAAACCAGCACTCCTTCTGGCGCTTTGCGCCCTGATTCTGACCGGCGGCTGCGCCGGAGAGGAAGATGCTCCGGAGCCTGCCGATACGCAGGCGACCCCGGCCATACGCATCGTCTTCTTCGGGGACTCCATCACCGAAGTGGGTGCCTTCCCGGGCGGATACGTTACGCTGGTGTCGGAAGCCCTGGCGGAACGATACCTCGGCGGTAGGGTCGAGGTGATCGGCGCGGGCATAAGCGGACATAAGGTACCCGATCTGCAAGAACGCCTCGACCGCGATGTGTTGGTCCATGACCCCACGCATGTGGTGATCTATATCGGCATCAACGATGTCTGGCATTTCTACGAATTCGATCATGTCACGGGCACGGAGCGGAAGGTTTTCGAGGAAGGATTACACAATCTGATCTCGACCATGCAGGGTGCGGGCGTGCATGTCTCCCTGTGCACCCCCAGCGTGATTGGCGAAAACCCGGGCAGCGACACGGAGGTCAATCGGGCGCTCATGGAATACGCGGATATTTCGCGCGCCGTGGCGGAGGCTTCCGGAGCTGCCCTGTGCGACTTGCGGGCCGCGTTCGAGGACCATCTCGCCGTACACAATCCCGATAAACTCTACGAGGGCGTGCTCACCACCGACGGCGTGCACCTCAACGAGGAAGGTAACCGGTTCGTCGCCGACCTGATGCTGGAGCACCTGGAACGGCTGCTCGAGCAGTGAGGCGTCTGATATGTTTCCCGCGAAAACCGTTCCGGCGCTGGCGGCCGGCTTCACTTCGGGCCTCGGTCTGCTCGTCGCCCAGGTCGCTTTCGGGAGTTTCATATTCTCCGGCCCGCTCGCGGCGTATTCCTCCCAGGGCGTGGGCCTGGTGCTGTTCGGAAACTTCGCCGCCTGCCTCGTCATCGCCCTCGCGGGCGGCTATCGCGGAGCGATTGCGGGACTGTCGCCCGCGCTGGTGATCGTAATGGCCCTGATCGGCTCCACCATGGACGCCGAAGGCGACACGCTGTTCGTCACCACCGCGATCGCACTCATGATCGGCGCTGTCGCCACCGGCGTGTGCTGCCTCCTGATCGGACAATTCCGACTCGCCAACCTGGTGCGCTTCATCCCCTGGCCGGTGGCGGGCGGTTTCGTGGCCGGAATCGGAGGAGTGGTATGCCTGTCGGCCATGTCCCTGATGGACGCGGATACGCACTGGCGGGCGATTCCTGCGCTTGTGGAACCCTCCATGCTGAGAAGATGGGCCCCGGGCGCGGTGTTCGGAATCGCTCTGTATCTGGCGATGAAGCGCTGGGGCAATCCACTCATTCTGCCTGTGAGCGTCGCGCTCTTCGTGGGCGCTTACCATCTCGCCCTCGCTGCACTAGGCATCTCCGGCGACGAAGCGAGAATAGCAGGTCTGTTGCTGCAAAGCACTTTTGGAGGCAACCTGTGGCCGGTGTTGCAGCCCGCCGATCTCGTCAACGTGGACTTCGCCGCGATGGCGATGCAGCTCCCGACCCTGCTGATGCTGGTGCTGATCGCACTCATCGTCGTGATCATGAATATCGCGGGCCTCGAGATGGCGGCAAACCAGGATCTGGATTGGAACCGCGAGTTCAGGGCAAGCGGGCTGGCAAGCGTAGCAGCAGGCCTGGGCGGCGGCACAGCCGCGAGCCTGATCGTGCCCGCCTCGCTGCGCAGCAAGCTGTTCGGGGCTTCCACCCGGCTGACGGGCGTCGTCGCCGCTCTCGTCATCGGGAGCGCATTGTTTCTGGGCGACGGGATGCTGGAGCTGGTTCCGGTTCCGCTCGTCGGGGGCATTCTGTTCTTCGCCGGCCTCGGTATGCTGGACGAAGGGCTCCTGAGAAGCCGGAAGCGGCTTCCCTGGTCGGAGTACGGTATCATCGTGTTGATCTTCATCGTTATCATCGCTTTCGGGCTGTTCGAGGGGGTAGCCGCAGGAATGCTGGCTACGCTGGTGTTTTTCGCCGTACGATTGAGCCGCGTGGACCCGATCGAATCACGCTTCACCGTGCGCGAGCGCCGCAGCAGTAAGGCGCGCTCCGTTCCCGATCGTACCATCCTGCTGGAGGAAGGCGGGCGCGTGCTCGCATACCGGCTGCGCGGCTACATCTTCTTCGGAAGCGTCTGCCCTCTGGCCGATCATCTGGGAGAAACCCTCAAAGGGAATTCGCGGCCCGCCTGTCTGATGCTGGACTTCGCAGCCGTCTCCGGCTTCGACTTCTCGGCAGTGAACGTCCTGGCAAGGTTCCTGCGATCGGCAAATGCGGCCGGGGTGCAGGTGGTCTTGAGTGCACCGCCGGAGCAATTGAGGACCGGATTGCAACGCAACCTTCCGCCTTCAGACTTCACCGCTTTGCGGCTCGAGCCGAACGTGGACCGCGCACTGGAGCGCTGCGAGGAATTCGTCATTGCGGCATGGAGGGCGCAAGCGAGTAGGTCCGAAGACCGGCGCGCCTCGTTACTCGAGCGCGCCGCCGACGACCTCGAGCGCTACCTGGACCGGCAGGTCCGCTTCGAGGAACTGATGGACGAACTTCGAAGCTGGCTGCATCCGTGCCGCTACGCCGCGGGGGAAGCCCTCGCGGGGCCGGGTGTACGAAGCGAAGGGCTGCAACTACTGACATCCGGCCGGGCTTCCTCCCACGAAGCCGAGGGCGCACGTTCCTGTCAGTACAGCCCCGGCGATGCGATCTGGCCGGTAGACCCTTCAGACAAGAAGGCGCCCTGCGTGACCGCCGACGAACCCTGCGAGACCATGGTGCTGACGCCGACCAGTCGACGCAGGCTGGAGGAGCACGAGGAGCGACGTGCGCTGCAACTGTATCGATACCTGCTCGCCGGGCGTTTCGAGGCCGAGCCGGGAACCGGCTAATGGCGGACGGTTTGAATGCCGCGCAATCACTGCACGTCCGGATAATTCTCGAAGCAGGCAACGGCGAGAAAAACGGTTCTTTCGCTCCGGGCGATTTGCTGCTCTGTCAGCACAGCAATGGAAAGATCGGCATCTTGAGAGCCAGCGCCCTTCGAGGAGTACGGCGCAAAACCGGGCGCCTGTTACCAACCAGACCCTCCTCCCCCATCTACTTGACGAAAACCATCCTTTTCGTCAAAATCGTTTCGGGCGTGGACAGAACGTATACGTACATACCTGTCGGCAAGCCCGGCGCCTCGAAAATTTGCGCGTGGGTTCCCTGCACCCGCACCCCATCTATCAGCACGGCCACCTCCCTGCCGACCGCATCGTATACGGCAAGGCGGACATGGCCCGTGCGAGGCAGCGTGAAACGAATGGACGTTTCCGGATTGAACGGATTGGGATAGTTCTGATCGAGTCGGACACTTCCGGGCGCCTCGTCGGATTCGGCGCTAACCAGCTCGCCGCAAGCGTACACGCGTACGTAATCGACCTGCAGACGCTGGGGCCAGATGTTCGGATCTATCCCCATCTGCCCGCCCCAGGTCCCGCCCACGGCGATGTTGAAAATCAAATGGAACGGGTGATCGAACGGCCAGTGCCGATCGTCGGCTTGCGGATTGGTCAAGCGTTCGTTCCGGAACGTAAAATAATGCGTGTCATTGACATAGCCGCGTATCTCGGACGGCGTCCATTCCACCGCATAGATATTGAATTCCGAACGAGCTGTCGGCACCGTGATGAACGCGCCCCGCTGTGTACCCCTCGTATGATTGTATGCTTCCGTATGCACGGTGACATGCACCAGGTCCGGCTCAAACCCCACATGCTCCATGATGTCGATCTCGCCGGCCCGGGGCCACCCTCCATATTGCCTCAGATCCGGCAGCATCCATATGGCGGGCCATGTCCCCCTGCCGGACGGCAGGATGGCGCGGGCCTCGAACCGGCCGTAGGTCCATTCCTTCCTCGAAAGCAAACGGGCGGACGTATAACCGCTGCCTGAAAAAGACTCCCGGTGCGCCTCGATGATCAGGCTTCCGTCCTCGACCCGAGCATTCTTCGAGCGTGCCGGAGTGTAAAACTGCAACTCCTGATTGCCCCATCCGTGGCCTCCTGTGTCATAGCGCCAATTCGAAGAGTTCGGAAGGCCATCCTCGTCGAATTCGTCGCTCCATACCAGATCGCCTGGTTCACAAGCGCCTGGTCCGGACCTGGATTCCGGGTCGGACGCTTCCACCGGCAGGGCGTTTACACTGAATAGACACGCCAGGACCGGCAAAAACAAATACCTTGTACAGTTATATCGAGTCATTTTCCACCTGCCTCATATAGGGTTCGCCTCTACCGGGTATACCTTTTCATATCCTTGCCAACCCGCACCAGTTCCGCCGAGTATTGTTTGCTGCGCTCCCGGGACGCAGCGATCCGGGCCGCTTGCGATGCGCCCTCGATCAGGTTGCGCTCCTCTGAAGGATCGTTGACCAGATCGAAAAAATGCTCGAAATCCGGCGTTCGCCCCTCGAAATCGACATCTTTTGCGGTGTACTGCGACGTATCGCTGCGGAAGTAACGGGCGTATTGCCAGTCCTGCGTCCGGACGGCCTCGATGAACAGGACGCCGTCCCGCGCAAGCCGGTCGATGTGGGGCGTCTCAAGCACGGAGTGCCCGGAAATCCCTAGGGCATTCGCCCGCTGATCGTCGGTCAGGAGAAAAATGATATTCGGGCGGAATGCGGCGGCAGGCAAAGGCGTTTGCGCCCGGCAGGCCGCGCCTGTTGCAAGGAGAACAAACAATGCGGGAATCGAACGCAAACTGACAGGCAAGCGATACATCGAACGCATGGCGCAGCGTCGTTTGAACGGACGTGGAGCAGTAATATTCTGACAGGTAGTTGCATAGGGGATGGACTGATGTTGCACTGGAGTTGCTCACGAATTGCGCCGAAAATGTACCAATTCAGCATAAAAAAGGTGCTATTTCGGTATAGAAAAGGTTCCAGCCCGGTGCCGGAATGGCCTACTGCCGCTTTCGAGGAGGGAAATCGAAAAACAGCCGCATCGCGTCCTGCCGTGGGAACGTACGGAGCGTACGACGCAGGAGGCGCCCCCGCCTCCACCCCTCGCCTTCGGGCCTCTGTGGCAAAGCTTCCTGCGGGGCGGGTATCCGGAACTCGCAGCGCAACCCGGGCGGGATAGCGCAATGTGGCATGCCAGTTACATCCAGACGTACCTGGAACGAGACATACGAACGATCCGGCAGGTCGGCAACCTACGTCAGTACCAACATTTTCTTCAACTTCTTGCGGCCAGAAGCAGCGAACTTCTGAACTTGACCGACATTTCCAGGGACCTTGGCATAGCGGTCAACACGGCCAAGGCATGGCTTTCCACGCTCGAATCCACGTTCCAGGCGATCGTGCTCTACCCGTACTTCGCCAACATCGGGAAACGGCTCGTCAAGACGCCGAAAGTGTATTTCACGGATACTGGCACGCTATGCTATCTGGCCGGTCTAAAGGATCCTGCCCATGCCGGCTCAGGCCCTATGGGAGGCGCCATCATGGAAACGGCGGTGCTTGCCGAAATACTCAAGACGCTAACGCACCGGGGTATGGGCCCGCGCATCTGTTTCTGGAGAACCGCGGCAGGAAAAGAGGTGGACTTTCTTATGGAAACCGGAGGCAAACTTGTACCGATCAAAGCGAAGTTGTCTGCCACACCGCGTCTGGCCATGGCCGCTTCCATCAGAGAACTCCGGCGGGATATGGCGGATGCGGTCCTGCCGGGGTACGTGGTGCACCCTGGGGATGTACGCCTTGCTTTAGGGGAAGGAGTGACGGCAGTGGGATTGGGGGAGGTGTAGGAAAGGTGGAGAATTATGGATACTCCGTAGTAAACCCAAAACGCAAATGACCGGCATGGGATATTTTTCACCGGCCATTGGTACATGGCAAGGCCCAAGGGAACCGCTGAAAGAAAAACCCCGGCGCAAACCCGCAGGATGCGCTCGCCCCGCAGCGGCTCGAACTCGATCTGTTTACGGGAGAAATCTCATAAGTAAAGATGAATCCTGAAAGTAAAGACAAATCTTACATGCCGTACATACCTTCCCGACAGCGGCGGACACCGTGCCGCATCCTTTGCCGCCTGCTCCTTTGGGGGTGTCTTGCCCTCCCTGCCTCGCTGTCGGCCCAGGACATTTCGTCCGACACGTTGCATGCCGCCCTCCCGGCAAGCAACGCATTGCGCGTCTATCTGGATTGCGACCGATGCGATTTCAATCACATCCGCAGCGAAATCGCCTTCGTGAACTACGTGCGCGATCCGGAGCAGGCCGATGTGCACGTATTCATCACCGATCAGCGTACGGGAAGCAACGGAAGGCAATACCAGCTTTCGTTTCTGGGACGCGGCGATTATGCCAGCGTCGAGTACACGTTCGAGCACACGGTGGACCGGAACGCGACGAACGACGAGGCCCGGGAGGCTGTCAACTCAGCGATCCGGCTGGGCCTCGTGCCGTACGTCGCGCAGGCGCAATCCATCTCCGGATTTTCGCTCGACTACTCCAGGGAAAATCAGGGAACAACCGGCGTGAATGGGTCCGAAGATGCCTGGAGGCACTGGATATTCACGGCCTACGTGGGAGGCATCGAACTGGAAAAAGAATCCAACCGGACGGTGTTCGACTCCCGCTGGGGCTTTTTCGCCGATCATGTAAGCGAACAGTGGAAAATACGCCTGCGCTCCTACTTCAACTACGACCTGGTGAAGATCAAACGGGAGAATCGGCCTGATGTCAGAAGCGGCATCTCCCGGCACGGCTTCGACAGTTACGCCATCCGGAGCCTCGGCCCGCATTGGTCCGTGGGTCTCTTCGGGGACTACGTAACCCGCAACGACCGGAATCTCCGGCACCGGTTCGAAGTGGCGCCGGGCATCGAGTACAGCGTCCTGCCCTACGAACAGGCCACGCGCCGCGCCATAACCGTCGTGTACAGGCTCGGTCTCGCTCGGGTCGATTATTTCGAGCGAACCATCTTCGACCAAACCAGGGAAACGCTCCTGCAACAGGAACTGGAAGCCTCCGTGGCGATCCGGCAACCGTGGGGCGATATTTACGGAGGTATAGAAGGCTCCCACTATTTCCATGACGCGACCAAGCGCAGCGCCGAGTTTTTCGGGGTCGTTTCGGTGCGGCTGCTGGAAGGGTTGTCGCTCCGCATACAGGCGGATTTCGAAATGATCCAGGACCAGTTGGCGCTCCCGGTCGGCACGGCCTCGCTGCAAGAAATTCTGCTGCAACAACGCGAACTGGCGACGGATTTCGAACTCTCCGGATCCATTGCTCTGTCGTACACGTTCGGATCCGACTTCGCCAACATCGTTAACACGCGATTCTGAGCCGTTTCGCGCAATGCCCATGCCTGAAGCGCAAACATCCGGGAATGCGGTATATTTTGCGGAGCATGCCGATTGTCGCCACATAACATCATGAGCATCCAGCACGACACCTCCGGTCGCCGGTCGATCCAGGTCGAGGTCGAGGTGCCGGGAAACGCAGAGGAAGTCTGGAAGGCTGTCGCCACCGGACCGGGGATTTCTTCCTGGTTCTGCCCCACCGAAGTCGAAGAACGGGTGAGTGGAGTAATCCGAACCCTGATGGGGCCGGGGATGGAAAGCACGGCTGCCGTCACCGTTTGGGATCCGCCGGACCGGCTCGGCGCGGAGGGACCGGGCGCGGGCCCGGATGCGGCACCGATGACCACCGAATGGATCGTGGAACCCCGATCCGGAGACACCTGTCTCGTCCGGGTGATCCACAGCATGTATGGGGCAACCGACGATCAGGCAGAACAACTTGAGGGTATCGAGTCCGGCTGGCCCTACTTTTTTGCTATACTGCGGATTTATCTCGCCCACTTTCGCGGACAGCCTGCGTCGATCATCCGGACCATGGGACAGGCTTCCGGTTCAGTAAACAATGCCTGGAGCACGCTGACCGATGCCCTCGGCATGGCCGACCTCCGGAAAGGCGTCCGCTGGACCTCGCCCCCCGGTACGCCATCCCTGACAGGCGTCGTGGAACAGGTACACGGCCACAGGCAGCCGTACGCCGTGATTCGTCTGGACAAACCGATTCCCGGGATCGCATCAGCCACCGCGTTTGCAATGGGCGACTGCGCCATGGTCACCGTCGGGATCTACCTGTACGGCAGCGAGGCGTCCGCCATCGCGGCCCGCGACGAATCCGCGTGGCAGAAATGGATGAAAGAACGCTTTTCGTAACCCCCCGCTTACGCGCTACCGGCGGGTGGTCGCGACCGTAGCCGGAGCATCCTGAACAACCCCGGGCAAGGCAGCGCGCAAACGTATCGCCTTGACCGTATCGTCGTTACGCGCGACGAAGAGTAGCGGACCGCTCTCGTGCGGAACGAGGCGCAAAGCGCGCACTTCCCCCTCCAGCAACAGATTGCTCTCGGCAAGATCGACCGCCTCGAAACCGCCCTTTCCGTCTCCCCGGAGCAGGAGACCATAGCCTGCATCGTATCGTCCCCGAGAAGGCCGCACCCCGTAAAAATTACCGCCGAGTATCAGGTCCTTGCGCCCATCCCCGTCGAAATCTCCCGGGAGGATGGCGTATATCGGCGAAAACTGGGCCTCCGGTGGCAGTTCGTGCAGGGTGAACGAACCGTCGCCGCGGTTTTCCGCCCACGAGCTGGCGAAGGTGTTCGCCTGCCTGACAAGCGCGCCCGCGCGCTCGTCCTCCGTGAACATATCCTCATAGCGTCCTTCCCCGAAATCGGCATACGTGGGAAACGTGCGCAAAAGCGAGGGCATATGAAGGATGATCTCGTCGCGGGTGGCAATGGGGTATCTGTCCCCGTCCCGCATGACCGTCAGGATATGATCCGTATTTCCGTCGCCGTCGAAGTCCCGGATGTACAGAAGAGCCGGCGCTTCTTCATGTGCCCGCACGGACGAGTTGCGTCCGAGGTTGCCCAGAATCAGGTCGAAATCGCCGTCCTCGTCCATATCCTCGACCGCGACGCTCTGCCACCAGCCTTCGGAACCGTCCAGGCCAGAAACAGGCTGCTCCACAAACCGCCCGTCCCGCTGCACGAACACACGCACGGGCATCCACTCGCCCACTACGATCAGATCGTCCTGCCCGTCACCGTCGTAGTCGGTCCAGGCGGCTCCGCTCACCATACCGGCCTGCGACAGACCCGGAGCATAGGCCTCGGTGATATCGGCGAATACCCCCGACCCATCGTTTTCCAGAAGATAACTGCGCGGAATCTCTCCGTAGTCATTGGCCTCTACCCGCCCTCCTGTAAACAGGTCCATATCCCCATCCCCATCGAAATCGCGGGGCGCGACGCAGCATCCGTTGACATAGTTAATAGGCAGCGCACTGGAGTCGCGCACAAAACCGCCCGTTCCGTCGCCGATATACAAGCGGTCGAGCAGCGCCTCCGCCTGTCCCCAGTACTCGTTGCCCCCGCTCACGACATACAGATCCAGAGTCCCATCCCCGTTGGCGTCGAAAAAAGCGGCATCCACATCTTCATGCAGGCTGTCCGCCCGCCACAACGCTTCGGCAACGGAAGCAAAACGCCCGTCGGCCTGCTGCAGAAAAAGGCGCGCCGCCTGCCTTTTCGCCCCGCCTGCGAAAATGTCCGCACGCCCGTCCCCATTGACGTCGCCCACGGCAAAGGCAGGCCCCTCCGTCGAGATTTTGTGCGGCATCAGCCCCTCCCGGTTGAAATCGAAGTACACATTCTCTTCATGCCGGAAGAAAAAATCCAGCGACGAGGTAACATCCTCGAAAAGCGGGGCGGATTGCGGTGGTGGGCGGTGCATTTCCGTAGCGTTCCCCTGTCGCAGCACGAGCATCCGATCTGCCGCCACGTCGGTCAGGGTCTGGCGGCGGCCATCGGGCCAGATCACAAGCAGGGTATCCACGCTCGTTGCGGCGCCAAGGCCCATATGCAGGCGGGGATCCACAGAGGATTGCCATCCCCGGACAGGCATGTGCTCCCGCACCTGCATATCGCCCCCGGTGTAGAGAATCACTTTCGTCCCAATGCCCGCCGTATTCGCCCCCTGTCCTTCGAGGCGCACCTGTATATAATGGCGATCAGGCAACCGGTCCGCGCGATTCTCGTAGACCGCCGCAGGCTCGTCGATATTGTTGACCACAAGATCGAGGTCGCCGTCGTTGTCGAGATCCGCATATACGGCCCCGTTGGAAAAACCCGGGTCGTCCAGGCCCCATGCGCGCGTCCGGTCGGAGAAGGCAAGCCCTCCGTCGTTCCCGAAGGCGTAATTGGCGATGCGCACTTCCGGCATGCGTTCGATCAACGCATACGTTTCCGGCGTGATTTCCCGGGCAAGGGCAGCCTGCACACCGGGAGACGCTGCGAACTGCGCATAATCCATATCGTTCGGACGACGCGGAATGCCGTTGGTCACAAACAGATCCTGCTTGCCGTCGTGGTCGAAATCGGCGAACAGGCTTCCCCAACTCCAGTCGGTGGCCTCGATCCCGGCCAGATAGCCGATTTCGCTGAAGCGGCGCAGACCACGGTTCAGTTGCAACGTATTGCGCACCACCTGGTGATGGTATCCGAACCGGCGCTTGAGATCGTAGATCTCCCGCGGCTCCCCTATATCCGATCGGTTGCGGTATTCCTGGCGCGCCGGAAGCATGTCGAGCACTACGATATCGATGCGTCCGTCGTTATTGAAATCGGCCGCATCGTTCCCCATGGAAGCGCGGCTGGTGTGCCCCATGGCCGTCCGGATCGACTCCGTGAACGTGCCGTCGCAGTTATTGTAGTACAGATAATCGTGCTCGTGAAAATCGTTGGAAACGAAGAGGTCCGGGCAGCCGTCGTTGTCGAGATCGCTTGCTGCCACGCCCAGCCCGTAACCGATCCGTCCGCCATATATGCCAGCCGAATCGCTGACGTCGGCGAAAAAGGCGCCGTCGTTTCGAAAAAATTTGTCCCCTGCCCGGGGATGGCGTTCGTATCGAAGCGTGTCGGGGCCGTAGGTGTCCTCGACATGCAGGGAATGATTGAGCAGGTACATGTCGAGGTCCCCATCCCTGTCGTAGTCGAAAAAAGCCGCCTGCGTGGAAAATCCCTCATGCGCCAGCCCGTACGCAGCGGCCCGCTCCGTGAACGTGCCATCGCCGTTGTTGACGAACAGTTCGTTCCTGCCCTGCTTGTCGAGAAAAGCTACGTTGGATACATGGATATCAAGCAGCCCGTCGCCGTTGATGTCCACCATGGCAACCCCCTTGCTCCAATCCCCTTCGCCGGCGACGCCTGCCGCAGCGGTCACGTCTTCGAACCGGAAATCGCCCCGATTCAGGTACAGGCGGTTGGGCGACGCGCTCGCCGTGAAATAAAGATCGACGAGACCGTCTCCGTTCACGTCCCCTGCGGCCACGCCGCCGCCATCGTAGTAATACAAATAATTGAGAATGTTGAACGACGTATCCGCAGGCAAGTCGTTGCGGAACGCGATACCCGTATCCTCCGGCGACAGTCGCTTGAAAAGCGTATCCCGGGTACAGCCCGCAAGCAGCACGGCAAGGACAACTGCGATCCAGGCGCCGGAAACCCGAACGGCCGCAAAGCCATGCATAAGCGATCGTATGAATACCGCAGGGTGCATCAGCGTACCGAAATCACCTGCACGGGGCCGTCGTTTATTGCGATCGCAATGAGGCGGTCGGTAACCGGCGCCATGTCCCGCGCCTGTCCCGGCACGCGAAAACCGCTGTCCGCAATCGGAACCGGCGCGAACCCTCCCGTGCCGTCGCCTCGAAGAAACAGGCCATACCCCGCGTCCATCCGTCCGATCTCGGGCTTCGCAGCGTAAAAGTTACCGGCCAGCAGGAGGTCTATGTATCCGTCTCCGTCGTAATCTCCGGACAGCAACGCATAGACCGGCGCAAGCTGCGCCTCGAACGGCAGGGGGCGCAGGGAAAACGTTCCGTCGCCCCGGTTCTCGACATACGATGTGGCCAGCGTGCAGGCATGTCGGACCACCGAAGACGCGCGTTCCTCCGGCGTAAAAACCTCTTCAAGGGGCGTTCCCGCATAGTCCGCAAAACGGGGGAAACGCGTCTCGAGCATAGGGAGTTGCCGGAACAGGTCCTGGCGAAGAGGCATCGGGTAGGCGACCCCGTTCCGGTACAGGGAAATCACCTGGTCGATGCGCCCGTTCCGATCGAAATCGTTCACGTGCATCGTGAGCGGTTCCTCCTCCGAAGCATACAGTACGGTGTTAAGACCGAGATTGCCTGCTACAAAATCCATATCCCCGTCCCCGTCCATATCCTCGGCAAGCAGGCGATTCCACCACCCGTGGCTCTTTTCAAGGCCGTTTCCCGATTGCGGAACCAGCCCTCCTTCGTTCAGAAATACGGTGATGGGCATCCATTCGCCCGCCACGACAAGGTCCGGCCTCGCGTCGTCGTTCACATCGACCCACACGGCGTCCGTCACCATGCCGATGCGCCGCAAAGCCGGAGCCTCTTCTGCAGTGACGTCGGTAAAACGCCCCTGCCCATCGTTGCGGAGCAGCACACTCGGGGGATCCAGACCGTACTGCCACGGAATCAAACGCGCCCCCACGAACAAGTCGATGTCTCCGTCCAGATCGTAGTCGGCGGGGACGACACAGGCGCTGCTCGCATACAGGGAGGGCAACGCATTCGGCGCTTTAGAGAAACGCCCGGCGCCGTCGTTCAGATACAGACGATCTCTTAGAGCCGGAGCCAGCTCCGAATATTCGCTGCCCCCGCTCGCAACATACAAGTCGAGATCGCCGTCGCCGTCCGCATCGAAGAAGGCGGCGTCCACATCTTCGGATATAGCGTCGGCGGCAAACGGCGCACTATCGGAAGCCGCGAAGACGCCGCCCGATTGCTGCCTGAAAAGTTCGCCGGGCGAGTTCTTGGCGCCGCCCACATATACGTCGTCGAGGCCATCCCCGTCCACATCGCCCACGGCAAGGCGCGGGCCTTCGGTGGAAAGCATGCGAAGCGGCAGCAATTCCCGGTCGAAATCGACAAAATCGTTTTCCGAATGCACGAACGCCAAACCGGACATTCCCGTCACATCCGCAAAACGGGGCGGCGGTCCGGAGCGCACAACAGGCAGTACGGCGCCCGCCTCTTCCTGTCGCAGGATGAGCAGGCTGTTTATCGCAGGCTGTTCGAAGACTTGCCTTCGGCCATCCGGCCACCGAACCTCCACCGAATCGGCGGCGCCTGCCCCGAGCCCGAATGTCAGCACATGGTCTACTGTGGACTGGAAACCGCGCGAGGGTATCTGCTCCTGAACCAGGGGCGTTCGCCCCTGCCATACGGTAACCCGGGCGCCCACGCCAAAGCGATTGGCGCCCTGCCCTTCGAGGCCAACCTGTAAAAAACGATGCGTATGCAGCGTATCCGCTTCGTTCCGGTACAGGAAAACCTCTGCATCGATATTGTTGACCACCAGATCCGGGTCGCCGTCGTTATCCAGATCGCCATACGCCGCTCCATTGGAAAAGGCGGGCGTATCCAGCCCCCATTCCGCCGTCTTGTCGGTGAACGTACGATCCCCGTTCCCCCGGAAAACCACATTGGAGATCGGCTCCGAGGGCATGCGTTCCAGCAATTCGAGGTAATCGAGTTTGTCGGCGCGCTCGCGCACCATGCGCTGGATTTCTCCGTCGAAGAACGCCATGAAATCCTGATCGATCACATCCCGGTATACCCCATTGGTGACCAGGATGTCCTTGTGCCCATCCATATCCAGATCAACGATCAGGGTGCTCCAGCTCCAGTCGGTGGCCGCCACGCCCGCGATGGGGCCTATATCGCTGAACGCGCCGTCGCCACGGTTGTACTGCAAGGTGTTGCGGGTAAACTGGCGATAAAATCCATTGTCCACCTTTTCCCGATAGATGTCCCAGGACTCGTGGCTACCCGTGGTCTTGAGCCGGTAATCGTCTGCCGGAAGCATATCCGTTACGTACAGATCCGGACGTCCGTCGTTGTTCATGTCGGCGGCGTCGTTTCCCATGGAGGAAAGACTGATATGGGAAAAATGCGTCTCCAGCGCTTCGGTAAATGTGCCGTTCCCGTTATTTCGGTAGAAGTAATCGCGCTCGAAAAAATCGTTGGACACATACAGATCGAGCCATCCGTCCGCATCGAAATCGCTGGCCACCACATCCAGTCCGAATGCGATCTCGCTCCCGTAAATGCCCGCTTCGGCGCTCACGTCCACAAAGACCTGTCCATCGTTCCGATACAGTTTGTCGCCCCCGCCCTCATGGCGGCTGTCGCGTATGTTGCGCAGCCCGAAACTGCTCACTTCTCGAGGCGAATTGTTGACGAGGTACATATCCAGATCCCCGTCTCTGTCGTAATCGAAAAACGCCGCATGGACGGAAAATCCCGTGTCGTCGAGACCATAGGCAGCAGCCTGTTCGTCGAAACGGGGCACGCCGTCGTCGGACGGCCCCTGATTGATAAAAAGCAGGTTGGCCCGATCGTCCCCGGCTGCATGGCCCGCCCGACAGATATAGATATCCGGCAAGCCATCCCCATTCACGTCTGCGATGCTCACGCCGGTAGACCAGCCGCGTCCACTTTCCATACCGGCCCGGCCCGTCACCTCTTCGAACCGGAGCGCGCCCCTGTTCAGATACAGTCGATCCGGTAACCGATTGGCGGTCAACACCAGATCGCGCAGCCCGTCGCCGTTCAGATCGGCGATACCCACCCCGCCGCCGTTGAAATAATTGCGGTACGTGAACACATTAAAGGACTCGGTCGGCCGCAGTCGATTCTCGAAACGGACGCCGCTCCAGGACGAAGGGATCAGGGTGAAGAGACGATCGCCCGAAGGCACTTCCTGCGGACCGGAACACCCGGTGGAAAAGCCCCCGGCGACAAGAATAACAAAAGAGAGCGCGGCGCGTACCTGTCTGTAGATGTGTTTTGCCATGGTATACTGGTTCCGATGGGAACGTCTGTGGCCGGAACCGGTCACGCTGTTGGCCGGAAGAAAAGGCCAGTGCCTGAACGCAAGGTAGCGACGGCGCACATCCCGGCCTTCCGCTATCTGCCCTTTTTCGTTTTGATCTCGATCACTCCGTTCGCTCCCCGCGATCCGTAGATGGCCGTGGACGCCGCATCCTTGAGCACATTGATCGACTGGATGTCGTGGGGATTGATGTGGGACGTGGACGGATCGACGGCAAGCGGTATGCCATCCACGACAATGAGCGGTTCGTTGTTGCCCTGGATCGAGTTTACTCCTCGAATCCTGATATGTCCGTTGATGACCTGCACACCCGCCACGCGCCCCTGAAGCATCTCTGCAATGGTCGCCGTCGGATTCTCTTCCAGGATTTCAGAAACGTCCAGGGTGGTCACGGCTCCGGTGGACGCCTCCTTTGCGGAATCGCCTAGCGTACCGCCATCTTGCACGCCTCCCGAAGCAGCGCATCCACCCATGCCCAAAGCGGCCGTAAGGAATAGAACGAGCACCGTGTTCGTTCTTATTGCCATGGTTTCGCCTCGTATGTGACGTAAAGTTGTTGCAACACGATACCTTTGAGACGTTGATGAGCGCATAAGGTTGTCAAAAAAGCGAAAAAGCGCCGAATACTCCCTATGCGAAAGCCCGTCCGGGGCTATTCCGGACGGGCTTTGCACAGTCGTCAACCTTGTCGATCGCAACAATCAATATCCCGGATTCTGCGTCAGATTCGGATTCGCATCGAGCTGGGTCTGCGGAACCGGGAAAAGGACGAGATGTCCGTCAAGTCTTTCCTTGAAATCCCAAGGGGCGGTGAACTCGCCCGCGCGGATCAGATCCTGACGGCGGCGCGCCTCGTAGGTCAACTCGAAAAGCCGCTCGTCCATGATCCGATCGCGCATGGAGGCCTTGTCCGGATAATCGCTAAGAGAAACAGGTTTGTCGGGATCGAAGGCGCGTTCGCGAACAAGATTGATCAGATCGACGACCTCCTGGGTCGGGCCGTTTATTTCGTTGAGCGCCTCGGCCTTGATCAGATACATCTCGGACAAACGCCACCAGGCATAGTCGTTCGACATATCGCCGCCGGCGTTATCCACGTCGAAGGGGAATTTCAGAATGCGAATGCCCTCTCCTTCCGTGGCGTCTGTCACGTTATTGATTTCCGGCGTGAAAATGAGCGGCTGGCCCTGCCGGTTGTCCACCTCTTCACCCGTCTCGTAGTTGACGGCCCGCCCGATCAGGAAGATATTCTTGCGCACATCGTCGTCGTCGAACGTATTGTACACATGGGCAAGCGTCGAAAAACCGTTCCATGGGCTCGGAGTTCCCTGATTGTAATGCAAGGCGCGCATCGGGAAGGTCATGCCCAGCCCCGGCTGGTTCAGATGCTGTATCTCCATGACGAACTCGGGAGAGTTTGCGTTTGCCACCGCAAAATTCCCGTGGAAATCGGAAAGCAGGCTGTACAGGCCCGAGTTGATCACGGCATCCGCCGCCGCAATGGCGTTCTGGCAATCGCTCTGACTGCATGGATTCGGACCGGACACGTTGATCTCGGGGCTGTTCTTCGTGAATACGTTCGCATTGAGATACAACGTCGCCAGCATGGCGTTGGCGGCGCCTTTCGTAATGCGCCCCTGATTCGAAACACCCCACTTGGCGGGCAAATCGGGCACGGCGGCCGTCAACTCGCTTAAAACGAAGTTATACACTGTGGCCCGGGATTCGGTCGCGGGCGGATTCTCCGCATCGATCACGTATTCGTCGTCGCCTACGATAGGCACATTGCCGAAAAGGTCAAGAAGCAGGTAGTAATAAAAAGCCCGGAGGGTACGGATTTCCGCATTGAGCGCCGCATCCGTGTTGCCGGCTTCTTCCAGAATCTGGAGCAGACCGTTGGCCCGCGCGATGCCCGTGTACGACTCGATCCAGGCACCGTTCAGATCGGAAAGACCGGGATCCCAGGTATGCCGATGTATCGACAGCCAGCGCCCCCCGTCGAACCAGTCGGAGCCGCGGGTGGGCACCAGCGTTTCGTCGGAACTGACCTGACTCAGGTTGTGGTAATTCCAAAGCAAGGCCCGGAACAGGGAATACACGGGCGCAAGCGCCGAGATGATCTGTTCGTCCGTCTCATAGAACTGGTCCGGCGTAACGATGCCGAACGTGTCCTCGCCGAGGTCCGTACATCCGTGCAGAACAAGGGACGAGGGAAGAAGGAGCGTGAGCACCAGGATTCCCTTAAGCAGTCGTGGTCTGCGGGATATGAAATCTTTCATCGCTATTCGGTGGCTATACGTAATAAGAAAGCTGGACATGGTTGCAATCGACCGGGGATTGCAATCATCGTGATGCTCAGAACCCGAGAGCTACCCCCAGGGTAAAGGTGCGGGACCGGGGATAGTTCGTGTAATCGATGCCGATCGTGGCCAATCCGGCATTCGTATTCACCTCCGGATCGTATCCCTCGTACCCGGTGACGGTCAGCAGGTTGTTGGCCGAGAAATATATCCGGGCGCTGGTCAACTGACTCATCGCCTGCGCCGTATCGATCGTGTAGCCGATCGTCAGGTTGTCGAGGCGAATGAACGAGCCGTCTTCAATCCAGCGCGAAGAGAATTTGGCGGCTTCGGTCGTTCCGTCGGGATCGTCGAGCGCCGCGGCCAGGAAGTTCTGCTGCTGGGTAACCGCACTCTTCGTTTCGTAGACCAGCCTCGTGTTATTGAAGATATCTACGCCCTGAACCCCCCGGATAAAGAGACTGAAATCCCAGGATTTCCAATCCACATTGGCGCGGAAGCCGTACGTGAAATCGGGCTGCGCATTCCCGAGAATGGTCCGGTCGTCGCCCGTCGACTCGATCTCGCCATCTCCGTCAATGTCCCGAAACTGCTGTACTCCATCCACCACGCCGGTGAAGATAGGACCGTAAAACGTGCCGAGCGGCTCGCCGGGAAGAATCAACTGCGCGAAGGCGTCGGATTGCCCGCGTCCGCTGATCGCGCCCGTTATGATCTGATCCCGGCTGCCAAGACTCACCACCTCGTTGCGGTTGGCGTTGAAAACACCCCCGAAGGCGACATTCAGGTCGGTATCCTGAATCACTGCATAATCCAGCGAAAATTCGATGCCCTGGTTCTGTGTCTCTCCCACGTTTTCGATGCGGGTCGGCACCGGCGCCGGTTGGGGTACGGGAATTTCCAGCAGCAGGTTGTCGGTGTTCTTGACATAGTACTCGATCGAACCCGAGAACTTGCCCGCCATCAGGCTGTAGTCCAGTCCCACATTGATGGAGGAGGTCTCCTCCCACTGCAGGTCCGGATTGGCGAAGTTGATCGGCGCAACCCCTGTAATGGGCACCCCGCCGATCACAGCGCGATTGTTCGGGTCCGCCCCAAGCTGCGCGAGCGACAGGTAGTTGGCGATTTCCTGGCTGCCTACAACGCCCCAACCGGCCTTGAGGCGCAAGTCGTCGAACAAATCGTTCCCTTCAAGGAACGATTCCTCGCTGATGCGCCAGGCGCCCGAAACGGCGGGGAACATGGCCCACTTGTTGCCTTCGCCGAACCGGGAAGAACCGTCGCGGCGCAGCACCCCGGTGAGATAGTAGCGCTGGCGGTAATTGTAGTTCACCCGGCCGAAGAAGGAAATCAGACGGCTGGTTTCCTTTTGCGAAGTCGGCGGAATCAGTTCGGCGCCGGCTTCAAGCGAATTATAGCTCAGGGCGTCGGTTACGAAATCTCTCGTCTCCGCACGAAATTCTTCGAACAGAAATTCGTTGTGTTCATACCCCGCGAGGATATCCACCGTATGGTCGTCGGCGAAAATATCGTTGTAGGTAAGGTAACTCTGGAACGTTTGCGAGGTGCGCTCCCTGTTGGCCTGTATGGCGCGCCCTCCGAACTCGGCGCCGACCGGGCTGTTTTTCGGCAGGAAGGTGCGGCGCGTGGCCTGCGAACGATCCGCCCCGTAATTCATCCTGAACGTCAGGCCTTCGATGAGATCGATATCCGCCGATACGTTACCCAGGGACCGGGTCATCTTCGAGAAGTCCTCCACCTGGTTGGCAAGCGCTACAGGGTTTCGTACGGACTGCCGGCCAGTCCCGGTTTCGTACCAGGATCCGTCCGAATCGGTAACGGGAAACGTGGGATTGTACGCGAACACATTGGTGAAAAGCGCACCCTCGAATCCACCCGTCTCGCTGTATTGCACGAAATCGTCCTGATTGAAAGAGGTGGTAAGGTTGATACCGAGACGAACCCGGTCGTCCAGTACGCCGGTATCGGCGTTGAGACGCGCCGTCAGACGTTCCAGCCCCGAACTGATCACGGCGCCTTCCTGATTCAGGTAATTGAACGAAGCGCGATAGTTCGTATTGCTGGCGCCTCCTGCGAAGGACAAGTTGTGCGAATGCGAAATGCCCGTCTGCGTAACCTCGTCCTCCCAGTTGGTGTCGCTACCGCCAAGGGCGTTCAGGTTGCTCTGGTTTAGCACGCCGGAATCGACCTGCTGCTGTACGAACGATCGGTACTCGCCGCCCGAAAGCAGATCCAGCGACCGGGACGCCTGGGAAGCGGAAACGTACCCTTCGTAGTTGACGGAAAGACGTTCGGACGAGCCGCCTTTCGTGGTAATCAGCACTACGCCGTTGGCCCCGCGCGAACCGTAGATCGCCGTCGCCGAGGCATCCTTCAGGATGGTGATGTTTTCGATATCGCCGGGATTGAGCATATTGAGCGGATTTCGACCCGGAGCGGGAGCGCCTCCAACGCCCACGCCTCCCGGCGTGATGGGGCTATTGTCGATGGGAACGCCGTCGATCACGTAAAGCGGTTCGTTCGAAGCGCTGATCGATGTCCCGCCGCGAATACGGATGTTGAAACCCGCGCCCGGCTCCCCATTGTTCTGCGTAACGTTCACGCCCGCCACGCGGCCGCGGATGAGCTGGTCCGGAGCCGTAACAAGTCCCTTGCGGGCATTGGTCACATCGATGGTGGCCACCGAACCCGTTACGTCCTCCTTGCTCTGCGTACCGTAGCCCACCACGACGATTTCCTCCAGCAGGATCTCGTCCAGTTGCAACTGCACATCGATTACCGTAGCGTCTCCTACCGGAATGGTCCGGGCAAGGTATCCGACGAAGGAAAAAACGAGCACGTCTTCCGAACCGGCCTCGATACTGTAGGAGCCGTCAAGTGCCGACGTAGTGCCCGTAAGCGTTCCGTCGACGACGATATTCACGCCCGGCAAAGGGATATCCGTTCCGGCTTCTGTCACGGTTCCGGTGACAGTAGCCTGTGCAAAAGCAATGTTCGCTCCAAAGAGCGCCAATGCAGTCGACAGCAGTAGTTTCCTGAACATGTTTCTTACGCAAACCGGTTGGGAAGAAATACAGACGGGGGGTGCATGAAAATTCAGCGAAAAGCTAAGCATATTATCTGGGGATAGTTCCATGATCCCGGGGTCCTAAAACTATTCTTCGACGAAATTTCATGTTTTCTCGCGGGCATCCGCATGGAGCCGCTAAACTGTGTAAGTGGTTATCCGTACACATAGTTTCACAAGGAGGTGAAGCCGATGAAAGGTGGTTCGGGTTGATTGGACAGATTTCGGCGGAAATTAAGGTGTACTGTTGCGACCTTGTTCCGACCCAATCAACCAGAGGAGACCCATGTCAAGACGTACACGCAGAACCCATAGTCCTTCGTTCAAGGCGAAGTTAGCCCTCGCCGCCATGCGCGGCGACAGCACGCTGGCCGAACTTGCCGAACGCTTCGAGGTGCACCCGAATCAGATACAATCCTGGAAGAAACAGCTCACAGAGAGCGCCGAGGAGGCGTTCGTCCGAAGCCGCAACGTTCCCGACGAACGCGACAGGAAGATCGAGGCGCTCCGGGCGAAGATCGGGGAGTTGTCCATGGAGAAGGATTTTTTATCGAAGGCGCTCGGTCGCGACCGTTAGCCGAGCGCCGCGCCATGATAGCGCGCACGCATCGCTTGCCGGTCGTTCGCCAGTGCAGACTGGTCGAACCGGGCCGTTCTACGGCTTACTACCGTCTCCGGCAAGAGAGTGAAGAGAATCTTGCCGTAATGAAACAGATCGACCGCCTCTACATGGAGCGTCCCACGAGCGGATCGCGCACGATAAAGAGCAGGCTCGAAAGGCGAGGCGTTCGCATCGCCAGAAGCCGCGTCGTTCGCCTCATGCGCCTTATGGGTCTTGGGGTCATCTACCCGAAGCGCTGCACGTCGTCTCCGGGAAAGGGGCACAAGATTTACCCCTACCTGCTCGCGAGCACGCAGGTGACCAGGCCCGGTCAAGTATATGCGGCGGACATTACGTACATCCTTATGGCGAAAGGCTTTCTCTATCTCGCAGCCGTGATCGACTGGCACAGCCGCAAGGTACTCGCCCACCGGCTCTCGAACACACTCGACGCCTCTTTCTGCGTCGAAGCGATGGAAGAGGCCATTGTCCGCTATGGAGTACCCGAGGTGTTCAACACGGACCAGGGAGCGCAATTTACTTCGGAGGCGTTCATCGGAGCGCTAAAGGCGCACGGCGTACGTATCTCTATGGACGGCAAAGGCCGCTGGCTGGACAACGTGTATGTGGAGCGCCTCTGGCGTAGCCTCAAGCAGGAAGAAGTCTACCGGCATGCGTACGAGACGGTGGCCGAGGCCAGGAAAGGAATCGCCGACTACCTGCGCTACTTCAACGAGGAACGCCCGCACCAAGGGCTTGACAATAGAACCCCTGACGATGTATTCTACAAACGAAAACCGCTGCCCAAGGCGGCATAACCCGATGCAGTGCTACACTTAAAAACGCTGAAAAAACTGTCCAGTTTTTTCGAACCATTTCTCTTGTACAAGTGGATTCCCCACTTTTAGCACAAGAAGGAAAGAATTACCTGTATTGCGGATCATTCAAATCTCTCTCTATATGATCAGAAGCAGGATACATTTCCTTACCCCATCGGGAAAGGGCACGGCGTGCTCTATTACGCTCTAGCGAAAGGCCATGCGCAATAATGTATTGATCTTCAACAGGAATGAGAGCCTCGACCAAGGGTTTTAGATCGGTGTCGCCCATCTCTGCCGCAAGGTCTATAGCGGCCCAACGAGCCAAGCTGGTTTCGTTAAAATCATTAACATAACCCTCTGGCACAGTAAGATGTTCAATCACCAGACGCTTGATATGAGTCCGTGTGTCAATGTCGAATCCTCCCCACTCCTTGCGTGCGATACGAAACATGTCAAGCGTTCCGCTTAGCTGACTATCCGTAAGATTCCCGGACATGGAATAGTCAACAAGAGCCGGAATGATCGAAGGACCAAAATCGAGTAGACTCATTCGAGGCGTATTGCCCATATGCGCAACACTAATCAAAAGCGGAATGGTATCGGGATCTTCCAAAGCTATCACTGCATCGGTAAGGAAAATAAGAAGCTCCTCATGCATATGATCAAACGTCTGTCCAGACCGAACAGAACTGCGCCGATCCATTTCATTACTCATTGCCGTCATAAGAGCCATTTTAATCCGGGGCGTAGCAGCGTTCTTAAGCCCAACGCCCCTCGTTAAATCAAAAAGATCATTCAGAGCCTTTTCCACGCGATCCGGCTCGACACTCTCCAGGTCCATCGCTATCGCAGTCTGCGAGCGAACGGAAAGAGTAACGTCCTGTGCATATGCCGAAAAGACAAGAAAAAACGTAAGCGAGGAAGCAAAAAGGATAGAGAAAAGATTCATGGCAGTAGGGGTTTGTGAATGAATAAGGACGCGAATCGATCACAATCAGGATCATAGCAGGGAGCAAGAATGAGAAGGATCCTCTTTCTGCCATGGAGAACATCGAATAGGTCCCCAATCCACATGCACATGATTTTCAGACTCGTACTTGTAATCGGAATATCCAGCCCCGTAGCTGTTAACGGCATCTTGAGCAAGATCTGATTTGAATTTCAATGTCCATCTACCCCCCTCATTATACGGAGGATTAAGATCGACTGCCGTCCCATACTGATGTTGGCTACGAGATTTACAGGGTCCTCCTGGTTTACATGTAACCAATTTATTAGGGAATTACCCGGAAAGGTTGACGACGCGCTGTTCGTTGCCTGCCACCAGCGTTCTGTATGTCAGGAATTTTCCTGCCATTGCGTCTACTACACGGCCCATTTGCTCCATCGTATCGAGATTTCTTATGCCTTGGCGACCTGCGAAGTCCGCCACGTAGCGGTGAAGGTGCTTGACGCTCATCTTGTGATAAACGCCCTTGTGCGCCCGCTTCAGCGTAGCCCAGAAAGATTCGATACCGTTCGTGTGCGCCTGTCCGCGCACATACTCGGCTGCGCTATGTTTCACCGTTTCGAGATCGTAGATATATCGCAAGCCGCTATAAGCCTTGTGATCGTCGGTATAAACCGTAGCGCCGAATGCCGCACGCTCAAGCACGAAGTTTTGCAGGGTTTCGCTTGTCGTATCCTCTACGACCTCTGCCTCGATCTCGCCCGTGGCCCGGTCCTTCACGCCAACGATGGCCGTCTTGCCAACCGGCCCGCGTCCGGCGTGGAGTTTCTTCGATGCGTGCTTGTTCGCTTCCCTGGCGCCCACGTAGGTTTCGTCTACCTCGACAGGCCCGCCGAACAGGTTGTTGTCGTTCTCTTCGAATGCCTTGCGGATGCGCTGGAGCAGATGCCAGGCCGTATCCTGACCGATACCTATATCCCGATGCAGTTTCATGCTGGATATGCCCTTCAGGTTCGTCATATGCAGGTAAATGGCGTAAGCCCATTTGCGAAGCGGTAATTTCGACGCCTGCATAACGGTGCCGACCTTGACGCAAAAGTAGGAGCGGCAGTCGGTGCACCAGTAAGGCATCTTTGCATGAGAGGCTTCGCACGTCCTTCTACTCTTGCAGCGCGGGCAATGGCGACCATCCGGCCAGATACGCGCCTCGAACCATTTGCGGGCTGCTTCCTCGTCAGGAAACATGTCGGCCAGTTGCATCAGGGTTATGCCGTTGCGGTACGCTTTCCCAGGTGCTTTATACATGATCTGATCCGTTTATTCTAAATGACTGTAAGTTATGAACTTAAATTGAAAATGTCAACCTTTGTCTGTAATTCCCTTTGCGTGCGAAAGTGAAGTGCCGGGCGAGGTGGTTTTAATCAGAGTATCCTAAATTTGTACAGATCAGTCGTCAATATAAACCGGTTCACGCCTTACCCCATTCCAGTTCTCAAGGAGATCTTTCGTTCGAGGACGATAATACCCACCAGGTCGAGAAGCAAGCCGCTCATCCACAGGAATAAGATCTATGATCATCTCTCTGAGATCGGAATCGCCCAGAGAGGATGCAAGATACATAGCAGCAGGCCACGCCCCAAGAGGTTCGTTAACGGGATACGTATAATCATCAGGAACCGAGAGTTCTCGTATCACAAGATTCTTAACGTGTTCGCGAGTCTGCGGATCGAATTCCCCCCATTCTCTAAGCGCGACGCGAAACATATCAAGCACTCCCGTTATTTGTCGATCAGTAAGATTCGGAGATTTGGAATATTCCACAAGAAAAGGTACAAGCGAAGGTCCGGAGCCCAGCAGACCGTATTGAATCATATTGCCCATAGGAGCGATTTCTATAAGAAGCGGTATGGCCTCGCGATCCTGAAGAGCAATCAACGTTTCCGCGAGGAAGCGAGTATATTCTTCCGAAGGAGCTTCGAACGTTTCGCCCGCTTTAATCCGCGCCGGACGATCAATTTCATTGCGTAGCGCCGTCCGAAGAGAGGATTTAACGTTGGCAGAAACAACAGCCTTCAAATCTCTGTTTCCAACTCCTTCAAGAAGATCCATCAAGGCATCTTCCGCTTCCCGAGGATTGGAACTCTCGAGGCGCGCCGCAATCGCCGCTTGAGACGATACGGAAAAATTAAAGTTCTGCGCGTAAGAAGGCAAAACCAGAAGAAGAAGCGCAAAAGAAAGAACGAGTACGAGACGAAAGCGGTTCATGGTTATCGGAAGGTAGGTTAAGAGAAAGCGAAAGTGGAGAAAAATCTAATCGGACCATGGTAGAGGACGACTCGGTCCACTCGGTCCCCAATCGACATGCACATGATTTCTATCGGAATAATTATACTTAGACCAACCAGCGCCTCTTTCACGAACAGCACTAACGGCAATCTCACGTTTGAAATCCTGTGTCCATCTATTCCGTTGCGGCCAAGGAGGATTAAGATCAGCGGCCGTTCCATATTTATGTTGACTTTTAGTCGCATCAGATACTTTACTATTTCCAACAGGACAACGATAGGCCGAAGTAATATTAAAAGTCATGCCAAATTCATATCCCATTCCAATGACATTACCCTCCAAAGTCAGAGAAATATAACCCAATCCATTATGTTTATTTTCATAACCTTCTTTCCCAACTCTCCATTTAGAAGCAATCTGATTAAACTTTGAACATGACCAGGATCCTTGATCGCTTGACGTATATTCATCAGCAAGATCACAAGAAAGAGGATTGCTACAAGAACAATCTTCCTCTTCCTCATCGCCACCACCACCGCCACCACTCGTACCACCGCCGCCAGGACCACCGCCGCCGCCAGAAGTTTCATAACAAACATCTACACAAACTAACTCGGAATTAATCGTACAGTAGCGATCCGTTGGATCGGAAACACCATAAGCGCAAGTTCGACCGAAAGCGAGATAGCAACTCTCATAGCAAATAGTATCAGGACCCAATATCGAAGCGTCTGCGCCCAGTTTGCCAAGTTTACCGGAAGAAGAAATCTCTTTTTTAGTCAAACTTATCGAAAGTTCAAGAGGAATCTGACCCGGTCGATACAGAAAAGCGTCTACCGCTTCGAATCCGGTAGTATACCGGGATACGGTCATTTCGACGTCCCCGAAATCCTTCGTAAGGTACTGCCTGGCGTACGTATCGAATCCGTCTTTCGACAATGCGTCCCGACTGGAAAAAATAACGACGTTACCGGTTTCGACGTCTCCGGAAGCATCCAGATCGACAAGGATCGTGCGTACGTGATACATGGTCGTATCGTACTTCTCGTCGGTATACGACCCAAGCGTGGTTACCATCGTACGGCCTCCATCCTTGCGAGACAGCATAACCGCCTTGTTCCAGTCCGGCGAGTATTTTTCCACGAACGAAGCGATCAAAAGCGAATCCTCGTCGCCGGACGCATTCGCCAGATGCTCCGAAACCGCAAGCTGCGTTTGTTCCTCGTACCAGACCCGGACCTTGGTTACCGGAGCGCTATTGGAAGAGAGGTCCTCGAGACCAGCCAGCCCCCCCCCCCGGAGTCGCAACTCGAAAGCAGGAAGGCGCCGAGGAACAAGCCGGCAACGACAGGAAGAACGCCAAAGCGGAGCGTGCGGATACTCATGGGAAGTGAAATAGAGAGTACGGAAGAACGACAGTCGCAAATCTACACGCAGGCCCGGCCACTGTCAAGCCTCCCGGAGCCGCCGCAGGCCAGAAATCGACCTTGAAGCGATCATAAAGCCCAGCTTACAAGTGTGCGATGGCTGTCCGATCCATGTTCGATCTAACGACTGTGCGAATCCATGAGACGGCAGAAAGGAGAACGATTCGTGTCGAGTACCGAAAAAAGGAAAGGGGCGACGAACCATGATCGCCGAACGATCCGGAAAATATGTACAAGCGACAAGCAGCTTAAAAAGGAAGGGGTATTGAAAAAATCGTGAATAATTTACGAAAACGTCCACCGGCAGGTTACGCGAAAGGAACGGAAGCCGGACCGCAGCGGCTGCGCCGGGCGTCTCATTCTTCGAGGGGCGGGCGCCGGTCTATATACGCTGTTTTCGCTGGCGAATCTCTACATGGCGCGCAAGAAATCGATAGCGGTCGCGGGATAGTATGCCCGGGCGCCCCCGTCCGGGGCGCGAAAACCCAACAATATCGTAGATTCGGCCTTGGATCAGGCCCCTGACCGCCCCTGTCTAACCTGAAATCGCCCTTCCCCGGCCTCGAATCTTCAATGCAACTCCCAATGCCGGATTGATCAGAACTTTCTTAAGGATAGTTCCATGATCCCGTGGTCCTGGAACTATCCTTAGACGAAATTTCATATTCTCTCGCGAGTTTCCGCATGGAGCCGCTCTTCGAGCGCTTCCAGCTCCGCCGTGCCGATGCCCAATTCGACTTCCAGTTCCTCCAGCGACAGCCCCTTCGTTTCAGGCATTACCTTGACAGCGAAGAACAGCTGAAGCACCATCATGGCGCTGAAAAACGCGAAGGCGAACCCTCCGGACGCCTAGGCCACTACAGGAAAAGTCCAGGAAACCGCAGCGGCCATGAACCAGTGCGTGAACGAACCGAGGGATTGGCCCTTGGACCGCACCCGGTTCGGGAAAATTTCCGAAAGAAAAACCCAGATCACCGCCCCCTGCGACAGGGCGAAGAAGGCAATGAATCCAAGCAGGCCGATCAGCACGGGGGTCCCCATGTGGTCGCCCCCGACGAAAAAGGCCCAGGCCACCAGGGCGAGGCAGACTGCCGTACCCGCCGAGCCTACGATCATCAGCGGACGACGCCCGAACCGGTCGATGATGAAAAACGCCGAAATGGTGAAGATGAGGTTGGTTCCGCCCACGGCCACCGATTGCAACAGGGCGTCGTCGACGCCGGCCCCCGCCATACCGAAGATGCGCGGCGCATAGTACATCAGCGCGTTGATCCCGGAAAGCTGGTTAAACATGGCAAGCCCCCACGCCAGAAGGATCGGAAAGGTATAGCGCTTCTGGAACAGCTTGCTGCCCGTCTGACCGGTCTCGGTCTTCAGCGAAGCGACGATTTCCGCCATTTCGTTATCTATCTCGACTTTCCCGAGACGCTCCAGTACGGCGCGGGCCTCCTCCGAACGCCCTCGCTTGACGAGCCAGCGGGGGCTTTGCGGGATGAAAAAGAGCAAGGCGAAGAACAGTGCGGCGGGGGCCGCCTCCACGCCGAACATCCACCGCCAGGCCGTTGCGTCCGCAATGATCTGGGTCACCACGTAATTGGAGAAAAAGGCCAGCAGGATCCCGGTGACCACATTGAGTTGGCTGACCGCCACGAGCCGTCCGCGCAGCCGGGCCGGGGCTATTTCCGCAATGTACATGGGCGCTACCACGGACGAACCGCCGACGGCCAGCCCGCCG